>NZ_JBRFNB010000002.1:0-1409865 GCF_052946295.1 Rhizobium sp. KDH_Rht_773_N | reverse complement strand
CGCGTGCGGTTCTATCAGCATTCATGCCGTCGATTTATGGAGGGATCTACCGTGCCTGAAACCGTATCGCGGGCAAAAGATCTGGAATCGATAGCTCGGTCCGGAGGCACTTTGCGTCGGATCAGTGCTCGCATTCCTACCTATCTCAAGGATGTCTGCGAAAACCCGGCCTGGCTGCTCATGTTTGTCTTAGCGCGTATACTGCCTTTTCGTCGCGCCCACTGGCTAACGGCGAAAGCTGCCCCGAAATTAAGTTCCGCGGAGTCAATGTTCGGTAACGTTGACGCTCGGAAAGCGGCCGAAGACTTGCGTCGGGGCGGGATATTTACTGGTCTCGATCTACCCTCCGAAATCTGTATGGCAATCTCGGATTTTGGTTGGAAAACTCCTTGTTTTGGTAATTTCGACCGGCGTATTGAGTTCCTCCCCGGCGACCATGGAATGGCCGAAATGCAATTTGGTCGCTCTATCCTAAGCGGCCATCACTTCGAGCGCGTTCTGAAGTGCGAGGCGGCTCTTGCCGTCCAGCAGGATCCGATTCTGCTTGCCATAGCGCAAAATTACCTGGGCGGGGAGGCACGAGTCATTACGACCCGCACGTGGTGGAGCTTTCCGACACGATCGGCCACAGAGGCTGAGCTGAGCCGTGCGTCATTCAAGTTTCACTTCGACCTTGATGATTGGAGAATGCTCAAGTTCTTCTTTTATCTCACTGATGTTGATGTTGACGCGGGACCACATGTGTATGTGCGTGGCAGCCATCGGCGAAGACGTTTGAAGCATCAATTCACATTGGTCGTCGGCCATCCCGCCGACGAGGTCCTAAGCTTCTACGGCGAGAAGGAGGCCATGACACTGACGGGGCCGGCCGGTACCGGTTTCGTCGAAGACCCGTTCGGATTTCATATGGGAACACTCGCGAGAAGCACGCCGCGTCTCATGATGGAAGTGGGATTCGGAGTGTCTAAACCGTCACAGCGACGCTATCACGGGGAACCAGTAATACGCTGACGCGTCTGGGTTTGACCGAGTTGCCGCCACAGCTCTGAGTGCCTCTGTCTCAATCGTGCAAACATTGCCCCATAGAATCCATTTTTTGAAGCTTAGTTGCTCTGATGCTTCGTCACAAAGGAGAGCCGATGTCCGTCGTCAAGCGATTAATGCTCGCTTTAACCATTGCTTCGGGGCCATTGGTTTCGATGGTTCATGCGGAAAGCTTGCCAAACTGGAAAGGTGTTGAGCTCAAGGCTTTCAATTACAAGAATCTGTTCTTCCCTTCCGAGTGGGGTGAGGGAAAGCTAGGTGGTTACAATTGGAGGTCTGCCAACGCGCAGATTACAAATGGCACCCTCAACTTGAGTGTGAGCGAAAGAGCATCCGGACAGGTCCAGGCCAACGACTTTCGCTCCAAGGCGCTGTGGGAAGTCGATGTTACCCTTCCTAAGATGGCGTCTGGGCTGGTTGCTGCGCCTCTCTGGGTAATGGGACCCGATGTCAACGGCGATGAGATAGATTTCGAATTCGTGGGTGTGAAGGGCCTAACGATCACAGCCTGGACGAATGTTAACGGCAAAAAGAAGGCATTTTGGAGCAGGGGCTCGAACGCACCATTAATTCCGGGCGATTTATCCGGGAAAAGCTACCGCTTGGGGATCGCCTATGAAGCAGGAAAGTCCATCACCTGGTACGTAGACGGAAAACAGGTTGCGAAGATCACGCCCCAAGACACGGGCGGGGTTTTTCCTTCGCTTCCGATGAAGCCCTTTTTTGACATCTGGGTGGCCAATGGTGCCGATCCGGGTTGGGCTGGAAAATGGACACCAATGGCGCCGGGTACCAGGCTGACGATGCAGGTCACGGGCTATAAGGTCACTTCCATCAAATGATCTAGAATGTCGTCTTGATAACGGAGACTATCCAACACCGATGTTTAGCCGCGATCAATGGCATTGCGTCACCATCACTGACAGTGATTGGCCGGGTTGGCTGACGCAGAGCGTGAAAAATCGGAAGCGGCGTTACTAGGTTCGACCTGAACATCGCCCCGTTGTTGAGCGAATAAGAAAGGAGGGCTTCGAATGCAGTTACTCATCGGCAGGTTATTCGACGCACCACGACTATTTGCTCGCTGGTGGATGTTTGCGCCGCAGCAAATAGAGAGGCGTCGTCTAATTGTGGTTCATAACTGATCGGAGGGAGTATGAGGCTGGCGTTTATTATTCCCGTCAGGCATCAAGACAATGCCAAGGACTGGCAGGAACTGAAGAAGAGATTGCGGGAGACATTTGCATCAATTTCCAATCAGACTTCCGATAACTGGCGCGCAATTGTCGTTTGCAACCATGGCGCGGATATACCACCTCTGCCGCCAAAGTTTGAAGTTCTTCGCGTCGATTTTCCTCCGAATAGAAATCACGAGTTACTTCCTGGCGGCGACAGGCAGGTGTTTTATGATGCTTTCCGGTTGGACAAGGGCCGGCGGGTAATGGCTGGTCTGATCAAAGCGAAGGACAGCGATTACTTCATGATTGTTGACGACGATGATTTCGTCAGCAATCGTATCGCGCAATTCGTTGGCGAGAACAGAAGCGAAACCGGCTGGGAAATCACACGGGGGCTCGTGTGGAGCGATGGCGGTCGCCTTGTCTGTATTAACAACAATTTCTCCCATTTCTGCGGAACTTCGCTCATTTTGAGCCGCGATATTTTTGAGTTACCGGAAGATATCGCAGAGGCTGATGACGACTATATAAAAGAGATGTGCGGGAGCCATGTCTCCGTATCTTCGCGAGTGAAAAAGACCGCCAAACCACTTGTTGCCCTACCATTTGCGGGAGCCATTTACCGAGTGGGGCACAGCGGCGCGCATAGCCAGTCGGGCTCAGTCATGGACTTGATATTTAACGCTCAGGGGCCGCGACGCTTCATAGATGCGCTGACGCGGCTTCGTCCGGTCACGAACCGGGTTCGAAGAGAATTCAAACTGCCGGCCCGTTCATCGCTGGCTGGCTAGTTAGCGGGCGGCGACATGTTGCAATCAGTTCACAAAGGATCAAACATGTAGGTTGCTTGGGCTCCGGTCACCTTATCGGCAAACCGAGCGCCTTTCGAGCCCGAATGACAAAACTCGTCCACCGTGAGGGCGTGGATACACCTATATAGGCGTAGCCGCGCTTCGTCATGATGTAGGCTTCCCAGGCGCCGCTTTTATGCTTGGAGCGGGTTATGAGTTGCTCACGTTCAGCGGCATCAAGAACCTTTTGATCAAGGGGCTCAAATCCATCGCCTTCCACTGTCGCGAATCCGCCGCCATTGGCTGCGAGAAACTCTAGAAGACGTTTGATCGACAGGTTGCTTGGGGCTTCTGACGAGCCCGTATTCGATTTCGGCTGGTGCGTCATGATACCTCGAAGGTTGCAGTCGCCTGAGAGCGCCACATAGTGAGATTTCTCTCTCTCGCTCGAAGTGACGCAGTAATCGAGGCCACATCTTTGTGCAAAACGTGTTGTAATCCATGCCGCCTTCAATTCTCATTGGAAACTTGGCCCCGAATTGGGGGCAATTGCAAGCCTCCAATCGGAGGTCAACTTCTGATGCTGAAAGCATCGCTCTCACCGGGAGCAAGCTCCAGCGGCCAGATGCGGTTGCGGACATCGTTGCGATAGATCTCCGAATAGGCGGGCATGTTCGCAAGCAGGGTTTCGGCGAGTGCCGCGCCGAGGTCTGGCAGGGACATGCGGAAGCATGTCAGCGTCGGCTGCAGGAATCTGGCGCGGGGTTCCTCGCGGAAGCCGATGACGGCGAGATCCCGGCCGGGAACGACACCGGCTTCGACCAGGCGGCGGTAGAGGCCGATCGCCATCAGTTCGTAGATCAGGATGATCGCCGTCGGCCTGTTGTCGATCCGCAACAGTTCTTCGCCCGCCTGATAGCCGCCCTGTTCGCTGGATTTCACGCGGATCACCAGCTTCGGATCATACTTGATCCCATGTTTTTCCAGAGCCTTCCGATAGGCGTCGACAAAGACGTAACCGAGATTTATCTCGCCTGACGGCGCGGCGATCGCGATACGGCGATGTCCCTTGGCGACAAGCCGGTCCACGGCGCAGGTCGCGACACCTTCGAAATCAAGGTCGATCCAGGTGAAGTTGTTGCCGCCGGAAGAGCTGCGGCCGAGTGCGACGAAGGGAATCTTCGCCTTGATCAGGAGGTCGATGCGCTTGTCGATGCGTTGAGTTGCGGAGATGATCATGGCATCGACGACACGGCGCGCCACCATGCGCTTCAGATATTCGTAAGGGTCCTCGTCGCTAGGGCAGGGGAGCATGACGAGATCGAGTTTATGGCGCGACAACACGCTTTGGAGACCGCCGGTGACGCCAAGGAAGAAGTTGTCGCTGTTTTCGACCGTCTCCTTGCTGGATTCGATCATCAGGCCGATGACGTTGGTCGTTCCCTGACGAAGGCTGCGGCCGGACTGATTGGCGACGTAGCCGAATTCTTCGGCGGCAGCCAGCACCCGCTTGCGTGTTTCCTCGTTGACATCGGCCTTGCCGTTCAGCGCGCGCGAAACCGTCCCGATCGAAATGTCGAGATGTTCTGCAAGCTGACGGATACCCTTCATATGAGCGATCTTTCTTCCGGTATGCGCGAGTATCGTACCTTATTGCCATGGGAAAACGTTTACGGAAAGCATTTGGGGCAGGGGAAAATGTATTTTTGTACGATCCGAAAAAATCTTCTGCTGCATTGCCGAAGATTTTTGCCTAAGCGCCCGATCACATTGAGATTTTTCGCAGCATTTTGTCGAAAGGCGCTGGCATTGACAGCAGCAAACGTTTCCGCTTAGTATCGTAAACGTTTACGGAAGGCGTTTCGGGAGGATTCTGAAGCGCACCGCTGGAGGAAATCGTGAAATTGAATGCCGTTTTGTGCGGGTGCGGAGCTATGTCCAAAGGCTGGCTGCGTGCTATCAAGGAAACGCCTGATCTTGCCGAGGCAATCGAGGTTGTCGGTCTCGTTGACGTCAATCCGGCTGCCGCCGAGACGCTCGCCGCGGAATTCGGCTTGAGCGCGGCTCGCATCGGTGCCGATCTTGCCGCCGTCATCGCCGCAACCAAGGCAGACATCGTCTTTGACGTCGTCGTCCCGACGGCACGTTTTAATGTTGTGTCGACGGCCATGAAGGCCGGCTGCCACGTGCTGAGCGAAAAGCCGATGGCGACTTCGCTCGCGGAAGGTGCGGCACTGATCGATCTCGCGGCCGAAACCGGCAAGATCCATGCGATCATTCAGAACCGTCGCTTCATTTCCGGTGTACGCCGCATGCGCCGCCTTGTCGAAAGCGGGGCGATCGGCGAGCTGACCGGCATTCACTGCGATTTCTTCATTGCCCCGCATTTCGGCGGCTTCCGCGAAGAGATGGACAATGTCCTGCTGCTCGACATGGCGATCCATACGTTCGATGCCGCTCGTTATGTGGCGGGCAAGAAGCCGCTCGCCGTCTACTGCGTCGAGCGCAATCCTAAAGGATCGTGGTATCGGCATGGCGCTTCGGCCAACGCGACTTTCGAATTCTCCGACGACGTGGTCTTCACCTATCGCGGCTCCTGGTGCGCCGAAGGTGAGCGCACGAGCTGGGAAAGCCAGTGGCGCATCGTCGGCTCGAAGGGAATGCTGACCTGGGATGGCGCCGATGGCTTCAAGGCAGCGGTTTCCGGCAATGAGCCGGGCCTGCTTCACGGTTTTTCGCCTGTCGAAGTTCCCGCGCCTGAACGCGAGGAAGAGACGCATGGCCATGCCAGCGTGATCGCAAGCTTCGTCGAGGCGATCCGCACCGGCAAGCGGCCGGAGACAGTCAGTTCCGACAATATAAGAAGCCTCGCCATGGTCTTCGGTGCGATCGAGAGCGCCAGGACCGGGCGTCGCGTTGAAATTTCAGCATAAGGATAGATGACGTGAGCAACCCCGCCAAAGCCATTCGCATCGGTACCATGGTCAGCGCCTCGAAGGGCGGCGCCGACAAGCGCATTGCCCAGATCGCCGATATGGGTTTCGAAAGCTTCGAGCCTTTCTTCTGGCAGACGACCAACGGCCAGGATCTCGCCGAACTCGGCAAGCGCAGTGTTGACGCCATCGGCGATCGCGACATTACCATTTCAACGCTCGGCATGTTCGGCAATCCGCTGGAGGAAACCGACATCGACCTGCAGACCCTGCAGGGCTGGAAAGATTGCATCGACAACGCCCACCATTTCGGCGCCACCTGTGTCGCGGGTTTCACCGGCCGCATCCGCAACAAGCCGCTGACCGACAGCCTGCCGCGCTACAAGCAGGTGTGGAGCGAGCTTGCCAAGCGTGCGGCCGACAAGGGCATCAGGATCGCCTTCGAAAATTGCGCCATGGACGGCAACTGGGCAACCGGCGACTGGAACATCGCCCATAATCCGGATGCCTGGGAACTCATCTTCAACGAAACGCCGGACGACAATATCGGCCTCGAATGGGAACCGTGCCATCAGATGGTCTACCTGATCGAGCCGTTGCCGCAGATCCGCAAATGGGCGAAGAAAATCTTCCATGTCCATGGCAAGGACGCGACCATCCGCTGGGACGTCATCAGGGAGCACGGTATTTTCGGCAAGGAGAAGTTCGTCTTCATGCGCACGCCGGGCTTCGGCGACAGCAATTGGACCGACATCATTTCCGAGCTGCGGCTCGCCGGCTGGTCCGGCTCTATCGACATCGAAGGCTGGCATGATCCGGTCTACCGCGATGCGCTGGAAATGACCGGCCAGGTCTACGCGCTCAACCATCTCAAACATGCCCGGGGCGGCGATTTCGTCGTGGATCCGGTCTGAGTGAATATGGCCGGCAGCGAGGACATGCCGGCCATTCCGAATGGATAACCACAAAGGAGGAGAACATGGCTATCCGCAAATTTGCAGTTCTGGGCGCACTGGCGCTCGCAGGCGTTTCGCTCTTCGGCGTGTCCGCCAAGGCCGAAGACGTCAAGCTGACGCTCTGGTCGCTGGACAAGGACATTCAGCCGGCGCCGAACCTGGTCAAGGAATTCAACGACCAGCACAACGGCATCACCATCGAGTACCGCCTGATCCAGTTCGATGATGTCGTCACCGAAGCGATGCGCGCCTATGCGACCGGCCAGGCGCCCGATATCATCGCCGTCGACAATCCGGAACACGCGCTTTTTTCGTCGCGCGGAGCCTTCCTTGATCTGACCGACATGATCAAGAACTCGAAGGTCATCAAGCCCGAGAACTACTTCCCCGGACCGCTGAAGTCGGTCGAATGGGACGGCAAATATTTCGGCGTGCCGAAGGCGACGAACACGATCGCCCTCTACTACAACAAGGACATGTTCAAGGCGAAGGGCCTCGATCCGAACAAGCCGCCGCAGACCTGGGATGAGCTGGTCGAGGACGCCCGCAAGCTGACCGATCCGGCCAAGAACGTCTACGGCCTTGCCTTCTCGGCAAAGGCGAACGAGGAAGGCACCTTCCAGTTCCTGCCCTGGGCGCAGATGGGCGGTGGCAGCTACGAGAACATCAATGCCGACGGCGCGGTCAAGGCGCTCGAAGTCTGGAAGACGATCATCGACGAAAAGCTCGCTTCGCCCGATACGCTGACGCGCGGCCAGTGGGATTCGACCGGTACCTTCAATTCCGGCAATGCCGCCATGGCGATTTCCGGCCCTTGGGAACTGGACCGCATGGTGCAGGAAGCCAAGTTCGACTGGGGCGTCACGTTGCTGCCGGTTCCGAAGGAAGGCGCCGAGCGCTCCTCGGCCATGGGTGACTTCAACTGGGCGATCTTCTCGACCACCAAACATCCTGCCGAAGCCTTCAAGGCGCTCGAATATTTCGCCTCTCAGGACGACAAGATGTTCAAGAATTTCGGCCAGCTTCCGGCTCGTTCCGACATCTCGATCCCGGAAACCGGCCAGCCGCTGAAGGATGCGGCCCTCAAGGTCTTCCTTGAGCAGCTGAAATATGCGAAGCCCCGCGGCCCTCATCCGCAGTGGCCGAAGATCTCCAAGGCGATCCAGGACGCCATCCAGGCGGCGCTCACCGGCCAGATGAGCCCGAAGGATGCGCTTGACCAGGCTGCCGACAAGATCAAGGCAGTCCTCGGCTAACATCACCATCACCGGATGGCCGTCGGCCATCCCATCTTTTCCTCCCGGCAGGGGCTGTCTCCCGCGAAAGCGCCAGGCAGCCCCGTTCGGAGCAATGGAGGACCCATGAGAAGGATCCTTTCCAGCGTCAGGGACGGCCACGGTTTCGATATTGTGCTCGTCGCCTTTCCGCTCGGCTTTCTGTTCCTGATGGCCGGCCTGCCGCTCATCTACAATGTGGTGATGAGTTTTCAGGAGGTTGACATGTTCAGCCTCGGCACCTTCTCGCGTCCATGGGTGGGCTTCAAGAACTACGTGGACCTTTTCGCGCAGCCGGAAACGCTGCCGATCCTCTACAACACGGCGATCTTCGTCACCGGCTCGATTGCCGGGCAATTCCTGATCGGCTTCGGACTGGCGCTGTTCTTCTGGGTCAACTTCCCGGGCGCTTCCTGGCTGCGCGGCCTTTTTCTCGTCTCCTGGGTCATGCCCGGTCTCGTCGTCGGCGCGATCTGGAACTGGATTCTCTCTGGCGATTTCGGCGTGCTGAATTTCATCCTTAAGGAAAGCGGCATCATCTTCGGCAACATCTTCTGGCGCTCGGACCCGCACTATTCGCTCTACGCCGTCATCATCGCCAATATCTGGCTCGGTACGTCCTTCAACATGATCCTGCTCTCGGTTGGTCTATCCGGCATTCCGGGCGATCTCTATGAGGCCGCCGAACTCGATGGTGCCACGGCTTGGCAGCGCTTCTGGACGATTACCTTGCCGATGATGCGTTCGACGATCGGGGCCATCATCGCACTCGGTCTGATTTTCACGCTGCAGCAGTTCGACCTCTTTGCCGCCATCACCTCGGGCGGGCCGAACAATTCCTCCAACGTCACGCAATACTGGGCCTGGGATTTGTCTTTCCGCCAATATGATTTCGCCAAGGGCGCGACCATCTCCGTCATCATGATCGTCTTCGTGATGTTCGCCTCCGTGGTCTACGTCCGCTCGACCCGGCATGAGGTGCGCGGATGAGCGAGACCGCACGCAACCGCCTGATGCTCGCCATCGCCATCATCATGGCGGCCGTCTATCTCTTTCCACTCTACTGGATGTACATCACCGCACTGAAGAGCGGGTCGGAGATGTTTGCGACACCGCCGAGCTTCTGGCCGGCCTCGCCGCAATGGGGAACCTATGCCTATGTCTGGGAAAGCCGAAACATGGGCCTCTACCTCTGGAATTCGCTGATGATCGCGATCGGTGCGGTCGTCATCATCACGGTATTGGGTGTCGGCTGCGCCTATGTGCTGGCCCGCTACCGCAATATCTGGGTGGATATCGGCCTCTTCCTCATTCTCATGCTGCAGGTCCTGCCGGCCTCGCTGATGATCACGCCGATCTTCGTCGGCTTCTCGCAGATCGGCATGCTGAACTATCCGCGGCTTGCCGTCATCATCGCGATTGCCGCCAAGAGCATGCCCTTCTTCGTCGTGCTGGTGCGCGCCACCTTCATGGCGGTGCCGATGGAACTTGAAGAGGCGGCCCTCGTGGACGGCAATTCGCGCGTCGGCGCCTTCTTCAACATCGTCCTGCCGCTTGCCCGCAACGGTATCCTGGTCAGCGCCATCCTCATCTTCATGCAGGCCTTCGGTGAGTTCGTCTATTCCAAGTCGATGATTCAGGCGGCCGAGCTTCAGCCGGCAAGTGTCGGGCTCAATTCCTTCATGGGGCCAAACACCAATGAATGGAACAACATCATGGCCTACGCCACGATGTATGTAACGCCGATCCTTGCCATCTTCGTTCTCTTGCAGCGCCGCATCGTGTCCGGCCTTACCTCGGGAGCCCTCAAATGACCCCTCAGATTGAGCTTGCCGGCGTCAACAAATATTACGGCGCTTTCCATGCGCTGAAAAACATCGATCTCTCCATCGCAAAGGGCACTTTCGTCGCGCTCGTCGGCCCTTCGGGTTGCGGCAAGTCGACGCTGTTGCGCTCGCTGGCCGGCCTGGAAACGATCTCCGACGGGAGCTTGAAGATTGCCGGCGACCTGATGAACGGCGTGCCGCCGCGC
Source organism: Rhizobium sp. KDH_Rht_773_N (assembly GCF_052946295.1). Classification (NCBI taxonomy): domain Bacteria; kingdom Pseudomonadati; phylum Pseudomonadota; class Alphaproteobacteria; order Hyphomicrobiales; family Rhizobiaceae; genus Rhizobium; species Rhizobium sp. KDH_Rht_773_N. Next base: position 1,399,657 of record NZ_JBRFNB010000002.1, on the reverse strand, counting down.
AAGCGCGACGTCGCCATGGTGTTTCAGTCATATGCGCTTTATCCGCATATGACCGTGGAGGAAAATCTCACCTACAGCCTGCGCATGCGCGGGGTCGCCAAGGCCGAAGCGAAGAAGGCTGCCGAAGAGGTTGCGGCCACGACCGGCCTCTCACATCTTTTGAAGCGCTATCCGCGTGAACTTTCGGGCGGCCAGCGCCAGCGTGTCGCCATGAGCCGCGCCATCATCCGTCATCCGAAGGCCTTCCTGTTCGATGAGCCGCTGTCGAACCTCGATGCGGCGCTGCGTGTGCACATGCGCAAGGAAATCCGCGCCCTGCACGACCGCCTGCACGCGACCTCCGTCTATGTCACGCATGACCAGATCGAGGCCATGACCATGGCCGATCATGTCGTCGTCATGCGCGAAGGCGTCATCGAGCAGCAAGGCCGGCCGCTCGACCTCTACGACAAGCCCGCCAACAAATTCGTCGCCGGCTTTATCGGTTCGCCTGCGATGAACTTCATCCCCGCAATTGCGGGCGAGGACGGCAAAAGCCTGACACTCGATCTCGGCACGGTTCGTCAGCAAGTTGCCATCGACCATCAGATCCAACCCGGCCGCAAGGTTACTGCCGGCATCAGGCCGGAGCATATCGGTATTGCCGATCAGGGGCAGGGGAGTTTTGACGTGCCGGTCGCGGTCGTGGAATCCACAGGGTCCTCGACCTTCATCACTGCGGCGACGACGCCCGAAATGACGATCGTCGAAACGGGCAGGGGATCGGTTCAGCCGGGCCAGACGATCGGCGTCACCATCGATCCGGCACAGGTGCATCTCTTTGACGAGGCGAGCGGCGTCAGAATTTGAGAGATGGTTTCACGCTGATCGGTTGCCGTAACAGGCCGCCGCTCGACCGTCATTTTTGATCGACGGATCTCGTTGCCATATTCTCGGCCGGAATGATCGTCGGCCGAGGCCTCGCGTTATCGCGCGAGCGAAGCCGGCGCAGCTTGCTTGGCTGCGACCTCTGTATCGTGCGGTTGTTCGCTGGAATTTGCCCAAACGGCCACAGCAAGTCCTGCGACGATAAAGTAGGGCAGTTTGCTTGAAAGCTTGAGCTTGCCGGAAACGGCATTGCCGCGGGTGCATTCAAAGCCGGACATTTCTGGGGGCATCAGTACCTGTCTCGTGTGAATATCACGCCGCAAACATAGTATATGTGGCGATTCGAATGAACCCCCAGATTGGGGGATAGGCAAAACCTGTCGCCATCGGGCGGATCAGTGCCCACCCGGACGGCTTGAGAATTGAGCCGGCACCGAACGGCTGCTATCGATCAACGTCGATCGTCATCGGGTTTTATCGTCAGGGCAGGCATGACGGAGAGAAACTGAAAAAGCTGGTCTTTGCCACATGCGGCAAGATCTGATGCCAGCCGGCCCTCAATGCGGATGGGTCGATCTGGTTTACGATCCGCCTAAGTCCTACCTTTGCCGTGCGACAACAATGCCGCCATCGCGTACGAAAGCTGCAGGTCCTGCGGCTAACCTGCCCGCATTCGGAGGTCCTATGAGAAGTTTGATTTTAGCCGCAGCCTTCTTGCTCCCGACGGGCGCCCTTGCCGTCGAGGCGGTGGAAGTGAATGCGCGTGACCATTCCTGCCGTGAACTCGCTCAGATTATCCAGCAGAGGAAGGCGGTCTTTGTCCGCATGGGTATTGGGGGCCGGAGCTTCCGCTACCCGCCGGCGCGGTGCCGGCTGGGCGACAAATATGATATCGCCAGGGTGCGCGCGGCCAACGGGGAAATGTGCGTTTTGAACTACGAGTGCGTTTACGACCCGCAATCCTTCTACAACCGCTTTCCCAAGTAACGCTTCTTACCGCTCTGCTGCTGCGGCGTAGACGACCTGAAGCTCCATCTGTACCGCATCCATGAACAGGGCGGCCTGCCGCGAAAGCTCGGCATCGCTGCAGCCCTGTTCTCTTAAATTGGCTGCGAACCCGGCCATCTCCGACCGCCAGAAGCGGTTGGCGGCCTCGCCGTGAAGGTTCTGAAGGGCCTCGGCGCAGCGCCTGATATCGGCTGTGCGTCGGTCGGCGGGAAACTGCAGAAGCGGCATGCTATCTCCGTCATTGCTGGGCGAATCGCCAAGTGTCCCGCAGAATGGCTATGAGTTCTTCACAAGTGGTGAAGCCGGTCGCGGGGCACGCCTGCTCAAATGCCGCCCGTTCCTTCGACGGCACCCCACATCACCGAAATTTGACAGAATGCTTTCCGGCAACAGTCGCCGTCGCGCCAAGCTGTGTTAGAGTTCCAGGCATGACGCAGTGATGGGAAGTGATGATGCTGACAACACTTGCGATGCTCGCGAGCCTGTCCGGCGCTGCCGCCACGCTCGCACAATCAGGCCAAAACGAAGTCGATGTCGAACTGGTGCTGGCCGTCGATACCTCTCGCTCGATGGATTATGAAGAGGTTCGCATCCAGCGAGAAGGCTATGTCGAGGCGTTGCGGCACAAGGAGTTCCTCGATGCCGTGAAAGGCGGGCTGACCGGACGGATCGCCATCAGTTATTTTGAGTGGGCCGGCTATGTCGTGCCCGGTTCCGTGCTCGATTGGCAGGTGATCGAGACGGAAAAGGATGCGCAGGATTTTGCCGACAAACTGGAAGCCCGACCGATCGCCACCCAGCGGCGCACGTCCATATCCGCCGCGATCGTTCAAGGCGCGTCAATGCTTGCCGCCAGCCCTTACAAGGGCAATCGCGAAGTGATCGACGTCTCCGGCGACGGCCCCAACAATTCCGGCGACCCCGTCACTCCGGCGCGCGATGCCGCTTTGGAGGCGGGCATCATCATCAACGGCCTTGCCATTATGTTGCGGCCGTCCGATGTGCCCGAGGGGCTCGACAAATATTACGGCGATTGCGTGATCGGCGGCCCCGGCTCCTTCGTTTTGCCGGTCCACAAGATCGAGGATTTCGCCGTGGCCGTGCGCAGGAAGCTGGTCTGGGAGATCAGCGGGCTCGAAGAGCCGGAACAGATCCGCGAAATTGCGATGAACCAGCCGACGACGGACTGCCTTGTCGGTGAGAAGCTTTGGCAGAATTTCTTCGATCGCTAGCTCGCCAGCCCGCAGACTATCGCGACACCTGCAATTCGGTGGCCTGCTCCAGTCGTGGCAGAACCTCTCGTTTGATGATCTCGAGATCGCTAAAGGCCTTGCGCCCATCGACGACCAGGTTGAAGGCAACGTGGTGAACGCCGAGATTGCGCAGGGCGGTGAGAGCGGCAAACAATCCCTCCGGTCCGGCTCGATATCCAAGATTGATATCGTCGATACGGTCGGATGGCGTATCCAGAAGATCGAGAGCCATGGCCTGCCCCATGCCGCGGAACTCGGTGGTGGTGCGCTGCACAGCCCCGTGCCACAGGGCTATCCGGTCCTTCTGGGCGGCAATGGGCCGGTAATACGTCATCCAGGCGCCGGCGTTTCTGGCGATCCATTCGAGCGACTGCGAGGATGAACCGACGGCGACCAGTGGAACGCTGCGCCCGCTGCGCGGGCGGATATCGAACCGGTTCTCGCCTGTCTGGCCGAGACGTCCCTCCAGCGCACTGGCGAGTGCGGCCCAGTTTGACCGAAACAATTCCCGGCGGTCGTCGACATTGCGGTCGAAGGCAGCGAATTCCGACGGACGGTCGCCGGAACCGAGGCCGAGCACGAACCTGCCTGATGACAAGACATCCATCGACAGGGCGGCTTTGGCCACATGAAGCGGATGACGCAGGGGCAGAACGATTGCGCCAGTCGCCAATGCGATCGAGCGGGTGGATGCCGCCAATGCGCCGAGCAGCACCCATGGGTCGGAATGCCCGACGGGGTCCGGATAGGCGGCGTTGTTCAGGGGAACGTCGCGGGCCCATATTGCCGAGAAGCCGAGCTCATCGGCGCGGTGCGCAAGCTCCAGCTGAAGGCCGAAGTCGATATCGTGCCGCTGTCGCTCCTGTATCGGGAGAACGACACCGATCGTCAGCCGTGAATCGTTGAAGATCATCAGTCATGTCCAGCGCTGCCCACTTGCACTTGGGGCATCCGGGCAAGCTTTGCAATAGGATGAGATGCTGCCCTACCAGAGGGCGGCCGGCGCGTTTGCGAGAAACCGTTGGAGAGCGGAGGCGATCGCGGGGGCGGCGGCCGTGATTTCCTCATGGGCGGCGAAGATGAGCAGCCCCAGCAGGGAAACCGCCGATCCGACTTCCACGACAGATATCGGATTGGCCTCGGGCAACGGAAGACTGGCAGGTAGATCGACGATGGCTGGCCGGGTCGCATTCTGTCTGTTGTCGTTTGCGGGATGGAAGAGGCGGACGGGGCGAGGGTGAGCGAGGCGGGATTTGCTGCATATTCCAGGATAGGTTTCGCAGACTGAGCTGGACATCGAATGTACCCCTGATCGGCTTTGGAGGATCGCAGTCTTCACCTGGGATTTCGGCTCGCTTCCTTCAACTATACTCACGGATAGGCGCCTGCCTCAGAAGATGCCACTTCATCGTCGCGCCATGCGTAAATTGCATAGGTGCGCTGTGGTCCGAACGCTACTCATCCCCACTGACCCATATTATATATTTCTCATCAAAGCGAACGAAGCGCCGCTAACTGGCAGCTGTCGCTGGACCCACGGAAAGGGGATTGCAATGAACATCGCACGCACTTTCAACAACTGGCGCAAGTACCGTCAAACCGTTACTGAGCTTGGCCGCATGTCGAGCCGCGAACTGAACGACCTGGGCATTGCTCGTGGTGACATCCGCGACGTCGCACGCGCTGCCATCGGCCGCTAAGAGCGGCTCTTTATGAATGCAAGACGCGCTCGCCTGAGGAAGGCGGGCGCGTTTTTTGTGTCCGCCGAGCTCTTCGCTCAACGCATAGCGCATGGCACCCTTGCAAATATGTGCCTAGCAGACTGGCAGCCATCGGCCTATATTCCAGGTCAACGAAGCGATGAAACTCCTCCCTCGTCGCTTCGTCTCAGACGCGGCCTACCTCCTCCCGGGCCGGCGTCTACGTGGCGACATCCTCCTCCCGTCGCCATGCCTCATAGAAGGCGTCTGCTGGATCTCCTCCCCCGGCAGACGCCTTGTTCGTTTTCGGCGGCAGCCACAGTCTCCATCAATCTCGGTCGGCTCTTCTCGGCGTTCGGCGGGTGTCGCTCGGACTGAACGCCGATGCTGCCGGGACATCGATAAACATGATAATTGAACTCATGTTATTTTTGCCTTAGAAGGCGATAGGAAAAGCGTGATATCGCCCTCGGAAGGCCGTCGGGATAATGGCTGCAGCGGGCGTCTCCGCCTTTCGGACGGGCGCGATCATGCCGAGCAAGGATGGATCCCAATATTGAGTTTCTGGCATTCCATGGTCTGGCACACCGAAGGCATCCGGGTCATGGCGCCGGCCAAATGGCGCCAGTTCGACGGTCTCGTCAGCGTCTTCTGGGAAGCCGAAAGCCAATCCGGGGCGAGGGGCTACTACCTCTCTGACGATCCGCGCATCATGATTTTCTTCAGCGATGTCTCGTCCCAGATCCGCATGTCGAACCGGGATGGCGATTTTCAGCAGCATTACAGGCCGATGACGCGAGCCGTCTATGTTCCGCCCGGCATGCCCATGTGGACGACGAGCGGCACGACGCACCGCTTCTCCCACCTCAATCTGCACATGCACAAGGACCGGCTGCTGCGATACCTCGCGCCGTCGGTCGGCAATTCGGCGGCGATGACGGCGCTGCGCAATCCGGTCGAGATGCAGGACACTCGAGCCATCGAAACGCTTGCCCGCCTTGTCGTCGACGAGGTCTCCAGCCCGTCGAGACACGAGATTTATGGCGAGAGCCTTGTCGGCAGCATCGTCAGCGGTCTCCTGGATATTCCCCGCCAGGGTGGCGAGCAGCCGAACGGAAGGCTGACGCAGGCGCAGATGAACAAGCTGATCGCGCGGATCGACAGGCCGAGCGATTGCCGCCTGACCGTTGCCGAGATGGCAGAGATCGTCGGCCTGTCGGAAAGCTGGTTTTCCAACGTTTTCAAACAGACGACCGGCAAAACGCCGCTGCAGTGGCAGCTTGGAAAACGCATCGATCATGCCAAGCGGCTGCTCGTCGAAAGCGATATCGCCGCCCAGCTCGGTTTTTCCGATCAGGCGCATCTGACCAAGGTCTTCCGTCAGATCGCCGGCGATACGCCGGCTGCCTGGCGGCGGATGCGGCAGATCCGTTAGCTCTGAGGGGGAGGTCGTCCCGTCCGCAGGGATGCGAACGGGACCGGCCGGCTACCAGGTCTGGCGCAGTGTTGCGTAGATGGAGCGACCCGGATTGTAAAAATCCGCACCGAAGCCGCCATAGGCGACATGCTTCTCATCAAAGAGATTGCTGACGTTGACGTCGAAGGACGTGTTTTCCTGGATCTTGTAGCTGAAGGCGGCATCGAAGATGATGCTGCTGCCCGTCGACTGGGTGTTGGCGTCGTTGAAATAATAGGAGCCTGTGTAGCGCGCACCGAGGCCGAAGTTCATGTCGCCACGGAAGCCGTTGCCGGGAATGCCGTAATTGACCCAGAGCGAGGCGATGTGGTTGGGCACGAACGACATCTCGTTGCCCTCGTTGCCCAGCGTGCCGTTCTCGACAATGTCGGAAACCATGTAGGAATAGGCGGCCGTCAGGCTGATATTGTCGGTAATCTCCGCCTTCGCCTCGAGGTCGATACCGCGCACGCGAACCTCGCCGATCGTCTCCTGGAAGCCGGTTGCCGGGTTGGTGCGGGTGATGTTGTTTTTGGTCAGGTCGTAGACTGCGGCGCTGAAGAGAGCGGGGAAATCGTCGGGCCGGTATTTGACGCCGACTTCCCATTGTTCGCCGCGCTCGGGATCGAGCGTCAGCGAGGCTGGAAGCACCGATTCCGCGTAGCTGACATAGGTCGCGACCTGATCGGTAATCTTGTAGCTCAATGCGGCGCGTTTGGTGAATTCGCTGAGATCGGCGTCGGTCGTCGAGCCCGCCATGTTGTCCTGCTGCTGCAGGTCCAGCCAGTCGTTGCGCAGTCCGACGGAGGCGGTCAGCCTGTCGAAGAAAGTGAGATCCTGCTGCAGATAGAGGGCCGTCGTCTTCTGGTCGTTTGTCAGGCTCTGGTAAAGCGGAACCGAGGCCGGCGCGCCGGTATAGACGGGGTTTGTCCAGTCAATGCCGGGGGCGCCGCCGAAATAACCGTCATTGTCGGATTGCAGGTTATTGTACTGCAGACCGACAAGGCTGCGGCTGTCGATATCCTCGAAATTCGTCTCATATTGCAGGCGGGTATCGATGATGAAGTTCTCTGCCGCCTGGTCGTTGGCGAAGAAGGCGCGATCGGCGATGGTCGAGCCGTTTGTCGGTGTCGCCGAGATATAGGCGTAGCCGAAATTGCTTTTGGTATTGCTGTAGCGTGCATTCGAGCTCAAGGTCAGGCCCGAACCGAAGTCGTGGTCGAACATGACGCTCAGCGTGTTTCTGTTGATGTCGCGGTAGTTGAAATCAGGCTCGCCGAAGAAGCGGCTTCGCGCGAAGTCCGAACCGACCGGATGACCGCCGCCGCCTGGAACGCCGTTCTTGTCCAGATGGTCATAGACCACGGTCAAATTGGTATCGGCGCTAGGGCGCCAGGTCAGCCCGCCCATGACGAAGTTTTCGTCGTCCTGCGAATAGTCATATTCGTCGTCGGCACGCCTCACCTTGCCGGTGATGCGATAGGAGAACGTATCGTCCTCGGTGATATTGTCGCCGAAATCGACGCCGGTCTCCCGATGGTCGAAGGAGCCGCCGGTGACATAGGCCTCGCCGAAGCGCCCGCTCTTCGGCCGCTTGGTGACGAAGTTGACGGCGCCGCCGGGATCGGAAACGCCGAAAGTGGTGGAATTGGCTCCCTTCAGCACTTCGACGCGCTCAAAGGCGAAGGGCTCTTCGCGGATGCCGCCGAAGGGGTCGCCGAGCGTCAGGCCGTCGCGATAGGTATAGGCATCGAAGCCGCGGATCTTGAAATAGTCGAAGCGGTCGTCCGAGCCGTAGAAATCGGTCGTGACACCGGATGTATATTGCAGAACCTGTTCGGTGTCCTGGGCGCCGCGCTCCTGGATTTCCTTCGACGTGATGACGGAGACGGAAGCAGGCGTGTCGAGAAGATCGGTCGCCATGCCATTGCCACTGATGGTCTTGGTCGCAACGATCGATTTCGAGTCATTGTCCGTATCGAGGCCGCTGCCCTGGATCACGATGGGCGCAAGAGGTGTGACCGTATCGGAATTCGCGCCGTCCTGGCCGAGCACCGCGCCAGGTGCGAGGGCGACAAGCGCCGTGCAACCGAGAAGGACCGCATTCCTGTAGCGGAGGAGGGTCTGTCGCGAGTGAGCGCCTGTTCTTTCGATGTCCATGTTCACGTTCCAGAAGTTGATATCGCTGTTACGGCTCTTCGGCAGGGGATGCCGAATGGAATGCCGTTTTGAGGATCGAGCTGAGCGGCATGCCGACCGCCGGTGCCAACGAGAGATTTGCCCCGGACTGGACGCCATGATGGCTGCTCGATGTCCCCTGCGACGGCTACTAACTTGAGCGCGCTTGTCCAGTATTGTAAATTTCCCGGGTTTTGTAGGATCCCACGGAAATCTCAACGCTGCAGCCTCGAAGCGCCGGCCTGACCGTTGACGCAGGTAGACTAACCTGAAAGTGGAGGTCAACTTAAAACTGGCGGAGTTTGCACGATGCTGCGCTTTTTACGTCTGGCCGCAAAACTGGCGCTGATCTATGGCTGGCTGATCGCAGCGGCGTCCGGCAGCGTCTGGGCTGACGAGAGCACGTCCTATCCCGTTACCATCAGACATGCGTTCGGCACGACGGTCATCACAAAGAAGCCGGAGCGGGTCGCAACGGTCGCCTGGGCCAATCACGAAGTGCCGCTGGCGCTCGGTATCGTTCCCGTCGGTTTCGCTGCCGCCAATTTCGGCGATGATGACGGTGACGGATTGCTGCCCTGGGTCGCTGACAGGCTGAAGCAGCTGCATGCGGGAAAACCCGTCCTGTTCGATGAAGGCGACGGCATCGATTTCGAGGCGGTCGCTGCCACCCGGCCGGACGTGATTCTGGCGGCCTATTCGGGCCTCAGCCAGTCCGACTACGATACGCTGAGCCAGATCGCCCCTGTTGTCGCCTATCCGGATGCGCCCTGGTCGACCGACTGGCGCGACATGATCCGCCTGGACAGTGCCGGGCTTGGCATGGCCGCAGAAGGCGAGGCCCTGATCAGGAAGATCGAGGGTGAAATATCGGAGACGGTCGCCGGCCATCCCGAACTGCATGACAAGTCGGCGATGTTCATCACGCATCTCAACGCCACCGATCTCAGCACGGTCAACTTCTACACGACCAACGATACACGTGTGAAATTCTTCGCCGATCTTGGGCTGAAGTCTCCAAGAAGCGTCGTCGAAGCCTCCGCACCTGGCAAATTCGCAGGCTCGATCAGTGCCGAACGCATCGATTCCTTTGACGATGTGGATATTGTCGTCACCTATGGGAACCAGCAGCTGCTCGAAGCGCTGGAGAAGAACCCGCTGACAGCGAGAATGCCGGCAGTTTCCAGGGGAGCGCTGGTCACGCTCGGCCGCGATCCGGTCGGCACCGCCGCCAATCCGACGCCGTTGTCGATCTCCTGGGTCCTCAAGGACTACGTGGCGCTGCTTGCGGACGCCGCCAGAAAATCCCCCAGCAAACCCCGATGATTGCACGCAGTCCAAAATTGTCGCCCCGGCGACCCCTATCAGCCCGGTCGAACCGGGCCCGCAGCCTCTGGCTATTCGGGCTCGCCGCGGCTCTTGCCGGCCTCTGCGCGCTTTCGGTCACGGTCGGCACGCGCGATGTCGACTGGGTAGATATTTCGGCGGCTCTTGCCGGTCGTGCTGATACGATCGGCCAGGCCGCGGTGACGGTGCGCATTCCGCGCACGCTGCTCGCTTTGATCGCCGGCGCGGCACTCGGCCTTGCCGGGTCGGTCATGCAGGGGGTGACACGCAATCCGCTCGCCGATCCCGGTATTCTCGGCGTCAATATGGGTGCGTCGCTCGCTGTCGTCGTTGCGGTTGCCTGGTTCGATATTTCTTCGAACGAAGCCTATATCTGGACAGCCATCCTCGGGGCGGGATGTTCGGCGGCTTTCGTCTATACGATCGGTTCGCTCGGACGCGGCGGCGCAACGCCCTTGAAACTGGCGCTCGCCGGTGCCGCAACCTCGGTCGCCTTCGCCTCCATGGTCATCGCTGTCGTCCTGCCGCGCAACGATATCGCCGGCGGCATCCGGTCCTGGCAGATCGGCGGCGTTGGCGGGGCAACGTTCGAACGCATCTTGCCCGTTCTGCCCTTTCTGGCGGCCGGCTTCCTCATCAGCCTGCTGTCGGCGCGCAAGCTGAATTCGCTTGCGCTTGGCGATGATCTGGCCGCCGGGCTCGGCGAACGCGTGGCGCTGGCGCGCGGTGTCGCAGCGCTGGGGGCCATCCTGCTCTGCGGCGCCACGACCGCGGTCTGCGGGCCGATCGGCTTTCTCGGCCTCGTGGTTCCGCATCTCTGCCGCCTGCTGGTTGGCGTAGACTACCGCTGGCTCCTGCCCTTTTCCGCTCTGGGCGGCGCCTGCCTGCTGCTGGCAGCCGATGTGATCGGCCGCATCGTCGCCCGCCCCGCCGAACTCGATGTCGGCATCGTGACGGCACTCATCGGCGCGCCCTTCTTCATCGCCATCGTTCGGCGCCAGCTGGTGCGAGAATTATGACCGTGCTTGTCTCCTCCCTTGATCGCATCGCCGGCAACCGTCGCCGCAGGGCGCGCCGGCATAGGCTCCTCGTCGCCATGCTGCTCTGCCTCGTCGTGGCGATCTTCGCACTCACCCTGTCGCTCGGACAATCCTTCACGCCCGCCGGAGACGTGATCCGGGTGCTGCTGGGCGAAAACGTGCCGGGTGCGGCCTTCACCGTCGGTCAGCTCAGGCTGCCGCGAGCGGTGCTTTCGGTGCTTGCGGGCCTGAGTTTCGGGCTCGGCGGCGTCGCCTTCCAGATCATGTTGCGCAATCCGCTCGCAAGCCCCGATATTATCGGCATCAGTTCGGGCGCGAGTGCGGCCGCCGTCTTCGCCATCGTCGTCCTGTCGCTGAAGGGGCCGATCGTTTCCGTCGTCGCGGTCGCCGCCGGGCTCGCAGTAGCCCTCATGGTCTACGGGCTGTCGTCTCGCAACGGCGTGGCCGGCACGCGGCTCATCCTCGTCGGCATCGGCGTGTCCGCGATGCTGGAAAGCATCATCGCCTATGTCCTGTCGCAGGCGCCGGCCTGGAGCCTGCAGGAGGCGATCCGGTGGCTGACGGGCAGCGTCAACGGCGCGCAGCTTGGTCAGGCGGCGCCGCTCCTTCTGGCGCTTGGCATTTTCGGCGGGCTGCTTCTGGGCCGTACACGCGATCTTGAAGCGTTGCGGTTGGGGGATGACACCGCGGCCGCGCTCGGCGTCGGCGTGTCGCGCACCCGTATCATGATCATCGTCGCAGCCGTCGGCATGATCGCCTCGGCAACGGCAGTGACTGGCCCGGTCGCCTTCGTCGCCTTCCTCTCGGGGCCGATTGCCGCCCGCATCGTCGGAAATGCGGGTTCCGTCCTCATTCCGGCAGCCCTTGTCGGCGCCGTGCTGGTGCTGGCAGGCGACTATGTCGGCCAGTTCCTGTTGCCCAGCCGATACCCGGTCGGCGTCGTCACCGGTGCGCTCGGCGCTCCCTACCTGATTTACCTGATCGTGCGCGTCAACAGGACCGGAGGTTCACCATGACCATCCATACTCTTGCGGCCAGCGGCCTTTCGGCCGGTTACGGCGAAGACGAGATCCTGCATGGCCTCGACCTTGCCGTGCCGCCCGGTAGGATCACCGTCATCGTCGGGGCGAACGCCTGCGGCAAGTCTACGCTGCTGCGTGCCATGTCGCGGCTGCTTGCGCCGCGCCGGGGACAGGTGCTGCTCGACGGCAAGTCGATCCACCACACGGCGTCGCGGGAGCTTGCCCGTACGCTCGGCCTGCTGCCGCAATCACCGATCGCGCCGGAAGGCATCACCGTTGCCGATCTCGTCAGCCGTGGCCGCCATCCCCACCAGAGCCTGTTTTCCCGCTGGACCCGCAGGGATGACGAGGCGGTCGACGCTGCGCTCAACGCGACCCGAACCGCGGATCTTGCCGAGCGGCTGGTCGATGAACTCTCTGGAGGGCAGCGCCAGCGCGTGTGGATCGCCATGGCGCTGGCGCAGGAGACGCAAGTGTTGCTGCTCGACGAACCGACGACCTTCCTCGACATCAGCCATCAGGTCGAGGTGCTGGATCTTCTGACCGATCTCAACCACGAGCGGGGCACTACCGTCGTCATGGTACTGCACGACCTCAATCTCGCGGCGCGCTATGCGGACCACCTTGTCGCCATGACGGATGGCCGCGTGCACGTCTCTGGTCCGCCGCAGCAGGTGCTGACGGAAGACAACGTGCGACAGGTTTTCGGTCTGGAAAGCCGTATCATCGCCGATCCCACGTCCGGCCGGCCCATCATGCTGCCGATCGGCCGGCACCGAATGGTGGCGAGCGAACGCGAACTGCAACGTGAATTCCATAAGGAGGACAGATGACCACGGCTCAGGAATTCAAGCTCTCGGGGATCGCGCTTCCCAGGGATGCCGCGGCCATGCTTGGGGAGATCTGCGAGCATTTCGTGGAGCATGCCGAGGTGCATCGCAGTCATGGCCTCGCCCTTCTGAAGAGCAAGGCCGGCACGGCCGCAATCCGCATTCAGGACAGCAAGTTGCTGATCGAGCTTTCCTGCCCTTCGGAAAAGGCGCTGCAGATGAGCCGGACCATGCTTGCCGAGCATCTTTTCTACTTCGCCGGCGAGGATCCGCTGGAGTTGACGTGGTCCGATCCTACGGCACTCGCCGTTCTGCCGAATATCCATGAGGCGACAGTGGTCTCGGCCGAGGATGTGACGCCGCATATGCGACGAGTGAAATTTGCCTGTGCCGACGTTGCCACGTTCATCGGCGGCGACATGCATGTGCGCCTGCTTGTGCCGCCGAAGGGCAGGATGCCGGTTTGGCCGGGCCTGCGGGCGGATGGCCGCGTTGCCTGGCCCGAAGGCGAGGACGAGCTTCTGGTGCGCGTCTACACGATCCGCGCGGTCGATGTCGAAAGGCGCGAAGTCTGGATCGATTTCCTGCAGCACCCGGCGCCCGGCATCAGGACGCCCGGCGCCGATTTTGCCCGCGATGCCGAACCGGGCCAACAGGTTGCCCTTCTTGGCCCCGGCGGCGGCAGCCTTCCGGCGGCGCAGTCCGTCCTGCTTGCAGGTGATGAAAGTGCGCTTCCTGCCATTGCCCGCATCGCCGAGGAAATGCCTGCCGGAACCCGGCTGCAGGCAATCATCGAGGTCGCCGACGAGACGGAAGAGCAGCCCTTGTCGACATCGGGTTTGATGGATGTACGCTGGCTGCATCGAAAAGACTATGCCGATGGCGCGAAGGGCGTCCTTCTGGAGGAAGCAAAACTGGCGGTCGCCGCCGCCGACGGCGAGACCTTCGTCTGGTTTGCCTGCGAGAGGGAGGATGTGCGCGCGATGCGGGCTTTCCTGAAGGCTCGCCGGCACGACAGGAGGAACATGTATGTCGCCTGGTATTGGGAGCGGGAACCGGATTAGGCCTGCGCAACCGGTCGTCGGTCGCAATCTGTCAGATGGAAGACCTATCTTTTGACCGTTCTCGTGTCGGGCGACCGGGCGCGATCGGATCGCTTGCCGGAAATGTTTCCTCGAGGGCTTCCTCCAGAAAGTCGTCCTGCTCCTGTTCGGAATTGTCGGTTTCGTCAGGTTTGTCGGTGGTTCCGCCGGCTTTCGTCATCTCAATCCCCTTGCTGGTTGACATCGCGAACGTAACAAGCCTGGCGGCGCTTCGGCACTAAACTGTCGGATAGGTCGGGCTGCGTTGCGCTTCAAATCAGCGGTTTCGGAAGACTGTGCAGGCAACGCCGGCAGCGCGGATCGTGCTGCAAAGTTTGGTCGCTTCGGCACGGCTCTCCCGGCCGATCCTGGCGGCATAACGCGGGCGGTAGCCGAAGTTTCCGCCCCTCTGCCGCACGATCAGGGCGCGCTCGGCGTTCAACGGTTCGGGAAGTTTTGCCAGCGACATGGTGAACAGGCGGTCCGCCACGGACGGATTATAGTGAGCGGCAAGTTGCACGCCCCATGGCGCCCAGTCGGCGGACCCGGTCAATACGGGCTCGTTCATCTGCCGCGTTTCTGCGAGCGCCACGCATGCCTCACGGAAAGGCATCGCGTCCCGCAGTTCCGGCGCCGCTTTTTCCGGCGGGCTGTCCCGCCAGGTTTCGACTGTCTGCCCGGTAATCGCGAATACGTAGTCGCGTGTTTCGATCGGCAGGCGACCGGAGGAGAGGAACCGGCTGAGGCCGGATTCACCGGCGTTGTAGGCAGCGGCAGCAAGTCCGAGATTGCCGAAGCGAAGCCTGAGTTCGTCGAGATAGGCGGACGACGCTTTGAGTGCCTGAATGACATCGAAGCTGTTTTCCAGCGCTCGCAATCGGGCGGTGCCCGGCATGAATTGCGCGATGCCCTCCGCACCCTTCGGACTGACCGCTTCCGGACGGAACAGGCTTTCGCGCCAGATCAGGCGGGCGAAAAAGGCGGGCGGAATGTTATGGATCGCGGCGAAACGGTCCATGACCGCGCAGAGATCGGCATTGAAATGATCTTTTCGAATGCAGAGAGTTTGCCCGTCGTCAGCCGGCCCCCGGTAAAGGCAAGCCGCTTCAGGCGCAGACGGCTCGGCGGCGCTCGCCGCGGTCGCCGCGCTAACCCACGCTGCAGAAACCAGCGCCGCAGCCAACAAGCCTATGCCGCATCTCATCATCGCCAAACCTTGCCCCGCGACATCGTCGCGGTTTTCGGGCAGGACGGCAAGCATCCTTCGTCACCCGCGGATCCTGCGCAGGGTGACCGGCTTTCTTCAGTGCACAACCGTCAAGATCGCAATGCCGGCTTCGGCTGCCGCACGGCGAATGGCGTCCTGCAGTTCCTCGACATCGATCTGTCCGCTGATCGCATCGACGCAGGCCTTGACGGCCACGACATATTCCTCGCCGTCCTCGGACGGCCAGTCCGCTATCAAAACCTCGGCGGCGTCTCTCAGCGTCCTGAGGACCCTGTATTTTTCCCGACCACCCAGCATTAGCACCAGAGGAGGAAAGCGTTCGTATGTGTTCCATTCCATTACACTTGGTCTCCCCAACGTAAGGATATTGGTAACGGTGCAAAAACCATACCGACCGCGTGTGAAAATCGTGCATCCGACAACTTGCAGGTTGCGGGTCGATTGCAGCGTTCGAACAATGTTTCAAAATGGATATAAATACTCAAGTTTCTATTGCGTCCTTTTCCGTCCTTCGATAAGAAGGATCGTCATTGGCCGGAGCGATCCGGCCACGTAAGCGTTAACGTCACCCAACGCGTATGATCGAACGGCTTTGCGGCTTCGATCTGCGCGGCTGTGTCCTGCGGATCGTTTCCCGAAGCCCCGGAAGGACATGATGGATAACAGCCAATCCACACATCACCAGCTTGCTGCACCTGCCATCGAACGGGTACGCCATGAATTGCGCCGCCGGTCGCTGACGGTCGAAAGCGTTACCGACATCACGCCCGGCATGCGGCGCATCGTGCTTGCGGGCAGGGACCTTGCCGACTTCAGCAGCCTTGCGCCTGACGACCACATCAAGGTCATCGTGCCTGGCATCGATGGCGTTGAGGAGCGTCGGGACTACACGCCGCGCCGCTACGACAACGCCGCCTGCAGCCTGACGATCGACTTTGCCCTGCACGAGGCCGGCCCGGTCACGCAATGGGCGATCGCCGCCCGGCCCGGAGCCTCTCTTGAGATCGGCGGCCCGCGCGGCTCAGCCGTGGTCGCAGGCAGCGTGAAGAGATGGCTTCTGATCGGCGATGAAACGGCTTTGCCCGCCATCGGCCGCCGGATCGAGGAGAGCGCGCCCGATACGACCATTGTGGCGATCGCCGCGGTCGCCGGCCCGCAGGAAGAACAATCCTTCCAGACGGCTGCAGCGCTTACAACGCGTTGGGTCTACCGCCCTCTCGCCGATGCGACGAATGCCGAACCGCTGATTGCTGCCCTGGCAGGGATCGACATCATTCCACAGACATTCGTGTGGATTGCCGCAGAAGCGTCGGTGGTGCGGGCGATCCGTGCCTATCTTGTCGAAGAACGCGCCTATCCGCTGGGCTGGATCAAGGCCTCGGGCTACTGGGTCGAGGGCAAGGCCGATACGACCGAGAAGTTCTGATCGCGGAGGAGGGCGGCCCGCAAGGCGCCGCACTTCGGCACTGGCTGCACGCATCCGACGAGTTCAGCGAGGATGACGAACACGAGGCCATGCAGGAGTTGGTGGACGACGACGATCGTGACGATGTGGCCCTTCTGCAGGGAACCGGCGAGAGCGGTGACATTCCCGGCGCCGCTAGTCGCGCATAGGTAGATTATTTCTCGGCCCGCTCCAGCAGAATTCGGGCTTCCTCAAAACGGCGCTTCCGATCGGCGTCATCTTCGCTCGACGAATAGCAGGTGCTCGAAACGCAAAACCGCACAAGCTGATGCGGCTTCTCGACCTTGTCGAACTCGCATTCGAACGTATCGGTCATCTCGCCCGGCGCGGTTCCCGGTCGGGTCGAATAGGTCATGCGAACACCCGGCGGCTTGAGCTCCGGGAAGGATTGAACCATGCCGATCGAAATCTGATCGCTCATGAAGAAGCCCTTGGCGACCGATTGGCATGTCGCCTCCAGATCCGGGGATTGCGCGAAACCTGCCGTCGGAAACAGGATAATACCGAATAATACTAAATGTTTACGCAAGGGCGTCTCCTCCTGATATCGTCCAGAATGAGGTAGAGCCAATACGGCAAAAACAAGTGGGGCGCCTCAGGCGGCGCCGGAAAAATCGTCCGATAACAGGCCCAGCAATTCCTCGCGATCCCGCACGCCGAATTCGAACCAGTCGACCAGCGCTTTCGCCTTTGCCATCCCGAGATCGCTGTCACGCCTGCAACGCGCGGCCGAGCACCACTCCCGGTGAAGGCCGTCGAGAAAATTCATCGTCTCCGAGGTCAGCGCTTCCTTCGGCCAAACCGTTCTTGTCATCGCCTTTCTCCCCTGGTGCGATCCTACACTAGATGACCTATGGTTGAGGGCAATGGCCAGAATGCAACACCGACCGATTAGTTGCCGCCGGCCGCCGCGCTGTCGCGCAAAAGAAGAGCGGCAGGCACTCAGGCCCGCCGCTTGTCGTCATGGGCTCTCCGGGAAGGGCGATCAGGCCTCCAGCCACTTCACCTGTTCGGGCGTGAGCTTGATGTCCAATGCCGAAAGGCTGTCTTCCAGTTCGGCGATCGTGCGCGGCCCGATCAGCGGAATGACAGGGAAGGGCTGAGCAACGACATAGGCCAGCGCGATATGGATCGGATGCCGGCCGAGTTTCCTGGCGAGTTCGATCGCTCTGTCACGCCGCTCGAAATTGCGATCCGAATACCAGCAACGCACAATCTCCTCGTCGTCGCGCTTGTCGCGGCCGGCCCGGTCGGTGAAGAAGCCGCGGCCCTGGCTCGACCAGGCGAAGTTCGGGATCTGCTTTTCGTTCAGCCACTTCTTCCACTCGTCGTCCGAGGCGGCAACGCAGCC
The DNA here is from genome assembly GCF_052946295.1 of Rhizobium sp. KDH_Rht_773_N. Taxonomy (NCBI): domain Bacteria; kingdom Pseudomonadati; phylum Pseudomonadota; class Alphaproteobacteria; order Hyphomicrobiales; family Rhizobiaceae; genus Rhizobium; species Rhizobium sp. KDH_Rht_773_N. Next base: position 1,381,830 of record NZ_JBRFNB010000002.1, on the reverse strand, counting down.
GGCCCAGATCGGATCGAGCATTTCGGCGAGCGAGAAGTTGTTGGAAAGGGCGGCAGGCGCCGCCCTGCCGTTCTTCTTCGCATAGGCGATCGCCTCGTCGAAGCGCGCCCGCGTCCAGTTGGAGCCACCGAAGATGCCGCGAATGCGGCCGCGTTTGACTTCCGCATCCATGGCATCGACGAATTCGCCGACCGGCACGTCGGTATTGTCGCGATGCATGAAATAGATATCGACATAGTCGGTCTTGAGGCGATTGAGAGACTGGTCGAGCTGCTTGCCGATAATGTCGGGATAGCAGAGCGGCGAATGGGCGCCCTTGCCGATCAGCACGATCTCTTCGCGGGGCACTTTTCGGCTCGTATGCCAGTCGCCAAAGATGCTTTCCGTCTTGCCGCCGCCATAGACGAAGGCCGTATCGAAGACATTGCCGCCGGCTTCATAGAAAGTATCGAGCGTCAGCGAGGCAGACGCGAAATTCGGGAAGAATTCGAAGCCGAGGGTGACGACCGAAGCCGGCTTGGAAATGCCGGGGATCCGGCGCTGGGGAATGGAGTTACCGCGTCGGACAGTGCCGCCGGCGATGTTCAGGGTACGCCCGGCGGCCTTCTCGACGCCATATTCGAGGCCGACCGAGGCGCGCCATTGGTCGAGCACCTTGAGGTTGTTGATCGAATCCGTCCAGCTCATGCCGGGCGAGCGGAATTCCTGCTCGCCGGCGCGGATCGCGTCACCGGCCGCATCCGCTTCGAAGGAATAAAGCCAGCGATCCTCCTTGACCTCGACCGTCTGCTGTTCGCCGCCCTTGAAGATTTCGATCTTGCCGACGCCGCCCTTGTGGCCGGAGGCAAACCAGAAATCCTTGACTTCGATGCGGCCCTGAGAGCCGATGATGCGGAGCACGTTGTCCTGCTGCGCCATGATCGAGCACGAGACCTCCGCTATGATCTCGTTCGGGAATTTCAGGACGGCAGAGGCCCATTCATCGACGCCGGACTGGCCGAGATGCGCCACGCCAGCGACCTTTTCCGGCTCAAGGAACGGCTTTCCGGCAGCCGTGCCGGCAATCAGCCGGGCCATGGAAACGGGATAGCCGCCGACATCGAGGATGCCGCCGCCGGCCGTCTCATTCGCAAACAGGCGGTGTTCCGGTTTGTAGCTGCCCATGCTGAAACCGAAGCTGGAGCGGATGATGCGGATTTCGCCGATCGTGCCGCTCCTGATGAGCTCGACCAGCTTCTCGGTCTGCGGATGCACTCGGTACATGAAGGCCTCGCCGGCAAAGACGCCGGCCTTCTTGGCCTCGTAATAGATTGCCTCGGCATCATAGGCGGACAGGGCGATCGGCTTTTCCACCAGCACATGCTTGCCGGCGCGGATCGCCTTGATCGCCCATTCCGCATGGCCGGTATGGGGCGTGGCGACATAGATCGCATCGACCTCCTTGTCCGTCAGCAGCGCCTCATAGCCGTTGACGATGCGTGCGCCCGGAAAGCCGTCGGCAAGGCCAGGCTTGTCGGGATTGCGGGTGGCGATCGCCACGAGTTTGCCGGTGCGCGAATGCGCGACACCGTCGGCAAAGGTGCGGGCGATGGTGCCGGGGCCGATAATGCCCCAGCGGATCGGATTATCTGACGTCATAATTGTCCTCTTTCGTCTTTCAGTCCTGGGATCACGTTAGCGGAGCCGCCTGCCGGCGGCATCGAACAGGAAGGTGCGGGCCGCAGGCAGCGAGACCGTCAATGTCTCGGCCTTGCCGAGGCTGCGGGATTCCGGCCGCTCGATGATGAGCTGGTCGCCGCCGAGATTGGCATAGATGTAACTGGTATTGCCGAGGTGTTCGGCAACGTCGACGGCGACCTCCAGGTCGGCTTCGCCTTCGCCGGGTTCACCGAAATGTTCGGGTCGGATGCCGAGCGTCACAGCCATGCCCGATGTGACAGACGGATCGGAAAGCGGCAGCTGAAGGCGCACCGTCTTGTCGCTGGCCAGCACGACCGTTGTCTTGCCAGCCTGCACATCTGTCACTTCGGCCTTCAGGAAATTCATCTTCGGCGAACCGACGAAACCGGCGACGAACTGGTTGGCCGGATCGTCGTAAAGGTCGAGCGGCGCGCCGATCTGTTCGATATTGCCGGCCCGCAGGACGACGATCTTGTCGGCAAGCGTCATCGCTTCTGTCTGGTCGTGGGTGACATAGATCATCGTCGTACCAAGCTGCTTGTGCAGCCGGGAAATCTCGACGCGCATCTGCACGCGCAATTCCGCGTCGAGGTTCGACAACGGCTCGTCGAACAGGAAGACCTGCGGTTCGCGCACGATGGCCCGGCCGATCGCGACACGCTGGCGCTGGCCGCCGGACAGCTGTTTCGGGCGGCGTTTCATCAATTCGGTGATCTGCAGGATCTCGGCGACATGGCGCACGCGCCGTTCGGTATCGGCCTTCGGATTGCCGTTCATGCGCAGGCCGAAACTCAGGTTCTCCTCCACCGTCAGATGCGGGTAGAGCGCATAGGACTGAAAGACCATGGCGATGCCGCGATCGGCCGGCTCGACATCGTTGACGACGCGGCCGCCGATCTTCAATTCGCCGCCGGTAATATCCTCGAGGCCGGCGATCATGCGCAGAAGCGTGGACTTGCCGCAGCCGGAAGGGCCGACGAAGACGACAAACTCGCCGTCCTTCACGTCCAGATTGGCGCCGTGGATGATCTCGAATGCGCCGTAGCGTTTGACGATATTGTTGAGTGAAAGCTCTGCCATGGGCTCCCCGATTATTTGATTGCGCCGGCCGCAATGCCGGCGATGAAGTGACGCTGCAGGGCCACGAAGACGACGAGGATCGGTGCGGTCAGAAGCACCGCCCCGGCCATGATGCCGCCCCAGGATACCTTGGTGAGGCCGATCAGCACGCCAAGCGCTACCGGGGCGGTCATCATGCCGGGCTTGGAATTGATCAGCAGCGGCCAGAGGTAATTGTTCCAGGAGGCGAGGAAGAGGATGATCGCCAGCGCCGCCATGGTTGGCCGGGCGAGCGGCAAGGCAATGCGCAGGAAGATCTGCCATTCCTTGACGCCCTCGACGCGGGCTGCGTCGAAAAGGTCGTTCGGCATCATGGAAAAGGACTGGCGCATGAAGAGCACGCCGAGCGAATTGAAAAGCGGCGGCACGATGAGGGCAACCCAGGTATTGGCGAGCTTGAACTCGCGCGCCACCATGATGAACTGCGGAATGACGACGACGAAATAGGGCAGGGTGATCGTGCCGAGAATGATGGCGATGACTAAGGAACGGCCGACGAAGCGATAGCGGGCGAGCGCCCAGCCGGCCATGGAGGTCAGCAGCACGGACAGCATGGTATAGACGGTGGCGACGACGATGGAGATCACCATCGCACCGACGAAATTCGTGTCTGCCTGCAGGTTCTGGAAATTCGCGATGAAGTTGGTCGAGGGCCAGAGAACGATTTGCGGGCTGAAGATGCCGTAGTCGGGCATGGTCGAGAAGACGAACATCATCCAGAGCGGAAAGAGCCAGATGATCGCAAGCGGCAGCAGGAAGGCGTGCAGGGCGATCTGGCGGACGAGAAGGGATTGCGACTTGGATCTCATTTCGGTTCCCTCCCGACCCAGAGATTGAGAAGCGAGATTGCCACCGCCAGTGCTGCCATCGTGTAGGCGATTGCCGAGGCGTAGCCGAAATTCAAGGATGTAAAGCCCTGGCGATAGAGAAGCAGGCCAAGTGTCTCCGTACCGCCGCCCGGTCCGCCGCGATTGGTGATCAGGAAGGGCTCGGCAAAGAGCTGCATCGTGCCGATGACGGATAGAACCACACAGAAGAGAATGATCGGTTTCAGCAGCGGCAGGGTGATGTGGAAGAACTGTTGCAGCTTGCTGACACGGTCGAGAGTTGCTGCCTCATAGACGTCTTCAGGGATCGATTGCAGGCCTGCCAGGATGATGATGGCATTGTAGCCCGCCCATCGCCAGGTAACGGCGATGATGATGACGACCATGGCGGCATTGGCATTGTCGAACCAGGAAACGGGTGCCAGGCCGGCTGCGCCGATCAGCTTGTTGACGATGCCGAAATCGAGATTGAACATCAGCCGGAAGACGGCGGCATAGGCAACCTCGCCAACGACGACAGGCGCGAAGAAGGCAAAGCGGAACAGCGCGCGCGCTTTCAGAAGCGGCGAGTTCAGCAGCACCGCCATGACGGTCGCAAGGGCGATCATGACGGGAACCTGGATGACCAGGATGATGAGCGTGTTATAGACGGCGTTGTAGAAGGCAGGGTCGGAAAAAAGGCGCCCCCAATTGGCCTGAAGGCTGAATTTCCACGGATTGATGCGCGTATTCTGGAACGAGATCAGGAACGAATTGATGATTGGCCAGACCCAGAAGGCGGCGAAGACCAGAAGATAGGGCGCAAGGAACGCATAGGCGCTCCGGTTTCTGATCGGCATGGTACCTCCTTACCAAAACGAATGTGCCGGCCGCCTCCCGCGGCAAGCGAAGCCGGGCGCTTTGGCGCCCGGCCTGTCATTCACTGTGCGATCGGAAGACCGGTTGCCGAGGCGATCTGGTTGGCGGCATCGTCGAGAGCCGCCTTCGCATCGGGATAACCGCCGGCGAGGTATTTCGTCTGCGTCGTCTTGTAGATGGCATCGGCATCCGTCTGGAAGGCCGTGCCGCGGCTCGGCACGATCTTCGGCAGGGTGGCGAGGATGTCGGCCCAGATCTTCTGGCCGTCCCAATAGGGCTGCGGCTCGTTGACGAAGGGATCCTGCACGGCCGACAGCAGTGACGGCACGAGGCCGAACGATTTCAGCATTGTGACCTGGCCCTCATTGGTGGTGAGTGCATAGGTCAGATATTTGAAGGCCGCTTCCTTGTTTTGCGAATTGGCGTTGATGGCAAGCGAAGAGCCGCCGAGATTGGCCGCATGCGGGCTGTCTGCCGTCATGCCGGGCATGGGATAAACGCCCCACTTGCCGGACAGATCGGGCGAGCCGGAGCGGATCGTGCCTTCGTACCAGCCGCCGTAGACCTGGCTTGCGACCTTGCCGGCGGTGTTGGAGGAGATCTTCTCGTCCCAGTTTGCCGCCGTCAGCGTGCCGGCATCCTTCATCGCCTTGACCTTCTCCAGCGTCTGGACGCAGGCAGGCTGGTTGATGGTGATCGATTGGCCGTCGGTCGAGAAGTAGCCGCAGCCCTGTTCATTGGCGAGCATGCGGAACCATTCGCTGTCGCCGTTGAAATCGGCCTGGCCCATCACGACACCGGGATTGGCTTCCGATACCTTCTTGCCAGCGGCAATAAAATCGTCCCAGGTTGCGATCGACTTCGGATCGACGCCCGCCTTTTCATAGTAGTCGCGACGATAGAAGACGGCGACCGGGCCGGAATCCCAGGGCATGGCATAGGCGACGTCGCCGATCTCAAGTTCGGTGCGCTTGAAATCGGGGAATTTGGCCTGCATGTCGGCGGTATAGCCAAGGTCCTTCAGATTGGCGAAGCAATCCGGGAAGCGGCTCCAGAAGATTTCCGCCTCGAAATTCTCGATCGTTACGATATCGGGAAGTCCGTCGCCGCCGGCGGCGCAGGCGGCAAGCGTCTTGTCGAAGACCTGCTGATTGCCGAGATCCTGGACATCGACCTTGATGTCGGGGAACTGTTTGTTGAAGCCTTCGAGCGTTGATTTGAGAGCGGAAGCTGCGACGTTCCAGCTCCAGACGGTTAGCGTAGCGGATTGCGCATAGGCGGATCCGGATGCAAGCAGCACGAGCACTGTCGTTGCGGTGATGAGTTTAGAGCGCATGAAAATCCTCCCTTTTCAATTGCCGTCGCTGAGCGAACATGGCTAATCTAGCGCGGAGGGAACGGCTGTCTCATAAAAAGGGAATATGGAATTGGCGGAAAGTAAGGTCGTCGGCAAACCTGTTTACCAGCCCGGTGCCAGCACGATTGAAGGCATGCCGATGGCGCTGCAGATGTTCTATGCCCATCCTCCGGTCATGGCGATGCCGCACTGGCATGCGCAGGTGGAGGTCAATTACATCATGCGCGGCAGCGTTCACTACCGCATGAATGACCATGACATTACGCTCAAGGCCGGCCAGATGTGCCTTTTCTGGGGAGGGCAGCCGCATCAGATGGACGAATCCTCGGATGATTCTCTTTATGCCGGCGCGCACCTGCCGCTCGTCTATTTCTTCAGGATGCGCCTGCCTCCGGCCATAGGCACACGTCTGATGAAGGGAGAAATCCTGCTGACATCGGCCACCGATGCGGCCGACGAGGCAAATTTCCCGCGCTGGTATGACTACGCCAGATCCAATGATGTCAGGAAGACGCAGCACGCCGTCGACGAATTGCTTCTGCGCATCGAACGCATAGCGCTCGAGTCATATCTCATGGTGCCGGGCACCAGCGTCGAAGAGCTCGAACAGCCCAATTCGCATCTTTCCCGCAGTGTCGCGCGCATGTGCGATTTCATCGCGAGCAACTTCCTGCAGGATATCGATACGGCAGAAATCGCCCGCGCGGTCGATCTTCATCCGAAATATGCGATGAACCTGTTCAAGAAGACGACGGGCATGACGATCAGCAAATATATCAATCTGCTGCGTCTTTCGCATGCCCAGGCGCAGTTGATGGGCGAGGGGGCGAATGTGCTCCAGATCGCGATGGATAGCGGCTTCGGCTCGATCAGTGCCTTCAACAAGTCCTTCCGCAACATTGCCGGCATGTCGCCATCCGACTTTCGGCGGGATATGCGCTCGGTGATCGGCACTATCTCCGCCACGGGTTGAGGCAGCTCCGAATCTGCCGATGAAAACGTCTGGCGACGCCCGGCATGGCCGGCGGTACAACACGACCCTTGCAATCAGCGCTGGCAGCACCATCATCATTGGTTGTCGGAGAGGGATTCAGATGACCGAAACCCAGGATGCTTTTCGTGTGCGGATCACCGGTGGGGTGCAGGGCGTCGGCTATCGCGCCTGGACCCGCGGCCAGGCGCTGCAGCTTGGCCTGACGGGCTGGGTGCGCAATGAAGCCGACGGCTCGGTCAGCGCCCTGATCGTCGGTTCTCAAAGCGCCACCGGCTCCATGCTCGAGCGTTTCTGGAGCGGACCCGCCGGCTCTTCGGTGTCGGACGTGAAGGCGGAGGAGGCCACTCTCGACGAGGTGCCAGGCGATTTTCGCATCGTCCGATAGAGATCAGGTGAACCTGTGTTCCTTACCCGCAAGCGGCGAGGCGAATTGCGTTTCGCCGATCCTGACCGGCCGATCGCCGTCCGTGCGAACGACGAGCGTCTGCAATTCCGGTGCGTCGAGATAGACTACCGTATCGGCGCCGAGCCGCTCGATATGTCGTATCTTGCCCTGCCATTTTCCTTCGCTCGACGAGAGCGTGACATGTTCGGGCCGGATGCCATAGATCCGGCAGCCTTCCCGCGCGGCAATCTCTCCCTCGAACAGGTTCATCTTCGGCGAACCGATGAAGCCGGCGACGAATGGGGTGGCGGGATTGTTGTAAAGCGCCATCGGCGAGCCGACCTGCTCGATTGCTCCGCCGTTCAGAACGACGATCTTGTCGGCCATCGTCATCGCTTCCACCTGGTCGTGGGTGACGTAGATCATGGTGGCGCCGAGCTTGGCATGAAGGTCGGTCAATTCGATGCGCATCTGCGAGCGCAGAGACGCATCGAGGTTCGACAGCGGCTCGTCGAACAGGAAGACTTTCGGGTTGCGGATGATGGCCCGGCCGATTGCGACGCGCTGGCGCTGGCCGCCCGACAGTGCCTTCGGCTTGCGGTCTAGCAGGTGCGAAAGCTGCAGGATATCGGCGGTCTGCTTCACCCTCTCGGTGATTTCGGCCTTGGGGCGTCTGGCAAGCGACAGGCCGAAGCCGATGTTTTCTGCGACGGTGAGATGCGGATAAAGCGCATAGGACTGGAAAACCATGGCGATGCCGCGCTCGGAGGGCTCTGCATCGGTGACGTCCTTGCCGTCGATGAAAACCTGCCCGGATGTCGTCGTCTCCAATCCGGAGATGATGCGCAGCAGGGTCGATTTCCCGCAGCCGGACGGGCCGACGAAGACGCAGAACTCGCCCGGCTCGACGGTGAGGTCGATACCCTTCATGACCTCCAGGCTGCCAAAGCTCTTGCGGACACTCTCGAGAACAACTGATGTCATGGCCTATCCCTTGACTGCACCGGCGGTCATGCCTGCAACGATCTGCCGGTTGAAGAAGATGAAGACGATCAGGGGCGGAATAGTCACCAGAAGAATGTTCATGAACAGCAGGTTGAACTGGGTCTGGAACTGGCCCTGAAAATTGTAGAGCGTCAGCTGCACCGTGACGTTTTCCCGGCCCGGCAGATAGTAGAGCGGGTTGGTGAAATCGTTGAAGATGGCAATCGACTGGACGACGATGACAGTGACGGTGACAGGCTTCAGAAGCGGCAGGATGACGCGAAAGAAGATCTGGAACGGCTTTGCGCCGTCGATGATGGCGGCCTCGTCGAGATCCCGCGGAATGGTTGCGATGAAGCTGCGAAACAGCAGAACAGTGAAGCCGAGGCCATAGGCGACCTGGATCAGCACCATTCCGGACAGGCTCTTGAAGAGGCCGAGCACTTGCAGCACCCAGATGGTCGGCACCACGGCCGGCGGGATCATCAGGCCGGCGAGCACGCAGCCGTAGATGAGTGTGTTCCAGCGCGACGGGCGGCGTTGCAGCACATAGCCGACCATGGCGCCGAACAGCACCAGGAGGGTGACTGCGGCTACCGTGATGACGGTCGAATTGAAATAGGCGAGCAGCAGCATGTAGTTGCGGGTCTGCACAACCTCCATGAAATTCTGCCAGAGCTGCCATTCGACCGGCCAGCTGAATTTCAGCGCGGCCGCATCCTGTTTCGTCTTGGCGGCGGTAATGACGATGAAGAGGAAAGGCATGACGAAAATCACGCCGCAGGCGGCCAGTGCCGCAATCCCGGTGTAGAACTGGCGGCGGCTCATAGGTCCACCTCCTTGCGGTTGAACCAGGCCGTCAACGGCAGAACGATGAGGCCGATCAGCAGGAAAAGGATCACGTTGCCGGCTGTCGACAGGCCGTAGAAACCCGCCTGATACTGCTTGTAGATGACGCTTGCGAGCACGTCCGACGAAAAGCCTGGGCCGCCGCGCGTCATTGCCCAGATCAGGTCGAAGCTTCTAAGCCCCCCGATCAGCGAGAGTGTGACGACCGTCACCGTCGCGGGCCTGACCAGCGGGACCGTGACACGGAAGAACATCTGCGTGCGGGTCGCGCCGTCAATGCGGGCGGCCTCGTAATAGTCAGGGCTGATTGATGCGAGGCCGGCGATATAGATCACGGTCGCAAGGCCGATGCCCTTCCAGAGATCGACGAAAACGATGGAATAAAGTGCAAGCGCCGGGTCGGTCAGCCAGCCGGGGCCGTGAATGCCGATGGCGGCGAGCGCCACGTTGATCAATCCGCGTGTCGGATGCATGAGCACCGAAAAGGTGATGCCGACGCCGATCGTCGAGACGAGAACCGGAAAGAAGATCACGGTGCGCAACAGGCCCTGGCCCCAGAGGCCCGAGGTCAGCAATACGGCGAGCAGCAGGCCGAGGACGGTTTTCGTGCCCGAGGTCAGGACGGCATAGATGATCGTATTCACCAGTCCCTGGATGAGAAAGGGTTCGCGGAAGAACTGCCGGTAGTTTTCCAGGCCGATGAACTGGGTGGTGAACAGGTCCCAGCGCGTGAGGCTGAACCAGAAGGAGGCGACCGTCGGCGCCAGGAAGAGGACGGTGAATATCACCGCCGCCGGCAGGACGAACCAGTAGGGATAGGGTGACTTGCGTGTTCTCATACGGACACCGTGAAGCGTCCCCCATCCAGGCTGCGGCCTGGATGGGGGATCGGCTGGAAGGTTACCAGTTCGGCAGGCCGAGCTGCTTGGCCTGCTTCTCGACATCCTGATCGTAGAGGGCGGCGGCATCCTTGGCCGAACGGATGCCGGTCCCGACCTCGACCGTGATCTGCTCGAGCGCCGGTCCCTTGACGGGCGAGAGGAATTCGAGGGCGGGACCGTTATGCCCGTCGGTATTGAAATAGGGCAGCATGTCGGAAACAACCGGCGGAACATCCTTCGGAAGTTCGCATCCCTTGACGAGATAGGGACCTGACGGGACGGCCTTCGCCATCAGATCGCAGGCTTCCTTGGAGCCGACGAAATCAAGGAATTTCTTGGCCTCTTCGAGGTTTTCGGACTTTGCGGAAGCATAGAGTGCGGAGGGCATCCAGACCGTCAGGCCGTTCTTGGCGGCATCCACGCCGGGTTGGGCGAAGAAGCCCAGATCTTTCAGCTTGTCCGGAAAGTTCTGCTGAACGTTGCCGATGCCGAAGGTGAGGTTCGGATAGTGCGCGGCCTCGCCGGTGGCCACCATCCGCATGCCGTCGTCAAAGGTCGCCGCGCCGAAGTCCGCGTTGAGGAAACCGCCTTTCGCTACCTCTTCAAGATGTTCGAAGCCGCGTAGCGCAGCAGGCGTATTGGCATATTTGATCTTGTTGGCGGTATAGTCGCTCGCGAAGTTCGGAACCTCGGCTTGAACGTTATAGAAGTCGGCAAGCACGAAGAGCTGCGAAGTCCAGGTCGTGCCATAGGTCTGCGCCACGGCCACCTTGCCGGCCGCCTTGATCTTCTCGTTGTTGCTCATGAACTCCGCCCAGGTCTTCGGCGGTGTGAGCCCGAGATCGGCGTAGATCTTTCTGTTGTAGAAGATGCCGCCGCCCATGGCGGGACCGAAAGGAAGGCCGCGGACATGGCCGTCCGGGCTGGTGACGACCTTTTTGAAACTGTCGAGAATGCCGGCTTCCGACGGAAGATCGGAAAGATCTGCGATCGTTTCCTGCGGCTTCAAAGCCTGGAAGAGGGAGCCGCCGTTATACAGGAAGATATCGGCCATTTCGCCGGTGGCGAGCCGGGTCTTGACGATATTGTCACCCTCGGACCCACCGGCGCGCTGCTCGACATCGAACGTAACGTCCGGATGCTTTTCCATGTAGGCTTTGGAAACCGCATCGAACGAGGCAATCGTCTCCGGATTGGTATCGATCAGGACGCTGAGGGTCACATCCGCATGTGCCACTCCAGCGGCAAGAGCCATGATGCTGGCTGCAAGGATGCTGCACTTCGTCATTCGCATAGTCACTTCCTCCTCTTGAAGACCGGAATGCGTTGGGCTGGCTGTTCGCGGATCAAAGACCCGCGAGCGCCGCATCAGATGGAAAACGTAATCGTGTGTTCTCCTGCTTCGAGCTTCGTCTCCTCACCTTGCTCGACCGGAATGCCGTCTGCCTTCAGCGACTTGCGATCGCCCCTGGCCTGCAGGCGCGCCGTTACGCCCTGCGGCAGCACAAGGCGGCATGTGACGGTTCCCTCCTCCAGGGTCCATCCCGCTTCGATGCGGCCAAAACGCGTGTCGTGCCAGGCCGAAACCGGCGAGAGCGCGGGCAGGATCGCGGGATCGAAGCTCACTTCCTCGAAACCGGGCTTGTCTTCCCGCGGCTTGATGCCCGCAACGTCCTCAAAGAGCCACTGGCACACGGCGCCGTAGGCATAATGATTATAGCTGTTCATGTCGGGATCGTAGATCGTCCCGTCTTCGGCAAGCGCATCCCATCGTTCCCATATCGATGTCGCTCCGCGTTCGACCTGATAGAGCCAGCCGGGGACCTTCCGGTTGAGGAACATCTTCTCGGCAAGGTCCAGCATGCCGAGCCGGGTCAGGGCTGGCAGCAGGGCAGGGGTGCCGATGAAACCCGTGCCGATGACGCCCTCGGTCTCCTCCGCCACCCGACGGAAATAACCCCGAGCGGCCTCTTCGTATTCGGGCGGAACAAGGCCGTAGAGGAATGCGAGAGACCATGAAGTCTGGTCGTTATGGGCAATACGGCCGGAGGGTGAAAAGAATTCGTGCTTGAACGCCGCCCTGATCTCTTCCGCACGTTTTTCGAGCCGCGCGGCTTCAACGGTTTCGCCGAGGATGCGGGCAATCTTTGCCGTGAGCTGCGTCGAGATAAAGTGATAGAGGGTGGCTGCGCAATCGTCTGCCACGGTCGGGCGCGGCTTTCTGTTGTCTCCGACCGGCTGCAGCCAGTCGCCGAAGGTGAAGCCGTGCGCGCCCCAGAGAGCGGGCGGGCGGATGATCGGTCCGTTCGAGATGCCCCAGAGATAGTCGAGCCAGCGAAGCATCGCGGGAAAGCACTCCTCCAGCGCCGCGCTGTCGCCGTAATGCAGGTAGAGCTGCCAGGGAATGATGACGATTGCGTCGCCCCAGCCGGTCGATCCTGCCCACTCGCCGCGGCCGTCGATCGGGTGCAGTCGCGTCGGGTCCGGCGAGAAATGCGAGACCGCGCCATTGGCACGCTGGTCGTGGATCACGTCGCGGAGATATTTCCTGAGGAAGGTGTGGCTGTCTGCGAGCCAGCAGGCCGTACCGGCGAATACCTGAGCATCGCCCGTCCAGCCGAGGCGTTCGTCGCGTTGCGGGCAATCGGTCGGCACTTCGATGAAATTGGAGCGTTGCGACCAGATCGTGTTGTCGACAAGCCGGTTGACGGCGGCGATGCCCGACGTGAAGCCGCCGGCGCGTGTCGGCACCGAAGTAACCGGCACCATGGCAATCGCGACAAGCTCGGCCTGTCCGGTAATGGTAACGCGCGCAAAGCGGAAACCCATGAAGGTGAAGAGCGGCGCGTATTCCTCTTCGCCTTGCCCCGAAAGCGTATAGATCAGTTCGGCGCGCGCGCTGCGATAGTTGCGGTTGTCGAAGAAGCGCTCGGGGCCGAGCACTTCGGAATGCTCGACGCGCACCTGCGCGCCGGCAGCGCCCTTGAGGCGCAGCCTTATATAGGCGCCGGCATTCTGCCCAAAATCATAGACGGTTCGGCCATCCGCCTCGGTCCAGCTGTCGGTCGGCGAGAGAGCGTCCAGTTCCTTGACCGCGCCGGTCTCGTGCGGAACCAGCAGAGCCTTGTCGAACGGGAGCACATCGATACCGTGGCTGTCCTGCGGGCGGATGCGGGCGTCATAGTCCTCGCCATAATAGATGCCGTTGCGCAGGACGGGAGTGAAGCCGCTTTTCCAGCTGCCGTCCGTCTTCAGAAGCAGCTCGCCGCCGGCGTGCAATTCGGCGATGGCCGCCGTCCGCTCGCCCCAGCAATTGACGATCGGATTGGCGGCCCACATAAGCTGGCTGCGATACCAGCCGTCACCCAGCCAGATCTCGATGCGGTTGCTGCCGGGTTGCAGGAGCTTTGCGACATCGTAGGTCTGATAGGCGATCCGGTCGTCGTAGCAGGTCCAGCCGGGTGTCAGAAGATCGTTGCCCACGCGCTTTCCGTTGAGGAAGGCACGATAGAGGCCGAGGGCCGAGATACGCAGCGTTGCTTCGGCGGGAAAGGCCTCCAGCGTGAACTCCCGCGAAACGAACGTGCCTGGTGTTGCCTGGCCGCCGTCGCAGGACGGGCCGATCATCGACGCTGTAAACTGGAAAGCAGAACCGGCAAGGCCGTCCTCCCCAGTGATGCCCTGGGCCGAAACAGTCTTCATTCAGAACCTCCCCAACCGCCAATTCCTCCGGCGATTGCTCGTGTGTATCGTTCTATGTATATCATTCTACACTATCGATTGCCGCGCAAGAGCTTTTGTGCCTATAATTTTCGGGACACGTGAGAGTGAGGCAATTTGGAATGAAAAATCAGGCCGTTAACGCGACGAGAGACAGGATCACGATCCGTGACGTGGCTCAGGATGCCGGCGTCTCCGTCGCTGCGGTATCGAAGGTTCTGCGCAATGCCTACGGCGTCAGCGACGTCTTGCGAACGAAGGTCGAGACCTCGATCGAGAAGCTGAATTACCGGCCTTCCGTGGCCGCGCGCGCCATGCGCGGCCGCACGCAGACGGTCGGCGTCCTCGTCATCGAATTGTCGAACCCGTTCCTGGCCGGCGTCATCGAGGAGGCGAACGCCACGCTGGCGGAGAGCGGCTTCAAGGCGCTGATCGGCATCGGCCGTTCCACGAGCCCGATCGAGGCGTCGATGATCGAATCGATGATTGATAATCGCATGGACGGTGTGCTGATCATCGCTCCCAGAATATCGGGCAGGGTGCTGGAGCGTTACGCGCGTCAGATCCCGATCGTCGTCATTGCCCATCACGAACCGCACGCTCAGACCTACGACACGGTCAATTCCGATGACCGCAGGGGAGCTGCTCTGGCGGTGGAGGCGGCATTGCGATCCGGTTACGAGTCCATCGCGATGCTCGGTTATGAGCTTGGCGATTCACCGCAGACCGTCGTCGCGCTCCAGCGCGAGAAGGGTTATCTGGCGGCCACGAAGGCCGCCGGTCTGGAGGGCCGCATCATCCGCCTGCCGCCCGTCGGCGTGGATCGCAGGCCCGCAATCAATGATTTCCTGGCTTTGAAGGATCGCCCCCGCGCTGTCTTCGTCTGGTCGGATCTCGATGCCGTTCCGCTCATCAATGCTGCGCGCATGAGCGGCGTGCGGGTGCCGGAAGATCTTGCGATTATCGGCTACGACAATTCGCCCATGGCGGCCATACCGCTCGTCGGCCTGACGAGCGTGGACCAGAACGCCGCCGGCCTGGGCAGAACCGCAGCCGAGGTGCTGCTCGGCAGGATCGATGGTCGCGAGGAGGCCCGCCACCTGCTGATCGAACCGCATGTCGAAATGCGCGGAAGTACCTGAAGGGCAGGGGGCGGACGGCCGTCAGTCATGCGGCGGCAAAGAACGCCTTCAGCACGTCTTTCCGTTCTATGATATCGGCGACGCTGTAGCGATCGAAGACGCCGACAAAAGCCTCGGTCGCCTCTCGCAGGATAGGCGGCATGCCGCAGCCGCCCCTGATGGCACAGGAGGAGCATTCGAGAATGTCGTCGAGGCCTTCCGTATGCCGCAGCAGTTTGCCGAGGTTGGTAGCGGCGGCCGGGCGGCCAAGCCGAATGCCGCCGTGCCTGCCCCGGATCGATTCCACGAAACCGGCTTTCGCCAGATCCTGAACCACCTTCATCAGATGGTTCTGGGAGATGGCGTAGGCGTCGGCGACCTCCTTGATCGAGCGGATTTCTCCCTCGTGTGAGCCGAGGTAAATCATCACGCGGATCGCATAGTCGGTGTACCGTGTAAGCTTCATGGCACCTGCGTCAAAACGCCCAAAGAGAAATCATGCATTTCGATAGCATCTTTTTCTGGCTACGTATACATGCATCCCAGATGCATGATTATGGAGCGATGCGATGGATGCGACGAGGTTGGAAGAGGAACAGATCCTCCCCCTGCTGGAGCGATTTTACGAGAGGGTTCGGCGCGATCCGATGCTCGGCCCGGTTTTCGCCGTGGTCTCCGATTGGCCGGAGCATTTGCAGCGACTGACCGAATTCTGGTCATCGCTGATGCTGACATCGGGCAAATACAAGGGCAATCCCGTTGCCATGCACCTGATCCACGCTGACAGGATAGAGCCGGCAATGTTCGAGCGTTGGCTTGCGATCTGGCGTGAGACGACGAACGAGATGCTGCCGCTCAAGGTCGCGCAGGAGATGCAGGTCAAGGCGGGGCGGATTGCCTCGCGGCTGAACCTGGCACTGACCGGAGAGATGCTCGAGCTGCGGGCTGAAAAGCCTGCGCCGGTGCCGAAGCCGTACAGGACGACAAAGATCTTCGACGAAGCGACCGTGCCAGCGGCCCTTCTCGAAAGCCACCGGGTCAAACCCGGTGCCTGGGCGCTCATCCGCGTCCTGACGGGCAGCATGCGTCTGGTGACAGGGCAGACCGTGAGCCCCTTAAACCCCGATTGTATCGGCCGGATCCTGCCTGAGGTGAAGCATCATCTCGAGCTTCACGGCCCGGTACAGTTTCAGATCGAATTCTTCGATCGCGATCCCCTCCATGTTGATAGTAGTGAAAGGAAAGAACATGCCTAATCCGCTTTCGGCACGCACCATTGAACTGGTGAAGCAGAGTGCTCCGGCGGTCGCCGCGCATGCGAGCGATATTACCAAGACCATGTATGGGCTGCTGTTTAAAGACGAGCATATCAAGGCACTCTTCAATCAGGCCAACCACGGCGAGAACGGCTCTCAGGTTCACGCGCTGGCGGCAGCGATTGTCGGTTATGCCCAGAATATCGACAACCTCGCGCCCCTCGTTCCCGTCATCGAACGGATCGCGCACAAGCACATCGGTTTTCATATCCTGTCGGAACATTATCCCTATGTCGCCAAATCGTTGCTGGCAGCAATCCGTGAAGTCCTGGGCGAAGCGGCATCCGAGGAGCTGATGGACGCCTGGGGAGAAGCCTATTGGTTTCTGGCCGATACCCTGATCGAAAGAGAGGAACAGATACGGGCAGAGCTTGAAAAGCGGGCCGGCGGCTGGAATGGCTGGCGCGAATTCAGGGTGGCCGAAAAAATCAAGGAAAGCGATGTCGTTACTTCCTTCGTCCTGCGCCCCGTTGACGGACAAGCCGTGGCCCTGCATCGCGCCGGCCAATATCTGACCTTCGACTTCAGTCTTCCCGACGGCATCAGGATGAAGCGGAATTACTCCATCTCGTCCGGCCCGAACCAGGACTTCTACCGCATATCGGTCAAGCGGGAGGAAAACGGCAAGGGCGCGTCGCGCTACCTGCATGATCACGTCGAGGTGGGGACGATCTTGAGGGTCACTCCGCCTGCCGGAGACTTCTTCCTGCCCGAGGAACCGAACAGCGAAGTAATCCTGCTGTCCGGTGGTGTCGGTCTGACACCCATGGTCAGCATGCTGGAAGCGATCGCGGCCGACTATCCTGACGTCGAAGCGCATTTCGTTCACGGTGCGCTCAATAGCTCGACGCACGCGATGGACAGGCATGTCCGCTCCCTTGCCCAACGCCATGGCCGCGTCGCCGTCAGCACCTTCTACAGCGATCCGTCAGACAGGGACGTGGCGGGCCTTTCGCATGACGAGGACGGCTTCATCACCGGAAGGTGGCTGGAGGCGAACACACCGATCAAAACGGCAAATTTCTATATTTGCGGCCCCAAGCCCTTCCTGCGGTCGGTTGTCGGTGATCTGCGGGCGCTTGGCGTTTCCAGCGATCGCATCCACTATGAATTCTTCGGCCCGACGGATGAGTTGCTGGCGGCCTGAAACCGCCCGCGACTGAGCGGCTAAAACTCACTGCCGTAACAAAAATTCGACCGGCCGGAGCCGTGGTGGCTCCGGCCGGTCGATTGCGTTTCGCGTGGCGTCGCCAGGGTGGCCGCATGAGGCCGGGGGTCCATTTTTCCTGGCTGGCGGCCCGATTAATCGCCCGTTCATTTTGCCGCCGCTATTGACCACTATCCGCCATTTCGAACAATCCAAGTTTGAATGTAAACTCCCGCTAAAAAAGCAATGAAGATGCCCAATTCGAAACGCTCGTGCCCCTTCTCGCATCCAGTTCCGCAAGAATGCATTGGCCGGACACGAACCCAGTAGAAGAGAAAACGCTATGTCCTCTCAAAAGATTACGGGCGCTTCGAGCGCGCATGTTCAGGCAACCGCCGCAGATCCCGATTTCGGCATCCGCGCGCCCCTGCTGTCGAATGAGCAGTTGAGGGTCAAGGCCGCGGAGTTTGCAGAGAGCCGCGCGCTGGACGTGGCAAATTTCAAGGGATTCGATTTCTTCCAGCGGCATCGGGAAAACGAGGCGGAGATCCTGAGGGTCTATCGCGCGGCTGCAGCGGATGTCGATGCGGGCGAGAGCATCACGCCGGCTGCCGAATGGCTGCTCGATAACCACTATATCGTCGAGGAAGCGATCCAGGAAGTACGCCGCGATTTCCCGAAGAAATTCTATCGGGAATTGCGCAAGATCACGCTCGACGGGACCGAAGTGCCGCGCACGCTGGCGCTTGCCTGGCTCTATATGGCGCATGCGCACAGCAATATCAGCAATGCCGGCATGGCGGCTGTTACCGAAGGCTTTCAGGACAGGGAGACGCTGCGCATCGGCGAACTCTGGGCGCTGCCTTCGCTCGTTCGCTACGTGCTGATCGACAATCTTCGCCATGTCGCGACCCGCATCGACAAGAGCCGTGAAATGCGCTCGAGCGCCAATGCGGCCGCCACACAGGCGATCGCGCTCGGCGATGCCGGGGCCGCAGGCTACCTCGAAACGCTTTCCGCCAATCTCGACGACACGACTTTCGTCACCCAGCTTCATTACCGGCTGCGCAACGCGCTTGAGCCGACCGAAGCCGCACTGACCTGGCTTGAGACCAGGCTTGCGGCGAAGGGAACGGACGCCGAGGCCGTCATGTCGGCCGAACAGGTCCGCCTCGGCGCAGCCAATGCGCTGATGGGCAGCATCATCAAGAGCCTGCGCGAGATCAACGATACCGACTGGTCCGAATGGGTCGAAGAAGTCAGTACGATCGACAAGCTGCTCTGGCAGCAGACGGATTATGCCGAACTCGATTCCGGTTCCCGCAACAGCTATCGCCGCCAGATCGAGAAGCTTGCCAAGCGCTCCGACAAGACGGAAATGGATATAGCCGAAGCGGCCGTCCGTCTGGCCGACGGTGCGAAGGCGGGCCGTCAGGATCCGTCGTCCGCCGCCGGCAATGTCGGCTATTATTTCGTCGGCAACGGGCGCCCGGCGCTCGAAAGGGAGATCGGCTTCCGGCCGCCGCTCGGCCTGCGGTTCATGCGCGTCATCCGCAAGTTGAACTGGCTGGCAATCGCCGTGCCGGTGCTGCTCCTGACGCTGCTGGCGCTGGTCATCACCGATGCGATTTTTGTCGATGCCGGCATGCCGCTTTTTGCGACGGTCGTGCTGTTGGCGATGTTCGCGCTTCCCGCCTCCGAGGGAGCGACCGGCCTCTTCAACTTCTTCGCCACCTTCTTCATCACGCCGGATCGCCTTGTCGGCTACGAATTCAAGAAGGGGCTGCCGGCCGAAGCCCGCACGCTCGTCACCATCCCCTGCCTGATCGGCAAGCGGGAACATGTCGATGAGCTCGTTCGCAATCTCGAGGTCCATTATCTCGCCAACGCGCGCGGTGAAATCTACTATGCGCTGCTGAGCGACTGGCCGGACGCACAGGAGGAGCAGAACGCCCGCGATCTCGAAGTGCTCGATTATGCGCTGAGCAAGATCGCCAACCTGGAGGCGCGTTATGCCGAAAACGGCAAGCAGCGCTTTTATCTCCTGCATCGCCGCCGCCAGTACAATCCCGCCGAAGGCGCCTGGATGGGCTGGGAACGCAAGCGCGGCAAGCTGCATGAACTCAACATGCTTTTGCGCGGCGAGCCGAACACGAGCTTTCTGCCCGGCGCCGATGTCGTACCGCAGGACGTCAAATATGTGATGACGCTCGACAGCGACACGCGTGTCGTCCGCGACACCGTGACGAAACTTGTCGGCAAGCTGCATCATCCGATCAACCGGCCGGTCTTCGACGAGAAGAAACAGCGCGTGGTTGACGGCTATGGCGTGCTGCAGCCGCGTGTGACGCCGTCGCTCACGACAGGCAAGGACGCCTCTACCTTCCAGCGCGTCTTCTCGGTCAACCGCGGCCTTGATCCTTACGTCTTTGCCGTTTCCGACGTCTATCAGGACATTACCGGCGAAGGCACCTTCACCGGCAAGGGTCTCTACCATGTCGACGCTTTCGAAGCTTCGCTGAAGGGACGGATCAAGGAGAACTCGGTTCTCAGCCACGACCTGCTCGAAGGTTCGATGGCGCGTTGCGCGCTGGTGACGGACTGCGAGCTGGTCGAGGATTTTCCAATTCGCTACGAAGTGGAAGTCTCGCGCCAGCATCGCTGGGCACGCGGCGACTGGCAGCTTCTGCCTTACATCTTCGACGACCGTCGCGGTGTGACCGCGCTCGGCTGCTGGAAGATGTTCGACAACCTGCGTCGCTCGCTGACCCCGATCGCCTGGTTCCTGGCATCCGTTCTCGGCTGGTACTGGATGGACCCGCTCGGCGCGCTCATCTGGCAGATCCTGCTGATCTTCTCCCTGTTTGTCGCGCCGACCCTGTCGCTGATCAACGGTATCATCCCGCGCACCAGCGACATCATCCTGCAGGCGCACCTCCATACCGTCTGGAAAGACATCGAGAATGCCAACGCCCAGGTGGCGATGCGCATCGTCTTCATCGCCGACATTGCCTGCGTCATGGCCGATGCTATCATCCGCTCGCTCTACCGCCTCTTCGTCAGCCGCAAGCTGATGCTGCAATGGCGCACGGCCGCAAGCGCCCAGGCTATGGCGCAGACGACCATTGTCGGTCACTACAAGGTCATGTGGCGGGCACCGGTGCTGGCCGTCCTGGCGCTGCTCTTTACGATTTCGTCCGGCGACAGCGCCTGGATGGTCGGCCTTCCCTTCGTCATTCTCTGGATCCTTTCGCCGGCCATCGCCTGGACGGTCAGCCAGACGGCGGAAACAGAAGACCGGCTCGACGTGCCCGATAACGTGCGCAGCGAGCTTCGCAAGATTGCACGGCGCACCTGGCGTTATTTCGATCACTTCGTGGTACCCGGCCAGCATTACCTGCCGCCGGACAACGTCCAGCAGACGCCGCACGCCGTCGTCGCGATGCGCACCTCGCCGACCAATATCGGCGTCTATCTGCTGTCGGTGATTTCGGCACGCCGTTTCGGCTGGATTTCCTTCGAAGACGCGGTCAAACGCATCGAACAGACGATTGAAACCGTCGACAGGCTCGAAAAATATCGCGGCCACCTCTTCAACTGGTATCATACCGACACGCTGAAGCCGCTCGGTCGCCGCTATGTGTCATCGGTCGACAGCGGCAATTTCGCCGGCCATCTGATTGCCGTTTCCTCGGCCTGCCGTATCTGGGCGCAGTCTCCTCTCGCACACATTCACACCGATCTCGATGGCATCGGCGATGTCGCTGCCATTCTTCGCGAGGTGCTGAATGAGCTTCGGGAAGAAGACAAGTCAATCCGGTCCCTGCACGACCGGCTGGATGGCCGGATCGCCGATCTCGAAACGGCGGTCGCCACCGGCAGGCGGGAGAAGGAATTCTCCTCCGGCCTGATCGAGCGATTTGCCGGGCAGGCGCGCGAAATTCGCGAACTTGCCGGCAGCCTCGATCGTGAGGTGAAGACGGCACAGAGCGACGAAGTCGTCTATTGGGCCGAAAAGCTCGTGGCAACCTGCGAGCTCCATCAGACCGACAAGGCCTTCGACCCCTCACAGGAGGACGCCATCAGCGAAAGGCTGACCCGCGTCGGCAACCGCGCCCGCGAAACCGCGCTCGACATGGATTTCAGCTTCCTCTATCGCCCCGAGCGCCGGCTGCTGTCGATCGGCTTCCGGGTGGAGACGGAAGAAGTCGATGCCGCCTGCTACGACCTGCTTGCCTCCGAAGCGCGCCTGACCAGCCTTTTCTCCGTTGCCAAGGGCGACCTGCCGACGGAGCACTGGTACAAGCTCGGCCGTCACGTCGTGCCTGTCGGCTCGCGCGGGGCGCTCGTCTCCTGGTCCGGCTCGATGTTCGAATATCTCATGCCGCCGCTCGTCATGCAGGAGCGCAGCGGCGGTATTCTCAACCAGACCAACAATCTGATCGTTCTCGAGCAGATGAACTATGCCCGCAAGCTCGGCACCCCCTGGGGCATCTCGGAAGCGGCCTTCAATGCCCGCGACCACCAGATGAACTACCAGTACAGCAATTTCGGCGTGCCGACGCTCGGTCTGAAGCGCGGTCTTGGCCAGAATGCCGTCATCGCCCCTTATGCCTCGCTGCTGGCGAGCCAGTACGACCCGGTCGCCGCGCTCGAAAACCTCAACAGGCTGCGGGCCGTCGGTGCGCTTGGCATGTATGGCTTCCACGATGCCGTCGATTTCACGCCGAACCGCGTGCCGGAAGGCAAGCAGTGCGCCGTGGTCTATAACTACTATGCGCACCATCACGGCATGTCGATCGCAGCCGTCGCCAATGTCGTCTTCGACGGCATGCTGCGCGAACTCTTCCACGCCGATCCCGTCATCGAGGCGGCCGAACTGCTGCTGCAGGAAAAGGCGCCGCGCGACATTCCGGTTATGGCCGCCAAGCATGAAACCGATGCGCCTGCGACCATCCAGGGCGATCTTATGCGTCCGGAAGTGCGCCGCCTTGAAGATCCGGCGTCGCGCGAGCGAGAATTGCTGCTGCTCTCCAACGGCCGCTATTCGACCATGCTGACGGCGACGGGGTCCGGCTACAGCCGCTGGAAGAACCTCTCTGTCAACCGGTGGCGGGCCGACCCGACGGAAGATCGCTGGGGTTCCTTCATCTTCCTGCGGGATACGGCGTCGAACGAATGGTGGTCAGCGACGGCAGAGCCGCGCTCGATCGCCAATGAACATGTCCGCGTCAGCTTCAGCGACGACAAGGCCGAGTTCATCAAGACTGTCGGTGAACTGACGAGCGAGATGGAAGTCTTTGTCGCCAGCGATCACGATGCGGAAGGCCGCCGTCTCACGATCACCAATACCGGCACGGAAGATCGCGTCATCGAAGTGACCTCCTATATGGAGCCGGTCGCGACACTCGATATCGTTGATACGGGCCATCCGGTCTTTGCGCGCATGTTCCTGAAGACCGAGATCGCCGCTTCCGGCGATGCTGTTATCGTCGAACGCCAGAAGCGCGGCCTCACCGATCCCGATGTCGCCATTGCTCAGCTTATCGTCGATACGTCGGGCGAAAACGGTCCGACGCAATTCGAGACGGACCGCATGCGTTTCCTCGGCCGCGGACGCACCCTGACTGAAGCCGCCGCCTTCGATGCCGGTGTACAGCTGTCGGGTACCGACGGTTTCACCATGGATGCCTGCGTATCGCTGCGCCGTACGCTCCGCATCCCGGCCGGCCAGAAGGTCAGCGTGACCTTCTGGACCGTCGCTGCGGCCGAACGTGCCGAACTCGAAGCGGCGCTGGAGCATTATCGCCAGCCGGAAAGCTTTGCCCAGGGCCTCGTGCAGGCCTGGACGAGAACACAAAGCCAGCTGCGCCAGATCGGCGTCAACTCGAAGGAGGCCGCCGCCTACCAGAGGTTCGCGCGCTACATCATCTATCCCGACATGGCGCTGCGCGCCGACAGCAAGGCGGTTCGCGAGGGTCTCAAGTCCCAGTCCGTGCTCTGGGGTGCGACTTTGTCCGGTGATGCGCCGCTGATGACGCTGCGCATCACTGACGAGCTCGGGACGGATCTCGTCAAGGAACTGCTGCGTGCTCAGGGGCTCCTGCAGTCGCGCGGCGTCGAGGTCGATCTCGTTATCTTCAACGAGCGCACCGGCGAGGCGGCTGCGGAAATGCAGCGCACGATCGACCAGCTTTGCGACGCGGCGCGTCATGCCAGCGAGATTGCCGGCATCCAGCGCAATATTTATGTACTGCGCAAGGACCTGACATCGCCGGAGGCCTATGACGCCATCATCGCCGCCTCCCGCGTCGTGCTGCGAGGCCGGGACGGCAGCCTCATCGACCAGCTGCAGAAGGCTCGTTCCGTGACCGGTTCGCCGGCGTTGCTTGGCCAGTGGGGGGATTCCACCCTCGTGCCGAGAATGGTGCGCGATCCCGTTCAGCCCGTATCGGCCGACGGCAGCGATCTCGCCTTCTGGAACGGCTATGGCGGCTTTGCGGCCGATGGCAGCGAATATGTCGTGCGCCTTTCCGGTGGCGAGCAGACGCCGCACCCCTGGGTCAATATCGTGGCCAATGACAGTTTCGGCTTCCATGTCTCGGCCGAAGGCGCGGCCTTTACCTGGAGCCAGAACTCGCGCGATCATCAGCTGACGCCCTGGACCAACGACATGGTCACCAACCGTCCGGGTGAAGCTTTCTACCTCAAGGATCTCGATCGCGGTTCGGTCATCGTTCCCTATTCCTCGCTGGCGCAGCGCTCCGACACGCGCTTCGAGGCCCGTCACGGCCTTGGTTACTCGGTCTTCTCGACGGTCCAGGACGAGATCGCCCTGGAGGTCACGCAGACCCTCCATATGGAAAAGTCGGTCAAGCTGACACGGCTGCGCATTCGCAACGATGCGGGCGAGGCACGCAAGCTGCGGCTCTATGGTTATGCCGAATGGATCCTCGGCAACCATCCGACCAAGAGCAAACCCTTCATCATCTCCAGCTTCGACAGCGCAAGTGGGGCAGTCTTTGCGAGCAACCCGTTCAGCGTGAGCTTTGGAACGCGTGTCGCGGCATTCGCGGCAAGCGAAACCCCGTCGAGCGTTTCGACGAGCCGTCGCGAATTCATCGGCCGGCACGGGACGATCCAGCAGCCGCGCACCGTTTCGGCAGGGTCGCGTCTCTCCAACGCTTTGGATCTTGACGGCGATCCTGCAGCCGCCCTGGCCTTCGATCTGACGATCGAGCCCGGCGAGGTGCGCGAAGTCTGCTTCTATATGGGCGACGCCGCCTCGCAGGAGGACGCGGCGGCCCTGATTGCCGACATCCGCTCGGTCGCGTTCGAGGACATACTCGACCGGACCCGCGACTTCTGGAAGAAGTTTACCGGCAAGACGCGCGTTTCGACACCGGATCAGCGCCTCGACTTCATGGTCAACAGCTGGCTGCCCTATCAGACATATGGCTGCCGCATCATGGCCCGCACGGCCTTCTACCAGTCGAGCGGTGCCTGGAACCTGCGCGACCAGCTGCAGGATTCGCTGGCCTTCCTGCTGCATTCGCCCGATATCGCGCGCCGGCAGATCCTCAATACCGGCCGGCGTCAGTTTCCGGAGGGCGACTTCCAGCACTGGTGGCTGGCAGACAGCGGCGCCGGCGTTCGCACCAACATCTCCGACGATCCGGTCTGGCTTGCCTATGCGATCGATCAATATTGCACCGCCACAGGCGACGCGGCCATCATGGACGAGATGTTGCCCTTCGTCGAAGGCGCGCAGCTGAGCCCCGGTCAGTACGACGCCTTCCTGCAACCGCGTGTCTCCGAGGAGACCGCATCGCTTTACGAGCACGCCGCCCTCGGCCTTGATCTCGCAATCAAGCGGACCGGCGTCAACGGCCTGCCGCTGATGATGAGCGGTGACTGGTGCGACAAGATGGATCGCGTCGGCATGGCCGGTCGCGGCGAGAGCGTCTGGCTCGGCTGGTTCCTGGCCGGTGCCTTGCGCCGCTTCATCGCCTACGCGGAGGCACGAGGCGATGTGAAACGTGTCAGCCACTGGACGGCGCATCTTGGCAAGCTCAAGGAAGCGATCGAAACGGCCGGCTGGGACGGTGAATATTATCGCCGCGGTTATTATGACAACGGCGCTCCGCTCGGCTCCAGCCAGTCCGAAGAGGACAAGATCGACTCGATCGCCCAGTCCTGGAGCGTATTGTCGGGCGAGGGCAATCCGGAGCGCAGCAAGATGGCGATGAAGGCCGTACGCGACAAGCTCGTGGATGAGGAAGGCAGGTTCATCCGCCTCTTGACGCCGCCCTTCGTCAAGCCGGTCAACGATCCCGGCGTCATCAAGGCCTATCCGCCCGGCGTTCGCGAAAATGGCGGCCAGTACACCCATGCCGCTACCTGGGCGGTGCTCGCCCTTGTCCGCATGGGCCGGGCCGACGACGCCTGGCGCGCTTTCGAGATGTTGAATCCGATCAACCATTCGCTCGACAAATCGTCGGCAGACGTCTACCGCATCGAGCCCTATGTGATTGCCGGCGACATCTATGGCGAGGGTGCTCTCAAGGGCCGCGGCGGCTGGAGCTGGTACACCGGCTCGGCCGGCTGGCTCTACCGGGTGGCGGTGGAGGGCATCCTCGGCATCCGCTCGGAGAATGGCCGCCTGCATGTCAAGCCGGTCCTGCCGGCCGGATGGGACGGCTTCTCCGCTGAACTCGATCTTCCGAGCGGGAAATATCAGGTTTCCGTTTCGAGGGTGGATGCGGATCGATGCTCGGTGACGGTCAACGGCGCTGCGCTCGATGATCCGAACGAGGGATATCTGCTTGCGGCCAAATGAAAACGCATGTCGGGGCAGGTCGACTGGCGTCACTGCCCCGACGCTTGCCGCGATCCGCGTCGTTCAGTCCGTGGGCAGCGTGAAGACGGCGCAGGGATCGGCAATGCCGCGCAGGCGGTGTTCGCCGAGGGGAACGAGCTGCATGGTCGTGTGCGCGGCCAGCGCACCTGATATCAGCACACGATAGCCAAGGGTCTTGCATAGCCCCTCCAGCCGGCTGACAAGGTTGACGGCGGGGCCGATGGCGGTGAAGTCCAGCCGGTCTGCCGCACCGATATTGCCCCAGAGCATTTCGCCAAAATGCAGCGCCATGCCGAAGGGCAGCGGCTGCAGGCCCTGTGCCTGTCGTGCCGTGTCGAGATGGGCCATGCCCGCACGGGCGGCGGCAACGGCGCGCAGGCTAGCATCGCAGGCCTCACCGGGAGTTCCGGTTACGGGAAAGATCGCCAGAACACCGTCACCGATGAACTTCAGCACTTCGCCCCCGAAAGCGTGTACCGCGCCGGCCACACGGTCGAACCAGGCATCGAGGGTGGCAATCATGAGGGAGGGCTCGGTCGCTTCAGAGAGCGCCGTGAAATCGCGCAGATCGGCGCAGAGCAAAGCGGCGCGAATGGTTTCACCGCTGCTGCGGCCGAGCGCCCCGGCCTGCACCTGCGCGGCACTGCGTCGGCCGAGATAGGCCTCAAGCAGCGTTGTCAGCGCCGTTCGTGCGGCCAATGCAGCCAAGGGGGCCGCGGCAAAGCGCGCGACCTGCCGCAAGTGATCCTCCTCGCTGCGATCAAACGCACGCGATCCGGCCCAGCCCAATATCGGACCGTCGGAGCCCTGACCGATCCTTCCTTCGTATGTCGGCCCAAGCCCGGCGAGCCAGTCACCGGCAGCCTTGTTGGTCGGGCTGCCGCCAAAATCAAGCGCTTCGATGACGGCGCCGGTCTGCACCCGCCATAACCAGGTGCGGTGCGCAATGATCGGGTGCGGAACGGCGAGGGTGAGGCCGCCGCCTGCAAGCGGCAGGCCGGCGGCGAGCAACTGGCGGCCAAGCTCGGCTATGAATTGTTCGGGGCTGGGCGAGGCGCTGGCCTCATCGATCAGCCAGGCGAGATGGGCGGGTAAATCCATGTCCGATCATGCCATACCGGCCGTCTGATGTCAGCCGCATGGCCACAACGGTCAGCCGGCCCACTTCTTCTTCAATTGAGAGGATCGGTCACTTCCTGCCATGGAAGGGATCAGGGCCGGGGTCGTGTCCGGCCGCCACGGTGCTCAGCCGGCCAAGGTAGTGAGCCCAGCCCTCGGCATGGCCGGCGCATTGCTCGGCATTCGGCAACCCGGTATGAGTCAGGCGCAGGAGCGTTCCATCCGGCTGTTCGATCAGATCGATCTCGACGAGGCTCGAGCCCGGCGGCACCACCTCGCTGCCATCCCAGCCGAAACTGTAGGCCAGACGGTGGACCGGCACGACTTCGCGAAAAGAGCCGCGAGCGAAACGTGCACCGGTCACGTTGACGAGATAGAGTCCCCCCGGTTGCGGCTCGATCTCCGCCTCCGTTCCCATCCAGCGGAGGATCTTTTCCGGATCCGTCAACAGGGCGAACACTGCCGCAGGCGGCGCGGAAAGATGTGTTTCGCGACGAACGACGAGAGCCTCTTGCATCGCTTCCTCCCCAGTTTGCTCTGCGCCGGCCGGGCGCGCGACGCGGTATCCCGGATATTTTAGGGGGAGGATCGCGCGCAACAAGGGCGTCAGCGCTTTCGTGAGAATGACTGTTCAAGACTGGAGGCTAGCTAAAGATAGTCGCGCAAAAAAATACAACCCGTAATTTATCCTCGTTTAACCCAAAGATGCTGTCATTCTGCGAGGTTTTGTTTTGCGTCCTTTTAGACCTGGTGTTACGGAGAAGGAAGATGCGCAAATTCCAGGGTTCAACGAAAAACCCGGGATTCACTCCAGTTGCCGCGATCCCGCGGGACTTTTTTCATCAATCGCCGATCCAGGCGGCTTGCACTTGGTGCTTGTTGCCAAACTCACCCATGCGGGTGCGAGCCGGATGTGAACCAGCCAACAGATGGTACAAGCTCCGCCTGCCGCGCGTTGCGTTGCTTGGCTGCTTGATGGCTGGCACCGCATATCCTGCCTTGGCGCAGACCGCCTGGACCGGCGCAGCCGGGAACGACGATTGGTTCGACGCCGGAAACTGGGACATCTCGGCCGTCCCGGGTGCCTCAACATCCATTGAAGTCAATTCCGGGCATGCCGTGATTTCCGGCAACGCCGCTGAAGGCGACAATGTCTCCATAGTATCTGGAGGGACGGTAACCGTAACCGGGACAGGATCCACGTTGACGACCACGGAAACCCGCACGGATGGGGGATCGTTCACTATTGAGGATGGCGGCCTTGTCACCAACAGCAGCGGCGTCGTCGGTGGCATTGCCACCATCTCAGGCACCGACGCTGGCGGCAATGCATCAACCTGGATCAACAACGACTATTTCGCGGTCGGAGATGGCGGGACCGGCACACTGAATATCCTCGGCGGTGGCAAGGTTGTCGTCAACACCGATGCTATTCTTGGCCAATCTTTCCACGGCAGTGCATTGGTCTCAGGGCCTGGGTCGTCCTGGGAAAATACCGGACGGCTGACCATCGACAACGGAAGCTTGCGTATCGAAGACGGCGGTAGTGTCTCGAACACATTGGGTATCGTCGGCGATTCAGACACTGGCGATGCGGTCGTGACTGGCCCAGGCTCGAGCTGGGTCAACACGGGACAGCTGACGGTCGGGAGCTTCGCTACGGGTACTATGCGCGTCGAGAACGGCGCTGCCGTCATCAGCAACCAAGGCTATGTCGGCGCCAGTGTCGGCAGCGATGGAAGTGTCACCGTGACGGGGAATGGCTCCAGCTGGCAGGTGACGGATTTTAACCTCACCCTGGGGCATTTCGGCGTCGGCTCGATGATCATTGACGACGGAGGGCGGGTGTTCGCGAAGACCGGGGTTTGGCTCGGTGTTTCGGCAACTGATGCAATCGGAACGCTGAACATTAACGGCACGCCGGGTGCTCGTGGGGTATTGGAGACCCGTGGATTTCGGGGCGGCATGGGAACCGCGGATCTCACGCTCGATGGGGGCATCGTGCGAGCCATCGATGACAATGCCGCGTTCTTTTCCAACTATGGCACTCAGCAGGTGCAGTTGGGGGCTGGTGGTGGCATCATCGATACCGACGGCCATGACATTGGCATCGCTCCAGTCATTTCCGGCGTCGGCCGCTTGACAAAGGACGGCCTGGGCACCCTCACCCTGACCGGGGAAAACATCTATGGTGGCGGCACGACCATCATCGACGGCACGTTGCAGCTCGGCGACGGCGGAACGACGGGCTCGATCCTTGGCGACGTGACCGATGACGGCATCCTGGCCTTCAACCGCTCGGATGTCGTGACATTCGGCGGGACTATCACTGGAACAGGAGGGGTCCACCAGATCGGGAGCGGGCGGACTATCCTCACGGCCGATAGTTCAGGCCTTGTCGGCGTCTCACAGGTCCAGAACGGCATCCTTTCGGTCAACGGTATTCTTGGCGGCGCGATGGAGGTCAGAGGCGGGCGGCTTCAGGGCATTGGCCAGGTTGGAGGCACCACCAACTTCACAGGCGGTGTGATTGCGCCCGGCAATTCGATCGGCACGCTGACTGTTTCCGGCAATTATATCGGCAATGGTGGCACCCTGGAAATCGAGACAGTGCTCGGAGACGACAGCTCCGCTGCCGATAAGCTGGTCGTTACCGGAAACACGTCCGGCAACACCAATGTCCATGTGATCAATCTGGGCGGCCTCGGCGCGCAAACCGTCGAAGGCATCAAGATCGTCGATGTCGGCGGAATATCGAACGGAAACTTCACGCTCTTGGGCAGTTACACGTTCGAGGGCGACCCGGCCGTCGTTGCAGGCGCCTATGCCTATCGCCTTTATCAGGGTGGCGTCAGCACACCCACCGACGGTGACTGGTATCTGCGCTCGGCCCTGTTGAATTCCGTGTCTCCGCTCTACCAGCCGGGCGCTCCCGTCTACGAGGCCTATGCCGGCGTGTTGCAGAGCTTCAATGAACTCGACACGCTGCAACAACGCCTGGGCAACCGCTCGTGGCCCAGCAGCGCTATCGCGGCGGACACGCCGCCCAATAATGCCGACGGTGCTGGAAGCGGCGTGTGGGGACGCATCTTTGGCCGCCATACCAGCATCGATCCAGTGAATGCGACAACCGGGGCCAACTACGACGCAGATATCTGGCAATTGCAGGTCGGGGCGGATGGTCAGCTCTATTCCAGAGACGCAGGCGATCTCACCGGCGGTATCTCGGCGCGCTACGGCACCATCTCCGCCGATGTGTCTTCGAGTTTTGGCAACGGCTCGATCAACAGCTCGGGCTATGGCGTCGGCGGATCGATGACGTGGTATGGGAAAACAGGCTTCTATCTCGATGCCCAGGCGAACGCCACCTGGTACGACAGCGATCTGTCCTCCTCCACTGCCGGGATGGGTCTTGTTTCCGGCAATGATGGCTTTGGCTATGCATTCGGGCTGGAAGCAGGCCAACAGATTGCGCTCGGCGCCAGCTGGTCCGTTACTCCCCAGGCGCAGCTGACCTACTCGGCAGTCGACTATGACGACTTCACCGATGTTTTCGGCAGCACAGTTTCCCAAACGGAGGCCCACAACCTCAGGGGACGCCTCGGTATCTCCGCCGACTACGAGGCTGGCTGGATTGATGACACGGGCCAGACAAACCGTCTGCATGCCTATGGTATCGCGAACCTCTACTACAATTTCCAATCGGACACGGAGGTCACGCTTTCCGGCGTCAGGCTCGCCAGCGAACAGGACCCGCTCTGGGGCGGCCTCGGTCTTGGCGGTACCTACAATTGGGGCGATAACAAATATGCTGTATATGGCGAGGCCACGGTCGACACCAGCCTAAACGATGTTGGGGACAGCTATGCCCTGACGGGAAGAATGGGTCTGAATGTCAAATTCTAGGCCGCAAGGATCGATCGGAGATAAGGCCTTCAGGCTCCCGGCAAGGGAGGTCGTCCGATTGGCACAAGCCCTGGTCACAAGCCCGGCAGGCGCGAAGCGCGGATCGATGGCGACGATCCGCGCGGGGTGCCATTGAAAGAGCAGGGCGTCGGCCCGCATGTCGGAGTGGAAGCGCTTGCCGAACCATTGCAAATTCCTGAGAACGCCCTCCAGCGGATGTTCTGAGGGAACGCCGGCCCCTCTCCAGAGCCCGATCATCTCGATTGGAAGTTTGAAGCCGGCGATTGGGCGACAACAAATCCTGTTGGATCTATCGCAACAGTTTTAAGGAACCGGTCAGCGACCTCACCCATTTCGCTGGCCCGGCAAGGCCGAGCCCGTCGATCTCTTCATCGCTCAAGTCTCTGTCCGGGAAGCTGCGTTGATAGTCGGTATAATCATGCAGTGACCGCGCAAAACCGGGGAACGGCACGATGGCGTGTTCCTCCTTTTGGTCGAGTGCCTTGAGCATGATCTGGCGGATCGTCTGTCCATCGGCCTGCAGGATCGGCACGGGCCGGTTGGAGACGATATCCGTGGTTCTGCCGGCCCGGTCACTCAATCTTTCGGCGCCGAGGAGAGGCATCTTGGCGCCCATGCCTATGCCGATGGCGCTGACGGTGTTGGCAATGAGGGCTGGCGGGAGTTTGGGATCGACGACAATGGCAATGCGAATATCGGAGAGCATCGGAAGGACCTGAGATTGCGATGGCGACAGGCTAAACGATCGCCGCAGAAGAATCCTGTCTGATATTGCGCCCCAATGCCGATATTTGGTAGAATTGACCTGATATTCGTGATCTCGGGGTAGGTATTACCGATGGCGACATTCGAGCCGGTCGAACTGAAGATCCTCTCGAGCCTGCAGGCTGAAGGCCGGCTGACCAATCAGGAGCTGTCCGAGCGCGTCGGCACATCGACCTCTCCTTGCTGGCGAAAAGTGCGTCAGCTCGAAGAGGCGGGCGTGATCCAGGGGTATAGGGCCGATCTCAACCGGCGCAAGCTCGGGCTCGGGGTCCTTGCCTTCATCCGAGTGAAGATCGACAGCCATAACGAGGCCGAAGCAGACGCCTTCGCTGCCGAAGTTGCACGATTGGAGGAGGTTGTCGCCTGTTACAGTATTGCCGGCGACTCGGATTTTCTGTTGCAGGTCGTTTCTCCCGACCTCGATTCCTATGCCGACTTTGCCATGTCGGTCGTGCGTCGTCTGCCGCGCATCAAGGAAATGCAGACCACCTTCGTTCTCAAGGAGATCAAGCCGTTTGAAGGTTTCCCGGTCGGCCTTTAAGAAGCCGATCTGAGCTTGTGAACGACAGAATAGCCGTCCAGCAGAGCTGGACGGCTGATCGTGTTGAAAAGCAAGCCGTCACGACTTCAATATAGATCGAACAATCAACGTTTTAACGGGTCTAGTCTCGCCGACGGCGCTTGCGCCAGGCTTTTCGCGCCGCACAATAAGTATGATGATTTATTTCAGGCGTGGTGTGTTGCTGGCAATCAACTTGTGCGTCGTCTTCGGGAAGCTTCATTGTTGAAGCAAGAGATTCTTGGTCTCCACCCGATTGACCGGGCCGGAAATCCTGCGCTAGCTTGATTAAATCAATTTGATTGAATCCAGCAATGAGAAGCAGGAAATGCAGAAAAATGGGCCATCGCCACGCGCGAAAGCACGCTCGTCGGCTTTCCTGCCACGAAGCGACCGCACCTGATTTCCTCGGGCCGATCGGTGTCGATGAAAGCCTGCGCGACATCGGCAGGGAGTTGCGCTCTGCCGTGAAGACGACGGGCTACGGGCATACGATCATCGGCAGTGTCGGCTCCTCCTCCCGACAGAAAGCCGTCGGCGCCACGCCCATCCCGATTCCGTTCCGGGCATTTATGCCGGCATGCTCCCGTCCTCACAGCGACAATCCGAATAGAAGGAAACGATCATGTCCACACCGCGATATCAGGCCCTGCGGCTCGAGACTTTCTGGAACCCTCCAGCCGATGGCAAGGATTTCTCCTACGTTCTGCAGCTCAAGAACCTGGCCGCCGAGCCGCTTTCCGGCTTCTCGCTCTGTGTCAGCGGGCCAGGACGGGTCGATCCTGCCGGTCGCGTCGAGGGGGCGACGGTTTCGAAAAGGCTGTCGAATTTCACCGAGTTCTATCCGCCGGAAGGCTTCGTTCTCAACAAGGGCGAAACCTGGACGATATCGGTCCATGCCCTGAGCTGGCAGTTCCGTCACTGGACGGATGGCGCAACCAGCGCCTATCTGGCCCTTGCCGATGGCAGCACCGTTTCGCTCGGCCTCGAGCCCACGCGCTCTTCCGCCAGCAACGCGCCATTGAAGCGCGGTGCGGAGGTTTATCCGGTGCCCGCGAGCGAGCCGGTGCCGGTTTCGATTATCCCCTGGCCGAACCATGTCGCCGTCGCGTCGCGTCAACCGTTGCCGGCGGGCTTTGCCCTGCAGGCTGACGATCCGGATGCAAAGGTGGCGGCCGGCCGTTTCAAGGCATTGGTCGATCATCTCTTCGCCGTCGAAGGAATCATCCGTACAGCCGCGGAGGGAGCTGCGACCGTTACTCTGAAGAAGGCTGCCGGCTATAGCCCTGAAGCCTATCGGCTGAGTTTCGAAGGGACAGCCATCACCGTCGAGGCAGCGAGCCAGACCGGTTTCCTTTACGGCCTCGTGACGCTCGGGCAGATTTGGCGCGGCGCGCGCCTGCATCCGCGGACCTTCCAGTTTCCGGCCTCGGGCGAGATTGTCGATGAGCCGTCGATGGGCTGGCGCGGGCTGCATCTCGATGTCGCCCGTCAGTTTTATGGTGAGGCGGAAATCAAGAAGCTGATGGCGGTGCTTGCCTGGAACAAGCTCAACCGCTTCCACTGGCACCTCTCGGACGACGAGGCCTGGCGCGTGGAGATCGATGCCTATCCGGCATTGACCGAAATCGGCGCATGGCGTGGCCATGGTCTGGCCCTGCCGCCGTTGCTCGGCTCGAGCCCGGCCCGTACCGGCGGCTACTATACCAAGGCTGCCATTCGCGAAATTGTCGCCTATGCTCAGGGTTTCGGCATCGAGATCGTGCCGGAGATCGACATACCCGGCCATTGCTACGCCATGCTGCAGGCCATACCGGAACTGCGCGATCCGCAGGAGGCCGGCAGCTACTATTCCGTCCAGGGCTTCCCGGACAATTGCATCAATCCCGCCCGCGAAAAGACCTATGAAGTCATCGAAACGATCTTTTCGGAACTCATCGAGCTTTTCCCCTTCAGGACGATCCACATCGGTGCCGACGAAGTGCCGCTCGGCGCGTGGTCCGGCTCACCGGAGGCGCTCGCAAAGCTGCGTTCGCTCGCCGGTGACGAGGTTGCCGATGCGCATGCCAGGCGCCTGAACGTCATCACCAATACGCATGGTGCCGATGATATCCATGGATCGGGCGCGGCCGTCCTGCAGGCCGAGTTCCTTGAGCGGGTCCAGCGTTTCCTTGCCTCCAGGGGCTGCATTACCGGCGGTTGGGAAGAGGCGGCGCACGGCGACGTCATCGATAAATCGAAGAGTTATCTTTGCAGCTGGCGCAATGTCGAAGTCGCTGCAGAACTTGCCAATCGTGGATACGAGATCGTCGTCTGCCCCGGGCAGGTCTACTATCTGGACATGGCGCTGCGGCCTGACTGGGATGAACCGGGCGCCAGCTGGGCCGGCACGTCGGATGCAGAAAAGATCTACAGGTTCGACCCGGTCGGTGGCTGGACGGAAACGCAAAAGCAGAAGCTTCGCGGCATTCAGGCCTGCATCTGGTCCGAGCCGATGACCGATCGCGCCGTTTTCGACCGGCTCGTTTTCCCCCGCCTGTCGGCCCTTGCCGAAACTGGATGGACGAAGCCGTCCGCCAAATCCTGGGAGCGCTTCAGGGCGCTTGCCGGCCTGATGCCGCTTCTCTACGGTCTGCAGCAATCCTGACAGGGGGGCTGCGCCTCGAGCGAGGCGTGGGCTAACCGACCGGCTTTTGCAATACGTCGAAACGGGGATTGGTCTCCGAAAAGATCGGCAGGGCAGCAGCGCCGAGAATGGCGGTATCCCTGCCGGTTGCGCCGATCATGACGCGCGGAACGCTTCTCTCTTCGGTCGGATCGATCGGTAGGTGTAGGGGCTCCAGTCGCTCGGCAAGCCGGCGCATCAGCAGGCTGGAGATAGTGCCGCCAAGCACGATGGTCTGCGGGTCGAAAGCGAGTTCGAGGAAATCGATGGTCTGCCGCAGCGGCTGCACGGCCTGATCCAGCCAGGCGTTGAGACCTTCGCCGTTCATCGCAATATGGGTGTCGAGATCCTCAGGTGAAAGTTCCCGCGCATTCTCTATGCCCATGAATTCATAGGCAACCGTTGCGGAGATATAGCGGTCGAGGCAGCCACGCTTGCCGCAGCCGCAGAGCCGGCCGTGCGGCTCGACGATGATATGGCCGATCTCGCCGGCATTGTGCCTGCTGCCCTTGTAGAGATGTCCATCGAGGAACATGCCGGCGCCAATGCCGCCGCCGCCGGCGAGGAAGAGATAGACGAAACTGCCGAAGCCCCGGGCAACACCATGCAGGCGCTCGCCGATAGCCGCCGCCGTTGCGTCGTTCTCGACGAGCACGGGCACTTTCACGCGCCGCTCCAGCTCGTAACCGACGGGAAAATCCTGCCAGCCAGGCAGGTTTTGCGGGCTGAGCGACGTCACGCCCCCATCCGCATAACGTCCCGGCAGCGCCATACCGACACCGAGCAGCCGATCGCGGTCAAAAGCGAAGGCCTGCTGCAGATCCTCCACGATAGCTCCCAGTACCGACATCGCCCGTTCAGGATCGGGATATTCGACATGACGTTCAATGCGGGCGCAAACGGCGCCCGAGAGATCGGTCAGTACGCCGCTGGCGCGCCGGGGGCCAAGTTCAAGCCCGATCGAATAGGCCCCGTGCGGGTTGATCGAATAGGGAATAATCGGCTGGCCACGAGCCAGTTTCTGCGCCTTGGCAGGCACGAGCAGGTGCGAACGCTGCAATTCCTCAACGATATTGGAGACTGTCTGCGCCGTCAGCGCGGTCATGCGGGCAATTGCGGCGCGCGACAGCGGGCCGTTGGTACGGATGGCCTCAATCACGACACGCCTGTTGTGTGACTTGGCCTGCTCGAGATTGGTGCCGGAAATCGCTTTCATGGTGTCTTTATGCAGCTCGAATATCACCATTGCCACAAGAAGATCACGCGGGGAAGGGGAGAAGTGTGTAGTCTTTTCAACGTGATCGCGGCGGCAATTGATACCGGTTGCTCTGTGGTCCTTAAAGTATCACTTTAACGGCCGTGTCGCTGAGTTCGATTGCCGCTGACGGCGGCGGACAGGCATCGAACGCCTCTCGACGATCAGAGATCGGCCATGAAAATCATCCGCGGGAATCGACGGCGTCGGGATGAGGTTCTATGCCAGGCGGAAGGCCTAACCGACTGGAACGAATCATGATTTTGCGCATCAGCCGCACCGGGGCAAACACGGTACTCTTCGGCGTGCTGCTGATGCTTCTCGGCGATTTCCTGTTCTCGCTGAACGACGCCATGGGCAAATGGCTGGTGGCGAGCTTTTCAGTCGGTCAGGTCCTGGTGATCCGTTCGCTCGGCTCATTTCTGATCCTTGCGCCGATCATTGCCAGAAAGGGACCTCACTCGCTGTTTCGGGTCGAGCGTGTATCCCTGCAGATCCTCAGGGTGATCCTGACAACAGGCGATGTTGCCTTCTTCTATGCCGCGGTCGCCTACCTTCCGCTCGCAGACGTCATGACCTTCTATATGGCCGGCCCGATCTATGTGGCCGCTCTCTCGCACTTCTTTCTTGGCGAAACGATCGGCTGGCGCCGCTGGCTCGCTGTCATCCTGGGATTTGTGGGCGTCGTGATTGCGCTAAGACCTTCGACCGCCATGTTATCCTGGCCATCGATCTTCGGCCTGATCGGCAGCCTTTGCTTTGCGCTGACGCTGATCCTCGGCCGCCGGTTGCGACAGACGAGCGATGCCACGCTTGTGACATGGCAGACGGTTGGCGCCCTCGTGACGGGGCTTCTTCTTGGCGCCGGCCACTGGCACGCCATGTCCGTCCTCGACTTCCTCGCGATGCTGGCGCTCGGCATCGTAGCGGGCAGCGCCCATATGATGATCACGCGCGCGCTGAAGCTTGCGCCTGCTTCTCTGCTTGCGCCGCTGCAATACAGCCTGCTCCTGTGGGCAATCGTGCTTGGCTACGTTTTCTTCGACGAACTGCCCGACAGCCAGATCCTGGCAGGCTCCGTCATCATCGTTCTCGCAGGCCTCTTCATTTTCCATCGCAAGAATATGGTGGAAACGACGTCCAGAGCCGACGTTCCGCCCGACGGGCATTAGAGATCACATGGCTTTCCGTCGCTGACGGGCGCAGCTTCTATTCTGACAGTCTTCGGTCACACGGCGTCCCGGGCGAACGACTCGGCCGTTTTCGTGTGCCCCTCTTCATTTCCACCGATGGAGCCACTTTCCCGATTGACAGGACCACTTCCGTCGTTATTCTATTATAAAAATTGACATAACATAATTGTGGAACATTAAACCGGGAGCATGAAATGAAGACACTTGTCGCATTCCTTCTCGGCACAGCGCTGGTCGCTCTGCCGACAACTTTGCTGGCCCAGGAAAAGGGTGGCGTTATCAACGTCGCGACGATCGGCGAACCGCCGACGCTTGACCCGATGTCCTCGACCGCCGACCTTGTCGGCATCGTCACGCAGCACATTTTCGAAACGCTCTACACCTTCGACAAGAAGTGGAACGTCACGCCGCTTCTGGCTGAAAGCCTGCCGGAAATCAGTGCTGACGGTAAGACCTATACGATCAAGCTGCGCACCGGCATCAAGTTCCATGACAATTCCGACATGACTTCGGAGGATGTCGTCGCTTCGCTGAACCGCTGGATGAAGATCGCTTCGCGCGGCAAGCAGGTTGCGGGCTTCGTGGATTCCGTCACCGCCGTCGATCCGGCAACTGTCAAGATCGCGCTGAAGCAGCCCTATGCGCCGCTGACTTCGCTGCTCGCCTTCAACAATTCCGCCGCCATCATCATCCCCTCGGAAAAGCAGGATGAGCCGATGAAGGAATTCATCGGTACCGGTCCCTACATGCTGAAGGAACGCAAGGCGGACCAATATATCCAGCTCGTCCGTTTTGATGGCTACAAGTCTCGCGACGGCGAAAGCGACGGTTACGGCGGCGCCCGCCACCAGTATCTCGACGAAATCCGCTTCGTGCCGGTTCCGGACGCGAACACCCGCGTCGAGGCGGCCGTTTCCGGCCAGTACGATTATGTCGATTCGATCCCGGTCGAATCCTTCGACAAGCTGAAGGCATCGACTGCCTCGCAGCCGGTCATCCTGAAGCCTTTCGGCTACCCGGTCTTTGTCTTCAATACGAAGGAGGGTCTTGCCAAGAATGTCGAGATCCGCAAGGCGATCCGCCAGGCTCTGAGCATGGAAGACATGCTCGCCGCAGCCTTCGGCAGCACGGATTTCTATGCGCTTGACGGCGACATCTATCCCAAGCCCTATGCCTGGAACACGAATGCGGGTGTCGAGGGCAATTACAATGTCGGCGATTCCGAAGGCGCTGCCGCCGCAGCGAAAAAGGCTGGCTACAATGGCGAGCCGATCCGCATCCTGACCAGCCGCCAGTATGAATTCCACTACAAGATGGCGCAGGTCGCGGCCGAATATCTCAAGGCCGCCGGTTTTGCCGTCGATCTGCAGGTCGTCGACTGGGCAACGCTGACGCAGCGCCGTACCGATCCGAAGCTCTGGGATATCTATATCAGCCACAGCCCCTTCCTGCCGGAGCCGGCGCTGATCGGGTCCTTGTCTCCGAGCTCGCCCGGCTGGTGGGATACGCCGACCCGCAAGAGTGTCGTCGATGCCTTTACCTCCGAGGTCGATCCGCAGAAGCGCGTAGCCCTTTGGGCCGATGTGCAGAAGGCCATGTATGACGAAGTGCCCTACATGAAGATCGGCGATTTCAACGCCGTGTCGGCGGAATCGACCAAGCTCGAAGGTGTCGATCCGGCTCCGTGGCCTTACTTCTGGAACGCGTCCATCAAGAAGTAACGCTTTCTATCGCGGGATACCGGCGCGCCTGCTCCGGTATCCTTCTTCCATCGTGCCCCGCCGGCACCGGGACAGACTTCATGATACGTTACATTTTCCAGCGCCTGCTTGGCATGATCGTCGTGATGTTCCTCGTCGTCACGATCGTCTTCGTCATCGTGCGCGTCACTCCCGGCGATCCGGCAGCCGTCATGCTCGGTCCCGATGCGACGCCGCAGGACATTGCCGATCTGCGCGCCAGCCTTGGCCTCGATAAATCGATCGGCGTGCAATATCTCTATTATATCGGCCAGCTCCTGAAGGGTGATCTCGGGCAGTCGATCTTCCTCAACATGCCGGTGACATCAGCACTGCTCGATCGCGCCGAGCCGACCTTTTTCCTGACGATCTTTTCGCTTGTCATCGCCGGCATCATCGCACTGCCGATCGGCATTTACGCTGCCTATCGCCGCGGTTCCTTCATCGATCAGGCGGCAACCACGCTGGCGATG
Source organism: Rhizobium sp. KDH_Rht_773_N (assembly GCF_052946295.1). Taxonomy (NCBI): domain Bacteria; kingdom Pseudomonadati; phylum Pseudomonadota; class Alphaproteobacteria; order Hyphomicrobiales; family Rhizobiaceae; genus Rhizobium; species Rhizobium sp. KDH_Rht_773_N. Next base: position 1,342,037 of record NZ_JBRFNB010000002.1, on the reverse strand, counting down.
TTTGCAGCAAGCATTCCGAGCTTCTGGCTCGGCCTCATTCTCATGCAGGTCTTTGCGGTTCGTTTCGGCCTGTTTCCGGTCTCCGGTTATGGCGGACCGGGCTCGACTTTTCTCGATCGCATGTATCACCTGACGCTGCCTGCCTTTGCGCTCGGCATCGTCTCCTCGGCGCTTATCCTGCGCTTCACCCGTGCCTCGATGCTCGACGTGCTCGGCGACGATTACATCCGCACCGCCCGCGCCAAGGGTCTGGTCGAGCGCCGGGTGATCCTCAAACATGCCCTGAAGAATGCGCTGATCCCGATCCTCACCGTCCTCGGCCTCACCGCCGCGGTGCTGATTTCCGGCGCTGTGGTGACGGAAACCGTCTTCGGTCTTCCGGGTGTGGGCAATCTCGTCGTATCGGCGGTTCTGCGTCGCGACTATCCGGTCATCCAGGGTGCGCTTCTGGTGATTGCAGCGCTCTATGTCCTGATCAATTTTGCGATCGACATGCTTTATCTGCTCGTCGATCCGAGGGTGCGCTACTGATGACGGATATCGCGATCAAACCGGCCGAGAACGAAGGCCGCAAGTTCATCCGCCGCCTGCTGAAGCGCAAGACGGTCGCCGTCGGCCTGCTGATCCTGCTGGTCTTCGTGCTGCTGGCGGTCCTGGCGCCCTGGGTCGCCCCCTATTCGCCGTCGAAGCTTTCGATCGTCAACCGCCTGAAACCGCCGAGCGGCACCTACTTCTTCGGCACCGACGAGTTCGGCCGGGATGTGCTGTCGCGCACCATCTTTGCCGGTCGCCTCTCGCTGCTCGTCGGCGCTGCTGTCGTGGCGCTGTCGGCCGCGATCGGGGTCACGCTCGGTCTGCTCGCCGGCTTCTTCAAGAATCTTGATACGCCGATTGCCCGCCTGATCGATGCGATGATGGCCTTTCCGGACATCCTATTGGCGATTGCGCTTGTCGCTGCCCTCGGCCCGTCGCTGACGACGGTCATCATCGCGCTGTCGATCGTCTATGCCCCGCGTCTTGCCCGTATCGTGCGTGCCTCGACCCTCGTCATTCGCGAACTGCCCTATGTCGAGGCGGCGCAGGCGCTCGGCATCTCGACTTTCCATATCATGACGCGGCATGTGCTGAGGAACCTGCTCTCCCCCATCATGGTGCAGTCGACTTTCCTCTTTGCGAGCGCCATGCTCGCCGAGGCAGGCCTGTCCTTCCTCGGTCTCGGCGTGAGCCCGGAAATTCCGACCTGGGGCACGATGATAGCCGCCGGCCGGCAATATATCGGTCAGGCCGACTGGATGACGCTGTTTCCGGGTGTCGCCATCATTCTCTCCGTGCTTTCGCTCCAGATGGTCGGTGACGGTCTGCGCGACATGCTCGATCCCAAACTTCGAAAGGACCTTTAGATGACCGGTGAAACAGCGGGCAAGCCGCTCCTTCTCACCAGCGTAAAGCCTGTCGGCTTCGGCGCCGGCACGCCCGATGGGGCAATCGACATTCTGGTCGATGCCGATGGCAAGATCGCCAAGTTCGGCCCGTCCCTGGCTGTGGCCGACGACGTGACGCGCGTTGACGGCAAGGGCGCCTTCGTTTCGCCCGGCTGGGTCGATCTGCATGTACATATCTGGCACGGCGGCACCGACATCTCGATCCGCCCGTCCGAATGCGGCGTCGAGCGGGGTGTGACGACGCTGGTGGACGCCGGCTCTGCCGGTGAGGCCAATTTCCACGGTTTCCGCGAGTATATTATCGAGCCGTCGAAGGAGCGCATCAAGGCCTTCCTCAACCTCGGTTCCATTGGTCTGGTCGCCTGCAATCGTGTCGCGGAACTGCGCGACATCAGGGATATCGACCTTGACCGTATCCTCGAGTGCTACGCCGAAAACAGCGAGCACATCGTCGGCATCAAGGTGCGCGCCAGCCACGTGATCACCGGCTCCTGGGGTGTCACCCCCGTCAAGCTCGGCAAGAAGATCGCCAAGATCCTCAAGGTGCCGATGATGGTGCATGTCGGCGAGCCGCCGGCACTTTACGACGAGGTGCTGGAGATCCTCGGCCCCGGCGATGTGGTCACACACTGCTTCAACGGCAAGGCCGGTTCCAGCATCATGGAAGACGAAGACCTCTTCAATCTTGCCGAACGCTGCGCATCCGAAGGCATCCGTCTCGATATCGGCCATGGCGGCGCATCCTTCTCGTTCAAGGTGGCGGAGGCCGCCATTGCCCGCGGCCTGTTGCCCCACTCGATCTCCACGGACCTGCATGGCCATTCGATGAACTTCCCGGTCTGGGACCTGGCAACGACCATGTCGAAGCTGCTCTCGGTCGGCATGCCCTTCGACAAGGTGATCGATGCCGTTACTCATGCGCCGGCATCGGTGATCAAGCTGTCGATGGAAAACCGGCTGACGGTTGGCGCTCAGGCCGAGTTTACGATCTTCGACCTCGTCGATTCCGATCTGGAGGCGACCGACTCCAACGGCGACGTCTCTGTGCTGAACAAGCTTTTCGAGCCGCGTTATGCCGTGCTCGGCAGCGAGGTCTTCACATCGAGCCGCTATGTGCCCCGCGCCCGCAAGCTGGTGCGCCACAGCCACGGTTATTCCTACCGGTGATCGTTCCGGTCATTCACAAGCAATTCGCATGACAGGAGTTTGCGTGAACCAGTCTTCCGCCACCGCCGGCACCATCGGCACGTCGCCCTACGAGCGGCTTGCCGCTCTCGGCATCAAGCTTCCGGCTCCGCCGCCGCCGATCGCCAATTTCGTCACCCATGTGCAGGAGGGCAACATGCTCTACCTGTCGGGGCAGGGACCTCGTGAAGCGGACGGCTTCATGCATGTCGGCAAGGTCGGGGCCGAGATCGGCGTCGAGGCTGCTTACGGCCATGCGAAACTGACCGGCATCAATCTGCTGTCCGTCATGCATGAGGCGCTTGGCGATCTTTCGCGCGTCAAACGCGTCGTCAAGCTGCTTGGCATGGTCAATGCAGTGCCCCATTTCGCAGATCACCCGGCCGTCATCAACGGCTGCTCGGATCTCTTCATCGAGGTCTTCGGCGAGGAGGTCGGCCAACATGCCCGCTCGGCCGTCGGCTTCGGATCGCTGCCAGGCAACATCACCGTCGAAATCGAGGCTATCGTCGCGCTCAGGGATTGATGAGGATGCCTGTGACTGTTCCGGCGCAACAGATTGAAATTGGAGATACCCATGTCTGAGGACATCCGCACATCGATCGGCCTTCGTCCGGTCATCAACGTTTCCGGCACGATGACCAGCCTCGGCGCATCGATCGTCGTTCCCGAGGCCATCGCTGCCATGTCGTCGATCCTGCCGCAATTCGTGGAGATCAACGACCTCCAGCGCAAGGCGAGCGCGGTCATTGCCCGGTTGACCGGCGGCGAGGCGGGCTTCGTCACCGCATCCTGCTCTGCCGGCATTTCGCTCGCTGTCGCCGGCACGATCACCGGCAATAATCTTCTCGCCATTGAGAAACTGCCGGATGTGGTTCCAGAGAAGAATGAAGTTCTCGTCCAGATGGGCCACGTCGTCAGCTACGGCGCGCCGGTCGATCAGGCGATCCGCCTCGCCGGCGGCAAGGTCGTGCTGATCGGTCAGGCGACCTCCACGCATCGCTTCCATATGGAGCATGCGATTACCGAAAAGACGGCCGCCGCCGTCTATGTCGTCTCGCATCACGTCGTCGATTACGGCCTGCTCAACCTCAGGGAATTCGTCGAAATCGCCCATGCGAGGGGCGTTCCCGTTATCGTCGATGCAGCCTCGGAATATGATCTGCGCATCTTCCTGGAGCAGGGGGCCGATGTGGCGCTCTATTCCGGCCACAAGTTCCTGGGCGGCCCGACCTCGGGCATCGTTGCCGGCAGAAAGGAACTGGTGCGCAACGCCTTCCTGCAGAATATGGGTATCGGCCGCGGCATGAAGGTCGGCAAGGAGAGTATCTTCGGCGTCATGGCGGCACTGGAGGCCTGGGAAAAGCGCGACCATGCCGGCATTCGCGAGCGTGAGACCAGCTACCTCAATCTTTGGAAGCAGACGCTCGACGGCCGCCCCGGCGTGACCGCGCTGATCGAACCGGACCCGACCAACAACCCGCTCGACCGCCTGCGCCTGATCGTCGATGCCGAGGAGGCGCATATCACGGCCTGGGATCTCGCCGATGCGCTCGGACGCGGTTCTCCGCCGATCATCGTGCGCGACCATGAAGTCGAGCACCATTACTTCTATCTCGACCCCTGCAACCTGCATCCGGGTCAGGAAAAGATCGTCGCGAGCCGCCTCGCGGAAGAACTCGACAAGGCGCGCGCCTCCAACGAGATCATCGCAACGCCGATCGAAAACCGCAGCAAGCGCCGTTTCGAAGGCGTGCTGAAGTGGCCGGACTGATCGGAAAACCCGGCGTAAATTGAGGAAGCGATCATGGCAAGCATCCCGGCACAATCCATCGCAACGGCAGAGCCCGTTCTCTCCGTCCAGAATCTGACGACATCCTTTCTGGTCGATGGTGCCTGGAGGCCGGTCGTTCGCAACGTCTCCTTCGATGTCGCACCGGGCGAGACGGTTGCCATCGTCGGCGAGAGCGGTTCCGGCAAGAGCGTAACCTCGCTGTCGATCATGCGCCTTCTGCAGGCGGATTCGAGCCGTATCGAAGGCAGGATCATGCTTGGCGGGCGCGATCTTCTGGCTTTGCCGGAAGATCAGATGCGCAAGGTGCGCGGCAACGATGTCGCAATGATCTTTCAGGAGCCGATGACGAGCCTCAATCCGCTCTTCACCATCGGCGACCAGATTTCGGAGGCCCTGCTTTGCCATCGGTCCATGTCGAAGGCCGAGGCACGTGCGGAGACGATCCGGCTGCTCGAAAAAGTGCGCATCCCCTCGGCAGCCTCGCGCTTCGATGAATATCCGCACCGCTTCTCCGGCGGCATGCGCCAGCGCGTGATGATCGCCATGGCGCTTGCCTCGCGGCCGAAGCTGCTGATCGCCGACGAACCGACGACGGCGCTCGACGTGACGATCCAGGGCCAGATCCTGGATCTGATCAAGATGCTGCAGGAAGAGGAGGGCACCTCGGTCCTGTTCATTACCCATGACATGGGCGTGGTGGCCGAGATTGCCGACCGCACTGTCGTCATGTATCGCGGTGAGCAGGTGGAAACGGGAGCGACCGCCGATATCTTCCATCGCGGCAAACATCCCTATACCCGGGCGCTGCTGTCGGCAGTACCGGTGCTCGGCTCCATGCAGGGCTACGAGCGGCCATTGCGCTTTCCTGTCGTCAATACGGCAACGGGTGAATCGATCGCGCCGGTCCAGACGGCCGATACGGTCGCCGCCGCAGCCCGCCCGGTGCTGGAAGTGAAGAACCTCACCAAGCGCTTCGATATTCACTCCGGCCTGTTCGGCAAGTTGACCGGCCGCGTCCACGCGGTCGAGAACGTCTCCTTCGATCTCCATGCCGGTGAGACGCTATCGCTCGTCGGCGAGTCCGGATGCGGTAAATCGACGACCGGGCGCGCAATCATGCGATTGATAGAGGCGCAGAGCGGTTCCGTGATCGCCGACGGCAAGGATGTGCTGGCGCTCGACAGGACGGGCATGCGTGAGATGCGCAAGACCGTGCAGATGATCTTCCAGGATCCATTTGCCAGCCTCAATCCGCGCATTCGCGTCGGCGACGCCATTGCCGAGCCTTATCTCGAACACAGGATGGGAACGACAAGGCAGGCAAAGGAGCGCGTCGCGGACCTCCTCGTCAAGGTCGGCCTGACGCCCGACATGGCCTCGCGCTTCCCGCATGAATTTTCTGGCGGACAGCGCCAGCGCATCTGCATTGCGCGTGCGCTTGCGTTGGAACCGAAGGTTATTGTGGCGGATGAGAGCGTTTCGGCGCTCGACGTTTCGATCAAGGCGCAGGTCATCAATCTGATGCTGGACCTGCAGCAAAGCCTCAACCTCGCCTTCCTGTTCATCTCCCACGACATGGCCGTCGTCGAGCGTGTCAGCCATCGTGTCGCGGTCATGTATCTCGGCGAAATCGTCGAAATCGGCCCGCGCGCGGCCGTCTTCGGCAACCCGCAGCACGACTATACCAAAAAGCTGATGTCGGCCGTCCCGGTTCCGGACCCCGATCGCCGTCGTGAAAAGCGGTCAGTCGCCAATGACGAGATCAAGAGCCCCATCCGGCCCGTCGACTACAAGATCAAGCCGCTTGAGTACCGGGAGGTATCGCCGGGGCACCTGGTGGCGATCTGACCTCGGCCCGGGAACGGCGGCTCCCCCTGCTACATCATGGAGCTGGTTTGGAAAATCCTAATGCCTGATATCGTCGGCTCGTAGCTGATCGATCGCGTCGAGCGCTTCGTTCGCTGTCCAGCCGGCGCGCAAGGCAGCGGCAACAAGCCGGACCTCCGCCTCCATTTCAAGCCTCAGATAAAGCCCCTCCAAGGCCTCCTTGGCCGTGACCACGTGATCGTCATGCGGCACAACGCGAGCATTCCGTGAGGTCATTGACACGTTCCTTTCCTTCCTCGATCTGGTTGTGCTTCTTGTTAGGGCGATAACAGGTTCTTCGCGTCCCAGAGACGAATTACGCGCATGCGTTGATTTTGTTCCATGCGTTTTGCTGCCGGCGACGCGAGCACTAAGTCTTTTCGTTGCGTTCCTGCCCCATGTCCGTGAATGACGCGGCCGATGGACGGTTGACGAAATTGCGATAGAACGACAGACCTCCACACATCCCCGAGGCCAAGGGAACATATCATGCCACATTTGCAGGAACTGATCGACTGGATTATTGCCGAAGGACTATCAACCGATACGATCGAGACTGTTCTGCAGGGTGTGGCAGAACGGCTGACGGACATCGGATATTCGATTGTTCGTGCCTCGATTGCCATGCCGTCGATCGACCCCCTGCAACGCGGGTCTTCAGTCGCATGGTACCGGTCGTCAGGTTTTTTGACTGAAATTCAAGGACATGACGCAGCGGGCCAAGAGCTGTTCCAGCGCTCGCCCGTTGCTTATCTCCTGACGAACGATCTCGATTACGCCCGCTGGAAATTGCCGCCCGGACCGGGCGCGCCGCCGATTCCGCTGCTGACCGAGCTGGCCGAGCTCGGGGCCACGGATTACCTCATGAAACTTGCGCGATTTCCTGGCGACACCGCGCTTGCAGGCGTCAGCTTTTCCATGGCCGTCGATCAGCCCGAGGGCTTTTCCGATCATCAGATCGCGGGACTGCGGGAGCTGATGCCAGCCCTTACCCTTACCTGTTGCCGGATCGCCACCACGCGCGTCGCCACCGATGTGCTCGCAGTCTATACCGGTGCCGGAAGCAGCGGCCGCATCCTGAGCGGTCACATAAGGCGCGGCGACGGCACCGCGATCTACGCCGCGATCCTTCTGGCCGATCTCAAGAACTTCACGTCGCTCAACGAAAGACACGCGCCTGACCGCATCGTTGCCTGGCTCAACGAGCATTTCGAGGCGATCGGCGCTCCGGTCGAGCAAGAAGGCGGCGAGATCCTGAAGTTCATGGGCGACAGCCTGCTTGCCATCTTCCCTGCCGATATCGACAGGCCGGCCGAGGCATGCTCGCGCGCGCTTTCGGCAGCGCGAACTGCGATGGATGCCAATGCCGAGGTCAATCGCCGGCGAGCGGAAAGGGGCGAGCCGGAATTGCTGGTCGACATCGTTCTTCACGTCGGCGAGGTCTTTTATGGAAATGTCGGCGCGGCCCGTCGCCTGGACTTCACGGCCATCGGCAGGGCGGTTAACGAAGCGGCGCGCATGGAGAAACTCGCCGATGTCGTTGGCCGCAGCCTGCTGGCATCAGCCGATTTCGTTTCACAGGCGCCAGGCCGTTTCGAGGAAGCGGGCACTTTTCCGCTGAAAGGCGTCGCTCGTCCAGCCGCCATATATGCCTGGCCAGATTGATATCTGAGGTGCGGTCCGGCCGAGGCCGCAGTTCAGCAAGGTCAAAGCCCAGCCATTGCGACCGGGCTTGCCTGTTCTTTCTATCGCGCACCCGTTGGGGGCGCCTGTTCAATATCCTGGTTGCTCGATTATCAGCCGCGGAAGAGCGACAGAATATTCTGCGAGGAGGAATTGGCGATCGATAGCGACTGGATGGCCAGCTGCTGCTGTGTCTGCAACGCCGTCAGCCTGCTCGATTCCTCTTCCATGTTGGCATCCACGAGGCGGCCCACACCGGAATCGATTGAGTCGGAGAGCGCGCTTACGAAGGTTTCCTGATTGCCGATGCGCGTGGAAATCGAGCCCAGCTGAGCGCCGGCGGACGTCATGGCCGAGAGTGCCGATTCGACGGTCGAAAGCGCGGACTGGATCTGGCCGGTGGTGAAATTGGTGATATCCAGCGAGAAGACCGAATTGCCGTTTGCATCGGCCGTTCCGAGAATGCCCGTCGACGTGTCGATCGTTCCGCTGGTTGTCATGCCGAAGAGGACGTTGCCGTTGGAACTCGTGTCCAGAACATAATCGGTCATCTTGACCGAAACATTGCCCGAGCCGTCGCGGACGAAGGAGGATACGACGCTCTTGGTGCCGTCAGCACCGGCAACCCAGTTTTCGCCGGAGAAGGAGGCGGACTGGGCAACGCTGAGCAGCTGATCCTGGAGCTGCGAAATTTCCTCCTGGACCTTCGTCTTGTCGACGCCTTCTTCCGTCGCTGCCACGAGCTTGGATTTGATCTGGTCAACCACGTCGATCGCGCTGTCCATGGCGGTATAGGCGGTATCGACCTTTGCGGCACCGAGGCCGAGTGCGTCGGACACGGCCGAAAGTGCCTTATTGTCGGATCGCATTGTGGTGGCAATCGACCAATAGGCCGCATTGTCCGACGCCTTGTCGACGCGATAGCCCGTCGATACGGCGTTTTGAGTCTGCTGCATGTTGCTGCTGATCGTGCGCAGTGTCTGCAGGGCTGCCATTGCAGAATTGTTGGTATTGATGCTCGTCATCGTGAAATCGCCCGTCTAAACTAGGTTTGAGTTCGACATTCCGGAAACGGCCGGATCGTGCTGAGCGGCTTCATGCCTATCGTCCCGACAGGTCGGGACCGATTCATCACGGGCAGGAGGAAGTCGGGAAGCTGCCGCGGCATGACTTCTCGGCGTCGGGATGATTTATAGTACCTAATGGTACCTTAATTATTAACGCGCTGGCGGTATTCAGCGGTTCACTGAATCTTCACCAGGAGTTGATCGCTTTCAGAGAAAGGGCGCCTGGAGATCATCGCCTGTTGCGATGGTAGCGTTGACACCCGAGCCGCCTGACGCCGGTTATTCAAGAGACATGCCGGGCAAAGGAACGACAAAAAGGGAGCGATTGGCTCGCCCCCTTTTCACGTCAGATTGCGGATATTGTATCGGCCCGGCAGAGATCAGCCGGGGCGGAAACAGATCAGCCCGCTACGAATGCAGTCTGAGATACGGCTTGATGGCGCCGATTGCTTCGATCCAGATGTCGAAGGCCGAGTGAGCGAGCAGATTTGCGGCGATCCTGTCGCAGAACTTTTCGATCTCCGGAGGAACATCTTCGATTGCCGTGCCGCTTGCGTCAAAGACGCCACGGCGAGGCCATGCACGCGCCTGTGCCGGATAACGGGGTTCCCCGACGAAGGGCAGCATGTCGATCAGCGAACATGCGAGCTTGTAGGCCAGCTCTTCCTGGCATTCGATGACAGGAAGGTAGTCATGAGAAAACATCGCGTCCATGGTGGTCAGGCCGTCTTCAGCTGGGCAACGGCCAGAAGCGTGTCGGCACTGATGCCGCCCGATGAGGAGTTGCTGAGAATGGACAGCGCCGGGGAGGTGCCTTGCGTGCCGTTCTTGACATCATACATCGCGGTGAAGCGCTTGATAAGCGATTCAACCTTGTCCGGATCCGAGAGGTCCTTGAGGTCGATATATTGGTTGACCATGTCCGCCTGCTTGTCGACGTCCATGCTGGAGACGTAGCTCGACAGGTTGAAGGTCGTGGTGAAGAACTCCATGAGCGCGGAATCGCCGAGAATATCATAGGCGTTGGAGATCGTCGGCGCCTTGCGCTGGAAGTAGAGCGCCAGGCGCACACCGGTATTCTCGTCGCCCTCGTCGCTTTCAAGGGTCTGCTGCAGATAGTCGTTGACCGTCTGGAGAACATCGCCGCGCTGCTGGACCGAGCCCGTCGGATCCTTGGAGATATTGCCGTCACTGTCGAAATTGAAGGATGCGACGATTTCCGCAAAACGGTTGTCGGATTGCTGATTGACGAAACTCTTCTTGTCGTCGAGATCGGAGGCGAACATCTTCTTCAGGTCTGCCGCCTTAACGTCCTTGGGGTCGATGCCCTTGGCTTCAAGGACGAAGTTCACAAGCCGGTCGTTCGACAGGAGATCGGAAACCGTCTTGATGCTTCCCATCTGCTCGCGGAAATAGGTGGCTTCCGTATCCGCAGCCTTGCCCGCATCGGTCTGCGCGGTTCCGGTGAGATAGCGGATCTTGTTCTGCTTGTATGCGGCAGCAAAATCATCGATCACCGATTCCGACATGGCCTGCAGCGGTACGCTCGCCTTGCCGTCCTTGTCGAAATTGAAGGCCTCGCGGAAAGCGACGAAGCGGTCGTCCTTCAGGCCGTTGACATAGCTCTTCGGATCATCCGGGTCGCTCGAGAGAATGCTGCGCAGTTCGCTTTTGGAAACGCTTGCCGGATCGATGCCGAAGGAGCGCAATGCCATCTCCCAAAGCTCCGGCTCCTCGTCATTGGTGCTGTCGTCGTCAGCTGTATTGGACGTCAGGAAATCGTTGATGGAGGTAACGGATGCCATGCGCGTCTTGTAGTTGGCGATCGCGTCGTCCGTGCTGAAATTGGCGATAGCCGACTGGTAGTTGGTGGCAAAGCTTGCCGACGTGGCCGCCGTCTGGTCGGCTGTCTGAGCGCTTACGTCGGAGAGACTGCCGTCCTCGTTGAAATTGAACGCGTCATGCAGGTCGCCAAGACCGATCGCGTCGGCAACGTCGGCGTTTTTCAGTGCTGCGGAAATGTAATTGTCCGGATCGTCCTCAGATATGCCGTAGGCGGTGCGGATGTAGGAAACGAGTTTGGCATTCTGCATCAGATCGTCGACGGAAGACACATTGGCGATCTCTGCAGAGAAATACGTCGAATAGGCGGAGCCGGTTGTGCTCGAGGCAAATGTTGCCGAAGCGACGGTGTAGCCGTTCGTAACCAGGGAGGCCTGGTCGTCAGATTGGACACCGCCAGCCTTGACGCTGCCGTCGGTGTTGAAATTGAACGCCTTGGCAAGATCGAGATAGGTCGCATCGCCAAGCTGGTTGGCGAAGCTGGCGGGATCGCTGAGGTCGCTCGTCAGGACGTCACGCAGGAAACTCGTCGATGTGTAATCGGTGCTGAGGCCGAACGAGGTCAGAACATAGTTCTTCAGGCGTGTATTGCCGAGGAGATCGTCCACGGAGGTAACGTCAGAAATCGCGCCTTGGTAGTAGCTGGTTTCAGCGCTGATATTGTCCTGTTCGTCATCGAAGGAGGCCTGATAAGCGTCCAGGAGATTGGTTTCCTGGGCCGTCGACTGCGCTTCTTTCGTTTCGCCGGAAAATTTGAATGCAGCAGCGAAGTCGGCGTAGCGGCTGTCGCTGAGTTTGTTGGCGAAGCTCGACGAGTCGGAGAGGTCGCTTTCCAGGACCTTCTTCATGAAGGCCTTGGCGTAGGTCATGTCCTCGAGGCCGTAGGCCTTCATCGCGTACGAGTAGAGCCGATAGTCCCCCATGAACTCATCGACTGTGGTGACTTTGTTGATGTTGTCCTTGTAATATTGGGTGTCGCTGGCAACCGTGGCCTTGGATGCGATTGCACTCAGGCTGGCATTCATATCGCGTGCTACGGTCAGATAGCTGACATAGGTCGAAACCATTCTTGCTTCCCTTCTGGACGCAGATAGCCACTTCGAAAACGACCTTGAGATCGGTTCGATCGTATCTATCGAGCAAAGTTCAATACGTTTCAGGGACGCCAATCATGGCGGATTCAGTGCGCCTAACAGCGGCGCTCGTTCACCATATTTTGGGAACTAATAAGTTCTATAAATTAATTTCTCGTTAACGCAAGCCCGAAAACTGCGCGCATTCTTGTTCGGGGAAGGGTTGCGGGCGCTTTTGTGATGAGAGCGTTAACGCAAAAAAAATTCTGCGATCGCAATTTTTCATATTGAGCGAAACGTGATTCCGATTTAGAGAACTAATCAGTTCTGTAAATGACCGGTCGGGCTCCCCGCAATTGTCGGGCGGTTTCTCATCCGGGTCATTGTCCTCGTTGCTGGACCAGACGGCTCGCATTGCGCGAGTGGCCGGCTCAGCCTGATCATGACCGATCAACTCTTGTAAATCTGTTTCGGACCGCGAAGCAAGGTTCCGCGATCTCTGACGTTTCCTTTTCGGGGGAAGCGCCTGAATTCGTGCCTTCATCCATCGTCCGAATTTGCGATCCGGCCGGACTGACCGGTCGCACCCTTTGTCGGGATGAACCCGCACGCCATCAACAACAGTGCCGAGTACAGGTTGGACTGTGACCGGTTGCAATCAGCAATGCAATTTAAAGTTGACTAACGATCAAGCAAACAAGCAGGGACATAGACATGAGCATCTTCGGCAGCATGAAAACGGCAGTTTCGGGCATGAATGCGCAAGCCAATCGCCTGAGCACGGTCGCCGACAACATCGCCAACGTGAACACGACGGGATACAAGGCGGTATCGACGAGCTTTTCATCACTCGTCCTGCCGTCTTCGTCCGGCAACTACAATTCGGGCGGCGTCCAAACGACCGTCCGGCAGGCGGTCTCGCAGCAAGGCGACATTTCCTATACGACGTCGGATTACGACCTGGCGATTTCCGGTGACGGCTTCTTCATCGTTCAGGGCGCCGACGGCATCCCGGTCCTGACGCGCGCCGGCGACTTCACGGTTGACGACGAGGGCAATCTCGTCAACTCCGCCGGCTTTACCCTGATGGCCTATTCGTACAATTCCGGCTCGCCGGCAGTGGTCGTCAATGGCTTCGACGGGCTCGTGCCGGTCAATGTCAATCAGTCCGGATTGACCGCGATCGCTTCGACCAGCGGCTCCTTCAGCGGCAATCTCGATTCCGGGGCAGAAGTCGTCTCCGATCCGGACGCCTTGCCAAGTGCCAACGGTGCTTCCGAAGACGTCACCACCGACACCAAGAAGATGTCGCTCGTCGGATACGACAGTCTCGGCGCCACAGTCCAGTATGACTTCTACTACACCAAGACCGGCGAGACGACCGATGCCAGCGGCGCGGTCGCGGGATCGACCTGGGAAGTCGCGGTCTATCGCAATGCCGATGCGGCGACCACGGGTACGACATCCTTCCCCTATTCATCCGATGCGGTCAGCGTCGCTTCGCTATCCTTCGACGCAAACGGAAACCTGACCTCGCAGAGCGGCACCGATATCGTCGATCCCAAGACCGGCCAGACGATCTCGATGGATTATTCCGGCTTCAATCAGCTCGCCTCCGATTTCGCGGCATCGGGCTCGGCGAACGGGCAGGCGGCGAGCACGGTCAGCGGCGTGACCATCAGCGCCGACGGCGTCGTTTCGGCGAGCTACTCGAACGGCACGTCGAAGCCGCTCTACCAGATCCCGCTGGCAACCGTTGCGAGTCCCGACGAGCTGACGCTGCAGACAGGCAATGTCTACAGCGCCAACGGGCGGTCCGGTGTTACCGTCACCGGTTTTCCGCAAAGCAACGGCCTCGGTTCAATCCAGTCCGGCGCGCTCGAAAGCTCGAATGTCGATCTTGCCGGCGAACTGACCGAAATGATCGAGGCGCAACGCAGCTATACGGCCAATTCCAAGGTGTTCCAGACCGGCTCCGACATCATGGACATCCTCGTCAATCTCAAGCGTTAGGGGAGGGACGGATGTCGATTACCTCAGCGCTCAACAGAGTCCAGAACATCTTCAACAATACGGGTTACCAGAGCAGCGTCGTTTCGACGAACATCTCCAATTCAGGCAATTCCGACTATGTGCGGCGCGAGGCATCCGTCACCTCCACGCTGACCGGCGCGGCGGTCGTCAAGATCAGCCGCGCCCAGGAAGATGCCCTGTTGAAACAATATCTTCAGTCGAATTCGCAGGACAGTGCGCAGCAGACCCTGCTTTCCGGACTGGAGGACCTGAAATCCATCCTCGGCGGCAACGATTATGAGACGTCGCCGAGCACCTATCTGTCCGATTTCCAGTCGGCGCTTCAGGCGTTTGCCGCCTCGCCCGGCAACACGACCTCGGGACAGGCGGCGGTAACGGCGGCACAGGATCTCGCCAACAGCCTGAATACGGCAAGTGACGCCGTGCAGTCTGTGCGCGAGGATGCCGACGCCGAGATCGCCAAGCAGGTCGATACGCTCAACACGTTGCTGTCGCAGTTCGAAACCGCCAACAACGCGGTCAAGCTTGCGACGGCGACCGGCGCCGATACCTCGGCGGCGCTGGACGACCGGGAAAAGATCCTGAAGCAGATCTCCTCCATCGTCGGCGTCTCCACCACCACCCGCAGCAACAACGACATGATGTTGACGACGTCGGACGGCACGGTCCTGTTCGAGACCGTACCCCGAACCGTCAGCTTCAAGGCGACCGGCACCTATGTCGCAGGCACCGAGGGCAATTCCGTCTATATCGATGGCGTTGCGCTGTCGGCCGGCGAGGGGTCGACAACCACGGCGAAGGGCAGCCTGCAGGCTTTGCTGCAGGTTCGTGACGAGATCGCGCCAACTTTCCAGTCGCAGCTCGATGAAATCGCCAAGGCTCTTGTCCAGAGCTTTTCCGAGACGGACGGCAGCACGAGCGAGCCCGGGCTGTTCGTCTGGACCACGGCGTCCGGCGCCGACGGGGCTACGCCTTCCGATACATCGGGCGTGATCGACGGTATCGCGGCGACAATTACGGTCAACAGTGCCGTCGTCACGAGCTCGGGCGGCGATCCGGCGAAGCTGCGGGACGGAACGATCAGCGGCATCACCGATCTCAACCCCGATGGCAATAGCGGCTTTTCCGACAATCTGAATGCGCGCTATAGCGCCCTGAGCACCGCGCGAAGCTTCTCGGCCGATGCGGGGATCGGCCAGACCGCCAGCCTCGTTGACTATGCGAGCGATTCGGTCGGCTGGCTGGAGCAATATCGAAGCGATGCTTCGACAACGTCGGAAAACACCTCCGCAGCACTGTCCCGCTCCGAAGAGGCCTATTCCAACGAGACCGGCGTGAACCTCGATGAGGAGCTGACGAAGCTTCTCGATATCGAACAATCCTACAAGGCAGGAACGAAGATCCTCAACGCGATCGATGAGATGCTTCAGTCCCTGCTCGACATTGCGAGCTGAGCTATGAAAACCTCTTTTGTTTCCACAAGTGCGATACAGAACATGCTTCGCCAGACCATCGGCCAGTCCCAGAAGCTGATGAGCAGCGCGTCGACGGAAGCGGCAACAGGAACCTATGCCGATATCGGGGCGTCGCTGGGCTCCGGCGTTGCCAAGACGATCAGCATGTCGTCGGTCATCGATCAGGCGGCGTCTCTCAAGAACAGCAACGCGCTCGTTGCCCTGAGGCTGGATTCGTCGCAATCCTCACTCTCGACCATGCAGACCGCGGCGGATTCGCTTGTCTCCAACCTGACGGCCCTGCTTGGCAATCAGGATGAATCGGCCCTCGCGGTGGCGCAACAGTCGGCGACCGATACGCTCTCGCAACTGGTGTCGGCCGGGAACGCCATGGTCAATGGCGAGTATCTGTTCGCAGGCATCAACCTGTCCTCCAAGCCGCTGACGGACCAGTCCGCTGCCGTCTCGAGCCAGATCAACGACGCCTTGCAGACCTATGCGGACGGGCTCGGCAAGTCGATCGGCGATCTCACGGGCGAGGAGGTCTCGAGCTTCATCACCGACACCGTCGAACCGATGTTTTCCGAAGCGGCCTGGACCGATCCAACGAGCGGGTGGTCCACCGCATCGAGCACGAACATGAGCAGCCGGATCAATACGTCGGAGGTCATCCAGTCGTCGACGAACGCAAACTCCCAGGGCATGCGCTATCTGGCCCTCGCTTCCGTTCTCGTCAGCACTCTATCGGCGCAGGGGCTGAATTCGGATGCCCAGCGCGCGGTGACATCCGCGGCGATCAACTATGCTTCCGGTGCCTCTTCCAATCTGGTCAGCCAGCAAAGCCAACTCGGCCTCTCCCAGGAGCGCGTCGAGAAAGCCAACGACGCGCTCGATGCCCAGACGACGATCCTGCAGAACAAGCTGGTCGATCTCGAAGGGGTCGATACCTATGAGGCTTCCACCCAGGTCCAGTCCCTGGAGACGCAGCTGGAGACAGCCTATACGCTGGTCAACAAGCTGCAGAGCCTCAGTCTCGTGAACTATCTCTGATCGGACGCGCGGTGCCGCCATGCGGTACTTGCCGTGGAGAAAGGCTCGCCATCCCCGACCTCGGCGAGCCTTTTTTCTATTCGGCCCCGACGCCCTTGCAGAAGACGGCGATACAGCGGCGCAGATGGGCAAGGCGTGTGGTCCGGTCTGGCCAGGCGCTCGTGCGCCCCTCCGGTGGTCCCATGCCTCCAAAGACCATGTCCATCAGCATCCGTGCGCCGCTTGCGGCATCATCCAGCCGAAGCCGGCCCTCGGCCTGCCTTGCCTCCAGCCAGTCGGCAAGGAGTTGCCGGGACGCAAGAAGCCCCTCGTTGTTGAGGATTTCGATCAATTCCGGAAACTGCGGAGCCTCGCGAAAGACGAGTTGCAGCAGGCCGGCGCGCGCGATGTCCCTTTCCTCGTCCATGTCGATCATGAAGATCTGCTCGAGAGAACGGGAAACCGGACCCTGCTCGGGCTGGCGCGGCAGATCGAGCATCATGCGCCTGTGGTCGCGGACAACGGCGGCAAACAGTTCCTCCTTGCTCTCGAACAGGCGGTAGAGCGTCTGCTTGGAAACGCCTGCCTCGGCAGCGACGATTGCCGTCGTGCTCGCTGCATAGCCGTGTTTGACAAAAATCTTGCCGGCGTTTGCGACGATATGGGAGCGTTTTTCGTCGTCGCTGGAGGCTTTGGGTCGGCCACGCTTGCGTTGCATTTCTTCGCCGCTGTCAGTCCCCGCCATTCACCATCAATCCCCACATGTTCTCAACCCGGAATAATCCCTCTGCCAGCCGAAAAGCAACTGCGGTTGGCAAGAGACTCACCTGACAAAGGCCAAGCTATCCAAGATGACAGCTATCCGAACGGCAATTCGATGCTGAAGAGCCGCAATGCTCCCGGCGCATTGGGGTTTTCCACAGGTTCGCGAACATGCACTACTGCCTGCGGCGAAGTGCACCAAGCAGGTAACAGCTTCGTCGTCTGCTGGCAAAGGATTGCGTATCCGCGTCAGGGCACGCGGCTAATCCATTGTTTGGACAAGCGAAAGCTGAGTCCAGCAGTGAATGGCCGGGAGCCGGGCGACAGCTCAGGGCTGTGCATTGGCGGACGACGCAAGCGGGTGACGTACAGGGCGCTCCATCCGGCCATGTTGCGGGTCCCGAAGCTTTCGCTTACCCAAAGCGGGAAGGGCGATGCGACCATGACGGACCCTTGCCCCTCGCAAACGCGAATATCCCAGATGCCGATGCAACGCGCGAAACGTCCATTTTCAGGGGAAACACTGCAGCTGACGCTGATGCGCGTGCTCCGGCCGCTTGTCAAACTCGCGCTGGCATCGGGATTGAGTTTTCCTTCGTTCGCGTCCTTGCTGAAGCGCCTCTATGTAGATGTCGCCGAACGTGACTTCGCGCTCGCCGACAAGGCACAGACGGACAGCCGGATCTCCCTGTTGACGGGAGTCCACCGCAAGGATGTCAGCCGCCTGCGCGATGAGCCGCTCAGCGAAACGACGCTGCCGGCCGCAGTGTCGCAGACGGGCCGGATCATCGCAAAGTGGATAGCCGATCCGCTCTACTGCAATGAAGACGGAAGCCCGCGCGTGCTGCCGAGAACCTTGCAGGGTGAAGGTCCGTCCTTCGAGCGGCTTGTCGCCGAAATCACCAAGGACGTTCATCCACGCGCCGTCCTCGACGAATGGGTCGATCGCGGGATCGTATCCGTCGATGCGCAGGACATGGTTCGACTGGATCTCGCATCCATCGTCCCCAATGCCGATGACGAAGCGCGCCGGCATTATTTTACCCGCAATCTTCACGACCACGCACTTGCTGCCGTGTCCAATGTCATAAACGATGTGGCGCCCCATCTCGAGCGCGCCGTCCACTACGATCGAATATCGGCGGATCTTGCTGCCCGTCTCGACGTGATTGCCCGCGAGGAGACGATGGCAATGCTTTTGAGGCTGAACAAGATCGCCCATCAACTGGTGCAAGAGGATCCGGGTGGCGGCAGCCGCTGGATTGCCGGAGGATACGTTTTGACCGAAACGGTGGAAACGAGCCCGCTGCCGCGCTCTGGAAGAACTACGGAGGCAAAACAATGACGCCTCCGGTACTGTCGAGACGGCAACTGCTGTTGGGAACTGCTGCTCTGCATCTGTTCAGCCGCGTACCGGCCGGTGCAGGGCAGAAGGCCGCGTCCGGCGACGATCAGGGCATTGGCGGCTCGGGCCTTTCCGTCAGTGGCGGAGAGCAGGAGGATCACGGCATCGGCGGCACCGGTATCGTCGGCACCATCCAGGGCTTCGGCTCCATCATCGTCAACGATGTCCATATCCCGTTCACCGAAAGCACGCCGGTTCGCATCAACGGCAAGCGCGTCGCGACGAAGGAAATGAAGATAGGCCATGTTGCCCGTGTTCTGACCGTAGGCGGCGTGGCGCAGCGGATCGAGATCACGAGCGAAGTGCTTGGACCGATCGCGCTCATCAGCAAGTCGCGACTGTCTATCCTGCAACAGACCATCGACACGCGCACATTGGATACGAGCCGTCTCAAGGTCGGCGATCAGGTTGCCGTATTCGGGATACGGGCGGAGGACGGGACGATCGTCGCACGGCGTATCGAGCGACGCGCCGCCACGAGCAAGGCCCATGTCCGCGGCGTACCGGGTCAGCGCGGTACGAGCGCCTTCATTGGCGATCTGCCGCTCGGACCGCAATATCGTTATTTCGTCGGACGGCAGACGTTGGTGACGTTCAAGACGGTGCGCAACCAGCCCGTCATTTCCAGGGTTGTTTCGGAATCTCTGGTGCCGGGTTTGGACGAAGGCGTGGCCAATGTGGAAACCTATGGCAGCAATAAGAACGGCTCTCTGAAACTTGGTATCGGCATGTTCGGCCCAGGTGCTCAGGTTCGATTCGGTCCCGACGGGCGGACGTTTGCGACTGTCTCGGTGCGATCGGACCGTATGACATCAATTCGAAACGGCGGTCGGCCTCCTCACGATGCCCGCTTTAACGGAGGCCGTATGCCGCCCGGCCCTCCGCCACCCGGTTTCCGCAGACCTGAAGGTTTCTCGCCAAACGGATTTCCGCCGGGAGGCCCGCCCTTTGGCATGCATGAACCGCCGCGCGGCATGCAGAGAGCCCCGGGCAGAAGGCCGGGGCCACCGCCGGAGAGGTTCCGCTGACCGGCCTCACGGCAAGGGTCGATTGACATATGGGAAAATTTCCCATTTTATAGTGAAGCGATTCTGAAGCCGCTGGCAGAACGGCGGAAGAGCGCCGATCGCGGAGCCGGTCCAACCCCAGGACGGCGAGGCGATCGCTCCAGTTTAACCCCTTGTTCCTGCGTTCCCGACATGGATTGCGTTGCGATGCCTGCATCCCGACGACGAGGATGATTGCCGGTAAGTACCTTCGCACGGCGATCGTCTGAGGTGTTTTCGGGCGATTTGCCGGACCGTCAAATCGCCACGCAATCCTGTCGTTTCAAATTTGATCGAGGTCTGACGATAGAGAGATGTTGATGCGCAAGGCAGGCGAAAAGGTTTCGGCGCAAGGCAGCAGGCCGCCATATACGTTAATCACGACCTGGGAAAACCGGTCGGAACTTCTCGCGATCATGCGCAATGCTCTGGGCCTCGCCGAGCAGGTTCAGAACTTGTGGGAGCGAAGCGGCCAGCGCGGCCATCTCTCGCAGTCCGACACGGATGAGATGATATTGCTGCTGTCCGAAATGAGCGCGCTGAGCGAGGCGGCGCGTCGGTTGGACTAAGCCGGCTCGAATTGCATGAGAATGATGCGCGGCTATGTCGGCCGCGCATCAAGCAGGCCATCCGCAGCGTTTAGCTCTTGAGCCCGAACAGGGCTTCGGCGTTGCGGAAGCAGATCTTCTCCATGTCTTCCTTGGGAAGATCGAGCGAATTCAGGATCTTGAGCGTGTCGCGGATGTAGCCCGGTCCCTTTTCGGGATCGAAGGGCGAGTCCGATGCGAAGAGAATGCGGTCGCTGCCATAGAATTCGAGGCCGCAGAGCGTTGCGGCGCGCGAGCCGAAGACGGCGGTGTCGGCATAGAAATCCTTGAAATAGTCGAGCGGACGCTTCTTGAGGCGCTTCAGTACGAGCGACAGATCCTCGTCCGAGGTGCGCTTGCCGAGCTGATCCCAGCCGGGACCGACACGGCCTTCGAAATAGGGTACCATCGCACCCATGTGATGGGCGAGCACCTTCAGGTTCGGCAAGCGGTCCATGAAGCCGGAGAAGACGAGGCGCGCCATGGCGGCGCTGGTTTCATAGGGCCAGCCGAAGGTCCACCAGATTTCGTATTTGGACTTGTCCTCGGTGGCATAGTCAGCCATCGAAGAGTTGCGCGATGGGTGCAGCAGCACCGGCTTGTTGTGCTTGGCGGCGGCTTCGAAGATCGGGAAGAAGCGCTCCTCGTCAAGCGGCGCACCGTTGACGTTGGTGTGGATCTGCAGGCCGTTGGCGCCGAGTTCGGTAAAGGCGCGTTCGGCCTCGCGAACGGCGGCGTCCGGGGCGTTCATCGGCAGGGCGGCAACGAAGCCTGCGAAGCGTTCCGGATATTTCTCGACGAGTTCGGCCTGCCCGTCATTGGCGATGCGGGCAAACTCGGTGGCAAGTTCCGGGCCGCCCATCGCTTCGAGCGGCGGCATGCCGAGCGAGATGATCTGCCGGTAGTCGGGAAACTCGTCCATCACGCGGAAACGGGTCTCGAGATCGTAGATGCAGGGTATGCCCTGCATGCGACGGCCGATATCCTTGCCGGCGCCGTCGAGCTTCTGGATACGATCCCAGAGCGCTTTCGGGAAAAAGTGATTGAACGCATCGATATAGTACATCGGACTCCTCCTCAATGTGTCGGTATTGACGCCTCAGCCGCGCTTCAGGCGGCGGACGAGATAGGCGAAGGTCGCCTTGAACATCTCTTCACGGAACATGTGCTTGCGCTTGGCCTTGATATCCTCCGGCTTGCCGAGCGCCTTGGCACCGCCGGCAGCTTCGACCCACAGCTGCATCATGCAGGCGTTCTCCAGTGACAGGGCGAGATAGATCGCCTGTTCGATGCTGGGGCCAGCCGTCACCAGGCCGTGGTTCTGCAGGAGCATGGCGCCATGCCCGCCGAGGCAGGCCGCCACCGCCTTGCCACGCTCGGGCGTGGTGATCAGTTCCGTGGTTTCGGAAAACACCGGCAGGCCTTCGGCAAAGATCGATCCCGGATGCCCGATCGGCTGCAGCGGTTTGCCCAGTGCTGAAAAGCTCACAGCATAGGGCGCGTGCGTGTGAACGACGGCATTGACGTCGGGGCGCGCGCGCAGAACCTCGGAATGGATATAGACTTCGTTGTGGCGACCGTATTCGCCATCGACCTTTTCACCATCGAGATCGACGGTAATGATGTTGTCGAGGGTGATTTCCTCGAGGCCGAATTTCGACGGCTTCATGTAGAAGCGGTCCGGCTGGTCCGGCACACGGATCGAAATGTGGCCGCGCGTCCAGTCGCCCTGGCCGGCCTGTTCGAGTATGCGGCCGGCCTCGATCATCCGCTGCTTCAGCTCTTCATGCATCGTCTTGTTCTCCGAGGAATTGTCGCACCGGAAGCCGCCACCGCTCCAGGCCGGTTCGAATGCGGCATCACCGCCCTCGCAGGCGTTACACACGGTGTTTGTCACCGCGCTTGCGGCCCTGTGATACGTCGAGGAAGAGGTCCGAGACCGCGACCTTGCGGTCGATCAGCCCCTGCTGGTGTGCGTAGCCGATGACGGTTTCCAGCGTCTTGGCGTTCTGCCCCTCGATGCCATAGGCCCAGGGGTCGTCGCCAAGGATCGCCTGCTGCTCTTCCCAGGCTTCGCGATACCAGGCGAGCGGCACGATACGCGGGTTCTCCATGCGTTTCATGGCAACCTGCTTGGCCTCCTCGAAGGCAATGTAAAGATTGATCGGCACCCATGGGTGGCGCGCGACGATCTCGGGCCGAATGCCCATGACGTGCATGATCGGAAAAATGCCGGTGCGCTTGTAATAGGCGATCTCTTCCGCCTTGTAGTCCGGAAACAGCCGGCCGACGCGCGGATCACGCTTCTTGATCGGAGCGATGAGGTCGGGATGCAGCAGAGCGTCGATCTCGCCGTCGACAAGCATCTGCTCGATCGACTTGTCTTCGGCGATCTTGTGCAGTTTCAGGCCCGACGGCAGCGTGTAATCCACGTCCTCGTCCAGTTCCGAATACCATTCGATCGACTGATGCGGCACGCCATATTCGCCTTCCAGCAGGCCGCGCAGCCAGAGCGACGCCGTCACCAGATAGCTTTTGACGCCGACCTTGCGGCCGATCAGGTCTTTCGGCTCGCGGATGCCGCTTGCCGTATGCGTGAAAATGAAGCCGTGGCGGAAACGCCGGTGCAGGAAGACAGGGATCGCATCGAAGGGCAGGCCACGCGTCTTTGCCGCCATGTAGGAAGAAAGCGAGACCTCCGCGACGTCGAATTCGCCGTTGCGCAGAAAGCGCCAGTGCCGGGTGGTCGAATCCATTTCCGTCAGGATCGTCAGCTCAATCCCGTCCGGTTTGACCGTCCCTTCCTTCAGCGCCCGCACGATTTCGTAGTCACCGCAAGCAAGCGTCAGCTCGACCTTTTTCGTCACTGCACTCCTCCCAGAGCCGCCCGGCAAAATCCGCCGCGCCATCATTTACAGCCAGCATGCGCAGAACGGCAATCGTCTGTCCAGTCAATTTTCATTTTTTCCTGCATTATGGGATTTTTTAAGTTTTGAATTGACGCCTCTTTCGAACTCGCGATAAATGAAACCTGTTTCCGCCGGTTGGAGGGTGGTTAAGGGATGGAGAGTATGGAACAGACGGATGTCCTTATTGTCGGCGCAGGCCCGGTCGGGCTGACGCTTGCTATCGACCTCGGGCAGAAGGGCGTGCGCTGCACGCTGATCGAAAAGAAGGAAGCCCCGGAATTCCTGCCGAAGATGGAGCGCTGCAACGCGCGTACCATGGAAATCTTCCGTCGCATGGGCCTGTCGCAAAAGATCCGCAAGGCCGGCCTCGACGCTTCGGTGCCGATGGATGTCTATGTCGTTCTGGCGATGAACGAGCCGCCGCTGCTGCGCCTGCCGTATCCTTCCGTCAACGAGGCACTGGACGAGATTCGCCGCTCCGAGGATGCCAGCCAGCCGCTGGAAGCCTATCAGCTGATCTCGCAATATACGCTGGAGCCTCTCCTCAAATCGGTGGCCGAAGAGCTGCCGACAGTCTCGGTCCGCTACGGCACGGAATTTGTCTCGCTGGAACAGGACGAGGGCGGCGTGACCGCACGGACCGTCACGAAGAGCGGCGATATCACCTACCGCGCCAAATATGTCGTCGGCTGCGATGGCGGGGCAAGCCCGGTGCGCAAGCAGCTCGGCATCAAGCTGCGCGGGGAAGGCAATCTCCTGCATCTGCGCCAGGCGCTCTACTATTCGGAGGAGCTTTACAGCCGCATTCCGCTCGGCGACGGCCCCGGCCGCGGGCGCCACTATCACGTTGCTGATGGGCAGGCGACATTTCTCATCATGCAGGATTCGACAAAGCACTGGACGCTGCATGCCGTCGTCGAGAAGGACGAGGACATGGCCGCCCAGTTCGAGAAAGCGGTCGGCGTTCCGGTCGATTACCAGATGCTCTATGTCGGCCAGTGGAAGCAGAACCTCCTGCTTGCCGACCACTATGGCGCCGGGCGTGTTTTCCTGGCCGGCGATGCCGCCCATCTCGTTATCCCGACAGGCGGTCTCGGCATGAATACCGGTGTCGGCGACGCGGTCGATCTCGGCTGGAAGCTTGCCGCCACGCTTCAGGGCTGGGGCGGGCCGAACCTGTTGCGCTCCTACGAGATCGAGCGCCGGCAGGTCGGCGACCGCAATGTCGGCGCTTCGCGCTATGCCTCGCTCGGCCGTCGCAAATGGCGCTCGCAATACCGGCCCGATATTCGCGATCAGACGCCGGCCGGCCAGGCGACGCGCGACAATCTCGCGCGCATCGCCGATGTCGAGCAACGCAAGACGAACGAGATGATCGGTGCCGAACTGGGATACCGCTATGTCGGCTCACCCGTCATCACCGACGAGCCCGGCGGGCCGGAACATCTGTTCCGCGAATATCACCCGACCACATGGCCGGGCGCCCGGCTGCCGCATCTCTGGCTCGGCGAGAACGACCCGGTGCAGGACCATATCGGCCCCGGCTACACCATGCTGCGGCTTGGCGGCACGTCCATCGATACGTCCGGCGTGGCGGCCGCCTTCAAGGCGAGGGGCGTGCCTTACCAGACGCTGGAGATCGCCTCGCAGCGCGCCCGGGATATCTATGGCTACGATCTGGTGCTGGTGCGCCCGGATATGCATGTCGTCTGGCGCGGCAAGCAGGCCCCGGAAGATGCCGGAGATCTCGTGGCCATGGTCACGGGACACTGAGAACCGTCAGCTGCGCGCCAGCGTCTTGGAAAGGACGCCGGCGCAAAAGACGACCTGCCCGGCAATATCGTCGAGTGTCTTTGCCTGTATCTGCGTGTCGCGCAGTGTCAGGCTGAGGCTGCCGATGATTTCGGAGCGGCCATCGAAAACAGGCGCCGCAATACCGGTGACGCCAGGCGTCACATCGCCGCTGGTGCTCACCCAGCCGCGGTCGCGGTGTTGACGGAATTTCGCCTTCACGTCCGGAAGGGAACTGCCGAAGCCCGCCTTGAGGAACTCGTCCTGCGCAAGCCCGTAGAACTTTCGCAGCTGGTGATCCGGCAGATAGGCGAGGATCGCGATCGAAGCCGCACCGTGGAGCAGCGAACGGCTGCGTCCGCGGTCATAATTGCTGTGAACCGCGTCTGTTCCTGCTTCCTGGTGCACGCAGAGCACTTCGAACTTATAGCGACGGCAGAGGAGCGCGACGGCTTTGAAGCGGGCGGCGAGTTCTTCCATCATCGGGCGCGCGGCGCGGATGAGCACGTCGCCGGTCCGGATCTTGTAGTCCAGTTCGACGATGCGGGGGCCAAGCATATAGCCGACGCCGGGCAGAGACGTCAGCAGGCCGGCATCCGTCAGGATCTTGAGGTAGCGGTAGAGGGTCGAGCGGGTATAGCCGAGCCGATCGCAGAGTTCGTCGAAAGTGAGCGCCACCGTGTCTTCGCCCGCATCGAAGAGATCGAGCAGGCCGATCATTTTCTCGAGGCTGTTCAAGCTGGCATCTCCACCCTCGGGTGAGCGTAAGGCCCGATCGAGCCCTCGAAAGACCAGTCCATCAGCAAATCGAATCCCGCCTCGACAATATCAGGAAGGCCTTACTATAGAGCGATGATCAGGCGGCAAGCAATCGGCTGCGTGAGCCGGAGCATTGTGCAACGCTCCGGCTCATCTGCGTCAGGCCGCCGTGTTCCAATCTGCCGGGAACAGGCCGTCGCGGATAGCGCCGCTCGCGTAATATTTCCAGAGCTTGCGGATGTGGTGGCCGCGGCGGAAACTGTGGGCGAAGGATGCCATTTCCTCCTCGGTCAGCGGCTTTATCTTGCCGAGCGAGGCGGCCCGATAGGCAGCTTCGGCGTTCTCGACCAGATGCACGGCATCGATGAAGACGCCACGCACCGTCTCGGCGGTAACGATCTGACCGTGCGCGCGGATCTGCATCGCATGACAATCGCCGAGCGTCGCCACGATGCCGCGGCCGCGCTCGGGCGTATCGACATGGGCGGGATCGGCATGGACGGGAATGCCGTTGCGCCAGCGGATGGCGTGGTTCTTGACCGGGGGAAGCGGAACGTCTTCCACCAGCGTGAAGACGTTGGTCACGTCGTGATGGAAATGGGCGACGGAGTTCACATCCTGCCGCGATCGGTAAATCTCACAATGAAGGAATGTCTCCGACGGTGGTTTGACGCCAGGCGTACCAGCCACGACCTTGCCGTCAAGGTCGCAGACCAGCAGGTCATCGGGTGCGACATCGGCGCGGCTCTTGTCCTGCGGCTGGATCAGAAAAGTCGTTCCGCCCGGCAGGCGGGCGCTAACATGGCCACTATACTCAAGAATTTTCAGGCTGTTCAGGAGACGCGTCGCCATGGACACATCATGGCGCAGCGTATTTTCCGACAGTTCGGTCTGCGGTTCGTCCGCGTGTTTGTGAGATTGCATGATCGGCTCCTCCCGTTTGAAATTAATCCCACATTATACGACTTTTTATCTTCCGCAAGCGGCGGGTATCAGACTTCGATCAGCACGTCGTTGTTTTCGACGATGACCCTGTAGGTCTTGATAGGGATCATGCAGGGCGGGGCGACGACCTCTCCGGTGCGCACGTCGAACTGTCCGTTGTGGAAGTCGCATTCGACGTTGTGACCATCGAGATAGCCTTCCGACAGTGATCCGGGACCGTGCGTACAGAGGTCGTCGGTCACGTAGAACGTGCCGTTCACGTTGAACACGGCAAGCGTCAGATCGCCTTCCTCGACCCGGATCGCGCTATCCCAATCCACGTCATCGGTCGAGCACAGCCTGATCCGAGAACCCACTTCCGCCATTGGTCTTTCCTCCTCTGCCTCGATGGCCTTGCCAGCGCTTGACTAGCCTGCCGTCTGGATGTAGCGTTTAAAACGAAACGATGTTCTGCATAACGGAACACTCGGTAAAAATACCCGATCCGGCGTGAAGGTCAACCGCAAATCCGATCGGCCGGAGGAAACACGAGGTGGCGCGGCGCAGCCGTCGGCCACGGACGAACTCGAGGAGGAGTTGTCATGCTCAGGAAAGAACAGAACGATCTATTGACCCAGACCGATATCGGTACGCCGATGGGTGAGATGTTCCGCTGTTACTGGATTCCGGCGCTGCTGGCCGAAGAACTGCCGGACAATGACTGTGCGCCTGTCCGCATCAAGCTGCTCGGCGAGCGCCTTCTGGCGTTCCGCGATAGCGAGGGGCGATATGGGTTGATCGACGAGTTCTGCGCCCATCGCGGCGTCTCGCTCTGGTTCGGTCGCAATGAGCATGGCGGCCTGCGCTGCCCCTATCATGGCTGGAAATACGATCACACCGGCCAGTGCATCGAGGTCCCTTCCGAGCCGGCCGAAAGCGGTTATTGCAGCAAGATCAAGCTGAAGTCCTATCCGTTGATCAAGATCGGCGACATTCTGTGGACCTATATGGGGCCGGCAGACAAGGAGCCGCCGCATCCGGAATGGGAATTCGCGCTCGTGCCGGCCGAACAGACCTTCACGTCCAAACGCTGGCAGGAATGCAACTGGCTGCAGGCCATGGAAGGCGGAATCGATTCGAGCCATGTCTCCTGGCTCCACAGCGGCAGCCTGAATTCCGACCCGCTCTTCAAGGGCGCTCGCGGCAACAAATACAACATGTCCGATGCCCGGCCCTTCTTTGAAGTGACCGACATGGCGGGCGGCCTCTACATCGGCGCGCGCCGCAATGCGGAAGAGGGCCACTACTACTGGCGCATCACGCCCTGGGTCATGCCGTCCTTCACCATGGTTCCGCCGCGCGGCGATCACCCGGTTCACGGCCATTTCTGGATCCCGATCGACGACGAAAACTGCTGGGCCTGGAGCTTCGACTATCACCCGGTCCGGGCGCTGACGAGCGAAGAGCGCCAGGCCATGAAGGACGGCAAGGGCATCCATGTCGCCTATGTTCCCGGCACCTATCGGCCGCTCGCCAACAAGGACAACGATTACCTGATGGACCGGGAAGCCCAGCGCAAGGGCATTACCTATTCCGGCGTCGAGGGCATCGCCATGCAGGATGCGTCGCTGCAGGAAAGCATGGGGCCGATCGTCGATCGCAGCAAGGAAAACCTGGTTTCGACCGACAACGGCATCATCATGGCACGCCACCGGCTGATGCGGGCGGCCCGTGCGCTCAAGGACAAGGGCACCACGCCGCCCGGCGTCGATCCGGCTCATCACCGGGTGCGGTCTGCCGCGATCGTGCTGCCGGCGGACAAGGCCTATACCGATATCGCCGATGAGGCGCTGACCGTAATCTCGGGCAAGGCGCAGACGAGCGTCTGACAGGGAGGCAATCATGCACCTCGGATTGAGCGAAAGTGCACGCGCCACGACGGCGCAGGAGGCGCGTTTCCGGATCAACTATCCGAATTCGCGGCCGCGAAAGTCGCGCATCATCGCCCTCGACAAGAGCGCCGAGGCGACGCTTGAACGGCTGGCGGCCGGTTATGCCGGAGGCCATGCGCATTTCCTGCGTTACGTCGAAGCCAAGCCCGCGAGCGATTCTTTGAAGATGCTGCCCGTCGACGCGGTGCTGGAAGATCTCTCCGGCAAGCGCTCGGCGCTGGTGGACGAAATCGCGGATGCCGATGTCGTCGTCATGCTGACGACGGCCGGCAGCTCGGCGGAGGCGGCGGAGGTTATCGGCAATGCGTGCTTCGTGCGCAGCAAGATGACGACGGGTCTGGTCGTGAGTTCGGCGGACGTGCCGGCGCTCGATCTTGCCCGGACGCTGACGGCGATGCGTCCCTTTGCGGCGATGCTCGTCATCTCCAACGGCGACGACTATGTCGCCGAGATGCTGAGCGCCTTGAGGGTCTGAGAATGCTTCAAGGCGTGGCGTGAGTATTTGCAGGAGCTGTGTTATGGACGATCCCTTACTCCTTGCAAAGAGACGGAAAACGCACGCCATGAACGCATCTGTGAAGGAAACGGCACGCACGAAAAAGGCAGCGCCTGCCAAACGCAATCGCTTGTCTTCGGTCACGACGGCGATCCGTCTTTTGAAAGCGTTTTCGGAGGACGAGGTCGAAATCGGCGTCAGCGCGCTGGCTCAGAAGCTGAAGGTGGCAAAGAGCACGGTTCACCGGCTTGCCGTGACGCTGGTCGCCGAAGGGCTGCTCGAACAGAACCCCGAAACCGAGCGCTATCGCCTGGGTGTCGGCCTCTTCGGACTTGGAACGCTGGTGCGCCGCCGCATGAACCTGTCGAACGAGGCGCGTCCGTACCTCTTCGACCTTCGCAAGCATACCGGCGAGACCATCATCCTCGGCATCCCGACCGATACGGAAGTGATGCATGTCTACGACCTGGAAAGCCCGCAGGCGGTCGGCATCAAGTCTGACCTCGGCGCCCGCCGGCCGGCCCATTGTACCGCGGTCGGCCGGGCGATCTTCGCCTTCGCGCCGGAGGAGACGGTGGAGCGCCTGCTTGCAGGGCCGCTCGTTCGCCGCACGCCGCATACGATCACCGATCCCGCGCGGGTGCGCGAGATTTTCGCTGAAGTCCGCCAGCGCGGCTTTGCGATCGAAGACGAAGAGAGCGAGCCGGGCATCCGCGCGATTGCTGCCCCCGTCCGCGATTCCACCGGTGCCGTCGTCGGCGCCGTCGGCGTCGCCGGCCCGTCGCTGCGGCTCTCGCTGGAAGCCATAGAGAATTTCGCGCCGCCGCTCTTGGAAACGGTGGCAACCATTTCGTCCCGTCTCGGCCATGGAGCGGGTTACAGACAAAGATGACAGGGAGGAAAGCATGACCGTGATGACATTGAGCGGGACCGATACGAAATGGTCCTGCGCTGACGGAGACACGATCATGCGATCCGCCATTCGCGCCGGGCTCGGCTTTCCCTATGAATGCAATGTCGGCTCCTGCGGCAATTGCCGTTTCGATCTTCTCGAGGGCGAGATCGAGGAGCTTCGCCCCGATGCACCGGGTCTCAGCGATCGCGACCGCCAGCGCGGACGCAGGCTTGGTTGCCAGTCGCGGCCACTGACGGACTGCCTCGTCAAGCTGCGGCTGATGCCGCAATATGTCAGCACGCACGCGCCGGTGCGCCAGGAAGCGACGCTGGCAGGCATCCGAGACATAACCCACGACATTAGAGAATTCCGCTTCCGACTCGACAGGCCCGTGCCATTTCTCTCCGGCCAGTATGCGCTTCTTTCACTCGCGGGCGTGGAGGGTAGCCGCGCCTATTCCATGGCCAACAGGGGAGACCAACCGGAGGAATGGCACTTCCAGATCCGGCGCGTACCGAATGGCGCGGCCACTTCTACGCTGTTTGACAAGCTCAAGGCGGGAGATCGCATCGGCATCGACGGCCCCTATGGCATGGCCTATCTGCGCGAGGATTCACCGCGCGACATCATCTGTCTCGCCGGCGGCTCAGGCCTCTCGCCGATGATTTCGGTGACGCGGGCTGCAGCCGTTTCGCCAGCTTTGGCGGGCCGCCGTATCGATTTCATCTATGGGGGCAGGGAAGTGCGCGACATTTGCGGGCGTGAGATGCTGGAGGAGCTTCCGGGCTTCGGCAGCACACTTCACTACCACCCGGTCGTTTCCGGCATGCCGGCGGAGGACGACGGCTGGGACGGCTATCGCGGCTTCGTGCACGAGATCGCCGCAAAGCTGTTTGCGGATCGACTGCCGGAATGCGAGATCTATTTCGCCGGTCCGCCGATGATGGGCCAGGCCATCCAGAAAATGCTCATCGACCTTGGCGTGCCGCAGGCGCAGGTCCATTTCGACCAGTTCTACTGACATGAAACTTCGCCAGCTCTCTTATTTCGTCAAGGTAGTCGAAGTCGGCAACATCACTCGTGCCGCCGAACAGCTGAACCTTGCCCAGACCGCTCTCGGCATCCAGATCCGCAATCTTGAGGATTCGCTGCAGATCCAGCTTCTCGACCGGCATTCGCGCGGCGTCAGCGCCACGCCGGCAGGCATGCTGCTCTATGAGCGGGCGCTGGAAATTCTCCAGCGTATCGAGGAGACGCGGCGTGACCTGATCTCGCTCGGCGGCGAACGTGTCAGGGTACGGCTCGGTGCGACGCCGAGCATCCTGAAACTCATCGGCACCGATCTTCTTGTCGCCGCCAACGAGCAGCTTCCGGGCATCGCGCTTCACGTCGTCGAGGAACTGAGCTTCGTGCTGACCGATGCGCTGGAGCGTGGCGAGCTCGATTACGTGCTCGCCTACGATATCGACGACAGCCCGGGCCTGAGGCGTATCGCGCTGATGGAAGAAGACCTGCTGCTGATATCGGCGCCGGACGGCAAGTCGGACGAAGCCGATGTCTCCTTCCGTCACGCGGTGGCCGGCGACCTCGCGCTGGTGTCCAATCGCGACATCATCTGGCGGCGCGTGCACGAAACCGCCTCGCGCCTCTCCGTGGACGTCAAGATCACCTACCAGGTGCAATCGATGGAGGCGATCAAGGCGCTCATCCTTCATGGCGTCGCCCAGAGTATCATGCCCTACGGCATCGTCTCCGAAGAAATCCGCTCCGGCGAACTGGTCGCCCGGCGCATCGAGCGCCCGGACGTGAAACTGACGCTCTTTCTCGCCCACGCCTCCCACAAGGGGCTGGCGGACGAGCGGCTGTTCCATTCCTTCATCTATAACATGGTTGACCGCCTTGCAGCGGCGATCGGCCCCTACGCCCACCCGATCGATCGGGTCGCAGAAGACTGACCAGTGATTTTCGTATGGGCTGGACAATATGATTTATCTTGGACATTTGCCTGAGCGAGCCCGATGATCGCAAGGAAATATCAAGGGCCGCAGACCGGATCTTCGTGTCGGGCTAAAGAGCGCGAAAACTGATTGTCTTTTGATGTCAGTCGCTTGGCGGGAGGTTGCCAAGGTCCGTCTCGGGCTCTGCTGTTGGGGAGTGAGAATTCTGACATCGTCGCTTCGTTTGTCCTTCGGTTGCTGGAATTATGACCGCACACGCGCCCTGATGGACCGTACGGTCGTGCCTGACGGTATCGAACTCGTCTATCTGAACATGCCGGTGGAAGAGACGTTCTTCCGCATG
Organism: Rhizobium sp. KDH_Rht_773_N; assembly: GCF_052946295.1. Classification (NCBI taxonomy): domain Bacteria; kingdom Pseudomonadati; phylum Pseudomonadota; class Alphaproteobacteria; order Hyphomicrobiales; family Rhizobiaceae; genus Rhizobium; species Rhizobium sp. KDH_Rht_773_N. The sequence continues at coordinate 1,309,740 of NZ_JBRFNB010000002.1, read as the reverse complement.
CTGCGCCACAGGGAATTCGATATCGCCGAGATGTCGCTGTCGTCCTATGTGATGTCCCACTTCACCGAGGAGCAGCCTTTCGTCGCCATACCGGTCTTTCCGTCGCGCTACTTCCGCCACTCCTCGATCTACGTGAATGCCGATGCCGGCATTCGCCAGCCGTCCGATCTCGCAGGCAAACGTGTCGGCAGTCCGGAATATCAGATGACCGCTCCGGTCTGGATCCGCGGGATCCTGTCGGACGAATATGGCGTCAGGGTCGATGACGTGACGCATTACACGGGCGGCGAAGAACAGCCGAACCGGCCGGAAAAACTGCCGCTCGACCTGCCGCCCTACATCAAGATCAAGCGTATCGGTCCCCAGCAGACGCTGTCGACGATGATCCGGGAAGGGGAAATCGATGCGCTGTTTACCGCACGCAAGCCCTCTTCCTATGACGGTCGCCACGTGAAGCGTCTGTTCGAGGATTTCGTCGAGGTCGAGCGCGCCTATTTCCGCAAGACCGAGATCTTCCCGATCATGCATACGATCGTCATCCGCCGGGAAATCTACGAGAAGAATCGCTGGATCGCCCAGTCTCTCTACAAGGCCTTCACCGAGGCCCAGGCCCGCATCTACCGGGATCTGGAGGAGACGGCGGCGCTGAAGGTGATGCTTCCCTGGCTGAACGCCCATGTCGAGGAAGCCCGCCGGATCATGGGAGACGACTACTGGAGCTACGGGTTCAAACAGAACCGCCAGACGCTGGATACGTTCTTGCGCTATTCCTACGAGCAGGGCCTGTCGAAACGGCGGCTGCAGCCGGAGGACATTTTCGTGCCGGAGACGATGGAGAATTTCGTGATCTGAGCCGCTCCTGTTCAGGCACCTCGGGTCGCTATGCGATGTCCGTATATCAGCATTGAAACATAGGCTCTTTCCGCAGCTGCGCCGGCAAGTTATATGCAGCGCACAATAGACGCGGAGATGAGAGATGACGACGATTGCCTACCGGAATATGCCTCGCACGGATTGGGTCCGCAGTGCATTCGGAGGTTTCTTCGACACGATGAGCCTCGTCGGCGCCGCGCATGAATGCTCGATGGCGCGCAGGGAGCGCCGCGTTCCCGACACCGCCGCTCTTCAGACCCTCGGAATCGACGCGACGGCTTTCAAGCGGACCTACAAGCGCCGCTGACCGTTCTGTATCGGACATGAGAAAAGGGCGGCAATCCGTTGGATTGCCGCCCTTTTTTATCATTGTGCGAAGTCTTAGATCATACCTGTCAGGATGCCGACGCCGGCAACGGCGGCAACACCGCCAGCCGTGCGAACCGCGAAGGTGCCGTGACGTTCGCCGGCACGGCCGATCATGAAGCCAAGGCCGAGGCCAACGGCGTGAAGCACGGCCGTCGCAATCATGAAGCCGGCGGCATATGCCGCACCAGCTGCATTCTCCGGCATCTCCGCTCCGTGCGCGTGGCCATGGAAAATCGCAAACAGGCCGACGAGGCCCATTGCCACTGCGGTCGGCGCCTTCACGTTCAGCGCGACGATGGCGCCGAGGACCACTACCGAAAGCGCAATGCCAAGCTCGACGAAGGGCACGTTGATCCCGGCAATCCCGAGGCCGCCGCCAACAGCCATAACCAGGACAAAGGTTGTCGGCACCAGCCAGGTTGCGCGGCCGCCGAGCTGGAAGGCGAAGACGCCGACCATGACCATGGCGAGGATGTGATCGAGCCCGGAAATCGGATGGCTGAATCCGTGCACGAAGCCCGACGTATCGCCAACGCCGGTGTGAGCGTAGGCAACGGCCGGGGCCGCGACGGCAGCAAGGGCCAGAAGCATGCGCTTGATTGATTGTCTCATTGTCATTTTCCTCCTGAGGTCTGCGTCGGCGACAATTTATGAGGGGGCAGCGTCGTCAACATCTGATGGTAATGCAAGGGGTCATTTGACGTAGGCGCCTCCCGCGCGAGCGGAGAACAATTACCCTTCATCATGGCCACGGTAGGCCCTGGCGGTGCCGAAGTAAATTTTAATCTCTTTACAGTGCCGTTAAGTTTTTTTATCGTGACTTCTATGAAAAATATAAGTTTTCGTCAGCTGAGGTCGCTGCTTGCCATCGAGTCACATGGCAAGATCGTCGAGGCTGCGAAAGTGCTGCGGCTGAGTGCGCCGGCCGTGACGCTACAGCTCAAGCAGCTGGAGGCCGAGGCCGGAGTCCAGCTCTTCGATCGCATGGCGCATGGCATGTATCCGACCGAAGCGGGCAGGGCTGTCTTGTCTGCTGCGCGTGATATCGAGGATCGCCTTCAGCTTCTGAGCGACGAGCTCAACGCGTTCAAGGGCATCAAGCGCGGCCGTATTACTGTCGGTGCGGTATCCACCGTGCGTTATTTTGCGAGCGCCATGCAGAATGCCTTCGCAAACGAGTTTCCCGACATCGACCTTGATCTCGTCATCGACAGGCGGACGGAAACGATCGAGCGCCTTAAGAGGCGGACGGTTGATATCGCTCTGGTTGGACGGCCGCCGCGGGATATTTCCGTGCGCGCGGCAATTTTCGGAGAGCATTCGCTGGTCGTCGTCGCGCCGCCGCATCATCCGCTTGTCGGCCGCCATGGCATTTCGAAGGCGGATATTGTGGAGGAGCATTTCATCGTGCGCGGCACCGGTTCCAGCACGCGCATATCCTTCGAGCGCTTTATGGCCGATATTCCCGGCCGGGCCGCCGGCCCGATCACCGAGATGGAACTCGTTGAAGATATCAAGCGGGCCGTCATGGTCGATACCGGGCTTGCTTTCCTTGCCGCCCACAGCGTCGCCGAAGAGGTGCGGGACGGCAAGCTTGCCGTTCTCGATGTCGTCGGGCTGCCGATCCGTCGCCAGTGGTTTGCCATCAGCCGCACCGACCGGGCCATGACCCCCGTCATGATCGCCTTCCAGGAGTTCCTGACGCGCCGAAGCGGGCAGTTCCTCCCGGAAGCGCTGCCGGCCTGACATCAGGCCTTCAGGAAGTCGACGATTCGGGCGTTGGTATTGTCAGCTGTCAGCTGCGGCACCGGAATATCCCAGTAGTCCGAGCCCGGGATGCATTCCTGCAGATAGCGTGCGGCAGATGTCGCATGCGAGAAGTCGGCCCCCGGGACGATCAACGTCGGAATGTCAAGCCTGACGAGATCCTCTGGCTCGGCGCCCGGAGACGTGTCACGGTCGATGAGGCCGCGCGGCATGCCGGCGATGATTGCCTTGTAGTGATCGACATTCATCGAGACGTAACGCTTGGCGAACTCCTCGTCATGCCGCAGTACGGAAACCCAGGGGCCGCCGCGCGGATCGGCGCCGAAGGCCTTGTTGCTTTCCTTCGCCAGCGCGACGACCGCTTCCAGCCCGTTCTGCTGAACGAAGGCCAGGTGCTCGGCAAAGCGCTGATGGCCCGTCATGCGGTATCGGGCGCCGCCGACCGGCCAGAAGAGCACCATCTTGTCGACCCGTTCGGGGAATTGCGTGGCGACAGCCATCGCCACGCTGCAGCCCATGCAGCCGCCCATGATGTGGGCTTTTTCAATACCGAGATGATCGAGCAAGCCCATCGCCTGGGCGACATAATCGTGCCAGGTCACACGCTCGACCCGCCCGCCCGACTGGCCGGTTTCGCGCCGGTCGAAGAGGATGCAGGTAAAGTGCGATGGCAGGTGATCCAGAAACCGGGTCGTCACATAGATGCCCTGTGTGCGCCATTTCTCGATCGTGGCGTCGAAGCCGCCGGGCGAGAACATCAGGAGCGGCGGACCGTTGCCGATCACCTCATAGCGCGTTTTGATACCGTCGATGACTGCCGTTGCCATTCAAGTCTCCTGATCTCAAAGCCCTTCGCAGCCGAGCTTGCGCAGGCTTTCGTCGACCCAGAGCTTGGGATCGAGCTTGCCGGCAAGCGTATTGGCCACGGTTCTCGCTTCGGCCTCATTCTTGGCCTTGGCCTGCGTGTAGATCTCCTCCGTCGTGCCGTAGGGCACGCAGAGCAGGCCGTCATCGTCACCGATGACAAGGTCGCCGGGATTGATGACCATGCCGCCGAAGGCGATCGGCACGTTGATTTCGCCGGGGCCGTCCTTGTACGGGCCGCGATGCGTGATGCCGGCGGCAAAGACCGGGAAATTCCCGGCCTTGATCCATCCGTAATCGCGCACCGCGCCGTTGATGACGACGCCGGTGACGCCGATCTTCATGGCGTGCGAGAGCATCATTTCGCCGACCAGTGCATTGGTGAGATCGCCGCCGGCATCGACGACGATGACATCGCCGGGCTCGGCCATCAGCAGTGCCTTGTGGACCATGAGATTGTCGCCGGGGCGGGTCTTGACGGTAAAGGCCGCCCCCGACATCTGGCCGGAGGCATGCAAGGGGCGAAGTTCAGGCCCGCCTGCCGTCATGCGCGACATGACATCGCTGACATTGGCAACGGGCAGAGTGCGGAACTTCTCGATAGTGGCCGCATCCACCTTGCGGGTGCGCGGCACGATTCTGAAACCGAGGCTCATGGTTGCTCCTATTCCCAGGGCAGAAGCGATGCGTGGATCACGTCGGGTACGCCCTGTCCGCCGACCGACTGGATGGCGAGTGCGGCGTCCTTCAGCCCGAAGCGGTGCGTGGTGATCTTCTCAAGCGCGAAGCGGTTGGAGGCGATCTGTTCGAGCGCCAGCTCGCAGGCGCGGTAGCTGTGGCCGCGGGCGCTCTTGATGGTGATCGCCTTGGTCGTCACCTTCTCGAGCGGGAAATTCGGGAACTCCTTCATCTCGCCCTGCACGAGGATCGTGCCGGCCTTGCGCACAAGCGCCTCGACGCCGAGCAGGATCGGGATCGTGCCGGCGCCTGCGGTACAGTCGAGCGAGATATCGACACCCTTGCCGCCGGTGATTTCCATGATACGCGCCAGCGGGTCTTCTTTCTGGACGTCGATGACATAATCGGCGCCGAGCTGTTTGGCGACTTCGAGGCGGGCCGTGTCCTTGGTCGTGCCGGTCACGATAATCAGCGAGGCGCCCGCCTGTTTGCAGATGACGGTCTGCGACAGGCCCTGCTGGCCCGGACCCTGGATAAGGACGGTGGAATTATAGCCGACCCCGGCATCGAAGAGCGACCACTCCACACCGTTTGCCATTGGCGTGACAAGACCGGCAAGTTCCGGCGTGACACCCTTCGGCACGCGATGGACGACGGCGTTCCACGGCAGGTAGACATATTGTGCGAAACCGCCCCACAGATGCGGCGCGCGCTCGGCCGAGGTATAGCCGTAGCGGATGCTCTCCGGGTTGTTGCGCCAATCGGTGTTTTCGCAATGGCGATACTGGCCCTGATGGCACCATTGGCACTTGCCGCACATGACGTAATGTTCGACGAAGACGAGGTCGCCTTCCTTAAAACCCTTGCGACGGGTGAATTCGCGGCCGGCCTTGGCGATATAGCCGATATTTTCGTGGCCCATGATCGTCGGCGCATTGTTCGGCGGCGTCTTGAAGAGCTTGACATCGGTGCCGCAGATACCGGCAACTTCCATCTTCAGGAGGGCGGCGTCCTCCGGAACGTCGGGCATCGGAAATTCCCGAAAATCCATCTGGCTCGGTCCGGTGCGGACCGCGGCGAGAACCTTCTCTGTCATGCTTCACTCCCTTGATGCGGGCTGTGGGCCAGCGGCATAAGCGCCGCACGGCGAGCCCTCTGTTTCGACAAACGTTTTTGACAAGTGACGCCGTCGCGCCCTATGGTGGCGGTCAGCAGCGGCCGATCGGCCGCCGCCGAACCCAGCCGGAAACCATGCTGAAGACTGCAAGCCGCAATGCCGGAAAGATCGATGCCGTCCGCCGTATCAAGGACTGGACGCGCGCACGTTTCGGCCTCGGTGACGACATTCCGGTCATGGTAGCGGAAGTGGCCTGCGGCCTTCCGGGCTGCCCGCCGATCGAGACGATCGTGACCTTCTGGACGGCGCCGGAGGCGCGACACGCCTTCAAGGCGTTCAAACCTGCCATCGAGGTGACGGTCGAAGACCTGCCGCCCTCGTGGATGAAGAACGCCATCATTTCCGACCGCGACGATCTTTCCTGCTGCTGACCCGGCGCTGCTCATTGCGGTCGGCCCGGACGGCCGCGGTGCGTCAGCTGGGCGTCGAGACGCGGATAGACCCGGCGCGCATTGCCCTCGAAGATCTTGTAGCGGCTGGTCTCGTCCAGCGCTTCGAGCCTGTCGATATAGCGCTTCGTGTCATCGTAGTTATGCCCCGTTTCAGGATCGATGCCTTTGACGGCGCCGAGCATTTCCGAGGCGAACAGGATATTGTCGATGGGGATGACCTTCGACATCAGTTCGATGCCGGGATAGTGGTAGACGCAGGTATCGAAAAAGACATTGTTCAAGAGGTGCTCGGTCAGAAGCGGCTTCTTCATCTCCTGCGCCAGGCCGCGATAGCGGCCCCAATGGAAGGGCACCGCGCCGCCGCCGTGCGGAATGACGAATTTCAGCGTCGGGAAATCCTTGAACAGATCCCCCTGCAAAAGCTGCATGAAGGCCGTCGTATCGCCGTTGATGTAATGGGCGCCGGTATGATGGAAGCAGGCATTGCAGGACGACGAGACATGGATCATCGCCGGCACGTCCAGATCGCAGAGCGCCTCATAGAGCGGATACCACTGGCGATCCGTGAGCGGCGGGTCGGTCCAGTAGCCGCCGGACGGATCCGGATTGAGATTGACGCCGACAAAATCGAGTTCTTCGACGATACGCCTCAGTTCCGGAATGCAGTTCTTCGGCGCAGCACCGGGATGTTGCGGCAGCTGGCCGACAGCTGCAAAATTGTCCGGCAGCAGCTTGCAGATGCGATGGATCAGGTCATTGGACATCGAGGTCCACTGCTGGCTCACCGCCTCGGTACCGACATGGTGGGCCATGCCGGCGGCACGCGGCGAAAAGATCGTCAGATCGCTGCCGCGTTCCTTCTGCAGCTTCAGCTGCGGCGCCACGGATTCGCGCAACGTATCATCCGAAATGCCGAGATCGGTGGTAAGCGGCCGGCGCATCGGGTCGGCGAGCCCGGCAAGCTGCTTGTCGCGGAACTGGTGAAGCGCCTGCGGCTCGGTGGTGTAGTGTCCGTGAATGTCGATGATCATGCGCAATCCTCCTTGCGTCATCGATGAGAGCTGGTGTCCGGCATCGCTCAGATGCGGACGAAGAGCTCGTCGACCTCGTAGCGCCGCGGTGTGACCTTCTGGTCGGCGGAATAGTCGAAGGCGAGCTGCAGCGAGCGGCGGTTCTCCTCCAGGCCATAGGCCGGAGGCGGCGTCGCGCCATCTTCCTCGATCGCCACGCGGCGCGCCTCCTCGAACAGCTCCATCAGCTCTCCGGCGAGCCAGGAATGGCTATCGAGCAGTTCGTTGCGCACGGTCAGCACGTGGTTGATCGGCACGATACCAGTCCGCTCGATCCAGGCTTCGGCCGCCCTGTCGCCTTCCGGAACGACCGTGCGGATGCCCGATGGATCGACGACGCGCTCGCCCATGATCGCCGAGAGCTCGCCCGCCATCATCAGTTCGCGAAGCCCCATGGACCTGTCGTTGCGCACCGTGTTTGCGGGATCGGCATATTCGCTGAGATGGGCGTCCTCCATCGTCAGCCAGGTAATGCTGTCGAGATCGACGCCGTAGTCGTCCTTGATGATGCCGCGCACCCACACACCCGACGTCTGGGCATAGGCGCGCACGCCGACCCTGGTATTGTTGAGGTCTTTCGGCTCGCGAATGGCCGAGCCGGTCGGACAGACGAGATTGGCGTGCGGCAGCCGGCTCCAGAGCGGGATCGCGATACCCGTCAGGGGCTTGGCATAGTGATGCGCGAGAAGATGTGTGACGACGGCGAGCTCCGAGACGTCGAGTTCATCGCCGCGAACCATGGTGCGGAAGGCCTTGGGCAGGGGGTCGTAATCGCGGAACGCGAAGGTTACGCGGCTGGACGAAACGCGTCCGTCCGTCAGCGGCTTGACGTGAGCGTGTTTTCCCAGTGCCGTGCGCAGCAGCAATTTGTCTGACATCGAACCCTCCCGGATCGATTGTTCCTATATATGGAACGATGTTCTTGTTTAATGATAATAACGCGAATCGCCGACCGGTCAATTCCGGGCTCGGCGATTTTTCAAAGCCTGGTGTTGAAGCCCTGTCTTAGGCGTAGCCGCCCAGGCTCAGCAGGAAGTAGCCGACGGCGCTGGCAGCCAGGATCGGGTAAGGGCCGACCTTGGTGAAAAGCAACAGGCCGACGGCGGCTGCGACCGTTGCCACCTCGATCAGGTTGAGCTGGGCCGAACGCGCAACGGTGTAGACGCCGGCAAAGATCAGACCGGCGGCGACGGGCGCCAGGCCGCGCTCGGCGGCAATAACCCAGGCCGATTTGCGATGACGGTGCCAGATACTGCCGCAGACGCAGACGAGCAGCGATGACGGCAGGAAGATTGCAAGTGTCGCGGCAAGCGCGCCGAGCAAACCGTCAACATGCCAGCCAATCAGCGCGACGATCAGCGTGCCGGGGCCGGGGGCCGCGCGGGAGATGGCGTAAAAGTCTGTGAAGGCGCGCGCGCTCAGCATGCCGAACACGTCGACTGTCTGGTGCTGCAGGCCGGCAATGATCGACTGCCCGCCGCCGAACGATACGAGCGACAGCGGGATGCAGAGAAGGACGAGGTTGAGAAGCTTTGCGTCATCCATGGTTCTGCACCTCCTTTTTGTCCTTGACGAAGAAGGCGGCGATGATGCTGACCGGGATACTGAAGGCAACGACCGGCACCAGCGGCCAGCGCAGGAGACCGACCATGACGAAGACGGCGATGGCAATCAGAATAGGGACGACATGCCGATGCAGCCGGCGGCCGGTCTTGATCCCCATGGTCAGCGAGGAGGCGATGCCGACGCAGGCAAGGCCCCGCAGCACTGTATGGGCCTCGGAATAGCCGTTTATCTTTTCATAGAAAAAACTCATCAGCAGGATCACTGTGAGGGCCGGGGTCAGCATTCCCGTGAAGGCAAGCGCCGCACCGGTCCAGCCCCGCAGTTTCAGGCCGATATAGACGGCAAGGTTTACCGGATTGGCTCCCGGAAGGATCTGCGCGATCGTCAGCGTCTTCAGGAAATTGTCGTCATCGAGCCAGCCGCGCCGTTCGACGATCTCGCGATGTGTCCAGCCGGACATGCCGCCGCCGAACGACGACGCCCCGAGCCGGAGGAAAGAAATCAGCAGGTCGGACAACGGAACTGCGTCCTCCCTCTTCATGTGAGCGTCTACCCGCTTATCCAATTCGGCCCTCCCTTGCCTGCCTGAGATCGGCGCCCGGCCAGGAATCCCGGGCGACGTCAAGGAAGGATGCGCCGTGCTCGGCAACGAAGTCCATGCCATTTCCGCTTAGCAAGGCAGTAAGGAAAATTTATCGACTGCACCGTTGGCGGTCTTTTTCGGCAATGGGATGAAGCTTTTAAGCTGTCGATGGCGAACGGTTTCGCGTTTTCCAGACGCGAGGCCGACAGCCGGTACATAATCACGTTTTTTATCGATGATATATGTGAAAATACCGCGATTTGGTCGATATTTTATACTGAAATCAGATACTTAAATTACGTTCTTCTAAATGGAACGATGTACCCCAGTACGGAATAGCTATTGCCAGCCCGCAAGAAAAGTGATGGACTAAGCATAAATTTTTGCTTTGGACAAAGCTCTGGCGAGGGGTCCTAATGAACTCCAGATGCCAGGGGCTTGAGGCGCCGGGTAAGGATAACCGCACCTGGGGGAGTGCGGAGGATCGGCGGAGGCCTGTTGCGGTTTTCGTCGGCGGGAGGAGTGAAGCTGCAATGATTGAAACAATGTTCGGGGCGCTATTCAACCTCGTTAGTTCGCCCCACATCATGGGCCTGATGCTGATCGCGGTGGTTTTCGGACTGCTGGTGGGTGTCACGCCCGGTATCGGTGGCAAGCTGTCGATCGCCATGGCCATCCCATTCGTCTACGGCATGGATATGGTGGCAGGCGCAGTCTTTCTGCTGACCATGCACGCCGTTAACGGCACCAGCGGACAGATATCCAGTATCATGTTCGGCATCCCCGGCGACGGCGACGATGCTGCGACGACATTGGACGGCTACCCGCTGGCAAAACAGGGGCAGGCGGCACGTGCCCTCGGCGCCAGCATTACCGCATCGGGCGTTGGCGGCATCATTGGCGCCGTGGTCTTCGCGATCATGATCCCGATCCTGGAACCGGTCATCCTGATGTTCAGCCCGGCGGAATTCTTCCTGATCGCGCTGCTCGGCATCAGTTTCATCGCTTTCCTTTCGAGCGGCAACCGCATCGTCAAGGGTCTGATCGTCGGCTTTTACGGCCTCATGCTGTCAACCGTCGGCATGGACCCGATCACCGGCACGCCCCGCTATTCCGGCGACTTCCTGTTTCTGTGGGATGGCGTCAGCCTGGTTACGGCAGTGCTTGCAATGTTTGCCGTACCCGAAATGATTTCGCTTAGCACCAAGGGCGGCTCGATTTCCGCCGTTCCGATGGACTCGGGCTTTTCCTATCGCCAGCTTCTGTCCGGCGTCATGGAAGTGCCGCGTCACTGGTGGCTGGTTGTTCGCACCTCCGTCATCGGCGCCATTATCGGCATGATCCCGGGCCTCGGCGGATCGACCGCCGCCTGGCTTTGCTACGGCCATGCCGTGCAGAGTTCCAAACATCCCGAGCGCTTCGGCAAGGGTGCGATCGAAGGCGTGATTGCGCCGGAGACCGCAAGCAACGGCAAGGAAGGCGGCTCGCTGCTTCCGACATTGTTCTTCGGCATCCCCGGTTCGTCGGGCATGGCCGTGCTGCTCGGCGCGTTCCTGATCCTCGGTATTCAGCCGGGTGCCCTGATGGTAACGCAGCATCTCGATCTCGTCTGGACGCTGATCTGGGCGCTCGTCGTCGGCAACCTGATCGCCGTCGGCATGCTGCTCGTCATCTGTCGCTGGGTTGCGGTGCTGACCTTCGTGAACGGCCGCATGCTCGTACCCTTCATCCTGGTCTTCGTATCGCTCGGCTGCTTCGTCAGCGACTTCCAGTGGCAGAACCTGATCGTCCTGGTTGTCTTCAGCTTCATTGGCTACGGTTTCCTGCGTGCCGACTGGCCGCGTGCCCCCTTCGTCATCGGCCTCGTGCTTGGCGGAAAGGCTGAAGCCTCGCTCAATCAGGCGCTGCAGCTGTGGGGCTTCAGCTTCTTCCTGCGGCCTCTGTCGCTGGTGCTGATCGCCATGATCGTCGCGCTGATGGGCTACGCCTTCTATCGCAACTTCCGTCCGGCTGCCCGCCGATCCAACGTGGAGGTCAGCCCATGACCCTGAAGAACATCAACTTCAGCACAGTGCTGACCGTCATCATGCTTGCCATCTTCGCGTCCATGGTGGCCATTTCCTTCGGATATCCGGCAAAGGCGCGTTTCATGCCGCTCGTCGTTGGCCTGCCGGGCATCGTGTTCTGTCTCATCCAGCTCGGGCTCGACCTCTTCCGCTCGCCGACCGAAAGCGCTGCAGCCTCGGTCGGTCAGCAGATCGCGGCGGCGAGTGCGCCGGAAGGCAGCCAGCATGAAGAACTGCCGGAGTTCGGGCCGCATACGGCGCGTCAGGAAGTGGTGATGTGGAGCTACTTCGTGAGCTTCATCGCCGGGGTGATCCTGTTCGGTTTCTACATCAGCGTGCCGATCATGCTCCTGACATTCCTGCGCCGGCAGAGCGAAGCGAGCTGGAAGTTTGCGCTGGCATTGGCGATCGCCGCAACGCTTGCCCTTTACCTGATGTTCGGACGCCTGCTCGGCATCGAACTTCATCCGGGCTTTGTGACGCGCTGGGCCATTCACGCTCTTGGCCTGGGTGCCATCTAACGGAACGCCGAGCGCGGACACAGACCGTGCGGCGAAGAAGGAAGTGCCGGCCAACCAAACCCGCCGAGGAAACGGGATGGCCGGCATGATCGACGAGCAGGACGCCTACAGATTTTGATTGAGCTCACTGGGAGGAAACTATGAATATCAACGCAATTCGCATGACGGCTCTCGGCCTTGGTGCCGGTCTTGTAATGCTGGCAGGTTCTGCCGCTGCACAGGAAGGCCCGGATTTCTTCAAAGGCAAGACTGTCAACTATATCGTCGCCACGGCACCCGGCGGCGGCTACGACACGAACGGACGCCTCGTCGCCCAGTTCATGCAGAAGCACCTGCCGGGCTCGACCTTCGTAGTGCAGAACATGCCCGGCGCCGGCCATCTGATCGGCGCAAACTTCATCTACGCTTCCGATCCGGACGGTCTGACCTTCGGCACGTTCAACACCGGCCTGATCTACGGCCAGCTGTCCGGCAATCCGGGCATCAAGTTCGACCTTGCCCAGATGTCCTGGATCGGCAAGGTGTCGTCCGATCCGCGCGTCATCGTCGTATCCAAGGATTCCGGTATCAACAGCTACGAGGACCTGGTCAATCTGAAGGAGCCGATCAAGTTCGCCTCCGCCGGCGTCGGTTCCGCATCGACGATCGAAACGACCATGCTCGTCAAGGCGCTCGGCCTGAAGATCCAGGTCGTATCAGGCTATAACGGCAGTGACGATCAGCTCGCCATGCGCCGCGGCGAAGTGCAGGGCATCATCGGCTCGCGCTCGACGTTCCAGCCCTTCGTCGATGCCGGCAACGGCAAGCTCATTGCCCAGATCGGCGGTTCGGAAACCGACATTCCGCAGCTTTCCTCGCTCGTCAACAGTGACGACGCAAAGCGCGTCATCGCTCTTGTGGAATCGCAGAGTGACATCTCCCGCCTGACCGCCGGGCCTGCCGATATCCCGGCCGACCGCCTGAAGGCGCTGCGTGACGCCTATGCTGCCGCAACCTCGGACCCGGAATTCCTGGCCAAGGCCAAGGAGATCGGCGTTCCGGTCGATCCGAAGATCGGCGACGACGTGGGCAACCTCGTCAAGGGGGCCATGAACCAGACGCCCGAGGTTGTCGATTTCCTGAAGCAGTCGCTCAAGGAAGACTGATCGATCCATGCAGGATGGCCGGGCGGTCAGCCGCCCGGTTCTTCTCAACCGGTTGAAGGAACGCAGCATGGACAACAAGGTGACGACCGCCGCGCTTGACAAGACGGCGAAGAAGGAAGGCGTACCCTCCGCGTGGCAGTCGGATGTCATCGCCGATCTGATCAAGCAATACGGCTTTCCCTTCATCACCCTCAACCCGGGTGCCAGCTATCGTGGCCTTCACGACTCGCTGATCAACCATAACGGCAACAATCCGCCGATGCTGGTCTGCCAGCATGAGAAGATCGCCGTGCAGATCGCCCATGGTTACGCCAAGGCAACGGGGGAACCTCTCGCCGTCATCGTCCACAATGTCGTCGGCCTGCTGCATTCGACAATGGGTGTCTATTACGCCTATACCGACCGCGCGCCGGTCTTCCTGATCGGGGCGACCGGTCCGATGGACGAGGGCAAGCGTCGCCCCCGCGTCGACTGGGCTCACACGGCCAATGTGCAGGGCAACCAGGTTCGAGACTATGTGAAATGGGACTATCAGCCGGGTGGCATCGACGGTGTCGTTGACAGCTTTGCCCGCGCCTATTCGATCATGATGACCGAGCCGCGCGGCCCGATCTACATGTGTTACGACGCAGCCTTGCAGGAAGCGCCGCTGGAGGCGCCGATCGCGCTGCCTTCGCCGAAATCCGCCAAGGTGCCGAGCCGCATCGCGCCCGATCCGAAGGCGCTGGAAGAGGCCGCCGACCGTCTGGTTTCGGCTGAATGGCCGGTGCTGCTGCCGCAATTCGTCGGCCGCGACAAAAACGGATATCATGACATGGTGGGCCTTGCCGAAGCGCTCGGCGCGCCCGTCGTCGATACGCAATGGCGCCTGAATTTCCCGACCGAGCACCCGCTCGACATGCGCATGAGCAAGGACGTCTTCAAGCAGGCGGACCTGATCACGCTGCTCGACTGCCGCGACTGGGAACGCCCGACGCATGTCAACGACCGCATCAACCGCACGCTGAAGCCCTTGTTCCCAAAAGGCTGCGATTGGCTGGACATCGGTTTTGCCGATATCGAGATTTCGAAATGGGCGACCGATTACCAGCGTTTCCCGGAGACGGCCCAGCGTGTGCTCGCCGATACGGCACTTGCGATCCCGGCCTTGACCACCCTGATCAAGGATCGCGTCAAGGACAACGGCGCGCTTGCCCGGCGCATCGCCGAGCGCGCGAGCGCCATCGGCAAGATGCATGACGCCCAGCGCGCCAAGTGGCGCGAAGAGGCGCGTAACGACTGGGACGCCAAGCCGGTGACGCTCGCCCGCCTTGCCACCGAAGTCTGGGACAAGATCCGCAACGAGGACTGGGTGCTGACCACCAATGCCTTCGAAGACTGGGCTCTGAAGCTCTGGGATTTCGACAGGCCCTACCGCTGGCCTGGCAAGGCTCTCGGCACGGGGACGCAGATCGGCATGGCAACGGGCATCGCGCTGGCGCACAAGGGCACCGGCCGCCTCGTCGTCGATTGCCAGACGGACGGCGACCTGATGTTCGATGTCGGCGCGCTCTGGTTTGCTGCCAAGCATCGCGTACCGTTCCTCTGCGTCATGCACAACAACCGCGCCTACTACAACGACTGGGAACATCAGATCACCGTGGCGCGCCAGCGCGGCACGCCGGAAGAGCGCGCCCATATCGGCATGGATCTTTTCGATCCGGCGCCGGATTTCGCCACCCTTGCCCGTGGCCTCGGCTGGTATGCCGAAGGCCCGATCGAGGACGCGAACGATATCGGTGCGGCGCTCGAACGGGCAATCGCCAAGGTCAAGAGCGGCATTCCGGCCCTCGTTGACGTGGTGACGCAGCACGAAGGTTAAGCGCTCGAACGCGCATAGGCATAAGGGGAGACAGGGATGAAGGTCGCGGTCGTCGGCACGGGGGAAATGGGGCTCGCAATGGCAGGGCATATGCTCGACCGCGGGCATGAGGTTTCTGCCTTCGATGTCAGTGCCGAGCGCCTGGCCGCTGCAGCCGGGAGAGGCATCAAGGCGGCTGGCGCGCTTTCTGAGCTTGCGGATGCGGAGGCCTATATTCTGGTCGTTGCGACCGATCAGCAGGTCATCGACGTCTGCGAAACGCTTGCTGAAAGTGCTGCGAAAGGATCGATCATTGCCGTCGCCGCGACGATCAGCCCCGAGACGATGCTGCAGCTTGGGCCGAAGCTCAGGAGCAGGGATATTGGACTCGTAGACGCCCCGGTCGTCTACGGCGCTTCGGGCGCGAAATCGGGAACGCTGCTGTCGCTCTGCGGCGGCAGCGAGGAAGATGTCGAGCGCATCCGCCCGGCGCTGATGTGCTACAGCCGCGATGTCGTGCGTGTCGGTCCGCTCGGCTCCGGCCAGATCGCGAAATCCTGCAACAACCTGTTGCACTGGGTTCATTGCGTGGCCAATTACGAGACGCTGCTGATTGCCAAACGTTACGGCATCGATGCCCAGCGCATGCGTGAAATCCTGCTTCTGTGCCCCGGCACCAACGGCACGCTCGCGCGTTGGGATACGACACGCTTCACCTGGCAGGAAAAGGACATGGACGTGACGCTGGAGCTGGCCCAGAAGGGCGGCCTCATGCTGCCGCTTGCCGGCCAGGTGGACCAGATCATCAAGTCGCTGAAGGCCGACGATGTGAAGGGCCTGCTCTACGGGACCGAGGCCAACTATCTCGGCAAGACGGTGCGGCCCATGTCTCCGGCCGAAGGGGGCGTTGCCTGACGCCTTTGCCTGCAACCGAATATGCGCCCGCGCAAGCGCCGGCACCGTCCGCAATTGCGCCGAACCGCCGCTCCATCCTCCGATGGCTCCTGCGGTGAAACAGAAACAAGAAATCGAGAGTGAGACAATGTCCGTCAGTGAAAAGCCAAGCGTAAGCGATCCCGTAGCGACCAGCGATCCCGGCAATTCGAAGTTTCTGGTCGATCCCTACGGCAACTGGTCGAAGGGGGAGGGCATTCCGATCCATTTCGACTACGGCCATGACCTGCTGGCGCTGGAAACCGGCGCCTGGGACCGCTACGACGCGCGCGGCTGCTTTGCCCATACCAACGGCATGGGCGACTTCATGGCGAATTATGTCATCGAAGTCCTGCCCGGCAAGAAGACGCGACCGGTGAAGCACCTTTACGAAGCCTTCTTCTACGTGCTGTCGGGCTACGGCTCGACGACGGTATGGCTGCCGAACGGCGAAACGCGGACTTTCGAATGGGGGCCGAAGGCACTCTTCGCCATTCCGCTGAATTGCCAGTACCAGTTCCACAACGGCTCGGGCCAGGAGACGGTGCGGCTGTCCTGCACCAATGATGCGCCGCTGACGATCAATCTCTACCACAATCTCAAGTTCGTCTTCGAAAACGACTTCGAGTTCGAAGACCGCCTGGGCGGCGCCAAGCATTTCGAGGGTGAGGGCGTCCTCTACACCTATGGCGCGGAATCCGCCCGCAAGATCCAGAATGTCTGGGAAACCAATTTCGTGCACGACCTGACGAGCTTCAAGCTCTACGAGTTCGATGGCCGCGGCAAGGGTTCGCTCAACGTCAATTTCGTCCTTGCCGATGGCACGATGCATTCGCACGTCTCGCAGATGCCGGTCGGCCGCTACAAGAAGGCGCATCGTCATGCGGCGGGCACGCATGTTCATGCGGTCGATGGCGAGGGCTATTCGCTGATGTGGTACGAAGGGGAATCCGAATTCAAGGAAATCCCCTGGCGCCACGGCTACATGTATACGCCGCCCTTCTGGATGTATCACCAGCATTTCAACACCTGCGACCAGCCGGCCCGTTATGTCGCCTGCTCGCTCGGCAGCCGCCGTTATCCCTTCATCTCGCTGCGCCGCAAGAGCGCCGAAGGCGGCGGTGCGACTTCCGTCAAGGACGGGGGGCGTCAGATCGAGTACGAGGATCAGGATCCGCGCGTTCATCGCAAGTTCCTCGAGGAGCTGCAGAAGACCGGCGTGCCCTCGGCCATGGGTGACATCTTCGACGAGCCGGCTATCATGGCCCTGCCGAAGGAAAGCCTGACGGGTGTCATCAAGACCCCGATCCTTGCCGGCCCGGCAAGCTGATAGCCGCCGACGAGCCGCGCAGAGCTTGCGCGGCTCAAGCATATGTAAAGGGAACGGTGTCACGTGCACGACCTCGATTTCGACCACGAACATGGTGACCTCTCCGACGAGGAACGCCGGGTCATTTCCGAGTGGCTATGGCAGCAGGAAACGGTCGAGCTTCTGACCGTCGGTATCGATATCGGCAGCTCGACATCGCACCTACTGTTTGCTCGCGTCGTCATGCGGCGCGAAACGGAGGAACTGTCGAGCCGTTTTCAGGTGATCGACCGGCAGGTCGTCTGGCGTTCGCCGATCCTGCTGACGCCTTTTCTGCCGGACGGGACGATCGACGCCCAGGAACTCCGGCATTTCTTCGCGCACTGTTATGAAGACGCAGGATACAAGCGCAGCCATATCGACACCGGCGCCGTGATCCTGACCGGCGAGGCGATCAAGAAGAAGAATGCGCGGGCGATCGACGAGATTTTTGCCAGCGAATCCGGCCGCTTCGTCTGCGCAACCGCCGGCCACAAGCTCGAATGCATGCTGGCTGCCCACGGCTCGGGTGCGACAGAACTTTCCAGGAAGCGCAACGCCTGCGGCCTGCATGTGGATATCGGCGGCGGCACGACGAAGCTTGCGCTGATCAGCAAGGGCGAAATTCTCGACGTCGCAGCCTTTGCCGTCGGAGGACGCCTGGTTGCGCGGGACAAGACGGGGGCCTGGACGCGCGTCGATGAATCGGCAGCGCTTGTCGCAGCCGAACTGGGGCTTGCAACCGATCCCGAAACGCTCGCAAAACCGGAGGTTCGGCTGGCGATCGCCAGGAGACTCGCCGCAGCCGCTGTCGATCAGATCCTCGGCGCACCGCTCGATACGCTCGGCGAGAAGCTGCTGCTGACGGAACCGCTCGAACGCAACGTCCGGCCTGACTACGTGACTTTCTCGGGTGGCGTCTCGGAATATATCTTCGAATACGAGACGGCAGATCATGGCGATATCGCCCAGATGCTTGCCAGGGAGCTCGTCTCCCAGTTGACCCCACGCATCGAGGTGCCGATCGTCGATGCCGGGCAGCGTATCCGCGCGACGGTTATCGGTGCTTCTCAGTTCACCGTGCAGGTAAGCGGCAAGACAATGTATCGCAGCGGCGACAAAGGGCTGCCGTCGCACAATATCCCGGTCGTGCATCTCGGCCATGCCGTGCCTGAGAATGTCGATGCGGAAGCGATTGCCAGGGCTTTTGCCAGCGGGGCCGCGCGCCGCGACAGTGATTTCTCCGCGCCGCTGGCACTTGCATTTACCTTCGCCGGCCTGCCCGACTATCCGCGGCTTCTTGAGCTCGCCAAGGCGATCAAGATGTTTGCCGCACCCGACGGTCCGCGCAGGGAGTTGCTGGTGCTGGTGATCGACGGCGATATCGGCCTGACGCTCGGACGTATCCTCGACCGGGAACTGGAGATCGGCCCGCAGCTGATCTCGATTGACGGCGTACAGCTGAAGGAACTCGATTTCGTCGATCTCGGCGAATTCATCAATCCCCCGGGCGTCGTGCCCGTCGTGATCAAGTCGCTTTTGTTTTCGTGACGGACAGCCGCACGGCCTTGATTTGCAGGGCGGGCGGATGTACGTTGAGTTTAAATAGGAACGATGTTCCATATAAAGGAACATTTGGTTGGGAGGAGCGCTCCGGGACAGGAAATGCCTGGAGCGACCTCGTATCGAGAGGAGAAACCCATGCATCAGGATCCACTTGGCGGCGGCACAGGCACGCACTGGCACGAGCCGGCCGGCACGAAGAAGGCAGGCTTCGGCGAGTTCAAGAAGCAGCCGACGCCCTATGACCAGTTCATGGAAGAGGAAGGCATCCCCGTCTTCCGCGATCTCGGCGTTTCCAACGTCAAGAACCTGCCGCTGAAGCCGTGGAAGCGTACCGGCGGCCGCGGCACCTATATCCAGCTCTACGGCACCGAAACCAAATGGGGCTGTCACCTCGTCGAGGTTCCGGCCGCGGGTGAACTGAACCCGGAAAAGCATATGTACGAGGAAATCTACCTCGTCGTGGAAGGCCGCGGCTCGACGGAAGTCTGGCTCGAAGGCGAAGGCAAGAAGCACGTCTTCGAATGGCAGGAAGGATCGATGTTCTCGATCCCGATGAATGCCTGGCACCGCATCGTCAACGCCACCAACAGCCCGGCGCTGCTGCTCGGCGGCACGACGGCACCGGTGGTGATCAACGCCATCCAGAATTTCGATGCCGTCTACAACAATCCCTTCGTCTTCCGCGACCGTTTCTCGGGCGCCGACGATTTCTACAAATATCGCGAGGAGATCGAGCCCGATCCGGTACGCGGGCTTGCCATGCGCCGCACCAACTTCCTGCCGGATGCGGTCAATTGCGACCTGCCGCTCGATAACCGCCGCTCCGTCGGCTACCGCCGTGTCGAGCCCTTCATGACCAACAACAATTTCTACTACTGGATCGGCCAGCATGAGAACGGCCGCTACTCCAAGGCCCATGCACACACGTCGGCGGCAATCCTGATCTGCCTGAAGGGCGAAGGTTATACCTATACCTGGCCGGAGGAATGTGGCGTCAATCCCTGGGCGAACGGCCACGCCGACCGTGTCCGCCGCCTCGATTACGGCCCGTTCGGCATGGTGACGGCAGCTCCCGGCGGCGCGCGCTGGTATCACCAGCATTTCAGCGTCTCGAAGGATGACTTCCGCCTGACCGCCTGGTTCGGCCCGCACAATCCGGGCCGCGATCCGGGTGCGCCTGGCGAAAAGCATACGGACTATACGGCGATCGACGTCAACGAAGGCGGCACCGCCATCCCTTACTGGATGGAGGATCCCTATATTCGCCAGGAGTACGAGGCGCTCCTGAAGAAGAACGGCGTCGAGGTTCGCATGAAGCCGGAATGGTACGAAAAGCCGTCCGATACGACGAAGAAGAAATCGACCGTCGTCTGATCATGTCCGACGACGAGGAAGAACAGGGCGGCCGGATATTCTTTTCGAATATCGGCCGCAGCATGGAGCTCGAGGACGAAATCGTGCTGACCAGCGTCGGCATCGATATCGGTTCCTCGACCTCGCA
The DNA here is from genome assembly GCF_052946295.1 of Rhizobium sp. KDH_Rht_773_N. NCBI lineage: Bacteria > Pseudomonadati > Pseudomonadota > Alphaproteobacteria > Hyphomicrobiales > Rhizobiaceae > Rhizobium > Rhizobium sp. KDH_Rht_773_N. Next base: position 1,289,481 of record NZ_JBRFNB010000002.1, on the reverse strand, counting down.
TCTCGCCTTCTCCCGCATCGTGCTGGAGCGGCTCGACACGCGCTACATGGTCGTGGAGCGGACGCTGCTGCACCAGTCCGATGTGCTGCTGACGCCCTATCGCGGCGATGACGAGATCGACGCCGATGCGCTCGGCGCGTTCTTTGCCGATCAGTACAAGGCAGCCGGCATAACGCCCGCCGACATCGACACGGGTGCCCTGATCCTGACGGGTGTTGCCGTGCGCCGAAGCAATGCGCGGGCTATTGGCACACTGTTTTCGGAGGAAACCGGTAAGTTCGTGGTGGTCAGCGCCGGCGACGGGCTGGAGACGACGCTTGCGGCCTTCGGCTCCGGCGCCGTCGCGCTTTCCGGGCGCACGGGGCAGGCTGTGTTGAACGTCGACATCGGCGGCGGCACGTCGAAACTCGCTTATTGCGCGGAAGGCACGATCCGCCATATCGCCGCCATCGACATCGGCGCGCGCATTGTCGCCTTCGACGAAAACAGGAAGATCATCCGCGTCGAAGAGGCCGGCCGCTATTTCGGTCGCAAGACAGGCATCAACGTATCGCTCGGCGAAACGCTCTGCGAGACGGATGCGCGGCTCCTCGCCTCTGCAATGGTCGATCAGCTTTTTGAAGCCATGCGGGGCGGCGAAATGAGTGAGGCGACGGTCGGCCTGCATCGCCTGCCGCCCTTGCCGGCAGGGCTACTGCCTGACGTCGTGACCGTATCCGGCGGCGTGTCCGAATTCCTCTATGCCGAAGAGACAGAGAATTTCAGCGACCTCGGGCCGCTGCTTGCGCAGCTGTTGCGTGAAAGGCTGGAGAACTGGTCGCCTCGGCTCGAAAAGCCGGAGCAGGGCATCCGCGCCACCGTCGTCGGAGCGTCGCAATATACGGTGCAGGTGAGCGGCAGTACCATCTTCGTCCATCCGCTGAGCCTCCTGCCGGTACGCAATATACCGGTCATCAAGCCCGCGATCGATTTTGCCGACAGGATCGAACCGTCGGAAGTGGCGGCCCGCATCACCGAATCCCTGTCGCGGCTCGATCTCGGCTATGGCGAAAGCCCGGTCGCTGTCTGCTACGATTGGGACGGCTCGGCCAGCTATCGCCGGCTGGACGGCTTCTGCCGTGGTGTGATCGAGGGCCTGAAACCGATCCTTTCTCGGGGACATCCGCTGATTCTCGTCGGCAATGGCGATGTGGGCGGCCTTGTCGGAATGCACTGCAAGCTTGAAGCGGGCATTTCGTCGCTTGTCTCGATCGACGGCATCAAGCTCGATGAATTCGACTACATCGACATCGGCGCTATGTTGGAAACGTCAGGCGCGGTTCCCGTCGTCATCAAGTCGCTGGTATTCCCGGACAAGAAACTCGGGAGCGGGGGATAGGGTCGCCGTTGCCGCGGTGTCCGCCCTGCGGCCTCAGACGGCCGCTCTGCTGCGGACGTAGGCCCGCCAGCCGCCGTATGCGGTAATCTCTTCGGCATCCCTCACGGCATGGGCTTCGCTGAGGAAACACGACACGTTCGAGCCATCCTCCAGCGTGACCTTGCCGATGCCGAGCGGGGCGGGAATCCCGGCGACGAAACGGCCGAAGCCGTCGGGCGGCAGCGCCCAGACCTCGATCGCCAGTCCATGTCCGTCATATCCGGGTTCGCGGATCAGGCCGGGCTTCTGCGGTACGGTGTCCGGCAGCACGAATAGGCGATAATCGCCTGCCGTCCGGCAAGCCTTTACAAACGTGCCGCCCAAAGCCGTCAGCTCGTGATTGAGCGGCATGCCGGTCAAATGCGCTCCGACCACCGCAATGGCGACAGTGTCGTCCGCCGGCGAAGCGATACGGCTCTGCTCGGGGATGGTCGCGGCGCGATCGACGCCCATGCCGGCTGCGGCCGCACGATGCAGCGCATCGGCGAGCGGCGCCAGTGCGTCATCGGTGAAGGCCGGCGCAACCAGTGTCACGCCACCGGGCAGGCCGTTGCTGCCGAAGCCGGCAGGAACGGCGATCGCCGCACAATCGAGCAGATTGACGAAATTCGTGTAGCGGCCAAGCCTGCCATTGAGCACGATCGGATCGGCTTGCATATCGGCAACTTTGTAAGTCGTCGGTGCCGTCGGCAGCAGCAGGAGATCGACTTTCGCCCATTCGGCCTCCGTTCTGCGCCGCAGGTCTTCGAGCCGGTAGCGGCCGTTGAAGGCATCGACGGCGGTCTTGCTTTTGGCGCCTTCGATGATCTTGCGAACCGTAGGATCGAAATCGGCGGCATTGCTCGCCAGAAAACCTTCGATGGCGGCCAGACGCTCGGCGACCCAGGGGCCGTCGTAGAGAAGCGAAGCGGCTTCCCGAAAGGGCGCATAGTCGAAAGGAACGATGGCGGCACCGAGCGCCCTGGCTCGCGCGATAGCCTGATCATAGAGTGCCTCAACATCGGCATCGCCGAAAAACTCTCGTTCCGCCCCATCAAGGACGCCGACGCGCAGGCGGGCGGCCGGAAGGGCTGCGGACGCGGCGCGGCGCGAAAAGGCATCAGCCTCATCGAAGCCCTCGGCGACCTTGCGGATCGCGACCCCGTCGCCGACGGTTGCAGCAAAGATGGTGATACAGTCGATGCTCCTGCAGGCCGGCACGGCGCCGGTGTTCGGCAGGAGGCCCGGCGTCGGCTTGATGCCGACGAGATTGTTGAAGGCGGCCGGCACACGGCCCGAGCCGGCCGTATCGGTGCCGAGCGCGAAGGCGGCAAGCCCGGAGGCCACCGTCACCGCCGAACCGGAACTCGATCCGCCCGAAATATAATCGGCATCAAACACCGAACGCGGTGCGCCGTAGGGCGAGCGCGTGCCGTTGAGACCGGTCGCGAATTGATCGAGATTGGTCTTGCCGATCACGATCGCGCCGGCTGCCCGCAACCGCGCGACGACGGTCGCGTCCCTCTCGGGCCGGTAGGCGAAAGCAGGGCAGGCGGCCGTCGTCGGCAGGCCGGCCACGTCGATATTGTCCTTCACCGCAAAGGGGATGCCCCAGAGCGGCAGACTGTTCGGTTCAGGTGCACGTTCCATCAAAGCCCGGGCTTCCGACCGCAGCGTGTCATCAGTCGTCGGCGTGATGAAGATTGCCGGATCGCTGGAGGCGGCGCGACGGGCAATGACGATCTCGACAATATCGAGCGGGCTCTGGCCCGCCTCATAGGCTGCGCGAAGGCTTGTCAGATCAAGAATGGTCGGCAGCATGGATCAGCATTCCTCCAGAATAACAATGATAAAGGTTGTGGCGATGGCCCCGTCGTCGGTCGTAACGGCATCGCCGGCGGCAGCAACCGACAACCCATCCATATCGGTCATGACATCAAAGGCCCCGCCCATCCATTGGTTCACCGACTCCGCATCGTCCTAGCCGCACGTCTGGAAAGTGCCGGTACCTCATCCGCCAACTCTGCCCCTTCGAAGCAAGCACCGTACCAGATTTGCTAACCGTTTGATTTTTAGAGATGGACCTATGCCGCATTCGGTTCAAAACTCAAAAAGTGTATACGAATGCTCGTTTATTAAGCAAGATGCAAAAGCGGGCAAGCGTCGTGCATAAAATTGGCGCGGTTCGTCGACGAGATCGTGCCGGCTATCCATCCCCAGCGAGTGACGGACGGCGGGGCTCGCGGGCGTGAGAAGGGGCGTCTGCGTCGCCGGAGCGGGAATTCAGCCTGCGCGTCAGCCGGGTGCAATCGGCGATTGATCGTCTGTCGATTTGCGGCGGCGCTTTATTCTTGTCTGAAAAAGACAACTTTATCTCCCGGAGGCCTTGCGTCGCGCCAAAAGCTTGTTTAGCAGCACCCCGATATAAAGTGGAATGCATGAGTCATGTTTAGGCATCCTTATGCGCGCGAGTTTTGGGGGCGTCTTATGATATTAAATCACGGAAAACTCAGGCTCTTGTCGACGGTCGCGATTGCAGGCGTCGGCATAGCCATTGGCGATGCTGCCTGGGGCCAGACGGCAGGCGGCGCGACAACCAGCGAAAACTCCACGACCTTGGCGCCGATCGTTCTCACGGGCTCAAGCGAGGGCGTGGCCGGTGTCGTCGAAACAGATGGTTACGTTCCCAAATCGAGCCGCACCGCAACAAAGACCGATACCCCAGTCGCGGAAACGGCGCAGTCGGTTTCGATCATCAGCCGCAAGCAGCTCGACGATCGGTTGCCGCAGAATGTGACCGAGGCGGTGAGCTACACACCCGGCGTTCGCGCCGGCCAATATGGTGCCGAGCCCCGCTACGACGCATTCAAGATTCGCGGTATCGACCTGACATATACCGGCATTTTCCGTGACGGCCTGCGCCAGATCAGCAGCCCCAACGGTCTTTTCCGGATCGAGCCATATGGTGTGGAAGCCCTGACCGTCCTGCGCGGCCCGGCTGCGTCCCTCTACGGCGCCAGCAGCTCCGGCGGTATCGTCGATATCATTTCCAAGCGGCCGACCGAAGAACGGCTCCGGGAGATCGAACTTCAATATGGATCATACGGACGCAAGCAGGCTGCTTTTGACATTTCCGGACCTCTCACGGATGACGGTGTCCTTCTTTACCGGCTGACCGGCGTGGCCCGCGATGCGCGCAACGAAATCGAGGCGATCAAGGATGATCGCCTCATGATCGCTCCCGCGTTGACGTGGAAGCCGGATGAGGGCACGAAGCTCACCATTCTCGGCGAGTATATGGATTCCACGACCGGCGGCACCTGGGGCTACATCAATACTTACGGTCCCTCTGGAACGTCCATCGGCGCCACTCCCGTCTATGGGGGCGATGCCAGGTTCAACGACTTTACCCAGAAGCAATGGCGCATCGGATATGAGTTCGAACACGAATTCTCCGAAGGCCTGACCCTTCATCACAAGCTGCGCTACTCCGGTCTTTCAGCCAAGCAGGAATGGGTCTTCGACGCCTTCCCCGGCATTGGTTACGAAGACAATAGCGGCCTCGCGACCGATACCTATCTGGAAGGCGAGTTCGAAACCGGCGGCGCGCACCACAAGCTCATCGGTGGCGTGGATTATAGCTTCATGAAATACGATGCCCGGCAGGGCAGCGGGCCGGACCTGTTCACGGACAGCTATACCTATGTGCCGGCGATCACCTATTACGAAAAGCAGAAGCAGAATTCGGTCGGCATCTATCTGCAGGACCAGGTCGAGATCGACGCCTGGCGCATCTCCGCCGGTCTGCGGCACGACTGGCACCGAAGCGAGTATACGCCGGGCGACGTTGATTATGCCCGGAACGACAGCGAGACAACGGGGCGCGCAGCGATCGGCTACGTGACGCCGTGGAACGTCATGCCCTATGTAAGCTACGGCACGTCTTACGTCGCAAATCCTGGTGTCGTACTCACGTCGGGCGGCGGCGCCCATCAGGCCGATCCCACGCTCGGCAAGCAATACGAGATCGGCCTCAAATACCAGCTCCCGAACCAGAACGTCCTGGTTTCTGCCGCCTATTTCAATATCGACCAGAAGAATGCCTCGGTCTACGAAACGTCGTCCGGCGTCAACCTGCTGCGGCAGCTCGACCTGCGCTCGCGCGGCTTCGAGCTTGAAGTCACCGCCTCGCTCGACAACGGCCTGAGCTTCACGGGCGGATATTCCTACAATGACGTCGAGATCACCAAGCTCACCCCCGAGACGGTCGGCAACCAACTGAACTCCTCACCTTACCACATGTTCTCCCTCTGGGCCGATTATGAGGTTCAGAGCGGTGCCTTGGAGGGGCTGGGGCTCGGCGCCGGCGTGCGTTATGTCGGCTCGAGCTTCGGCGACAACGTTCACACGCCGGTGCTCGACAACGGGGCGCGCACCTTCGTCGACGCTGCCTTGCGCTACGATTTCGGCAAGCGCAATCCGGCGATGGAAGGCATCAAGTTGCAGGTCAACGCGACCAATTTGCTGGACGAGGTCAACCAGGTCTGCACGACCGGCTTCTGCTATTATGACGAAGGTCGCAAGGTCGTTGCCAGCGTGAAGTACAGCTTCTGATGAGCACGACGGAAGCCCCCGTTCAATTCCCCTCTCCGGTGGCGATCTTCATCGCCATCGGCGGCGTCTACATCGCGCAGAGCGTCATCGGCGGCGTGACGATGCTTGGCCTGCCGGCGGTGCTCAGGCAAGAGGGTTTGCCTCTCGATCAGATCGGCCTTCTCTATCTGACGGTGCTTCCATGGGCGTTGAAGTTCCTGTGGTCGCCCTATATCGAGCGGTTCCGCCTGCCGGCGGCCGGCCGCAATCGATCGAACGTCATCGTGCTCAGCGGCAATCTCATCTGCGTTGTCGGCATCGCCCTGGTTGGGCTCCTCAATCCCGGCGTTCTGCTTCCCGTCATCGCCTGTCTGGCGCTCGTCGCACTGGTTGCATCAACGGTCGATATCGCTTGCGACGGTTACGCGGTGGAAAACCTTGCCAAGCGACACCATGGCTGGGGAAATGCCGCGCAGGTGGGAGGCTCCTATCTCGGTTCGGCGATCGGCGGCGGTCTCTTCCTCGTTCTTGTCGATTGGATCGGCTGGCACTATGCCTGCTTTGCCATGGCTGGCGCCATCCTGGCCCTCAGCCTGCCCTTTTCCCTGGGGCCCGCAGCGAAAGAGGAAGAACGGCAGCGCAGCCATACGCCTTCTCTGGCCGCAACCGTTCGCCGCCCGGAAATCCGGCGCGGCATGATCGCAACGGCACTGTTCGTCGCCGCTCAGAAATGGGGGCTGTCCATGCTTGGGCCGTTCCTCATCGACCAGGGCCTCGACCTTGCCACGATCGGCGCCCTGAACGGGGCAGGGAGCATGTTCGTCGGGCTCGCCGGCGCCCTTGCCGGCGGTGCGCTCGTCCGCATTTTTGGCGTGCGCGCCGTGATTGCGGGAGCTCTGGTCACGCAGGCGGCGCTGCTCCTGGGCCTGGCCTATGCGGGCCTCACTGGCGACATGCCGCGGCATCTCATGCTCGCAATCGCGATTGCGAGTTCGTCCGGTATCATGTCGATCGGATTCGTGGCGCTCTATGCGCAGTTTATGGATTGGTCCGATCCGAAACAGGCGGGCGTGGACTTCACTGTCTTCCAGTGCATGGACGGCATCGTCAGCATCGCTGGCGGGCTGGGCGCCGGATGGCTCGCGGAGCGGTTGGGCTATGTCAGCATTTTTGCCGGAGCAAGCGGCATATGCCTTGCCGCTGTTGTCCCGATCTTCCTTTTGTTGCGGAGGACGCCGTGAGATCTCATGCCATGCTGTCCCACGGCGATGCCCGCTCGGCGGCCGCGAGCCTGCTCGACATGTTCCGTGAATATTCCGAGGTCAGGACTGACGGCGAGACGCATGTCGTTCGTCTTCGATACGGACAGGCAATTCTCAAAGTCGAGAGTGATCGCATATGTGTTACAGCGGAGGCGGAAGACGCCATCCGCTTGTCCTATGTCAAGATGGCTGTGGCAGAACATTGGGCCGCGCAGCCGCTCTCGGCAGATCGGTCAATGGCCTGGGATGGCGCTCCGCATATTGATCGCAGGCCTGCATTCTTCCAGACCATCGAGGTCGTATCCTCAAGGCTGGTCACCCCGCATATGAAACGGGTCACTTTTCGCGGAGAGGCTTTTGAGACCTATGTGGCCGGCGGCCTGCACGTTCGCCTGCTGTTTGCCCAGAAAGGGCGGGACGCCGTATGGCCTTCGGTCGGCGCGGACGGGCGGATCATTTGGCCGGGCGGCGAGGATGCGCTTTCGGCGCGCGTGTACACCATCCGCCGGCTCGATCTTGCACGCGGCGAGATCGAGATCGACTTCGTCCTGCATGAACCATGCGGCCTCCCGGCCCCCGGCGCCGCCTTCGGCCGCGATGCCTTTCCGGGTGACGTTGTCGGGATTTTTGCGCCCGGCGGAAACGAAATTCCAGACGCACGCTCGGTTCTCCTTCTAGGCGACGAGACCGCGTTGCCAGCAATGGCGCGAATCGTCGAGCAACTCCCCGAGCACTCGAGAGCCCGTGTTTTCGCGGAAATCGACAGCGCGGCCGATCACTATGATTTTCCCTCCGCCGCAAATGTCGACCTGACATACCTCTATCGCGACAAGAGAGGCGCCGGCACCACGATGCAACTGAGTGCGGCGCTGGCACAATACCTGTCCTCCCATCAGGGAGCTGCCCCCTTTATCTGGGCCGGGTGCGAGCGCGATGACTTTCTGGCAATTCGGCGCCTGGCGCGCGAAGACCTGAAATTGCCGCGTGAAATGCACAGCGTGACGGCCTACTGGCGAAAGCGATAGGCACGGGATATCCCGTGCCTGCCGATGCGAGTCCGCAGATAATCGCAGACCGGACGCGAAACCGGGCCGCAATCAGTCCGCCGGCAAAGGCGCAGCGTCTATTCCGCAGCTTCGATGAAGCGATGCCTTTCGTAGAGAAACTTCAGGACCGCTTCGCGACATTTGAGATATGTCCGGTCAGACGCGAGTTCGATACGGTTGCGAGGACGCTTGATGGCCACGTCGAGCACTTCGCCGATGCGGGCCGCCGGCCCGTTGGTCATCATTACGATGCGGTCGGATAGCAGAACCGCTTCGTCGACATCATGCGTGATCATCACCATCGTGTTGCCGAGCCGAGCGTGAATTTCCATAACCGCGTCCTGAAGATGGGCGCGGGTCAATGCGTCCAGCGCACCAAAAGGCTCGTCCAGCAGCAGGATCTTCGGCTCCATTGAAAGCGCGCGCGCAATGCCGACACGCTGCTTCATGCCGCCCGATATTTCCGAGGGCCGCTTGTCCCTGGCATGCGCCATCTGCACAAGGTCGAGATTGGCCATGACCCAATCATGCCGCTCAGCCCTGGTCTTCGTGCCGTTAAAGACCTTGGACACGGCGAGGTTGACGTTCTCGTAGACCGTCAGCCAGGGCAGGAGCGAATGGTTCTGGAAGACGACGGCGCGTTCGGGACCCGGTTCGTTGACCTCGCGATTTTCGAGGAGCACGACGCCCGCGGAAACCGGGGTGAGGCCGGCGATCAGATTGAGCAGTGTTGATTTACCGCAGCCCGAATGGCCGATGATCGAGACGAACTCGCCTTGGGAAATCGTCAGGTTGATATCTTTCAGGACTTCGGCGCGCACGCCGCCGCGATCGAAATGCTTGTCGATGCGATCGAGTTTCAGATAGGCGTTCATGGCTATGATCCTCAGCTGGCCGTGGCCCCGCGGGCGACGAGTTTGCCGAGCGCCGCCACCAGCTTGTCGAGAGCGAAGCCCACGACGCCGATATAGGCGAGCGCGACGATGATGTCTGGAAGTCGCGACGAGTTCCACGCGTCCCAGATGAAAAAGCCGATACCGACGCCGCCGGTCAGCATTTCCGCGGCGACGATCGCAAGCCAGGAGAGGCCGACGCCGATCCTGAGGCCGGTAAAGATATAAGGCGCTGCCGAGGGCAGCATGATCTTCCAGAAAAATTCGAACTGATTGAGGCGCAGCACCTTGGCGACGTTGCGGTAGTCCTGCGGGATGGTGCGCACGCCGACAGCGGTGTTGATGATCACCGGCCAGACGGAGGTGATGAAGATGACGAAGATCGCCGAAGGGTTGGAATCCTGGAAGGCGGCGAGCGAAAGCGGCAGCCAGGCGAGCGGTGGAACCGTACGCAGGACCTGGAAAAGCGGATCGAGGCCGCGCATTGCCCAGACCGACTGGCCGATGATCGCGCCGATGACGACACCGGCAACGCCGGCAAGCCCGAAACCATAGCCGACCCGTTGCAACGAAACGAGCACGCGCCAGCCGAGACCGATATCCTGGGAGCCGTAGTTGAAGAAGGGAAAGGCGATCAGATCGTAGCTGTCCTGCCACACCTGGTGCGGCGAGGGCAGAGACGCAGTCGTGGAAGAACACAGTACCTGCCAGACGAGCAGGACGAGCGCCAATACGACGGTCGGCGGAAGGACATTGCGAAGTGCGGCCAGTCCCGCATGACGGAGGTTGAACAGCGATCCCCGCCTGCCGGAAAACGGCAGGACCGTTGCCGGCGGCTTGGCGGGGGCGGTCGGGGAGGGGGTGTGGTCACTAGCAAGGGCGGACATCGACGTGCTCCTCAGGTGAAAACGGGCCGGCGCGCATCACGCGCCGGGAGAGGTCAGGAGACTGCCTTGATCGACAGGCTGTCGAGATAGGCCGCAGGATTTTCGGGGTCGAAGATTTTGCCGTCGAAGAAGACTTCCTTGCCGCGCGAGGACGAGGCGGGAATGTCGGCTGCGGCGACGCCGAGATCCTTGGCGGCCTCCCGCCAGAGATCGTCGCGGTTCACCTGGTTGACCAGCGCTTTCACGTCGGTATTGGCCGGCAGGTTTCCCCAGCGGATGTTTTCCGTCATGAACCAGGTGTCGTGGCTCTTGAAGGGATAGGAGGCGCCGTCCCTCCAGAACTTCATGTAGAGGTCGGAGGCTTTGATCTCACGGCCGTTGCCATAGTTGATGTCACCCTTGAGGCGGCCGAGCACATCCTTCGAGGGAACGTTGAACCATTGGCGCTTGCCGAGAATTTCGGCCATCTCCGCCTTGTTGTCCATGCTGTCACACCATTGCTGAGCCTCCATGACGGCCATCAGCAGGGCCTTGGCGGCATTGGGATTCTTCTCGACCCAGTCGGCGCGCAGACCGAGCGCCTTTTCGGGATGGCCCTTCCAGAGTTCGCCGGTGGTGGCTGCCGTAAAGCCGATGCCCTGGTTGACGAGTTGCTCGCTCCACGGTTCGCCCACGCAAAAGACGTCCATGTTGCCGACCTTCATGTTTGCGACCATCTGCGGCGGCGGCACGACGATGGTCGAAACGTCCTTGTTCGGGTCGATGCCGCCGGCGGCGAGCCAGTAACGGATCCATAGATCGTGGGTGCCGCCTGGGAAGGTCATGGCGGCCTTGACCTCCTTGCCCTCCGCCTTCTTCTTCTCAAAGGCCGCCTTGAGCTTCGAAGCGTCGAGCTGCACGCCGGTTTCGGCATATTCCTTGGCGACCGAAATGCCCTGGCTGTCCAGATTGAGGCGGGCAAGGATTGCCATCGGCACGGGCTTGTTGTTCTGCGTCACCTTGCCGGTATGCATGAGATAGGGCAGCGGGGAGAGGATATGAGCGCCGTCGATGCCGTTGGCAGCGCCGCCAAGGACGAGATTGTCGCGGGTCGCTCCCCATGAGGCCTGTTTGGCGACATCCGTTTCCGGAAGGCCGTATTTGGCGAAGAGGCCCTTTTCCTTGGCGATGATCAGCGGGGCGGAATCCGTCAGAGCGATGAAGCCTAGCTTGACGCCTGTCACTTCTGGTCCAGACCCGGCCGCGAAGGCACCGGACGGAAAGGCGGTTTTGACAGCGCCGATAAGGGCGGCCGTCGCGGTCGTCTTGAGCATGCTGCGGCGCGTGATGCCGGGTGTCGAATTCTTTGTCATGCGCAGGTTCCCTCTGCTGGCTGAATTTGGACACAAAAAAACGCCGCCGGAATGCGTTCTCGGGATTGGGGAATCCCGGATGGCAATCCTTGCGACGTCGGTGTCTAATGTAAGCGCTTATGTCGCGCCTATCTGCGTCGGTCGCCGTTGACCGATGCACCAGGAAGGACTGCAATCGGCGTGCCAATTTCGAAGAATTTTGTAACACTATGAATAAAAAGACGAATTTCCGGAAAAATCGATTGCCTATTTTATGAGCTTGGGTATATCTTGGCGATGATTTAGGCATGACTGACGGCTCCTGCTTTTGCAATAGCGTTCTATTTGTGCACTGCACATGTGGCTGCTGGAGCGGATTGTGAATTGGATTTGCGCCGGCTGGCCCTTGGGCGAACGGCGAAAGGGACCTTTTCGGCCAGCAACGGCGTGCTGAAAACTCCGGCCCCTTGAAGGCGGAGATCGGAGCTTTCGACAATCTCGCTCCTCGTTTTCAGCGCTTCGGCAGCGGCCTGCATGGTTGTGGCCAAGCGCGCAAGTGACGACCTTCGCTTTCGCTAGGCGGACCCCAATACGTGACGAGACGACAGCCTTGACGGCAGAGCGCGAGCGTAAATCGCGCAAGGTACCCACCAAACAGCTGTGCGAGCGTCAGGTCGTCGCTGCTCCAAGCTCGGATCGGCCGGGGAACATCGCGTCAAGCAATTCCAAGCCCGCAGGATCAATGCAATAACCTCGCCGCGTGGTCACACAAGAAAGTTCCATAAGATACGTTATGCGATCTAAATATGTAGCCGGGTACATTCTATTTCCAAGTGCGACATGCCAATATGTAGAGGCTATTTAGTAATGCGACAGTCTCGCCTCTCGATGCACTGGTCAATGCCAACGTCGGGAGCAAGGATGACGATCTGCAGCCCGGTTGAGATCAGGAGCGGTCGGAGTCGTCATGTCCTGTTTGATCACCATGTCGCAGAAAGAGTTGCATCGCCTCGAAGTCATCCAGAAGATCCGCAGTCGGCGCCGGAGCGTCATCCAGGGCGCCAATCCGCATAAGACCCACGGTAATTCATCGCCTGGACGACGGCATGATGCGCGTGGGTGGGCTACCCAACTTTCCCAGGGGCCATCCATATGGGCATCGGCTGAACGCACGACGCCCTATCAGTTTTCCGTACTCAGCCGATCGTCATGAGGCTGGCATTGCCGCCCGCAGCGGCCGTGTTGATGGAGGTCGACACCTCCTCGACGAGCCAGTTCAGGCAATAGGCCTCGACATCGTTCTCGATCTCTTCGGTGGTCGCCGACTGGACAAGAACCAGCGGTCCCTCAAGCGCGGCGATGGCCTTGTTGACCTCGAGAACGCGGGTTGCATCGCCCTCTATCAACGCCGCCGCGAACGGACCGTCCCGGTTCCAGTCGGACGTCCAGGTGACGCGTGCGGCAACTCGTTGCGGAAGATCCCCGGCGAGCGATCTGAGGCCGGAAGCTTCATCGACGAACAGGCGGTTTCCGGTTGCAAGACCGGCAGCGATCTGACGGTAGAGGCCAAGCTCCGTTAGCGGCACGAGCAGAACCTTGCCTCGCGGATGAAGAGCGTACAGGTTCCTCTCGCCGACAGGACCTGCGAGCTCCTTTTCCAGGCCAACCGCCGAGAGGCTTCCCAGTTCGCGCGCCGCCTCCGCGTCCTGCGCCCGCCCCGTCCGGGAGAGCCAGAGCGCGAAATCCGTGAGCGCCGCATCGATATGAACGGAGCTGTGCTGGGGAGGAACCGGTGCCGTCTGAACGAGACGTCCGATGTAGAGCGGGCCGCCGGCCTTGGGACCCGTGCCCGAAAGTCCGCGCCCCCCGAACGGCTGGACACCGACAACCGCGCCGATGATGTTCCGGTTCACATAGAGGTTGCCGGCCTGCACCCGGCTGGTGACGTGGGCAATGGTTTCGTCGAGACGGGTATGAAGGCCGAAGGTCAGGCCGTAGCCAGAGCCGTTGATGTCGTCGATTAGGCGGTCGAGTTCCTCGCGCCGATAGCGGATCACATGCAGCACCGGGCCGAAAATTTCCTTCGTCAGCTCGGAGAGCTTCTTGAGCTCGATAATTGTGGGAGCCACAAAGGTTCCAAGATCGGCAGTGGCCGGCAGCGGAAGCTGGTCGACCTTGCAGCCGGCGGCGCGCATCTTTGCGATATGGCCGTCGATCTCCGCCTTCGCCTCGGCGGTGATGACCGGGCCGACGTCGACCTTCAGGCTGTCCGTTCGTCCGATCGTGAGTTCCCGGAGGGCGCCCTTGAGCATGGCCAGGGTGCGGTCGGCCACGTCCTCCTGCAGGCATAAGACGCGCAGGGCCGAGCAGCGCTGGCCGGCGCTGTCGAACGCCGAGCTTATGACGTCGGCGACGACCTGCTCCGCCAGGGCGGAGGAATCGACGATCATGCCGTTCTGGCCGCCGGTTTCGGCGATCAGCGGAATGGGCTTCCCGGATTTCGACAATCGCTGGACGAGCTGCGCCTGGATCATGCGCGCAACGCCGGTGGATCCGGTGAACATGACGCCCGCCGTTTCGGGAGAATCGATGAGCGCCGCGCCCAGACGGCCGCTTCCGGGCACGAACTGGAGCGCGCCCCTTGGCACGCCCGCTTCGTGCAGGATCTTCACGCTCTCATAGGCGATGATCGGCGTGACGCCGGCCGGCTTTGCCATGACAGAGTTTCCGGCGACGACGGCTGCTGCGACCTGGCCGGTGAAGATGGCCAGCGGAAAGTTCCATGGGCTGATGCAGACGACGGCGCCCAGCGGCACGTGAGCCGGTCCGAGCGTTTTCCTTGCCTGCTCGGCATAATAGCGAAGGAAATCGATGGCTTCACGCACCTCGCCGATCGCGTTTGCAGCGGACTTGCCCGCCTCGCGCATGATGATGCCCATCAGCTGCTCGATACGGGCCTGCATGATATCGGCTGCGCGATCGAGGCACGCGGCCCGTTCGGCAGGCGCTACAGCCGCCCACTCCCCTGCCCCGCGAGCGGCAAGGGCCGCAATCCTGGCCGCGTCTTCTGCGCGGACTTCCGTCACCTGTCCGACCGCGTCGCCATGGTCTGCTGGATTGAGGATCGGCCGGGTTTCTCCTTCTTCAGAACCGTCGGCCAGAAGCGGCAGGGCGTGCCACGACGTCTTTGCGGTCATTACCAGGTTTGCAGTGAGCCGGCGCAGTTCGTCTTCATTGGTAAGATCGAGACCCGACGAGTTCCTGCGGTCGCTGCCGTAGAGGTCCCTGGGAAGAGCGATAAGATCGTGCGGCTTGCCGACGGGATTGTTGGCTTCGACGAGATCCACCGGATCGGCGACGAGGTCGTCGACGGAAATGTTCGGATCGGAGATGCGGTTCACGAACGAGGAATTCGCGCCGTTCTCGAGCAGGCGGCGCACGAGATAGGCAAGCAGGGTCTCATGCGTTCCGACCGGCGCGTAGATGCGGCACGGGCGGTCAAGTTTCTGTTTTCCCACCACCTCGTCGTAGAGAGGTTCGCCCATGCCGTGAAGGCACTGAAACTCGTATTTCCCGACCTGGAAATCGGGACCCGCGAGATGGTAGATCGTCGCCAGCGTCTGGGCGTTATGCGTGGCGAACTGCGGGAAGACGACATCCGTCGCAGCCAGCAGCTTGCGCGCGCATGCGACATAGGCGACGTCCGTGTGAATCTTGCGCGTGTAGACCGGGAAATCCGGCAGGCCGTCAAGCTGCGCACGCTTGATCTCCGCATCCCAGTAGGCGCCCTTGACGAGACGCACCATCATGCGCCGGCCGGAGCGGCGGGCAAGATCGATAATATAGTCGAGAACGAACGGGCAGCGCTTGCCGTAGGCCTGGACGACGAAACCCAGGCCGTTCCAGCCCTGCAGTTCGGCGTCGAGGCTGAGTTCCTCGAGAAGGTCGAGAGACAGTTCAAGCCGGTCGGCCTCTTCGGCATCGATGTTCAGGCCGATGTCGTATTTTCGCGCAAGCAGTGCAAGTTCGCGCACACGCGGGAAGAGCTCATCCATGACGCGCTTCGATTGGGCGCGGACATAGCGGGGATGGAGCGCCGACAGCTTGATGGAGATCCCCGGCCCTTCATAGACGCCGCGGCCGCCCGAGGCCTTGCCGATCGCGTGGATGGCGTTTTCATAGTCCCGATAGTAGCGTTCGGCGTCCTTTGCCGTCGTCGCAGCCTCGCCCAGCATGTCGTAGGAATAGCGGAAGCCCCGGGCTTCGAGCGGACGTGCGCGCTTCAGTGCCTCGTCGATCGTCTCGCCGGTCACGAACTGCTCGCCCATCATGCGCATCGCCATGTCGACGCCGCGGCGTATCACCGGCTCGCCGCAGCGGGCGATCAGCCGCGTCAGCGCCGCCGCGAGGCTGCGATCGTTAACGGTGGCGGTCAGTTTGCCGGTGACGACCAGTCCCCAGGTCGCGGCATTGACGAACAGGGAGCGGCCGCCGCCAAGGTGCGACTTCCAGTCGCCCTCGGAAATCTTGTCGCGGATCAGGGCGTCACGGGTCGCTGTGTCCGGAATGCGCAGGAGAGCTTCGGCAAGACACATAAGGGCAACACCCTCCTGGCTTGAGAGCGAATATTCCTGAACCAATCCCTCGACGCCGGTTCCCTTGTGCTTGGCACGAAGCGCCTCGATCAGCCTGCGCGCAGTGTTGCGCACGGCCGCCTTTGTGTCGGCGGAAAGCCGGGCGGCCTCGACAAGAGGCGGCAGGCATTCGGTTTCCGGGCGGCGATAGGCCGCCGTGACTGCCTTACGCAGGTCCGACTGCTCGCGGATCGGAGGTGCGAACTGCGCGAAGGGTTCGGATGAATTTGAACCAGGGCCGTTGTCAGCGACGACTTTGAGCATTGCAGAGCCTACTTAGAAGCGTTGGTTGAATTTGAAACTGTCGCAATTCGTGGCCCGAAGAGCTTTCCGGAAGAAGGCGCCGCCCCAGAGCGTCCGCCCCAGTTCGGTCGATTTTGAAGGTCCTTGGTCATCGGGTATCCGCCGAACAATGGCCACGCGATGATACGCCGCTCGCGTGACATCGTCCAATCCGGCGAACGGGATCGATCTTGCTGCCACGCGTCAGGAATTCATCCCGCCTGTGCTCCGGAAAATCCTCTCCCGATATGCATTCCCGCGCCGTGCCCATAGTCGTCCTTCAGGAGCCACGGCATAGAGGTAGCACAACGCAGATTGTCGATCTCACTGGATTTTCATCCGCAATAGAGACATTGATCTTATTTATTGATATCTGGAGATCGAAATGGCTACTGAAGGCGGCACTTTTAGTGAACTTGACCAGTTCGACAGAAAGATCATCGAGGCGCTGACCGAAGATGGCAGAATATCCATCACGGACCTGGCGGCGCGCGTCGGTCTTTCAAAGACACCCTGCCAGTTGCGGTTCAAACGCCTCGTGTCCGAAGGATTCATCGAGGGGTTTAAGGCGGTCCTGAACCCGTCCAAGATGCAGCTCGACCATATCGCCTTTGTGGAGGTAAAGCTGTCGAATACCACCGAGGATGCCCTCAGGAGATTCAACGAGGCCGTGAAGAAGATCAAGGAAGTCGAGGCGTGCCACATGATCGCCGGGCGCTTCGACTATCTCCTGAAGGTTCGCACGCGCGATATCGGCAAGTATCGTCGCGTGCTCGGGGAAAAGATTTCAACGCTCCCGTATGTCGCAAGCACATCGACGAACCCGGCGATGGAAACCGTCAAGGAGGGCTGGGATGCGTTTCCGCCGGCCCTTCCCTGACAGCCGACACATGAGCGCCATTGTCGGATTGGCCGGTTTCTCTGTCCGCTTGCATTCTTCCGCCGCCCACGGTTAAGGAGACATGGTCCTCGAAGAGGAGTGGCGGGCGATCAGTTCACGGATGCAATCGGCTCCGCACATGCCTTATCGCGCGAAATACACGACCGCAATTTCACCACCGGGCTTCAAATGAACGAGCATATGAAAGCGGTTGAACTCAGGAAGGCCTTTCGGCTGATCAATTACGGGCCAACGGTTCTGGTGTCGGCCCGGCACAACGGCATCGACAACGTGATGGCCGCCGCCTGGTGCTGCGCGCTCGATATAGATCCCCCGAAGCTGACAATCGTCGTCGACAGGATTGCCCGAACGCGCACGCTGCTCGAGGCGAGCAGGCGTTTCGTCATACAGGTGCCCACGGTCGCTCAACTCCGGCTGACCCACGAGGTTGGAAATCGCAGCCTCTATGAGGAGCCGGACAAATTGCAGGCGGCAGGGGTGACGGTTTTTGACGTCCCGGGTCAGGACCTGCCCTTCGTGGAAGGCTGCTCGGCCTGGCTCGCCTGCGAACTGGTCGATGAGCCTCATATCCGGGATGCCTACGACCTGTTCATCGGTGACGTAACGGCCGCGTGGGCGGACGATCGCGTCTTTCGCGACGGGCACTGGCACTTTGAAACGGCCGGCCCGGAATGGCGCAGCCTGCACCACGTTGCGGGCGGCCATTTCTACGCGATTGGCGAAGCGCTCTCGGTTGAAGCCGAACCCGCCGAACGCGCGCCGCCCTCGCCCTGATCGGAAGGTTCATTCAGCCTTTGGTCGCCCCTGCCGTCAGTCCGCCGACGAAAAGGTTCTGGAAGAAGAGGAACAGGAGAGCGATCGGCACCGTCATCACCATGGAGGCGGCCATGACCGCTCCCCAATCGGTGTTGAACTCGGTCGAAAATTCCGCAAGGCCGATCGGCAGGGTCTTGACCGAGGAATCCGTTGCAAAGCAGAGCGCGAAGATGAACTCGTTCCAGGTGGTCACGAAAGCATAGACCACGACAGCCACCAGCCCAGGCGTGGAGAGCGGAAGCGTGATGCGAAAAAGCACGCCGAGGCGCGAGGCGCCGTCGATCGTCGCGGCCTCCTCCAGCTCGACAGGTATCGCCCGGAAATAGCTCGTCAGCATCCAGACACTGAGCGGCAGGGTGATGATCATGTAGACCAGGATCAAACCCCAATAGGTATTGACCAGGTGCAGATAGCGCAGCGTGATGAAGAGCGGCACGATGATCGCCGCCGTCGGCAGCAATTGGCCGATCAGCACCAGCGATTGCAGAAAGCGCCTGCCGCGGAACTCGAAACGGGCAAAGCCGTAGGACGCAAAGATTGCCAGGATCAGCGCAAGGCCTGTGGAACCGACAGAGATCACGACGCTGTTCAGGAAGTAGCGCGGAATGTTCGAGCTGAAGATGACGTTGACATAATTGCCGATCGTCGGCGCCGACGGCAGCCAATGCGGCGGCACCGTGTAAAGTTCGGGAAGCGTCTTGATCGAGGACAGCGCCATCCAGGCGAAGGGGAAGAGACAGACGGCCACGAGAACAAGCGAGCAGAGTGCAATCGTCAGCGTTCCAAGGCGGTTTCTTCGTACCATCACACCTCTCCCGGCCTTGCCGCCAGGACCTTCAGGTAGATCGCCACGAGCACAGCCGCCACCAGGAAGAAAATGACCGACAGCGCCGCCGCCTGATTGAACTGGAAACTCTCGAAAGCAAGCCGAAAGATCTGGATCGGCGTGATCAGCGTCTTGTTGGCAGGCCCACCTTTGGTGATGGCGTAAATCAGCGTGATCGAGTTGAGGCCCCAGATGACCAGCAGCAGCGTTACCGCGGTGATGACCGGACGGACCTGCGGCAGCGTGACGTACCAGACCTCCTCCCAGAAATTGGCGCCATCGACCTTGGCCGCCTCATAAAGCTCCTTCGGGATCGCCTGCAGACCGGCGAGAACCATAATCGCCACGAACGGAAACAGCTTCCAGACATTGATGGCGATCAGAACCGGCATGACGGTACCGCTATCCGTCAGCCAGCTGACCGGCGCAGGGATGATGCCGGCGCCGGTCATCATGTAGTTGATGATGCCGAATTCGGTATGGAACATCCATGCCCACGTTGTCGCGGCAACGATACCGGGAACGACCCAGGGAATGAGCGTTATCGAACGCAGAATGGCACGGCCGGTAAATTGCTGGTTCAGCAGGATGGCGGTCGCCGTGCCGAGCGCCACCTGGAAGACGATCGACCCGCCGACGAAATAGATGAGATTGACGAAGGCCTGCCGCGTCACCGGCGGACGCAGCACATTGACGAAATTCCTGCCCGTGAAAGCGCCCTGCGCATTGGTGGCGCTGAGCAGGGCCGTATAGGCGATCGGATAGGCGATCAGCATGGCCAGCACGATCATGGCGGGCAGGACAAACAGAAGACCTGTAGATGGGCGGCCCATGGGGCGACCTTTCCTGTGATGTGGCGGAAATATCATCTGGCGTCGACGGCGCGGGCAGCGCCGACGCCGCCCGCTGCAAAACCACCTTGCCTGCTCAGCGCTTCATCAGCTGTCGAGCAGCGCCTGAATTTCATCCTTGGCCTGATCCATGGATGCCTGCGGATCCTGATCGCCGGAAAGAACCCGCTGCACGCCATCGAACAGGGCTTGCGAAATCTCCACCCAGCGGGGCGTGTTCGGCGCCGGCCGGCCGAAGGGAAGCATGGCCGCGAACTGTTTGAGCATGGGATCCTGGAATCGCGGCTGAGACAGGGCCGAAACGCGGGCCGGGAACGTATCGGTGAAGAAGCCCTGATTGTCCGACGTCGCGAGGAACTTGATGAACTTCCGGGCATCGTCGGGATTCTTGGCATCCTTCGGGATCACATAGCTCCAGCCGCCAATGATACCGGCAGTCTGCTTACCCTCCGGGTGCGGTGTTGCCATGGCGCCAAGCTTCATGTCGGGCTTTGCCTGCATGATCGGGGCGACGTCGAATTGACCTGCCTGATACATGGATACCTTGCCGGCGATGAAGAGCTGGCGGTTGGCAATGCCGTCATTCTGCAGCGTCGAATCCGGCGAGTACTTGTTCTTGTAGAAGTCCGTGTAGAATTTGACCGCAGCGACCGCTTCCGGCGTATTGACCACGGCGGTCTTTCCATCGGCGCTGATGACGTCCCCGCCATTCATCCAGATCAGCGGCAGCAGACGGGTAACGGTATTGCCGACCTCACCGCCGCCGGTGATCGCCATGCCGAACTTGCCGCCCGTCGTCAGCTTCTTTGCCGCGTCCGTCCATTGAGCCCAGGTCTGCGGTGGGTTGGCAGGGTCGAGCCCGGCTGCCTGGAAGTCGCTGATGTTATAAAGCATGCCCACGCATTCGATGCGATACGGAATGCCGTAGAGCTTGCCGTCATAGGTGTCGTAGTTGATCGCCGCCTTGTTGTAATCGTCCTTGTCCTCGATGACATCGTCAACCGGCAGCACCAGACCATTATGCGCATAGCCCTGAACCCAGGGATGCTGAACCTCGATAATATCAGGCGTCGCGCCGGACTGCAGCGCAGTCAGGATGCGCTGCGGCAGGCCGTTTGCCGTCGTGATCTCCATCTTGATCGTGATGTCGGGATTGGCCTTCTGGAAATCGGCAGCCAGTTTCTCCGCTCGCGCCTGGCCCCAGTTCGGCGTCCACCAGACCACCTCGCCGGCCATTGCACTCGTGTATGCGTATGAAAGTGCCGAGACTGCTACGGCCGTCATGACCGTCATCTTCATCTTGTCCATTGTTCTCCTCCTTCGTGCGACATGTCGGTCGCCTCCGTCTCCTCAGACCTTTCTGCTACCGGTATCCGCCAGGGTGGCTCCTCTTTCCACCAGACCACACTTTCATGCGATCTACGCAGATACCGGACTATTCAAATATGAACTGATGTTGTTTCATTATATAACTTTGTGGCGCAGAGCACTAGCTGTCAATCGCGCCCGCCCTCCTCGGCCTGCCCGAATGTTGCAGCTCCCGTTGCGACACCGCTCGTGTTCATGCTGCCGTCGAACAGCGGCACATCGTATGGCGCATAGGGATAGCGCGCGCAGGCTTCCTCATTCAGTTCGACGCCCAACCCTGGCGCCGTTGGCGCAAGGATTGCGCCGCTGTCGAATTGCAGCGTCTCGCGAACCAGTTCCTTGCGCCAGGGCACGTCGATCGAGACGGTTTCAAACACCGAGAAATTCGGTATCGCCACCGACATGTGCAGGGTCATCGCATTCATGACGGGGCCGACCGGATTGTGCGGGGCAACCGGAATAAGATGATAATGCGCCATATGCGCAATGCGCTTTGTCTCCCCGAGGCCGCCGGCATGGGAGACATCCGGCTGCAACACATCCACCGCCTTCTTGGCCAGCGCTTCGAGGAAGCGCGTAGGTTCGTACCAGCGTTCGCCGGCGGCAATCGGCACGGCGCTTGCCGCGCGCACGTCGGCAAGCGCATCGATACTTTCCGGCGGCGTCGGCTCCTCGATCCAGCGTAGATCGAACCGCGCGAGTTCGCGGCACATGGCAATCGCCGTCGGCACGTTCAGCCGGCCATGCACGTCGAGCATGAGGTCCACATCCGGCCCGACCGCATCGCGCACCGCGGCCACGATATCGATTGTCCGGCGTCGCTGCTTGCCGTTCATTTCGAGATCGGCGACATCGAAGGGGTCCCATTTGAGGGCGCGGTATCCCATGGCGACCGCCGCGCGGGCCTTCTCGGCATATTGTTCCGGCGTCGCCGCACCGAAGAACCAGTGATTGGCATAGCATTCGACCCGGTCGCGATATTTGCCGCCGAGAAGTTCGAAGGCCGGCACGCCGAGCGCCTTGCCCTTGATATCGAGAAGCGCCGCCTCGATTGCGCCGAGCGCGGTGCGAAAGACCGCGCCGGTCCGCCAGTAGGAATCGCGATGCAATTGCTCGACGATGGCATCGACGGCAAACGGATCGCGCCCGATCAACACCCGCTCCAGCTCCTCCAGGGCGGAGACGACCGTTTTGGTCTTCCATTCGAGCGTCGCCTCGCCGACGCCCTCCAGCCCCTCGTCCGTGTAGAGCTTCACAAAGACGAAGTTGGTCCGCGAAACATTGGCGACGAAGACCTTCTGCGCCGTAATTTTCATGGTTTCCTCCCGGTCGCGGGTCTCGCAAGCCGCTTGACGACTGTTCTAGTGGCGAACGGATCAAAGCCGTCCGTATTTCGCGTAGATATCGGCAACATCGCCGCCGGCACGGATTTCATCGCGCGAGCGGTTCTCGATCGTCAGAACCTCTTCGGCGCGGATCAGAACGGCTTCAACCTTGTCGGCGGGAATGACCATCACGCCATCCATGTCGCCAAACAGCCAATCGCCCGGATTGACCCTGATCTGCGAGGTCAGCGTGCCGGTCACGGCAACCGGGACTTCGATACCGCTGATACGCGTGCGCCCCCGAGACTCGATCGGGGAAAGATAGCGGGTAAAGACCGGCCAGTCCTCCATTCCCAGGAGGATATTGCCATCGCGGATTCCACCGTCAACAACGACGCCAGCCGCGCCTCGTGCTTTGGAAGCAGTGCTCATCAGTTCGCCCCAATGGCCGGCCTTGCGCTCGCCAGCCGCCGAGAGCAGCACGACGCAACCTGGATACATGCGGCGGAAAAAGGTGAAGGTTTTGACCTCTTCGAGATCATATTCTTCGTCGCTGCGCATGTCGGCTGTCACGGCAACCGTAAAGGCAGGACCGGCAATGCGCATCGACCGGTCGAGCGCATGAACGCCGAGATCGATACATTGATTGGGCAGTCCCATCTCGTCCAGAATGTCGTAGACTGCAGCCGTATAGAGCTTCTTGAATCGCTCGGCCCTGCCCGCGATCTCTGCATGCTGCGTAACCATGGCCTGCCTCCTCCAGCTAAGCCCACTCCTGCAAGCACGTTAAGAAACAGTCGCTCCTCCGATTGTTTCTTATTTGAACTTTCAAAGTTCTCTAATGAATGGTAATGGAAGGATCGGAGTCTTGTCAATCGCTCTTGAGGGACGATGGGCGCCCAGGCGCGGACATCCGGTAAAACCGATATAGGGAGGAGCGGATATGAAGATCGTCGACCTCAAATGCGCCGTCATCGGCAAGAGCCCGATCGTGCGCATCGTCACCGACGAGGGCATTTCCGGCTACGGTCAGGCCGAGACATGGAAGCCCTATCTCAAGCCGCATATCCTGGCTTTCCGCGAAGCGCTGATCGGCGAGGATCCGACCAATGTCGAGCGCGTGATGCTGAAGATCCGCCAGCGCGGCAGCTTCAAGCCCTGGGGCTCCGCCGTCAGCGTTATCGAGATGGCGCTCTGGGATGTGGCGGGCAAGGCCGCGAAACTGCCGGTGCACAAACTGCTCGGCGGGCGCGTACGCGATCGCATCCGTGTTTATAACGGCTCCATTCGCTTTCCGGTGAGCGGATACCAACCGGAGCACATGGCCGACGACCTGAAGAAGATGATGGATCTGCCGGAAGGCTTCACCATCATCAAACAGCCGATCGGCTTTCATTCACCGATGAAACGCATCCCGGATTTCTACTATGGCGAACCCAATGCCAGCCCCTTCCATGGCGCGCTCGATCGCGGCCCGATCACCGAAAAAGGCCTGCGGCACCTGGTTGATTGCGTCGCCGCGATGAAGGAAGTCGCGGGCGACAGGATCGGTCTTGCGCTCGATTGCGGCCCGGGCTGGATGCTGCCGGATGCAATCCGCCTTGCCCGCATGCTGGAGCCCTACCATGTGCTGTGGATCGAGGACCTGCTGTCCGGCGACTACACGCCCTGGGTCAATGCCGGTGTCTATCGCGAACTCACACGTGCCAGCACGACACCGATCCATACCGGCGAACAGATCTACCTGCGCCAGAATTTCAAGGAACTGATCGAGGGCCATGCAGTCAATGTCGTCGGCCCCGACCCGGCCGATGTCGGCGGCATCGCCGAGCTGAAGTGGATCGCCGAATATGCCGACCTTCACTCGATCATGATGGCGCCGCATGGAACGGCCAACGGGCTGCTCGGTCTTGCGGCGCTGATCCAGGTTTGCGCCACCCTGCCCCACAATTTCATCGCCTTCGAATATACGACCGGTGATCCGGACTGGTGGTACGACATCGTCGAGGGGCTGCCGAAGACGATCGTCAAGGATGGCTTTGTCGATGTGATCGACCGACCCGGCATGGGTGTCGATCTCGTGCCCGAAAGGGCAAAGCCGTATCTGGCGGAAGACGATCAGGCATTCTTCGATTGACCCGCTTCGTTCCGGCGACCCAACTTCAGCGCGAATAACTGGAGCGGGCGCAGCCAATTGTCATTTGACATCGCGATTTTTTGATTCCTATAGTTGGTCTATTATGAACTAGATATTGTTCATATAAGAAACAGATCACGGCGCACCGGAGGAGCGGAACGCCGGCGACCTGAGGAGGAGGCTCATGGGAATCCGATGGAGCCGCGTCACCCCGCATCTGGCTATTGCGCCCGCGGCGTTGCTGACGCTTGTCTTTTTCATTGGAGCGATAGGCTGGACCGTCTATCTCTCCTTCACGGCATCCAGACGCTTTCCCGACTATGAACTGGTCGGCTGGAAGCAGTACTGGCGGCTTTTTCACGATCCGTCCTGGATCCTGTCGCTGCAGAACCTCGTCATCTTTGCCGTGGGCAGCCTGCTGTCGATCGTTACGGGCTTCATTCTCGCCGCGCTGATCGACAAGGAGGTGCATGGCGAGGGCGTCTTCCGCACCGTTTTTCTCTACCCGCTCGCTGTCTCGCTGATTGTCACCGGTCTTGTCTGGCGCTGGCTCTTCAATCCGGGGCTCGGCGTCGAGAACGTGCTGCACTCGATGGGCTGGGAAAGCGCTTCCTTCAACTGGCTTGCGAGCCAGGACACCGTCATGTTCGGTGTCATTCTGGCAGCCGTCTGGCAATCGACCGGCTTCTTCATGGCCCTGATGCTCGCCGGGTTGAAGTCGATCAATACCGAGATCTGGCAGGCGGCGCGCCTTGATGGCGTTCCCTTCTGGCGGCTCTATATCGAGGTCATCATTCCCATGATGAAACTCACCTTCCTGACCTGCATCATCCTGCTCTGCATCGGCGTGGTGAAAGCCTACGACATCATCGTCGCCATGACCAATGGCGGACCGGGCGGCGCATCGGTCATGCCGGCCTATTTCGTCATCGACGCCTATTGGCAGAAGCAGAATCTCGGTTTCGCCTCGGCAGGTGCGACCGTCATGCTTTTGACGACGCTCGTGCTCTTCCTGCCGCTCGTCATCATCACCGCCATCCGGCAAAGGAGAGAGGCATGACGGCGATATCCGCCACATCGCAATCCGGCCGCGAGACGAAAGTGCGCCGGCGCCCGCTGATCCGTCCGAGCCGGGTGGTGATCTTCGTTTTCCTGCTGATGGCCGCCGCCTTCTTCGCAGTGCCGCTCTATGTCATCGTCGTCACATCCTTCAAGACGATGGACCAGATCCGCGAGGGGCAGATCTTCTCCCTGCCCTCGCCCTGGACGACCGAGGCCTGGTCCTACGCCTGGATGCAGGCCTGTTCGGGCATGAACTGCAACGGTGTGCGCGTCGGCTTCATCAACTCGCTCTACATTCTCGCCCCGAGCCTCGTTCTGACCATCTCGCTGTCGATCGTGACCGGCTACGGGCTGGCGCTCTGGAACGTCAAATGGGCGAACGGCTTCCTGTTCGTGCTTTTCATCTGCGCCTTCGTGCCGTTCCAGATCATCATGTATCCGCTGATCAAGATTACCGGAGCGCTGCATATCTACGGCACGACATTCGGCATTGCCGTCATTCACAGCGTCTTGTCGATGCCGTTCCTGACATTGATTTTCCGCAATTATTTCCGGGGCATGCCGCCGCAGATCATTGCCGCCGCGATGATCGATTCCGGTTCCTTCTGGCGGATCTTCTTCGAAATCGTCCTGCCGATGTCCGGCAATATCATGATTGTCGTGCTGATCCTGATGATTACCGGCATCTGGAACGACTTTCTGGTGGGCCTCACCTTCGGCGCGCAGGACACGCAGCCGATGACGGTCGTGCTCAACAACATCACGGTCACGACGACCGGCGCCAAGAACTATGCGGTCGACATGGCCTCGGCGCTGCTCACCGCTCTGCCGCCGCTCGTCATCTACTTCGTTCTCGGCAGGTTCTTCGTGCAGGGCATCACTGCCGGCGCCATCAAGGGATAGAGGCATGCCTTCCATTGCATTCAACAATATCGTGAAGAAGTTCGGCGCGCTGACGGTCATCGAGAACCTGAACCTCAGTATCGGCGACGGTGAGTTTCTGGTGCTGCTCGGACCGTCCGGCTGCGGCAAGACGACACTTCTCAATCTCCTGGCCGGTCTGCTGGAAATCGATGACGGCGAAATCCTTATCGACGAGCGGGATGTCAGCTACCTCGATCCCAAGGACCGCGGCCTTGCCATGGTCTTCCAGTCCTATGCGCTCTATCCCACCAAGACGGTGCGCGGGAACATGAATTTCGGACTGTCTTCCCGCGGCATTTCGCGGGAGGAGGCGGACAGGCGGATCGCCTGGGCCGCCAAACTGCTGCAGATCGAGCATCTGCTTGACCGCAAGCCGTCGCAGCTTTCCGGCGGCCAGCGCCAGCGCGTGGCGATCGGCCGGGCGCTGGTGAAACAATACGGTGTGTGCCTGTTCGACGAGCCGCTTTCGAACCTCGATGCCAAGCTGCGCAACGAAATGCGCATGGAGATCAAGATGCTCCATAACCAGCTCAGGAATACCGTCGTCTACGTCACGCACGACCAGGTCGAGGCAATGACCATGGCGACCAAGATCGCGGTGATGAATAAGGGCGTCATCCAGCAATTCGGCACGCCGGACGAGATCTACAACGAACCCGCCAATCTCTTCGTCGCCGATTTTGTCGGCTCTCCGGCGATGAACCTGCTCGACTGCACGATCAGGCGTGACGGTGGCGATCTCGTCGCCGTGGATGAAAGGGACGGCATCCGCATCAATCTCGGCGAATATAAGTGGAAGGCGAAGGCGGCCGAAGGCAAGCCCGTCAAGATCGGTTTCCGCGCCGAGGAGCTTCTGATCGAGGAGCGTCAGGATGCCGGCAATACCGTCCGCTTCGACTGCCCGGTCGAATATTTCGAAAAATCCGGACCCGACGCCTTTGCCTTCCTGACCATGTCGGGAAAGAGCGTCGCCGTGCGCATCGATGGGCGTGACGCCAACCGCTACCGCAGCCAGCCGGCTTTGCCCGTCTATCTGCCGCTCACCAAGTTGAACGTGTTCGACGCACCGACCGGCCAGCGCCTGTAATCAGAAAGATGTGACCAGATTTAACAGGGAGGAATGCTGCATGACGAAATGGAAATCGCTGAAGAGACTATCGCTTCTGCTGGCCGCGACCACGCTTGCCACCAACGCATGGGCAGATGAGGTCGTCGTCTACCACACCTGGTCCAAGCCATCGGAGATCGCGGCGCTCGGCGTTCTCCGCGATGCCTGGGCAAAGGACGGGCACCAGTGGAAAGACCTGTCTATCGCCCATGATTCCGGCGCCAATGTCAGCCTGATGAACATGATCACCGGCGGCAATCCGCCGGCCATCTTCATGAATTCCGATCCCGGCATCTATCGGGATCTGAACAAGCAGGGCCTCGGCGTGCCGCTCACCAAGCTGTTCGACAGCATTGGCGCCACGAAGAATTTCCCGCCCTCGGTTCTGAAGAACATCACCGTCGACGGCGAGATCATGAAGGCGCCGGCGACGGTGCATATCGACGGAATGGTCTATTACAACAAACATGTCGCCGAAGCCGCCGGCGTCGATCCCAAATCGTGGAAATCGCTCGACGACCTCTTTGCGGCCTTCGACAAGGTCAAGGCTGCCGGCTACATCCCGATCGCCCAGGGCGGCGACCAGTTCCAGAAAGCCTATCTGCTGCAGGCGCTGATCGCCTCCGAGGAAGGCCCCGATATCTACAACCGTTTCTACGGTGAAAAGCCCGACCGCACCGTGATCGATACGCCCGAAATGCGGGCGGCGCTGAAGCGCTTCCGCCAGATCGCCGAACACACCGATCCGGGCTCGCCCAACCGTCAGTGGAACGACACGACCAATCTGGTCATTACCGGCAAGGCCCTGCTGCAGATCCACGGCGACTGGATGAAGGGCGAGTTCCTGGCCGCCCAGAAGAAGCTTGGCGAGGATTTCGACTGCATGAACATTCCCGGCACCAAGGCAGTCGTCGTCACCGTCGATTCCTGGGGTTTCCTCAACACCAACAATGCCGACACCGCGAAAGCCCAGGAAGACTTCGCCAAGCTCGATGTCGACCCGAAGCTCAATGCCGAATTCGTCTTGAAGAAGGGCGCGAGCCCCGTCCGTACCGATGCCGATACGACCAATCTCGACGCCTGCAACAAGCTTGTCCTCGATACGTTGAAGGATCCGACGAAGCAGGTCTCCAACCCCTTCAATACGGCCGATGCCGACTGGTATCGCACCATCTGGCAGGAAGCCGACAAATATTGGAGCGATCCGAAGCGGACCGAAGACGAGTTCGTGCAGGCGATGCAGGACGCCTACGACCAGATCTTCTAAGGACCACGAAACACAAAACCCGGCAGATCATTGCCGGGTTTTCTCATCAATCCGTGATGCGGAGAAAACAGTCCAATCAGACTGATTCTGCATGCAATCTTCTGATGGCCTGCAGCTGAATGCAATCCGGCGCCATTTCCATGACCTCGATCTGCGTGCCGTCGGGATCTTCGATCCATGCGCCGCGATTGCCGTCGATGCCGATTTTGGTCGGCCTTGGCTTGCTCGGTTGGATGCCGACCTTCGCGAGCTCTTCGAACGTCTTGTCGATATCTTCGACGGTGAGGCAGATATGGAAAATGCCGATCGTATCGGGCGCAGTTTCCGGCCGCTCCACGCCCTTCGGGAAGAGTTCGAGATATTGGTCGTCGTTGATGCGCAGGTAGACGATCCACGCCTCTCCCTGATCGTTGAGCAGCCGCGTCATCTCGCGAAAGCCGAGTTTCTGGTAGAACGCCAGGGACTTGTCGAGGTCATTGACGCGCAAGGCGATGTGGCCGAGATGTTTGAAAAGATCCATGGCTCAGACCAGCCCCTTGATGCGGCGAACGGCGGCCGTCTGCATGGCGCCTGCGCCAAGCTGCATCAGTTCGATCCGGTTGCCTTCCGGATCTGCGATCCAGGCCTGGTAATTGTTGTCGACGCCGAGCTTCTTTTCGGCCGTCAGGACGACGCCGCGGCTGGTGATATCGGCAATCGCCTCGTCGATATTTTCGACCTCAAGGCAGAGATGGTTGTAACCGACATTGGCAAAGGGCGGCGCGCTGTCGCCGACGCCTTCGGGAAACAGTTCGATGAACTGGGTGTCGGTGATCCTGAGATAGACGATCCACAGTCGGCCGTCGCGCTCGAGCCGGAACATTTCGTCGAAACCGAGCTTGTTGACATAGAAGTCGAGCGAGCTGTCGATGTTCTTCACACTGACGGCCACGTGCCCGATCGATTTCACACTCTTCATTGCATCCTCCTCCGTATTTCCGTTGAACGCGCACAAGGCAGCGCCCGCCGAACCTCCGATCCGGCGCCGCTTCCGGAACGTCGCGTCGGATAACAATCGACGTGACGTTTCTTATTTGAACTGATATAAGTTCATTTATGAATTTACCGGCATTCTCATGCCGGAGTCAATCGAAAGGAGCCGCGATTGCGTGAACTCCACGCATTGCTTATGGAAGTCGAAGCGTTGCCTGACAGGCTTGGCAGGATTTGAATGACCGACATTAGTGAAGACGCCGCGCAGAAATATCGCATCCCAGTCATCGAGCAGATGGTGGAGGTGTTTGCGCTCCTGGAACGGACACCGGAGGGCGCGACGATCCGTGACGTCGTCAAGGCCGTGAAGTTGTCGCGGACGACCGTGTACCGCATGCTCAACACGCTCAGCGCCTATGATTTCGTGCATCGTTCGCCGACGGGAAGTTATACGCTCGGCCGACGTCTCCTGACGCTTGCCGCCCATGTCGCCCCGACCGTTGCGAGCTACGATCTCCTGGCGATCGCGCAGCCGCATCTGAACCGGATTTCCGAGCTTCTGGGCGAGGGCAGCAAGCTGACCGTACCATCCGGCGACAATATTCTGGTTGTCGCCTCCGCCCAGGGGCACGGCCAATATGCACTGTCGGCGACGGCCGGCCAGCGCCTGCCGTTTCATGCAGGTGCCGCCGGCAAGATCCTGCTTGCCTTTTCACTGCAGGAAGATATCGAGCGCCGCCTGACCAAGCTCGAGCGCTTCACCAACCAGACGATTACCGATCCCAGGCGAATGCTCGAAGAGCTGGCGCTGATCCGCAAGCAGAACTGGGCGCGGGACATGGGCGAGCAGATGTCCGGCGTGCACGCAATCGCAGCCCCCGTCAGGGATCACCAGGACACGGTCATTGCTGCCGTCAGCGTTCCCTTCGTCACAGGCGTGGACGAAAAGCGCGTGGCCGACATCCGGCAGGCCGTGATTGCGGCGGCGCAATCGATCACCAACGACATCCGATCCGCAACGCCCGAGATGTCGTCGACAAACCCCGCTGCCGAGGAGCCGGTTCCAAAACGCGCAAGTCGAAGGACGGCGGCAAAGCCGAAGCATCGATAACATCTGCCCGCCGAAGACCCTCTCCCCTCGGCAGGCGGTGCATTCGCGCGCCGCCCGACCGACCGGGAGGAAACTTCACGTGAAATTGCCTTCTTTCAGATGTTTCGGGATCGGATCCGGCCGGCCGCAACTGCTGCGGATGGCGACCGACCGCTTCGATTGGGCGGACCGCTCAAAGGCCGTCATCACCTCGAGCGCGTGAAATGCGAGTTCCGAGGAAACGCGATGCGGCCGGCCGGAGCGCAGCGAATCCACCATCTCGGCAGCCCCCAGCCCCCTGAGGCCGAGATGGCCGGGAACGCCTTCGACATAGGGATGGTCGACTGCCACCTCCTCCCAGCCCTCACCACCTTCAGTGAATATCTCGACCTTGCCTGTGAAGTTGTTTGGGTCCGGCGTTATCATCGAGCCTTTGGAACCATAGATTTCGATCTGGTTGTGCTTGTGTTTGATGACGTCGAAACTCGTCGCGATCGTGACGGTCGCGCCGCTATGGAATTCCATCACGCCGGTCAGGTGCGTCGGCGTCAGCACCTTGATCGTCTCGCCGAAGCGCGGCTCCGTCTTCACGGTCCGCTCTATGCGCGTGACCTTGGCGGCGCCGAAGACCTCGCGAACCGACCCGAGAAGGGCGATCAGGTTGGTGACATAATACGGGCCGACATCGAGCATCGGCCCGCCACCGCGGCCATAGAAGAAGGCCGGGTTGGGGTGCCATTGTTCGTGGCCGGGCAGAAGCAGCATTGCGGTTGCGGAAACGGCGGTGCCGATGCGACCCTCGTCGTAGAGGCGGCGCGTCAGCTGATGGCCACCGCCGAGAAACGTATCGGGGGCGCAGCCGAGCCTGAGATCACCGGCGCGGGCGAGCGCCATCAGTTCCTCGGCCTCTTCCATGGAAACGCCGAGCGGCTTTTCTGAATAGACGTGTTTGCCGGCAAGCAGCGCCTTCTTGCTGATCGAATAATGGGCGGTCGGCGTCGTGAGGTTGATGATGAGGCCGATTTCCGGATCGGCGAGCATCGCATCGAGCGACACCGACTGGACGCCGAATTGCTCGGCAAGCTTGCGCGCAGGCTCCTGGTACAGGTCGTAGATCGACTTCACGCGAATGAAATCGAACATATGCAGCGTTGCGACATAGGTGGCGCTGATATTTCCGGCACCGACGATGCCGACTTTCATGGGGCTGTTCGCGCTCATTCTGGCTCCTCAGGCAATAGTGATATCGAGTTCGGCGGCGCACTCACGCAGGTAGCGAATGCCGCGTTTCATTTCGGAATCGAATTCCGGCGTAGCTTCGCGGAAATGGGTCCAATGCGACGCGCCGGGCGCATCCTCGAGCTCGAGAGTGATCGGTCCGGAATAGCCTATGGTGCGCAGCGCCGCGAAAATTGCCTTCCAGTCGATCTTGCCGCGACCGGGGCGCCAGTGGGCGTTGGTGTGCCCCTCATTGTCGGAGAAATGCGTGTTGTAGATCCGGTCCGCAAGCTGCAGCACGACGTAATGCGGCATGTCGCCGGCAGGAAAGAGATGGCTGGGGTCGAAATTCAGGCCGAGATTGGGAGCGCCCGTACGCTCGATCAACCGCAACATTCCCTGGCCGGAGCTGACCCAGCGATAGGGATGCGGCTCAATGGCGACACGCAGCCCGGCATCCGCTGCGATGGCACAGGCGGCCGCGAAGCCTTCCACGACAACCTCATATTCCTCTGCCCAATCCCATTCCGGCTTTACGACAGCCGACCATTCCTGGGCGGTCGGCCGCTGCAATATCGGCCGGATATCCGATTGGAAAGGATAGGGCGTCATGCTTGTCACGATCGGCGCACCGATCTTTGCCGCAAGCTCGACGCCGCGTTTATAGGCGTCCAGATCCGCACGCGAAACCGGCGCGCCCTCCGCACGTGAGAACGGCAGGTTGTAGAAGAAATTGGTCAGCGTCAGTCCTTCGCCGTCGGCGATCGACTTGAGTTCGCGGATCGTCTCGTCGGTGTAATAGCCGAGCATGTCGACCGACCATGCCGTCAGCTCGACCCCCTTGCAGCCGGTAGCCGCCAGCCGTCGCAAGGGCGATGCATAAGGCGGGTTCCAGTTGAACGTCCAGATTGGCGAACCGAAAAATAGCGTCTGAGCACCCACGCCGTCCTCCCATCATTGTCGCAGCGTCTTTCCTGCCCCGGAGCGCTCCACCCCGCCCCATGGCCCATTCGTAACGTTACGAATGCACGGCATGGCTTCGGCTGTCAACGCCTCAAATCATCATGATCCTGCCGCATCGCGGCACGAATCAAGGAATTCGTAACGTTACGAACAACTTGCCCTGGGAGCGAATTCCCAATGTTTTTAGCGGAGGCTGAATTCGCTGCGGCGTTCGACAAAGCTGGCGCGAACGACTTCGGTCAGGCTGGATGCCGGTTCGCCCTGCATCGACCTGTAGAGGAGATTGCTCAGGCGCTGTCCGATGACGAAATTCGGAAAGTAGTAGGTGCTGAGCGGCGGATTGTAGAAGTCGTGGAGGCGACTGCCGGAGTAAGTGAGGATGGAAAAATCCTCTCCGACCTTTCTGCCAAGATCGGCCAGCGCGGAAACGAAGCCGAGAGCCGCCTCGTCGCTTGCCACGAAGGCGCTCGTCACATCGGGATATTTGGCAAGCGCGTCGACGGCAATCTTCTTGCCGCTGTCGGGCGTGGTCGCGGTAAAGAACATGCGTTCGTCGGGAACGGTCAGGTTCCGGCGGTTGAACTCGGCTGTCCAGCCCTTGATGAATTGCAGGCTGTAGGTGAACTGGCTGGAGGGGGCGACGAGCAGTGGCGCCTTGTGTCCGGCATCGAGCAGACGCGCGGCCGCCGCTGCACCGATCTCTTCGTGGTCGATATCGATGCTCGGATGTTTGCTGAGCAGTTCGGTGCGGCCGAAGGTGACGAAAGGCATGCCGACCTCCAGCAGATATTTCACGCGATCGTCCTGTGGCCGCGTATGGGTGAGGATGATGCCGTCGACAGTTCCCTCCTCGACAAGATCGCGCACGGTTGCCAGTGGGTCGTCAGCCTGAAACTGCGGAGCGACCGTCGTGCGATAGCCATATTGCTTGATTGCGCCGCAGAAGCCTTCGATCAGGGAGGCGACGACGATGTTCATCTCCCCGTCCCGCTGAAACGGCATCACGACACCGACAGCATGAGTCTTGCCCGTTCTCAGATTGATGCCGCCGAGATTCGGCCGGTAGCCGAGGTCGGATGCGGCCTTCTTGACGAGATCGACCGTCTCCCGGTTGACCTCGGGGCCATCCTTCAGTGCGCGGCTGACGGTCGTAACGGAAAGACCGAGGGATTTCGCCACAGTGCGCAATGTCACCCGCTGGGCCACCCTGCGGGATGCCGCCTGTTTCGCTTGATCCGCCACGCAAATTCCCTCCGATTCGACAGCCGCCTCCCTGCCGGAAGACGGCAATATCCAGCCTAACATGGGAACGCTTCGGCTAGCCACGCCGCCGTCCTTCGCCTATTAAGCGGATAACTATCTAGTTATTTCTCAACCCCGAGGTAATCATCATGAAATCCTACAGGCTTCCGCAAACCGACCTCGACGTGTCGAGCATCATTCTCGGAATGATGCGGATTGCCAATATGAGCAATGGCGAAATCCAGCAACTGGTCGGCGCCGCACGGGACGCCGGCGTGACGTTCTTCGACCATGCCGACATCTACGGCGGCGCGCCGCATCGCTGCGAGGCCCGTTTCGGCGAGGCGATCTCGCTTGGCGCGGCCGAGCGGGAAAAACTCGTCATCCAGAGCAAAGTCGGCATCCGCAAGGGATTTTTCGATTTCTCCGCCGCGCATATTCTGGCCTCGGTGGACCAGTCGCTCGCCGCACTGAAGACCGACTATCTGGACGTGCTTTTGCTGCACCGCCCGGATACGCTCGTCGAGCCCGAGGAGGTCGCGGCAGCCTTCGACGCGCTCAAGTCGTCGGGCAAGGTCCGGCACTTCGGCGTCTCCAATCACACACCCGGCCAGATCGAGCTGCTCAAGACCGCGGTCAAGCAGCCGCTCATCGTCAACCAGGTGCAGCTCAGCATCACCCATGCGCCGCTGATCGCATCGGGTGTTGCGGCCAACATGGCCGGACTTGACCAGTCGGTCGATCGCGACAACGGCCTGCTCGATTATTCCCGTATCAACGGCATGATGCTGCAGGCATGGTCGCCGTTCCAGAAGGGCTTCTTCGATGGCGTGTTCCTCGGCGACCGTGAGAACTTTGCCGATCTGAACGACGCCATCGACGAGCTCGCGAAAGCCTATGGCGTGACCCCGACTGGCATTGCTGTTGCCTGGATCACCCGCCATCCGGCAAAAATCCAGGTCGTTCTCGGCACCACAAAACCGGAGCGCGTCGCCGAAGCCGCCGCCGGTTCTTCTGTCGCGCTGACCCGCGAGGAATGGTATCGCCTGTTCAGGGCGGCCGGACACACCCTGCCTTAACCTTCGCCGACGATGCGGCCGCCCGACTGTCGGGCGGCCGATCCCGAAGCGCAGCCGATCATGCGATAATCGCCATTTTCGCATATTCGCTTGGAGGGCAGCCGACCCTCTGGCTGAACGCGGTACTGAACGCACTGGCAGAACGGTAGCCGACCTTTTCGGCAATCTCTTCCAGACTGCTGCGGGAGTGGCGCAAGGCGTCCTTGGCAACAGCCATCCGCCACCGCAAAAGGTATTCGACGGGCGCAAGCCCGACCGCCTCCGAAAACTTCCTTGCAAAGGCCGAGCGCGACATGCCAGCCCGGTGCGCCAGGTCGGCGATCGTCCAGCCGCGCCGTACGTCCGAATGAATGTCGCCGATTGCCCGGGCAAGCTGGGGATCGGAAAGCCCGCGCAGCATGCCAGGGTGAAGCAGCCTGGAAGCTTCCCTGCGCAGGGTTTCGATCAGCAGCACTTCGAGCAATCTGGACAGGATAAGATCGCTGCCGGCGCGCGCGTTTGCCGCCTCGTCGCGGATGTAGGAAATCAGACCGCCAAGCCGCGGGCCGATCCCCTCGCCCGCCCGGACGTGAACAAGCCGCGGCAGGAGTTCAGCCAGGAGGTCTGCGTTGGTCGGATCACACAGGATGCAGCCGCCGACGATCCTGGTGGCGCTGCCGTCATCGACGGAACCGATCACGATCTCACCGTCGACCAGATGGCGAGCCTTGAAATCGTCGTCAGAGAGAACGACGCGCTCACCCGGCCTGCTGAAGAAGGAATCCGCAGCCGGACTGCCTGAGAGGACGAAGTCTCCGGCTTCCAACCGGATGCTTTCGCCGCCGGCGGCAAACAGGGCCGCTCCCTCGATCAGGAAATACAGCATAGGCCCCGGTTGAGACGGAACCTGAATGCCCCAGTCACCGAAGGCCACCATGCTGCCCATCAGCACTGTCCTCGGTCTCAGCAGTTGAACCACATCCGTCAAAGCGTCCAATGGTACGATCCGTAAAGCAAAGTGGGTTCCTCATTATGGATCGCACTCCGCCGCCGATCCAGCGCCGAATGCCTCTCGATCGAAGCTGCCCGCCGCATTCCTGCAAATTCTTGGACGATCCATAATGTAATATGGACATCATATTATTCATAGTCCGACCGATTGGCCATAACCTCGTGATATCGATGTATGGAGATGAAAATGACAAAGACAGTCCTGATCACGGGCACCTCGTCCGGCTACGGCAAGGCGATCGCGGAACTCTTTCTTCAACGCGGATGGAATGTCGTTGCGACGATGCGCCGTCCGGATCCTTCGGCATTCCCTCCTTCGTCCGATAGGCTGAAGGTGCTGCCCCTCGATACTACGAAGCCAGAGACGATCGAAAAGGCGCTTTCCGACAGCGTGGCAATGTTCGGATCGATCGACGTATTGATCAACAATGCCGGGATCGGGATTGCCTCTGCCGTCGAGGCAACGCCGGATCCTACGATCCAGGAGGTTTTTGATACCAACACGTTCGGGGTGTTCCGCGTCTGCCGCGCCATCATCCCTCAGATGCGCAATCAGGGGCACGGCACCATCATCAACGTCACTTCGAGCGTGACGATCGGCGTCATGCCGCTCGTTGCGATCTATGCGGCCAGCAAGTTCGCGGTCGAGGGCTATACGGAGTCCCTTTCCTACGAGTTGGAACAGTTCAATATCAAGGCCCGACTGGTCGAACCGGGCTACGCTCCGACCACACGTTTCGCGGCCAATGCCGGCGAGCGCATGCAGGGCTTGATCCCTGCCGATTATGGCGCTTTCGCGCACGCCTATTTCGAGAAGATGGCGAACTACCCGACGGCATACTGCACCGAAGCGGAAGTCGCGGAAGCCGCCTATCTTGCCGCGACCGACGAAGGCACCCGTCTTCGCTATCCGGCCGGCGCCGACAGCAAGATGCTCGCCGAACTGCGCTGGTCCACTTCGGAGGACCACTATCGCGCACGCATGCACGATATGTTCGCCCCGAAACTTGGCGGGGCGGCTGGCGCAACCTGATGCGCAATCGACAGGGCGGGCGCGGGATCACCGGCGCCGCCCTCCCCTCGCCTCTGAATTGCTTGCATGGAAAGGCTCGGCCGCCGCCCGGAGAGTCAATCCAGTCATCCGGATTGATTTCACTATGTATCCGCTTTAAACAAATACAAATAGCAAGGCGGGAGGCTTTGCCTGGGCCAGCCAAGGTTGCTGCGCGCATCAGATTTCCAAAGGGAGGAATCCATGTCCAAGTTCACGAAGCTGCTCGCCGGCGCAACCCCGACGTCGCCCAGGCGCTGATGGAGCAGGTGCTTACGGCAAACGACAATAAGGTCGATGCCGTGCTCAGGCGTTGCATTTCAACGCGCGGACACTGATCATGGACGAGCCGACCGCAGCGCTTGGACCGGAGGAGACGAAAAACGTCGGCCTTCTCGTTCGGGAGCTCAAAAAGCAGGGCCTGCGTATTTTCCTGATCAGTCATGACATGCACGATGTCTTCGCGCTGTCTGACCGGATCACCGTGATGAAGTCCGGAAAGGTTGTCGGCTCGTACCCGACACGCAACCTGACTCAGGACGATGCTCTGGAAATGATTATCCTCGGGCGCAAGCCGGCACGATTTGCCGCCGCAACAGCGTGACGCCCGAAGCGAAGTGGAGGAAACAGATGACGGTAAAAGCACCAAATTTCAGCCTTCAGGGCAAGGTCGCGCTCATCACCGGCGCCGCCCGCGGCATCGGGCGCGCATGTGCGCTGGCCTGCGCAGCCGCAGGGGCCGACGTGATCGTCGGCGTGCGCAACGTGGAGGCGGCGGCGGATCTCATCGCCGAACTGGAGACAGCAGGCGGAAGGGTCTTTGCCGTCACCATGGATATTTCCGACAGCCGGCAGATTTCGCAGGCGGTTGCTCGCTCGATCGAAGCCTTCGGCAGAATCGATATCCTAGTCAACAATGTCGGGGTGGCGCCCGGCAATCTGGCGGAACTGGTCGAGGAAAAGGACGTCGACGAGATCCTGAACGTCAACATCAAGGGCACGTTCCTCGTCACCCAGGCGGTTGCCCGCCACATGATCGAGAAAAAGAGCGGACGCATCATCAATATCAGCTCTCAGGCCGGAACTGTGACACTGCGCGGCGAAGCGATCTATTGCATGAGCAAGGCCGCCATCAACCATTTGACGCGTTGTCTTGCTGCCGAGTGGGCGCGGTACGGCATTACCGTCAATACCGTGTCGCCGACTTTCATCTGGACGGATTCCACGCGCCCGGCACTGGCCGATCAGGATTTCTACGATCGGACCGTCGGCCATATTCCGTTGGGACGGATCGGCGATACGGACGACGTCGTCGGTGCGATCGTCTATCTTGCCTCGCCGGCAGCCGCCCTCGTCACCGGCGCCAACCTGCTCGTCGACGGAGGGTGGTCGGTCGCGTGACATCGCGCCTGATGCCAATCTTTGCTTGCCGGCAGGCATCTGCTACTTCGTCAGGGATTGTTGCCGGCGCCGATTCGAAAGGCCCGCCGGCATTCCCCAATAGCTCCTGATCGGCACACGGTGTCCTGGGAGGAATATTGACGACGAACAGTGTCTTGCGACACATGAATGCGGTGCGTTGCCTGCGCGTCCTGCGCAGGGGCACCGCACTGTCGCGTGCCGATATTGCGCGCGAACTGAACGTGACGCGGGCGACCGTCGGCAATTCCATCAAACAGCTTCTCGCCGAAAAACTCGTCATCGACCTTAACGAGAGCGCCGAGGCGAGCGGTGCCGGCCGGCCTGGCGCTCTGGTGGCGCTCAACCCGGGTGGCGCCTATTTCATCGGGCTCGACATTTCCTCGGCGGAAATCAACGCGGTCCTGATCGACTTCTCGATGCGCGTGGTCGCCAAGAGGATCGTGTCGATTGCGGACCGCTATCACGATCCCGAAAGGGTGATCGATCTGCTTGCATCCCTGCCCGGGGAACTTATCGAGATATCCAAGGTACGCGCGTCCCGCGTGCGAGGTGTTTGTATTTCCGTTCCGGGCATCGTACGCGACGGCAGGATCATCTCGGCGCCCTGGCTGGACTGGCAGGACGTGGATGTTGTTGCCGCCCTGTCAGAGGCAATGCAGCCTTCGTTGAAGGTTCACATCTGCAACGATGCCGTCGCCCTTGCCAGCGCTGTCGCTGCGGATGCCGCCGAAGGCGATCTGAGCGATGTGCTCCTGCTCCTTCTTGCGCAGGGTATCGGCAGCGCGCATCTGCGGCAGGGCCGTGTCGTCGAGGGCGCGCACGGCCTTGGCGGCGAGGTCGGTCACATGGTGATGGGCAGCCAGCCTGGAATGGCAGCAACCCATACGTTCGAAATCCTCGCAGGCTATCAGAAATTCCTGCCTTTCATCGACCAGGATATCCCCATCCCCGAAGGATTGGCGAAACTTGCAGGTCACGAAAGTTCTCCGGCGTTTGAGGAGGCACTTGCCGAATGGGCGCTTGCGCTCGCCACGGGCCTGCTCAACCTGATCCATATCCTCGACCCGAAAACGATCGTGCTCGGTGGCCCCCTCGCCGTTCTCTACCCGAAGGTCTCGGCCCGCGTCGAGCACTTGCTCGCCAGCAACCTCGTTCACGGTTTTCACGTGCCGCCGATAGCGGTCGCCCGCTTCGGCGGCGATGGCGCGGCGATCGGTGCGGCCGCGCTGCTGCGCGAGAGCCTATTCGACCTTCCCGAACTGCCCTCCGTTTAATGCGGCCTTGCATTCAAACCTATTTGACACTTAATTTGTATTTGTATAATACAAACGCAAAAGAGACGATCAATGGAGGAAACCATGTTGAAACGCATCGATCCGATCCTGTCTCCCGAATTGCTTTACGCGCTTCGCGCGATGGGTCATCGCCACGATATCGCCGTCGTCGATGCAAACTTCCCATGCGACGCCGGTGATGACCGGCTCATCCGCCTTGACGGTGTCTCGGGTCCGCATGCGCTTGACGCCATTCTCGGCGTCTTCCCTCTGGAGGAACGGGAGCCGGAGGTGGCGTGGCGCATGATCGCGGAAAACGACCCGGCCATGATCCTGCCCGTCTTCGAGGATTACGGCGCAAGCCTCCGCAAGAGCCAGGGCAAGCCGGTAGAACTGACAGCTGTCGCTCCTCACGACTTCAAGGATCGCGTGCGCGCCGCCCATACGATCGTCGTCACCGGCGAACGGCGCTTCTATGGCAGCGTCATCCTGCGCAAGGGCGCCATCCCGCCGCAGTGACGCACCGCCCGGAAGGCCATGCAGCCGATCTCCAGAAAGCTGCTATCTTCGAGGCCGAACCCGCGTTGCTCTCCAACTGTCGAAACGAGGAAACTGCAGATGCCAGCGAAACAGGAACGCCGCCTTCGCGTGGGTGTGCTCGGCGCGGGGCAGATCGCTCAGGCGGCACATTTTGAAAGCTGCACGAAGGCCGCCAATGCCGATCTCTACGCCATCTGCGATGTCGCCGACGACCTGCGCGAGCGTATGGCCATCATGCACGGCGCAGAGAAAACCTATGACGATTATGACAGGATGCTCGCCGATCCGGATATCGATGCGGTCATCATTGCCACGGCCGACGCCTTCCATGTGCCTGCCTCGCTGCGAGCGCTGGAAGCCGGCAAGCACGTGCTTTGCGAAAAACCCGTCGGCGTGACCGTCGAGGAATGCCTGAAGCTGAAGGCGGCCGTTGAAAAGTCCGGGAAGGTCTTCCAGGTCGGCCACATGAAACGCTTCGACGCGGGCCTGCAGGCAGCAAAATCGTTCATCCGCGACGAAATGGGCGAGGTCATTGCCCTGAAGGCCTGGTATTGCGACAACACACACCGCTATCCGATGACGGATGCCGTCCAGCCGCTTATCGTTTCCAGCGCCAAGGCGAAGAAGCCATCAGAAAACCCGAAGGCCGATCTCAGGCGCTATTACATGCTCGCGCATGGTTGCCACCTGATCGACACTGCGCGCTACCTCGCCGGCGATATCGTCTCGGTCAACGCGCGGCTTTCCGAGCGCGCCGGCATCTGGTGCTGGTTCGTCGACGTCGAGTTCGCCTCGGGCACGCTCGGCCATCTCGATCTGACCGTACAGGTCCGCATGGACTGGCATGAAGGCTTCCAGATCTACGGCAAGAACGGCAGCATTCTCGGAAAGATCTATAATCCCTGGTACTACAAGACGAGCGATGTGGACATCTTCCGCGAGGCCGACGGCGCCACCCACCGCGTTCTGGGGGCGGACGGCCATTTCTATCGCCGGCAGGTCGAGGGTTTTGCGCGCACGATTCTGGACGGCGCCCCGATGGAAGGCGCAGATGTCGATGACGGTCTTGCATCAGTCCGGGCCATGGTTGCCATCGCCCGATCCGTCGAAAGCAGAAAGGCCGTGGCACTGGCTGATGCCGAAGGTGGCGTTTGATGAAGCTCGGCATCTTCGCCAGGACGTTCGAGGGAACCGATCCCGACGGGGTCCTGAAATCCGTCGCCCAAGCCGGCTTTGCCTGTGCCCAGTATAACATGGCGTGCTCGGGCCTGCCTTCCATGCCGGACGAGATCACGGCGGCCGAGGCCCGATCGGTCGCTGAAGCAGCGGAAAGGTACGGCCTTGAGATCGTCGCGGTTTCCGGCACCTACAACATGATCCATCCCGATCCCGCCACCCGCCGGGCCGGCCATCGCAGACTGGCGGTGCTGGCCGAGCGCTGCGCCGCGATGTCCACCAGGCTCATCACGCTGTGCACGGGCACGCGCGATCCCGCCGACCAGTGGAAGGCACACCCCGACAACGATTCGCCCGAGGCATGGCGCGATCTGCTGGATGCGATGGGGACGGCGGTCGAGATTGCCGACCGCTGCGATGTCGATCTCGGCATCGAGCCGGAACTTGCCAATGTCGTCAATTCAGCCGCCAAAGCCCGCCGGCTGATCGACGAGATCAGGAGCCCGCGGATCAAGGTCGTCATGGATCCGGCCAACCTTTTCGAGGTCGGAACGCTCGCCGAGCAGCATATGATCGTCTCCTCGGCGATCGACCTGCTTGCCGATCGGATCGTCATGGCGCATGCCAAGGACCGCACGAGCGACGGGCGTTTTGCGACCGCCGGCAAGGGCGTACTCGATTACCGCCACTATCTGGGCAAACTGGCGTCGATCGGCTTTGGCGGCAGCCTGATCACCCACGGGCTTGCGGCCGATGAAGCGGAAGGCGTTGCGGCCTTCCTCGCAGCCGGGCTTAAAGAAAGCGCCGGAGCTTGACGATGACCGATGTCAGGACCTTCACGACAAGGGACGGCACGAAGCTCAACATCGACACGACAGGCGACGGTCCGGCGGTTGTCTTCCAGCATGGACTATGTGGTGATAGCGGCCAGACCCGCGAAGCCTTTCCATCCGGGAGTGGCTTTCGGCGCGTCACGGTCGAGGCGCGCGGCCATGGCTCGTCGCAGGCCGGGGATGTCAGCAGGCTGTCGATCGCCACGTTCGCCGATGATATCGCTGATTTCATCGAACAAGAGTTCGGAGCCCCGGTGGTGATTGGCGGGATTTCGATGGGCGCGGCGATTTCGCTGCGTCTTGCCGTCAAACGTGCGGATCTCGTCAAAGCTCTGATTATTGCCAGACCTGCCTGGATAACCGCCGGTGCGCCGGAGAACATGGTGCCGAACGCGGAAGTCGGGCGTCTGCTGAACCGGCTCGATCCGGAAGCGGCGAAGGCCGCCTTCGCCGCCGGCGAGACCGGACAACGTCTCGCCGGCGAGGCTCCGGACAATCTGGCCTCCCTTATGGGCTTCTTCGCGCGCCGACCGATCGATGTCACCGCGGCACTCCTGACGGCCATATCGAACGACGGGCCTGGAGTAACGGAAGGACAGGTTCGCGCCCTCCGGATACCGACACTCGTTATCGGCCATCAGAAAGATCTCATCCACCCATTTTCGCATGCGCATGCCATTGCCGGATTGATCCCTGCCGCCCATCTCGTCGAGATTACGCCGAAGGCAGAGGATCGGGCTCGCTACGTGTCCGGCTTCCATGAGGCCATAGGCAATTTCCTGAAGGAGCTTTAGCCGATGTCTGCCGTCTCGAAGAGCTGGATCGACGATCTCCCGCGCGATTGCCTGATCGCCGAATTCTCCGTCTGGTCGGCCGACCTCGTGCGCCTTGCAGATGAGCTTGCCCGCGTCGATCCCTACGTCGATATCCTCCATATCGATGTTGCCGACGGCCATTTCGCGCCGGCAATCCTGTTCTTTCCCGATCTCGTCGCGGGGATCAGAAAGGTTTCCGCTCGGCCTATCCATGTTCATCTGATGGTCGCAGACAATATTCTTCTTTCGCAGATCGACCAGTTTGCCGATGCCGGAGCCGACCTGATCAGCATCCATGTCGAGAACGAGAGCATCGCCCTCGAAGCGCTCGATCGTCTCGAACAGCTCGGCGTTGCGGCCGGCATGGTCATCAAGGTCGATACATCGGTCAAGGCGATAGAACCCTACCTCTCCCGCCTCAGCTTCGTCACACTGC
Source organism: Rhizobium sp. KDH_Rht_773_N (assembly GCF_052946295.1). Lineage (NCBI taxonomy): Bacteria > Pseudomonadati > Pseudomonadota > Alphaproteobacteria > Hyphomicrobiales > Rhizobiaceae > Rhizobium > Rhizobium sp. KDH_Rht_773_N. The sequence goes on along the minus strand of NZ_JBRFNB010000002.1, from coordinate 1,245,471 downwards.
TCGGCACGGCGATCGGGGTAAAGGGACAGGGACTGAACGAAAATGCCGGCATCCGTCTTGCCGAGGCGAAAGCGCTGATCTCCAGTATTGGTGTGCACCGGCGTATCGTGCTTGCCGCCGATGGCGGCATCAGGGAACATACGGTTCCGTTCCTACGTCGGTCGGGCGCGGAGACTGTCGTGCTCGGATCCCTCGCTTTCAACGCCCCGTCCCTTGAAGAGCGGATGACGTGGCTTCGTGCCCTCTAACGCATGGTTCGGAAATGCAGCAGATTGCCATTGGGATAGATTTGGGCGGGACACAGGTCAGGGCCGCGCTTGTCGACGAGAAGGGAAGCCTCATCGCACGGCGCGAAGAACGGACCGACGCCGATGGTGGCCCCGATCGTATCCTTTCGCAGATCCGGGCGCTTTCGGATGAACTTCTGGCGGCGGTGAACCCAGCCGGTGTCGCCGGCATCGGCGTCTCCGCTCCAGGCCCGATAGACACTGTTTCCGGTATCGCCACCAGCATCCCGACGCTTTCCGGTTTCGTTGATTTCCCCCTGAGAGCGGAACTGCAGCAGCGCTTCCCCTTCCCTGTCAGTCTCGAGCATGACGGTATTGCCGCAGCGATCGGCGAGTGGACCTTCGGTGCCGGCCGGGGCGTAGAAAATCTGATCTACGTGACCGTCAGCACGGGTATCGGCGGCGGCGCGATCGCCGACGGGCGCGTGTTGCGCGGGCGCAAGGGCATGGCGGCTCATATCGGTCATATGTCGGTCGTACCCGACGGTGAACTTTGCCCCTGTGGAAACAGGGGGTGCTTCGAGGCCTATGGCTCGGGCACGGCGTTCACCCGGCGCGCGCGCGCCCGCGCCGCCGAATGCAGCGAGACGACACTCGGCAGATCGGGTGACGACATTCACAGCCGTGATGTCTTCGCGGCCGCGAGAGCCGGCGACTCGCTCGCCAACGCGCTGATCGATGAGGAGGCCGAGATACTCGGGCGAGGCTTCACCAGCCTCATCCACATATTCTCACCCGACATGCTGGTGATGGGAGGCGGCCTCTCGAATGAATTCGACCGGCTTCAACCCGGCATTCAGGCCTATATCGCTCAGCGCGCGATGCCGGGCTTCAAGGACGTGAGGATCGTGCGCGCGGCTCTCGGACAGAATTCCGGCCTGATCGGAGCCGCCGCCCTTGTCTTCCTTGCCGAAAATGTCCGTCCCGACGCCCCTTCACTGGTTGCAGGCCTGCGATAGAGCCCTCGACATGGAACGGCCGCTCCGTGACCGGCTCCGCGCAGCAGCCGGCGGACATCCAGGTGGCCGACCCCGCCGTTCAACGCATCGCTCGTGCCGATCGACGTCAGGCCGCGTCCCCGCTCCAACGCCTTCGGCCATTGCACACTGCTCTCGCGCCCGTCATGATGCGCTCATCCTCAGCATAGACGGACAGCCATGCGCATCTTTCTCGTTCGACACGGCGAATCTCTCGGCAATATCAGCGAGAGCGCCTACCGCCAGTTCGGCGACCATAATGTGCCGCTGACGGAATGGGGGTATCGGCAGGCGCTGGCAGCCGGCCACGCGATTGCATCCTACCTTGCGGCGCTGCCCGGTACCAAGCCAAAGGCGGCCATCTGGCATTCACCCTATCTGCGAACGCGCCAGACCAAGGACGCGATCATCGAGGCTTTGCCCGCAGACGCGATCGGCGACGTGCACGAGGACTACCTGCTGCGTGAACAGGATTTCGGCCTCTTTACCGATATCTACGACCGGGCAGAGCAACGGCGCAAATTTCCCGAGGAATTCGAGAAATGGGCGCGGCTGCGCAACAACAGCGGCAAATTCTATGCGCGCCCGCCGGACGGTGAGAGCCGGGCCGACGTTGCCCAGCGGGTGCGGATGTTTCTTCTGACCGTCATGCATGACATTGGCCGCGGCAACGATATCGTGATCATCGTCGGCCACGGCGTCACCAACCGTGCCTTCGAGATGAATTTCCTGCATCACAGCGTCGAATGGTTCGAGCGCTCCGACAATCCCGGCAACGCAGATGTAACGCTGATCCACGGCACGCATGCGGAAGGCTATCAGTCGACGCTTCTGCACAAGGCCAGCGACCGCGATCCGTCAGCCGCGACGGAAATGCGCGGCGCCTATGGTTCGGAGCTGACGATCGCACCGAGGACCAATGTCTAGTGCGGCGATTTGAGCCTTCGATGCACACGGTTCGGCTGCGAACAGCGCCTTCAGCCGTCCTCAATAGGAAGCCAGCAGGTTCTGCCCGAAATCCGGTTCGACGCCCAGGATCGGTGCGACGCGGCTGATGATGTCATGCACCATCGGCGCGGCCGTATTCGTCGCGAAGGTAAGCCCGTGCTGGCCGGTCAGCGGTTCGTCGATGAAGGAGAGCACGACATATTTCGGTGCATCGATCGGGAAGGCCGCCAGATAGGCGTTGAAGCTCAGCGTATGTGAATAATGGCCGTTCACGACCTTGTTTGCCGTGCCCGTCTTGCCGCCGACATGAAAGCCCGGCACGTCGGCGGTGCGCCCGGAGCCCTGCTCGCCATTGAGCTTGAAAAGGTAACGGATCGTATCGCTGGTGCTCTTCTTGACGATCTGCTGTTCGGTTTTCGCGGCCTCTTCTGCCGAGCGCGGCAGGAACGTGGGCTCTATCAACTCGCCGCCATCAACCAGGGCCGCACCGGCGACGGCGGTCTGCAGCGGCGTGGTCGCCACACCATGGCCGAAGGAGATCGTGATCGAATTGATCTTCTTCCAGACTTTCGGCTGCGTCGGCGTCTTCACTTCCGGCAGCTCGGTCTGCATTTTCGTCAGCAGTCCGAAGCGGGTGAGATAGTCCTTCTGACGATCCATGCCGACCAGGTCCATCATTCTCGCCGTGCCGATATTGGAGGAGTAGCGGAAGATTTCCGGAATGGTCAGCCAGCGGCGCGGCACGTCATGGTCGTCGTGGATGGTGAAGCCGCCATAGTGCAGCGGCGCGGTGGCGTCGAAACTGTCGGAAAGCTTCACCGTGCCGGTGTCGAGCGCCAGTGCCATCGAGAAGGTCTTGAAGGTGGACCCCATTTCGAAAGTGCCGTTCGACATGCGGTTCAGCCAGCCTTCGCTGCCGGTCGCCTGCGGGTCGTTCGGGTCGAAATCGGGGGCGGACGCCATGGCGAGCACCTCGCCGGTGTGAACGTCGAGAATGACGGCGCCGGCGGCCTTGCCCCTGTAAGTGGTGATCGCGTCGGTGACGACGTCATGAACCACATTCTGCGCCCGAATGTCGATCGACAGCCTTACCGGCTGGAGATTTTCGCGCACCGCAAGCCCGGTCGATTCCAGGTCCGAAAGACCCTGCATGTCGAGATATTTCTCCATGCCGGCCATGCCCTTGTTGTCGATATCGACATAGCCAAGGATGTGAGCTGCCGTGCGCCCGCCGGGATAGAAGCGCTTCACCTCCGGGCGGAAGCCGATCGCGGGAAGGCCGAGGGCCAGAACCTCGCTCTGCTGCTTCGGCGTCAGCTGGCGGCGCAGCCATGTAAATTGCGAACGCTTGTCCGACAATTTTTGATAGAGCGTCTTCCGGTCGAGCTCGGGGAAGAGCTGCGTGAGCTTCTCGACCGCTTCGTCGACATCGACCATATGGCTTGGCTCGGCGAACATCGATACCGTGCGGATATCGGTCGCCAGAAGCTCGCCGTTGCGGTCGAGGATATCGGGCCGGGAGGCCATGATCGGATTGGGCGGAATGCTCGATGTCGTCGTGTCCACGGCAAGGCCGTAGTAGATCAGCTTGCCGAACATTCCCGCGTAGACGATGCCGAGAACGGCTGCGAGGGTGACGATACGGCTTCTGGCCAGCCGCGCCGTTCCGGTGGTCTTGCGAGCGGCCCGCGTGAACGGGGCGGATTCGAAGGTGAGCTTCACCAATCGACCGCTTCTTACGCTGATACTGTGAATGATCGACATTGCTACACACCAAAACAGGACGCACCAGCGCAGAGCCGCTCGTCCGCCTGACCTTCAAGCGGTAAGTGGATTTAAAGCTCCAAGCGCTGGGCCAGAGTTTTGCTGCTCCGGCAGAACGTTAACACCTGCCCTCATCTGCGACCTGCATGGTTAACAAGGTCTTATTCAGCCATGTGCATTTTGTCGCAGCTGCCTTGTGCAGTGGCGCCGAAAACCGCGGCCGGATTTAAAACGATTTTAAAATCATCGCCTCAAAAGCTAATCGATTTTAATTCTGTGGTTAAAATTTTCTTGTTGCAGCGCAAAAGAATCCGGGCCTAAATTCCTGCGAAAAGTCAATCTGCTCTCGGAGGAACGCTTATGACCGTGACGTTTCCGCTGACTGAAAAGCGCAATGTCGACGAGTTGTTGAAGCATCTGGTCCAGCACAACCTTTCCTATCCGGGAAACTGTGCGGTTTCGCTCAAGGCTCATGTCGCCCTTGTCACTTCTTCCCATACGTTCGCACTCGGCACTGCCCGGACAGCCTGGTAGCGCCGGCCAGCCGGGCTTTTCCTACTCTTCCCGAAACGCGCGGAAGATCTGGTCGGAAAGCGGCTTGACGAGATAGGAAAGCGCGGTGCGTTCACCGGTCTTGATCATCACCTCGGCCGGCATGCCGGGAACGAGCGTGAGGTTCTTCAGCTTTTCCTTTTCCGCTTGCGGAATGGCGACACGCACGAGGTAATAGGACTGGCCGGAGCGTTCGTCGGTGGTCAGATCGGCCGCAATCCGACTGACAAAACCGTTAAGTTCGGGCGTCGTGCGAAGATTGAAGGCGGTCATGCGTAACAAGGCGGCATGTCCGATCTGGATTTGATCGACATCCTTCGGCGCGATCTGAACTTCGAGGGCAAGATCGTCCCCTTCCGGCACGATAAGCATGATCGGATCGGCAGGTGAGATTACACCGCCCAACGTGTGGACGGCCAACTGGTGCACGATGCCGGATTGCGGTGCGACAATGTCGATGCGCTTCAGTTCATCCTCGGCCGCCACCCTGCGCTCGACATATTCCCCGATCTGCGCCTGGACTTCGCGCAGCTCGCGCCCGACCTCGGTCCTGAGATCCTGATCGATCTGCAGGATCTGCAGCCGCGTTTCCGTAATCCGGCCAGCGGACTGGGCCTGGAAGGCGATCTTCTCGCCGCGTTCCCCGCCGAAGGTCGCAGCCTGGGTCTTGAGACCGTTCAGCCGCTGGTCGGAAACGATGCCCTGTTCGCGCAGCCTGTTCAATGCGGATATTTCCGTATTGAGAACCTCTATTCCCTCGGCATAGGCAACCTCCTGCGCCTTCAGCCCCGCGATTTCATGCTCGAATTGCTCGATGCGCTGATTGAGCTGGGCTTTCTGCCCTTCTCTCGCCTCCCGCCGGGACTGGAAGAGACGAGATTCGCTATGAATGGCGGCGGCCACTTCCGCATCTCCATCATTGGCAAGCAGCCAGTCCGGAAAAATGATCGCATTCCGGTCGTCCCGTTCGGCTTCGAGCCGGGCCAGACGCGCCGCCAGCTCGTTCAGCCGCTTCGTGACGATCGCCAGATTGGCACGGGTCTGCGTGGCATCAAGGCGCATCAGCACGTCACCGGCTCTGACCTTGTCTCCCTCGCGGACGAGGATTTCTCCGACGACCCCGCCCTTCGGGTGCTGGACCTTTTTGACGTAGGAATCGACGACGAAATGCCCCGGCGCCACGACGGCTCCGGCGAGATTCGTCACCGCCGCCCATGCGCCGGCGCCGCCGACCATTGCGAGCGAAGCGATGACGCCCACCATCAGGTGGCGCCGGATGGAACGGCTGATTTCGAGGTCGTCAATGCCTGACATCTGCATCCTCCTGACTGTCCGCAGCGGCATCATTTGCCGTATCGGGTGTAACCTGGGCGGCGTTTGCGATCACCCGCAGCGGTGCCGTGCTGACGCCTGTGGCTTGAAAGCCGCGGCCCGCCGGCAGGCCGGAAGCGCTCTTGAGAACATTTGAAAGAACCTCGTCGCGAGGGCCAAACGCCCTTTGCCTGCCGCCGTCGATCATCAACACATGATCGACTATTCCGAGCGCACTGGGTCTGTGGGCAACAACGACGACGATGCCTTTGCGATCACGAACCATGGCAATCGCCCTGACGACCGCCGCTTCACCCTCGGCATCGAGATTGGCGTTGGGCTCGTCAAGGACGACCAGAAACGGGTCGCGATACAGGGCACGCGCAAGGCCTATGCGCTGGCGCTGGCCCGCAGACAGTGCGGTTCCGGCTTCGCCGATCTGCGTCTCATAGCCGAGTTCGAATTTCAGAATGAGTTCGTGCGCACCGGCCGCGCGCGCCGCGGCGACGATCGCTTGCGCATCGGGCGCTTCCTCGAACCGCGATATGTTTTCGGCAATGGTGCCGTCGAACAGCTCGACGCCCTGCGGGAGATAGCCGATATGTTCGCCGAGCGCGGCGCTGTCCCACTGGTCAAGGCTTGCGCCATCGATCCTGACCTTGCCTGCCGATGGCTGCCAGGCACCGACGAGGATTCGTGACAGGGTCGACTTCCCGGATCCGGACGGACCGATCACGCCGAGCGCGCTTCCCGCGGCCAGCGAGAATCCGAGCCCTGCGAGCGTCGGCTTTCTTCCGCCCGGCGGCACAACGGTCACGGCCTCGATGCGCAGCTCACGTTCGGGGCGAGGCAGAGGCGTGACAGCGGTGGGTTCGGGGATTTTTTCAAGCAGGTCCTGAAGCCTTGCCCAGCTCTGGCGCGCCATCAGGAACGGCTTCCAGTTGCCGATTGCGAGCTCGACCGGGGCGAGCGCCCTGCCCATCATGATCGAGCTCGCGATCATGATGCCGCCCGTTGCCTGCTGCGTGATCACGAGATAGGCGCCGACGGCAAGGATTGCGGACTGCAGGATCATGCGCAGGGATTTCGACACGCTTCCCAAGCCGCCACCGATATCGCCGGCCCGGCGATTGGCAGAGAGATAGGCGGCGTTGACCTTCAGCCATCGCTTGGCAAGCCGCAGCTCCAATCCCATCGCCCGAACGACTTCGGCATTGCGACGGGTACCTTCGAGCAGGCCGTTTCGCACCATGTTCCGGGCAATGGCTTCGCGGATCGGGGCCTGTGACAGGGCATTCGTAAGCAGGGTCAGGGAGACGAGGACGACCGCGCCGGCAAGCGCGGTGAGGCCGATCCAGACATGAAAGAGGAAACATATGCCGAGATATAGCGGCATCCACGGAAGGTCGAAGAAGGCGGTCGGCCCGGTACCGGACAGGAAACCGCGGACATTGTCGAGATCCCGCAGGGGCTGCAGGCCGTCACCCTGGGTTCTGCCGATCAACGGCAGGCGGATCACGGCCTCATAGACCCGGGCGCTGAGCTTTCCATCGAACCGCTCGCCAATCCGCAGCAGGACGCGGCTGCGAACGATATCGAGCACGGCCTGAAAGGCATAGAGGCCGGTTGCAAGCATCGCCAGACCGATCAGCGTCGGAACGCTGCCGCTTGCCAGAACGCGGTCATAGACCTGCAGCATGAACAGGGGCGATGTCAGCGCAAGCAGGTTGACGACCCCGCTGATCAGGCCAATGGCGACGGCGTTCGCCTTCAGCGGAAGGATCGCCGCCGCAGCGAAGCACTGCGACGGCGCCCGAACCAGGAGCTGGTTCCTCATCGATCGATCACGCGGCGAAGATCAGATCGGAGCTGTCAAGCGTACCGCCGCCAGCAAAGGCCACGGCGATCGTGTTGCCGGCGTAGGAAATCGTCGAGCCGGAAATACTGCCGCCGGCCGAAACGAAGTCGCTGTAGTCGTCCCAGCCAAAACCGTCGAGTACGATCAGGTCGTTGCCGTCAACGAAGTCGGTGATGGTGTCGTCGCCCCATCCGCCGGCATTCAGATCGGCGCGATAGAAGAACGTATCGAAGTCGCTTGCACCGGCACCCGTCAGCACATCGTTGCCGGCAAAGCTGTAGAGCGTCTCGCCAAGGCCGCCGCTATTGCCGGTCTGGGTCGTCCCCTGTTCGCCGAGATAGTCGTAGAGATGCGTCAGGTCGCCGGCGTTGGAGAGGTAGTAGATCGCATAGGTGAAGGCGGCCGAGGCCGTGGCATCCGACAGATCCAGCGTCAGAACTGTGTTGAGATCGTAGCCGGCGGCCGTGCTGCCGGTCAGGTGCGAGCCGAATTCCAGCGTGTCGAGCGAGCCGACGAACCCTCCCGGCGGAACGTAGCTGAAATCACCGTTGAGAATGACGCCGGACTGGGCGGTTCCGGCATTGCCGGCGACCCACTGATCATAGGGCGCCGAACCCGGGCTGAACGAACCATGGCTGCGATATGAGAAGGAGTTGAGCCACGTGGTTTCGAGATAATTGACCCAATCGGGCGCACCGGCAGGGACCTGAATTCCTACACTCATTGTCTTTCTCCATTGATGGTTGCTTGTCCGTCGATCGACGAACCTCGGACCTCGGCCCTTCGGCCGGGAAATTGCTTAGAACTTGAAGTTGAGCGATGCGGTGGCCGTGCGCCCCGGCCCTGGCAGGCTGACCGTACCGAGCGCCGGGACGTAGGCGACATCGGTGACGTTGTTGACGGCGAAGCGAAGCTTGACGGTGTCGTTGAAGGCGTAGGACCCGTATATGTCGTAGAGCGAATAGTCCTCGGTGACGTAGCTGCTCGCCAGTACGCCGATATTGGGAGATGTGCCGCCGACATGGGTAGCGCGACCGCCGATGGTCAGCTTGTCGTCGAACAGCCGCATGCCCGCATCGATGGTGAATTTGCTGCGCGGCGGTATGAAAATGATCGAGGGCTCGATCTCGTAGCTCGCGCCGTCATAGCTGTAGCTGGTGCCGAAATCCGTCTTCAGATAGGTGTAGGACAGGCAGGCATACCATTTGCCGGCGTCATAGCTCGCCTCCAGCTCTATGCCTTTCATCCGCGTCGTGCCATCGACATTGACGTAGGCGGCATAATCGCGGTCCGTTTCGGCGCGATGGACGGTTCCGAGCGCGATATAGTTTTCGATCGCGCGATAAAAACCGACGGCCTTCAGGCGCAGGCTGTCGTCGGCGGACAGGAGGCCGTCGGTCGTGACGTTGACGCCAAGCTCGAACGTGTCGCCTTCTTCGGCGACGAGATCGGGATTGGGCGCGTTCTCCACGAGGTTGACGCCGGGGTGTCCGCCCGTCAGGAAGGTTTCCATGATCGTGGGGGGGCGGAAGCTGCGCGAGTATTTGGCGAAGGGCTGCAGCCAATCGACGGGTTTGACGGCGAGCATGGCGGATGGCAGCAGCGCGCCGTCCGAATTGTCGACCGGGATGAGGTTTTCGGGATAGACCGTTACGTGATCGATGGTTCCCGTCCATATCCGGCAGGTCACGCCGTCCGGGTAGTACAAGCGGCAAGTGCGGTTGTCGATGGTCTTGACTTCCACGCCGTAGAGCGATGCGTCGCCCGACAGGTTGTAGTAGTCGTAACGCAGGCCGGCCTGCGCCATCAGCCAATCGTCATGTTCGAAAGTCGCATTGGCAAAGGTGCTGTAGACGTCGCGATCGCCTGACGGGGTCATGCCGGTATAGGTGGCCGTCATATCGACGCCATTCAGGAAGTAGTCCTCGAGCGTCTCCGTCTTGCCGCGATCAAAGAAGGCCTCGACACCGTAATTCAGCGAAAGCGAGCCGGTCGCGGTTTCGAAGCGGCTGGTATTGTCGATGCTGAAGCCCAGTGTGCCGAGAGCGTAGTTGACCGGGAAACCATCGTCGTTGATGGCCGAGCCGTAACGCTTCTCGCGGTTGCGCGTGTGGTTGTACCAGAGGCGGGCATTGAGATCGATAAGCTCGCTGTCGGGATCCCAATGGAGGCTGCTGGTGAGCGTATCGTTCAGGACTTCCTGTGTATCCTCGTCGAGGTCGCCGTCATTGTTGTAGGAACCCTGGCTGAAGTCGGAATCGTTGCGAAGCCAGGTCAGCGATGTGTCGATATCGTCGGCGAGTTCCGCCTCGGCCTTCAGCAGATAAGAGTAGGAGTCCTGCCCCGTGAAGATCGCCGCGCCGTCACGTACGGAGGTGTCATAGAGCTTGATCTCGCCGTTCTTGCCGATGTCGTAGGCGCCGATCTTCTTGTGGCTGATGCCGCCGAGCATCGAGAAACTGTCCGACAGTCTCACTGCCGCCATGCTCGCGCCATCGAACTGGAACTCGTTGGTGCCGGTGGTCGCGTTCGACTCGCCACCCCATTGGCGGCCATCCTCTATGAGGTCATCGGCCTCGATGGTGCGGAAGTTGACCGAGCCGCCAAGCGCGCCGGCCCCGCCAACGCCCGACGTACCGCTCTTTTCGACATCGATTTCGCGGATGAAGGCGGTTTCGACATAGGTGCGCTGCGTTGATCCGTGGCCGTTGCGCTGAAAATTCTGTCTGGCGCCGTCGATCATGGTGACGACACGGTTCTGATCCTGGAGGCCGCGAATATTGACCGTTATGCCGGGGTTTTGCCCCTCGGAGCGGTTGGCATAGACGCCGGCGGCCGTGTCGAGAAGATCACGCGCGTTACGGGCAGGCGAACTTTGAATGGCCTCCCTGGAGATGACACTGACGCTTGCCGGCTCCTCGTAGACCCAGTCCGGCGTGCCGCGATAGCCCGAACCGGAACTTGCGCGCCGCCCCCCTTTGATGACGATCGGGGCCAGCTGGGTAGTGCCATCGGGCTGCGGGATGGCATTCACGATCTCGGCGCCGCCGATCGTCGCCGCACCCCCGTCTCCGGAGACATGTGCGGATATTCCCGTCCCTGACAGCATTCGGGCCAGCGCATCGGCGGGCGTCAGGCGGCCGATGACGGCATTGGTGTTCACTGTGCCTGTCGGCGCCGCCGTCAGCGTGACCTGCATGCCGGACTGGCGCCCGAACGAACGGATTGCACTTGCCAGGGGCTGGGACGGGATATTGAAAGCAACCGTGGCAACCTGTGCCCGCGTCTGATCAGCCGGCGCAGACTGCGCGTGAACGCCGGTCACGACCGACAGGATTGCAAAAGCCGTTGTCGCCGATAACCGTGCTCGCCGCGTATGTCCGTCAGTCCGGCGCGCGCCGTTGAATCCCAAAACCCCTACCCTCACTCGCATGCTCACTCTCGTCTCTCCAGTCGCCTGCGCCGATGTCGTGCCCGGCGCCTTCAACCAAATGACGATTAGTGCTCAGAGTTTTTTCAGGGTTTTGAGCGGATTTCGCTAAATCTTGATAATTACACTCAAATTTTTCTAGTACCGGCTGACGATGCGTGCCAGCGAGGATATCGAACGGACCTTCCCGCCATAGGGCTCGACAAGCGCGCGCAACGCCTGATCGGGCTGCTTGAGATTGTAGAAGCCCGTGACCCGCTGACGGGCGAGTGCCGCATCGGGAACCGATATCCACGCCTGGTGGTAGCGCTGGATCTGCTCGATTACTGAGGCAAGCGTGGCGTTCACGACGTAAAGCTCGCCGTTGCGCCAATTGGCGATCTCGTCGACCGGGATCGTATCCTTGGTCATGACGGCGCTGTTCGGATCGACGGTCAGCAGATCTCCGGGCACCATCCGTTCGGGCGGGATCGCGGTCGAACCGGCAACGGAGGCCTCGACGGAACCGTGCGCAAGCGCGATGCTCGTCAGCCCGTCGGCAACCTGCACATCGAAACCCGTGCCGAGCACTTCGACGCGCACGCCGTTCGCCTCCACCCTGAAGGGCCTATCCTTGTCCGGGGCCACCTCGAAATACGCCTCACCGGCAAGAAGCGTGATGCCCCGCCGTCCCTCGCCGTAGTCCAAGGCGATCGAGGTCGCCGCAGCCATTGTTACCGTGCTGCCGTCCTGCAGGGTGATTGTGCGGGTCTCGGCCGTGGAGGTTGAATAGTCGGCGCGCAAGCGCAGCATCAGGCCGGGCGCAACGACAAGTCCAAGACAGAGCGCGCCGGCGAGCGCCGCCGCCACAGCCGCCCGCCGCCACGGCGCGCGCCGCCGGGTCGCAGATGGTCCGCGCATGATAGGCTGGGCATCGGACCTTGCCGCATACTCCCATTGCGAGCGCATGGCCGGGCGCACCTGCCCCATCGCCGCCCATGCCCTATGTGTGCGTTCCCAGGCCAGGCGGTGTTCGCTATCGCTGCAGAGCCAGCGATCGAAACGCGCTTTGAGCGCCGCCTCTTCAGGCCCTTCCTGCAGGAGAAGGAACCAGTCCGCTGCCGCCGCCAGCGCCTCGTCCGAGACGCCTGGCCCATTATCGGGTTCGACCACCATCAGCTTCCAGTCTTTGTTCCAGCCAAACCAACTCGCATCCCCCTGTTTTGCCGCGTCACGAACAATGACGTTTATCTCGCCTGTTTTTTTCACGCGGATTCGCAATTTTTGCGGATCATCCCATCTTTTTGGCGAATTCGACAATTGCGGCCTTGATCAGCCTGTGAACGCCGGCCACCGAAATGTCGAGATGACTGGCGATATCTTCCATGCGGTATCCGCCGAAGCGATGCATTTCCACCGCAATGCGTGTCTGTTCCGGCATTGCGGAAAGGATCGCCTCGACTTGCCTGACCTGGTCGCAGAAGAGCGCGTTTTCCTCCGGTGTTCCCGCATCGAGCGGCAGCCCCCACCAGGGCGTATCTTCCGGGCGGGAACGTAAATCGCGCTTCTGGCGCCGGCGCACGTCGAGCGCCAGGTTGCGCACCATACGGAAGAGGTAGGCCTTGAGTTTCTGCGGGGTGGCCGCATCTTCCGGCACGAATTTTATGAAAACCTCCTGGACGAGATCTTCCGCTTCCTCTCGTGAACCGACGATGGGCGTAGCGTATCGAATGAGGTCGGAGCGATGTGCCGCATAGACCGCATACCGCCGGTCGTCCTCCCTGATGCCCATAGCAATATCCATAAAGAAACGCGGAGACGAACAATCGGCCGCCAGCTAAACGCCGGATTGCAAATTCCGCATATTTCGCAACGGGAGAGGTAAATCAAAAAAACTTGACAATTTCCAGCATGTTTTTTCCGCAATTGAATTTGTAGGACTTTTTGAGCCGTACGACGGTTCGGCGTGCAGAATCGCAATCGGCACCGGACGCAACCGCATGAATCGTAGTCGCTCCCCGGTCGTGCGATGCAGTTGGGTATATCGCAGCTCATGGCGAGTAACGATCAGAGCAACGCAGGACCCGCCTATTGGCAACGAGAACTCAAACTACAGGGGATGAGAAGAGTTTTGTGTTGTGGCAAATGAAAAATCTGATTTACTGGCATCGCGCTGCTTGGCTTTGAGGGGGATTTGGCCGATGGTGTGGACTCGCAGGGATATTCTGCTTGGTGGATTGGCATTACTTGGTACCGGCGCGGTGCAGAAACCGGCTCTAGCCCAGGCCGCTTCCTATTTCGCCGGCACGGCCGTCGATAACGGCGTAACATTCCGGGCGACCAACTTCGCCAAGATCGACAGGAAGTGGCACCGCCAGGTCGTCAAATATTTCAGCAGTGAGCCGATCGGTACAGTCGTCGTCGATACGCGCCATCATTTTCTCTACCTGATCATGGAGAACAAGACGGCCATACGCTACGGCGTCGGCGTCGGCCGCGAGGGTTTCAAATGGTTTGGTCGTGCTACGATCGACCGCAAATCGCTGTGGCCGCGCTGGACGCCGCCTCCGGAGATGCGCAAGCGCCATCCTGAACTGCCCGAATTCGTGGCCGGCGGCTCGCCGAAGAATCCGCTCGGCCCCCGCGCCATGTACCTGCTGCGCGACGGCGTCGATACCGGCTATCGTTTCCACGGCACATTGGAACCGTGGAGCATCGGCAAGGACGCCTCCAGCGGCTGCATCCGCATGTTCAACGAGGATGCCATCGACCTCTATCAGCGGTGCCCGATCGGCACCGCGGTGCAGGTCCTGCCGCATATAGCCGACCAAGCGCCTCCCGCTGAGGTCAGCCAGGCAACCCCGGTTCAATGAGGAATATCACGCTGATGTCTGTTATGACCGGATATGCAACGCGCCTCTCTGCCGCGGCCATGCTTTTGGCTCTTGCCGCCTGCACCACCACCGATATCGCCTCCGTGGAGGAGCCCCCTGCGGCACCCCTGACTGGCCAGACCAACGATCCCGCGCCCGGCTTCGAGACTGTCAAGGCCGGCAGCGAAGAGGATTTCATCCTGAATGTCGGCCGCCGCATCTACTTCACGCAGGATTCCGCCAAGCTTGATACCGTCGCCATGACGACGCTGGACAATCAGGCAGCCTGGCTGAACAGGAATCCGTCCTGGCTGATCAAGCTGCAGGGATTTGCCGACGATTCCGGTTCGGAATCGAAAATGAAGACCCTGTCGCAACAGCGCGCCGATGCGGTCATGGCCTATCTCGTCGCGAAGGGCGTCGATGCCAGCCGCATGTGGGCCAAGGGCTACGGCGCGGACCGCGAAGTCCGCGACTGCACCGAACGGTCCTGCAAGGTGCAGAACAGGCGCGTCGTCGCCAATCTGCGCACCGAGCGCGATGCCACATGATTGCGGGCTCTCCATGACGTCGATCCTGCCGGCAACGCTCGATCGGCCTGCCGTCGCCGGGGTCGGGTTGAACCGGCCTACCCCGTCTCATCAATAATGATGAAGCAAAGCACCCAGCCTTCATCTTCCTCAAGCCTTCTCCAGGCTGCACACTGATGCTGCCGTCCCGGGCCTGGTGTCCGGTGTGCGCGCAGCGTCTAAGGCATTGAACCTGTATCCGTTTAAGGATGCTTTGCAGGCTGGACATGTATAAGAAGCTTTCGTACCGCGTTCCTCGCATGTTCTTTCGTGCGACGTTTGCCGCCGGCGCATTCGTCTTTTTCGCCGGCGCCATGTCGCCGGCTTTCGCCGAGGGTCCGTCCTTTGCTCCGCAAACGAAAATCCGCCTGACGGTCGTCCAATGGATGCCGTCCAAAGGCCAGTTCGAGCGATGGGACGCGATTAGCGGCGAATATACGGTCTCGAATGAAGGCGCTGTCTCCCTGCCGTTTCTGGGGTCGCTGCCGGTCGGAAATCTCGACAATGCCGGCCTCGCGGGCGAGATCGGCAAGCGCCTGCAGGAAAAGATGGGTCTGGCCCAGACACCTGCGGTCAGCGTCGATATTCTCGACTACCCGTCCATTTACGTCGTTGGAGACGTGACCACGCCGGGAGAATACAAGTTCCACTCCGGCCTCAGCGTGCTGCAATCTCTGGCCATGAGCGGCGGACCTCTTCGGGCGGCCGCACAGCAGCGATCGAAGACGATCACGCTTGCCGGCGACTTGCGGGAAATCGACCATTCGCTGCTGCGCAGCTCCGCAAAGCTTGCGCGACTGCAGGCGGAGATGTCCGGGGCCAAGGAAATAACCTTCGACCTGCCGCCCGCCGCCGACCGGCAATATGCCGAGAGTATCTATGACGAGGAGAGGGTCATATTCCAGGCCCGCGCCAGCGCGCTGGACAGGCAATCGACGGCGCTTATCGAATTGCGCAATCTGCTCAAGGCGGAAATCGATACGCTGGAAGAGAAGCTGAAGGGTTCCGACGACAATATCCAGTCGGTCGAGGAGCAGCTGACCAGCGTCAAGACGCTGGTCGAGAAGGGCCTGACGATCACCTCACGGCAGATGGATCTGGAACGGCTGCTCACCACCTACCGCTCCGACCGGCTCGATCTCGTCACGGCCATCATGCGGGGGCGCCAGGCGATCAACGAGACGACGCGCAATCTCGAGGGCCTTTCCGATACGCGGCGGAGCGAAGTCGCGTCCGAAGTGCAGGCAGAAAAGGCCAATCTCGATCAGCTGAGACTGAAGCGCGATACGACGCAACAACTGCTTCTTGAGGAACTCTCGAACGGCAGCGGCATCAGCGAGCGCGGCGAAGAAATGCCGCTGACGTTCACCGTGAGCCGGCGAGAGGGAGGGCAGGTCAACCAGTTCCAGGCCTCCGAGACGACAGAACTGGCGCCGGGCGATGTGGTCAGAGTGACGCAGCCCCGCCTCACGGATGCGCCGTCCAAAGCGGCCGTCACAGCGCCGGCCCAGACTGAGGCACATGTCAGTCAGGCAAGCCGGTGAGGTGCGCAGGGTATGGGCTGCGGCCGGACTTTCCGCGGGCGGCTGAACGCCCCCACGCGACCAATATCTAGGGGCCTCCGATGACCATGCGCATGACCCCGCCCAACAGCCAGACCTACAGCCAGATCCTCAAATCGACGATTCTGATGGGCGGCTCTTCGCTCGTGAACGTCGCGCTCAGCATCGTCAGAAACAAGGCGATGGCTGTTCTGCTTGGGCCGGAAGGCGTGGGGCTCATGGGCCTCTACAGCGCGATACTCGACATCGCACAGGCGGTTGCCGGACTTGGCGTTGGCAGCAGCGGCGTGCGCCAGATTGCCGAAGCTGCGGGCACCGACGACGCAGATCGGATCGCGCGATCGGCGGCAGTGCTCAGGCGCATCTCGCTGGCACTCGGCCTGTTCGGTGCGTTTCTCCTTTTGGCACTGGCGTTCCCGATCTCGGATTTCACCTTTGGCGACTACCAGCACGCTGGCGCCATTGCATTGCTGTCGCTGGCGATCTTCTTTCGGCTGGTTTCCGCCGGGCAGACCGCGTTGATCCAGGGCCTGCGCGGCATTGCCGACCTCGCCCGCATCAACGTGCTTGCCGGGCTTTTCGGCACGGCGGTCAGCATTCCCTTGATCTATCTGTTCGGCATGCAGGCGATTGCCCCCTCGCTCATCGTCATTGCAGCAGCCTCGGTCCTGCCGACCTGGTGGTACAGCCGGCGGATCTGCACGCGTCCCCCGCCCATGCCTGCGCACCAGTTCGGCCGGGAAGTATCGGCGCTGCTGAGGCTCGGTTTCGTCTTCATGGCAAGCGGGCTTCTGACCTTCGGCGCGGCCTATGCCATCCGCCTCATCGTGCTGAAGGAGGGGGGCGTGATGGCGGCGGGCCTGTATCAGGCGGCCTGGGGCCTTGGCGGCCTCTACGCCGGCTTCATCCTCCAGGCGATGGGAACGGATTTTTATCCGCGCCTGACCGCCGCCGCCAACAACAATGCCGAATGCAATCGGCTGGTCAACGAACAGGCGGAAATCAGCATGCTGCTCGCCGGCCCCGGCCTGCTCGCCACACTGACGCTCGCGCCGCTGATGATGAGCCTGTTTTATTCCACGGAATTTCACGGAGCCGTGGATCTCCTACGCTGGATCTGCCTTGGAATGATGCTCCGGATTATCTCCTGGCCAATGGGCTTTATCGTCGTTGCAAAACGCACCCAGGCGATTTTCTTCTGGACCGAGGTCGCTGCCGCGGTCGTGCATGTGGGGCTCGCCTGGCTCCTCGTATCGCTGTTCGGAACGCCGGGAGCCGGCATGGCGTTTTTCGGGCTCTATGTATGGCACAGCATCCTGATCTACGTGGTCGTCCGGAAGCTTGCCGGGTTTCGCTGGTCCTGCGCCAATCGCAGACACGCTTTGCTTTTCCTGCCGCTGTCGGGACTGGTCTTTCTCGCCTTCCAGGCTCTGCCGCTGTGGCCCGCGACGGCGATCGGCTCTATCGCCGTAGCTCTCACCGGGCTCTATTCGCTGCGTATGCTGGTTGACCTGCTTCCGCCCGAGTCCGTGCCGGCGGTCATCAGAGGATGGATCGCGAAATCCGCATGACGAACAATGCGCGCATCGGGCGATGCGCGCATTGTTCGCTGTGCAAATATGACGTCATGCAAATGGCGCGTCAGACCAGAGCGGCGTCCAGGTCAGGTTGTGCGCTCCCATTGGGGGCCGCGGCTTCCGCAAGCGCTGCGTAAAGTGCATCGACAACGCGTGCGACGTCGAATTCCGTCATCTGGGCATAAAGCGGCAGGATGATCGTTTGCCGCTGCGCCGATACGCTTCGCATCAGGCTTGAGGCAGCACGATGCGAGTTCCGGTCTGCATAGGCGCCTTCCAGATGTATGTTCATCACGCCGCGCCGCGTCGATATCCCCTGATCAAGGAGGGCCTGCATGACCGCCCGCTGGTCGGCTGTCTCAGGCAACCTCACACAGAAGCTCTGCCAGTTGCTGCGCGCCCAGTGCGGCTCGACCGGAGAAAGCCCGGGGAGTAAGGACAGGCGCTTGCGATACAGCTCTGCGAGCCGCCGCCGTTGCGCGATCAGTTGCGGCAACCTCCGCAGCTGTTCCCGCCCGACGGCGGCCTGCAGGTCGGTCATGCGGTAGTTAAAGCCCAATTCGTCATAATCCTCGAAGATCACCTGTTTCGAGCCGTGGCGAACGGCATCGGTGACGCTCATTCCGTGCTGGCGCCACAGCCGGAATTTTCGATCATGATCGGGGTTGGCCGTGGTCAGCATACCGCCGTCGCCTGTCGTGACGACCTTGCGGGGATGGAAGGAGAAGCAGGCAATGTCACCATGCGCCTTGCCGATTTTTTCCCAGCGTCCGTCCCAAAGGATTTCGCTTCCTGTCGCGCAGGCCGCATCCTCGATGACCGGAATCTTGTGGCGCCTGCCGATCTCCACGATCGAGCGGAGATCGCAAGGCATGCCGAGCTGGTGCACGCAGAGGATTGCCTTGGTGCGGGGCGTGATCGCCGCTTCGATCAGGCTGGCGTCGATATTGTAGCCATCCGCTTCGATATCGACGAAGACAGGCACCCCGTCGCAGTACCGAACGGCGTTCGCGGTGGCGATGAAGGAATGGCTGACGGTGATGACTTCGTCACCGGCACCCACGCCGACGGCCTTCAGGGCGAGATGCAGTGCGGTTGTGCAGTTGGATACGGCGCAGGCATGCGCCGCACCGACGAAGTCGGCGAATTCACGCTCGAATACCGCGACTTCCGGCCCCTGCGTCACCCATCCCGACAGAATGACGCGACGCGCGGCCTCGGCCTCTTCCTCGCCCAGAACGGGCTTGGCGACCGGAATCGTGGACGATGACGCACTCATGCAGCCTGCCCCCCTGCTGCAGTCTTCAACTGCCACCATTCGACGAGGTCGCGCAGCCCCTGTTCCATCGATATCTCCGCCTTGAAGCCCAGGAGCCTCTCGGCCTTGCTGACATCGGCAAGACGACGGGTCACGCCGTTGACCGCGCGGGCCTCCTTGTGCTCCGGCGCAAGCGAGACTCCCATGATGCCGCTTAGCATCTGCGCGAGTTCCAGGAGGCTTATTTCCCTGCCGCTCGCGACATTGAACACCTCATCGGTGACATCGCTTTTTGCCGCCAGCAGATTTGCCCGGGCGATATCACGCGCATCCACGAAATCCATCGTCTGGCTGCCATCGCCGTAGACGAGGGGCGGCATGCCGGCCGCCAGGCGCTCCATCCAGCGGATCAGCACTTCCGTGTAGGCGCCGTAGACGTCCATTCGCGGCCCGTAGACGTTGAAGTAGCGCAGCGCCACATAGCGCAAGCCATACATGTCCGCGAAGCTGCGCAGCAGCCCCTCGTTGAACGTCTTGGCCGCGCCGTAAATCGTCCGGTTATTGTACGGATGATGGTTTTCGGTCGTCGGGAAACTCTCGGCAAGCCCCAGTACCGAGGCCGATGAGGCGGCGACGACCTTGGACACGCGCGCATTGACGGCAGCTTCAAGGACGTTGAACGTGCCTTCGGCCAGAACATCGAAGGCAAGTCGCGGCTCTTCCGCGCATTGCGTGATGCGAATGGCCGCCTGATGGAAAACGATATCGACGCCCTCGAAGATTTTCGCCAGCAGCGCCCTGTCGCGGATATCTCCCTCGACGATGTTGACGGCTCCGCCGGCTATTGCCACACTGAGATTGTCGCGCCGCCCACGCACGAAATTGTCGAGGATGATGATCTCGCGCGGTCTTTCCAGCGCAACAAGATCGGCAATGTGCGACCCGATCAGGCCGGCCCCGCCGGTAATGAGTATCCGCTGATTTCTCACGATCTTCCTCCACGCGATATGTCCAGCGCAGGATCGGCTTCCTTGCGCCAGCGTATGAATTTTGCCGGTACGCCCGCGACGACCGAATAGGGCTCGACATCGGAAACCACGATTGCTCCCGCGCCCACGATCGCCCCTTCACCGATGCTGACACCGGGCAGGATTGTCGCGTTCGTTCCGATATCGGCGCCTGCGCCGATCCGAACCGGCCTGATTTCGAGGTCCGTGCGAATGATCGGCACGTCTACCGGCAACGCGGTGTGGGTCGAGCCGAGCACCTTGGCACCCGGTCCCCATCCAACGAAATCCTCGATCACCAGATCGCGCGCGTCGAAATAGGCCATCGGCCCGATCCAGACATTGTTGCCGATCTTGCAGGTGCCGTCATAGCGGCCCTGGATATAGGCCTGAGCGCCGATAAACACGCCGCTGCCGATATCGAACGTTTCGGGATGTTTGAAACCGGCGCCGCCCGCAACCTGCAGGCCCTCGCCGCAACTGCGCGCGAGCGCCTGCCAGATGGCTTTGCGCATCAGCGTGTCCACGACACCGTCGCCTGCAGCAAAGCGCCCGTAGAGTTCGATAAGGCCGGCGCGGCCGTATGACTGCCTCAGCTCCTCGGCAAGTCCCGCCTGATAGGCGGGATCCGCTGGCTTGCGACTGCGTCCGTGGACCGCCTGTACAACGCGCGCCTCGCCTGCGCGATCAATTGACATAAGCGTACTCCAGTGCTGCCGCCACCTGATCGACGTGCGCGGCAGGCATCTCCGGATAGATCGGCAGGGAGAGAACCTCGCGTGCGGCAGCTTCCGAAACCGGGAAGTCGCCGGCCCGATGGCCGAGGTCGGCATGCGCCTTCTGCAGATGAACGGGAACGGGATAATGCAATCCCGAAGGGATGCCTTCCGCCGTCAGCACACGCTGAAGCGCGTCGCGATCAGGGCTTCTGATGGCATAGACGTGATAGACGTGGCGGCGATCGGCGGCCTCGACAGGCGTCGTCAATTGCGTCGCGCCCGCAAGCAGCGACGAGTAACGCCGGGCATGGCTGCGCCGCGCTTCCGTCCAGGCGTCGAGATGCCGAAGCTTGATGCGCAGGATGGCGCCCTGAATGGCATCCATACGGTAGTTGAAGCCCTTCAGCACATGGTGGTAGCGCTGTTCCTGTCCCCAGTCGCGCAGCATGCGCATGGTCTTGGCCTGCTCGTCGCTGTCGGTCACCACGATGCCGCCCTCGCCGCAGGCGCCGAGATTTTTGCCCGGATAGAAGCTGAAGCAGCCGGACAGACCGATGCTGCCGGCGCGCTTGCCCCTGTATCGCGCCCCGTGCGCCTGGCAGGCATCCTCGATGACCGGGATACCGTGGCGGTCGGCAATGGCCTTGATGGCATCCATATCGGCCATCTGGCCGTAGAGGTGGACGGGAATGATGGCCCTGGTCCGGCGCGTAATCTTCGCCTCGAGCTGAGCCGCATCCATCGTGAGCGTCACAGGCTCGATATCGACGAAGACCGGCCGTGCGCCGGTGTAGCAGATCGCCGATACCGTCGCGACAAAGGTGAACGGTACGGTGATGACCTCATCGCCGGGGCCGACGCCTGCCGCAAGAAGCGACAGATGCAGGGCACTCGTCCCGGTATTGACGGCGATCGCATGCTTCACGTTGCAATAGTCAGCGAATTCCTGCTCGAGCCGGGCGACTTCCTCGCCCAGTATATATTGGCCCGACGCCAGGACGCCGAGCACGGCGGCGTCGATTTCGCTCTTGAGGGACTGATATTGTGCCTTGAGGTCCAAAAACGGGATCATGCGATAAGCCTCGCCTCTTCCAGCTCGATGATGCGACCGCGCTGGGCGAGCGACCGGCTTGCGGCTTCAAGAATGCGCACGACACGCAGCCCGGCATTCCCGTCGGTAATCGGCCGCTTATTTTGCTCGATGCAATCGACGAATTGATCCAGTTCGCGTTTCAGCGCCTCGGTCATGTCGAGCTTGGGCGCCCACATGTCGCCGCTGCGATAGCCGACCATCATCTGATGCACGTTCTCGCCATAGGCCTGGGAATTGGGGTTCAGCGTAATGCCCTTGTCGTAGACCTTGATCTTTTCGCTGGGCTCCAGGTCGTCGTAGACGACCATCTTGGCGCTGCCGCCGATCAGCGTGCGGCGTACCTTGACCGGCGCCAGCCAATTGACGTGGATATGTGCGATAAGCTTGCTCTCGAAGAAGAGCGTGAGGTAGGCGATGTTCTCCGGCTCGCCGAGCACATGGCTCATGCCCGTCGCGGAAACGGCTACGGGCCTCTCCTGCACCACATGGTCCAGGATGGACAGATCGTGCACGGCAAGATCCCAGATGACGCTGACATCGTGCTGGAAGAGCCCGAGATTGACCCGGACCGAGTCGTAATAATACATGTCGCCGAGACCGCTCTCGACCAGCTCCCGCATCTTGCGAACGGCACCTGTGTGAACGAAAGTATGGTCCACGGCGAGCACGAGGCGCCGGCGCGCGGCCTCCTCGACCATGCGTGCCGCTTCTTCTGCGGTCGAGGCCATGGGCTTTTCGACGAAGACGTGCTTTCCGGCCATCATCGCCTGCATGGCAAGTTTGAAATGTGTGAAGACCGGCGTCGCGATAGCGATCGCATCCACTCGCGGATCGCGCAGAACTTCCTCGAAATTGTCGGTGATCGTTACCGCGGGGTACCGGCTTTTGACCGCCGC
Source organism: Rhizobium sp. KDH_Rht_773_N (assembly GCF_052946295.1). Classification (NCBI taxonomy): domain Bacteria; kingdom Pseudomonadati; phylum Pseudomonadota; class Alphaproteobacteria; order Hyphomicrobiales; family Rhizobiaceae; genus Rhizobium; species Rhizobium sp. KDH_Rht_773_N. The sequence goes on along the minus strand of NZ_JBRFNB010000002.1, from coordinate 1,222,811 downwards.
CAGGCGCTCGACATTGAGGTCACAGACCGCGATGAGTTCTGCACCGGCCGCTTCCGAAATGTTGCGCACCAGGTTGGGACCCCAATAGCCATATCCAACAACTGCAATGCCGATCATCGCATTCCTCCCAACGCTTGCATGTTGACGGACCGGTCATGAACGCGACCGGTAATCCTGGCCGGAACGCCGGCGACAATGGCGCCGTCAGGCACGTTCTTCGTTACGACCGCTCCGGCGCCGACCTGCGCAGCCTCTCCGATCGTGACGCCAGGGAGAATGGTCGCATTGCTGCCGATCGATGCGTGGCGCTTGACCAGAGTGCGCACCACGGCCCAGTCCGCTTCTGTCTGCAGGCTGCCGTCCGCATTGACGGCGCGCGGGTATGTGTCGTTCGTGAACATGACGCCGTGGCCGATAAAAACGCCGTCTTCCAGCGTCACGCCTTCGCACAGGAAGGAATGGCTGGAGATCTTGCAGTTTTTTCCGACGACGACGTTTTTCTGGATTTCAACGAAGGTGCCGATGCGGGTTCCCGCGCCGATCGTGCAGCCATAGAGATTCACGAGATCTCGATGATGGATGACGCTGCTATCATCCAGCTTTACATCTGATGCAATCATACGCATGCACCCCTTACTCTTCATCAAACCCTGACTTCTAGATGAAACCGTCAACCGGATGATTGCGCCCAAGATTTCATCTCGAAGAAACAAATATTTCTTTCCATTCAAAGAGAATTGTTTTCGCAACCAGAGTAAAGAAACAAAACGTCTAAGCTTATTCACCTAAAGACGTATCTACTTACGACGATGTACGCCGAAATTCATAGCCAACGATCAAGATTGGTGAAGGACAAGGTCCTGGCATATCCGAGCCATGCGCCGTGGGGCGGGCATTGTTTTCATGCGTTTAGCGGCTGCGTTCGTAACCGGGGAGCAACACAATCAACCATTCCGCGAATGGCATAGTATCGTATAAGTTTATACCAAGAATTACGTCCTATTTACACCTTACGATGGAACTAATCTGATCCTTTAGCCTATATTAGCTAGTTTAAGATAACAGGAACTGTGGTATTTAAATCCTACTTTAGTGCTGCCAAACCCTCATATTTGAAGGGCTTGAGTATTCGGTTTTGTTGGGGCGTAGGGAAACTCGGCTGGGGAGGATGAAGCAGTGAATTCAGCGCTTGTTCCAAATTTAGACCTTAGACAGGAAAATGTGGCTCTTCCACTTAAAGTAGAGAATACCTCTACCGGATTGAGCTCGCAATCGAGGCCAAAGCACTCTTTGGTGATCCTCGACAACCGTGAACTTGATCGGCAATGCCTCGCGCAGTGCATGGCCGCTCACAAGACGGATCTACTTATACTGGCATTCGGAAGTATTGAGGAGTGGAAGCAGAAATGCGACGAATATCCGCCGCTTTCAGCTATCCTCCTGAATATCGGTGGCAAGAAAATCGACGAGCCTGCCGTCTCGGGGCAGATCAGAAGCCTTGCTGCGGAATTCGGCGCGATACCCGTCATCATACTGGCCGATAGCGACGATTTCGGCCAGATCGTCAAGGCGATCGAATACGGCGCCAAGGGCTACATACCCGCCTCGGTCAGTATCAGCGTCTGCATGGAGCTGATCGCGCTGTCGGTAGCGGGTGGTGTTTTTGTGCCCGCCAGCACGCTCTTCGCCATGCGTCACTTGCTGGAATCCAGCAACACGACCGCCCGTCCCCTGGCCGGCATCTTCACGGACCGTCAGGCAGAGGTGGTCGAGGCGCTCCGGCGCGGAAAGGCGAACAAGATCATCGCCTATGAACTCAACCTGCGGGAAAGCACCGTGAAGGTGCATGTCCGCAACATCATGAAAAAGGTCAAGGCAACGAACAGAACTGAAGTCGTGTTCAAGCTCAACGACCTGTTTCAAAACAGCATTTCCGGCGTCAGCGCCAACAAGACACTGTGCTGACACCGTCAGACGATTGAATGGTTCGGCTGCAGCAGACGCGTTTCTGCGCCAGATCATCCCGGCGGCACCGACCGCCGCCGGGGCCGTGATCGACAATTCCGCTGCACATCCCTGCCCGCTCATCCTGCAACCCACCGCCCGATGGAATTCAGGGCATACCAGTATCTTGGTCCGATGATCCGCTTGCAGGCCAGCTTGATCCAGGGCAGTGAATTTCGCACCTCCGGAGAAACCTCGAGGGCAAAGCGCTGAAGCGCCGCGGCAGTGGCAAGATCGGAATTGTTGAATGCCATTCCAGCCAGGCGAAGCGACTCTTTCCCCAGATCTCTGGCAAGGAAACGCCTCAGTTTTTCATCTGTCTTGAGGCTGTCGGCGCCCTGGCGAAACAGGATATCGAAAGCATGTTTTCTTTGCCGGAGGTCGGGGAGAATACTTTGGCCGTAGTATTGCAGCGACATGTTCGAAGCATGTCTGCGATATACTGCCTGATCTTCGTTGATATAGCCAACCCCGGCATGTGATGCGAGCCGCAGCCACATCTCCATGTCCCCGGCATGCGGCAGCTCCTTATGATAGCCGCCAACATGCTTTTGCAGCGCCGTTCTGACGACGGCCGTCGGTGTCGGAACGAGGTTGCTTGCCCCGCTTATGCGCATGAATTGCGGACCGGACAGGACCTGCATGGGCGGCACATTCCGGTCGCCGAGAGGATCGACGCGCTTGGTTATGACGCCGTCCGGCTCGGCCACAAGCGCGTTCCCGAACGCAAACCCCACATCGGGATTGTCGCGCATCAGCGCTGCCGCGCGGCCCAGCGCACCCGGCAATAGATAATCGTCCGCGGACAGAAGCAGGAATAGGTCACCGCCTGCCCACTCGATACCCTCATTATAGGTCGCGATGTGTCCCTTGTTTGCCGCATGCCGACGATAGGCAACCCGTTTGTCGCGGGATGCCAAGGCCATTCCGACCTCGGGCGTATGGTCCGGCGAGCAATCATCCAGGATGAGCACACGTACTTCGACATTGGCCTGCGAGAGAACGCTTTCAACACATTCCCGCAGGAAGTGAGCGTAGTTGTAGCAGGGAATTACGACATCAACTCGTTGCAAGTTTCTTCCTCCACGGGCGCCGCTCGGCTTCGCTTCGCTCTTCAGACGTTCCTCGCTCTCCGGTTCATTCGCGCCAAAGTTGATGTGTACGTCTGCATTGCCGATTTCGTGCAGGACCACACGGCCCGCAACAGCGCGGATCGGGCAAGCAGCCGCGAGCCTGCGCGCTTCAGGCCACTTTGAATGCGCTCCCGGCGCGTCAGCGCAAATCGGGTCCGGGATCGGAACGCATCGTAGAATGCGACGTTCGGGCTCAAGCTTCCCGATTTCCAGGGCTTCACGTTGGTTACGAAATGCACGATCCCGAGCTTCTGTTCGAGCGCGATGCGACCGATCGCCTGTGTGGGCTCGAACTGGAAATTCCAGGCGCGATCCAGGACTTTCCACCTTCCGTCGCAGGCGACGTTCAGAGCGTCCTGATCCGAATATTCCGTCGTCGGAAAGCGATCGAGATAATCCAGCGACCGTTCCGATATCCGCTCCTTCCGCCATTTCTCAAGGTCGATAAGAAGAATGCCGGCGTTGAAATAGCGCTCCACCCGGGGAGGGCCTGCCGCCCCCGGCTCTTTGCTCACCACATCGTCCAGCCAGTAGTCCGGCACCGCGCCGATTACCGCCTCGCCCAGATCGGCATTCCACAACTGTTCAAGCGCAGCCAGCACGAGGATGTCGCCGTCCAGATAGAGAGCCCGGTTGCAGCTCTCCGGAAGGAACTGCGGCAGAAGGATCCTTGCGAAGGTCATCTTCGAGACGCCGGGGCGCGTGGAAAATCCGCTCGCGAAAGACAGGGTGCCGATGGGATGCCACTGGATGACTGTGGAGTTTGCCGGCAGGGAATCAAAGATCCGGCGCTTTGTTTCTTCGCCTATACCTTCATGAATGACATGGATATCCAGAGGCCATGCATCTCTGTTGTTTTCGGCGACCGATCTAAGCGCGGTCGCCAGGGGAACAGCATAGGCCGCATCGACCGCAAAGACGATCGGCCCCAGCCGCTGTTTCGTGCCCGCAGGGGCGGCTCCTGTTGGTATCCTATGCACATTCATGTTTCCGGCACCATCCCATCGAAAGAAACCGAGCTTCGCCCCGCCAGGACCGGCGTTGCCGTTCACGGCCCGATCGATACGGCTTCCTGGACGGGAAAGCCGACGGCCGGGGTCGGCAGATGGGCATAAGCCGCTTGCTGGGACCGCGCGCTAGGCATGCTCCTGGCTCCGCCAGAAAGCTTCCATTCGAAATAGGCGATGGTTTTCTCCAGCCCTTCGCGCAGATTTACTGTCGGCTGCCAGCCGAGGTCCTGTTTTGCGCGGCTGATATCCGGTTTGCGCTGCGTCGGATCGTCGATCGGCAGAGGCTTGTAAACGATGCTTGATTTCGACCCGGTCATTTCGATGACCATTTCGGCCAGTTCGCGAACCTGGAATTCTCCGGGGTTGCCGAGATTGATCGGCCCGGTGACGCCGGCAGGCGCGCCCATCAGGCGGATGAAGCCCTCGATCAGATCGTCCACATAGCAGAACGAGCGGGTTTGCGTTCCGTTTCCGAAGATGGTGATCGGCTCGTTCTGAAGCGCCTGAACGATGAAATTGGAGACGACGCGGCCGTCATTGGTCTGCATGCGCGGCCCGTACGTGTTGAAGATGCGCGCCACCCGGATTTCCACGCCATATTGGCGATGGTAGTCGAAGAACAATGTTTCGGCACAGCGCTTGCCTTCGTCGTAGCATGCCCGCGGCCCTATGGGGTTCACGCTGCCCCGATATTCCTCGGGCTGGGGATGGACTGCCGGATCACCGTAGACTTCGCTCGTGGAGGCCTGGAAGATCTTCGCCTTGGTGCGTTTGGCAAGGCCAAGCATATTGATGGCGCCGTGCACATTGGTCTTGATCGTCTGAACGGGATCGACCTGGTAATGGACCGGGGATGCCGGGCAGGCGAGATTGTAGATCTCGTCGACTTCCACATAGAGCGGGAAGGTAATGTCGTGGCGAAGGATCTCGAAGCGCGGGTCGTCGAGAAGATGCAGCACGTTGTCGCGCGAGCCGGTGTAGTAGTTGTCCACCGCGAGGACATCATTGCCTTCTCGCAACAGCCTTTCGCACAGGAATGATCCCAGAAATCCGGTGCCGCCGGTTACCATAATTCGCTTTTGTCCGTGCATTGGTGTGCTCCGTTGTTGATGGTTGCCCCGCAGAAGCGAGGATGGTCAGTAAGCTCCCCTGCGCTTGAAGACCGCAGGGATCGTGCTGAGAAGAATTTGGCAGTCGAACCAGAGGGACCGATTGTCGATGTAGAACTCGTCGAGCTGCTGCTGCAGCTCGATATCCGCATTGCTTCGTTCGGATATCTGCCAAAGGCCCGTGAGCCCCGGCGTGACGGAACGGCGCTTGTCGCGAAATTCGCCGTCCATCGCCAGCAGGTGATATTCCGGAAACGGACGCGGTCCGACGATGGCCATCTCGCCCGCAATGATGTTCGCCAGTTGCGGGAGCTCGTCGAAGCTCGATGAGCGAAGGAGATGCCCGATGACCGGCAGGACGCGCGGATCGTCCTTGAGCTTGAAATGGGCCAGCCACTCGGCGCGCATGGCCGGGTTTTCCCGGAACAAGGCTTCGAGACGCTGCTCCGCATCCCGGTACATCGTCCTCAGTTTCAGCACATAGACCGGCTTGCCGGACAGTCCCTCCCTGGCATGCCGGAAGAAGACAGGACCCGGATCGATGACGTAGATCGCGGCGGCCGCAATCGCAATGAAGGGCGCGACGACAATCGCGGCAGGAATAGCGATTGCAAGATCGAGGGCTCGGCGAACCAGATCCGAATTCACCGGACTTCCGCCGGTGGCGAGGCGAATACCGATCTCTCCGCCTACATCCGCCGGCCGCAGGCCGCTGACCTTGAGGCTCGGTGTGTCGGAGAGCAGAATGACTTCCGCAAACTTCCGGCGCATGGCCGCCAGATCGGGTGCAAGCGAACCCGCGTCAGCTGCGATCAGGGCAATGGATGGCCCACCGTCCGGCAATGCTTCCGACGTGTCGGGGGAGAAAGATTCCGGCCTGATGCCATACTGCCAGTGGCGCTTGAAGTGCGCCACGAGCGCGGGAGCAAGATTGCGCCCCCCTATGATCACCGCGCGCTCTCCCCAGATGCCAAGTTTCCAGCACAGGCCTCTCGCAAGCCAATGCACGATTGGCTGAACGATCAGCCCGAGCCCGAGGAAGCCGATGATGGCAAGCAGCAGCCGTTCGCCATCCGGCAGGATGATCGCTCCAAATACCGTCAGGACGGCCACCTTGACGGCAGCTATCGTGCGCCGGCGCAGATGTTCGTGGTCGTGCAGCCGATATCCGGGATAGAGGCCGGCCGAGGCATAAAGAACGATCGCAGCCAGTGCCGTGAGGATGAAGGCGCGCTCCGCTAGCCTGCCCTCCGCGCCCTCTGGAAGGAACGACAGAAGGGCGAAATAGGCAACCAGATAGCTCGCTATGTCGCCGGCAACCAGAAGCGACGACGTTGCAAACCGTGGAAGCCGGCGCTGCAGTGCGGCCGGCATACTCAGCCCTGTCGAGCCAATGCGATCCCCCGTCCTGGCTGCGATCGGTGGCACCGACCCTGCCGGGATCGCTCGCGACGCCATGTCGTTTGTGGAAGATGCCTTCGACGGACCCGATGTCATCGCTGACGGCGCAAATGAGGACATGATGCTTTACTCCTCTACGGCCTTTGTCCCGACCCGGAGACGGCGTCCTCGATCGGAAACTTTCGAAGGCCCAGTCTCTGAAAGGCGGTCAGTGAGATGAAGGTCGGCACGACCAGCGCATAGCGCCGCCACAGCCGTCGCGGCTCGCAGAGAAGGCGAAACGCCCATTCGAAGCCGCTTCTTTGAATGATCCTGGGAGCCTGCCGCTTGAGACCGGCGTGGAAGTCGAAAGCAGCGCCGACGCCGATGAGCATCGGCGCGTCCAGGCGCTCGCGCATGCGCGCCATCCAGAGTTCCTGTTTGGGACTGCTCAACCCAACCCAGATGATGTCGGCACCCGACCGGTTGAGCCGGTCGGCAATATCCGTTTCCTCCTGCATGGACAGCTGGCGAAAAGGCGGCGCATAGGAACCGACGATCCGCGCCTGCGGATATTTTGCCAGAAGTCGCGTCTGCAGCTGGCCGAGCGTTTCGGCTGTCGCGCCGTAAAGGAAGTGGCGCAAACCCTTGGAACTGCCGGCATCGAAAACGGACAGCATGAGATCCGGTCCGTAGACCCTGTCGCTTTCCGCGTGGCCGGCATGTCTCAGCGCCCAGACCAACGGCATGCCGTCCGGGGTTACCAGGAACGCCCGGTTATGAATGGACCGAAGCTCGGGATCTTTCTGACACCGCACGACACCGTGTGCGTCGCGAACGCACACATATTCTTTCCTGCGGTCTTCGATCGCCTTTTCGATAAGTCCGGTCGCGCTTTCGAGATTGACTGCGGAAACTCGAACACCAAGGACATTCGTCCACTTCAGGGAATCCTTTGAATCAGGGACTGAAGTTTGGTTTCTGTCTGCCGGTGAATTTCTCATGATCTACGCTTTTGCCAACTGAAACTGCCGCCAGAATATGCTGGCAGGCTCGCTGCCTCCATACTTTCAGCTCCAGCTATTGGACGTAGAAAGACTTCACATTTCTGCGTTCTTCATAGAAATAGATACAATATTGGAAGTAAGGCCCTATCCCCGGGGTAGGCTCGATTGCTCTTTTTGATAAGCGTTACCCCGAAAAGAGCGGTTTGACCTTCGCGAAGCTGCAGAAGACAGTCGCTTTAGCGCGACCAAAGCTGGGGAGGTTTGAGCGCGAGAAAGCCGGGGAGAGAGACAATGGTGAATTCAACAGGGGTGAATTCAATAGACGAATTGTGGGTGCCGGCCAGCGGGCCTCCAGAGGCGCCCAGCACAACCAACCAGCTGCAGAACGATCTGACCTCCAATGGTTATACTGTCATCAGGGATGTGCTGACGCCTGAACAGGTGGAAAGATTGCGGCGGGTTGCCAGACAGTATCTAAAATCCGGCGGCAAGTATTTGTACGGCGGCAAATTCCAGCTTCATGCCATGTATGTCGTCGACGAAGTCGCGAGATTCATGACTTCCGATACGATCCTCAACCGTCTCAAGGAAATTACCCAACCGCTCGATGTCGTTCTGACAGGCGAGTGCGATCTCATGATCAACACGACGTCGTCGTGGCATAACGACGTCCCGCACCATCCGCGCTGCGTCGATGGAAGCATTTTCTCGGACGAGAATTTCAAGGTCTACAAGATCGCGTTCTACCTGCAGGACCAGGACGAGAACTCGAGCGCAACATTGAAGGTGCGGCCGAAATCTCACCTGAAAGGCTTGGTCCAGAGCCTGCCGGCAAGGGGTCTTGGAGTCCGGGCGGGCGATGCGATCATCTTCGACGTACGCATCGAACATGCAGGGCAGATGCCGACCCTGGTTGACAGGAGTCTGCGCAAATTTTTCGAACGGATCGGGCCGCTGCTTCACCTGGACGTTCAAAAGGCATTCACCGTGACGCGATCGATCATTCGACGGATCACCGGAACGCCTGACCGTGTCGCCGTCTTCATGACTTTCGGCCCGTCGGATGCGGAGACCTATTCCTATGCCGAGGAAGGTCGCCACCGCCATCCCGGCGTTCGGGGAACGCTGAGCCCGGATGTGCTGGCCCAGCTTGCGGTCAACAAGGTCGTTCCGCCGATTATCGGGGCGCCTGCCTAGCCGCGCCCGGTTTCAGACCCTGGCCTCGCGCACACGATCGACCAACTGCGCACCGTCGAAATGGTGCGCAGGACTGCGCCCCTCGGCCCGCTCCCGAAGCGGACCGGCGGCAGTGCAGAAAACGCAGCAACATGGCTTGCAACAGCGCGGACGGGCTTGCGGGCATCCGCCCGCATCCGCAGCGCACCAACGCCGTGACCGCGGCATCTACGTCCAAAGCATGAGCCCATACCCCCATAGCCGCTCCGTCCTTAGGCCTTCTGCGGCTCCCTCCCCCAAAAGGTGGCGGTCAGGGCCTAAGGGATTGCCAATAAGAGCAGATGTTACGTGTGTCCATTCACCGGTAGCTTGGAGAGGAATGCATGGCGCGAAGGACATGGCTCGGCAGCAGATCCCGATAGCGCAAGGCCATGGTTCCCGCGCAGGCTGATTGTTCGTAGTTGATGCTTAGAGGGTTGGGATTCCTATGGTTTCGCGTTCTGGTCCTGGTTCTGCACATTGTGTGACGGAAGCATCACCCGTCCCGGCATTGTTGGCGGCGACCTCTTCGGTTCAATGCAGGATCCCGGCCGGGCAAGGGAGCGCCCTGCACGCCGCCATCATCGAGGTCCCAAGGAACACGTCGCGGCGCTGCGGTCCAATCCGGCAAGCCGCGTGAGAGGGTGTCATGGAGCGACCAGGCATCAGCGTTCTTATCAACAATTACAACTACGGCCGCTTCGTCGGACGCGCGATTGACAGCGCCCTGAGCCAGGAGATGGCCGATGTCGAGATCATCGTCGTGGACGATGGATCGAGCGACGAGTCGCGCTCCGTTCTGGAAGCTTATGGCGACCGGGTGAAGGTGATCTTTCAGGAGAACTCGGGACAGGCCGCCGCGATCAACGCCGCTGTGAAATCCAGCAGCGGCGGCATCCTTTGTTTTCTGGACGCCGACGACTGGTGGGCGCCCGGCAAGCTGTCGGCGACGGCTGAGACTTTCCGCTCGCATCCCGAAGTATCGCTTGCCTATCATCGACTTCAGCCAATTTCGATCGACGGCTCGCCGATCCTCAAGCCGATCCCCCGAACCCTGTGTTCAGGAGACCTGTCGCCGCAGTTGACGCGTTCGGCCGGCTGGTGGCCCTTCCCCATGACGTCAGCCATCTCCGTACGACGCAGCGCGTGGGATGCCGCCGGGCCGATTCCCGAACAGTTCCGCATATCCGCCGATGCCTGGCTCACGGGAATCTATCCGTTTCTGGGCGACGTTGCCGCCTTGCCGGAAACGCTCGGCTTCTATCGGATCCACAACAACAATTGGTACCGGCCAGCAGATGACGCCTCGATGCTGAAAAGGCGTATGGCCCATTGGCAGCGCAGCGTCGAGGCGACGAACCGGTTCCTCTCGTTCCACGACTTGCCGGCGAGGCTCAGCCTGAGGGATCACTACCCCTATCAGATGGCGGCGGCAGGGCTGGATGGCGTCAATGTGCGCACCCGGCTCAAGCTCGCTGTCGAAGGGCTGTTTTTCTCCGGAGAACCAAACCTGCTGCGGCGGACGCGCGACGCGTTGCGCAGCGCCTACCACCTCCCCCGCCCGGGCAGAGATATCGGCTTGTCGGAGGCGGCGAAATGAAAGCGCTGCTGCTGGTTTCCGAACTGGAGGACTATACAATATCCTTCGCGAGCGGCGTCGCGCGCCACATGCCGGTCGTCCTGGGCGTGCCGCGCCGGCGCTATGCGCATCTTGCTTCCTGGTTCGATCCGGCCGTCGATCTTCACCTTCTGGACTGGCCCCGGCACCGTTCGCTTGCCAATCCGTGGTTCCTGCACCAGCTCACGCGTCTGATCCGGCACGAGCGGCCGAACCTCATTCACCTGCTGAGCAACTCCACATTGTGGTTGAATTTTGCCGTACCCTTCTGGCGCCCGATCCCGCTCGTGACCACCGTTCACGACGTGGAAGTGCATCCCGGCGATTCCGACACGCGCACCCTTCCCGGCTGGGCTCCGGAACTGATGGTCAAGCAGTCGGGACATATCGTCGTGCATGGCGAGGGGCTGAAGCGGATGGTCCTCGACCGGTACTCGAAATCGCCCGACTGTGTGCATGTCCTGTCGCATCCTGCCATTCATCGCTATGCGGAACTCGCGCGACGGCAGCAAATGAAGCGGCGTGGCGGCGATGGGACGGTGCGTGTCCTGCTCTTTGGGCGGATTTTCGCTTACAAGGGCCTGGAACACCTGATCCGTGCCGAGGCGATGCTCAAGGATGCGCTCCCCAACCTGCACGTTACGGTCGCCGGTCGTGGCGACGATCCCTGGGTCTTCCGGTCCCTCATGGGGGAAGCCGGCCGTTACGATATCCGCAACCGCTTCATCGAAGACGAGGAGGTCGCCCAGCTTTTCCTCGACGCCGATATCGTCGTCCTTCCCTATACGGAAGCATCCCAGAGCGGCGTGCTGAACCTTGCGGCGGCATTCGGCAAACCCGTTATCGTGACCGACGTGGGCGAATTGCGAACCACCGTCGAGCCCAACGGATTGGGAATGGTGGTCCCGCCGGGCGATGCGGAAGCGCTCGCAAAGGCGATCCGGACATTGGCCGACGACAACGCACTCAGAAACAATCTCGGCGCCAACGCGCTCGAATGGGCCAGGGGACCGAATTCGCCCGAACAGGTCGGCGCCCGGGCGGCCGCCGTCTATCGCGAGGTGGTCGGATCATGTTGATGAAGCTCTCGACGGATGGTCATCATATGGCGATGCGCCGCACGGCGAGCGTCCGTCACTACGTTCCCGGTGGCTGCGAGAACGGCGGCGGCATTGGCAGGCTGGTCGGTTACATAGTCGGCACGGCGAAAGAAGGCGGTGCAGAACATACCGTCACCGACACCAGAGGGCCACGGTGGTCTGCGGCAACGTCCCCTCTGCGCCTGCTGGGCGCTATCCTTGCGATGGCGAAGGATCGAATCCTCGATCCCGCACGTATTCATCATATTCACGTCGCCGGCCGCGGCAGCACCTCGCGAAAGCTGATCCTGACCGAGGCTGCCCGCTGGCTCGGGTGCTTTCACATCTTGCACCTGCACGACTACGACTATGCCGGCGATTTTGCAGAACGCTCGCCGCGGCAACAATCGCTCATACGCCGGATGTTTCAGCGCGCCGATTGCGTCGTGGCGCTCGGCCAACGGGATCGCACGACGCTCGCGACACGTCTGGGCGTGGACGAGCGCCGCCTCGTCATCGCCCACAATTGCGTTCCCGACCCCGGCCCGCACAGCATTCGTGCCGGCGAGCCGCCGTTGATCGTATTTCTTGGCCGCCTGAGCGAACGCAAGGGCGTTCCGGAACTGCTGCTCGCCCTCAGCCATCCGCTGATGAAGGAGCTTCGGTGGCGGGCGGTACTGGCAGGCGACGGACCTGTGGAAGACTATCGCCGCCAAGCTGCAGACCTGGGCCTTTCAGGTCGGGTGGAGATGCCGGGGTGGCTTGGCGCCGACGAAGCGCGTGCGCTGTGCGCACGTGCCGATATCCTCGCCTTGCCCTCGCATGCCGAGGGCCTGGCGATGGCCGTGCTCGAAGGGCTCTCTCACGGACTTGCCGTCGTCACCACCCGTGTCGGAGCGCACGAGGAGGTTATCTCAGACGGGAAAAACGGCGTGTTCGTCCCTGTCGGAGACAAGGATGCCCTGGCCGCCGCCCTGGCGAAGCTGGTTACGGATCCAGACGCCCGCAGCCGCCTCTCGGCCGGGGCGCGCGCCCATTATCTCAACCATTTCAGCATGAAGGCATATATGCGGTCGATGGAAAAGCTCTACGAAACCATCTCCGCGCAACCTCAAGCAAGGGTTAGCGCACTATGACCATTTCAACTTTTCCGCCAGATCGCAACGTATCGCTCCCGGCGATGCCCTATGAACCCCGGTTTCAGGCGGAGGTGAGGCCGGAAGAGTTTGATCTGACGTCGGGTTTGCGGTTGCTGCGCCGGCGGATGGGGATGATCGTGGCTGTGATGGCGGTTGTGATGGCGGCCTCCATCGTGCTGATATCGGGCTTGAAGCCGGCTTACCATGCCGAGTCCCGGCTGATGATCCACAAGCCCCTGGCGACCGCGCTCAGCACAGGCGATGCCGGCGGCGATGCGCCGCTCAACGTCACCTCCGAGACCGAACGGCTTCTGTCCAGAAACGTGGCGGAACGGGTCATCCGCGACCTGCGGCTCGACGAGCGGCCGGAGTTCAACCCGGCCCTGCGCCAGGCCTCCGTCATCGACAGGATCAGGGCAACGCTGCGGGGCCTCGTCAGCACCGACAGGCCGTCGCAGCCGGCCGGAGAGACGATCGAGCCGGTCGTCCAGGCCTATTACAAGGCACTCAGCGTGTGGCGCGACGGCCAGAGCGACGTCGTTGAGATCGGCTTTACCGCCGGCGATCCCGAACTGGCCGCCGCCGTCCCCAACCGCCTCATCACCATCTATCTCGAAGAGCGCAGGGACAGTATCCGCTCCAGCCTGGACACGGCGGAAACATGGATCGGCCAGCGCATCGCCGAACAGCAGGATCGCGCCAGGACCGCCCGCGATGCCGCCGACACCTATCAGCAGAGAATGGGTGTCGTTCCAGACGACGATGACCAGAGCGAGCAGATCAAGGCAATCGTCGCACTGAGCGACCGGCAGACGAAGATCGCGCAAGACCGCACCGACATCACGGACACGATTGCCGCGCTGGAAGCCGCCCGCGACCCTTCCCTGGCCGCGCAGAACAAATCCATCCCCGACAGCATCGGCGTGATGCAGGCCGACCTTCGCGCCCAGCAGCAGGACCTTGCCCGTCTTCTCGACATCTATGGCAACGATGCCCCCGCCGTGGTCGACCTGCGAGCCCGGATCGACAAATCCCGCGCCGATCTCGGCGCCGCGATCGAACGCTACCTGCAGTCCCTGCGCGCCAGGCTGGCCGCCCTTGACGACGAGGACCGCACGGCCCGCTCCGCACTGACGGCCGCCTACGAACAGCGCTCCCGTTCCGCATTGGCGCAGACCGAGCTGGTGCGGCTGCAGCGCATTGCCGACAAGGAGCAGGCCGCCCTCGACAAGCTCGAGGAACAGCGCCGCGGCCTGGCCGGGCAGGCCATGCTGCCGGGCGCCGAACTGGAGGTCCTGTCACCGGCGGCCGTGCCGCTCGTGCCGCAGGGGCGCAGCCGGTTGTTCTATCTGATCGGCGCCTTCTTCGCTTCGGTCTCCGTTGCGGTGACGGCCGCCTTCGTGGTCGAGATGATGGACCGGACGGTGCGCAGCTTCGACCAGATCTCCACGATGGGCCGCATCGTGCCGGCCGGCTTCGTCCCGCATCTGCGGCGCAAGGAGCGCAGGGATCCCTCCAGGCTGTTCGGCCAGACGCAGATCGGCATGTTCGACGAAGCCATCCGCACCGTGATGATCTCGCTCAAACAGGCCAATGGCGGCAAGCTGCCGCACTCCATCGCCGTGACCTCGGCCCATAGCGGCGAAGGCAAGTCGCTGGTGGCCGGATCGCTGGCCATCGAACTGGCCGCCAACGGAACGCCGGTGCTGCTCGTCGACAGCGACATCCGGCGCGGCCATCTCGACACGCTGTTCAGGTCCGGCCTGAAACAGGGGCTGAACGAGTTCCTGAGCGGACAGGCCGCCCTTGAGGACGTCGTCCACCATCATCCGAGCGGGATCGACTTCATCCCGGCCGGCAGTCCCCGCCTGCAGCGGCGCGTGCGGCTGACCGACGTGGCCGAGATCATCGAGATGGCCCGCGTCAGAGGCCAGGTCGTCATCTTCGACAGCGCGCCGGTGCTCGCCTCGGCCGACACCATGCATCTGACGGCGCTGACGGAGCGCACGCTGATGGTCGTGCAATGGGCAAAGACCAGCCGCCGCGCTGCCGAATTCTGCCTGCAGCAGCTCAGGAGCGCCCGCAACGCCGACATCGTCGTCGCCATCAACAATGTCAGACCCAAGCGACACGCCAAATACAACTTCCGCGACTCCGAGTTGTACGCAAGGTCGCTGATGAAATATCACGATTTCAAAGCGTGAACCTGAACATCGAAGGATTTCATATTCTTGATCGATCCACCGTCGCCCTGGGCCGGTGAGAGACATCAATCATCACAGCCGGTACCCCGAGGGATCAGCAAACTGCAGGGACAGGAGAAGGGTGATGACCGACTATTACGTTGCCGCTGACGGAAGCGACATCGCCAAAGGCAGCCTGTCAGCTCCATGGAAGACAATCGGCCGCGCCATGCAGGCGCAGCTCAGACCCGGCGACCAGGTGGTGGTCAAGTCTGGAACCTACCATGAGCAGATCGTGGTAACGAGGGATGGCACGGCGGACAATTACGTCACCATCCGATCCGAATTGCCGGGCAACGCCTTGCTGAGGCCGCCGTCTTCGGACACCTACAGTACGTTGAGCGTGCGCGCGAACTACGTGAAGATCGAGGGCTTCGACGTCGTCGGCGGCCAGGGACATGCGATCGACATCGAAGGGTCGCACCATGTCACGATCAAGGACAATATCGCCCATGACAGCGGCGGCTCAGGCATTTCCAGCGCGAAATCGGATTGGCTGACGATCGAGGGCAACCGGGTCTATGGCAATGCCGCGACGAACGGTTATCAGTGCAGCGGCATCTCGCTCTGGCAGAACATGGATCTCGCCGCAGGTAATGCCGAATTCCGCAACGTCATCAGGAACAACACAAGCTACGACAACGTGCAGGGACCCGCCATCGACTGGGAGCACACGGATGGCAACGGCATCATCATCGACGGCTTTCAGGACACCAAATACCGTTACGGCACGCTGATCGAGGGCAACCTTTCCTACGGCAATGGCGGCAAGGGTATCCACGTCTTCCTGAGCGACTTCGTCACGGTGCGCAACAATACCGTCTGGCACAACAACCACGACAATGCCAACAAGGGAAGCTGGCGCGGCGAACTGAGCAACGCCATGGGCAGCCACAATACCTGGGTGAACAATATCGCGGTGGCGGACCCGGCGACCGATTCCAGGAATCGTGCCATCAACGACGTCAGTACCAACGGCTACGTCAACAAGGATGTGAAATGGTATAACAACATCACCTTCAACGGCACTCCGCGCGAGGCATCGGTGCTTTCGGACGGCCTCATGCCCGACGCAGCAAACGGAAACCTCCTCGGGTTCGATCCGCAGCTTGCAGATCCGACCACCGGAGATTTTCACCTGAAGCCGGGTTCGCCGGCCATCAATGCCGGAACGTCCGCTTTTGGCCTAGGATCTAGCGACATGGACGGGCAGGACCGTGTGAACGGCAAGGTCGATATCGGAGCGGATGAGGCCGATTCCAGCGCGGGGACGCCACCCGATGCCAAGGATATTTCCGGCTCGCTATTACGATGAATGCCGCCGCCGAACGCATCCACCAACTGTACTGGATCATCGCCAGCCCAATGGCGCCGACGCGCGCTCAGCCGCAAGGCAAAGGGCCGGTCGATGGCGTGCGTCGCCAGATCTGGAAAGCCTGAAAGGTTTCGGCGATCTGAAAGTGCTGCTCGGACAGAAAGGCCGCCAGCAGCCCCTGCGGATCGTAGATATCGGGCTTGCTGGTAATCACCACGGTCGGAGCTTCGAGTGCTGAAGCAAAGCCTGGATGCGGCTCCGACACGTAGAGAGCGCTGCCACACGCCTGACCCAGCGGCACATGGTAGACAAGGGCGCCAAGTGCATCGGCGCTCCACCAGACCCGTTCACCCCTCGTCAGGGCTGAGCGGGCGACAATGGCCGCGGAGCGGTAATCGTCCTTCGCGTGGCGGGGCGCAAACCTGATGCTTACGCCGGAGGCCAGTGCCATCGCCAGAAAGCCGATCACCACGAGTTTGCCCACAGGCTGGCGCCAGAGCAGCGTCACGCCTGCTGCCTGCAACGCCAGGACGACCGCGATTGCAGGCGCAAGGTGACGACCGACGACGCGCCAGTGGAGAATATATCCGGCAATCAGGATCAGTGCGGCCGCCGCCGCGACCGCGA
Source organism: Rhizobium sp. KDH_Rht_773_N (assembly GCF_052946295.1). Classification (NCBI taxonomy): domain Bacteria; kingdom Pseudomonadati; phylum Pseudomonadota; class Alphaproteobacteria; order Hyphomicrobiales; family Rhizobiaceae; genus Rhizobium; species Rhizobium sp. KDH_Rht_773_N. The sequence goes on along the minus strand of NZ_JBRFNB010000002.1, from coordinate 1,205,932 downwards.
TCGCGCAAGCCGCCAATGCGCGAGGCGGAATATTGCGCATGGCCTGAATGACGCCGGCCAGTGTCACCGTCGCAACCAGCACGGCGTAGCTCGCCAGTACGACAATGTAGGAAGAGACAACCGCCCCCTCCCCGGCCCGCAGATCCGTGCGGCCCGGACCGAGACCAGCAAAACCCAACAGTTCGTAGGCCGAAAATACCAGCGTCCGTGCATCGGTGACCGCAACCTTCGTGCCACCTGCCCCTGCAATCACCGTCCAGAGATAGTAGAGCCCGAGCGGCGCCAGAATGGCCATGAGCAGGATCGAAGGCCCGACGATGTGGCTTGCGGCGAGCCGGCGAGCGCTCCAGGGAACGGCGCAGGCGGCTGCAGCGACCGCGGCGGCGGCCCATATGGCACCGAGCAAGCTGCTGCCGGAAAGGGCGATAAGCGCAAACGTAAGAAGCCAGACTTGGTAAGGGCGAAGGAGGGGACCGCCCGCGCTGCGATCGCTCGCTGCAACGACCGCACGTTCGAGCAGGCCGAAGACCATCAGGCTCGCCCCGATCTGCATGCCATAGGGCCGCGCCTCATCGATATAGTACCACAGGAAGGCGCTCACCCCGGCCACCAGAAGACGATCAACCCGGCCATTGGCGAAGATGTAGAGGCCCGGCACAAGCCAAAGCAGGTTCATTACCCTCAACGCGACCTCGCCATCGCCGGCGACCTTCTCCCAGGCCCAGATCGCCACGAGAAAAAACGGCATCTGCGCATCAGAGCCCGTCTCCGCGACCATGCGGGCCAGAAGCACCCCGAAATGCGGTTCTGCCGCGCGCCACGCGGTGTTGGCCTCATCTATCCAGTAGCTCTGTCCGCTGATGGCAGTACAGAGGGCCGCAAGCGCCGCGACCATGGCAAACCACAGCGCGAGATGCCCCGAGAGAGGGCGCGACTTCCGCAAAAGCGATCCTGATTCCTTGACCGGGTTCGGTGGCCCCGCGATCTCCGTGCCCAGCACCGGATTGAGGTCAGATATGCCCATACGCCCACAAGTCCTAAATCCGTACCCAGTACCTTGCCGGCAATACATCCATCCCGGCTTAGGCCGGCACCAAGACTAACGCCTTCTCCGCTCGAGCAACAATCAGCACAAAGTGGTACGCGTACGTCTTATGGCTCGCTTTCGACCTGCCGGCATAAAGAATAAAGTTCATTTCTACAGGGGCTTGCGTGTCATCGCAGACAGGGATGTCGAGGAAAATTCGATGAGCCTTGGAGCCTGCCGGTTCGGCAGGCTGGATGGAGCCGGGGATGGTCAAGAGTAAGACTGTTGTAAAGAGTGATCGGATCGAGCGGTTTCCCCAAAAGACCTACGGGCGGCGGTCTCGCCACCTTGGACAAGACCTTTGTCGGCCTCGATCCGATGGTCCAATCCATTTCATCGCACCGGGGGTTTGACATGTTGCCGCGCAGCACGGAGTTCCCTCGCACATGGCCGGTTGCCACGACTGACCTTTCGCCCCGCAGCATGTCCGATGCGGAAGGCCTTGTGCTGAGCATCGTCGTTCCGGTTTTCAACGAGGAGGAGACGATCGTGCTCTTTCTCCAGGCCGTGGATGCGCAGACCAACGCGATCCGCAGCGCTCTCGGACCGGGCGGGCAGGTGGAGATTCTGTTCGTCGACGACGGCAGCCGGGATCGCACCGTCGACATCATCGAAGGTCTGGCCGCACAGCGATCGGATATCGGACTGATCTGCCTGTCCCGAAACTTCGGCAAGGATGCGGCGCTGGCTGCCGGTCTTGCTCACGCTCGTGGCGACGCAATCATACCGATGGACGTGGACCTGCAGGATCCGCCGGACATCGTTCCGGATATGGTGAGCGCCTGGATGCGCGGCGCGAAGGTGGTCAACGCGCGCCGCAAGAGACGCAGCAGCGACACCTGGCTCAAGCGCTGGAGCGCCAACGCCTTCTACGGCCTCTATAACAGGATGGCCGACTATCCGATTCAGGACAATGTCGGCGACTTCCGGCTGCTGGATCGCAGCGTCGTCGATGTTTTGAACGGCATGCCGGAGCGTATCCGCTTCATGAAAGGCCTTTTCTCCTGGGTCGGCTTCACGCAGGCGACGGTCGAATACGACCGGCCGAAGCGCACCGCAGGCACGTCGAAGTGGGTATATTGGCGGCTGTGGAACTTCGCGCTGGACGGGATCACCGGATCGACGACGATGCCGCTGCGGATCTGGACCTATGTCGGCCTTGTCGTCGTCTTTCTGGCGCAACTCTACGCAGCCATCATCATCGGACGAACGCTGATATTCGGCGTCGATGCGCCCGGTTACGCGTCGATAATGGTCGTCATCCTCGTGTTCGGCGCCTTCAACATGATCTCCGTCGGGCTTCTCGGAGAATATGTCGGCCGTATCGCGATCGAGGTCCGGCAACGGCCTTTGTACCTGGTGGAGCATCTCACCGGCCGGGCCGCGGTGGGAGCGGCCAATGGCACCGCTGCCGATCAGGCACGGCGTGGCGCACCGGGCAGCACCGGCCCACGGCGGCGGGTCGGTATTGCTGCAGGTTCAGCGGTAGCAGGCGCAAGGGCGCCGGAAGGCCAGTTGAGCAGCCAGTATCCGGCTGAATGATATGTTGGACAAGGCTTGCTACCCGGCAGTCTACAGTCACAAAGTCATCATGCCTTGGCGCTCGATGGAATGCGTCGGCGTCATTGTCGCGTTGCTGCTCCTGAGCGGTTGCGTCTTCCCCCTCATCGATCGCGATGGCTACCTGGATGCCAGCGAGATGGCGAAACTTCGCCTGCTTGGCATACCGATCTATCTGATCTCCCTTGGGCTTCTGGCGCGAAATCAGACAGAGCTGCTGATTGCCGTTCGCCGTAGCCTGCCGTTTGCCGTGCTCCTCCTTTTGCCGCTCGTCTCGGTGCTGTGGTCGTCCAGCCCTGCCCTCACCCTGCAGCGCGGTATTGCGCTCATTCTTTCCGTGTCGCTCGCATATCTTCTCGCCATCCTGTTCACGCCGCGACAATTGCTGTTGCTGACGGTGGCGGTGCTCGGCACCGGCATGGTGTTCAGTCTGCTGATGGCTGTGGCATGGCCCGGTCGTGCCTTCACCATGGGCGAAAGCTCGCTCAGAGGGGTCTTCGACAACAAGAACGCACTCGGCTGGAACGCCGCAATCGCGACTTTCGCATGCGCCATAATGGCGACGGATCGACGGGCGGGGCGGAGAATCGTCAGCATACCGCTGCTTTGCGCCAGCCTCGTCTGCCTCGTCGCATCCCAGTCGATGACCGCCATGACGTCTCTCGCGAGTGCCACGGTGGCGACGGTCTTCTTCCTCGCCCTGTCGAAGACCCGTGACCTTGGCAGGGCAACCCTCGTACTGGTCTGCCTGCAACTGGTCGCGCTGGTTCTTGTAGGCCTCAGCGAACTGCTCGTTCCCCTGCTCGAAGCGATCGGCAAGGACGCGACGCTGACCGGCCGCGTCCCGCTCTGGCGGGAGGTGGATCACGCGATCGGCAGGCGGCTGTTGTTCGGCTACGGCTATCAGGCCTTCTGGGCGGACTCCACGCCCGACGGCTGGCGCGTCCGGGCTGCGGCCGGATGGCCGGCGCCGCACGCCCATAACGGATTTCGCGATACGTTGCTGAGCCTCGGGCTCCTGGGCTTCGTACCCCTGGTCTGGACGATTGTCCGCGCGGTGCGGCAGGGCGCAACGCTGCTGTGTGACGCCCCCGAGGAAGGCTGGCTGTGGTTGAACGTGCTGGTCATCATGTTCCTGGTGATGAACCTCACGGAAACGATCATTCTCACGCAGAACAGTCTTCTCTTCGTCCTGTTTTCTGCTGCCGTGCTGATGTTTGCGATCCGGTTTCCAACCGAAGCAAGGGGGCTGACGTCGGGCTTGCGGTTGCTGCGCCGGCGGATGGGGATGATCGTGGCTGTGATGGCGGTTGTGATGGCGGCCTCCATCGTGCTGATATCGGGGCTGAAGCCGGCTTACCATGCCGAGTCCCGGCTGATGATCCACAAGCCCCTGGCGACCGCGCTCAGCACAGGCGATGCCGGCGGCGATGCGCCGCTCAACGTCACCTCCGAGACCGAACGGCTTCTGTCCAGAAACGTGGCGGAACGGGTCATCCGCGACCTGCGGCTCGACGAGCGGCCGGAGTTCAACCCGGCCCTGCGCCAGGCCTCCGTCGTCGACAGGATCAGGGCAACGCTGCGGGGCCTCGTCAGCACCGACAGGCCGTCGCAGCCGGCCGGAGATACGATCGAGCCGGTCGTCCAGGCCTATTACAAGGCACTCAGCGTGTGGCGCGACGGCCAGAGCGACGTCGTTGAGATCGGCTTTACCGCCGGCGATCCCGAACTGGCCGCCGCCGTCCCCAACCGCCTCATCACCATCTATCTCGAAGAGCGCAGGGACAGTATCCGCTCCAGCCTGGACACGGCGGAAACTTGGATCGGCCAGCGCATCGCCGAACAGCAGGATCGCGCAAAAACCGCCCGCGATGCCGCCGACACCTATCAGCAGAGAATGGGTGTTGTTCCAGACGACGATGAGCAGAGCGAGCAGATCAAGGCGATCGTCGCACTGAGCGACCGGCAGACGAAGATCGCGCAAGACCGCACCGACATCACGGATACGATTGCCGCGCTGGAAGCCGCCCGCGACCCCTCCCTGGCCGCGCAGAACAAATCCATCCCCGACAGCATCGGCGTGATGCAGGCCGACCTTCGCGCCCAGCAGCAGGACCTTGCCCGTCTTCTCGACATCTATGGCAACGATGCCCCCGCCGTGGTCGACCTGCGAGCCCGGATCGACAAATCCCGCGCCGATCTCGGCGCCGCGATCGAACGCTACCTGCAGTCCCTGCGCGCCAGGCTGACCGCCCTTGACGATGAGGACCGGACGGTCCGCTCCGCACTGACGGCCGCCTACGAACAGCGCTCCCGTTCCGCATTGGCGCAGACCGAGCTGGTGCGGCTGCAGCGCATTGCCGACAAGGAGCAGGCCGCCCTCGACAAGCTCGAGGAACAGCGCCGCGGCCTGGCCGGGCAGGCCATGCTGCCGGGCGCCGAACTGGAGGTCCTGTCACCGGCGGCCGTGCCGCTTGTGCCGCAGGGGCGCAGCCGGCTGTTCTATCTGATCGGCGCCTTCTTCGCTTCGGTCTCCGTTGCGGTGACGGCCGCCTTCGTGGTCGAGATGATGGACCGGACGGTGCGCAGCTTCGACCAGATCTCCACGATGGGCCGCATCGTGCCGGCCGGCTTCGTCCCGCATCTGCGGCGCAAGGAGCGCAGGGATCCCTCCAGGCTGTTCGGCCAGACGCAGATCGGCATGTTCGACGAAGCCATCCGCACCGTGATGATCTCGCTCAAACAGGCCAATGGCGGCAAGCTGCCGCACTCCATCGCCGTGACCTCGGCCCATAGCGGCGAAGGCAAGTCGCTGGTGGCCGGATCGCTGGCCATCGAACTGGCCGCCAACGGAACGCCGGTGCTGCTCGTCGACAGCGACATCCGGCGCGGCCATCTCGACACGCTGTTCAGGTCCGGCCTGAAACAGGGGCTGAACGAGTTCCTGAGCGGACAGGCCGCCCTTGAGGACGTCGTCCACCATCATCCGAGCGGGATCGACTTCATCCCGGCCGGCAGTCCCCGCCTGCAGCGGCGCGTGCGGCTGACCGACGTGGCCGAGATCATCGAGATGGCCCGCGCCCGAGGCCAGGTCGTCATCTTCGACAGCGCGCCGGTGCTCGCCTCGGCCGACACCATGCATCTGACGGCGCTGACGGAGCGCACGCTGATGGTCGTGCAATGGGCAAAGACCAGCCGCCGCGCTGCCGAATTCTGCCTGCAGCAGCTCAGGAGCGCCCGCAACGCCGACATCGTCGTCGCCATCAACAATGTCAAACCCAAGCGACACGCCAAATACAACTTCCGCGACTCCGAGTTGTACGCAAGGTCGCTGATGGCCTATCAGAATTTCGAGCTATCGCCGATCGCGGCATGGTTCACCCTGCGCTGGCTGCACCCGTATCTGGGGATGCAAAAATGACCGCCAGGCCCCTCGATCACCCGCATCACAGTCAAGGCCGGAACCGCACGTTCAGGCGGCCAACGCTCTGCCGATGGCACTCGACGAGGCATTGCGCCTGTTCGGCGCACGACAGCATCCGCCTCTCAGAAACAGCGTTAGTATTCGAGTTGGAGAACGATCATGGATACCGGCATGAGACATAACAGGAAAGTTGCACTGATTACCGGGGTAACAGGTCAGGACGGTGCCTATCTGGCCGAATTGCTCCTGGATAAGGGCTATATTGTCCACGGCATCAAACGGCGGTCGTCGTCCTTCAATACCAATCGCATCGAACATCTCTACGAGGATCCGCATGTCGAGAATCCGCGCTTCATCCTGCACTATGGGGACATGACCGACGCGACAAACCTCATCCGGGTCGTCCAGGAAACGCAGCCCGACGAGATCTACAATCTTGCCGCACAAAGCCACGTTCAGGTGTCCTTCGAGACGCCGGAATATACGGCCAACGCGGACGGAACCGGCACGCTGCGGCTGCTTGAAGCCATTCGCCTTCTGGGCTTGACCAGGAAAACCCGTTTCTATCAGGCATCGACCTCGGAACTCTACGGCAAGGTCCAGGCAGTGCCGCAGAACGAGACGACGCCATTCTACCCGCGATCGCCCTATGCCGCCGCCAAGCTCTATGCCTACTGGATCGTGGTCAACTATCGCGAGGCCTATGGCATGCATGCATCGAACGGCATCCTGTTCAACCATGAAAGCCCGATCCGCGGCGAAACCTTCGTGACGCGCAAGATAACCCGCGCGGCGGCGGCCATCCACCTCGGCCTCCAGGACCGGCTCTATCTCGGCAATCTGGATGCCAAGCGCGACTGGGGACATGCGCGCGAATATGTCCGCGGCATGTGGCTGATGCTGCAGCAGGACGAACCGGAGGACTATGTTCTAGCAACCGGCGAGACCCACACCGTCCGCTCCTTTGTCGAGAAGGCCTTTGCCAGGGTAGGCATGCCGATCGACTGGCGTGGCGAAGGTATCGAGGAAAAGGGCTACGACACCATATCCGGCCGCTGTGTGGTGGAGATCGATCCGGCCTACTTCCGGCCCACGGAAGTCGATCTCCTGCTCGGCGATCCCACCAAGGCGCGCACGAAACTCGGCTGGAAACACGAGATCAGCCTCGATCAACTGGTTTCGGAAATGGTTCGCGAGGACCTGAAAGTCATGGCCCGCAACGTTCCGGCGGTCGGCGCGAACAAGGGCCTTGTCCATGCCTGAGGTGATCTACAGCCTTGCCGGAAAGAGGATCTATGTCGCGGGCCATCGCGGCATGGTGGGTTCTGCGATCGTGCGTCGCCTCGCGACCGAGGGCTGCGAAATCCTGACTGCCACGCACGCCGAGCTCGATCTCAGACGGCAGGATCAGGTGGAGGCATGGATGGAGAAGAATCGTCCCGATGCCGTTTTCCTGGCGGCTGCCAAAGTCGGCGGTATTCTCGCCAATGATACCTATCCGGCCGACTTCCTCTACGACAACCTGATCCTCGAGGCGAACGTCATCCACGCCGCTTACGAAGTCGGCGTCGAAAAGCTGATGTTTCTGGGTTCGTCCTGCATCTATCCGAAATTCGCGGATCAGCCGATCGTCGAAGATGCCCTTCTGACGGGAGCGCTCGAACCCACGAATGAATGGTACGCAATCGCCAAGATTGCCGGATTGAAGCTATGTGCCGCCTACCGAAGACAGCACGGCAAGGATTTCATCTCGGCCATGCCCACCAATCTTTATGGGCCGGGCGACAATTTCGACCTCGATTCAAGCCATGTCATGCCGGCCCTGATCCGCAAGGCGCACGAGGCCAAGATCAACGGCGAGAAGCAGATCCGCATCTGGGGCACCGGAACGCCGCTGCGCGAGTTCCTGCATGTCGATGATTGCGCTGACGCCTGCATCCATCTCATGAAGACCTATTCGGCCGAAAGTCACGTAAACGTGGGTTCAGGGGAAGACATTGCCATCCTCGAACTGGCAGGGCTCGTTGCGGAGATCGTCGGCTTCGAAGGCGAAATCACGCGGGACCTTGGCAAGCCCGACGGCACACCGCGCAAGCTGATGAGTGCCGAAAAGCTGCACACCCTTGGCTGGTCGCCGAAAATAGGCCTGAAGGAGGGCATAGCCGATGCCTATCGCTCCTTCCTGAAGGGGCACTATCTTGAGCGCCATAACGAGGCTGCCGAGTAGCGGCAGCCGACGTTCAGCCCTGAAGGATATGCTGTCGCACCAGTTCCTTCAGATGCTCCGTATCGCCGGCTTCGATCGCATCGATCATCAGGTGGTGCTCCCGGCTCGACTGCTCCACGCGCGCACGCGTGCGCCACTGGGAAACCGGCGCCGATGACGTCCGCTGGCGAATTTCCGTGATGAGGTCGACCAGTTCCTGATTGCCGCCGAGGACCAGCAACTGGCGATGGAAGGCAAGATTTGCCTCGTAAAGTTCCAGCATCGTGCCGTTCAGCACCATGAAGTCGAAATGCTGGGCAAGCCCGCGCAGATTGGTGATATCGGCCGGCGACGCCTTCTGAACGATGGTTCCGGCGATCGCCGTTTCCAGGATGATGCGGATCTCGCTGACTTCCCGTGCGCGCCGCCCATCCGGCTCGTAGACGTGGTAGCCACGGTTCGGCACATGTTCCACGAGCCGCTTCTGGGCAAGGCGATCAAGCGCCCGGCGCACTTCGGGCCGCGTACAATTATACCGCCGCTCGAGATCGATCTGCTTCAACCAGGTCCCCGGCAGAAGCACGCCGGCCAGGATGTCCTGAAGCACGAGGTCCGTTACGTCGCGCCCGCTGGACGTTCCCTGCCCCGAATCCATCACGACATCCGCCATTCGAATTTCCCCTCACTATCTGCATCGATACCACGGGCTGCTGCGTGTCCGTAAGGCAGCCCGAACAGTTTGCCGTGATGAAAATTTATTCGTGCACATGGATTGCGCATAAATTTTTTGTATCCTAAATTGGCGCCAATTTTGGATACTATGCAAAATGAAGCTGTTTTGGAAGCCATGAAAAACTCGGACGCCGTGTGGGACATCGTCGAAGCCAAGCGCGAAGCCTTCTTTGCGCTCAGCGACCGGATATGGGATATGCCGGAGACGAATTATGAGGAGTATCGCTCCTCCGAAGAGCATGCCCGCCAGCTGGAAGCGGAAGGGTTCCGTGTCGAACGCGGCGTCGCGGGATTGCCGACCGCTGTGATGGGTGAAGCCGGAGAAGGTGGTCCGGTCATTGCGATCCTCGGAGAATTCGATGCGCTCCCGGGGCTTAGCCAGGAGGCCGGTGTCGCCGAAAAGCGCGAGTTGACGGTAAACGGCAATGGCCACGGATGCGGCCACAACATGCTGGGTGCCGGGTCGATGCTGGCGGCAGCTGCGGTAAAGGATTTTCTCGCCGCAAACGGCCTCAAGGGCCGTGTACGCTACTACGGCTGCCCGGCAGAAGAAGGCGGCTCGTCCAAGGGTTTCATGGTCCGCGCAGGCGTCTTCGACGATGTCGACATTGCCATCTCCTGGCACCCGGCCGCCTTTGCCGGCGTCAACAATCCCGTCTCGCTTGCCTGCAACGAGATCAACTTCCATTTCACCGGCCGCTCCTCGCATGCCTCGGCAACGCCGCATCTCGGCCGCAGCGCGCTTGATGCCGTCGAGCTGATGAATGTCGGCGTCAACTATATGCGCGAGCATATGCCCTCGACTGCACGCATCCACTATGCCGTGACCGATACCGGCGGTTCGGCGCCCAATGTGGTCCAGGCACGCGCGACGGTGCGCTACCTCATCCGGGCGCGGAACCTGCCCGAACTCCTGTCGCTCGTCGCTCGCGTCAAGAAGGTGGCAGAGGGAGCCGCCCTCATGACCGAGACGTCCGTGCGCAGCGAAGTGATAAGCGGCGACGCCAATCTCGTCGGCAATGTTCCGCTTGAAGAGCTGATGTTTGCCAATCTCGAACGCCTTGGCCCGCCCGTCTTCGACGACGACGACCGGGCACGTGCCCGGATGTTCCAGGCGACGATGAGCGCCGAGGATATCGCCGCCTCCTATGCCCGCTTCGGACTGAAGGCGAAGAAGGACCAGCCGCTCTGCGAGGAAATCTTTCCGCTCTATGCCGGTGACAGCACGATCGTCGGCTCCACCGATGTCGGCAGCGTCAGCTGGGTCGTGCCGACGGTCCAGATGCGCGGCGCGACCTACGCGATCGGCACGCCCGGCCACTCCTGGCAGCTTGTCGCCCAGGGCAAGCTGCCTGCGGCCCACAAGGGTACGGAACATGCGGCAAAGGTCATGGCGAGCACCGCCATCGACCTGATCCGCAATCCGGCTCTCATCGAGGCGGCCAAGGCGGACCTCAGGAGCCGTCTTGACGGGACGCCCTTCGTCAATCCGATCCCGGATAACGTTCAGCCACCGCTGCCGGAGAAACAGGCATCATGAATCAGCCCGGCATCCTCGAGCTCATAAGCTTCGGCCCCGACGGATGGGGCAAGGCGCTGATGGCCGGCGCGTGGATGACGATTCTGGTGGCGCTTGCCGGTTATGCCATCGGCGCCGTCATCGGCACCTTCGGTGCCTGGGCGAAGATTTCGGGCGGCCGCGGCCTTCGCATCGCCGCCGATACCTATACGACGGTCCTTCGCGGCATACCTGATCTCCTGGTCATCTACCTCTTCTATTTCGGAGGCAGTGCCGCCGTTACAGCGCTCGGCCGGCTCTTCGGCGCTGAAGGATTCCTCGGCTTTCCAGGGTTCCTCGCCGGATCGCTCGCCGTCGGCGTCACGTCAGGTGCGCAATTTACCGAGGTCTTTCGCGGTGCGTTCAAGGCAGTGCATGCGGGTGAAATCGAGGCGGCGATCGCCTGCGGCATGGGCCGCTCACTGCGTTTCCGCCGCATCGTCGCGCCGCTGACGCTGCGGCATGCATTGCCGGGCCTCGGAAACGTCTGGCAGGTCGTCCTGAAAGAATCCGCGCTCGTCTCCATCACCGGCGTCGCCGAACTGCTGCGCCAGACACAGGTTGCGGCGGGCTCGACCGGCCTGCCTTTCGATTTTTATGTCGTTGCGGGGGCCATCTACCTCATCATTTCAACCGGTTCCGGCCTTTTCCTGCGGCTGGCCGAAAGACACTTCTCTCGCGGCGTGAGGAGAGGCTGATGGATTGGCAATTTCTCGCCGAGACCTTCGTCAGTCTTGTTTCGGCCGTCCCGCTGACGCTTGAACTCGCCGCGACCTCGATCGCGCTCGGGGCTGTTCTGGCGCTCGCAATCGCGCTTTGCCGGCTCTCCGGCATCGCCATACTCGAATGGTTTGCGCGCGCCTACGTCTTCATATTCCGCGGCACGCCGCTGCTCGTGCAGATCTTCCTCATCTATTACGGGCTCGGCCAGTTTCCCGAAGTCCGGCACAGCATCTTCTGGCCGTTCCTGCGCCAGGCCTATTGGTGTGCCGTTCTTGCACTGACCATGAACACGGCAGCCTATGCCAGCGAGATCATTCGGGGCGGGCTTCTGTCAGTTCCCTTCGGCCAGATCGAGGCGGCGCGGGCCTGCGGCATGCCCCGTTTCATGCAGTTCCGCCGCATCGTCCTGCCGCTCGCCATCCGGCAGGCGCTGCCGGCTTACTCGAACGAGATGATCTCCATGGTGAAGGCCACATCGCTCGCCTCGATCATCACCTTGATGGAAGTGACCGGCGTCGCCGCCAGGATCATTTCCGAGACCTACCGGGCGATCGAAGTGTTCGTCGTGGCAGGCGCCATCTATCTGGCAATCAACTTCCTGCTGACGCGCCTCGTCCATCTCGTCGAATATTGGCTGAGCCCGCATCTGCGCCAGCCCGTCCCCCACCATCCGGTGGCGCCCACCGCATCCGCACTCGAAGGAGACGCCCGATGACTGCGCCGATCGCGCTCAGCGTGAAGGATCTGCACAAGAGCTTTGGACCCGTCGAGGTTCTCAAAGGCATCTCGCTCGATGCCCATGAAGGCGATGTCGTCTCGATCCTCGGCTCCTCCGGCTCCGGCAAATCCACCTTCCTGCGCTGCATCAATCTTCTCGAGACGCCGAATTCCGGTTCGGTAACGGTTGCCGGCGAGACGATCCGCATGGTGGCCAACTGCAAGGGCGGCAGCAGGCCGGCCGAACGCCGGCAGGTGGACCGTATCCGCTCCCAGCTCGGCATGGTGTTTCAGAGCTTCAATCTCTGGTCCCACAAGACGGTGCTCGAAAACGTCATCGAAGCGCCGGTACATGTGCTCGGTCGCCCGAAAGCCGAATGCATCGAGGAAGCCGAGGCGCTGCTCGCCAAGGTCGGCATTGCCGAAAAGCGCAATTTTTATCCCTCGCATCTTTCCGGCGGCCAGCAGCAGCGCGCAGCAATCGCACGCGCGCTCGCCATGCGACCGAAGGTGATGCTCTTCGACGAGCCGACGTCTGCGCTCGATCCCGAACTGGTCGGCGAAGTTCTGCGCGTCATGCGTGCGCTTGCAGAAGAAGGCCGCACGATGCTGGTCGTCACCCATGAAATGGGCTTCGCCCGCGACGTCTCGAGCCGGGTCGTCTTCCTGCACAAGGGCGTCGTCGAAGAAGATGGCAGGCCGCAGGAGGTCTTCGCCAATTCACGGTCAGACCGTTTCCGCCAGTTCATCAGCCAATAGTTTTCTCAGCCCAACAAAGAAAAGGGGAGCAAAATATGACATTCTTCTCACGGATTCTGATGGCAACATCAGCCGCGGCCATCATCGCGACGGCCGGTATCGCACATGCCGAAGACAAGAAGTGGACGACGGTGACGATCGCCACCGAAGGCGCTTTCAAGCCCTATAATTTCACCAAGCCGGACGGAACGCTCGACGGTTACGAGATCGAACTGACCAAATATCTCTGCGATCACATGAAGGTCGAGTGCAAGATCGTCGTCCAGAATTTCGACGGCATGATCCCCGCACTCAACGCCGGCAAGTTCGACGCCATCATCTCCGGCATGTCGGCGACGGCCAAGCGCGAAGAGGTTATCGCCTTCAGCGATTCCTACGGCTCCACCGGCCAGGCCTTCGCGACCTCGAAGACGAGCGATCTCGCCAACCTGCCGGAAAAGGGTGAAGTCTTCTCGCTCGCCAGCGATGAAGCCGGTGCCGCCGCCGAGATCGAGAAGATCAAGCCGGCGCTGCAGGGCAAGACGATCGGTGTGCAGACCGCCTCGACCGCAGCCGCTTTCGTCGACAAGTATCTGAAGGGTGTCGTCGAGGTCCGCGAGTACAAAACGACCGAAGAGCATGATCTCGATCTCAAGGCCGGCCGTGTCGATATCGTCATGGCGTCCATGGCCTATCTGACGACGGCATCGCAGAAGCCGGGCAACGAAGACATGACGACTGCCGGCCCGCGCTTCCAGGGCGGCTTCCTCGGTCGCGGCAGCTCCGTCGGCCTGCGCAAGGGCGATACCGAGCTGAAGGCAATGTTCAACGACGCGATCGCAGCCGCAAAGGCCGATGGCACGATCAAGACCCTGTCGGAAAAGTGGTTCGGCTTCGACGTTACGCCGAAGTGAGCCGATCCTGAAACGATGCCCGGCGAGCGCTGCTCGCCGGGTATTCTCTGCGCATCAGCCTGCGGCGAGACGAGCGACCGCTTCGGCAACACCTTTGCCGTAATCCGGATCGGCTTTTGTACAGTTGTCGATGTGCCGCTGTTTGACCTCGGCTCGGGCGTCGCCCATCGCACGCGCGGTATTGTCGAACAGAACCTGCTTCTGGGCTGGCGTCATCATCCTGAAGAGATCGCCGGGCTGCTGGTAGTGGTCATCGTCGATCCGGTGATCCCAATGGTCGGCTGCGCCTGAGAGTTCGAGCGGTGGCTCGTTGAGCTGCGGCTGGTCGGCCCATTCCCCCTTGCTGTTCGGCCAATAGGTCGGCGTGCCGCCGAGATTGCCGTCGGTGCGCATGGCGCCATCGCGATGATAGCTGTGAACCGGGCAGCGCGGAGCGTTGACCGGAATGTGATGGTGGTTGACGCCAAGGCGATAACGCTGGGCATCGCCATAAGAAAACAGACGCGCCTGAAGCATTTTGTCGGGCGAATAGCCGATGCCCGGAACGATGTTTGCCGGCGTGAAGGCCGCCTGTTCGATCTCGGCGAAGACGTTACCGGGATTGCGGTTGAGTTCCATCACGCCAACCTCGATCAGCGGAAACTCCTTCTTCGGCCAGACCTTGGTGAGATCGAACGGATTGAACCTGAAGCTTTTCGCCTGCGCTTCCGTCATGACCTGGATGAACAGCGTCCATCGCGGGAAATCGCCGCGGCCGATGCTGTCGAAGAGATCGCGGTGATGCGATTCACGGTCCCGGCCGATGAGCGCCTCGGCTTCGGCATCGGACAGGTTCTCAATGCCTTGCTGGGTGCGAAAGTGGAACTTCACCCAGGTCCGTTCGTTGGCGGCGTTGATGAAGCTGTAAGTATGGCTGCCGAAGCCATGCATGTGGCGATAGCTCTTCGGGATACCGCGCTCGCTCATGACGATCGTGACCTGGTGGAGCGCTTCCGGCAGCAGGGACCAGAAGTCCCAATTGCTGTCGGCCGACCGCATGCCCGTATGCGGATCGCGCTTGATGGCATGGTTGAGATCGGGGAAGCGAAGGGGATCGCGGAAGAAGAAGACCGGTGTGTTGTTGCCGACCACATCCCAGTTCCCCTCCTCCGTATAGAAGCGCAGCGCAAAGCCGCGAATATCGCGTTCGGCGTCAGCCGCTCCGCGCTCGCCGGCAACCGTGGAAAACCGCACGACCATCGGCGTCTGCTTGCCGATCTCGGAGAATATCTTCGCCTTCGTATAGCGCGTGACATCGTGTGTTACCGTGAATGTCCCGTGGGCGCCCGCGCCTTTGGCATGCATGCGGCGCTCAGGGATCACTTCTCTTGCGAAATGGGCAAGCTTTTCGATGAGCCAGACATCCTGCAGCAATGCCGGCCCGCGCGGGCCTGCCGTCTGGATGTTGACGTTGTCGCTGACGGGCGTGCCGTTGGCGTGGGTGAGATGCGGTCGGGTCGGATCAGAGGTCATGAAGCGCTCCAGTGGTTGAATATCCGAGCCCAACTTGCCAATTGCGTTTCATCAGGTGAATGATATTAATTCTATCCCATTAATAGTTGATAACTATAGATTGCGCCAACCGGTGGAGTTGCTGCCGTGAAGACCTCCATAAACCTGAGCGGCCTGTCTCTGCGGGACCTCGAATATGTCGTCGCAATCGCGGAACATGGCAGCTTCGTCCGCGCGTCTGAAATCTGCGGCGTCGCCCAGCCATCCCTGTCCAGCCAGGTCCGGAAGCTGGAAGCCTGGACGGGCGTCACGATCTTCGAGCGGACCACCCGCAAAGTGATCGTCACAGCCGAGGGGCAGAGATTTGTGGAGCAGGCGCGCAAAGTGCTGGGCGAAGCGCGCACGCTCCTGGCCGTCGTGCGGGCATCCGACGAACCCTTCGGAGGATCTCTGCGGCTTGCGGCAATCGCGACGCTCGGCCCCTACCTCTTCCCCCGGATCGTCGGACGGTTCAGAAAGGATTTCCCTCGCCTGAAACTCAATCTCGGCGAGGGCCTGACGGACCGATTGGTCGAGCAATTGCTCGCCGGCGAGCTCGATGCGGTCTTGCTGTCACTGCCGCAAGATCAGCGGCTGCTCACCACCACCCCGTTGTTCGTCGAGCCTTTCCTGCTCGCCGCGCCCGAGGGACATCCCGCCAGCCGGTCGGGCGGTCCGGGTTGGCAAGCCCTGGAAGGGAGCGAGCGGCTTCTCCTCGACGAAGGACATTGCCTGCGAGAACAGGCGCTTGCGGCCTGCTCGCCATCGGAGGCGGCGACCCGTCACGCCACCAGCCTCGAAACCCTGAAATATATGGTGGCAGCCGGCGAAGGATGTACGCTCGTACCAGCGCTCGCGCGAACCGAGGGGGCTCCCATCCACTACAGCCCGCTGTCCGAGCGCCGTTATACGCGATCGATAGCGCTTGCCTGGCGCCGGAGCGATCCGCGCGACGCAGAGTTTCGCGACCTCGCTCTCTGGCTGCAGCGCGCAGCCTTGGCACTTGACCAGCGACTGCGCCTTGCCGACGGTTAACCGGCCCGGTCGGTCGCCGGCGGTTCCGTGCCTGTGTGCCGAAAGTCGGGTGTCGGGGAACAACCGGCGAGAAATTTCGATGGATAGGGTCTTGCCACGCTCGCCAGGCAGCGCCTACATCGCCATTCGTGTGGCGACCTGAAACCCGGCCTTGCGGCGGGATCACTACGAAGGAGAGCCGGCCATGGCCAATCTTCCCGATATGACGAAACATCGCGGCTTTCCGTCGGGAATGCCGGGAAGCGGCATCCAGTTCACCATCCGCCGCGCCAATCCGAGGGGGGTGACACCGATCAAGGCTCTGCCCCGCCGCGCCCGGCCCGGTACGGCAGAACACAGGGTCGACGCAGCCTTCCTGCATGCGCTCTGGCATCATTTCGGCGCGGAGCCCTTCGAGCGCGGCAATCTGGACGCGGCTCGGCTCAACCTGCTCTTCGGACGCGAAGTCGTGGCTGCCGACAAGGATTTCGATCCGATGTCTTATGAGGCGATGCTTGTCATCAACGAAAAGCTGGCGCGCCAGAATTTCCCGGAAGCGTTCGAAGACGTCATGGAAGTTTGAGGAGAGCGTTAGCCGGCAAGCGGATGCGCCTGCTCTACGGCAATTTGCGCCATCGCAAGGGCTGCCTCTCGGGTCTTTGCGGCCGCGACGAAGCGCCCCTTGTGGCAGAAAGTGGCTCCCTCTACGCCGCAGGCGCGCTCGAGTTCCCGGCCGGTCAGTCCTGCCCAGGCCTCCGGCAGATCGGCGCGTAGCTCGAAACCCTCGTCAGCACGGCGAATGCCCGTCAGGCACCAGTCGTTTTCCCGGGGGTGAACGACGAAGAGCAGATGATCGGCCTTCGCCCTGACGATCGCCGCCCGGAAGGGCATGCCCATCGGCAGCTCGAGGACGCGCTGCTGACCCGCCTCGCCGATCGCTTTGAGAACAAGGGCTTCGGCGCGCAGCTTGGCATCCTGCGTTGCGATGCCGGCCTCCACGAAGCTTCGTGCGATCGAAAGGGCGGCATGGAACGCCCGGTCGTCGGCATCGGGATCCTTGGCGTCGAAAACCGGCTTCAGGGTTTCCAGGAGAGCGGGCAGCGTCAGGCCGCCCAGTTCGCCCACGATGGAGGGATCAAGCGCTCCATTGTCGGTCAGATCGACCGGCAGGACGAACTTGGCATCGAACGCGGCGTGTACCGCGGAAATATGCCTCTCCGGCACGCCCAGTTCTGCGAGATAACCGGCCCCGTAATGTTTCCAGATCAGGCCGAAGGAACTGTAGGGCCTTCCATCCTCGCGCACGGGCGCACCGCGCTGATGGTGATCGAAAATACCGGCGGCGGGATCATAAAGCCCGCCGACATCATAGATGATGCGGTCGGCACCGGGGGTGGTCCATTCGGCGTTCCGGCTGCGAACGATCCTTGCCTCGGGGAACAGGCGGGTCAGGACGACGCTCGAAAGCAGCTCATCCGCGTGGAAGCCGCCGGAATGCGTAACCAGGTATGAAGGGGTCATTGTCAGATGCGTCTCTCTGAACCGGAAATGTGTTGTCCGTGGTGATAGCCCGTGGCGACCATCAACTCAACACCAACAGCGCCTTGCCGGCCGGCGCGCTCAGGACCGCCGTTCAGCCTCACGGGAAGGTCAGCTGGACCTTGCATGCCAGCGAACGGTCGCCGGCGATGTCGAAGGCCGAAGAGGCCTCTTCGAGCGGCAGGCTGTGGCTGATGATCGGCCGCACATCGATGCTCCCGCGCGAAATGAGATCGACGGCGACACCGAATTCCTCGTGAAAGCGCTGAGTGCCGTGGATGTGAAGCTCCTTGCCGACGATGGCATTGAGAGGCACCGGCACATCGCCTGAGACGCCGACCTGGACAATGGTGCCGCGCGGCCGGACCGCCGCAATCGCGCTGTGAATGGCCGGAGCGGCAGCAGAACATTCGAAGACGAGATCGAAATGGCCCTTTCCCGTCTGGAACTCGGCAAGAGCGGCCGCATCCCGCGTCACATTGATCGTGCGGCTGGCGCCCATGGCATTGGCCCGCGCGAGCGCCGCATCGGCAAGGTCGGTGACGACGATTTCGCTTGCCTGATAATAGCTGGCGACCGCAACCATCAGCGAGCCGATCGGTCCGGCCCCCGTCACCAGGACTTTCTTGCCGGCAATGCCGGGCGCGCGCGATGCGGCATGCAGGCAGACGGACAGAGGTTCGCTGCAGGCCGCTTCCGCCGGCGTGGTCGAGGCAGCGACTTCAAAACATTGTCCGGCCGGCACGACCAGCCATTCACGGAACATCCCCTGCTCGTGCGGCAGGCGCATCGCGCTTCCCATGAAGCGCATTTCCAGGCAATGGATCGGCAGCCCGCTGCTGCAATATTCGCAGGTTCCGCAGGGCTGGCTCGGATTGACCGCAACGAGGGTGCCGACCTTCAGGTCCACCCCCTCGCCGGCCAATTCCACCGTTCCCGACGCTTCGTGGCCGGGTATCATCGGTTCGCGAACCCGGACCGGTCCGAAACCGCCATCCTGGTAATAATGCAGGTCGGAGCCGCAGATACCTGCGGCCGCCATCTTCAGCAGCACCTCGCCTGGACCGGGTGCGGCAACCGGAGCGGTCTCGATCCTCAGATCGCCCTTTGCATAAAGCCGTGCCAGACGCGTCTGCATTGCATCCTCCTATTTCAGAAGCCCAAGCTGCTGCGGCAGCCACAGCGATACCGAGGGGACGAAGGTGATCAGGATCAAGGCGATGAACAGCGGCGCAAGCCAGGGCAGGATCGCCATCGTCGTGCGCTCCACCGATAGTTTCGCCACCCGCGACAGCACGAAAAGCACCATGCCGAGCGGCGGATGAAGCAGGCCGATCATCAGGTTCAGCGTCATGATCAGGCCGAACTGCACCGGATCGATGCCGAATTTCGCAACGATCGGCAGAAGGATCGGCACGAGGATCGTGATGGCCGCGATCGTATCGAGGAAGCAGCCGACGAAGAGCATCAGCAGGTTCACGAGGATCAGGAACACCCACTTGTTGTCGGTGATCGACAGGATCGCGTCGGACAGAAGCTGTGCCGCCTGGCTCACCGTCAGCAGCCACGCGAAGACCGAAGCCGCCGTGACGATGAAGAGAACGGAAGCCGTCGTCTCGATCGTGTCGAAGCTCGCCTTGGCAAGCGTCGAAAGCGTCATCGTGCGATAGCGCACCAAGCCGAGGAACAGCGACCAGAGAACGGCGGCGACGGCCGCTTCCGTCGGCGTGAACCAGCCCATCGTCATGCCGCCGATCAGGATGACCGGCGTCATCAGCGCCATGACGGCAGAAAAGCGGAAATACCAGTCGAGTGCCAGAAGCACGACAAGAGCAATGCCCGCCGCCGCGTTCATCGACAATCCCGATCGCATCATCAGGTAGATCGCGAGCGGCACCAGCAGTACAACGACGATCTCCAGTCCCGCCGAAAGGAGTTGTCTGATATCGAACGGCGCATCGGAGCCCCACCGTTTCGCATAGGCGAAGGCCGCGACGGTGATCATCATCAGCAGCGTCATGACGACGCCCGGCAGGATGCCGGCCATGAAGAGGGCGCCGATCGAGACATTCGCCATCATGCCGTAGATCACGAAGGGCAAGGATGGCGGGAAGATCGGGCCGAGCGTGGCGGACGCCGCCGTCACCCCGACGGCAGCCTCGACCGGATAACCGTGATCCTTCATCGCCTTGATTTCGATCGTGCCGATACCGGCCGCATCGGCAAGTGCCGTACCGGACATGCCGGAGAAGATGACCGAGCCGATAATGTTGACCTGCGCGAGGCCGCCCTTCATCCAGCCGACGAGCGCGACGGCGAAGGAATAGATACGGCCGGTGACACCCGCCGAATTCATGAGGTTGCCGGCGAGGATGAAGAAGGGAACGGCGAGCAGCGGGAAGCTCTCGACACCCGCGATCATGCGCTGGGCGACGATGATGTCAGGCGCAACGCCGTAGAGGACGATATAGAGAACCGATGCGACGGCCATCGAGATTGCGACGGGCACGCCGATCAGCATCAGCAGCAGAAACGAGCCAAGCAGGAGCAGCATCAGATCATCCTTCGACAGCGTGGAATTCTTCGGGGCGTTCCAGGACGGAATAGCCGCGGCGAACATTGGCGATGAAGACGATCACCGCGCGGATCAGCATCAGAACGAAGGCAGCAAGCACGCTATAGAAGACGATGTTGCGCGGCAGGTCGACGGTGACCATCTGTTCGTCGGCGACGATTTGCACGTAACGCCACATCAGATAGCAGCCGTAGGCGAAGAAGCCGATGCGGACAATATCCACGAAGGTCGCGAGAATACGCGCAAGACCTGCCGGCATGTAGTGATAGAAGACATCCACCTGGATATGGCGCGACGTGCGCACGCACATGACGGCGCCCAGGAAGACGACGCCGATCAGGCAGTTGACGGCGATCTCTTCGGTCCAGGCATAGCTGTTGTTCAGAACATAACGGGTGAAGAACTGCAGGAAGACGCAGCCTGCCATCAGCCAGAAGACGATCAGCGTGATCCAGTCCTCGATGGCGTAATCGGAGACATTGGCGGTGGGCGCATGTCCCTCGAACTCGTGGCCGATCTCCTCGGCAGTGATTGGCGTGTGAATTTCTTGCGACATGATCGGCCTTGTTCCGGTTGGGAAATGAGGGCGCGCCGCGCGCCGGCACGCCCTCGGGCTCTTACTGGATCGCGCGGATCGCTTCCCAATCGGCCTTTTCGTAGCCGAAGTCTTCGAACTTGACCTTTTCCGCGACGGTCTTTTCGAAATCGGCCTTGTCCACCTCGGTGACGCTGAGGCCCTTCTCCTTGAAGGTCGTGATCAGGCTGTTTTCCTTGCCTTCGATGGTCTTGGTCGTGCGCTCGGCGGCCTCCTGCATGACTTCGCCGAAGATCTTCTTGTCCTCGTCCGAAAGGCTCGACCAGAGCGTCTTCGAGATGACCGTATTCAGATGATCGACGATATGGCCCGTGAGGATGATGTTCTTCTGAACTTCGTAGAACTTCTTCGCCTCGATCGTCGTCAGCGGGTTCTCCTGGGCCTCGACCGTGCCGTTCTGAAGCGCGAGATAGACCTCGGCAAAGGCGATCGGCGTGGTGTTGGCGCCGCAGGCCCGCGGCATGGCGAGATAGGCCGGAACGTCGGGCACGCGGATCTTCAGCCCCTGCATGTCGGCGCATTTGGCGATCGGCTTGTTGGCCGTCGTATGGCGCGTGCCATAGTAGCTGACGGCGGCGATATGGTTGCCGGTCTTGTCCTCGTAACCCTTGGCGAGGCGCTTGAAGACGTCACTCTTGGTATAGGCGATCAGATGTTCCGGGTTGCGGAAGATATAGGGGAAATAGGTCACGCCGATCGGCTTGTAGTCGCGGGCGGCAAAGCTCGATCCGGAAATGATGATATCGACCGTCCCGAGCTTGAGACCCTGATTGATATCGGCTTCCTTGCCGAGCTGCGAGGCCGGATAAACCTCGATCTTGTAGCGGCCGTTGGTGCGCTTGTTGATCTCTTCCGCGGCCCAGACGGAATCCGTGTGGAAGGGTTCCGAGGTCTCGTAGACATGCGCCCATTTCAGCACGGTCTGCGCATGTGCGACCGCCGTCGTCGCCATGATTGCGGCGGCTGTGCACAGTATCGTCGTCAGTTTCAGCTTCATCGCTCTCTCCTCCTGAGCTCCGGTTAAATGGCTGCTTTTCCCTTCTTGGGCCCGGCCGTATGGCCACGCCCCTCCTCGCCCGAAAACTCCTCCCCGAAGCTTTCGGAAAACCTCTTCTGAGAATTCGCAAGATGCGTGCGCATGGCCGCCTTCGCCCCTGCCGCATCGCCGGCGGCGATCGCGTCGCGGATGGCACGGTGCTCTTCCAGCGCGCTGCGCCACGACACCGGCCCTTCGAAATGGCTGGCAAGCTTCTCGAAATAAGGCGTCATGCGCATGTCGAACATTTCGCCGGTGACGCGGATCAGGGTCGCGTTGCCGACGATCGCGGCGATGCCGGTATGAAAGGCCCGGTCGGCGACAAGCACGGCGCGCGCATCCTCCACCACGCCGCTCATCGCACTCAACGCCTCGTCGAGAATGGCGATGTCTTCCGGGCGGGCGTTTTTTGCGGCTTCCTCCGATATCGCGCATTCGATGATGGCGCGCGCCTGCAGCAGTTCGAAAGGGCCTTCCGCCGGTTCACGCTCGCTGCCGGTCGCTTCGGCCGGCTGCTTGCGCGTGACATAGATGCCGGAGCCCATACGGATATTGATGTAGCCCTCGACTTCCAGCACGATCAACGCCTCGCGCAGCGTGGGGCGCGAAACCGAGAGCTGCTCCGCAAGCTCGCGCTCGGCCGGCAGCCTCTGGCCGACGGCGAGTTCGCCCCGGATGATCATCAGACGAATCTGGTCCGCCACCTGCCTGTAGAGGCGGCGTGATTCCACTGCCGAAAACATTGTGGCCTCCCCGGCGCGCTTCTCCTCACGCGCACAACTGGTCAACTGGCCTGACCAATTGATCCGAAGCTATCATCGGGAAAGGTATGCGTCAATCCGCCGCAAACGGTCAGGCCGGGCTCACCAGCCGATAAGTGGTGGAAAGCGTTCTGAACGCGTCGACTGTTGCCGGGTCCAGGGTGACGCCATGTTTTTCCCGCTCCGCGGCCACGGCCCATTCCCGATCGCCGGGCGCCATCACCTTGAAACCCTCGCGCGCCGGCGATGTCCTCAAAGTTTCGACATAGCGCTTCATGGCGGCATCGAAGGTCTCGACGTCGAGGAAGGCGGCGGGATTGAGCGCGATGACGAAAGCGCCCAATCCACGCGGGGTCGAAAAATCCGGGCCGGGCATCGGCGCAATGTCGAAACTCAGCTTCATGCCCGTGAGGACGGCACTGAGGATCTCCGCAATGCCGGCAAGCCCCGCACCCTTGAAGCCGAACTCGCCGCCGAGCGGGGCCAGCATGTCGGCCACGCCGGGATCGGTCGTATCGTAGCCCCGTTCGTCGGAGGCCACCCCTTCCGGGAGTTGTCGGCCGAGGCTGCGGTAAAGCTGGACGCGGTTGTAAGGCACGGCACTCGTCGCCATGTCGAAGAGCCAGGGGTTATCGCCCCTGACGGGCACGGCGCAGGCAATCGGATTGGTGCCATGAAAGCGCATGGCGCCACCGTGCAGGCGCACGAAACTGTCGGAATTGCAGAAGGCAAAGCCGATGAAGCCGCGATCGGCCGCATCGATCGCATAAGCGCCCGCCGGGCCGAAATGCGAGGAATTGCGGATGGCGACCGCACCGATGCCGAATTCACCGGCAAGGCGCGTTGCATGGTCCATCGCCGTGTAGGTCGCAAGCGCACCATGCCCATTGTCCGCATCGAGTGAAGCAACGGCGCCGAAACTGTTTGCCAGGGCAAGACGTGGGCGCGGGTTGAGACGCCCCTCGGTCAATCCCTTCACATAATGCGGCAGGAGGCGGACACCGTGGCTGTCGATGCCGTAGCGCGTACCATGCAGCATCCCTCGTGTCGCCGCATCCGCAGTCTCCCGGTCAGCGCCGGCGGCGAGGAAGGCCTTTCGGCAGAAATCCGCGATCGCCGCCAGGGGCACCAGGTCGCCGGTGGAACTTCTACTGTCGCTCGTCATGGCCCTCAATCCGTTCGCATGGATCGTCTGCGGACATTAACGCGCCCGCGGAAAGATTCGATAGCCTGTTTGCGCTTGAATCTATCGGTCGTTCTCCTCGTCCGGACCGGACAGGCGTCACGGCCTGACGAGCGACAGACGAAACTGCCGGGGTGTCGTGCCGGTTCGCTGTTTGAAGATATCGTAGAAACGGCTGCTGGAACCGAAACCACAGTCGAGGGCGATTTCCAGGATCGAATCCTCTGTCTCAGCCAGCCGCTGCATCGCTCTCGCAAGACGATAGCGCGTCAGATATTCCATGACGGAAATGCCGAGCACATCGCGAAATGCCCGGTTGGCGGTGGTCGGATGCAGATTGGCGCGCCGGCCGAGATCCGCCAGGCTGAGCGGCTCCGAAAAATGTCGGTTGATGAGGTCGGTCAGTGTTTCCGAATGGCGGATGGCGGGGCTTACGGGTGTCGCGGCGGCCGCGACCGACGGGCCTTGATCATCGGCGTGATCGAGGACGAGCCGACGCACCATGAGCTTGGCCTCGTCGGCAATCAGCTGGCGCCTCAGGGGATCGCCCCCGCCCCATTCCTCGACCCATGCAGAAACAATTGACGAGGTCGTCTCGCGGCAGTGAGGTTCGGCCAAGAAGGCACCCTGCATGATCGCCTGCCTAGCCTTCTTGTCGATGGCGAGCGCGAGAAAATCGACGAGCGGAAGATAGATGCAGATAAGCGGGGCCTCCGGTGTCACCAAAATCGTCTGGTGCGGGATGGCGGCCCAGAACAAGACGAGCCGTCCTGCCTCGACCCGCTCCTGACGGCCGTTGAAGAGATAGGTCATGGCGCCGTCGAGAAGCAGGTTGATTTCGACATGGTCGTGCCAGTGTGCAGCACTCATGGCATCTGCCGTATGGCGTTCGATCAGGAAGTCGCGTGGCGATCCCTTCCACTCACTGCTTTCGTCGAAATGATCCACCATACTTCCGCTCCGCTTCGATCCGGGAACACTTGCGCCAATATCAGGAAGAAATTCTCGATTGGAAGAGGCACCACTATGGCAACATCGACTGGCCGGAGACCAAAATGCCGAAGATTTGTCTCGTGGGTGCGGGCAGCACCGTTTTTGCGCAGAATATTCTGGGGGATGTGCTCTCAACGCCCTCGGGCAGCGACTATGTGATCAGCCTGTTCGATATCGATCCGGAACGGCTGAAGACGTCGGAGATCGTCGCGAGGCGTATCTGCGAGGCGCTCAATCTGCGAAAGGTGAAGATCGAAGCGACCCTTGATCGTCGCGAGGCGCTGCGCGGGTCGGATTTCGTTATCCTGATGATGCAGGTCGGGGGCTACAGGCCTGCCACGGTAACGGATTTCGACGTGCCGAAAAGATACGGGCTGCGACAGACGATTGCCGACACGCTCGGCATCGGCGGCATTTTCCGCGGGCTGCGCACCATCCCCGTGCTGCAGGCGATCTGCCGCGATATGGAGGAAGTCTGCCCGGACGCATTGCTGATGCAATATGTAAACCCAATGGCGATCAATTGCTGGGCGATCAAGGAACTGGCGCCCAGCATTCGCACGGTCGGCCTTTGCCACAGCGTCCAGCACACGGCCGCCCATCTGGCTTCCTGCCTTGGCGAAGACATTGCCGACATCAACTACATCTCTGCAGGCATCAACCATGTCGCCTTCTTCCTGAAATACGAGAAGCTGCATGCCGATGGGCGGCGAGAGGATCTTTATCCCCGCCTGAAAACCCTGGCCGGCGAGGGTCGCGTACCGTCCGACGACCGCGTACGCTTCGACGTGCTGAAGCGTCTCGGCCATTTCGTAACGGAATCCAGCGAGCATTTCTCCGAATACACGTCCTGGTACATAAAGGACCGCCGCCCCGAGCTCATCGACAAGCTCAACATCCCGCTCGACGAATATATCAGCCGATGCGAAAGGCAGATCTCCGAATGGCATGCACTGCGCCGCGATCTCGAAGGTGACAGGCCGATCGAGGTCTGCCGCAGCAATGAATACGCGGCCGGCATCATCAACGCCGCAGTGACGGGTAATCCGGCGCTGGTCTACGGCAACGTTCCCAATCACGGCCTGATCGAGAACCTGCCGGCCGAATGTATCGTCGAAGTGCCCTGCCATGTGGACAGGAACGGTATTCAACCGACCCGTATCGGCAGGATCCCGTCACAGCTTGCCGCTGTCATGAAGCTCAGCATCTCGGTCCAGGAACTGACAGTGGAAGCGGCTCTGACGGGAAGACGTGACCGCATTTATCAGGCGGCCCTGCTCGATCCGCATACGTCGGCCGAACTGTCGCCAGACGAAATCTGGAGCATGGTCGACGACCTGATCGAAGCGCACGGAAACCTTCTGCCCAAGTACCACTGAGCTCTGGCCGGCGGCCAAGCCGCTCCGATAGGACCGACGAGAAAGCGTGCCGTATTCCATTACGGCGCGTTTTTCGCGTTCCCTTTCACGCTTCGGCCGACAGCCTCAAAAAGATCATAAACGATCAAAATCATGATTGACATTGATCGTATTGGGTGGGAACGTTGACGCAACAAGCAAAACCGCAGCAGGGAACAGCCGATGAACCAGAGTGGCGGCGTAAAGACGGACCGGCTCGATGCCATCAGAAGCCATCTCTATGCGAACGGCTTTTCGACCATCCAGGACCTGGCCGATGCCGTCGGCGCTTCGCTGGCGACAGTACGCCGCGATCTGCAGATCCTGGAACAGGATGGCGCCATCGACCGCGTGCACGGCGGCGCCCGCATTGCCGAGGGCTCTTCGGTCGAACTTGCCTTTCAGGAGCGGGAGAAGCGTCATCTCTCGGCCAAGCGGGCAATCGCCAATGCGGCCTACGAGAGGCTTCAGCCGCGAACGGCGATTTTCCTCGATGCCGGCACGACCGTCCTTCAACTTGCGCGGCTGATCCGCATCAATCCGATGCCGCTGCGCATCTTCACGAATGGCCTGATCGTCGCACAGGAATTTCTCAACATTCCGCATCTCGAGGTCGTGTTGCTCGGCGGGCAGTTGCGCAGCGAAAACGCCTCGCTCGTCGGCCCGCAGGCCGAGGCGATGCTGGAGACGATCTGGTTCGACCAGCTGTTTCTCGGCGCTAGCGCCATCAGCCCGGACGGAGCGATCTACAGCGTGGACAGCGCTGAAGCCAGCCTGAACCGGCGCATGCTCTCCCGCTCGGCCAACGGTTATGTTCTCGCCGATTCCTCCAAATTCGGAACGATGGCGACTTACAAGGTCGCGCCGCTCAACGCCGCGAAGCTGATCACTGACAAGGGCCTGACGCCGCACTGGCGCGCCGAACTCGCCACTTTCGGCGTCGATACGACCTATGCCCAGCTCGGAGCAAAGGAATGAGCGGCGAGCTGATCCTCGGCATCGATGGTGGCGGCAGCAAGGTGCTTGTCACTCTGGCCGACAGGGAGGGCGAGATCCTGCGGACCGCGCTTGGCGGTGGCGTCAATCCAATGGACAATCCGGACTGGCGTCGCGAGCTGGAGCGGCATATCGCCCCCTTCCGCAATGAGGCGGGACTGGCTGCCCTCGGTGCCGCCCTGCCCGCTTATGGCGAAGTCGCGCATCTCTCCGCCCTGCAGAAACAGTGCATCGACGAAGCCTTTCCGGATATCCCAAAGATCGTGCTGAATGACGTCGATGCCGCCCACCTTGGCGCCTTTGCCGGTCGGCCGGGCATTCTCGTCCTGTCGGGAACCGGCTCCATGTCCTGGGCGCGCAACGGCGCGGGAATCTCCGCACGCGCGGGCGGCTGGGGCGATGTGGTCGGCGACGAGGGCAGCAGCTACTGGATCGGCCGGCAGGCGCTGCATCTCATCAGCCAGAGCCTGGACGGACGCGCCGGGCCGACCGCGCTGGCGAAGGCCGCCTACGACCACCTGCAACTCGACATCTCCGATCCGATGAACGCACTCGGCAGCTGGATCAGCGGGCTCGCACGGCCACGCGCGGGTATTGCCGCGCTCTCCGTTCTTGTCGACCAGGTGGCGAGCCAGGGTGACGAGGCAGCGATCGGTCTGATCGAAAGGGCGGCCGACGAACTCGCCAAGCACCATCGGGCGATATCAGGCCATTGCGAGGCCGGCACCGATTGGACCTATGCGGGCGGTACTTTTTCCAGCCGCCTGCTGCTTGATGCCGTCGAGAGGCGGATCGGCCGACCGGCGGTTTCGCCGGTACTTCCTCCCATTGGCGGCGCGCTTCTGGCCGCCGCCCAACTTCTCGGCTGGCCCCTGAACGAGCGCTGGTTCGGGCAAATCGCGGTCGCGGCGCAAGCCGTGATCGCGCGATCAAGACAATGAGTGTCAATGATAACGAAGGATGGGAACATGCGTAATTTCATATTGCCTTTGCTTGCCTCAGCTGCCCTTACGGTTGCCCTGCCTGCCATGGCAGACGACGCCAAGCCGCTTGCCGGCCAGTCGATCACGGTGCTGATGCCCTCGCCGCAGGGCGCCACCGTTGCGGCCGATTTTGAAGCCGAGACCGGCATTCATGTCGATCTCCAGACCCTCTCCTGGGACGACATCCGCCCGAAACTGGTAACGGCGCTGGTCGCCGGCACGGCGCCCGCCGATGTGACGGAATTCGACTGGTCCTGGACAGGGCAGTTCAGCGCAGCCGGCTGGTACATGCCGCTGAACGACGTGATCGACAAGGACACGGTCGCCGACATCGGCGTCGCCAAGATCTTCACCGTGGACGGCCAGCTGCTCGGCGTACCGTATACGAACGACTTCCGCGTCATGCTGGTCAACAAGAAGCATTTCACGGATGCCGGTGTCGCCGAAATGCCGAAGACGCTCGACGCTTTGGTCGCTGCCGCCAAGAAGATCAAGGACAAGGGCATTGCCACCTATCCGATCGGCCTGCCGCTCTCGGCGACCGAGGGCGCCTCCACCAGCTGGTATCTGCTGACCAAGGCCTTCGGCGGCGAACTCTTCGACAAGGATTTCAAGCCGCTTTTCCTCACGCCCGATTCAGCCGGCTACAAGGCGCTCGCCTTCGAACTGCAGCTCTTGAAAGACGGCCTGGTCGATCCGGCCTCCACGGGTCTCAAGGACAGCCAGATCAACGAGAGCATGTTTGCCCAGGGCCTGACCAGCATCATGATCTCCGGTGAGCCCGGCCGATTGGGCCAGATGAACGATCCGAAACAGTCCAAGGTTGCCGGCCAGGTGGAGGCGATCCTCGTTCCGACCGAAAGCGGCCAGACCCGCAGCTTCGGTCTTCCGGAAGCGCTCGCCATTCCGAACGTCTCGCAGAACAAGGAAGCGGCGGTCGCCTTCGTCAAATGGTTCACCAGCCGCGAATTCCAGAAGAAGAATGCGGCAAACGGCTTCCTGCCGACGCGCACCTCCGCCCTCTCCGAGCTCAATAAGGAAGGCAAGCTGACAAGCGGCGACACGCTGGTCGCGCAGTCCAAGACCGTCGAGCCGCTGTTCCAGCAGGGAACGCCGCCATGGTATCCGCAGTTTTCGAGCGCGGTGAACACGGCGATCAATAGCGCGGCAAAGGATCAGATGACTGTCGACCAGGCCATGCAGGCCATCGCCGACGCCGCCAAGCAGGCTATGGCGCAATGACAACAGTCACCGCCGAAGGTGTCGCAGCCAAGCGGAGTGTCGGCCTCAACGCCGACACCATGCTCGGACTGCTGCTGGTGCTGCCGATCCTTCTCACCATGGCGACACTGGTCTTCTATCCGATGGGCCGGACGGTCTGGGACTCGCTGCATCGGGTCAATCCGATGCAGGCGGGAACCCCCTTTGTCGGACTGGAGAACTACGCGCGCATGCTGTCCGACGGACAACTGGCATCGACCTGGGCGAACACGCTCGTCTATGTCGTCCTCGCCGTCGTTGCCGAAACCGTCTTCGGCGTGCTTGCCGCAGCCCTCATCAACCAGGTGAAGGTCGGGCGGCAATGGGTGCTTGCAGCCGTCATCCTGCCCTGGGCACTTCCCGGCGTCGTCAATTCCGTCATCTGGCTGTGGATCTATCAGCCAGGCGCGGGCCTGCTGAACGGCATCCTCGTCGCCATGGGCCTGCCTTTCGAAAATCACGTCTGGTTCAACGACCGAACGAGCGCGATCATCGCTGTAACCGTCGTGCACGTCTGGCGCATGATGCCGCTGACCATCGTCATCGTGCTCGCCGCCATGCAGAGCATCCCGGCCCACCTCTATGAGGCGGCCCGCATCGACGGCGCAACGCGCGTGCAGATGTTCAGTCTGGTCACGCTTCCGCTCGTGCGCAGCGCCATTGCCGTTGCCATGACGAACGCGACGGTCAATGCCTTCAACCTCTTCGACGAGGCCTGGGTGCTTGCCGGATCGAGCCTCGAAACGCGGCCGATCCTCGTGCAGATCTATCTCGAGACGTTCCAGAACCTCCGCTTCTCCTACGGCATGGCCCTTTCGGTGGTCATCACCCTGGTGTCGCTGCTGGTGTCGCTCGTCTACGTCCTTCGCGTCTATCGCAACACACGGTTCGACTGATGAAACCAACCATTCTCTATCGCCTGATGATATGGGCCGGTATTGCCGTGCTGCTGGTCTGGTCGCTCGGACCGATCTATTGGACGCTCGCAAGCTCGGTGACGCCGACGGAGGATTTTTCGACGCGGCCGATCCACTTCTTCCCGCAGCATTTCACGCTCGACCACTATTCTCGCCTGCTCGGCATCGACATCGACCGGATCGGCGGGGTGGAGGTCTGGAAGCAGTTCCGCGCTGCGCTGCTCAACAGCGTGATCACCTCTGCGGCCGCCACGCTGCTCTGCGTGGCGATCTCGGCGCTCGGCGCCTATGCCTTCACCCGGATGCGTTTTCCCGGTCGGCACATCCTGTTTGCGGCAGTCGTCGCAACGCTTGCCATCCCGGCCTATGCGGTGCTGATCCCGCTCTATCAGATCATGATCAAGATGCGCCTCGTCGATACCTATACCGGCGTTTCGCTGATCTATGTCTCGGCCTATCTGCCGCTCTCGCTCTGGCTGTTGCGCAGCGTTTTCGAGCAGCTTCCGATCGCGCTTGAAGAGGCCGCGCAGCTGGACGGCGCAGGACGCCTCTTCATCTTCTTCAACATCGTGCTGCCGCTGGCAGGACCGGGTCTGACGGCAGCCGCCATCCTCACCTTCCTGGGAGCCTGGGGCCAATACCTCGTTCCCCTCATCTTCTCGCCGCAGGCGACGAAACCCCTGACGGTCCTCATCCCGGAATTCGTCACCAAGAATTTCATCGACTACGGACTGATCACGGCAAGCGGATCGATCGCGATCGTCATCCCCGCCCTGGTCGTCATCTTCCTCAACCGATACCTCGTCAGCGGCCTGCTGGCTGGTTCGGTCAAATAATCGGAGACATCATGAACACGACCGAAAAGGTAATCTTCGAGCAGTTCCCCTATTGGGAAAAAGCGATCGGCTCGAATGCGGCAAGCGGCAAGGTGGACGATCTCCTCGTCTTCGTCGGCTGCGGCACCTCCTTCAACCTCGCTTTGTCTCTGGCCGCCTACGCCAACAGCCTGAAGCGCAAGGCGATCGCGGTTCCCGGCGCGGAATGGCTGAACCGGCCCTCCTGTTTCTGGCCGGAATGGCGGAAGACCCATGTGGTGGCGCTCTCCCGCAGCGGGGAAACCACCGAGACGGTCGCCTCCGCAAAGGCAAGCCGTGCGGCGGGAGCCTTCGTGACTGCCGTAACGGTCGAGCCGGAAAGCGCGCTGGCGAAGAATTGCGACCAGCTGATCTGCTCGCCGACCCATCCTGAGGAAGGCATCGTCATGACGGTTTCGGCAAGCCTTATGGTTCTGCTCAGCCTGCAACTGATCGGCCAGATCGTGCCAGCCTCGGTCGTCGCATCGGCACGTCAGCTCGCAAATGCGCTCGACGATGCCCTGCCCGATATTATCAAGGATCGTTCGCACTTCGTCTTTCTGGGCGGCGGCCCGCTGTTCGGCGTCGCGCTCGAAGGTGCCCTCAAGCTGATGGAAATGAGCCAGCTCATGACGCAGGCCTTCCATCCGCTCGAATACCGCCACGGCCCGATCAGCCTCGTCGACGAAAAGACGGCCGCGATCATGCTCTACAGCTCGGACCAGAGACAGGCGGAGGCCAAGCTCGTCGGCGAATTGCGGGAAAAAGGCGCCGTGGTCATCGGCTTCGGCGGCCCCGGTGATCTGGAGCTTCCTGTTGATGTCGATCTGTCGCTCGCCGGTCTCGTCGTCCTGCCGGCACTGCAGATCCTCGGCGAACGCGCCGCGCAGTCGCGGCAGATCGACACCGTCTCGCCGCGTCATCTCACCAAGGTCGTGACACTGGTATGAGCGCGGCCATCGATCAGAACCGCCGGATCGCCCTGGCAAAGCTTTTCGGCGGGAGAGGCCTGCCTCTGCCACGCGGCATTACATCGGTATGCTCCGCCCATCCGCTGGTCATCGAGGCGGCTTTGCGGCGCGCGGCCCGGCAGGACGAGGCTGCCCTGATCGAGGCGACCTGCAACCAGGTCAATCAGGAAGGTGGCTATACCGGCATGACGCCGGCGGATTTCCGGAGCTTCATCGAACGTATCGCCGCAGGCATCGGTTTTCCCGTCGGCCGCATCATTCTCGGCGGCGATCATCTTGGCCCGAACCCGTGGCGAAAACTTGCTGCCGAGGACGCGATGGCGCGCGCTGAGGCCATGGTGATGGCCTATGTCGAGGCCGGCTTCGAAAAGCTGCATCTCGACACGTCGATGGGCTGTGCCGGCGAACCGGTTGCCCTTGCCGACGAACTGACCGCCGCAAGGGCGGCACGTCTGGCGCGAGCCGCCGAGGCGGCGGCCGGCCGCAGCGGTCGTCGTCTGCCGGTCTATGTCATCGGCACGGAAGTGCCCCCACCCGGCGGCGCGACGCATGCACTGGACGAGCTGGAGATCACGCATCGGGAAGCCGCGTTGCGGACGTTTGATATTCACCGGCGAGCCTTTGCGGAGGCCGGCGTCGATGCTGCGCTGGAGCGCGTCATCGCCATCGTCGTTCAGCCGGGCGTGGAATTCGGCAATGCCAATATCGCGCTCTACCAACCCGAGCGCACACGGGATCTGATCTCCGCGCTCGACGAGATGAAGGGACTGCTCTTCGAAGCCCATTCCACCGACTATCAGCCGGCAGGCTCGCTTGCGGCGCTGGTCGATGGCGGGTTTGCAATCCTTAAAGTCGGCCCCGGCCTGACCTTTGCGTTGCGGGAAGCGCTCTACGGCCTCGACGCGATCGCAGACATACTCTCCGGAGACAAGGGAGCCGGCAGACTGGCGGCGACCATGGAAGAGATCATGCTCGCTCAACCCGACCACTGGGCCGGTCATTACAGCGGCACGAGCAGGGAACAGCGCCTGCAGCGACATTTCAGCTATAGCGACCGCATCCGCTACTACTGGCCCGATGCGCGGGCAACACAGGCAGTCGACCAACTGCTTGCCCGGCTGCCCGGCACGATTCCGGAAACGCTGGTCAGCCAGTATCTCGCCCACCTCTATCCGGACGTTGTCGAGAAACGCGTCGCGGCAAAAGCCCGCGATCTTTGCCTTGCCGCCGTTGACGCGGCCCTGGCCCCCTACGCCGCCGCTACCGCACTTCGATGAGAGAGGCGCAGCATGTCGCTCTTTCAGAGCGGCAACAGATCCGAAATCAGTTTTTCAGCCGGAGGCAGTTATGGCGTCCGTAAATGTGGCAAATGTCCGCAAGAGCTATGGTCACTTCGAAGTGCTGCACGGGGTCGATATCGACATCCGCGACGGAGAGTTCGTGATCCTCGTCGGCCCTTCCGGCTGCGGCAAGTCGACCTTGCTGCGGATGATCGCAGGGCTCGAGGAAATCTCCGGCGGCAACGTCTCGATCGGAAACAAGGTCGTCAACGACGTCGCTCCGAAAGAGCGCGATATTGCCATGGTCTTTCAGTCCTATGCGCTTTATCCGCATATGACGGTGGAAGCGAATATGGGCTTTTCGCTGCGCCTGGCAAAAGCGCCGAAAGAGCAGATCAGGGCGCGTGTACGTGATGCGGCCGAGATCCTGGGCCTTGAACACCTGCTCGACCGTTATCCGAGAAACCTCTCCGGCGGTCAGCGCCAGCGTGTCGCAATGGGCCGTGCCATCGTCCGCCAGCCCCAGGTCTTCCTCTTCGACGAGCCTCTGTCCAATCTCGATGCCAAGTTGCGTGTGCAGATGCGCTCCGAGATCAAGCAGCTGCATCAGCGGCTGAAAACCACGACCATCTATGTGACGCACGATCAGATTGAAGCCATGACCATGGCTGACCGGATCGTCGTCATGCGCGACGGTTATGTCGAGCAGATCGGTTCGCCGCTCGATCTCTACGATCGGCCTGCCAATCTCTTCGTCGCCGGCTTCATCGGTTCGCCGGGCATGAATGTCATCAAGGGAAAGATCAGCGCGTCCGGGCCGCTGGAATTTGTCGCAGATGGCGGCGGGCGCCTGCCGCTGCCGGAGGCTGCGGCGATAGCACGCGGCGCAGAGGTAGTCTACGGCATCCGCCCGGAACACCTGATCATCAGCCAGGACGGCGTAAACGCCGAAGTTGCGGTCATCGAACCGACAGGCGCCGAAACCCAGATCAACGCCAAGTTTGGGTCGGATCCGCTTGTTGCCACAGTGCGGGACCGGCTTTCCCTGCAGGCCGGCGACACCGTCAGGATGATGCCGGATCTCAGCAAGCTGCATCTCTTCGACGTCAAGACTGAGAAGCGCCTCCTGCTCGCCTAGCGGTTGCTTCGGGCTGACGAATGCAGACTTGGCACTAAAGGCGGTGCGGCGATAGCGGCCGCACCGCTTTCTTCAGCGGTTCGAGCCTCAGAACTCTTCCCAGTTGCCGTCCTTCGTATCGAGTGCCGCATTCCCTGAGAATGCCGAGGCGATCCTGCGTCCGAGGGCGCGGACCGGCGACGGCGACGGTACATCGCTGCGGGCGGCAGCACGAGGTGCGGCCGAACGTAGCGCAAGACCCGTCTCGCTGAGCTTGAACTGGGCAAGCAACTCGTTGAGCGAAGCAACTTCCTTCGCGAGATTGTGGCTTGCGGCGGTCGATTCTTCCACCATCGCCGCGTTCTTTTGCGTATCCTGGTCCATCTGACTGACGGCGAGGTTGATCTGGTCGAGGCCGGAAGACTGTTCCTGCGATGCTTCGACGATCGCCACTATGTGGCGATTGATTTCCTGGACCTCTGCGGCGATCGTTTCCAGCGCCTTGCCGGTTTCGCCGACGAGGCCGACGCCGGCATTGACCTGTTCGCTCGACGTGGTGATCAGCGCCTTGATTTCCTTGGCGGCGTTGGCCGAACGCTGGGCCAGTTCGCGCACTTCCTGGGCGACGACCGCAAAGCCCTTGCCGGCTTCACCGGCACGCGCGGCTTCGACACCGGCGTTCAGCGCCAGAAGGTTGGTCTGGAAGGCGATATCGTCGATGACGCCGATGATGTTGGAGATCTCGCCCGAAGACTTCTCGATCTGCTGCATGGCCGAAACCGCGCGGCGGACGACTTCGCCCGACTGTTCGGCGCCCGTCTTGGCCCGCGAGACGAGTTCACCGACTTCCTTGGCGCGCTTGCTTGAATCCTTCACCGTCGTGGTGATTTCCTCAAGTGCCGCAGCCGTTTCCTCGAGTGCGGCTGCCTGCTGCTCCGTGCGCTTGGCAAGATCGTCGGCGGCCGATTTGATCTCGTTTGCGCCGGAATCGATTCCGCGGGCATTCTGCGACACCCGGTTCAGCGCCGACTGCAGCTTCTCCGCGGAATTGTTGAAATCGCTGCGGACGCCGTCGAGCCTTGCCACGAAAGGCTGATCGATGCGGTAGGACACGTCGCCTTCGGCGAGCTTCGAGAGACCGGCGGCGAGATTGTCGACGGCAAACTGCACGTCGGCGGCGTCCCTCGCCTTTTCCTCCTCGCGCTCGATCTGCTCCCTTTCGCTCATGCTGCGATTGGTCTCTGCTTCCTGTTCGAGGCGAACCCGCTCGATCGCATTCTGCTTGAAGACCTGGACGGCACGAGCCATTGCACCGATCTCATCCGGCCGGGCCTGGCCCTGAACCTCGACGTTGAGATCGCCTGCGGCCAGGCGCGCCATGGTAGTTGTCGTCTTCTTGATGACCGCGGCAATCGAACGCGCAAAGACGAGGAAGCCGACAAGCGAAATCAGCGAAACGACGACGGCGCCGATCGCGGCCATCCAGAGCGCCTGCCGCGACGCTTCGACGATCTCCGTCACATCCGAGCCGATTTCGAAAACGCCGATCTTGCGGCCGGAAAAATCTTCGAAGGGGATGGCGGCAACTTCATAATCCTTGTCGCCGCGAATGGCATGGACACGAACGCGGTCTCCGTTGAAAGCCGCCTGCAACTGCTCCTGAGTAAGGATCGTCTTGTCGCCGAATGTCGAGGCCTGAGGGACGAATTTTCCGTCCTGAAGGATATGGACTGCAACCGCGGCATCAACCGATTGCGCCAACGGCGCAAAATAGTCGTTCGTGAGCGAGGTGCCGACATCGACGACGCCGACGGTCTTGCCATCCTTGATGACCGGCGCCGAGGCAAACATGCTGACGGCGGTCCGCCCGGGTTCGATGCCTGCGTTGAGCTTACCCTGCGTCAGCGCCGCAACGATCATCTTGCGACGTCCCTTGAGATCGTCGCCAAAGACGTCGGGCGTGTGAATACGCGCAACGGCCACGCCATCGGAACTGCTGAACGTGATGAGCTGAAGACCCTGCGCCTTGATCGCCGGCAGGCTGGCGGCATATTTTGCAAGAATGGATGCCCGATCATTCCTGGCAATCAGGTCGGCCGTCTCAGGCTCACCGGCAAGGGCTATCGCAAGACCCGCAGCCGCCCGCCTCTGAGCTTCCATATCCGCCTGGATCACATGCAGGTCAGACGAAAGCTCTTTCTGGAGCGATTGATTGCTCATCGCGTTCTGGCGATGCCAGGCAAGACCACCGATTGCCGCGCTTGCAAACATAACGGCCGCAAACCCATAGGCCGTAATGCGGATCCATATCGGCCGCTTGATCTTTTCCTCGTGCATAACGTCCCCTCAAATATCGAATACCCCAATTCTTGAGAGGAAAACTTGTTTTTTACTTAATTTCGAATAGTCAACATTAAGCAATAACACGCAGGCTCCTGTCGCAGCCAACGTCCCGTCTGGCGGGAAGGTCACGACGGAATTCCCCTTCCCGCAAGCAGCATCGCAATCAGGGGTCTGGCGTTGTCAGCTCCGTTTCCTTCGTATCGACGACGAACACCGCGAGGATTTTGGCGGGTTTGGTCTTGCTGGCATTGGCGCTGACCAGATGATGGTCACCGGGTACTTCGATCCAGTTCTCGCCGGTCTTGAAGACCTTTTCTTCCCCGTCGTTCACCTTGCTTCTGATTTCGCCCTCGATGACCGTCGCGTAGATGAAGGCGCTCTTGGCATGGGTATGTGCAGGATTATACCCGCCCGGCCCATATTCGACGAGAACGCCGCGCATGCTTTTGCCCGGGACGTTCGGCAATTCGTGATCGAAGACAACCGTGATCTTGGCGTTGTGGGCCTGCTGGGCCGCAGAAACAGGGGCAGCGGCAAGAATCAACGCCAGTGCGGCCATGGTCATGGACTTGAGCATCGTATCTTTCTCCTCTGGGGCTCGCTACGATCCGGGCAGGCTAAGTCCGCGTACGGCGAAAGGTCAGATATACGATGGTTTAACATCCTGCCTCGCGGTCGGCGAAGCGGAAAATCCGAGCGCCGGCAGGCAACCAGTTAAAGTTGCTGTTGCGGTTACCACCAACAAGATATATCTCGGAAATGCCACTCGAAATTGTCTTTTTCGCTATCGTTGCGATTGAAGCCAAACTTCCGAACCGATCACATCCCGGAGCGATCGAATGCATATCCAGCCGCAACACCGGATCTATGTCTGCTTCTTTCTCTTCGCCATCTCGATGGGAGCTTTGCTCTCGCGGTTGCCCGATCTTCAGGATGCCCTGGCTGTCAACAAGTCCGAACTCGGTCTCACGCTGATCGGCGCGGCAATCGGCGCCTTGATTTCCCTGACATTCGCGTCACCGCTCATTGCGCGCTTCGGCGCGCGCAGGACAGCGTTTCTGACGGTGCTCGGCACGTCTGCGCTGCTGGCAACCATTCCCTGGGCCGGTGCCGCCTGGCTGGTCTTCTTCATTCTGCTCTGCGAAGGGCTGCTTGCGGGCGCACTGGAGATCAATCTCAATGTCGAGATCGATCGCATCGAAGCCCAGCTCGGCCGGGGCGTGATGAACAGGGCGCATGGCTTCTGGAGCCTTGGATTCTTCCTGACTGCATTGGTCGGCTCGGCCGTTCGTCAGGCGGGCGTGTCTATGCACCTGCATCTTGCGCTGACATTCACGTTCGTCCTCATCGTCGGCACCATCGTCATCTCCGGCATGAAGAATGCCCCGGCCCGTGCCGGGATCGAGCATGTGGAAGGCCCGAGCGTCGCCTTGCCGACATGGGGGCTCATGCCGCTCTGCATCATCGGCATTGCCGCCTTTCTCGTGGAAGGCGCCGGCATCGACTGGTCGGCCATCTACATGCGCGATGTCTTCGCGGCCGAACCTTTTGTCGGCGGCCTCGGGCTGACGATGTTCACCTTCTTCATGGCCCTGGCCCGGCTGTTCGTCGACCCGCTTGTCGACCGGTTCGGCGCGCGCGCCGTGGCCACCTTTCTGCTGGTCTTCTCGATGGTTGGCCTTTGCGCCGTCTGGCTTGCTCCGCACCCCTATGTCGCGCTCTTCGGTTTCGCGCTGATGGGCGGCGGCTGCAGCGCGGTCTACCCCCTGGCCGTTTCGGCGGCCGCACAAAGAACCGATCGGCCGGCCCATCTGAACGTCGCGGCCCTCGGGCAAATGTCCTTCGTCGTCTTCTTCCTCGCGCCGCCGCTGCTCGGTTTCGTCGCCGAGCACGCAGGCATCAGGATTTCCTACCTCGTCTGCCTGCCGATCATCATCGCGGCGCTTTGCCTGACAAAAGCGCTGAAGCCGCGCGCAACCGACAGCAGGGTGCGGATCGACAGCGAAGCCAATCAGGCAGCGCGCGTATAGATGACCGGCCATGGCAGGCCGGCGTCAGGCTCTCGACACCGGGCTCGATCGCCTCACCTTCCCCTGGGCCAGCCCTCTGGCAGGCAAGGCCAACGTGCCTGCACGGGCCGCTTTCCTTCAACATGAACCGCATGCATCTTTTCGATCGCGTCGGCGGCAAATCGCTCTCGGCCTGATATCCGGCACCTGCGGCGGCGCAAGCCTCGATCAGCCGAGGGGGCCGCCGCTGTCGCGAACCATCTGCCGCAGACGCGTGAAAACGGCGGGCGACTGGCGCACGCCGTCATGTTCGAATTCATTCGTCACCCAGGTCTTCACATTGCCGACGTCACGAGCCGTGGCGAGCGAGAGTTCCGCATCGACATACATGTCGTCAAAATAGATGGCCGCGGCGACGGGGATCTCGTTCGACGCGAGCCGTGCCGGATCGTAGAGCGGTTCGAACGCATCGTAGCGTGCCAGCGCTTCGACAGCGTCACGGAACGGCCGCAACGACCGGATGTCCTCGAACATCCAAGGATACATCATCTCGCCGGTCAGGTAGAGCGGCCGGTTCCCTTCGCCGAATTCTGCAAATTCGGACCGGATGCGCTCGGCCGCCCAGCCGGTCGCGCCCTTGCCCTGCCCGTAAATGCTTTCCTGCAGCGCGGCAAACATCGGGTTGCCGTCATAGGAGGTCAGCGACATGACGGAGGCCAGGAACGCGTCGGAAAACCGCGTTTCCTCCGGGTCGGTGAAGGCTTCGTCCACCAGCCAGTGTATGTTTTCATAACCGGTCGCCATGCCGAAATCGATGCCGATGGTCTGCAGGCGGCGAACCGTCAGGCGGTCGCCGTCCGGAAGGCGAACATCACCCTCCGCGATGCGCTCGGCGATCCGGGCAATCCGGTCGAGATCGGCAGGATAACGTTTGTAATACTCGCGGTTCTTCGCAGCCACGCGCGGATAGGTCCGGCGGTAGACGTCATCTGCCGTGGCGGAAAGTCCTGCCAGCCCTCCGGTAACATAGCAGGCGGCCAGCCCTTCCGGCGCCTGCGACAGATAGGTCAGCGTCAGGAAGCCGCCATAGCTCTGCCCCAGCGTCTCCCAACGCACGCCGTCGAAGACGGTCTTCCGGATATGTTCGCAGTCGGCAACGATGCTGTCGGCACGAAAATGACCGAGATATTCGGCCGCGGCCCTGCCGTCCGCAAAGGTGGACATGGTGGCGCTCTCGATACGCGTGCTCCTGCCCGTGCCGCGCTGATCGAGCAGCACGACGCGGTAATGCTTGAGCGCTTCGCCAAGCCAGGATGGACCGCCTCCGACCGGACGCGGCGACTTGCCGCCCGGACCGCCCTGCAGGAAGAGCAGGATCGGCAATTTTTCCTGTCTGCGTGCGGGATCGCAGACTTCGCGTGCAAAGACCTTGATCGATGCGCCATCCGGTTCTTTCCAAACAAGCGGCACGCCGACGAGGTGGTCGCGGATATGGACGCCGGGGATCGTGTATTCGCTGACGAGCATGGCAAGATCCTGTAGAATGTTTGTCGACACAGTGCCTACAATTGCCCTATGTTCGAATCAAGCATCTAATTCTGGCAAAAATTACGGATATATAGCGTGTCTCATTCTGCCTGGCCCCATCCCGTCGCAGCCATCACACAGGAGGAGCGGCGAGGCCGCCTGTCGCGCCTGCGCGAACGTATGCAGGCGCATGGTATCGCTGCGACCCTGCTCGGGCCAACCGAGAGCTTACGCTATTTCACCGGCCTCGTCTGGCACCTGAGCGAGCGTCTGCTCGGCGCCGTCGTCACCGAAGACAGGCTGATCTATGTCGTGCCCGGCTTCGAGAACAGCCGCGTCGAAACCCTGCCGCACCTGCCGGGCGAGATCGCAGTATGGCAGGAAGAGGAAAGCCCGTCGGCGCTGGTTTCGAAAC
Source organism: Rhizobium sp. KDH_Rht_773_N (assembly GCF_052946295.1). NCBI lineage: Bacteria > Pseudomonadati > Pseudomonadota > Alphaproteobacteria > Hyphomicrobiales > Rhizobiaceae > Rhizobium > Rhizobium sp. KDH_Rht_773_N. The sequence goes on along the minus strand of NZ_JBRFNB010000002.1, from coordinate 1,164,978 downwards.
TGGCCGGCCCCTCCGGCAGGCTCGCGCTGGACGATGCCCTGCCGCTTGCCTTCTATCATGCCTTTGCCGAGCAGATGGGCGCAGCACGCCTCGTCGATGGCGGTCCGATGATCCGCGCGCTGCGCGCCATCAAGTCTCCGGCGGAGATCGCCCTCATCCGCTATGCGATGGGCGTCACACTCGATATTCACCGCAAGGTTCGCGACACGCTGACAGCAGGCACGGCTGCCTCGGATGTGGTGCGCTTCATCGACCAGCAGCATCGCGCCGCCGGCGCCAGCGGCGGCTCGAGCTTCTGCATCGTCTCGTTTGGCGCGGCAACCTCGCTGCCGCACGGGGCGGACGGCGAACAGATCCTGCAGGCGGGTCACGTCGTTCTTGTCGATACCGGCTGCCGCATCGATGGCTATCATTCGGATCTGACGCGCACCTATATGCTCGAAGCGGGCAACAGCGAATTCGAGCGGGCATGGACAATCGAGCGCGAAGGCCAGCAGGCCGTATTCGATGCGGCCAGACTGGGCGAGACCTGCGAAAGCCTCGATGCCGCGGCCCGCAGCACTTTTGCACGGCACGGGCTCGGCCCGGACTATCGCCTGCCTGGCCTGCCGCATCGCGCCGGCCACGGCCTTGGCCTGGAAATCCACGAGGCGCCCTATATCGTCCGCGGCAACAAAACGCCGCTGGCACCGGGCATGTGTTTCTCGAACGAGCCGATGGTCGTCTTTCCCGGCACATTCGGCGTTCGCCTCGAAGACCATATCTATATGGCCGAGGACGGCCCGCACTGGTTCACGAAACCGGCGGAAAATCCCTACGCTGTCTAGCCGCGCGAGGGCGGGCGAGATGTCCTGACGCCGCAGCTCCAGCCGCAGCGTCAGGCATTGTCGTTCCGCTAATATCAGCCCAGCAACAATCAAAGGTCGATATCGATACGCAGCGGCTGATGATCCGATCCGTCCGCACGTTCATCGACCCAGACCTTGCGGAGGCGGCTCGAATACCACGTCGGCACGAAGCAATAGTCGATGCGGATGCCGCTTTTGGCGTCGAAGTCCCGGTAAAGCGTGTGCCCCTGATCTTCCGCGCCGCCTGCCGCGACGAAGGCATCGACAAAGCCGGAAGCATCCGGCAGCCTGCCATGCCAGCGGTTGACCGGACCGCACATCCATTCATATTCCGGCGATGTCGGCTCGAAGTTGAAATCACCGAGCAGGATCGCTTCGCGCGGCATGTCGGGCAAAGCCGGTTCTTCGCGCCAGGAGGCGACGATCTCGCGCCCGCCGATTGCAGGGCCGTCATAGAAGGCACGGTTGGAGATGCGAACCAGTTCCTGCAGCTGGTCCATCCGGTAGCGGCTCGCCAGGTGGTCGAGATGGGTGGAATAGAAGCGGACCGGGCCGGCCGATGTTTCGATCAGCGCCTCGATCGCACCGCGCTGGATGGTGTGTGGACCGGGTGCGGTGAATTTCGGATACATGTGATTGCGTGTCGACAGGATCGGGTAGCGCGAAAGGATCATGTTGCCGAACTGACGGCGCTTGTAGTCGGTCGGGCGCCGGCCGGCAGCGTCCGAAACCTTGAGCACATCGACCGTCGGACCCCAGACGTAAAAATGATCGGGCAAGAGGCGCGCGATCTCGTCCGACTGGCTGACATTACCCGAACGGTCCCAATAATTCTCCACCTCCTGCAGGGCGATAATGTCACTGTCCTTGACGGTTTCGACGATCCGTTCCAGATCGTAGCGATCATCCCGGCCACGAGTGTACTGAATATTATAGGTGGTGATCAGCATGAAGCCTCGCATAAATTTGAGTTGCGCTACACCAAGAAAACGTTTCATTGTGTAGTCACGCGAGGGCTAATCCGCGAATATGAAATTTCCGACACGCTTCTATGATGATTGCATGAACCTTCAGTCCCACCCGACCACGATTTCCATCCCCCGCACTGGAACCGCAACTGCCGGAATGCGCGCCGCCCCGCTCTCCACGGGCGTCATCACGCCATGAAAGCCCGCGCCACCATCAAGGATGTCGCCCGGCTGGCGCGCGTATCCGTCGGCACGGTGAGCCGTGTCGTCAACGGAAATCCTGCCGTGACAGAGCAGAACCGCCGCGCCGTCTTCGACGCGATCCAGCGGCTGGGATACAGGCCAAGCTCCGTCGCACGCTCCCTGGTCGGACAGACCGAACAGGCCCGCCGCGGCATCACGCTGCCGCCCGACGCGCCGCGGCTGACGACGATCGGCTATGTCAGCATCGACCATTCCATTCTGACGGACGAGATGCCGCCGGCAGGCAGCCGCGTTTCGGCCCGGCTCATTCATCGCTCGGTCGGCGGGCCTGCCACGAATGTGGCGATTGCCGCCAGCCGCCTGGGCGGCGACTTTCCGGTCGCGGTCAACCTGATTTCTTCGCTCGGCGACGATCCCGAGAGCGACTGGGCGCTGGCGCAGCTGCTCGAATGCGGTCTTAATGTCGAGGCCGTCGAGCGTGTCGCCGGCGGGCGGCTGTCACGCAGCGTCATCATCGTGGAAACGGGCGGCCGGCGAACGATCCTCAACGAGCCGCTGTCGTTGCCGGTGCCGCGCATTCGCGATTATCTGGGCGAGGCGGTTGCCAAGGGCGGACGCCACTGCCTGCATCTGGAAGGTTTCCGGGTAGGGTTGCTCGACGAATTGCGCCTGACCGGCGCGATGCGCCCCGAACTCGTGACGATCGACACGACCGGCCTGCCGGCGCATTGGCAGACTCCTGCCGCATTCGACGAGCTGCGCCGCGCCTGCGACTTCATTTTCATGAGCCGGCCCGCCGCGCGCCAGTTGCTGGGCGGACAGATAGACGAAGCCGCGCTCGTGGAAGCTCTGGCGAAGCGTGTCGAAGGTGATGGCGCCAGCGTGGTGCTGACCATGGGTGCCGTCGGCTCGGCGCTTATCCGGCCCGGCGTCGCGCCCATCATTGCGCCGGCGCTTGCGGTGGAGCCTGTCGATGTGACAGGGGCTGGCGATATCTTCGTCGGCGTGTTCCTCGCCGTCTACCTTAATAGCCGCGATGCGGAACTGGCGGCACGCTGGGCGGCGGTCGGCGCCTCCTATTCCACTGGCGCCGTCGGGGTGAACGCGGTCGAAATCACCGCCCAACTGGTAACACAGGGCCTGGCGGCTCTGAGCGAATCCGCCGGATCCTGAGCCCGCCTGCAAATTCCCACCCTTTTTTCTTCCCGCGCCACCACGCGGGAAGTCCCCAACATATTGCCGGCCGGCAGGCGATCCTCCCACCGACGACTGAAACGTCACCAATCTTACACAAAGCCGTCACGCCGATGAAACGTTTCCACGATAGGAAATCGCACGTTATCGCGGGGCCAATCATTTTCCGGCTGCCGCATGAAACGAATTTTGGAGATAGGGATGTTCAAGACTGCTCTTATCGCAGCCACCACTCTTGCGGTGCTGTCCAGTGCTGCGCCCGCGAGCGCCAAGACCGAAATCAACATGTGGTTCGGCCTCTCGGGCCGTCTGCAGAAAGAAGTGCTTGCCCAGTGCGACCGCTTCAACCAGAGCCAGAACGACTACCACATCAACTGCACCCGCGAAGGCAGCTACGACGAAATCTTCCAGAAGGCGATGGCCGCCGTTCGCGCCGGCAACCAGCCCCACATCCTGCAGGTGGTCGATCGCGGCACCGGCACCATGATGCTCTCGGGCGCAGTCATTCCGGCCTATCAGCTGGTCGAAGAGACCGGCATCAAGGTCAACTGGGACGATTATTTCCCGGTTATCGGCAATTATTACGCCGGCCGCGACGGCAAGCTCTGGGCTTTCCCGTTCAACTCCTCGACCGCCATGGTCTATTACAACATCGATCAGCTGAAGGCTGCCGGTTACGACCGCTTCCCGGAGACTTGGGAAGACTTCGACAACCTGCTGGTGGCACTGCGCGACAAGGCCGGCTCGAAGTGCCCGGTCGCCTGGACGATCGATCTCTGGTCCGACATGGAGCAGTTCTCGGCGATCCACAACATTCCGGTCGCCACCGAAAATAACGGTTACGACGGCCTCGACGCCCAGCTCGAAATCAACAAGACGCTGTTCGTCAAGCATATGGAACGCCAGAAGCGCTGGTTCGATCAGGGTCTCGCCAAATACGATCCGAACGTCGATACCCGGCGCGACATGTTCGTCAACGGCCAGTGCGCGATCTTCTTCGACTCGATCGCCGGCTTCACCACGACCGATGAGTTGGCGCGTCCGAAGGGCACGCACTGGACGGTTGCCCAGCTGCCGCACAACAAGGACGTAGCGCCGATCAACAGCCTCGTCGGCGGCGCCGCATTGTGGACGATGAAGGGCTTCTCCAAGGAAGAGTACAAGGCCGTCGCCGCCTTCTACCAGTTCATCGCCCAGCCGGAACAGCAGAAGCTCTGGTCCGACGGTACCGGCTATATCCCGGTCACCAAGTCGGCCTATAACGACCTCGTTGCGTCAGGCTATTACCAGCAGGACGGCAAGGTCAACCGCGACCTCGCCGTCAAGAGCCTGACCCGCGCAACGCCGACGCCGCTCTCCAAGGGCGTTCGCCTCGGCAACTACGTCGAAATCCGCAACATCATCACCGAAGAGATCCAGAAGGCCCTCAACAACCAGGTGACGATGCAGCAGGCTCTCGACACCGCGACCGAGCGCGGCAACCAGCTGCTCAAGCGCTTCGCCGATACCTATCCGGGCGCCAAGCTGCCCTGATCGGCAGACCTGCCTTTGCCTGACTACGCCAATCCGGACTGCGCCAGCGCCCCGGATTGGCTCCCCGATGTCCCATCGCCCGAGCATTCCGCATGATCAAACGCGTCATCTTCGAAGACCGGTGGCTGCCCTATCTGCTGATAGCGCCGCAACTGCTGATCATCTTCGTGTTCTTCTACTGGCCGACCGGCCAGGCCCTTTTCTGGTCCTTCACGCTGGAACCGCCATTCGGCGGCGACGCCGTCTGGGTCGGCCTGCGCAACATTGCCGAAATCCTCGCCAGCCCGGTCTATCACACTGCCATTCGCAACACGCTGATCATGTCGGTATCGACCACGACCATCTCGCTGGGCCTCGGGCTGATCTTTGCGGTCTTCGCCGACCGCGGCCTGCGCGGAACGATCTTCTATAAGACCGCGATCATGTGGCCCTATGCGGTCGCGGCACCCGTCGCCGCGGTCGCCTGGCAGTATATTTTCCAGCCGCAGATCGGCTTCATCGGTATCCTGAACCAATGGTATCCGGGTATCTGGAACCCGTCGCTCAGCGGCACGGACGCCCTCATCATGGTCGTCATCGCCTCGAGCTGGACGTCGATCACTTTCAATTTCGTCTTCTTCCTGGCTGGCCTGCAGGCCATTCCGAACAATCTCGTCGAAGCCGCCGCCATGGACGGAGCCGGACCGGTGCGCCGTTTCTTCGATCTCGTTTTCCCGCTGATCTCGCCGACCTTCTTCCTGCTTCTGGTGCTCAACGTCGCGACCTCCTTCACCGAGGGCTTCGGCATCATCAACGTCATGACCCAGGGCGGCCCGGGCAATGCCACCCAGACCATGGTCTACAAGATCTACAAGGACGGTTTCATCGGGCTCGACCTTTCCTCGTCCTCGGCCCAATCGCTGATCCTGATGCTGCTGGTCATCTCCGTCACCCTCCTTCAGTTCCGCTTCGTCGAGCGCAAGGTTCACTACGCCGGCTCCGACAAGGGGGAGGCCGGCGAATGATCGAAAAGACACCGATCCTGAACACCGTCACGCACGCGATCATGATCGGCGGAGCGGCCCTCATGTGCTTCCCGATCTACGTATCGTTCATCACCGCGACGCTGCCGCTCGAACGCATGGCGGAGATCCCGAGGCCGCTGCTGCCGAGCGACCACCTGCTGGTCAACATGGCCGCCGCCTGGGAGCGGGGCGGCTTCTCGACGCTTTACGTCAACTCGCTGATTTCGGCCGTGACGATCATGGTCGGCAAGATCGTGATCGCGATGATCACCGCCTTCAGCCTCGTCTATTTCCGCTTCCGCTTTCGCGGCGTGGCCTTCTGGATGATCTTCATCACGCTGATGCTGCCGCTCGAGGTACGCATCGTTCCGACCTACGAGGTCGCCTCGAACGTGCTCCTGCCCTTCCAGAAAATCATGGAATGGACCGGTATCGTCTGGCTGGTGAAGGCGGCAGCCGGTATCCGCATCGATCTCAATCTCAGCCTCATCAACACCTATGCCGGACTGACCCTGCCGCTGATTGCCACCGCGACGGGCACGTTCCTGTTCCGCCAGTTCTTCCTGACCATTCCGGATGAACTGACCGAGGCTGCCAAGATGGACGGGTCGGGCGCCTTGCGCTTCCTCTGGGATATCCTGCTGCCGCTGTCGCGGACGAATATCGCAGCGCTGGCCGTGATCATGTTCGTCTTCGGCTGGAACCAGTATCTCTGGCCGCTTCTCGTCACATCAGGCCCGGCATACCGCACGCTCACCATCGGCCTCACCTTCATGCAGCCCGGTGCCGATGGCGCCAACGACTGGAACGTCATCCTGGCCGGCGCGCTGCTCGTGATGATGCCGCCCGTCGCAGTCGTGATCTTCGCCCAGCGATGGTTCGTCAAGGGCCTGGTCAACTCGGAAAAATAGGCCGCGCGCAAGGATCGATTTCAAATGTCCGAAATAGAATTCACCAACGTCACCAAGTCGTTCGGAACGACACAGGTACTTCACGACCTCAGCCTGTCGATCGAGCGCGGCGCCTTCGCCGTCATCCTCGGCCCGTCGGGCTGCGGCAAGTCCACCCTGCTCAGAATGCTCGCCGGCCTCGAAAGGGTTTCGACCGGCAAGATCTCGATTGCCGGCCGGCAGGTCGAGGAATTGCAGCCGCGCGAGCGTGACGTCGCCATGGTCTTCCAGAACTATGCACTTTATCCGCATATGTCGGTCGCCCAGAACCTCGGTTATTCGCTGACGGTTTCAGGCGTGAAGCGCGCCGAGATCGACCGGCGCGTCGCCGAAGTCGCCCAGGTACTGCAGCTTGAGGACTATCTGAAGCGCAAGCCTGGCCAGCTCTCCGGCGGTCAGCGCCAGCGTGTCGCCATGGGCCGCGCCATCATCCGCGAACCGAAAGTATTCCTGTTCGACGAGCCGCTGTCGAACCTCGACGCCAAGCTGCGTACTCAGATGCGGCTCGAAATCAAGCGCCTGCACCGCCGCCAGGGCGTCACCAGCCTGTTCGTCACCCACGACCAGATCGAGGCGATGACGCTCGCCGATGTCCTGATCGTCATGAACAAGGGCCGGATCGAGCAGATGGGCCGACCGGCCGACATTTATGAGAAGCCGGCAAGCGCCTTCGTCGCAAGCTTCCTCGGTTCGCCGCCGATGAACCTCATTCCGGCCGTCGTCGATGGCGACAGCCGCGGCATCGTACTCGGCGGCGATATCAAGGTTCCGCTCGAGCATGTGCTGCCGGTCGCACCGGGCACGGAAATCGTTGCCGGAATCCGACCCGAGCACATGCAGGTCGGCGCGGGAGCGAACCTTCCGGTCGAATTCGTCGAGGAACTCGGCAATGGCCGGCAGGTCCATCTGCGCATCGGCCAGACCGCATTGTCGGCGCTGCTGCCTGCAACCGACAAGCGGGCCGTCGGCCAGGCGCTGACGGTGACCCTGCCGTCCGAACATCTTCATTTCTTCGGCCGCGACGGCCGCCTCATCGAAACGCAGCCGGCCAGCGCAGCCGCATAATATCCCCAGGAGACAGACATGCCGAAATTCATCCAGCTGACCGACGTCCACCTCATGTCGCCCGGCAGCTCGCTCTTCGATACAGACCCGGAAGTGCGCCTGCGCCTGGCGCTGCGCGATATCAGCGCCCACCAACCCGATGCCGACTGGCTGATCTTCACCGGCGATCTCGCCCATCACGGCGAGGCCGAGGCCTATGCTCTGCTGCGCGACATTCTCGATCAGGAAACGACCATTCCCTACCGCCTGATGATCGGCAATCACGACAATCGCGACACATTCCGATCCGTCTTCCCCGACCAGCCGGTCGACGAAAACGGCTTCGTGCAGTCGGTGATCGACTACGACAGCTGCCGGCTCATCATGCTCGACACGATCGAACACGGCAAACATAGCGGTCACATGGACGCCGCCCGCCTTGCCTGGCTCGAAAGGCGGCTTGCCGAGGCGAGCGACCGGCCGGTCTATCTCTTCTTCCACCACCCGCCCTTCCGTATCGGCATGAACGGCGTCGACAATATCCGCATGGTCGACGACGAGGCGCTGTTGACCGTGCTGAAGACACATCCGGCGATCCGGCATATGTATTTCGGCCACGTCCACCGGCCGATCGCCGGCTCCTGGCACGGTATTCCGATGTCCATGTGCTACGGCCTCAACCACCAGGCCGCACTGAACCTCGGCGATTCCCGCCACCGCGACCGCGTCGGCCCGGCAGAATATGCCATCACGCTGATCGACGGCCCCTCGACCGTCGTCCATTTCCACGACTTCCTCTACCTCTACCCGGAAATCGTCACACCCGGCATGGATGGCAGCGGCGGCTTCAAGCGGACGATGCGGACGGGCGCAGTACCGAGCCAGGCGATGCCGGAAAATTAAGTTCGGCCGGCTGGGGCATCAGCGGCAGCCGAACTTCGTCACCTGCCGACCGGCAAGCCGGCAGGTGACATTTCTTTTGTGCCCAATTTTGCGTCGCCCTACACAAAAGCGTCACCGACGACAGCTATGTTTAGGTCATCCGAATGAATTTTGGATTCATCCGAATGACAGACGAAAAACATCCGATCGACATGAAATCGCGCTCCGGCCAGTGGCAGATCGTCGAGCGACACATCAACCGGGATATCGCCTCGGGCGCGCTCGCGCCGGGAAGCCGCCTGCCGACGGAATCCGAGATCATGGAGCAATTCAAGGTCGGCCGCCACAGCGTCCGGCGGGCGATCGCCGAACTGGCATCCGCCGGCAAGGTGCGGGTCGAGCAGGGCCGCGGCACCTTCGTGGAAGAGCACTCCGTCATCACCTACAATATTGCCCGGCGAACGCGCTTCCGCAAAAACCTGCTGGAACAGGGGCGCGTGCCTTCCGGGCAGCCGGTGTCGGAATCCGAGATTGTCGCACCGCCCGGCATCGCCGCTGCGTTGAGGCTTCCCGAGGGCGCCAAGGTCTACATGATCGCCCGGCGGGGTTTTGCCGATGACGTGCCGATCAGCCTCAGCCACTCCTATCATCCGGTGGAGCGGTTCCCGAACATGCATCTGCGCCGCCGCGCGGGTGAATCCGTCACCAGCATCTACGCTGCCTTCGGCATCCCCGACTATGTCAGGCAGAGCACCATGATCCTCACCCGCCGGGCGATCGGCGACGAGGCGCAGCTTCTCGCCCAATCGCCACAGCAGCCGGTGCTCGTCGTCCAGAAGACCGACGTCGACATGGAAGGCCGGCCGATCGCCTATTCCGAGACCGTCTGGGCCGGAGAGCGCGTGCAATTCAGCATTGACAACGAGCCGGAGGATCGCGCGGCGACACCGGCGAAAGGACAGGACGATGAATGACACCATGGACGCCGGCGCGCGCCCTGCCAGCTTCAGCCATGCAAGCATGCTCGACATACTTGCCAGGGCCGATGCCAAGGGAATCAAGACCGTTGCAGAGAATTTGCTCGATGAGGCCGGAGCGGTTGAGGTTCTCGTCAACCGCACCGGCCTTGCGATGCTCCCCTATACCGACACCGTGCAGAACACAGCCTTCCATCTCGGCGAGGTGCTGATGGCCGAAGCTCACATTCGTCTGGCCGATCATGGCGTCGAAGGCTACGGCGCCGTCGTCGGGCGCGATCTCGAACATGCGATGGCGATGGCCGTCATCGATGCAAGCTTTGCAAGCGGTATCGGCAAAACGGGAATCGAGAAATTCCTGACGAGCGAACAACGCCGCCAGATGCAGGACGACGATGTCAGGCTGCGCAAGGTCGAAGCGACGCGCGTGCGGATGGAGACCTTCTGATGAGCCAAGCCCTGCTTCTTCCGACTGCCGAAGACATGCGCACCAATGCCACCTTCGATGCGTTGATGTGGGCGCTCGCGCGCCCCGGCCGTGTCCAGCCCCTGCCCTTTCCGGGCCTGCTTGCGCTCGCCGAAAGCCTGCTCGACCGCGAATGCAGTTTCTATTGCTCCAATGAGGCACTGAAGGCCGATATCGCCAGGACCGGCGCCAATGCCGTTGCGTTGAACGAAGCCGAATATGTCTTCGCGTCTGTCGGCAACCAGGCGGACCTGTTTGCACTTTCGACAATGCTGAGCGGCAACCTGCTCTATCCCGACGCCTCGGCGACGATTTTCGCTGAGACACAGATCGGCAGCGGAACAGGGCTTCGCCTGACCGGCCCCGGCATCAACGGCGCCCTCGATATCGCGATCGGCGGTGTGCATCCGGATTTCTGGGCGCTGCGGGCCGAAATCATCCGTTATCCCCTCGGCTGGGACATCTACCTCGCCGATGGCGCAAGCCTGATCGGCATTCCCCGCTCCACCAAGATTGAGGTGCTCTGATGGCCTATGTTGCGACACGTGGCGGCGAACACGCCATCGAACAATCCGAGCGTCTCTACCGCGAAGAGCTCGGACAGATCGACAAGGCCCGCATCGAGGCGATCGGCGAGAGCCTGCCCTACCTCGTCGATCGCGTCATGGGCGAGGCCTCGCTCTACGCGCCTGAGCTTGCCGCATTGGCGCTCGCCCAATCCGGCGGCGACCTCTACGAAGCGGTGCTGCTGCTGCGTGCCTACCGCACGACCCAGCCACGCCTGACGATCGCCGAGCCGGTTCGCCAGCAGGATCTCTTTACCGTCAGGCGTATTTCGGCAGCCTTCAAGGACATTCCGGGGGGGCAGATCCTCGGACCGACGCTCGACTACTCCCATCGGCTGCTGAATGTCGGCGTGCTCGATGGCGCGACTTTCGTCCCCGAACCCGTGGAATCGGCAGACAGGCCGGCACCCGCCACGCAGCCGTCCCTCACGGACTGGCAGAAGGCGCAGGGCCTGATCGCCGAGACGCCAGCGGAAGACCTCCCGCTCGACGAGATCCCCGACGTGACGCGCGAGCCGCTGCTCTTCCCGGCAAGCCGCGCCCACAAGTTGCAGAGCCTCGCACGTGCCGATACGGGCGGGACGCTGGCGCTCGGCTATTCGACCATGCGCGGTTATGGCAGCGTGCATCCGACCGTCAACGAGCTCAGGCTCGGAGAGGCCGAGGTCCGTGTCCGCCATCCGCGCGGCACGCTCTTCAGCGCCGGTCGCGTGCGCGTCAGCCAGAGCGAGATCATCTCCAAGAGCAAGGGGCTGGAGCTCGGTTTTTCGGCCACCTTCGGCTGGAACGAGGTGAAGGTGATTGCGGCCGCCTCGCTCGATCTCGCCTCCAATCAGCCCAATCCGCATCCGGCCTCGAACGAGGAGTTCGTTCTCTATCACACCGAGCCGGTCGAAAGCTCGGGCTTCTGCATCCACTTCAAGCTGCCGCATTACGTGACCTTCCAGTCGAGCCTCGATGCGATCAGGCGCGTGAAGGCCGACAAGGCAGCCAGCAAACCCGGCGCGCCCGAGAGCGGCGCGGTCCAACAGGCCGAACTCGAAAAGGCAATGCCGTGAAACTCGATCAACTGACCAAACCCTGGGCGGCCTTCAGCTACGGCTTCCTGGATGAATCCGCCAAGCGCGAGATGCGTCGCCGCATCCTCAAAGCCATCGCCATTCCCGGCTATCAGGTACCCTATGCCAGCCGCGAGGTGCCGATTGCCCGTGGCTGGGGAACCGGCGGCCTGCAGGTGACGCTGACGCTCCTGAAACCGACCTCGGTCGTCAAGGTCATCGACCAGGGCGCCGACGATTCCGTCAATGCCAGCAGCATCCGCAAATTCCTGCGCCGTGTCAGCTCGGCCCGGGAGACGCTGGATACGCTGGAGGCCGACATCATCCAGTCGCGCCACCGCATTCCCGAAGAGAAGCTGCGCGAGGACCAGATCCTTGTGCTGCAGGTTCCCAATCCCGAGCCGCTGCGGCCGGTCCAGCCGGACATGTCGGAAGCCCGCATCATGCATGGCGACGCCGATTATGGTCAGCTCTGGCTTACGCTTTACGAACAGCTCGTGCGCTCGGGCCGCATCATGCAGGGCTCCAGCTATCCGAGCATGGTCAATGGCCGCCATGTGATGACGCCTTCGCCGATCCCGCGCTGGGACGTGCCGAAGATGAATCTGGCGGCAAACCTCACCATCCTGTCGGCCGGCCGCGAAAAGCGCATTCATGCCGTACCGCCCTATACGCGCGTCGAGCCGCTCGTCTTCGACGATGTGCCCTACCGGGTCGAGGACCATGCTGACAAGATTTGTCACCGCAGCGGCGTAACAGGCTACTTCATGAACGAGCTGCCGCAGGACGATGGCTCATCCGCCTTCGAGGTCTCCGACAGCCAGTACGGCGTCAAACATATCCGCAAGCGGGACGGCGAAGCCGTTGCTATCGGTGAAACTTACTACAAGCAGGGCAGGATCGAGCAATGAGCGCCGCAAGTCTTTCCGCCCCCAATCCTTCTGCCCCGGTCCGTCAGCCGCCGCGGCTGATGCTGTCCTCACCGATCCTGACGATGAACGGCATCCGCAAGAGCTTTGGCGAGGTTCAGGCGCTGCGCGGCGTCGATGTCACCGTCTATCCCGGCGAAGTGCTCGGCATTGTCGGCGAATCCGGCTCCGGCAAATCGACGCTGCTTCGGATGATGAACCTCGAAGACAGGCCGGATGAGGGGCAATACCGGCTGGCGCTGCCCGGTCGCGAGGATCTGAACCTCTTCACGCTCGACCGTTTCGAGCGGCGCATGCTGCGGGCGCGCCATATCGGCATCGTCTACCAGAACCCGCATCTTGGCCTGAGGATGAACCACACGAGCAGCGGCAATGTCGCCGAGCGGCTGCTGATTGCCGGCGAGCGGAATTTCGCGACACTTCGCGCCCGCGCCAGGGGCGCGCTCGACGCTTCGGAATTTCCGGTCCAGCGCATGGACGCCCGTCCAGCGGAACTTTCCGGCGGCATGCAGCAGCGCGTGCAGCTTGCCAAGGCCATCGCGCTTGAACCGGCACTTCTGCTTCTCGACGAGCCGACGACGGGGCTCGACGTCAGCGTCCAGGCGCTGGTGCTCGACACGCTGAAGCGGCTGCAGCGCGAGCGCCGCATCACCATCGTCATCGTCTCGCATGATCTCGGTGTTATCCGCACGATGGCGGACCGGGTGATGGTGATGCGCAACGGCGAAGCCGTCGAAGAGGGCCTTGCCGACCAGATCTTCCAGGACCCGCAGCATGCATATACCCAGCAGCTCGTGCATGCGAAGCTTTGACAGGAGAGCCATCAGGTGAACATGCACACACATCCTGCGGCTTCCGCACAAACGATCCTCTCCGTTCAGGGCCTCGCCAAGCATTTCGAGATGCATCACCTGAAACGCACGCTCTACGCGTTCGACAAGGTCGATTTCGAGCTGCGCGAAGGTGAATTCATCCTGCTGACGGGCGAAAACGGCGCTGGCAAATCGACACTGCTGCGTACGCTCTACCGCTCCTACGTACCGCGCGCCGGCCACGCCTATTACCATACGCGCGAAGGCGTCATCGATCTGACAGTCGCAGCCGATGTCGATATCGCCCTTCTGCGCAAGCGCGAGATTGGCTTCGTGACGCAGTTCCTGCAGGCCCGTCCGCGCGTCGCGGCCGAGGAGCTGGTCGCCGAGCCCCTGCGGCTTGCCGGCCGGCCCTACGACGAGGCGATCGAAGAGGCGCGCCGCTGGCTCTCCGCCTTCGGCGTCAAGCCGGGGCTCTGGGCCGCCTACCCTTCCACCTTCTCCGGCGGCGAGCAGCAGAAGGTCAATCTGGCGCGCGCCCTCATCCTGCCGCAGCGGCTTCTCTTCCTCGACGAGCCGACCGCCTCGCTGGACAAGAATGCGCGTCGTGCGCTCGTTGCCCGCCTTGCCGAACTGAAGGCTGCAGGCGTGGCAATGATCGGCGTCTTTCATCACCCCGACGATGTCGCGGATCTCATCGACCGCGAAATCAGCCTTCAAACCCGACAGATCCAGGATGGAGCAGAGAATGTGGTTGAGTGATTTCGAAATCGTGCTGCGCGATAGGGTCGTATCGCGCGGTGCCGTCAGGATCGAAGACGGCGTGATCGCCGAGATCAGGGAGGCGCCCGTCGCTGCGGCGGATATTTCCGGCGACGGCAGACTGCTGCTTCCGGGCTTCATCGACATGCATGGCGACATGATCGAGCGCGAGATCGAGCCGCGTCCGAATGTGCGCTTTCCGCTGGAACTCGGCATTTTCGAGCTCGACAAGAAGCTTGCCGGCAACGGTATCACGACCGCCTATGCGGCACTCTCCTTTCATGCCAACAGCAGCTACGGCCACATCCGCTCGGAGGAGCATTCGCGCTCGATCATCCAGACGCTCGTCGAACTGCGGAAAAACGATCTTCTGATCGATCACAGGGTTCATGCACGGTTCGAAATTACCTTCACCCATGCGCGCGCCGTCATCGAAGACTTGCTGCGGGCCGGCGCGCTGGATCTCGTCTCGCTGATGGATCACACGCCGGGCCAGGGCCAGTACCGGGACGTCGAACGGCATATCGAGACCATCGCCCGCAACAACAAGATCACGCTGGAGCAGGCTGCCCATCGCGTTCGCGAACGCATGGAGAACCGTGCCCAGAACAATGACGCGATCGACAATCTTGAAGGCATTGCCGCGACTGCCCGCGACCATGGCGTCATCATCGCCTCCCATGATGACGACAGTGTCGAGAAAGTGGCCATCGTCGAAGGGCTCGGCGCGCGCATCAGCGAGTTTCCGGTGACGATGGCTGCCGCACAGGAGGCGCGCAAATTCGGGCTGGCAACCGCCATGGGCGCACCGAATGCCCTTCGCGGTCTGTCCTATTCGGGCAATCTCTCCGCACGTGAAGCTTACGAGCGCGGCGTTCTCGATATTCTTGCCAGCGATTATCATCCTTCGGCCATGCTGCCGGCCATCATCGCGCTTGCGGACGCTGGCCCCGGCGGATTGCCGGCTTCTGCGGCGCTGGTGAGCGCCAACCCGGCGGCCGCACTCGGGCTTACGGACCGCGGCGCGATCGAGATCGGACTGCGCGCCGACCTCGTGATAGCCGAGCGCGGGCGCGTTCCGCGGGTACGAGCCACGTTCAGCCAAGGCAGGCAAGTCTATTCCGACGGGATCATCGGGCGATTCCAGCAGGCTGCATGAGCGATTTGGCGCAGAGAAGCGGGATACGCCCCGCCGGCAAAATACATCCGGAAATTCCGGATGTATTACTTGATAAAAGCGCCGCAAATTGCCGGAAATATTGGAGAATTACTTAATAAAATTGTCACAGTGAGGTGTTATTTTATATTTACAGGATGATACCTAAATATAATTCAGCTTCATCTTCGGCACTTCTGGCAAGCGGAGGTCTTCCGGTGCTTGAACTTCACTCTCTGAAGAAGAATTTCGGTCAAACACACGCAGTCGATGACGTAAATCTGTCGATCGCTGCTGGGCAAATGGTCGGCATCATCGGCCGCAGCGGCGCCGGCAAATCAACCTTGCTGCGGCTGATCAACCGTCTGCTCGAGCCGACATCCGGCACGATCATGTTCGAGGGCAAGGACATTACCCGGCTGCGCGGCCGCGAGCTGCGTCTGTGGCGCGCCTCCTGCGCCATGGTGTTTCAACAGTTCAATCTGGTGGAACGCATGGATGTGCTGACGAATGTGCTGATCGGCCGCGTCGCCCGGCACGGCTTCTTCTCCTCCATGCTGCGTCGCTTCACGGATGAGGAAAAGGCCATGGCCATTCGCGCGCTCGACCGGCTCGATCTCGTGCCGCAAGCGCTGCAGCGGGCCGGCACCCTCTCGGGCGGACAGCAGCAGCGTGTCGCCATCGCCAAGGCCCTGGTACAGAACCCGAAGATCATGCTTGCCGACGAGCCGATCGCCTCGCTCGACCCGGCCAATGCGACGCGCGTCATGGAGGCCCTGCGCAAGATCAACCGTGAGGACGGCATTACCGTCCTCGTCAATCTTCATACGCTCGATACTGCCCGCAACTATTGCGAACGCATCATCGCCATGCGGGCCGGGCGGGTGCGTTTTGACGGCGCACCGGCGGATCTGACCCAGGAACGGGTCCGCGAAATCTACGGCACCGACGATTTCGACGCGGAGATCGACGAGGCCGTGACATCCACCTCATTCAACACAGGTCGCACCGCAAAAGAGAAGGTCTACCTGGCCGTGTGAGTTTCACCCGCGGCCCCGCCAGGCCACGGGCATTTTTGCAACAGGAGAGTTGGAATGAAAAACGTCCTCATGCTTGCGGCCGTGACGGCTGCGTTTGCCCTTTCCAGCCAGGCCGCCCATGCCGACGGTTGGAAAGATCAGTACAAGACGATCCGCCTCGGTGTTCTCTCGGGCGAGAACGAAAAGGACCGTATCGCGCGCCGCGTCGGTTTCCAGCAATATCTGGAAAAGGAACTCGGCGTGAAGGTCGAGATCTTCACGGCCGGCAATTACGACGGCGTCATCCAGGCGCTCGCCTCCGACCAGATCGAATTTGCCTTCCTCGGCTCCTCGGCCTATGCCGCGGCCTATACCGAGACCAATGGCGGCGTCGAGCCGCTGCTCGCCGGCCAGGAACAGGACGGTTCGACGGGCTATTATTCCGTCATCACCGTTCGCTGCGATTCCGGCTACAAGTCGGTTGACGACCTCAAGGGCAAGGTTCTCGCCTTCGCCGATCCGGATTCGACCTCCGGCTATGCCGTCCCCTATTATAACCTGGTCAAACAGGGCTACGATCCGAAGACCTTTTTCTCGGCCATCCCCTTCTCCGGTGCGCATGAAACCGGCGTCATGGCTGTCGCCAACAAACAGTTCGATGCTGCCGCGACCTACATCAACAACGAGATCAGCGGCATTCCGCAGCGCATGGAATCCAAGGGCATGATCCCGAAGGGCGAAATCTGCCGCATCTGGCAGTCTCCCGAGATCACCAACGGTCCCTTCACCACCCGCACCAACCTGCCGGCGGACATGATCGCCGAGGTCAAGGCAGCGGTAAAGGCAACGCCGGAAAAGGCACCTGAAGCCTTCAAGGAAATGAGCGGCGGCGACAACTCCACCTCCAAGGGCTATGTCGATGTCGATCACCAGCGCTACCAGTGGATCGTCGACATGCGCGACTGGCTGAAGAAGCAGCGCCGCAACGGCTGACACTTTTCGTCCACGCCAGACAACGGGAGCGCCGCGCCATCAGGCGCTCCCACGACCGGGACCAGACATGACGACCGCATCGCCCTCCATCGCCGTCCGCCAGTTCGAGGCCGAATACCGCCGCATCCGCAGTCGCGCCAGGATCGTGCAACTCGTTTCGGGCGTGCTTTTTGCCGCCGCGGTGCTGCTGACGGCCTGGACGGGCGGTTTCTTCGACATGACCGAGGTCAACCTGCCCTCGGGCGAGCGCGTCACCACGTGGAAATTGTGGGCCTCCCTGCCCCGCCTTGGCGAATATCTCTACAAGACGCTGCCGCATCTGCGCCTCGAAACGCTCGGCGGCGATCTCGCCGAATGGTTCTGGCGCTGGCCGGTCTGGCTGGAACTGCTCGGCGAAACGATCCTGATCGCCTATGTCGCGACGCTTCTCGGCGTCGTCGGCGCCTTCATCCTGAGTTTCCCTGCCGCCCGCAACCTCAGCCCCAGCGGTTTTCTGCTGATCGCCTCGCGCCGCTATCTGGAGGTCATCCGCACCGTTCCCGATATCGTCTGGGCGTTGATCTACGTCTTCTGCTTTGGCGTCGGACCGCTTGCCGGTGTGCTGGCGATCGCGACGCACGCGACGGGTTCGCTCGGCAAACTCTATTCCGAGGTCAACGAGAATATCGACATGCGGCCGCTGGAAGGCGTCAAGGCTTCCGGCGGCACCTGGTTCCAGCAGATGCGCTATGGCGTCGTGCCGCAGGTGATCCCGAACATCATCAGCTACACGCTGCTGCGTTTCGAGATCAACGTGCGCTCCTCCTCGATCATCGGTTATGTCGGAGCCGGCGGCCTCGGTCAGGAGATCCGCACCGCCATGTCGCTGCAGGAGTATACCGATCTTTCGGCGCTGTTCGTCATCATCCTCGTTACGGTCGTCGTCATCGATTTCCTGAGCGAGATGCTGCGCCACCGCATCATCGGCATCGAAAGCCCGAGTATCTGAGCCATGACCGACATTTCCTCCCTATCCGAACTGCGGCAGCGCGTGCCCGGCGCGTTTACGGTTCCGCCACGCGTGCGCATGATGCGTTATGCCGGCGCCATTGCCCTTATCCTGCCGCTCCTTGCCGGCCTCTACCTTTTCGACTTCTCGCCTGCACGCATCCTGAACGGCTTGACGCGGCTCGGCATGATCTTCTCCTTCATGTTCCCGCCCTACATCTGGACGACCTGGCAGGAATGGGGCGACGTGCTTGTCGGCCTCGGACAGACAATTTCGATGGCCTTCCTCGGAACGCTGCTTGGCGCTCTCGTCGCCTTTCCGCTCGCCTTTCTCGGCGCGAAGAACATCATGCCGCTCGGCTGGGTGCGTCTCTCCACACGGCGTGGCTTCGACGCCTTGCGTGCCGTCGAGCAGATCGTGCTTGCGCTGATCTTCATCCGCGCCTTCGGGCTCGGCCCGCTTCCGGGTGTCTTCGCCATCGCCGTTTCCGAAATCGGCACTTTCGCCAAGCTCTTTTCGGAGGCAATCGAAAATACTTCGCGCAAACCCGTCGATGGTGTTCTGGCATCGGGCGGCGGGCCGCTGCAGACCATCCGGCTCGCCATCCTGCCGCAAGCCATGCCGGTGATCCTGTCGATCATGCTTTACAATTTCGAATCCAACACCCGCTCCGGTACCATCCTCGGCATTGTCGGCGCCGGCGGAATCGGCTTTCTGCTTGCAGATCGCATTGCCGCGTATCGATGGCCGGAAGCATGGACAATCATCTTCCTGATCGTCGCCGTCGTTTATGCTATCGATCTTTCCTCCGCCTGGCTGCGTGGCAGGATCATTGGCAAGAACGACAGTCTGCGCTAGGCAACGGAAGAGCGTGGCAAGGGAAATTGAATGGCAAGGATAATGGTGATCGGCAACGCCAATGTCGATCGGATCTGGTGGCTCGACCGGCCAGTCGCGCCAGGCAGCAGGCTTTCCTGCCAGGCGATCGAGGAACGTTACGGCGGTGGCGGCTATAATACCGGCATTGTCCTGCTTGACCTCGGTCATGAGGTGACGCTCGTCACCAGCCTTTACGATGACGACAAGGGCCGCACCTACCTGAACGATCTCCGCCAGCGCGGCTTCAATACCGATTTCGTCAACCTCGTACCCGGCACCACGCCATCGGTGGAGATCCTTGTCGATCCGCATGGGGAACGCACCATCATCGCGCCAGCCGGCCGCCGCAGGCCCGGCATCGAGGCTCTGCCAGAAGTCGATGCCTCCCTTGTCTATCTCAACACGCGCGGCATGAGCGAGGCCGCATTGAAGCGGCTGGACGATTTCGATCAGGTGGTCTCACAGTACCCGCTATTCGCCGAACGCCGGCCGGCGAATGTCCTGATCGCATCGCGCTCGGACGTGAAGGGCGCGGCACGAACGGCCTGGCAGGCAGCTGCCGAGGTCGCCGGGCCGCGGCTCGAAACACTCGTCCTGACGAGCGGCACGCAACCCATCGAGATCGTCAGCCGGCGGGATCAGATTATCGTCGATGTCCCAACCACCGCCCCCGTGCGCGACACGACGGGAGCCGGGGACTATTTTGCCGGCGGTTACATCGATGCCATGGTGCGCGGCCTCGATGCCGACGCGGCGGCACTGGCCGGCTGTAAGGCCGCGGCCCAGCGCCTCGCAGCTGCAGAACATGCCGGCCCTTGAAAGACAGGCACGCAAGTCTCACCTGATATTCTCCATTGTTCACCTGTCGAACGACAGCCCTTTGCCATCAGCAGTCGCTGCCGGTCCTCAACATCGACGCCTCGCGGCGTCGGAGGAGATTTCATGGGATTCATTGATCGTGACATTCAGCCGTCGTCGGACGCCGGGCTGCTGGATGCCTATTCCGAAACGGTGTCCGGCGTCGTCGATACGGTCGGCCCGGCAGTCAGCCGCATCGAACGCATCGGCGGACGGGCGGGGCACGGCTCCGGCTTTGCCATCTCGCCTGACGGACTTGTCGTTACCAACAATCACGTCGTCGGCGATGCGAAGGCCGTTACCATCAAGACACCTGACGGTGCCGTGGTGGAGGGGCGTGTTCTCGGCCGTGACGAGGACACCGACCTTGCCCTCATCCGCGCCAATGACTGGTCCGGCGCCTGGGCGCAGCTTGCCGATTCCAAGAAGCTGAAGCGCGGGCATATTGCAGTCGCCATCGGCAACCCGCTCGGCTTCGAATGGACGGTCACTGCCGGTGTCGTCTCCGCGCTCGGCCGCTCGATGCGCGCCGCGAGCGGCCGGCTGATGGAGGATATCATCCAGACGGATGCGGCGCTCAATCCCGGCAATTCCGGCGGCCCGCTCGTCTCGTCTTCGGGTGAGGTAATCGGCGTCAATACCGCGGTCATCCAGGGCGCGCAGAGCATCGCCTTTGCGGTCGCCTCGAATACCGCCAGGCATGTGGTCTCGGAGATCCTGCGCTTCGGCGAGGTCAGGCGCGGCTATATCGGTATTGCGGCCGATACCGTCGATCTGCATCGGCGCATCGCGCTCGAGGCCGGTGTGCCGCAGCGCACGACTGTCCGTCTGCGCCGTATCGAAGATGGCGGTCCCGCCGCCAGTGCCGGCCTTCGCGAAGGCGATTATCTGCTCGCCATCGGCGGGCATCCGGTTTCGGGAATAGACGATGTCATACGGCTTCTGGACGGCGCGACGATCGATGCCGATGTCGATGTGCTGATCTTCTCCGTCGCCGGTCGGATCGAGCAACGCACTGTTCGCCCGGTGAGAAGGGCACATTGAGCGATCGCTTAGCCTGGGCGGTTAAAACGAGAACGAAGCCGAGGATCGCCTTCGTTCTCCCATCGAACCGAACCACGTCAGCTCATGCGACGAGACTTTCCGCCTCGATCTCGGCGATGAACTTGGCAACCGTCTCGCCGATGATCTCCGGATGGTCTTCCTGCAGATAGTGCAGGCCCGACCCGAGCTTCACCAGCCGGCAGTCGTGCAGGCGCCTCGCATAATCTTCGGCAACGGCAGGCGGGATGAGCGCACCCGGATCGCCGGCGAAAAGAAGCTTCGGGTAGTGCGACAAAGCCAGCGCCTCATGTGCCTTTTCCATGGTGGCGTAGACATCGGCCGGCCGCCCTGTGCCTTGACGCAGTGCAGCCGACGTGAGGATCGCGAAAAACACGCGCAAAAACAAAGGCACCCGTTGCCGGCGGGTGCCTTGAACCTTGTCTTCGACGATATCGGGCGGCGCTCGCCTACAGGGCTTCCGGTATTCCGGAGGCCGCATCAAGCAAACCAGACAGCGCCGATGGTTCGTCGGAGAATACGTCATAGACGCATGGAGCTGCAAAGACTGCCGCCCCCAGAATGATGATGATGATCCGTTTCATCGAAGCTCCTTGGACCCTGCCAGGCTATGCCTCCCCGACCTGGACAAGGTTCAGTTCGACATTGATGTTGCCGCGCGTTGCCTTCGAGTAAGGGCAGGTCTGGTGCGCTTCCTCGACAAGCGCGCGGGCGATCTCGGGCTCAAGGCCCGGCAAGCTGATGTGGAGGCGTGCTTGCAGGAAATAGGCGTCGCCCGTCACGCCGAGATCGACTTCCGCATCGACGACGGTTTCACCGGGAAGCCTGAGCTTTCGCTTGCCGGCGGCCAGGCCCATCGCACCGATGAAGCAGGCCGACCAGCCGGCTGCGAAGAGCTGTTCCGGATTGGTGCCGGCATGGGCGCTGCCCGGAGGCGAAAGCTTGATGTCGAGCTGCGCATCGCTGCTGCGGGCCGATCCGTCGCGGCCGCCTGTCGTGCGGGTCTTGCCGGTGTAAAGAACCTTTTCAATCGTGGTCATGAGAGCACTCCTTGCTTTGGTGTCGCGACCTGCGACATCTGATGACGGAGCGGTTTTGCCCTGATGACGTATCCCCCATGTTTCCAAATTCGGCCGAACTGTATCAAAACGTAGCGCCAGCTTAACCGGACATTCTCGCACACAAAGACAGGGCCAAGATCAGCTGGCGCGAATTGTGACTTCTGCGGCCAGACCGCCGCCCTCGCGATTGTAGAGCCGCACCGAACCGCCAATTGCGGCCGCCAGCTGCTGGGCGATGGCGAGACCGAGACCGGCCCCCCCCGTCTCGCGGTTGCGCGACTGCTCCAGCCGGAAGAAGGGCTGCATTGCCGCCTCCAGCATGGCATCGGGAATGCCGGGGCCGCGATCCATCACCGTAATGGCGATCGCGCCGTCATCTTTTCGCTCGACGCCGATTTCGGCGCGCCCCGCAAATTTCAGCGCGTTGTCGATGAAATTGGTCAGGATGCGGCGCAGGGCGTGCGGTTTCGTCGATGCGACGCCCTGCACGAGGCCGGCCACGCTGACGGCCTTGTCCATGTCCTGATAGTCGTAGGCGATACTGTCGATGAAGGACGAGAGATCGATGCGGGAAAATTTCTCGCCGTTGCCATGGGCGCTGCGAGCATAAGCGATACCGTCCTGCACAAGCCGCTCGATCTCCCCGAGATCACGCACCAGCTTGTCCTTTTCGGGAGAATCGTCGGCCATATCGGCGCGCAGCCGCATGCGCGTGATCGGTGTCTGCAGATCATGCGAGATTGCCGCAAGGATCTGCACCCGCTCCTCGAGATAGTGGGCAATCCGTTCGCGCATGGCGTTGAAGGCGCGCGCCGCATGCGCCACCTCGCTTGGCCCGCGCTCGCTGAGCGGCGGGCCTTTCCTGTTGGGGTCGAGCGCGTCGGCGGCAGCCGCCAATGCACCAAGCGGGCGGATCGCCTGGCGCACGGCAAACCAGGTGCAAAGCACGAGGAGCAGCATCTGGACGGCGAGCACATAGGGCAGCCATGCCGCTATCGGCATGGGCGGGCGCGGTGTGATGTCGATCGTCAAGGGGCTCCCGTCGCTCAGCGTCAGGTGCGCCTGCAGGCGGCTGATATTGCCCGGAATGGATTCCAGACGGATCGGGTATGCGCCGCCCACCGCCTCTTCGATCCTGCTGCCGATTTCCCTGCCCTTGGCGGAATTGTCTGGGACACCGGGCAGGCCCGGCCCAAGCACGAAACGGTAGTTGCCGCGGCTCAGGCGATCGAGCAGGCCGCTGCGCTGATCCGCCGGCAGGCGGTCGAGAACGGCGATCGACGTTGCGACGTCGCTTTCCAGCGTGCCGAGCATGACGGCCGTAGCCGACATGGAACGCTCGACGAAGAGGACCGTGAAGGACAGACCGTAGGCAACCGCCAGACCCAGCAGCAGAATAAGGAAAAGCCGGGCCCGCAGCGTGCTCGGCCAAAAGCCCGAACGAAGAGCGGCGGCGAGATTCATGACCTTGCCTCTTCAATCTCCACCGGAACGGAAAAGACGTATCCTTCGCTGCGCACCGTCTTGATGTAAGTCGGTTCGCGGGCATCGTCGCCGAGCCGTTGGCGAACGCGGCTGACAAGCAGGTCGATGGAGCGGTCGAAGAGGTCCGCGTCCCGGCCCTGGGTCAGGTTCAGGAGCTGGTCGCGGTTGAGGACCCGCTGCGGATGATCGATGAAGACGCGCAGCAGCCGATATTCGGCGCCGCTCAAAGCAATTTCCGTACCCTGCTTGTCGAGAAGATGCCGGCCGACCGTATCGAGGCGCCAGTCGCCGAAACGAAGCCACTGTCCGGCTTCTGAAATCTGCAGGTTGGGCGGCAGGGCGCGGGTTCGGCGCAGAACAGCCTTGATGCGTGCGAGCAATTCGCGCGCGGCAAAGGGCTTCGGCAGATAGTCGTCGGCGCCCATTTCCAGCCCGATGATACGGTCCATCTCGTCGCTGCGGGCCGTCAGCATCAGGATCGGCGTCGCCTTGTGTTTACCGGCCCGCAATTCGCGGGTGAGCACAAGCCCGTCATCGCCGGGCATCATGAGATCGAGCACGATGAGATCGACCGTGTTGCCTTCGAGAAAACTGCGCATCTGGCGGCCATCGGCGGCAACGCTCGTACGAAGGCCATTCTTCTTCAGATAGCTCGAAACCAGTTCGCGGATTTCACGATCGTCGTCGACGATCAGAATATGGTCGATATGCTCCATGTCAGGACGTCCGTATCCTCTGTCGGTCAGGCGCAAGGCATCGTCGCCATTCTCTCTTTTGACTCTGAATCGGCGGCCGCGATACAGGCAAGTGCGTTCGCCGCCGCCATGGCAGGTTTCAGAAGCGATCGACATCCAGAATTGCCTGGGCAAAGGCCTGCGGCGCTTCTTGCGGCAGGTTGTGACCGATGCCGCCAGTGATGGTGCGATGCTCGTACCTGCCGGTAAACTTTCTGGCATAGGCCGAAGGTTCCGGATGCGGCGCGCCGTTGGCGTCACCCTCCATGGTGATGGTCGGCACGGTGATCACGGGGAAGGCAGCCAGCTTCTTCTCAAGCTCGTCATACTGGCGCTCGCCGTCGACGAGGCCAAGGCGCCAGCGGTAATTGTGAATGGTGATGGCGACATGGTCTGGGTTTTCGAATGCCTTGGCGGAACGGTCGAAGGTTGCGTCGTCGAAGTTCCATTGCGGCGAAGCGAGCTTCCAGATCAGCTTGGCGAAATCGTGCCGGTTGGCCTCGTAACCCTCGCGACCGCGCTCGGTGGCGAAGTAGAACTGATACCACCAGGAAAGCTCGGCCTGCGGCGAAAGCGGCTTCCTGTTGGCCTCCTGGCTGCCGATCAGATAACCGCTGACGGCCACCAGCGCCTTGCAGCGCTCCGGCCAGACAGCGGCCAGGATATCGGCGGTGCGACCGCCCCAATCGTAACCGCCGATGATGGCCCGCTCAATTTTCAGCGCATCCATAAAGGCGATAATGTCCGAAGCGATTGCGGCCTGCTGGCCGTTGCGCGGCGTATCGGCGGACAGGAATTCTGTCGCGCCATAGCCGCGCAGGTAGGGGATCAGCACCCGATAGCCGGCATCTGCAAGGACCGGCGCCACATCGACGAAACTGTAGATATCATAGGGCCAGCCATGGAGCAGAAGCACGGCCGGCCCATTTGCCGGACCGGTTTCGGCATAGCCGACATTGAGCACGCCTGCCTCGACCCGCTTCAGCGACGCAAAGGACGTGTGCGAGCCGGCCTTGACGGTCGGCACGCCCGCCTGCGATTGCGCGGCCGCGCTGCTGGCAAGGCCGAATTCGGCCGCCGCCATGGTCACTGCGGCGACACCCAGAAAACGACGCCGCTGAAGATTGATTTGGCTGGACATTGGCTCTCTCCGTTTCGAGTTGATGGCGGGGAGAAAACAGCCTGCATGTATCACCGATGTTTCGGGCGCCTGCTTCTATTGCATGCCAATGTAGGATCCGGCCTTGCCGATACATTCGGATACAATTGGCTGCCTCTTCACCCGAGGATGCATTGGATGAGGAAAGCTCGTAGCGCGACGGCGTTATTGTGTTCGTCATCGCTGGCGGCATAGAGCAGCGTGACGTTGCCCTTCATTGCGAAATCGAGCACCTGGCTCACCTCTTCCCCCTTCTGCTGAAGCTCGGACGTGTAGCGCCGGCAGAACTCTTCCCAACGCTTCGGCTCGTGGTTGAACCAGTGGCGCAGCTCGTTGCTCGGCGCGACATCCTTTAGCCAGGCATCGAGCGCGGCATGCTCCTTGCTCACGCCGCGGGGCCAGATTCGATCGACCAGAAGGCGCGCGCCATCCGCATCTGCCTTGGGTTCATAGATTCGCTTGGTCTTAATCCTCTCGGGCCCGACCGTCATGGCAACCTCCCGCGCTGCCGACAGCAGCAAGAGGCCGCGGCCGGAGCCAACAACCGGAACAGGATAGCGCAGCCGCGACAAGCGCGCCTCCTACACTTTGGTACATTTCGCCACGAGGCCGGACACATCGGGGATACATCGCCTCGACCAGATTGGCACCGTAGCTGGTCGAGCCGCATCGCCGCCGACAACCCGATCACCGGTTTCAAAGGAAACGATGATGACGCTTCTTGTCATTGCCTATCTCGGAGGGGCGCTGACCATAGTCAGCCCCTGCATCCTCCCCATCCTGCCCTTCGTCTTTGCCCGCGCCGGACAGCCGTTCTTGCGCGGCACGCTGCCTATGCTGATCGGCATGGCCGCCACTTTCGCGCTGGTGGCAACCCTTGCCGCCGTTGGCGGAAGCTGGGTGATCAATGCCAACGAATATGGCCGTCTTGCCGCGCTGTTTTTGCTTGTGATCTTCGGCATCAGCCTGATTTCGCCGCGTGTTGCGAGTTTCATCACCCAGCCGCTCGTCGATTTCGGCAATCGCCTGCTGAACGCGTCCGGCAGGACCGGTGCTGCGCCGACCGCTGCGGGCGCACTCGTTCTCGGTGTCGCAACCGGCCTGCTTTGGGCGCCCTGCGCAGGACCCATCCTCGGCCTGGTGCTGACCGGTGCCGCATTGCAGGGCGCCAACCTGCAGACGACTTTGCTGCTGCTCGCCTATGCCGCCGGAGCAGCCACTTCGCTGGCTGTGGCACTTTGCGTCGGCGGGAAGGCCCTTGCCGGCATGAAGAAATCGCTCGGCGTCAGCGAGCGCATTCGCCAGGGTCTGGGTGGCGCCGTGCTTGCGGGCGTCGCCGTCATCGCACTCGGCCTCGATGCCGGCCTGCTTTCCCAGCTTTCCTATGCCAGTACCACATCCCTCGAACAGGCTGTGCTCGACAGGTTGAATGTCAAGCCAACCGACGGCCTGGCCCCTGAAATTGCAAGCAACGACAAGGCGATCGGTCTTGCGGATGCGACAAGGCCGTTCCACAGCGATTTGCCCATCGAAGGCCGCGCGCCGTCGCTCGATGGCGCGGTCGCATGGCTGAACTCACCGCCGCTGACGTCGGAGCAACTCCGCGGCAAGGTCGTGCTCGTCGATTTCTGGACCTATTCCTGCATCAACTGCGTTCGCACCACGCCCTATGTCCGCGCATGGGCCGAGAAGTACCGGGACCGGGGTCTGGTCGTCATCGGCGTGCACGCTCCGGAATTCGCCTTCGAGAAGAAGATCGACAATGTCAAAAGGGCCGTCGGCGACTTCAAGATCGGCTATCCCGTCGCCATCGACAACGACTACAGGATCTGGCGCGCCTTCGATAACAGCTATTGGCCGGCCCACTACCTGATCGATGCCAGGGGCCATATCCGTTATCACCATTTCGGCGAAGGTAACTACGGCCAGACCGAACAGGCGATCCAGGATCTGCTGCACGAAGCTGGCGGCGACACGGCGGCAAGCGCATTGGTGACGCCGGATGCGAAGGGCGCGGAAGCCGCGCCCGACCTGAAGCACCTCGGTTCCGGCGAAACCTATATCGGCTATCGGCAGGCCACGAGTTTTGCCTCCAGCGAGAGCATGCGCGCCGATGCCCCCAGGGACTATTCGGTCCGTCAGCCCGGTCTCAATCAGTGGGGTCTTTCGGGCAACTGGACAGTCGGGGCCGAAGAGGCGGTCCTCAATCAGGCAGGCGGCGGCCTTGCCTATCGGTTCAGCGCGCGCGACCTGCATCTTGTCCTTGGCCCGGGCGCTGACGGCAAACCGGTCCGCTTCCAGGTGCTGCTCGACGGCAAGATGCCGGGCGCCGATCGTGGCAGCGATATCGACGCCGAGGGGAACGGCACGGTGACATCGACCAGGCTCTACCAGCTGATGCGCCAGTCCAGTACCGTGGAAACGCACGAGTTCGAGATCCGCTTCCTCGATCCCGGCGTCCGGGCCTATGCCTTCACGTTCGGCTGAGCATTCCTTGGCCGGCGGATCACTCCGCCGGCTCGTTTTCCGTGAACGTCTCCTTCATCGCCTTGATGATCACGACGGCCGATGCCGCGCCCGGATCGATGTGGCCAAGGGACCGTTCGCCCAGTCGGGCTGCACGCCCGCGGGTGGCCACCATCGAACGGGTCGAGCGCGCGCCGGCGTCGGCTGCCTCCAGAATGTCGTTCCACATATCCGAGACGCCGGCCTGTCGGTCACGCGCGGCAGCTGCCGCTTCGGTTGCCGGGATCCAGGCGTCGAGCATGGTCTTGTCGCCCCGCTGCCCCTTGCCGCGGTCTCTGATGCCTGATGTCATCGCCTCGACCAGCGCGGCCTGAGCGGCGATCGAAAGCGTCTCATCCTGCTTCAGCGTCTGCGCTGCCTTGCGAAAAGCAGTGGCATAGAGCGGACCGGTCGATGCTCCGACGGCGTCGAGGAAGGCCGATGCAGCCAGCGAAAAAACCTCCGACGGCAGCATCGCATCGAGGTCATGCTTGGCCAGCTCGCCGTTCACGGCCTGAAAGCCGAGCGACATGGTGATGCCGTGATCGGCATCACCGATCGCGCCATCCAGATCGGAAAGATGATCCTTCTCGGCCGAAATCGCCACCGATATCCGGTGAAACATCCTGCTGAGGCGGCGGGCCGCGTTTGCCGACATGCGTATCCTCCCAAATCATGCAGCCCAGCCAGTGGGATGCCTTCTTGCTTTTCAGTTCACGACCCTCAGAAACGCCGTGTCGCAGGGGTGATGCAGCAGATCCGTCAGTTCCTGATCGAGATGCAGTATCGATATGGATGCGCCGACCATATCAAGCGATGTGCAATAATGCCCCACCCAGTTCGCTTCGATCCTGATGCCCTTGGCGCTCAGGCGCTGCTCCACCCGCCGGTAGAGAATATAGAGTTCCATCAGCGGCGTACCGCCGAAAGAGTTGACGAGAACGGCGACGCGATCCCCCGCCGCGGCCTTCATCTCCGAGAATATCCGGTCCATGACGACATCGACCACGGCATCGGCGCTCATCATCTTCTCGCGCATCACACCCGGTTCGCCGTGGATGCCCATGCCGATTTCGATATCGTCGGGACCGATCTCGAAATTGTGGCGGCGGGTCTGCGGAAGGGAGCAGGGCTCGAGCGCCACCCCCATCGTGAAGGTGCGGGCATTGGCTTTTCGCGTTGCCGCCTCGCAAGCATCCAGCGTCAGGCCGCGATCGCAGGCCGCCCCGGCAATCTTGAAGATGAAGAAATTGCCGGCAACGCCGCGCCGGCCGTCCCGATCCTCCAAGGGCGAGGAGGAAATATCGTCGGTCGTCACCACCGTGCGGACCTCGATATTGTCCTCGGCGGCCATTTCCGCAGCCATCTCGAAGTTCATGACGTCGCCGGCGTAGTTGCCATAGACGAAGAGCACGCCCTCGCCGCCCGATGCCGCCTTGGCGCATTGCAGGATCGGCCCGGGAGGCGGGGAGGAAAAGATGTTGCCGACCGCGACCGCGTCCGCCAGCCCCTTGCCCACATAACCGAGGAAGGCCGGCTCATGGCCGGTACCACCGCCGACGACCAGACCGACCTTGCCGGGCCGCGGGCCTGAGCGGGCAACAAGCGCGCGGTTGGAACTGTCGACCGGACGAAGGTAATTCGCATGCGCCTTGACGACACCCTCGAGCATTTCCTCGACGACATCGTCAGGATTGTTCAGGAACTTCTTGATATGCGTGCGGGCGCTGTTCGACGGCGCCGCAATCTCGCTTTCCACGCGCGGCCGCTGGGAGAGCTTTTGCGCGAACTCCGTGACGCCATCGGCATTGAGAATGCCGCGGCCGGTGGCGGCGTCCGTGATGAGCACATTGACGTAGCCGCCACGCAGTGCGGCGAGAATGGCCGGCACCTTGTCGAAGCCGCCGGCAACGGCAATGCGCATGTTGATCTTCTTCAGGAGATCGAGCGACATGCCGATGGTGCGATCGTCCAGCGGACCGGCCACCGGACGGCCATGGCCGTCGATGAAGCGGCCGGCCACGACACCGGTCGCGTCCTTGGCGAGATAATCCTGCAGCGACACGGAATCGAAAAAGCCGCTGGTGTGGATGGTGGAATTGGGGCGCATGGAGGCGATGCCGAAAACCACTCTGTTTGCCCGCGAAAGCGCTTCGAACTGGCGATCGATCAGCGGTTCGCGCATCAGCAGATCACGCACTTCGGCGCTGGATACAATGGCGGGCGCCGCAATGTTGATCAGCCGGCCGTCGACCGCATCGGCAAAAGCCGCGGCACAAAGTTCCGGCGTATAGGCGAACGTCGCGCTCGTGCCCCCCGTCGCCTGCACGACGGTCATGTCCTGCAGTCCCGGAATGGCGGCCTGCTCGCCGACCGCCATGATGGTGCGACCCCAGACAACCGCCAGCGTATCGCCCGATTTCAGGAGCTTCTGCAGCGCCTGGGCACCGGCTGCGCCGAGCCGTTCGATCAGCGGTCGGGCATTGTCGTCGCTCGGCACGACAAGACAGTCGTGCAGGCCGAAATGCCGCTTCAGCTCCTGCGCGATGGTCAACGAACTCAGGCGCGATGGTTCGATCGAGATATTGACGATGCCGCGGGCGCGGGCATCGGCGAGATAGCTGTTTACCGTCGCGCGCGAAATGCCCATGGTTTCCGCGATATCGCCCTGGGTCATGCCGTCTTCATAATAGAGCCAGCAGGCCCAGACATAGGGGTCGTCACCATAGCGCAGCGGGATGGGCTCGGCCGCGATATCCGCCGTGTTGTTCTTTCGTGCCGATGATGTCTTAGCCGTCATCCTGCCTGGTTTCTCCTCGTCTGCGATCGACGGCGAAGATGAGCGCAAAAGCCGCGGTTTTCAACGTGCCTCCGCCCGATTGTTCCCGGCCGCCGAAGCGGCCGGGAGGTGCGGCAAGGGAGGATCGCGGGCTCTCACCAAAGCCCGATCTGTCAGGCGGGCTGAAGCCTGGTTTCCACGCCGCCCGCCAGCGACTTCAGGATCAGCGCGCAAGACGTCGCGCCGGCATCGAGCACGCCGAGCGAACGTTCGCCGAGCCGGCTTGCCCGACCGATCTTGGCGACGAGATCACGCGTGCTGTCCCGTCCGGCCTCGGCAGCCGCGACCAGCGCCTGAAGCGCCTCGCCGAAGGATTTGCCGCCGGCGACAGCCGTATCGAATGCGTCAATCGCCGGCACCAGCGTGTCGAGCAGGGTCTTGTCGCCAACCTTGGCCGAGCCGATCGCCTGAATGCCGTCGAGCCCGTTGTGCAGCATGGTGCTGAAAGTCGCCGCATCGATGCGATCGGACTTTTCGATCGTTTCGGCGAACTGCGTGAACATCACGCCGTAGAGCGGCCCCATCGAACCGCCGATCTCCGTCATCAGCACCGTGCCGAGCGTGTCGAGCGCTTCCGCCAGTGACATGTCCGCGCCCTTGATCCGCTCGGCCGCCATGCCGAAACCCTTGGCCATGTTGACGCCGTGGTCGCCGTCACCGATCTTGCCGTCGATTTCGCTCAGATAGGCGCGGTTTTCGATGATCCGGTCTGCCAGCGACAGAACGATATCGCCCGATTTGGCGTTCTGGAATTGCTGCATTCGCCTACCTCCCCTCAAAGCATCGCCGGGCACTGGACATCGACATCCAGCAGCCGCTTCAGCTCGTCGTCCAGCGCCATGACGGTCAGCGTCGCGCCGACCATTTCCAGCGATGTAAAATAGTTGCCGATATAGACTTTGTGGATCTTCAGCCCGCGTG
The DNA here is from genome assembly GCF_052946295.1 of Rhizobium sp. KDH_Rht_773_N. Classification (NCBI taxonomy): domain Bacteria; kingdom Pseudomonadati; phylum Pseudomonadota; class Alphaproteobacteria; order Hyphomicrobiales; family Rhizobiaceae; genus Rhizobium; species Rhizobium sp. KDH_Rht_773_N. Next base: position 1,133,122 of record NZ_JBRFNB010000002.1, on the reverse strand, counting down.
CGGCAATCTCGGATTCGATCGTGTCGTGGAGGATATAGAGTTCGTTGAGCGGCGTGGCACCGAGACCCGAGACGATCACCGCAACTTCGGTCCCGGAAGCAAGCTGGTGATCATCGAGCACGATCTTCGCCATCTCCTCGGCAACCTTCTTGGCCGATTTCAGCGGCTCGACGCGCACGCCGGGCTCGCCATGGTGGCCGATGCCGACCTCCATCGTGCCGGGTTCGATGGTGAAGTTCGGATGGCCGACCGACGGCAGCGTACAGGGGCCGAGACCGACGCCGATCGAACGGCAATTGTCGATCGCCTTCTGCGCCGTCGCGCGGACCTCTTCGAGGCTTGCGCCTTCGGCGGCCCTTGCCGCGCCGCACTTCCACATGAAGATCTCGCCGGCAACGCCGCGGCGCTTTTCGCGCTCCTCGGGGCCTGCGGAACACACGTCGTCATTGGCGACGACGGTGGCGATCTCGATGCCTTCCTTCGCCGCCAGCTTGATCGCCATCTTCACGTTCATGTTGTCGCCGGCATAATTGCCGTAGAGGCAGACAACCCCTTTGCCGCCATTGGCTTCACGCGCCGCATCAAGGAAGCTCTTTGCGGTTGGCGAGGAGAAAAGCTCTCCGATGGCGACGGCATCCAGCATGTTGCGGCCGGTATAGCCGATGAAGGCCGGCTCATGACCCGAGCCGCCGCCGGTGATGACGCCCACCTTGCCGGAGACCGGCGCATGACGGGCCGCGACGACACGGGGATTTTGTGCCGATAGCCTGACGATATCGGCATGGGCCTTGACGAAGCCCTTGACGGTATCCTCGACGACCTCATCCGGATTGTTGATAAACCGCTGCATAATAGTTCCTATCTCCCGCGCGTCAGATAATGGTGTAGCCGCCGTCGACCAGAAGGTCCGCGCCGTTAATCATATCGGCACCGTTTGAAGCCAGGAACACCGCAGCCGCCGCAATCTCTTCGGGAAACGCGAAACGGCCGGACGGAATACGCTGCTTCAGCGCCTCGCCGCGCGGGCCGTCCCAGGCCTTCCTGCCAAGGTCGGTCAGGACGACGGTCGGAGAGATCGTATTGACGGTGATACCATGCTTGCCCCATTCGGCGGCGAGCGTCTTGGAAAGGCCGATAACGCCGAATTTCGAGGCGCAGTAGGCGACATGCTGATCAATGGCGACGGTACCTGCCTGCGACGCCATATTGATGATCTTGCCGCCCTTGCCCGCCCTGATCATGGCGCGGCCCGCGGCCTGGGAGATCAGGAACGTGCCCTTGAGATTGATCGCGATCGTCTTGTCCCAGGCATCGAGGCTAAGCTCTTCAGCCGGAGCGAGCATGACGACGCCGGCGCTGTTGACCGTGATGTCGATGCTGCCGAACGCAGCCTCGACGCCGGCAACCACCTTTTCGACCGATTGCGGATCCGACACATCGCAGACGAAGGACTTCGCGCCATTGCCAAGCTCTTCGGCCTTGGCCCGCGCCACCGATTCATTGATATCGACGACGGCAAGGACGGCGCCCTTGGCAGCCATGGCGGATGCGATGGCGCTGCCGATGCCGGATGCGCCGCCCGTAACCAGAGCGACCTTGCCGCTCAGGGAAAAGTTGAGGTCAACCTGTTTGGAATCAGTCATGGCTCTTTCTCGAACGCTCGGGGTTTGGGGCGGGAGATGATTCCGCCCCAGGGAGGGATCATTTGCGGGTCGACAGCAGCCGGTCGACGTTTTCGGCCGTCACCGGGGTCCACGGAACATTGTAGGTCTTATCCTTGCCGTCGTTCCACGGCATATCCTTGTAGGTGGTCCAGATATCGGATTCCGGCTTGTAGTCGCCTTTCCTGGCATTGTAGATCGCCAGATCCAGAGCGCCTTGCGCCTGGGCGCGGGCATCCTGCAGGATCGAGGTCATTTCGCCGGCCTTGACCGCACGCAGCGCGTCGGTGACGCCGTCGATACCGGCGATGGCGAAGCTCTTGACGTCGAGACCGGCGGCCTTGATCGCTTCAATGGCGCCAAGGGCCATTTCATCGTTCTGGCCGATAATGCCGTTGATCTGGTTCGGGTGGGCCGTCAGCCAGTTTTCCATCAGCGTCTGAGCCTCCGCGCGCGACCAGTTTGCCGTCTGGTCCTCGAGAACCTTCACATCCGGGCACTCGGCAAGCGCCTTCTTGTTGCCCTCCAGACGCTGGATCTGCGCCGACTGGCCGACCGGGCCTTCGATGATGACGACATTACCCTTGCAGCCGATCTTGTCCAGAACGCTCTTGGCTTCCAGATAGCCCGACACCGTATCGTCGGAGCCGACATAGGAGGTCAGCTGATCGGAATTGACGCGGGTGTTGGAGCCGATGACCGGAATGCCGGCATCAACAGCCGACTGGACGGCGGCCGCCCCTGCATCGACATCGATCGGCGCAAAGATGATGGCGTTGTACTTCTGGGTGATCATCGTCTTGAACTGATCCTGCTGGACCAGCGCATCATAGCGGCCATCGAAAACCGTCAGTTCGACTTCGCCGCTCTTGACCGCCGGATGGTCCTGCAGGGCTGCCGTCCAGATCTGCATGAACTCCGCGTTTAGGCCGTAGGGAGCTGCGCCGATCTTGATCTTTTCCTGGGCTGCGGCAGACGTTGCCAGCAGCGCCGTTGTCGAAGCGAGCGCAATCAGTAGCTTTCTCATTATCATTTCCTCCACTTTGGGTTTAGGCTGCCGGCATGGCTTGCCTGTCTGACGGGGCGGCGGGCCGCCTGCCCCGAATTTCTGCTGTCGAATTCAGGCTCCGAAATTCCGTTTCTGGTCGAGCATGACGGCGCCGACGATCAGCGCGCCCTTCAGAACCTGCTGGTAGTAGGACTGGATACCCATCAGATCGAGGCCGTTGTTCATGACGCCGATGATGAGCGCGCCGATCAGCGTTCCCGTCACCCGGCCGACGCCGCCGGAAAGGCTGGTGCCGCCGATGACGACCGCGGCAATCGCGTCCAGCTCGTAGGCGACACCGGCCTGCGGCAGGCCCGAGCCGGTACGGGCGCTGAGCAGGATGCCCGCAAGCCCTGCAAGGCCACCCGAGATGACATAGACGGTAAAGCGTATACGGTCGGTATTGATGCCCGAAGTCTTGGCCGCATGGGGATTGCCGCCGACGGCGTAGATATAGCGGCCGAACCGCGTGCGGTTGAGGATCCACCAGGAAACCGCGAAGACGACCGCAAGCACGATGACGGGCGCCGGAATGCCGAACACATCGCCGGTGCCGATCCAGCGGAAGGCGGGCGTGAGCGCGGGAACGGGACGCCCGCCGCCATAGATCAGGGTCATGCCGCGGGCCGCCGAAAGCATGCCGAGTGTCGCGACGAAGGCCGGTACCGAGAAGCGCGAGACGATCGCGCCCGAGATCGAGCCGCAGATGATGCCGACCAGCACGCCGACCGCCAAACCGATCGCGACCGGATAGGGCGAGCCGATGACACCGGCCGTTGCCGAAGTGGTGGCAAAACTGGCGCTGACGATGCCGGCAAGTGCGACGACCGAACCGACCGACAGATCGATGCCGCGCGTCAGGATCACGAAGGTCATGCCGATCGCCAGCACGCCGTTGATGGAGGTCTGCAGCAGAACGTTGGAGATATTGCCGCCGGTCAGGAAGAATTCGTTCGAGAACGAGAGAATAACGACCAGGAGCAGGAAGGCGAGAAAGATGCCGTATTCCTGCACGATCAGACGCCGCTGTTCGCTCTTGAACCAGCCGCCCGCACTCTTGTTGTCATTCACTGACACTGCCTGCTCCTCTGCTGCCGGACGAACGCCCTGACCCTGGTCAGGTTGATAAGTGGACGAGTGATTGGGCATTCGTCTCCTCCCGGCTGTATATTCCGGCGCTCTTGCCGCCACGCATCACCATGATGCGGTCCGACATGCCGAGAACTTCGTCGATTTCCGATGAGATCATCACCACGGTGCCGCCGCCTTCGGCGAAGTCGCAGATGATGCGGTAGATTTCGCGCTTGGCGCCGACATCGACCCCGCGTGTCGGCTCGTCCAGCAGCAGGACCTTGGGGTTGCGCAGGAACCATTTGCCAAGCACGACCTTTTGCTGGTTGCCGCCGGACAGGCCCGATACCGGCATGGTGTCGCGCGCCGCCTTGATCTGAAACTGCTCGCGCATACGCCGGCTGGCATCTGCCTCCTTCGCATGGTCCATGGCAAAGGCGGGGCTCAGCTCCGGCAGGCTCGCCATGCAGATATTGGCGCGGACGGAATCAGACAGGTTGAGCCCTGTCTGCTTGCGATCCTCCGTCACCAGCGCCAGCCCGTGCGCCATGGCGTCGGATGGCTTGGAGATGGAGACCGGCGCCCCATCGACCGCGATGCGCCCCGCGGACGGCTTGTCGAGGCCGAAGAGGCAGTTGAAGATTTCCGTGCGGCCGGAGCCCATGAGCCCATAGATGCCGAAGATCTCGCCCTTGCGGGCGGCAAAGGAAATATCCTCGATCTTGTTCGGGCAGGAGAGCGCGCTGACCTCCAGACCGATATCCGCAGTCGGCATGTTGGTCTTGACGTATTCCTCGGCAAGTTCCCGCCCGACGATCATGCGGATCAGGCTTGGCCGGTCGATCTCCGACAAGGCGCCTGCGCCGACAAAGGAACCGTCACGGAAGACGGTGTAGGAATCGGCTATCTGGAAGATTTCCGAGAGGCGGTGGGAAACGTAGACGATGCCGCGCCCCTGCGCCTGCAGACGGCGGATCGCTGCAAACAGCTGCTGGGCTTCACGCTCGCCGATAGCCGACGTCGGCTCGTCCATGAAGATGACTTCGGCATCGTGGCTCAGAGCCTTGGCGATTTCCACCAGCTGCATCTGCGCGACCGAGAGATTCATCATGTACTGGTTCGCGCGGATATCGAATTCCAGTTCGTCCAGCAGCTTCTGCGCTGCCCGGTTCATGCTGCGAAAATCGATGCCGCCGAAACGGGCGGACGGCTCGCGACCGAGATAGATGTTCTCGGCGACCGTCATGTGCGGGACCGGGCTCAGCTCCTGCTCGATAATGGCGATACCGGATGCGAGCGCATCGGCCGGACCGGAGAAATCCACCTCGCGACCGCGCCGGCGGATCGAGCCGGCATCGCGCTTGTGGATACCCATCAGGATCTTCAGGAAGGTCGACTTGCCGGCACCATTGCCACCGCAGAGCGCGTGGACCGAGCCGGCGCGAAGTTGGAAGCGGCCGTCGCGCAGGGCTGCGACGCCGCCAAAGGACTTCTTGAGCCCCTCCACTTCCAGCAGAAATTCCACGTCAGTTTCCTCCACGCATACATCCGGCGAACCCATTCCGGTGCGCCGCTCGGCACAGGGAACCTCCGCCCAATGCCGATGCTGACAATATTCAATTGCAGTTCGACAAATGTCAAGCGTCGCATAATCATATAAATGTCAGAGCGCCAAAGAACCGGAGCAGCACTGAAAAGTGATGCAAATTCAATTCGTTGAACAGAGAAGCAGCGAGCAGGAGGAACCGCCGGTGAAAATCGCGGCCGGGTCGGCGGTGCCGACAAGGACCGCCGGATGTCGCCGCCTCGCATGCTGCCGGACGGTCCGTCGCCATCGCGACGAACCCGAGCGCGCCGGGTTTTATGGCGAACGTAGAAAAAGGCTGAGCCTGGTCAGAAGACCTTCTGCCGCCCATAGAGCAGCAGCATGCCGATAATGACCGCACCATAGATGAGCTGGCGGCCGGCCTCCTCGATCTGCATGACCGAGAGAATTGACTGCAGCAGGGTGATCAGGATGACGCCGGCGACAGTCCCGAGGTAAGAACCCTTGCCGCCGAGCACATGCGTACCGCCGAGCACGACGGCAGCAATCGACGGCAGGAGATAGGCGTCGCCCATGGACTGCGATGCTTTCGAGGCATAGCCGGCGAGAAGAACGCCGCCGAGCGCACTGAGGCCGCCGGAGATGACGAAGGCGAACAGGGTGATCCGGCGCGTGTTGATGCCGGACATATAGGCGGCACGTTCACGGTTGCCGATCGCGTAGAGCGCCCGGCCGAATGTGGTGCGCGTCAAAAGAAAGACGGCAAGCAGGCCGACAACGAGCCACACGAGAACGCCGTTCGGAAGCCCTGGAATGGCATAGCCGGTGGCCAGAAATCGCATGGCGGCAGACGCCGAATCCTGCGGCGAGAAGCCCCCGGTATAGACGACCATCAGGCCCTGGGCGACCGCATTGGTGGCAAGGGTAATGATCATCGAGGGAATGCGCAGATAAGCGACGGCAATGCCGTTGACGACACCGATCGCAGCACCGCAGAGGATGCCGAAGGGAATCGCAAGGATTGCGCCCGTCGTCCCGTAGGCGGTGGCGGCACAGGCCATCATCGCTCCCGTCGTCACGACCCAGGGCACCGACAGATCGATCTGCCCAAGCAGAATGACGGCCATCATGCCGGTGGCGATAACACCGAGGAAGGAAGCCACCTTCAATTGCTGCAGCAGATAGTCGGGCGACAGAAAGTTGGGCGAATAGAGCGAGCCGCCGAGAAGCAGCAGGATGATGCATCCGAAGGCGATCGCCACCGCCGGATCGACGCCGCGCAACCGGGCGGGCACGGGAATTTGCCGCATGCTGGAAGCATCCTCGCTCATTGGAACCACTCCAGACGGTTGCGAACGCGCGACAGGCCGAGAGAGCCGATGCTGACCGCCAGCATCAGGACCACACCCTGGAAGAGCGGCTGCCAGAGCGGGTCGAGATCGAAGACGAACAGCAAATCGCCGATCGTGCGGAAGGCAAGCGCACCGAAAACGGCGCCGACGGCACTTCCCCTGCCGCCCGCAAGCGACACCCCGCCGAGCACGACTGCGGCGATCGAATAAAGCGTATAGGCGTTGCCGCTCGCAAACGCCGCCTCGCCCGTGTAGGAGAAGAAGGTCAGATAGAGCCCGCCGATCGCAGAGAGCAGTCCCGCCAGCGCGTAGGCAGCAAGCTTGGCCCGTTTCACCGGCATGGCCGACATGTAGGCTGCGTTTTCGGCCGATCCGACCGCATAGGCGGCGCGACCGAAAACGGAACGGCTGAACGGCACCCATATCACCAGCACGACAAGGGCGAGCACGGCAAGGCTTGCCGGCAGGATGCCGAAAAGCTTCGACGTGAAGGCATCGGCGAGGTCCTCATTGACCGAGCCGCCGGGTGTCGGCCGCAGCAGCAGCGCTAGGCCGTAAAAGACCGCGCTGGTCGCGATTGTCGTGACGATCGGCTGCAGCCGGCCGAAAATGATGACGAGCCCGTTGAGCAGGCCGCAGGCAAGGCCCGTCAAAAGCACGGCCGCGACGCCGAGCCCGGTCTGCAGCGGCGTTCCGACGACGAGCCAGGAGGCAAGGCAGTTGCACAGGATCAGGATCATGCCGACCGAAAGGTCGATGCCAGCCGTGATGACGACAAAACATTGGGCCATTGCCACAAAGGCCAGCAGCGTGGCCTTGTTGGCAGCCGTCTGCACCACATTGGGCGTGAAGCCGGCCGGATGGTTCGAGACGTAGATGATGAACATCAGGACGAAGAGAAGCGCCGCAAGAAGCGTGCCCTTCTGCTGCACATACCAGTAGCGCCATTCGCCGGCTGCCTGCTCGCTCATTGAACCATCCTTTGCTGCGCATCACCGGCAGCGATGTTGAGGGCGGCACTCACCAGCTCGCGCTCGTTGATCTCGTCTCCCTCGAGAATGCGGATGATACTGCCGTCATACATGACGAGTACACGGTCGCAGCAGCCGACCAGCTCGTCATAATCGGTCGAATAGAAGATGATGGCCGCACCCGCGTCGGCAAGCTTGCGCAGCAGGGCGTAGATCTCCTGTTTGGTGCCGACATCGATGCCGCGGGTCGGATCGTTGAGCAGGATGATGCGCGGGCGGTTCATCAGCCATTTGGCGATCACCACCTTCTGCTGGTTGCCGCCCGAAAGCGAGGCGACAGGCATATCGATCGTCGCCGCCTTGATTCCCAGGAGCTTCACAAGTTCGTCGATCTCGTGCAGTTCCGCGGCGCGGTCGATCACGCCGTTGCGCGAAACGCGGTCGAGTGCGGCGATCGACAGGTTTTCGCGCACGGTCATCGGCAGCATCAAGCCTTCGGTCTTCCGATCCTCCGGAATCAGCGCCATGGACACGTGGCCGGATTTTGCCTCGCCGGGACCCTTCAGCGCCACCGGCCTGCCATCGATCGCCACCTCGCCCTTGAGGTCGCGCAGCACGCCGAAAAGCGCAAGGAGCAATTCGCGCTGCCCCTGCCCGTCCAATCCGCCAAAACCGACGATCTCGCCGGGCCGAACATCGAAATTGATGCCGGAAAGCCGACCGCCCCAGGAGAGATCGCGGCAGGAGAGAACCGGCGGATCTGCCATCGACTGCATCGGCTTGGGTGGGAAAACGTTGGTATATTCGCGACCGATCATCAATTCTACCACCTGCTGGTCGCTCTTGCTGCCGGCCGGGTAGGATTCGATGCTGCGGCCGTTGCGGAAGACCGTGCACTCATCGGCGAGTTCCGCAATCTCATGCATGCGGTGGGAGATATAGATCAGCGCCATACCTTCGGCACGAAGCTGCTTCACGACGCCGAAGATCCTCTCGACATCCGATTGCGTCAGCGCCGAGGTTGCCTCGTCGAGGATCATCAGCCGCGGTTTGCGGGCAAGCGCCTTGGCGATTTCCACCATCTGGCGGCGCGAAAGCGGCAGGTCCTTCACGAGCGAGGACGGGTGGATATCGGCAGCCCCTGCGCGGGCAAGCGCCGCTTCGGCGATCTGGCGCTGCCGCCTGCGGTCGATCATGCCGAAACGCAGCGGCGGATTGCTGATGACGATGTTATCGGCCACAGACAGATCGGGAATAAGCGACAGTTCCTGGAAAACACAGACGATACCGGCGGCATTGGCGGCAGCCGGCGTCAAGAACGACACCTCGTTCCCGTCGAGCAGCATCCGCCCCTCATCGGGCGCGACAACACCTGCCATGATCTTGATGAGGGTCGATTTGCCGGCGCCGTTTTCACCGAGCACAGCATGGATCGCACCCGGTCGCACGGCAATATTGGCATCCTTCAGCGCAACCGCGCCGCCATAACGTTTCGATATGCCTTCCAGGCGCAGAAGCGGTTCGGAAAGGATCATGCATCCAGCCTCCATTCGGTCGCGTCGAGATCGAGACCACGGGCGCGAACGCCCGCGGTCATCTCCGGATGGCGGCGCTTACTGGTTTTCCTTGGTCTGCCCCATGATTTCCTGCGCGGTGAAATTGATGCCGCAGGTCGGGAAGGAATTGCCGACGAAAAAGTTGTCGGATTCCTTCGGATAATAATCCTGGCCTTCCTTGAAATCAGGATCGGAGACGAGTGCCGTCGGCAGCTTGACGGCCTGCGGAACGACCTGACCTTCAAGTGCTGCGATTGCGGTCTTGATGGCGACGGCAACCTGTGCCGGGCCAGTACCGGCCGACGAACATTTCAGGCCATCGGCCGCATGGGCGGCGCAGAATTTGCGGAAGCCGTTCTCCGTCTCGCCACCAAAGGGCACGAAGGGATGTTTCGCGTCGATCATCGCCTGCACGACGCCGGTATCCCCGCCCTGCGCGGTGATGCCATCGAACGGGCCATTGGTGGCGATCGCATCGGCGGTCGCCTTCTGCGCGACGCTATCGTCCCATTTGCCGACGACTTCGGTAACGGTGAATTTCTTGCCGGAAGCGTCCAGCGTTTCGTGAATGCCGTTATGGCGGTCCGTATCGACCGAGGTGCCCGCGACACCGCGCACTTCCAGGATCTTGCCGCCTTGCGGCAGGTGCTTCACCAGCCATTCGGCCCAGATGACGCCAAGCCCTTTCTGGTCGACATTGACGTTGATCGCATCCTTGGTGTCGAGGATGTTGTCGAAGGCGACGAGAACGACGCCGGCCTCCTTGGCGCGCTTGATGACCGGGCCGAAGGCTGTCGGATTCTGGGCGTTGACGACAACGGCGTCATAGCCGGCGTCGATGAAGTTGTTGATCGCCGAAATCTGCGCTGGAACATCCTCGCCGGTCGAGACGACCTTGAATTCCTTCAGCTTGGCGGTGACGTCGGGCTGGGCGGCATAGGCCTTTGCGGTCTGCACCATCTGGATGCGCCAGGTATTGGCGATGTAACCGTTGGCAAGCGCGATGCGGTAAGGACCATCCTTCTTCGGATATTGCAGGAACTGGGTTTCTGCCGACCACGGAACCATGCAGTTCGGGTCGGCGGCGGGACCGGATACGACCTTCGGCTCCGCCATGGCCGTGCTGCAGAGCAGAGCAAACGCCGACGCGGAAAACGCGGCGACACGGGCCATCTTCGCTTTCTTCACTTTGAGCATTGAATGCCTCCTCCTCAGGCGGACAAGGCCGCCCCTCCTGAAATCTTGTTGGCATGCTGATGCCGGAAGGCTCCATCCCATCCTTTTCCGGTACAATTTGAGCGTAACATAGTTGACAGCGCTGTCAAATCGGATTTGCTAGCGCTGTCAACTATGGTGGTCGAGAAGAAATATTTCGCAATTGCGAGATAAATCACGGATATGGATGAATTTGCTGTATAAAGCGAGAAGACAATGCGAAGAATAACCTTGGATGACGTGGCCAATCTGGCCGGCGTCAGCCCGATCACAGTTTCAAGAGTGCTTCGCAAGCCCGACGCGGTCTCGCAGGCGCTCCAGCGGCGCGTCCATGCCGCCGTCCAGGAACTCGGCTATGTGCCGAATATAGCAGCCAGCCGACTTGCTTCGTCACGCACGCACGCAATCGGCGTCATCGTGCCAACGCTCTACAACGTCATCTTCGCCGAATACCTTTTCGCGCTGCACGACGTGCTTGTCGGCGCGGGTTTCCAGGTCATCGTCGTCAACAGCCGCTACTCCGAGCAGGAAGAGGAGAATGCCGTCAAGGTGCTACTCGGCCAGCGGGTCGAGGCGATCATCATCGCCGGCATTCATCACACACCGCTTGCCCGCCAGCTTCTGACCCGCGCGCACCTGCCGGTCGTCGAGACGTTCGAGCTTTCGCCCGACCCGATCGATCTCAATATCGGCATGCTGCAGGATCGGGCCGGGCAGGCGGCGACACAGCACCTCATCGACCGCGGTTTCCAGCGCATCGCCTTCCTTGCCGGCAATCTCGACCACCGCGCCCAGTCCCGTTTCGACGGTTATCGCCTGGCGATGCGGGAGGCAGGTCTGCAAGACCTCGAAATCGTCACCCACCGGCCGCGGCACAGTTCGGTTGCGCTCGGCTCCGACCTCCTGACCCTGATGCATGAACGCGGTGACAGGCCCGAGGCGATCTTCTGCACGGACGACAACCTCGCGCTCGGCGCCATGCAGGAGTGCCGCAAGCGCGGCATCCGCGTACCCGGCGATATCGCCATCATCGGCTTTCACGATCTCGAATTTTCGGCCTGCGCTTCACCGTCGCTTTCCTCGATCGTCACGAGGCGCTTCGAGACGGGCAAGCTTGCCGCCGAAAAAGTGCTGGCGGCCCTCGATTCCACAGGCCGCCAACCGCCGAACCAGATCGACCTCGGCTTCGAGGTGATCGCCCGCGAGAGCACGGGCATCAGCGACACGGTTTCGCACTAAACCTGTCCGGGATTGCGCGCACACGCTTCATGCGGCGGCCTGAATCCCGCTCTTGGCGATCACGACGGGAACGCCCTTGTAGCTTGGCGTCCCCGATTTGCGGTCATAGTGGTCGAGCGCGATGACGGCATTCATTTCCGGATAATAACCGGCCACCGAGCCGGCGGGGATATTGTATTCGACAGCCGTGAAACCGATCACGGTCTTGCCGCTGCCGTCGCCGGCGGCCGATCGAATATCGATCCTGTCGCCATCGCGCAGGCCGCGTTCGGCGAGGTCCCTGCTGTTCATGAAGATGACGTCGCGGCGGCCGAAAATTCCGCGATAGCGGTCGTCGAGCCCATAGACCGTGGTGTTGTATTGGTCGTGGCTGCGCAGCGTCGTCAAGACCAGTGTCGTCGGGTTCTTCAGGCGGGGATCTTCATCCAGACCGGGAGCAACCAGAAAGTTTGCCTTGCCGCTTGCCGTCTTCCAGACACGATAGGCTGCCGGCACGTCCAGCCGGAAGCCGCCACGGACCCGCACACGGCTGTTGAATTCGTGGAAGTCGGGAAAGACCACTTCAATCTTGTCGCGGATGCGATCGTAATTGGCGACGAGCCCATTCCAGTCAATGCCGTATCTGGCACCCAGCGTCGCCTTGGCAATGCCGGCAATGATAGCGGGTTCGGACTTCAGGAGTTCACTCGGCGGCTTCAGGAAGCCGCGCGAGGCGTGCACAATCGACATGGAATCTTCCACGGTCACGGCCTGCGGGCCGGACGCCTGGGTGTCGAGGTCGGTGCGTCCAAGGCAGGGAAGGATAATCGAAGTCTTCGCCGTCAGAAGATGCGAGCGATTGAGCTTCGTCGCAATGTGGACGGCAAGATCGAGCTTGCGCATGGCCTCGAAGGTGACATCGGGATCGGACATGGCGACGGCGAGGTTGCCGCCGAGGCAGATCAATGCCTTGGACCGACCGGCAGCGATCGCTTCGATGGATTCGATCGCGTTATGGCCCTTCTTGTCGGACGGGCGGAAGCCGAAGGCGCGCTCCATGCCGTCGATCAACGCCTTGTTGGGGATCTCGGTAATACCGACGGTCCGGTCGCCCTGCACGTTGGAGTGACCGCGCAGCGGGCAGAGGCCGGCGCCGGGGCGGCCGACATTGCCGCGCAGCATCAGGAAATTGGCAAGCTGCTGGACGTTCGCCGTTCCGTTGGCGTGCTGGGTAATGCCCATGCCGTAACAGAGAATGACATTGCGGGCGTTGAGGTAGACATCAACGGCGCTGTTCAGCGCCTCCATGGTCAGACCGGAGACGCCGAGGATATCGGCCCAGCTCGCCTTTGCGAGATCCTCCTTCAGGCCGTCGATGCCGACGGTATGTTCGGCAATGAAAGCCCGATCAAGCACACCCCCGCCGCCGGCAGCGAGATCGGCCGCGTCGCGCTCGAAGATCAGCTTCATCAGCCCCTTGAGGGCGGCAAGATCGCCGCCGGTGCGGACCTGGTGATAGGCCGACGCAATGCGCGTCGAAGAGAGCGTTACCATTTCCACCGGGTTCTGCGGCGCGGCGAAACGCTCGAGCGCCCGCTCCTTCAGCGGGTTGAAGACGACGATAGGGACGCCGCGACGCGAGGCCTCATGCAAGGTCGTCATCATGCGGGGGTGGTTGGTTCCGGGATTGTGGCCGAAGCTGAAGATGGCATCGGCGTGATCGAAATCCTCGAGCGTCACCGTACCCTTGCCGACCCCAAGCGACAGCGGCAGGCCGACGCTCGTTGCCTCATGGCACATGTTCGAACAGTCGGGAAAATTATTCGTGCCATAGGCCCGCACGAAGAGCTGATAGAGGAACGCCGCCTCGTTGGACGCGCGGCCGGAGGTGTAGAACTCGGCCTCGTCGGGGCTGGCAAGCTTGTTCAGTTCCGCGCCGATCAAGTTGAAGGCATCATCCCAATCGATCACTTCATATTTGTCCGTGGCACTATTGTACTTCAGCGGATGCGTCAGCCGGCCCTGGTCCTCGAGCTTGTGATCGGTCCATCCCCACAGTTCGGAAACCGTATGTTCGCCAAAGAATTCCGGCGCGACACGCCGGGCAGTCGATTCCCAGGTAATGGCCTTTGCGCCATTTTCGCAGAACTCGAACGAAGACGTATGCTTGGGATCCGGCCAGGCACAGCCGGGACAATCAAAACCTTCCGGCTGGTTTGCCTTGAGCAGAGTGGCACTGCCCTGTGCGACGATCTGCTGATGCTTCAGTGTTTTCGCCACCGCTTTCAGGGCATCCCACCCCCCTGCTGGATGCTCGTAGCTCTCCACTCCGTCCGGACGTTCATCGCTCATCTTCGCTCTCCGTCTTCAAGATCGGCCGACGATAACAGCGATGGATCGGGCCGGGCATTATACTGAGGCATAGGTAGAGCTGACGCTGGCGGGCCAGGGACGTTGCGCGGCTTTCGCGACGGTGTCTCCTGCGGGAGATTGCACATATAGGCGGCAAATTGCCTATTGTTTAATCAGTGAACTAATATGCCTAAAAATTTGCCTTTATGGCTTGTGCGTTTTGCTGCGCTGCGTCATAAATGAAGCATGAGCCGGCTCGATCTGACCATTCTTGTGATCGATGAAAATACCATTCGCGCTGCCATCATCGAAGAGGGGCTGCGGGAGGCTGGCCATGCGCGCGTGACGGTCATTCACGAAGTCCAGGGCGTGGCGCGGATCATCGACACGCTGAGGCCCGACGTCATCATCATCGACATCGAGAACCCCAACCGCGACATGATGGAGCACCTGTTCCAGCTGACGCGCACCGTCGGCAGGCCGATCGCCATGTTCGTCGACCGTTCCGACACTGCCTCAATTGAGGCTGCGGTGGATGCCGGCGTTTCAGCCTATATCGTCGACGGCTTGAAGAAGGAGCGCGTCAAACCCATTCTTGACATGGCGGTCAGCCGCTTCAACGCCTTCAGCCGGCTTCAGCGCGAACTTGCCGATGCCAAATCGGCGCTTGAGGAGCGCAAAGTGGTGGAACGCGCCAAGGGCATATTGATGAAGATGCGCGGCCTGTCGGAGGAAGAGGCGTTTGCCCTGCTTCGCCAGACGGCGATGAACGAGAAGAAGAAAATGTCCGAAATCGCCCAGAGTGTCGTAACCGCAGCGGGACTTTTGATGTGATGACGGTCTGGCATGCCGATGCCCGGAGGAAGCCGGAGTGAACATGATGACGAAGAACCTCCACCTCGGCGGCGGCCTGCCCGCTCCCTCGCGCCTCGCCGGCGAAGGCGACAGGACGCTTCGGGCTGGCTTCATTCCGCTTGTGGATGCCTCCGTGCTGATTGTTGCCGCCGAATTCGGCTTCGCACGGAAGGAAGGCCTGACGCTTGATCTCGTCAAGGATGTCTCCTGGGCCAATGTCCGCGATCGCCTCGCCTTCCGGCAATTCGACATCGCCCACATGCTCTCGCCGATGCCGGTTGCTTCCATGCTCGGCCTTGGCTCCAATCCTTCGCCGACGATCACGCCTTTCTCGCTCGGGCGCGGCGGCAACGCGATTACGCTTTCGACCCGCCTGTTCGACAGGATGCGCGATACGGTCGGCCTTTCAGAGACCGCCAGCGCCCTGGAAAACGCCAGGGCGCTCTCCAGAATTCTGGCCGACATCAAGGCACGCGGCGAGCCGCTGCCGACCTTCGGCGTCACTTATCCCTTCTCCTCCCACAATTACGAATTCCGCTACTGGCTCGCCGCCGGCGGGATCGACCCGGACAAAGACGTCAAACTTGTCGTCGTGCCGCCGCCGTTGACACCGGATGCACTGGCGGCCGGCGCAATCGACGGGTTCTGTGTGGGCGCACCATGGAACATGGTTGCCTCGCAACTCGGGGTCGGGCGCATCGTCGCCGCCAAGCAGGACATCTGGCCCTCTGCGCCGGAAAAAGTAATCGGCATGCGGCCGGACTGGGCCGACAGCCATCCGGAAACAGTCTCCCGGCTGATCGTCGCGCTCGATGCGGCCGCACGCTGGTGCGACCAGCCGGAAAATCACGACATGCTTGCCGAAGCACTGGCGGATAGCCGTTACATCGCCGCCCCGGTGGAGATCATCCGCCATGTGCTGGCAGGCGAATTCAGTCTCGACGCGAAGGGAAACCAGCGTGTCATCGACGATTATTTCATGTTCCATGCGGGCTTTGCCAACTATCCGCGCACCAGCCAGGCGCTCTGGATCTACAGCCAGATGATCCGCTGGGGCCAGGCGGAACTCGGCCTCAACCCTGCTCGCGCCGCCGCCTCGGCCTATCGCCCGGACCTCTATCGGGCAGCCCTCGGAGAAGGCAGTGCGCCTGATGATGCGGACGTGCGCATCGAAGGCACGGACGAAAATGACCGTTTCATGGACGGCCATGTTTTCGATCCGTCCAAACTGCCGGATTATATTGCAGGCTTTGCCGTCAGGAGCGCCCTGCCCTTCGCCCCCGGCAACGATGAGGTCTGATCTCCTGTCAACCTGCACAAAAGGCCGCCATGGACATGCGTCCGACGCACGAGAGCGCACAAAAGATTTGCACAAATGACAGAAGCTCGAAAAACGCGCAGGCGGCAGGATTCCAAAAAATTCTTCAAATTCAACAGACTAGCAAAATATTCGGAAACTGGCACATGACTTGCTTGGTTATTGGTGCACCGATCAAAGGCGATCGGAGCAGGATGAGCGCAACAGGCGCCCGTTAGAGACACAGCAGTAACCTTGAGCGGTCCAGCCCACAGATTGCTTAAGGCAGATAGGCCGGAAGGCCATGATTCGGCGTCCAACGGCGGACGTCACCAGCAAAGCCGCTGATCAGGACATTTTGCGCGCCTCGTGCATGCGCGTCCTGACCAGCGGCTTTTTGTTTTAACCCCCAGCGATGGATCGGCGCGACCTTGTCGGGCCACGGAGAAGCCATGTCTGTCATCGAGAAAGCGCACCCTATGTCCGCCGGCGAACCAGCCAAAGCACTGTGGATATCGACGGTCGCCTTCACACTCTGTTTTGCCGTCTGGACGATCTTTGCGATCATCGGCATTCGCATCAAACAGGAACTCGGCCTGAACGAAGCCGAATTCGGATTGCTGGTCGGCACTCCGGTCCTCACCGGTTCGCTCGTGCGCATCGTCCTCGGCATCTGGACGGGACGTTATGGCGGCCGCCTCGTCTACACGCTGACAATGCTTGCCGCCGCCCTGGCGACCTTCCTGCTCTCCTACGCCCACACTTACACGCAGATGCTGATTGCCGGCCTCGGCGTCGGGCTTGCCGGCGGCGCCTTCGCAGTCGGCGTCGCCTATGTCTCGCCCTTCTTCCCGGCAGAGAAGCAGGGAACGGCGCTCGGCATTTTCGGCGCGGGCAATGTCGGGGCGGCCGTAACGAAATTCGCAGCCCCCTTCGTGCTCATCGCCTGGGGCTGGCAGGCAGTTGCGCAGATCTGGGCAGTCGGCCTGGCACTGATGGCAATCGTCTTCTGGTTCACCACCACCGATGATCCGGCGTTCCGCCTTCGCCGCGAACGTGGCATTGCCTCCAAGAGCCTTGCCCAGGAATTCGCGCCGCTGCGAAACCTTCAGGTCTGGCGCTTCTCGCTCTACTATTTCTTCGCCTTCGGCGGCTTCGTTGCCCTGTCCCTGTGGCTGCCGCGCTATCTGGTCGGCGTCTACGGCTTCAACCTGGAAACCGCCGGCATGATCGCGGCCGCCTATTCCATCCCGGGCAGCGTCTTCCGCGCCTTTGGCGGCGTGCTGTCGGACAGGAAGGGCGCGCGCAGCGTGATGTACACGATGTTTGCCGTGTCGGCCGTGGCAACCCTCATTCTTTCGCTGCCGGCGGCCTCCGCGACGGGTTCGGCCTTCGGTATCACGCCTGCGATCTTCATCGTCGTCATCTTCGTGCTTGGCTTCTTCATGAGCCTCGGCAAGGCTGCCGTCTACAAGCACATCCCGGCCTATTACCCGCAGGACGTCGGGGCTGTCGGCGGCATCGTCGGAATGATGGGCGGCCTCGGCGGCTTCGTGCTTCCGATCGCCTTCGGCCTTCTCAAGGACATGACCGGCCTCTGGTCGAGCTGCTTCGTGCTGCTCTTCGCGATCGTCGCGGTCTCGCTCATCTGGATGCACCTGTCCGTAAAGCAATTGTCGCGTCGGGGGCACTCCGTGCCCGTGGCCGCAACCTGATGCAAGGAACTGTAAATATGACCGAAAAACTCGTCATCATCGGCAATGGCATGGCACCTGGGCGTATGCTGGAGCACCTCTTCGAACAGGCGCCCGGACGCTATAAGGTTACGATCTTCAACGCCGAGCCGCGCGTCAACTACGACCGCATCATGCTCTCGCCAGTCCTCTCGGGAGAAAAGGACTACGAGCAGATCATCATCCACGGCGACGGCTGGTACATCAAGCACGGCATCACGCTCTACAAGGGCCACAAGATCATCAAGATCGATCGCGCGGCCAAGACGGTCACCTCCGACCATGGCGTCACCGAAAGCTACGACAAGCTGGTGATTGCCACCGGCTCCGTGCCGTTCATCATTCCCGTTCCCGGCAAGGACCTGCCCGGCGTCATCACCTATCGCGATCTTGACGACGTGCAGGCCATGCTGCTGGCGGCCCAGTCGCGGCAAAAGGCCATCGTGATCGGCGGCGGCCTGCTCGGCCTTGAAGCGGCGGCCGGCCTTGCCCAGCGCGGCATGGACGTCACCGTACTGCACGTCATGCCGACGCTGATGGAGCGCCAGCTCGATCCCGCCGCCGGCTATCTGCTGCAGAAGGCCGTCGAGGAACGCGGCATCAAGGTCATCTGCAAGGCCAATACCAAGGCGATCGTCGGCGACGGCAAGGTGGAAGGCGTCGAGCTCGACAATGGCACGATCATTCCGGCCACGCTCGTCGTCATGGCGGTCGGCATTCGTCCGAACGTCAATCTCGCCAAGGATGCCGGGCTTGCCGTCAATCGCGGCATCGTCGTCGATGCCGGCATGCAGACCTCCGATGGCGACATCTACTCGCTCGGCGAATGCGCTGAAGTGGGCGGCATGGTCTATGGCCTCGTCGCGCCGCTCTACGAGATGGCACGCGTGGCCGCCTCCCATCTGGCCGGCGACACGACGCCCGGCTTCGTACATTCCGACACGCCGACCAAGCTCAAGGTCACCGGCATCGATCTCTATTCACTGGGTGATTTCGCCGACGGCGACGACCGGCAGGAAATCGTGCTGCGCGATGCGACGGCCGGCGTCTACAAGCGCCTCGTGCTGAAGGACAACCGTATCATCGGCACGGTGCTCTATGGCGAAACCGCCGATGGCGCCTGGTTCAACGACCTGAAGAAAAAAGCCGTCGACATTTCCGACATGCGCGACACGCTGATCTTTGGCCAGGCCTATCAGGGAGGGTCTCCGCTGGACCCTATGGCGGCCGTTGCAGCCTTGCCGGATGATGCGGAAATCTGCGGCTGCAACGGCGTCTGCAAGGGCAAGATCACATCGACGATCACAGCCAAGGGACTGACGTCGCTTGACGACGTGCGCGCCCATACGAAGGCTTCCGCCTCCTGCGGCTCCTGCACCGGCCTCGTCGAGCAGCTGATGAGCCTGACGCTGGGCGACGCCTACAATCCGAAGGCCGTACAGCCGATGTGCACCTGCAGCGAGCTCGGCCATGACGATGTGCGCCGCCTGATCAAGGCGAAGAAGCTGAAGACCATTCCGGCCATCATGCAGGAACTGGAATGGAAGACATCCGGCGGCTGCGCCAAATGTCGCCCGGCACTCAATTACTACCTCGTCTGCGACTGGCCGGACGAATATGCCGACGACTACCAGTCGCGCTTCATCAACGAGCGCGTTCATGCCAACATCCAGAAGGACGGCACCTATTCCGTCGTGCCGCGCATGTGGGGTGGCGTTACAAGTTCGCAGGAACTGCGCGCCATCGCCGATGTGGTCGACAAGTTCGAAATCCCGATGGTCAAGGTGACCGGCGGCCAGCGCATCGACCTGCTCGGCGTCGAAAAGGAAGACCTGCCGGCCGTCTGGGCCGATCTCGGCAAGGCCGGCTTCGTTTCGGGCCAGGCCTATGCCAAGGGCCTGCGCACGGTGAAGACCTGCGTGGGCTCCGACTGGTGCCGCTTCGGCACCCAGGACTCCACCGGGCTCGGCATCCGCATCGAGAAATTCATGTGGGGCTCCTGGACGCCTGCCAAGCTGAAGATGGCCGTTTCCGGATGTCCCCGGAACTGCGCGGAGGCCACCTGCAAGGATATCGGCGTGATCTGCGTGGATTCCGGTTTCGAAATCCACTTCGCGGGCGCTGCCGGCCTCGACATCAAGGGCACGGAGGTGCTCGGCCTCGTCAAGACGGAGGACGAAGCGCTCGAGCATATCGTGGCGCTGACCCAGATGTACCGCGAACAGGCCCGCTACCTTGAGCGCATCTACAAATGGGCCAAGCGCATCGGTCTCGACGAGATCCGCCGGCAGATTATGGAGGATCACGACAAGCGCAAGGCCTATTACGAGCGCTTCGTCTTTTCCCAGAAGTTCGCCCAGGTCGATCCCTGGTCGGAGCGTGTCTCCGGCAAGGACAAGCACGAGTTCCGGCCGATGGCGACCATCGGCTTCAATCAGGCAGCGGAGTGAGGACGGGTCGGCGCGGCCTTCGAAACGGTCGCATGAACCGTTTCGAAGGACGAATGCCCGGAGCGCAAGCGAAGGGCTGGGCCACCCCCAAAGGAAGGACTTAAATGATGAACTGGCACCCGATCGGCGACATCTCGGACATTCCGCTGCGCGGCTCTCGCTGCGTGAAGACCCCGCACATGAACATTGCCGTCTTCCGCACGGGCGAGGACGAGGTCTACGCAATCGAAAACCGCTGCCCGCACAAAGGCGGGCCGCTTTCGGAGGGTATCGTGCACGGCAATGCCGTCACCTGCCCGCTGCACAATTGGGTGATCTCGCTGGAGACCGGCAAGGCACTCGGCGCCGATGAGGGCGCGGTGCGCACCATCCCGCTCAGGAACGAGGGCGGTACACTCTATATCGCGCTCGAAAGCCTGGTTATGGCGGCCGAATGATGGAACGGGAGGTCAAGACCACCTGTCCCTATTGCGGCGTCGGCTGCGGCGTCATCGCCCGGGTGGACGAGGCCGGCGCCGTAACCGTGAGGGGCGATCCCGAACATCCGGCCAATTTCGGCCGGCTCTGTTCCAAGGGTTCGGCGCTTGCCGAAACGCTCGATCTCGACGGGCGTCTGCTCCATCCCGAGATCAACGGCAGACAGACCGGCTGGGATGAGGCGCTTGATCTCGTCGCCAGCAGGTTTTCCGAGACCATTGCCGAACACGGCCCCGATGCCGTTGCCTTCTACGTGTCCGGTCAGCTTCTGACCGAGGATTATTACGTCGCCAACAAGCTGATGAAAGGCTTCATCGGCTCCGCCAACATCGACACCAATTCGCGCCTCTGCATGTCGTCGTCGGTCGCCGGCCACCGCCGCGCTTTCGGCTCGGACACGGTGCCCGGTCTCTATGAGGATCTGGAACTTGCCGATCTCGTCATACTGACCGGCTCCAACCTCGCCTGGTGCCATCCTGTCATCTACCAGCGGCTGGCAGCCGCCAAGGCGGCCCGGCCGGGCCTGAAGGTCGTCGTCATCGATCCGCGCCGGACGATGACCTGCGATATTGCCGATCTTCATCTGGCCATTCGGCCGGACGGCGACGTGGCGCTGTTCATGGGGCTGCTCGCCCATCTGGCGGCAGGCCCCGCCATCGACCAGAATTATATCGGCGCCCACACGGAGGCTTTTGGAGCGGCCTTCGCCGCTGCCGCCGCGCTGTCTGTCGACGAGCTGCTTGAGCGCACCGGCCTGCCGGCCATGCAGGTGCGGGAGTTCTTCCGCCTGTTCGAAACGACCGAGAAGGTCGTCACCTGCTACAGCCAGGGCGTCAACCAGTCCGCTTCCGGCACCGACAAGGTCAACGCCATCATCAATTGCCACCTGGCGACAGGGCGCATCGGCCGGCCCGGCATGGGGCCGTTTTCGCTGACGGGCCAGCCCAATGCCATGGGCGGCCGCGAAGTGGGTGGCCTTGCCAATATGCTGGCCGCCCATATGGCGATCGAAAATGCTGGCGATCGCGACCGCGTGCAGCGCTTCTGGAACGCGCCCGGTATCGCCGCCAAGCCCGGCCTGAAGGCTGTGGACCTGTTCCGGGCTGTCGAGGACGGCCGCGTCAAGGCGCTCTGGATCATGGCGACCAATCCTGTCGTTTCGCTGCCGGATGCCCGCCGTGTCGAGGCGGCAATTGCCGCCTGCCCCTTCGTGGTCGTGTCCGACATGTTGCGAAAGACCGATACGACACGGCATGCGCATGTGCTGCTTCCATCGCTCGGCTGGGGCGAAAAGGACGGGACCGTCACCAATTCGGAACGCCGCATATCGCGGCA
The DNA here is from genome assembly GCF_052946295.1 of Rhizobium sp. KDH_Rht_773_N. Classification (NCBI taxonomy): domain Bacteria; kingdom Pseudomonadati; phylum Pseudomonadota; class Alphaproteobacteria; order Hyphomicrobiales; family Rhizobiaceae; genus Rhizobium; species Rhizobium sp. KDH_Rht_773_N. The sequence goes on along the minus strand of NZ_JBRFNB010000002.1, from coordinate 1,110,985 downwards.
GCGCCCCTTTCTCGCTCTGCCGGGGGAGACGCGCGCCGACTGGTGGCAGATGGCGGAAGTCGGCCGCCGGATGGGCTTTGCCGCCTTCGATTACACGTCTCCGGCCGCCATTTTCGCCGAACATGCCGCACTCTCCGCCTTCGAGAATGACGGCAGCCGCGACTTCGACATCGGTGCCTACGCCGAAACGCAGGCCTCTGCCTATGACGCGCTGAAGCCGTTCCAGTGGCCGCAGCCGTCCGGATCCGAAAAAAGGGAAACACGCTTCTTCGCCGAGGGCGGCTTCTTCCATCCCGATCGTAAGGCACGCTTCATCGCCGTCGAAGCGCCGGAAACCGACAGAACAGATTCAGCCTATCCGTTCACGCTGAATACGGGCCGCATTCGCGACCAGTGGCACACGATGACGCGCACGGGAAAGAGCGCGCGGCTATCGTCCCACATTGCCGAGCCTTTTGCCGAAATTCACCCGCGCGACGCGATGGAACTCGGCGTCGCCGATGCCGCCCTCGTGCAGATCGAAAGCGGCTATGGCAAAGCGATCATCCGCGCGCTCGTGACCGACCGGCAGGCACGCGGCAGCGTTTTTGTGCCGATGCACTGGGGCGACCAGAATGCCGCCGAAGCGCGGATCGGCGCCGTCGTCAAACCCGCGACGGACGCCGTTTCGGGTCAGCCCGCCTCGAAGAACGTCGCGGTCGCCGTCAGCCGCTATCGCGCCGCCTTCTATGGTTTCGCCGTCAGCATGGCAAAGCCCGACGTCCCCGATGCCGATTATTGGGCGCTCGCCAAGGCCGATGGCGGCTGGCGGCTGGAGCTTGCCTTCCGTGACGGCATCGAAGACTGGGTGGCCTGGTGCCGGAAAAGCTTCGGCATCGCCGACCATATCGAGCCGTTGGGTTACGCCGACCGGCAATCCGGCGACCGGCGTATTGCCTTCTTCGACGGAGAGAAGTTGCTTGCAGCGCTCTTCCTCGCACGAGAACCGGTTGCCGTGGCACGCAACTGGGCGGTGTCGCAACTGACAGCCGATCACAGCAATCTGCGCCGCCGCTTTGCAATCATCGCCGGCCGGCCGGGTGCTGACAGGCCGGATCCGGGTGCAACCGTCTGCTCCTGCTTCAGCGTCGGCGTCAACCAGATTGTCGCCGCCGTCCGTTCCGGCTGCCGCAGCGTCGAGGCGATCGGCAGCGAACTCAAGGCCGGCACCAATTGCGGCTCCTGCCGCGCCGAGATCAGGGGGATCATCAATGCCTGTGTTGCAGACGCTGCCGAATGAGATTGCCGAGCGGGCGCCGGCCCGCATGGCGCCGCTTGCCAAGCTGCCGGTCTTCTGGTCGCTGGCAGGCCAACGGGTGATCGTCGCCGGGGGCTCCGATGCGTGTGCCTGGAAGGCGGAGCTGCTGGCGGCCTGCGGCGCCAGGGTCGAGATCTACGGCGAGCATCTCTCCGAAGCCTGCGCGACGCTCGTCGCGCGAGGTTCACCTCATCCGCAAGGCGCGCTCATTCACCGTCCCATGGCGTGGCGAGAGGACATTCTTGCAGGTGCAGCACTTGCCATAGCCGACTGCGATGACGAGGCCGAAGCTCAGACCTTCTTCGATGCCGCACGGCTGGCCGGCGTTCCCGTCAACGTGATCGACAAGCCCGCGTTCTGCCAGTTCCAGTTCGGCTCCATCGTCAATCGCTCGCCCGTTGTCGTGTCGATTTCGACGGATGGGGCAGCCCCGATCCTGGCCCAGGCCATTCGCCGCCGCATCGAGACGCTGCTGCCGACATCCCTGAAATCCTGGGCGACCCTTGCCCAGTCTCTGCGCGAGGAGATTGCCAATCGCCTGAAGCCCGGTGTGGCCCGCCGCGCCTTCTGGGAACGTTTTGTCGATCGCGCTTTCGGAGCCGAACCGACGGAGGAAAGCGTCCGCGACCTGCTTGCCGATGTGCAGCGGCCGGCACGGGCGCGTGCGCCTGGACGGGTGACGCTTGTCGGCGCCGGTCCGGGCGATGCGGAATACCTGACGCTGAAAGCCGTGCGGGCTCTGCAGGCCGCCGATGTCATCCTGTTCGACGATCTCGTGTCGGACGAGGTTCTCGAACTTGCCCGACGCGAGGCAAAACGCCTGCTCGTCGGCAAACGCGGCGGGCGCGAGAGCTGCCGGCAGGAAGACATCAACGCGATGATGCTGACTTTCGCCAAAGCCGGCAAGAACGTCGCGCGCCTGAAATCCGGCGATCCGATGATCTTCGGCCGCGCCGGCGAGGAGATCGCCTATCTGAAGCAGCACAATATTCCGGTCGAGGTCATCCCCGGCATCACGGCGGCGAGCGCCATGGCCTCACGGCTCGGCATTTCCCTGACCCACCGCGATCATGCACAGAGCGTGCAGTTCGTCACCGGACATTCGCGCCATGGCAGCCTGCCCGAGACGATCGACTGGCAGGCGATTGCAGATACGAGAAAAACGACGATCTTTTACATGGGCGGGCGGACAGCCGGAGAGATCCAGAACAGGCTGATCGAAGCCGGCCTCGATGCAGGAACGCCCGTCGTGATCGTCAGTTCTGTTGCCAATGCCGACGAACGGCGCTGGGCCGGCACCCTGGACGGCCTTTCTTCGGCCATGGCGGAAATCGGCCTCGACCGGCCGGTCCTGATCGGTATCGGGGAGGTTTTTGCCGCTTGCAGTCTCATGGCTGAAACCGGTCTGCCGCTCGTGGCCCAGGCTTGACGAAGCGCCGGAAGGAAGCCCTGCCTTATCTGTCCTCAGGCAGGCAGCCGTCAGACCACTTTCCTGCAGCGCCTTGAGGTCGCAAACCGGCGGCGCGCTCGCCGGTAATGCGGTGGCCAACACGGTCGAAGCGCCCGAGTTTCTTGATGTCGATGTGGATCCCGCCTGGCTTCTCGCGCTCGTAGCGGCGCACCGGATCGGCCGCTTCGACATCCTTCAGCCGTGAAAGACCCGCCCGCCGGAGTACCCGGCTGACCGTCGCCGCCGACACGCCGGTCTGCTTGGCAATATGCTTGCCCGTCAGCCATTGGCGGCGCAGCATGGCGATCTCGCCGGCTACGGCCGCCGTGATCTGTCGCGGGCTCATCTTCGGTCGGGACGACCGATCCGCCATGCCGGCAGACCCGTCGCGCACAAACCGCTCGACCCAGCGCGCCGCGACCTTCGCCGTCACGCCGCATGTCCGCGCCGCATCGGCTTTGGAAAGACGGCCTTCAACAACCGCGCGCGCCATCTCCTGTCGAAAGCCCACAACTAGCCAGCCAAGGCCGGTCCTGCTTTCCACCGGACCGGCCTTGTACGTCCTCAATATGCCCGCCCTCCCCGAGGGTCTCTTGCAGGTGCCTGCGTCCGTCTAGGATGCCGCCACGACGGTCCTTCGGCTGAGGAGCCCGATCACCAGAGCACCACAAAGCGCAGCAATAGCTGCAAAGCCAAACACTCCTGCCAGGCCTTGCGCCTCGACGATAAGGCCGCCGATGGCCGCCCCACTCGAAATGGCGACCTGGAAAGTGGTCAACATCAACGCGCCAGCGCTTTCCGCTTCGTCGGATGCGGCTTGGGTGACGAAACTTTGCACGCTCACCGGCAGAGCTCCGAAGGCAAAACCCCACAAAGCAGTCGCAGCGAACGCAACGCTTGCAAGGCCCCCGGCAATTGCCAAGGTAATGGTGGTTGCTGCAATCCCAGTTGCTGCGATGACGATGGACAGGGTCGTGCTGCGTTCAGAGACAAAGCCTCCGAACAGGTTGCCGAGAAAACCGCCTATTCCGAAGGCCAGCAGAACCGCAGAAATCCCCTCGACTCCGAAATGCGGCACGGTTTCGAGGAAGGGTCGAATGAAAGTGAAACCGGCGAAATGACCGGCGACCACCAGCAAAACGGTCAAAAGGCCCAGCCTGATCACGGGGCGACGCAACACCGCGGCCATCGTCCCCAATCCGGCGGCACCTGCCGACGGCATCGCGGGCAGCGTCAGAATCTGGGCGACAAGGGCAATGCCGCCGACTGCAGCCGCGATGAGAAATGCAAAACGCCAGCCATAGGCTTCTCCGACCCACGCGCCGACGGGAGCCGCGCAAACCGTGGCCACGGATACGCCGGTCATGATGATAGCCATCGCCCGCGGCATCAGCCGCTCGGGAACCAGCCGCATGGCGAGTGCCAGCGACATGGCCCAGAAGCCGCCGAGCGCTATTCCGAGTAAGCCTCGCGCAATAAGGAGCATGGTGAGCCCACCGGCGAATGCTGCAAGGAGACTGGAAACAATAAGCAGGGCCGTCAAACCGAACAACGTGAGACGGCGGTCAAATCGGCTGGTGCCGATGACGACGGCAGGTCCTGCGATAGCACCGATAACGGCCGTCATCGTTACCGACTGTCCGGCCGCACCAATGCTGACGTGGAGGTCCTCAGAAATCGGCGTGAGCAGGCTGGCGGGAAGAAATTCTGCCGTCACCAGACCGAAGACGCCGAGCGAGAGCGATACCACCCCTGCCCAGGCGGGTTCGGTCTCCTTGCGGTTCATATGGAAGCCATTGGTTTCGGGACTGATATTCATATGCCATCTCCAAATGTTGTAATGAAAGGCTAGACGGCTCTTGCCGGTGTTTCTATGCTAGAAAATCTATAAGACATGACTATTCGTCCAAATGGCGAGAGAACGATGAGCGATGCATTGACGGAAATGATGCGCGGGCTTCGGCTGGATGGTGTCGACTACGGTCGATGCCGGCCGTCCGCCCCATGGGCGACTGCGTTTCCGACCAAGGATGAAGCGCAATTTCATTTTCTGGCGGCAGGCGAGGCATATGTGCAGACGCCGGACGGGGAATGGATGGAAATGCGCCCCGGTGATGCGGTTCTGCTGCCGCGAGGCGATGCCCACGTGCTTGCAAGCGCACCCGGGATTGTGCCGACGCCGGTCGAATCCATGCCGCGCAAGGCGATATGCGATGGGATCGTCGATCTGCAATGTCCCTGCGCGGACAGCAAGAACCTGCTGTTCTTCGCGGTCATGCGCTTCAATATCGACAAGCGGCATCCCCTGTTGCAATTGATGCCCAACGTTATGCGGACAAGCGATCTGGCAGCCAGCGAACCGTCCATCCCTGCCCTGCTCGATGCGATGATGCACGAGGTTGACATGAACCGCGTCGGTGCCGGCGGTATCCTGGCCCGGCTTGCCGATGTTCTGACGGCGACAATCATTCGCGCCTGGGTGGAGCACGGCTGTGGCGACGCCTCGGGCTGGCTGACGGCTGTTCGCAATCCCGAGGTTGGGCGGGTCCTGGCAGCGATCCATCTCGATCCGTCACACGACTGGACGGTCGAAGAACTCGCACGCAAGATGGGCGCTTCCCGTTCCGGTTTTGCGGAGCGTTTTGCCAGGGCCGTTGGTGAAACACCGGCTCGCTATGTCGCTCGCATGCGCATGCATCAGGCGCATCAGTGGCTGCGCGAAGGACAGCGTGTCGCCGCGATCGCCGAACGCCTTGGCTATGAATCGGAGGCCTCTTTCAGCCGGGCTTTCAAACGCATCATCGGCGCCCCGCCGATGACTTTTCGCGGGCGAGCGCAGGATGGCCACGCCTCTTCTTCGGAGCGCCTGTTTTGACCGGGATTCGGCTCGGTAATGCGATCCGATCTTTCCCATGGGTTCATCATGGTGCGCCACGATCTAACCAGTGACATTAGGTAATATTTCGCTCAAACATTTTGCGTCATTGTCCGATTCCCTTTTAGGCGACACGAGATCTCACATGCCCTCGAGACTGAATCGCAAATTGCAGATGCCCCGCCGCGACGACCTCGGTCTTCTGACGATCGCCAATGGTTCCGGCCTTTCCATATCCGCTCTGCCGAACGGCACGCTTTTCTCCATCGATTATGCCGACAGTCTCGGATCGGTGCAGATCAACCAGATCCAGGGATCGCCTCTTTCCGGCGGCGTCGGCCGCCTGTACCTGCGGATCGGCGGCAAGGAACCTGCCGTTACCGAAATCGTCGGGCCTCGGGCACAAGGTCGTTTCGGTCACAGCGATACGGGCTTCTCCTGGAGCGGTAACGTTGGCGACATCCGATATCATGTGAGCCTCGTGCTTGCGCCCTCCGAGACAACTTGGTTCTGGCACGTCACGCTGACGCATTCCGGCAAGGAAAAGCTGCCGGCCGATCTGGTTCTGGTCCAGGACGTCGGCCTCGGCGATCGCGGTTTCCTGATGAACAGCGAGGCCTACGCCTCGCAATATGTCGACCACCATATCGCCGAACACCCGACCTTCGGGCCTGTCGTGATGAACCGGCAGAACCTGAAGCAGGGCGGCGGGCGCAACCCCTGGCTCGCGCAGGGCTGCCTGGAGGGCGTTGCTGCCTATGCCACCGATGCGATCCAGCTCGTAAAATCGGCCGCCGGCAACGACGATCGTCTCGTCGGCCCCTTCGGCACCGATCTGCCAAGCGGGCGCCGTCAGCACGAAATGGCTTGTCCCTCCCTTCAGTCGAAGCCGCTCACGGTTTCCGCCGAAAGCGTGAGCGCGACCTTTTTCGGCCTGTTCCTGAACGATCATCAGGCTGCGTCCGACGATACCGATCTTTCCCGCCTGGATCATCTGAGAGCCCTTGAGCGGAAGACGGCAGGTCCGGCCGAAAAAACGCCCCCGCGCAGCATCCTGCAGGATGCCGGCCTGCTGACGGGAGAGGCGCTGGACGACAAGTCGCTCGCCCGCCTCTATCCCAACCGCATGCTCGAAGAGCGAGTGGATGGAAAGCTGCAGTCCTTCTTCGTGGCCGAGGGCGCGCTCAACCGGCACGTCGTTCTGCAGGAGAAGGAGCGACAGGTCGCGCGTCGTCACGGCGCGATCCTGCGCAGCGGGCAGAACATGCTGCTCGACGATGTCACGCTGGCATCGACCTGCTGGATGCAGGGCATCTTTGCCGCCCAGCTGACGATCGGCAACACATCCTTCCACAAGCTGTTTTCCGTTTCCCGCGATCCCTACAATCTGACGCGTGCCAGCGGCTTGCGCATCCTTGCCGATATCGGCCACGGCTGGCAGCTCCTCGGCGTGCCCTCTGTCTTCGATATGGGCCTCAGCGACTGCCGCTGGATCTATCGCCTCACCGACCGCACCATCACCGTTACGGCCACGGCCTCCGGCGAGGATTCCGCCATGCAATGGTCGGCTTCCGTCGAGGGTAAGCCTTGCCGTTTCCTGGTTTTCGGCCATCTCGTTCTCGGCGAGCGGGAATATGATACGAGCGGCCTTGTCGAATTCGACGACGACGCCAAGCGCATTCTCTTCCGCCCGGACCCGCATTGGCTCTGGGGCGAGCGTTTTCCCGATGCCAGCTACTGGCTGGTGAGTTCCACGCCCGACGCCATCGAGGCGATCGGCGGCGACGAACTCCTTTATGAGGATGGCATTGCACGCAACGGTGCCTTCATTGCGGTGAAGTCCAGGCAGACACAATCGCTCTCCCTGTCTGTCGTCGGCTCGATGACGGACAAGGCGGAGGCCTTGCGCCTGGCCGAACGCTATGCAGGCGGCGTAGCCCAGGAAGCAATGCTCGCCGCCGCCTCCCGCTTCTGGCGGCATGCCATCCGCGGCCTGACGCTCGAAAAACCCAAGGCAGACGCTATGGCCCATGCGGCGATCCTGCCCTGGCTGGCGCATGATGCGATCGTGCATCTGAGTGTGCCGCACGGGCTGGAACAATATACGGGCGCCGCCTGGGGCACGCGCGACGCCTGCCAGGGACCGATCGAATTCCTGCTCGCCTACGAGCACGATCGCGAAGCCAGGGAAGTGGTGAAGACGGTCTTCGGCGAACAGTACCGCGAAAAGGGCGACTGGCCGCAATGGTTCATGCTCGAGCCCTATTCCAACATCCGCTCCGGCGACAGCCATGGTGACATCGTCGTCTGGCCGCTGAAGGCGCTCTGCGACTATATTGAAGCGACCGGCGACGTTGCGATCCTCGACGAAAAGGTGTCGTGGCGCGATGACAGGACCATGGGCAGGGCACCCGCCGATACGATCGCCGTGCATGTCGACAAGCTTCTCGATACCGTACGCGCGCGCTTCATTCCCGGCACGCATCTGATCCGCTATGGCGAAGGCGACTGGAACGATTCCCTGCAGCCGGCCGATCCGCATCTGCGCGACTGGATGGTGAGCAGTTGGACCGTTTCGCTGCTATACGAACAGATCGTGCGCTATTCCGCCATCCTGCGCCGTATCGGTCAGAACGCGAATGCCACAGCGCTGCGCAAGATCGCCACCGCAATGAAGCGCGATTTCAACAGGCACCTTATCCGGGACGGCGTTGTCGCCGGTTACGGCATCTTCGATCCGTCCCATGACGGCGTCGAGCTGCTGCTCCATCCCGACGACCAGCGCACCGGGCTGCATTATTCATTGATTTCGATGACGCAGGCGATGCTCGGCAAGCTCTTCACGCCGGAGCAGCGGCAGGCGCATATGAAGCTCATCGAGAAGCACCTGCTCTTCCCCGATGGCGTGCGCCTGATGGAAAAGCCCGCGACCTATGCCGGCGGTCCGGAAACGCTGTTCCGCCGCGCGGAATCGTCCTCCTTCTTCGGCCGCGAAATCGGGCTCATGTATGTGCACGCGCATCTGCGCTACTGCGAGACCCTGGCAATTGCCGGGGATGCAAGGGCGCTCTGGAAAACAATCGGCCTGGTCAATCCGATTGCCGTGACCGAAGCGCTGCCGCATGCGTCGCTGCGCCAGCGCAACACCTATTTCAGCAGCAGCGATGCCGCTTTCCCCGACCGCTACCAGGCGATGAGCGACTGGGACATGGTCAGGAAGGGCGAGATCGACGTCGATGGCGGCTGGCGCATCTATTCCAGCGGCCCCGGCCTCTTTGCCCGCAGCTTCATCGAAAACATCCTCGGCTTCAAACGCCGTTTCGGACGCCGCAAGCGCCTGCCGCTACTACCGCCTGCCGCCGCGATCACGATCCGTACGGATCATGCGCCCTGGCGCCAGCTGAAGACGCCGAAGGGCAAAGCCTAGGCAGCAACCTCGCGCACGCGCGGGGGGATGGGATTGGGAGCGGCGAAATGGCAGGCGGCCATCTGGCCGCCCGCCACTTCCCGGAGTGGTGGCCGCTCCACCTTGCAAATGTCCTGGGCGATCGGACAGCGCGTATGGAAACTGCAGCCCGGCGGGATGCGCGACGGGCTCGGCACGTCGCCTTCCAGCACGATGCGGCGGCTTTTGCGATCCGGATCAGGCTCGGGCGCTGCCGACAGCAGCGCCTGCGTATAGGGATGCTGCGGGGCCGAATAGACCTTACGCTTTTCGCCGATTTCGACGATCCTGCCGAGATACATGACCGCGACGCGGTCGGCGATATGCCGGACCACCGCCAGATCATGGGCAATGAAGAGGAAGGAGAAGCCTTTCTTCTCCTGCAGATCCTGCATCAGGTTGATGATCTGCGCCTGCACGGAAACATCGAGCGCAGAGACCGGCTCGTCGGCAACGATGAAGCCGGGATTGAGCGAGATCGCCCGGGCAATGCCGATGCGCTGCCTCTGGCCGCCGGAGAACTGCCGCGGATAGCGGTCCATGGCACTCGTCGGCAGGCCGACCTGCGTCAGGAGATCGGCAACCCGCTCCCGCCGCTCGCGCTTCGAACGGACGAGATCAAAGGCATCCAGCGGCTCGCCAATGATTTCGGCGATGGAACGGCGGGGGCTGAGCGATCCGTAGGGGTCCTGAAAGATCATCTGCACATTGCGACGCATGCCGCGCATCTTTTCGTGCGACAGCGCCGTCAGCTCCGTGCCCTCGAAGAACACGCGGCCATCCGTCGGCTCGATCAGCCGCAGCAGGAGCCGCCCGAGCGTGGACTTACCGCAGCCGGATTCACCCACCAACGCCAGGGTTTCGCCGCGCAGGATTTCGAAGCTGACATCATCGACGGCGCGCACGCCATTGCTCTCCTGCCTGAGAGACAACATGCCGCCCTCGGAGAAGACCTTGCTCAGCCCTTCGGCACGCAGGATCGCATTCATCGCCTATGCTCCTCGATCGACGGGACGGATGCCTTGTTTTCGGCCGTCACCCAGCAGGCGGCCTTGTGCCTCTGGCCGAAGGCAAACATCGGCGGCATGTCGCTGCGGCACTTGTCGATATGCAGCGGGCAGCGCGCGTAAAAGGGACAGCCTTCCTTTACCGAACCTGCCGTCGGCACCGAACCGGGGATCTGGTAGAGGCGCTTCTGATCGTCATCGAGGCGCGGGATGGATTTGAGCAGGCCGCGCGTATAGGGGTGGCTGGGATTGGCGAAGATCGAGCGGACATCGGCATCCTCGACGACCCGGCCGGCATACATGACGATCACCCGGTCGCAGACCTCGGCGATGACGCCGAGATCGTGCGAGATCAAGAGGACCGCGGTATTCAGCGTCTTGCGCACCCTGGCCATCAGGTCGAGCACCTGGGCCTGGATGGTGACGTCGAGCGCCGTCGTCGGCTCGTCGGCGATCAGCAGCTTCGGATTGCAGGCGACCGCCATGGCGATCATCACGCGCTGGCGCATGCCGCCGGAAAACTGGTGCGGATAGGCGTCAAGCCGCCCCTCCGGATTGGGAATGCCGACCAGTTTCAGAAGCTCGATGATGCGGGCGCGGCGCTGCTCGCGGCTCATCTTCTCATGCAGCTTGATCGCCTCGCCGATCTGGTCGCCGATCGTCATGACCGGGTTCAGCGAACTCATCGGCTCCTGGAAGATCATCGCGATGTCGCGGCCGCGGATCTCCGGCATCGCACTTGCCGGCAGTTTCAGGAGATCATGACCCTCGAAACGGATATTGCCGCCGGAGATCCGACAGAGTTCCGGCACCAGCCGCATGATCGCCAGCGACGTGATCGACTTGCCCGAGCCGGATTCGCCGACGATACCGACCGCGCCGCCGGCCTCGATCTCGAAGCTCACATCATCGACGACCACGATCGGGTTCGTCGGCGTTCCAAATTCCACCTTCAGATGCTCGACACTCAGCAAGGGCTGCTTCATTGCGCCGTCTCCGGATCGAGCACGTCGCGCACCGCATCGCCGATCAGGTTGAAGGAGAGGACGACGAGCGTGATCGCGATGCCGGCGCCGATGATCGGCCAGGGCGAGCCGAAGAGATTGTTGAGGCCATCGCGGATGATATTGCCCCAACTGGGGTTCGGCGGCTGGGTACCGATGCCGAGGAAGCTGAGCGAGGCTTCGAGACGGATGGCCGAAGCGACCCACAACGTCATCAGCACGACGATGGGGGCCGCGATATTCGGGATGATGTGCCGGAAGATGATGGTCGGCGTGCGCACGCCGACGGCGACTGCCGCCTCCACGTAAGGCTCCTGCTTGACGGCGAGGGTCGAGGCACGGGCCACACGGGCAAAGCCGGGGATGAAAGCGACAGTGATGACGGCAATGATGTTCCAGAAGCCGCCGCCGAGCACGGCTGCGATGATGATGGCGAGCAGCAGTTCCGGAAAGGCAAGCAGCAGGTCGATCAGCCGCGAGATGACGCGGTCCGCGATACCACCGAAATACCCGGCCGTCACCCCGAGCAGCGTCCCGAAGATCGCCGCTAGAACCGGTGAGATGAAGCCGAAGATGAGCGAGTTGCGCGAACCGTAGATCATGCGCGAGAGAACGTCGCGCCCGAACTGGTCGGTGCCGAGCCAGTGGGCTGCCGAGGGGTTCTGGTTGATCGCCAGGATGCTCTGGGCGAGCGGATCATAGGGCGCGAGCCAGGGCGCGAAAGCGGCGACGAATATGAAGACCACCACCACGAGTAACGCAAAACTGGTCGATATGCGCCCATAGAGGATATGGCGGAACGCATCTGCCAGCCGGTGATCGTCGGCAATGATCTGGGGAGCTTGTTCGGTCGTGGCCATCACTTCACCCGGATTCTCGGATCGACGACGATGTAGACGAGGTCCATCGCCAGATTGATCAGGACCACGAACATCGCGAAAACGACGACGCCGCCCTGGATCACACCGTAGTCGCGCTCGGAAATGGCGCTGATCAGCAGCTTGCCGATACCGGGGCGATTGAAGACGAGTTCGATCGCAACAGAGCCGGAAAGTGTGGCGAGCATGCTGAGGCCAAGCCCGGTCGTCAGCGGCAACAGTGCATTGCGCAATCCATGGCGATAGATGACGCGCGTCTCACGCGCACCCTTGGCGCGGGCCGTGCGCACATAGTCGCGGCCCATCACCTCCAGCAACGAAGTTCGGGTCAGGCGGCCGATGAAGGCCGCCTTGACGAGCGCAAGGGTCAGCGCCGGCAGGAACACGTGATGCATACGGTCGATAAAACCCGTGCCGCCGCCATTGATCGGAAACCAGCCGAGATTGAGCGCGAAGGTAATCAGCAGAAGCGCGCCGAGATAGAAATCGGGAATGGCATAACCGAGCAGAGAGAAACCGCGCATGGCCGAATCCGGCAGGCCATTGCGGTGCGTGGCCGCCCAGACGCCGAAGGGCACGCCGACGACGATACCCATGATCATCGCGACGATCGTCAGCTCGATCGTATAGGGGAGGTTATAGGCGATCAGGCCGAGCACCGGCTGGTCGGTCATGGCGGAACGGCCGAAATCGAGGCTGAGCGTGCCGATGACGAAATTGATATATTGCTGCCAGAGGGGAGCATTCAGCCCCATGCGCTCACGAAAGAGCTGGAGCTGTTCGGCCGTGGCATTGTCGCCGAGAGCCGCAATCGCCGGATCGCCCGGCAGGATGCGCATGGCGATGAAGACGAGCGTCAAAACGAGCAGGATGGTCGGAATGGCGTCCGCCAGCCTGAGCAAGAGATACCGGGTCACTGATCCGTCTCCTCCCTGTCACCGCCGGAGCGGTCTCCTCCTTTGGCGATGCCGGCGCTCCCACCGGCGAACGCCCGTGATGGTCCTGCCGTGTTCAGTCCTGCAGCGCGGTATAGTAGGGCTCGTTGGAAAGATTGTCCTCGAGACCCGGTGAAAGCACGCTTCGTCCGCCCCTCCTCGAGCTGACGAAAAACTGCAGGTGAAACTTGGAGTCGGTGTATTCGCCGGGAATGGTGGCGGCAAAGCCATTGCCATTCCGTGTCATCTTCGCCGAATTCCAGCGCTCGGCCTGATTGACGTGACGATAGTGCAGCACCGGTTCCTCGTCCACCGTTTCATCAATCCGCACCGTGATGGCCTCGCCGGCTTTGAATTTCGACGGTGCAGAAACACCCGAGCGGCTGGCGATGACCGGCTGACGGGCCTTGAGCGCCCTCACGGCGGCCAATACCTGCTCGTCGGCTTGCACAGTTTCAAACTTGCCGGCGCCGCGCAGCGACTCCAGATCGAGCACCTCGGACGTCATCTCCGGCAGGCGGGACTGCCAGGAGCCGCGCAGCCAGGATTGCGGACCGTAGGTCAGGTCGTCGTGATAGATGTCGCGAGAGACATCGGCCGCCACCTGCCAGGCCATGACCGAGCGCCTCGCGTGATCGATGACAGGTTCGATCAGCGTCGTAACCTTGGTGGCAATGAACAGCTCCGCCCAGCAAGCCGCCCGGAAGCGCTCGGCGAAAAAGCGGGCAATGGCGGCCGAGATCTGCACGTCGATCATGATGCGCTGGACGGCGGCAGAACCGTGGCTTTCGGTTGTCTTCACCCTGCTCAGCGCCGCCTCGCAGCCCTCCGCCATCTCCTCCAGCCAGTCGGCGACATCGAGCGGCGTGTAGCGGTGCGACGATTTTCCGGCGAGCAGAAGCTCGGCATATTCGCGCGCATTGGCAAAGAGCGACGAATCGAAAGTCGGCGCATTTCCGAAACGGACCGGCCCTTCCATATCGAAGGCGTAGGCGCGGCGGCCGGAACCTTCGACCAGCGGCAGATTGGTGTAGATCTCCGGCCAATAGTGGTTGTTGGAGGCCGAGGGGCCGTGCGTCAGGGTGATCAGCGGCAGCACGCGGCTTGCCCAGGAGAGCCCCTTCTCGCACTCGATGGCGGCGTCGCCGCATTCATGCTCAAGATAACGCATCCAGCTTTCGCGCGGCGCGTCGGGACAGTAGAGCAGCCGTCCCCAGACGCGATACTGGTATTCGTATTTCTGCCAGTCGTAGCGCGTCGGCAGGCCATGTTTCTGGTAGTTGAAGCGACCACCGGGAATACCGGTGCCCATGCGGCCCTTGAAGCTCTGCGGCTCGCACCATTCGACGCCGTCGGAGCCGGCAAACATGGAGCTGCGGCCGTAGCCTGCGGCAAATTCCGGATCGCCCCACAGCAGCACGCGCTGCGTGCCCGCCCAGATGCGATAGATGACCTTGTAATCCTTGTCCTTCGTCAAGAGGTCGCCATAGCTGTAACGCAGGAACTTGCGGGAGCCTTCGCTGAGCTGCTCGCGCTCGCTGCGGGCCACTTCCGGCGGATATTCCTTGTTGCGGATGGCGGACTGGTGATAGGGCGGCCCCATATGTTCCGCGAGATATTTCGGGGAGGCGGCAAAGGGCATGCCGGACTCCCGCGCAATCTGCAGCATCGTGTGGTCGAGGCCCTTGCCATGCATGTCGATCTCGACCGGCCGGCCGGCAGCGGCCACGCCGGCGAAAGCTTGCCTCCAGAAGCCGTATTCGCCTTCCGCAATGCCACCCTCGACATGAACGCGGAATGTCAGGCCGGTGATCTCGGGCACTTCCCGCAGCAGCCTGGTGATCGCATCGCGGCAATAAGGGGCGAGATTGTCGTGCGTTATGCCAGTTACCGTGTAGTTGGCACGCGGTACGTCGTCGAAATCATAGCGCTGCGTCCACAGCGCCAGCTGGAATTCCAGCCCGCGCCTCGCCGCCTCGCGAGCGATGAATTTCAGCATCTCCAGATTGGTTTCGCGCTCCTCGTCGGAGAGCTCGGCAACCTCGACATCATAGCCCGGCAGCTTCAGCAGGAACGGATAGGGGAAGTAGAAATAGACATCGGTGATCCACGGATTGTGGTAGGGATAGTTATAGCCCATGCCAAGCGTCAGGGCGAAGCGGTTGAAACGGTTCGATGCCAGCATGGTGAGATAGTCGCGCCATTGCTGCTTGTCGTAGAACCAGACCTTGTCCTCTTCCTCGCTGCAGAACAGCCGCGCCATGCTGCGTATGCGGGCCGACGGCTTTTCTGTCAGCGGAAACTTACCTTCAAACAGATCCTCGGCGCTGTTATAACGCACGCGGTCGGCAAGCTCGGTCAGCGCATAGACCATGCCCCTTTCATCATGGGCCCATGCGGTGATCGTATTGCCGTCGCGGGT
The DNA here is from genome assembly GCF_052946295.1 of Rhizobium sp. KDH_Rht_773_N. Classification (NCBI taxonomy): domain Bacteria; kingdom Pseudomonadati; phylum Pseudomonadota; class Alphaproteobacteria; order Hyphomicrobiales; family Rhizobiaceae; genus Rhizobium; species Rhizobium sp. KDH_Rht_773_N. The sequence continues at coordinate 1,095,672 of NZ_JBRFNB010000002.1, read as the reverse complement.
CAGGGCAAAGGCTTCCTCGCTGCGCGCCATCGCCGCCGGCGCCTGCGGCGATCCGACCTCGCCAACCACGATCGACACCGCTTGTGGCGAGCGCCCGTCCGAGAGGCTGATACCGCGCCGCTTCAAACGGCTGCGCAGTTCTTCAACCGCCCATTCCATGGCACTTGAAAGCGGGCCGGACGGAAGGCTGATGGATATAGTGTCGGCTTGCGCCATGTCTGACCTCGCGAAAATAGGGTCAATGTCTGCGCGCAGGGCGCAACTCCCCCGGCCTTAAGGCCGGGGGCACGATCACATTTCGGAACGTATTCGCGGTTCGATCCGCTCAGGCCTTGATCTTCGCCTTGGTCAGCGGCCAGTTCACGTAGCCGGAGACCACATCGTAGCCGAGATCGACCTTTTCGGAGCGCACGATCATGAAGCCGTTGTTGGAAACCGGCAGGATGACCGCATCCTTCAAGGCCTTGATCTCGATCTCCTTGACGATTTCCAGGCGCTTGCTGAGATCCGGCTCGGCAAGCGCCTTGCCTAGAAGGTCGTCGATGCCCGGAATGGCGACACCGTAATGGCTCATATTCGCCCCGCCATTGCCGTCCGAGCGAACCTCGGCCCCCTTCGACAGATAGGTGACGATTACCTGCGTGGGCACCGGCGGCAGCGCGGACGACTGCTGCGACAGCGTGTTGGTGCCGATGTTCTGGTCGGCGTGGAAGGCGGTATGGTCCTTGATGTTCAGGTCCATGTTGATGCCGACTTTGCGCAGCTGTGCCTGGATCATCAGCATGATGGCCGAAAAATCCTCGCGCTGCGAGGTATCGTTCTTGAAGCTGAAGCCATCCGGGAATCCGGCCTCGGCAAGCAGAGCCTTGGCCTTTTCCGGATTGTACTTGTAGGCAACGTCCTCCGGGATGGTCTCCGCGGTGAAGCCGCCGGGATAGGAGGGCGGGTTGAGCCCGTAGGTGCGCTTGCTGATCGGCGCGATCGCCGTGGTGATCTCATCGCGGTCGATCGCGTAGAAGAGTGCCTGGCGCACACGCACGTCGTCGAACGGCTTCTTCGTCACATTGACCTGCATGGTGAAGAAGCTGCCGGGGCTGACGACATCTAAGATGAGGTTCGGATCGCGCTGCGACATGGAAGCAGCCCAGCCGGGGGCGCGCACACCCTCGATCAGATGCACGTCGCCTGAAAGCAGCGCAAGCGTGCGCGCCGTCGTGTCGGCGATATAGAGGCATTGCAGCTTCGGCGTCGCGGGCTGCACATCCCAATGCTCGGCATTGGCAACCAGCATGACGCCCTGCGACGGATCGGGATAGACCGTCTCCAGCACATAGGGGCCGGTTCCGATCGGATCGCGGCCGATCGGCTCCTCGCCCTTCTCCTCGACGGCCTTCTTGCTCATGACGGAAGCGTCGTAGTCGCTGAGAACGCCGAGCAGGAAAAGCGGGTCCGGCTGCGCCAGCTTGAAGGTCACGGTGTAAGGATCGTCGGCAACGACCTCGCTGATATTGGTGAATTTCGGACGCACGCCGCCAACGCGGACGGCATCGCGAATACGGTCGAAGGTGAACTTGACGTCCTCGGACGTCATCTCGCCATAGCCCTTGTGGAATTTGACGCCCTGACGGAGCTTCAGCGTCCAGGACTTCGAATCCGGCGTCGAACTCCAGCTCGTCGCAAGGCGCGGCACCAGTTCGTCGATCGTTGCCGGGAACTTCCAGAGCGGCAGGTCGACGAGCTTGTCGTAAATATGGATGATCGCCCAGTTATCGACGCCCTGGATCGATTTCGCAGGATCGATAGTCCTGAGACCGCGGGCTGCAAAAGCAATTTTCAATGTATCGGTGGCTTGCGCAAAAGCGGCCGGGCCGAGGCTCGCCGCAATGCCGGCGCCGACAACGGCAGCCGCAGAATTCTCCATAAATCTACGCCGAGTAATCGCCATGCTCAGATCCTCCCTTATCGAGGCGCTGCATCCCGGCTGACGCTGAATTTCTGGTGTTTTTATTGTTGGGGCGTCTTCTGGGTCGACGAGCAGCGCAAGGGCACGGTAGCGCTACCAGATAGAGGCGTCAAGTTTGTTCGGCCGTGGATTTATGGCGTTTTGGAAAAGCTCTTATTCAAATTGCGACATATGCCGCAGCCGGGAAATCGGCGCCCCGGCGTCAGCCGCCCGCCAGACGGCGCCGCAGTTCCCCGCTGCGGTCGGTGCTGGCGCGCTTCTGGATCTTGAAGCCCAGATCAACGATCCGGTCTCCGCTGTCGTCACCGCTCAGGCGGCGGCGCAGTGCCATGACGGCATTGTAGCCGGACTCCCAGCGGGGGCTGCGCACGCTGGTAATGGAAGGATAGGCCGCTTCCATGATGTCGAAATCGTTAAAGCCGGCAATGCCGAAATCTTCCGGCACCCGGATGCCGCGTTCCATGCATTCGAAGAGCGCCCCAAGCGCCATGACGTCGTTATTGCAGAAGACAGCATCCATATCCGGATTGGCGTCAAGAAGGTCGGCCATCAGCTTGCGGCCCGTCGAAGGCGTTGCAAAGCGAGGCGTTTCCCAGCCGACACCCTCCGGAATATGGTCGCTCCTGTCGATCGGCGAAATGTAGCTCGGATTATAGATGCCGGCTTCCGTCAGCGTATCTTTCAGCCCCGTATAGCGGCCAAAGGAGCGGCCGTTCAGCCACCCGCTCAAAAAGCCGATATGCCGGTAGCCGGCTTCGATGAGGTGGCGGGTGATCGCCCGGCCGGCCTCATAGTGCGAAAAGCCGATGATCGTATCGATCGGCTTGTCCGTCAGGTCCATGATCTGGATGACCGGGCAGCGGGCATTCTCCAGCAACTCGCGGGAGCGGTCGTTCTGCTCCGTGCCCGAAACGATCATGCCCGCCGGTTTCTGTCGCAGCATCTGGGCGATCAGCCGCTCCTCCTCTTCCGGCTGATAGCGGGTATTGCCCATCTGGATCTGCAGCTCGGTGCCTTCGACACCGTCATAGACGCCGCGCAGGACGTCGGAGAAGATATTCTGGGTCAGCGAAGGAACCAGCACGCCGATGACATCTGCCCTGACGGAGGCAAGTGCGCGGGCGCTGAGATTGGGCACATAGTTCAGCTCCCTCACCGCCTTGTCGATATTGGCGCGCAGGGCGGCGGAAACCTGGCTCGGATCGCGCAGCGCCCGCGACACCGTAATCGCCCCGACACCGGCAAGGCGCGCAACATCGGCAATCGTGGGACGACCATCGGTCCGTCGGCTTCGCAATCTTTTCTCCCCTCGCAGCATTTCGGAACAGCGCCGTTCGCCTTCCCTGGAAGGTTTCGCAGGCATTACTCAAAAACGAATATGTCAATTCCAAAAAGCAACATCGGAGTCAACGCAGGCACAAACCAGCCCGACCGTGCAAAAAGTCCAATGTCTCTGCGGAGGCGGCGGCACGCTTGCGTTACGGGAGTGAGTTTATGCGCACCCTGCTTACACTGTCAAAAAGGCGGGCCTCTTCCAGATCGGGCACAAGGCGGGCGATCTCGTTCGGCCCGGATTTGACGCCGTCACGGAAGACGGCCGTGATCGGCCCTTGCGGCACTGCGCGTTTACGAACCCTTGGCCCGACAACGAGCGCTTCCGCGGCCCGCCGGCGCCGCGCAATTGTTTGAACACATTTCCGGATGACCATCGAATAGTTTGCCGGGATTTTCCGTATCGTGGAATTTCCGGGAAAAGTCGGCGACTAAGCGACGCTTTCATCTAGTTTGGCGATGCGAACCAACTGAAACGAGGGTGGAAACAGTCATGGGATCGGAGCCTTGGTACAAGACGGCGTTGCGATGGGGACAAACCAATCTGGTCGAGATCGACCCGGCTCGCTACGACGATCAGTGGTGGCGGGAGCACTGGCGCAAGACGCGCGTTCAAGGCGTCATCATCAATGCCGGCGGCATCGTCAGCTACTATCCGACGAAATTTCCACTGCATCACAAGGCGGTCACGCTAGGCGACCGGGATCTTTACGGCGAGATCGTCAAGGCCGCGCGCGAAGAAGGATTGAAGGTCATCGCGCGTATGGATTCGAACCGCGTCGCCGAGGATTTCTATCGCGCTCATCCGGACTGGATCTGCCTCGATATTGACGGCAAGCCCTACCGGCAGGCCGACAAATACGTGACCTGCATCAACTCGCCCTATTACAGCGAATACCTGCCCGGCATCATGCGCGAAATCATCGAGCGCACCAGGCCGGACGGTTTTGCCGACAACAGCTGGGCCGGCATTCCGCGCAAGAACATCTGCTACTGCCGCCACTGCACCGAGCAATTCTTTGCCTGGTCGGGCGTCGACCTGCCCCGCCGCCACGACTGGGCCGACGAGAACTATCGCCGCTGGATCCGTTGGAACTACAAGCGCCGCACGGATCTCTGGGAGTTCAACAACAAGGTGACGACCGAAGTCGGCGGCAAGGATTGCTGCTGGATGGGCATGATCAGCGGGGATATCCTCAACAACGGCAATCGTTTCATCGATCTCAAGGAAATCCTTGCCCGCAGTCCGATCGTCATGCTCGACCATCAGCGCCGCAACCTGATCGACGGCTTCGAGGACAATACCGAAACCGGCAAGCGGCTGCATGAAGTTGGCGGCTGGGATAAGCTGATCCCTGAAAGCACGCCGCAATATCAGCTTGGCTCGCCGGCCTTCCGTCTCGCCAGCATGCCGCCCGCCGAAGTGCGCCTCTGGTCTTCCTCCGGCTTTGCCGGCGGCATCCAGCCCTGGTGGCATCATATCGGCTCGCTGCATGAGGACCGCCGCCAGTACAAGACCGCCGAGCCGATCTTCAAATGGCACGAGGCGAACCAGGATATCCTCATCAACCGCCAGCCGCAGGCCGATGTCGGCGTCGTCTGGTCGCAGAACAACCATGATTATCACGGCCGCGACAAGGCGAACGACCGCACGATGAACCCCTACAGGGGCACGACGCGGGCGCTCGATCGTGCCGGCATTACCTATCTGCCCGTCAATGCCGATGACATCGGCAAGGCGGCAGGGCGCTTCAGCGTGCTGGTTCTGCCCAATCTCGCGGCCATGTCGGACGGGCAGGTTGCCGCTGTCGAAGCCTTCGCCGCAGGGGGCGGCTCGGTCATCGCATCATCGGAGGCAAGCCTCTACAGCGAGTACGGCGACCGCCGCACGGATTTCGCCCTTGCCAGGCTTTTCGGCGTTCACCGCAAGACCGGTGCGCATGGCGATTTCGAAGCCGCCAATCCCGATATCGAAACCAGCGCGCGCCACACCTATCTGCGCCTCTCGCCCGAGCTGCGTGCCGGTGTGCACGGCCCCTCGGACAGCACGGCGCCGAAGGCTGAGGGAAGCCGCCATCCGGTGCTTGCCGGCCTTGAAGAGACCGACACCCTGCCCTTCGGCGGCTATCTGCCGATCGTCAGCGTCGACGACGATGTCAAGGTGCTCGCGACCTTCATTCCGGATTTCCCTATCTATCCGCCGGAAACCTCGTGGATGCGGCAGCCCTATTCGGATATGCCTGCCATTACCGTTCGCGAAAACGGCAAGGGCAAGTTCGTCTGGTTCGTCGCCGATCTCGACCGTTGTTACGCCCGGGACGACCAGTTCGAGCATGCGCGGCTGATCACCAATGCCGTGCGCTGGATGCTTGCCGATCGCTCGCTTCTGCGGCTTGAAGGCACGCACGGCCTCATCACGGCAACGCTCTACCAGCAGGATAAACGGCAGATCGTTCACCTGAACAACCGCGTGCTGGTCTCCCGCGTGCCGGGGCGCCAGAACGAGCTTGTACCAATCGGGCCGGTGACGCTGCGCCTGCGCAAACCGGTCGGCAAGGCTGCCTCGGATGCGGGTCTCAGGGTGGCCGGAAAAACGGTCAAGGTCCGTGACGAAGGCAGCGAGATCGCCATCGATGTCGGCGCAGTGCTCGACCATGAAGTGATCGTCGTCGACTGGTCCTGACCGGCCAAAGAAAACCGCCGGCTGACAGAGCCGGCGGGTTCGTGCAGGCGAGCGCAGTGTCTTGTGTCAGCTCGCAATGGCGTTGACCGGCGGCATCTCCCCACTGAGAGCCGCCGTCAACTGCGCCGAAGTCTCGGCCAGCAGGCGTCCGAGCACCGGAATCCGCTGCGGTGTAATCCGCGAGGCGAGGCTCGACAGCGATATGGCACAGATCGCTTCGCCCTGATGATTATAGACGGCAGAGGCCACGCAGCGCAGGCCGGGAACCAGCTCCTCGTCATCGACAGCATAACCGTCCGCCCGGACTTTTTCGAGATCGGCCCGCAGCGCCGCCTGATCCCTCAACGTATTGGCGGTAAAGCGCCGGCTCCCCTCGCGCGAAAAGACCGCCTCCAGATCCTGCTGCGAATAGGTTGCGAGAATGGCCTTGCCCATGGCGGATGCCGTCATCGGGACCCGGCTGCCGACGCGCGCGACAGTGCGGGTAATATCGCGGCTTTCGACGCGATCGACGAAAACGACCTCGCCGTCCTGAACGAAGCCGAGATTGGCGGTTTCGCGCGTCTGGTCACGCAGCCGTCTGAGATAGGGGAGTGCGGTGGCGACAAGATTGCTCTGGCGCGTGAAGACCGAGCCGATGGCAAAGGCCTGTCGGCCGATATGCCACATGCGGTCGTTCGGATTGTACTGGATGAATTGCCACTGCTCCAGCGTCGTCAGAATGCGGTGAACCGTGGAAGGTGCCAGGCCCGTGCGGCTGGCAAGATCAACCAGACGGTTGCCATCCTCGTCCATTCCCATCGCCTCAAGCAGCATCATGGCGCGGTCGATCGATTGAACGCGCCCGTGAAGACTTTTCTCCTCCACATGCTCTCCCATGCGTCTCCTCCATTGCGAATTTTCGGGCGTTCTCCGGCGCTATCAACATGAATGGTAACGCTACCATTCGAGACCGTCAACGGCGAAGAGTTCGTTGTAGTGCCAGAAAATCCCGAACTTCACGGGATCGTGCACCGGCGGGAGCCACAACCGGGGACCTCTCCACAGCGCGAAATCGCGCCAGCTCAAGGGCTGGCGGGCGCAGCAAATGATCTGGCCCGACCGGCCATTATTCGCCCGAAGCGTGCTTGACAAAAGAGAGGTGCCTGTATTTTATTCATGCTTGCGGATTAGGCAGATAGTGCACCGCATTTTACATGACTTCGACAGTCGCTGGGCAGTTTCGCCCCATGATGGCCCCCGTCGCGGATGGGACGCCTCATGGGGTTTTTGGTTTTTGGCTTGCAGATGAATGATGCGTTGAAAATCGGCATTCTTTACTCGACCACGGGTCCTTACGGCTCGATGGGGCGCGACGCGCGCGACGGCGCCGAATTCGCGATCGCCGAATTTGCTGCCGAAAGCGGCCGCCCCGTCGAACCCGTCTTCTTCGACCCGCGAGCCGATCTGGCCGCCTATCTCGAAGGCGCGCGCCATCTGCTGCGCGCCGGCTGCCGCCATATCGTCGGCACCATAACTTCGGCGGCCCGCAAGGAGGTCATCCCGCTTATCGAAAAGCATGACGGCCTGCTCTGGTATATGTGCCCCTATGAGGGTTTCGAGGCGAACGAAAACGTCATCTATGTCGGCGGCTGCCCGAACCAGCACCTCTTACCGCTCTTCGAGCACCTGATCCCGCGCTATGGCAATCGGCCCTATCTGGTCGGCGCCAACTATGTCTGGGGCTGGGAAATGAACCGGCTCGCCCGCGAGCTGACGACCAATGCCGGCGGCGAGGTGCTCGGCGAGCGTTACCTGCCGCTCGAGGAAACCGCGGTCGAGCGTATCGTCGCCGATATCGAGCAGCACCGCCCGAGTTTCATCCTCAACAATCTGATCGGGCCGTCGAGCTATGCTTTCCACGAGGCGATCCGTCGGCTTGCCGATCGCGACCCGGCCTTCCGGCCTGAGAACTGCCCGGTCGTCAGCTGCGACCTGATGGAATGCGAGCTTGACGATATCGCGCCGGGGGCGGCGGTCGGCCAGCTCTGCGCTGCCTCCTATTTCGACAGCGTCGCCACCTCCGAGAATGCCGAATTCAAGCAGCGGATCATCGCCCATTTCGGCGCCGAGCGCCGCATCTCCAGCGTCTTTGCCAGCGCCTATACCGCCGTGCGCCTCTGTGTCGATGCAATCGTGGCGGCCGATGGCGACGAGCCCTCCGCCGTGCGTCGGGAATTGTACGGCCGGACCTGGGCAACACCCTTCGGCGCGCTCACTATTGACCGTGAAACAAATCATGCGGCCCTGCCCTTCCATCTTGGCCGCATCAACGTCAGGAACGGTTTCGACGTGATCGCCTCGCGCCCGCCGCTTGCCGCCGATCCCTATCTGACCGGCCGCAACAAGACGGTCTCGCCGAAATTACGGGTGGTATCATGAAGGAAACACCCAATTTCGCCGGCTGGCATGCCGTCGTCCTGCACCGCGAGGATGGCAATACGGAAAGGCTGATCCGTCAGTTGCGGCTTCTCGGGCTTTCGGCGACCCTGCAATGGGCGCCGCTTTCGGCCGCGAGCGTGCCGGATCTCGTGATCGTCGATGCCGACCAGGGTTTTGACGGCCTGCTTCCCTGGAGTGGAGCCGCCCCGACCTGCCCGATCGTTGCGCTGCTCGGCTCGGAAGCGCCCGGCCGCATCGCCTGGGCGCTCGGCCAGGGTGCCGGCGCGATCATCGCCAAACCGATCGCCGCCTCCGCCGTCTATCCGGCTCTCGTCATGGCGGTTTCCATTCATCAGGAGCGCAAGGGTGTCACTGAGCGTCTTCAATATCTTGAGGAGCGCGTGCGCCTGCGACCGCTCGTGCATGCGGCAGTCGAAAAACTCATGAAGGCGCATGGGGTCGACGAGGAACGCGCCTATTCGATCCTGCGCAACTGCGCCATGCGCCGCCGCCTGCCAATGGAACAGATCGCCGCCTTCATCCTCGGCGGCATAGAACCGCTGCCGGAGGCGGGTTGAATGCGTGCATTGAAAGCCATCCTGAGGCAGCCAGCTGCCCTTTTCGGCCTAATCGTCGTGCTTGCTGTCATCGGCCTTGCCGTGGCGGCCCCCTGGATCGCGCCCTTCAACCCCGATGAACAGATGTTCGACGGCCTGTCGCTGGAAGGCGCCCCGCTGCCGCCCGGCGGCCCCTATCTGCTCGGCACGGATACGCTTGGCCGCGACCTCTTTTCGCGCATGCTGTTTGGCGCGCGCACCTCGCTCGTGATCGGCCTTGTCGCCAACGGCATCGCGGTCGCGATCGGCCTCTTCGTCGGCATCCTTGCCGGTTACATGCGCGGCATCGTCGGCAATATCCTGATGCGCTTCACCGACCTGATGATGGCTTTCCCGGCGCTGTTGCTGGCGATCGTGCTCGCTGCCCTGCTGCGACCAAGCCTCTGGATCGTCGCCATGGTGATTGCGCTCGTCAACTGGGTGCAGGTCGCCCGCATCGTCTATACGGAGACACGTGGGCTGGTGGAACGCGATTTCATCATGGCCGAACGCTCGCTCGGTGCCGGCCACATGCGCGTGCTTTTCCTGCACATCCTGCCGCATCTCGTACCGACGGCGATCGTCTGGGGCACGCTTGGCATCGCGACCACCGTGCTGCTCGAGGCGACCCTCTCCTTCCTCGGCATCGGCGTGCAGCCGCCGCAGCCTTCCTGGGGCAATATCATCTTCGAAAGCCAGAGTTATTTCCAGGCTGCGCCCTGGCTGGTCTTCTTCCCCGGCGCGATCATTCTTCTGACGGCGCTGTCCTTCAATCTCGTCGGAGATGCGCTGCGCGACATTCTCGACCCGACCCAGCGCGGGAGAGGCTGATGATCTTCCTCGTCCTCCGCCGGCTGGTCCAGGCCGCGCTCATCCTTCTCGGCGTCGCCGCCATCACTTTCGTGCTGCTTTATGCACTCCCGGCAGACCCGGCGCGCATGATCGCCGGCCGAAGCGCCACCGCGCAGACGGTTGCCAATATCCGCCACGAACTCGGCCTCGATCAGCCGCTGCTCATCCAGTTCAGCACCTATCTGGGCAATCTTCTGCACGGCAATCTCGGCCGCTCCTATGCGCAGAAGACCGAGGTCTGGACGCTCATTGCCGCCCGTCTGCCGGCAACGCTCGTCCTCATGCTCTCAGGCATTCTGGTGGAAGTGGCTCTCGGGCTGACACTCGGCACGATTGCCGCCGTGCGCCGCGGCGGTTTCGTCGACCGGCTTGTCATGACCGCCTCTTTCGTCGGGGTTTCGGCGCCGCAATTCGTCGTCGCCCTGCTGCTTCTATACGTCTTTGCCGTAACGCTCGGATGGCTGCCCATGAGCGGCTATGGCACGTTCGCCCATGTCGTGCTGCCAGCCACCACCCTCGGCGTGCTTGGCGCCGGCTGGTATGCACGCATGGTGCGATCGGCCATGATCGATGTGCTCAATCAGGATTATGTTCGCACCGCTCGGGCCAAGGGCCTGTCCTCACGCCGCATCATCTTCCGCCACGCCCTGCCCAACGCCATCCTGCCGATCATCGCCATGATCGGCATCGATATCGGCCAGTTCATGGGCGGCGTGGTTGTGGTCGAGGCCGTCTACGGCTGGCCCGGCATCGGCCAGCTTGCATGGCAGGCCATCCAGCAGGTCGACATACCGATCATCATGGGCGTCACGCTGACATCGGCACTCGCCATCGTCCTCGGCAACCTGCTGGCCGATCTGATGGCGCCGCTCATCGATCCACGTATCCGTACACGTTGACAGCAACCAAAGAAGGGGAACCCGAATGTTCAAACGCTGGCTTCGACACACAACCATGGCAACGATGGTGGCGCTCGCCCCCCTCGCCGCCACCGCACAGGAAACGCCCAAGCAGGGTGGCGACATCGTCGTCACCTATAAGGACGACATCACCACGCTCGACCCGGCCATCGGTTACGACTGGGTCAACTGGTCGATGATCAAGAGCCTCTATTCACGCCTGATGGACTATGCGCCGGGCACGCCGAACCCGGTGCCGTCGCTGGCCGAAAGCTTCACCGTGTCGCCCGATGGCCTCACCTATACGTTCAAGCTGCACAAGGGCGTGAAATTCTCCAACGGCCGCGAAGTCGTCGCGTCCGACGTGAAATATTCGATCGAACGCGCCGTCAACCCGAAGACACAGGGGCCGGGTGCCGGTTTCTTCGGTGCCATCCAGGGCTTCGAGGATGAGACCGGCGGCAAGACCGAGACGCTTTCGGGCATCGAGACGCCCGATGACAGCACCGTCATCTTCCACCTGTCGCGTCCCGACGCGACCTTCCTGCATGTGCTGGCCATCAACTTCGCTTCGGTCTTGCCGAAGGAAGCCGTCGAAGCCGCCGGCGGCGATTTCGGCAAGAAGCCTGTCGGTTCGGGCACCTTCATCCTGAAGGACTGGACGATCGGCCAGCAGCTCGTTTTCGAGCGCAACAAGGATTATTTCGTCAAGGGCGTGCCCTATCTCGACAGCTTCAAGGTCGAAGTCGGCCAGGAGCCGCTGGTCGCCCTGCTGCGCCTGCAGAAGGGTGAGGTCGATATTGCCGGCGACGGCATTCCGCCGGCCAAGTTCCTGGAAATCAAGAACTCCGCCGACGGCGCACAGATGATCGTCGATGGCGAGCAGCTGCATACGGGCTACATCACGCTGAACACCAAGGTAAAGCCCTTCGACAACGTCAAGGTGCGCCAGGCCGTCAACATGGCGATCAACAAGGAGCGCATCACCCGCATCCTGAACGGCCGCGCAACGCCCGCCAACCAGCCGCTGCCGCCACTGATGCCGGGTTACGACAAGTCCTTCACCGGCTACAGCTACGACGTCGCCAAGGCGAAGGCGCTGCTGGCGGAAGCAGGCTTCCCGGACGGCTTCGAAACGGTCCTCTACTCGACCAATACCGATCCGCAGCCGCGTATCGCCCAGGCGATCCAGCAGGATCTCGCAGCCATCGGCATCAAGGCCGAAGTGCGCGCTCTCGCGCAGGCCAACGTGATTTCAGCCGGCGGCACGGAAGGCGAAGCGCCGATGATCTGGTCGGGCGGCATGGCCTGGATCGCCGACTTCCCGGATCCGTCCAACTTCTACGGCCCGATCCTCGGCTGCGCCGGCGCCGTTCAGGGCGGCTGGAACTGGTCTTGGTACTGCAATGCCGATCTCGACAAGCGTGCGGTGGCCGCCGACTCCATGTCCGATCCGGCAAAGTCGGCCGAGCGCACGGCGGCCTGGGGCAAGATCTTCACCGACATCATGGCCGACGCGCCATGGGTTCCGGTCATCAACGAGCGCCGCGTCGTCGCCAAGTCGCTGCGCATGGGCGGCGCTGACAACATCTATATCGATCCGACCCGCGTCATCAATTACGACGCGATCTACGTGAAGCAATAGGCCTCAAGCGGACAATGCCTTCCCGGCCGTGTCGGGAAGGCTCCACAAAATCGAGGGAGACACCCATGTGCATTGCCTGCACCCACACGATTCACCGCGCCCAGCATAATTTCGGCTGGAACAAGGATTTCGCACCCGCTGTCGTCGCCAAGCCGGGCGAAACGATCCATTTCGAATGCCTGGATTCTTCCTGCGGTCAGCTCGGCGCCGATGCGACGCTGGAGACGCTGAACAATCTGGATTTCGGCAAGATCAACCCGGTCTCCGGCCCGATCTATGTGGAGGGCGCCAAGCCCGGTGACGCGCTGAAGGTGACGCTGCGCAAGTTCATCCCCTCGGGCACCGGCTGGACCGCCAACATTCCGGGCTTCGGCCTGCTTGCCGACCAGTTCAAGGAACCGGCGCTGCATGTGTGGTCCTATGACGCCAGCAGCATGACGCCGGCCCTCTACGGTCCCGGCGGCCGCGTGCCGCTGAAGCCCTTCGCCGGCACGATCGGCGTTGCCCCGGCCGAGCCGGGCACGCATTCCGTCGTGCCGCCGCGCCGCGTCGGCGGCAACATGGATATTCGCGACCTGACTGCCGGTGTCACGCTCTATCTGCCGATCGAGGTCGAGGGCGCGCTCTTCTCCATCGGCGACACGCATGCCGCCCAGGGTGACGGCGAAGTCTGCGGCACGGCGATCGAAAGCCAGATGAATGTCGAGGCGACGATCGAACTCGTCAAGGATGCGCGCCTGCAGACGCCACGCTTCACCACCACCGAGCCCGTCAGCCGCCATCTCGATGGTGCCGGCTACGAAGTCACCACCGGCATCGGTCCCGACCTGATGACCGGCGCACGCGAAAGCGTCATGCGCATGATCGATCTGCTGACGGCCGAGCACGGCATGAGCGCCGTCGATGCCTATCTGCTCTGCTCGGTCTGCGGCGATCTGCGCATCAGCGAAATCGTCGACATGCCGAACTGGGTCGTCTCCTTCTACTTCCCGAGGATCGTATTCGCGTGATGGAAGCCAAGCCCGCCGCGCCTATCCTCAGCGTTCGCAATCTCAATGTCGATGCGAGAACACCTGACGGACGCAAACCGGTTCTGAAGGATATCGGCTTTGATCTCGCCAGCGGCGAAACGCTTTGCCTCGCCGGGGAATCCGGGTCCGGCAAGTCGGTAACGTCGCTGTCGATCATGGGCCTGTTGCCGAAGGCCTCGCTTACGGTCGCCTCCGGCAGCATCATGCTCGGCGAACGTGACCTGCTGAAGCTTTCCGACCGGGCCATGCACAGCGTGCGCGGCGGCGATATCGCCATGGTCTTCCAGGAGCCGATGACATCGCTCAACCCGGTCATGTCGATCGGGGCGCAGCTGACGGAGGCGATCCGCGAGCATCAGGGCAGCGAAAATGCCGAGGCGATCGCGCTGCAGATGCTCGATGCCGTGCAGATCACCGATCCGGCAAGACGCCTCAAGCAATATCCGCATGAACTCTCCGGCGGCATGCGCCAGCGCGTGATGATCGCCATGGCGCTCTCATGCCGTCCCAAGGTGCTGATCGCCGACGAGCCGACGACCGCGCTCGACGTGACGGTGCAGGCACAGATCCTCAAGCTGATGCGGGAACTGAAGTCGGAATTCGGCACGTCGATCATCCTGATCACCCATGACATGGGCGTCGTCGCCGAAATGGCCGACCGCGTCATCATCATGCAGAATGGCGGCATCGTCGAAGAAGGTCCTGCCATCGGCATTTTCCGCGCACCGCGTCAGACCTATACGCAACAGTTGCTCTCGGCCGTACCGCGCCTGGGCGCCTTTGCCGGCACGGACGGTCCGCCGCGCATCACGCCGCGCAGCGTCGAAACACTTCATCCCGACCGGATCCCGGTCCTCAATGTCCGCAACCTCAACGTCACCTATGGCGGCGCTGCGCGTTTTCTCTTCAAGGGCAAGGCGCCGGCCGCGGCCGTCAGCGACGTCTCCTTCGATATCCTGCCGGGCGAAACACTTGGTCTCGTCGGCGAGAGCGGATCGGGAAAATCGACGACCGGCAAGGCCGTGCTTGGCCTTATTCCCTTTACCGGCGACGTGCTCATCGATGGCCGCAACATCGCCGGCCTGAGCCACAGCGAGATGCAGCCGATACGCCGCACGGCACAGATGATCTTTCAGGATCCCTATGCCTCGCTCGATCCGCGCATGGCGGTCGGCGCGGCGATTGCCGAGCCATTGGTCATCCACGGCATTGCCGGCAGATCCGAGCGGCAGGACAGGGTGGCCGACCTCCTGCGCCGTGTCGGCCTGACCGCTGACGCAGCCACGCGCTATCCGCATGAATTCTCCGGCGGCCAGCGCCAGCGCATCTGTATTGCGCGTGCCCTGGCGCTCGAGCCGAAGCTGATCGTCGCCGACGAAAGTGTCGCCGCGCTCGATGTATCCGTACGCGCCCGCGTGCTCGACCTGATGCTGGAACTGCAGGAAAGCATGGGGCTTTCCTATCTCTTCATCTCACATGACATGGCGGTCGTCGAACGCATGTCGCATAAGGTCGCGGTCATGCGCGGCGGCAGGATCATCGAAACGGGAACCCGCCGCCAGATCTTCGAGCATCCGCAAGAGGAGTACACAAAGGCCCTGATGGCCGCCGTTCCGATCCCCGATCCGGAGGCACGACGCGCAGGGCTGGGATAAGGGGCACAAGCGTCCCTGGAGCCGCCGCGCAGTTGCGAGCCCCCTCTCGACTACTGTCGAATCATGGCTAAGAGCGGTTCGCAGCACGGTCGAGCCTCGGCCGTGCCTGCCGTCTATCTCCTGTCTGCGGGCCGCATTTTGCGGCTGCTTTGCCATCCGGATGTGTAAATACATACCCGCACGACGATAGGCCTTCGATATATTTCCACATCGAGCGGCAGGCCATGTGCCCGTCCGCGGGCGGTTGATTTCGGCTAAGTCACGCTAATATAGCGATATTTCGCAATTCCTTTTTTACCACTTGTTAATACCCGTCTGACGACTGTTGTACTTCTGTCACACACACCACGGTTTAGTTAGAATTCTCTACAAAATGGGAGCATTCATTGTTGAGCCCTCCCCCCTTTCGGTTATTTTAGGTCTTACCGAATTGATCGGGTTTTATCAGAGGGGACGTTCTTTCGTGGAACGCACTCGAACTTAGGAGATTGGCTTTCCATGAACATTCGTATGATGTTGCTTGGTTCTGCAGCTGCCCTCATCGCTGCACCGGCATTCGCAGCAGACGCTATCGTCGCTGCCGAGCCGGAACCGGTTGAATACGTTCGCGTCTGCGACGCCTACGGTACCGGCTACTTCTATATCCCGGGCACGGAAACCTGCCTGAAGATCGAAGGTTACATCCGTTTCCAGGTTGACGTTGGCCCGGGCCAGAGCGGCGACTCCGACTGGGATGCTAAAACCCGCGGTCAGGTTCAGTTCACTGCCAAGAGCGACACCGAATACGGCCCGCTCACCGGCGTTATCGTTCTCCAGGCCAATGCCGACAACGCAACGGACCAGGAAACGATCCTCGACTCGGCTTACCTCGACGTCGCGGGCTTCCGCGCTGGTCTCTTCTACTCCTGGTGGGACGATGGTCTCTCCGGCGAAACGGATGACATCGGTTCCGTCGTAACGCTGCATAACTCCATCCGTTATCAGTACGAAACCGGTTCCTTCTACGCTGGCCTCAGCGTCGACGAACTGGAAGACGGTGTTTACCAGGGCGATACGTTCGATGCCGACGGCGACCTGATCCCGGACGACGGCCCGAACAACGTCGGCGTTGCCTTCGGCATCGGCGGCACGGCTGGCGCCTTCAGCTACCAGATCACCGGCGGCTGGGACTTCGACAACGAAGACGGCGCTATCCGCGCTATGGGTACGGCTGAACTCGGCCCGGGCACGCTCGGCCTCGCAGTTGTCTACTCCAGCGGCCCGAACTCCTACTACTCGACGGCTGAATGGGCAGTTGCTGCCGAATACGCCATCAAGGCAACGGACAAGCTGAAGATCACCCCCGGCGTTCAGTACTACGGCAACTACATCGGCGGCGCCAGCGCGTTCGACACCGTTCCCAACGACTTCGAGGGTACCGGCGATGCCTGGAAGGCTGGTCTGACGGTTGACTACCAGATCGTCGACAACTTCTACGCCAAGGCTTCCGTCCAGTACCTGGATCCGGAAGATGGCGACGACTCCACGACGGGTTACTTCCGTCTGCAGCGCTCGTTCTAAGCTGAATATTGAAAGCCCCGGGATCGCATCTCGGGGTTTTTCACCACGAGCTTCTGGTTTGGTGACCTCCAATTCAGAAGAAAGAGGTCGATCCGGTTCCCTGCCGGATCGGCCTCACCCATCGATACAGAATTCCACTCCTGTAGATGGTTTTGGCTCGCCCTCATCCGAGGGCGAGCTTTTTACCTGACGAGATTGGATTATCCGACAGACGGGGTCTTGCCGGTGGCTGAGGGTCTGAAGAACTCGGCCGCCGGTTTTCTTCTGAATAGATCGCAGCAGGCAAGCGCTATGGTCGCCCTGGCGGCGTAGCGCTTGCCTGTGCCTATCCCAGACAAGAGCGGCCACGATGGCAGCCGTTCCATACCCCGGACGAGATCACCAGGCGCTCAGACCATGTTCAACGGCATCAACTGGCGCAATCTCGGGTCGCGCAGATAGAAGCCACCCCATGCGGCAATGCCGAGAAGCAGGCAGATGATCTGGGGCGGCGTAAAGAACTCGCCCAGGCGGAAATGCGTGCAGATAGCGCCGCCGAGAAAACCCGTTACCAATATGGCGCCGAGAAAGGCCGTCTTCGGAACGGCATAGAGGATCGCGCAGATCGCGATGATAATGCCGAGCGCCGGGGCGAGATTGACGGGAAAACCGGTTGCGTCCATTTCCGCCCTTATGAAGTCAGGCGCAAAAAGGTCTGTGGCCGCATCGGCAAGAAGCAGGACAACGACCACCTCTGACAGAATTCGCCCAATCCAGATCGACACTGTCGCTGCCCCTTCAATTGCCGGTCACAGCCCGGCCGGATGCTGTCAATTCAGGCGCAATCCCGCAATCGGGATTTTGGCCGCCAGGGTCCGACTCGCCGCCAATTCCAAGCGTTGCAGCGCATGATTGTCGCCTTGTGCAGCCAATGTGTCCGTGGCAGCTACTTCTCTCTTGCCGAGGCAAAGACAACGCTGGCATCGCTGACAATTTCCACATGCGAATAGGCAGCCTTTGCGGCGGCTGCACCATCTGCACGCATGATCGCAGTAACGATCATGTCGTGCTCGTCATAGGATTTCGCAAGCCGCCCCGGCAGACGGAACTGCGCCCGGCGGAACGGCGCCAGCCGAGCCCGGCTCTGCGTGACCAGCTCATAGATATGCTCGTTATGCGCACCGCGATAAAGCCGCGTGTGGAACTCGGTGTTGTGAACGGCGTAGTCCTCTTCCGCACCCTGATGCACGAGGCGCGCGGAAGCACGATGTTCGATTTCCAGGATACGCCGTTCGTCAACCGTCATCCGCTCGGCGGACAGACGCGCGCAAACACCTTCGAGCTCCGCCATCGCCTCGAACATCGAGTGCAGATAGGTCTCGGTCACGGTAGTGACGACGGCGCTGCGGTTGGGCTCCCGGTCGACCAGCCCCATTGCGCCGAGTTCGCGAAGCGCCTCGCGCACCGGCGTGCGCGACACGTCGAAACGGGCCGCCAGAGAGATCTCGTCAAGCCTGTCGCCCGGCAACATCTGCCCGGTCACGATCATATCGGCAATCGCCCGCACCATCTGCTCGACGGTCGTTCCTGCCCTGACAATCTCTCTGCGCCTGACCTGCTTCAAGGAGTGATTCTGTCCGTGAATTTGAATGCATACACATGCATCGTTGGCACCGCAAAGTCAAACACCGCAGTAAACAGTTGTTTTAATTATATAAAAACTGAAATTGCTTACAACAACACAGCAGACAAAGACATCTGGCGTGGAAATCAGCTGATTTTATAGACCCTGCATAGTTTTTGATCTTGCGTGGCTAAAAATTGCATACACTTTTTATCGCGCCCCGAAGCCATCAGAATATATCCAATAAATTCAACGCAATAAAATTTGGCACGGCCATTGCATACACTTTTCCGTAGCCAATTGAACCGGCAAAACCGCCGCAAGGGGAGCATTCCGATGACCAAACTCCTTTCCATGAACCGCCGCCATTTTCTCCAGGCATCCGCCGCCACCGCGCTGGTCGGCGCCGCCCCCGGCCTTCTCTCCGCGCCCGCGTTTGCGCAAACTGCCCTGACTGTCGGCTTCATCTATGTCGGTCCCAAGGATGACTACGGTTACAACCAGTCGCACGCCGAAGGCGCTGCCGTCGTCAAGGCGTTGCCGGGCATCACCGTCGTCGAGGAAGAGAATGTGCCGGAGACGGTCGATGTCCAGAAGACGATGGAATCGATGATCAACCTCGATGGCGCGACCCTGCTTTTCCCGACATCCTTCGGTTACTTCGATCCGCATATGCTGGCCATGGCCGCCAAATATCCGGATATCCAGTTCCGCCATTGCGGCGGCCTCTGGCAGGAAGGCAAGAACCCGGCCAATACCGGCTCCTATTTCGGTTATATTTTCCAGGGCCAGTATCTGAACGGTATTGCCGCCGGCCATGCAACGAAGAGCAAGAAGCTCGGCTTCGTGGCCGCCAAGCCGATCCCGCAGGTTCTGCAGAACATCAACGCCTTCCTGCTCGGTGCGCGCTCGGTCGATCCGACCATTACCTGCCAGGTGATTTTCACCGGCGAATGGTCGCTTGCCGTCAAGGAGGCCGAAGCCACGAACGCGCTGGTTGATCAGGGCGCCGACGTCATCACCTGCCATGTCGACAGCCCGAAGGTCGTCGTGGAAACCGCCGCCGGCCGCGGCGCCTTCGTCTGCGGCTATCACGCCAATCAGAGCCCGCTTGCGCCTGAAAAATATCTCACCGGCGCCGAATGGGCCTGGGGCAATGTCTATAGCGATTTCGTCAAGAAGGCGCAGGCCGGCGAGAAACTCGGCAATTTTGTGCGCGGCGGCCTGAAGGACGGGTTCGTCAAGATGAGCGCCCTTGGCCCCGGTGTCTCCGAGGCAGGCCGCAAGGCCTTCGAGGGGACCCATGCCGAGATGATGAAAGGCGGCTTCTCCGTCTTCAAGGGGCCGCTCAAGGATAACAAGGGCAATACGGTCGTGACCGCCGACAAGAGCTACGCCGAAGACGCGATCGAGCTCGAAAGCATGAATTATCTCGTCGAGGGCGTCGTCGGATCGACGGCGTAGACCGCAGAGGGAGAAGCGCCATGACTGTTCAGGCCAATGATCCCGCAATATCAGTCGCTTCCGAACAACCTGCATCGCTGCGCCCCATCCTCGAATGGATCGCGCGACATGCCGAACCTGTGGTGATCGGCCTTGCGGCCATCCTGATCGGTCTTGGGCTCTTCTCTCTCTTCATCCTGGCGATCGGCAAGTCGCCGGCGATGCTGTTCCAGCTTATGTACACCGGCGGCTTCGGCAGCTGGTTTTCGGTGCAGAACTGTTTAAGTCGTGCCGCACCCCTTCTCCTGACGGCACTCT
This sequence comes from Rhizobium sp. KDH_Rht_773_N, assembly GCF_052946295.1. Lineage (NCBI taxonomy): Bacteria > Pseudomonadati > Pseudomonadota > Alphaproteobacteria > Hyphomicrobiales > Rhizobiaceae > Rhizobium > Rhizobium sp. KDH_Rht_773_N. Next base: position 1,075,671 of record NZ_JBRFNB010000002.1, on the reverse strand, counting down.
GCGTCGCCCTGCCCGCCCGCCTCGGCCTCGTTATCATCGGCGGTGAAGGAGCGGTCGTGCTGGGCGGCGTTGCCGCCGCGGCGATGGCCATGCCGCTTGCCGGCACGGCACCCGTTCTCCCGACCCTTATTCTCATGGCTGTCGCGGCGATGGCGGTCGGCGGCATCTGGATCGGCCTTGCCGGTTTCCTGCGCCACTATCGCGGCGTCAACGAGACGATCTCCTCGCTGCTGCTCTCCTATATCGCGATCGCGCTGATGAACCAGTTTGTCGAAGGACCGCTGCGCGATCCCGCCAGTCTCAACAAGCCTTCGACCAAGCCGCTGCCGGCAGACTATATGCTCGGCAACATTCCCGGCATGGACGTGCACTGGGGTCTCGTCATCGGCATCGTCGCCTGCATCCTCTCCTGGATCCTGATCGAGGTGACGAGTTACGGATTCGCCGCGCGCATCGCCGGCGGCAACGTACGTGCCGCCCAGATCCAGGGCCTGCCGGTCGGCAAACTGATTGCCGGCTTCACCGCAATCGCCGGAAGTTTTGCGGGCCTCGCCGGCATGATCGAGGTCGCGGCCGTGCAAGGCAGCGCCAATGCCTCGCTTGCCGCCGGTTATGGCTATACCGGCATCCTCGTCGCCTTCCTTGCCCGGCACAATCCGCTGGCGATCATTCCGGTCGCGATCCTGCTCGGCGGCATCGATGCTTCTGGCGGCCTTATCCAGCGCCGCATGGGTCTGCCGGATGCCACCGTGCTCGTGCTGCAGGGCACGCTCTTCATCGTCATCCTCTTCTGCGAGACCTTCTACGGCCGCTTCAAGATCTTCAATCCCGACCTCTGGAAAAGGAGCCTCTGATGGAAGAGACCGGCATCGGCATATGGGGCGTGCCCCTTGCCATCCTCGCAGGCGCCATCCGCGTCTCCACGCCCTTCATCTTCGTCAGCCTCGGCGAGACGATTACCGAGCGCTCCGGCCGCATCAATCTCGGGCTTGAAGGGACACTGGTCTTCGGCGCGATGACGGCCTATGCCGTCGCCGTGATGACCAATTCGCCCTGGCTCGGTGTGCTCGCGGCCATGGCAACGGGCGCGGTCTTCGGCCTCGTCCACGGCTGGATCTGCAAATGGCCGAAGGTCAACGATATCGCGATCGGCATCGCCATGATGCAGTTCGGGCTCGGCCTTGCCTTCTTCCTCGGCAAACCCTTTATCCAGCCGGCAGCGCCGCATCTGCCGGCCATCCCCCTCGGTTTCTGGTCGAACATGCCGCAGATCCAGGCAGCGCTGAACATCAACGTGCTCTTCCTGCTGGGTGCTGCCCTCGCCTTCGTTCTCTGGTGGGCCTTCAGCAATACCCGCGTAGGCCTCATCCTGCGCGTCGTCGGCGACAGCACCGATGCCGCGCGCGCCATGGGCATCAATCCGGATCGCGTGCGACTGCTGGCAACCGCCATCGGCGGTTCGCTGGCGGCCATCGGCGGCGCCTATCTGTCGCTCTATTATCCGGGCTCGTGGAACGAGGGCATTTCCTCCGGCCAGGGGCTGATGGCCGTGGCGCTCGTGATCTTCGCCCGCTGGAACCCGATCGGCTGTTTCCTCGCCGCCCTGCTCTTCGGCGGCGCCGGCGCACTTGGCCCGGCGCTGCAATCCGTCGGCGTCACACAGGGCTACTATCTCTTCTACGCCGCCCCTTACGTGCTGACGCTGGTCATCATGATCGCGACCTCCTCGCCCACCCGTTCGCTCGCCGGCGCGCCCGGCGCGCTTTCCCTGACGAAATAAGCATGAAAGGAGCCAAGCGATGAACGGCCTCGGCGGATTGAACAAATCGGACCACGGCGTCGGCATCGGCCTCGTCCAGCTCCAGCTTCCCGTCACCGTCACGAGAGAAGACCTTGCTCGCCAGACACAGGTCATTGTCGATCTCGTCGCCAAGGCACGGCGCAATCAGCCGGGAATGGATCTGGTCGTCTTCCCGGAATATGCCCTGCATGGCCTGTCGATGGATATCAATCCCGAGATCATGTGCACGCTCGACGGGCCGGAGGTCGCAGCCTTCAAGAAGGCCTGCAGGGACAACGTGATCTGGGGCTGCTTTTCGATCATGGAGCTTAACCCGGAGGGCATGCCCTACAATTCCGGTATCGTCATCGACGACAAGGGCGAGCTGAGGCTCTATTACCGCAAGATGCATCCCTGGGTGCCGGTCGAGCCGTGGGAACCCGGCAATTTCGGCATTCCCGTCATCGATGGGCCGAAGGGCGCCAAGCTTGCGCTTATCATCTGCCACGACGGCATGTTCCCGGAGATGGCGCGCGAATGCGCCTATAAGGGTGCGGAAATCATGATCCGCACCGCCGGCTATACCGCTCCGATCCGCGAAGCGTGGCGCTTCACCAATCAGTCGAACGCCTTCTGCAATCTCATGGTCACGGCAAGCGTCTGCATGTGCGGCTCGGACGGCACGTTCGACAGCATGGGCGAAGGCATGATCTGCAATTTCGACGGCTCGATCATCGCTCACGGGACATCGGGCCGCGTCAACGAGATCATCACCGCCGAAGTGCGTCCCGATCTCGTGCGTGAAGCCCGCCTTGGCTGGGGCGTCGAAAACAACATCTACCAGTTCGGCCACCGCGGCTACGTCGCCGTTTCCGGCGGCGCTGATGATGCGCCCTATACCTACATGCACGATCTGATCGCCGGCAAATACCGTCTTCCCTGGGAGGATCAGGTGAAAGTCACGGACGGCACGCCCTGCGGCTTCGACAAGCCGGCACGCCGCTACGGCAAAACATTCAAACTCGCGGGTGAATAGGAGAAAAGACGATGGACGCCATGGTCGAAACCAAAGGACACTATATCGACGCCGATCCCTATGCCTGGCCCTATAACGGTGCCCTGCGGCCCGACAATACCGCGCTCATCATCATCGACATGCAGGCGGATTTCTGCGGCAAGGGCGGTTATGTCGATCACATGGGTTACGATCTGTCGCTGGTCCAGGCACCGATCGAGCCGATCAAGAAGGTCTTGGCCGCCATGCGCGCCAAGGGCTACCACATCATCCACACCCGCGAGGGCCATCGGCCCGATCTCGCCGACCTGCCGGCCAACAAGCGCTGGCGCTCGCAGCGCATCGGCGCCGGCATCGGCGATCCGGGGCCTTGCGGACGCATCCTCACGCGCGGAGAACCGGGCTGGGACATCATTCCGCAACTTTACCCGATCGAAGGCGAGACGATCATCGACAAGCCGGGCAAAGGCTCTTTCTGTGCCACCGATCTGGAACTGATCCTCAACCAGAAGCGCATCGAGAACATCATCCTGACCGGCATCACCACCGACGTCTGCGTCTCCACCACGATGCGCGAAGCGAACGACCGCGGCTATGAATGCCTGCTTCTGGAGGACTGCTGCGGCGCGACCGACTACGGCAACCACCTCGCCGCCATCAAGATGGTGAAGATGCAGGGGGGCGTGTTCGGCTCCGTCTCCAATTCGCAAACCCTCGTGAGTCAGCTGCCATGAGCACCATCCGCGATACTCCCCTCCCGCAAGCCGGCAAGGCCGTCGGCATCGACACGATCGACATGACGATGCGCTTCGGCAGCTTCACGGCCCTCGACCATGTGTCGGTCAAGATACCCGCGGGCAGCTTCCATGCGCTGCTCGGTGAAAACGGCGCCGGCAAATCGACACTCGTCAAATGCATCATGGGTTTTTATCACGCGACATCGGGCTCGCTTTCCGTCGATGGACGCGAAGTGGCAATTGCTTCGCCGAAGGATGCCGCGACCTATGGGCTCGGCATGGTCTACCAGCATTTCACGCTGGTTCCCTCGCTGACGGGTGCCGAGAACCTCGTCATCAGCCGCGCCGAAGTGCCTGCGATCATCAACTGGGCAAAAGAGCGGAAGGATCTCGCAGCTTTCATGGAACGCATGCCCTTCAAGATCCCGCTCGACCGGCCGGTCAGCGAGCTTGCCGCCGGCGAGAAACAGAAATTGGAGATCGTCAAGCAGCTCTATCTCGGCCGTTCCTTCTTGGTGCTGGACGAGCCGACTTCGGTTCTGACACCCGCCGAGGCCGATGAAATGCTCGGCCTCGTGCGCGGCATGACCGAACGCGGCGAACTGACCGTGCTGATGATCTCCCACAAATTCCACGAGGTCACGAAATTCGCCGATGCCGTCTCGATCCTGCGGCGTGGCAAGCTCGTCGGCACGGGCAAGGTCGGCGAGCTTTCGACCGCCGACATGGCGGCGATGATGATCGGCGACGTCAAGCTCGCCGAACTCGATACCCGTGTTCCGATTTCCGAGAGCGCCAAGCCCGTTCTCACGGTCGAGCAGGTGAAGGCGCCGGATCGCACCGGCCTGAAGACGATCGAGATCGACAATCTCACGGTCCGCTCCGGCGAGATCGTCGGCATTGCCGGCATATCCGGAAACGGCCAGAAAGAACTGACGGAAATCCTCGCCGGCCAGCGGCCGACCGATGCCGGCCGGGTCAGCGTCAATGGCGAGGCCTATGGTGCGACACGCCCCGAGACCCGCAAGAACAACGTCCGTTTCATCCCCGAGGAGCCGCTGCAGAACGCTTGCGCGCCGCGCATGACGGTCAGCGAGAATCTTGCTTTCCGCACCTTCGACCTGAAGGCCGACGGCAAGGATGCGATCTGGCTGAACAAAGGCAAGATGAAGAAGCGCGCCACGGCGCTGATTTCCGACTTCAAGGTGAAAACGGCCTCCTCTTCCTCGCCGATCGCGGCCCTTTCGGGCGGCAACGTGCAGCGCGCCGTGCTGGCCCGCGAACTGACCGGCGAGGTGGACCTGCTGATCGTCTCCAATCCCTGTTTCGGTCTTGATTTCTCGGCCGTCGCCGAGATCCGCGCCCGCATCATGAAGGCCCGCAATTCCGGTACGGCCGTGCTGCTCTTGTCGGAAGACCTCGATGAACTGCTCGAAATGTCCGACCGCATCATGGTCATTTCCGAAGGCAGACTGGTCTACGAGACGCCGGCGCGGTCTGCCGATATCGGCGTCATCGGCGCGCATATGGCGGGGCATCACTGATGGCCGAGATCAAGGCACAGCCTTTCGCCTTTCCGGCAAAGCACGACCGGCTCGCCCTTATCGTCATCGACATGCAGCGAGATTTCGCCGAGCCCGGCGGCTTCGGCGCCAGCCTCGGCAATGATGTCAGCCGCATCTTGAGGATCGTGCCGGATGTCAAACGGCTCATCCAGGGTTTCCGCAATGCCGGCCTGCCGGTCATCCACACGATGGAATGTCACAGGCCCGATCTCTCCGACCTGCCGCCGGCAAAACGCGACCGCGGCAACCCGACCCTGCGCATCGGCGACGAAGGGCCGATGGGGCGGATTCTGATCGCGGGCGAGCCCGGTACGGCGATCCTGCCCGAGCTTGCCCCGCTCAAGGGCGAAGTGGTGATCGAAAAGCCCGGCAAGGGCGCCTTCTACGCCACCGAACTTGGCGACGTGCTGCAGGAGAAGGGCATAAGACAACTTGTCTTCGCCGGCGTGACGACCGAAGTCTGCGTGCAGACGACCATGCGCGAAGCCAACGATCGCGGTTACGAATGCCTGCTCGCCGAGGAGGCGACGGAAAGCTATTTCCCCGAATTCAAGGCCGCCGCCATCGCCATGATCCGCGCGCAAGGCGCGATCGTCGGCTGGACGGCCCATGTCGACGATATCCTGGAGAGCATCGCCCATGCCTGAAACGACCCGCGAACTGCTCACGTCAGGCGGCTGGAAGGCGCTGGAATTCGGCCCCTTCCGCGACGAGGTGACGATCCACTGGATTCGTCCTTTCGACGGCGATCAGCCGGGCGTCGCGCTTCTGAAATACGAGGCCGGCGCCAGCGTTCCCCGCCATCGCCATGAAGGGCTGGAGACCATCCTCGTGCTTGATGGCGTCCAGTCCGACGAAGCCGGCGACTATGGCCGCGGCAGCTACATCGTCAATGCGCCCGGCACCGAACATTCGGTCTGGAGTGATACCGGCTGCGTGGTTCTCATCCAGTGGGACCGACCGGTGAAAATACTGGAAGAGGAAGCGGCGTGAATTCGACAGGATCGGCGTCCCCTCAAGGAGTGGGCAAGGCTGGCTGACGGACCAGCCTTGCAGTCCGGGCGTCATCAGGCCGACTGGACGGCCTTGATGCGGTCGAGGCCGCCTACAACAGGCGCAAAATCGTCCCAGACATCCTGGGCGCCCTTCTGCCATTCGTCGAAGGCTTCCGGCTTCAGCAACTTGCCGCCGTTCTTCAACGAGACTTCGACCGACGCCGCCTCGTCATCGACGATCAACTGATTGAAATAGGCAGCCCCTTCCGTGGAGGCTTGCTGGAAGACGGCCTTCTGCTCGTCGTTCAGGCCAGCCCAGAAGGTCGAGGAATAGTAGATGATGCCCGATGCCCAGATGTGGCCGGTCTCGGTCATGTAGGGTACGACCTCATAGAGCTTGAAGCCGGCATAGGCGGATTTGGTGAGGTCCATGGCGTCGGCGACACCGGTTGCCAGAGAATTGTAGGTCTCGGTAATCGGGATGCCGATCGGCGTCGTGCCGAAAGCGGCCCAGAGCCTGGTATGCAACGGGCTCTGGATGACGCGGATGCGCTTGCCCTTGAGCTGTTCGGGACGCGTCACCGGCTCCTTGGTCAGCAGATGACGGGCGCCGTAATTGATGAAATCGCCGACAACGAAATTCTGCGCCTGCAGCTTGCCCTTCAGGTCGGCGCCGACATCACCGCTGACGGTACGGCGCACATGATCGGCGTCGCGGAACAGGAAAGGCAGATCAAGGATCTGCAGTTCCGGCGCCCAGCCTGAGAGCGACGAGACGGTTGAAAGGCTGGCCTGGATGGAACCGAGGCGAACGCCCTCCGCCACTTCCTTTTCGCCGCCGAGCGCGCCGTTCTTGACGATGTTGAACTTGAACTGCCCCGGCAGCCTGGCCTCGACCAGTTCGCCGATCTTCACCCAGATCTTGGTCTCCGGCTTGTCGTCACCAAGCAGCGAGGCAATGGTGATCGTCGTCGTGCGGGCGGCAGCCGTGCGAACGAAGGCCGGTGCGGCAAGGGCGGCGCCCGCGAAGGCGGCGGTTTTCAGGAAATTGCGTCGGTTGAAATTGTCCATGGAGAAGGTCCTGTCCGTTAGAAGATGAGCGCCCAGGCGCAGAGGATTGCGAGCGAGACGAGAAGGGCAAGCAAATAGGGAACGACCGCCCTGAAGAGGGCGGAGGCCGGGATGCGGGTTACACCGCTGACGACGAAGATCAACATGCCAAGCGGCGGCGTCAGGCCGTGGATCATCAGGTTGACGACGATGATGACGCCGAAATGGATGGGATCGATGCCTGCCGAGACGGCGGCCGGCAGCAGGATCGGGCCGAAGAGCAGGATCGCCGCGCCGATATCGAGCACGAGGCCGACGACCAGCAGAATGATGTTCGACAGCAGGATCACGGCAAGGGCGCTGCCGCCGAGTGCCATTGTCAGGTGCGAGATCAGACCGGAGACATCATCGACAGCCAGCAGGAAGGCGAAGGGGCCTGCCGTGCCGATCAGAAGGCCGATCGCTGCGGCTTCCACTGCCGCCTGGCGGAAAGCGGCATAAAGCGAGAAAACGCCCAGCCGCGCCCCGATGCCGAGCAGGAATGTGTAGAAGGCGGCAAGAGCCGCAGCCTCCGTCGTCGTGACGATGCCGATGCGGATGCCGACGACGACGATGACGCCGAGCCCGAAGGCCGGAATCGCCTGGACGGCCGATTGCCAGCGCTGCGCTGCCGAGGCGCGCGGCAGTGGCGCCTGATCGCGGACCGTCAGATGGATCGCAACGGCAAGGCAGATTGCCATCAGCCCGCCGGCGAAGAAGCCGCCGACCAACAGCGAACCGACCGAAAGATTGGTGGCAGTCGCCAGGATCAGGAACGCGATCGACGGTGGGATGACATTGTCGAGCACGGAGGTTGCCGCGATGATCGCCGCGGCCTTGGCTGGCGGATAACCGTGGCGGACGAGTTCCGGCTGGAAGGTCGATGCGCCGAAGGCGGCATTGGCAACCGAAGAACCGGAGGCGCCGGAGAACAGCACGCTGGTCAACAGCGTCGTCTGGGCAAGACCCGCACGGCGATGGCCGACCATCGCGGCAGCAAAACGCACGAGCTGATTGGCAACACCCGATGCCGTCAGCAGGCCGCCGGCAAGCAGGAAGAAGGGGATGGCGAGCAGCAGGAATTTCGAGATGCCGGTGACGGTCGAGGAGACGATCGCCGGTTCCGGCAGGCTGCTGCCGAAGGCAATCACCACATAGGCGGCGGCCAGAAAAGCATGCGGCAGCGGGGCGGCAAGTACGAGGCCCACCGCCGCAATGAGGCCGAGGAAGATGCTGGGCGGCCAGTCGAGCTCGATGGAGACAAGGGGAATGCCGGCATAAAGCGCCGCACCGACGGCAACGGAGAGCAGGACCGGCCAAAGCTTTCCTTCGGCGATGCGCTGCAGCAGGAGAACGATGAGGATCAACGCGCCGCCGGCGCCGAGAAAACCGAAGCGAATCCATTCCGGCACGCCGAGCGTCGGGGAAACACCGCCGAGCATGGTCATGATCTCACTGCCGCCGAAGCTGAGAATGAGCCCCGACAACACGGTGAAGACATCGGCCGCCACCTGCGTTGCCGGATGCAGGCGTTCCGGCATCATCTTGACGAAGACGTCGAGACGCATGGCAAGGGCGCTGTTGAAGCTCAGCGGCGCGCCGAGCGCGATCAGCAGCACATGCAGCCAGATGCCGAGATCTTCCGCACCGATGAAGCCGGCCGCGAAGAAATAACGCATGCAGACCGTGACCAGCACCATGAAGAGCAGCACGGCAAGCACAAGGGCCGCGCCCAAGCCGAGCACGGTTTCGATCGCCTTCAGGATGCGGGCGGCAAGCCCGTCACCTGTCGTCTCCTGTTCGGTTGGGTGGAATTCGCTTGCTGCCACGGAATTTGCTTTCTTGCCGGTAGGTCAGGCGCTCTTGACGGTGGAAAGGTAGCGATCGAAGAGCGTCGACCAGGTGTAGTTGCGCGCCTTCGACACTTCCCTGCTGACATCGAGACGCGGCAGAACCTTTTCGCCGAAACGATAGGCTTCCTCAAGCAGCGGCATGCCGGAAAGAATAAAGGTTTCGACGCCCGCCTTCTGATAGGCCTCCAGCGTGCGCAAGACCGTATCGGGCGAGCCGACGATTGCCGTGCCGGGACCGGGCCGCACCAGCCCGATGCCCGCCCAGAGATTGGGCGCGACTTCGAGATCGCGCAGATTGGCCGGCTTCAGGCCGCCATGCAGGGCTGTCATGCGCTGCTGGCCGACGGAATCACTGCGGGCGACGAAACGCTGGTTGGCCGCAATCGCCGCATCGTCCATCCGCCCGTAGAGATCGGCTGCAGCCTCCCAGGCCTTCTCGTCCGTATCGCGCACGATCACGTAGAGGCGAATGCCATATTCGAGCTCGCGTTCGTAACGGGCTGCCCGCGCCTTCACCGCCTCGACCTTGCCCTTGATCTGCTCCGGCGTTTCGCCCCAGGAAAGATAGGTATCGACATGTTTTGCCGCGACATCCAGCGCCCTGTCGGAAGAGCCGCCGAACCAGAGCGACGGCGGAGCGATGCTTTCGCCGACCGGCAGGGCGAGCTTGGCGCCGTCGGTGGAGAAATACTTGCCCTGATAGGTGACGCTCTCGCCGGCGAAGAGACGATGCCAGAGGTGCAGATATTCGTCCGCCATGTCGTAGCGCTCGTCATGCGGCAGCATCATGCCGTAAGCGCCCAGCATCTTGGCATCGCCGGACACCACGTTGATCAGCAGGCGCCCGCGCGCAAACTCCTGGAAGGTTGCGGCCATCTTGGCAAGCAACGTCGGCGCGACGAGACCGGGATGGATTGCAACGAGGAACCGCAGCCGTTCGGTATAGGAGAGCAGCGCGCTTGCCAGCACCCAGACATCGTGGGCGCCGGTCGCAAAGAGCGCGCCGGTATAGCCGAGATGATCATAGGCCTGGGCGAGCTGTCTGTAATAGCCGTAATCGACCTGACGCGAGCCTTCCGGCTGCCACGGATAGGCGCCCGCAGGTGAAGCGCGGCTACGAAGTGCCGCACTTCACCGGCCCGGTCCCGCTTCCACCAGGTGTCTGATTGTCGGTTTCGGGTCGGCAGTCGGCCTATCGCGTAAACATCAGCCGCATGCGTGCCAGAACGCCCTTCATGCCCGGCATGGCTGTGGCTCTCAGATGGCGGGCGACGACACCCGCATCGACCCGTGCTCCAAAATGGCAGGAGCAGACAAGCCCGTGCAGCTGCCGATCGTTAAGATCGAAGAAGCTCTGCGCATCCCCATAGGTATCGCCCTCGAGACCCGCGGCACGCAAGACCGGATCGGCATAGGCTACCGATATGGGCGACCCGGTGATCCTCATCAATATCCGCTGGTCGCGGGGCAGGTATTCGGTTTCCCGAAGGGTAACGAGCGAACGCGCAGGATCGCTTTCCAGGAGCTCGGCCCACCGGTTCAACCGCTCTGCCCGAGACAGTTGTGGCGTGGTACGGCTGACCTTGGCTATAGCCTTGAGCTGATCGACTGCGTATTGTTCCATGACGGCCTCCTATTTGGAAAAATAGACTGCACGCCCCCAACAGGAAGGTTGACCCCAACGACGCTGCCTGTCCAATCACGTTTGAAGAATCGTGTCGCTTGAACGGGCAGATCCCGTCCATTCAGGCAAATTCGCTCTGTCTGGCAAATGTGCGCGGATGCGCGACATGTTTCTTGACGATCGCGTCCTTGCTGTCGAGCTCCTCCAGAAGCACGTCGTAGGTCCACAGATCGGCAAGATGCTGCAGGACGAGCTTCAGATCCTCCTCTTCCAGGAACTCGTCGTTGCTGGCCCGGTGCTGCAACAGCAATCTGCGGTCGCCGGCAAGATCGACATCGACGATTTCGATTGCCGGGTCGGTATGGCCGATGTCGTAGTCGCGGGAAAGCTGCCGGCGAATACGCCTGTATCCGCGCTCGTCATGGATCGCCGAAACCAGGATACCCTCCTCGATCTCAGGATCGTCGTGAAGCTGGAACATGCGCCACCGGCGCATCAGGCTCGGGCTCAGGAACTGGCTGACAAAACTCTCGTCGCGATAATTGGCCCAGATATCGCGCAGCACCGCCATGGGATCGCCGCGCCCGGCAATCTCGGGAAACCACTCGCGGTCTTCACCGGTCGGCTCGGTGACGATGCGCTCGATGTCCTGCATCATGGCAAAACCGAGCGCGTAGGGATTGAAGCCGGAGAAGCGCCGGTCGTCGTACATCGGCTGGAACACGACGTTGGTGTGCGATTTCAGGAACTCGAAATAGTTGCCGTCGCTGATCTGCCCGCGCTCATGCAGCCGCCGCATGATGTTGTAATGGACATAGGTGGCGGTGCCCTCGTTCATCACCTTCGTCTGGCGCTGCGGATGGAAATATTGCGCGACATGGCGGACGATGCGCAGGATTTCGCGCTGCCAGGAATGCAGCCGCGGCGCGGACTTTTCGAGGAAATAAAGGATATTGTCCTGCGGCAGGCCGAGTGCCGCGCGCCTGCGCTCGAATTCCTGGTCGGACTTGCTGCGCTTGAGCCCGACAGGCACGGTGCGCCAGAGATCGTTGAAGATCTTTTCCTCATGCGCCCGCCGCTCCTGCTGGCGCCTTTCCTCCTGCCGCAGATCGACCTGGGTCTTGCCGGCATAGCGGTGTACGCCGTGCGACATCAGCGCATGGGCGGCATCCAGCGTGCGCTCGACGGCCACCTCGCCATAGCGTTCCTCGCAGCGGGAAATGTAGCTCTTGGCGAAATCGAGATAATCGAGAATGCCTTCGGCATCGGTCCAGAGCTTGAACAGATAGTTGTTCTTGAAGAAGTGGTTGTGGCCGAAGGCAGCATGCGCGATGACCAGCGTCTGCATGGTCGCCGTATTCTCCTCCATCAGATAGGAGATGCAGGGCGAACTGTTGATGACGATCTCATAGGCGAGGTCGCGCATACCGCGGCGATAGAAGGCCTCGTGATGGGCAAAATGCTTGCCGAAGGACCAGTGGCGATAGAAGAGCGGCATGCCTGTCGAGGAATAGGCATCGAGCATCTGCTCCGATGTGATGACCTCGATCTGGTTCGGATAGACATCGAGCCCCAGTTCCCCGAGCGCAATGTCCTCACAGGCGTCGTGAATGCGCTGCAGGGTTGGGAAATCCCAGTCGGCCCCTTCGAACAGAAGCTTCTCTTTGTGCCGCGTGCTGGTCCTCATGGCGTCGCCCCTGCCTTGGCAGCCTTCTTCTGAAACAGGTCGTGGAAAACCGGGAAGATCTCGTTCTTGCGGCACACCTTGCGCATGGCGAGCGGCAGTGCCGTAGAGCGGATCTCCTGATAAAGGGTCCAGAGCGGCGATCTCGACGTCGAGGAATCGCCGTCCTCCTCACCGACTTCGATATAGGCGAAATACTGGCAGACCGGCAGGATTTCCTGCTGCAGCAGCTGGCCGGTCAGGGCACCGTCGGAATAGGAATTGTCGCCATCGGAGGCCTGCGCCGCATAGATGTTCCACTCCGTCGGGTCGAAGCGCGCAGCAACGATCGAGCGCATCACGGCCAGCGCGCTGGAAACCAGCGTGCCGCCCGTCGCCGGACTGTAGAAGAACGTCTCCTCATCGACTTCCTCCGCCTTCTCCGTGTGCCGGATGAAGACGATCTCCACCTTCTCGTAACGCTGCGACAGGAAGAGGTAGAGCAGCAGGTAGAAGCGCTTGGCGAGATCCTTCATATGCTCGCTCATCGAGCCGGAAACGTCCATGAGGCAGAACATCACCGCCTTGACGACCGGTTTCGGCGTGTTTTCAAAGCGCCGGTAGCGGACATCGAGCGGGTCGATATAGGGGATACGCTTGCTCTTGAGGGTCAGGGTCCGCAGCCTCTCCTCAAGGACCAGGCGCTCTTCCGCGTCATCGCATTCGTTGATCTGCTTCTGCAGCGCCTCGATTTCCTCCGGCTTCGGGCGATGAAGCGCCAGGCGCCGCATCATGGCAAGGCGCGTCGTGCGCCCGACGGCGATGTTGGAAGGGGAGCCGGAGACGGAAAAACCAGCTCTTTGCGGCGTTACCTCGTCGGTCTCGCTCAGCCGGCGCTTGGCGAGGTCCGGCAATTCCAGATCTTCGAGGAAGATGTTGAGAAACTCCTCCCGGGTCAGAACGAAGCGGAAGCCGTCTTCGCCGTCGCCCTCCCCGGCCTCGGACGAACGACCTCCGCCCGATGCCGGCGGGCGCTTGATGAAATCACCCTCGACGAATTTCTGGTTGCCGGGAAGGATCCGATCCTGAATTCCCCCTCCGCCCCGGTGAAGGCCCGGTTCGGACATGCCGCCGATCGGAAGAGTAACCTCGCCGCCATCCAGCACATCGCGGATGGAGCGGTTCTGCAAGGATCGTTTAACCGCTTGTTCTACGGCGTCCTTGGCACGCCGTAGAAACCGTTGCCGATTTTCCAAACTTTTACCGCGCGGATTGAGCCGCCGGTCAATGATGTGCATGTTTGCTCCTACATGGGTACTCGCTCGGACAGCCTACCTAACTCGCCTGCTTGACGCGCATGTACCATTCCACCAGCCGGCGAACCTGCCGTTCGGTATAATCCCGCGCGACCATGCGCGAGACGAACTCACTGTGTTTCTTTTCGGTCTCGCTATCCTTCTTCGATCCGAAGGATATGACCGGCAGCAGATCCTCGACCTGCGAAAACATCCGCTTCTCGATGACTTCCCGGATCTTTTCGTAACTGGTCCAGGAGGGATTCTTGCCGCCGTTGGCCGCGCGCGACCTGAGGCAGAACTTCACGATCTCGTTGCGAAAATCCTTGGGATTGGCGATGCCTGCCGGTTTTTCGATCTTCGTCAGCTCCTGGTTCAGAAGTTCGCGGTCGAGCAACTGCCCCGTATCCGGGTCCTTGAAATCGATGTCCTCGATCCAGGCGTCCGCATAGTCGACATAGCGGTCGAACAGATTCTGGCCGTAATCGGAGTAGGATTCCAGATAGGCCTTCTGGATTTCGTTGCCGATGAATTCCGCATAACGCGGCGCCAGTTCTGCCTTGATGAACTCCATATAGCGCTTTTCCGTCTCCTCGGAAAACTGCTCGCGGCGAATAGCCTGTTCCAGGACATACATCAGATGAACGGGATCGGCGCCGATATCCGTTGGGTCGTGGTTGAACGTCGACGCAAGGACCTTAAAGGCGAAACGTGTCGATATTCCGTCCATGCCCTCATCGACGCCTGCGGCGTCGCGATATTCCTGCACGCTTCTGGCGCGCGGATCGGTTTCCTTCAGGCTCTCGCCGTCATAGGCGCGCATCTTCGAGAAGAGATTGGAATTCTCGTGCTTGCGAAGCCGCGACAGGACGGAAAAGCGGGCCAGCATCTCCAGCGTCGCCGGCGCACAGGCCGCATCGGCAAGCTCCGAGCCTTCGATCAGTTTCTGGTAGATTTTCTGCTCCTCCGTAACCCGCAGGCAATAGGGAACCTTGATGACGCAGATGCGGTCGATGAAGGCTTCGTTGTTCTTGTTGGCCTTGAAGGTCTGCCATTCCGCTTCGTTCGAATGGGCAAGGATGATGCCGGAGAACGGGATCGCGCCGATATTTTCGGTGCCCATATAGTTGTTTTCCTGCGTCGCCGTCAGCAGCGGGTGCAGCATCTTGATCGGCGCCTTGAACATTTCGACGAATTCCAGCACGCCCTGATTGGCGCGGTTCAGACCGCCGGAATAGCTGTAGGCATCGGAATCGTTCTGCGAATAGTGCTCGAGCTTGCGGATATCGACCTTGCCGACCAGCGACGAGACGTCCTGGTTGTTTTCGTCGCCCGGCTCGGTCTTGGCGATTGCGATCTGGCGAAGCCGGGAGGGCTGGATTTTCACCACGCGAAAACGCGAGATATCGCCGTCGAATTCGTCGAGCCGCTTGAGGCACCAGGGGCTCATCAGGCCGCTGAGGCGACGGGTGGGAATACCGTATTCCTCCAGCAGCAAAGGTCCCATGGTCAGGGGGTCGAAGAGGTTGAGGGGGCTTTCAAAGACCGGGCTCAACTCGTCGCCGGCCTTCAGCACATAAATGGGATTGACTTCCATCAGCTGCTTCAGGCGCTCCGCAAGCGAAGACTTGCCGCCGCCGACCGGGCCGAGCAGGTAGAGGATCTGCTTGCGCTCCTCCAGGCCCTGGGCGGCGTGCCGGAAGAAGGACACGATCCGCTCGATCGTCTCTTCCATGCCGAAGAACCCTGTAAAGGCCGGATAGGTCCGGATCGTCCTGTTCATGAAGACGCGCCCGAGCCGCGAATCCTTGGCCGTATCGATGATTTCAGGTTCGCCGATCGCCGCCAGCAGCCGCTCGGTGGCGTTGGCATAGGCCATCGGATCCTTCTTGCATAAGGACAGATAGTCCGCGATAGACATATCCGTCTCGCGGCGAGACTCGTAGTTACGGGTGAACGCATCAAATAGGGAGTTGTTCAGCATAGGCCCTCCTATAAAGGTCTGCCTCAGCGATTTTCGCCTTCGCTAAGTAAGATGGTGCGCCAATGTTTTGAAAGATCAAGGTCCTCCTAGACGGAAATAAGACATGGCTGGCATTCCAGCCGCGCTACACAAAAAAGTGCGCGTAACTCGCCAATTTGCTCCTAGAAAATTGACCGTCTCTATAGCTTTGCAGCGGCGCGGGGAGTATTATTCGCGCGCGGCATGAAAGAGAACGCCGTGCACCTTCACGCCGATGACGCGAATATGTGCTGGTGCCGATGAAGGGCTGCCTGATTCGCTGGAGCGAGCATTTCTCGCGGTCCGTGTCTGAGACGCGTCTTCAAGCAACGTCAAGCGAAAAGTAAGGCCTGATCGAAAACAGACCGGTCGCTCAACTCATGCGATCACGCGACGAAAGTCCCACCTCGCGCATCAGGACCGCGATCCTCACAGACATCCGAAACCACGGCTGCATAAGAACGGCGGCACACCGGCGGCGGCTGACAAATACTTTCTGCAATACCGGCTCGCCACTTTGGGAAACGCGACGGTCGCTATGCCTCGTTCTCCGTCTTCGAGGGGCTGAAAGCGGCCCGCTCGATACCGTGGCGCTGCAGCTTGTCGTAGAAGGTCTTGCGCGGAATGCCGAGTGTTTCGATCGTGCGGCGCACGTCGCCGTCGTTGCGGGTCAGCGTCTCCCGGATGATATCGGCCTCGTAGCGGTCGATCCTTGCCGGCAAAGGCAGCGCGGCCTCCATCCTCTCCATCCCGTCCTGCGCCCGCTCGGACGGTGTCATTTCAAGGCCGAGCACGAAGCGCTCGGCGAAATGTGAGAGTTCGCGCACATTGCCCGGCCAGTCATGGCTTTTCAGGTAGCGGTGCAACTCCGGCGAAGCCGCTGGAACCGGGCGCTTGAAACGGTTGGCGGCCCGTTCGGTGAAGTGGGCAAAGAGGAGCGGGATGTCGTCGCGCCGGTCGCGCAGCGGCGGAATGCCGATCGTCACGACATTGAGGCGATAATAGAGATCCTCGCGGAAATCGCCGCGTTCGCGCGGATTGCCGAGATCGATCTTGGCGGCGGCAACGACCCGCAGATCGACTGGCCGCACCTCGTTGGTGCCAAGCGGCATGACTTCCCGCATTTCCAGGACCCGCAGCATCTGCACCTGGGCGGAGGCCGGCATGCTTTCGATTTCGTCGAGGAAAAGCGTTCCGCCGCTCGAATGTTCGATACGACCGATGCGCTTCTTCTGGGCGCCGGTGAAGGCTCCCGCCTCATGGCCGAAGAGTTCGCTTTCGATCACCGTTTCCGGCAAGGCGCCGCAATTCAGCGCCACGAAGTTTGCCTTGGAACGGCGGCTCCAGCGATGCAGCAGGCTCGCCACCACTTCCTTGCCGCTGCCGGTCTCACCGGTCACCAGCACGTCGACATCCGTATCGGCGATCTGCCTGAGCGTTCGCCGCAGGCGCTCCATGGCCGGCGTCTGGCCGATCAGCGGCAGGTCGCCCTGTGCCTGCTCGGCGGCCTCGCGCAACGAGCGATTGTCGAGCACCAGGCGCCGCTTCTCGGCCGCCCGGTGGACGCTCTGAACCAGCCTGTCGGCGGCAAAGGGCTTGGTGATGAAATCATAAGCCCCGTCCTGGATCGCCTTGACGGCCATCGGAATATCGCCATGCCCGGTCATCAGGATCACCGGCAGGTCTTCGTCCAGGCGACGTATGCGGTCGAACAGCTGCAGCCCGTCGACCTGCGGCATGCGGATATCGGAAACGACGACCCCGGTAAAATCCGCCCTCAGCACCTTCAATGCATCCATTGCGGCAGAAAATGTCGAAACGGCAAAGCCGGCCAGTTCCAGCGTCTGCTTGGTCGCCTTCAGGAGATCCTTGTCGTCGTCGATCAGGAAGACCGGGATCGTGTCGCTCATGCCTGTACTTTCTGCAGATGGATGGTAAAGCGGGTGCCGCCCTCATTGCTTTCGACCTCTATACGGCCGCCGTAATCGGAAACGATATCCTTGGAGATGACGAGCCCGAGCCCGAGCCCCTTTTCCTTCGAGGTGTTGAAGGGCGAAAACAGCGAACCAAGGATCTCCTCGGATATGCCTGGCCCGTTATCGGCGACGGTTACGACAACCTCGCCGCCCGCCTCCTCGCAGAAGATCTCCACCTTCGCGCCCTCCCTGCCGTCAAGCGCCTCCAGCGCATTCTGGAAAAGGTTGATCAGCACCTGCTCCAGCCGGATGCGATTGCCGCTGACCTTGAGTTCGGCTGGCGGCAGCCGGATATCGAGCGCATCCAGGCGGCCGGCAAAGCGGCTGCGCAAGAGTACGACGGCGCCCTCGATGACGGCGCGCAGTTCCACCGGCTCCGCCGCCGTACGGCCCTTGCGGGCAAAGGCCTTCAACTCTTCGGTGATCGTACCGATGCGCTCCGTCAAGCCGGCAATCGCGTCGAGATTGTCGTCGGCCGATTGCGGCTGCCGGCGCTTGAGGAAGGTTCGGGCATTGTCGGCATAGGCGCGGATGGTCGCGACCGGCTGGTTGATCTCATGCGCCACGCCGGCGGCCACCTGCCCCAGGATCGCCAGGCGGTTTGCCTGCACCAGTTCCTGCTGCACCACCTGCAGCCGCGCCTCGGTCGCGCGGTGATCTGAAATCTCCGCCTGGAGCCTGTCGCGGGCACGGCTCAGGTCATCGGTCCGCTCCAGCACCCGGCGTTCAAGCTCTTCACGCGCGGCGCGCTCGGTGGCGATGCGCATGGTGGCGATCTGGCGGCGACGCAGCAGGAAGGTCATGATCGCGAGCACCGGAATGAGCGCCGCCAATGTCAGCAGGCGCCATTCGCGCACGGATGAGGCGATCGGCGCTTCGGTCGGCACGAGATATTCGAGTTGCCATGAGGTCGAGGGCACCTCTGTCCGCAATCGCAGGAATTCCCCCTCACCACCGCCCGGCATGACGGCATGGACCATTGCGGCACCGGGTCTCAGCGCCTGCCGCTCGTCGATCGGCAAAGGCGAAAGTGGCGCCTCGCCGAATTGCAGGCTGCTTCTGATCGCGGAAAGGCTTTCCAGCGGCAGGGGTTTGGCGGTCATGAAACGCCAGGACGGCAGGCTGGTGATCAGCACGACCCCGTGCTCGTCGGTGACATAGGCCGGCCGGGCCGCATCGCGCCAGTCGGACTCCAGCTGATCGAACTCCATCTTGACGACAACGACACCAAGCGGAGCCGCGGCATCCCCGACCCGCCGGGAAATATAAAGACCCGGCCGGTTGCTGACATTGCCGAGCGCGAAATGCTCCGCCGTACCCGTTTCCATGGCGCGGCGGAAATAATCGCGGAAGGAATAATCGTTACCGACAAAACTCAGGGGCTCCTGCCAGTTGCTGGAGGCGATCGCGATACCGTTGCTGCCGGTAACGTAGAGAACCGAGGCGCGCGTGCCGGCAACGAGGCTCTGGAGCTTGCGGTCAAGCCCCATGACGGCCTCGCCCTGCCCGGAGGCCAGGGCGTCCCGCACCTGCTGATCATCGGCAAGAAGAAGCGGGAGAGCCCGCGGCCCTTCAAGCACAGCCCGCAGCAGCGCGACCTTGAGATTGGCATCGGTCTGCCCCTGATCTTCCAGCGCGGCAATTGCCTGCAGGCGGCCATAGATGCCGGCCCCGTAAAGGGCGGCTGCGATGAGTGCGGCGGCAAGCGCCGCAAAGATCAGCCAGACTGATCGGGAGCGCCGGCCAAGCTGTTCAGGTGTCAGGAGACGTTCGTTTGCGGTCTTCTGGAGCATGGCGACATTGTGCATATTTTCGCACGCCCAGCAAATCACTTTGTGCGGAAAACCGCACCAAAGCGACCGACCCGACCAGATACACTCAAAGATATCAATGAATTAGGTCGCCCGAAAAACTGGCACGCGCATTGCAAACCGGAGTCCTCATCAGTCGGGAGGCTGTTTGACCATCATGACTTGCCCGCCGCCGCACTGGCGTCCGGCACAGTGGAGGACACCATGGATATTGCAATGAACGCCGCCGCTGAGCGCGGCAAAACTCCCCTTTACCGGCACCTCTACGTGCAGGTTCTCGCAGCCATTGCCGCCGGCATCCTGCTCGGCCATTTCTATCCGTCGCTCGGCGCTTCGCTGCAGCCGCTTGGAGACGCTTTCATCAAGCTCGTGCGCATGGTGATCGCGCCCGTCATCTTCCTGACCGTCACGACCGGCATTGCCGGCATGGCCGATCTCAAGAAGTTCGGCCGCGTGGTCGGCAAGGCGCTCGGCTATTTCCTCGTCTTCTCGACGCTCGCGCTCGTCGTCGGTCTCGTCGTTTCGAACGTGCTGCAGCCCGGCGCCGGCATGCATATCGATCCGGCGACGCTCGATACGAAGGCCGTCAACAATTACGCCGCACAGGCCCATGACGCGACGATCGTCGGCTTCCTGATGAACATCATCCCGGACACGATTGTCGGCGCCTTTGCCAAGGGCGACATCCTGCAGGTTCTGTTCTTCTCCGTCGTCTTCGGCATTGCGCTCGGCTCCGTCGGCGAACGCGGCAAGCCGGTGCTGGATTTCTTCCAGGTTCTGACTGCTCCGGTCTTCCGCCTCGTCGCGATCCTGATGAAGTTCGCGCCGATCGGGGCCTTCGGCGCCATGGCCTTTACCATCGGCAAATATGGTATCGGCGCGATCGCCAACCTCGCATTCCTGATCGGCACTTTCTACCTGACGTCGCTGCTCTTCGTGCTGATCGTGCTCGGCGCGGTCGCCCGCTACAACGGCTTTTCCATCCTGGCGCTGATCCGCTACATCAAGGAAGAGCTGCTGCTGGTGCTCGGCACCTCCTCATCGGAAGCCGCCCTGCCCGGCCTGATGAACAAGATGGAACGCGCCGGCTGCAAACGCTCGGTCGTCGGCCTCGTCATCCCGACCGGCTATTCCTTCAATCTTGACGGCACCAACATCTATATGACGCTGGCAGCGCTCTTCATCGCCCAGGCGACGGATACGCATCTGAGCTTCGGCGACCAGATCCTGCTGCTGCTGGTGGCGATGCTAAGCTCCAAGGGGGCGGCGGGCATCACCGGCGCCGGCTTCATCACGCTTGCGGCCACACTCTCGGTCGTTCCCTCGGTTCCGATCGCCGGCATGGCGCTCATCCTCGGCATCGACCGCTTCATGTCGGAATGCCGCGCGCTGACCAACCTCGTCGGCAACGCCGTTGCCACCAT
The DNA here is from genome assembly GCF_052946295.1 of Rhizobium sp. KDH_Rht_773_N. NCBI lineage: Bacteria > Pseudomonadati > Pseudomonadota > Alphaproteobacteria > Hyphomicrobiales > Rhizobiaceae > Rhizobium > Rhizobium sp. KDH_Rht_773_N. The sequence goes on along the minus strand of NZ_JBRFNB010000002.1, from coordinate 1,054,842 downwards.
CGTCGTCGCCCGCTGGGAAAACGAGCTCGACCAGACCCGCTTTGCCGCAGCGATGGCCGGCGATCTGCGCGAGGATAGCGACCTGCTTGCTCCGGTGGCGCAGCCTGCCGAGTAAAGGCTGAGACAAAAAATCCGCCGCCGATCAGGTGATTGGCGGCGGATTTCATGTGATGACGATGCCGCGGGTCAAACAACGGCGGCGGCAAGCTCCTGGGCTCAGAGCGCCAGCCCCGTGCCGCGGTCGAAAATATGGACCTGCTCGCTGGCGATGTTGGCTTCGAAACGCGCGCCATAACGGGCCGCATAATCCCCATCCACCACGGCCGTGACCGGCTGACCCGCGAGATCGAAGACGACGTGTGTCTGTGCGCCTGTCGGCTCGACAAGCAGGGTCTGGCCGGCAAGCGCGTTTCCGTCCTTGCCGCCGGGCGTCAGATGCTCGGGGCGAAGGCCGACCGTCACAGCCTGGCCGGCGCGAACCTTGCGGTCAGGCGCGATACGGATTGCCGTGCCGTCCGAAAGGCGGGCGGCCGGTGCGCCGCCCTCACCTTCAACGACACCCTCGATCAGGTTCATCGCCGGTGAGCCGATGAAGGCAGCAACAAAAAGATTGGCCGGCTTCTTGTAGAGTTCGAGCGGCGTGCCCTCCTGCTCGATATTGCCCTGGTTCAGCACGACGATGCGGTCGGCGAGCGTCATCGCCTCGATCTGGTCATGCGTGACATAGATCGAGGTCGTCTTGACCTTCTGGTGCAGCGTCTTGATTTCCGAGCGCATCTGCACGCGCAGCTTGGCATCGAGGTTCGAGAGCGGCTCGTCGAACAGGAAGACGGCCGGGTTGCGCACGATGGCGCGCCCCATGGCAACGCGCTGGCGCTGACCGCCGGAAAGCTGTGCGGGCTTGCGGTCCATGAGTTTCGTCAGATCGAGCATGCGTGCGGCTTCCGCCACGCGCTGCTCGATCTGCGGCTTGGGAAGACCGGACAGTTTCAGATTGAAGCCCATGTTTTCGGCGACCGTCATATGCGGATAGAGCGCATAGGACTGGAAGACCATGGCGATGTTGCGCTCGCGCGGGGTGAGCTCGTTGACGACGGCATCGTCGATGACCACTTCGCCGCCGCTGATTTCCTCAAGGCCCGCGATCATGCGCAGAAGGGTGGACTTGCCGCAGCCGGACGGCCCGACGAGGGCGACGAATTGGCCGTCCTCGATCGAAAGCGAGATGTTATGGATCACATCGAGCGATCCGTAGGCCTTGCGGATATTCTTCAGTTCGACAGACGCCATGTGCGTGCCTCCGAATGCGGGCTCAGGACTTCACCGCACCGGCAGTCAGGCCGGCGATGATGTGCTTCTGGGCAATGAAAAAGACGATGATGGTCGGCAGGATGGTCAGCGTGATGAAGGCGAGGATGAGATGCCAGTCGGTGGCGAACTCCCCTCTATAGACCATGATGCCGAGCGGCCAGGGATAAAGGCTTTCCGAATTGAGCATGATCAGCGGCACGATATAGCTGTTCCAACTGCCGACGAAGGAGATGATGCCGACGGTGGCGACAATCGGGCGCGAGAGCGGCAGCGAGATGTGCCAGAAGAAGCGCATGTAACCGCAGCCATCGACGAAAGCCGCGTCGAAGAGTTCCGACGGCAGGTTCCGGAAATAGTTGCGGAACAGCATGATGCTCATGCCGAGCCCGAAGGCCACCTGCGGCAGCACGACGCCCCAATAGGTATTGAGAAGGCCGAGATCGCGGATGCGGATATAGAGCGGCAGGATCGCGGTCGCTGCCGGGAACATCAGTCCGATCAGGAAATAGTTGACCAGATAGGTGGAGCCGAAGAAGCGGATATGGGCAAAGCAGAAGGCGGCCATGGCGCCGAGCGTCAGCGTCAGGAAGACGGTGAGCAGGGCGATCAGCAGCGAATTGCCCATCTGCAGCCAGTAGCGATGGCTGACGATGATGTCGATATAGTTGCTCCACTGCCATTCCGTCGGCAGGCCGAAGGGATTGCCGCGCAGGTCCGAGAGCGTCTTGAAGCCGCCGAGCGCCGTGCTGATCAGCGGGATGACGACGAGGCCGGCGACGATCAGCAGCGAGACATACATATAGATCTGCGTGCCGGTACGGACCTTGCGGCCGGAACTGTTGGCCGTCGCGGCGTCGATGGGGGGTGCGGTCGAGATATCAGTCATTGCGCATGAATATCCGCTTGTAGCTGAAGGCGAGCGTGACGCAGATCACGAACAGCACGACGCCGACGGCGCTGCCGAAACCGACCTGCATGCGGGTCACCCCGAAATTGTAGAGGAAGGTCACCATCGTCTGCGTCGAGTTCGACGGACCGCCGCCGGTGAGCGGCATGATCATGTCGAAGAGCTGCAGCGAGCCGACGACGCCGAAGAAGACGGAGAGGCGAACGGTGGAGCCGAGAAGCGGCAATGTGACGTGCCGGAACTTCTGCCAGCCGGTCGCCCCGTCGATATCGGCGGCTTCCAGCACGCTCTTGTCGATCGCCTGAAGACCGGCGATGAAAAGCATCATGTGAAAGCCAAAATACTTCCAGACAATGACGCCGAGAATGGCGTACATGGCGACATTGCGATCGGCGAGCCAGAAGGGCGGCTCGATGCCGATCATGTGCGAAATGCCGGCCACGAGGCCGAAATCGCCGTCATAGACGAAGCGCCAGATCATGCCGGCGGCAACGTCGGCGAGAACATAGGGCAGGAAGAAGATCAGGCGGAAGAACAGCGCGCCCTTGATCTTGGTGGAGACCATGGTCGCCAGCCATAGCGCCAGCGGAATCTGCACCAAGAGCGAGATCAAGACGATCAGGCCGTTATTGATCAGCGCCTGGGTAAAGGCGCCGTTGCGGAAGATAAGCTGGTAATTGCGGAAGCCGACCCATTGCGTCGGGTCACCGTAACCGTTCCAGTTGTAGAAGGAATACCAGGCGGCTTCGCCCATCGGCACGATGACGAGCAGGGTGAAAAGCATCAATGCCGGCGGCAGGAATAGGATCAGCACCGGCCATTTGCTGTGGGCCAGCGAACGTTTGTGCCGGCGCGGAGCCACTTTGGCGCTCGTCCCTGCAACATTTGCTGACATGAAAGTATCGCTCATCGGTCTCTGGGACTCCTCGGGCGGATTCGCGACTGCGCCGCGAGTGAGAGGGAGCCGGCGCTCATGCGAGCGCCGGCGGGTCGCTTACTTCGCTTCGAGCGAGTAGGCGTCCTGGATCTGCTGGGCGGCATCGGCCGGCGACGTGGAGCCGGAGACGATTTCCATCGTCATGTCGTTGACGACGCCGCCGACATTGGGGCCGAGATCCTGATCGAGGAAGTTCTGGTGCCAGGTCTCCTGATCGAGCGCCACGGCGCTGTCCTTCAGAAGCGGGTTCTGCACACCATCGGCCGCACCCTTGGCGACCGGAATGATGCCGGTTTTCTGGGCCAGCAGCTTCTGGTTTTCCGGATTGCCGAGGAATTTCAGGAATTCTTCGGTTTCCGGAGGCGCATTCTTGGTGACGACCCAGCCGTTCAGGCGGCCGAGGTAATCAGTTGCCAGACCCGGAGCGCCTTCGACGACCGGGAACGGGAAGCGGCCGATATTGTCGTCCGGCTGGCCCTTGCCGCTGGTCGAGCTGGCGCGCGAAGTGTCGTTGGTGTTCTCGAAGCCGAGCAGCATGGCGGCGCGTCCGTCGCCGAAGGCAGCAAGCGCATCGTTCCAGGTGGCGCCGAGATAGCCGTTCTGGAAGGGCTCGAGCTTGCCGAGTTCGGCAAGATGCTCGCCAGCCCTGACGAAGGCCTCACCGGCAAAACCGTCGCCCTCGCCGGCCTTGGCCTTCTCGAAACCGTCATGGCCGGCTTCGCGCATGGCAAGGTAGCCCCAGTAAAAATGGATCGGCCACTTGTCGCCGCCGCCGCCGGCAATCGGCACGATGCCGGCTGCCTTCAGCGTCTTCACGGCATTGAGGAAATCGCCCCAGGTCTTGATCTGCGACGCATCGACATTGGCCTTCTTGAACAGCTCCTTGTTGTAGAAGAAGGAGACGAGGCCGGTCTTGTAGGGCGCTGCCCAGACCTTGCCGTCAAAGGTCATGCCGTCGATCGTGGCGGCGCTCGTGCCGTTGCGCCATGCGCCGCCATCGGCGTCAAGCGCGGCATCGATCGGCCGCAGCATGCCGGTCTCGGCCTGCGCCTTCAGCACCCCGCCGCCCCAGGTATAGAAGAAGCTCGGCGCTTCGTTCGACTGCAGCAGCGTCGGAAGCTTGGCCTTGAAGGCCTGGTTTTCGAGGAACTGCAGTTCGACCTTTACGCCGGGGTGGCTCGCCTCGAAGTCCTTGGCGAGTTGGTTCCACACCGCGAGGGTGCCCGGAACCTGCTCCAGATGGAGCCAGCGAATGGTCGTGTCGGCGGCAGCCGTTACCGTCGACGCGCAGTAGCCGGCGACAGCGATTGCGATCGCCGAAATCATATTGATGCGATGAGTTTTGATGGTCAGCACTTGGCACTCCTCCCGAGGCGCTTTATTTCTGTATCCGGATTAAATAATCGCAGCCTTTCTCTTTCTGTCAATACCCTGCCCGAAAAAGCGGCAGAGGCTGCGCAAAATGATGCAATTATGGAAATTTCTGTTGCGCGATGCGAAAATCAGTTCTACAACAAGATCGATTTAATTTGCCTCACGAAAAAAATCGTCGGGCCGAATGACAGGGTTTGGGTGCCCGCACGAGACGATGAAGACTGCCGATCCTGAATTGATGCGTGCCATCAACCGCTTGAGCGTGCTGGATACGATCCGGCGCAACGGCCCGATCTCCCGTATCCAGATCAGCGAACGCACCGAATTGTCCACGACGACCGTTTCGGCCATCACCGCTTCGCTGCTCGATGACGGGCTCATTTTGCCCATTCACGAGGGGGATATCCGCAACGAGGCGGTGCGCGGCAGGCCGCGCGTCATGCTGGAGGTCAATCCGGATGCCGCACGCGTGGTCGGAGCCAAGATCGCCGCCAGCCGCATGATCTTCGTCGTCACCAATTTCCGCGGTGACGTGCTCTCCAAGCTCGTGCTGCCGATCCGCATCGATCGGCAGCCGATTGCCGTGATTGCCGACCTCATCGAGGATGGCGTGCGGCGCTGCGTCGTCGATATCGGCCTGTCGCTTGACGACATAGACAGTATCTGCCTGGCATTGCCCGGCGTCATCGAGCACCGCACGGGCCACATCCGCTCGAGCCCCATATTCCGCGAAGTCAACATTGATTTTGCCGCAGAAATGTCAGCCCGACTGTCGACGCCGACAATCATCGAAAGCGACGCGCACGCCATCACGCTCGGCCATCACTGGTTCGGCAAGGCCCGCGACCTTGAAGACATGGTGCTGATCTCGCTGGAGCAGACGCTCGGCCTTGGCGTGTTGCACGACAACCAGCTTTTCCGCGGCGCCGGCGGCCTCAGCCACAATCTCGGCGACCTCGTTCTCGGCATGGGCCAGCAGGGCGTGGTCAGGCTTTCCAGCCAGGCTGGCGAGAGCGCCATTCTCGGAGAACAGCAGGCCGACGGGCGCTTTGCCGAAGCGGTGCGCCTCGGTCGCGGCATGACGCATGTGCAGGCGCTGATTCAGGCCGACGACGACCGGCTGATCGCAGCCGCCGTGCGTGCCGGCGAGGCGGTCGGGTTGACGATCGCCAATATCGTCACGCTGTTTGCCCCGCCGCGCGTCATTCTGGTCGGCTCCTCGCTTGCGCTGGGCGAGCCGTTCCTCAACAGCCTGCGGGATGCCTATGCGCTGGCCATTCCCCCTTCCCTGCAAGGCGTCAGCGAACTCGTCTTCGACGATTCGAGCGACGACTTCTGGGCACAGGGCGCGGCCGCCGTTGCCCTCTACGAACTCTACGAATCGCCCTGGAGCACCACAGGGCCGGCGCTCTGACGCGCGGAACCTGCAATTATCGGAGGATATGATGGAAAAAGTCGGTATCGGCATCATTGGATGCGGCAATATTTCGGGCGCCTATCTCAAGGCGATGACATCGGCATTTCCGATCCTCGACATCCGCGGACTGGCGGACCTCAACCGCGAACTCGCCGAGGCAAAGGCCGGCGAATTCAACCTTCAGGCCAGGACAGTCGATGAACTCCTGGCCGATCCGAAGGTGGAGATCATCGTCAACCTGACCATCCCGAAGGCCCATGTCGCCGTCGGCCTGCAGGCGCTGGAGGCGGGCAAGCATACCTATTCGGAAAAGCCGCTTGGGATTAATTTCGCGGAAGGGAAAAAATTGGCAGATGCCGCCAGGGCCAAGGGTCTGCGCATCGGCGCGGCCCCCGACACGTTCCTTGGCGGTGGCCACCAGACCGCCCGCGCCCTGATCGACGAGGGTGTTATCGGCATTCCGGTCGGCGGCACGGCCACGTTCATGTGCCCCGGCCACGAGCGCTGGCATCCCAATCCGGCCTTCTACTATGAAGTCGGCGGCGGCCCGATGCTCGACATGGGGCCCTATTACATCACCGACCTCGTCAACCTGCTCGGCCCGGTCGCGAAGGTTGCCGGTTTTGCCGCTACGCCGCGCAACGAGCGCGTCATCACCAGCGAGCCGCGCAACGGCGAGCGCATCCCCGTACACGTGCCGACCCATGTCGCCGGCGTCATGGCTTTCGCCAATGGCGCTGTCGTGCAGATCGGCATGAGCTTCGATGTCGCCGGCCACAAGCATGTGCCGCTCGAAGTCTACGGTACCGAAGGCACGCTGATCGTGCCGGATCCGAACCGATTTGCCGGCCCGGTCGAATATCTGAAAAAGGGCGGCCAGTTCGAGGATCAGCCCGTGACCCTGCCCTATGCCGACGGCAACTACCGTTCGCTCGGCGTGGCCGATCTCGCCCACGCGATCCGCTCGAACCGGCCGCATCGCGCAAATGGCGATCTGGCGCTGCACGTGCTCGAAGTCATGGAAGCCTTCCAGAAGGCATCCGACACCGGCAGCACGGTAACGCTCACCACGACAACGGAGCGCCCTGCTCCGCTTTCTCAATCCCTCGTCGACGGACTGCTCGGCAAGTAATTTTCAGGAGGAATAGACATGCGTGAAGCACTGATCGTCTGGGGCGGCTGGGCCGGCCACGAACCGGAGCAATGTGCCGCAATCATCAAGGACATGCTCGAAGAAGACGGTTTCAAGGTCTATGTGGAACACAGCACGGAGGCCTTCGCCGATCCGTCGATCCACGACCTGAGCCTGATCGTTCCCGTCATCACCATGTCGAAGATCGAGAAGGAAGAGGTAAAGAACCTTGCTGCGGCGATCGAAAGCGGCGTCGGCATTGCCGGCTATCACGGCGGCGCCGGCGACAGTTTCCGCGAATCGACCGATTACCAGTTCATCATCGGTGGCCAGTGGGTTGCCCATCCGGGCAATATCATCAACTACACGGTCAACATCACCCGCCCGGACGATCCGCTAATGGAGGGGATCACCGATTTCCCCTATAATTCCGAGCAATATTACATGCATGTCGACCCCTCGAACGAGGTGCTGGCGACGACGACCTTCACCGGCGAACATGCCTACTGGATCGACGGCGTGACCATGCCGGTCGTCTGGAAGCGCAAATACGGCAAGGGCCGCGTCTTCTATTCCTCGCTCGGCCATGTCGCCAAGGAATTCGAAGTTCCGCAGATGAAGACGATCTTCCGCCGCGGCGCCAACTGGGCGGCCCGCTGACGCTCCGATATCCGGACGCTGCCGGCTTTCGGCCGGCAGCCTCAAACGAAAAGTGCATATTTGCGCATAACACGGGTGCCAAACCCTGCCGATATGCGATAGTGCTGTCGGAGGATTGAACCAGACAGCAAGACGATGAGCGACAACGTTATCAAGTTTCGCAAGCCGAAGCCTCCACCGAAAGCCCCCAATCCGATGATCCGAAAGCTCGTGATCATCGCCGTGGTGATCCTCGTCTTTGCCGCCGCCTGGGCCTATTTCCAGGTCACCGGCGCCCCGGCGCGGTAAGCCGCAAAGGGGTCCTGCGATGAGCCTTCGCCCGCCGCAATCCTTCAGGCAGTCCTTTTCGGCCGCAGGCGGGGTGAACGTGCTCGAATACGAGCTCATGTCGGAGCGCGCGAGTTCGCTGGGACGAAACGGGCTGAAGGTCGAAGCGGCGCTCGCGGCTCTCAAGGCATGGAACCCCGATCGCCACAGTGCCGAACAGCGGGAGACGCTGGTCAACGAAGCATCCGACGCCGTCTGGGGGCTGTTCGTTCAGCGTGAGATCTGCGGGCTGCGCAACAACAAGGATATTATCCAGCGCTACGGCATCCCCGGCGAGGTGCTGGCGCGGGTTGGCGTCATCCGGAAATAACGGCCGCCCGATGATCTGCGGCTGGCGCCGGATGCGAGACGGCGAATGCGCGTGCCTCCTTCTCCAGCCATTCGCAGAAGAGCGAGGATTTGCGGTTTCGCCTTGCACGGCGCAGCGCCACATATTCATGACCGCTTTCCAGAAAGCCGTGCGGCGCCACCAGTCTGCCAAAGCGGATATCATCCGTCACATAGGGCCAGGGCACGACGCAGACGCCGAGCCCGGCATTGGCTGCCTCCAGCATGAAATAGAAATGCTCATATTCCACGCGGCCGCCCGCTTCGGCGGCAACGCCTGAACGCGCGAGCCAATCGCCCCAGGCGCGCAGACGGCTGCGGGTATGAAGCCGGGCCGCACCGGTGAAACGCGGGCCGACCGTCTCGGCGAGCGAGGGGGACAGGACGGGACCGGTCTGCTCCGGAAAAAGCGGAATGACCTCCGCCCCGGCTGGCCAGGGCGCGGTTCCGACGCGGATGGCGACATCGAAACTGTCGCGGGCAAAATCCACCGGGCGCGAGGAGGCGGTCAGGCGCACCTCGATATCGGGATATTCCGCCTGGAACCGGTAGAGCCGCGGAATGAGCCAGCGCATGGTGAACGTTCCGGGGCAGGACACGTCGAGCGCACCGTCCTCGGTATCGGCGACCGCGCGGACGGAAGTGTCGATCTGATCGAAAGCGGCATTGAGGCCGGACAGCAGCGTCGTGCCGGCCTCGGTCAGACGCAACCTGTTCTTCGGCCCTTCGAACAGGGGAACGCCGAGTACATCTTCGAGATGCTGGATCTGGCGGCTGACGGCGCTATGGGTGACGTTGAGCTCATCGGCAGCAAGCGTCATGCGCCCGAGACGACCGGCCGCCTCGAAAGCGCGAAGAGCATTGAGCGATGGGATACGGCGAGCCATGTGCGTTTTCCGAACAATCTTTGTTCGATCATATCGGTTTTCAGGCTGCGTTCCATAGTGTTTCTTGCAGCCATCGAATTACCGAATGCCATTTCAGGAACAAAAAACGCCGGGCTGCAATGCGCTCCGGCAATGAAGAAACTTTGCCTTTTGAAAGAATCATGGAGATTGACCGTGAATAGCAGACACAGTGACGGAAGTGCAGGTGACGCCAACTACGGCGTGATCGGCAGGAACTACACCAGATACCGCCAGCCCGACCCGCATATCGCCGAGTTCATCCGCGCCGCCCTTGGCAATGCCGAGACCGTGCTGAATGTCGGCGCCGGCGCCGGCTCCTACGAGCCGATCGACCGGAAGGTCACGCCTGTCGAACCCTCGGCCTCGATGCGTGCGCAGCGACCGGCGCATCTGCCGGAAGCGATCGATGCGACCGCAGAAAAACTGCCGTTCGCCGACCAATCCTTCGATGCGAGCATGGCGACCTTTACCGTGCATCAATGGTCGGATCTCAAGGCCGGCCTCACGGAAATGCGCCGCGTTTCGCGCGGGCCTGTGCTGGTCCTGAGTTGCGATCCCAACGAACTGAAACGGTCCTGGCTGTTCGACTATGCGCCCGAGATGATCGCGGTCGAGGCGAGCCGCTATCCGGCCATGCAGACCATTGCCTATCATCTCGGCGGCACTGTCGAAATATTGCCGGTGCCGATCCCGTTGACCTGCGTCGATGGGTTCGGCGAGGCCTATTACGGCCGGCCCGAACTTATACTTGATCCCGGCGCGCGGCTTGCCAACTCGGCCTGGAGCTTTGTCGATCCATCGGTCGGCGAGCGTTTCGCGGCCGAACTCGGCCGCGATCTCAAGGAGGGCACATGGGATGCACGCTACGGGCATCTGCGCACACAGCCCTTCTTCGAAGGCTCGCTGCGCCTGATCGTCGCGAGGCCCTAGCGAAAGAAACGGTTCTCCGGCCGCGGCAGGCCGAGATGTTCGCGCAGCGTCGTGCCCTCGTACTCCCTACGGAACAGGCCACGGCGCTGCAACTCGGGCACCAGGCGCGCGGTCACGTCGTCGAGCCCTTGCGGCAGATAGGGGAAGACGACGTTGAAACCGTCGGAGCCCTCTTCGTCCAGCCAGCGCTCCATCTCGTCGGCAATGCTTGCGGGCGTGCCGACAAAGGCAAGGCCGGAATAACCGCCGTAGCGCTGGGCGAGCTGGCGGACGGTGAGGCCTTCCTCCTGGGCCAGCTTGATGACCTGGGCGCGGCCCGTCTTGCTGGCATTGGTGTCGGGAATATCCTTGGGCAGCGGCGCATCCGGATCGAAGCCGGAGGCATCATGACCGAGCGCGATCGACAGCGAGGCGATGGCGCTGTCATAGTGAACGAGGCTGTCGAGCGCGAGGCGCTTGGCGCGCGCCTCCTCGATACTGTCGCCGATGACGACGAAAGCGGCGGGAAGCAGTTTCAGATGGTCGCGGTTGCGGCCGACAGCCTGCATCCGCCCCTTGATATCGGCATAAAGCGCCTTGCCGCCGTCGAGATCGCGCGGCGAACAGAAGACCACTTCCGCCGTTTCGGCGGCCAGCTGGCGGCCGGGATCCGACTGGCCGGCCTGCACGATGACGGGCCAGCCCTGAACGGGCCGGGCAATGTTCAACGGCCCGCACACGCTCAGTTCTTCACCCTTGTGGTTCAACACGTGCATTTTTTCGGGATCGAAATAAATTCCCGTCTCGCGATCACGGATGAAGGCGTCATCGGCAAAACTGTCCCACAGGCCGGTGACGACATCGTAGAATTCCCGCGCCCGCTTGTAGCGCTCGCCATGTTCCACATGCTCGTCGAGGCCGAAATTCAAGGCGGCGTCAGGATTGGATGTGGTGACGATGTTCCAGGCTGCGCGACCATTGCTGATGTGATCGAGCGAAGCGAAGCGGCGGGCGACGTGGTAGGGCTCGTCGAAGGTCGTCGACGCCGTTGCTGCCAGCCCTATCCTCTCGGTGACGGCGGCCAGAGCCGAAAGCAGGGTAAAGGGCTCGAAGGAGGTTACGGTATGGCTGCGCTTCAGCGCCTCGACCGGCATATTGAGCACCGCCAGGTGATCTGCCATGAAGAAGGCGTCGAACTTCGCGGCCTCAAGCTTCTGCGCGAAGGACTTGAGATGCGCGAAATTGAAATTGGCATCCGGATAGGAACCCGGATAGCGCCATGCGCCGGTATGCAAGCTGACGGGACGCATGAAGGCGCCGAGGCGCAACTGCCGTGAACGGGTCATGTTTTTCCTCATGGATCTGGGCGAAGCGGCCGCCTGCCCTCTGCTGAACGCTGATGCCGGAATGACGCATGCTTGGGGTTAGTTAGGCGTTCGCACGCCGCTATTCGAGATTGGCTTGGCTTTTTCCGGCGGCAATTTCATCGGCAGGACGGTCAATTCCCGGTGAAATGGATAGGGGCAGAGGTTAGCTGCCGGCCCGCGCATTCGATAAGCAAGCACGTTTCATTTTCCATCACATCTATAGAATTTATAATCTTACATCCCGTGTCGATTTCTTTCACCCATATCACGGTCAGAACTGGAGAGATCGATGACGACCGTGCTCAGGCAACAAGACCAGATCCGGCCCGTGGCCGCCCGCATTGCCAGCGATGAGGAAGCGCTTGAAACCGCACGCAGGCTTGCAAGGCAGTTTGCCGCCACGGCCGCCACGCGGGACGCGGAGCGCCGGCTGCCCTTCGCCGAACTCGACACGCTGGCGCAATCCGGCCTGCTGGCAATTGCCGTGCCCGCGCAATATGGCGGGCTCGATGTCTCGAATGCCGTACTGGCTGAAGTGACCGCAATTCTGGCCGAAGCCGACGGCTCGATCGGCCAGATCCCGCAAAACCATTTCTACATTCTGGAGGCTCTGCGCACCGACGGCAGCGAGGAGCAGAAGCGCTATTTCTTCGGCCGGGCACTTGCCGGCGATCGTTTCGGCAATGCTCTTTCGGAGCGCGGCACCAAGACCGTCGGCCACTACAATACCCGCATCGTCAGGGACGGTCCCGGCTACCGCATCAACGGCACGAAATATTACTCGACGGGCGTCCTGTTTGCCGACTGGGTCACGGTCTTCGCGCTTGACGAGGAAGACCGGCTAGTCATGGCCTTCGTGCCGAAGGGAACCGAGGGTGTCGAGATCATCGATGACTGGGACGGCTTCGGCCAGCGTACGACGGGCAGCGGCACGACGATCATCAACAATGTCTATGTCCACGCCGATTCCGTCGTCCGCCATCACAAAGGCTTCGAGCGGCCGACGACGATCGGCTCCGTCGGCCAGATCGTCCATGCCGGCATCGATCTTGGCATCGCGCGGGCAGCGTTTGCCGAAACGCTCGAATTCGTGCGGACCAAATCGCGCCCGTGGATGGACAGCGGCGTGGAACGCGCCGCCGACGATCCGCTGACGGTCTCGAAGATCGGGCAGATCGCCATCCGGCTGGACGCTGCAACGGCGCTGCTGGAACGCGCCGGCCGCAAGGTCGATGCGGCCCAGATAGAGACGACGGAAAAGACCGTCGTCGAAGCCACGCTTGCTGTCGCTGCCGCCAAGGTGCTGACGACCGAAATCGCCATCGAGGCGACCAATACGCTCTTCGAACTTGCCGGAACCTCCGCCGTCAAGGCCGAGCTCAATCTCGACCGGCACTGGCGCAATGCACGCACCCACACGCTGCACGATCCCGTGCGCTGGAAGTACCACGTTGTCGGCAATTACCATCTGAACGGCATCATCCCCCCGAAGAACGGCGCGCTCTGAACCTTCTCCTCAAACTGAAAACCCCATTTCCGTCACCGGAAATGGGGTTCCTTTTCGTCCATCCTCCAGGGTGTCAGCTGTAGAGGCTGACTTCGGGGATCTTGTCGTTCAGCACGAATTCGCCGACTTCCTTGGCTTTGTAAAAGACCGGGTCGTGCAGCGTGTGGGTGCGCACATTGCGCCAGAACCGGTCGAAGCGGTATTTTTCCGCCGTGGAGCGTGCGCCGGTCAGTTCGAAGACGCGGGAGGTGATGTCGAGCGAAACGTGGGTGGCATGCACCTTGGCCGCGTAAGCTTCAGCCGCCGCCTCGCCGCGTTCACGCGCCGTGACGGCATGGCCCTTTGCAAGCCCTGCCTGAACGGCAGCCGCTGCCGCATCCGCCAGGGCGACGGAAGCTTTCAACGCGGCGATGAATTCACCGACGCGTTCGAGGATATAGGGATCGTCTGCAGCCCGCTCGACGCCGGACGTGACCCACGGTCGGGTCGTCGTGCGCACATAATCGATCGCGGCCTGGAGCGCGCCTTCGGCGCTGCCGAGATAGAAATTGACGAAGACGAGCTGGATGAGTGGCGTGTTGAAGGTGGAAAGCACCGGCGGGGCGGCATCGGGAGCAGCCGGCGCGCCTACGAAATCCTCCTCATAGACAGGGAAATCGTGGAATTCGACACTGCCGCTGTCGGAGAGCCGCTGGCCGAAATTGTCCCAATCGTCATTTGCCTGATAGCCGGGCCGGTTGGTCGGGACGGCGAAGCCGACGATCTTGTCGCCAAGGCTCGCATTGGCGTTGATGTAGTCCGAGACATGGGCAGCGGTGGAGAAGGACTTGCGTCCGTTCAGCACGTAGCCGTTACCGCGACGGGTAAGCGCGAGGCCCGGATCACGCGGATTGACGGCGGCACCCCAATAGAGGTTTTTCGCAACGGTTTCGGAACCCAGCGTATGGGCGCGGGTTTCCTCGAGCGCCCAGTAGACATACTGGCTGTTGACGAAGTGATAGCCGAGCAGCTGACCGATCGAACTTTCGCCGCGTGCAAGGATGCGCACGAGCCGCAGGCCGTCCACCCAGTCGAGCCCGCCGCCGCCGATCTTCTGATCGTGCAGGGCGTTCAGCAGGCCGGCATTCTTCAGCTTGACGATTTCGGCAAGCGGCGGGCGACCCTCGCGGTCGAGTTCGGCGGCGCGGCTGGAAAGATCGGCCGCGATCTCCTCGGCACGGGCAAAGAGGTCCTTTCGCGTCGTGCTGCGATTGGTCGCGAAGACGACATTGGACTGGCTCATAGGTCGAAACTCCGGTTTCTGGAAATGGGGCCGGCGGGGGCCGCACAACCCCCGCCGGAAGATCGAGGCAGGCAGCTTAGAAAAGCTTGTCCGGAATCCAGCTCGCGGTTGCCGCGTCGCTTGTGCTGAAGGCCGGGATCTTCTGCGCCAGGTCCTCGATCGTCTTGACGCCGGCCGCGCGCAGGCTTTCCTGCGTGAGCAACGTCGGCTTGACTGTGATCTGATGGGGAATGTCCTGCCCGGCGATCTGCAGGGCGGCGGCGCGAACGGAGACCGCACCGACGACGGCCGGGTTGGTGGCGACGGTGGCAACCCACGGGCTACCCTCTTCCGTGATCTCCTGAATGTCGGCGGTCGAGACGTCGGCCGAATAGATCTTCAGCTTGCCGGCAATCCCGAGATCGTTGGCGGCAAGCTTTACGCCGCGGGCAAACTCGTCATAGGGCGCGAAGACGACGCTGATATCGGGATTGGCGGTCAGGGCAGCCTTGGCCTGATCGGCCGTCGAAGTTGCCGTCGTGTCGCTGACATTGCCGAAGCGAGCCTTTTCAACGACGCCGGAATTCTCCGACTTGAACTTCTCCCAGACCTCGTTGCGGCGGTCGAGCGGCGCGAAGCCGGCGACATAGACATAACCGGCCTTGAAGCTCTTGCCGTTGTCCTTCACCACCTGTTCGAGACCGAGCTGAGCAAGTTCATGGTCGCTCTGCTCCACCTGCGGCACCTTGGGATTGTTGAGGTTGACGTCGAAGGCGACGACCTTGATGCCCTTGTCCAGCGCCTGCTGGACGACATCGCCGAGCGATTCCGGCAGGCCGTGATCGACGACGATGCCGGCGACGCCGAGATTGATCGCCTGCAGGATCTGCTCACGCTGCTCGGCAGCATCTTGTCGGCCGGGGAAGACACGCAGATCGATGTCCAGTGCCTTGGCCTGTGCTTCCGCACCAGCCTGATAGGCCTGGAAGAAGTCGCCCGCCGAGATATAGCTGATCAGCGCCACCTTGACGCCGCCCTTGTCGAAGGGGGCCGGAGCGCCGCTGAGGCCGCCCGCGAGGGAGGTCTGATAGAGGGTGAAAGAAATAGCGGCTGCAGAGAGCGCCAGGCGTGCGAGGGATTTCATCGTCGCGATCCTCCAGTCAATCGGGAGCGTCGTCTGACAGGTTGGCAGCTCCCCGCGACGCATGAAGTTATTAGATATAAACTCTATGTTTTTAGTAGATTTAATGATCCGATTTTTGCGGATTCAGGAGATTCTTTGTTCCCATCGCCATGCGACCGCGGCAAAGGCTTGCCTCGCAGTTCGGGCATTCGTCGGGTCAATATTGCCGCTCGAAAGCCGACCCGGATATGCCCGATGCCGCTCCTTCATGTTGATAATGTTACCCGCAGTTTCGGGTCTACGCATGCGCTTTCGGGCGCCCATTTCTCTATCGAGAGAGGTGAGATCGTCGCGCTGATGGGCGCCAACGGTGCCGGCAAATCGACCCTGGTGAAGATAGTCTCGGGCGTGCTTGCGGCTGATGGCGGCACGATCAGCCTGAACGGCCAGCCCTTCTCCCCCAAAACGCCATCCGAGGCGGCAAAGGCCGGCGTCGTCACCGTGCACCAGTCCACCGACCTTGTCGGGGCGGCGGGGCTGACGGTTGCCGACACCTTGCTACTGCATCGCTTCGCCGAGGGCAGCACGCCCTTCTTTCTCTCCCGGGCGAGCGTGCGGCGCGACGCGCAGGCCATGCTCGCAGCTGCCGGCTTTTCGCTGCCGCTTGACGCGGATTTCGGCGATCTGACCGCTGCCGACCGGCAGCTCGTCGCCATCGCCCGGGCGCTTGCCAACAGGGCCGAGCTGCTGATTCTCGACGAACCGACCGCAAGCCTTTCGGCAGACGAGAGCCGCCGCCTGTTCGACATCCTGCTCGGCCTCAAGGCGCAGGGCCTTGCGATCCTCTATATTTCCCACCGGACCGCCGACCTGGAAGCGATCGCCGATCGGGCGCTCGTCATGCGCGGCGGCCGCATCGTCGGCAGCTTCAACCGGCCGATCGATTTTTCCAGCGCCATCCAGACGATGATCGGTCGCAGGCTCGAAGCGGCACGACCGGACGCGCGCGGGACGACGGGTTCGGCTGTTTTCGAAATGCGCGGCATTCGTCTTCTGCAGTCGAGCGCACCCTTCGATCTGACACTGCACGAGGGCGAAGTTGTTGCCGTCACCGGCGTACTCGGCGCCGGCAAAAGCGGCCTGCTATCGGCAATCTTCGGCGTTCGCGATCTTGCCGCAGGCACGATGCGGCTCGATGGCAAACCGCACAGGCCGAGATCGCCGGCTGCGGCAATTGCCGCGGGCGTCGCCATGGCCGCAGAAGATCGCCATCGCTCCTCGCTGATGCCGGCCGCATGGCCGGGCAATTCGCTCGCCGCCACCATCAGCCTGCCGCATCTTGCCAAATGGTATCCGACCGGTCTGCTTTTCGGCGGCCGCGAGCGACGCGAGGCGGAACAGGCGATATCCCGGCTCGGCATCAAGGCCGCCGGTCCGTCCGCCTCCATCTGGACATTGTCGGGCGGCAACCAGCAGAAAACGGTGATCGCGCGGTGGGAGGCGGAGCCAAGTCGGCTGCTGCTGCTCGACGAGCCATTCCAGGGCGTCGATGTCGGCGCCCGCCACGACATCATCCAGGCGATCCGGGCGCGCACCGACCGCGCGACGCTGATCGCCACATCCGATCCCGAAGAGGCCTATGAGGTCGCCGACCGCATCCTGACGATCGACCATCACAGCTTGCTGCCTGACGTGATCGAAACCGCCGCCGCCTTACCCCGACAGGAATTTTCCGCATGACGACAATCGACGAGGAGGCTCGGCCAAAGGCAGGCTCCACCCCGCAGCGCCGTAGCCAGGGTACCCGTATTCCAGCACTCGGCAGCTTTCTGCGCGCCGGCGCGGTGTTCATCCTGCTTGGACTGATGATGATCGGCTTTACCATCGCCCAGCCGGCCTTCATCAATATCGGCAACCTGATGAGCATCCTGCAGGCCGTGTCCGTTGTGGCGATCCTCGGCGCCGGGGTGACAGTGACGCTTGCCGTCGGCGGCTTCGATCTCTCGATCGGTGCGGTGGCGGCCTCCAGCGTCATGGCCGCGAGCTATGCGATGATCGTCTGGCATCTCGATGTTTTCGCGACCGTGCCGCTGGTGCTTGCCTTCGGCGCCGCGGTCGGTCTCGTCAACGCCGTGCTTATCGTGCGCCTGCGTGTGCCGGATCTCCTGGCGACACTCGCCATGATGTTCCTGCTGTCGGGCCTGCAGCTCATTCCGACAGCCGGGCGGTCGATCTCAGCGGGCCTTGTCCTGCCCGACGGGTCCAAGGCGACCGGCGCCTATGACCCGGCCTTCCTGCTCATCGGCCGTTACAGCCTGTTTGCCACCCTGCCCGTTTCCGTCATGTTGATGGCGGTCGTCGCGCTTGCCCTTTTTGTGCTGACCGAGCGCACCCGCATCGGCCGGCTGCTCTTTGCTACCGGCGGCAATGAGGTGGCGACACGGCTTGCCGGCGCGTCCACGACGCGGCTGAAGGCGCTCGCCTATGTCATCTCCGGAACGCTCGCCGCCCTTGGCGGAATCGTGATCGCCGCCCGCGTCGGGCGCGGCGACGTCTCCTCCGGCGGCTCGCTGCTGATGGACTCGGTTGCCGCCGCCCTGATCGGTTTTGCCGTTCTCAACCTGCGCCGCCCCAACGTGCTCGGCACTGTCGCCGGCGCTGTCTTCGTCGGCGTGCTGCTGAACGGCCTGACGATGCTGAACGCTCCCTATTACACGCAGGACTTCGTCAAGGGCGCAGTGCTCGTTGGAGCGCTGGCGCTGACTTATGGGCTCGGCCGCAACAGCGATCGCTGACGGCGCGATTTGGCTTCTGAAAATTTCCTGCGACCGCGTGCTTTTGGAAAAACGTACCTCTTATGCGCCTTAAATCTATATAGTTTATAGATTATCAAATCGAGAGGGTATCACCATGAATGACGGACTTGAAGGCGGCTTCGGACGCCGTGAAATCTTGAAACTTGCGGCTGTTGCCGGTGCGACCTTCGCGGGTGCAAGCATGCTGACCGCACCTGCAAGAGCCGAAGACGAGGGGCTTTCGCTGAAGGGCAAGCGCATCGCCATCAGCGCCACCGGCACGGACCACTATTTCGATCTGCAGGTCTATAACGCCCAGATCGAAGAGGTGAAGCGGCTCGGCGGCGAGCCGATCGCCGTCGATGCCGGCCGCAACGACGGCAAGCTGATCGCCCAGCTTCAGACGCTCGTTGCCCAGAAGCCGGATGCGCTCGTCCAGATCCTCGGCACGCTCAGCGTCATCGATCCCTGGCTGAAGAAGGCTCGCGACGCCGGCATTCCGGTTCTGACCGTCGATGTCGGCTCGACCAACTCGATCAACAATACGACATCGGACAATTGGGGCATCGGCAAGGATCTCGCCCTGCAGCTCGTTTCCGATATCGGCGGCGAAGGCAATATCGTCGTCTTCAACGGCTTCTATGGCGTCACGCCCTGCGCCATCCGCTACGACCAGCTCGTCAACGTCGTCAAGTATTTCCCGAAGGTGAAAATCATCCAGCCGGAACTGCGTGACGTCATTCCGAACACGGTGCAGGACGCCTTCACGCAGATCACCGCGATCCTCAACAAATATCCGGACAAGGGCTCGATCAAGGCCGTCTGGTCCGCCTGGGATATTCCGCAGCTCGGCGCAACGCAGGCGATCGCCGCCGCCGGCCGCAACGAGATCCGCACCTATGGCGTCGACGGCAGCCCGGAGGTTCTTCAGCTTGTCGCCGACAAGAACTCGCCGGCAGGCGCCGATGCCGCCCAGCAGCCGGCGGAGATCGGCCGTGTCGCGGTCCGCAACGTCGCCAGGCTGCTCGCCGGCCAGACGCTGCCACGCGAGACCTACGTGCCGGCGCTGCTCGCCAACAAGGAAAACGTCTCCGAGATCATCAAGAAGCTCGGCATCGGCTGATACCAAGGCGGGCCTTGCGGCTGGTGCCGCAGGGTCCGCATATCCCCGGAAAGCGGCATCATGACTGCACCCATACCAACGCAGGCGACCGACAATGGCGATGTCGTCATTCGCTTCGAGCGCATCGTCAAGCGCTTCGGCGGCGCCCAGGCGCTCGCCGGCGCATCGCTTGCCATACGCCGCGGCACCGTGCACGGACTCGTCGGACAGAACGGCGCCGGCAAGTCGACGCTGATCAAACTGCTTGCCGGGCTGCATGTCGCAGGCGAGGGTACGATTGAAATCGAAGGCAAGGCCTATGACCGGCTGACACCGCACCTCAACGAAGAGCTCGGCATCCATTTCATCCATCAGGACAGGCTCCTGGTTCCGACATTCACGGTTGGCGAAGCCCTGTTTCTCGGTCGCGAGACGCGGCTTGCGGGAACACCCTTCCTGGACCGCCGGGCGATGCAGAAACGCGCCGGCGAGCTGCTGACCAACTACTTCGGGGTCAATCTGCCAAAGAACGCGCTCATCGGTGAGCTATCGACCGCCGAAAGGCAGATCGTCCAGATCACGCGCGCCTTGCTGCACCAGCCGAAAGTTCTCGTCTTCGACGAGCCGACCGCTGCCCTCGTGCGGCGCGAGGCTGACATCCTCTTCCGCCTGATCCGCCGGCTGCGCGACGAGGGCGTGACTATCATCTACATCTCGCACTATCTCAACGAGATCGAGGAACTGTGCGATCACGTCACCGTGCTGCGCAACGGTCGGGATGTCGCGTCGTTGCCGATTGCCGAAACCTCGGCCAAGGCGATCGCCAGCCTGATGATCGAGCGTGACATCGCCGAGATGTTTCCCAAGCGTCAGGTCGACCGCGGCGAAGCGATCCTGAACGTCCGGCGGCTGTCAGCACCCAACCGGTTTGACGATGTCAGTTTCAGCCTGCACCGCGGCGAGGTGCTCGGCATCACCGGCCTCCTCGGCTCAGGTGCCAAGGACCTGATCCGTGCGCTGTTCGGTCTGGAACAGGCCGCAAGCGGTGAGATCGAAATCGAAGGACAGGCAGCACAGCCGCGCAGCCCGGCAAGGGCCGTCGATCGCCGGCTTGCCCTCGTTCCCGAAGACCGGCGCGGACATGGCGTCGGCCTCGATCTCAGCGTGACCGAGAACGTCACCCTTCCGAGCCTTGCCCGCTACAGCCGTTTCGGCTTCCTCGATCGCAAGCGCGAACGTGCCGATACCGAAGATCTGATCAAGCGGCTGCAGATCAAGACGGCCGGACGCGATGCGCTGGTCCGCACGCTCTCCGGCGGCAATCAGCAGAAGGTGGCGATTGCCAAATGGCTGGGCCGCCAGTCGGAAATCTATCTGCTGGACGAGCCGACCGTCGGTGTCGATATCGGCTCGAAAGTCGAGATCTATGCGCTGATCGGCGAACTGGCCGCGCGCGGGGCCGGCGTCATCGTCCTCTCCTCCGACCTGCCGGAACTTGTCGGCATTACCGACAGGATTCTCGTGTTCTTCCGCGGCCGGCTGATCCGCGAGCTCGATTCCTCGAAAACCACAACGGATGAAGTCCTGTCGATCTCAACAGGCGCTTCGGAAGGATTGCGCCATGTCGGCTGACGTTCATTTCGCGCCTCTTCCCGCCGCTCCCTTGGAATCGGCATCGCAATCGAAGGGCGCGGCGGCGGTTGCCGTGCTCCGCTTCGGCTCGCTGCTGGCCTTTGCCGCCATCCTTGTCGTGTTCTCCCTGACGGCGCCCTATTTCCTCTCGGTCGGCAATATCGGCAACGTTCTCGGCCAGTCCGCCATCTCCGGCGTATTGGCGATCGGCCTGACGGTGGTGCTGATTGCCGGCGGCTCGAATGTCGTTACCGGTGGCATCGACCTGTCGCTGGCAGCCAATATGGGCCTGAGTGCCGCAGTCTATGCGACGCTGATCCAGCTCGGTTACGGCGACGCGACAGCGGCGGCAGCCACCTTGCTGACGGGGCTAACGATCGGGGCGGTGAACGCTGTCGCCGTCGTGCTCGCGGGCATCGTGCCGCTGCTTGCAACGCTTGCGGTCATGAATGTCGTTGCAGGGCTCGAACTTGTCCTGACGCAGAATACAGTCGTGCCCGCGTCCACCGATTTCCTCACCGCGGTTTCCACCTCCGACGGTTTCGGCATTCCCGTTCTCGCCTATGTGCTGATCGGCTTTACCGCGATTGCGACAGCTATCGTGCAGCATACGCCGGTCGGGCTCCGGCTCTATGCCGTCGGCGAATTTCCGGACGCGGCACGCGCCGCCGGCCTGCCGCTCAAGCGGCTGCTTGCCGGCGCCTTCATTGCCAGCGGGCTCTGCGGCGGTTTTGCCGGCATTCTCTCGGTCTCCTATCTCAGCGGCAGTACGACCGGTTCGGGCGAGGCGCTGCTGCCGGTCGTCGTCATCGCGCTGCTCGGCTCGGTCTTTTCACGCCGGCTGGTGCCGACCGTTCCGGGAACGCTGATATCGGCACTGTTCGTCGGCTTCCTCACCAACGGCTTCCAGCTCCTGAACCTGCCGAGCACGCTCGTCAGCGGTGTGCAGGGCCTTCTCATCCTGATCGTCGTGTCGGCCACGACATTGTTGCGCAAGCGGGAGATCTGACATGTCCGCCTCGATTTCAGCCGGACGCTCGCTTACCGGCTTCGCACGTTTTGGACTGATCGTGGCCCTCGTCGTGGTCTTCTCCGTCTTCTCGATCCTGACGCCGACCTTTCTGACGCCGGGCAATCTGCAGAGCATTCTCGTCAACAATTTCACGCTGCTTGCCATCGTCTCGATTGCGATGACTTTCGCAGTCTCTGCGGGCGGCATCGATTTGTCGGTCGGCACCGCCGTCGATTTTGCAAGCTTTGCCTTCGTCTCGCTCGTTCTGGCCGGACAGCCGGTGCCGCTGGCACTGCTTGCCGGCCTTGCAGCCGGCGCGCTGGTCGGCGCGTTTAACGCCGTTCTCGTGTCCGTGATCGGCGTCGCACCCTTCCTCGCAACGCTCGGCACTTTGTTTATCGGCCGCAGCGTCCAGCAATTGCTGACCAATGGCGGCAATCCGGTCTACCTGCCGCCCTCGGGTGTGCCGGAAGCCTTCCGGTTCCTCGGCCACGGCACGATCGCCAATGTCCCCGTGCCTCTGGGGATCGCCGCCATCGTCATTGCGGGTGCCGCCGCCGTGCTCACCTGGACCCGTTTCGGCCGCATGGTGATCTCGATCGGCATCCAGCCGAGCGTCGTGCGCTATTCCGGCATCGGCCTCGGCGCCCCTGTTGCCGCCACCTTCATTCTCGCCGGACTGATTGCCGCCGTTGCCGGCCTGATTCTGACGGCGACTGTGACCGTCTACATCCCCTCTTCCGGCAATGCGTTCCTGCTCAACGCCATCGGCGCCACCTTCATCGGCACGACGCTGTCGCCGCTCGGCCGACCCAATATCCTCGGCACCGTTCTTGGCGTCCTGCTGCTCAGCATCGTCGCCAACGGCCTCTTGCTGACAGGCCTCAATTTCTACTGGCAGCAGGTCGGCACTGGCACGCTCATCTTCGCCGTTCTCGCCTTCAGCTTCATCAACAGGAAAACCGTCGGCGCTTGAACCGCGCCTCGCCGACAACGCAGGAAGAATGACATGACCCGTGAAATCAGGCTCAACGCCTTCGACATGAATTGCGTCGGACACCAGTCGCCGGGCCTCTGGCGCCATCCGCGCGACAAGTCCTGGACCTACAAGGATCTCGATTACTGGGTGCATCTCGCCAAGACGCTGGAGCGTGGTAAGTTCGACGGTCTCTTCATCGCCGACGTGCTCGGGGTCTATGACGTGCTGAACGGCAATGTCGAGGCAGCACTCCGCCATTCGGCGCAGGTGCCGGTCAACGATCCGCTGCAGCTCATCCCGACCATGGCCTATGAGACCGAACATCTCGGTTTCGGGCTGACGGCCTCGCTCTCCTTCGAGCACCCCTATACGTTCGCAAGGCGCATCTCGACGCTCGATCATCTGACCAGGGGTCGTGTTGGCTGGAACATCGTCACCTCCTATCTGAACAGCGGCGCACTCAATATCGGCCAGGCCGCGCAAACCAACCACGACGACCGCTATGATCTCGCCGACGAATATCTCGAGGTCTGCTACAAGCTCTGGGAAGGAAGCTGGGAGGACGATGCCGTCGTGCGCGACCGCGAAACCGGCATCTTCACGCATCCGGAAAAGGTCCATCCGATCAACCATTCCGGCAAGTATTTCACCGTTCCCGGCATTCACCTGAGCGAGCCCTCGCCGCAGCGCACGCCCGTGCTCTATCAGGCCGGCGCTTCCAGCCGCGGCAAGGATTTTGCCGGCGCGCATGCCGAATGCATCTTCGTTGCGGCGCCCTCCAAGGCGGTGTTGAAGCGCTATGTCGCCAATGTCCGCCAGGCCGCCGAACGGCTTGGCCGCAACCCGCGCGAAATTCTCGCCTTCAACCTGCAGACCGTCGTGCTCGGCGAAACGGATGCCGAAGCGCAGCGCAAATTCAACGAATACCGCCAATACGCCTCGTTCGAAGGCGCCCTGACGCTGATATCAGGCTGGACGGGAATCGATTTCGGCCAGTTCGGCCCGGACGAGGTGCTTCGCCACCGCTATACGAATGCGGTGCAATCGGCCGTCGAAACCTTCACGACCATCGATCCCAGCAAGGAATGGACGGTGCGCGAAATGGCCGATTGGGTCGGCGTCGGCGGCTTCGGCCCGGTCTTCGTCGGCTCGCCGTCAACCGTCGCCGATCTCATGCAGGAATGGGTGGAGGATACCGATGTCGACGGTTTCAACCTTGCCTACGCGGTGACGCCGGAAAGCTTCGAGGACACCGTCGATCTGCTCGTGCCGGAGCTACAGAAGCGCGGCGTCTACAAGACCGAATACCGGCAGGGTACGCTGCGCGAAAAGCTCGGTGCTGCAGGGCCGCGGCTGGTCGCCCCGCATCCGGGAGCATCCTACCGCAACCTCGGCATCGAAGCGCCGCGGCTCGCCGTCGGCGGCCGCTGAAAAATAATGGCTGGGTGACAAAAAATATCTCGCCTGGCCGTCCTGTTCGAATCTAATTCCTGTCACAATTACGGTTTCAGCTCGATTATAGATCGTTGAATTTTCTGGGTATCAGGAGGGGGCATGACCATGGCGGATATCTCTCGGCGCAGCCTGCTGAAGGGCACGGCGCTGCTGCTCGCAACGACGGCGCTGCCACGCATTGCGTCGGCACAGGACGTGCCGGCCGGCGGGCGCCTGATCGTTGCGGCCGATTCCGAACCGAAGAACCTCAATCCCGCCATCGTCGCCTCGAACGGCGTCTTCTTCATTGCAAGCAAGGTCATCGAACCACTGGCCGAAGCCTCCTATGAAGGCACAGACGGTTTGGCACCACGTCTTGCCACGTCCTGGGAAGGTTCGCCGGACGGGCTCTCCGTCACCTTCAAGCTGCGCGAAAACGCCACCTGGCATGACGGCAAGCCGTTCACCTCGGCCGACGTCGCCTTCTCGGCGCTCAATGTGTGGAAACCGCTTCAGAACCTTGGCCGACTGGTCTTTGCCAATCTGCAGGCTGTCGATACGCCCGACGACCACACGGCGATCTTCCGCTTCTCGAAGCCGACGCCGTTCCAGCTCATCCGCAATGCGCTGCCGGCCGTCACCAGCGTCGTTCCAAAGCATGTTTTCGAAGGCACCGATATCGCCACCAATTCGGCCAACAATACGCTCATCGGTACCGGCCCCTTCAAATTCGCCGAGTACAAACCCGGCGAATATTACCGGCTGACGCGCAACGAAAATTACTGGCAGAAGGGCGAGCCGAAGCTCAACGAGATCGTCTACCGCGTGCTGCCGGACCGTGAATCGGCCGGAGCCGCGCTCGAAGCCGAGGAAATCCATCTCGCCGCCTTCTCGGCCGTGCCTCTTGCCGATCTCGACCGCATCTCGAAGGTCAACGGTATCAAGGTGATCTCCAAGGGTTATGAGGCGCTGACCTATCAGCTCGTCATCGAGATCAACCATCGCCGCAAGGAGCTTTCGGATCTGCGGGTTCGCCAGGCGATTGCCCATGCGATAGACAAGAAATTCGTCGTCGATACGATCTTCCTCGGCTACGCGACCGAAGCAACCGGCCCGATTCCGAAGAACTCCAAGGAATTCTACACGGCCGACGTCGCGAACTATAATTTCGACGTGCAGGCGGCAAACGACCTGCTGGACCAGGGCGGCTACACGAGGGGACCCGACGGCAATCGGTTCCAGCTCAAGCTGCGCCCCGCCCCCTATTTCAACGAAACGCGCCAGTTCGGCGATTATCTGCGCCAGGCGCTGGCTGCGGTCGGCATCGATGCCGTCATCGTCAATGCTGATGCGGCCGCCCATCAGAAGGCCGTCTATACCGACCATGATTTCGATATCGCCGTCGGCCCCCCGGTCTTCCGTGGCGATCCGGCGATCTCAACCACCATCCTCGTCCAGTCGGGAACACCCGACGGCGTGCCCTTCTCCAACCAGGGCGGTTATGTCAGCGCGGAACTCGACAAGATCATCGCCCAGGCAGCCGTGACGGTGGATACGGCTGCCCGTACCGACCTCTACTACAAGTTCCAGCAGCTTGTGGTGGCCGAACTGCCGCTGATCAATGTCGCCGAATGGGGTTTTATCACGGTCGCTCGCGACACGGTGCTGAACGTCTCCGACAATCCGCGCTGGGCGGTCTCGAACTGGGGCGATACCGCGCTGCAATCGTGATAGGGTCGAAGGCGGATTTCCCTCAGAGGCCTCGTCCGGCGTGAAACGTGCACTCATCCTCCTGAGACGCAGGATCATCAGCAGCATTCCGGTGCTGATGATCGTCGTGATCTTCAGTTTCTTCCTGCTGGAGTCTGCCTCCGGTGATGCGGTCGATGCCTATCTCGGGTCGATCGGCGGCGGCGATGCCGCACTCATCAAGTCGCTGCGGGAGAGTTACGGCCTCGACCAATCCGTCCTTGCCCGCCTCTGGCTCTATCTTTCCTCGCTTGCCCGGCTCGATCTCGGCTGGTCGGTGGCTTTCAACCGCCCGGTGCGGGATCTGATTGCCGAACGGCTGCCGAACACGCTGCTCCTGATGGGAAGCGCAACAGCACTTTCCTTCGGCCTCGGTTCAACGCTCGGCATTCTGGCGGGTGCGAAGCCCGGCAGCTTTCGTGACCGTTTTCTCTCGATCGGTTCGCTGATCGTCTACGCCATACCGAGCTTCTGGCTGGGACTGGTGCTCAGCATCCTCTTTTCCGTCAAGCTGCGCTGGCTGCCGATTGCCGGCATCGAGACCATCGCCTCCGGCAAGACGGGCTTTTCGCGTGCGCTCGATATCGCACAGCATCTGGCCCTGCCGGTCGGAGCGCTCGCCCTCATCTATCTGGCACTGTTTCTGCGCGTCATGCGCTCCGGCATGGCGGAGGCCTGGAAACTCGATTTCGTGCTGTTTGCCAGGGCGAAGGGTTTGTCGCGCGGCCGCATCGTCCTGCGCCATGTGGCGCGCAATGCCCTCTTGCCCCTCGTCACCATGCTCGGCCTGCAGTCCGCTGCCATGCTTGGCGGCAGCGTGGTGATCGAGAGCGTCTTTGCCATTCCGGGCTTCGGCAGGCTGGCGCAGGAGGCGGTCAACGGCCGCGATGCGCCGCTCCTGATGGGCATCATCCTCACCAGTGCCGTTCTCGTCATCTGCGTCAATTTCATCGTTGATCTCGTATATGCCGCCCTCGATCCGCGCATCGGCGCGTCGGAGAGCCGCGGATGAGCCTGCTGCGCCGTCTCCTGCAAACTCCGGAAGGCGCGATCGGGCTTGCCATCCTTCTAGCTCTCCTGGCCGCCGGCCTGCTGGCGCCAGTCCTGTCGCCAGGAGACCCCCTGCGGATTGCCGGCCGGGCGATGCTCACGCCCTTCGCCGATGCGCACCTGCCGCTCGGTACTGACAGGCTGGGGCGCGATGTGCTTGCCGGCCTGCTCCATGGTGCGCGGACCTCGCTGGTCGTCGGTATTGCCGCAGCTCTTTCCGCCATGGTTCTCGGGCTTCTTGTCGGCATGGCCGCCGGCTTTGCCGGCGGTATTATCGACGAAGCACTGATGCGTGTCGTCGATGCTTTCCAGATCGTTCCGGGCTTTCTGCTGGCCCTTGCCTTCGTCAGCACCGTCGGCGTGTCAACACCGGTTGTCGTCTTCGCTATCGCGCTCGGGACCTGGGCCGATCCGGCGCGGTTGACGCGGGCGCAGGTGCTGTCCATCCGCGAACGGGACTATGTGGCCGCCGCGCGCGTGATCGGCATGCATCCGGCCGAGATCGCCTTCAGGGAAATCCTTCCAAACGCCCTTCCGCCGGTCCTGGCGCTGTCGGCGACGATCGTTGCCGGCGCGATCCTCACGGAAGCGGCGCTTTCCTTCCTCGGTCTCGGCAATCCCAACCTCGCCACCTGGGGATCGATGATCGCGGAGGGCCGAAGCGTGCTGCGCTCGGCCGCCTATCTTTCCGTGCTGCCGGGGATGGCATTGGCAATCACGGTGCTTGGTGTTCATCTTTTCAGCGAGGGCCTGACCCGGGCACTCGACGGAGGCGAAGGCCCATGACGGCTGTTCCCTTCTGCAGCGTGAGAGGACTTTCCGTCCGCTATGGACAGGAAGCGGCGCTGAATTCCGTCAATCTGGACCTCATTGAAGGCGAGAGGCTGGCAATCATCGGCGAAAGCGGGTCCGGCAAGACGACACTCGGACGGACGCTCGCCGGCCTTCTGCCGGACAGGGCCAGGGTCGAGGGCAGCATCAGCTGGCCAGCGCTCGGCCACGCTCCGCTGCCCGGCCGCGATTTCGGTCTTGTTCTTCAGGATCCCGGCACCAGTCTCAATCCGGTGCTGACGATCGGCGAGCAGATCGCCGAGAGCGCCCGACAGCATCTCGGCCTGAACTGGCGGCAGGCCCTCGCCCACGCCGAAGAGCTTCTGGAACGGGTACGCCTGCCGCAGCCGACGAACGCCATGCGCGCCTTCCCGCACCAACTCTCGGGCGGCCAGCGGCAGCGCGTGGCGATCGCGGCGGCGATTGCAGCCAAACCCGCCCTGCTGATCGCCGATGAGGCAACCAGCGCGCTCGATGTCGTGGTCCAGGCGGAGATCGTCAAACTTCTCAACGGGCTGGTGCGCGAAGAAGGCATGACGCTGCTCTTCATTACCCATGATATCGCGCTCGCCTCCGGCTTCGTCGATCGTGTTGCCGTCTTCCGCGCCGGAGAACTGCTGGAGGCCGGTCCCGTTCGGTCGGTGCTATCCTCGCCAGCCGACGCCTATACCGCGGCGCTGATCTCCAGCCATCGCGATCTCTCCACACCGCCGCTGATTGCGAAGGTGGCGCCGTGACCGTGCTTCTGAGCGTCGATGCGCTTACAAAGGCCTATTCCAGCGCCGGCCGGCAGATCGCCGCCCTCGACAATGTCTCCTTGGCGATAGGTTCCGGTGAAACCTTGGGATTGGTCGGCGCCTCGGGCAGCGGAAAATCGACGTTGTCACGCGTGCTTCTGCGCCTGCTGGAACCCGATTCCGGCTCCATCCGCTTTGCAGGACAAGATTGGCGTGCACTTCGCGGAGCCGCACTCCGGCGCAGCCGTGCGCGTATGCAAATGGTCTTTCAGGATCCGCTCGGCGCCTTCAATCCGCTGGCATCGGTCGCCTCGGTTCTCGACAACCCGTTGCGGATTCACGCCATTGCTGACAGGGACCGGCGGCCGGCGGAAATTGCCACGCTGCTGGAGCGCGTCGGCCTGCCCCCGGCCTTCGCCTCCCGCCCGGTCCGTACGCTGTCGGGCGGGCAACGCCAGCGCGTCGCCATTGCCCGTGCCATTGCGACGCGGCCGTCACTGCTGGTGCTGGACGAAGCCGTCTCGGCGCTCGACGTGACCGTTCGCGGCCGCATTCTGGAATTGCTGGTCGAGTTGCAGCGCGAGCGCGGCCTCGCCTATCTCTTCATATCCCACGACCTCGCGGTCGTGCGCGCAATCTCGCACCGCATCGCGGTCATGGATGCCGGCCGTATCGTCGAGGAAGGGCCGGCGGCAGATGTCGTCAATGCGCCGCAATCCGATGCGGCGCGCCGGCTCGTCGCGGCCGTGCCGCGTCTTGTAACCGAATCCGTCTGAAGGAGCTTCCCATGACCGAAGTCGCCTGGAACCCGCTCTATGGTGCGCCGGTCTATCCGGCCGAACGTTACGCCGCTCTCGCCCGCCGCATCGGTGCGATCCTGAAGACGGATAACGACGTTCTGCTGGTGCAGGCCGAGGCCGTGGTGGCGCTCGAGGCCGTTGCGACCAGCCTTGCCAGACCGGGCCTTTCCGCGCTGAACGTCGTCACCAGCCCCTATGGCAGCTGGTTCGGGCAATGGCTGCGGCGCGGCGGGGCCGACGTCATTGATCTCGTCGCCCAGCCCGGCCGACCCATCGAGGCCGGGGCAATCGCCGTTGCGCTGGACGCCAACCCTGCAGTCAGCGTGCTGGTGCTCGTCCACGCGGAATCGGCAAGCGGAATCCTCAATCCACTGCCTCAGATCGTCGCTCTCGCAGCGGCACGGGGCATCCTGACGATAGTCGATGCCGTCGCTTCCGTCGGCGGCCACGCGCTCGATGTCGATGCGCTGGACATCGACATCGCCGTCATCGGTCCGCAGAAGGCGCTTGGCGGGCCGGCAGGCATTTCTGCTCTGTCGGTCAGCCGGCGGGCCTGGGAACTCATCCTCCACGACGAGGCGCCGCATGATTCCATCCTGTCGCTGGCCGACCTGAAGGCCTGGGCGGATGCCGGCGGCGCGCTGCCGGGGACACCGGCGCCGCTTGAATTCTTTGCGCTGGAAGCTGCCCTCGACCGGGTCGAGGCGGAGGGTCTCGGGCAGATCGTCGCCCGTCATGAGCGAGCCGCCTCGGCAAGCCGGGCCGGCCTTGCCGCGCTGGGCGCCAGCCTTTGGGTGCCGGGCGAACACGCATCGAACCTCGTGACGGCAGTTTCCCCGCCGTCAGGAATTGAGGCCAGCTCCATAACCGGTTTTGCGGCGGCACTGGGCATCGACCTGTCGCCCGGTGTCGGGACGGGCTCGTCTCACCTTGTGCGTCTCAACCACACGGGGCCGCGGGCAAACTTCCAGAGCGTGCTCGCAAATGTCGCGGCCTACGGCGCCGCGCTTGGCCGGGCCGGCCTGCCTGCGAATATCGGCGCCGCGTCGGAAGCTGTCGTGAGGATCTACAGCAGCTAACTGCTCAGTACCAGGAGTTCGGCACCGGCTGCCAGAAGAACAATTCCTCCTCGCGCAGGCTGCGCAAACGGCTTTCGGAATCCTCTTTCGGCGCGCCGTCGGCAGTTTCGAACAGCGGCTGGCCACGGCTTCGGAGAAGCTTCGCAAAGAAAGTTCTGAATGCCGCAAACATACGTCACCTCCTGGAAAACCGGGCCATGATCTTCGCACGGATTTCCGGGTCAGGAAATATTGTCTACAAAATTACTATTCTAATTTACGCCAGCGTGCCGCGTTCAGATACTACCGGAGGACCGGCTCCTAAAAAGGCATTGCACGGTCAAGGAGAAGCCGCCGCGGGAGATCAGGGCCAGTCCGACGCTCGCCCTTGAGAATCGAACCTTTCCGATGCACGAAGAGATCGACAGGAAGAGATCGAGGACGACGGAATGAGCGATGCGCGCGGACTTCAGATAATGTTCGAGAACCATACGACCTTGCTGAAATGGCACCGGCTGCGCCGGCGCAGGGCCGATCCGCTGTTTTCGGCGGAGGTGATGGCGGAAGGCTTCAAAGCCGGCGCATCGATGGAACTCGACCTGCGTGTGCGCGCCGATGGCGGCTTCGTCGTGCTGCATGACAAGGATCTGGAAGGCGAGACGTCCGGGCACGGCATCATTGCTCAAAAGAGCCTGGCGGAACTGCGCGATCTGCGCATGAAGGACGGCGATCGTCCGCTTCTCACCAGCGAGGATCTGGCCGCCATGCTGCAATCGGCCCATCCG
This sequence comes from Rhizobium sp. KDH_Rht_773_N, assembly GCF_052946295.1. NCBI lineage: Bacteria > Pseudomonadati > Pseudomonadota > Alphaproteobacteria > Hyphomicrobiales > Rhizobiaceae > Rhizobium > Rhizobium sp. KDH_Rht_773_N. The sequence continues at coordinate 1,023,411 of NZ_JBRFNB010000002.1, read as the reverse complement.
GACGCGTTGCTGCAGTTCGACATGAAGGACGATTACGAAGCGATCGGCGAAAAGGGGATCGCCCATCTTGCTGAACACCTGCAACGGATTTCCGCCTCCGTCATCGTCAGCGCCGGAAGTCAGGAGTTGATCCTGGCCGTCAAGGAAAAGCTGCCGCATCTGCGCCGCGGTATCGACCCGAGCGACAAGCTGGGCAATATCTGCAAGGCAGGAGGCTGGAATGCAGTCGAAAAGGAATTGCTCGCCGATCTTCACGGCCCGACGGAGCCGGAAACAATCTACCTTTACTGGCCGATGCTGCTCGATGCCGCAAAGGCCGGCCTCGATATGATCGCGCTCTGCCACAGCGAGGGCAAGCGGGTCGATGCCTGGACCTTCACGCTGAAGGATCCCGATGGCGGCTTCAACGATACCGAATGGGCGAATTTCTCGGCGCTGATGGCGCTGAAGCCCGATCAGATCACGACGGACGAAGCGCCTGCGACCGAGCGCGCGTGGCTGAGGCGAATGGCGGGCTGATTAGCCCGCCAGGCCTTCGAACTCGACGAGAAAAGCGAATTCTTCCGCCAGGCCGGGTGAATGGGCAATGACAGGGCCGCCATCCTCCAGCAGCGTGTCGACCGGTGGAATGGCGACCTTCGCACCGGCCTCCGAGGCAATCAGCGCCCCGGCAAGCATGTCCCAGGCATTGAGATGCCGTTCGTAAAAGAGGTCGGAGACGCCTTCCGCCACGCGCACGAGATCGACTGCCGCTGCCCCCATGCGGCGATAATCCATACCGCGCTCATAAAGCCGCTTGGAAAGCGCCGCATAGTCGTCAAAGCTCGTCTTGCGCGAATGGCCGAGGACGACGATCGCGTTGGCGGGATCGGTCGTCAGGGCCGCATGGATCGGCTCACCTTCCTTGAAGGCGCCTTGGCCGCGGATCGCGGAAAAGACCTGATCATTGGCCGCATCATAGACCACGCCGACCTCCACCTTGCCATCGACAACAAAGGCGATGGAAACGCCCCAATGGCGGAATCCGCGGATATAGTTGGTCGTGCCGTCGATGGGATCGACGACCCAGGTACCGGCCGAACCGGACTGTCCGCCGGTTTCCTCGCCCATGAATGTATCTTCGGGAAAGCGCGCCAGCAGCCCCTCGCGGATCGTCTGCTCCGCCCGCCTGTCTGCGACGGTGACGAAATCCTGCAATCCCTTGTTCTCGACGTTCAGCGCTCCCGGCTTTCCTTCGCGCCTGAAGCGCGCGGCCTCGCGTCCTACCTTGCGGGCCACGTCGATTGCGACCTCCGTCCGCGCGGTCAGAGCAGAGGCATCAAATGCGGAATTCATCAGGCAGTCCTTCTTCTAATCAGCGTCACGGGGGTAAATTCGACGCGGGCCGTCATATCCGGTTCGGCCATCCTGGTCATCAGCAGATCGACCGTCTGCTCGGCCTGCAAATCGCAAGGCTGGCGGATGGTCGTAAGGTCGTAGGCCGCCCAGCTGGCCTGGGGGATGTCGTCATGGCCGATGACGCGCAGCGGCGGCTGATCCTCACGGCCAAGCCCTTTCATGATGCGGTCGATCACGCCGCAAGCCATGTAGTCGTTGGCGCAAAACAGACCGTCGATGTCGAGCGTGGCAAGACCGGCGGCTGCGTCATAGCCGTTCCGGTAGTCGTTGACCCTTACCTCGATCATCCGCGGTTCGAGGCCGAACTGACGACAGGCCGCCATGAAGGCCTCGCTGCGCCGCCTTGCCGTGTAGGAAATGGAGGGCGCTGCCATGACCGCCGGCGCCGTCACGCCGCTTTCGATCAGATGCGTGGCGGCAAGGTGACCCGCCATGCGATCGTCGGAAATGATGCGGTCGACAAAGGGAATATCGTCGCCCTTGTTGATCAGCACGATCGGCACACCTTCGGCAGCACACTGCTCGCAGATCTCCGTCGGCGGCGCATCCGATGTGACGATGACGCCGGAGACGGCATAGTGCAGGAGCTGGCCGATGACGGTCGAGGTGTCCGCCTCCTTCGAGGTCGGCAGCAGAATGGGGCGGAAATTGCGGGCAATCAGCACCCGTGCCAGGTTCTCGATCTGCAACGTGCGGAACGGGTTATCGAGGCCGGCCGCGACAAGCCCGACGAGGTCGGAGCGCTTGTTGGTGAGGCTGCGGGCCAGATAGTTCACCCGGTAGCCGAGCTCCTTGGCCGCCTGATAGACCTTTTCGCGCGTCTTCGGCGAGACGCTGGCATCGGGCGTGAAGGCACGAGACACGGCCGCGCGCGAAACGCCCGCCACGCGCGCCACGTCGAAGGACGTGACCTTTCTCGGTCCCTTGTTATCCCTATCTGCCATGTCTCTCGTCCCTGGCGGCCGGGCGCATCAGATCGGGCAGGTCCGTACAGATGCCGAGCACCGGAAGCTTCATGATGTCGGAAAGAATGGCCGGCCGCTCCTCGTGCCACAGCACGATCTCACGCCCTTCGCCAAAGGCCCGCTGCATCAGCGCCTGGCTGACCAGATCCTGCGGCCGTTCGCCGGCCCGCTCCCAGCAAAGGTGCAGGATGTCGGCGCCGGCTTCGTCGCCTGCCGCATGCGGATCGTGGCCGACACGGATCAGGACGGAGAGCGGGTAGTCGCAGCCCGCCTCGCGAAGTTCGCGCACCTGCGCGGTATCGAAGGAGCCGAGGCAGGCAAAGCGTTGGTTTTTCTCGGCAAGATGCTTCCAGCACAGAAGCCCGGTGCCCGGCGCCTTGAGTTCGATGTAGAGACCGGTATTGGTGCGCCGCCCGAGGGCTGCAACCGCCTCGAACGTGGGAACGTTCACGCCGTCGAGGGCAGCAAGCTCGGCTGCCGTCATCTCGGAAATGCGCCTGTTGACGCCGAAGACGCGTTCGAGATGATCGTCATGGGAAACGACGACCACGCCATCTCTGGTCAGTTGCGTATCGAGCTCCCACATTTCCGCACCGAGTTCGGCCGCGCGCTGGAAGGCTTCCAGCGTGTTTTCGCGCTCATGGCCGCTGGCGCCGCGATGGCCGATGCAGAACGGCAGGCTTCCCTTGTCGGAAGGCCAGCCGTAACGTTCGAAGAAGGATGAGAAATCACGCATCGCTCAAAGCCTCCGGCCTTCCTCGTCGAAGACGAACACACCCTTGCTGTCGATTGCCCACTTCACCTCATCGCCGACGGTGATGTCGTTGCGAACCGGCTGGATGGAGCGCAGCAGCGACCCACCGGCGAGCTGCACGTCGTAAAGGTTCTCTCGGCCCTGCGTTTCGGCGAACGTGACCTTGCCGCAAACAGTGATATCGCCGGCCGGGTTGAAATGTTCGGGGCGCACGCCGAGCGTGAGCCTGGTGCCTTCCGCAGCCTTGACCGAGACCGGCACGCGGATTTCGCTTTCCGGCATCGCAAAGGCGCCGTCCTTCATCACGCCGCGCAAAAAAGTGATCGGCGGATTGCCGAGGAAGCCGGCGACGAAGGAGGTGCGCGGGTCGTTGTACATTTCCGCCGGCGTGGCGACCTGCACGATCTCGCCTTCCTTCATAATGGCAATGCGGTCGCACATGCTCATCGCCTCCACCTGATCGTGGGTCACGAGAACAGCAGTGATACCGGTCTCGCGCTGGATGCGGCGGATTTCCGATCGCATTTCGAGACGAAGCTTGGCGTCGAGATTGGCGAGCGGCTCGTCGAGCAGCAGCACATCCGGCTTGCGAATGAGCGCCCGAGCAAGCGCCACGCGCTGCTGCTGGCCGCCCGAAAGCTGTGCCGGCCGGCGCTCCATCAGGTTGCCGATCTGCACAAGGCCGGAAATACGCTCGACCTCCTTGCGGATCTCGGTTGCACCGACGCCCTTCACCTTCAGCGGAAAGCCGATGTTTTCCGCAACCGTCATGTGCGGATAAAGCGCGTAGGACTGGAAGACGACGCCGACATTGCGCATCTGGCTCGGCAGGTCGGTCACGTCGCGATCGCCGAAGAGAATGCGCCCGCCCGTCGGGCGATGGATGCCGCAGATGGCAAACAGCGTCGTCGACTTGCCGCAACCGGAGGGGCCGAGCAGCGCCAGCATTTCGCCGCTGCCGACTTCGAGCTTCATGTTCTCGATGACCTTGGTGGAACCGAAGCTCTTCGAAAAATTGTCGAGGAGGATGCGCATCAGCCTTTGCTCCCGCCGCCATAGATGTTCATGAGATATTTGTGGAAGAGTGCGTAGACGATCATGACCGGGATGACGTAGAACACGCCGACCGCCTTGAACATATTGAAATCATAGTTGTTGTCGTCGCCAAGGAAGCCGGCGAGATAGACCGAGAGCACCTGCACCTGATTGCCGGGCGCCAGCACCTGCGGCAGGATATATTCGCCCCAGCCGGACAGGAACGAGAAGAGCGCGAGCGCCATGATGCCCGGCCCGACCTGCGGCAGCACGAGGCTGCGCCAGACGCGAAAGCGCGAGGCACCGTCGACGACGCCGGCCATCTCGATTTCCCACGGCACCGTGTCGTAAAAGCCCTTCATCAGCCAGATGCCGAGCGGCAGGTCGATGGCCGCCTTCACCAGGATCACGCCGATCAGCGAATTATAGAGGCCGATCATCTGCAGCACGATGAAGATGGCGATGATCAGCGTCACCGACGGAAACGCGTGCAGCACCATGACGCCGGCCAGGAAAAAGCCGCGCGCCGGCACGTTGAGCCGCGACAGCACATAACCGGCCATCGACGAGACGATGACGACGACGCTCGTCGTGCAGGCGGCAAAGACCAAGGTATTGATCGTAACGACCCAGATATTCGGCTTGCCTTCCGTTGTCTGCCACAGGAAGCGCCATGGCTGGAGGGTGAAGCCGGAAGGGATGAGTGAGCCGGCTTCCTTCACCGTCACCGTGTCGAGGAAGAAGTAAGCGTACATCAGAAGCAGCGGCAGGCTGACGACCATCAGCGCGGCAACGACCGGCCAGCTGCTGAAATTCGCGGAAGGTTGCGCTTTTTCGGCCATGGTCAGTCCTCGATCAGCGGCTTGGAAACAAGCGTGCCGTAGTTGAAAATGCGCAGATAGATCAGCGACAGTGTCACGCCGATGACCACCAGCACGAGGGCCATGGCGGCACCCAGCCCATATTCGAGATTGCCGGCGTAGTTGTTGAGCGCCGTATGATAGGCGGCGAGCGCCCAGATCTCCGTTGCCTTTCCGGGGCCGCCGTTGGTCGAAAGCAGGGTTTCGTTGAAGGAAGCAAGCAGCGAAAGTGTCTGGTAGCAGGTGACGAAAAGGATCGGCCAGCGCATCTGCGGCAGGATGATGTAGCGGATCTGCTGCCAGCGCGACGCGCCATCGACCTCGCTCGCATAGAACTGGCTCTTCGGAATGGCCTTCATTGCCGAGGAGAACACCAGCATTCCCATCGAGGCACCGATGAAGCCGTTGATCATCACGACGAAGACCCAGGCGTTGTAGGCGTTATCGAGAAGGTAATTTTTCGGCGGGTAGCCGAACTTGCCCATCAGCGTGGAAATGAAGCCGGTGTCCCAGGCAAGCCATTTCCACAGCATCACGTAGATGACGACGGGCGTGATGCGCGGCAGCAGCCAGACGCCGCGGAAGAAGGAAGCGGGTGCCGCCGGCATGTAATGTGTCCAGATGGCAAGCAGCAACGCATAACTGACATTGAAGATCATCAGCACCAGCGCGACATAAAGCACGGTATTGAGGAGAACGCGGGCCATATCCGGCGAAGAGGCCATGCGCGAGAAATTGTCCGATGTCCAGACCCAGCCGGTATAGGTCGCCGTTGCGACGGCCTCCTTCTGCTCCTGCGTGAGCTTGAAGCCAAGCGTATCGAGCGCGGAAAAGAGCTGCTCCTTGCTGTCGAAGCGTGCGTTGACGACCGAGCGGTTGAACTGGTCGGAGATCTGCTTGACCTCGCGCGTCGAGGGACGGTCCTTCAGGTCCTTGATCATGCGCTCGATTTCACGGCGCGACGGAAAAACCTCTTTCAGATGCTTTTCGCGCAGTTCCGAGACGATGCCGGAGGAAAGATTGAGGGCCTCGACGGCTTTCAGGCCGTCTTCGTCGATCGTGTAGCGCGGCTCGCCGAGCTGATCGGCAATATCGGGCATGGAGGATTCGAGCGTAATCAGCGAATTCGGCGCGACCTGATAGACGCCGCCGGAAATGCCGGTGGCGGTCGTCATGTTCGTCATCGAGAAGACGGCCGTCAGAACGACCGGCAGAAGGAAGAACAGGATGATCATGATCGCCGCGGGCGCAATCATCACCAGCCCGAGCGTTCTGGACGATTTCATGGAAGTCCCCTCTTGGACGACGGACCGGGAGGCGGCATAGGGGCCGCCTCCCGGCAGGGTGCGTCGATCTTAGCGGATGACGATCTTGTCGCCGAGCGTGCTCTTCAGCTCGCTCTCGGCATCGTTGACAGCAGCATCGACCGCCTTGGCGCCGGTCCAGGATGCTTCAAGGTTCTTCCACATGATGTTCCAATAGGTGCCGAAATCGGAATTGTTCGGCATCGCATTGGCGTAGGGCAGCAGGCGCTCGGTGGCTTCGCGCGTCCAGCGGTCGGCGGCGTAGAAATCGACGGCTGCTTCGGACTTGGAGACACCAAGGTGAGCCGACTTGACCGCATGCAGCGCATTGATGCGCGGCTCGGAAGCGATCGTGATCAGCTGGGCGGCGACCTGCGTATCTTCATCGCTGTGGCCGGCCGTCAGCAGATAGACGAGCGGATGCGTCAGCGTGTTGGCCTTGCCGCCTTCCCCGGCCGGGATCAGCGTGAAGACGATGTTGCCGAAGAAGTCCTTCAGGCCCTCCTGGTTGACCATGCGGGCATAATGCCAGGTGCCGGCGTCCCAGATGCCGGCCTTGCCGCTGGAGATTTCCTTCCACCACTGGTCGCCCGGCATGCCGATGTGGTTCTTCTTGGTAACGCCCGAAGCGACGGCATCGGCGAAGAACTGATAGGTGCGCTTCATCGCAGCCTTGTCGAAAACGAGCTTGCCGTTTTCTTCCATCACACCGCCGAAGGACGTGTAGAACTGCCAGTAATCCGGACCGTTGCTGGCGCGCGGATAAAAGCCGTAGCCGGGCTGCACGAGGCCCTTGTCCTGCATCTTCTTGGCGTCTTCGAGCAGGTTCTTCATCGTGTACTTGCCGTCCTTGACGCTCTGCGGCAGGGCGTCGAGATCAGCATCGCTGTAGCCGATCGCCTTCATGTGCGGCTTCCAGAACAGCATCGGGCGGGATTCCGCGTCCTGCGGGATGCCGTAGACCGAGCCATTGTAGGAGGCGATCTGCATCAGGTTTTCGTAGATGTCGTTGAGCGGCCAGGAGTCGAGGTCGACATAATCTTCGACCGGAACGATGAGGCCGGCCTGCGACCACGGAGCGATATCTTCATGGCCGCTGACGACGATGTTCGGAGCCTTCTTGGCTTCGGCAGCAAGCGTGAGCGCCTGCTTGAAATCGTCCCAGCCCGAGTAAGGGGTCTTTTCAACGATGATCTTCAAATCTTCGCCCTTCAGCGCCGCTTCGCGCTCGAGCTGACGGGCAGCGATGTCGATGGCATCGAGGCGATAGACGTCGTTCGGACCGGTACCGCCGGCCCAGACGCTGATGTGGACGTCCTTGGCAAGCGCAAAAACAGAGGTCGAAGCCAGGATGGCGGCTGCGACGGTAAGGGACTTCAGTGTCGGCAAAAGAGTCATTTTCTTCATCTCCCCAGAAGAGCAGTGTGAGGCCTCTTGACGGGTCATCACTGGTGTTGACGGCCGTTTCGAAAGCCCCACGAAAACGTGGCGTGTCCCGCTCTAGGGGGCGAACGTAACGACCGAATGACAAAATTGAGCACGTGTGCAAAATTATTATGACGATGTTCGCGGCGCGGTCAATTGCCGATGGAAATGCAGTGCCAACTGCCGGTCGGAATCGACATCCAAAGCTGCTGGCGCAACGTCCGGCACCACGGCTTGGCCATCGAACTTGTCGAAGAACCAGAAATCCGCGCTCTTGCCTGCATTTTCGCAATCGGCTAATAATTGCGCCAGAGTTTTCAACAATGGAGGCGTGCAATGACAGATATTTCTTCATCCAACGCCTCTTTGGCATAGGCTTTCGAAGCTCCTTCCTCTCGATTAGATCCGAGACCTTTCAGGCTTCACCATCCGAAGATGGCACCCGTTTCGCACGCAGCGTCCGGGCGCGTAACGTCCGCGCCGTCGCGTTGCGCAGTCTCAGCTTGAAAGAAGGGCGGTTCAGGATCCTGGCCGCAGACGATCATGAACAATCAATACGCCGGCGAGAGCCTGGCGGCATCCATGAGCGAACTTTGCTCACGCTTCAGCTTTCGACAGATCCTCGTCGCAACCATTGTTGCCCGGTGGAAACGTCGTCGCGCGGTGAACAATATTGACGCTTTCCCCTCGTGGCTGCGCCGTGATCTCGCTTTGTCCGATGAGTAGGTCCAGCCGCCTGCAACTTGCCAGGCAGGGGTGATTTAAATGTCAGAATGAGATCACTCCTGCCGGTTTGCAGCCGAGGCGGCCATGACGGTCATATCCCGTCCCAGAGATCGCGGAGCATCTGCCGAAGCGATAGTGCCTCGGCCCATCGATCGGTCGTGTCGTTGCCGTCTCGCCCGGTGATCGCGTAGGGCTGCGGCCCAAGTTCGCAGGTGAAGACCAGTTCGGCATTCGAAGTCGCGCGACTGCGCCAGTCGCGCATGCCGCAGTCCCACCATTGCAGGAAGAGATCGACCCAGGGCCGATGGTGCGGAAACGAGATTTCGATTTGCACCTGTTCGCTCGACGCGACCCTGCCATGGAAGGCATGGGCATTGTGCAGGATGCGACGGATCAGGGCATCCGTTACGGGATCGGCAGGACAGGCAAACTCGCGTGCGACCGTAAAATGCGAGAGATCGGCCAGCAGCGGCAGGTCCGGCCGTCGGTCCAGCAGGTCCAGGGTGAAGAAGAGGTCCGTCGTCATCCTGCCGCGATGGGTTTCGATGAAGACGGGTACGCCGGCATCATCGGCAAGCTGCATCCAGCCATCCAGGATCGGCAGACAATCCTCGACGCGGCGCAGACGGATATCCGGCTGCAGGCCGATATGGCTGACCGGAAATTCCGCGGCAAGCTCCAGGGGCAGCCGCAGATCTTCGATGCCGCGGGGAAAACATATGCCTTCGATCTTCAACCCAGTACCGCGGAGAGCGTCGTTGAGCCTCACGACGTCGGCCCGGTTCGTATAGTGGGCACTGACGCCATCGAAGCCAGCTTCCGAAATCATCGCGATATTCTCGTCGAGGCTGCGCTCATATCCGTCGGCCTGTCGGCGCTCCATGGCCCAAAGCGACTGAAATATCAGGAGCTTCTGCATCATGCCGCCCGCACGCTCTTCAGCAGCACCTTGAGGTTTGCGTCAGGATCGGCAAGAGCGGCAAGATCGGGAGTGACCCCGGCGGCAACCAGCATTTCCGCAAGCTTGATATCCTTGGCCACGGCGCTGCCCACACCAAGGCCGGCGGCCGCCACAAGGCGCCCGTCCTCCAGATAGAACGCGATCTCCTTGTCGCCGGACGAACGGACGATACTGCGATGGAACGGTTGCGGCAGCCCGACCACCTGCAGGCCGAGATCATATTGATCGGACCAGAACCAGGGAATGGCGGCGAAGGGCTCGGCCGCGCCGAGCATGTTCCGCGCGGCAGTCGCTGCCTGATCTCTTGCATTCCTCCAGCTTTCAAAGCGGACATGGCCTCCGCCCGGTTGGCTTACAGCCGCGCAATCGCCTGCCGCGAAGATATCGGCTGCGCTGGTGCGAAGACAGGCATCCGTCAGGATACCATTGCCCGTCGCCAGCCCGGCTTGCTGCGCCAGCGCGATCTCGGGCACGACACCAATGGCGCTGACGACGAGTTGTGCCTGGACCCTGCTGCCGTCATGCAGAAGGACGCCGTCGTCATCAATAGCGACGACACCGCGATCCAGATGGAAGCTCACGCCCTCAGAGACGTGTCTGGCATGCAATCCCTCTGCAAAGCGCGGCGGAACGGCACGCCCCAGCGGTTTGGGGGCAGCTTCAATGATGCTGACCGCAACATCCCTGCCGCGAAGGACGGACGCGAGTTCCATACCGATCAGACCAGCGCCGATAATGGCGGCACTTCCGCCTGCCCGGACATTGGCGAAGATTGTCTCGGCATCGGCATGAGTGCGAAAGTCGAGCGTGCGCTCGGCGCCCGGACAGGCAAGCTTCCTCGGGCGCGCACCGGTGGCCAGCAACAGCTTCTCATAGGTCAGGGGCCGACCGTCGCTCAAGATGACGGTAGCGGCGTCGACATCCAGCGTCGCGGCCGACACTCCCCTGCGATAGTCGATACCGGCGGCGGCCAGCGCATCGTCGGTACAGATCAGCTTCATCTGCACCGTGCCATCCATCGGCTTCGACAAGGGCGGTCGTTCGTATGGCAGATGCGGTTCTGCGCCGACCAGGACTATCGTTCCGGAATATCCGGCCTCCCGCAAGGCGAATGCCGCACGTGTACCGCATTCTCCGGCGCCGATGATGACAATGCCGCTCATAAAACTCTCCATGAAAAAGGGGCCGGCGCTCGTGAGGAGGAGACGCCGGCCGGGGGAGGATCAGTTCTGGTGGGCGTAATCTGCCATATTGGCCGGCGTCACGAGTTCGAAGGGCACCATGACCTGCTTGTCGACACTATGACCGCGGACCAGGGCCACCGCCGCATCCAGTGCGCTTGCGGACTGTCCCCTTGCGTTCTGGAACACGGTGACATCCAGATCGCCATTCGCCATAGCCGCCAGGCCGTCCTGCGTCGCGTCGATACCGACGACCACGACGCTGTCCATCGAAACACCCGCCGCCTTCAGCGCCTGGATCGCGCCGATCGCCATTTCGTCATTGTTGGCAAAGATCGCATCGATCGGACGGCCGGCGGTAATCCAGTTGGTGGTCAGGTCCATGGCATTGGTACGTGTCCAGGCGGCCGATTGCTCGTCGGCGATCGTGACACCCTTGCAATCGCCTGCGGCAAGCGTTTCCTTGACGGAAGAGGTGCGGTCGCGTGAAGCCTGATGCGCAAGATCACCCATCAGGATATAGGCCTGCGCATCGCCGGCCTTTCCGTTCCTCTTCAGGATTTCGCAGGCGGCTTCGGCCCCCAGCCGTCCGGAGTCGGTTTCCTTCGAGCCGACATAGGCCTGCTTGGCGGGCAATCTGTCGATATTGTCGGGCTGCAGGTTGAGATAGACGAGCGGAATGCCGGCCTTCTCCGCCGCCTCGCTGATACCTGGTGCGGCCGATGTATCGGCAAGCGTCACGATGATGGCATCCACACCTGCGGCGATGAAATTATTCACCTGATTGAGCTGCCTGGAGACGTCGGTCTGAGCATCCTCGATCTGCAGCGTAACGCCCCCCGCCTTGGATGCTCTTGCACTCAGGCCCTCACGCAGCAGCGTCTGGAAATTGTTGTCGAAGCTCTGCATCGACACGCCGATCGTTTCGGCCGAGGCAGCACTCGCCGTCAGGGCGGCCAGGATGGCCGCCACGCAGAATGACTTCATGATTTCCTCCCATTGGGTGCCGGGCCACCCGAAGCATTCCGGAGGCCACCAGGGCCCGCAGCTTGTGCAGGCTCAGGCGAGAGCCACGCGGACTTCCCCGTCGATGACTTCGGCGGGATAGGTCTTCAGATTCTCGCAGGCCGGAAGTCTGAGGGTTTCGCCGGTGCGATAGTCGAAGGCGCCGGAATGTTTGGGACATTCCACTTCGAAATCCATGACCAGACCTTCGGCGAGGTGGATCGCCTCATGGGTACAGAGGCCGGCGGTGCAATAGACGCTGTCGTCGGGACCGCGGTAGATGGCATAGGTGCGGCTGCCGTGGTCGAAACGAATGGCGCCCTCCTGTTCGATATCGTCGAGTTTGCAGGCGGTGATCCAGCTCATTCGGCCGCCTCCTTGATCTCCCGGCCGGCCTTGCGGGCCGCAAGCCTTTCCTTGCGGCGGCGGTAGCGCGCCTGCATGCGGGCCTCCCCTTCGGGCGAGCCGTCGTGCCAGGTTCCGAACCACTTATCGAGCGGGATCAGCGCATCGCCGTAGTTCACCTCGAAATATTTGTGATGCAGGTAATGCGCGTAGGCGTGGCTATCCACCAGCCTGTCTTCGCCGACCTCGATCTTGTCGAAGCCGACATGACCGGGAATGGCGCCAAAGCCTGCATAGTGAAGCTGATAGAGCATGAGGATCGGGTTGGACGGCAGGACCAGGTGATAGAAGGCGGTTCCGAGATAGAGCAGATGTTCGACCGGATGCATCGAGAGCGACGACCAGGGCGACGGGTTGACCGAGTTGTGGTGGACGGAATGCACCCACCTGTAGAGGAACGGCGTGTGGATGAGCCGGTGAATGCAGAAGAAGTGGAATTCGTGAATGAGCGGCACGATCAGCGCGACGATCGCAAGCGTCCAGGGACGTTCGGCAAAGCTCAGCCACGGCGCATAGCCATTGGCATAGGCCCACAACATGCCGCCCTCGATTGCCGTCCAGATCGTCACACCCGAAAGGAAGGTACGCAATATATTGTCGACGTTCTGGCTTTCGAACCAGAAGGCCTTGTTCTTCTGCTCGGCAGGGAATTTCCCGTTATATTTAAAGCGGTTCTCCTGCCGCTTCAGCACGTAGAGATGCACTTCGAAGGCGCCGTAGAAGAGCAGGACGCAGATTGCGTTGACGGCATAGAGCCAGGCAAGCCAGCCGAAACCTGGGGTTCTCATCGTCTCCATCGGCGGAACGACCCAGGCCCAATAGGCGACGGCGGATGCGGCAAAAATCGCATTCCACGGAAAGAAATAATGCGGCAGCCATTTCAGGACGGCCGTCAGCCGTGGCGGAAAGGCAAATAGCGGCGCGGTTTCGACAGGTCTGTTCGGCGCCCAGTCGCCGCGCTTGTTGCGCGTGCCGAATTTCAGGTCGTCCATTTCACTCTCCTCCGGGCGAAGCGGTTATCCTCCCCTCCGCACAAGTTCTTTTGAAAGAGAGCGCCGGCATGCTCGATCCGGCGTCACGCTCCGTCTCTCCTCCATGTTTCAAAACTAGCAGGAGAGCATCGTGGCGCCGAAACCATTCTTGATCAAATCAGATCAAACGGCTTCCTTGGTGATGGTGATGAAGCGAATGGGCGCGCGGTCCGGCTCGATATCGGTCAGACCGATGCGGCGCAGGACAAGATCGAGCGATCGCCTGGCCTGTGCTTCCGGCGCCTGGTCGAGCACCACATCCATGACGCCGTCCTGCAGAGCCTTGCGGGTATAGTCCGTCAATTCGTGGCCGACGAAAAAGATACCGCGATCGTGGGCATGACGCCGCAGCACGTCGATCAATGCGGAATTGGCGCCTCCGGCATTGTAGAGGCCGGCGAGATCCGGATAGTTTTTCAGAGCCGAGAGCAGGAGTTCGGCGCTGATATGCTCCTCATCGTGGCCGAAACCCAGCCATTGGAAGCTGGCGGGGCCTGGATGCTCGAGAAAATAATCGGAAAATCCACGAATACGGTCGCGATGCACCTGATAGATCGGATGGCAGATCGCAACGACAGGCCCTTGCCGGCGCGCCATACGGCTGATGAACAGCGCAGCCGTGCGCCCGGCCGCATAATTGTCGATGCCGACAAACTCTCCTGAACGATCCGAGGCGCGGGTGACGACGTGAACGACCGGCAAGCCTCGAGCGATCACCTTTTCGACGGCTGCCCGGATCACCGGACTGCTGGGCACGGCAAGAATGAGACCGGCGCGTGGCAAATCCGTCGACAGGATGCGCCGGGCGATCTCCTCCGGCTTCATTTCTTCGGTGAAGCTGCGGTGGACGACGACCAGCGGATCCAGGGTTGCGGCAATCCGTTCGAACGCTTTGGAAAGCCGCTGGTAGAAGGTCGTCTCGGGACGGACCATCAACACTTCGATGCGCAGCAGGCCGCGATGCGTATCCGGAAGTATGCGCGGATAATCGAGCCTGCGCGCGGCGATGATCACCTTTTCGGCCAGTGCGGGACGAACGCCGCCGCGACCGTTCAAGACCCGCTCGACGGTTGCGGTTCCCACGCCTGCCAGGCGGGCGATATCCCGATAGTTTGGCTTGCTCACTGGCTATCCTCCATGGGCGAAGGCGCTGCGTCTTCAATTTTTCAAGCAATATCCATGAGTTAGAATCCAGGAGCAATCCAGATCGCCTTCCGCGGCGGCCAGAAGTTTTTTCCGACGAACTAAGCGATTGAATTTTCTTGGATCTAAATATTAAGTTGGGCGGCGAACGCGTGAGTTCCGCGCCGCCGCCTCAGGCGGCGTCAAATCGATTGTCCATTCAGAAGTATCCTGTCTCATGAGCCTCGAATCCGTCCGCGCCTTCTTCGCCGCCAATGCCCCCGACATCACCATCATCGAAACACCCGGCAGTTCTTCCACCGTTGCGCTTGCCGCCGAAGCGCATGGCGTGGAGCCCGCGCAGATCGCCAAGACGATCTGCCTCCGTGTCGGCGAGCGCACCATGCTGGTCGTGGCGAGCGGCACGGCACGTCTCGATAACAGGAAATTCAAGGACAGCTTCGGCGGCAAGGGGCGCATGCTGGATGCCGAGGAGGTGCTGGCGGTGACGAGCCACCCGGTCGGCGGGGTCTGCCCCTTTGGCCTGCCGGCCCCGCTGCCGATCTATTGCGACTTGTCGCTGAAACAGTTCGACGAGGTCGTTCCGGCTGCCGGCTCGACCAATTCCGCGGTGCGCATTCCGACCGAAAGGCTGGCGGAAATCACCGGGGCCGAATGGGTCGATGTCTGCCAGTAACGGCGCACAACTTCACAGGGCAGAAAGAATACCTATATTATCTGCGAACATGCCGTTCAGCGCATGATAGGAGATGAAAGAATGCCCAGTGCTGTTTCGCGTTTTGCCAGGATCGCGGCAATCGCCGTTCTTGCGAGCGCTACCGTCTTTGCTTCGATCGGGGACGCCGATGCGCGCCGCGCCGGCGGCTTTGGCGGTTTCGGAAGCCGCGGCACGCGCACCTTCAGCGCGCCTCCGGTCACGCAGACTGCGCCTGCCCCGGCAGCCCCCATCGAACGCTCGATGACGCCGCGCCCGCAGACGACGGCGCCCTATAACACTCAGCAGCCCGGCTATGCCCAGCAGCGTCCCGGCCTCTTCGGCGGTTTCGGCCGTTCGATGATCGGCGGCCTGCTTGCCGGCGGTCTGCTCGGCATGCTGCTCGGCCACGGTTTCGGCGGCGGCTTCGGCTTCCTCGGCATGCTGCTGCAGATCGCGCTGATCTTCGGAGCGGTCATGCTCGCCATGCGCTTCTTCGCCAATCGGCGCCAGCCGTCCTACGGGACGGGTACGCAAAGCTATGGCGGAGCGCAATCCTACAACATGTCGCCGGCCAGTGGCGGTTCGTCTTTCCACATTCCGGCAATCGGTTCGGGCTCCGGCAGCCAGCAGCGCAATGCACGCCCGAGCGACGAGATCGGCCTTGCCCAGGCCGACCTCGACCAGTTCGAGGAATTGCTGACCAAGGTTCAGACCGCCTACGGCGCGGAAGATTACGGCGCGCTGCGCCGCCTGACGACGCCGGAAGCCATGTCCTATCTTGCCGAAGAACTCGGCGAGAACGCCACCAACGGCGTGCGCAACCAGGTTTCCGACGTCAAGCTGCTGCAGGGTGATATTGCCGAAGCCTGGCGTGAGAACGGGCAGGAATACGCAACGCTTGCAATGCGCTATTCCTCGATCGACGCGATGGTCGAGCGCAGCAGCGGCCGCCTCGTCTCCGGCGACGACCGTCGCCCGAGCGAAAGCACGGAGATCTGGACTTTCGTGCGCAGGCCCGGCGCCGACTGGAAGCTTGCCGCCATCCAGGGCACCGGCCAGCGCGCCGCTTAATTGACTGAAACGGGTTTGGAGCGCATGCGGGACACCGTTTCGCGCTCCGCCCGCTTGCAGCGCATCGGCGGCAGGCCGCGGTCCATCAGATCCATATCCTCAAGCACCATGTCGCCCATTTTCTTGAAGGCGACATCGAGAGCGCCGGCGCGATGGGCCGAACGGATGAAACCCTTGAGGCTGCGCACCGGGTGGTCCGAGGGCAGCGGTTCCTGCGGGTAGACATCGCTTGCCGCGACGATATGGCCTGACGCGACGGCGGTCATCAGGGCATCGAAATCCACGACATCGGCGCGGCTCAGCAGGATGAAGGCCGCCCCCTTGCGCATGCTGGCGAACGCGTCCGCGCCGAGGAAGCCTCTGTTCTCGCTGGTGACGGAGGCAACGACGAAGACGAAATCGCTCTGTCCCAAGACCTCGTTGAGGCTCGCGGCCTCCACACCGTTTTCCTCCAGGATCGAGCGCGGCATCCAGGGATCGAAAACCCTGATCCTGGCACGGAACCCCGACAGAACCCGCCGCAGCGCCTTGCCGAGATCACCGAAACCGATAATGCCGATCTCGGAACCCGCTATCAGCCGGGCACTTGCGTTGCCCTCGCCACCCCAGAGCTCGCGGCCCTCGCGGAAAGCCACGTCGGCATCGACGATGCCGCGGGCAAGGCTGAGTGCGAAGCCCAGTCCGATCTCTGCCACCGGCTCGGCAAAAACCTGCCCGGTCGTCACCACATGAATGCCGCGCTGGAAGAGGATCTCGTAGGGCATGTTGTTGAGGAGGTTGCTCTCCACATTGAGGATCGCGCGAAGTTGCCGCATGCGGTCGAGCGTTTCCGCCGAAGGCGGCGGCTGACCGATGATATAGCGCGCGCTGCCGAGAACAGCGTCGCCGAGGCCGGCAATATTTTCAGGATCGGCCTCGACAATGTCGTATCTCGCATTGAGTTCGGCACGCGCCTTGTCGCTGAAGATCAGATCGAGCGTGCGCGGTTCCGGCGCGCTGATCGCCAGCGGTCTTTCGATATTCGTCATAGGCTCCTCCTCGAGACGCATCAGCTTTCGCCTCCGCAATACGATTGATAATCCGGTTGAACGGCGCTTGTGAAGACGCCATTCAACCGGGCATATGCCCATGATGCAAACGCTTGAAACTCCTATATATTCCTACCCTTTTCGTCGACGGTGAAATTTCGCCGCACTGGCACGGTGGCGCGATTTTTAACCGTGACTGACGGGCCCGCAGCCGCGGCACCAGAAAAAACGGAGGGAATTCCACAATGAAACCAGTCTTGAAGAGCGGCATGCCTGGGCTTGCCGCACTCCTGACCGCCCCAGCCGGTCTTGCTGCCGGTGCCGGCGCCAGCATCCTGAGCGGCCCCATCTGAGACCCGCGCCCCTGCAACCGCAACGCCCGACGGACCCGCCGGGCGTTTTTGTTTGCGAGATTTGACTTAAGTCAATTCCAGGCACGCGGCGTCGGTCTATGAAGAGACAGACTGCCGAAACACCTATCCAAATTGACGCAGGTCAAGCCGGGCAATTGCCGCGTCAACGCGAAAGTCTGTATAGTGATTTCAGAAATTTCTGAAATCACAGACGTAACGGAAACGATAATGAACCTTCCGCCTCTCGTTCAGTCCTTCGTCCTGCATTTCGGCGAAATGGGGTCCCGCTGGGGCATCAACCGCACGGTCGGCCAGATCTACGCTCTTCTTTTCGTATCGCCCTCGCCGCTCTGCGCCGAGGAGATCGTCGATGCGCTTGGCATATCGCGCTCGAACGTTTCCATGAGCCTTCGCGAGTTGCAGGCCTGGAACCTGGTGCTTCTGCGGCACAAGCCGGATGACCGGCGCGACTTCTTCACGACGCCAGACGATGTCTGGCTGATCCTCAGAACGCTTGCCGAGGAGCGCAAGAAGCGCGAGGTCGACCCCACGCTTTCGATGCTGCGCGAAATCCTCATGCAGCGCCCGGCAAGCGAGGCCGAGCGCCACGCGCAGGAACGCATGAGCGAGATGCACACGCTCATCGAGCAGCTGACGCACTGGTATGAAGACGTAAAACAACTTGAAACAGAAAGGCTTGCGACGCTGCTCTCGCTGGGCGCGAAAGTGACCAAGCTGCTGGAGGCCAAGGACAGGGTCGTTTCGCTTGGCCGCCGCCGTCCCAATTCTGCGAACAAGAGTTAGCGCCATGGGCAGTGCTTTCTTCGACGCAAGAGACCGGCAAGAGGCGGAAGCGCCTGCTGACAGGGACGAGGCATGCAAGCCGGCCAGCACGAAAAGCCGCCTGCGCGGTGCTGCCATGCTGCAGGCGTTTGCGGCGGTCCTCTGGATTCCGCAGGCAGGTCTGCTCGCATGGTCCGTCGGGCGGCTGGCCGATGGCGGCGGCCCTGCCGATGTTCTCTGGCCGGCGATCTTCATTCTCCTGCTCGGCATCGTCAAAAGCTGTCTCGATGCGGCTGGCGGCCGCCTTGCCTTTCGTGCCGCGCGCGCCGCGCTCAGCCAGAAACGCGCAACCGCCCTCCGTCTGCTCGCCCGCCTTTCTCCTGTCGATGCCGGCCGGCCTGCATCCGGTGAAGCTGCCAGCGTGCTTGGCGAACAGGCCGAGCTGATCGTGCCCTATCTCTCCCGTTTCCAGCCGGCTCGAATGAAGGCGAGCCTCGTGCCGCTCGTCATCCTCGCCTGCATCTTTCCGATATCCTGGATCGCTGCGCTCGTGTTGCTGATCGCCGCGCCACTCATTCCGGTCTTCATGGCACTGATCGGCTGGCGTGCCCAGGCTGCGAGCGAAAGGCAGCTTGTCGCAACAGGCGGCCTCAACGCCTTCCTGCTCGACCGGCTGCGCGGCCTTGCAACGATCCGTTCGCTCGATGCGGTCGACGCCACAGCACTTCGGTTGCGCGGCGAGGCGGAGTCGCTCCGCATGCGCACCATGGCGGTGCTCAAGATTGCCTTCCTGTCTTCCGCCGTGCTCGAGCTCTTCTCAGCCCTTGGCGTCGCGATGACCGCCGTCTATGTCGGCTTCAGCCTGCTTGGCGAAATCCGCTTTGGCGCCTGGTCGGGTGGGCTTGACCTTTCGCGGGGCCTGTTCGTCCTGCTGCTGGCACCAGCCTTTTTCGAACCGTTGCGTGAACTCTCCGCCGTCTGGCATGACCGCGCTTCGGGCGAGGCCGCGCTGAAGGCGCTGGAAAGGCTTGCTGTCGACGGCATGACGCTTCCCGACCGCGAGCCGGCCGGGGCCTCCACCGCAAACAAGCCCTTCGATATCCGCCTGGAAAACGTCTGCTTTCGCTACAGCCCGGATCATCAGCCCATCCTCTCCGGCTTCAATCTCGAAATTGCCGCCGGCGAACATGCCGCACTGCTTGGCGCCAGCGGTACCGGCAAATCGACCTTGCTGTCGCTGATCGCCGGCCTGGCGCCCTGCGATGAGGGCCGCATCCTGATCGGCGGTAGCGCGACAGGTCGCTGCAAGATGGCCTGGATCGGCCAGAAGCCGCATATTTTCGCGGGGACCGTCGCCGGCAATATTGCGCTGGGACGGCCCGGCATCACGGCGACGGAAATCTCGGGCGCACTCGATCTTGCAAGGCTTGGCCGTGTCGCACGGGCCTACGGGCACCGGCCGCTTGGCGAGAGCGGCATCGGCCTCTCCGGCGGCGAGACTTTGCGCCTTGCGATCGCGCGGGCCGCCTGCGATCCCGATATCCGCATCATCCTCGCCGACGAGCCGACCGCGCATCTCGACGCCGATACGGCTGCCGAGATCACCGAGAGCCTGCTCGCCCTCGCGCAGGGCCGCACGCTGATTGTCGCCACCCACGACCCGCTGCTGGCCGCCCGCATGCACCATGCCATCCGCCTTGATGGCGAAAGCCTTCCGGAGGCTGCCGAATGACCACCTTCCTCAAGGATATCAAGCCGGTCCTGCGCCTGTTCCTGCAGACGCATCGCAGGGAACTATTGCTTGGCGCAGCGCTATCGGCCGCAACCGTCACGACCGGCATCGCCCTGCTCGGCCTGTCGGGCTGGTTCATCACCGCAACTGCCCTTGCAGGCCTTACGACAACTGTCGCCGCGACCTTCGATGTCTTTGCGCCATCGGCCGGCATCCGTTTTCTTGCCATCCTGCGCACGGCTGCGCGTTATGGCGAAAGACTGACGACCCACAATGCGACGCTCGCCGTGCTTGCCGCCCTTCGCGAGCGCCTGTTCCGCGGCTGGGCCTCCCCTGGCGCGGCACGTACGCTTCTCAACCGGCCTGCCCGGCTGCTCTTCCGGCTGACCGCGGATATCGACGCGCTGGACTCGCTTTACCTTCGCATTCTCGTGCCGGCAGCCGTGGCGATCGGCTCGGCACTTGTCGCCAGCGTGACGCTCGGCCTCATGCATCCGCTGTTTGGCCTGTTCTTCGGGTTCTGCCTTGTTCTGGCGGGGCTCGGCCTGCCGCTCGCTGCCGGCCGGCCGGCTTTGAAGCCGGCGCGACGCCGCGCTTACGGGATCGAAACCATCCGGTCGCGGACCATCGATCTCGTCGCCGGACAGACCGATCTTCTCATGGCAGATCGTCTTGCCGCACAACAGCAGGCGATCGTTGCCGCCGATGCCTATGCGGCAAACGCCGACGACCGGCTGAACCGCATCGAGACCGGCGTGACCTTCGGCTTCGGCCTTTTCTCCACCGCGCTTCTGGCTGCGGCGCTGCTGAGCGTTGCCGTGCTGATGCAGGCAGGCGCGATCACCGCGCCCGTTGCCGCGCTCGGCGTGCTCGTCGCTTTCGCCGCCACCGAACCCTTTGCCGCCTTGCGCCGCGGCGCGATGGAATTCGGCAGGACGATCCTGGCGGCCAAACGCATCGCACCACGACTTTCCGCCACTGAAGCCGATTTCGCACCAGGGGCTCCGGCGCATGAACTCGCCTTCGCACTCCGGAACATCACCGTTGCGCATGAGCGGGCGGCAAGGCCGGCATTGCTGGACGTGACGCTCGAACTGCGCCGTGGCGAGCATATTGCCGTGGTCGGTTCGAGCGGCGCCGGCAAATCGACGCTGCTTTCGCTGCTTGCCGGTGAATTGCCGCCGGCAGCCGGCATCGCGGCGGCACTCGATGCAACCTTGCTCACCCAGCGGACCGAGCTTTTCCAGGACACGTTGCGCGGCAACCTGCTGCTTGCCGCCCCCGATGCGGGCGACGATCAACTGCGCGATGCGCTTGCCGCCGCCGGGCTGCTCGCCGATGTCGAAGCGCTGCCGTCGGGCCTCGACACGACGCTCGGCGAAGGCGGCATGGGGCTTTCCGGCGGTCAGTCGCGCCGGCTGGCGCTCGCGCGTCTTTTCCTGCGCGACACCCCGCTCTGGCTGCTGGACGAGCCGACCGAAGGTCTGGATGGCCGCACCGCCCGCGACGTGTTGCATCGCCTCGCGCTGAAAGCAGAAGGCCGGACGCTGGTGATCGCCACGCATATCCGCCGCGAGGCAGCACTCGCAGACCGCATCGTCGTCCTCGACGGCGGCCGCATCACAGAATTTTCGCGCCGTGGAGAGGCGGCGTTCGAAAAGGCGCTCAACCGGCTTCGGCCGGATTGAGCGAACAGGCCTGACCCGCGTGACCAACCGGCCATGCGGAAACTCTTGATACCGCGTGGGACCGTGGGAGAAAGACAATGGAACTAGACATCGTTGCGCTATCGCGCTTCCAATTTGCGCTGACCGCGCTTTATCACTTCCTGTTCGTGCCCTTGACGCTCGGCCTTTCCGTGCTGCTTGCCATCATGGAGACGACCTATGTCATGACCGGGCGCCAGATCTGGCGGCAGATGACGAAATTCTGGGGCACGCTGTTCGGCATCAATTTCGTGCTCGGCGTCGCAACCGGCATCGTCATGGAATTCCAGTTCGGCATGAACTGGAGCTATTACAGCTACTATGTCGGCGACATTTTCGGCGCGCCGCTGGCGATCGAGGGCCTGATGGCCTTCTTCCTCGAAGCGACCTTCGTCGGCCTTTTCTTCTTCGGCTGGGAGAAGCTGTCGAAAGTCGGCCATCTCGTCGCCACCTGGGCGGTGGCGCTCGGTTCGAATTTTTCCGCGCTCTGGATTCTCATCGCCAATGGCTGGATGCAGAACCCGGTCGGTTCCGCGCTGAACCCGCAGACCATGCGCATGGAAATCGTCAGTTTCTTCGACGTGGTCTTCAACCCCGTCGCCCAGGCGAAATTCGTCCACACGGTCTCGGCCGGCTACGTCTGTGCCTCGATCTTCGTGCTCGGCGTTTCGGCCTGGTACATGCTCAAGAGCCGGCATATTGAGCTTGCCAAGCGCTCGATGACGGTTGCCGCCTCCTTCGGCCTCGCCTCGGCGCTGTCGGTCGTCGTGCTCGGTGACGAAAGCGGTTATCTCGCAACCGAAAACCAGAAGATGAAACTCGCCGCGATCGAAGCCATGTGGAAGACGGAGCCGGCGCCGGCCGCCTTCACCGCCTTCGGCTTCCCGGACCAGCAAGCGCGCGAAACGCATTTCGCCGTGCATATCCCCTGGGTCATGGGCCTTATCGGCACCCGATCGCTGACGACGGAAATCCCGGGCATCGACAAGCTGGAACAGCAGGCCGAAACCCGTATCCGCGACGGTATCAAGGCCTATGACGCGCTGATGCAGATCCGCGCCGCACCCGTCCAGGACCAGGTCGCCCAGGAAGTGCGCTCGTCCTTCGAGGATCTCGGCCATGACCTCGGTTATGCCCTGCTCCTGAAGCGCTATGTCGACGACCCGCGTCAGGCAACCGACGAACAGATCGCAAAGGCCGCGCGCGACACCGTCCCGCATGTGCCGACACTCTTCTGGTCGTTCCGCATCATGGTCGGCCTCGGCATGTTCTTCATCGTGCTGACGGCAACCTTCTTCTGGCTGTCGGCCCGCCGGCATCTGGACAAATATCCGCTCTTGCTGCGTATCGCGGTCTTCGCCATCCCGCTCCCCTGGATCGCCATCGAGGCCGGCTGGGTCGTGGCCGAAATCGGCCGTCAGCCCTGGGTGATCGAAGGCGTGCTGCCGACGGCGGTCGCCGTCTCCAATCACGGCGCCTGGGCAGTGCTGCTCACCATCATCGGCTTTGCCGCGCTCTATACGACGCTGATCGTCATCGAGATGAGCCTGATGCTCAAGGCGATCCGCCAGGGGCCGGAACCGGACCACGAGCCGGAAGCCAAGCTGATCTCCGAAACCCTCGTTCCAGCCGCGGAGTGACCTGTCATGATCCTTTACCAACTCATCGACTATGAAACCCTGCGCATCATCTGGTGGGTGCTGCTCGGCGTGCTCCTGATCGCATTCGCAGCGACCGACGGTTTCGACCTCGGCGTCGGCACGCTGCTGCCTTTCGTCGCCAAAACCGATACGGAGCGCCGGGTTGCGATCAACACGATCGGCGCGACCTGGGAAGGCAACCAGGTCTGGCTCATCCTCGGCGGGGGCGCCATTTTCGCCGCCTGGCCGCCGCTCTATGCGGTCTCCTTCTCGGGCTTTTATCTGGCGATGTTTGCGATCCTCTTTGCGCTCATCCTGCGCCCGGTCGGATTCAAGTACCGCTCCAGGCGGGACAGCGCACGCTGGCGCAACGGCTGGGACTGGGCGCTTTTCGTCGGCGGCTTCGTGCCGTCGCTGATCTTCGGCGTTGCCGTCGGCAACGTGCTGCAGGGCGTTCCCTTCCGCTTCGCCGACGACATGCGCATCTTCTATGAAGGCTCGTTCTTTGCGCTCCTGAACCCATACGCCCTTCTCTGCGGCGTCCTGTCCGTCGCCATGCTCATCATGCATGGCAGCGCCTGGCTGGTGCTGAAGGCGACCGGGCCGGTTGCCGATCGCGCCCGCCGCTTCGGCAGCGTCGCAGCGCTTGTCGTCATCCTGCTCTTCGCGCTCGGCGGCCTCTGGCTCTGGGCCGGCGTCAGCGGTTATCGCATCACCAGTGATATCAGTCCGATCGGCCCGTCGAACCCGCTTCTGAAGACGGTGTCGCTGGAAGGCGGGGCATGGCTTGACAATTACGGCACCCATCCCTGGACGATCGCCGCTCCCGTCCTCGGCTTCCTGGGTGCGGCGGCTGCCTTCATCGCCATGCGGGCGCGGCGCGAGGTCGTGACGCTGCTCTTCAGCCAGCTCTCGATCCTGGGCATCATCTCGACTGTCGGCCTGTCGATGTTCCCGTTCATCCTGCCCTCCTCGCTCGATCCGAAATCGAGCCTGACGGTCTGGGATGCGTCGTCGAGCCACCAGACGCTCTTCATCATGCTGGTGGTCACGGTCATCTTCCTGCCGATCATCTTTGCCTACACGGCCTGGGTCTACAAGGTTCTGTGGGGCAAGGTCGATGAGAAGAACGTCACCGACAAGAACAGCCACGCCTACTGAGGAGACGAAACGATGTGGTATTTCGCATGGGTACTCGGCCTGCCGCTGGCAGCCGCCTTCGCCGTCCTCAACGCCATGTGGTATGAGTTGATGGATGACGAAGCCAGGAAGAAGGCTTCGGGCGAACGCCGATAGAAGCGGAAGGGGCGCGGTTCGCGCCGCGCCCTCTTCCTTTCAGTCCGGCGCTGTGAGGCCGTCAGCCAAGCCGGCTTTGAGACCGCTCTGCGAGTTCAACGATGATACCATCGGGGTCGCACACGAAGCTGATCCTGTTCAGCATCTCGGAATGGACGGCAAAGCGCGGCCGTTCCTTGATTTCGACGCCTGCCGCTTCCAGCCGGGCGAAGGTTTCCTCGACATTCTCGAAATGGAAGGTGATGTGCTTGACGCCGGCCGTTCCCTCCGCAAGATCGACGGCCCTTGAAGCACCGCCGGGCGGCGCGAAAACTTCCAGCATGCCGCCGCCCGCATCGAGGAAGGCGACCTGCATGCCGTCCGGCATCTGCTTGCGCAAATGCAGCTTCAGCCCCAGCAAGTCGCAATAGAAGGCGATGGCACGGTCCATATTGCAGACCGTCATACCGATATGCTCGAACGATTTCAGCATCGTCTTTCCACTCAACCGCCTGCGGCAGGGCCGGCGCCTGCGGCAGGGCCGGCACTGATGCGGACGGCCTTCGTCTGTGCCTCGAGCGAGAGGCGGCAGACCTCATAGACATGGTTCTGCGTCATTGCGGTTTCGGAGCGGTCGCGCACGTCGGCGGCGAACGCCTCGAAATAGTCGAGCTTCTCATCGCTGCAGTCGATATGCGTCATCTCCTTGCCGTTGACGAGGAAGAGATGATCCTTGCCCGGCCGGCCGGCAATATCGATATATTTGCGCAGCTCGATATATCCCTCGGTCCCGAGGATGGTCAGGCGGCCGTCGCCCCAGGTCGGCAAGGCTTCGGGCGTGAACCAGTCGACGCGGATATAACCCGTGCCCTTGTCGGAGCGCAGCAGCACTTCCCCGAAATCCTGGAAATCCGGCTTTTGCGGCATGCCGAAATTGCCGACCGAGCTTGCGACCACCTCGCCCGTCGTCGAGCCGGTATAAAACAGGAACTGGTCGACCTGATGCGAGGCGATATCGACGATGATGCCGCCGAAGGCCTCCGGGTCGAAGAACCAGTCCGGCCGCGTCGGCAGCTGCAGCCGGTGCGGCCCCATGCCGAGCGTCTGGATCACCTTGCCGATCGCCCCTTCCTTCACCAGCTTGCCGGCCTTGACGGCGGAGCGCACGCAATGGCGCTCGGAAAAGCAGATGGAAAAGATCCTGCCGGTCTCGGCAACCGTGCGCCTGACCTCGTCGAGCTGGGCGAAGGTGGTCACACCCGGCTTGTCGGTCATCACATCCTTGCCCGCCCTCATGGCACGGATGGCAAGGCCGGCGCGGTCGCGCGGGATGGCGGCAATGCAGATCACGTCGATCGAGGCATCGGCAAAGATCCTTTCCCGGTCGATCTGCGGGACATCCGGATAGGTCTTCTCGAAATTCTCCCGGATCGCGGGCACGCTCGTCTGCGGGCAATAGCCGACGAATTCGCCACCCGCCGCCAGCAAGCCCTTCACATGATCGAACGTGTGCCCATGGTCGATCCCGACGACGGCAAATCTCAGCATCGCAATTGTATCCTCCTGGGGGAAATGTTCCAGGTCGGCCTGCGCCGACCCTCCTCCGGGGTAAAACAGATAGCGAAAGAGCGGCCCTGTCAAGGCGTGATCGGCGGCAAAACTCTTTTGCCTCTTTTGTAAATATCTGAAATAGAAAGGTTATTTTGTATCTAAATAGTTATAAGTTATGACGAAATGCCGCTGGCGCGCGCCTGCGGTCGCGGAAGACGGGCAGCAGGTGCGAACCGCTTTTCGCCTGTTCAGACTTGCTCTCGGCCGATGAATATGCTCGATTTTCGGCAGCCGTCGGGTAGGAGGACGGCAGCTATCCCATTCTGCAGGAGCGCTCCCCGCCCCGCCTGTGACGGAAGATCACCATGTCCCAATCCCCCCTCGATGCTGCCGCTTCGGGCGGCCTGTTTGTCGGCCGCGTCTGGAACCCGGATGTCGCCGGGCCGAGCATCGTCACGCTGCGCGACGGCGCGCTCGTCGATATCACTTCCACGGATGCGCCGACGCTGAGTGCGCTGCTGGAACGAGCCGATGCGGCAGATTTCGTCCGCGCGGCCAGCGGCAAGGCCCTCGGCACGCTGGAGGCGATTGCCGCCAACAGCACCGGCAAGCCGGACGCGAGCAAGGCCCATCTCCTGGCACCGGCCGACCTGCAGGCCGTCAAGGCCTGCGGCGTGACCTTCGCCCAGTCGATGATCGAGCGTGTTATCGAGGAGAAGGCCGCCGGCAATCCGGATCGCGCCGCCTCGATCCGCGAGCGTGTGAGCACCCTGATCGGTGGCAGCCTGACCAATATCAAGGCCGGCTCGCCGGAAGCGGCCAAGGTCAAACAGGCGCTGATCGAGGAAGGCATCTGGTCGCAATATCTCGAAGTGGGCATCGGCCCGGATGCGGAAGTCTTCACCAAGTCGCCGGTTCTCTCCTCCGTCGGCTGGGGCGCGGATGTGGGCCTTCACCCGATCTCCACCTGGAACAATCCGGAGCCGGAAATCGTCCTGGCGGTCAATAGCCGCGGCGAGATCAAGGGCGCCACGCTCGGCAACGACGTGAACCTGCGCGACGTCGAGGGCCGCTCGGCGCTGCTGCTCGGCAAGGCGAAGGATAACAACGCCTCCTGCTCCATCGGCCCCTTCATCCGTCTGTTCGACGCGAGCTACAGCCTCGACGACGTGCGCAAGGCCGAACTCGATCTCAAGGTCACCGGCAAGGACGGCTTTGTCCTGCACGGCAAGAGCTCGATGTCGCAGATCAGCCGCGACCCGACCGATCTCGTCAAGCAGACGGTCGGCGCCCACCATCAATATCCCGACGGCTTCATGCTGTTCCTCGGCACGCTCTTTGCGCCGACGCAGGACCGCGACGCAAAGAACCAGGGCTTCACCCACAAGGTCGGCGATATCGTGGAAATCTCGTCGGCCGGTCTCGGCGCACTGGTCAACACCGTCAGGCTGTCGACCGAATGCCCGCCCTGGACCTTCGGCATCTCGGCGCTGATGGGCAATCTCGCAAAGCGCGGGCTGCTCTGAATTACTGGTTGCGCCTGATACCCTGCAGAAGGTCGAGAACGGAGTTCGCGGCCTCCAGCACATTGGTACCCGGGCCGAACACGGCGGCAACGCCGTGTTCGTGCAGGAATTCATAGTCCTGCCGCGGGATGACGCCGCCGCAGACGACGATGATATCGCCGCCGCCCTGATCTTTCAGCCGGTCGATCAGCTGCGGCAAGAGCGTCCTGTGGCCGGCCGCCAGCGACGACACGCCGACGACGTTGACCTTCTCGCCGAGCGCCATGCCGGCCGCCTCTTCCGGTGTCTGGAACAACGGGCCAGCGAGCACGTCGAAGCCGACATCGCCGAATGCGGAGGCAATCACCTTGGCGCCGCGATCATGCCCGTCCTGGCCAAGCTTGGCGACCATGATCTTCGGCTTGCGGCCCATCGCCTCGGTGACATCGGCCATGCGCGCCTTCAGCACGCCCAGTTCGGGTTCGTCGCGATAGGCGGAGCCATAGACGCCGCTGATGACCTTGGGGGTGGCGAAATGATCGCCGAAGACTTCGCGCATCGCATCGGAGATTTCGCCAACGGTGGCCCGCGCACGCGCCGCTTCGACGGCGGCTGCCAGCAGGTTGCCATCACCAGTGCGGGCAACCTCGGAAAGCGCCGCCAGCGCCTCCTTGACCTTCACGCCGTCGCGACGGCGCTTGGTTTCCTCGATACGGCGGATCTGCGCGGCGCGCACCGCGCTATTGTCGATTTCGAGAATGTCGATCGGCTGCTCAGCTTCCAGCCGATACTTGTTGACGCCGACGATGACCTCGTCACCCTTGTCGACAGCGGCCTGGCGGCGGGCGGCAGCCTCCTCGATCAGCCGCTTCGGCAGGCCTTCGTTGACTGCCTTCGTCATGCCGCCAAGCGCCTCGACCTCCTCGATCAGCGCCCAGGCCTTGTCGGCCAGTTCCTTCGTCAGGCTCTCGACATAATAGGAGCCCGCAAGCGGATCGACGACCTTGGTGACGCCCGTCTCGTGCTGCAGGATAAGCTGCGTGTTGCGGGCGATGCGGGCGGAAAACTCCGTCGGCAGGGCGATCGCCTCGTCGAAGGAATTGGTGTGCAGCGACTGCGTGCCTCCGAGCACGGCCGACATGGCTTCGAAGGCGGTGCGGATGATATTGTTATAGGGATCCTGCTCCTGCAGCGAGACGCCCGAGGTCTGGCAATGGGTGCGCAGCATCAGCGAAGCCGCCTTCTTCGGCTGGAACTCTTCCATGATGCGGGTCCAGAGCAGACGGGCGGCGCGAAGCTTGGCCGCCTCCATGAAGAAATTCATGCCGATCGCGAAGAAGAACGAGAGCCGGCCGGCGAACTCATCGACGTCAAGCCCTTTGGCGATTGCCGCGCGCACATATTCGCGCCCGTCGGCAAGCGTGAAGGCAAGCTCCTGCACCAGCGTCGCGCCGGCCTCCTGCATGTGATAGCCGGAGATCGAGATCGAATTGAATTTCGGCATCTCCTTTGCCGTATATTCGATGATATCGGCGACGATGCGCATCGAGGGTTCCGGCGGGTAGATATAGGTGTTGCGGACCATGAACTCCTTGAGGATGTCGTTCTGGATCGTCCCCGAAAGCTCGGCCTTCGAAACGCCCTGTTCCTCGCCGGCGACAATGAAATTCGCCAGAATCGGGATGACGGCGCCGTTCATGGTCATGGAAACGGACATATCCTGCAGCGGAATGCCGTCGAACAGGATCTTCATGTCCTCGACGCTGTCGATCGCGACACCCGCCTTGCCGACGTCGCCGACGACGCGCGGATGATCGCTGTCGTAGCCGCGATGGGTGGCAAGGTCGAAGGCGACGGAGAGACCCTTCTGGCCGGCGGCAAGATTGCGGCGGTAGAAGGCGTTGGATTCCTCGGCGGTCGAAAAGCCGGCATATTGCCGGATCGTCCACGGCCGGCCGGCATACATGGTGGCGCGCGGGCCGCGGGTGAAGGGCGCAAAGCCAGGCAGGCTGTCGGCGTCCGCGCCATCGAGATCGGCGGCCGTGTAGAGCGGTTTGACGTCGATGCCTTCGGGCGTATGCCAGGTCAGCGTTTCCGCTGCAGCCCGCAGTTCCTTCTCCGCCAGCGCCTCCCAATCCGACAGCGTCTTCTTCGTCATTTCATCCTCCGGCATTGTCTGCGCGCCACGCTATCACTTTGCGGTTACGCGGCGCGATACGGCCTTAGGATAATTTGATCGGCAAGGCGATGATAGACCTTCAGCGATGGCCGGCCCATGGAACGAGGGACCGTTCGATCAGCCGCGCCAGGATCTCCAGAAGGAAGGCGATCGCGGCAATGACGATGATGCCGCCGATAACGATATCGGTCACGAGGAACTGCGCCGCCGACTGGATCATGAAACCGAGGCCCTGATTTGCCGCCACCAGTTCGGCCGCGACAAGCGTCGACCAGCCGGCGCCAAGCGCAATGCGCGTGCCTGTCAGGATCGACGGAACGGCGCCTGGGAGAATGACATGCAGCAGCACCTGCAGCGGACCCGCCCCGAAGGAGCGGGCGGCATTGACGAAATCGTCGGGGGCCGATCTGACGCCCGATGCCGTCGACAGAATGATCGGCGGCAGCATGGCAAGCGAGATGACCGTGACCTTCGAAGCCTCGCCAATGCCGACCCAGATGATGATCAGAGGCAGATAGGCAAGCGGCGGCAGGGGACGCAGGAATTCGACGATCGGATCGAGGATACCCTTGCCGATGCGGCTCGTGGCGATGGCAAGGCCTGCCGGCACGCCGACGAGGAGCGAAACGGAAAGTGCTGCAAAAATGCGCAGCAGGCTTGCCAGCGTATGCTCGGCAAGTGTCGAATCGACGAAGCCGTTGACCGCGACATTAACGAGCGACCTGGCAACGACCAGCGGTGAGGGCAGGAAAACCGGCGAAACTGCGCCATAGGCCGAGGCAAGGCTCCAGCCGGCGATGAGTGCGGCGATCGTCGCAAACGAGATCGGCAACGTGCCGTGGCGTTTCGGTCGCGCTTCGACATGCTGCTCGGACGCCGCAGTTGTGAGTGTTTCAGCCTCGACACTCATGCTGCAATCTCCTCTTCATCGCCATGGATAAGTGCGGTCAGCTTGTCATGCAGGTCCCTGAACGCCGGGAGCGCCTTGATCTCCTTGACGTTTTGGCCCTCAAGCAGCGCCTTGCCGAACTCGGTCCGGATATCGGCCACGATGCGGCCGGGATTAGGCGCGAGCACGATGACGCGCGTGGCAAGCAACAGGGCTTCATCGATGCTGTGCGTGATCAGCAGGGCGCCGGCCCTGCTCTCGGCCCAGACATCGAGCAGGAACTTCTGCATGCGGCTGCGCGTCAGCGCATCCAACGCGCCAAGCGGCTCGTCGAGCAGCAGAAAGCGCGGGCCGGAGGCAAGTGCACGGGCAATTCCGACGCGCTGGCGCATGCCGCCGGAGAGCTCCCAGATATTCCTGTTGCCCGCGCCATCGAGGCCGACCTTGACGAGCAGGCCTTCGGCGCGGCGCTGCCTCTCGCCTTTCGGGATGCCCTGGAGCTTCAGCGGAAAGGCGACGTTGCCGGCGGCGGTCAGCCACGGATAAAGCGCGTCGTCCTGAAACACCACGGCCCGGTCCGCGCCCGGCCCGTCGATCTCTTTGCCGTCCACGAGCACGCGACCTTCGCTCGGCTGAGTGAAGCCGGCCGCAAGATTGAGAAGGCTGGTTTTGCCGGAGCCGGAACGGCCGATAACGACCACGAACTCGTCGGAGGCAATATGCAGGTTGATGCCGTCGAGCACACGCCTCTTTCGACGGCTGCCGGCCTCGGCATAGTCGAGCGACAGGGATTGCAGTGAAAGTATGCTCATCGGTATCACCTGTTGACAAAAAAACCGGCGCAGCCGAAGCCGCGCCGGGACCCTTGGGAGGATCAGAGACCTGCCTTGGCGGCTTCCTTGACCCAGCGGTCGGAAACATAGGGGCTATAGTCCTTCAGGACGCCGGGGATCTTGCCTTGCTCCAGGAGGAAGGCCGAGGTTTCGGCCACTGCCTTGACCGTGCCGCCGCCAAGAAGATCGGCACCGGCCTGCTCTTTCAGGCTCGGGAACGTATAGCCCTTCAGGAGAGCCGGCACTTCATCGGTCCTGGCGCCGGTCAGCCTGGCGATCTTTTCGGCTTCCGGCGAGCTCGCGTTCCAGCTATCCGGATTGGCGAGATAGGATGCGTAAGCCGCACCCGTGACCTTCACGAAACCGGTAACGACTTCGGGATGGGCCTCGGCAAATTTCTTGCTGACGATCCAGGCATCGAAGGTCGGGCCGCCCCACCTGGCGACATCCGCGGAGGTGGCGAGCACGCTGCCGCTCTTCTTCAGCTGCGCCAGGACCGGATCCCAGACATAGGCGCCGTCGATATCACCGCGCTCCCAGGCAGCGGCGATTTCCGGCGGACGCAGGTTGAGGATCTGCACCGATTTCGGATCGACCTTCCAGTGTTTCAGTGCCGTCAGCAGACTGTAATGCGCGGTCGAAACGAAGGGCGTGGCGATCTTCTTGCCCTTCAGATCTTCGGGCTTGGCAATGTTCTTGACGGCAAGCGCCTCGGCATCGCTGATGAGGCCGACGATATAGATCGTCTCGATCGGCAATTCGCGGCTGGCGGCAGCAGCAAGCGGCGAGGAGCCGACATAACCGATATCGATGGAGCCGGAGGCAATCGCGGTGATGACATCGGCGCCGCTGTCGAACTTTTGCCAGTTGATCCTGGCCCCGGTCTCCTTCTCATAAGTGCCGTCCGCCTGCGGCACACGCGACGGCTCGACGATCGGCTGATAGCCGATATTGAGCGTGACGTCGGCGGCATGGGCCGCATGGCTGGTCAAGGTGAGCACGGCAGCAGCGGCCGTGCCCAGCAGGTTGCGTCGGTTGATTTTCATATCCCTCTCCCGCAATGTTCAAACGCATTCCACCCGGGAATGTGGATAGATCATTGTAAAATTCATAGATTTTATAGAGATAGAAAATTCCTGGATTCGGGCGCGAGGGATAATTTGCTTCTAATTTCCATGAAAGAAACGGTGGTTTCCCGATCCGCCCGACAATCCTGCAAAGTGGCCGTGGAAAATCTCAGGACGGTATTTGATGAAGAAAATGCAGATCTACGCCTTCGACATGAACTGCGTCGGGCACATAAACCACGGCATGTGGACGCATCCGCGCGATCGCTCCGTCAATTATACCGATCTCGACTACTGGGCGGATTTTGCGCGCACGGCCGAGCGCGGCAAGCTCGACGGCATATTTCTGGCCGATATCGTCGGCGTCTACGATGTCTACAAGGCCAGCCCGGCCCCGGTCATCGAGACCGGCGCACAGATCCCGGTCAACGATCCGCTGATGCCGATTTCGGCCATGGCTTACGTCACGAAGCATCTCGGCTTCGGCGTCACCGTCAACACCACCTATGAGCCGCCCTTCCTGCTGGCGCGGCGCATGTCGACGCTCGACCACCTGACCAGGGGACGCATCGGCTGGAATATCGTGACAGGTTATCTCGACAGTGCCGCCCGCAGCATGGGGTTCGACAAGCTGCCGGAACATGACGCGCGATATGATGCGGCGGAAGAATATCTGGAAATCCTTTACAAGCTCTGGGAGGGAAGCTGGGATGACGATGCGGTGCTGCGTGACCGGGAACACGGCGTCTTCGCCGACGCCTCCAAGGTGCGCGTGGTCAGCCACCAGGGCCAGTATTACAGGATGGAGGGCATCCATCTGGCAGAACCCTCGCCACAGCGGACACCTCTGCTCTTCCAGGCCGGCGCATCCGCGCGCGGACAGGATTTCGCCGCCCGTCACGCCGAGTGCGTTTTCATCGCCGGGCCGACCCCGCAGTCGGCACGCCCGACGGTCGATGCCCTGCGCGCCAAGACGCAGGCGAACGGCCGCGGCGCGGATGCGGTCAAGATCCTGAGCCTAATCACGGTCGTCGTCGGCAAGACCGGGGCCCAGGCGCAGGAAAAGCTTGAAGACTATCGCCGGCATGCGAGCGTCGAGGCCTCGCTCGCTCATTATTCCGCTTCCGTCGGCGTCGATTTCTCCAGATACGGGCTGGATGACGTGATCGACCAGAACTCGACCAACGCCAACCAGTCGGCGCTGGCGGCAATCACCAAACAGGCGGCGAAACCGGTGACGAAGCGACAGATCATCGACCAGATGGTGCTCGGCAGCCGCATGAAGCCGATCGTCGGCTCGCCGGAACAGATCGCCGACACGCTGCAGCGCTGGATCGAGGAGGGTGACATCGACGGCTTCAACCTCGCCCGCACGGTGGCGCCCGAAAGCCTCAACGACTTCGTCGATCTCGTTGTGCCGGTGCTGCAGGAGCGCGGCCTGTTCAAGGCGGACTACGCGGAGGGACCGCTGCGGCAGAAACTGTTCGGCGGCAATGGGCGGCTATCCGCCAGCCATCCCGCCGCACAGTTCAGGCGGTGATTCCTAGCGATGATCCAGGCGGGCGACGAGCCGGTCGCCTAGCCACTGGATGCCGCAGACGAGAACGATGAGCACGACCACGACCGCGATCATCACATTGGTCTCGAAACGCTGATAGCCATAGCGGATGGCGAGGTCGCCAAGGCCGCCGGCACCGATGGCGCCGGCCATCGCCGATGCCCCGATCAACGTCACCAGCGTGACGGTGAATCCGGCAACGATGCCGGGCAGCGCTTCCGGCACCAGGACCTCGCGGATGATCGTCCAGCGATTGCCGCCCATGGCGCGCACGGCATCGATCAGGCCACGGTCCACCTCGCGCAGCGAGACCTCGGCAATTCGGGCATAGTAGGGTGTCGCGGCAATGGCGAGCGGAACGATTGCCGCCCAGGTGCCGATCGCCGTGCCGACGATCAGCCGCGTCAGCGGGATCAGCGCCACCAGCAGGATGATGAAAGGCACGGAGCGGAACCCGTTGATAACGGCCCCGAGCATGCGGTTGATCCAGAGATTTTCGGCAATGCCGCCGCGGTTCGTCAGCACCAGCGCCAGACCGAGCGGCAGGCCGGCCACCAGCGAGATGAGGCCGGATGCGGCCGTCATCAACACCGTCTCCCAGAGCGAGCGCAGCAGCAGATTAATCATGATCGGCGACATAACCAAGCACCTCCACCCGGGCGGACCGGGCTGTCAGAAACTGTTCGACCTTTCCGGCAAGTGCCGGATCGCGCGCGGGAACGGCGATGAAGAACCGCGCCACGGGCTGGTTCTGGATGTGATCGATACCGCCATGCACGAGGCGGAAGGAATGCGGCAGCGCCGCCGACAGATCGGCAAAGAGCGCCCCCTGCGCCTCCGGCCCGGCCAGATCGACGCTCAGGATCGCCTCGGAACCGCCTGTCTGCGAGAGGCGCGCGAGGATATGTTCCGGCAATTGCGGGCGGATACCGCCGAGCAGGCTCCTGGTGATCGCCGCCTGCGGATCGCCGAAGACCGACCAGACCTGGCCCTCTTCGACGATGCGCCCGGCATCGATGACGGCAACGCGATCGGCAATGCCGCGCACCACTTCCATCTCATGCGTTATCAAAAGGATCGTAAGCCCAAGCTTACGATTGATATCCTTCAGCAGAGCGAGGATCGAGCGCGTCGTTTCCGGGTCGAGCGCCGAAGTCGCCTCGTCGGAGAGCAGGAGAGCCGGGCGGGCGGCGAGCGCGCGGGCTATGCCGACACGCTGCTTCTGGCCACCGGACAGCGACGACGGATAGGCGCTGGCCTTGTCCGAGAGACCGACCAGATCCAGCAGTTCATGAGCCCGTTTCAGCCGCTCGGCCT
The DNA here is from genome assembly GCF_052946295.1 of Rhizobium sp. KDH_Rht_773_N. NCBI lineage: Bacteria > Pseudomonadati > Pseudomonadota > Alphaproteobacteria > Hyphomicrobiales > Rhizobiaceae > Rhizobium > Rhizobium sp. KDH_Rht_773_N. The sequence continues at coordinate 988,034 of NZ_JBRFNB010000002.1, read as the reverse complement.
TGGCGATCCCTTCGATCTTCAACGGCAGCGCGACATTCTCCTCGACGGTCTTGGCCGAGAGCAGGTTGAAATGCTGGAAGATCATGCCGATGCGCCGCCGCAAGGGCTGAAGGTCCTTTTCCGCAAGGCCTGCAATGTTGCGGCCCTCGATGATGATCTCGCCGCTGTCGGCACGCTCCAGACCATTGAGGCAGCGGATCAGTGTCGACTTTCCGGCGCCGCTGCGTCCGATAATGCCGAGGATTTCGCCCTTCCTGACACTCAGCGAAATGCCGTCGAGGGCCGGTGTTGCGCCGAATCTGCGCCGGATATCGGTCAGTCGAACGACCTCCTCTGCGTCAGCCGCCGGCGTCCCGATTCTTGAAGCGGAGACTATTGAATTCATGCTCGTTCCTTCACAAACGCTGAAGGCGGCCCCGGCAAAGGCCCGGGCCGCCTCGGTTGTCGGCGCCCTCAGGGGCGTCTCCTTCAATAGGCGCTAAGACCGGTACCCTTGTAGACCTTCTCGAACTCGGCCTTCACGATGTCGTTCTGATAGGAGGAAACGAGGGTCTTCACCCAATCAGCATCCTTGTTCTCTTCCTTGACGGCGATGAAGTTGCGATAGGGATTGTCGGCGATCGGCTCCTGCGCGATACGCTCTGCCGGCGAAAGACCGCTTTTCAGCGCCCAGTCGGTATTGACGACGCCGGCGTCGAGGTCGTCGATCGAGCGTCCGACGATACCGGCATCCAGTTCCCTGATCTCGATATTCTTCGGGTTCTCGGCCACATCGGCGATCGTGGCCAGGATGCCGGTGCCCTCCTTCAGCTTGATCACGCCTTCGTTCTGTAGGACGCGCAGTGCACGACCTTCGTTCGACGGATCGTTCGGCACGCCGATCACAGCGCCCTCGGGCAGTTCGGCAACGGACTTATGCTTCTTGCTGTAGAGACCGATCGGCCAGACGCCGGTATAGCCGACACGGACGATATGATAGCCGTTCTGCTTGATCTGGTTGTCGAGGTAAGGCTGATGCTGGAAGGCGTTCGCGTCGATTTCGCCCCGCTCCAGCGCTTCGTTCGGCTGGGTATAGTCATTGAAGGTGATGGTCTCGATCTTGAGCCCCTTCTTGGCAGCTTCGCTGGTGACGACCCGCCAGACATCCTCATCCTCGCCGCTCATGATGCCGACCTTGATCGACTTGTCTTCGGCAAAGGAAGGCGCAGGCGCAGCAAAGGCGATGAGCGTGGCCGCAGAAGCGGCAACAGCGAGAGCCGCGCGGCGCGAAATCGAAATAGCGCTGATATTCTTGTTCTTGGTCATTTTTTGTCCCGTCTGACTGAATGAGGCAGAGCCCCGAGCAGGCGGATCATTGCAAATGCGTTCCTTGCGAGCGAAGCACGAACGTCCGATGTCTTCCCGTCGCCGGAAAAACTCTTGCCGCCCCGTCAAAGTCGGCAGGATAATATTCTATCAAATTTATGGATAGAATCGGCATTTAGCGATGCTCAAACGAAAGCGGCGCCCCGCAGGCGCCGCTGAAGATCAGTCTCGGGATTGCAGTCATTCCGCTGCGATCAACGTCGAGCCTTTGGCCGGAAAGAAAGCGGCAAGTTCGCCGATGACTTCCCCGATGCGCTTGGACAACTGCTCGGAGGAGACGCGATAGTCTGTGAAGTCGCGATCGGACGCATAGATCGCCGTCGGCAAGGTGTGGGCCATGAAGAAGCCGAAAAGCGGGCGAAGCTGATGTTCGACCATCAGCGCGTGCCGATCGCCGCCGCCGGTCGCGGTAATGACGATCGGCTTGGCACGCAGTTCATGCGGATCGATGAGATCGATCAGGTGCTTGAAGAGGCCCGGATAGCTGCCCTTGAAGGTCGGCGCGCCGATGACGATCGCATCCGCAGCGACGATATCGGCGATGATTTCCCTGGCGCGATTGTCGAGATCGTCACGACGCAGCGCCTGGCCAAGCGACGGGCCGACATCGGTCAGGTCATAGATCGTATTGTTGAAGCCATATGCCTCGGCGGCAAGGCCGGCGATATTTTCCACAAGCGCAAAGGTCTTCGAGGGACGATTGAAGCTGCCGGCAAGACCGACCAGTTTGGGTGCAGACATATCATTTCCTTCCGCTATCGCGCCGTCGAGGGCAACATCCTGAAACGGATATTATCCATCAAAATAGTAGATTAAAGGAATGACTATCCGTCTTCGCGAAACACCGCGAAAAATATGTTCGTCCGGACCGAGGCCGTCCGCGGCGCTTGCTCGCAACGGCAAGGGCACCGGAGGACCGTCCGGTGCCCTTGCCGTCTCGCGAAGCGCGATGTTCAGGCTGCGCGATGTTTCGGGATGCGCGGCAGGAAAATGGTGAGCAGGCCGAGCAACGGCAGGTAGGAGCAGATGCGGTAGACGAAGGCAATGCCGTGCGAGTCGGCAAAATCGCCGAGGAAAGCAGCTCCGAGACCGCCCGCGCCGAAGGCGAAGCCGAAGAAGACGCCGGCAATCAGACCGACGCGCCCCGGTACCAGCTCCTGCGCGAAGACGACGATGGCCGAGAAGGCCGACGCAAAGACCAGGCCGATGACGACGCTGAGCACACCCGTCCAGAACAGGTTCGCATAGGGCAAGAGCAGCGCGAAGGGGATGACGCCGAGGATGGAGAACCAGATAACGAAGCGGGCACCGAAACGGTCGCCGATCGGTCCGCCGAGGAAAGTGCCGGCGGCGACCGAACCCAGGAACAGGAAGAGCATGAGCTGCGCCTGCTGCACGTCGAGCTGGAAGCGGTCGATGACATAGAAGGTGAAATAGCTCGAGACGCTCGCCATATAGACGTTCTTCGTCGCCGTCAGCAGGACGAGGATCAGCAGCGCCCAGACCACCTTGCTCTGCGGCAGGGGCAGCGTACGGCTTGGCGCCGGCTTGCTGGCATTCTGGCGGCGGTGGCTCATGTACCAATTGCCGACCCAGCTCAGCACCACCATGCCGACCATGGCGATGCCGGACAGCCAGGATACGCTGTGCTGGCCGTTCGGCAGCACGATGAAGGCAGCCAGCAGCGGACCGATCGCCTGGCCGGCATTGCCGCCCACCTGGAAGAAGGACTGGGCAAAGCCGTGGCGGCCGCCGGAGGCGAGACGCGCGACACGCGAGGATTCCGGATGGAAGACGGCCGAGCCGAAACCGATCAGGCTGGCGGCAACCAGAAGCAGCTCGAAACTGCCGGCATTGCCGAGCAGGATCAGGCCGCAGAAGGTGCTCGCCATGCCGACCGGCAGCGAATAGGGCATCGGCCAGCGGTCGGTGACGATGCCGACAAGCGGCTGGAGCAGCGATGCCGTGACCTGGAAGGTCATGGTCAGGAGGCCGATCTGCACGAAATCGAGATTATAATTGGCCTTGAAGAGCGGATAGAGCGAGGCTAGCAGCGACTGCATGATGTCGTTGAGCATGTGGCAGAAGCTGACTGCCACCAGGATGGACATTGCGGTCTTTTCAAAGCGGGGGGCGCTCTCGGCAACGGATGCCATGGATCTTCCTCCTGCGCGGCCGGAACCATGCCTAGCCGTCGTCGGTTTTCATGCGGGCTGTCGTTAAGGCGACCGGGGCTTGGGAAACAATTGTCAGCGGCGGTCGCTGAGAAAGCATCTATCCCATGAAGAGAGACGATTACAGCCCAGTTTTACACGGATCGGTACGCAGTATTAAGATTTTTGCTACCGATCCTGAAATTATTCCACCTTCCGTGCCGGTCCCGCCGCAGCGGCGACCGGTCCGAGCATGCCGCAGACGACCGTCGCCTCGGGCAGTCCCGAAAGCCGGGTGTCAATCGCCGGCTGGATGAGAAGCAATCCTGAACGGGAACGAAGGAGAGGCGCTACGCCGGCGCGGCGACCGGAGCATCGGCTTTCAATCTCGAAAATGCCGTGCCCGAATGCCCGTCGAACACATGCACGCGATACGGCTCGACGGCAAGTTCGAGAATTGACCGGTCCGCAATCGCCACATGATCGGGAAGATGCACAATCGCGGCGGTGTCGCTGGATTCGACCGTTCCATAGACGTAAGTTTCCGTTCCGATGCTCTCGGCATAGTCTACGTGAAAACGAACGCGAAGACCGTCGCGGTCCGACTCGCGCGCCAGCCTGAAATGACTGGGCCGGACGCCGAGTGTGACGGGTTCGCCAATCCTGGGGTCCGGCGCCTCCAGCGGCAAGTTGAGCGCCCCGAAGCCCGGCACCTGCAGGGCCACCCCGCCGGGGCCGCAAGACAGCAGATCGCCTTCGAAGAAATTCATCTGCGGAGAGCCGATGAACCCTGCCACGAACCGGTTTGCAGGCGTCTCGAAGAGCTCCAGGGGCGTGCCGATCTGTTCGACACGACCGGCATTGAGCACGACGATACGATCCGCCATCGTCATCGCCTCGATCTGATCGTGCGTGACATAGATCATGGTCGCGCCCAGGCGCTTGTGCAGTCGGCTGATCTCGCCCCTGGTCTGTACGCGAAGTGCCGCGTCCAGGTTGGACAGGGGTTCGTCGAACAGGAACAGCTTCGGGTTTCGGACAATGGCCCGGCCAATCGCAACACGTTGCCGCTGGCCGCCGGACAGTTGTTTTGGCCGGCGCTCGAGAAGGGGTTCGATGGCCAGCATCCGGGCCGCTTCCATGACGCGCGCATCAATTTCGGCCCGCGTCATTTTCAGGTTCTCGAGGCCGAACGACAGGTTTTTCGCGACGGTCATGTGCGGATAAAGAGCGTAGGATTGAAACACCATCGCAATCTCCCGCTCGCCGGGGGCTGCCTGCGTAACATCCTTGTCGCCGATCAGAACGCGTCCGCCCGTTACGCTCTCGAGCCCCGCGATCAATCGCAGAAGGGTCGATTTCCCGCAGCCGGACGGGCCGACCAGGACGACAAATTCGCCCTCGTTCACATCCAGATCGATGCCATGCAGAATACCGAGGTGACCAAAGCTTTTTCTGACATCGTTCAATCTCAAACCGGCCATGTCCACTGTTCCTCCAGTAAGCTATTCGAGCGAAGGTCGCTGATCGGCGTATGATCCAGCCTTTACTTTGCGGGGATCGAATTAGTTCGTCAAGATGACGAACATGAATTTTACGCTGACAGCCGTTTTCGATCCGGCGCGCGAGCGTCCGGATTCACCGTCCGAAAGATGGGCGGACGCGCCGCTCCCCGGCTGCAGGCCGCGCCTAGACCGGCGGGGGAAGGCGGCGTTGTTCGGGAAGCGCCTGTGGAGAAAAGAGAAGGTTGTGCAGGTGATTGAGACCGATGGCGAGCGCCCCGATCAGTGTGGCGCGGCTTCCAAGGGCGCTTGCTTCGACGGTTATCTTGCGTCGGCTGGCCTTGGCGATGCCTTCGCGAATGCGCTGGACCATCAGCGGATGGCGGCCGATGCTGCCGCCAATGATAATGATAGTCGGATCGACGATAGCGTTCACGGATACGATCAGCAGCGCCGCGATCTCCCCGACTTTCCGGATGACTTTGGTCGCAATCGGATCGTCCTCTTCGGCAAGCCTCAGAATGTCTCGAACGGACGTATCCTTTGCCCCGCCGGATCGGTGGTAGAAATCGCTGATTCCCTGCGCTGCAATGGCGCATTCCAACGCGCCGCGTTCCAGGCTGTCCTCGGCATAGGGATCGGCCCCGAACGGCAGGTAGGAGATCTCGCCGGCCGCGCCGCTTGCCCCACGCATCAGTTTGCCGTCCTGAAGCACGCCAAGGCCGATGCCGGTACCGAGTGAGATGAATGCGACCGTATCGACTGCGACGGCGTGGCCCTGCCAGGATTCGCCTATCGCGGCCGCGTTGACGTCGTTCTCCAGGACCACGGGACAGGCGAGCCGATCTGCGAGCGTCCTGACAATGTCGATGCCGTCGAGGTCGACAAGGTTCGGGGCCATCGACAGCGCACCGGTCGTGGGTTCGACCACGCCGGGGGTAGCGATCGCCGCGACAAGGACATGCTCGCGCGCGACGCCGCTATCGGCAAGGATTCGAGCGAGCGCTGCCTCAACCTGTTCCAGCTGGTGATAGCCCCCGCGACGGTCGGAGGGATACTCGATCTCGCCGACGATGTGCCCCACGATATTGCCGAGCACGACCCGCGTTGTGGTTGCACCCATATCGACGCCGACGGCATACCCGGCGGCACCGTTCACCTCGTAGGTAATGGCACTGCGGCCGATACGGCCGGTCGTAATGCCCTTTTCGCGGACCCAGCCGGCCTCTTCCAGAGCCCGGATGACCTCTGACATCGTCTGCTTGGAGAGCCCCGTGATTTTCGACAGGTCCGCCCGCGATGTCGGGCCGGTATGCAGCAATACGTCCATGACGGCGCGAACCGAAATCTGTCGCAGCACGGGAGGTGCGTTCTCAGTCAATGCCATGGGCCAAATATTCCGGTCGATATAAGGTTCCGCTTTCGTCTGCTTCTGCTTCTGCTTTTTCCACGAACGTCCGTCAATTTCAAACTGGTTGTTGACAGACCAGGGGCTCGGCAATAATAAATTCGTCAACCTGCCGAACAAATATATGAAGAGAGCTGCGCTTGTCAAATATTTCAACTATCGCGCCAGATCTGCGGCCGGCGGTTGGCAATCGCCGCACGAAAGCTTTCGGTCTCGTTGCCGGTGTTGATCTCGGCGGCACCAAGGTGCTCGCGGGACTGTCCGATCATGACGGCAACCTGTTGGCGACGATGGAGGAGCCGACCGTCCACGGCGAGGGTGCCCCCGTTCTCAAGCAGATCGCCCGCATGATCCTAAGCCTTGTGCAGCGGCACTCCGATCGCGGCCCCCTGCTCAAGGCGATCGTTGGCGTACCGAGCGCCGTTTCGCCTTCGACCGGTCTTGCCTCGTTGTCGCCGCACCTCGCAATTCCTGTCGACCGGCCGCTTGCCCGCCTCCTTGAGGCCGGATTGCCCTGTGGCGTGATTGTCGAGAATGATGTCAATCTGGCAGCACTTGCAGAGGCGACCCTCGGAAAGGCGCGGGATTGCGCTTCCCTGGCCTTCATTGCCTTTGGCACCGGGGTCGGCATGGGGCTTGTCATCGACGGCAGGCTTTTTCGCGGTCATCACGGCCGCGCCGGGGAACTCGGTCTTCTGCCGCTCGGCACGGATCCGCACGACGCCGCGCCGAAAGCAAGGGCCGGTCTCTTCGAGGACCAGGTCGATTCACCGGCCGTGCGGGCTCTTTACCGGGACGGGACCGTACCGGTCAGCGAGATTTTCCGCAGGGCAGGTTCAGGCGATCCCGAAGCCTCCGCTGCCATAACAACGCTTGCAAAATCCGCATCGGTCGGCCTGGCGGCCGTTCAGGCGGTGTTCGATCCGGCATTGATGGTGCTCGGAGGCGGCATCGGCTCGCGCCGCGAGTTCGTCGACCTCGTCTCGCAGCACATGTCGTCCCTGCTGCCGTTTGCGGTGCGGATTGAACCCGCATCCCTCGGTCCGGAAGCGGGAATGCGCGGCGCCCTGATGCTTGGCTTGCACGAACTTTCCATCCAGACAGCCCGATGAAATCAGGAGCTCGCCCATGACGACGCCGCGTGAAAAGCCGCGTATCCTTACCCCGCTTGCCGACGGCCAACTCGTTTCGGACAAGCCGGTACTGCTGCCGTTCATGGCTCCGCGCCTGCAGGGCGATTGCTGGCCCGACGGCAAGATCGAAATCTCCGTCTGGGGCTGCGGAAAGATCGCAAGCCTCACCTTCAGCGGCTGGCGCGGGCCTTTCACCTATGCCCCGAACCGCGTCGAGGCCAGCGGCGGCGGCCTTTATGTGGCGCAATCGGCGCCCGCACTGTTTTTGAAGGGAGCGAGGCTGCGCACGCTCGTCCCCTCGCAACGCTGCGCATGGTGGGGAAGCACGACGAAGCGTGAGCCGGTCGAGCGGCTGGGAGAACGACGGATTGCCAGAACCGGATGGGGTGTGGTGATCGCCGAGCAGCGGCCGGACGGCTTGTTCCTCAGCGCCGGCGCGTCGATCGAAGAAGCCACCAGGGCTTTCGACCTCACTCCGGAGGACGTGATTGCTGAAGCGAACGCCTATGTGGCGCGCTGCGACGAGATGCCCGAAGCCGCGCCGCTGATGCGCAGCATGATCTCGCAAAGCCTTCATGCCGCCCTTTCAAGCATTCGGCAGGACGCGCAAGGCGCCTTTGGCGGCCTTGCCGCCGGCCAGGCCTATAGCGCGCCGGCACGAACCTATTATCGCGACGGCTACTGGACGCTTCAGGCCTTGCTCGACCGGGCGCCGGCGGCCGTGCGCTCGCAGATCGAACTGCTGGCGCGCGGCATTCAGCCGGATGGAGAGGCCCCGAGCGGTGTCATCCTCACCGGTCCGGGCCAGGCCGAGGAATGGGAAAAGGTCCGCCGAACGGATCCGCGCATCAAGGAGGAGCATCTTCGGCCCGGCGACTGGTGGAGCGACCATTTCGACAGCCCCCTCTTCTTCATTCTGACGATCGGCGATTACATCCGCGCGACTGGAGACAGTGCGCCGATGGCGGTCCATTGGGACAAGGTCGTCGCAATCTTCAACCGCTATTGCGCCCTGGACGTCAACGGAAGCGGGCTTCCGGTCAAACCGAACCACGACCGCGATTGGGCCGACAACGTCTATCGGCACGGTTACGTCTCCTACGATATCGGCCTTTGGATCGGCGCGCTCGACGTCATCGTCGAATATGGCGCTGCAATCGACGGCGAAATTACCGCGAAAGCGGCAGCGATCGCTGCGACAGCGCGAGCGGCAATCGACGAAGCCCTCCTCCAGCCGGGCGGAACCTATGCGGATTACGGCATGAAGGATGACTTCGTCGAGGACCACCTGACGCTTGACAGCCTGACCCTGCTCCGCTACCGCGCCGTTTCGCCTGAACGCGCGCGAACTGTTCTTGGCAAAGTGGAAGCCCTGCTGGAAAGCCGCAACAACGGTGATCAGCCCTATGGCGACTGGGGCGTGATGTGCGCCTTCCCGCCCTTCAAGCGGCCCAAGGACACCCGCTCGAAGTCGGCCTTCGCCTATCGCTACCATAACGGATCGGATTGGCCGTACCTCTCCGGCCTCTATGCCGAACAGCGCCTGCTGCATGGCCTTGCGGGTGCCGAATATCCGCTGCTGCGCTGGTGGGAAACCTGCCTGGAAGAAGGGTGGATGGGGGCCGTCGAATATTTCGCGCCGCCATGGGGCCGCGGCTCGCTGCTTCAGGGATGGAGCAGCATGCCGGCCATGGCCGCCCTCGCCCACAAGGAGAAGCTGCGCTCGGCGATGAGCTGAAGCGTCCGCTCCCTGGTCGCAATCTTTGGAAGATAAAACACAAGGCAAAAGCCGCCCGCAGGCGGCTTTTGCATTCGGTCGGGACGGTTCGCTATTCCTTGGTCGCGCCGGCCATCAGCCCGCTCATCAGCATGCGCTGCAGGGCCGTGAACATGACGAGCACCGGCAGGACCGAGAGTACGGACATCGATAGCAGTCGCGGCCAGTTGATGCCGAACCGCCCAACCGTATTGGCGAGCGCGACCTGGACGGTCCACTTGTCCTGGTCCGTGATGACCAGGAACGGCCACAGGTAGTCGTTCCAGCGCCAGACCAGATTGAAAGCCAGAAGTGTGCCGATCGCCGGGATGGAGAGAGGCACGATGATTCTCAGCAGGATGCGCCACTCCGGCGTCCCGTCGATCCGGGCAGCCTCCAGAAGGCTGTCGGGAATGTTGGTGATATATTGCCGCATCAGGAACACGCCCGTGGGCGTGGCGGCCGGGGCGATGATGATGCCCGCGAGCGTATCAAGAAGGTGAAGATCGCGCAGAACAAGAAATACCGGGATCATGACGATCTGCAGCGGCACCATCAGGGACGACATGATCAGCAGGAAAAACAGGGTATCGCCTTTGAACCTGAATTTGGCAAGCGCATAACCCGCCATGACGCTGATGGTGACGGACAGCAGTGCCGAAAGCACCGAAACGATTGCCGAATTGCGGAAGAAGACGAGAAATTTTGCTCGCGATACGGTATCGATGAAATTCTGCAACGTCACATGAGCCGGGAAAATGGTCGGCGGCCACTGGAATACTTCCTGTTGCGATTTCAGCGACGACAGGAAGAGCCACACCGGCGGCATCAGAAAGACGAAGAGTGTCAGGGCCACGAAGGCGAGCCGCCAGGGCGAATAGATCCGTGTCATTTCTCACTCCTCGACACGCGCAACTGGACGATCGTCAGCAGCAAGAGAATTGCAAAGAGAACCATCGACTGCGCAGCGGCAACGCCAGCCTGCATCGGCTTTTGAAACGCCGTGTCGTAGATCGTCTGGATCAGATAGACGGTCGCCTTGCCCGGCCCTCCTCCGGTCAACGACACGACGAGTTCGTAGACCTTGAAGGCTTCGATCGACGAAAGCACCAGAACCACCGCCATCGTCGGCTTGAGAAGCGGCAATGTGATATGCGTGAACTGACGCCATTTGCTGGTACCGTCGATCGACGCGGCTTCATAATAATCCGCCGAGATCGCAGTCAGGCCGGCGATAAAGATCATCATGTTGAAGCCGGCCTGAGCCCAGACCCAGGCGATGATCATCGCAATCTGCGCCAGCGTGTCCTGTTCGAGCCACGGAACGGGGGCAATTCCCACAAGTGACAGCAGATAGTTGACGAGACCGTTGTTCAGGCCGAAAAGCCAGCGCCAGGAAACGCCGATGATCAGCAGGCTGATCATCGAGGGGAAGAAGACGATCGTACGGACAACCGCGAAGAACCGGGTCTGAGGCGAAAGAAGCAGCGCCAGCGCCAGCGAGGCGACGATGTTCAGTGGCACAGCGACAATGACGAAGAGCACCGTCTTGACGAGAGACGTCTGAAAGTCGGCATTGCTCAAGAGCCCGAGAAAGTTATCGAAGCCCACATATTGCGGCAGGGTGCTCGGCACCTGTGGGACAACCACGACGCCCCGCTTGAAGAACGCCATCAGGAGGCCCTGAACCAGCGGATAGAGCGTAAAGGTGACAAGCAATGCGATCGTCGGCAGCATCAGCAGATACGGCCAACCGATATTGAAGAGGCTGTTGCGGCTGCCTTTCGGCACCGGGTGAGGACCCAGTGCCGAACTGCCTTGTTGCGCAATCACCGCCGTCACTTGCTCGCCTCGAGCGAGTCGTCGGCAGCCTTCTTGATCTGCGCGATCGCCTCGGCCGACGAAATCTGGCCGGCAACAGCCTGGGTGACGGCTGTCTTAACCGTGCCCCAGACCGACTGCATCTGAGGCCAGGCCTGGTCCGTTGCCGCATAGGCCGGGCTCGCGTTCAGCTCGCTCTGCATTGCGGTGATTGCAGCCGTCGCAGCCGGATTGTCATACTTGACCGGCGGCGCCTTGAGGTTGGCGGGGATCATGCCGAAGGTCTTGGCATATTGCGCCTGGATCTCCGGCGACGTGATCCACTTTATGAACTCGACTGCTTCCGGCAGGTGCTGGCTCGTATTGAAGGCGACGATGTAATCGCCCCCGTAGATCGAGGAGGCAACCGTCCCGCGCGGCGTCGGTCCGGCCTGCCAGGCAAATTGCGCATTGGTTGCCAGCCCGGCGATCTGCCAGCTGCCGGACATGTAGGCGGCGGCCTGACCGGCGGTGAAAAGTTCCTTCGGATTGTCCGAGCTTGCTCCGCTCCACAGGCCGGGCGGCATGGCTGCCTTGGTGATGTCGATGAACTTGTCGAGCGTGCCCGTCCAGGCCGCCTCGTCCATCACGACCTTGACCGGCTCCTTCTCGGTGTAGATGTGGTTGCCATATTGATATTCGTGGACGATCCAGCGGCTCGCCGAAACATCCCAGACGAGCGGATAGCGGGTGCCGGATTTCTCCGCGACTTCCTTGACCTTCGGAATGAACTCGTCCCAGGTCCAGCCCGTTGCCTGATCCGGGATGGCGACGCCTGCCTTTTTGAAGGCGTCAGCGTTCAGGAAGATGCCGGTCGAGGTAACGCGCAGCGGCGCGGCAATGACCTTGTCGCCGAGCTTGGCCCCATCGGCCCACCCCTTGACGAAGTCGTTGATCCATTCCGGCCCGATCTCCTTGCCGAGGTCTGCCAGGAACGGCCGGATGACCGGCTCCATCGAGGAGGTCAGCGACAGATCCGGCATGATGCCCGATGCGGCATATTGCTGGAATTTCTGGATCATCCCGTCATAGGGCGTGATTTCCAGATCGAAGGTCGTTTCGGGATGCAGCTTCGTGTACTGATCGAGCAGAGCGCGCGTATCCGCCTCCTCCTGATCACTGTCGACATACCACACGAGCTTGAGTTCGGAGGCTGCGGCGACCGACATTGTCATCGCCAGGGCGCTGGCGGTCATTAGGATTGTCTTTAGCGTTTTCATAGGGCTCCCTCTCTGGCTTGTCATCCTGACATCCGAAACGAACGGCCTGCACTGCACTCCCACAGTCCTTTGTTCGTAACCATGACGAATTAAATACGAGTTTTGCGGGCTGTCAACACAACACATCCAGTTCGGCAAGATTTAGTTCGTCCTGTTGACGAATAAATTAGCCAGGGCTATGAAATCCGCAGGACAGGCGGAGGTATCGGATGGAGATATTCGTTGAGGTGGTGGGTGGCGATCTCCAGGCAGCGCTCGACACTGTAGCGGCGGCCGGCGGCGGGACGGTCTTTCTCCGGCCCGGTCGCCATCACGCAGGGCCGATCCGGTTGAGCGATAATGTGACGCTGCATATCGAGGAAAACGCAGTCCTCGCTTTCGCCCCCGATTACAAACAATATGGCTCCAACACGGTCAGCGTACTCGCCGAAGCATCCAACCGCGCTTACATCGTGGCGCAGAACGCCAGGAATATTGCGCTCGTCGGCAAGGGGACGATCGACGGCGGCGGCGATGCCTTCCACACCGGCTTCGACGCGAGTGTGGGCACATTCACTCCGTTCGCCGAACGTCCGCGAGTCCTGGTCCTGGAGGATTGTCAGGACGTTCGTTTGGAAGACGTCCAGATAACCGATTCACCCATGTGGACGATCCATCTGGTGCGCTGCCGCAATATCGCTGTTCACGGCGTTCGCGTCTCCAACAACCGCCAACTGCCCAATACCGACGGGATCGTCATCGACAGCTGCAGCGACGTGACGATCGCCGGCGCCGTCATTCGAACCGCCGATGACGGCATATGCCTCAAGACCAGCTTCAGCGAGAAAGAAATCGGCCGCTGCGAGCGGATCACGGTCTCCGACAGCGTGATCGAGAGCAAGAGCTGCGCCCTCAAGATCGGCACGGAAAGCTTTGGCGACATAACCGAGGTCAGCTTCCTGCGCTGCAGGATCGAGAATTCCAACCGCGGTCTCGGCATCTTTTCGCGCGATGGCGGCAAGGTCGAGAATGTTGTCTTCCGCGATATCGAAGTCGATTGCAGCGAGACGCCGGACGGATTCTGGGGCTCCGGCGAACCGTTCACGATTACCAAGCTCACGCGACGCCCCGAGCGCCCGGCAGGAACGGTTTGCAAGGTACTTGTCGAAAATATCAGTGGGCGATGCCAGGGGGCGGTCAATCTCTTTGCAGAGGAACCGGGCGGCATCGACAATGTTGTTTTGCGCGCGAGCACGCTTAGGATGGAGGAAGGACCGCTCGGCACTGCCAGGCAGTATGACTTGCGGCCGACCAACGCCGATCTGGCACCGCCCAAAGGCACCGAGGGGCGCGGCAATGCCTGGGTGCGGGCCGAGGACGGCAACATTGTCGGCCTTTTCGCCTATCCAGGCGGATTGCCGGGCGTCTTTGCGCAGAATGTCACCGGCCTCGAAATCGAAAACGTGACGATCGACCGGCCCCGACCGCTGCCCGCAGGATGGAACTCCGCGACCATCACGCTGGTCCCCTGAGTGCGGAGCCGCTGCTGCGCACTCGCGCTCCGTCCGGTCGTCGCCCGCACCGTCAGGACCGGCGCTTGAACGTATGCTCCTCTGCGGGGAACGTGCGCGAGCGAACGTCGCCGGCATAGGCGGCGGCGGCAGCGCCCACCCTCTTGCCAAGTTCGTCGTAGCGTTTGACGAAGCGCGGCGTGAAATCGTTGAACAGTCCGAGCATATCGTCCGAAACCAGGATCTGGCCGTCGCAGGCTGCCGAGGCGCCGATCCCGATCGTCGGAACAGGAATTGCTCCCGTCACCTCGCGGGCAAATGTCTCGACCGTTCCTTCGACGACGACCCCAAAGGCTCCCGAGCTGCCGATCGCGGCGGCATCACGCCTGATCTTGGCGACCTCCTCCTCGGAATGTCCGACAGATCGGTAGCCGCCTGCGGTATGGACCTGTTGAGGCATGAGACCGATATGTCCGAGGACCGGAATACCGCGCGCCGTGAGGAAGGAAATCGTCTCGGCCATCTCCTCGCCGCCTTCCAGCTTGACCGCGTCGCACCCGGTTTCCCGCAGGATGCGCACGGCGTTGCGATAGGCCAGCTCTTTGGACTCCTGATAGCTGCCGAAGGGCATGTCGACCACTACGCAGGATCGGGCGACGCCGCGCATGACCGCCCTGCCATGGGCGATCATCATGTCGAGCGTCACCGCCACGGTGCTCTCCATGCCGTAGAGAACCATGCCGAGCGAATCCCCGACGAGCAGGAGATCGCAATGTTCATCGAGAAGCCGCGCCATCGGTGTCGTGTAGGCCGTCAGACACACGATCGGCGTGCGGCCCTTCATGGCCCGGATCCGTGATGGCGTCAGACGTTTTGCGGAGCTCACGGCACTCATGATGCCTCTCCCCTTCCAGATGAATCTTTGCCCGCAATCACCCGGTTGTCGAGAAGTTTGGTCGCGCCGATCCGCACGAACAGTGCGACAACGACCGGATCCTCGATCTTCGCGACATGTTTCAACGTCGAGGCGTCCCTGACCGCGACGACTTCCGGTTTTGCCAAGGCTTCGCGTCCGATGAATTCGGCCAGTTTCGCCTCAAGGACCTGCGGATCGCTGAGCCCACCGGCGACGAGGCGCTCCGCCTCGTCCAGGGCGCGAGGCACGATGACCGCAGCGCGGCGTTCCTCCGCGCTAAGATAAACGTTGCGGGACGACAGAGCCAGACCGTCGGCGTCGCGGACCGTCGGCACCGAGACGATGCGCACCGGCTGGGCGAGATCGTCGACCATGCGTTTGATGATGACGACCTGCTGGTAATCCTTCTCGCCGAAATAGGCGTTCTTCGGCTGCACGATGTTGAAGAGCTTGGTGACGACAGTGGCAACGCCCGCGAAATGCCCCGGCCGAACCGCACCTTCGAGCTCGCCGCCAAGCTCCGGCACATCGACCACGGTCTTCATCGGATGCGGGTACATATCCTCGACACCGGGGGCAAAGAGGATGTCGACACCGGCCCTTTCCAGCATCGTTCTGTCGCGTTCCAGGTCACGCGGGTATCGGGCCAGGTCCTCTGCCGGGCCGAACTGGAGCGGATTGACGAAGATCGAGGCAACGACGATTTCGTTTTCGGCGCGCGCCCGCGCGACAAGCTCCATATGCCCGGCGTGAAGATAACCCATCGTCGGCACAAAGCCGACGCTTCCACCATTCGCCCTTGCGGCGGCAAGCGCTGCGCGCACTGCCTGAATGCTCGATAGGACCTGCATATGCCCTCCCTGGCCGGCTTATGTTTGGGGGCGGATAGAAAATGCAAGCAGGGCCTCAGGTCAATGGATGCCTTCGATAAAACCGATCGGATGAAGACGGTTCTATCAGGACGTGTTCAAACACGGCAGGCAGCAACCGAAACGCCGGACGTATCACCGGGCGGCTGGCAGCAAGGACAGGATACCGGCCTCAAAAGATCCGCACGCCGCACATGTGTTTCGCATCTAAAGTTCGAACCATATGCGCGGATCGTCCCCCGACTGGATCATCAGCCAGCGAAGATCCGTATCCCGCCAGCCCTTGATCGCATTGGTACGGTTGTCGAGCACCAGATCGCCCCGATCGGTCTTGACGACCAGAACCGCGTGGCCTTTGCCGGTGGGTGTCTTTGCCACTGCGATCCGCAGCGCCTTTACCGACCAGCCCATGGCGATGAGATGATCGCGCTTGGTCAGCGCGAAATCCTCGCAATCGCCCGCCTTGACGTTCACCTGCCAGACATCGCCCTCTTCAGGGCTTTCGTTGAGCGGACGGATCGAGCCGTTGACCGAGGCGTTGACGGCGCGAAGCTGCTTGTCGGCTGCGGGGTCCAACAGGATTTGCGAGGCACCGTCGCCTGCCGTGCATTCGTTGGGATTGCGCGCGCAAAACATCACATGCGCGAACGGCGCGGCTGTCCGGCGCTTTTCCGAAAGATAGCTGAAGACAGGCGCCGTCTTCAGTCCGCGGGCCGGACCGCCAGGACCGTCCGCAAGCGCAGTCTGGGCCGCAAACAGAGATGCAAGCGTTGCCAGGACAAGCAGTTCATGCCTACACATCTTCCCCCTCCGTGTGGTGGCTTATCCAAGGATGATGAGGTCCGCCCAGCGGCCATGAAGCCCGTTCAGGGCTGCGTCATTCGATCGGCTGGGCGCATGGTCGCGATCCCTTGTTCCGTGGTCTTTCCGGAGACGATCGTCCTTCATTCGCAACGGCGCTGGCGGCATGCGCATCGCGACCAGACACATCGACGCCAACGCCATGACAATTTAAACTAGCGCAGCGATCAGGTCTTTCAATTGACGCGATAGATTCTAATTTCGAACGGCTACGCCTGCGGCTCGGAGTAAGGGCAATGCCCGTCCCGGATCGTATGCCGTCGCCGACGTGGCGGCCTTGTTCAAAACAACTGAGCATTCGATCGTCTTGCCGCCCGACAGCGACTCGCTAAGCTATCGCATCGCGCTTCGGGGAGGCGGACCGCAGCGGGTGGAGGTTTTTCATGCACGAACAGGTCACGAATGTTGCAAGTTACGGCGCCGAGCCGGGTTTGCGTTTCGCCGTGCTTCTTGACGGCAACGGCGGGTGCCGTACGCTTGACATGGAAGCGGTGCGTCGGTGGACGCCGGCTGATGGCGTCGTCTGGCTGCATTTCGAGCGCGACCATCCGGCCGCGGCGGAATGGGTGACATCGAGAGGCGGCTTCGATCCGCTGGTCGCCGAAGCCTTGCTGGAGGAAGAAACGCGCCCGCGCGTCGAAGGCATTGACGACGGGTTGCTGATCATTCTTCGCGGCGTCTGCGCTACGCCGCCGGACGAAGTGAAAAACGGCTCCGCCGAGGTCGATCTTGTTCCCCTTCATATATGGGCCGACCAGCGCAGGCTGGTGACATTGCGCGACAGCGGCCACTATATAACCGCCCTGCGCGACATCCGCCTTGCCCTGGACAAGAGCAAAGGCCCAAAACAGACGGGGGAATTGCTCGCTCTCGTCAGCGAAAAGCTGGTGCGCGACCTCGAACCCGTACTCGATGCGATGGACGAGGAGGTGGACGAACTGGACGAGCTGGTTTTTCACGGTGATGCCGGCGAAGTGCGCGAGCGGCTGAAGCAGCTTCGCCGCCGTTCCGTACAGCTTCGCCGCTATCTCGCACCCCAGCGCGACGCCTTGAACCGGATCGAGCATGACGACGCCCCGTGGCTGAAGGAGCGTGACAAGCTGCGCTTCCGCGAGGTCATCGACAAGCTGATGCGCTTCATCGAATATCTCGACGCCATCCGCGACCGGACCAGCATCCTTCACGACGACCTGTCCACCGTCATCAGCGAGCGGATCGCCCGCAATTCCAATCGCCTCGCCGCACTCGCCGCCCTGCTGCTGCCGCCGAGCGTCGTGGCCGGCCTGTTCGGCATGAATGTCGGCGGCATCCCTGGCGTCAACGACACCTGGGCTTTCGTCATCATCGTTGCCTTCGTCGCGGTCACGTCCGTTGCAACGCTGATGGTGCTCAAGCGGATCAACTGGCTTTGAACGGCTGCAACGCAAGGCGACCTCAGCCCGTCTTCTATCCAGGTTGAAAGGCCCGGCGCGGGAATGCCAACCTGTGAGCTGACATTGCCGCTCGCCAGCCCTCCGTCTCGCCGGAACAGCAAATCAGCGGCCGGGGTCGCACAGCACCAAGTTTGAATTGACCGTTTCCCGGACTGATATGAGACTTGCAATCCTCAGCAATGCAGGAGGAAGAACGATGGTTGAACCAGACCGTTGGCGACATATGACAACCGCCCCGAAGGACGGCAGCCGGATCCTCGTTACGATCCGCCCGTCCGAACAGGGGCCGGCGGAAGTTGACCTCGCCTATTGGTCGAATGGCGATCAGTTCGGCACGGCGGGCTGGCGCGCGTCCGATTCCTCGCCTGGCCGCCTCATCGAATATGCCGAGCCGGAATTGAAGTGTTGGATGCCAATGCCGTCAGCCAATCTCAACAGCGGTTCCATGCCCTCGCCCTGGGAAGGCGACGACGCCCAGCAACTGGACGGATCGGGGATTTGAGACGCTGTCGCGCCAGCCATGCGGTCTTGCACGGCTGGTGGACTGGACACGATCGCCGCCGTGATCTCGGAAGGCATGAGCATTTGCGGTGCCGGTGCGGACAGCCGGGTGGCGGCGGCCGTCAAGCGCGGCGGCATGCGGACCTCTGCCGCCGCGACCCAGACCGTCCGGCCTGGAGGCTGCAGAGGCTCAGAGCGGGTCCGATGAAAATCAATTTCATCAACGCGCTCTCAACACCGTTTTTGGTTGACGACCTCTGATTTTTGCCCCAACTTGAAGAAAATAAATTACGAAATCGGGAACGAATTTAGCATGAAAGTGGGAATCATAGGGCTGGGATTCCGGCTCGGCTATCTTGGCTATGTCTTCAAGGCAATCGACAGCAGTTTCGAGATCGTAGGCTACGTCGATCCGGACCCCGCCGGGCTTCCCGGACTGACGGAAAAGGGCATCTCCGTCGGCAAGGCCTATGGTTCGCCGCAAGAACTTCTCGCCTCCGAAAAGCTCGATCTCTTGATGATCGGCTCGCCCAACCACATGCATCTCGATCATATTCGCCTCGGCCTTGAGGCCGGTCTGAAGGTTTTCTGCGAAAAGCCGATCGTCACCACGATCGCCGAGAGCATCGAACTTGCCCATCTGATGGCGAAGTTCGGCCATGAGCGGCTGATGGTCGGTCTCGTGCTGCGCTACTCTCCCCTCTACAAGGACCTGCGCGCCGTCCAGGCGGAAGGCAAGCTCGGCCATATCGTTTCGATCGAAGCCTCCGAACATATCGAGCCCTATCACGGCGCCTTCTTCATGCGCGACTGGCGCCGCTACGAGCGCTATTCCGGCAGTTTCATGCTGGAAAAATGCTGCCACGACCTCGACCTTTACAATGGCGTGGTCGGCGCCCGCCCCGAACGCGTTGCGAGCTTCGGCGGCCGCAAGAGCTTCATTCCCGCCAACGACCCGGCGCGCGAAGGCATCAACGATCTGGAACTCTTCCACCGCAAGCCGAGCGGCTGGATGGGCTCGGACAAGGTGTTCGACAGCGACGCCGACATCATCGACTACCAGGTGGCAATCGTCGAATACGCCAATGGCGTCGGCATGAACTTCCACACCAATCTGAACGTCCCCGACCAGTTCCGCCGCTTTGCCATCATGGGCTCGCGCGGCATGGCAGAGGGCGATTTCGTCCGCGGTTATCTCGATGTTCACGAGCAGCTGACCGGCAACAAGATCGTCGCAAACGAATATGCCGCGACCGAGCTGTCGCAGCACTACGGTGCCGACGAGCAGATGGCGGCCGATATTCTGCAGAGTGTGCGCACCGGTTCGGAACTGCCGGTCTCCACGCTCAACGCATTGGAGGCGGGCATCCTGGCGCTCGCCATGGATGAGGCCCGCATGAAGAAGGCCGTAATCGACCTTCGTCCCGTCTGGGACCGGTTCGACGAGGCGCTGCACGCCAGAGCGGCCTGAGGAGAACGGCAAGATGAGTGCTCAGAAAAGTGCCGTCATCTTCGCCTGGATCCTTCTCCTCCCTGCTGTCCTCTATGTGCTCGCGATCGTTGCCTATCCGCTGGTCGATACGTTCATCCTGTCCTTTACGGACGCATCGCTGCGCAAGGTGACGAACTGGGTCGGCTGGGTCAATTACGAGAAGATCTTCAATCCCACCTTCGTGGAAGTCATTGTCCGAACTTTCATCTGGACCTTCTTTTCGGTCGCCCTGAAGATGATTATCGGCACGTTCGGCGCCGCCATGCTGAATGCGGCCGTGCCAGGCCGTTCGCTGTTTCGGCTGCTCACCATGCCGCCGTGGATCGTGCCGATGGCCATCGGCATCTTCATGTGGGGCTGGATGTATAACGGCCAGTTCGGGATGATTTCCGGGTTGCTGCAGCGCTTCGGCCTCGTCGACGGTCCGGTCGCCTTTCTCGCCTATGGCAGCACCGCCTTCTGGGCGACGATCGTCACGGACGTGTGGATCGGCGTGCCGCTGGTGACGATCTATTTCCTCGCCGCGATCCAGTCGATCCCGAAGGATCTCTACGAAGCCGCATGGACCGACGGCGCCGGTCGCTGGTACCGTTTCCGCCGCATCACGCTGCCGCTGATGGTTCCGGCCATCATCACGATGTCGATGCTGTCGCTGATCGCGACCTTCAATTCCTTCGACATTATCTGGATCCTGACGCAGGGCGGCCCGAGCGGCGAAACGACGACGATGATTATCGATACCTATCAGACGGCGATCGGCTCGAAGAAATATGGCGAAGGGGCAGCGCGCGCAGTGCTGATCTGCATCTTCCTGTCGCTCTTCTGCTTCGCCTATTTCCGTGTCACCCGCCGCCTCAATCCGGAGAAGCGCGCATGAGCAGCCGTCCCATGATCGATCGCTACAGCTGGTGGGAAATCATCCTCATCTACTGCGGCATAGCGCTCTTTCTCTTCTTCGTGCTGGCGCCCTTTGTCGAAGGCTTTCTGGTGTCGCTGAAGCCGCTCAGCCAGCTCTTCTCCTCGCCCTACCGCTTCTGGCCGGAAAACGGCTCGTTCGAAGCCTACCGGACGATGTGGATCAGCGTGCCGGGCTTTGCTCGCTATATCTTCAACTCGTTCTTCATCTCGATCATCGTCACCGTCATCGTGCTCTGCCTCGTCATTCCAGCGGCTTATGCGTTTGCGAAATTCGAGTTCAAGGGCATGGGCATCCTGCTCGGCGCCTTCCTGACGGTGAACATGTTCTCCGGCGCCGTGCTGCTCATCCCGCTCTTCCGCCTGATGCGCAGCATGGGTGTCCTGAACACCTATCTTGCGATGATCGTGCCGGGCGTCGCCTTCCTGATCCCTTCGGCGATCTGGCTGCTGCGCACCTACATGATCCGCATTCCGCAGGAACTCAACGAAGCGGCCTATATGGATGGCGCCAGCCACTTCTACACGCTGCGCCGCGTCATTCTGCCCATTGCGATGCCGGGGATTATCGTCGTCGCGATCACCACGTTCATCGGTGCCTATGCCCAGCAGTTCATCTTCGCGCTGACCTTCAACTCGAAGACTGAATACATGCCCCTGCCGGTGGGACTCTTCGCTTACTTCGGCAAGCAGGAGGTCATCTGGAACGAACTGATGGCGGCCTCCTTCGTCGGCATCGCGCCGGCGATGATCGTCATCTTCTTCCTTCAGCGCTATCTCGTCGGCGGCCTGACCGCCGGTGCGGTGAAACAATAAGACCAACAATAAAGAGTGAACAGCTAACAACGAGAATGGGAGTTACGACGTGAGCATTACCATCAAGACAGGCCTTATGGCGCTCGCCCTGCTTGGTTCGACGGCCTTGACCGCCGTCACGGCCCAGGCAGCCGACAAGGAAATCAGCTGGATCTATTGCGGCGACACGATCGACCCGATCCACACCAAATATATCAAGGAATGGGAATCCAAGAACGCCGGCTGGAAGATCGCACCGGAAGTCGTCGGCTGGGCACAGTGCCAGGACAAGGCAACGACGCTGGCTGCCGCCGGCACGCCGGTCGCCATGGCCTATGTCGGCTCGCGCACGCTGAAGGAATTTGCCCAGAACGACCTTATCGTTCCCGTTCCGATGACCGATGACGAGAAGAAGGGCTATTACCCGCACATCGTCGATACGGTCACCTTCGACGGCAACCAGTGGGGCGTCCCGATCGCCTTCTCCACCAAGGCACTCTACTGGAACAAGGATCTCTTCAAGCAGGCCGGCCTTGACCCCGAGACGCCGCCGAAGACCTGGGCTGAAGAAATCCAGATGGCAAAGACCGTCAAGGAAAAGACCGGCATTCCGGGCTTCGGTCTCTCTGCCAAGACCTTCGACAACACGATGCATCAGTTCATGCATTGGGTCTACACCAACAATGGCGCCGTAACCGATGCCGAAGGCAAGATCACGCTCGACAGTCCGCAGATCCTCGCAGCGCTGAAGGCATACAAGGATATATCGGCCTATGCCGAGGAAGGCCCGACCGCCTATGAGCAGAACGAAGTCCGCGCCATCTTCCTCGATGGCAAGGTCGCGATGATCCAGGCAGGCTCCGGTGCCGCCTATCGCCTGAAGGATACGAAGATCAACTGGGGCGTCACCACCCTTCCGCTCGGTCCGGACGCCAAGGGTCCGGGCACGCTGCTCATCACCGACAGCCTTGCGATCTTCAAGGGCTCGGGCGTCGAGGACAAGGCAATCGAATTCGCCAAGTACATCACCTCGCCCGACATCCAGGGTGAATACGAACTGCAGGGCGGCGCAGGCCTCACCCCGCTGCGTCCCTCCGCGAAGGTGGACGAATTCGTTGCCAAGGATCCCTTCTGGAAGCCGTTCATCGAGGGGATCAGCTATGGTGGCCCCGAGCCGCTCTTCACGGACTACAAGGGCTTCCAGAACTCGATGATCGAGATGGTCCAGTCCGTCGTCACCGGCAAGGCAGAGCCTGAAGCCGCCCTGAAAAAGGCTGCCGGCGAGATCGAAGCCTTCAAGTAATCCGCCGTCGAGGATCGCAGGTCGTTGATCTGCGATCCTCACCGACCAAACTTTGCATATTCAGGCCGGGACCGGAGACAGATTTTTGGGACAGCTTCAGCTCAACAAGGTTCAAAAATTCTATGGCGACTACGAAGTTCTCAAAGGCATCGACCTCGATGTCAGGAACGGCGAGTTCGTCGTCTTCGTCGGGCCTTCGGGATGCGGCAAGTCCACGCTCCTGCGCATGATCGCGGGCCTCGACGCGACGAGCAAGGGCGACATCATCATCAATGGTGTCAGGGTCAACGACCTGCCGCCCGTCAAACGCGGCATTGCCATGGTGTTCCAGTCCTACGCGCTTTATCCGCACATGACGGTTTTCGAGAATATCGCCTTCCCGTTGCGCGTCGAGAAGATGGAGGAAGAAAAGCTCCGGGCCAAGGTCGAGAATGCCGCGCGCATCCTGCATCTCGACACGCGGCTGCAGCAGAAGCCGGGCATGCTCTCGGGCGGGCAGCGCCAGCGTGTCGCAATCGGCCGCGCCATCGTTCGCGAGCCGAAGATCTTCCTGTTCGACGAACCGCTCTCCAATCTTGACGCCGCGCTTCGCGCCGACATGCGCATCGAACTTGCCAAGCTGCACCGGCAGCTGAAGGCGACGATGATCTACGTCACCCATGACCAGGTAGAGGCCATGACGATGGCCGACCGCATCGTCGTGCTGGACGCAGGCAATATTTCACAGACCGGCGCGCCGCTCGAACTCTACCACAAGCCCGCCAACCAATTCGTAGCCGGCTTCATCGGCAACCCCAAAATGAATTTCCTGCCTGTGACCTGCACATCCGCAAGCGAGGCAGGCGTGACCGTGGACTATCGCGGCCAGCAGGCAACCCTACCGGTCGCTCCGCGCGATGGCATGATCGGCAAGGCGCTGACGCTGGGCATCCGTCCGGAGCATATCCAGCTGGGCTCCGGCGATATTTCGCTGACGGTCACGCCGAGCGTCATCGAGCGGCTTGGCGCCAACACGGTGGCCTATGCCGCGCTCGGCAGCGAGACGGAAAATTTCTGCGCCATGCTTCCCGGCAGTGTCGGCATCCGCGCGGACGCGCCGGTCGCCGTCGGCATCAACGCTGCCGATTGCCATCTTTTCGATGAGGAAGGCGTCGCCTTCGAACGCCGTGTCGAGCTCACCGATATCGACATGAACCTTCTGGCTCCGGCAACGGCCTGAACGGCCGTCCACCGGGAGACAATTACCAGACGAGCCCGCGCGCGGCGACGTCCTCGACGCGCGTGACGATGCCGTTGCGATGGAAGACCATCGTATCGAAGAGGTTCGAAACCACGCATGTATGGTTCGGGATGATGAAGAGCTTTTCACCGATCTCGGGCCGTTGACCGGTGCAGGCCGAGAGGTCGATGACGCCATGCTCTTCGGAGAGACTGGTTATCTTGGCCTCGGGATAACCGACGACAAGGCCGAAATCGGCAAAACCCTGAAGATCGGAGGTCAGCGCCTTGGAGCCCGCGTCGATAACGGCGCGGTCGGCATTCGGCCGCGACACGACGGTCGCCAGGACATGCATTGCGCAATCGTCCTGCGTGCAATGCCCCATCCGGATCATCTGACGGTCATTATAGATATAGGTTCCGGCCCGGTGCTCCGTCGCCGATTTGACCAGATGCGCCTGAAAGAGACTGGGCGTGCCGCCATTGCTGACGATCGGGCAGGCGAGACCCGCCGCCGACAATTGCTTCAATGTCGCCTGGATGAAAGCTTCCACAGCTTCGGCCGATTGCGGCTTCGGGTAGGTCAGGATACCGGCGAATGTCAGTCCGTCGGCCGCAGCGATGCGCTTGCCGAGCGATGCCGCCTGCTCGGGCGTCTGCACGCCGCAGCGCGCGCCGCCGGTGTCGCATTCGACGAGGACGGCAAGCGGTTTGCGGCCGGAGAAATGTGACGACAGGCCATCGACCGTCACCGCGCTGTCGGCAACGACCTTGAGACCGGAAATGCGATCGTTCAAGGCAGCGAGCCGCTCGAGCTTCGGGGCTCCGATGATGTTGAAGGTGATCAGGATGTCCTCAAAGCCGGCTTCGGCGAAGACTTCGGCTTCCGTCACCTTCTGGCAATTGATGCCCTTGGCGCCGGCGGCGACCTGGGCGGCGGCCAGTGCCGGTATCTTGTGCGTCTTGATATGCGGGCGGAAATTCAGCCCATGCGCGTCCATGTAGGACTGAACCCTTGAAATGTTGGCGGCCAGCCTGTCTTCGTCGATGATCGGGCGGGGTGTGGAAAGATCCTCGATCCTGTCTCCAGCCCTGGCGACGACGGCAAACCGGTTGTCATGCATCTCAGGCAGCTCCGCGTTCGGTTCCATGAGGATCGGCCACGATCGGCCAGATGGTCTTCGGCGCCCGGCGATAGTTGGTCGTCGCCGGGTTGTTGGGATAGGGAGTTCCCGCCGAACAGTAGAGGATCTCGGCGGCGATCTTCGAGAAGGAGGCGAAGAAATGGTTGGTCGATTTGATCACCAGGATCTTCTGCCTGGCCGGATCGATGCCCATGACCGAAAACAGGCTCGGATCAAAGCTCTGCGCCCGGGTCGAGTTCAGAATGATGTCGATACCATCAAGGACGATATGCGCCGCATCGCCGAAAGGTGCGAGGCTTTCGCCGAACTGCATCTCGGCATTCTTCACCAGCTTGACGACCTTCACCATGCCATCGACGGGATTGCCGGTTCCGGGTGCCGATTTTGCGCCGAAGCGCAGCGGAATTTCTGCCCCCTCTCCTGCGGCAAAACAGATCTGGACGGCAACCGGATCCCAGATCGTGCCAACCGCAGCACTTGCCACACCGCGGGCCAGAAGCTCCTCGAGAATGACGGTGGCGTCGCCAGCGGTTCCACCACCCGGATTATCCCAGACATCGGCAATGACGACCGGCCAGGCTTTGGCAGCCATGGCTCGCGATACGGCTTCCTTCTCGTCGATCTGCGGCACCATGAAAGTGCCGCGCCTGGAGAACAGCTCCATGCCGAGTTCGCGCGCCAGCGCCGCGCCCTTTTGCGGCTTGTTGTCAGTGACAACAAGCAGCTTGGTCCCCATCTCGGGCACGTCGCCGACCATGAAGCCATGAACGACGGAGATCGACAGGATATCCGGATCTTCCTTTTCGATCCGCATGATCTTGTCGACGAAGGAGCGCATCGGATCGCGCGAAGTCGGGAAGACATCGATCATCCGGCAGTCGAACACGGAATTGACCGGCTTGACCCTGCGCTCAAGCGTATCGACGGCGATGCGCCAGAGATCCTCGGCGCGATCGACGAAATCCGTATGCGGGAATTCCTTGAAATAGACGGCGAAATTCAGCGCCTCGATACGCTTTCGGGTCAAATGGCTGTGCGGGTCGAGCTCGGCGCAGATCAGCACATCAGGCCCGACGATCTCGCGCATGCGCGTCAGGAGGTCGCCTTCCGTGTCTTCATATCCCGCTGCGACCATTGCCCCGTGCAGGCCCATCACCACGGCATCGACCGGCATTGCGGCCCTGAGTTGGCCGAGGATTTCATCACGCAGCCCTTCATAGGCCTGGCGGTTGACGAGACCGGCCGGGTCCGCCCAGGCTGCGGTGCCTTCGATCAGCTCCCAGCCCTTTTCGGCGGCAACACGGCGGCCGACAGTGATCGGGGCGGTGCAGAGTGTGGGCGTTTCCGGATGTTGGCCGGGCGGCGCATAAAGAGAGGCTTCGAAAGCGCGGCGATCCACGCAGATCGGAGAAAACGTATTGGTTTCGGTCGCAAGTGCTGCCGTGAAAATGCGCAAGTGAGTTGGCCTTGTTGTGTCGGCCCCGCCTCAACCCATCGGGTTCGGCAGGTAGCCGGTAAATCCGCAGATCTTCCACCGTCCTTCGTGGAGCCTGCAATAATAGAGCGTCTGCCACTGCATGATATCGCGGCTGCCGTCGCTCTTCGTCAGGCCCCCGTCGAACTTCTTGCGGACAAGCGCCATGTCGCCTTCGATCTCGATGTCCTCGAGCGTCGTGGTGGTGAAGATCGCCGTGCGGGTATCCTCGGCGAAGCTCTGTGTCGCAAAATCCCTTGCCTGCCTCAACCACTCATCGCGATAGGCCGCAAGCGTGGGAAATGCCAGGCGCCACTTGTCGGGGCTGACCTGCTTGCGGCCGTCGATGCCGATGAAGCCTTCCTCGACGAAATCGCCCGCGACCATCGACCAGTCCGCCGCCAGGAACGCGTCGATGTCGCGAGGCACCAGCATCTCCCAGATGGCATGCCGTGCAGTATCGGAGGACGGGAATGGGTTCTTGAAAGGATCGCGCATCTTCGCCCCGATTTAAATTCTTTTCATAAATGGCGTTTTTCACTGGTCAAAATCTGCTTTCTATGGTCCCTTGTCAACTTATCAAGAAAATAATTTGCAGGAACCTCGACATGTCCATCAAGCGATATGGCACTGTTCAGACCGGCGCCGGCGGCAAGCCGCTGCCTTTCGCACGCGCGGTCGAGGCCGATGGCTGGCTCTATGTTTCCGGCCAGGTGGCGATGGAAAACGGCGAGATCATCGACGGCAACATCGTTGCGCAGACGCATAAGGCGATCACCAATGTGCTCGCCATTCTCGATGAAGCCGGCTACGGCGTGGAGGACGTCGTGCGCGTCGGCGTCTGGCTGGACGATCCGCGTGACTTCTGGACCTTCAACAAGATCTACCAGGACTATTTCGGTGCGCATCCGCCGGCCCGCGCCTGCGTCCAGTCGTCGATGATGGTGGATTGCAAGGTCGAGATCGATTGCGTTGCTTATAAGAAGAAGAATTGATTGACGGATCGGTGGGAGGACCGGCTTGGATATCTTTTCCACATTGCAGGAAGACAAGAGCCGGCTTTCCGCCTCCGAGAGCCGCATCGCCGACATTATCGTCAATGATTTCGAATTCGCGGTGAACGCCTCGATCATCGAGCTTGCCGAACGCGCGGAAGTCTCGCCGCCGACGGTCACACGCTTCTGCCGCCGCCTTGGCTGCGACAGCTTTTCCGATTTCAAGGTGCAGCTTGCCCGTACCGCCCATGTGGGCGTGCGCTACCTGAAGCCGGAATCAAAGAGCAGCGATCCGGCCGACGTCGCTCAGGATATCATCACCAAGGCGCAGAACGCCCTTTTCCTGCTGCACCGATCGCTGGACCTCGCCGCCATCGAAGCTGCGGTCGCCCAGATCGCCAGGGCGGAGATGATCTACGCCTTCGGATCGGGCGGCAACTCCTCGATGATCGCCGATGAGCTGCAGAACCGGCTCTTTCGGCTTGGCCTGCGCATCACCTCCAGTTCCGACCACAGCATGCAGCTGATGATGACGGCGGCAGCGAAGGCCGGCGACGTGATCATCGGCTCGTCCTTTTCCGGTCGCAATGCCGAGCTTGTGCGGGCCTTTGCGCTGGCGCGCGAAGCGAAGGTCAAGACAATTGCGCTCACACAGACCGGCAGCGCCGTCGCCAAGGCGGCCGAGATCGTCGTGCCGATCGATATTCCCGAAGGCACGAACATCTATCGCCCGACATCGACGCGTATCGCCTATATCGCCACCGTCGATATCCTGGCGAGCCTTGTCGCCTACGCCATCCAGCCGAAGGCGACAGTCACGCTAAGGCGCATCAAGCAGCAGCTCATCACCCACCGCGACGGCGACGACGACAAGCAGCTGCTCGGCGATTGATCAAAAGAAGGAAGCGGCAATGACGCAATCAGTGGCGATCGTCACCGGAGCAGCAGGCGATATCGGGGCGGCGATCGCCGGTCGTCTGGCCGACGATCATGACATCATCCTGCTCGCGGACATCAATCCCGACGCCGCAGCGGCCGCTGCCGGCAAACTCGGCCCGTCCGGCCGCTTCGTTGCCATCGAATGCGACGTGACCAGCGAGACGAGCGTCGCGGCGCTCGCCGGACGCGCGGCCGCGCTCGGCGGCCTGCGCACACTCGTCAACAATGCAGGTGCGGCCCGCGCCGTCAGCCTGCATGATACGACGCCTGAGATCTGGCGGGCCGACAACGCGCTCAACCTCGAAGCGGCCTTTCTCTGCTTTCGGGCCGTCGAAGACCAGCTGAAGGCGTCGCGGGGTTCGATGGTCAACATCGCCTCGGTCAACGGCATGAACGTGTTCGGCCATCCGGCCTATAGTGCCGCCAAGGCCGGACTTCTGCACTTTACCCGGCTGGTCGCCGTCGAATACGGAAAATTCGGCATCCGCGCCAATGCCGTCGCCCCGGGAACGGTGAAGACGCAAGCCTGGGAAGTTCGCGCGGCCGCCAATCCCAATGTCTTCGAGGATGCCCGTCGCTGGTATCCGCTGCAGCGCGTCGTCGATCCGAAGGACGTCGCCCATGCCGTTGCCTTCCTGGCGGGGCCGCAGGCTGCGGCCATCACCGGCATCTGCCTGCCGGTGGATTGCGGCCTGACGGCCGGCCAGGCCGAGCTTGCCCGAACTTTTTCCCAGTCCGAACACTATTGAATCATAAGCACAACAAGAGGAACGAGACATGAAACCGGCCGACTATCGCCTGGAGAGCAGCTGGAACCCTGGTGGCGGGCCGAATGGAGCGTTCACCTTCACGCTTTTCAATCTCTCCGGTGACGTGCTTTCCGGTTTCAAGCTTGTCTATACTTCGCTCACCCGGGTCATCGATGCCGCCGCATGTGACAACGCCACCTTTCTCAGACGCAACGCCAATTTTCATGAATTCGAACCGCCGGTCGGGTTCGCCCTTGCAGCCGGCGGCAGCTGGACCTTTACGGTCGCCGGCCTGCACCGCCCGGCAAGGCATTGCACCGACGGCGCCAAATCCGCCTATCTGACGCTGTCATCCGGAGAACATGTGCCGGTCGCCGTCTCCGATCTGCTGCTCGAAGGCCGCGCAAGCGAGCCTCCGCCCACCCTTCTGCCTGAGGGCAGGCTCGACCTGCCCTTTGCGCTACAGCCCTGGCCGGCCGAAATCGATGCGAGGCCGGGTGACGGCTTCCCGGTCATCCTCTATCCGGAAGGCGCCAGCGCCGAGGAACTGTCGGCAATATCCACCTGTATTTCGCTGACGCGCCGCCTTTTCGAAAGCGACCATTCGGTTTTCAATCTGGTCGCCTCGCCGCAGGGCCGCGCCCTCACCTTTACGAAGGACGCCTCGCTCGAAGCCGAGGCCTACCGGCTGACGTTTGCGGCCGATCGCGTGACGCTTTCCTATTCGGCTGCCGCTGGGCGCCAGTATGGCCTGACCTCGCTCGCGCAGATGCTGAACGGCGCACGGGCCAGCAAGGGCAAATTCCGCTTCCCGGTTTCCGGAACGATTTTCGACCGGCCGCGCTACAACTGGCGTGGCTGCCATCTCGACGTTTCCAGGCAGTTCTATCGGGTTGACGACGTCAAGCGGCTGATCGACATCCTGGCCTGGTTCAAGCTCAACATCTTCCATTGGCATCTGACCGATGACGAGGCCTGGCGCCTGGAGATCAAGGCCTATCCGCAGCTGACGACAACGGGTGCGTTGCGCGGCCCGGACGAACCGCTGCTGCCGCAGCTCGGCAATGGCGCGGAGCCGGTCGGCGGTTTCTATTCACAGCACGATGTCCGAGACATCGTTGCGCATGCGGCCTCCCTTCATGTCGAAGTCGTGCCGGAGATCGATATTCCCGGCCACAATGCGGCAACGCTGGTTGCCCTGCCCGACCTGACGGACGGCCAGGAAGCCCCGGAGAGCTACCATTCCGTCCAGGGTTATCCGAACAATGCGCTCAACCCGGCCGTGCCGCTGACCTACGAATTCCTGGAAAAGGTCTTCGACGAGATGGTCGAGCTATTTCCCTCACCGTACATTCATATCGGCGGCGACGAAGTGGCGAACGGTTCCTGGCTCGCCTCGCCGCTTGCGAGGAAACTGATGGCCGAACAAGGCATTTCCGGCACGTTCGGATTGCAGTCCTATTTCCTCAAGCAGATCAAGACGATGCTCGACAAGCGCGGGCGCAGGCTTGCGGGCTGGAACGAGGTTGCCCATGGCGGCGGGGTAGGAGCGCAAGACACGCTTTTGATGGCCTGGGAAAATCCGCAGGTTGGCATCGAACTCGCCGAACAGGGTTATGACGTCGTCATGACGCCGGGCCAGGCCTATTATCTCGACATGGTCCAGGCTGAAGCCTTCCAGGAGCCGGGCGCAAGCTGGGCGGGCACCGTGCCGCCGGCTCATACCTATGCCTATGAAGCTGCAGGCGAATTCCCGGAGGAACTGAAGCACAAGCTGAAAGGTGTCCAGGCCTGCATCTGGTCGGAGCACTTCCTGTCGCGCGGCTATTTCAACCGGCTGGTCTTCCCGCGCCTGCCGGCTATTGCCGAAGCTGCCTGGACGCCCAAGGCTTCGAAGGATTGGGACCGGTTCGCAGCGATCGTGGCGCTGAGCCCAACGCTGTAATACGGCATCATCGATGCCAAAAGCTGACGGCGCTGTCCCCGGCAAGGGTGGCGCGAACAACCCGGCCTTTCCGTTCGATAGGGAATTCGGCTAAACGACCGATGCGCGCCCTTCCCCGCTGGCGCGCCTGATATTGATCCGCAGCGATCCTTGCAAGGACGGGAATTCTTCTCGTCCGCACCGGTGCGCTCCAAACCATTGCTGACGATGACGATGAACCGCCTGATCCCTGATGTCTTCCGCAATCCTGCTATCCGGGTGAGCATGATTGCCATCTTCACCTTCGGGTTTGCCGGCGCGACGACGAGCCCCTATCGATCCGTGGTCGGAATCGTCGAACTCGGCCTGTCGAACGCGGTCTACTCCGCACTGATTTTCGCCGCCGCGGCCGTCAACGTGATCGTCAGCATCCTCCTCGGCAATCTTGCCGACCGGCTCGGCGAATACCGAACGATGATGCTCGTCGCCGCGACCTTCGGCATTGCCGGCTATGGCGCGGTCTACTTTTTTCCAACCCGGGAAATCTTTGTTCTCAGCGCCCTCCTGCTGCTGCCGGTCTATGGCTCGCTGAACTCGCTGCTCTTTGCCAATGTGCGCGCCGCAGCCCGCGAAATGGCGCCTGATGAGGTGGCGACCGTCAATTCCGGCACACGGGCAATGATTTCGCTGTCCTGGGTGCTCGTTCCCGGCCTGACCGGCGTTCTGCTCTCCTCCTCGCCCTCGATGCTGCCGGCCTATCTCTTCGCCTGCCTGTCCTGCCTGCTCTGCGTCGGGCTCGTTGGCTTCCTGCTGCCACGACAAAACGGCACGGACAGCGCCGCCACGCATCATCTCTCCTATCTTGCAGCCCTCGGCCAGGTGATCTCGCCGACGATCTTCAGCCGGGTAATGGCGGTGGCACTGATCAGCAGCATGCTGCATATCAATGACGCGATATTTCCGCTCGTGGTCACCGGCGCAGCCCGCGGCACGGTCGCCGATATCGGCATTCTGGTGGGGATCGTCGCTCTCTTGGAAGTGGTCTTCATCATCGTCTGGTCACGCCTTCTGCGCTTCATCGGCCAGCTCGCCGCCCTTGCCCTCGGGGCATTGCTCTATGGCATCTACCTCTTGCTTCTGGCTTCTGCCGACCAGCCCTGGCATGTCTACGCGCTCACGCTCGTGAGCGGCATCGGCGCCGCGTCGCTGATCTCCATCCCGATCACCTATCTCCAGGATCTGATTGCCGAGCGCCCCGGTCTCGGCAGCGCGCTGATTTCGGTCAACATCTTTCTCAGCGCCGGCTTGAGCGCATTGCTGTTTGCCGCAGGTACCGCAATCACCAGCTATTCCGGCACGGCGGTAGTCGGCGCTTTCTCGGGGCTTGCCGGAATGGCCTGGCTATTGCTCCTCGACCGGAGCCGCGGCTTGACCTGACGCTCCGCACGTGAGCAACGCCTCCGGAACCGCAATCGCCGGATGGACAGGACAGAGCGGCTCAATATTGCGTAAAATCGCCCGATGCCGACTGAAGCAGGGTCAGCGGATAACGCGCGGGATGATGGACAAGCGCCGTCAGGTTGATCGGCCGGTTGCGATCGTCGAAGGCGATCTGATCGACCGTGAGAACGGCAGCTGGCGTCGGCAGCTCGAGCATCTCAGCCTCCTTATCCGTCGCAAGCCGCGCGCTCAGCGTCGTCTGTCCGCGTTTGGGGTGAATGCGATAGCGCTCGCGGAGTTCGGCATAGAGCGATCGGTTGGCAACGGTCCAGTCGAGATTGAGCAGATCGGCAGCGCGTGCCGCCGGTATCCAGTCGGTCTGGACGACGGCTGGAATGTTGTCGAGGAGACGCAGCCTCGACAGGAGAATCACCTCTGCGCCGGGCGCAAGGAAAAGCGGGCGGCTCACCTCGAGGGGGGCAGGCACGATACTGGCCTCAACCAGCCTCTGGCCGGGACTTCGCCCGCTTGCCACGGCGATGCTGGTGAAGCTCTTGAGAACCTGTAGCTCGAAGCCGCCGCCACGCTCGGCAACGTAAAGTCCCTTTCCGGGCTGGCTGTGGATGACGCCCTGCTGGATCAATTCACGCACGGCATGGCGCACGGTGATCCGGCTGACATTGTAGAGATCGACGAGTTCCCGCTCTGACGGGAGCTTGCCGCGCAACGGCAGCTTGCCGTCCCGGATAGACGCCAGCAGGGCCTCGTAGACCTGTTTGTGCAGGGGCCGAGGGTCGTTCCGGTCAATGCCGCCCTGTGGCGCGATGAACGATGCCGGAGCTTGCTGCATCTTTGAAATCCGATTCTGCGCGGGACACACTTGCCGTTTTGTATCTTCGACGCAAATGCCTGCAAAGTCCATGTTGACATGACTGGTCATAACCAGTCCTATTGGAGTTAAGGGGACAGAGAGCTCCGTGTAATGCCGAAGCGTTATCAACGAAGGGAACGATCAATGTTGAAGAAAAGCCTTGCCGCATTGGCGATATCTGCAGCCCTCTGGGGCGGCAGCGCGCATGCCGAAACCATTTCCGTGTTCTGCTCGCCGACGGAATTCGAGCTCTGCACAAACGTTGCCAATGCCTGGAAGGAAAAGACGGGCAACGAGGCCAAGATCAACAAGATGCCCGCGCTTCTGGACGACGCGATCCCGATCTATCAGCAGCTGCTCGCCGCCAAATCCAAGGATATCGATGTCCTCTTCCTCGATGTGATCTGGCTCGGCATGTTCAAGAGCAACCTGCTCGACCTGAAGACGATGATTCCGCAGGCCGACCAGGACAAACATTTCGCCTCGACACTCAATGCGGCCAAGCTCGACGGCAATCTCATTGCCATGCCCGCCTATATGGATGTCGGGCTGATGTTCTACCGCAAGGACCTGCTCGAAAAATACGGCAAGCCGGCACCCAAGACCTGGGACGAGCTGGCTGCCACCGCCAAGGAAATTCAGGACAAGGAACGGGCTGCCGGCTCGCCCGACATGTGGGGTTACGCCTGGCAGGCCAAGAGCTATGAAGGCCTGACCTGCGACGCGATCGAGCTTGTTGCTTCCAACGGCGGCGGCACCATCATTTCCGACGACGGAAAGGTGACAATCGACAATCCGCAGGCGGCCGAGGCGCTCGAAAAGGCGAAGGGCTGGATCGGCTCGATCAGCCCCGAGGGCGTCCTCAATTATGATGAGGAGCAGTCGCGCGCCGTCTTCGAATCCGGCAACGCGGTCTTCCACCGCAACTGGCCCTATGTCTGGGGCACCTCGCATGAAAAGGGAAGCAACATCGTCGACAAGGTCGGGGTGATGCCCCTGCCGGTCGGCAAGGAAGGCGAAAAGTCGAGCGGTTGCCTTGGCCCGATGTATTACGGTGTCAATAAATACAGCGCCAAGCCCGAAGTGGCGGCCGACTTCGTGAACTTCATCACCGGCCCCGACATGCAGAAGATGCGCGCGCTGAAGGCCGCTCTCAACCCGTCGATCCAGGCGCTCTACAGCGATCCGGAAGTTCTTGAGAAGATACCCTTTCTCAAGGATAACCAGCAGGCCTTTGCCGACAGCGCCGTGCGCCCGTCCGGCTACACCGGCACCAGCTACAACCGCGTTTCGCAGGCTTTCTACCGTTCGGTTCACGACATGCTTTCCGGCGGCGCCGAGGTCAAGTCCAGCCTGACGTCGCTGGCCGGTCGGCTAGAGAAACTGAAGGAAAGCCGCTGACGCTCTGCGGATGTCCGGCGGCGGCAACGCTCCGCTGCCGGAACGCGTCGCTGCCTCGCCACCGAACACGGTGGCGAGCCCTCTGCCGTCTCATACACTCAGGTGAACAATGGCATCGGTTTCGCTCGAATCCGTCTCGAAGAATTTTGGTACGCATACGGTTATCCAGAATGTCGACCTGCAGATCATCGACGGCGAGTTTGTCGTCTTCGTCGGTCCCTCCGGTTGCGGCAAGTCAACGCTTTTGCGCATCGTCGCCGGCCTGATCTCCGCCTCGAAAGGCGTCGTGAGGATCGGCGGCGACGACGTGACCGACGTGCCCGCCTCCCAGAGAGGCGTCGCCTTCGTTTTCCAGTCCTACGCGCTCTATCCGCATATGAACGTCGCGCGCAATATCGGCTTCGCGCTTGAGACCCTCGGCATGAACAGGGCCGCTATCAGCGAGAAAGTGCGCTCGGTCGCACGGATGCTGAAGGTCGATCATCTGCTCGAACGCCGGCCCCGCGAACTCTCCGGCGGACAGCGCCAGCGCGTGGCGATCGGCCGCGCCCTGGTGCGCCAACCCGAAATCTTCCTCTTCGACGAGCCGCTCTCCAATCTCGACTCGGATCTGCGAATGGAGATGCGCATGGAGATCGCCAGGCTCCACGACGACCTGAAAACGACGATGATCTACGTGACCCATGACCAATCGGAAGCGATGACGCTTGCCGACCGGATCGTCGTCCTCAATCATGGACGCATTGAGCAGGTCGGCACGCCGAAGGAACTCTACCACAGCCCCGACAACCGGTTCGTCGCAGGCTTCATCGGCAGCCCCCGCATGAACTTCCTGCCGGTGCAGACAACATCAGCCGGCGTGAGCGGACCCGGCGGCCTCGTCATCAAAGCCGGCGCCGAGGGTCAGGTCATCGCCGAAATCGGCATACGGTCGGAAGCGATCCAGCTGGTGACGGCAGGCGACGGCCGGATGACCTGCGTGCTCGAACGTGTCGAGGATCTTGGCCATGAGCATTTCGCCTATTGCCGCATCAACGGCGACGTCATCTGGGTCGTCCGCGTCAATGTCGAGCCGCCGAGGGAACTGATCGGCAAGGAGGTCGGCCTCAGTTTTCGGGATGCCGCGATCTTTGCCTTCGCCGAGGACGGAAGACGGCTCATGCTCGACCGGCAGGCCGGCGTGATCGAGGGAGCGCGGCAATGAGTGCCCGGCTCGCCCGCCGCGACCATCGTGCGGCCTGGCTGTTTCTGCTGCCGGTCATCGTCGTCATGCTGGTCGTCGCCCTCTGGCCGCTCAGCCGCACCTTCTTCTTCGCCTTCACCGACGCCTATCTTGACGATCCCTCCGTCTATTCAATGACCGGGCTCGACAACTTCCTGGAGGTCATCAACGACCGCAGCTGGTGGATTGCCGTCAAGAACACGCTGATCTTCACCGTCATCTCGGTCGCGATCGAGACGGTTCTCGGCCTGGCGATCGCCCTCCTCGTCAATGAAGCCATTCCTGGCCGTGGGCTGGCGCGCGCCGCCAT
Source organism: Rhizobium sp. KDH_Rht_773_N (assembly GCF_052946295.1). Classification (NCBI taxonomy): domain Bacteria; kingdom Pseudomonadati; phylum Pseudomonadota; class Alphaproteobacteria; order Hyphomicrobiales; family Rhizobiaceae; genus Rhizobium; species Rhizobium sp. KDH_Rht_773_N. The sequence continues at coordinate 951,374 of NZ_JBRFNB010000002.1, read as the reverse complement.
CCTCGTGCCCTGGGCGATCCCGGTCGTCGTCTCGACGAAGATCTGGGAATGGATGCTGAACGACCAGTTCGGCGTCATCAACAAGCTTCTCATCGGGCTCGGCCTCATCGATCACGGCGTTCCCTGGACGGCGAGCGGATCGCTGCTGATGGGCGTCGTGATCTTCGTCGACGTGTGGATGACGACCCCGTTCATGGTTCTGCTCATCCTGGCGGGCCTGCAACTGATCTCCTCGGAAATATTCGAGGCGGCGGAGGTCGACGGCATTCCGGCATGGAAACGCTTCTGGTCGATCACCCTGCCGATGCTGCGCCCGGCGATCGGGGTCGCGGTCCTTTTCCGCGCCCTCGATGCGCTCAGGATGTTCGACCTTGCCTATGTGATGGCGGCGAGCAACGAAAGCGTCATGACCGTCTCCATCTACGCCCGCGACCGGCTGATCAGCTTCCAGGAACTCGGCGTCGGCTCGGCGGCATCGACCTGGGTCTTCCTGCTCGTCGCGCTTGTCGCCATTATCATCATCGGGGTCCTTCGCCTCGACAGAGCCGCGGGGACCTGACGACATGGCCGATGCAATCATCCCGAAGACCATCCGCAAACCTGCCTCCTACTTCCGGATGCGCCGGCGCGCCGTGCGAAGCCTGCAGGTCCTGGCGCTTCTGCTCGTCCTGTTCTACACGCTCTTTCCTTATTACTGGGCCTTCGTTTCCTCGACGAAACAGGGTTCGGCGCTCTATCAATCCGCGCTGATGCCGGCGTTCGACTTCACCTATTATCGCCAGCTGATCGACAACCCGGTTTTCATGGGCTCGCTTGTGAACTCGGCCTATGTCGCGGTTTCAACGACGTTCCTGTCGCTCGTCATCGGGCTCAGCGCCGCTTATGCGCTGGGCCGTATCGACTTTCCGCAACGGCGCACCATCCTGATGATCGTGCTGATGATCTCGATCTTCCCGCAGGTCGTCGTCCTTTCCGGCATGTTCGAGCTGGTCAACTGGATGGGTCTTTTCAATCGGCCAAGCGCGCTCGTCATCACCTATCTTCTATCGACCGTGCCGTTCACGACCTGGATCCTGACTACCTTCATCCGCGAGTTTCCGAGGGAGCTGGAAGAGGCTGCGATCATCGACGGCTGCTCGCATTTCCGAATTCTGACGAAGATCCTGCTGCCGCTCATGGGACCTTCGCTTGCCAGTACGGGCATTCTCGCCTTCATTCTGGCGTGGAACGAGTTTCTCTTCGCGCTGACTTTTACACTGACGGACGAAAACCGGACCGTGCCGGTTGCGATCGGCCTGATCGCGGGCAACAGCCGGTACGAATATCCGTTCGGTCAGATCATGGCTGCCTCCGTTACCGTGACGCTGCCGCTGATCATCATCGTATTGATCTTCCAGAGACGTATCGTCGCCGGCCTGACGGCAGGCGCCATAAAAGGCTGACAAAGGAAAACACCATGGACATGCTGGTAAAACTCTACGAGCTGAAGGCCGATCCGGCGCTCGAGGCACGCATCGCCGAACAGGACATCACGATCCGACGCGTCCTTGCGCCGGAGCTGAACGCGCTGACGGCCTGGATCGAGCCGCGCTTCGGATCCGGCTGGGCCGCAGAAGCGACGGTTGCCACGATGCGCCAGCCCCCCTCCTGCTTCATCGCAATCCAGAAAGGAGAGCTCATCGGCTTTGCCTGCCACGACGCAACCGCCAAGGGCTTCTTCGGGCCGACCGGCGTCGATGCGGCCGCCCGCGGCAAAGGCGTTGGTCACGCCCTGCTCTTGACCACGCTTCTCGATATGTACGCGCAGGGATATGCCTACGGGGTCATCGGGGGCGCCGGTCCGATGGAGTTCTACCGTCGAAGCGTCGGGGCAATTCCGATCGAAGGCTCGGAACCGGGCATCTATCGCGGCATGCTGCCGCTTGCCCAGCCGAGCGGCATTTCACAATCAAACCATTAGCCTTGTTGAGACGGAAGGGCTGCGCAACATCGCTTCCAGCCTCAGAGATCAGTCGGCGGCGGCCCGGATCAGCCGCTGGCCGCCGGCCCGCTGCCGCCTGGCTGCGAGAAGCTGACACCCGGCTGGACGAGGATCTTCCCGCCCTCCGTCGTCGTGGCGATAATTCCGTCGCTATAGATTTTAACGGAAGCAATCGTACCCTTGACCGTGCCATCCGCACTTTCGATGTATCGGCCGATATAGCTGCCGGCCTGAGAAAGGCTCGAACCCGCCAGCAGGGCATCCAGCTTCTGATTGGTCTGGATGGTCTGTTCGACCTGCGAGAAACTGGCAAGCTGCGCCAATTGTTCACTGGCATCCACCGGATCGGTCGGATCCTGGTTCTTCAGTTGCGCGATGAGGAGTTGCAGGAAGTCGTCATAGTTCACCATCGCCTTCTGCTGCGCGGCCGCCGGGCTACCTGCCGCCGATGAGCCAAGGCCGGTGAGAGGATTTGTCGTCATAGTCGATCTCGATTGTCTGGGTGGGAAGGGAAACAGGTTTGCAAGCTTGCAATCCTTACTTACTAGTTGGTAGGCAACAGATGTGTCTTTGGCATTAGAAGACGCTGTTTGTCGGCCGATACCGACGGCGCCCCCGGAATTGGGATACAGCGAAAGAACTACAGTTCACAGCGAACCTACCTTCTAGTAGGTTCTCCGTCAATAGAATGGCGGGCTGTGCCGACTGCGCAGCGACCAAATGCCGGACGGACAGCGGGTCGCTCAAGGGTTCTGTGCGGAGCGCCTCAACTCACCTGGCGCCTGCTCCGGCGGTCACCAGCTTCTTGTCATCCCGGCCACGAGCAAAAGGCGAAGCTTGGCGGCGGTTTCCTTAAGACGTGACGGCCAGTGGACGAAAGCGGATCGCTGTGGATATGGCTTTGGGCCGGATGTTGCCGCGCATCAGCCTTTGCCTGGAATTTCCAGACGCACGACATTTGCCGATTGGGCAATCGAGCTTTTCGCCTTCTCAAGGCAAGCGGCCAGATCCTCGATCTTGAAGGGCTTCGGGACGACCGGACGACCGACCTCCGTACCGGCTTCCAGCCTGTCGCTGTAACCGGTCATCAACACGACGGGCAGAGACGCGTTTCTGCGGCGAATTTCCTCGGCAAGCTCGATGCCGGACATGCCCGGCATCATGATGTCGCTGACGACCGCCTCGATCTCGGGATGACGGTCCAGGATATCGATCGCCTCGGATCCTCCTGCGGCCATGAAGATCGTCGGCACGACGCCGTCGAGCGCCAGCCGCACCGATTCCAGCGATGCCGGCGTGTCGTCGACGATCATGATCACGCGGGGAAGGTTTGCCGAAGGGGCTGGATCCGCACGCACCGCCCGCGGTTCGTTCGATCGCGGCAGAAGCAGGGTGAAGGCGCTGCCATGGCCGGCCAGACTTGCGACCTTGACTGCGCCGCCGCTGCCGGTGGCGAAACTGTGGACCTGCGTCAGACCGAGGCCTGCACCGCCATTCTTCTTGGTGGAAAAGAACGGCTCGAACACCCGCGCGAGATTTTCCGGAGCAACACCGCTCCCGGTGTCGGAAATCGTCAGCGCAACGAACGGCCCCTTCAGCGCCGAATCCTCGGTTGCGGCATCGAGCACGTTGCGGGCGGAAATGGTCACTTTTCCGCCTCCCGTCATGGCTTCGCGCGCATTCGTCAGAATGTTGATCAAGGCAATTTCAAGCCCTGCGGGATCGACGTGAACCGGCCAGATATCTTCCGGCACCCTGATCTCCGTCAGGATCGTATCGTTGACGGCCTGCCGCAGCAGCGGCGACAATTCGGCCAGCTTGACGTCCAGCTCGACCTGGGAGGCGCCCTGATTGGAGCGTCTGGAAAAGGACAGCAGCCGCTGCGTGATCGCCTTTCCCCGCGCCACGCCATCGCTCATATGCGCCAGAAGCTGCGTCACCCGCTGCTCGTCGTTCCGTCGCCTCCTGATGCCCTCTACCCCGGACTGGAAGACCATCAGGAGATTGTTGAAATCGTGCGCCGCCTGCCCCGTCAGCTTTCCAAGCGCATCCATGCGCTGCCAGTTGGCCATGCTCTCCCATTCCCGGTTTCGCGCACGCACCTCCCTGTAAAAGAGAAACACGGCCGAGCCGGACAGCAGGAGCGTGAAACAGCTCGCCGCCACAAGCAGCATCGTGGCCTTGCGCGCCAGTTGTTCATAGTCGGAGACCGGCAGGCCAACCCTCACCCGCCAGGGCGTATCGGCAAGCGCGACTTCGGCCACGCGAAGCTCCATTCCGTCCTTGAGGGTGGCCGCCCCGAAATCCTGGCCGGAAAAACTTGCGAATTCGCTGGCCGGATTGCCGGCGAGCGCCGGCGCGCCGGTCGATGCCACCAGACGGTCGCGCCCATCGACGACCCAGGCCGACCAGGATCCCGGAAGTCCGTTGGCATAAAGCAGCTTGGTCACGATCGTCGGACGGATCACCGCGGACAGGACGGCTCTCAAGCGATCGCTCCTCTGGATCGGAGCACGCAACGCAAAGGCAGCCTGGCCTTTCGGTCCGATGGTGATATTGCCGACCACGGCGGTACCTGTGCGCACCAGATCGTCATGGCTTTCAATGTCTACAACGCGCGTGCCGGCCGACGGATCGAGCGGCGGAAACGACAGGACGACTTCGCCCTTCTCGTTCGAAATCCGGATCTGTTCCCATTCAGGCACCCGGTCGCGCAGACGCCGCGCAGTTTCGGCAAAGGAGGCGCGTGGAATCGGCGGGTCGAGGCGGGGCGAATCGGCGACCACCGAGAGCAGCTGGATCTGGCTGTTGAGTTCGCGCTGAAGAGTGGCCGCCAGTGTCGCCGCCCGCCCGCGAATATCGTCGTCGAGAGCGGCTTGCTGCTCCTTGATAAAGAACCTTCCCATCAGCGCCGCCAGTATGATGACCGGAATAAGCGACGCCGTGATGAGAAGGAGCGCTGGCCGGGTTTTATTCAACGGACACTCCGGGTGTGTTCTTCGAGCCCTATCAAATAATCCAGAGCAGGAAACTTGCAATGCCAAGCTGCGAAGAGACGGAGCTTTCCCCCTAAAGATAAGCGGCGGCCGCAGCGCCGGTATCGCAAGTCGAATTGCGAATGGATATGTTTCGACCGTCCGGCCGCCCCGGCAGGAACCGCGCCACCGTCCTCCGGGTCACCGTAGACCTGCGATCCGTGGACGTGAGTCGCAGATCAGGCGCGTTGACCGCCGCTGCCGATGCGCCGCACCGAGCCCGCGCGCCGAGACAAGGGCATCATCGTGCAGCAACGGACAACAGGGCGGTGAAGACGGTGCCCTGCGCCCGCGCGGTACCATAGGTTCCATCCATCTGGCCGACGAAGGATTTGATCAGCCTGCTTCCCATGCCGGTTTCTGTTGCAACCGGCTCATATCCGACACCGTCATCGGCCACTTCGAGCAGCACCTTGCCGCCGGGATGCTTGAGCAGCCTGATACGGATATGTCCGTCGGCGCGGTCGACAAAGGCGTATTTCATGCTGTTGGTCAGAAGCTCGTTCAACAGCAACGCGAATGGCGTGGCCTTGTCCGCATCGATCCTGATATCGTCGATCTCGAAAGTCAGCCCGATCTCGCGGTCATGCAGTCCGACCAGCGTGCGGACCAGGCTTGGCACGAACTGTCGTGCGGTCACGCTGCTGAACTGATCGAAGCCGTACATCTGTTCATGCACCGCCGACATGGCGACGATCCGCTCGTTCACCCTCTGGACCGTTTCCGGCCGCAGGCCCTGCAGCCGGATGAGCGCCATCACGGTCTGCAGATTGTTTTTCACCCGGTGATGAATTTCCCGCATCAGCACCTGATTGGTTCGCAGCGCCTCCGCGAGTTCAGCGGTATGGCGCGCGTCCGCACGCGCAAGTCTCAATATCTTCAAGCCGCCGAACACGGCCGCGCAAAGCGCCAGAAGAACGATCAGCGCGGCAATCGACACATCGGTCCAGAAGGGCTCCAGGATGGCCGCGGTGTCGGCCGATGCGAGAGCGACGAACGGCGTCCGCTCGACGATGCGATATGCGACCAGTCGCTCGACATGGTCGAGCGGGGAGGCAGACATATAGGAACCCGATGTCGCCTTGCGCATATAGTCGGTAAACAGGACATTGTTGCCGAGATCGACGACCTCCTTCGGCTCGGGATATGCGGCGATCAGCTTTCCGTCACGTCTCAGGAAACTCACCGTCGAGCCCGGCCCGAGCGAGGCAGCGTCCCAGATCGACCGCAGCATCCCGACGTCGAACGCCAGGATCGCGACCGCTTCGAACCTGTCGTTCCGCTCGATGCGCGCAGCCGAGAGGAAGACATGACGATCCGTGTTGCGCATGACGGTCATTGCCGACGTATGGTCCTCTGCGCCATTGGCCAGGCGACGAAAATAGGTCTGGTCGACAATGTCGGCGGGGCTGCTTTCTCGGTCGGTCGAATAGAGCAGCGTACCGTCCGCCGCGACCACATAAGCGGTCGCCGTGGTCGGCAGTTCCGCTGTCGCGGCGTTGAACCTTCGAATGCGCTCCCCGCTCGGCAAGGTCTCCGCCGTTCCGAAGGCATCGTCCATGCGGTGCAGGGTCTGGCGCGCCAGGGAATTGATCCAGATCGCGTTGGCGGCAACGATCTTGGCGGTGGCCGTGACCTGATCCTCTCCACGCCTGGCGGCGGATATGTAGCTCGAATGCAGCCAGAAGCCCAAGACGAGCGAGAGCGCAAGGAACATTGCCACGATAGCGGCAATGGCAGCCCTGCCGACAATCGTGAAGCCTTTCGTGAGGCCCATCGAATCCCCATGAATTTAACAGGTAGCACTGTCGGATAGCAGGCTATCAGAGTCAAGGATAGGTTGCAGCCGCCTCATCGCCTGCCCCCTCCGCCGCCCGGATTCAGGACCTCGGCACACGCTTGCCGAGCGGTTTGCCAGGGAATCCGCCATGATCCGGATCAGGCGCGGTTCCGCGGGACATGTCGTTCCCGGTTGGAAGAGCATGGCTGACATTGCTGCCTTTCGGCAAGAATTGTGGTAGTCTTGGAAATATTGTTGTCCTTGGGTGGGAGGCAGTTGATGGTCGCGCGAAGGGATATGACAAGCGACGAATGGAAGTGGCTTGTGCGGCTGTGCCAGCACGAAGCGGATAGCGTTCCCAAGGCAATCGAAGCGAGGTTGGTCGAACTCGGGCTGTCCGGGCCGGACGGCCTCTCGCGCGAAGCGCGAGACCTGGTTCAGCATGAACTGCTGAGCGAGCGGCGGAACCGGCTGCAAGGCCTTCATTGAGAATCGATCGGACGCGAAGCCTGCTCCCCTGAGCCGACCCTTCTCCTGACCATTGATAACCGCAATCAGTGATTGCATCCCCTTGCCTTCTCGATTTAAAACATGACTACAAGAATCAAGTTATGTTTGATGTGGAGCAAATAAGTCATGTTTTGTTTGTTCTAGCGTCCGCAGCCACAGGGAACAGGCATGGGAGTGCCGATTTCGGATGGCATTGCAGACGGAAATTGCGCGTTACTTCGCGAACGAAAACAGTCAGTCTTCCCTGCGTGACGCCTTTTCGCGTCGCAGCGCCGTCATGCCGTTTCGGGGCAGACAACGCGTGCCGGATGACGAAATACAGTCACGCTGGTCGCTGTTGCTCACTCAGGATGCCCTGCCCAAAAAGCGGCTGGTCTATGTACATGTGCCGTTCTGCGCCAACCATTGCCTCTTTTGCGGGTTCTATCGCAATGCTTATGTGCCCGATGCGGGCGCCAGCTATGTCGATCTCATCATCGGAGAGATTGAGAAGGAAGCCTCGGCCGCAGCGGTCCGTGAACGGCCGGTTCATGCCGTCTATATCGGCGGCGGCACTCCGACGGCGCTCCGCGCCGACGAACTGTTCCGCCTCCTATACGCCATAAAGACGAGGCTGCCGCTCGCTGCCGATTGCGAGATCACCGTAGAAGGCCGCATCATCCATTTCGATCCTGAAAAGATCGACGCCTGCCTGGAGGCAGGGGCAAACCGGTTCTCCATCGGCGTCCAGAGTTTCGACACCGATGTGCGCCGCCGTCAGGGGCGGCGCTCCTCACGACAGGAAGCCATAACATTTCTGGAAAATCTGGGCGGTCGCGACCGTGCGGCCGTGGTGATCGACCTGATTTACGGCCTGCCCGGCCAAACGCTTGATATATGGCAGCAGGATCTGGAAACGGCCACGGCCCTCGGTGCCGACGGCATCGATCTCTACGGGTTGAACGTCATTCCGGGCACGCCGCTTTTTACGGCGCTGGCAGCGGGCAAGTTTTCCGATGCCTCCGAGCTGCGGCAGCTCGGAGATTTCTATCTTGCCGGTGACAGGCTGATGCAGCGAAAGAACTGGCGTCGCCTCTCCAACAACCATTGGGGCCGAACCACGCGTGAGAGGAACCTCTATAATCTGCTGATCAAGGAGGGCGCGGACTGCCTGGCCTATGGCGCCGGCGCCGGAGGCACCCTGGGCGCCTACAGCTACGGGCTGACCGGCGAATTGGAGCGATATGGCGAACAGGTCCGCGCCGGCGGCAAGCCGATAGCCATCCTGACCGTATCGGATTCGCTGCAGCAGGCCCGCGACGCGGTCACGGCAGGTTTTGAAGTCGGCCGCCTGGATCTGCGGTCCCTGGATGCGATCACGGGCCAGGAGATCAGCCTCATATTCAGCCCCCTTCTCGGTCAATGGCAGAAGGCCGGGCTTCTCACCGTAGCGGACGGCATCGTCGAACTCACCGTGGCCGGACGCTTCTGGTACGGCAACCTTATCTCCGCTTTCCAGAGCATTTTGAACGACAGGCTGCATCCGTCGCAGGACGCGGCATGAGCGGCACCCCGTGTGAAAGGAAACAACTCTGATGCAGCAGCTCCCAATTTCCGAGAAAGTCGAACTCATCCGGCAAGCCATCGCGGCCAAGCCGGATGGAATTCTCGAAGCCCTGGCGACCGAATATCACGTGCCGGTGCAAACCGTTGTCGAATGCCTGCCCGCCGACGGTCTCACGCGCATTGACGGGCAGCATTTCGTCGCAGTTCTGACCGATATTGCGCAATGGGGCGATATTACCTTCATTTGCCATTCGAAGGATGCCATCGTGGAATTCTGCGGCCCGCTGCCGGAAGGCAAGATCGGGCATGGCATGTACAATCTTCAGGGAGGAAGGTCGGGCCTTTCAGGGCACCTGCGCCCGGAAAACTGCAAGGCCATCTTTCTTGTCCGCCGTCCGTTCATGGGCATGAAGACGCTTTCGGTGCAGTTCTTCAACGCGGATGGCGAGACCATTTTCAAGATCTACGTCGGGCGCGACGAAAAGCGCGCGCTCAAGAGCGACCAGGTGGAACGTTTCGAAAGACTGGCCGCCCTGTCTGCAAACGCCGCCGGAAATGCCTGACATGCGGCCGTTGCTGATTTTTGGCGCGAGCAAGGGCGTCGGACTGGAACTTGCGCGACAAGAGCGCTCCTGCGGCAGGACGGTTTTCGCCCTGGTTCGCGAGCAATCCGATGCCGGAAGGATAGGAACGGCAGGGGCGATCGTCTTGCGCGGCGATGCGCTGACAGCTGCCGATATTGCACGTGTGTTTGAACATGTGCGGGAAGAATGCGATGTCGTCTCGACCCTCGGCGGACAGTCGGCAGATGGCCGACGCGCCGATGACGAGGGCAATGTCAATGTCATTGCCGAAGCGGAAAGGACAGGTCGCGTCAGCCGGTTTGTCCTTGTCACGTCCATCGGCTGCGGAGAGATGGCGCCATTCCGCTCCGACCGGGCGATTGCCGCCTTCGGAGCGGCGGTCGATGCCAAGACCAGGGCAGAGGAGAGGCTGCGCACATCCGGCATGCCATGGACGATCATCCGACCAGGCGGGCTGTTGTCCGAACCGGCGACCGGCAGGGGCATACTTTCCGACGATCCCGAAATCCATGGTTTCATTCACCGGCAGGACGTCGCCGATCTGGTTTTCCGCGCGCTGCGCGATCCAGCCACGATCGGGCAGGCATTGGCGGCGGTCGATGCCGGGCGCATGACCTGCGTGCGTGCCGTGCGGCCCTTCCCGATTCTGGCCTGAGGAAACAGCATGCAGACAGCCATTGTCATGATCATCCTGACCGTGCTCCCCGGCGGCGATATTTCCTCGAGTTTCGTCACTATCGATACGCGGGACGAGTGCCAGACACGCCTTCAGCGCATCGAACCGATCCTTCGCAACGGCAAGATCGAAGTGAAGGAGGCAGGGTGTTTCCGCGGCGAGGCGCGGTTCGACGACTTCGACCACGCTCCGCCAGAGGATGCGCCTCGTTTCAGCTATCTGGTCAGCCTCCAGGCTGACCGGGCCGATGTGAGGGAAATGGAAAGCCCCGGGGCCTGCCGTGACGCGTTGCCCCGGCAATCGCCCCAGCACGGCCTCCGGCACTATTGCACGATTTCAACTCAAGGTCCGAAAACGACCGGCAACTGACCACGTCGCCGCGCCGAGAGGGGAAAACCGTCGCGGGCCGCAGACACAATCTAGAACGGAGAGATATTGATGAGAGTCTTGGGGGCGCGGGGATCACTCCCCGCGGGCGCTGGTTTGCGCCGTTTTCTGGCTGCCGCATTGCTGGTGTCGGTTGCTCCGGCAAGCCCGCGTTCCGCCTTCGCGCAGGAAGGGACGACGACCTGGCTGGATACGATCACAATCGCAGGCACGCGCACGGAACTTGCCGTTCGCGACAATCCCCGGTCGGTAACGGTTATCGACAGCGAGGATATCGAGCGCCAGGCCCCGGAGGGCCTTGCCGAAATGCTCCGCGACGTGCCGGGCGTGGAAATTGCCGACGATTCCGTTGCCGGCATGAAGCGGCTGCGTATTCGCGGCGAAAGCTCCCGGCGAGTGACGATACTTGTCGATGGCCAGGAGATTACCGACCACAGCACCTACGGGACGCCTTTGCTTGTCGACCCGGCAACCGTCGAACGCATCGAGATCGTGCGCGGCCCCTCCTCGGTATTGTATGGCGCCAAGGCCATTGGCGGCGTCGTCAATATCATTACCAAGAAGGGAGCGAACAAACCGGTGCAGCTCGAGACCGGCGGCAGCTACTATTCCGGCTCGAAGGGATGGCAGAGCTGGGCGGCAATTTCCGGCAGCAAGGCCGGCTTCGACTACCGGCTCTCGGGCACCGTGGATCGCCACGGCAACCGCGTCGTGCCGAAGGGCACATATTCATCGACCGGCGAATTGGATGATACATCCTTCAACGACCGGAACCTTTACGCGCATCTTGGCTACCGGTTCGGTGAAGACGACAACCATTATCTTGCGCTGAAACTCGAGCAATATCAGCTGGAAAGTGAAGGCTGGCCGGGGGAACTGTCTGACTCCATTCAGAAATTCAGAATCGACCTTCCCAAACGCGACAGACGCAAGGTTGGCCTCTTCTACGACGGCGACGACATCAACGAAACCGTGCGCAAGATTCACGTCGATCTCTACTACCAGACCATCGACCGGCTGTTTGAAAATGACGTTCTGACGACGGCTGGCCCCAATCGAACCGTCGGGGTTGTGTCGACATCCGACGATCGTATCATCGACTATGGCGCGAATGCGCAAATCGATCTCGATCTTTGGGACGGGCATCGCACGATCGTCGGCGCTCAATATCTGTCCGACAATCTCACGACCCGAAAAACCACAAGAACAACGATGACGGGCTTTGCACCCTTCCCTGTCACGACCTCCTCTTTCTCACGAGACAAGGCGCATATCGATACTTTTTCCCTCTATGGGCAGGACGAGTGGGACCTGACAGACGACCTCAAGCTGACGTCCGGCCTGAGGCTCTATCACACCCGGACAGGACTGGATGAGACGACGGTGGCGGACCGGGCAGATTTCAAGGGGACGAACGATACCCAGCTGCTCTCCTCCCTGGGGCTGAGCTGGGCGGCCCTTGAGACGACCACACTGCGCGCCAGCTATTCGGAAGGTTACATAACGCCAACCCTGTTGCAGCTGTTCAGTTCCACGACCGCCGGCGGGCAGGGAACGACATATGGCAACCCCGATCTCGGTCCGGAATTTGCCCGCAACTTCGAAGTCGGCGCCCGCTATGAGGACGGTGGTTTGACCTTCGATGCCGCTGCTTTCTACTCCCGGGCGAAGGACTATATCACCACGACGCGGTGCGTAACCGTCACAACCTATTGCCTGACAACCGGCACGTCGTCTTCGCCGTCATCCATCTACGTCAATGCCGACAGCGCCTCCACGTTCGGACTGGAGTTCCTGGCGGAATACGATCTGGCCGGAACGGGTTTCTCGCCCTATGTGAGCGGCACCTGGATTCGCCGAAAGCTGGAATATTCGAGTTTCTCCACCTACGACAGCGACACGCCTGCCCTGTCCGGCCGCATTGGCGTCAAATATGAAGGCGAGTGGCAGGATATGCCGTTCTGGGCCGATCTGTTCATGCGCGGATCTGTTGCCACAAAACAAACCTATCTGAGCGGCAGCGGCATCGTTACCGACGAACTGCCGGGTTGGGGCACGCTGAATTTTGCCTTTGGCGGCAGTCATGGCGAAGATGAGCGGCTCAGTTTCTCCGTGCAGGTCAACAATATCCTGGACAAGGATTACAGGCCGACATTCGGGGAACTGCCGGCTGTCGGGCGAAGCATCGAGCTTAGCGCACGCATGACGTTCTGACGCCTCCGCCCGGGCCAAGGCGCGCGCCGGAGCCGTCCGGTTTGATTTGTTCGGCAGAAAGCGCGCGACTAGCAGATGAAGCTGTATCTCAGGTGAACGGCGTTTTCAGCGCCGGTTCACCGGGGCAGGTGCTAAATCCCCCGGCAATCGGAGAAACGAACATGCGAAAACTTCTAGTCACCGCGGCCCTCCTCGCAGCCGGAATAACCGCTGGAGCCGCGAATGCAGCACCCGTCGGCAACATTGCGGTGCCGGCAGCCTCGAACGTCGTAACGGTCGATTTTGCATGTGGCCGCGGTTATCACCTGAGCCCCCGCGGCTTCTGCCGGCCCAATCGGTGGGCACCCCCGCCACCGCGCTATTACGGTTGGCATCGCGGCTACGGCTGGGACCGTCCGCATTACGGCTGGCGCGAATACAGACGCCACGATCGCTGGAATCGCGACTGGCGGTAGGCACCCTTCAGCGGACAGCCGAGATTGGCAAGGCCGCCCCGGCGGGCGGCACGCCTTCCTCTTTTCTGCCGGTGATGAGAGCTTCAGTTCGCTCGCTCGGCAAGTTCGATGAGGATGCCGTCGGGGTCGCGTACGAACGCTACCTTGTGCAGTATCTCGCGATTGATGGCGAGGCGCGGCGGCTCCTTGAGCTCGACGCCGGCCCTCTTCAGCTTTGCGAAGGTCTCGTCGATATTCTCGAACAGGAACGTCAGGTGCCTGAGCCCGGCAGCACCTTCCGGGACGTCGACGGCCCGCGCGGCACCGCCGACGGGCGCGAAGATTTCCAGCATCGCGCCACCGGCATCGAGGAAGGCGATATCGGAGCCATCGGACCCGGTCTTGCGCAAGTGCAGGCGCAGGCCGAGAAGCGTGCAGTAGAATTCGATGGCACGGTCCATATCGCTGACCGTCATGCCAATGTGCTCGAAGGCTTTCAGCATTTTCAGAGGCCCTTCTTTTCGTCGAGCTGCATAATGTCCGGAGAAAACCGGCCGCGCTCGTATGCGTCCATCAACTCGTTGCTCACATTGCGTATATGTCGGGCCATGGCCTTGTAGGCGGCGTCCGGGTTGCGCAGGCGAAGAGCAGTCAGGACGGCGTGATGGTCGCCGATCCACAGCGGGCGCACGCTCGGTGCGTGAATATGTTCGTGCAGCTTGCGCCACATCACGGATTCGTCCCTCTGCGCCCAGAGAGCCTCGACAATCGAGACGATGATGGCATTGCCGGTCATGCGCGCGATCGTCATGTGGAAGTCGCGGTCGCCCTTTTCCTTGAGCAGCATGACATTGGTCTCCTGCTCCATCTGGGCAATGCATTCTTCGAGCACGAGGATATCGTAATTCGTCGCCCGTTCCGCAGCCATGGCGGCCGCGCTCGACTCGACCGCGAGCCGCGCCTCCAGCAGCTCGAACGGACCTGGGCCGATATCGGCGCTGATCTTGTCGAAATTGCTCGGGACGTTTCTTGCCGGCAGCACCACGATGCCCGCCCGGCCCTTGACCTCGACGATACCGCGCATCTCAAGCGCAATAACGGCCTCGCGCACGACGGGCCGGCTGACCTGGAGCTCCTCGGCCAACTCCCGCTCGGAGGGCATGCGCCACTCCGGATTTGCGGCGTTCGCCTCGATCATGCGGGCGATGCGTCGGGCAACGATCTGGTACAGACGCTGTTCACCCTGAATTCGGAAGCCTTGTGCGGCGAACTCCATTCACTCTCTCCTTGTCTGCGCCGCCCGCTCGAGCGACGCGACTTTGCGATGGCCTATTCTATCAGGCGTTGGCGGCCAGGCGCTGCTCCTCTTCAGGCAGCCAGGAACGATACAGCGGATGGTCCGCCGCAATGGGCATCGGCGTCGGCCGGCCGGTGCGCTGCGAATAGTAAGCGGCCGTCACCAGTTCGAGCGAGTTGCGTGCGTCCTGCAGCGTGACCGGCGGATCCCTGTCTTCCATAAGCGCTTGATGGAACAGCTCGAACTGGCGCGTATAGCCATCTTCCTTCGGCTGGTAGCCGGCAAGCACGTCATCCACCGCCTTCTGATGTTCCTCCGTACCGGCGGTGAAGGTCCAGGGGTCGCGGCCCATCGTGTAGGGCTCCAGAATGCTTTCGGCGACGAGATCGCTGAAGCAGAAACGCAGCCTTGAGATTTCCTTGCGCGAGCCGAGCGTCATCGACAGCGTGGCGAGCGAGCCGTTCTGCATTTTCACGGCAAGCGCCATCGTATCCTCGACCTCGATCCTGTTCAGGAGCGTGGCGCCATAGGCAAAGACCTCGGCGCAGGCGCCGTGGACGTAATTCAGCATATCATGCGCGTGGATCGCATGGCCGAGCAGGCCACCGCCAAGCTCCGTCGCCCATTTGCCGCGCCACGGAACCTCGTAATAGGCGGGGCCGCGCCACCAATGGGTCTCGATCGTCGTCATGAACGGCCGGCCGGTGAGGCCCCGCTCGATAAGCAGTTTCAGTTTCTGCAGGCCGCTTCCATAGCGGTACTGGAAGATCGGCATCAGCTTCTTGCCGGAGCGGGCGACGATGCGGCTCATCTCGTCGACGTCGGCGATGGAGCCGAAGAGCGGCTTTTCGCAGATCACATGCTTGCCGCTTTCGATCGCCTTCCTGCACAGGGCAAAATGCGAATCCGGCGGCGTCGACACGTCGATGATGTCGAGATCGTCACGCGCGAAAAGCTCTTCGACATTCTGGGTATATTGCGCAATGCCGTGCTTGGCGCAGAGTTCGCGGCCGCGATCTTCGTCCAGAGAGCAAAGTACGGGGACTTCGAAAAGGTCTTTGTTCCAGTCGTAGCCGATCAGGTGACGGGCGGCGATGCCCGCACCGACGACGCCGACACGCAATTTCTTCGTCATATATTCTCCTCCTTACCGTCCGCCGAGCCTGGCGGCCTTCGTCTGTGCCTCGAGCGAGAGGCGGCAGACCTCATAGACATGGTTCTGCGTCATTGCGGTTTCGGAGCGGTCGCGCACGTCGGCGGCGAACGCCTCGAAATAGTCGAGCTTCTCATCGCTGCAGTCGATATGCGTCATCTCCTTGCCGTTGACGAGGAAGAGATGATCCTTGCCCGGCCGGCCGGCAATATCGATATATTTGCGCAGCTCGATATATCCCTCGGTCCCGAGGATGGTCAGGCGGCCGTCGCCCCAGGTCGGCAAGGCTTCGGGCGTGAACCAGTCGACGCGGATATAACCCGTGCCCTTGTCGGAGCGCAGCAGCACTTCCCCGAAATCCTGGAAATCCGGCTTTTGCGGCATGCCGAAATTGCCGACCGAGCTTGCGACCACCTCGCCCGTCGTCGAGCCGGTATAAAACAGGAACTGGTCGACCTGATGCGAGGCGATATCGACGATGATGCCGCCGAAGGCCTCCGGGTCGAAGAACCAGTCCGGCCGCGTCGGCAGCTGCAGCCGGTGCGGCCCCATGCCGAGCGTCTGGATCACCTTGCCGATCGCCCCTTCCTTCACCAGCTTGCCGGCCTTGACGGCGGAGCGCACGCAATGGCGCTCGGAAAAGCAGATGGAAAAGATCCTGCCGGTCTCGGCAACCGTGCGCCTGACCTCGTCGAGCTGGGCGAAGGTGGTCACACCCGGCTTGTCGGTCATCACATCCTTGCCCGCCCTCATGGCACGGATGGCAAGGCCGGCGCGGTCGCGCGGGATGGCGGCAATGCAGATCACGTCGATCGAGGCATCGGCAAAGATCCTTTCCCGGTCGATCTGCGGGACATCCGGATAGGTCTTCTCGAAATTCTCCCGGATCGCGGGCACGCTCGTCTGCGGGCAATAGCCGACGAATTCGCCACCCGCCGCCAGCAAGCCCTTCACATGATCGAACGTATGCCCATGGTCGATCCCGACGACGGCAAATCTCAGCATCGCAATTGTATCCTCCTGGTTTTGACAGCACTCCCAGCCGCCCAAACTGGTTAGACCAGATATCCAAAAAAACGTCATGTCAAGCTGGGTTTCGGGGTGAATTTCACCATCCATCAATCCATCCTATTGATATAAAAGGAATAAAAAATTTGTTTCAGAAAGCTGGTTGACAATCTGGTAAGACCAGACAAGCTTTTAGCGAGATTGCAGGATGGGCGGGAGGCCCTTGGCCGGATCTCTGGAGGAGCAAGATATGACACTCACTCGCATTGGCTTGCGGGCGGCATCGGCGCTGCTCGCAGTCACGGCGCTGACGGGTATTGCCCAGGCGCAGGAAATTACGGTCTATTGTGACGATATTGGTTTCGGCTGCCTGACGATGGCGCCGATTGCCAAACGCTTCGAGGCCGACAATCCAGGCACGACAGTCAAGCTGGAAACCGTAAGCTATCAGACGATCGTCGAGAGCCTGCCGGTGCAGCTTGAATCCGGCGAAGGGCCTGATGCGGCGATCATCACCGACCTCGGCGGCCTCAGCCGCTACTATCTCGATCTTACGCCTTATGTGAACGTCGCCTCTTTCGAGAAGGAATACGGACAGGTGCTGCAATGGCTGCGCGGCGCCAACCCGAGCAGCAAGGCGATCAACGGCATGCCGACCTCGCTGACGGTCAACGGCGCCTATGTGAACCTCACGCTCTTCGAACAGGCTGGCGTTCCGGTTCCGAAGGAGGGTGCGACCTGGGCCGAATGGGCGGATGCGACACGTAAGGTCGCCAAGGCCACCGGCACGGATTTTTCGATGGAAATGGACCGGTCCGGCCACCGTTTTGCCAGCCTTGCCATCAGCTACGGCGCCGAACTCGTCGACGACAAGGGCCAGCCGGTGATCGACAAGGGCCTGAAGGATGCCATCGAACAGTTCGTCGCCTGGCACAAGGACGGCACGATGCCGATGGACCTGTGGGGCGCGGTCGGCGGCGCAACGCATCGCGAACTCTTTTCCGACTTCCTGAACGCCAAGACGGTGTTCTATTTCGGCGGTTCCTGGACCTTGAGCCAGATGGACAAGGAGGTCGGCGATCTCTTCGACTGGGAAGTCGTGCCCGCCCCCTGCGGCCCCGCTTCCTGCACGGTCATGCCGGGCGGCGGTGCGCTCGTCGGCTTCAAGCATACGAAGAACCCGGAGCTTGTCGGCAAGTTCATCGACTATGTCGCCCAGCCGAAGAACAATGCCGAGATCATCGCTGCGGCCGTGGAAATCCCCTCGAGCAAATCGCTGATCGAAGGAGGCGTGACCTATCCCGGCGCGTCCGAGCGCACGCAGCAGTCGCTGTCGACCTTCATCGCCCAGATCCCGAAGATGTCACCGGCCGCTTACCGCTTCCAGGGCTGGCGCTATCAGCGCGCCATGATGAACGCGATGACGACGCGCATCAGCCAGGTTCTGAACGGTGAACTCGACGTCGATACCGCGCTTGCGAGGATCAAGCAGGATGTCGAGCTCGCCATCAACGCTGCCGGCGGCAAGTAAGAGCAGCGGGAGGACGAGGACATGGGCTTGAAAAGCCAGACGGCTGAGATTGCAGCCAGTATCGTCGTGCTGCCGGCGCGCATCGTCGAGCCGGTCATGACGGGATTGCAGAAGGTTTTGGGCATCAGGCGAATGCCGTGGGTGTTCCTCCTGCCCAACCTTCTGGCCGTGCTTCTGTTCTCGCTCCTCCCGGTCGTCGTCAACGTCTTCTATTCGTTTACAGGAAGCGACCGGCTCTATCCTTCCGAACGGCCTTTCGTCGGCACCGGCAACTACGCCACACTCTTCGACTGCCGCAATTATTTCGACGCATCGAGCTGCGCCAGCGACCTGTTCTGGCGTGCTGTCGGAAACAGCCTCGTCTTCGTGCCGGTACAGGTCATCTGCATGATCGGCGTGGCGCTGCTTGCCGCCGTCTGCCTTAACCGCGAGATCAAGGGCCGCGGCTTCTTCCGGGCGGTCTTCTTCTTTCCGGTCATGCTCTCGCCTGTCGTGGTCGCGCTGACCTGGCAATGGATCCTGCAGCGCAACGGCGCGCTGAACGGCATCCTGACGGCAATTGGAATCGAGCCGGTCAACTGGCTGGTATTTCCGAATACGGCCTTCTTCTGGTCCGTGTTCGTGACCGTCTGGGCGCATATGGGCTTCTACACGATCATCCTGCTTGCCGGACTGCAGTCCATTCCCAAGGATGTCTACGAGGCGGCGAAGATGGATTCCGCCACCAACTGGCGCGTCTTCACCCGCATTACGCTGCCGCTGCTGAAACCCGTCCTGCTCGTCGTCTTCGTGCTCTGTGTCATCCGTTCGGTGCAGACGTTCGACGAGCTCTACGTGCTGACCGGTGGCGGACCCGGCTCGGCCACCATGCTGATTGTCCAGTATATCTATGAGGTCGGCTTTGCCGTTCAGCCGCGCAATTTCGGCCTTGCCGCCGCGGCGTCGATCCTTCTCGGCATCGTTCTCCTCATATTCACCGCTCTCCAGCTTCGTTTGTCGAGGAATTCGCAGAATGGCTGATGTTGCGCTCAACAAACCCGAAACATCCGTGCGCGGCCTGCTGACGGCGCGGCGCGGGCGCCGGAGAATGGATTTCAGCGATGTGCTGACCTATGGCTTCCTGGTGCTGGGATTGCTGATCATGTTCACGCCGGTCGCCTGGCTGGTGCTCTCGTCGTTCAAGACCCAGGCGAACCTGCAGGAATTTCCGCCAAGTATCCTGCCCTACTCCAACGAGACCGCCGTCGTCGAGGGTTTCGACCAGCCGCTGCCGCTTTACGACGTGACGCTGAAGGATGGCTCGCAGCACCGGCTTGCCCAGATCCGCCGCGTCGGCCGCAATGCGCAGATGATCGATCCCGCCAATCCTGGGGCCGGCCGCGTCACCGTTTCCGTGACCGACGCGGTGGCCGTGCGCAAGGTCCGGCTGGCAATCGAAAACTATACGGGGCTGGTTGCCAATTCCGGCGGGGCAATCGGCGGCTATGTGTATAACAGCCTTTTCATTACCGTCGTCGCGACAATCATAACGCTCGTCATGAATTCGATGGCGGCCTTCGCGCTGTCGAAATATCGCTTCAAGGGCAGCAACATCGCGCTGATTTCCATCCTGTCGACGATCATGATCCCGGCAACCGTCGTTCTGGTACCGACCTATCTGATCGTCGCGGAACTTGGTCTTGTCGGTAATCTCTGGGGCGTGATCCTGCCCACGGTCGCCACCCCGACCGGTGTCTTCCTGCTGCGGCAGTACATGCTGACGATTCCGGACGAACTGATCGAGGCGGCACGCATGGACCATGCCAGCGAATGGCGCATCTTCTGGCGCATCGTCCTGCCGCTTTCCTCGCCGGCGCTCGCCGTCGTGGCGATCTTCTCGATCCTGTCGCGCTGGAACGACTTCCTGCTGCCGCTGATCGTGCTCAACCGGCGCGAGGTCTACACGCTGCAGCTCGCGCTGAGCTCCTTCCAGAGCGAATTCGAGGTCCGTTACGACCTGCTGCTGGCCATGACGACGCTGACGGCGCTGCCGCTGGCCTGCGCCTTCATCTTCCTGCAGCGCTACATCACAACAGGCATTGCATCCACAGGCATCAAGTGAGCTTCATCCATGGCCAATCTCGTGCTTGAAAACATCAACAAGTCCTTCGGCGCTCTAGAGGTGATCCCCAATATCAACCTCGACATCGAGGACGGCGAATTCGTCGTCTTCGTCGGCCCTTCCGGCTGCGGCAAGTCGACATTGCTGCGCATGATCGCCGGCCTTGAAGAAACAAGCCGCGGCGATATCCGTATCGACGGCGAGAGCGTCGTCGATACGCCTGCCGCCGACCGCGGCGTGGCCATGGTGTTCCAGTCCTATGCGCTCTACCCGCACATGACGGTGCGCCAGAACCTGAGTTTCGGACTGGAAAATATCGGCATGCCGAAGGACGAGATTGCCCGGCGCGTCGATGCGGCCGGCAAGATGCTGCAGATCGACACCCTGCTCGAACGCCGGCCCCGCCAACTTTCGGGCGGCCAGCGTCAGCGTGTCGCCATCGGCCGCGCCATCACCCGCGACCCGAAGATATTCCTTTTCGACGAGCCGCTTTCCAACCTCGACGCCGAATTGCGCGTGCTGATGCGCGTCGAGATCACCAAGCTGCACGAGCGGCTCGGCAACACCATGATCTACGTCACGCACGACCAGGTCGAGGCCATGACCATGGCCGACAAGATCGTCGTCCTGCGTCGCGGCGTGATCGAGCAGGTCGGCGCCCCGCTCGAGCTTTACAACCGGCCCCGCAATACATTCGTTGCCGGCTTCATCGGCTCGCCGCGCATGAACCTGATCGACGGCGTGGCCGACGCCTGCGACGGGAACAGCCTGACCTTCGTGGCCGAGGGCCTGCCGCCCCTTCCGCTGCCCACGGGCATCAGGCTGCCCGCCGGCGCGAAGGTGACGCTCGGCGTACGGCCGGAGGATTTCCTGGTCAACGAACAGGGCAGCGGCTGGCCGGTAACGATCAATGTCGCCGAGCAGCATGGCGCCAACAGCTACCTGCATTCCACGCTGTCGAACGGAGAACCGCTTCTGCTGCACCAGCAGGGTCAAAGTCAGGTCGAGCGCGGCGACACACTGACGATTGTCCCCCGCCCGGACCATTGGCATCTTTTCGATGCGGACGGCCTGCGGATCGACACCTGACAGAAACGGCCGGCGGGCCGGCGGCAGTCGAGAGGAAACCCATGAAACATACATGGCGCTGGTTCGGCCCCCATGACACGACCCGTATCGACGATATCGTTCAGACCGGGGCGACAGGCATCGTATCGGCGCTTCACCATGTGCCGGACGGCAATCTCTGGACGCCGGAAGAGATCGCCCGGCGCCAGGAGCAGATCACCCGGCGCAGCGACGGGACGCCATCCGGGCTCGCCTGGGAGGTGGTCGAAAGCCTCCCGGTTTCCGAGGCGATCAAGAAGCAGAAAGGCGAATGGCGCACACATATCGCCAACTACAGGCAGAGCCTCGAAAACCTGGCCGCCGCCGGAATCTCGACCATCTGCTACAATTTCATGCCGGTGATCGACTGGACGCGGACGGATTTGCGCTGGCGCGTGCCCCATGGCGGCACCACGATGCGTTACGATGCCGCCGATTTTGCCGTCTTCGATATCTTCCTGCTGCAGCGCCCCGCCGCCAGAGGCGATTTCGCCGAGGAAATCGT
Source organism: Rhizobium sp. KDH_Rht_773_N (assembly GCF_052946295.1). NCBI lineage: Bacteria > Pseudomonadati > Pseudomonadota > Alphaproteobacteria > Hyphomicrobiales > Rhizobiaceae > Rhizobium > Rhizobium sp. KDH_Rht_773_N. The sequence continues at coordinate 929,526 of NZ_JBRFNB010000002.1, read as the reverse complement.
CGAGGCGGCCGAGCGACGCATTGCGGGCATGGACGAGGCGCGCAAGGCTTCCATCGCCGCGGCCGTCATGGCCGGCCTGCCTGGCGCGGCGGACCATCTTTCGCTCGACAAGGTGCGCCAGCATCTGGCCGAATATGGCGCGATCCCACCGGATCGCCTGCGCGCCAACCTCATCGATTTCCTGTCCGAGGTGATACCTGTGGCAAGCCGGCTTGGCCTGCGCCTCTGCTGCCATCCGGACGATCCGCCATTCCCGCTGATGGGCCTGCCGCGGATCATGTCGACAGAGGACGACTATCGCCGGATCATCGAAGCCGTCGACGATCCAGCAAACGGCATCACGCTATGCTCGGGCGCGCTCGGCGCTCGTTGCGACAACGATCTGCCGGGCATGATGGAACGCCTCGGTCATCGCGTACATTTCCTGCATCTGCGAAACGTCCTGCGCGAGAGCGACATTGCCGGCGGCTCCTTCCATGAGAGCGAGCATCTGGACGGCAGCGTCGACATGGTCGCCCTGATCGGCGCGATCGTGCGCGAGGAAGCCAGCCGGCGCAAACAGGGCCGGGCCGACCATCAGATCCCGATGCGGCCGGATCACGGCCAGGAAATCCTTGATGACATCGGCCGCGGCGGGCAGCCCGGCTATCCGCTGATCGGACGGATGAAAGGGCTTGCCGAATTACGAGGCGTCGAAAGAGCGCTTACTGGCGCCTATCGATCGCACGGCGCTCTGGTCTGACTGCTTTCCGGCCGCGTTCGCCGACTATTTCGTGGCTGCGCCCTCCTGGAGGTCCACCTCGTCGGCAAGAATGGCGGCCGCCTCGTCGAGCAGGACGTCTTTTGCCTTCTTGCGGGCATTCTCGATGGCGAGATCGGCGCTCAAGCTGCGCTCGTCGGCCTGCAATCCGTCATCTCCGGCAGAAGCCTCGCCGTCGCTCAGCTGCGCCTGAGACTTGCGTCGGCTTTCTCGAGCCGCCGCTTCCTTGCGACGTTCGGCTTCGTTGAGGGAGACAATACCTTTCTCCCGCTGCGCCTTCAGGTCGGCAATGTCCTTCACCAGACTCTGGAAGTCCGGATCGCTCCCGACCCGCGCATCATGCCGGCTCTGCAATATCGGCAGCGACTTCGCGACCGTGTCGGCAGGCGTGTAGTTCGCGGGCTTGATCTCGGCCCACGGCAAGGCGTTGTCATAACTGGTCTCGCCGAAGCTCTTCGGATCGGAAAGTCCCGGCAAGCTGATATCGGGCGTCACGCCGCGCAGCTGCGTCGTACCGCCGTTCACCCGGAAAAACTGTGCGATCGTCACTTTCAGCTCCCCGAATTCGGGTCTGCTGTTGCGAACCATCTGGTCAAGATCGACCACAGTCTGAACCGTGCCCTTGCCGAAGCTGGGCTCGCCGATGATCACGCCGCGACCGTAATCCTGGATCGCCGCCGCAAAAATCTCAGAGGCCGACGCCGAGCCGCGATTGATCAGGACACCCATCGGACCTGTCCAGGCAGGGGCTGCAAACTCGGCGCTTCTGACGGCGACCTTGCCGTCGCTGCTGCGCTGCTGCACGACCGGGCCATTGCCGATGAACAGGCCGGTCAGATCAATCGCCTCGTCCAGGGAACCGCCGCCGTTGTTGCGCACGTCGATGAGGACGCTATCGACCTTTTCCTGCTTCAGCTCGTCAAGAAGCTTGGCGACATCGCGGCTTGCACTTTTGTAGTCCTTGTCGCCTTTGTGCCGGGCCTCGAAATCCTCGTAGAATGTCGGCAGGGTGATCACCCCGATCTTGCGCGTGACGTCGCCCACCTTCACGGAAAGTACGGACTTTCGGGCGGCCTGTTTTTCCAGGCTGATCTTGTCGCGCACAAGGCTGATCACGCGATGCGCGCCGTCTGCGCCGGCATCGGCCGGCAGGATGTCCAGGCGCACGACGGAGCCCTTTTTCCCGCGTATCATTTGCACGACTTCGTCAAGCCGCGTGCCCACGACATCTTTGATCGCCCCGTCCTTGCCCTGACCAACGCCGGTGATACGGTCTCCGACCGAAAGCTTGCCGGACAACTGCGCCGGCCCGCCAGGCACGAGTTCCCGGATCGTCGTATAGTCGTCCCGCTCCTGCAGTACCGCGCCGATACCAACCAGCGAAAGCTTCATCGCAATGTCGAAGTCGGCCGAAGCGGTCGCACCGAAATAATCGGTATGCGGGTCGATCGACGTCGCATAGGCATCCATGAACGACTGGAATACGTCGTCACTCTTGTACTTGTAGACGCGCTCGAGCGTATTGGCATAACGTTTGTCGAGCGTCTCACGAATAGCCGCATCGCTTTGGCCGCCCAGCTTCAGGCGCAGCCAGTCGCTCTTGACACGTTTGCGCCAAAGTTCGTTGCTCTCGGCTTCAGACTGCGGCCACGGCGCTTTATCGCGCAACACAGAATAGTTTTCCTGCGTGCCGAAATCGAAATCCTGCTTGAGCAAATTGCGCGCGTAGTTCATGCGGTCGACGACGCGCCGTTCATAGGTGTTGAAGACCGCAAACGGGATCTTCAGATTTTGCCGTTCGATGGCATCATCGATCTTGCTGCGGTCGGACATGAATTTGTCGATGTCGGCCTGCAGGAAAAGCATGCGGTCCGGATCAAGCGATTCGATGAACCGATCCATGATCTTTTCCGACAGGGCATCGTCCAGGGGAACGGGTTTGTAGCTGAAGCGCGTCAACAGCTGTGCGCTCAACTGAGCGGCTTGCGCCTGCCGCTTCAGCGGCGCCAAATCCGGCGGAGAAGCAACTTCAGCATAAGCGGCCGGTACGATGACAAGACATGCCGCAAGAAAAACGTATGGTAAGCGCATTCAGCGTTGATCCAATTCTTAATGCCCCTGGTCTGTGTGCGATCTAGGTGAGGCAATTGTGGTTTTTTGGCAACCAGAGGGTAAGCGGCGCGGTTTGTAAAGCCGCAAAAAACTCGCCCGGAACACAATCAAGCATAGCCGAGCTTTCAGGATAGCGCCACGCGAAGGGCGCAAAACATGCCACACGAGATCGTGACAGGGGCAGCCGCCGCAGCTTCAGCATGCCCGTGACAGGCAGACCTGCGGCGAGTGACCGGCCCCCTCTTTCGCATTCGGGCCGCGCTTGTCGCAGGCCGCGAGCCCCACGAATGCAGTGCGCCAGCACTCCCCGCTTCTCCTGCCCCGACGCTGGCTCCGCAAGTGGCCGCATCGGCAGACGGATCTCCAGAGGGACTGCTGTGGAACGCTGTCGAATGCCGTATTGATATATTGATGCATTAGTGCTTTAGTGCATTTCTCGCTGCGAGTTGTGGCGTTGGGAGGCTTTCATGGAACAGAATCGAAATCCGGCGACCGAACCGTCGCCCGGGATGATGCGCAGGGTGGCGATCGCCTCCTGCATCGGCACCACGGTGGAGTGGTATGACTTCTTCATTTACGCGACCGCTTCGGCGCTCGTCTTCAACAAGCTCTTTTTCCCGAGCTTCGATCCGCTCGTCGGATCCCTGGTGGCGCTGGCGACCTATGCGGCCGGCTTTTTCGTGCGCCCGATCGGCGGACTGCTGTTCGGTTATCTCGGCGACCGCTACGGCCGCAAGAGCGCTCTGGTGACGACGCTGCTCATCGTCGGCATCGCCACTTTCGTCATCGGCCTGATGCCGACCTATAACGAGATCGGCATTGCCGCACCGCTGGTCCTGCTGTTTATCCGCATGCTGCACGGCTTCGGCATCGGCGGTGAACAGGGCAACGCCATCCTGATCATGTGCGAGCACGCGCCGGCGCGCCAGCGCGGCTTCTTCGGCTCCTGGGTGCAGATGGGCGCACCGGCAGGTTTCATCCTGCCGCTCGGCATTTTCGCCGCACTCACGACGCTTCTGTCCGAGGACGCCTTCATCAGCTGGGGCTGGCGCATTCCATTCCTGCTCAGCCTCGTCCTGGTAGGGATCGGCATGTATATCCGGCTGTCGCTGACCGAATCGCCGCTCTTTCTGGAAATGCGCAAGCGCCGCGCCGAGGATCCTCATCCGCTGGTGGAAATCCTGCGCAAATATCCGCGTTTCCTCATCCTCGGCTGCGGCAGCAAGTTCGCCGAAAGCGTCGCCTTCACCAGCTTTGCGGTGCTCGTGACCGCTTATGCCACCAGCCGCGGCGTCTCGCGTCCCGTCATGACTTCGGCCTCGCTGGTCGCGATCGTGCTGGAACTGATCAGCATGCCGATGTTCGGCGCATTGTCGGATCGTATCGGCCGCAAGCCGGTCTACATGTTCGGCGCCGCCTGCGTCCTGCTTGCTGCCTTCCCGGCTTTTGCGCTGATCTATTACCGCATGGACAGCTATATCTGGGTCGGCCTTGCCGCGGCTCTCGCCCTTGGCCATGCCGCCATGTACGCACCACAGGCCGCGTTCTATTCGGAATTCTTCCCGACACCGATCCGGGCGAGTGGCGTTTCCTTCATCCAGCAGATCGGTGCGCTGATCGGCTCGGTCGGCACGCTTGCCGCCGGCTGGTTGCTGGAGATCGCCAATGGTGCGCCCTGGGCACTGGCAGGCTATATTGGCCTCGGCTGCATCATCACCATCGCCTGCACGGCAGCCTTGCCGGAAACGGCACCGCGGCTCGGCCGCTGGAAGGACCTCGTCAGCGGCCTTTCCGGTGAACGGGTGGGCGGCGAGGCGAGCCTGGGAGCAAAATGACTGCTGCATTCGAAGTCTTCTCCGACCGCTGGGCGTCTCTTGGCGAGAGCCCGGTCTGGTCGGAGGCGGAAAATTGCATCTGGTGGGTGGATACCGATGGCCGGAAACTGCTGCGCACCGATGCGGCAACCGGCAGGACCTCTGCATGGGATGCACCCGAAGCGGTCGGCTGCATTGTCCTGCGAGCGGATGGAACGCTGCTCGCAGGCCTTGCGACCGGCATCTTCCTCTTTGACCGGCAGGCGGGCCGGTTCAGCCGCGTCTGCGCACCGGAAAGCCGCCCTGACGTTCGCTTCAACGACGGCACCCTCGATCCAGCCGGCCGGCTCTGGGCGGGCACGATGCAGCGGGAGATGGCCTCACCGGCCGGCGCGATTTTCTGTATCGAGCCCGATTTCAGCCACCGCCGGGTCTTCGAAAATTTCTGGACGCCGAACGGTCTCGCCTTCGATCCGGCGCGGCGAAGGATTCCGATTCCCATCCGTCGGTGCAGACGATCTGGGCCTGCGACTATGACCTTGCCACGGGCACGCCGTCCCATCGGCGGGTCTTTGCGACGACACATGCCTTTGCCGGACGCCCCGACGGCGCGTTCGTCGATGAGGACGGCGTCTACTGGATCGCCGGGGTCGGCGGCTCGCAATTGCTGCGCTTTGCACCAACGGGCGAACCGCTTGAGCCGGTCGAGCTTGCGATAACCCATCCGACCAAGCTCGTGATGAACCGGACGATGCCGCGCACGCTCTTCGTCACCACGCGCCGCATGGCCGATCCGGACCGGAACGATGCTTCCGGCCATCTCCTGCGCGGCCTGCTTCCCGCAGACTCCTAACGCTGGACGAAATCGGGATATTGGTCGCAGATGAGATCGATGATCGACAGCGTGCCGGACAGGTGCTTGCGCATGGCCGCGACCGCCTTTTCAGGATCGCCGGAGCGAACCGCCTCGATGATGGCCCGATGGTCGGCCAGCACCGTTTCCAGCTTGCCCGGCATTGGCAGGTTGAGGCGGCGCAGCCGGTCGAGATGCACGCTTTGGCGCCGAACGGTTGCCCAGAGGCCGAGAATGCCGCTGCGTTCAAACAACGTCCGATGGAAATCCTTGTCGAGCGCATCGAACTGGTCAAACTGATCCGGCGAAGCCACCGCCTCCTGCTGCCGAAGCAGTCGTTCAAGCGCCTGCGCCGTCTCGGCGGGGCTTTCAAGCGTCAGCCGGCGAACCGCCTCGAGTTCGATCGACAGCCGCAGGAAATGCGCCTGGGTGGCGTGGTCGATATCGATCTTGGCGACGACAGTGGCATATTGCGGATAGACCTCGACCAGTCCCTCCTCTTCCAACCGGATCAAGGCATCGCGCACCGGCGTCTGGCTGACATTGAACTCGCTCTGCAGCGACATACGCGACAGGACCGTGGTCGGCGTCAGATCCATCGAGAGAATGCGGGAGCGAAGGATTTCAAGAATTTGCGGCGCGACCTGGCGCGTTCGGTCAAGGGCAAATTCGGTTCGGTTTACTTTCACGCCTGTCATCCCATCCTGTCGAAGCACTGCCGACCGTTTAAACATATTTTGTGGCTTGATGCACTGATACATTAGTGCTTTAGTCAGGCCCGTGCAATGCCGCCGAGACAGAAACGGGCGGCATCTTCTTCAGTGCGAGACAGGACTTCAAAAACGATGAATGCCAGGAAGACGCCTTCCACGCTACGCAGTGCCAGATGGTTCGCGCCGGACGACCTCAGAAGTTCGGGGCACCGCTCCCGCACCATGCAGATGGGCTACGGACCGGAAGAATGGGCGGGCAAGCCTGTCATCGCCATTCTCAACACCTGGTCGGATGCCAATCCCTGCCATGCGCATTTCAAGCATCGTGTGGAGGATGTGAAGCGCGGCATCTTCCAGGCCGGCGGCTTCCCGCTCGAACTGCCGGCGCTGTCGCTCTCAGAGAGCTACGTCAAGCCGACGACCATGCTCTATCGCAACATGCTCGCCATGGAGGCGGAAGAGCTGCTGCGCTCCCATCCGGTCGATGGCGCCGTGTTGATGGGCGGCTGCGACAAGACCACGCCCGGTCTCGTCATGGGTGCACTCAGCATGGGCCTGCCGATGATCTTTCTGCCGGCCGGCCCGATGCTGCGCGGCAATTATCGCGGTGAATATCTGGGCTCCGGTTCGGATGCGTGGAAATTCTGGGACGAGCGCCGCGCCGGCACGATCTCCGAGGCCGAATGGGTCGAGGTGGAGGCCGGCATCGCCCGCTCCTACGGCCATTGCATGACCATGGGTACCGCAAGCACGATGACGGCAATCGCCGAGGCACTCGGGCTGACGCTGCCGGGCGCAAGCTCCATTCCCGCGGCCGATTCCAACCATATCCGCATGTCGTCGGCCGTCGGACGCCGCATCGTGGAGATGGTCTGGGAGGACCTCGTCCCTTCGAAAATCGTCACGCAGGCGGCAGTCGCCAATGCCGTGACCGTCGCCATGGCGACAGGCTGTTCCACCAACGCGATCGTGCATCTGGTTGCTATGGCGCGGCGCGCGGGCGTCCCGCTGACGCTCGACGATCTCGATCATGCCGGCCGCACGACGCCTGTGCTTGCCAATATCCGCCCGACCGGCAAGACCTATCTGATGGAGGACTTCTACTATGCCGGGGGGCTGCGGGCGCTGATGGCGAAGCTTGCCTCCAAACTCGATCTCTCGGCGATGACGGTTGCCGGCGCGACGCTCGGCGAAACGCTCGAAGGCGCCAGATGCTACAATGACGATGTGATCCGCTCGCTCGACAACCCGCTCTATCACGAGGGATCGCTCGCGGTTCTGAAAGGCAATCTCGCGCCGACCGGCGCCGTCATCAAGCCGGCGGCCTGCGATCCGCGCTTCCACAAGCACGAAGGCCCTGCCATCGTCTTCGACAGCTATCCGGACATGAAGAAAGCGGTCGACGACGAGAACCTCGACATCACCCCGGACCATGTGATGGTGCTGCGCGGCGCCGGCCCGCAAGGCGGCCCCGGCATGCCGGAATGGGGCATGCTGCCGATGCCGAAAGCGCTTCTGAAAAAAGGCTACCGCGACATGCTGCGCCTTTCGGACGCACGCATGAGCGGCACGAGCTACGGTGCCTGCGTGCTGCACATTTCGCCGGAATCGCACGTCGGCGGCCCGCTCGCCCTCCTGAAGACGGGGGACATCGTGCGCCTCGACCTCGAAGCCCGCCGCATCGACATGCTTGTCGATGACGAGGAACTGGCCCGCCGTCGCGCCGCCTGGGTCAAGCCGGCGGAGAAATTTGGCCGCGGCTACGGCTGGATGTTTGCCCGCCACATCGCTCAGGCCGATACCGGCTGCGATTTCGATTTTCTGGAAACCGGCTTCGGCCCCACTCCCGACGAGCCGGATATCTATTGATTTCAGGAGGATAGGATATGACCACCACGTTGAGCGAACAAACGCGCGAGAAGCTGAAAGGCGTCTCGACCGCCACACTCTGCACCGCTCTTTTCAAGCGCGGCCTTCGCAACCAGTTCATTCAGGACGTGCGCCCGCTGTCGCCGAAGAGGACCAATATGGTCGGCCAGGCTTTCACGCTGCGCTATATCCCGGCGCGTGAAGACCTGAACACGCTCGATGTCTTCCGCAATCCGGAACATCCCCAGCGCGCCGCCGTCGAGCGCTGCCCGCCGGGCGCCGTGCTGGTCATGGACAGCCGGCGCGATGCCCGCGCGGCCTCCGCCGGCTCGATCCTCATCTCGCGCCTGCAGGTGCGCGGCGTTGCCGGTGTCGTCACCGACGGCGGCTTTCGCGACAGCCCGGAAATCGCCGGCCTCGACATTCCCGCCTATCACCACCGGCCTTCGGCTCCAACCAACCTGACCCTGCATCAGGCGATCGAGATCGACGTTCCGATCGGCTGCGGTGATGTTGCCGTTTTCCCCGGCGATGTCATGGTTGGCGACAACGAGGGCGTCGTTGTCATCCCGCTGCACCTTGCCGAAGAGATCGCCGACGAGGCCGTCGAGATGACGGCCTACGAGGATTTCGTCACCGAGGAAGTGCTGGGCGGGGCGACCATCATCGGCCTTTATCCTGCGACAAGCGAAGCGCCGCGTGAGAAATTCGCGGAATGGCGGAAGAAGAAGAACCGCTAGACAGACAAAGGGGCGTCGTCTGCCCCTTTCATTCCTTGACCGCCCCGGTCATCGACGAGACGTAATAGTCCACGAAGAACGAATAGAGAATGACGACCGGCAATGAGCCGAAGAGCGCGCCAGCCATCAGCGATCCCCATTCGAACACGTCGCCGCGCACCAGTTCTGTCAGGACGCCGACGGGAATCGTCTTGTTCTCCGACGACTGGATGAAGGTCAGGGCGTAGATGAATTCGTTCCAGGACAGCGTGAAGGCAAAGATGCCGGCCGAGATCAGTCCGGGCACCGCCAGGGGCAGGATGATCTTCGTCAGGATCTGCCATCGGTTGGCGCCATCCACCAGCGCGCTTTCCTCCAGTTCAAACGGGATCGAGCGGAAGTAGCCCATCAGCAGCCAGGTGCAGAAGGGAATGAGGAAGGTCGGGTAGGTGAAGATCAGCGCGAGCCGCGAGTCGTAGATTCCGAGTTTGAAGACGATGAAGGCAAGTGGAATGAACAGGATCGACGGCGGCACGAGATAGGCAAGGAAGATGACGAGGCCGATGGACCTGGAACCGGTAAAGCGCACGCGCTCGATCGCATAGGCGCCGAAGACCGACGCCACGAGCGAGAGGAAGGTCGAGCAGACTGCGACCAGCATCGTGTTCCACATCCAGCCGGGATAGGACGTTTCGAAAAACAGGTATTTGATATGCGCAAGCGTCGGCCCGACCACCCAGAACGGGCTGTAATTGCTGTAGTCGGTCAGCTGCTCATCCGGCTTCACGGCGGTGATCGCCATCCAGTAGAACGGGAAGAGCAGCACGAAGACGAAGACTGCCATCGGCAGATAGAGCATCACCACCCGCCGCGGCAGGCGGTTGAGATAGCTCATGCCTTCGGCATTGTCGGTCAGGACGGCATTGGCGGTGTTGGAATTGGTCGACATCGTCTTTCTCCCTAGTCCTGTCCGCCCTGCTGCCATTTGCGGCGTTGCAGGCCGAAGAAGCTGAACATGATCGCGCCAAGCAGGAAGGGGATCATGGCGACCGCGATCGCCGCGCCCTCGCCGAGCTGGCCGCCGGGGATGCCGCGCTGGAAGGACAAGGTCGCCATCAGATGCGTGGCGTTGACCGGGCCGCCCTTGGTCAGCACGTAGATGAGCTGGAAATCCGTGAAGGTGAAGAGCACCGAGAACGTCATGACGACGGCGATGATCGGCGTCAGCATCGGCAGCGTCACATAACGGAAACGCTGCCAGCTGGTGGCGCCGTCCAGCGATGCGGCCTCCTGCAGCGAGGCCGGAATGGTCTGCAGGCCGGCGAGCAGCGAAATCGCCACGAAAGGAATGCCGCGCCAGACATTGGCGACGATGACGGAAATGCGCGCGTTGGTGGGATCGCCGAGGAAGTTGATCGGTGCATCGATCAGGCCAAGCTGCATCAGCGACCAGGAGATGATGGAGAACTGGGAATCGTAGATCCACCAGAAAGCCAGGCCCGACAGCACGGTCGGCACGACCCAGGGCAGAAGCACAATCGCCCGGAAGAAGCTTTTGAACGGCAGATGCTGGTTCAAGAGAAGTGCGAGCCACAGGCCGAGCGCAAACTTCAGCACCGAGGCAACGAACGTGTAGAGGACGGTGTTGAAGACCGACAGCCAGAACACGTTGTCGTCCATCAGGTACTGGTAGTTTTCCAGCCCGATGAAAATGCCGTCGCGGCCGATGCGCGTGTCCGTGAAGCCGAGCCAGACGCCGAGGCCGAGCGGATAGGTCAGGAAGCAGACGAGGAAGACCGCTGCCGGCAGCATGAACAGGAAGCCGAGCACATTGTTGTTCTGCAGGAGCGAGGGGGCCGCTGCCCGCGTATCCCCGGAATTCACCGTCGACATTGCTTATCTCCAGATTGCCATATGCCCTCGGGGCTTGCGACATGCCGGTTTCCGGCATGCCGCTCGTCTTGGAAAAGCGCCGTCAGACGCGATAGTAGCGGTTTGCCCGGCGCTCTGCCTCCTTCATCGCGTCTTCCGGCGACATCTGGCCGGTGACGGCCGCGGCATACATGTCGACCAGCACATAATCGGCCATGGTGGCCGCCGAGGCATAACCGAGCGGGCCGGCATAGCCGTTCGGGCGCAGCTTTTCAGAGGCGCGTGCATAGGGCGCGTGGATCGGATCGGCGGTCCAGATCGGGTTCTTGGCGAATTCCTTGAGCGGCTGGCAGCAATAGGCGCTGGAGCCCTGGATCCAGGCATTCATCTGATCGGCTTCCATCATGAACTTGATGTAGGCCTTTGCGGCTTCCGGATATTTGCTGTGCTTGAAGAGCAGCAGCGAACTCGTCTGGCACAGCTCGACGCTCTGGCCGACCGGGCCGATCGGGAAATTCGTCGTGCGAATGTCCTTGGCGATATCTGCGAGCTTCGGATCGCCCTTGGCCGTGTAGTAGACCGATACGCCGTTGGCGATCAGCGAAACCTGGCCGGCAAGGAAGGCGCGGTTGTTGTTGACGTCCTGCCAGCTCTCCGTGCCCGGAATGAAGGTCGCATAGAGTTCCTTGGCATAGTTGATCGAGGCCAGCGTTTCCGGGCTGTTGATCGTCACCTTGCCGCCCTCGTCGACCATCTTGCCGCCGTGGCTCCAGAGCAGCCAATGCGCATAGTTGTTGCCGTCGCCGACGGCCTTTCCGTGCGGGAAGCCCGCCGGCGTGCCCTTGGCCTTCATCGCCTTGCAAAGTTCGAGGAAGCCGGCCGTATCCTTCGGGAACTCGCTGAAGCCGGCCGCCTTCACATGGCTGTCGCGATAGACCACCGCATTGCCGATCGCCGTCAGCGGCATGGCGATGAACGTGTCTCCGCGCGAGGCGTAGCCTTTGACGCCGTCATACCAGCCGCCGTATTTGTTGCCGAGGTAATTGGCCAGTTCGGTCAGGTCGACCAGCTTGTCGGGGTACTGGTGGGCATCGTCGAACCAGCACATGATAAGGTCGGGACCGGAACCGACATTGGCCGCCACCGCAGCTTTCGGGCGAATGTCTTCCCAGCTCTCCTTGTCGATACGGACTTCGACACCCGTCGCCTCGGTGAATTTCTTGGTATTGGCAAGCCAGGCCTCCTCATCGCCTTTCACGAAGGGTGTCCAGCGCAGCAGGCGCAGGCTCGCACCGCTTTCGGGCGTATAGGTCGGCTCGGCCTGTGCGAACGAAGGCCTGATGCCGAGGCCGGCAACGCCGGCTGCAGCTGCCGAAGCGGCAAGAAATTCACGTCTCTTGATCGTCATGATATTCCTCCTCCTTGAAAAAGCGGGAGCGAATTCTCCGGCATTCATCTCCCGCTTGATGAACGACGGTACCTGCATCCGCAAAAAGCGGATGCCGCCATCTCGCGAACGGACGGGAAGACTCCTCCTCTCCCGCGTCCTGCCCGACAGCGTCAGTTACTCAGTCTCCGGCCGCCTTCGGCGTCGAAGAGGTGAACATGCGCGGCATCGATCGCCACGTTGAGCCTTTCACCCGGCCGCGCATTGACGCGCTCGCGGAAGACGCAGTTGAGGTCGTTACCGCCAAGTTTCAGGGTCAGATGCGTCTCGTAGCCGGTCGGCTCGATCACCACGATCTCGCCGGACAGGCCGCCACTATCGAGCAGGATATATTCCGGCCGAAGCCCGTAGATGAGGTCTCGCCCCCTTGCGCTCTCCGGCGCATTGACGACCGGCAGCGCCGTGCCGTCGGCCGTGATGAAACGCCCCGCATTCTCGGGATCGAGCCTGCCCTTGATCATGTTCATGGCCGGCGAGCCGATGAAGCCGCCGACGAAGAGATTGGCCGGCTTGTCGTAGAGCTCCAGCGGCGAGCCCACCTGCTCGACGATGCCGTCATGCATGACGACGATCTTGTCGGCCATGGTCATCGCTTCGATCTGGTCGTGGGTGACGTAGACGGTGGTGGTCTTCAGCCGCTGGTGCAGTTCCTTGATCTCGGCGCGCATGGCGACGCGCAGCTTCGCGTCGAGATTGGAAAGCGGCTCGTCGAAAAGGAAGACTTCCGGATCGCGCACGATGGCGCGGCCCATGGCAACGCGCTGGCGCTGGCCGCCGGACAGCTGGCGCGGATAGCGATCGAGCAGGGCGTCAAGGCCGAGGATGCCGGCAGCGTATTTCACGCGCTTTTCGGCCTCCGCCTTCGGCGCCTTGTTGAGCATCAGCGAAAAACCCATGTTCTGCTGCACAGTCATATGCGGGTAGAGCGCATAGTTCTGGAACACCATGGCGATGTCGCGATCCTTTGGCGGCAGCGTGTTGACCACTCGCCCGCCGATCCTGATTTCGCCGGCGGAGATGTTTTCGAGCCCGGCCAACATGCGCAAAAGCGTGGACTTGCCGCAGCCCGAAGGGCCGACCAGGATCACGAACTCTCCGTCCGCAATGTCGATGTTCACACCCTTGATGACCGGAAACGCACCGAACGATTTCCGCACATCCGCGAATTGAACGCCTGCCATACTCCCTCCTCCCAGATATCGAGCATTACACGCTATGTATGCGTCTTCTCATGGCCTCGACCAGCGCAGGACGCCGGTCATCCGCGCCCGACAAAGGGCATCCTGGTCGCCATCACGGTCATGGTCAGCACGTTGGCGCCGAGCGGCAGGCCAGCCATGTAGACGACCGCATCGGCAATATGGACAGGATCGATCGTCGCCTCCGCGGCAGTGGTGCCATTGGCCTGCAGAACACCGGCAGCGATCTTCTTCGTCATGTCGCTTGCAGCATTGCCGATATCGATCTGGCCGCAGGCGATATCGAATTCGCGCCCGTCGAGCGCGGTGGATTTCGTCAGACCGGTGATGGCATGTTTGGTCGCCGTATAGGGCGCAGAATTCGGGCGCGGCGTCGTTGCCGAAACCGACCCGTTGTTGATGATGCGCCCCCCTCGCGGCGTCTGGCTCTTCATCAGCCTGAACGCCTGCTGGGTGCACAGGAAAGCGCCCGTCAGATTGGCCGATACGATGGCGCTCCAGTCTTCGAAAGACACGTCCTCCAGCGGCACGCCCGGCACCGAGACACCGGCATTGTTGACCAGCAGGTCGAGCCGGCCATAGCGATTTGCGATCGCATCGAACAATGCTCTGACCGAGGCCGGATCGCCGACATCCGCACGGATCGCGGTAACATCCGCACCGGTCTCGCTGCCAAGTTCGGCGGCCGCCTTTTCAAGTATTTCGGGACGTCGTCCCGAGATGACGACCGTATAGCCGGCGGCGCCGAGGCCTCTCGCGATCGCGCGGCCGACACCCGTGCCCCCACCGGTCACAAGGGCAATCTTCGACGGCCTGCCGATAGTTTCACTCATGCAATCCTCCCGCCGAGTTCATCCTCGATATGCACCTGCAGGATTTCGTCGAAACTCGTCTCCGCCTTGAAGCCCAATGCCGACGCTCTCCTCGCATCGAACTGCGTCGGCCAGCCGGCAACGATGCGCTCGATCACCGGGTCGCTCTCGCGCTTGATCAGCGCAACGGCCTTGTCGCCCGCAACCCGGCGCAGGGCCTCGATCTCTTCCGAAACCAGCGCCGAAAGCCCCGGCATGGTCAGATTGCGCCGCGGCCCGACCTCGGCCGTATCGATCCTTGCGGCATGAACGAAGAAACCGACCGCCGCACGCGGGCTTGCAAACCAGTGCCGGACGCTGTCGCTGACGGGCAGCACCGCCGGCTTGCCGGCGAGCGGTTCACGCAGAATATTGGAGAAGAAGCCGGAGGCCGCCTTGTTCGGCGCGCCCGGCCGCACGCAGATCGTCGGCAGGCGAATGCCGATACCGTCGAAAATGCCGCGGCGCGAATAGTCGGCAAGCAGCAGCTCGGCAATGGCCTTCTGGGTGCCGTAACTTGTCAGCGGCGTGGAAAAGAACTCGTCCGGAATGACCTCTGGAAAAGGCGTACCGAACACGGCGATCGAGGAGGCGAAGACGACGCGCGGCACATAGGCGGACTTCAGCCCCTCATGGCGGATCGCGTCGAACAGCGCGCGTGTCCCGTCGAGATTGACGGCATAGCCCTTGTCGAAATCCGCCTCCGCCTCGCCGGAAACGATCGCCGCCAGATGAAAGATCAGATCGGGCCGGGCCTCGACCAGCTTGTCGGCGACGCCGACCTTTGCGAGGTCGATCGTCAGGGCAGTCGACAGCGACCGAAGCGCCTCGGGCACCGGCGGTTGAAACGCATCGACCAGCGTCAACTTGCTGATCGTGGTGCCGAGCACATCAGGCGCGCGGGCAATTCTTTCGACCAGCTTGCGGCCGATCATGCCTGCCGCACCCAAAATCATCACATGCATGTCGGCTTACCTCCCAGCGCCGCCGGCGTCATTTTCGATGACGGCCTCGATATCAGATCGGAATCCGCTCCCCCGTCGAACTCCTCACGCGTCACGCCAGGCGCGCCGCCAACCCGTCTTTCAAGCCCCCACCGCCTCGGCCCCCATTCGGGCCATCGGCGATCAAACGAAATCAAACAAACCGCAGCTTGCAAATCAACTTACCTTGCATGATCCGCGAGTGGTAGCAATCGAACATAAGTCTCATGCCTTCCTTGCCCAGCGGATCTTCAGCTGCCGGCTCCCATGCCCGGCAGGACGACTCCGCTCCTTTCGGCAAGGAGTTTTGCCACCGCGGCATCGTCTTCCTTGCCGAGGCCCGCTTCGGACGCCTGCCGGAAAAGCGCAAGCGCGGTCGCTGTGAGCGGCGTGACGGCACCGACACGCTCGGCTTCGGAGGCGACGATGCCGAGATCCTTGACGAAGATGTCGACGGCCGAGCGCGGCGTATAATCGCCCGAGACGATGTGCTCGCCGCGGTTCTCGAACATCCAGGAAGAGCCGGCCGATACGCGCAGAACATCGTAGAGCGTCTTCAGGTCGATCCGCGTCTTGGCGGCCAGCGTCATCGCCTCCGCCGTCACGGCGATATGCACGCCGGCGAGAAGCTGGTTGATCATTTTCACCTGAGAACCGGCCCCGGGCCTGTCCCCCAGACGGAACACCTTGGCGGAGACGGCATCGAGCGCCTTTTCGGCCCGCGCGAAGGCTTCGGGCGAACCGGATCCCATGACGACCATCTCTCCCGAAAGCGCCTTGACGTGACCGCCGGAAACCGGCGCGTCGATGACGAGCATGCCGGCGGCCTCCAGCCGTTCGGCAATCGCCATCGTGGCGCTCGGCGCCATGGTGGTGCAAAGCAGGAAGACGGTGCCGGCGCCAGCCGTTTCCAGCGCGCTGCCAGGCCCGAACAATACGGTTTCGGCCTGGCCGCTGTTGACGACAAACACGAAAACTGCATCGGCCGCATCGGCGGCTTCGGACGGGGTTTTACACGACTTGCCGCCGGCCTGCGAAAAGCGCTGAAGGACGTCCTGGCGCACATCGCATCCATTGACCGCAAATCCCGCCCGCAAGAGGGACAGGGCGGCACCCCACCCCATCGACCCGAGGCCGATGACCGCAGCCTTGCTGACGTTCTGCAAGGTTTCCTCCATAGTGCCGATCCGTCGATAGGTTCTGTGTTATCGATACCGGTATCGGTAACAAACCCCAAAATTGCCGGGAATGTCAAGCGCTGCCAGTTCCCCTTTCCCCAAAACGCGCCTATGAATAATGATGCGGCAGATAGGCTGCGCTCGGGAGATCCCTTGGATACGCACAAGTCCACTCTGGAAGAGGTCGCTGCGGCAGCCGGCGTCAGCAAGATGACCGTATCGCGCGCCCTGCGCGGCGCGCCTGATGTTTCCAGGGCAACGCGCGACAGGGTCCTGCAGGCGGCCGAGCGGCTGAACTATATCGGCAACCGGCTGGCCCTGTCGCTGTCTTCGCAGCGAACGGACCTCGTCGCCGTCGTGGTGCCGAGCATGTCCAACATCGTCTTTCCCGAGGTCATGGCCGGAATCTCGAACGGGCTTGAAGGCTCCGGCATGCAGGCCGTGTTCGGCATTTCCGACTACGATGTGGCCAAGGAGCACAACATCATCCGGGACATGCTGTCCTGGCGGCCGTCCGCGATCATCGTCACGGGCCTGGATCAGCCGGACGAGACCGTGAGAATGCTGAGGAATGCGGCCATTCCCGTCATTCAGATCATGGACCTCGACGGCACGCCGATCGATTTCAATGTCGGGCTCTCGCACGAAAGGGCGGGCGAGGAGATGGCGAGGGCATTGATTGCCGCCGGCCGGAAGCGTTTTGGCTATGTCGGCAGTGCGCTGGACCGGGACCTGCGCGCCGGAAAACGCAGGGCCGGCTTCGAACGCGTCCTGCACGAACACCGTCTCGCCTTCGTCGGGCAAAGGTTCGGCGACACTCTTTCCTCCGTCGGCCTCGGAAAATACCTGACGCATCAGCTCCTGGATGCCGAGCCGAAGCTCGACTGCATCTACTACTCCAACGACGACATGGCTGCCGGGGGCGCATTCGCCACCATGGAAGCGTCCCGCACCGACGACATTCTGATTGCAGGCTTCAACGGACTGGAGCTCGCCGCCGCTCTTCCCGTACGGATCGCCACATCCAGGTCGCCGCGCCGCATGATCGGTGAAGTCGCGGCCCGCCTGGCGCGCGGCTCCGGCACCACGGACAATCCATCGAGCGGCAAGATCACCGCCTTCGTTCCAGAGATTACAGGCGTCGCATAGCCTGCGTCGCGTTCGACCCGCTTCCATCCTTCGGCCGGGAAGCGAGGTCCAGAATTCGACCCTTCCGGAATCGCTGAAGTTTAAATCAGAGAAATCGATCCATATCGGCTTCTCGCCGCTTGCTGTATCAGGATTGTCGATATAATCACTGTGTGACACAGCACGGGGAAATCATGGAACGCTCGTTTTTGACGGTCGATGCCGGGGTCAATGACGCCGTTATCAAAGCCCTCTCTGCGCCGGGACGCCTGCAACTCCTCAAACTCCTGTGCTCGAAAGGCCCCATGAACGTCAACGACATGGCCCGCGCCTTGTCGCTGCCGCAGTCGACCGTCGCCACCGGCATTCAGATTCTGGAAGAGGTGGGGCTGGTCGAATCCCGCCTCGCCAAGGGCCGGAAGGGCAATCAGAAGATCTGCTCGGCAGTCTACGATGAAATCCTCATCAGCTTTGAGGACAAGTCCGTCAACAAGGCGGACGACGTCATCGAGGTCGAGATGCCGGTCGGGCTCTATACGAGCTGCGACATCCACGCCCCTTGCGGCCTCTGCTCGAGCGACAGCGTCATCGGCCTGCTCGACGTTCCCGACTATTTCCTTGATCCGCAGCGCATGCAGGCCGGTCTCGTATGGTTCGGAAGGGGGTATGTCGAATACAAGTTCCCGAACAACGCCAAGGTTCTGAACAAGGACGTGCGCGCCATCGAATTTGCGATGGAACTGTCTTCGGAGGTTCCCGGGACCAATCCAGACTGGCCCTCCGACATCACGCTCTGGGTCAACGGAATGCCGATCGGCACCTGGACGTCTCCGGGCGACTATGGCGACAAGCGCGGTGCCTATACGCCCGGCTGGTGGAAGCTTGAAGGCTCCCAATACGGCAAGCTGAAAACCTGGCGGATCTCCACGCGCGGCACGTTCATCGACGGCGTCTCCACCTCCAACGTCACGGTTGGAGACCTCGCCCTTGCGCAGCATTCCTCGATCCGCTTGCGCGTCGGCATTGCCGAGAATGCCAGCCATACCGGTGGCGTGAACATATTCGGTCGCGGATTTGGCAACTACGGCCGCGATATCGTCATGCGGCTCTACATTTGACGGAAAATATCGAAAATTCTGATTTTAATAGCGCGATTATTTTCCGGCCAAACCGGGCCACTATCTGATTAAATTGCTGTAATATAATCTTTTTTCTAGACAACCGATTCACGGGCATCCTGGGCATTGTTCAATTGACTCCCTCCGGTCGCGCTATCAAGATAGCCGTATAAGAACGAATAATTTGATACTTAAGGGAGGGTTCGTTGAAGGCGAACGTTGTTGTTCATCGCGATTTCCAGGTCGCGAACATTGATCCCAGACTTTACAGTTCGTTCCTCGAGCATCTCGGGAGAGCCGTTTACGGCGGCATTTACGAGCCTGGCCATCCGACGGCCGATTCCGATGGGTTCAGGCAGGATGTCATCGACCTCGTCCGGCAGCTCGACACGCCCTACTGTCGATATCCCGGCGGCAATTTCGTTTCCGCCTACGACTGGCAGGACGGCATCGGCCCGCGCTCGGAGCGCCCTGTGCGCCTCGCACCTTGCCTGGCGCACCCGCGAAAGCAACCAGATTGGCGTCAATGAATTCGTCGACTGGTGCAGGAAGGCGAAGACCGAGCCGATGCTGGCCGTCAACCTCGGCTCGCGCGGATTGGATTCGGCCCGCAATTTCCTCGAATATTGCAATCATCCCGGCGGCACCTACTGGTCGGACCTGCGTCGCAAACATGGCTGGGAAAAGCCCCACAATGTCAAATTATGGTGCCTCGGCAACGAGATGGACGGCCCCTGGCAGGTCGGACACAAGTCGGCGCACGAATATGGCCGGCTCGCCGACGAGACGGCGAAAGCCATGCGGAATTTTGACCGGTCGCTGGAACTCGTGGTCTGCGGCTCGTCCAATCCCGACATGCAGACCTATCCGGACTGGGAAGCGCAGGTCCTCAACGAGTGCTACGACAGCGCCGACTATATTTCCCTGCACATGTATTTCGCCAACCGCGAGAACAACACGCTCAATTACCTTGCCCGCACGACCAGGCTCGACCGCTATATCACCACCATCGGCGGCGTGATCGACTATATCAGGGCCAAGAAGCGCTCGAAGAAGACGATCGGCATTTCCTTCGACGAATGGAACGTCTGGTATCATTCCAACCAGCAGGACAAGGATATCCTGGCGAGGAACGAATGGCCGGATGCGCCGCATCTGCTGGAAGACGTCTACAATTTCGAGGACGTGCTGCAGGTCGGCGGCATTCTCAACACCTTCATTCGCCGCTCGGATCGCGTGCGCATCGCCTGCATCG
The DNA here is from genome assembly GCF_052946295.1 of Rhizobium sp. KDH_Rht_773_N. Lineage (NCBI taxonomy): Bacteria > Pseudomonadati > Pseudomonadota > Alphaproteobacteria > Hyphomicrobiales > Rhizobiaceae > Rhizobium > Rhizobium sp. KDH_Rht_773_N. The sequence continues at coordinate 909,655 of NZ_JBRFNB010000002.1, read as the reverse complement.
CCCAGCTTGTCAATGTCATCGCCCCGATCATGACCGAAAATGGCGGCCCCGCATGGCGCCAGACGATCTATTACCCCTTCTATTTCGCATCGAAATACGGTCGCGGATCGGCGCTGCAGCTGGTCACGGACGCGCCGACCTATGACTGCGACGAGGCTGACGACGTGCCTTATCTCGATGCGTCGGCGGTCCTTTCCGACGACGGCAGGGAACTGACGTTTTTCGTCGTCAACCGTCATCCGCAGACCGCGCTTGATTTCGACGCCCGGTTGGACGGCTTTGGCAATGCCCGCGTGCTCGAACAGCTGGAGATGACGCATCCCGACCTGCGGGCCGTCAATACGGCGCGACAGCCGGAGACTGTCGTTCCCGTCAGGGTCGAAACCGCAAAGATCGAAGAGGGCAGATTGCGTGCAAGCCTGAAGCCGCAGTCCTACAGCGTCATCCGTCTGTCCGTCTGACGCTTTCCGGCCGGCTGCGCGGCCGGCCGCAACATATCCGCTCGCTGCGAGGAGGCAGCCGGGCTGGAGGAATGGTTCGCAGGAGCATCGGACCTCGACACATGCAGGTCCGAACGCAGTTGCGAACCCGGAACCGCGACGTGCCACGCGTCCATGGCGGCCGCTTTCTCGTCGCATTCAAAGGGAGGAGATAATGCAGCACTGGAAGAAGCTTGCATTCGGCGTCGCCTTGGCGACGCTCGGCCTGATGGCCGCGGCTAAGGCGGATGACTACAAGTCCTTGCCTCGCAAGGACACGCTCATCGTCGAAAATCCGGAAGGCACCATCAAGAATCCCGGCTGGTTCAATATTTGGGTCAACGGCGGCGGCGGCGTTTCGACCGGCCTGCAGCAGTTGACCATGGACACGCTCTGGTACATCGATCCGGAAAAAGGTCTCGGCGGCTCGACCTGGGACAATTCCCTTGCCGCCGACAAACCGCAATATAATGCCGACTTCACCGAGATGACGGTGAAACTGCGCCAGGGGCTCTACTGGAGCGACGGCGTGGAATTCACCGCCGACGATCTCGTCTATACGGTCAAGACGCAGATGGACCATCCCGGCATGGTCTGGAGTGCCGCCTTCTCGGTGCAGGTGGCAAGCGTTGAAGCGACCGATCGCTATACGGTCGTCTTCAAGTTGAAGAAGCCCAATTCCCGTTTCCATGCCATCTTCACCGTGCGTTGGAACGGCGCCTGGATCATGCCGAAACATGTCTTCGAGAAGGTCGCCGATCCTGTTCGCTATGATTTCGCCAATCCCGTCTCACTCGGCGCCTACAAGCTGAAGGCCTATGATCCGCAGGGTAAATGGTACACCTGGGAGAAGCGCGACGACTGGCAGCGCACCTCGCTTGGGCGCTTCGGCGAGCCCGCTCCGAAATATGTCACCTATGTCGATCCGGGTCCGCCGGATAAGCGCACCATCGCCCAGCTCGAGCACAATCTCGATATCATCCACGACAACACGCCCGAAGGCATGTTCACGCTCAAGGAAAAGTCGAAGAGCATCGACAGCTGGTTCCCGGGCTTCCCCTACGCCCATCCGGACCCGACGCTCCCGGCAGTGATCTTCAATACGCAGGACCCGACGTTCCAGAACCCGGACGTCCGCTGGGCGCTGGCGCTGCTGATCGATATCAAGGCCGTGGACATGGCGAGCTATCGCGGCGCGGCTACGCTATCGGCACTCGGCGTGCCGCCGACCGCCATTGCCATGACCGACTACCAGGCGCCCCTGCAGGACTGGCTGAAGGACTTCGAGATCGATACCGGCAAGCGCAAGATCAAGCCCTACGATCCGACGATCGGCCAGCAGATTGCCGATATCCTGCGCAAGCAGCCCAAATACAAGGACCAGATCCCGGCGGATGCGGCCGGCATCAACATGGCCTTCGGCTACGGCTGGTGGAAGCCGGATCCTCAGGCTGCGGCCGAACTTCTGGAAAAGGCAGGCTTCAAGAAATCCGCCGGCAAGTGGATGATGCCAGACGGGCAGCCATTCAAGATCCGCATGAGCGTCGAAGGCGATACACGTTCGGTCTTCACCCGCGCCGGCACGCTGATCGCACAGCAATGGGCAGCGTTCGGCATCGATTCGAAGGCGGTGCCATCGACAAGCCTGTGGCAGACCTCGCTGCAGCCTGGCGACTATCAGGTGGCGATCGCCTGGAGCGTCGAGACCTGGGGCGGCGATCCCGATCTCTCGTTCTTCCTGGACAGCTGGCATTCGCAATTCGTTGCCAAGAAGGGCGAGAACCAGCCGCCGCGCAATTGGCAGCGATGGTCGAATCCCGAGCTCGACAAGATTATCGAGAGCATCCGCGGCATCAGTGCCGACGACCCCAAGGGCGTCGAACTCGGCAAGGACTATCTGAAGCTGGTGGCCCGTGAAATGCCGACCATCCCGCTGATGTCCTATAACGTCTTCACGACGATGGATACGACCTATTGGACGGGCTACCCGACGATTGCCGATCCCTATACGGATCCGGTTCCCAACTGGGCCAATTCACGCCTGATGATGGTGAAGCTGAAGCCTGCCCAAAAGTGACCTCCCAGGGCCGGCGCGCTTATCCGCGCCGGCCAACTGTCGCCGGACCTCGAACGTTCGGCGAACCTTTTAGCCATGTGGGGAAACCAGCGAGGTGAACGGCCTGATGGCGTCCTACCCTACTTTTGTCCTGAAGCGGTTCGGCCAGTTTCTGCTCGTGGTTTTTCTCGGCGTAACGACGACCTTCTTCATCACCCATCTGACGCCTATCGATCCGGTCGAGGAAAGCATCGGATCCATCCAGCAGATGGGCCAATCCGATCCGCGCGCCGTCGAATTGATGCGCCAGTCGCTGCGTGAACTCTATGGGCTCGAGGGATCGATCTGGCAGCAATATCTGCATTTCTGGGAGCGGCTCGCCGTCGGCGATCTCGGGCCTTCGCTGTCGGCCTTCCCCACACCGGTCTCGACGATCATCCTGCGCTCCCTGCCCTGGACGATCGGGCTGATGACGGTTTCCACGCTGATCACATTCGTGCTGGGCAACGCGATCGGCGCGCTTGCCGGCTATTACAGAAAGAACATGGTCCTGAAAGGCGTCAGCCTCGTCTTCATCGCGATGCTGCCGATCCCCTACTACATCCTGGCCTTCGTGCTGCTCATCCTCTTCGGCTATGTCTGGCCGATCCTGCCGATCAACGGCGGCTATGAGATGAACACCAATCTCGACCTGTCGCTCTCCCTCGTCATCGATATCATCGAACATTCCATCCTGCCGGCATTCTCGCTGATCCTCGTCGGCACCGGCAGCTGGCTGATCGGCATGCGTGCTCTGGTTTCCAACATCATCACGGAGGATTACGTGGTCTTTGCCGAGCTCGGCGGCGTGCCGAAGCGGCGCATCCTGCGCTCCTATATCGCCCGCAACGCCATGGTGCCGCAGTTTACCGGCCTCGCAATGTCGCTCGGCGCGATCTTCAACGGCACGGTCATCACCGAGATCGTCTTCGGTTATCCCGGCATCGGAAACCTGCTGATATCGGCCGTCCATGCCGGCGACTACAGCCTCGTGCTCGGCCTCAGCGCCCTGTCGATCGTCGGCGTTGCGGCCGCCGTCTTCATCATCGACATCCTGAGCCCGCTCATCGATCCGCGCATCAAGGTGGAGTAGCCCATGTTCACGATCCTCCGCGACCTGACGCGCCACAACATGGAATTCCTGTGCGGCCTGGTGCTTTTTGCCATCATCGTCGGATTGATTGTCCTGTCCTATTTCTCGCCCTACGGCGCGACGGACATCTACCTTCTGCCGCCTGACATGCCGCCGGACGGAGACTATTGGCTGGGCACCACCTCGCGCGGCCAGGACGTCTTCTGGCAACTGACGACGGCCCTGCGCAACACGCTCTATTTCGGCATCGGCGTCGCCTTCCTGTCCCGCATCATTTCGCTGGTCGTCGGCCTGGTCGCCGGTTACGCCGGCGGCGCGGTCGACCGGGTACTGATGGCGATCAACGACAGCGTCATGGTCATCCCGCAGTTCCCTCTGCTGATCCTGTTCTATTTCGTGCTGAAGGACAGCATGACCTGGACGGCGCTCATCGTCATCATGGCCGCACTCGGCTGGTCTTACGACGCAAGGCTCATCCGCTCGGTGGCGATCAGCCTCAAGACGCGGCCCTTCACCACCCAGAGCGTCTATTCCGGCATGAGCATGCGCAAGATCCTCGTCGAGGAACACCTGCCCTATGTCTTGCCGATCGTCTTCGCCACGACAATGAACAACATGATCTGGTCAATCGGCATGGAGATCACCTTGTCCGTGCTCGGCTTCACGGACATCGAAACCCCGACCATGGGCATGATGATCTATTGGGCAAACGCCCACTCGGCGCTGATCGCCGGCACCTGGTGGTGGGTGGCCGCGCCCGTCGCCGTCATCGTCGTTCTCTTCCTGGCGCTGTTCCTGCTTTCCATGTCGATGAACGAATACAACGATCCGCGCAGCCGGCTGAACCGGATGGGAGGTTAGCCATGGATGCCCTGGTCGAGGTTCAGAATCTGAAAGCCTATTACCGCGCCTTCCTTTACGGCGTCGACCGGGAGGTGCGCGCCGTCGACGACATTAGCCTGACGATCGCGCGCGGCGAAATTTACGGGGTCGCGGGCGAATCCAGCAGCGGCAAGACGACCTTGATCAAGACGATCGCCGGCGCCATCCGGCCGCCGCTCAAGGTCGTATCGGGCAGGGTCGTCTTCCACTTCGCCGGCGGCACGCAGGATATTTACGCCATGACGCCGGACGAGCGTATGGCGCTCCGCTGGCTGCACCTGTCCTACATCATGCAGGGGTCGATGAACGTGCTGAACCCGGTCCGGCGCATCCATCACTCCTTCACCGATTTCGCCTTCCGCCACATGAAAATCGGCAAGAGCGAGTTCTTTGCAAAAGTCGGCTCGCATCTTGAGAGGCTGAAGCTCGATCCGCATCTGCTTGAGGCCTATCCGCACGAACTCTCCGGCGGCATGCGCCAGCGCATGACGATCGCGCTCGCGACGATCCTGACACCCGAATTCATCATTGCCGACGAACCGACAACGGCGCTCGACGTCATCGTCCAGCGCGACGTGCTGTCGATGATCCGCGAAATCCAGCGCGAGATCGGCTCTTCCTTCCTGTTCGTCACGCACGATATGGGTGTGCATGCGACGGTCTCCGACCGTGTCGGCATCGTCTACGCCGGTCGCCTCGTCGAGGAGGCGCCAACCCGCAAGATCTTCAACATGCCGCTCCACCCCTACACGCAGCATCTTGTCGGCAGCCTGCCGCGCATCGGCGATGCAAAGGCCCGGCCTTCGCTCGAGGGCCGCCCGCCGAACCTTGCCATGCCGCCGGAGGGCTGCCGGTTCCATCCGCGCTGTCCGAAGCGGATGGAGATCTGTTCGCAGAAGGTCCCGCCGATGGTGACGGTCGGACCGGATCAGCGAGTGGCCTGTTTTGCGGTTACGGGGGATCAGGCTTGAGCGCGCTTCTCACACTTACCCATGTCACGAAGATCTACCGTCAGGGCGGCATGCTCGGCCGGCGACAGATCGTCGCGGTCAAGGATGTCAGCTTCGAGATCGGCAACGAGCCGGAAATTCTTTCCATCGTCGGAGAATCCGGGTCCGGCAAATCAACGATCGCAGCCATGATCCTCGGCCAGACGGCCCCGACGCAAGGCGAACTCCGATTTCGCCAGAAGGCGGTGGCCCTGCACGGCAAGGCCGAACGCCGCGCCTTCATGCAAGAAGTGCAGCCAGTCCTGCAGAACCCGTTCGAAGCTTTCAACCCGCTCAAGCGCGTGGATCGCTACCTCTTCGAAACGGCCCGGAACTTCTCGGCCGGCGCGGGCAGTCCGGACCGGCAGCAGATCGAAGGACTGGCGGACGCGGCACTTGCGCATGTGGGCCTCAGCCTTGCGGAAGTGAAGGGCCGGTTTCCGCACGAACTCTCCGGCGGCCAGCTGCAACGTGCCGCAATTGCGCGCGCCCTGATCCCGCAGCCCCGCCTGCTCATCGCCGACGAACCGGTCTCCATGGTCGATGCGTCGCTGCGCATGGCAATCGTCAACCTGTTCGAACAGCTGAAAAGCGAACTCGGGCTTTCGATCGTCTACATCACCCATGATCTTGCCACCGCCTATTATATAAGCGACCGGATCATCATCATGCGCAAGGGCGAGATCGTCGAGCAGGGGGAGGCACGCATGGTGCTCGACAATCCCCAGCACCCCTATTCCCGGGCACTCAAGGACGCCGTGCTCACCGCCGATTTCGCTCCGGCGTCGTAGCGGCTGGACGAACGTGCCTCCACGGGCGGGAAGCGGCGGGCAAGGCGCATGTGTCGCCACGAGCGGGAGCCAACGCTTTCCCTCGCACCGGCCCCGTGTTCGCCGCCGAACGTGCAGCCTGGTTGGCTAATCTGCGCAAATGCGGCTATAGAGCCGCCAGTTTGTGAAGACCAAACCGAGAGCACAGCATGACTACGCAACACGCGGACCAGCAGGCGGCCACCGGCGCCGCCTCGAAAGGTCAGGTCGGAAGCGATCCGGCAAACGCGACACATCCCGTGCCGATGGTGGCTTTCGAGCGCGCCGGAAAGCGCTACGGCCCCACCGGGGAAGGTGGCTTTACCGCCGTCGACAGCGTCGATCTCATCGTCGGACGTGGCGCCATTACCGGCATTATCGGCCGTTCCGGCGCCGGCAAGTCGACGCTGATCCGCATGGTCAACGGGCTTGAGACCGTAACGTCGGGCAAGGTACTCGTCGATGGCGTCGATGTCGGCGGGCTCGGCGAAGCCGCGTTGCGCAGCCTGCGCCGCCAGATCGGCATGATCTTCCAGCATTTCAATCTTCTGTCGTCGCGCACCGCCTTCGACAATGTGGCGCTGCCGCTGGAAATCGCCGGCGTCGAGAAAAAGGCGATCCGCGACAAGGTCGGGCCGCTGCTCGATCTCGTCGGCCTCGGCGACAAGGCCGGCAGCTATCCTTCGGAGCTTTCCGGCGGCCAGAAGCAGCGTATCGGCATTGCCCGCGCACTGGCGACCGATCCGAAACTGCTGCTCTCCGACGAGGCGACCTCTGCGCTCGACCCCGAGACGACACAGTCGATCCTCGAGCTTCTGAAGCGGATCAACGCCGAGCTCGGCCTGACCATTCTCCTGATTACCCATGAGATGGACGTCGTGAAAACCATCGCCAGCCACGTCGCCGTCATCGACGCCGGCCGCATCGTCGAATCCGGCCGTACCTTCGACGTCTATACCAACCCCCGGCACGAGACGACGCGCACGCTGCTTGCTTCGGCCCTGAAACTGCCCCAGTGGCTGCGCCCGGTCGTCAAGCCGCAGCCGTCAGCCGGCGACAAGGTGCTGGTCCGGCTGGTCTTCTTCGGGGACACGGCCTTCAGACCCCTGACCGGTCGGCTGGTTGCCGAACTCGGCTCGGACGTCAATATCCTTGCGGGCGCGATCGAGGAAATATCGGGCGAGCCCTTCGGTTCGCTTGTCGTTTCCTATTCGGCGGAGCCGGACGTCGTCGCGCGCGCCGATCGCTTCTACACCGAGACGGGCCTTGTCACGGAGGTACTTGGTTATGTCGCCTGATATGATCTTCAACCTCATTTCCAAAGCGCTGCTGCAGACTTTGCAGATGGTCTTCGTCGCCGGCTTCGTCGGCTCGGTCATCGGCCTGCCGATCGGCGTGTTTCTGGCAACCAGCGGCAAGGGCGAACTCTTTCCCGCGCCGAAGACCAATCGTTTGCTCGGCCTTATCGTCAACGCGGCGCGCTCGACACCGTTCATCATCCTCGTCGTTGCCATCGTGCCGCTGACGCGGTTCTTGACCGGCACGTCGATCGGCACCTGGGCGGCGATCGTTCCGCTCACCATCGCCACCATTCCGTTCTTCGCGCGTCTGGTGGAATCCGCGATCCGCGAGGTCGACAAGGGCCTGATCGAAGCCGCCCGTGCCATGGGCGCGACGCCGTTCCAGATCGTCTTCAAGGTGCTTCTCGCCGAGGCGCGACCGAGCATCCTGATGGCCCTGACGATGACCATTGTCAGCCTGATCGGCTATTCGGCGATGGTCGGGGCTGTCGGCGGCGGCGGTTTGGGCGACCTCGGCATCCGCTTCGGCTATCAGCGCTTCAATCCCGAAATGATGGTGCTTGTCGTCCTGGTGCTGATCGTGCTGGTGCAAGTTGTGCAAAGCGCCGGCGACGGGCTTGCGCGACGCTTCGACAAGCGCAACCGGAAGAACTGATCTGTTACACGCATAATCCAGCAGACATACCAAGGAGATACCCATGAAGAAGTTCATCATTGCAGCCGCGATTGCGGCCTTTGCCGCCGGATCGGCTTTCGCCGAGGATATCAAGGTCGGCGTCACGCCGGGCGAGCACGCTCAGATCATGGAAAAGGTTGCTGAAATCGCCAAGACCAAGGGGCTCAACATCGAGATCGTCGAATTTTCCGACTATGTCGTGCCGAACCAGGCGCTGGCCGATGGCGACATCCAGGCCAACTCCTTCCAGCACCAGCCCTATCTCGACAACCAGATCGCCGACCGCAAGTTCGACCTCGTCAGCATCGGCACGACCATCACCACGCCGATGGGCGTCTATTCCAAGAAGGTGAAGAGCCTGGACGAGCTGAAGGACGGCGCGACCGTCGCCATCCCGAACGACCCGACCAACGGCGGCCGCGCGCTTCTGGTTCTCGCCAGCAAGGGCCTGATCAAGTTCAAGGAAAACCCCGGCATCAAGGTGACCGTGGCCGATATTATCGACAATCCGAAGAATATCGAGTTCGCCGAAATCGATGCGGCCCAGCTGCCGCGCTCGCTTGAAGACGTCGATGCCGCCGTCATCAACACCAACTACGCCATGGAAGCCGGCCTGCATCCGAAGACCGACGCCATCGCCATCGAAGGCGAAAAATCGCCCTACGCCAACGTCATCGTCGTCCGCGCTGCCGACAAGGACGCGCCCTGGGCCAAGACGCTGGTCGAATCCTACCATGATGAGAGCATCCGCAAGTTCATCAACGAGGAGTTCAAGGGCGCCCTGATCCCGTCCTGGTAAGGCCTGTCTTGCCCGGAAAGACTGCAAACGGTCCGGCTCTGCCGGGCCGTATTTCGTGGCCACGAATCGCGCCTCTTGAGGTGCGCCGTTACATCGGACTAAGCTTGCCCCTTCACGAAAGGGTGTAATCTTGCAACTTCGTCACCAGATCCTGGCGCTTGCCGTCCTGCCACTTGTCGTCGCGATCACCCTGATAACGGCCTTCACGACGTGGCAGTCATCGACATTGGCGCAGAGCAGCATCGCCACGTTTGAACGCAACATGCTGGACGCCAAGGAAACCGAGCTGCTCAATCTTACAAATCTCGCTCTCTCGGCGATCAAGGATGTCTATGACAATGCGGACGCCGACGACGAGGGCGCGAAAGAGCGGGTAAGGCAGATCCTCACCTCGCTCGACTATGGGCAGGACGGATATTTCTTCGTCTACGACTATGACGGCAACAGCATCGTCCACCCCCGCCAGTCGTTTCGTCCGGGCCGCAACTGGCTCGACCTGGTCGATCCGGACGGCGACCAGGTAATTGCCAACCTGATTGCGAAGGCCAAGGAAGGCGGCGGACTGCACCAGTACAAATGGGAAAAGCCGTCTTCGGGAGCGATGGCGGACAAGCTGTCTTTCGCCGCCGGGCTCGACAAGTGGCGCTGGATGATCGGCACGGGGGTCTATCTCGACGATGTCTTTGCGCAGACGGAAACGGCCAAGGCCGGCTTGAGGAACAGCATCCGGCGCACGTTCGTCATCGTCACCCTGATTGCCGTCCCTTCGGTTCTCCTTGTCTTCGCCACCTGCATGTGGATCACCCTTCACGAACGGCGCATGGCGGACGGGAAGCTGAAACTGCTGACGCAACGGATCATCGATACGCAGGAGGAGGAACGCACAAGGCTTGCCCGGGAACTGCATGATGGCGTCTCGCAAAACCTGGTTGGCGTGCGCTACGCGTTCGATCTGGCCGCCCGAAAAGTCAAGGCGAGCGCCGCCGACGCCTCTGCGGCCATCGACCGCGGGATCGATGCGCTGAACGGTGCCATCAAGGAAGTCCGGGAACTTTCGCACGAATTGCGGCCGCGCGTTCTCGACGATCTTGGGCTGACGGCCGCGCTGACTTCGCTCGGCAGTCACTTTGAGGAGAGAACCGGGATCCCGGTTTCGGTCGAATCATCCAGCCCCGACACGCTCAGGCCGGAAGCCAATACCGCCCTTTACCGCATCGCCCAGGAGGCGCTCGCCAATATCGAGCGGCATGCCGGCGCCTCGCAGGTCGCAATCAGGATGTGGAGCACGAAGGGACGCGTTCGAATGTCGATCTCCGACAATGGAAACGGCTTCGTCAAGGATGCGAGAGCGGGAAGTGCCGGCTATTCCGGTGGGTTGGGTCTCAGGAACATGCAGGAACGAATGGCGCATTTCCGGGGAATATTGCTCATACAGAGCAACGACAAAGGCACGACGCTCACGGCGATGTTCCCGAAGTCGGCAAACGCGGCAATGTCGGCTCCGAAGGCAGCATGAGCAACGATCCGCCGATATCAGTCATTCTCATCGATAACCATCCGTTGGTGCTGGAAGGTCTGCGGGCGATTCTGGAAACCTACGAGCACATAAGGGTCGTCGGCACGGCCGCGGCGGTGGCGCAGGGTCTGGAGATTGCGGCGGCCGAAAGGCCTGATATCGTCTTGCTGGATATCAACATGCCCCAGATCAACGGCATCGATGCGATCGAACTGTTCAAAAGCACGGTCCCGTCGACCAGGGTGCTGATGCTGTCCATGCATGACAGCCGCGAATATATCTCGGCCTCTGTCCTCAGAGGCGCATCCGGCTACATCCTCAAGGACGTTCCCAATGAGGAAATCGTCGCAGCGATCGAGACTGTCGCCGCCGGCGGCACCTTCTTTTCGACCGGCGTATCGGACGTTCTCCTGCAGCGAAAGCAAAAGGAGACGAGCGAGCCGTTGCCGCTGACGCCACGGGAGCGCGAGATCCTGGCTCTGCTTGCCGCCGGCCGCAGCAACAGGGATATTGCCGGGCTGCTCGATCTGTCGGTCGCCACCATCGAGACGCATCGCAAGACGATCAAGCGAAAGCTCGGCCTGTCCACGACCGCCGAACTGACGCGGATTGCCATCGAACACGGGCTCGTGCGCATGGATTGATCACCCTACCCACTACTGGGTAGGGCTCGGACGATTGCGTTTTTCTCGTATTGCGCGCCCAAACCGCAATCCGTAGGTCTCCATGGCGGCCGCTCCAAGCGGTCTCGGGAGGACTTTCATGGCCGGACTTCTGGCGCTTTCGCGGGCGATAGACGCGATCAATACCTTTTTCGGGAAAGCTGTTTCCTGGCTTCTTCTGCTGGCAGTGCTGATCAGCGCCGTCAACGCGACGACACGCAAGCTCTTCAATCTGAGTTCGAACGCGTGGCTGGAAGCGCAATGGTACCTGTTCTCCGCCGCCTTCCTGGTCGCGGCGGCATGGACCCTGATGAGCAACGAACATGTCAAGGTGGATCTGGTCTATGGCCGGCTCTCGCGCCGCGCCCAGCTGTGGATCGAAGTCCTCGGCACGATCTTCTTCCTGTTCCCGTTCTGCCTCATCACCATCTACCTCTCCTGGCCGACGGTGCTCGAGAAGTTTTCGACCGGGGAAATATCCAACAACACCGGCGGGCTCATCCTCTGGCCGGTCTGGGCGATGATCCCGCTCGGCTTCGGGCTCCTTACCCTCCAGGGCGTCTCTGAACTCATCAAGCGGATCGCCATCCTTCGTGGCGACTTGCCCGACGCGATCGCGATCGCCGACGCCGAAGCACAGACCCTCTAAGGCCGGGATCACCATCATGTTTGCATTCTTCGCGGAAAACCTCGCGCCGATCATGTTCCTGTCGCTGATCGTCGTGCTGCTGCTCGGCTACCCGGTAGCCTTCGCACTCGCCTTCGTCGGCTTCATCTTCGGCTTCATCGGCATCGAAATGGGCCTTCTGCCTGTCAATCTGTTCGGCGCGATCCCGGACCGCATCTTCGGGCAGATGTCGAACGAAACGCTGCTTGCGATCCCGTTCTTCACCTTCATGGGGCTGATACTGGAACGAAGCGGCATGGCCGAGGACCTGCTCGATACGATCGGACAGCTCTTCGGCCCGGTTCGCGGCGGCCTCGCCTTCGCAGTCATCTTCGTCGGCGCGATCCTTGCAGCAACCACCGGCGTCGTGGCTGCGTCGGTCATCTCGATGGGGCTGATCTCGCTGCCGATCATGCTGCGCTACGGCTACGACCGTAGCGTCGCCGCCGGCACGATCGCGGCTTCCGGCACTCTGGCGCAGATCATTCCGCCAAGCCTCGTCCTCATCATCCTCGCCGACCAGCTCGGCCGGTCCGTCGGCGACATGTACAAGGGCGCCCTGGTTCCGGGCCTCCTGCTCGTGGCCGCCTACGCGCTTTACATCATCACGATGTCGATCATTCGCCCGCCGAGCGTGCCGGCGCTGCCTGCCGCAGCACGTACGCTGAAGGGCTGGAAGCTGCTGCAGCGAGTCGTCATCTCGCTCGTCCCGCCGCTGGTTCTGATCTTTCTCGTTCTCGGCACCATCTTCATCGGTCTTGCGACGCCGACGGAGGGCGGCGCCATGGGCGCGGTCGGCGCCCTCGTGCTCGCTGCCATCAACCGCCGTCTCGATCTGGCGATGATCAAGTCGGCCCTCTATGCGACGGCAAAGCTGTCCTCGTTCGTGATCTTCATCCTGCTCGGCGCGCGCGTCTTCTCGCTCACCTTCTATGGCGTCAACGGCCACGTCTGGGTCGAGCATCTGATGACCTCGATCCCCGGCGGCGAGGTCGGCTTCCTCATCGTCGCCAACCTGCTGGTGTTCTTCCTGGCCTTCTTCCTCGACTATTTCGAGCTGGCCTTCATCATCATTCCGCTGCTGGCACCGGTCGCCGACAGCCTCGGCATCGATCTGATCTGGTTCGGCGTGATGCTGGCGATCAACATGCAGACCTCGTTCATGCATCCGCCCTTCGGCTTCTCGCTGTTTTACCTGCGGTCGGTCGCCCCGAGCAGGGCCTATAAGGACCGCGTGACCGGCGAGACGATCCAGCCTGTCACTTCCGGCCAGATCTATATGGGTTCCCTGCCCTATCTCGGCATCCAGCTCGCCATGGTCATCATCGTCATCGCCTTCCCGCAGCTCGTGACGCACTACAAGTCAGGCCGGGTTGCCGTCGATCCGTCGACGATCGAGCTGAACGTGCCCATGCCGGGCGAGGATGGAGCCAATCCCTTCGGCACACCCGCCGCTCCCTTCGGAGCGGAGCCCTCGGAAGGCGAGGCCTCCCCGCCGGCCTTCGACGCCCCGGCACCCGATTTCGGATCGCCGACGCCAAGCTTCGGCTCCCCGGAACAGAACGGATCAAATCCCTGACTTTCACCCAGATCGCTGCCGCATCGCGCGGCAGTACCAATCCACAGAGGAGGAAAACCATGACGAAAGAGATCGGCCGCAGAGGCTTTCTGACCAAAGGCGCGCTGGCAGGCGCTGCCACCGTCGCCGGCGCTTCGCTTGCCGCCCCGGCCATTGCCCAGAGCGCGCCGACGCTGCGCTGGCGCCTGACATCGGGCTTCCCGAACAACCTCGACACGATCTACGGCGGTGCCGTGGTCATGGCCGATGCGCTGAACAAGATCACCGAGGGCAGGTTCCAGATCCAGGTCTTCCAGGCAGGCGAGCTTGTACCGGGCGCGCAGGCGATCGACGCCGTCAAGTCGAACACCGTCGAGCTTGCCCATACCTGCGGCTATTATTTCACCGGCAAGGATCCGACATTCGCCATCGGCTCCACCATTCCCTTCGGCCTCAATGGCCGCCAGCAGAATGCCTGGCTCTATCACGGCGGCGGAAACGAAGCCTACAATGAATTCCTCGCAGACTATGGCGTCGTCGGCATTCCCGGTGGGGCGACAGGCGCCCAGATGGGCGGCTGGTTCCGCAAGGAGATCAAGTCCGTCGCAGACCTGAAGGGCGTCAAGATGCGCATCGCGGGTGTCGCCGGCGAGGTTATGTCGCGCCTCGGCGTCGTGCCGCAGCAGCTTCCGGGCGGCGATATCTATCCCGCGCTTGAACGCGGCACCATCGACGCGGCCGAGTGGATCGGTCCTTACGACGACGAGAAGCTCGGCTTCTACCAGATTGCCCCGAACTACTACTACCCGGCCTATTGGGAAGGCGGTCTGACGATCCACTTCTTCATCAACAAGGCACAGTACGAGGGCCTGCCGGACACGTACAAGGCAGCGCTCGACACCGCCTGCAAGGCGGCGAACGTCAACATGCAGGCGCTCTACGACGTCAAGAACACGGCTGCCATCCGTTCGCTCGTCGGAAAGGGCGTCAAGCTGCGTCCGCTCCCCCGCGACGTGATGGATGCGGCCTACAAGGCCTCGTTCGAACTCTATGGCGAATACAGCCAGAAACACCCGGCCTGGGCGAAGATCTATCCGGCCTGGAAGAAATTCCGCGACGAAAGCTTCGAATGGTTCCGCGTCGCCGAATACAGCTACGACAGCTACATGTATGCCGCTCAGGCGGCCAAGAAGTGATCTGCCATGGAGCCGGGTTCGCCCGGCTCCCTCGTTGTCGGCTGCTTTGCGGCAGCGGAACCTTGAAACGGGACAATCCATGTATCGCGTCTGGAAGCAGCTGGAGGAATATTCCTTCCTCCTTATCGCCGGCGCCGTCTGCGCTCTCATCTGGGCAAATATTCTCCCCTCCAGCTACCATGCGCTCGTAGACCATCCTTTGTGGCAGGGGGCGCCGGTCGGAGAGGTCGTCACCACGCCCGCCGGTACGTCTTCGCGGGTCGTCAGCATCCATTTCTTCGTCAACGACATCCTCATGGCCCTCTTCTTTGCCTTGGCCGGCAAGGAGGTCTGGGAAGCGGTCGCACTCAGAAACGGCGCGCTTCGGGGCAAGAAGGCGTTGACGCCGTTGATCGCGACGGCCGGCGGCATGCTCGGCCCGGTCGTGATCTATCTGTCGGGAGCAGCAATGCTCGGAAAGATCGCCGTGTTCGCCAGCGGCTGGGCAATTCCGACCGCGACCGATATCGCCTTTTCCTATCTCGTCGGCCGGTTCATCTTCGGAGGCCGGCATCCCGCCGTCACCTTCCTCCTGCTGCTTGCAATTGCCGACGACGCTGCAGGGCTGATCATCCTTGCCGTCTTCTATCCTCAGGGCGATCTGGCGCCCGCATGGCTTCTGCTGTCGGCCGGCGCGGCGCTCTGCGCCTATCTCGTGGCCAACCGCATGCCGCGGATGCTTGACGCCGGCCGGCCGGAAAGGCCGGTCACGACCGCGTGGCGCAAGCACCTCTCGTTCTGGCCCTTCGCGCTTGCCGGCGCGATCAGCTGGTACGGTTTTCATCAGGCAGGCATCCATCCGGCGCTCGGCCTGTTGCCAGTCATCCCCGCCATACCGCATTCAGACATCGAGTTCGGCATGTTCGCGGAAGACGAGACAAGGCAGACCGATCTCTTGAACGTGATCGAACATGCGCTCAAAGGTCCCGTTCAAATCGTGCTTTTCCTCTTCGGCCTGGTAAATGCCGGCGTCGAGTTCTCCGCCATCGGGGAGCCGACCTTACTCGTGGCCGCCGGGCTTATCATCGGAAAACCGCTTGGGATCGCATGCCTGGGCTGGATCGCGGCAAGGGTCCTGGGCTTCGGGCTGCCGGCGGGCATGAATTTTAGAGATCTCGTCGTCCTCGGCTGCGTCGCGGCAATCGGCTTCACGGTTTCGCTGTTCGTCGCTGGCGTCGCCTTTCCTGCCGGCAACATCCAGGATGCGGCGAAGATGGGTGCCGTCTTTTCCTTCGCCGCCGCCATTATCGCGATAATGGCCGGCCGAGCCCTATCCGTGACACGGATCTGATCCGCCAGATTTCCCCGGGGCCGGCTGCCATCTTGCCGGCATCCGCCATCAACGGCTTCCGGCACGTCAATAGCACGACCGGAACGCGGCCCCGACCTTCGCCCGGCGCAGCGTCCAGACCAGATCAATCTGCGCGGGATTTGCGCTGCAGCACGTTCCGGCCGTCCATCCTCTGGCACATAAGTTGCGACGGACACTATGGCGGGCAACGAAATGCGGCTTGGAACGACCATTTATCGATGCGGCATGAACCGGAGGGCGGCCTGCGCTGCCCGACCGCGAACATGACGATGCTTGCTCTCGTCAGGGGCGCCGCTCTCGCCCTCTCCATCGCTTTCAGCTGGAACCAGTTCATTCTGATCTTCGCCCGCGGCACTTCCATCGCGGTTCAGTTCTCCGTCGCGACTAGCGTTGCATCGACCATCGTCATCTCGGGCGCGGGGCTCGCCTACCAGCATCACAGCCCGGCCATTGCAAGCGCGATCCTGGCATCGGGCCTTCTCGCCGGCGCGCTCATCGGGATCTGTCGCTTGGCAAGGCCGCCGATGACCTGCCTGTCTGCAGTCTGCCTGCTTGCCTATCTCGGAACGATGAGCGGATAAGAGCGGCATTTCAACGCCAAGATGTCGCGCTGGCCGATGGCCACGGCATCCAGCCGGGCAAGCGGTCGGCTTCACTGCGGCCGAAAAGCGCCGATGAACGCCGGATCGGTCTCGATGCGACCGGCCCCGATCAGATCAAGGCAATAGGGAACGGCGCCGAACACGGTATTCAGGCAGAGATCGATCGATGAAGGCTTTCCGGGCAGGTTGATGATCAGGGTGCTGCCACGCGTGCCGGCCGACTGTCGCGACAGGATTGCCGTCGGCACGGCCTCGAAGCTTGCCCGGCGCATGGCCTCCCCGAATCCCGGCAGTTCCTTGTCGATGACGCTGCGCATCGCTTCCGGCGTCTCGTCGCGGGGCGCAGGACCGGTGCCGCCTGTTGTCAGAACGAGGTCGAGCCGGTCGCGATCGCAGAAATCGACCAGCGTGCCGCGCACGCTCTCGAAGCCGTCGGGTATGGTTTTCGCAACGGCCGACCAGGGCGAGACGATCGCCCGTTCAAGCCAGGCACGAATTGCCGGTCCCGAAAGGTCGGCATATTCACCGCGGCTCGCGCGGTCGGATATTGTGAGGATCCCGATGCGGACCATCTGTATCAAACCTCCGGTTGGAATTCGTGACGCAATTCGGCGTCAGAAAAAACTGAAGCCATGCGATCCGGCAACAGCACCGAAGGCGGTGATGGCCGCAAGCAACAGCAGGAATTCGTGCAGGCGGCTGACGCGGCGGAAAACGGCTCCGGCGTCCTGACGCGCTCTCTTTGCGAATTTCCCATGGAAGAGCGGCTCGATCACAAACAGCATGAGCATGAAGATGAGCCATGTGCCGAACATCGCCGGCATCCACCAGAAGTCAGGATCGGCGAAACGATCCCAGAGCTCCATCCTGTAGGCCATCCAGAGACCCGTTGCGCCGGCAAGCGGAACGGAGACGCGAACCTGTGCGGAAAAATGCCGCTCGACCCTTTCAAACAGCAACTGCGCCTCTTCGCCGGTCCGCCCCGATCGGACGAGCGGCAAAATGACCAGGGTCACGAAGCTCAGGCCGCCGATCCAGTGGATGACGGCAAGGACATGCAGGGCACGAGCGATCGCCACATCGTCCATCATCCACCTTTCATGCAACGGCCGCGACCGCCTCGGCCGACGGCCGGGGCGCGGGACGCAGTCTTTCTGTAGCGGCCGACAGGTCGCAGACGAGGTCAGATAATTCGATCTCCCGGAAAAGCCCTGTCGCGAATTCCCGAAACGGCACCAGGTTGATCTCCGGAACCCCGATCAGGACCGGAACCGAAAGCTCCAGCGCCCGGGCGATCAGCGACCGGAAACCACCGCCCTCCGCTTCTGTCTTCCCGAACTTGCAAAGGACGAGCAGATCCGTCTGGCCGGACAGGCCGGCTTCCGCGGCCTCGCACGCATCCAGCAGCCGGCCGGTGTTCAGCACGCATCCGCTGGCATGGGGACCGCGATCATCGGAGATCGCCCTGGTTTCGCCGCTTGAAAGATCGCGCAGGTACATGTCGCATTTCGTCCGGCCGGGCTTCGGCCGGCTGTGCTGAACGAGCCCGGCGAGCCGCAGGCCCTGTGCGGCCAGCTTGACCGTGACCTCCTGAAGAAAGGCTTCGAAATCCGAGCCCTTCGGATAGACGATCGCGGTGATCGGGTGTTCCGGGTGAGCGGTGTGCATGCACGTCTCCTTCAAACAGAAATCGGCGCCTGTCGAGCGGGTGGGCGTCACGTCGCGCACCGGCCGAAAGAGCCTTGATCGAATGGCAGGACCTCAAGGATCGTGCCTGCCGGCAGAGGGGCCGGAGCAGCGGGCGCAACGACGACCGCATCGGCGCATGCCATCGTCATCATCCGGTGCGAGCCCTCCGGTCCGCTGCGATGTGCGATCAGGCGGCCGTGCTCGACGCTCAGGCGCACCGGCAGCAGCTCCGTCCGATCCGGCTTGCCGGCAAGGGCAAAGCCTGTCTCCGCCATCATCTGCCGGGCAGGCGCCTGACCGAGCAGAGCCCTCGTCATGGGGCGGACGAAGGCAAGCGCTGCGAAGGCGGCAGCCTGCGGATTGCCCGGCAGGCCGACGAAGAGCGCCCCTGCAAGCATGCCGAAAGCCAGCGGCTTGCCCGGCTTCATCGCCACTTTCATCACCTCGAGCCGCCCGCCGGCCCGCTCGACGGCATCGCGCACATGGTCTTCCTCGCCGACCGACATGCCGGCGGTCGTGATTACCATGTCGGCCGTCCGGCGGGCCTCCTCGAGCGCGCGGGTGATCGCTACCGGATCGTCTGGAACCGACCGCGATATGATATGCGTGTTCGGCCCGGCCAGGAGTGCCGCAAGCATCGGACCGTTGCAGTCGTAGATCGCGCCGGGCGGCAGCGACCGGCCGGCCGCGTGAAGCTCGGAACCGGTGGTGATAATGGCAACCCTGAGCGGACGAACAACGGGGACGGCAGCGATCCCGAGGGCGGCGAGAAGGGCAATTTCCTTCCAGCCGAGAGCGTCGCCCTTTTCGAGAACGACCGCTCCCTGCGTGACGTCTTCCCCTGCCCTTCGGACATTGGCGCCCCGCTTGAGACCCGGCCCGAACTGGGCAAGGTCGCCTCTGCGCGCCACCTGTTCCTGCGTCGCGACGGTGTCGGCGCCGGTTGGGAGTGGCGCACCCGTCATGATGCGTCGGGCCGTGCCCGCGACAAGCACGCCCGGCCGATCGCCGGCCTGCGTGCGACCCGATACCGGCAGGACCGCGGGTATGGCGTCCTTGCCTGCCAGGCAGAGGGCATATCCGTCCATCGCCGCCTGGTCGAAGGGCGGGAGGGACAACGGCGCCGCGATCGGCGCAGCCAGGATTCGCCCGGTCGCCCGAGCCAGCGGCACCTCTTCCAGCAGGTCGAGCGGGCGGGCGAGTGCGGCGGCGGCACGGCGTGCCGCCTCGAATGATACGGTCGCCGGTCGGGGATCGAAGCAGGAGGAAGAGAAGCGGGCAGGCATCGTCACAACGTTCCCTGCTCCATCACGGTCTTGCGCAGGATGGAACGAACGGCGGCAAGCCCCGGATCTTCGGCCCGATTCATGATGCCGACCAGCTGGACGAAATCGTCGTCCGACGCCGTTTCGAGGAAGGAGCGGACGACGGCGGCGAGATAGTCGGCCGGTTCCATGGCTTCGGCGGCCGCAGCCTTTTCGAGCCGTTCGTCCAGGCCTTCCATGCCGAGCACACCGATCAGTGCGGCCATGGCCTGCGGATTGTCGAGCGAGGCTATGAGAGCTCCGAACATGACATCTCCCTATTGCACCAGAGGGGTTGCGGCACCGTCAAGCACGATGCCCCGTATATCGGCACGGCCGATCAGCAGCGAAATATACTGAGCCGTCGCCTGCCGGCGGACATGCTCCTCCAGATAGCTGGCGATCCGGCCCCTGACCGCCTCGAACGGCAAAAGCGAGCCTTCGATCTTCCGCGCCAGCCGGATGAGGTGGACGCCGTAGCGGGTTTCGACAGGGCCGGATATTTCACCCTCGGCGAGGCCGGACAGCGCCGTCTCGAATTCCGGCGTCGTGTCCCCGATGCTGATCTGGCCGAGGCTGCCGCCGACTTCCCGCGAAGGGCAATCGGAACAATCCCTGGCGAGATCCGCAAACCGCTCGGGCTGCCGCATCAGGACGGCCGCAAGCGAAGCCGCCCGCTCCCGCGCTTGTGCGAAAGCGGCCACATCCTCCCGCCTTCCGGCGATCAGGATATGGTCCGCCTCGAACAGCGGCGGGGTCAGGAAGCGCTTGCGGTTGTTTTCGTAGAAGCGCCGCAGCGTTTCCTCGTCCGCTTTCGGCGTTTGTACTTCCCGCTCCAGGAGCAGACGCAACAAGGAATCCTCGTCGGTCTCGATCCGCCCGTCCGCATCGGCCCGCGGCTCGGCGACAATGCCAAGTCGGCGCGCCTCCTCCAGAAGCAGGTGGCGAATGACGAGCGCCCGTGTTGCGGCGTGCCAGGCCGCCCCCGGATTGACCGCCGGAAAATTCTGCGTCTCGGCGGCAATTTCCTTGCGGGAGATCGGCACGCCGTTGACGCTCACCGGCGGCAATATGACCGGGTCGGAAGAGCGAGCCGGCGCGTGCTGATGCCGGTGATCGTGATCCGTCCGGGCGTGCGTACCGGTGCGGTCGATGACGATCGAGACCATGGCCGTCACTCCGCCGGATGCCGGTAGGAACGGGCGGCCAGCTGTTGCCTGCTGAAGCGGCTGCGCACGACCTGATAGCCGGGGCGACCGATATACCAGACCGGGGCGCTCCAGACATGGACCAGACGCGTGAAGGGAAACAGCAGGAAGATCGTCATGCCGAGCAGCAGATGCAGCTTGAAGATCGGGTTGACGTCCGAGACATAGGCGGCGGCGGCCGGCTGCAAGGTCAGGATGCCCTGCGCCCAGTTCATGAACTTCACCATCTCGTGGCCGTCCATATGGTGGAGCGAGACGAAGATGGTGGAGAGGCCGAGCGTCAGCTGCACCCAGAGAACGAGCAGGATCGCCATGTCGCCGAAGCTCGAGGTGGCGCGGATGCGCGGATCGAAGAAGCGGCGATGGGCAAGCAGCGATATGCCGATGAAGCAGGCGATACCGGCCAGGCCGCCGACGACGATCGCCAGCCCCTGCTTGAAACTGTGCGGAATGCCGAGCGCATCGAAGATCACGATCGGCGTCAGCAGGCCACCGGCATGGCCGATGAAGATCACCAGGATGCCGATGTGAAAGAGGTTGGAACCCCAGCGCAGCTGCTTTCGCCGGAGCAGCTGCGAGGAGCCGGTCTTCCAGGTATATTGCTCACGATCGAAGCGGATCAGGCTGCCGAGCAGGAAGACGGTGAGGCAGAAATAGGGATACCAGCCGAAGAGCGCGGAATTGATAATCTGAGACATCGTCGTCCTCCTTTCAAAGCGGGTTGCTGCGTGCATCGCGATGGGCCGCGCGCAGGCGGGTCTGAAGCCTCTCGGTGGAACATCCGTCCATCGCGCCGCTTCCCGGGCCGAAGGTGACGGCCGTTTCTTCCCATTCCGCATCGAGCGCGGCGAGGTCGCCGCTCACCGGATCGAGAAGGTCGTCGTCGCCGGACGCCGTGAGCGAGACACCGGCCATGCCGCGGATTGCCGCCAGGACGGCGGCATAGGGAGAATTGCGTGCGGCAAGACGCTCTTCCAGCGCCCCCAGGATGTGGACAGTCTCGGACAGGAGGTTCAGAGCCTCCTCCAGCGGTCGCGTCGACAGATATTCCAGGAAAAGCGGCAGATAATCCGGCAGTTCGTTGGCGGCCAGCACCAGCCCGCCGCTCTCGTAGAGCGCGGCAAGATCGACCATCGCCTGGCCGCGATCGCGGCTCTCGCCATGCACATGCTCGAAGAGATGCAGCGAGAGGCGCCGCGTCCTGTCGAAGAGCTCGACATAACGCTCCTGCAGCTCGAAGAGATCGCGCGAGCCGAGATCGTCAAGCAGCGGCTGAAGCGCCGCTGCGGAGGCTGCCGGCACCAGCCGCTCCGCAGCGATCGCCTCCGCAATCTCCGGCGCCCCGGCGCAGAGCTCGGCTGACGGATAGGTCAGAAGCGCCGAGAGCGCCCGGAAGGTGAGAATTCCCCGGCTTTCGGCCATCACGCGATCTCCATCGGATTGGAGGCCTTCTTGACCTGTTTCGTGCCGAAGAGGTTGGTCTCGCTCGTGCCGCCGGAGCAGCCATTGCCGAAAGAGAAGCCGCAGGAGCCGCGCAGGTCAAAGGCGTCCTCGCTCCACTCGCGGTGTGCCGTCGGGATGACGAAACGGTCCTCGTAGTTGGCGATCGCCATGACCCGGTACATGTCCTCGATATCGGCGCCGGTGAGCCCCACCTTCTCGGCGATCCTTTCGTCGATGCGGCCATCGATCGACTTGGCGCGCATATAGCCGCGCATGGCAAGCATGCGCTCCAGCGCCAGGGCCACCGGCTCCTCGTTGCCCGCCGTCAGCAGGTTGGCAAGATATTGCAGCGGGATGCGCAGCGAGCGGACGTCCGGCATGTCGCCGTCGAGGCCCATCTTGCCGGCGGCGGCCGCCGACTGGATCGGCGAAAGCGGCGGCACGTACCAGACCATCGGCAGGGTGCGATATTCCGGATGGAGGGGGAAGGCGACCTTCCAGTCCATGGCCATCTTCCAGATCGGCGATGTCTTTGCCGCCTCGATCCAGGCTTCCGGCACACCGTCGGCGCGCGCCTGGGCGATCACCTTGGGATCCTTCGGGTCGAGGAAGAGATCGAGCTGCGCCTGGTAGAGGTCCTTCTCGTCGGGCGCGCTGGCCGCAGCCTCGATACGGTCCGCATCGTAGAGCAGAACCCCGAGATAGCGGATGCGCCCGACGCAGGTTTCCGAGCAGACGGTCGGCTGGCCGACCTCGATGCGCGGGTAGCAGAAGATGCACTTCTCCGACTTGCCGGACGACCAGTTGTAGTAGATTTTCTTGTAGGGGCAGCCGGAAACGCACATGCGCCAGCCGCGGCACTTGTCCTGGTCGATGAGAACGATACCGTCCTCCTCGCGCTTGTAGATGGCACCCGACGGACAGACGGCGACGCAGGCCGGGTTGAGGCAATGCTCGCACAGCCGCGGCAGATACATCATGAAGGTGTTTTCGAACTGGCCGTAGATGTCCTTCTGGACGCCCTCGAAATTCACGTCCTTCGAGCGCTTTTCGAATTCGCCGCCGAGGATCTCCTCCCAGTTCGGACCCCATTCGATCTTCTCGATACGCTCGCCCGAAATAGCAGAGCGCGGCCGGGCGGTCGGAAATGCCTTCGATTCGCCCGCCGTATGCAGATGCTGGTAGTCGAAGGTGAAAGGCTCGTAATAATCGTCGATTTCCGGCAGATCCGGATTGGCGAAGATATTGGCGAGGACGCGCCACTTTGCGCCGATCTTCGGCTCGATCGTGCCGTTGCGCCTGCGCCGCCAGCCGCCGTTCCACTTTTCCTGGTTTTCCCATTCGCGGGGATAACCGACGCCGGGCTTGGTTTCGACATTGTTGAACCAGGCATATTCGACGCCTTCGCGGCTGGTCCAGACGTTCTTGCAGGTCACCGAGCAGGTGTGACAGCCGATGCACTTGTCAAGGTTCAGCACCATTGCGATCTGGGCACGGATCTTCATTCTGCAGCCTCCTTCGGTGCATCGGTTGAAAGCGGCTCCTCAAGCCAATCGACCTTGGACATTTTGCGCACGACGATGAACTCGTCGCGGTTCGACCCCACGGTTCCGTAATAGTTGAAGCCGTAGGCGAGCTGGGCGTAGCCGCCGATCATGTGCGTTGGTTTCAGGACGGTGCGCGTCACCGAATTGTGGATGCCGCCGCGGTTGCCGGTGAGCTCGGAGCCCGGCGTGTTTATGATCTTCTCCTGGGCGTGATACATCAGCATCATGCCCTGCTTGATGCGCTGGGAAACGACGGCGCGGGCCGTGAGCGCGCCATTGGCGTTGAAGACCTCGACCCAGTCGTTATCGACGATGCCGGCCGACTTGGCGTCCACCTCGGAGATCCAGACGACCGGACCGCCGCGATTGAGGGTCAGCATCAACAGGTTGTCGGTATAGGTCGAGTGAATGCCCCATTTCTGATGCGGCGTCAGGAAGTTGAGGACGATTTCCTTGTTGCCGTTCGGGCGGCGGTCCTTGACGACGCCGATCGTCTTCAGATCGACCGGCGGCTTCCAGGTGACGAAACCTTCGCCGAAGGCCCGCATCCAAAGATGGTCCTGATAGAGCTGCTGGCGGCCGGTGAGCGTGCGCCAGGGGATCAGTTCGTGGACATTCGTATAGCCGGCGTTGTAGCAGACTTTCTCGCTCTCGATGCCCGACCATGTGGGCGAGGAGATGATCTTGCGCGGCTGCGCCTGGATGTCGCGATAACGGATCTTCTCGTCTTCCTTGGGAATGGCGAGATGGGTGTGATCGCGGCCGGTCGCCTTCGACAGGGCATCCCACGCCTTCACCGCCACTTCGCCGTTGGTCTCGGGGGCGAGCATCAGAATGACCTCCGCCGCATCGATATCCGTGTCGATCTTCGGCAGGCCTTTTGCCGCGCCTTGCGAATGGACGCCGTTGAGGGCACCGAGCGCTTCGACCTCATGCTCGGTCTTCCAGCTGATGCCCTTTCCGCCGTTGCCGACCGAGGTCATCAACGGCCCGAGTGCGGTGTAGCGGGCATGGATATTCGGATAATCGCGCTCGATGACCGCAACCGAGGGCATGGTGCGGCCGGGGATCGGCTCGATCTCACCTTTCTTCCAATCCTTGACGTCGAAGGCCTGGGCCATCTCGCCGGGGCTATCATGCTGGATCGGCGTGAGGACGACATCCTGCTCGACGCCAAGCACTTCCGGTGCGATGCGCGAAAAGGCCTTGGCGATGCCCTTGTAGATTTCCCAGTCGGAACGCGCCTCCCAGGCCGGATCGACGGCTGCCGACAGCGGATGGATGAAGGGGTGCATGTCGGAGGTATTGAGATCGTTCTTCTCGTACCAGGTGGCGGTCGGCAGGACGATGTCGGAATAGACGCAGGTGGTCGACATGCGGAAATCGAGCGTCACAAGCAGGTCGAGCTTGCCGCGCGGCGCCTCGTCATGCCAGGCGACCTCCTTGTTGCGAACCGCACCCTCTGCCCCGAGATCCTTGCCGATGACGCCGTTTTCGGTGCCGAGCAGGTGCTTGAGGAAATATTCGTGCCCCTTGCCCGAGGAGCCAAGCAGGTTCGACCGCCAGACGAACATGTTGCGCGGCCAGTTTGCCGGATCGTCGGGGTCGTCGCAGGAAAGCTCGAGTTCGCCGGACTTCAGCCCCTTGGCCACATAATCCTTCGGCTCGAGGCCGGCTGCCTTCGCCTTGGCGGCGATCGAGAGCGGATTGGCCTTCAGTTGCGGTGCCGAGGGCAGCCAGCCCATGCGTTCGGCGCGAACGTTGTAATCGATGAAGCTGTTTTCCCAATCGCCCTCCGGCGCGGTCGGCGACAGGATTTCGGCCGCGGTCAGCGTCTCGTAGCGCCATTGATCGGTATGGGCATAGAAGAAGGATGTCGAATTCATGTGGCGCGGCGGGCGCGCCCAGTCGAGCGCGAAGGCAAGCGGCGTCCAGCCGGTTTGTGGCCTGAGCTTCTCCTGGCCGACATAGTGGGACCAACCGCCGCCCGACTGGCCGATCGCCCCGCAGAAGACGAGGAGATTGATCACGCCGCGGTAGTTCATGTCCATGTTGTACCAATGGTTCATGCCGGCGCCGATGATGATCATCGAGCGGCCATTGGTCTTTTCGGCATTGGTGGCGAACTCGCGGGCAACCGTGATGATCGCATCGCGCTTTACGCCGGTAATGCGCTCGGCCCAGGCCGGCGTGAACGGCACGTCGTCGTTATAATCGCGGGCGACATTCGCGCCGCCGAAACGGCGATCGAGGCCGTAATTCGCCATCATCAGGTCGTAGACGGTGGCGACCTTGACCGGCTTGCCGTCTGCATCGGTGATGGTGCGGACGGGGACGTTGCGGGTCAGGATCTCGTCATGCGCGGTCGAGACGAAATGCTCGGTGGCGCGGCCGCCGAAATAAGGGAAGTCGACGCCCTCGATCGCGACGTTTTCACCCGCAAGCGAGAGCTTGAGACAGATGTCGCGGCCGTGGCCGTCCTTCTGCTCGAGGTTCCATTTCGCCTGTTCGCCCCAGCGGTAGCCGACCGAGCCCAGCGGAGAAACCAGCTCGTCCGTCGCCTCGTCGATCGCGACGGCCTTCCATTCCGGGTTGTTGGTTTCGCCGAGAGCGCCTTTCAGTTCGGATGCCCGCAGCATGCGTTCGGGAACCAGACGACCGTCCCGCTCGGCGAGCCGGACCAGGAACGGCATGTCGGTATAACGACGTGTATAGTCGTCGAAATAGGGAACGGACCGATCGAGATGATATTCCCGCAGGATGACGTGGCCCATGGCGAGCGCAAGCGCCGCATCGGTCCCCTGCTTCGGATTGAGCCAGATATCGGCGAATTTCGTCGCCTCGGCATAATCGGGGCTGACGACGGCGCTCTTGGTGCCCTTGTAGCGGACCTCGGTATAGAAATGGGCATCGGGCGTGCGCGTCTGCGGTACGTTGGAACCCCAGACGATGATGAAACCGGCATTGTACCAGTCGGCGCTTTCGGGCACGTCGGTCTGCTCGCCCCAGGTCTGCGGGCTTGCCGGCGGCAGGTCGCAGTACCAGTCGTAGAAGGACATGCAGACGCCGCCGAGCAGCGACAGGTAGCGCGCCCCTGCCGCATAGGAGACCATCGACATGGCCGGGATCGGCGAGAAGCCGATGATGCGGTCCGGGCCGTGCGCCTTGATCGTATAGGCGTTGGCGGCGGCAATAATCTCCGTCACTTCGTCCCAGCTGGCCCGGACGAAGCCGCCGTGACCGCGGATGGAAATGTAGGATTTGCGCTTCTCGGCATCCTCCACGATCGAGGCCCAGGCGGCGACCGGCGACATCGTCGCCCTCGCCTTGCGCCACAGCTTCAGGAGGCGGCCGCGGATCATCGGATATTTCACCCGCGCGCCGGAATAGAGATACCAGCTGTACGAAGCGCCGCGCGCGCAGCCGCGCGGCTCATGGTTCGGCAGGTCCGGCCGCGTGCGCGGATAGTCTGTCTGCTGGGTCTCCCAGGTAACGATGCCGCCCTTGACGTAGATCTTCCACGAGCACGACCCCGTGCAGTTCACGCCGTGCGTGGAGCGGACGATCTTGTCGTGTTGCCAGCGCTTGCGATAGCCATCCTCCCAGGAGCGATCCTCGCTGGTGACGACGCCGTGGCCGTTCGAGAACTGACCGACATTCTTTCGGAAGAAGGTTAGCCGGTCGAGGAAATGAGACATGTATTTCTCCTGGTCTTATTCGGCGGCAGCCGCGTTGCCGGCGGCGCGGCGCCTGCCGCGTTCGATATCGTGAAGGAGGCCACCCCTGCGGGTGTAGGCGACCCAGGTGAGGGCGAGGCAGCTCACATAGAAGATGAGGAAGGCCCACAGCGCGGCTTCTGCGCCGCCGGTGAAGCTGATCGACAGGCCGTAGCCCATGGGGATGAAGAAGGCGCCGAAGGCGGCGATCGCCGACGTGAAGCCGGTGATTGCAGCCGCCTCCTTCTCCGCCTGCAGGCGACGGGTCTCGGCGCTCGCATCGGGCATCAGCCGTGCCATCTCCTTGCCCATGATCGCCGGGATCATCTGGAAGGTCGAAGCATTGCCGACGCCGGTTGCGAAGAAGAGCACCAGGAAGGAGATGAAGAAGCCCCAGAAAGCACCCGGCTGGTCCTTGGCGGCGATGAACCAGAGCACGCTGCCGGCACCCGCCATCATCAGCACGAAGACCCAGAACGTGACCCTTGCGCCGCCATAACGGTCGGCCAGCCAGCCGGTCCCCGAGCGGGAAATCGCTCCGACGAGCGGCCCGAGGAAGGCGAATTGCAAGGCGTTGACATCGGGAAACAGCGTCTTGGCGAGCAGCGGGAAGCCGGCCGAATAGCCGATAAAGGAGCCGAAAGTGCCGGTATAGAGCCAGCACATGATCCAGTTGTGCCGACGCCGGAAGATGACGGCCTGTTCGGCGAAGGACGCCTTGGCCGAGGCGATGTCGTTCATGCCGAACCAGCAGGCAAAGGCGGAGACGGCAATGAAGGGCACGAAGAAGAAGCCGGCATTCTGCAGCCACAGCGGAGCATCGCCCGCCGCAGTCTTGGTCATCGCCGGGTCGCCGCCCAGCCAGCCGAAGATGCCGGCGGTGATGACGAGCGGAACCACGAACTGGACCACGCTGACGCCGAGATTGCCGAGCCCGGCATTGAGCGCCAGCGCGTTGCCCTTCTCCGACTTCGGGAAGAAGAAGGAGATATTGGCCATGGAAGAGGCGAAGTTGCCGCCGCCGAAGCCGCAGAGCAGGGCGAGCAGAAGCAGGACGACATAAGGCGTCTGCGGATTCTGCACGGCAAAGCCGATGCCGAGCGCGGGAATGATCAGCGACCAGGTCGTCAGCGTCGTCCACAGCCGGCCGCCGAAGATCGGCACCATGAAGGAATAGAAAATCCGGAAGGTCGCACCCGATATGCCGGGAAGCGCCGCCAGCCAGAAGAGCTGGTCGGTGGTGAAGGTGAAGCCGACGAGCGGCAGCTTTGCAACCACCACAGACCAGACCTGCCAGACCGCAAAGGAGAGCAGCAGGGCCGGAATGGAAAGCCAGAGGTTGCGGCGGGCGATCCGGCTGCCCTTTTGCGCCCAGAAGGTCGCATCCTCGGGACGCCAGTCTGTGAGCACGGCTTCGCTCGCACGCGGCTCGATCGCCGGCGTCGGCATGCCCTGCATTTCCGGGAAAGGCGGCAGGGCATCGAGCGTCTTCTGCGCCGCGCCGCGCTCCATCTGGCGGATGGAGACATGCATCCACACGAGCGCGACCGCGACCAGCAGGAACAGTGCCATGAAGCAGCTGGTCCAGAGCCCCGTCAGGTCAAGCAGGAGCCCGAAGAGGATCGGCAGCACGAAGCCCCCGAGGCCGCCGATCATGCCGACCAGGCCGCCGACCGCGCCGACATGTTCCGGATAGTAGACGGGGATATGCTTGTAGACCGCCGCCTTGCCGAGCGCCATGAAGAAGCCCAGGATGAAGAGAACGGTCGTGAAGCTCACCAGCCCCATTTCGATATGGAAGGAAACGGGGCCATGGAGCGTGCGAACGACATAGTCCGCCGGCGGATAGGCGAGGATGAAGGTCGCCACGATCGAGACCAGGAACGTCCAATACAGCACACGGCGCGCACCGTAGATATCGGACAGGCGACCGCCATAGGCGCGCAGCAGGCTCGCCGGCACGGAGAAGAAGGCTGCGATGATGCCGGCGGTGCGGATATCGAGGCCGTAGACGCCGATCAGATATTCCGGCAGCCAGAGAGACAGCGCGACAAAGGCACCGAAGACAAAGAAATAGTAGAGTGCGAAACGCCAGACCTGGATGTTCTTCAGCGGCTCAAGCTCAAGCCAGGCGCTCTTTGCCTTCTGACCGGTGCGGCGGCGTTCGGCATGAACGGGATCGTCCTTGGTGATGAACCAGAAGAGCAGCGCCGTAATCACCAGCGCTGCCGCCCAGATCTCGGCGACGGCGTGCCAGCCCCAGGCGACCAGAACGAGGGGCGCCAGCAACTTGGTGACGGCCGAACCGACATTGCCGGCGCCGAATATGCCGAGAGCCGTGCCTTGCTTGCCCGGCGGATACCAGCGCGATACATAGGCGACACCGACGGCAAACGAACCGCCGGCAATGCCGACACCGAGTGCGGCGAGCAGCATCTGAGGGTAGGTTTGCGCAAAGGTCAGCAGGAAGGTCGCAAGCGCGGCCGCCAGCATGGTCGTCACGAAAACGAGACGTCCGCCATAGATGTCGCTCCAGATGCCAAGCACGACCCGGATAAGGGACCCGGTCAGTATGGGCGTTCCGACCAGAAGGCCGAATTCTGTTTCCGTGAGCCCAAGTTCCTGGCGAATCTTGATGCCGATGATGGCGAAGATCGTCCAGGCCGCAAAACAGACCGTGAAGGCAATCGTGCTTGCGGCAAGAGCGTTGCGTTGTTGTTTGCTATCGACTTCCTGGAAGGCAAGCATGGCCGTATTCCGTCCGTGGCAAGATGAACCGTCTTCAGTCTCGACATGGGTAACGGCGATCGCATTGAGCGACTTTGATTTCAGTCAAATAGAAATCGGGAAATGCAGTAAATATGGAAGAACAACAATGTATAGGATCAGGATAACAAACATAAACCCGACAGTTGATCTTAGTATTTTATACGCTTGATAATAATCAAGCACACGCCGGACACTCCCGGATGGGACGCGGAGAAATATATGATAAGACCGGAAAATGCCGCCAAGGTTCGACAGCTCGAATTATTTGCGACAGGAAGCGAGACAACGTTCCTGTCATTCACCGAAACAGGTTTCGTGCAACGGTTTCCCCGCGGCATGGTCCTCTTTCGGGAGAACGAACCGGCCGATTTTCTCCATGTCGTACTCGGCGGAACCGTCGAACTGTTTGCGGGAGCGGACAAGCGCGAGACAACGCTGGACATCGTCCGTCCGGTCGGCGTCTTCATTCTCGCTGCAGTCCTGAACGACGAGGTCTATCTTCAGTCCGCCCGAACGCTCGAGCCGTCTGACATCCTGATGATACCCGCCGAGAAAGTGCGTGCCGCGATGGACGCCGATCCCGGCTTTGCACGCGCGATCGTGATGGAGCTCGCCAGAAGCTACCGCCGCACCATCAAGGATCTCAAAGGCATGAAGTTGCGCACCGGCGCCGAGCGGCTGGCAAACTGGCTGCTGCGGGCCGACAAGGAGCAAGGGGGCACTGGCGAGATCGATATTCGCATAGAAAAACGTACCCTGGCCTCGCGCCTCGGCATGACGCCGGAGAACCTGTCGCGAGCCTTCTCGACCTTGCGCCCGCATGGCATCGAGATCGACGGATCGAGGGTAGAGATCGTCAGGCCCGACGCGCTGATCGCATTCGCAGCGCCGGACCCGCTCGTCGACGATCCGGAAGTTTCCCCGCCGGCCGGCCGGCCCGGGCGCTGACTGCCGGGGCAGCCGAAGGCTGCGCCGTCTCCGTCCGGCTTTCCTTTTCGCACCGGCATGCGCGCCGCAGCAAGCGAACGGAGACGCCCCTCATGGACATGCTGCACGGTCAGGCCGCTTCGGACGCTCGCGGCAGATCGCTCACCGGCCCGTGGCCGGCTTGAAACGTCTCGAGCTGTATCCTCAGATCCTCGGCCTGGGCCGCAAGAGAACCGCTGGCGGCATTCGTCAGCTCGACCATGGACGCATTCTGTTGCGTGATCTGGTCGAGCTGGCCGACCGTCGTCGTGATCTGCGCGAGCGCGACGGATTGTTCGACCGAGGACTGCACGATCGTGGTGATCTGCCGGCTGATGACTTCGACATGCTTGTCGATGCCGGTCAGCGCTTCGCCGGCCTTGCCGACCAGGGTTACACCGCCCGACACATCCTTCGACACCTGCTCGACGAGCTTCTTGATCTCGCGTGCGGCAAGAGCCGAACGCTGCGCGAGTTCACGCACTTCCTGGGCGACGACGGCAAATCCCTTGCCTGCCTCTCCCGCTCTGGCGGCCTCTACGCCGGCATTGAGCGCCAGCAGGTTGGTCTGGAAGGCGATCTCGTCAATGACGCCGATGATCTGTCCTATCTGGTCGGACGATCTGTTTATCGCCTGCATGGCGGCAAAGGTATCGGCAGCGATCTTGCTTGCCTCGGCCGTATCGGCATTGGCGATGCCGACGGATATCTTTGCTTCCTCCGCGCCGCCAGCCAGCATCTTGACCGCCGCGGCAACCTCCTCCAGCGCCGCGGAGGCCTCCTCGATGGCGGTCGCCTGGCCAGCGGTGCGCCGGGCAAGATCATCGGCGGCGGCATGGAGATCGCCGCAGGCTTCGTCGATCGACCGGGCATTGTTTCCGGCAAGGGACACGACGCTCTCGAGCGCTTCAACGGATTGATTATATCCAAGGCGCAGCATCTCCAGGTCTGCCGCCAGCGGCCGCTCGATCCGATAGCGAAGGTTGCCGGCGGCCAGTTCCCGGAGACCGCGGTTCAACTCGTGCACGGCGCTTTCCAGTTCGCCGGCGCGGATCGCCCGCTCCCGTTCCCGTCTCTCGGTCTCTGCCTGACCTTCTGCAAGGCGAAGCATTTCCTGCTCGTGCTCGAAAACGGCCCGGCTTCTTGCCGCCTCGGTGGCGTGACGGACGGCCTGCGCCAGCGTGCCGATCTCATCCTTGCTGGTGATGGCGACCGCGGCCTCGTCCGCCTGCCCATCGGCCAGCCGCTCAACCGCCCCGGTGAGCTGCTTCAGCGGACGCGCGACGCCAAGCCCGATGGAGATCGACAGGAACAAGGCGAGGCCGGTCGCTAGGCCCAATACCAGACCGATGATCACCAGGGCTCGCAATTGCAGCCGCTCCCGGCCTTCGGCATCTGCCCGCAGGGAGGAGAGTACCTTGCCTTCCATGACATGCATGGCATCGATGCGCTCGGACGCGGCCTTATGCCATTGCGCCGCATCCCAGCCGCTGAGATCGATGCTCGCCCCGCCGCTGATCAGGTTTTGGCGCATCGTTGCAAGCGCCGACGGCCTGTCGGGAGAGACGGCGTCGATCTCCTGCGCAAGCGCGGGATGGATCTGCCTGAATTCATCGAGCAGCACGGCCTGTGCGCCGTAGAGCGAGGAAAGCTTCAGGATTTTCCCGGCATCCATATGGCCCGAGGAAATCGTCGCATTGCCGAGAGCCCGTTCCTGGCCGGCAAATTCCTTTGCGAGAGAAAGTTGGTTGTAGCCGGCAATCTGCGACATCATTCCGCTCGCCGTGGCCGGAGAGGCCAGCGCATGAGACATGGCAAGGAAACGGCCGATGAGGTGCGTGTAGAACAGACTGCTCTCATCCGATGTCACAGCGCCTTCATCGACCTGCCTGCGAAACGCGGTCAGTGCCGACAATTCCTCCGGTCCGACACCGGATTGAAGCTTCCGGCTTGCGGGCCACGCCTGCAGCGCGGCCGATACCAGCCGGTCTGCCTCCAGCCGCGTATTCCTGAGCTGACCCGCTTTGTCCGGAACACCCCGGCCAAGCAGGGTCGCGGACTGCCCACGCTCGGTCTGCAGCTGATGAATGGCATTGGCAATGTCCGAAACCTGCTCGGTGACGCTGACCAGGGTCCTGGCTTCCTGGTAGGCGCGCAGGCTTCCGTCGAGCCTGTCATAGGAAAGACCAGCCACGACGAGCAGCGGAAGGCAGACGGAGAGCAGAATTCTCTTTGTAATCGCGACGTCAGACAAACGCATGAACGATAGCTCCGCATGAGGCCGGCCTCATGCCGAGATACCGCAATTCATTTTCGGCCGCCCTGCCCTACGAGCCCGCGTGTCCCTCGTCTTTGCTGCACCGCAAACAGGACTGGACTTTCAGGTCCCGCGACCTCTCGCCAACCGTTCGATTGCCGCCTCTTCGCCGCCGATAACCCGACATCCCGCTCGGTTCAGTGTCGCGTCACGCTCCCGGTTGTCTTGGCCGGCTTTGGTGGCGGGGATGTCGTCGGAACGCTTTGGGCACCGCCCTTCGCCTTCGCTGCACTTTTCGGCTTTGCCGGAGCGCCCGCTGCCTTTGCGGAGCGAGGTTTCCTGGCAGCCTGGCCATCCGTCTCTACGCTAGCGACGATTTCCTGAAACGCCTGCAGCCAATGTTTCAGGTCCTCACCGTGGGGCCGGCCTTCCCGCTCCCAGATTTCGTAGGCACGCTGCCTGATGCGATCCTCGTTCGATGCCATCTGTCCCTCCTGTGAAGCTGTTGCCAAGAGCAATCACATGGCGCGTAGCGCGCCGAGGACAATGGCTGCGCACGCATTTCTGGCCGCCAGCGGGCGGAAACGCTATCCCCGCCGCCGATGCGGCCGATAGGGCTCGAATTTGCGAGGCTTACGCCGCATCGAGCGCCAGCGTGAGATCGGCGATCAGGTCGTCTGGATGTTCGATGCCGATCGATAACCTGATCGTCGCATCGAGGACGCCGATGCGCTGACGCACCTCGGCCGGCACGCCCGAATGCGTCATGGTTGCCGGATGCGATGCCAGCGATTCCGTTCCGCCGAGGCTGACGGCAAGCTTGAAGATTTTCAGCGCGTTCAGAAACCGGAACGAGGCTGGCTGGCCGCCCTGGATATCGAAAGAGAATGTCGAACCGGCGCCGCTGCACTGGGCCGCAAAGGTCCTGCCGACGGCAGAGCCGGGATCGCTGTAAGGCAGGTAATGGATCGTCTCGACCTTGGGATGCTGCGTAAGGAAGTCCGCAACCGCCCTGGCATTGCTGTCGGCCCGCTCCATGCGGATCTGCAGCGTTTCGAGCGAACGCCCGAGCATCCAGCACGAATGCGGGTCGAGCTGCGTGCCGATGGCGCCGCGAAGCGCCTTCACCTGTCTGATGAGCGCCCGGCTGCCGAGCGCCGCGCCGGCAATCAGATCCGAATGGCCGCCGACATATTTGGTGAGGGAATAGAGAGAGATATCTGCGCCATGTTCGATCGGACGCTGGAAGACCGGGCCGAGCAATGTGTTGTCGCAGGCGACAATGGGCGTGTGTCCCTGCCTCTGACCGATCGCATCGGCAACACGTCGGATCATCGCGACATCGACAAGGCTGTTCGTTGGGTTTGCCGGCGTCTCGATGAGGATGACCGAAACGCGACCCTTCACCATTGCCTCCTCGGCTGCGGCCCCTGCCGAGGCCTCGCTGACGCCATCGGCGAAACCGACGGCGGAAACGCCAAAATTGAGGAAGGTCTTCGCAAGCAACGTTTCCGTCCCGCCATAAAGCGGCTGCGAGTGGAGGATGGCATCTCCCGGACGCACGAAGGCGAGCAGGACCGTCGCGATGGCCGACATTCCCGACGAAAACACCGCGCCGCTCTCGGCCCGCTCGTAGACCGCCAGGCGGTCCTCGACGATCTCGCTGTTCGGATGATTGAAGCGCGAATAGACGAGGCCTGCTCCCTTGCCCTCCGGCGGCTCTTTCCGGCCAGAGACGTAGTCGAAGAAATCGCGGCCGTCTTCGGCGGAGTTGAAAACGAACGTGGACGTCAGGAAGACCGGCGGCTTGACGGCGCCTTCGGAGAGTTCCGGGTCGTAACCATAGTTCAGCATCTGGGTTTCCGGATGCAGGGGATGATTGCCGATATGGGTTCTTGGAGGATGCGGTGCAGTCATGGAACGTCTCCCTCGATTGGCGGCCTGCCGGCATCGACGTGCCTGCGCCTCGCTAATATCTGGAGCGCTGCAGCCACAGAGAAACACCCCTTGGCAGCTGGCTACGAAAATTTGCCGGATTGACGGCTGCGATCACCTGTTGCGATACGGCGCACCTGCCGGCATCACTGAAGGTACCCCACGACGGAAGGTGTCAGCATCCTGCCGTTTATCTTCCGGTCTCCTCAACGTGACACCAGACCGCAAGAAGCGGGGTGGTGGTGCAACGCATGGCGAATGACTGTCCCGCTTCGGCAGCAAAGACGCCGCCGATTCCGGTCGAAATCCAGCTCGCTCCGGCAATTGAAAGCTCGCAGGGGGACAAGAGCAGGAAGGCGCGGGAAAACCGCTGCACATGGTCGGGAAACCGGCTGTAGGGTTCCATATATGTGAGGCCGACCCGGATATCGGCCCGGTCTTCAAGGCCGCCCGGGCCGACAATCACGCTGTGGGCGTGGGCCTTCTCAAAATTCAGGCTGGCAAATGGCCCGCTTCTGCCCCTGATCCATACGAGCGATCCGGCGAGGCGCCGAACGCTCTGCGCAACCTCGGCATAAATATCTCGGGCGGCGATTGCATTTTGAAGAGCGGCCTCGAGGCCGGAGGGGATTCCGGTATCGTGGGGCTGCTTGTCGCGCAGCGTTCCCGTGCGCTCAAGCTTTTGAAAGACTTTGCCCGCGACAAAACTCGCCATCGTCGAAGCCGATGGATGCAGCATCGCGCGGGCCAGCAAATTCAGAAAATTGTCGAGTTCGACCGGGCGTTCGGCCGCGCCCCGTTCGCGCAGCCTGCGTTTCACCGGCTCTTTCTCATCCGTGATGAGTAGATCTGCTTCTCGTTTGATTGTCCTGCGCATGACGCTCTCCGTGCAGACCTTCCCTACAGCGCCCCGCCCGGATCCGGCAAGGACTCTGATCGATCTGTCGCCGCGCCGCAATCGGCAATCCGAAGGGGAGCCTCGCCGTCATCGCATCGGCCTTCAAGAATTTCTCCAGATCTAGCAGGGTTCAAGCCCGGTCCTTTTCTTCTCCCGCCTCATTCCGGAACGGTCAACCGAATGATTCCGATACAGAAAAGCTGGATATCAGCGAAATGTTACTGGCGCCGCAGCGCCTATCACGGAAATTATTATATTACTTTCGGTTGCATTTTGACTCAAACCTCGCAATGATTATGCCCTGACCGGAGGTTCCAGCCATGAAGGCCAAGTCGCCCACTTCGATCGATGCCTATGTCGGCGGCAGAGTGCGGGCACGCCGCAAGCTGCTGCGCATATCGCAGGTTGGACTTGCCGAACGGATCGGCGTCACCTTTCAGCAGATCCAGAAATATGAGAAGGGCACGAACCGCATCGGTGCGGGCCGGCTGCAGACGATCGCCGAGACATTGGGCGTACCGGTACAGTTCTTCTTCGAAAACGACACCGAACCGAGCGACTACAACCTTGTCGGCAATGGCAGGGACGATCTGAATGCGTTTTTGGCATCGAAGGATGCTCAGGCCCTCAATCGCGCCTTCATGGCAATCGAGAGCCCGACGATCCGCCAGAAGCTCGTCGCCCTTGCCAAGAGCCTGGCCAGAAACACACATCCCGATATCGACGACATCATCCATCCCGAAACCGGCGCCTGAGGGCTTTCGTGCTTCACCTCCAGACCTTTGGCGAATTGCGACTGACAGACGGCCTGGGCGTGGCGATCCGCTATCCGGTCAAGGCTCTGGTGATGCTCGCCTATCTGCATTCGTCGCCGGATCAGCAGCGCAGCCGGCAGGAGCTTGCGCGGTTCCTCTGGAACGAAACGGGAGATCATCTTGCCGATCTCAATTTGCGCAAGCTGATTTCGCGCATTCGCGAAACGCCGGCGACATCCGACGAACAGATATTGGACTTCGGGCCACCTTTCGTCACCCTGAACCGGAATGCCATTTCGGTCGATCTCGACCTATTGCGGAAGGAAGACGAGCCGGTGGCTCAGCTGGCGGCCATCAGCGACCTTGTGCAACGCGGCTTCATTCCCGGTCTCAGTGCATCGACCAGGGCAATCGATGCTTGGATCGAGCGCGAACGGCAGCTGCATCTTCTCACCCTTCGAGACGTCTTTGTCAGGGCTGCGGACCATATTCGCGATGACGAACAGCGCCGCCTTCTGCGCCGCTCGGGGCTTCAGCTTCTCGAAGCCTTTCCGGGTGACGAACAGATTCGCTCGATCCTGCGCGGCACGGCAGAAGATCATTCGCAACGCCAGCCGCCGATGGCGAGAGCCGTGGAAATGGCGGGCAGTCGCGTCATCGAGCGGCAAGACGCCGGCCCGCCGCAAACCATAACTGCGACAGCAGCGCCACGCCTTGTGCTGCTGCCCCCTGGCGCCGCGGCCCTGACACGAGAGGCTGCAATTGCCGACGCCCTTATCGAGGATGTCACGATCGAGCTCTGCGCCCTGCGCAACATATCCGTTGTCGCACCCCATACGGCCGAGCAGATCCGCCGCGATTCCGACAAGGCGACCGTCGTTCAGCGACATTCCATTTCCTACCTCCTGGACACGCGGCTTTCCGGAGAGGGGCTCTATGCGCAACTCATCTATTTCCCGACCGACGAGATTTTGTGGGCCGCCCGGTTCGACATGGCGGTCGAAACCCTGCCGACGCAGAGACGATTGATCGCGCAGAGACTTGCGGACGCCGTTTCGGGGCAATTGAAGCGGAACGAAAGCATTCGCCTTCGCAACGAGGCGGAGCCTCAAGCCTACCATTCCTATCTCGTCGGTGCCGGCCTGCTTACCAAGCTGAGCTTGCCGGACATCCGGCGTGCGCGCAAGTCCTTCAAGCGCGCCCTGCATTTCTCTCCGGACTATGCGCCTGCGTTCACGGGCCTGTCGCGGACGTTTACCAGCGAGTGGCTGCTGACTGCGCAGGGCGATCCCGACCTGCTGCAGCTCGCGGAAGATCAGGCGCTGCGGGCGATAGAGAGAGATTCGGAATCGGCGGCCGGGCATCGGGAACTGGGCGTGACAAAGCTCTACCAGGGCGCCGTCGACGACAGCGTTGCAGCTCTCGACCTCGCCGAAAGCCTCAGCCCGCACTATGCCGATGTGATCTACAGCCATGCCGACACGCTGGTCCATGCGTCGCGGCCCCAGGATGCGCTGGAGAAAATCAGGAAGGCGATCTCGCTCAATCCGATCGCACCCGACGCCTACCTCTGGTGCGCGGCCGGGGCGAGCTACTTCCTCGAACGTTACGAAGAGGCGCTCGCCTATGTCGATCGGATGAAAGACAAGGCACCGGCCTATCGCATCGCAGCCGCCAGCTGCGCAATGATCGGCGACCGAAAACGGGCACAGTTCTATCGGCAGCGCGCCGAGCTTCTCAATCCCGCTTTCGAAGTCGAGAAATGGCTCGCCTTGGTGCCATTCAAAGAGCAGTGGCAGAAAGAGCTTTACCGGGACGGTCTTTTCAAGGCCGGATTTTCAAAAAGCTGAAGGAGGATTTTATGGCGAAAGTGGTTGTATTGGGTGTGTCGGGCGACAAGGGGCTTTGGCTGGTGGATATCGGCGCGGGGACCGTGACGCCGCTGCAGGTGCCTGCCAGCGGCGATCTGGCGGCAGCCGTCAAGCAGCGAGAAGGCGGCGGCACATTGATCAAGAATGTCGATTTCGCTGTCGCCGTTTCGTCGGCGCAGACTGTCTTCTCCGGTCACGTGGACGGCTGAAGGCGCGCGCCGCTGAGCGGTCATCCCGATCCTTATTCCGACCGGACGATTGCGCCGCGGGACACATTGTCCCGTGTCGCTCCCTATCTGGAGGCCATGGGCATCACGCGCCTGTCACGACAGACCGATCTCGATTGTGTCGGTCTTCCGGTCTGGTGCGCCTTCACGCCGAACTCCCGGTCCCTGGTCATTGCGCAGGGCAAGGGATTGGAAGATATCGACGCCAAGGCCTCGGCGGCGATGGAAGCCCTGGAACGCGCCGTGGCGGGCGAACCCGTCACCGTCACCACGGTTTCGTCGGCACGAGAGCTGCGGCGCCAGGGCGACCATGCCGAACCGCTCGATTGTCTGGTCGCAAGCGGCGAGCGAGTTTTGAGCGAAGACGAGGTCCTGGTCTGGAGCCTGGCAACCGAGTTGCTTTGCGACCGGCCGATCCACGTTCCGCGGGATGCCGCCCTCCTCGACCGGACGCGGCGGAACCGGTTCTGGATGTCGTCGGACGGGCTCGCCTCGGGCAATACGCTCGAGGAGGCAATGTTTCATGGCATCCTGGAACGGATCGAGCGCGATGCCCATGTCCTGTGGCAGATCGTCGGCGATGACAAGCGCCATGCATGCTGCGTCGATCCGAGAAGTTTTTCCGATACCGCGCTCTCCGGCCTTGTTGGCAGGATCGAGGCTGCCGGGCTCGTCTTGAAGCTCTTCGATATCACGAGCGATATTGCCATCCCCTGCTATACCGCACTCGTCGCCCCATCAGCCGTCACCGGCAAAGTGCCGCTCCGGTTCGTTGAGGTCACGGGAGGAAGCGGCGCCCATCCCTGGGGCGTGCGGGCGGCAATCCGCGCCGTGACGGAAGCGCTGCAGTCGAGATTGACCTATATTGGCGGCGCCCGCGACGATGTCTGGCCCGAATTGTTCACGACACCTCTTCCTGCACAGACCCGCCACGCCTTTCTTGCCGCCCCCGCTTCCGTATCTACGGCCGCGGTCGCAAGGCCGGCCGGCAACATATCCGTCCTTTTGCGGGAACTGCTGGCGAGGCTTCGCAGCAGCGGAATCGGCTCGGTGATTGCCCTCCCCCTGACACCTGCAAACCTGCCGTTTGCGGTGGTGAAGATATTCATACCCGATCTTGAGAACCCGGAAGGCAACAGGCTCCACCGTTTCGGCAAGCGTGCCCTTGCCAGAGCGATAAGCGCGTGAAGGTCGTCTTCATCGGCCCGAGCTTGCCCGACGCGGCAAGCCACGCCAGGGCAGGCATCGTTCTGCGGCCGCCGGCTGTCCAGGGAGATGTTTTGAGGGCGGTCGAAGATGGCGCCGACGTCATAGGCCTGGTCGATGGCGGGTTCGAAAATACCGCGCCGGTCTGGCACAAGGAAATTCTCTTCGCTCTCTCCCTTAATGTCACGGTCTTCGGCGCCGCCAGCATGGGCGCCCTGCGCGCCGCCGAATGTCGCGCTTTCGGAATGATCGGCGTCGGACGGATTTTCAACGACTATGTCAGCGGGGCCATCGACAACGACGCCGACGTAGCGCTTCTGCACGAACCAATCGAAATGGGCGGCAGGCCGCTGACCGTGCCGATGGTCAATGTAAGAAGCACGCTGGACGAGATGGAAAGGCTGCAGCTCTTCGACAAAACCCTTCGCCTGGCCCTCGAACAAACCGCCGCAGGCCTCTTCTTCAAGAAGAGAAGCTGGTCTCTCATCGTGCACGCATGTGCCGCAATACCGGAATCGCAAAGGCAATACTGGCTGAACATGTTGAAGACGCACGCCATCGATCAGAAACGGATCGACGCCCTGGCGCTTCTCGATGCCGTTGGCGACGCGGACGATCGGCGCAAGCCGACAAACCGCCATTGGGAGTTCAGAGAAACCACGCTCTGGTCAGAACAACTGGCCCGCTCAAAGGCTTAGGCACCTTTACACCTATAAGGTGTTTCACGCGTTTTTCACGCACTTTAGTACTGAACTGTCCTTATGCTTATCCGCACAATTTGGAGAGTCGATATGTCGGTCATAGGGTCGGGAAAGCGCCAGTACGCATCGGCAGCGGCCACGGACAATCTTGAAGAGCTGATGGCTCTGGCTCGGATGATTACCTACGCAAAGGCGGTCGCGGAAGATTTGAAGATCGACCTGGGCGCCCAGTCTCTTGATCTGGCGTTGACGGCGGTCACACGGGAGCTTCGCAGGGCCACGGACGAAGATCTTCCTGGTCTGGAGCCGCTGCTGGCGGACATAAATATCGAGCTGCACTGACCGTATCCCGCAGCTCGCGGTGTTTTGAGACAGGCCGGCGCCCTCGGGACAGCTGCAGCGGTCTCACAGGCTAGACGGGGCCGGCAGCGAGTGCGATCGAGTCGGCCACGTCGTTTACCCTGCCGGACAGTATGGCGGTCGCGACGCGAAGATGCGCGCTGGGAAGGATGGAGAACTTGGCGCCGGGGTGAACCGCGATGCCTCTTGCCGCCAGCGTGACCATCGCAAAGGGTTCGGA
The DNA here is from genome assembly GCF_052946295.1 of Rhizobium sp. KDH_Rht_773_N. NCBI lineage: Bacteria > Pseudomonadati > Pseudomonadota > Alphaproteobacteria > Hyphomicrobiales > Rhizobiaceae > Rhizobium > Rhizobium sp. KDH_Rht_773_N. The sequence continues at coordinate 867,908 of NZ_JBRFNB010000002.1, read as the reverse complement.
TACGACCGGAACCCAGGCGCACAAACCGCCGCCGTGCTCCACTTCCATGCCACGCTCCCGCAGGGCATCGACCAGATCGGCTCGACGCCGGCAGTAGATGTCACGGGAATGTTGCAGGGTGTCTTGTGTCACGGGGTCGCGCAGAAGCCATGCGGTCGCAGCCTGCAGGATGCGGCTTGTCCAGCCGGCGCTGAAGCTGCGATAAGACTGTATCTGTTCGACGATCGCCCGCGAGCTTGAGAGCACGGCAAGTCTCAGATCCGGACCATGCGTCTTTGAATAGGAAAGAATGTGAATTGTCCGGTCGGCAAAGCGGCTGCCGAGCGAATGGCGCGGGGCCGTGGAAATGTCGGCGACGCCGTCATCTTCGACGATCAAGGTGTCCGTACCGTCGAGAATGTCTCCAAGCCGCTGCAGTCGCGCGCTGCTGACGCTCTGACCCGTCACCGAATGAAGCCGCGGCTGGAAAATGAAGGCGACGGGTCGCAGCTTCATGGCGGCTTCGAGCGAGGCAGGCAGCGGCCCTTCCCGATCGCACTGGACAGGAAGGATGCGCACGCCGCGGTCTTCGAGAATGTCAAGAAGCCGCATGGCGGTCGGATCCTCGATCGCGACGGACGCACCGGGCATGACGAGCGCCTGGATGAGCGTGTAGACGGCGTTATAGCCCCCGTTCGTCGCCAGAAATGCCTCCGGTTCGTATGGCCAGGTCTTTCTGACAACCTCTTCGAGTTCCGGAAGGATACGGCTTCGCTCGTAACTGTTGAGATTTTCCGCCGACGCTCCGTAAGCCATGGCTTGCGCAAGCTTGGGTAAAAGCCTGATATCCGGCACAGCCGCGCTCAGGTCTAGAACGCCGGCTCCATAATGGCCGGCACTGCCGAGCCGTTCGGGCTTGGCCACGAAACGGTCACCGCTCACCCAGGTGCCGTTGCGCCCCCTGCCGGTAATGATCTTCTGGCGCCTCAGCTCGCTCCAGGCCTCCGAGATCGTCGCCGGGCTTATGCCGAGCGCAAAGGCGAGATCGCGGATCGGCGGCAGCTTCGTTCCGACGGGAAGCGCCCCGGCCCGGATCAGGGCGCTGGTTTCGATCGCAATTCCCCGAATTGTCCGATCGGTCAATTTTTGGGCAAACCAGGCTGCATCGACAGTATCGCTCATTTAATCGCCATTTTTAATGTTCAATAACGTAATAACATTTGATCGGAAAAATTTGAACATTTAATTGTTCCGAAAACAAGATCATTGCGAGTGAATGCCGATGCCCCTTAGCCTGCGACTTGCCCTTCGTGACTGGGACTACATGACGCCCCTGGTCCTCGGCGACGTCTCCTCCCCCAAGCTTGACATCAAGGTCGACCGCGTCGGCACCTTGCTCTCGCATCTCGGCAAAAGCGAAGACTACGACGTCGCGGAGATGTCCTTCAGCCGCTATACGCAGCTTTGCATCGATGGCGACAAGAGCATTGTCGGCATTCCGAACTTCATCATGCGCGGCTTCCGCCATCGCTGCATCATCACCCGCAAGGACAGCCCCGTCACGGAACTCGGCCAGCTCGCCGGAAAGCGCATCGGCGTCACCGGATGGCGCGACTCCGGAAACACCTGGACAAGAGCGGCGCTGCGCCGCGAGGGCGTCGGCGTCGAAGATGCCCTGTGGTATGCGGGCCGCCTGACGGAAGCCCATCCGATCGTCGATCGCCTTGACGGGTTCGGCCGGCCCGGCCGCATCGAAGCCGCACCCGGCGAGCGCCCCATGGTCGACCTGCTCAAGGAAGGCTTCCTCGATGCGATCTTCACGCCTTTCATGCCCGACGGCTATTTCGGCGGCGGATCGCCGTTCCGGCAGGTCGTTTCCGATTTCAGACGTGCCGAGCGTCGATATTTCGATGATGTGGGCTATGTTCCAGGCATGCATCTGATCGGCATCAAAGCGGGCATCGTCGCGCAGAACCCGTGGGTGATCGAAGAGCTCAGCAAGCTGATCGATGAATCGCAGCGGATGTGGTTGAGCAAGCGCCGCAAATATGCCGACACCTCGCCCTTCATGATGGACGAGCTTTTGAAGTCTGCGGCCGAGCTTCCGGTCGGCTGGGACGCCAGCGGTTTTGCGGTCAACCGCAAGATGATCGCCGACTTCGCCAACGAACTTCACATCCAGGGCATCCTGCCGCGGCTGATGACCCCGGAAGACCTATTCTCCTTCGATGTGGACGGTAGCCGCATCGGGTGAGCGCAAGACGGAACGCATAAATTCGAACCAAACAGGGGAATGAATAATGTCGATCAGGAAAATTGCATGCCTTGCTCTGACGAGCGTAGTGATCTCGGGAACGGCCTTCGCTGAAGATGCAGCCCTGCCCAAGCTCTCGGTCAACGACGCGCTTCATGCGCAGCTGCCCGAAGCGATCCGCACGTCCGGCAAGATGATCTCGGTCAACAACGGCTCGTTTCCGCCCTATGAAATCGTCACGGGTACCGAAATGACCGGCGCCAGCGCCGACCTGACCGACGCGCTCGGCCAGATTCTCGGCGTCAAGATCGAACATGAAACGGTCGGCGGCCTGCCGGCACTGCTCGCCGGCGTCAATTCGGGCCGTTACCAGTTTGCCTTCGGCCCCGTCGGCGATTTCAAGAGCCGTGAAGAATCCAACGACTTCGTCGACTGGGTGCAGGAATTCGTGGTTTTCTCGGTGCAGAAGGGCAATCCGAAGGGTATCACCTCGCTCGATACCGCCTGCGGCAACCGCATCGCCGTCATGGCCGGCGGCTCGGCCGAAAAGGTCATCCAGGTGCAGGCCGAAAAATGCAAGACCGATGGCAAGGCCGCGATCGAGGTGCAGTCCTTTACCGACCAGCCGAGTTCGATCCTTGCCGTTCGCTCCAAGCGGTCGGATGCCTTCTTCTCCTCCCAGGCGCCGCTCACCTATTTCGTGTCGCAGGCCAACGGCCAGCTGGAACTGACCGGCGTCGGACAGAAGAACGGCTTCGAGAACCTCTATCAGGGCGCGGTTGTCGCAAAGGGCTCGCCGCTCGGCCCGGTCCTGCGCGATGCGATCAAGGTGCTGATGGACAATGGCGCCTATGCCGCGATCATGAAGAAGTGGGGCCTTGAGAACAACATGATCAAGGAGCCAGGCATCAACCTCGGTGGGACGCTTCCGAAATGAGCACACAGACGCAAATGCTCGCATCGCCCTCCGGCGATGCGAGAAGCCGGGATGTGGCCCATGCCCACAAGCCCTTTCCCAAGGGCCGCGTGACGGCCTGGGTGGTCACGCTTGCAATCGCCGCCTACTGGGCCTGGTCGGTTGCAAATAACGAGAATTTCGGCTGGCCGGTCGTCGCCCGATATTTCTTCGACCCGACCGTCGTCAAAGGCCTCTACGTCTCGCTCGGCCTGACTGTGGTGGCGATGGCCATCGGCATCGCGCTCGGCCTCGTTCTGGCCGTCGCGCGAATGTCCCGGGACCGGCTGGCAAGTTCGCTCGCCTCCCTGTTCATCTGGTTCTTCCGCGGAACCCCGCTGCTGGTGCAGCTGATCTTCTGGTACAATCTCTCGACATTGTTTCCGACCCTGTCGATCGGCATTCCCTTCGGCCCAACCTTCATGAGCTGGGATACCAATTCGGTGATCAGCCCGATGACGGCCGCGATTGCGGGGCTCGCCCTTAACGAATCCGCCTATATGGCGGAAATCATCCGCGGCGGGTTGCTTTCGGTAGACAAGGGTCAATTCGAAACGGCCGAAGCCTTCGGCATGACGCGCATCCGCGCGCTTCGCCGCATCATCATTCCGCAAGCCATGCGCTCGATCGTTCCGCCGACCGGCAACCAGCTGATCAGCATGATCAAGGCAACCTCGCTCGTCAGCGTCATCGCCATGGCCGATCTCCTTTATTCGGTGCAGTCGATCTACAACCGCACTTTCGAAATCGTGCCGATGCTGCTCGTCGCCGTTCTCTGGTATCTGCTGATCACATCGGTCCTGAATGTCGGCCAGGCCTATATCGAGCGCTATTACAGCCGCAGCGATCGCCGTACCGGTGCCGCCAGACCCGTAAAGGAAGCGGCCGTCATGGCACAGGCAACGGAGGCAGGCGCATGAACGAGATCTCCACCGTCGAGCCGCTCGTCAGGGCACGCAACGTCCACAAATCCTTCGCGGATCTGGAAGTGCTGAAGGGGATCGATCTCGATGTCGCGCCCGGCGAGGTCGTCGTCGTCCTTGGCCCGTCCGGTTCCGGCAAGTCGACGTTCCTGCGCTGCATCAACCACCTCGAATCCATCAACCGGGGTTCGATCGAGGTGGATGGCGAACAGATCGGCTACCGCCTGCACAAGGACCGGCTGCTGCAGCTGTCGAACCATGCGATCGCCCTGCAGCGCCGCAAGATCGGCATGGTGTTCCAGCAATTCAATCTCTACCCGCATATGACGGCGCTGCAGAACATTATCGAGGCGCCGGTCGGCATCCACGGCGAGAGCCGCAAGGTCGCCACCGAAAATGCGCTGAGGCTCCTCGACCGGGTGGGGCTTTCGGCCAAGGCCGACAGCTATCCGCGCCAGCTTTCCGGCGGCCAGCAGCAGCGCGTGGCGATCGCCCGCGCGCTGGCCATCAAGCCGAAACTGATGCTCTTCGACGAGCCGACCTCCGCGCTCGACCCCGAACTGGTCGGCGAGGTTCTCGCCACAATGCGGGATCTCGCAAACCAGGGCCTGACGATGATCGTCGTCACCCATGAGATCGGCTTCGCCCGGGAGGCGGCCGACCGCGTCGTCTTCATGGATGGCGGCAAGGTCGTGGAACAGGGCAAGCCGGAAGACGTGATCGGAAACCCGCAGCACCCCCGCACCAGAAGCTTCCTGTCGCGCTTCATCTAGCGCGGCGGCTCCTCCTGCCTTGCCCTGCAGGCTGGCTTCAACGTCAGCCGGCAGGCGATACCGCGCCCCATGAAACTGGAACTGCCATGTCCCTCGACAATGATTTTGCCCGCCTCTCCGATTTTGAACCGATGGAAGCCGAATTGACGGCCATCCGCCGGCATCTCCATGCCCATCCCGAGCTCTCCTTCGAGGAGGCCGAAACCGCGCGTTTCGTTGCCGACAAGCTCGAATCCTGGGGTTATGACGTGACCCGCAATGTCGGCGGCCATGGCGTGGTTGCGCGCATGACGGTCGGTGCCGGAACGAAGAGCATCGCCATCCGCGCCGACATGGATGCGCTACCGATCACCGAAGAAACCGGTCGCCCCTATGCCAGCACGGTTGCCGGCAAGATGCATGCCTGCGGACATGACGGCCACACGACAATCCTTCTCGGCGCGGCCGAATATCTGGCGCGCACGCGCCGCTTCAACGGCACCGTCAATCTGATTTTCCAGCCGGCCGAGGAGGCCGGCGCCCTGAGCGGCGCCCCGGCAATGATCGCAGACGGCCTGTTCGAGCGCTTTCCCTTCGACGTCATCTTCGGCCTGCACAACCACCCCGGCGCGCCCGAGGGAACCTGGCTGATGCGATCAGGCCCGCTGATGGCGGCTGCCGACAGCGCCGAGATCGTCATCAAGGGCAAGGGCGGCCACGCCTCGCGGCCGCATCTGACCGTCGATCCGGTGGTCATTGCCTGCAACCTCGTCGTCAGCCTGCAATCGGTCGTCTCGCGCAGCATCGATCCGACACAGACCGCCGTCGTGACGGTCGGCGCGATCCATGCCGGCGAGGCCGCAAACGTCATCCCCGAAAGCGCGAAACTGCTGCTCAGCATCCGCTCCTTCGATCCGAAGGTGCGTGACACGCTGGAGGTCAGGATCCGCAAGCTCACTGAGACGATTGCCGAAGGTTACGGTGCAACCGCGGAAATCGAATACACGCGGGGGCACCCCGTGGTCGTCAATTCGGAAGCGGAGACCGAATTCGCCCGCACTGTCGCGGAAGAGCTTGTCGGTTCGGGCAATGTAGCCCTCTGCAACCTCATTCCCGGCAGTGAGGATTTCTCGCATTTCCTCGAGCACAAGCCCGGCAGCTTCCTGCGGCTTGGCAATGGTGTGGAATCCGCGATCCTGCACAGCGCCAAATACGACTTTGCCGACAAATCCCTGACGGTGGGTGCGGCTATGTGGGCACGCTTGACCGAACGCTATCTCGACGGCTGAGCCCGGCCGGGCAGCAGGCCATGACCGCCTGCGTCCGTGCGGGCGCAGTGCAGATATCGCAGCACTGCCCCTGAACTACCAAGCCGGAAACGGATCTTCGAGATCCGCCCAGTCGCGCGGATCCGCGCTGGCGAGGCAACCGTCCAAGGCGGTGCGAACACCCGTCTCGTCCATGCCGACCCCGATGAACACCAGCTCCTGCCGGCGGTCGCCCCAGGCGCTGTGCCACCGGCTCTGCAGCTGTTGATGAAATTGCTGATGGTTCGGCCAATCCTGCCGCGGAACGGCCGCCCACCAGAGCCCCATGGGTTCGCAGCGTCGTTGCGCCCCGGCCGCCGACATCAGACCCACATGACGCGGGCGCGTGGCGAGCCAGAAATGCCCCTTGGCGCGCAGCACTCCCGGCCAGGGCTCGTCCAGAAATGCGCGAAACCGCTTCGGGTCGAAGGGGCGCCTCGTGCGGTAGACGAAGCTCGATACCCCGTATTCTTCCGTCTCCGGAACATGCTCGCCCGGACTGTACAATTCCTTGTGCCACAAGGGATGCGCGGCGGCCTTTTCTTCATCGAAAAGGCCGGTATCGAGGAGGGCTGCCAGGGGAACCTTGCCGAGATCCGTCTCCACCTGACGCGCATCCGGATTGAGCGACGCAACTGTCCTGCGGATCTCCGCGCGGACCTCTTCGCTCACGTCCGAGATCTTGTTGATCACGACGACATCGGCGAACTCGATCTGGTCGACCAGCAGGTCTATGAGCGTGCGCCGGTCCTCACCGTCGCGCTGCAGGCCGCGGTCGGCAAGCAGGTCGGCGCTGCTGTAGTCGGCCAACAGGTTCGCAGCGTCGACGACCGTGACCATCGTGTCGAGCCTGGCAAAATCGGAAAGCGAAATGCCGTTTTCGTCGCGAAAGGAAAAGGTTGCCGCGATCGGTCGCGGCTCGGCAATCCCGGTGCCTTCAATCAGCAGATAGTCGTATCGTCCTTCTTCGGCCAGTCGCCGCACTTCCGTCAGCAGGTCGTTGCGCAGGGTGCAGCATATGCAGCCATTGCTGAGCTCGACCAGGGCCTCCGTCGTATGGGAGAGGTTGCAGCCACTGTCTCGAATGAGGTCCGCATCGATGTTCACTTCGCTCATGTCGTTGACGATGACGGCGACTCGCAGACCCTCACGATTGTTCAGGATATGGCTGAGAAGCGTCGTCTTGCCGGCGCCGAGAAAGCCGGCGAGCACGGTAACGGGAAGCCGCTCGATTGCTGTTGTCGGCATGCCTTGAATGCGGGCGCTCGGAGCGGTCGGCATTTGCGTCATATGAGCCTTCATTCGAATCCCGTTCGTAACCTCCTTGCGATGTCTCACGCGGCAAGTTGCGGGCGGAAGACCACATCGGCGTAGTAATTCGCTGAATCGTAGGTGTTGTTCGGGAAGAGCCCCGTGGTGGCGGATCCGCCATAGGCGTAAACGCCGTTACCGCCGGCGACAGCGCTTGACTGGGCGGTCAGCGGACCGTTCGTCACAGCATTGTTGAAGAAGCCGTCCGTCGCCACGTATGCACCGGTGGTGTGGTAGGAGGCGATATAGTTGGTGTTGGCGGCGATCGCGACGGGCGTTGCGAAGTTCACCGTCTGCCAGCCGCTCGCCGTCGTATTGGTGAAGGTGGCGCTTGCAAGCTTGGTGCCCGTGGTGGTCCACAGGTCGACGACGTTCTGCCCGTTGTCGTTGGCGCTGCGGTAGAACTTGATGCCGGTGATTTCGCCGGCGACGTTCGACTGGAACTTGACCCCGACCTCAAGCTGCTGACCGTCGTTGAGGTTCGTCTGGGCCGGCGTGCTGGAGGCGGAAAACAGGCTGTAGGTCGCAGGTGCCGTCGATACCGCAACGTTGAAAGTCTCGCTGGCCGAGAGGCCGCCAAGATCGGTCGCCGTTACCCTGACGCCATAGGTGCCCGATGTCGTCGGCGTGCCGGAGAACGTCCGCGTCGTGGCATTGAAGCTCAGCCAGGCAGGCAGCGCCGTGCCGTCGGCGGACGTTGCCGTGTAGGTCAGCGTCTCGCTGCTGTCGACATCGGTGAAGGTCGTGCTCGGCAGCACGAAGGAGAAGGCGGAACTGGTGGTGGCATTCTGCGTGCCGGTCTGCACGGCCAGCACCGGCGCATCGTTGGCGCCGTGGATGGTAATGGTGATATTGGCCGTGGCCGTGGCACCGGCAGTGTCACGCATCGTGTAGCTGAAGACGTCGCTCAGCGTGTTGGTCGACTGGCGCAGTGCCTGAACGGCGGCATTGCTCTCGTTGACGGCATAGGTGTAGGCACCCGATGCGTTGAGCACGAGACTGCCATAGGTGCCGTTCAGTGCCGTGCCGAGCGTGCCTGATGTCGAACCGAAGCGGACTGCCGTCACCGTCTTGGTGTCGCCGGCATCCGCATCGGTGTCGTTGGTCAGGACGTTGCCGCTCGCGACCACGCCGCCCGAACCGTTGGCCACCCCGCCCTTCTCCGTCGCGTCACCCGCATCGGCAACCGCCGTCGGTGTCGCATTGCCGGGTGTCGATACGGCGATATTGAAGGTCTCGCTGGCCGACAGGCCACCAAGGTCGGTTGCCGCTACCCTGACGCCATAGGTGCCCGATGTCGTCGGCGTGCCGGAGAACGTCCGCGTCGTGGCATTGAAGCTCAGCCAGGCAGGCAGCGCCGTGCCATCGGCGGACGTTGCCGTGTAGGTCAGCGTCTCGCTGCTGTCGACATCGGTGAAGGTCGTGCTCGGCAGCACGAAGGAGAAGGCGGAACTGGTGGTGGCATTCTGCGTGCCGGTCTGCACGGCCAGCACCGGCGCATCGTTGGCGCCGTGGATGGTAATGGTGATATTGGCCGTGGCCGTGGCACCGGCAGTGTCACGCATCGTGTAGCTGAAGACGTCGCTCAGCGTGTTGGTCGACTGGCGCAGTGCCTGAACGGCGGCATTGCTCTCGTTGACGGCATAGGTGTAGGCACCCGATGCGTTGAGCACGAGACTGCCATAGGTGCCGTTCAGTGCCGTGCCGAGCGTGCCTGATGTCGAACCGAAGCGGACTGCCGTCACCGTCTTGGTGTCGCCGGCATCCGCATCGGTGTCGTTGGTCAGGACGTTGCCGCTCGCGACCACGCCGCCCGAACCGTTGGCCACCCCGCCCTTCTCCGTCGCGTCACCCGCATCGGCAACCGCCGTCGGTGTCGTGTTGCTCGTGCTCGAGGGGCGGAAGACCACATCGGCCCAATAATTGGCGGCGTTATAGGTGGCGTTCGGGAAAATGCCTGTCGTGGCCGACCCGCCATAACGGTAAACGCCGTTGCCGCCAGCGACAGCGCTTGACTGGGCGGTCAGCGGGCCATTGGTGATGGTTGTCGTGAAGAAATTGTTGGTCGCCACGTATGCACCGGTGGTGTGGTAGGAGGCGATATAGTTGGTGTTGGCGGCGATCGCGACGGGCGTTGCGAAGTTCACCGTCTGCCAGCCGCTCGCCGTGGTATTGGTGAAGGTGGCGCTTGCAAGCTTGGTGCCCGTGGTGGTCCACAGGTCGACGACGTTCTGCCCGTTGTCGTTGGCGCTGCGGTAGAACTTGATGCCGGTGATTTCGCCGGCGACGTTCGACTGGAACTTGACCCCGACCTCAAGCTGCTGACCGTCGTTGAGGTTCGTCTGGGCCGGCGTGCTGGAGGCGGAAAACAGGCTGTAGGTCGCAGGTGCCGTCGATACCGCAACGTTGAAAGTCTCGCTGGCCGAGAGGCCGCCAAGATCGGTCGCCGTTACCCTGACGCCATAGGTGCCCGATGTCGTCGGCGTGCCGGAGAACGTCCGCGTCGTGGCATTGAAGCTCAGCCAGGCAGGCAGCGCCGTGCCGTCGGCGGACGTTGCCGTGTAGGTCAGCGTCTCGCTGCTGTCGACATCAGTGAAGGTCGTGCTCGGCAGCACGAAGGAGAAGGCGGAGCCGGTGGTGGCATTCTGCGTGCCGGTCTGCACGGCCAGCACCGGCGCATCGTTGGCGCCGTGGATGGTGATGGTGATATTGGCCGTGGCCGTGGCGCCGGCAGTGTCACGCATCGTGTAGCTGAAGACCTCGCTCAGCGTGTTGGTCGATTGGCGCAGTGCCTGGACGGCGGCATTGCTCTCGTTGACGGCATAGGTGTAGGCACCCGATGCGTTCAGCACGAGACTGCCATAGGTGCCGTTCAGTGCCGTGCCGAGCGTGCCTGATGTCGAACCGAAGCGGACTGCCGTCACCGTCTTGGTGTCGCCGGCATCCGCATCGGTGTCGTTGGTCAGGACGTTGCCGCTCGCGACCACGCCGCCCGAACCGTTGGCCACCCCGCCCTTCTCCGTCGCGTCACCCGCATCGGCAACCGCCGTCGGTGTCGCATTGCCGGGTGTCGATACGGCGATATTGAAGGTCTCGCTGGCCGACAGGCCACCAAGGTCGGTTGCCGCTACCCTGACGCCATAGGTGCCCGATGTCGTCGGCGTGCCGGAGAACGTCCGCGTCGTGGCATTGAAGCTCAGCCAGGCAGGCAGCGCCGTGCCATCGGCGGACGTTGCCGTGTAGGTCAGCGTCTCGCTGCTGTCGACATCGGTGAAGGTCGTGCTCGGCAGCACGAAGGAGAAGGCGGAACTGGTGGTGGCATTCTGCGTGCCGGTCTGCACGGCCAGCACCGGCGCATCGTTGGCGCCGTGGATGGTAATGGTGATATTGGCCGTGGCCGTGGCACCGGCAGTGTCACGCATCGTGTAGCTGAAGACGTCGCTCAGCGTGTTGGTCGACTGGCGCAGTGCCTGAACGGCGGCATTGCTCTCGTTGACGGCATAGGTGTAGGCACCCGATGCGTTGAGCACGAGACTGCCATAGGTGCCGTTCAGTGCCGTGCCGAGCGTGCCTGATGTCGAACCGAAGCGGACTGCCGTCACCGTCTTGGTGTCGCCGGCATCCGCATCGGTGTCGTTGGTCAGGACGTTGCCGCTCGCGACCACGCCGCCCGAACCGTTGGCCACCCCGCCCTTCTCCGTCGCGTCACCCGCATCGGCAACCGCCGTCGGTGTCGTGTTCGAACTCGGCGTCGTGAACATCACATCGACCCAGTAGTTCGTCGATTCGAAAGTGCTCGTCGGAAACAGACTGGCACTGCCATAGGCGTATACGCCGTTGCCATTGGCCGGCGCCGTCAGCGGACCGCTCGTGACATTGGAGACGAAATAGTTGGCGGTCGTCGAGTAGTGGCCGCTGTCCGTATGGTAGGACGCCGTGTAGGTCTGCCCGGGCGTCAGGCTCACCGGGCTGGAGAAATAGGCGGTCTGCCAGCCGCTGGCGGTCTCGTTCGTGAAGGTGAGGGTCGCGATCCGCGTACCCGTGCTCGACCACAGCGAGCCGGTATGCGTGCCGGTATCCTGACTGCCCTTGTAAAACCGAATACCGGTGACGGTCCCTGCCACCGACGTCTGGAAGCGGACACCGAGTTCGACAGGTGACGTATCGTCGGTGTTGACGACCGCCGGCGTCGCCGCGCCGAAGAGGGAGGCAAAGCTTGCTCCGGTTACGGTGACAGTGCGTCCTGCCGAAGGTGATTCAAGGTTGATGCTGTCGTCGACCGCGCGCGACAGGATCGTGTAACTGCCCGCGACTTGCGGCGACCAGGTATAAGTCCAGTTCTCGTCACCCGTTGCCGGATGCCAGCTTGCCCCGTTGTCGGTCGAGACTTCGACGCCGGCAATGACGCCGCCGCCCGTGTCGGCCGCCGTGCCGGTGATCGTGACACTGGAGCCAACGGTTGCCGTCGACGGCGCCGTGATGATCGACGTCGGTGCGACGTGATCCGTGGAGCCGGTTGCAGCGACGAGGCCGGATTGCAGCGTGCCGGGCTGAATGCCCATGTCGGCCAGCAGATTGACCATCGCCTGCTGCACGCGGGGATCGGTCGGGGTCGCCTGATTGTCGTGATTGTCGCTTAGGCCCCATGTCCAATAGACGGTACCGGCGCCGAACACGAGCGCACCGCTCGGCGCGCGATAAAGCGTCAGATTGTGGGTTGCGGTCGCGTTGCCGGTCGTGTTTCCGTAATCGAGCAGGTAGGTGCTGACCGGAAGCGTCGTCGACGACAGCTTCACGAGGCCCGCCGGGTCAAACCCGTTGTCGACGGCTTCGTCCCATTCGTAGCCAAGATAGTTCCTGGTGAGCGTCGCCGTCTGGCCCGGCTGAAGATTGGCAACGCTGGTATTGCGCCAGAAACGCAGGTTGGCGTCGTCATATCCGACCGTGATCGCGCTGAGATTGTCGCCGACATCGTCGACCTTGAACAGCTGCCCGGTCAGCGAGTTTTCCGGGTTTCCGCCGCCGACGGCCGGCGGGCTGAGGCGCGGGTCGCGGAACGTGCCCGTCCATTCGTTCGAAGGGTCGATGCTGGCGCCGGGCGACCATGTCTCCTTGTAGGAGATAAGGGTGCGGTAGGGCGTACCGTCGCTGCTGTAGGCATTGCCCCAGCGGGTACGCCAATAGACCTCGTTGCCGCTCCAGAACATCAGGTTGACGCCGGCATCGCGCGCAGCCTCGACATTGGTGCGCTGCTGTCCCGACCAGTATTCGTCGTGCCCGGCATCGATATAGGTTTTGTGATTGAGCAGCAGGCTGCCATAACGATCGACATCGACACCCGACAGGTAGGAGACGTCGTAGCCGTTCTGTTCCAGCCAGTAGATGCCGGCATATTCGGCGCCGAACAGATAGTCCTGCGGGCCGGCAAAGGTGCCGACCCCGCCCCGGGTTGCAATCGGCCTGTTGTAGCTCACCGCATAGGCGCGGCCGGCGCCCTGCCCCGTCGCCGGACCGTTGCCGCCATAGAAGTTCGCGCCGCCCCAGCCATTATAGGCCTGCCATGTCTGGTCCGCGGTCTGGAAGACGATGTCGCTGTGACTGTCGTCGTCGCGCACGATGAACGGAATATGGTTTTCGCCGAACGTGCCGTCCTGCCGCACGAGCTTGGCGATATAGACACCTGAAACGGCATCCTCAGGCACGGTCCACGAGGCCGAGACGGCCCAGTTGCCGGCATCGACCGTTCCGGTCGTGGCATTGCGCAACGGATTGGGCTGGTTCTGCAATCCGGTATGCTGCAGGGTCGCCACCTTGCGCGCGCCCATGCCGCCGTAATAACCGAGCCGGTAGATATCGATCCGGTAATTGGTGGAATCCGTATCGATCTTGAAGCTGATCGTCTTGCCGTTATCGACGCTGATATCGGTCGCAAACCCCTCGATGTTGGAGCTGCCGGCGCCATCGATGCCCCACTCGCTCTCCGGATTGCCCTGCTTCTGGTTTTCCAGCACGATCGCGTTGGTGGCCGCCGCTGCGGCGGCCAGGTTCTGTGTCGTCAGCGACCGCTGCGTGACCGGCGGCGCGGTGACCGAGCCGGACAGGATGCCGACGCCCTTCGTGCCGGTTGCCGTTCCCATCTCTCCGCCGGCGGGCAGCGATCCGTTCACGTTCGCCGAACCCGTCCACGTCGCGGTGCCACGCCATCCCGAAAGCGGGGACAGGTCGCGATCGAGCAGCGGGTCGCTGACCGACGCGCCGATGGCCCGCTTGATCGTTGCCACATAGTCCGGCCCTTCGGTCAGCCTCGTCCCCGGCAACTGGCCGTCCTGCTGGAGCAGGGCGCCGCCATGCGCCCAATCGAGAATCCGTGTGGGGGACGTAAAGTAGCCGCACCCGCAGACGCCAAAAGGCATGCCGAACGCCAACGCATTCGGTCCGGTGTGCTGTGCAGCAGCCTCTGCCGACGGGCTCGATTCGAGAATGACCACCTTGCCGGAATGCGCACGCCCGCCAGCTGCGGCGGCCGAACCTTGCCCTGATGCGACCGATCCCGGGTTCTGCGGCAGATATGGCGCCAGGGGATCGTCGCCGATGGTGCTCGGTCCCGCATAGGTGCGATAGGGAAACGACGTGGACCCGAATGCTGCGCCATTCGCTGTCCGCTCGAAAGGTGCAAGGGCCGGAATCTGGGCGGAAAGCACCGACGCGGCAGGATCTCCGCTTCGTTCCGCCGCTCTGCGTGCGGCTTCGAGAGCAGCGGGCAAGGACGGGGATGCCCGGTCGATATTGCCGCGACCGTCTGCCTCGCCGACCGCTTCCGCTCTCGCTTCACTGCCGTTTCCGCCAGATGCAGGGTTGTTGTCGGGATTGGCGACAAAGACGCTTCCCAAGCCTGCCAAGCCTGCGCCCGCAGCCTGCGCGGATGTCGCAAGCTGGGCACTGTCCTCGGGCCGATCTGCGTTCTTGCGTGGCCTTGTCTTTCCACCGACGGTCAACCACCGGGGAGCCCACGAATCCACCATTAGTGAGCGCGAAGCCCACCGGCGAGCGTTGCGATACATGGCGTGCCCTCTCGCGAAATTGCCAGAATCAAATCTATGAGAGATCGTTCGATACGCGGATTTCCGATTATAATCGAAAAACGGGCGAGTATATCTTACCCCTTTCGACCTACAGGCGGCATCCTTTTAGGCAAAAGGGCTTTTGTGCAAACGCTTGACTTGCCGTTCGAGAGGCAGAAAGCGGCTCGGTCGTCAGCTTTTCCTTGCGCGATCCTGTCATCTTCCACGGCTGTCGGCGGATCACCCGGAAATCGTACCCGGCTTCCACCCAGCACAACTTCGTCTGGCGGCGGCGCCCCACAAGCGCTCAGCGGCGAAGAACCGGCGCTAGACAATGCGCCGGTCAATTCGTGCGCGCCGCACCCGAACCCTTCCCCCGGGAGGCCTGCCAAAATTGATGCACGGCCTCAAAATTGGGCACCGCGCCGCGTCCGCGGTCTTTCCCATTCGAAAGAGCTATCGTTTGACGCAATCTTCGCCCGTTCGGAGTATTGAAGCTGCGCCGTAACGATATAGGCTCTGCGCCGCCGTGACAGCATGCCGAATCGAGAGATTTCGGCTGCAAGGGAGGGAACCCTAGCGCGGCTATAATCTGGAAAAGCGAGAAACTGACATGAGACAATCCATGGAGAGGGTCATGGAGCGGCGATTGAGTGCCATCCTCGCTGCCGATGTTGTCGGTTACAGCCGGCTCATGGGCATGGACGAGACGGGTACGCTGCAGGCCTTGAACCGCCATCGCTGCGAACTGGTCGACATCCGTATATCCGATTACAAGGGCCGCATCGTCAAACTGACGGGCGACGGCATCCTTGCCGAGTTTCAGAGCGTCGTGAATGCCGTGGCCTGCGCCGCCGAAATCCAGCGCAACATGGCCGTGCGCAACGAAAACGTGCCGAAGGAAGAGCGCGTCGAATTCCGCATCGGCATCAATCTCGGCGACGTCGTCGTCGAGAACGAGGATATTTTCGGCGACGGCGTCAACCTTGCCGCGCGTCTGGAAGGCATTGCGCCGACCGGCGGCATTGCGGTGTCGGCAATCGTGCGCGATCAGGTCGGTTCACGCCTCAGTCTCGGCTTCGATTTTTTAGGTGAACACGTGTTCAAGAATATCCGGCAGCCGGTGCAGGTCTACACGGTTTCCTTCGAGAAGCCGAATTCCGCCCGCCTCGTCGCGCAGAACCGCAACACCTGCTTCATCGCCGTCCTGCCCTTCACGAATATGAGCGGCGACACCGATCAGGACTATTTCTCCGACGGCATCACCGAGGACATCATCACCGATCTTTCCAAGGTCTCCAGCCTGCATGTGGTGCCGCGCAACACCGTCTTCACCTACAAGGGCACGTCGGTGAAGGTAAAGCAGGTCGCCCAGGAACTCGGCGTGCGTTACATGCTGGAAGGCAGCGTGCGCATCGCCGGTACGCGGGTGCGCATCTCCGGCCAGCTGATCGATACGGCAAACGGCGATCATCTCTGGGCCGAACGCTACGACCGCGACCTCACCGATATCTTCGCCATCCAGGACGAGATCACCAACGCGATCGTCGGCCAGCTGAAGGTGCGGCTCTTACCGGAGGAGCGCAAGGCGATCGCCGCCGAGCCGACCGCCAATGTCGAAGCCTATACCTATTACCTGAGAGGCCGGCAGCTCTCCCATACCTGGACCAAGTCCTATCTGCAGCTTGCCCGGCGTATGTTCTACAAGGCCGTCGAACTCGATCCGGATTATGGCCGCGCCTATGCCGGCATTGCCGATTGCGATGCGGCGATCCGCGACTGGGCGCCCGGCGACGTGCCCCTGGAGCGCATCCTCGCCATGAGCGCCAAGGCCCTGGAACTTGAGCCGGACCTCGCGGAAGCCCATGCCTCCCGCGGCCTGGCGCTGCATCAGAACGGCGAGGACGACAAGGCCATGGCATGCTTCGAACGCGCGCTTGCCCTCGACCCCAACCTTTATGAGGCAAATTTCCACTATGCCCGCATCTTCTTCATGCGCGGCGACTTCGCCGAGGCCGTGCATTATTTTACCCGCGCCGCCGAAATCCGCCCGGACGACTATGTTTCTCCAATCCATCTGATGTCCTCGTACCACTCTCTCGGGCGGGCGGTGGACAGGGAAAACTGGGCACGCAAGGGGCTTGAGAGAGCCGAGCGCGCGCTCAACCAGAACCCGGAAAATTCCGGCCCCGCCCATCGCGGCGCACTCGCCCTTGCCCATCTCGGCGAAGCGGCGCGCGCCTGCGACTGGGCTGCCCGGGCAAGCGCGATTGATCCCGACGATATCGTGGCCCAATACAATCTCGCCTGCGTCCATTCCGTACTCGGCCATGTGGAACGGGCGATCGACATTCTGGAGAGCCTGCTGCCGCGCAGCTCGGCCTACCATATCAAGTGGTTTACCCATGATTCCGACCTCGACAACCTGCGCCGGCATCCCCGCTTCAAGAAGCTGCTGACAGAGGCGATGAAGGAACGGGAGCGGATCGCGGGATAGGGTGCGGCGCCCATTGCATCGATCGGACCCGGCAAGCGCAGGGGGCGGGCCGAACCTATGTCTTTGTGCGGGAGACAACCTTCCGGACATGCGGGCAGACCGCAGACGGCACGCAGGTCCGGTTTGACGGCTGCGCCGCTCTGGCAGGTCTTGCGGTTGAGAAGCGTCGAGCGAGGCCTAGCTTCTCTTGTCGGTGATCCCGAAACCCCAAAGCGCAGGAGCCATTCGATGAAGTCCAACGCCGCTGATGTACTGACAGAAGTTCTGCATTCGGCCGGGGTCAAGCGAATATACGGCGTGGTCGGAGACAGTCTGAACGGGCTTACGGAAGCACTCCGGAAAAGAGGCGACATCGAGTGGGTCCATACCCGCCACGAAGAGACAGCCGCTTTCGCGGCAGGTGCAGAAGCTCATCTCAGCGGCGGGCTGGCCGTCTGCGCCGGAAGCTGCGGTCCGGGCAACCTTCACCTCATCAACGGCCTGTTCGACTGCCATCGCTCCCGCGTCCCCGTCCTGGCCATTGCCGCCCAGATCCCTTCGGCTGAAATCGGCAGGGGCTATTTCCAGGAAACGCATCCCGACCAGCTTTTTCGGGAATGCAGCCACTATTGCGAACTGGTCAGCCACCCGGAGCAATTGCCGGCGGTCATCGAGATGGCCGTTCGCACGGCCATCGGAAAACGGGGCGTTGCCGTCGTGGTCATTTCGGGCGACGTGGCTTTGACCGATTTCACGGCGAAGATTTCGACACCGGCTGCGCTTGCCCTGCCCCAGCCGAGCATCGTGCCGACGCACGACCAGATCGAGCGATTGTCGGCATTGCTCAACGAGAGCTCGAAAGTCACCCTTCTGTGCGGGCGCGGCTGCCAGGGGGCGCATGACGAGCTGATCGCCCTTGCGGATCGGCTGAAGGCGCCTGTTGTCCACGCGCTCGGCGGCAAGGAACATGTCGAGTGGGACAATCCCTTCGATGTCGGCATGACCGGCCTGATCGGCTTTTCGTCAGGTTACAAGGCCATGCTGGAGTGCGACATGCTTCTCATGCTCGGCACCGATTTCCCCTACCGGCAATTCTACCCGACCGGCGCCAGAATCGTGCAGGTGGATATTCGCCCGGAAAACCTTGGCCGCAGGGCCTCGCTGGATCTCGCAATCGTCGGTGACGTCAGATCCACACTGGCGGCAACGCTGCCGAAGCTGGCAGAGCGAGCAGACAGGAACCACCTGGATGAGTGCCTTGCCGCCTACAGGAAAGCGCGTGAAGGCCTCGACGACCTCGCCACCGGCAGACAGGGCGGCAAGATCCATCCGCAATATGTGGCACGCCTTCTGAGCGAGCACGCCTCCGACGATGCCGTTTTCACCTTCGATGTCGGAACGCCCACCATCTGGGCGGCACGCTACCTGAAAATGAACGGGAAACGTCGCCTGATCGGATCGCTGGTGCACGGATCGATGGCCAACGCTCTTCCCCAGGCGATCGGGGCGCAGGCGACATACCGGGACCGCCAGATCGTCAGCATGTCCGGCGACGGCGGCTTTGCCATGTTGATGGGCGACGTCCTGACGCTCGTTCAACAGAACCTGCCGGTAAAGGTCGTCGTCTTCAACAACTCCGTTCTGGGGTTCGTGGCGATGGAAATGAAAGCTTCGGGGTTTCTTGAAACCGGCACGGAACTCAAGAACCCGGATTTTGCGGCGGTTGCCCGCGCGGCCGGAATCCACGGCATTCGCGTCGAGGATCCGGCCGAGCTTGACGGCGCCGTCAGGGAAATTCTGGCGCATCCCGGCCCGGCCCTGCTCGACGTCGTGACGAATACACAGGAATTGTCGATGCCGCCGAAGATCGAAGCGGCGCAGGCGAAGGGTTTCGGTCTCTGGGCCATCCGCGCTGTCATGAACGGCCGGGGAGACGAACTCGTGGACCTGACGGTCTCGAACTTCCTGTCCCGGTGAGGTCGGGCACTGCCAGAATCGGTTGGCGGCGACATATTGCGGCAGCCGTGTGAATCGTGATTCAGTCCAGGCAGGCACCGCGCCAATCGTTGCCGGAACCGGCCGTCGCGCCGGCATCGCGCGCGGCGACTTGCAGCATGTCGCCTGTTTCATAAAAACATCATGCGCATTTGCAATGAGAAGCGCCGAACTGCCCGCCATCCTCAGTCATCACACGGATTGTCCTCATGAAATTGTCTTCGACCGCCGCGCGTCTGTCGCCGGCAGCCTCGCCCCGCCTTCTCGTCCTGGCCGAAACAGCCCTCAAGGCAGGAGAGACGGCGCGCAACGCGCTCAGGCGGCGCACGGCGGCCGAGATGGTCCACAAGGCGCCACGCGACTACCAGACGGAAATCGATGTCGCGGTCGAGCGGATCATCGTCGAGGAGATGGTCAAGGCATTCCCGTCCTACGCGATAAGGGGTGAGGAAGAGGTCGGCAACCGGCAGGCTGGCGCGGACGCGCCGGTCATCTATATCGACCCGATCGACGGCACGACGAATTTTGCCTGGGGCATTCCGCATTTCGGCATGACGATCTCGATCGCCGAGGGCGGCCGTATCGTTGCCGGCGTCGTTTACGACGCCATGCAGGACGAACTTTTCAGCGTCGAGGCTGGCGCCGGCGCCTGGCTGGACGGCGAGCGGATGCATTGCGCCGAGGTTGCCGACATCCAGAACGTGCTGATCGGCGCCGGCCTGCCGATACCCGGCCAGGTCAAGGCGGTCCCGGAGGAACTCTATTTCGATGCCGTGAAGCGGCTGATGGCCAATACCGCCGGTGTGCGCCGTCTCGGTTCGGCAGCACTTTCGATCGCCTATGTCGCCTGCGGCCGGCTGGACGGCTTTTTCGAGGACGGCCTCTCGGTCCACGACTTCGGCGCTTCGGCGCTGATGGTCGAGGAAGCGGGCGGTATCGTCACACGGTTTTCCGGCGCTGCCGTCACCGGCAAAGGCGATATCCTGGCAGCAAGCAAGGCGCTGCATCCCTGGCTGCAGGAGGGTTTTCAGCCGAGGGCTTGAGACACGTCAGGTCGCGGGGAGCGGCTTTGCGGGCGCAGCCGCCTGCGGCTCTCCCGATTGGTGGATGAGGGCGTTGTCGCGGAAAGCGAAGAAGCCTGAGCAACTGGGAGCGACGGCCATCCCGGCCCGGATCGTTTCGGCCGGCGCGACCATCGCCTTCAGCCTGATGCCATCGGCGAGATCGACATCGACGATCTTGTGGGTGCCGAAATCGGTAACGCGGCGGACCGTCGCATCTGCCGTTCGGCCGGCGGGACGCACCGTCAGGGCTTCCGGACGCATGGCGAGCGTCACGGGACCGTCGGCAACGGGAACGGAAAAGCCGAACAGCGGATGCGTGCAGACCCCGTTGCGGATCTCGCTCTCCACGAAGTTCATCGAGCCGATGAAGCCGGCGACGAAGGCCGTCTGCGGCTCGCGGTAGATGACGCTCGGCGGAGCCACCTGTTCGGTGCGCCCGTCACGCATGACGACGATGCGGTCGGCGAGCGCCAGGGCCTCGTCCTGACCGTGGGTGACGAACAATGTCGTGATGCCGAGCCGTTGCTGGATATCGCGCACTTCCTCCCGCAGCCGCTCGTGCAGGTGCTGGTCGAGGCTGGCGAAGGGCTCGTCGAGCAGCAGGATCTTCGGCTCGAGGACCAGCGAACGGGCAAGCGCCACGCGCTGCTGCTGGCCTCCGGAAAGCTGTGTCACCGCGCGCCGCCCGTAATCGGCGAGACCGACGAGAGCGAGAGCATCCTCGACCCGCTGGCGGATCTCGGCCTTCGGCAGGCGCCGCAATTTCAGCCCGAAGGCGATGTTGTTGAAGACATCCATATGCGTCCAGAGCGCATGGCTCTGGAAGACCATGCCGGTCGGGCGCCGCTCCGGCGGCAGGTTCGTCACGTCTCTCGCGTCGATGCGAATGCTGCCTGCGCTCGGGTGTTCGAAACCGCCGATCATGCGAAGCAGCGTCGATTTGCCGGAGCCCGAGGGGCCGAGCAGGCAGACGAGTTCGCCGTCGCCGACCTCGAGCGAGAAGTCGCGGACGGCAAACGTATGGCCGAAGCTCTTCGAAACGCCTTCGATCGCCAGATGTGCCATTCTTGAAACCCTTTCTGTCCGCGCTCAGGCGCCAAAGCCCCGTGCGAAGGCGCCGGTTCCGACGACGCGCCGCGCAAACATCAACGCCGCGAAGGACGGCACCCACAGCATGACGGAGAGGACCGCCCCATATTGCACGACGATCTGGCTGTTGATGAAGCTGATCATCAGCACCGGCATGGTACGGATTTCGGGCGCTCCGATCAGCCAGGCGCCTTCCGTCTCATAAAAGGTCCCGACGAAGGTCAGCAGCAGGGCCGCGGATATCGTCGGCGCGGCCTGTGGAAGCGTGATCGACCAGAAGACGCGAAGCGGCGTCGCGCCGGCATCGCGCGCGGCTTCCTCCATGCGCCGGTCGACATTCTGGAAGGCGGCGACCGGGATCCAGATCATCAGCATCAAAGTGCCGACGAGCTGGATCAGCACCACGCCCCAGAAGGTGCTGATCAGCCCGAGTTGCAGAAAGATGCCGGCGATCGCCACCAGCAGGCCGAATTTCGGAAAGGCATGCGAGGCGAGGAACGACAGGAACAGGACGTTGCGGCCGGGAAAACGCATCCTTGCAAAGGCATAGGCGGCGGGCAGGCAGACGATCGCCGAGAGCGCCGTAACGGTCGCGGTCAGACGCAGGCTGAGGAACAACGCGTCCCAGACATCCTTGCGGGCAAGCGTCTGCGACCAGAACCGCAGACCGAACTGCTGGGGAATGACGGAAGGATAGCGCCAGACCTCGGTGAAGGCCCAGGTGGCGACAACCAGCAGCGGCAGCGCGATGAACAGCGTCAGCAGCATCGCCAGCAGCATGCCCATCCAGTCGAATTTCAAGGCAGTCGGCCGGCGCATCACCGACCCTCCCGGTTGCGGGCGATCGACCAGACATAGAAGACGCCGAAGAGGAGGCAGAAGCCGAAGGTGATGACGGCCTGCGTGAGCGCACCGAGCGGGTCGTTCATGTCGGCAAAGGTGCGCTGCATGAACGGTCCCATCATCTCCGGAGAGGCCGGACCAAGCACATAGGGCAAGGTGAAGGCGGAGAATATGCCGAGAACGGCGAAGGAGGCCGTGACCAGCAGCGAATTGCCCATGCGCGGCAGGATGATCGAGATGAAGACGCGCAAAGGCGTTGCGCCGACATCGCGGGCCGCCTCGACGGAGCTGTTGGAAACAGACGCGAGGCCAGCCGTCAGCATCAGTACCGTCAAAGGCAGATTGTCCCAGACGAGGCCGATGACCGGTCCCCAGGGCGTCAGATAGGGGCTGGGCAGCTTCGGCAGGCCAACGGCGTTGAGCAGGATATCGACCGTACCGTTCGGTCCGATCGTGCGGATCAGGGCATAGGAGAGAATGATCGAGGGAACGAACATCGGAAAGATTGCCAGCCCCTGCACGTAGGCCGCAAGGCGGCTGCCGGAAAAGCGCAGGTAAAGGGCAATCGGAAGGCCGATCGCAAGCAGGAGCAGCCCGCAGACCATGGTCGTCCAGAGCGTCAGCCAGAGGTTGTTGAGGCTGTAGGTATCAGTGAAGAAGAAATGGTAGGAGGCGAGCGAGAAGCCGCTCGTCCCGTCCGGCTGGCGGACGAAGATGGTGGTTGCGACGGCCGAGAGGATCGGAAAGATGATCAGCCAGCCGACCAGAAAGACCGGCATGCCGACCAGGAGGAGCCCGTAAAGGCTCCCCCTGCCGAGAGACGAAGCGCGGTGCGCGACCGCAGGCTGTACGGCATGCAGCGCCATCAGGTGCGGCTGATTCCGGGAGCGACGTTGCGGTACCAGCCGTCGTTGATCGCCTTTTCCCAATCGCCGCCCGGGAAGGTCGGGATCGTGGCCGGGATGACATCGGCATATTTCTTGCGCAGGTCTTCGGAAATGTGATCCCAGGAAACGCCCGGGAAACCGCCGATCTCGGTGATGATGGCTTCCTGCATCTCGCTCGTCAGCATGAAGGAGGCGAGCTTGAGGGCGGCATCCTTGTTGGCGCCGTTCGTGAAAATCGTCATGGCCGAGAACCCGCCGCAGAGCGCGAGATCGGAGAGCTGCACGAGGCCGGTCGTCTCGGGCAGAACGCCCTGCGAGATTGCCTGCAGGACCTGGTCGGACCAGACCGGAGCCATGGTCACGACGCCCTGGGAGAGCAGCTGGATCGACTGCGTGTTGCCGGCGGTATAGGCGCCCTTCTGATAGAGCGACGGCGCGAGATCGTTGAGGATCTTCCAGGCGGGCGTCAGCGACTGCTCGGCATAATCGGCGGTGAAGTTGTCGATCTTGAACTTCTTCGGATCGCGGCCGTTGGCTTCATGAATGGCGCGGCGGACGAAATTGCCGCCCGAGCCGCCCTTGTCCGGACGGTTGTAGATGAACTGGCCGGGATTGGCCTTGATCCAGGCCGTCAGCTGTTCCCAGGTCTTCGGCGCATCCTTCGGGTCGAGCTTGGTCTTGTCATAGGCAAGCAGAACCTGCGAGCCGCGATAGGGCAATGAGTAGGGCGTGTCGAAAGCGAGCGGATTGACGCGGTCGAAGCCGGGTACGTTCTCAGCGGAGAATTTTACCCAGAGACCGGCATCGATACCGCCGGCCGGAAGGCGCGGATCGAAGGATTCGAAGAGGTCGGCCTGCGGATCGGTCTTGGTCTTAAGCGCAGCGAGAGCGCGGTCGCCGATGGCGCGAAGGCCGTTATTGTCTCCGGCATCGGTGACCTTCAGGGTCACTTCCGGATGCGCCTTTTCGAAAGCCGGACGGATGATGTTGTTCCACAGGTCGATAATATTGGAATCCGAACCGCTGTAGAGGTCGATCGTGCCTGCGGCGGCCGAGGCGAAGCGCGGAAGGGCGAGAAGGCTCGCAGCCGCCGACGATGTGATCAGAAATTCGCGTCTATTCATACCCTGTCTCCCTTCGCTGTCGAGGCGGCGCCCCAGATGAGTTCTGAGAACTTGCTAGCCCCGGCGCGTAACATCGGAATGACAGAAGCGAAGAAAATGCACACGTGTGCCAAACCCGGCAGGGCAGTGGCTGCGTCTCGATTCTGCTTATCGATACCGCAATCCAACTGCGTCCTTAGCAGCCTTCACAACGGCGTCTGTCGTGATACCGAACTTCTTATAAACGTCGTCGATCTTGCCCGAGGCCCCGAAACTGTGCATGCCGACGAACCGGCCGTCGAGCCCGAGATACCGGTCCCAGCTGTCCCGGACAGCTGCTTCCACCGCGACGCGCGCAGTTCCCTCTCCAAGAACCTCGCGCTTGTAGTCCGGTGCCTGGGCCTCGAACAGCAGGCGGCACGGCATGGAGACGACCGCCGTCGGAATGCCTTCCGCCTGAAGCCTCGTCCTTGCCTCGACAGCAAGGTGCAACTCCGATCCGGTCGACATGATCGTCAGCTCGCGAGCGCCGCCTTCTGCCTCGAGCAGAACGTATCCGCCCTTTGCCGACAGGTTGGCGGAGCCCGGCTGCCTTCTCAGAAGCGGCATGGGCTGGCGGGACAAGGCGATCAGCGCGGCCTGCCGCGGGGATTCGAGAATGGCCTGCCAGCATTCCGCCGTCTCGATCGGGTCGCCCGGGCGGAACACGGCAAGGCCCGGAATGGCGCGCAGCGCCGTCAGATGTTCGACCGGCTGATGTGTCGGGCCGTCCTCGCCGAGGCCGACGGAATCGTGCGTCATCACGAAGATCGAACGCACGGCCATCATCGCCGCCAGCCGGATGGACGGCCGGGCATAATCGGAAAAGGTCAGGAAAGTGCCGCCGTAGGGGACCAGCCCGCCGTGCAGGGCAATCCCGTTGATGGCCGCAGCCATTCCGTGTTCACGCACGCCGTAGTGGATATAGGATCCGTTATACTGGCCCGGCGCGATCTCGATCATGGATTTGGCCTTGGTATTGTTCGACGGCGTCAGGTCGGCCGATCCGCCGAGAAGCTCGGGAATGGCCTCGGCAAGGTGATTGAGAACGATCCCGCTCGCCTGCCTTGTGGCAAGGTCCTTTTCGGCAGACAGAAGCTCCTGTTTTGCCGCTTCGATCGCCCCCGTCCAGTCCGGGGGCAGTTCGCCCTTCATCCGGCGTTCGAAATCGGCGCGGACATCCGCCCGCGCCGTCTGCACCCGCATCGCCCAGGCCATACGGGCGTTACGTCCCTTCGCGCCGATCTTTCTCCAATCTTCGAGCAGGTCTGACGGGATCTCGAAGGGCGGCGCGCTCCAGCCGAGAATCTTGCGGGCGCCGGCAATCTCCTCCTCGCCGGGCGCGTCGCTATGGGCCTTCTGCGTGCCGGCCCGGGTCGGAAAGCCGAAGCCGATAATGGTTTTGCAGGCGATCAGCGACGGGCGATCGCTGACCCGTTGCGCCTCGGCGATCGCGTTGCGGATGGCGTCGGTGTCGTGACCGTCGATTTCCTGGACGTGCCAGTTCGATGCGCGGAAGCGCGCCGGCTGATTGTCGGATTCCGCCAGGCTCGTTGCCCCGTCGATCGATATCGAGTTGTTGTCCCAGAACGCGATCAGCTTGCCGAGTTTCAGATGGCCGGCAAGCGAGATGGCCTCCTGGCTGATGCCCTCCATCAGGCATCCGTCGCCGAGGAAGACATAGGTATAGTGGCTTGAAAGATCATCGCCGAAACGGGCGTTCATGATGCGCTCGGCAAGGGCGAAACCGACCGAATTGGCAATGCCCTGCGCGAGCGGGCCGGTGGTCGTCTCGATGCCCGTGGCATGGCGATATTCCGGATGACCTGCCGTCCTGCTGTCGATCTGCCGGAAATTCCGGATCTGGTTGATCGTCATGTCGCGATAGCCCGTCAGGTAGAGCAGGCTGTAAAGCAGCATCGAACCGTGGCCGTTGGAGATCAGGAAACGGTCGCGATCGAACCAGTAAGGGTCTTCAGCATCGAATTTCAGGAAGTCGGAAAAGAGCACGACGGCAATGTCGGCCATGCCCATCGGCATGCCCGGGTGCCCGCTCTTGGCCTTCTCGACGGCATCCATCGAGAGAAACCGAATGCAATTGGCCATGTCGCGCAGGTGCTGATCGCGGGGCGCCGGTACGGACTTCACGGTTTCCGTCATGATCGTTTCCTCGGAGGCTGGTGAAAGACCAGCCGGAAGATAGGGTCCGACGCGAGCGGGGCCACTGCGGCATGTTGAAACTTTTTCCGCGGCCTCTCATCCGGTGACAGATCGCCTGATGCCGAGAGCCGCGCTCTGCCCCATGCCCTGCGCATACGCGATCGGCCGGAGCGCCGAACGCGAAATCGCAAAGCCCGGATATTGCTGCTTTCAGCCTCGCTGCAGCCGCCAGGTACGAATTTCGAACGGCATGATGTCTGCAGGCCCGGCACGCTCGATCGGCTCTTCGAGGATGTTGAGGGCACCCGATGCACGCCACCCCGATGGCAGGGCGAGGGAAAGCCGGCCACGCCGGCCCGCCGGTTCGTAAAGCCGCAGAATGAGGCCGTCTCCCTCCTCGGCCGGCTTCAGCCCGGAAAAGGCGACCGGGATGCCCTCGACGCCGAGCGGCGACAGAGTGCCTGCCGAAAGCCCGCTTGCCTCGGCGGTGACGAGCGGCTGGTTGAGGTCGATCGCTTCCTGAAGAACGTCGCCTTCGTGCCAGGCGCCCTCATGCGGCATCAGCGCGTAGGTGAAGCTCTGCTCCCCCTCATCGGCGAGCGGATCGGGATAGATCGGCGAGCGCACCAGGCTCATGCCGATGACATTGCCGCGCGCGCTGTGTCCGTATTTGGCATTGTTGAGCAGGGCGACGCCGAAGCCCGGCTCGCTGAGATCAACGAAACGATGCGCGGCAGCCTCGAACATCGCCTGTTCCCAGGAGGTGTTGGTGTGGGTCTGGCGTTCGACGACACCGAAGGCGCATTCGAAGGTGGCTGTCCGCGAGCGGACCGCCACCGGATTCAGCGTGCGAAGCAGAGTGCGCCGGTCATGCCAGTCGATCACCGTCTCGATGTCGAGCCTGCGGGCGTTGGCGGTCAGCACATAAAGCTGGGTGACGGTCGAGTTCCGGTAGCGGTAAACGACGCGGATCGCCGCGCGATGCGGTCCCTGTTCGACAAGCGTGATATTCTCCGGCCTGTCGAGGCGGACGGCCTTTTCGGCATAGTCAGCATCGACGTCCCAGGCATCCCAGTTGCGCGGCTTGTCGGCCGGATAGACCCAGAGCTGATTTGCACCGCCCTCGACCGCCTCCCTGCCCGTCGCCTTGTGAACGAGGCTCGACACGGCGCCGTCCTTGCCGATGACGACCGACAGATGCTGGTTTTCGAGGCTGCGGGTGTCGGCTCTCAGCATGCCTGCGGGCTTCAGCGCCTTGCGATCGAAGACGGCAACGGACAGCGGCGCGACGGTATCGGCAGATGACAGGACCGTCCCGTCGGAAAGCCGCGCCGTCAGCGGCCGCGGGGCAAGCGACGGATTGACGGCAACAAGCGCATCCGCCACGCCGCCTGCCGGAAGCTCAGCCGCAAGCGCCTTCAAAGCCTTGGTCTGTTCAGCCTTGGCATTAGTGATGACGCCGTCGAGTTCCTGTTCGGCATCGATATAGACTTCGCGGATGCTCGAACCCGGCAGGATGTCGTGAAACTCGTTCTTCAGGACGACGCGCCAGTCCGCTTCCAGGCTTTGCGGCTTGCCGGCCCCCAGCAGATGCGCAAGCGACGCAATCGTTTCCGCCGTTATCAGCGCCCGCTCGGCCTGCCGGTGCTTGCGCTTGACGCCGCTCTGCGAGGTCAGCGTCGCGCGGTGCAGTTCGAGATAGATTTCCCCGTCCCAGACCGGCAGCTCCTTTTGCGCCGCCGTACGGTGCGCCTTTTCGTAAAAACCCTTCACCGTGCCCCAGCGTGCGCTCGGGATCGCCGGGAAGTCGCGCAGTTGCACTTCCCGCTCGACCATCTCCGGTGTCACGCCGCCGCCGCCGTCGCCGTAACCGACGGCCAGCAATGATGTGTCGTGCTGTGTCTTGCCGCGGAAATTCTTCCAGGTCGGCACGAAACAGTCCGGCTGCACGAAACCGTTGTAGCCGTGCATGGGATTGTCGAAAGTGTGGGTCAGAACCTTGCTTCCATCGAGGCCCTTCCACCAGAAAAGGTCGGATGGGATATGGTTGGTTTCGCTCCAGTTCACCTTGATCGTGAAGAAGCTGTCGATGCCGCCGAGCTTCAGGATCTGCGGCAAGGCTCCCGAAAAGCCGAAGCAGTCCGGCAGCCAGCAGACCGTATGGCGCAGGCCGAAATGTTTCTCGAAATAGCGCTGTCCGTAAAGCACCTGTCGCGCAAGGCTTTCGCCGGTCGGCATGTTGGTGTCGGGTTCGACCCACATGCCGCCGACCGTCTCCCACTTGCCCTCGGCGACCTTCTTCTTGATCCGTTCGAGAAGCTCCGGATCGTCCTCTTCCATCTGCGCATAATAGTGGGCGGTCGACTGGTTGAAGCGGAAGTCGTCCGAGCGCTCCATCAAGGACAGCGCGGTATTGAAGGTGCGGCGCATCTTCCGTCGCGTCTCGCGATAGGGCCACAGCCAGGCGAGATCGATATGGGCATGGCCGGTGAGCAGCAGCTCGCCGTTTTGCGGGAAGCGCTTCTGAAGCTCCTTCAGTCGCGCGACCAGTTGATCATGCGCCGCGGCGGCCGAAGCACTCTGTGTTTGCGTCAGACCGGCCGGGTTTTCCTGCAGCTCCGGCAGCTCCCAGATCTTCTGCTGCATGACCGCGCTGGACGTGCGCGAAATATAGGCTGGCGTGTCCGAGGGCCAGTCGAGACTGCGCAGCGCCTGCTCGGCCGCCTCCATCAGGTGCGGCAGAACCTCATGGCTTTCGAGCACGCCGGCGGCCTCGCCGATCTGCCGCAAGAGGAGGTGCAGTTTGTGGACCGGCTCGTCCAGCCAGATCAGCCGCGCCTTGTTGAGCCTGGGCGCCCGGTTCGGCTCTCCGAAGGGAAAACGCGCGACGCTTTCGGTCGTGATCGAAAATTCCCGGCCCTTGATCGGGAATTCCTGATGGTAGGGGTCGAGCCCGAACGTCTCGGTCTGGCCGCCGGAATAGTGCAAGGTGATGAGGCTCTCGCCGCCGAGATCGAGCTGCAGGCGAACCTCTTCGATCGGCCAGTCGCGCGGCACCGTCGCCGACGCGGCGAAACGGACCGTGCCCTTGCGGTGCGGCCAGTCCTGATGATGGGCGATCGGCTCGCCGTCGAAGGTCCAGCCGTCGATCACGACGCTTTGCCGGTCGCGCCAGTGGGCGAGCTCGGCTGTGCGGACCTTCAGACGATCGAGGCGTTGGGCAATGGTAAGAGACATGGCGGGTCCTATCGGAGAATAAGCAACTGACAGCGGGGGAGATCAGGCGCGCGCAGACAGGCAGCAGGCACCGCGTCCGTCTCCTCCAACCGAAACGCGTGGCGGCCCTTAGATTAAGTAACTTTGTTTTTACGTCAAGCGCGCAAGAAACACGTTGCGAGAGTTTTTCCGGTGGGTACGGGTAAAAGCCCGCGCCCTCTGCAGCATCTCGCGGGGCGCGAAGCTCGACCCTGCAAGCGCCGATCTGCCTGGAGATCGACCGGAGCAACGCCGAAACGCACGGGAGCGCTATTCGCCGCCCTGGTCGTATACTGCATGGGGACGACGAGGTTCTCTTGAGGATCAGTTTGCTCTAGCTAGCGCAGCGGCAGTGCGAAACCCGTTTCACTTAATATGACTCGACCGGCGTCGCCCAGCATGAACTCGCGCAGCAAATGCGCCTCACGCGATGCCCCCTTTCGCAATGAAAGTCCGTAGGAAATGGCAGGCGCGAGCTCCACCGGAATTTCGACAACCGAGAAAGCCGGATTGCCCTCCAGCAGTCGCGCGTTCGAGTAGTAGCTCGTCATCAGATCGACTTCCCCATCGGCAATAAGATAGCCGGGGCCTTTGCCGGGTGGTGTCGGCGGAGAATTGCGCCCGCCGACGAGTTGGCGGGCACGTGCCTTCAGCATCATTCCCATCCCGGGATAGAAGGCTTCGATCCGGTTGAACAATTCGAACGCGTAGTCCCCCGACGGATCGTCGCCCGGTGTCGACGTAGCGATCCGCAAGTCAGGATTGGCTAGGATCTCGACGAAGTTTTCAGTCGTCATGCCGATATCCGGGCGAGCCATCATGCAGAGACGATTGCGAGCAAAACAGATCGCCTCCTCGGCTATGCCTGCTGCGGCGAGCGCTTGGGGATGCTCCATATTCGCCGAAGCGAAGAGATCGAAGTCCTCGCCGTTCTCGATCCGCTCGCGCAAAAGACCTGCCGGTCCGAGTGAAAGCGAAACTTCGACATCCATCTCTGGCGTAAATGCTTCAATAATCTTCGGAAATGCATGTCTCAGACTTCCCGCGGACAGAACCTTGATGGTTCTTTTCATCACAATCCTCCCTTTCGATTCCGTTGGCGGAAAAGAGGCGTGAAGGCGCGCTCCTCCCGACAGCCCAGACCGAACGACGCGGCGCGGATAGGAAGGCCGTATAAAGCTTCCAGATTGTCCTCGGTCATCGCATCACCAACCCGGCCGAGAATCGTCTTCGCTTCCGGCAGCATGAGAAGTGCATGGTCGGCAATTGCCACAGCGTGGTTGGGCTGATGAGTGGTAAATGCGATTGCCAGCGCTTCACGGTCAGCCAGTTCACCGAGAAGATGCAGCACGATATCCTGATTTCTCAGATCGAGCGCCGAGGCCGGCTCGTCGAGCAACAGGACCTCGTTTTCGCCAGCAAGAGCACGCGCGATTAGAACAAGCTGGCGCTCGCCTCCGGAAAGCGCGTCGATGCTGCGTGAGGCATGGTCCGCCATCCCGGTCGCACTGAGCGCTGCCATCGCCTTTTCGATGTCGGTTTTCCGCGGGGTCTGGAACAACGGTATATGCCGCGCGCGTCCCATCAATACGATGTCCAGCACGGAATACGGAAAAGTCCCCGAGAATTCCTGGGGCACAAACCCAACACTTCGGCTCAGATGCACTTTTCCCGAAGTGGGTTTGAGCAAACCCGCCAGCACGCGCAACAACGTGGATTTGCCGCGGCCGTTCGGACCAAGCACTGCGGTGATCTCGCCCGCCTTCAATTGGAAATCGAGATCCCGGAATTGCCAACGCTTGCCGTCGTAGGTCTGGCTTGCGCGCTCGATCGCCAGTCTGATGCGATCAGATGCCACGGCCGCCTCGTTGCGTCTGCCTCAAGACGATAGCAAAGACCGGAGTCCCGATGAGTGCGGTGAGGATACCGAGGGGAATTTCGCTGGCTGTCGCCGTGCGAGCCACGGTATCGATGATGAGCAGGTAGAGTCCACCGATAATCAGCGAGGCCGGCATCATCGCCCTGTGATCCGGACCGACCAGCATTCTGGCCATGTGCGGCACGACGAGGCCGACCCAGCCGATAATCCCGCTGACAGCCACCTGTGCGGCCACGATAAATGAGACCAGGACCAGGATCATCCAGCGCATCGGTTCGACGTTTACTCCCATTGCCCTGGCATCCTCGTCCCCGATCGACAGCAGGTTTACGCGCCAACGCAAGCCGAGAAGCAAGAGAGCGGCGATCAGCACAGGGGCCGCAACCAGGGAGAGCTTCTCCCAGCTGGCGGTCGCAAAACTACCGAGCAGCCAGAAAACCATCGCTGGAAGCTTGTCGTCCGTGTCTGCCAGATATTGGACGAGGCTCACCAAGGCCCCGAACAAACCGCTCACAACGACCCCCGCCAGGACAAGGGCCAGGATATTGCGTCTGGCAACGATGCCGTTCAGCAAATAGACGAGGATGAGCGCCGATAGACCAAAGGCGAAGGCGGAGCCCAGCAGACCTAAACCCGATACGCCATAGAGAATGGCGAGCACTCCACCGAAAGCGGCTCCGGAGGACACACCCATAACCTGGGGACCGACGAGCGGATTTCGGAAGACGCCTTGCATCGTCGCGCCTGCAAGCGAAAGCCCTGCCCCCGCTAAAATTGCCAAGAGGATTCGCGGCATCCGAACGGTAAAAACTACATTCGCCTCCGTCGGTGAAACGGGTATGTCTGGATGGGAGATCGGATCCATCAGAATTTGGACCACTCTTGAAAAGGGAATATCGTAGCGGCCGACACCGAGCGCCCCGATGGCGGCGATAACCAGGAAAGCAGCGAGTATGGCGATCGCGACGCCGGGCGGGCGTCGCGGAAATTCGTCGTCTTCCATCAGTGCGTGGCGCGATAGTCGGTGTGGTAGAATTCCTTATAATACGCGTCGGCTTCTTTCTGCATGTCGATGTCCTTGAACCGATCGGGATAAAGCTTCTGCGCCATCCACAATTCGCCAAGAGCCATCGCTTCCGGCATCGGATAGCCCCATGCCTTGGCGTATTCCGGCATGAGATATATGCGGCCATTCTTGACGGCGTCGATCGTCTGCCATGACGCGGTATTCTTGATTTCGGTGACGACGTCGGGGTAGCGCTCCTGCACGAAAATAACCGCCGGATCCCATTTGAGGACATCCTCCATCGTCACCTGCTTGAAGCCCGCGATCTCGTTCGCGACGTTGCGGGCACCTGCGCGCTCCATCATAAGGCCAGTATATTTGCCGTGCCCGTACGTGGAGAGATCCGGGTTCGCCATATAGACCGCCACTCGTTTTTCCTGGGGAACATCGGCCAGACGCTCCGCCACCAGCGCTCGTGCCTTCTTGGTGACGGCGATCATATCTTCGCCTTTGTCCTTTTCGCCCAGGATGTCGGCGATGAGTCTCACTCCGCTCGCAAATCCGGCATCAATTGCCGCTGGCTCGTCCTTCACCGAAGGGTTCATCTTCACCGCCTCCTCATGCGGCACATCGAGCAGGGAAATGGCGACGACCGCAAGGCCCGAGTCCTCGATTTGCTTGACCATGTCGGCCGGGGTGTAGTTCGTGACGAAGACCACGTCTGGTTTCAGCTTGAGGAGTTCTTCGATATTGACCTTGGTGAGGCCACCCGGCGTCGGGAGGCCGGGCAGTTGCGGCGCAAGGCGGACATAGTTGGCACCCAGCTGTTTCTTCCACTCGTCCAGAACGCCGACAACCTTGTCCATCGCGCCGAGCTGCACCGCGATGTTGAGCGTCTGGTGCTGCAGTATGACGACTCGGTTCACGACATCCGGCACATGCACCTGGCGGCCGATCTGATCGGTAACGATATGATCGGCCCAGGCGGGTACGGCGAACAACAGGCCACCGGCGGCGACTGCGATTTTCGCAATGGAAACGAGGCGAGCTAGCATTGATTTTCCCCTGATGAAGATGCCGCTCCCTATCAGGACAGCCCGCTGCATGCAATTCGTTATATTCTCAGAAATATTTCGCTTAAGCAGATTTCTTCGATCGGCCGGTCGGTCGAGGTCAACAAAAAAATCATGTCACGACGTCGAGAAACTTCAGCGCCTGCTGAATTTGACAGATGACCGCGGCTCCCTCGCCGACGGCCGCCGCCATCCGTTTGGTCGATCCTGCGCGTGCGTCTCCAGCGTACGATCTTGCAAGATCGCCCCCCAACTGGGCTCATTTATCCCCGTCTCCCGAGATTGGCGATGATGAGCGACAAGACGACGCGGGGCAGCGACAAGGATCGCCAGATCTCGCGCTGGAAGGGGAGCGCCGTTGCCGAGAACGAGAGGCAATGCGAACGCGCCCAGAAGAGTGATGACACCGCGCACCCGCCAGCAACGTCGCCGCAATCGATCTCCAAGCAGGCCGATCGAGCCGAAGTCCCAGATGCCCGCGTCTCGAAAACCGATCTACAGTCTGAAAATCTGCTTTAAAGAAAACCCGGCAGTGGCGGGCTTTTTGTATCGCGTGTCCGGATGGTATTTTTTTGCAAACGACTTATGGGGACATTTGGAAAATGTGTCCGGGAGACTTCGATTTGTGCCCCAATAGAATTAATGGCTTATCTTCCAAAAATGAAAACGGTTAGGGGCGTCGACACCCTGTGATACACAAGCGTCATGGTGCTGAGGGAAGACGATAATGCGGTATCTTCGATCCGGGCCGCGGCGACGTCAGGCAGAGGAAACGGCTGTTACGCGGGGTAAGACAATCGGTCTGCGATCGGGAGAAATCGCCGACAGAAATATCCGCGTCATCCTGGAAGCCATCCGCCGGCACGGCCCTTTGACCCGCATGGAACTCGGCCAGCACTCGGGTCTTACCGGCCCTGGCATCACCAATATTCTACGCCGGCTCAGCGATGAAGGCCTGGTGACGTCGCACCGCCGCAACGGCGCGGGCAGCGGCGCAACCGCCGCCGAATTCGCCCTGCGCCCGGATGGTGCGTTCTCGATCGGCGTCAGGGTCCGCCAGAGCAGGGGCGAAGCCGTGCTGATCGATCTCAGCGGCCAGGTCCATGATCGCGAATATTTTCCGCTTTCCCCGACCGCGAGAGTGCCGTCAATCGTCTCGGCCACCCAGGCCATGGCGAGCCGTCATGCCGGCCTGCCGATCATCGGCCTGGGGATTGGGTCCAACGATTGGACCCCACAGGAAGGCGAGGAACTCAACGCGACCTCGACGCTTGCACGCATACATGTGGAGAACGAGTGCACCGCAAGCCTGCTTGCCGAGCGCACCATCGGCGCGCCCGCGCCTGAAGGTGGGCTGGCAATGATCATCATCGACGAAGACGTCCAGGCCGGCTTCCTCGTTCGCGGCATCCCCTATTCCGGCGTTCACGGACGCGCCGGCAGTATCGGCGAGATGCTGACCGGTCCCGACAATGTCCGGCTGAACAGCGTGGTCGGCTTCGGCGCCCTGCGCGCCCTGATCAGCGACGAGGAGTTCCGGCGCCTCATTGCGGGCGCGGAACCGTCTTCCCCCCAGTTGACGCAGTGGATCCGCGAGGCGGCCAGCCACCTTCTCGACCCGATCATCGCCATGGCCGGTTTCATTGCCCCTGGTGTCATCATGATCGGCAGCGACCTGCCGCGAAGCGTCATCGAAGCGCTGATCCACCAGCTTTCCGTCGAACGGCGCGACACGTCCAAGCGACCGTTCCTGACACCATGGATTTCGCCGATGAAACCGGCAAGCTTCAGCGGCGGCGGCGTGGCGCTGGGGGCGGCATTGCTGCCTTTCCTCAACACCCTGCTGCCGCCGGTCTCTGCCTGATGTCCGAGTATCCGATCAGACAAGCGCCTCGTCGGCGTGGCTGATATCGGAAGCCAGTGCCTTGTCGAGCACTTTCTGGATATTCGCCGCGCGACGGAACGAAGGTTCCTGCGTCTTGCCCGCCCTGACAGCCTGCACGAAACGCTGGTAGTTGGTCTCGACGGGATCGAAGGGAATATCGCGCCATGTGGCGGTGTGAACGTCTTCGCCGAGGCAGGCGCGAAGCGTCGATTTTCCAGTATCGTAGATCATCTCGATCGAGCCGGTTTCGCCATAGACCCGGAGACGCAGCTGATCCATCTGGCCGGCGGCGGTGCGCGTCGCCTGGATTGTGCCGATCGCCCCTGTGGTGAAATCGACATTCATCGTGAAACTGTCATTCGCGTCCAGGTCATATTCGCCGATCTTGTCACCCGGCGCCTTGTTGAATGTCTTGAGCCGGGCAAAGACATGGGCGACGTCCAGCCCCGAACCGTAGGACGCGAAATCGACGATATGGATGCCGATATCGCCAAGCGCGCCATTCGAACCGTGTTTCTTGCTCAGGCGCCACAGCCATTTGCTCTCGGTTTTCCAATCGCCCCAATGACGGCCGACGAGCCAGCTCTGCAGATGTGACGCCTCGACATGCCTGACCGCGCCGATCTCGCCGGCGAGCACCATCTGCCGGCCCTTCTGCAGGGCGGGCGAATTGCGATAGGTGAAGTTGACCATGCCGACCTTGCCGGCTTTCTCGATCGCATCGGTCATTTCCATCGCCTTGGTGGCATCGGTCGCCAGCGGCTTTTCGCAGAACACATGCTTTCCCGCCGCGATCGCCTGAAGCGTCGTCGGGTGGTGAATGCGGTCGGGCGTGACGTTGGCGACGGCGTCGAACTCGCCCCAGGCCAGCGCCTCCTCGAGCGAGCCGAAGTGGTTCGGGATACCGTGTTCGGAGCAAAAGGCTGCCAGCCGTTCGGGCACGACATCGACCCCGCCCACCACGCTGACGCCTTCGATCGCCTTGAAATTTGCGGCATGCTGGTTGGCCATTCCACCAGTGCCGAGAATGAGTAAACGCATCTGATCCTCCATGGATGTCAGGTTCGGCTATCCTCACGTAGCCGAGGCAAAACCTCACCGTGCCATTGCGGGTGCCCGAAATGGCTCGATTTTCTTGTGATCGGGACGTGCGGCTGCGGTTCGCTAACTTGTGTTGAATGTCGCCAGCATCTCATTCCTCCCAAGCTGCGGCTTGACATCAAATCAAAGTAACTTAATCTAATTAATGCAGCATGGAAATGAGGAGAGGTCAACCGACCACCAGGCTGTATCCGTTTAAAATGGGGAGGAGACCCATCATGAAGAGAGCGTTCATCAGCGCGTTAGCGCTGAGCACAATGTTATTTTCAGTGCCTGCCGCATTTGCCCAGGAACTCGCGACAAAGGACAGGATCGGGGCTGCCGACGCCCCGAAAACCCTGGTCGTCCGGCTCACCAACGACAGCCCCAACAATGCCGACCCGGCAATCGCCGAAGGCTACCAGAAACTCTTCGTCGAGTTCATCAAGAAGCATCCCGACTGGAAACTGCAGATGCAGTTCATGTCGGCCGATATCGGCACCGAACAGGCCAAGATGCTGGAGCAGGCCAAGGCCGGCAACGCTCCGGATTGTGCTGCGGTCGACTCCTTCGTGCTCTCGCAGTTCATGGTCAACCATGTGCTCGCCGACTTCACGCCCTATTTCTCGAAGGAGGAAATCGCCGACCTCTTCCCCTTCATCCGCAACGGCATCACCGACAAGGACCAGACAATCCGTGCATGGTGGTGGGACACGGACCTTCGTGTTCTCTACCGCAACAAATCCATCGTTGCCGACGCGCCGCAGACCTGGGATGACCTGAAGAAGGCCGGGCTTTCCTCCGTCGAACAGGGCATGGAAGGCATCCTCTTCAACGCCGGCCGCTACGAAGGATCCACCTTCGACTGGCTGGCCAACTATTGGGCGCTCGGCGGCAAGCTTGTCGACGATTCCGGCAAGCCCATCTTCGGCGAGGGCGAAAACAAGGAGAAATTCCTGAAGGCCCTGAATTACTACAAGGATCTGGTCGATTCCGGTGCCGCACCCAAGCGCGTGACGACCATCGGAAACTATGACGACCTCAACGCCGCGGCAGCTGCCGGAACCACCGCTCTCTTCATAGGCGGCAACTGGCAATATGCCCAGCTGAAGGTCACGCTCGACGAAGACGAGTTCAAGAACTGGACCTTCTCGCCGATCCCCGGCCCGACCGCAGACCAGCGCTCCACCGGCACCGGCGGATGGACGATCGCCTCGTTCAGCAAGGACAAGGACAAGGTGGAGATGTGCGCCAACCTTGCCCGCGAAGTCTATATGGGACCGGCCAATGCGCTGCAGCAGCAGCTGCCGACGCGCAAGTCGCTCTTCGACAAATATGATGTCTTCGCAACCGAGGCCAACAAGACCTTTGCCGCAGCTCTCGTCAACGGCCAGGCCCGTCCGGGCGCTCCGATCTATCCGGAAATCTCCAACCAGATCCAGATCATGATGGGCGACGTCCTTTCCGGCACCAAGAAGCCGGAAGAGGCTCTGGACGCGGCGTTCAACGCGACGATGGAGGCATACAAGCGTCTCTAACGATTGAGATTGCGGCGGCGCCCATGACGGGCGTCGCCGGTCATGTCAAACCCGGACAGAGAAGCCCAATGAGCCCCATCGCCATCGAGGCTGCCAGCCCGCCTCACAGCAGATCGTTCATGCGCCGTTTTGCCGGGGCACCCTTGCCCTGGATCATGCCCGTGATCATCGTCATCGGCATCTTCTATCTCTATCCCGTGATCGACGTGTTTCGCCTGTCGTTCACCAATGCGACCCTGATCGGCGACAATCCGGTCTATACGCTCGGCACGATCTCGAACGCGCTGAGTTCGCCGCAGCTGCCCGACATCCTATGGGCCACGCTCATCTTCGTGGGCGGCAGCGTCATCGGACAGCAGATATTCGGTCTCGCCGTTGCCGTCGTTGTCATCAGAGGCGAAAAACGCGGCCTGTTCGGCACGACGATCCTGCGCACCACGGCGCTCGTTGCCTGGGTCGTGCCCGGCATTGCCGGCGGCATCATCTGGCAGATGCTGTTTTCCGAAGCTCCCTACGGGGCGTTGAACAGCATCTTGCGGCTTATGCACCTGCCGACGGTCGCCTGGCTATCCGATCCGGCGATCGCGCCGTGGTCGGCGCTGATTTCCAATATCTGGCGCGGCACGGCCTTCTCGATGGTGGTCATGTACGCAGCCCTGAAATCGATCGACCCGTCCCTTTACGAGGCGGCGGATGTCGACGGCGCGACAGGTTCGCAACAGTTCCTCTTCATCACTCTCCCGCAGCTGCGCGCCGCCATGCTGGTCAACATGATCCTCATCACGATCATGACGCTCAACACTTTCGACGCGATCATCACGCTGACCGGCGGCGGTCCGGGGCGGGCGACCGAGGTGATCTCGCTTTACGTGTTCAATATCGTCTTCCGCAATTACGATCTTTCCGGCGGCAGCGTGCTCTCCGTGCTGATGCTGATCATCAGCCTCGGGCTTGCCTTCGTTTACGCATCGTTCCTGCCGAAGGAGGAGGAGCAATGAGCAGGCGCACCGGCACGCGCTTCGGCGATTTCCTGAGCTACCTCTTCATGCTGGCGATGTTCATCTTCTTCGCCGGCCCCCTCTCCTATCTCCTGTCGATGGCCTTGCGTGACAGGCGGGAAATCTATCGCGGCGTGGCGCGCTACATCCCGCACAATCCGACCATCGACAACTTCGTCACCGTGCTCAACAACAGCTACTTCCCGATCTATCTCTGGAACGGGCTGAAGCTTGCTGCCTTCAGCGGTTTCGGCGTGCTGATCGTCGCCCTGCCTGCGGCTTATGCATTTTCCCGCTTCCAGTTCCGCGGCAAGGGCCTGTCGATGATGGGGCTCCTGCTGTTCCAGATGATCTCGCCGCTGGTCATCATGGTGCCGCTCTACCGCTACATGAACCGTCTCGGCTTGCTCGACACGCATTTCGCCGTCACGATGGTCTATATCGCGCTCGGCGTGCCGCTTGCGACCTGGCTGCTGAAAAGCACGATAGACGGCATTCCGCGCAGCCTCGACGAGGCAGCCATGATCGACGGCTGCAACCGGTTCTCGGTCTTCTGGCGGATCGTCCTGCCGCTTTCGGCGCCGGGCATCGCTTCCGTCTTCATCATCACCGTGATTGCCGGCTGGTCGCAGTTCCTCGTGCCTTTTCTGCTGCTCACGCAAAACAATCTGATGCCGATCGGCGTCGGGATCTTTAACTTCCGTGGCATGCAGACCGACTCGTCCATCCAGCTGCTTGCGGCCGCCTGCCTGATCTCCGTCGTGCCGGCGATCGTGGCCTTCCTGTCGCTCCAGCGGCTGATCCTTGGTGCCATGACCAGCGGCGCAGTGAAAGGATGAGGCCGGCTTGCATGTGCGTGGCAGATAGAGGATCCCGACCATGAACCAGACAACCGGCGCCAGACTGTCTCCCGACCTGACGGGGGCCAATGTCGAGGATGCGGGCGAACACAACAGAGCCGTCGTTCTGCGCTGCATCCATCGGCAGGCGCCGATCTCGCGTGCCGAGATTGCCCGGCAGACCGGCTTTACCAAACCGGCGATCGCCCGCATCGTGGACCGCCTGCTCGACGAGGGCCTGATCATCGAGGCGCGCCGGCGCCATGGGCTCCGGGGCCAGCCGGCAATCGAGCTCGAGATCAACCCCGATGCATTCTATGCAATCGGCATCAACATCGATCGCGACCATCTGACGATTGTCGCCGTCGATGCGGTCGGCAACGTGCGCGCCCGCGTGCACCACGAAAAGCGCTATGTGCGACCGGCCGAATTCATGCAGCTGACGGCCGATGCGATCTCCCACTTCCAGCGAAGCCGCCTGATCGACGACGCGCATCTGGCCGGCATCGGGCTCGCCATGCCGGACTGGCTCGGCGAGATCAGCTTCCTCGGCATGCCCGACGACTACTCGGAATGGATGGAATTCGACGTCCGTGCAGCGCTGGAAAACCTGACGCAGCACCCGGTCTTCATCGAGAACGAGACCAATGCCGCGGCACTTGCGGAACTCGATTACGGCCTCGGGTCGGAAAGCCGCAGCTTCTTTTACATCGCCATCAACGCCTGCCTTGGCGGAGGCCTCGTGCTCGACGGCAACGGCCATCGCGGCGCCATGGCGCTCAGCGGCGAAATCGGCTGGCTGCCGATCGCCGACGATCGGGACAAGGCGGCACCGAAGGTCGATCTTCTGGGCGAGATGGTGACGATCTTCTTCCTCTACAAGTTCCTGGCCGAACACGGCATCCGCGCAAGCGTGCCCCAGGACCTG
Source organism: Rhizobium sp. KDH_Rht_773_N (assembly GCF_052946295.1). Lineage (NCBI taxonomy): Bacteria > Pseudomonadati > Pseudomonadota > Alphaproteobacteria > Hyphomicrobiales > Rhizobiaceae > Rhizobium > Rhizobium sp. KDH_Rht_773_N. The sequence goes on along the minus strand of NZ_JBRFNB010000002.1, from coordinate 827,229 downwards.
CTGGCCCTTGACGCGCATGGCAGGGCGCTCGTTTCGAAATGGCTGAAGGAGATGAGCGCGCATCTTGCCGTTGCCGTCAAGCATATCGGCATGATCGTCGATCCCGACGCCATCATCATCGGCGGCCGATTGCCGATCCGCATGATCGACGAGCTGCTGCGCTACGTTCACGAACATCTGACGGCCGCAGACACCACCTTGCCCTCGCTGCATCGCGCTTCGCTCGGCGAGGACGCTTCGGCGCTCGGTGCGGCAGCGATGCCGATGGCCGCGGCCCTGATGCTGGCATCGGCCGACGCCGTTCAGCGCACCCGCTCGCCCCTCAAATTCATGGATCGCCTGAACAATTGAAACCGCCGGCAAGGCACTGGGAGGATTTTGATGAGGATTGGCTTTTATACGTCGACATTCAACGACCGGCCACTTGAGGAAGTGGTGGATTTTGCGGCGTCGGCCCGTTTCGACGCGATCGAAATCGACGTCGGCGGCCACATCAGGACGCCGGACAGGGTGCGGGCTGCGGTGGCACTCGCCCGGGACCGGAACCTCTTCGTCTCCTCGATTACCTATTTCGGCAACCAGCTCGATTCCGATCGCACAAAGCGCGGTGAACTTCGCACCCGAACGGAGGAATTTGCGGAGGCGATCGGCGAGGCAGGAGTGCCGATCTTCGTGATTTTTCCCGGCCGCGACGACAGTGCCGACGAGGAGACCAACTACGATGATTTCGCCGATTTCGCCAACCGATTGATTGCCCGCACGACGTCAAGCGGCCTCACCTTCGCGATCGAAAACTGGCCGGGGCCGAAGGACAATTTCATCGGCACCACGCCGAAAGGCTGGCAGGCGCTCTTCAAGCGCATACCCGACCGGCGCTTCGCTCTCGAGTTCGACCCGTCGCACCTCATTCGTATCGGCGTCGATCCCTATGCCGCGATGGAGGCAGTCAAGGATCGCATCGCCATTCTCCACGCCAAGGATACGGCCATCGATGCAGCCGCCCAGCAGGCGGTCGGCTACCACGGCAGGGGCTGGTGGCAGTACAAGCTGCCGGGCCAGGGCCTGCTCGACTGGCCCCGCTTCCTGCGCCAGGCCCGCGCCGGCGGCTTTGACGGCACGCTTTCGATCGAGCACGAGGACGCCGCCCACGGATGGCCGGGCAAGGATCTCGAGGCCAGAAAAGAAGGTGAGCGCCTCGGGCTCGCCTACCTCAGAAACGTCTTGGACAAGCTTTGAGAGCGCCCCGGGAGGACGGAAATGGCCCATGTGAGAGTGAACAATGCGCGCAAGGACTACGGCGCGTTCAAAGCCATCAAAGGTGTCTCGGTCGATATCCGCGACGGCGAGTTCGTCGTGCTCGTCGGTCCCTCGGGCTGCGGCAAATCCACCCTGCTCAGAATGATCGCCGGCCTGGAAGACATTAGCTCCGGCGAGATCCAGATCGGCGCGCATATCGTCAACGAGCTGGCACCGAAGGATCGCGACATCGCCATGGTGTTCCAGAACTACGCGCTTTATCCGCACATGACGGTCGCCAGGAATATGGGCTTCTCGTTGCGGCTGAAGCGCATGCCGAAGACCGAGATCGACAGGCGCGTCGGCAATGCCGCCAAGATCCTCGGGCTGGAGGCGCTTCTCGAGCGCTATCCGAAGCAGCTGTCGGGCGGCCAGCGGCAGCGCGTCGCCATGGGACGCGCGATCGTTCGCGATCCCGCCGTCTTCCTGTTCGACGAGCCCCTGTCGAACCTGGATGCCAAGCTGCGCGTGCAGATGCGCTCCGAGATCAAGGAACTGCATCAGCGGCTGAAGACCACGACGATCTACGTCACCCACGATCAGATCGAGGCGATGACGATGGCAGACAAGATCGTCGTGATGAAGGACGGCCTGATCGAACAATCCGGTTCTCCGCTCGAACTTTACGATCGCCCGAACAACCTCTTCGTTGCCGGCTTCATCGGCTCTCCCGCCATGAACTTCATCAGGGGGACCATGACGAATGAAGGTTTCCGGACCGCAGACGGGCTTGTCCTGCCGAGCGAGCGGCACCCGTCCGGCGCCGTCACCTACGGCATTCGCCCCGAACACATCACGCTCGATCCCAACGGCATCGAGGTGACGACCGCCGTTGTCGAGCCGACAGGGTCCGAGACATTGGTGATCGCCCGTCTTGGCGCGCAGACGATCAGCTGCGTGTTCCGGGAGCGGATCAGAGCTGCCCCCGGCGATGTTCTGCGCATCGCTCCGCTCCACGATTCTGTTCATCTGTTTGACGAAGGCGAGCAGCGTATCACCGCTGGAGAACCGGTGCTGAACTGACGAGGTGCAACAGGGTGTCGGCGGTCAGCGAGGGCCAATGAGGGCGGCAAGCCGGGTTTCGATCTGCCGGGCCTGCCGGGCCAGTTCGCCCCCGAATAGCTCGACCAGTTGCGACTGCGGCCGATGGATCGGCCGCACGATGTTGACGGAAAACGGGACCGAGAACGACAGCCGGCGAAGGTGAACACCGTTGCCGGAAAAATCCAGGGCCGTCAGGGGGTTGACGATGGCCAGGCCAATTCCCTCCCGCACCATCGAGCAGACGGATGCCGCGCTGTGGGTCTCGACGACCATGCGCCTGGCGATGCCGGCATTTCGAAAAATCTGATCAATCTGCTGCCTGTAGCTGTCCGTCGCCGACAGGCTGACAAAGGATTGCCCTTCGAAATCGCCGGGCGACAGAACGGCCTTTGCCAGAAGCGGATGAGCCTCCGGCAACACGCAGATCTCGTCGAGCGTCATGAGTGGGGTCGCCTCCGTGCCCTGAGGGGCGTGGCCGACCTCGGTCAGCCCGAAGTCATAACGTTGCGCCGACAGCCATTCCTCCAGCAGAGGGGATTCCTGCGGAACGATACTGACGCCCACGTTCGGGAAGCGCTCGATGAAACGCCGGCATGTCTGCGGCAGGAGCGATTGAGAAAAGACCGGCAGGCATACGATGGAAAGCTGTCCCTGCTCGAACTGGCGCAGCGACGCCGCTGTATCGAGGATGCGATCCAGCCCGAAATAGGCGCGTTGCACTTCCTCGAACAATTGCAGGGCATGCGCGGTCGGGCGCAGCCGGCCGCGTATGCGCTCAAAAAGCTGCATCTGGATCAGATGCTCGAAGCGCGCCAGTTCGCGGCTGATCGTCGGTTGTGACGTATTCAGCATCGCGGCCGCATCCGTGACGCTGCCCGTCATCATCACCGCCCTGAAGACTTCGATATGCCGAAGGGTAACGGCCATGCCACCTCATATCGGAATTGAATGCGGACTGGAAAAATTGATATTTTTCATATGGCCGGTTTCGTGGTCAACCCTTTTGCGAAAACCGCATTGCCCAGCTGAAACGATCTCCCGGTTCGAAGGGCCGCCCTATGGATAAGCCGTACCATGCCCTTCACCCCCGCCAATGACCTTATTGCCCTCGCCCATCGATACGGGACGCCCTTGTGGATTTACGACGCTTCGACGATCCGTGAGCGGATAAGGCAGCTTGGGGCGTTCGATGTGATCCGCTATGCGCAGAAGGCGTGCTCCAATATCCACATCCTCTCCCTCATGCGGGAGGCGGGCGTGCTGGTGGACTCCGTATCCCTTGGTGAAATCGAGCGCGCGCAGCGGGCCGGGTTTTCTGCCGGTTCGACCGTTTCAGGCGCGGCAGGGATCGTCTACACTGCCGACATTTTCGACCGCCCGACCCTGCGCCGCGTCGTCAACGACAAGTTCGAAGTCAATGCCGGCTCCATCGACATGCTGCACCAGCTCGGCCAGCTTTCGCCCGGTCATCGCGTCTGGCTGCGCGTCAATCCCGGCTTCGGCCACGGCCACAGCAACAAGACAAATACGGGCGGAGAAAACAGCAAGCACGGCATCTGGCATACGGAACTCGGCCACGCCATCGACCTGGTCCGCCGTTATCGCCTGCATCTCGTCGGGCTTCATCTCCATATCGGTTCCGGCGTCGATTACGGCCATCTCGAACAGGTCTGTCACGCGATGACCGGCCTGCTCAACAGTCTGGATCACGACATCGAGGCGATCTCGGCAGGCGGTGGCCTTTCCGTTCCCTATCGCGACGGGGACAAGGCAATCGATACCGCGCATTATTTCAGCCTGTGGGACAGCGTGCGCAGACAGGCGGAAAGCAGGCTCGGCCATGCCGTGCGCCTGGAGATCGAGCCTGGACGTTTCCTCGTGGCAGAAGCCGGTGTGCTGCTGGCCGAGGTCCGCGCGACAAAACAGGCTGGCCGAAATCACTTCACTCTCGTGGATGCAGGTTTCAACGACCTGATGCGCCCTGCCCTCTATGGCAGCTATCACGGGATATCGGTGCTGCCTCACGACGGCCGAGACCTAAGCTCGTCCGAACCGCGCCCCACTGTCGTAGCAGGACCGCTCTGCGAATCGGGAGACGTCTTCACGCAAGGGGCCGACGGCGTGGTCGAGACACGGCCGCTGTCTCATGCCGAGGTCGGCGACTTCCTCGTCTTCCACGGGACAGGCGCCTATGGCGCGTCGATGTCGTCGAACTACAACAGCCGGCTTCACGCTGCCGAATATCTCATCGACGGGGCAAATTCCCGGCTGATCCGCCGACGCCAGACCATCGACGAGCTTTGCGAGCTGGAATTGACCGCAGGTCACGCCGCGGCGGCGGCGTGACGTAGCCAAACCTTCGGCACTGGTGCTGGAAACCTGTCGTCAGAGGTCGAGCAGCAAATCACCGGCGTTTCGATCATGACCCCGGTTGCCCGTTTCAAGCCGCGTCGGGTTTCCAGCCTCTCTGCGCTTCCTGGAGCCCGTCTTTCTGACTTTTGGAGCGGGCTCCCCCGATAACTCAAGGAGTAATATTGCTGCAGGTTCGCCCGTCGCCGGATCGGCCTGCCTGTTCGCGTCATCGGCCACTTTCTGGACGGCGGCGATGGAATCCGCCAGCTCGATGTCGGTATTCGGCTTTGCAATTTTGATTGCCGGAGTAGTCTTCGGCGCGAAACGTATCATGAATAACCGCCTTCCCAATAGTTCTCTTTTTGTTCTCATCTAAAGGGTTACTTGTCAACCTTATTCATATCCGAAGAGCCTGGGTTCCGGGCCGATCAGCGGAATGACCGGCCCTGGTGCAGGCGACAGGCCGCACATCGCAGATACCTGTCGCCGCAAGGCTCATGCCGCGTGCCCCGTGAGCGCCGTCGCCTCCGTGAGATCGAACTGCAGTTCGGCAAGCTTGGAATAGGTTCCGCCCTGGCGGATCAGCGCGGCGTGTGTTCCCTCCTCGATCACCCGCCCGCCGTCGATCACCAGGATTCGATCCGCCTTGAGCACAGTGGCAAGGCGATGCGCGATCACGATCGTCGTGCGGTTGCACATCAGATCGTCGAGCCCTTTCTGCACAAGCATTTCGTTTTCTGCATCGAGAGATGCCGTGGCCTCGTCCAGCAGAAGGACCGGCGCGTTCTTCAGGACCGCGCGGGCGATCGCCAGTCTTTGCCGCTGCCCACCCGACAGGGTGAGACCGCGCTCGCCGACCACGCTACGATAGCCGTCCGGCAGTTCGGAGATAAATCCATGCGCCCGTGCCGCGGCCGCAGCCGCCGCGATTTCTTCGTCTGAGGCGTCGGGGCGTCCAAGGCCGATATTCTCAGCGATGGTCGTCGCAAAGATTGTCACGTCCTGCGGCACGACGGCTATTTCGCCTCGAACGGCCGAGGCCGCGGTTGTGCGGATATCGCAGCCATCGAGCGAGATCTTGCCGGAATAATCCGGGTAGAAGCCGAGCAGCAGCGAGAAGATCGTGCTCTTGCCGGAGCCGGAAGCGCCCACAAGCGCCACCGTCTCTCCGGGCCGGACACTCATCGACAGGCCCGCAAGAACCTCCTTGTCAGGAGCCCCCGGATAGGCGAAATGCAGGTCCCGGATTTCGATTGCGCCTGCGGCGGGCCGGCTGAGCGCAGTTTGCGAGACCGGCTCGCTTTCGCCGCTATCTTCATCGAGCAGCTCGAAAAGGCGTTCGGCCGAACCTGCCGCCTGCGCCAGCTCGCCCCAGACTTCCGAGAGCGAGCCCAGCGAGCCAGCGGCAATGACGGAATAGAGCAGGAACTGGCTGAGGCTCCCGGCCGAAAGCGTACCGGACAGCAGGTTGTGGGCGCCGATCCAGAGAACCCCGACGACGCTTCCGAAAATGAGGGCAATGGCGACGGCGGTCAGCAGCGCGCGGGAGCGGGCGGCGTGGACGGCGCTGCGGTAGGAGGTCTCGACCTCGCGTGCATATCTCTCGCTCGCCGCCGCCTCCCCGTTGAAAGCCTGCATCGTTCGGCTGCCGGCGATCATCTCGCTGGCGAAGGCCGACGCGATCGCAAGCGTGTCCTGCGCCGCCCGCGATTTTCTGCGAACCGAGCGACCGAAAAGAACGAGCGGCGCAATGACGAGCGGGATGGCGCCCAAAGTAATGGCGGACAATCCCGGGCTCGTGACGAACATCATCGCCAGAGCGCCCAGGCACAGCAGCGAATTGCGCAGGGCCACCGACGCGGCAAGGTTCAATGCGGACTTGATCTGCGCAGCGTCAGCCGTCAGCCGGGATGCGATATCGCCGGACTTGTTGGCGTCAAAAAAGCGAGCCGGCAGGCGTGTCACGTTCCGGAAGGTTTTCACACGCAGGTCGCTGACGATGCGTTCGCCAAGCGTCGTGACGAAATAGTACCGGCAGGCGCTTGTTATGGCGAGCGCGACGGCGAGAGCAAGAAGCATCAGGAAATAGCTGTTGACGAAACCGCCGTCGGACTGACCGAATCCATGGTCGATCATCCGGCGGACCGCCATCGGCAGCGCAAGCGAGATCATGGCTGCAGCAGCCAACGAGACGAGCGCCCACAGCAGAAGACCCCGGTGGGGCCGCAGCAGGGGCAGCAATCGGAGAAGGCCGGAAACGGCCGGCTTCTTTTTCCCGGAGCGCGGGTGGGAACCCGCAATCGCGCCGGGAGGGGGAGCGGCGGTTCGGTCGTGCGCGGCAATCATCAAGATGAGGGTCTCCTGAACTGGAATGCCCCCTTTTTTTGACATTGCGCGACGATCGTCTTTGACCGCGATCAATTATCGACCGGTTGAGCCGGAGCGCTGCCGCGGCACAAGGTCTCAGCAACATGCAGCGAAAGGCTTCGCTGCCCCTACCTCGAACCCTGATGTCGGCCGAGCGAATGAGAGGCGCATGACCGCAGTTTGATCCGGGTCAATTAATCTGGCGGTGTTGGGCGCTAGAGCAGGCCATGACCTATGCCGGACGCATCAAAGACAACATCGCCAGCCTTGCGCAGCCCGCCAGGTTCCTGGCGTTCGCCGACCGGATATTGCCCGGCCTTTCGACGCTCACCGCCCTCTGTTTCGTCATCGGCCTCTATCTGAGTTTCGTCTCCGATGGAGACTACCAGCAGGGTGAGACTGTCAGGATCATGTATGTGCATGTTCCGGCGGCCTGGATGGCAATGTTCTGCTATGCGGTGATGACGGCAAACGCCATCGGCTCTCTCGTATGGCGCCATCCGCTGGCCGATGTCGCCGCCCGCGCCGCGGCGCCAATCGGTGCGGCCTTTACCTTCGTGTCGCTTGTGACGGGCGCGATCTGGGGCAAGCCGATGTGGGGCACCTGGTGGGTCTGGGATGCGCGCCTGACCTCGATGTTCGTGCTTTTCCTCATGTATCTCGGACTGCTGGCGATCAACCGTGCCATCGACGAGCCGACGCGTGCTGCCCGTATCACGGCCGTTCTCGTTGTCGTGGGCTTCGTCAACATTCCCGTCATCAAGTTCTCTGTCGACTGGTGGAACACGCTGCACCAGCCGGCGAGCGTGCTCAGGCTGGATGGCCCCGCCCTGGATATCGAATTCCTTCGCCCGCTGCTGACGATGGGCCTGGCCTTTACGGCACTCTTTTTCACCCTCCACATCGCCTCGATCAGGAACGAAATCTGGCGGCGAAAGCTCATGTCGCATCACCGCCTGGCCGCACGGGCCGCAACAGAAAGGGCAAACTGAGATGACACATCAGGAATATGTGCTGGCCGCCTATGCCGTCGCCTTCGCCACCATGACCGCCATCAGCGTGACGACCTGGTTTCGTGGCCGCGCCTATCGCCGGCAAGTCGAGGTCGTCGCGAAGATCAGGCATCGCGCGGCCCCTCATGCTGACGGGCGATAATTCGCCGGAAACACCGTCCTCGCGCGCGGCAACAGCCCCCACGCTGTCCTTGAATCAGTCCGAACGGAGCTGATGGACCGGGTGCCTATGGCGTGCCCATAGCGATGGCCGCACGCCGTTCAGGCAGGTTGGCCCGCATCGGTGCAGCGCCCGGCAAGCATTGGCCGCCGGCCGCCGATCGGAAGTGCCGGGGCTGCGGCCCGGGCTCAGGCCTGTTGCGACCAATCTTCCAGACCCGGATCTGCGGCAATCTGCAACCGATCAAGGCAGCCTCCCAACCCGAGGTTTTCGACAAGCGCCAGCACGGCACGGCGCTGCAGATCGCTTTCCAAATTCCCTTCGAGCGTGATCTGCCCGTTGCGAACGGAGACGCGTATCCGTTGCGGCGTCAGGCCGAGATCGTATTTCAGGCGCGTGCGAACCGCCAGGAGGATCGCGTCATCCTCGCGTGGCAATCTGAGCGTCGGCGCGTCCGTTATCAAAGCGAGGATATCGCGCCGGCTGACAATCCCGACGAGCCGCCCGCCCTCGACGATCGGGATGCGCTTGATGCGATGCACCTCAAGGCTTTCGGCAATATCCGAAACCTCGCTGTCCGGACCGGCGACGATGACATCGCGTGACATGATATCCCTGACGGACCAGCCGTTGCCGCGAATGTAGCGGTCGAGATCGACATCGGACGTAACTTCCGCGTGGTGCGCGCTGCGCGGCGCAAGCCGGATCTCCCGGCGCAGCAGGAGGTCGCCTTCGGTCACAATCCCGCAGATCCGCCCCCCGTCTTCAACGACAGGCAGCCCGCTGATATTGTTCTGCATCATCACCGCGACGGCATGACGGATCCCCGCCGCTGGGCTGATCGAAAACACGTCGCTCGTCATAATGTCCTTGGCCTGCATAGCTCCGCCTCCCCTTCCGGAAACCTCTTGTTCCATGAGAGTAGGGCGGCCGGGACGAACGGGCCTTGACCTCCGTCAAAGTCGCAGAGTCGGATCCAGAAGCTCGGCAAGCCGTGCCTGCTCTTCGTCGGTGAGCTTGCTGCCGGTCGGCTTGCCGGCTCTCTTTCGGGCAAAGACGATAAGGGAGGCGCCGCCGGCAAGGATCATCAGCACCGGGGCGCCCCAGAGCAGCAGCGTGCGCAGGCTGACGCGCGGCTTCAAGAGCACGAACTCGCCGTAGCGCGAGACGATATAGTCCAGCACCTCCTCGTCCGTATCGCCGTCGGTGATGCGCTCGCGCACGAGAAGGCGCAGGTCTCTGGCAAGATCGGCATTGGAATCGTCGATCGACTGGTTCTGGCAGACCATGCAGCGCAGTTCCGCCGACAGCGCCCGCGCCCGGGCTTCAAGGGCCGGGTCGGCAAGCACTTCGTCCGGGTTGACGGCGAAGGCGGACATTGGGGCGAAAAGGACGACCAGGATGGGGAGGAGCCGGGAGAGACGGCGCGACATTTGGAGGAAGCGCCTCATTCCGCCGGCTCCATCGCGGGGGCAGCCTTGGCGGCCTTCGCCTTCCGGCTCGGGGCGCCGACCCGCAGGCGCCGGTCGCTGAGCGAGACGAAACCGCCGAGCGCCATGACCAGCGCCCCGCCCCAGATGCACAGGATGAACGGCTTCCACCAGATGCGCACGACGATGCCGCCGTCATGGGTGGCGTCGCCGAGCGAGACATAGAGCTGGCTGAGGCCGAAGGTCAGGATGCCGGCTTCCGTCGTCGGCATCTGCCTTGCGGTATAGAGCCGCTTGGCCGACCAGGTATCGGCGACTTGCGCGCCGCCGCGGCGGATCGAGAAATGGCCGCGCTCTTCCGTGTAGTTCGGGCCGGTCGCCGGCTGCATGCCGTCGAAGACGATGCCGTAGCCGCCGGCCTCCGCCGACTGGCCGGGCTTCATCTCGATCACATGCTCGGTCGCAAACGTGGTGACAGTGACGATGCCAAGCACGGTGATGCCAAGCCCGGCATGGGCAAGCGCCGTGCCGAAGGCCGAGCGCGGCAGGCCGGAGAGCCGCCGCCAGGCGATATCGGCCTTCACCTTGCCGATGCCGGCGCGGTACCAGAGATCGGCAACGGCGCCCAGGATCAGGAACAGGCCGGCGGCAAGGCCGAGCACGGCCATGACCGGGCCGCCATGTTCGAGATAGAAGAAGACGAGCGCGGCGGCAAAGGCGAGAGCGGCCACGACATAGAGCCGCAGCAGGGCGCCGAGCAGGTCGCCGCGCTTCCAGGCCAGCAGCGGCCCGAAGGGCACGACGACCAGAAGCGGCGCCATCAAGAGGCCGAAGGTCAGGTTGAAGAAGGGCGGGCCGACGGAGATCTTGTCGCCGGTCAGCGTTTCCAGCACCAGCGGATAGAGCGTGCCGGTCAGAACCGTGCCGCAGGCAACCGTCAGGATCAGGTTGTTGACGACGAGCGCGCCTTCGCGCGAGATCGGCGCAAACAGGCCGCCGGCCGAGAGCAACGGGGCGCGCAGGGCAAAGAGCGACAGCGCCCCGCCGATGAAGACCAGCAGGATGCAGAGGATGAAGACGCCGCGGCTCGGGTCGCTGGCAAAGGCATGCACCGAGGTGAGCACGCCCGAGCGCACCAGGAAGGTGCCCATCAGCGACAGCGAGAAGGTGAGGATGGCAAGCAGCACCGTCCAGATCTTCAGCGCCTCGCGCTTTTCCATGACGAGCGCCGAATGCAGAAGTGCTGTGCCGGCAAGCCAGGGCATGAAGGAGGCGTTCTCCACCGGGTCCCAGAACCACCAGCCGCCCCAGCCGAGTTCGTAATAGGCCCAGTAGGAGCCCATGGCGATGCCGAGCGTCAGAAAGGTCCAGGCGGCCAGCGTCCAGGGCCTGACCCAGCGCGCCCAGGCCGCATCAATGCGCCCGTCAAGAAGGGCGGCGACGGCAAAGGAGAAACAGACCGAGAAGCCGACATAACCGAGATAGAGCAGCGGCGGATGGATGGCGAGGCCGACATCCTGCAGCACCGGGTTCAGGTCCCGGCCCTCGGCCGGGGCCGGATCGAGGCGCAGGAACGGATTGGAGGTCAGCAGGATGAAAAGGATGAAGGCGACCGAGATCCAGGCCTGGACGGACAGGACATTGGCCTTCAGCGTATCGGGCAGGTTGCGGCCGAAGAGCGCGACCAGCGCGCTGAACAGCGCCAGGATCAGGAGCCAGAGCATCATCGAGCCCTCGTGATTGCCCCAGACGCCGGAATATTTGTAGATCAGCGGCACCAGCGAATGCGAGTTCTCCCAGACGTTCTTCACCGAGAAGTCGGAGACGACATGGGCATAGGTCAAGACGCCGAAGGAGAAGGCGACGAGGCCAAAGAGCAGGACGGAGCCGAGCGGGGCCACGTCCATCATCGCAACATCGCCGCGGCGCGCGCCGATGGCCGGCACCAGCGACAGCACGATTGCCGTGGCAAGCGCCAGAACCAGCGCGTAATGGCCGATCTCGATAATCATGGCGTCGCCTTCGCTTCCTGGCCGCCGGCTTGCTGGCCCGTCGCTTCCTGGCCCGTCGCCCCCTGGTCCTTGGCGTCCTTGCCCTGCGGGGCGGCGCCCTTGCCCTCTTCCCACAGGCCCTCGGCCTTCAGCTTGTCGGCCACTTCCTTGGGCATATAGGTCTCGTCATGCTTGGCCAGCACGGTATCGGCGGTAAAGATATTGCTGCCGGCCTCGAACGATCCTTCCGTCACCACCCCCTGCCCCTCGCGGAACAGGTCGGGCAGGATGCCCTGGTAGCGCACGTTGACGATCTCACCGCTCGGATCGGTCACGGCAAACCGCACGACCGAGCCCTCGCCGCGCAGCACGCTGCCGGCGCCCACCAGCCCGCCGAGGCGGATGCGGGTGCCGGGTGCGACCGGGTTGCCGGCGAGATCGCCCGGCATGTAGAAATAGGCGACCGACTGGCTGAAGGCGAACAGCACGAGCAGCACGGCGGCGGCGATGAAGCCCATGCCGCCGGCAATCACCGCCAGGCGTTTCTGCTTGCGCGTCATTCCGTCAACCCCTCCGTGGCGATGCCGAGTTCCCTGGCCAGCGCCAGCAATTGCCGGCCCTCGTTCCCGGAGGCCGGGAAGGCGGCCAGGCCGCGCTTCAGCGCGTCTGCTGCGCGATCCTTGTCGTTCAATACGGCGTAGGAGCGGACAAGGCGCATCCAGCCCTCGAAATTGTCGGGATCGACGGTCAGTCTGGCATCGAGGCTTTCCACCATGCCGCGGATCATCTGCTGGCGCTCGCCGCTGCTCATCGTCCCGGCCGCCGCCACGTCCTCGGCCGTCGGGCCACCCGGCGCGGCGGAGCCGGCGGCCGGCGGGGCGGCAGGCGCAGACGCCGTGCCGCCGTTCCGGGCGATATGTTCGTTGACCAGCGCCAGCCAGGGCGCATCGGCCGGCGACTGCTTCGCCAGCGCCTCGAAGGCGCCGCGCGCCGCCTCCGCCTGTCCCGCCTGTTCCAGGCTCAAGGCAATGTAGAAGCGGGCGCGCGGGTTGTCGGGCTCGAGGGTGAGGATCTGCTTGAGTTCATCAAGCGCTTCGCTCGTCACCGCACCGTTTGAGGTAGCCATGAGCGCTTCCGACAGCCCCTCGAGGCGGGAGACACTGGCTCCGTTCAGACGAAGCGCGGTTCGATAGGCCTTCGCCGCGTCATCGAACCTGCCCATCTTGAGGTAGACCGGAGCGATAACCTCCCACCCCCGCCCGTCAGCGGGACGGGCCGCCAGATGATCCTCCATCTTCTTGACGAGGATCGGGAGATCCTGGCCCGGCTCCGCCAGCCTCGCCGCCAACGGGCGCGAGGGAAGCTCGGGGGAACCGAGCGAAACGTAGAGGGCGATAGTGAGCAAGGGCAGGAACGTGGCAATCGCATGTTTCAGCCATCTGCCGGGGCGCTGCACGGTTTGCGCCGGCCGGCGCTTGTCCGCCGCCTTGAACAGGCGCCGCGCCGTTTCGGCCCTGGCCAGTTCGTATTCGTCCGGCGCGATCCGCCCGGAAGCGATATCCTCCTCGAGTTCGAAAAGCTGGTCGCGATAGACCTTGTCGGCATCTTCCTTGGCAACCGCTGCCTTCCGGGTGCTCGTCGAAAGCGGATGAAGCAGGACGGCAGTCGCTGCGGTCGTCATCACCGCGAAAAGAATCCAGATCGTCATTGTTGCAGCCATAATGGCTCAACTCATAGCCCGAGCAGGCGGCCGGACATTGACGAGGATCAATTATCTCGGTGTTCGCCCCGGCCGGCCCGTGAAAACATAACCGACGCCGCGCACCGACTGGATGAGATCCGGGCTCTTTGGATCATTCTCGATCTTCTTGCGCAGGCGGACGATCTGGGCATCGATTGCGCGATCGAAGGCTTCGAGACTGCGGTTTCTCGTCAGGTCCATCAGGGTTTCGCGCGAAAGAACCCGGCCCGGATTGCGCACGAAGACCAGCAGCATGTCGAACTCGCCGGTCGTCAAGGCAACGTCATCGCCCTGGGGCGAGGTCAGCCGCCGCCGCGACACGTCGAGCGACCAGCCCTCGAAGGCGAGCGTTTCGTCCTGTCCGTTGGTGGCGCGGGCCGCGTCCGAGGCTGTGCGACGCCGCAGAATTGTTCTGAGGCGGGCCAGCAATTCCCTCAGATGAAAGGGCTTGGCAATATAGTCGTCGGCGCCGACCTCGAGGCCGACGACCTTGTCCGTGACGTCATCCTGACCGGTCAGCATGAGAACCGGGACGTCGGATGTGCTCCGAAGCTCCCGAAGCAATTCCAGACCATTCTCGCCGTTCGGGAGCACCAGATCGAGAAAAATTGCCGCGTAAGAACTCTTGGCAAGTTCGGAACGCATTGCTGCACCGTTTGCAACCGCGTTCACCTTAAATCCGTTGTCTTCGAAGTAACGCACCAGCATCTGTCGAATCCGCGCGTCATCATCGACCACCAGAATACGGTCCGGTTCCATGGTCCTCTTCGATCTTGTTTCGACTTGCCAACCAGATAGCGCAGGAATTCGACCGGTGCCACCGTTCTCGGCGCCATATGCGACAGTTCCCAAAGAAAGCTGGTGACGACCGGCCCCCTGGCAGCGTCCGGGCAACTTCCCCGGATTTCTGCTAGCAGACCTGGCGCAACAGCATGACGTTTTCGATGCGGACCGTTCGACCCTTCACGTCCACACCGCATCGCGCGAGGGCCGCAAACGCCCGGGACAGGGCCTCCGGTCCAAGCCCGAGTTTTCCGGCCAGAATCTGCTTCTTGTATGGCAGGTGGATCGTCGCCTGGAGAGCCGCGTCCGGGCAATGATGCAAGAGGAAATTCGCCACGCGCTGAGCTGCGGTGTGCAGACGGTCGCCAGCGATGCCGTCGAAGGCTTCGAGCAGGTGACGCGCCGATATTTTCAACAGGTTGCGCTGGAACTGAGGGCATTCGTCGGCAAGGACCCGCAATGCCGCAGCCTCGAAGAATACGAGTTCGCTCAAGGCACCGGCACACGCGTCGTGCGCGTAGCTGCCGCCAAGCGAAATCACATATTCGGCGATGAAGTCGCCCGGCTCGCAGACACGGATATCGGCGTCACGTCCGCTCGATTCCGTCCGTGTCAGCCTCACCACGCCACTTGCCACATAGACGACGTGGACGCCGGGCTCGCCCTGCGCCAGGATCTCTTCGCCGGAGACGCATATGCGCCGCCGTCCGAGGGATACGAGCCGTCTTGCCGCATCGTCGCTCAGCCCGCGAAACATATCCGATTGCAGCAGCTTTTCGTTGTTGGAGAGCATCGGTCTGTTCCGGCTGATGCCGTCATCGGGCGGTCGGATCGGAATCATCGTCGGCAATCACGCGCCAGGAGGCACCCTCCAGATCGTCGTACTGGCCGCTTTTGAGGGACCAGAGGAACGCCGCCAGCCCAAGGCCGCCCATGAAAAGCGCGATCGGGATCAGATAGACGAGCATGTTCATGCGGCTTCCGCCTTCTGCTTGCCAACAGGCATCCCCGACAACGGCAGGGCCGCGTTTCGCCCTGCAAAACTGTTGAGACGCAGGGCATTGGTGACGACGATGATCGACGACGTGGACATCGCCACGGCGGCGATCAGCGGCGTCGCAAGGCCGGCGATCGCGATCGGCACCGCCAGGACGTTGTAGCCGATCGCGAGCGCGAAATTTTGCCGGATGAGCGCAGCCGAACGCCTGGCGATCCGGATCGCGTCGGGCACTGCGTCAAGCCTCTCGTTGAAGAAGACGAGGTCGGCCGCCTGCCGCCCGATATCGGACGCGCTGGACGGCGCCATCGAAACATGGGCCGCGGCCAGTGCCGGCGCGTCATTGATGCCGTCGCCGACCATCAGCACGCGGCGCCCCTGCTCCCGGAGGGTTTCGCAAGCTTCCACCTTCTGCTTCGGGGTGAGCGCACCCAGAGCGCGATCGACGCCAAGGATGCCCGCCGTGCTTTCGACGACGGATTGGCGGTCGCCCGAAAAGATCATCGTCCGGAAACCGGCCGACTCCAGATCGGCCACCGCCTCGCCGGCGCCCGGCCGAAGCGTATCCTCGAAGAAGAAGCGCGCCATTGCTGCCCCGTTTGCCGAAAGCACGACTTCGGAAAGCCCACCGCCGGACATCGCCACCTCGTCCGCACCGCAGGCGAAGGAGGCATTTCCGAGCCTGTAGACGACATCCCCGCGCACAGTTTCGAGACCGCCGCCTGCGATCTCCGCGACACGCTCGAATTGTTCCGCCGCGGCGGCCTGGCGGGCAAGCGCCCGCGAGAGCGGATGCCTGGAATGCTGGGCAAGTCCCGCAGCAATCGCGATGTTCCTCGCCTCGTCGGTCTCGGTCCGTACGAGCCTCGGGCGTCCGAGCGTCAGCGTGCCCGTCTTGTCGAAGGCGACGGTATCGACCTCGGCCAGCCGCTCGAGCGCCGAACCGTCCTTGACCATCACGCCGCGGCGGAAGAGCTCGCCGGCTGCGACGACCTGCACGACCGGGACCGCCAGCCCGAGAGCGCATGGGCAGGTGATGATGAGCACGGCGACGCCGACGAGCATCGCCTGCTTCCAGTCTCCGCCGATGATCCCCCAGGCCAGAAACGACACCAGAGCGAGCAGGTGCACGGCCGGCGAATAGAGCGCCGCGGCCCTGTCGGCGATCCGCCGGTAACGTGCGCGTCCGCCTTCCGCGGCCTCCATCAGGCCGATGATCTCGGCAAGCAGCGAGTTACGTGCAAGCCGGGTCGCACGCACGGTAAGCGAGCCTGTCAGGTTCATCGCGCCGGAATGGATTTCCGCGCCGGGACCGACGGCCACCGGGCTGCTCTCGCCTGTGACGATCGACAGGTCGAGATCGCTCTCGCCGCTGGCGACGATACCGTCGACCGGGATGCGGTCGCCGGCCGCGACGGCAATTTCGTCGCCGACGGCGATCTCCTCGACCGCCACGTAGCGCCTCGAACCGTCGGCTGCCACGACCAGCGCCCCGCGCGGGGCAAGCCGCGCCAGCCCGTTGATTGCCGCGCGCGCCTTTTCGCGCATGACATGGTCGAGGGTTCGCCCGATCAGCAGGAAGAACAGCAGCGATACGGTCGCGTCGAACCAGGCATGCTCGCCATGATGCATCGTCTCCCAGAGCGAAACGGCATAGGAGAGCGTCACGGCAAGCGAAATCGGCACGTCCATGTTCGTGCGCCCGCGCTTCAACGCGTTCCAGGCCGAGCGGAAGAAGAACCGGCCGGAGTAAACGAGCGCCGGCGCGGCGATCATCGCCGAGATCCAGTGGAACATGTCGCGCGTGGCGGCATCCGCGCCGGACCAGACCGACACGGACAGCAGCATGATGTTGGCCGCGGCGAAACCCGCAACCCCGACGGCAAGGAGGAGCTGGTTGCGCGTCTTGTCGCTTTCCGGCGCAAGCGGCGCGAAGAGATGAACCCTGTAGCCGGTCGCGCCGATGGCGGCCGTAATGCCGGTAGGATCGACCGTCCTGTCGTCCATCTGCTCGGCATAGACGCAAGTCACGCGCCTGGAGGTGAGGTTCACCCTGGCCCTGCGCACATAGGGCAAAGCGGACAAAGCCCGTTCGATGGTCGATATGCAGGCGCCGCAATGGACGTCTGGCACGCTGAGATCGAGCTGGCGAAGCCCGCCGCCGAGCGCGTGGCTGGCAAGTCCGATCTCCTCGGCGCTGAAGGCGGTCGTGCTCATTGCAAGGACGCCGTCGGCATTCATGGTGCAGCAGGTCATTGGCCAAACTCCGCCGTATCGATGCGCACGGCCTCGTGCATGACGATGTTGCCGCCGCGGCGCGAGGTCACTTCGACGATCCAGTCCCCCGTGGCGATCGCATGCTCGGCCTCGAACCGCCCTGGCGAGAGCTTGGTCAGGGCGACGTGAAAATCCTCGTGATCGCCGACAGGCCGCTTGAAGTTGGCGACAACGTCATCGACATCGGCCGGCGAACCGTCCCTGTTGCGGATATCGTAATGGATTTCGTTGCTCTTCAGCGAGAGCCTGCCGGCGATCCCCGAAGCGGCCATCGCCTTCATGACGGCGGCCTTCTCGTTGAACTCCTGGCTGGCGACATAGGTGTTTTCGACCACCAGCCCGCTCCAGCTCGACGAGGCGTACCATGCCATCGTAAAGTTGACGGCGATGACAACGCCGAAGAAGGCACAGGTCACAAGCAGCATGTGCGTGCCGGTAAATCCTTGCGTGCGGGTGCTCATCTGGCTTCTCCTGGGGCGTTGAATGCGGCCCGATAGGTCGCGCGGTCGGCATGGCCGGCATCTTCGATCGAAAAGAGGAATTCGTTGACGGCATCGCCCGTCGGTTTGCGGGTGACGAAGACCTTGAGCGTCGTGGCCGCATCGGGGGCGGCGTCGATCAGGAACCGACGTCCCTCCTCCTTGCCGAGTTCGGGGATCCGCATCGTCGCACCATCGATGCCCGACAGGGTCAGTTCGATCGTGCGCGGCGACGGAACCATGTTGAGCACACGCAGCGTATATCCGTTGCGGATCGATCCGTCGCTTTCCAGCACATATTGCGGGTTGCGGTCATGGACGACATTGAGCTCCAGCCTCTCGCGCATCGACAGATGCACCAGCATGGCAATGCCGATGCCGGTCCAGACGACCGCGTAGAAGACGACGCGCGGCCGGAAGATGATGCGCCAGTTGAAATGGCGAATGCCGTCGACGAAGGAGCCGTCCGGATTTCTGACGCGCGCCGGCTGGACGGGCGTCCTGCCCTCATCGGTGGCGATATTCATGTTGCTGGCATATTCGCTGAGCGTCGCATAGGCGATCAGGCCGCGCGGCTTGCCGATCTTGTCCATGACATTGTCGCAGGCATCGATGCACAGCGCGCAGGTGATGCATTCCATCTGCTGCCCGTCGCGGATATCGATGCCCATCGGACAGACCGCGACGCAGGCGTTGCAGTCGACGCAATCGCCGACAGCCTGCCCCTCCGCCTGCGCCTTCTTGGCATGGCGCGAGCGTTGCTCGCCGCGCCAGTCGTTATAGGTTACGACGAGGGAGTTTTCATCAAGCATGGCGCCCTGAATGCGCGGCCAGGGGCACATGTAGGTGCAAACCTGTTCGCGCAGCAGCCCGCCGAAAACGTAGGTTGTCGATGTCAGAATGGCGACCGTGGCGTAGGCGACGGCCGGAGCCCCACCTGTGAAAAGCCCTTTGGCAAGGGTCGGCGCATCGGCGAAATAGAACACCCATGCGCCGCCGGTCAGAACACCGATGACGAGCCAGGTGGAATGCTTGAGCAGGCGTTTGCCGAGCTTGCCGAAGGTCCACGGCCCGGCGTCGAGTTTCATTCGAGCGTTACGGTCGCCTTCGATGGCGCGCTCGACGACGAGAAAGAGATCGACCCATACGGTCTGCGGACAGGCATAACCGCACCAGGCGCGGCCAACCGCCGATGTCACCAGAAACAGCCCGAACCCCGCCATGACCAGCAATCCGGCGACATAGTAGAATTCCTGCGGCCAGATCTCGATGAAGAAGAAAAAGAAGCGGCGCGACGACAGATCGACCAGGATCGCCTGGTCGGGCGCAAAGGGGCCGCGATCCCAGCGGATCCAGGGTGCCAGATAATAGATTGCCAGCGTGACCAGCATCACGATCCACTTGAACCGGCGAAAACGTCCCTGAACGCGCTTGGGGAAGACCTTCTTGCGCGCCGCATAAAGCGGCTGGCGGTTGCGGCGGGCGTTGACCGGCTCGGCGTTGACACGTTCCACGGATTTGGGATCGGGTGCTGTGTAGAGATTCATGGGCCTGTTCCGAATTACGACTGCCCTTCTCTCCCGTTTCGCGCGCGCAATCCTTGATTCATATCAAGAACGCGGCGCGTACGGAGAAAGCCCTGCCCGGGCAGGAAATGCAGCCCTGAAAGAGCCGGGCAATCGACAGGCATAGGTGATCGCGCCGGATCGTTCTTTGCGCTTGGTCAAAGAAAGGGGACCGCGCCCAGAGAGGTGGGCGCGATCCTGGAGGACAACGGGGAGAAGCCGCTGGGACGTCCTCGCTCGCAGGTCTAGCGGCTGGTCGGATTGTGATCTTTGAGGCAGATCAAACTTACGATCGAACTGCCGATCCTTGCCGGATCTTCCTGCTCGCAGGCCGGCGGGGTGAACCTCGCGCGTATCGACACGCGCGAGCGGATCACCGCCCGCGGGGTGCCGTAAAGTGCAAGGAGCGCATTGTGGTCATGGTTCGTCATCCTGCCTTCTCCTCATTGGCCGCCGCCGAGCGAGTGCACGAAGACGGTGAGTTCCTTGACCGTCGTATCTCCGAGGCGCGCAGACCAGGCCGGCATGACGCCATGTTTGGGAGCCGCAACCTGGCGGATGATGGCGTCCTCGCCTTTAGCCTTCAGCCAGATGGCATCGGCAAGATCAGGCGCGCCCATGTCCGGCTTGCCCCTGGCATCCTCGCCGTGACAGGCGGCGCAATTGTTGAGGAACACCTGCTTGCCGGGCTCGACGAGGGTTTCGTCCGACGGTTTGTTCGTCAGGCTCCAGACATAGGCTGCGACCTGGCGGATCTGATCCTTGTCCAGCATGTCGGCGAACGCCGGCATTTCGGAGACGTGCGTGTCCGCGTCGTTGTCGAAACGGATGCCGTGGGCGATTGTCGTCTGGATGGAATCGAGATCACCGCCCCAGAGCCAGTCGTCGTCGTTGAGATTGGGAAAACCGGGTCCGCCGCTCGCGCCCGAACCGTGGCAGGGAGCGCAATTGACCTTGAAGGCGGAGGCACCGCCTGCGATCGCGAATTCGCGAAGCGCCGGATCGGCGTCGATTTCCTGCACGGTCTTGGCGGCGATCATGTCATGGAACTTCGTCTGCGACGCCTTGGCGAGATCCAGGTCCTGCTGCAGTTCGGCACGGCTGGAAAAGCCGAAATAACCCTTGGTCGCCGATGTGATCATCGGTATGGCCGGATAGGCGATGGCATAGCCGATCGCCCACAGGATCGTCGCGTAGAAGGTCCACACCCACCACCGCGGCATTGGATTGTTCAGTTCCCGGATGCCGTCCCATTCATGGCCGGTCGTCTCGACGCCGCTGATTTCGTCTATATGTTTTTCCGACATCTCAATCGTCCTTCAAGGGAATATTGGCCGCGTCCTTCGCGGCCTGCTTGCCGCCCGGCCTCAGCGTGAAGAGGACCGCTCCGATGAAGAAGGCCGTCATCGCCAGGAGGCCCCAGCTGTCGGCGAAGTGCCGCATTGCGGTGTAGGTTTCCATGTTTCACCTCATCGGTAGCCGGTGGCATCGTCGTAGGTCGAGAAGTCGACAAGCGTGCCGAGCATCTGCAGATAGGCCACGAGGGCGTCCATCTCGGTGAGCTTCGACGGATCGCCGTCGAAGTCGCCGACCTTGGCCTTGGGATATCGCTCGAGAAGCGCGGTCGTATCGGCGTTCGGGTCGGCCTGCACCTTCATGTCCGCTTCCGCGTTGGCGATCATGTCGTCGCTATAGGGCACGCCGACATCCACATTCGCCCTGAGGTCCATGCCGACGTCCTTGACGGTCACTTCGTGTTCCTTGAGGAAGGCGTAGCTCGGCATGATGGATTCCGGCACGACCGCTCTCGGGTCGGACAGGTGCTGGACATGCCATTCGTTGGAATAACGGCCGCCCACACGCGCCAGATCCGGACCGGTGCGCTTCGAGCCCCATTGGAAGGGATGGTCGTACATGGATTCGGCGGCCAGCGAATAATGGCCGTAGCGCTCCACCTCGTCCCGGAAGGGCCTGATCATCTGGCTGTGGCAGAGATAGCAGCCCTCGCGGATGTAGATATTGCGGCCCGCAAGCTCGAGCGGCGTATAGGGACGCATGCCCTCGACCTTCTCGATCGTATTCTGCAGATAGAAGAGCGGCGCGATTTCGACGATGCCGCCGATGCTGACCACGAGCAGCGAACCGACCAGAAGCAGGGTCGCGTTTTTCTCGAGGATCTGATGTTTGTCCAGGATTGATGCCATGTGTCACCTCACTCGGCAGCCTGTGCGCGCGGCACATAGGCAGAAGGAATTGCGGCTTCGTCACGCAGATGGCCGCGAATGGTCATGAAGACGTTCCAGGCCATCACGATGCCGCCGGCGAGGTAAAGGCCGCCGCCAAGCGTGCGCAGCACGTAATAGGGGAACATCGCAGACACTGTTTCGGCGAAGGAATAGACGAGGAAGCCCTGGGAATTGTATTCCCGCCACATCAGGCCCTGCTGGATGCCGGCGACCCACAGGACCGCCGCGTAGACGACGATGCCGAGCGTCGCGAGCCAGAAGTGCCAGTTGACCATGCGCAGGCTGTAGAGGCGTTCGCGGCCCCAGAGCTTCGGCGTCATGTAGTAGATCGCGCCGAACGTGATCATGCCGACCCAGCCAAGCGCGCCCGAATGCACGTGACCGATGGTCCATTCGGTGTAGTGGCTGAGCGAGTTCACCGTCTTGACCGACATCATCGGGCCTTCGAAGGTCGACATGCCGTAAAAGGCGATGGCGACGATCATCATGCGGATGATGGGGTCGGTGCGGATCTTGTCCCAGGCGCCCGAGAGGGTCATCAGGCCGTTGATCATGCCGCCCCAGGACGGCATCCAGAGCATGACCGAGAAGACCATGCCGAGCGTCTGCGCCCAGTCGGGCAGCGCCGTATAGTGCAGGTGATGCGGGCCGGCCCAGATATACATGAAGATCAGCGCCCAGAAGTGGATGATCGACAGCCGGTAGGAATAGACCGGGCGGTTGGCCTGCTTGGGCACGAAATAATACATCATGCCGAGGAAGCCGGCCGTCAGGAAGAAGCCGACGGCGTTGTGGCCGTACCACCACTGCGTCAAGGCGTCCTGGACGCCCGAAAACAGCGAGTAGCTCTTCGAGCCGAGGAAGGAGACCGGCACGGCGAGATTGTTGACGACGTGCAACATCGCGATCGTCACGATGAAGCCGAGATAGAACCAGTTCGCCACATAGATATGCGGCTCCTTGCGCTTCAGGATGGTACCGAGGAAGACCAGCAGATAGGCAACCCAGACGATCGTCAGCCACAGGTCGACATACCATTCAGGCTCGGCATATTCGCGCGCCTGATTGATGCCGAGGACATAGCCGGTCGCCGCCATGACGATGAAGAGCTGGTAGCCCCAGAAAACGAACCAGGGGAGGCTGCCGCCGAAGAGACGCGCGTGACAGGTGCGCTGGACGACGTAGAAGGACGTCATGATCAGCGCGTTGCCGCCGAAGGCGAAGATCACCGCCGACGTGTGAACGGGCCGCAGCCTGCCGAAATTCAGGTAGGGAGCTAAATTGAGATCGGGAAACGCCAGTTGCGCCGCGATGACGACGCCGACGAGGAAGCCGACGACGCCCCAGAACACGGTGGCGATCAGACCGTAGCGGATCACTTCGTCGAAATAGCCGGACGGATCGGCTTTCGGCCGCCGGCCGGCCGGTGAGAAATCCACGTTTCTGACGAGAAGCAATGTTCCGGCAAAAAGGCAGAGGCTCAATATCCCCATGTGGATTGAAAATAGATGGTCGTGGGCGAAGGCAGCGCCAAGCAGTGCCAGGAATGCTCCCACGGCGACCACCATGGTTTCCGCAGTATAGTTCATGATGACGTCCCCAGTGCGCAGACGACCACAGGGCGGTCGCCTTTCTCGTACTTTGGGGAACGA
This sequence comes from Rhizobium sp. KDH_Rht_773_N, assembly GCF_052946295.1. Lineage (NCBI taxonomy): Bacteria > Pseudomonadati > Pseudomonadota > Alphaproteobacteria > Hyphomicrobiales > Rhizobiaceae > Rhizobium > Rhizobium sp. KDH_Rht_773_N. The sequence continues at coordinate 803,836 of NZ_JBRFNB010000002.1, read as the reverse complement.
CTGTCATGGAGGCCCCGCCCGTTCCTTGATCCAGGTCAACAAAGCTTCGCCTTTGCCCGTTGTTACAGACTGTTACAGAGTCTTACTCTTTGGCACCGTCCGCTCATTCGGCTGTGACCGAACGCCTTTCTATTGGCCTCACGTTCAATCAGGGCACGGGGATCATTGGGATGTTGATGCAAGGCCACCAGGCATTCGAAAGTGCCGATCTCGGCGCAAAGGCGGTTCAGGGCAATTGCCTGTCGGCGCTTTTCCAGATGTCGGCGAGCGAAACGGTCGAGGCAGGAAAGGCGATCTGCTGGGAGGGCGATGCCGCACGGCATCTGTTCCAGATCACCGAAGGCGTCGTGCGCCTTCATCGCATCATCGGTGACGGGCGCCGGGTCATTACCGCCTTTCACTTCGCCGGCGATGTCGTCGGCTCCTTCCTGCAGGGCGATTTCCTGTTTACCGCCGAAGCCGTCACGGATTGCAAGATCCGCCGCCTCTCGCGCAAGCAGTTCCAGGAGGAGGTCGAACGCTCCGAGCTTCTGCGGCCGGCCTATATCAGCCTGCTCTGCCGGGAGACCGCGTCGGCCCACGACCAGCTGGTGCTGCTCTCCAGAAAGAATGCGGAGGAACGCCTCTGCAGCTTCCTGATGAAGCTCGCGACCCGCGACAGCGAATCGGTCCGCCAGGGGCTGCTCGAAGTGCCGATGAGCCGGCAGGACATCGCCGACTATCTCGGCCTGACCATCGAGACCGTTTCGCGCTCGATCAGCAAGCTCGCCCAGAGAAAAATCGTCACTCCGGACGGCCGCCACAATCTGCGTATCGTCAATCTGGCCCGCCTGGCACGGCTGTCTGGCAATGTGGATGATTTTTCAGACAGAACCTGCCATAGGGGTAGCGTCCACTGATTGCGGAACCAATGCCTATGCCTCACCGTCTGATCTCGCCGCGCATCGCATCGCCCCAGGAACTGGACGCGCTCGTGCATGTGCTTGATGGGGCCGACATCATCGTGCACCGGCTCGAAGGCACGATCACCCATTGGTCGATCGGCAGCGAGAACATGTACGGCTGGACCCGGGAAGAGGCCGTCGGCGAGACTGTCTATGCCTTGCTCGACACCCGCTTTCCTGAGCCGATGGAGGCCGTCCGCGCGCATTTGACGACGCGGGGCTTCTGGCAGGGCGAGGTCGTTCACCGTCACAAGAACGGACGCGACATGCACGTGGCAACGCGCTGCGTGCTCGTCAACCTTCCCGACGGCGATCCCGTCGTCATCGAGACGAACAGCGACGTCAGCGCCCTGCGCAAGGCCGAAGAGGCCGTGCGGGCGCGCGAGGCACACCTGTCGTCGATTCTCGACACGGTGCCCGACGCCATGATCGTCATCGACCAGAACGGCCACGTCATGTCGTTCAGCAAGGCGGCCGAGGCGCTTTTCGGCTTCACGTTCGAGGAGATCTGCGGCCAGAACGTCAAGAAGCTGATGCCCGAACCTTATCGTGCGGCCCATGACGGATACATCGACCATTACATGCAGACGGGCGAGAAGCGAATCATCGGCTACGGTCGCGTGGTGACGGGGCAGCGCGCCGACGGCACGCAGTTTCCGATGGAGCTGCACGTCGGCGAGGCGACGGCGAACGGCGAGCGGATCTTCACCGGTTTCGTTCGCGACCTGACCAGCAAGTTCAAGATCGAGGAAGACCTTCGCCAGGCCCAGAAGATGGAAGCCGTGGGGCAGCTGACCGGCGGCCTGGCACACGATTTCAACAATCTCCTCACTGTCATCAGCGGCAATCTGGAGATGATCGAGGACAAGCTTCCGGCCGGCCCGCTGCGCGACATGCTGCGGGAGGCCCAGGATGCCGCAGCCGACGGCGCAAAGCTGACGGGACAGCTGCTGGCATTCGGAAGACGCCAGCCGCTTAACCCGAAGCAGGCCGATCTCGGCCAGCTCGTCACCGGTTTTTCCGACCTGCTGCGACGGACGCTCGGGGAAAACATCCGATTGTCGACGGTCCTTTCGGGGTCTGATTTCAACGTTCTGGTCGACAGTTCCCAGCTGCAGAATGCGATCCTCAACGTCGCCCTGAATGCGCGCGACGCCATGCCGAAAGGCGGCACCTTGACCACGGAGGTCTCGCGCGTCCAGCTCGACGCGGACTATGCGAAAATGTATCCGGAAGTGCGCAGCGGCAATTTCGTGCTCGTCTCCATGAGCGACACGGGAGACGGCATGACCGAAGAGGTCAAGAAGCGCGCGATCGAGCCCTTCTTCACCACCAAGGAAGTCGGGTCCGGAACCGGACTGGGTCTCAGCATGGTCTACGGCTTCGTCAAGCAATCCGGCGGCCACCTGCAGATCTATAGCGAGGTCGGCCGCGGCTCGACGATCCGCATCTATCTGCCGGCCCTTTCAAGCGCCTCCGCCAGGGGGGAGGCGAGCGTCACCGGCAGGAGCGAAGCGGCTCTGCCGGGCGGCGACGAACACATTCTCGTGGTCGAGGACGATTCGCGCGTCCGCAGGGTTGCGGTCGCCCGGCTGGCCGGGATGGGATATTCGGTGATCGAGGCCGATAACGGCAAGCGCGCGCTTGAACTGCTCAAGGAACATCCCAACGTCGCGCTCCTGTTCACCGACATCGTCATGCCCGGCGGCATGACAGGCGACGAGCTGGCGCGGGCGGCACGGGCCGAACGTCCCGACCTCGCCGTGCTCTTCACGTCAGGCTATTCAGAGCCCGCGCTGGCCGCAAACGACGTCATCGCCGGCGCGCAATGGCTTCGCAAGCCCTATACGGCACGCGACCTCGCCCTGAAAGTGCGTGAGCTCATCGACGCCCGGTGACGCGGGTCTTCCCCAATCATTCCTGCGATCCGGCCGCCTGCCGGAGCCTGTGACGGTTCCGCGGCCGGCTGCCTGTCTTTCCGGTTGCCGAAGCCAGGCCGGGAGGGCCGCCTGTCGCTCGAATAGGCGCAGCCAATTTGACGGACATCAAAGAGTGAGCCGCCTGCATGCCCTAAAACCGCGGCCGAGGCCAAGATCGGCCCCGAACGATAGGAGAAATGCAATGCGTCTGAAATTTGGACTGATCGCTGCCGCGGCGGTTCTGATGGCATCGACAGCGCCGCTCATGGCGGCCGACCATCAGATCCAGATGCTCAACAAGGGCGCTGACGGCGCAATGGTTTTCGAGCCGGGATTCGTCAAGGTCGCACCCGGCGACACCGTTACCTTCGTGCCCACCGACAAGAGCCACAATGCCGAGACCTACAAGGGTCTTATTCCGGATGGGGCAGCCGAGTTCAAGTCCAAGCCCAGCGAACAGTTCCAGGCCAAGCTCGACGTCCCCGGCGCCTATGTCATCAAATGCACGCCGCACGCCGGCATGGGCATGGTGGTGCTGATCCAGGTCGGCGACAATCCCACCAACCTCGAAGCCATCAAGACCGCCAAGGTTCCGAACATGGTGCGCAAGCGCCTTGACGCAGCCCTCGCGCAGATCACTCAGGTGACGCAGTAAGTCACGCAACCATAGAGGTTCTCACAGGTGGCGGCCGCCTGCGCCCCACCTGCGGACCGGGAGACATGTCATGATCAGACACTTTGCGCTCGCCGCAGCAGGCATGCTTTGCCTTGCCGGATCGGCGCAGGCTCACATCACGCTCGAGCAGACCGAGGCGGTATCGGGCAAGGCTTACAAGGCTGTGCTGCGCGTCGGTCACGGCTGCGAAGGCAAGGCAACCGTCAGGATCCGGGTGAAGATCCCCGAAGGGCTGCTGTCGGCCAAGCCCATGCCGAAGACGGGCTGGACGCTGGAAAAAATCCGCGGCCCCTTCGAAAAAAGCTACGATCTCTACGGAGAGCAGGTCAAGGAAGGCGTGACCGAGATCGTATGGCAGGGCGGCTCGCTTGCCGACGACGAATATGATGAATTCGTATTTCGCGCCACGGTCGCCAAGGAGCTGCCTGCGTCTACGCGCATATATGTTCCCGTCGTCCAGGAATGCGCCGAAGGCGCGGTCGAGCGCTGGATCGACATTCCCGCTGCCGGCAAGACCTCCGACGATTACGAGACCCCGGCGCCGTTCTTCGACGTCGTCGCCAAACCCCATTCCTGAAGCGCGGCCGAGACGAGCCCGGAAGGTCATCGCCCATGGCACGGAATTTTCCACTATGGGCCGCTTTCTGCCTTCTCGCGCGTGCAGCGGGGTTGCTCATGGTCATGGCGGCAGGAGCTGACGCCCACGCCGTCCTGACCGCATCCTTTCCTGCGAACGGCGCCATTGTCGCCGTCGCGCCGGAAAAGGTCCTGCTGCGTTTTAACGAAACGGTCAGGGTCATTCGCCTCGGAATGGTCGCGCCCGACGGAGCGGCCAAGGAGCTTTCGGCCAATCCGACTGGCGCCGAAATCGCCGTGCCGATACCCGGTCCGCTCGCAGACGGGACGGTGATCGTCAGCTACAGGGTGGCGTCGGAAGACGGGCATCCGGTCGGCGGCTCCATCGTCTTTCATGTCGGCAAACCGTCGGCACGCTCCGGAAATGTTTCCGAGACGCCATCGGAGGCACTGCTTGCCGCCATCTGGTTCGGCAATATGGGCGCGACGCTCGCCGTCGCAGCCGTCGTCGGAGGCGCATTTTTCAATCGCTGGCTCGATCCGGCAAGCATGCGCGCCGGCTCCCCTACCCTGGCAGCGGTCGCAATCGTCTTCGTCCTGGCACGGCTCTATCTTCAGGGGCTGGACGATATCGGCGCGGGCCTCGTCTGGGCCGGACCGGAGCCGATCGCTCAGGCTTTCTCCGACCGGACGGGGACTGCCCAATGTCTTACGCTTGCGGCGATTGTGCTTGCGCTCCTGCCGCTGCGTCTGCGCTCGGCGCGGATGGCGTCTGCCGCGGCCCTGGTCCTTGCCTCCTTCGCCTTTACGCTGACCGGCCACAGTTCCATGGCGCAGCCCCGCCTCATCGCGCAGGCATCGATCTTCCTGCACGCTGCCGTCATGCTTTTCTGGATCGGAAGCCTGCCGCCGCTCCTGCGCCTCAGCCGCTCCGCTGGGGGCCGGCGGCCGCTGCGGATCTTCTCGCAGCTGATCCCCGCTCCCTTCGTCCTGATGCTGCTGGCGGGACTGCTGCTTGCCGTCATGGAAATTCCCCGCGTCGACCTGGCGTGGTCGTCGCTGTTTGCGCGCATTCTGGCAGTCAAGATCGGCCTTGTCGCGGTTCTGTGCATGCTGGCGCTCTACAATCGGTTCTGGCTGACCGCCCCGGCGCTCGCCGGAAACCCTGCTGCGCGGCGCAGACTGGGCTGGAGCATCGGCGGAGAGATCGCGCTGGCGCTGTTGATCGTGGCAACGGCCTCACTGTGGCGCTTCGCAGGTCCCGGACAATATCAGTATGCGCATGTGCATCCGGCAATGTCGCTTCATCTGCATGGGCAGAAAGCAATGGCCGAGCTCGAAACGGCACCCCGGCCCGACGGTACGGTTGACGTCCAGGTTTCGATCATGAGCCCGCAATTCGATCCGATACGGCCGCGAAGCGTCTCTCTCAGCCTGCGCAGCGCCGCACGTGGGATCGAACCTCTCAAGTACAGGCTGACGAGTGCCGCAGACGGCACATGGACGGCAACCAGCCTGCCGCTTTCTGACATGGCCGGCTGGAGCGTGGACGTACAGATATTGATCGACGACTTCAATCTCGTCCATCTCGAAGGCAATTTCCCGTCAGAAGCCGGCAGCTAGGCCGCGACCGTGCGGCAACGCCGTCCATCGGGCATGGCAGAATATCGCGTGATGCGTCGTTCAGCGCTGGAGGAACAGGCTCGCGGCAATGGCAATGGCGGCGATGACCGCGGTGACGACACCGGTGCGCTGGAGCACGCCCATCCGATAGAGCGTAATCGCGAAGATCACGATGACAGGTGTTGCGATCGAAAGTCCGATTTGCGCGTCGCTCATGGGGTCTCCTTTGTGAGCGCACAATAGCCGGGCGCCGCGAACGCTTCTTTGAGATCGGTCAAAGAGGCCCCCGCTCGACGAACGGCCGTCCGCAGGCGACGACCTTCTGTTTGCGGTTTCACAAAGACGGGCGCCCGACGGCACCCTATGCACGACGCATGACCTTGATGACCTCAAGCCGCGAGACGCGCGATACGGAGAACGGCGACCTGCTGGTATGGATCCTCGCCTGGAGCGAGCTCGTTGCCTTCGGGGCGCTGCTGACCGCCTTCGTCGTTGCCTCCATGTTGCATCCGGAAACATTCGCTGCCGGCAAGGCGAGGCTTCATCACACTCTGCCGGTCGTCAACACGGTCGTGCTTCTGGCAAGCGGCTGGTTTACAGCCAGGTCCGGCGAACAGAACACGACCTCTCGCCGCCGACTGATGCTGCTTGCGGCGGCACTGGGAGGGATTGTCTTCGTCGGGCTCAAATGTGTGGAATATGCGCTCGAAGGCGCTTCGCTTCTGTCCGGCGATCCGTTCTCGCAGCTCTATCTGCTCATCACCGGATTTCACCTGACGCATGTGGCATTCGGATCGATGATCCTCATTCTGGTCTCGGTCTTCCCGACGCGCGAAAACGTCCATCTGATCAGCACGCTCTGGCATGTGATCGACATTGTCTGGCTCGTCATGTTTCCGGTCATCTACCTGCTATGAAACGTCCCGACCATCCGAATTGCTCGCGCGCGCTGCTGCTGCTCCTTGCTCTGACGGGCAGCATGTTCGTCGTGACCCGCGCCCTGCCGCACGGCGTGTTGCCTGCATTGGCAGCGGTCGTGATCGCCACGATTGCCGTCATCAAGGTCCGGCTCGTCGTGCTGGATTTTCTCGGGCTTCGCGGGGCCAGGACACCGTTGAGCGCCGCCTTATGGTCCTGGGCGGCATTCGTGCTGCTGATCGCCGTTGCCCGCTCCGCCCTGCAACTGTCTGTCTGACGCCTGCACCGACTTTGGAAGTCAAGGCGCCTGCAGGCGGCATATGGCTTGCCGCCCTGGCGACATTCGCCGGTTTGCTTGCGAATGAGCAAAGAGCTTGCGGCCGATTTCCGCCATTCCCTTCCGACGAGCCCGCTGGCTCGATTTCCGACGTCACGGCGGCATCGCCACTGACATGAAAGGATGATCGATGGCTGAACGCCTGACAAAAACCGCGGCCCGCAACGTGTTCTACGGCGGGTCTGCATTCTTCTTCGCCATATTCGTGGGCCTCACCGCCCACAGTCACTATTACATCCGCACGGTTTCCACCAACGAGGCGACCCTGACGGAAAGCGTCGCCCGCGGAAAACATATCTGGGAAAAGAACGCCTGTATCAACTGCCATACGCTCGACGGCGAGGGCGCCTATTTCGCGCCGGAACTGTCGAACGTCTGGATCCGCTGGGGCGGAGACAAGGACCCGGCCAGTGCCCGCGAGGCGCTTCACGCATGGATGGCGGCGCAGCCCTCCGGCATCGAAGGCCGGCGGCAGATGCCGCAGTTCAATCTGACGGACCAGGAGGTCGATGACCTCGCCGACTTCCTCGAATGGGTCAGCAAGACCAACACCCAGAACTGGCCCCCGAACCAGGCCGGCTGACAGCGAGAGGATATAGACATGAAATACAAGACCCAGAGCATCGCAATGCTCTATTTCTACGGCGCTCTCGGCCTGTTTATGGCCCAGCTCCTGTTCGGCGTGCTGGCCGGCACCATCTACGTGCTGCCCAATACACTATCCGTCGAGCTGCCCTTCAACATCGTGCGCATGATCCATACCAATGCGCTGATCGTCTGGCTGCTCATGGGCTTCATGGGAACGACCTACTTCCTGCTGCCGGAAGAATGCGAAACCGAGCTTTACAGCACCAGGATCGCAATCGCGCAGTTCTGGATTTTCCTGATCGCGGCGGCAGTCGCCGTCGTCGGATATCTCTTCCATATTCATGAAGGCCGCGAATTCCTGGAACAGCCCTTCGCCATCAAGGTCGGGATCGTGATCGTGGCGCTGATGTTCCTTTTCAACGTCACCATGACCGCGCTCAAGGGGCGCAAGACGACGATCACCAACATCCTGCTGTTCGGCCTTTGGGGCGTTGCGATCTTCTTCCTCTTCGCCTTCTACAACCCGATCAATCTGGCGCTCGACAAGATGTACTGGTGGTATGTCGTCCATCTGTGGGTCGAGGGCGTCTGGGAGCTGATCATGGCGTCGGTTCTCGCCTTCCTGATGATCAAGCTGAACGGCATCGACCGGGAAGTGGTCGAAAAGTGGCTCTACGTCATCATTGGACTGGCGCTTTTTTCCGGGATCCTCGGCACCGGCCACCACTACTACTGGATCGGCGCGCCCGGTTACTGGCAGTGGATCGGATCGCTTTTCTCGACGCTCGAAGTGGCCCCCTTCTTCACCATGGTCGTGTTCACCTTCGTCATGACCTGGCGCGCCGGCCGCAAGCATGAAAACCGGGCTGCCCTTCTCTGGTCGCTCGGATGCTCGGTCATGGCCTTCTTCGGCGCCGGCGTCTGGGGCTTCCTGCATACGCTGTCGTCGGTCAACTATTATACCCACGGCACGCAGATCACCGCAGCGCACGGGCATCTGGCCTTCTTCGGCGCCTATGTGATGCTCAACCTTGCGGCCATGGCCTATGCCGTCCCGCAGATCCGCGGCCGCGCGCCCTATAATCAATGGCTGTCGATCGCCAGTTTCTGGATCATGTGCACCGCCATGTCGGTCATGACCTTCGCGCTCACCTTCGCCGGCATCATCCAGGTGCACCTGCAGCGGGTGCTCGGCGAGTCCTACATGGAGGTCCAGGACCAGCTTGCTCTCTTCTATTGGGTCAGACTTGGCTCCGGCATCTTCGTATTCATCAGCGCCCTGATGTTCATCTGGTCGCTGCTCGTTCCCGGACGGACGCGCATCCCGAGCCCGGTGGCCCAGCCCGCCGAATGAGGCGGGCCATTTTCCTGGAGAACAGTGATGACGATAGCCTTCAACCATCCGCTTGATCCCGATGTCGAGATCCCGCATTACACGCCTCAGGGGAACGAATGCGCACTCTTCGAGCACGCATGGACGCGACAGCTCCCGATCCTGCTGAAGGGGCCGACCGGCTGCGGCAAGACACGGTTCGTGCAGCATATGGCCGCCCGTCTCGGCCTGCCCTTGTCGACCGTCTCCTGCCACGACGACCTGACCGCCGCCGATCTTACCGGTCGCTACCTTCTCAAGGGCGGGGAAACGGTCTGGATGGACGGGCCGCTCACCAAGGCCGTTCGGGACGGCGGCATCTGCTACCTCGATGAAATCGTCGAGGCACGCAAGGACGTGAGCGTGGTTCTCCACCCGTTGACGGACGACCGGCGCATCCTGCCGCTCGAACGGACCGGCGAAGTCCTGGAAGCCGGTCCGGGATTCATGGTGATCGTCTCCTACAATCCCGGGTACCAGAACCTGATGAAGGCGCTGAAGCCAAGCACCCGGCAGCGGTTCGTGTCGATCGAATTCGACTTCCTGCCGCCCGAACGGGAGATCGCGACCGTGTCCCTGGAAAGCGGCCTTGCTGAGGCCAGGGTCGCACCGCTTGTCGAACTCGCCCGGCGCCTGCGCGCGCTCAAGGGCCAGGATCTCGAAGAAGGTGTTTCGACCCGCCTGCTCATCTATTGCGCCTCGCTTATCGATGCCGGCCTGCCGGCGATCGATGCGGTGCGCGCCGCCATCATCGAGCCGCTGACGGACGAACCGGACGTCAAGGCCGCCCTCGTCGAGGTTGCCAGAGCCGCGATCGGATAGGTGAAGCATGCTGGAATTCCTGGAACTCGAAGAGACGGTAGGACGCGCCTGGCATCGGCTGGTCGGCGACACCAGTTCATGGCCGCACCATCCGGCCGAAGCCGTTCACCTTGCAGAGCTCAGGCCGCAGCTTGCCGTCTGCTTCAGGGCGTTCGGCGGCGACCCTACGCTGCAGATCCAGCGAGCGCGGCAGAAAACGTCGATGCACCGGCTGCGCCTCAGACAGGTCATCGGCCTCGGCGAGGAACGGTCGGACCATCCGAGCTGGGACGACACGGCAATCCACCTGCCCGCCACTATCGACTTCTTCGAGGAGCGCTCGCTCAACCGGGATCTCTATTTCTGGCTGGCCGCCTATGTGGCGGCTGCGCCATGCGTTTCGCCCCCTGCCGACCCGGCCCTCGCCGATCTCTGGCGGATCGAGACAGGCCGGAAAAACGCCGCACTGGTCATCCGCAGCTTTCCCGGCATGGCGGCGCGCTACGCACGGCTGACGGAGGCGCTGCTTGGCTGTCGCAGGCGCGGCACGCTTCCCCAGGCGGAACGGTGGATCGAAGAATTCGCCCAGCTGGCGCTCACCGTTCCCCTGCATCATCCCCTTCCCGACATTCTCCGCCCGACCATAACCGCCGCCCCTGCCGGCTATCTGCCGATGCTGCCTTTGCCGGTCTGGCCGGATTTCAGGGGACGCGGCGAAACCAGCCCATCCGAACGCGAAGACCTTCCGTCCGATCAGGCAGGCAACGACCAACAGGCGCGGCCGTCGCACGAGGCGACGCGCAGACGCGACGCCGAGGACCGCAAGCGCGATCCCTTTGTCTTGAACCGCTTCGAAAAGATCCTCGCCATGGCCGAGATGGTCAATGTCGACCGCCCGAGCGATGACGGCGAGGAGCACGATCCCTCGGCGGCTGACGAGCTTGAGGAAATCACGCTCAGCGAAACGCGCGAACGGCCGAAATCGAAATTTCACTTCGACCTGGACCTGTCGCCCGAGGCCGTCGATCCGACGACGATAGACGGAGAATTCGTCTATCCGGAATGGGATTTCAGGAAGGGCCGGTATCTTGCCGACCACTGCCGCGTCGTGGCCGGCACTCCCTCCGGCGATACGGACCGGGCAATCGTCAGCGACGCCGCCCTCGTGCGCAAGGTCAGGCGCCAGTTCGAAACGCTGCGCCCCAAGCGGGAGTTGCGAAGGGCTCAGCTCGACGGCGAGCAGATCGATCTCGAAGCGGCCGTCCGCTCCCGCATCGACTTCATCGCCACCGGCCAGCCGGATGACCGCATCTATGCGAGCGCCCGCCCCGCAAGCCACGAACTTGCGACCGCGATCCTTGTCGATGTCTCCCTGTCGACGGACTCCTGGGTCGACAACCGCAGGGTTCTCGACGTCGAAATGCAGGCGCTCGACGTCCTTGCCCGCGGCCTGCAATCCTGTGGCGACCGCTTTTCCATCAAGACCTTCACATCGCGCCGGCGCGACTGGGTCCGCGTCGATACGATCAAGGATTTCGACGAGACTTTCTCGGTCAGGACCGCCGGCCGTATCGCAGGCCTGAGGCCCGGCTACTATACCCGCATGGGAGCGGCCATCCGGCACATATCCAGCCAGCTGGAAAGCGACGGCGCCAGGAAGAAGCTGCTGCTCATTCTCACCGACGGCAAACCCAACGACGTCGATCACTACGAGGGCCGCTTTGCGCTCGAAGACAGCCGCAAGGCCGTCATGGAGGCGCGCGCCAGGGGACAGGCGGTCTTTGCCGTGACGGTGGATCGCAGCGCCGGCGACTACCTGCCGGCAATCTTCGGCAGATCCGGGTTCGCGCTCGTGTCGAGCATTGCGAAATTGCCGAGCGCGCTGCCCGCGATCTACAGGAACTTGACGACATAACGACGCGAAAGAATCAATCCACCCCCTTTCGCTCGCGGAGAACCAGGCGGAATCGCTTCCGGCCTGGTTTTCTGTGCCGATGGCCCGAGACCGGCCGGCGCATCGCAGCCGATCGCCTGCCGCCTCTCCCCGGCCGGCCGCGGGTCATGCCGCCTTGCTGTGGGTCCGGCCGAAGGAACCGAAATAGGCGTCGAAGGCCGCCGCGACGGCACGGACCATGAAGCGATGCTGCTTCGAGACGCGGACGCAGCCGCCTTCGATCGTCACGACGCCATCGGAGGCGAGACTGTCCAGCCGCTCGTTCCGCTCGAGGAGGAAGCCGGCGTCGTAGCCGGCTTCTGCGCCGAGCTTTGCGAGATCGACCTTGAAGTCGCACATCAGCCGTTCGATCACTCTGGCGCGGAACCTGTCCTCATCGGTCAGCCCGTATCCCTTGGCGGTTGCGAGGATTCCCGAGGCGATCCGCTCCGCGTAGCGGCCAAGGGCAACGTGGTTCTGGACGTAGCCGCCCGGCAGACGCCCGATCGCCGAAGCGCCGAGCCCGATCAGGGTATCGCATTCGTCGGTCGTGTAGCCCTGGAAGTTCCGACGCAGGGTTCCCGAGGCGGAGGCGATGGCAAGCTGATCGTCGGGCAAGGCAAAATGGTCGAGGCCGACGCGGACATATCCGGCGCTCTCCAGCTCGCCTGCAATCGCCTCGGCCTGCTCGTTGCGTTGCGCAGCGTCGGGCAGAACAGTCTCATCGATCAGCCGCTGATGTTTCTTGAAGGCCGGCACATGGGCATATCCGAAGACTGCGAAACGCTCCGGCCGCAGCTCGACAGCCGTTCTTACCGTTTCGATGCAGGATTGAACGGTCTGGTGCGGGAGCCCGTAGATGAGGTCGAAATTGATGCTCGTCACACCGTAGCCTCTCAGCCCGGTCACGGCTGCCTGCGTCTGCTCGAAGCTCTGGACCCGGTTGATCGCCTTCTGCACAACCGGGTCGAAGCTCTGGACGCCGAGACTTGCCCGGTCGACGCCGTTTTCGCCCAGCGCCGATATCATTGCGCTCGATAGCGTCCGCGGATCGATCTCGACAGCAACGCTGCAGTCGCTCGTAAACTGGAAAGCGCTCTTGAGCTTGTTCATCAGGCTCGCAAATTCGTCCGGCTTCATGATCGTCGGCGTGCCGCCGCCGAAATGGACGTTCCGGACCGGGACCTCGTTTCGGGCGGCCTGCGACACAAGTTCGATCTCCTGGTTCAGGACATCGAGATATTCGAGCACGGGCGCATCCTGGCGCGTGATCGTGGTGTGACAGCCGCAGTACCAGCACATGGAACGACAGAACGGAACGTGCAGGTAGACGGAGACGGGTCCGGAGGCGGCAACATCTGAAAGGCCGTGCGCATATTGCTCCGGCCCGACCGCCGGCGAAAACGCAGGCGCGGTCGGATAGCTGGTGTAACGTGGCAGGCGGGCCTCGCCATATTTGGCGACCAGGGTATCGGACATTTCGGCTTCCTTCATGAAAGTATCATGATGTGCATAGGCCGATAACGGGGCGCTCTTCCTTGTCCTGGATCAATAATGGGCCGCGCGGGACTGACAACTGACAATCGCCCGGCTGTTTGCTCGCTGTCAAAGTCGCCCGCTGCGCACCCGGCTATCGTCCGCCACGACACAGGACAGGCCGCGGTCCGGTCACTTGTCATCTCGCGGAAAAAGGAAACAGCCATAATGACTGAAGCGCCAGCCACGCAGACCGCGGTCGCACATATCGACGTGCGGGTCCTGCCGCCCGTCGAACGCCATCCCCGGATCTTCGGCACGCTGCACTCGCTGACACCGGGCCAGAGCCTGCACATTACCAGCGATCACGAACCCCGCCCGCTGCAGTACCAGCTCGACACCGCCCTGCCCGGAAAGTTCTCGTGGGAATATCTGGAACAGGGACCGGATGTCTGGCGCGTCGAGATCACCCGCCTCGATGCGGGCTGCGACTGCTGCTGCGGCAGCCACTAGCGCCGGAGACGCGCCATGATGCCCGTGGGCACGACCCTGTCGCGGTGGACGATGTCGTATTTCGGCGCGGCGCTGTCTTACCTGCTGCTGGCGGAGTGCCTGCTGGCAGCCGGCATCTGGACGCCGTCCCTCGGCATCGGCGAGCCCGGAGCGCTGGCCATCGTGCATGCGGTGACGCTCGGATGGCTTCTGCTTCTCATGATCGGATCGTTGCTTCAGTTTGCGCCGGTGCTGACGGGCCGTGATCGGCCGACCGGCCGCTTCGATCCGGTCGCATTTGCCGGCATGGCCGCCGGCCCGGCACTTCTCATGCTGGGCTTTCATCTGATCGGCATCGGTTCGGCTGCGGCCGGCCCTGTCATGGTCGCAGCATCCGTCACGATCTCGATCTCCATCGCCGCTGTCTCGCTGTCCCTGTCGGCCCTGCTCTGGCGGGGACGGCGCGTGCATGCCGCCTCCCTCATCGTGCTCGTCGGCATCGGCTGCCTGCTCGTGACGACGGCCTTTGGCGTCCTGTTTGCCCTGACGATATCCGGTCAGACGGAAGAACCGGCACTCGTCGCCTACGGCGCGGAAGCGGTGGCCTTCCACGCGAGCTTCGGTCTTGGCGGATGGATGACGTTTGCGGCGATCGGCGTCAGCTACAAGCTGCTGCCGATGTTCCTCCTGTCCAACGACATGCGCAAGGCGCAGCTCATTCGCCGGTCGAGCACGCTGGCGGTCCTCATCCTGTCGGCCGCAGCGATCGCCGCCGCCGTCGCACCCGATGTCGCACGCGCGCTTTTTCTGTCGGCTGCGGTGCTGTTTGCCGCAATTGTCGCCGCCTATCTCCTCGAGATCTACGGGACATACCGTACGAGGCGCCGTCCGGCGCTCGAGCTCAATACGCTGGGCTCGCTGCCGGCCTTCACGATGCTCGGCCTTTCCGTCGTCCTCCTCGCCCTGTCCCTGTTTCTCCATGCCGAGACGCCCGTCGTGTCGGCGATCGTCTATCTCTTCGTGTTCGGCTGGCTCACCGGTTTCGGTCTCGCCCAGCTCCTGAAGATCGTTCCCTTTCTCACCTGGATCGAGGCCTTCGGCCCGCTTCTTGGCCGCAGGCCGACGCCGAAGCTCGGCGAACTGATCAACGGGCGCCGGGCCGGCGTCTGGCTTGGCCTCTTCTACTTCTCGGTGGTGGGCGCCGCGCTCGCGCTCTGGCTTGGATCGGACACGGGTTTTCGCATATTCGCAGCCGTTCAAACCGCATCGACCTTCGCTCTCATCGCCGAGCTGGTGCTTGCCCGCACGCTCGCAAACGTGCCTCCCCGATTGAAGAGCGCACCATTTCACAAGCCGGCGCTGTTGCTCGCCGCAAACCACAGGGGTAACGCCAATGGTTCAGTTTCGTGAACTCGACGTCCGACAAATCCTGCGCGATGGCGGCACGCCATTCCAGCTCATCATGGACACATTCGCCGGCCTCGAACCCGACGAGGGCCTGAAGCTGCGCGCGATATTCGAACCCGTCCCTTTGATCCGCCAGCTCGAACAGCGCGGTTATTCGCATGTCGCAAAGCGCCTGGCCGATGACGACTGGGAAATCGATTTCATCCCGAACAAGCCCATTCAGCGATCCGAACCGGCCGTGGCCGCCACTGAAGCGGTCTGGCCCGATCCGGTCTGGAACCTCGACCTGACCGACCTTGCGCCACCCGAGCCGATGGAGCGCATCCTGTCCCGGCTGGAGACGATGGCGGACGGCGAGGTTCTGTTCGCCCTTCTCAACCGGGAGCCCGTCTTCCTCTTCAACGAATTGAAGGCGCGGGGCCACGAATGGATCGGCAATTTCGATTCGTCCGGCAAGACCTATCGGATCATGATCAGGACGACCGCGGGAGGTGAGAGCAATGCTGGCGACTGAGGTCACGGAGCAGGATGTGCGCGACGCGCTGCGCGAAATAGAAGATCCCGAAATGGGGACGAGCATCGTCGACCTCGGCCTGGTCTACGAGATCGACGTCACCGAGCCCGCCGTCGTGAAGATCAAGATGACCACGACCACCCGCTTCTGTCCGGCGTCGGGCTATATTGCCGAGGCTGCGCGCCAGCGCGTCGAGGACATGGCCGGCGTGAGCCGCGCCGTCGTCGATCTCGTCTACGAGCCGGCATGGTCGCCGGATATGGTGTCGCTCTTCGGCCTGCCGAAGGCCTGATGCTTTTTTCATGGGGCGGACCGGCCGCCTGACGGGCAAGGCTGCGCGTCGAAGCTGGACAATCAGTTCGCCTTACCCTCTATTGGAGAGGCCGATGAGCGAAGACCTGGACAACAAGAAGAACCTGTTTGGATTGCAGCCGGACGGAAGCCCGGTGGTAGACGCCGGCGTTCTCGCCGAACGTTTCGGCCTGACACCCGACCTTCTTATGGATCACCTGCGCCGGGGCTTTGTCCGCTCGAGAGTGGAGGTCGGCACCGGCGCGGACGCCGGCAGGCGGCGCCTTTCCGTGCGCATCGGCAATCGGGTCTGGATTGCCATCGTCAGCGACGACGGCCATGTGCTCAGCGAGGAAATGCGGTTTTCGGGCACGGGCTCTGGCGGCGAGCGCCGCTGAACCGAAAGGCCGCTCGCACGGCCTTTCCGGTCAGGCATATCACCTTCCCTTCACCGCCAGGGGTTTGCGCCCGGACCACAGGAGCGGCGCGTGTTCCGCCGCGAACAATCCGAAGGCCGCCGTCCATCCGACCGCCGCCACGATGAGGATCTCGGTGCTCAGCCCGGGGACGAGTTCGGCAAGTGGCCGGACGAGCGCGACAGCGCCGAGCAGGACGTAGGAAATATTGGTCATGCGGCTTGATTTCAGTTTCCGTCCGGTATGGCCCCGCGTCGCCCGTGTCATCACCGCGAGCATCATCATCGAAATCGTGCCGATCGCGAAGACATGCAGCACCGCCACTTCGGGCAGCCATCCGCAGGCCTGAAGCGAAATGGCGGCAAAGCCGAGCGGAACGAACAGGAAGGAGGCGTGCAGGACGAACAGGATGGGTTCCGCCCAGGTGGTCCAGCCGCGCCAGCGAACGAGCCTGACCGTGTTGAGAACCGCCGCGACAGCGGCCGTCCCGCATGCCACCGTCGAATCCGGCAAGCACGCCCACAGGACGAGCGCGACCGCGCCGACGATGATGGTTGCAGCATCGAAACTGTTGTACCGGACCGGAAAATCCGTGCGGCCGAACTGGTTGATCCAGTTGCGGGTGAAGCTCGGCAATATCCTGCCTCCGACAATCGTCACCAGCAGGACGTAGGCTCCGATGCCGAGACGGATCGCTACATCCGGGCCTACGTCGCCGATGACTTCGACGTGGAAGAGCAGATTGGCGAGCGACAGGACGAAAAGACCCGCGATGACCTTCAGGTCCTTCCATTTTTTTCCCGCCACGACCTCGCGCGCGCAGACGAGCAGCATGACCGGCAGGAACAGGCTGTCGATGGCGCTCGCCGCGACAATGCCGATCGAGCCGCTGAGCAGCATGGCCAGGCGGCCGGCGCACCAGACCGCAAAGAGCACGACGAGCGGCCGGCCGGCGATCGGCAGGCGTCCGGTCCAGTTCGGGATCGCCGTCAGCAGGAAGCCTGCCAGAACCGCCGGCGCAAAACCGAACAGCATCTCGTGTGCGTGCCAGTACAATGTCCCGTAATCCGACGCGACGGGGATGCCGAAGTTCAGATAGGCGATCCACAGATCGATACTTGCGATGGCCCAGAGTGCTGCGGCGAGAAAGAAGGGCCGGAAGCCGTAGGAAAAGAGGACCGGTCCGGTTCGCGACATGCCGCGCGGAAGATCGCGCGCGGCGTCCGAAGTGTTTTTCATTTCCGTGTCTCCAAATTGACGACACAGCAATGCAAAAGATTGTCGGGGCAGTCGTTGAGATTACGCAAATAGCAGGGGCAGAACTTTGCGCTGACACAAATAGTCAGTTTGCTCCAAATCAAAGAGTCCAGCCGGGTTTCTACTACCTTCCTTCTCGACCGGGCGGCATTCGCTCGCTCTTCGACTACGGGAGATTAGAAATGACGAATACTCTGCAAATGACCCGTCGCACAATGCTTACGGGTGCTGCCGTCGCGGGAGCGCTGACGCCGATCATCGTCGCCAACACCGCCGCTCACGCCGACGAGGCCGCGGCAGCCAATGCGCCCAAGAAGGTATCGGCCGTCGACTTCAGCAAGCTTCAGCGCGAGAAGATCGAGCTGGTCAAGCCGCCCTTCGTCCACGCCCACAGCCAGAAGGCCGAGGGTCCCCCGAAGATCAAGGAATTTACGCTCACCATCCACGAGAAGAAGATGGTGCTCGACCAGGCGGGAACCGAGGTGAACGCGATGACGTTCGACGGTTCGGTGCCCGGCCCGCTGATGGTCGTCCATCAGGACGACTATGTGGAACTGACGCTGATCAATCCCGCAACGAACACGATGCAGCACAATATCGACTTCCACGCCTCGACGGGCGGGCTCGGCGGCGGCGCGCTGACGGTCGTCGGTCCCGGCGAAAGCACGATCCTGCGCTTCAAGGCGACAAAGGCAGGCGTCTTCGTCTATCACTGCGCACCTCCCGGCATGGTTCCCTGGCATGTCACCTCGGGCATGAACGGTGCAATCATGGTTCTTCCGCGCGAGGGCCTTACCGACGGCCACGGAAAGCCCCTCGTCTACGACAAGGTCTACTATGTCGGCGAGCAGGACTTCTACATCCCGCGCGACGAGAACGGCAAATTCAAGAAATACGACAGCCCCGGCGAAGCCTATGAAGATACGCTGGCCGTCATGAAGACGCTGACCCCGACCCACATCGTATTCAACGGTGCCGTCGGGGCGCTGACGGGCGACAATGCCATGACCGCCAAGGTCGGCGAGACCGTGCTGATCGTGCATTCGCAGGCAAACCGCGATACGCGACCGCATCTCATCGGCGGCCACGGCGAATATGTCTGGGCAACCGGCAAGTTTGCCAACGCGCCCGACATCGACCAGGAGACCTGGTTCATCCCGGGCGGCACGGCGGGTGCGGCGCTCTACACTTTCGCGCAGCCAGGCATCTACGCCTATGTGAACCACAACCTCATCGAGGCCTTCGAACTCGGTGCGGCTGCCCACTTCAAGGTCACAGGGGACTGGAACGACGATCTGATGACTTCGGTCAAGTCGCCGTCGGCCAGCTGACCGGAGTGGGGCTGTGCAGGCCGTGAGGGCGGCCTGCACAGCATGTTTTTGTGAAAAGGGGGCGCATGTTGCGAAAAGGACATGACACCGCACGCCGAGACTGCAGGGGTTTCCGGCATTTCGATCGCAATTCCGCTGGCGCTTCTTGCGGTCCTTTCCGCAGCGCTCGCGGTTGAGACCGGGCTCGTGAATATCGGGCGGCGCGACGCAGCGCTTGCCGCTCCCGAGGCCGTCACCATTGCACCCCATGAATTCGAGTATCGCGACGCGACCGAATATTTCCGCAGCGGCCTGGCCGTCGATGCGCCGAAGCGCAGGGCCAGTGTGCGAATGCCTTTGACGATCATGAAATACCAGACCAGCCTTTCGGAATACGGCCGTTGCGTGGCCGACGGCGCCTGCCCCGAGCCGGAAGGTCGCGGTACCGCGTCCGGCGGCGACACGCCGGTGACGGGCGTCAGCTACGAGGATGCGTTGCGCTACGCAGGCTGGCTGTCGCAACGGACCGGCGAAGATTGGCGGCTTCCGACCGACTTCGAGCTCGCCTACGCCGCCGACGACCGTTTCCCCGACGACGCGCTCGGCGTCGATGCCGACAGTAAAAACCCGGCGCTGCGCTGGCTGGCGGACTATGAACGCGAGGCACGGCGCACCGCCTCGAGCGACCCGGCGCCGCAGCCGAGAGGATCGTTCGGCCTGAGCCGGACCGGCCTTGCCGATTTCGGCGGAAACGTCTGGGAATGGACCTCGACCTGCAACAAACGCATCGACCTCGACAAGGAGAGCCTTGCCGGCGAGCCCGATCCGGCCGGCTGCGGCATCATGATCGCCGCCGGCAGGCACCGCGCGCCGATGAGCACTTTCGTGAGAAACCCCAAGGGCGGCGGGTGCTCGGTCGGCAGCCCGCCCGACAATCTCGGTTTCCGGCTTGTCCGGCAGGCGGGCTTCTTCGAGCGCATCGAGGACTTCACCCGCCGCGTTGTGACCGATATGATCGGCGGTGCCATATTGAGAGGGGTTCAGCGAAACGACGATGAAGGTTGACCGTACAGTTTTGAAGTCGCTGCCGCTTTTCGAGCGCATGACGGATGCCGATCTCGACGCCATGCTCGAACACGCGACCCCGCGCCGCATCGCCCAGGGCGATGCGGTTTTCGAGCAGGGAGCTCCCGCCAAATCGTTCTTCCTGCTGCTCCACGGCAGGCTCAAGGTTACACAGGTCACCCATGACGGCCAGCAGATCATCGTCAGGATGGTGCATCCGGGCGATCTCTTCGGCTTTGCCATGGCGCTGCGCCGGCAGGACTATCCGGGAACGGCGACTGCCGCGGCCGAAAGTCTCATCCTCGGCTGGCCGACCGACATGTGGTCGCGGTTCGTCGAGCAAAACCCGCGGCTGGCAATGACCGCGATGCAGACGATCGGCCAGCGGCTTGAGGAGGCGCATACGCGCATCCGCGAGATGTCGACGGAAGAAGTGGAAAAACGGGTCGCGCATGCCGTGCTGCGCCTGTCCAAGCAAGCCGGCAAGGCTGTGGGAACCGCCATCAGGATCGATTTCCCCATATCCCGGCAGGATATTGCCGAGATGACAGGCACGACGTTGCATACCGTATCGCGAATCCTGAGCGCCTGGGAAAGCAAGGGCATTGTCGAAGGCGGCAGGCAGAAACTGACCGTCACCGACCCGCAACGTCTTCTGAGGCTTGCGGAAGGCAAAGGCGACTGACCAGCTGATTGCAGGGCCGTCCGCAGATGCGGAGCCTGATCCGGGCCGAATTCACGCCACTTGCGGGACAGTGAGGGGATAGGCTGCGCAGCATGTCCGCGCCTCCTGATCATTGCCCGCACTATTCCCGATACTGTGTTGATTGCGACCGACGAGCGGTTCGCAGCGCCAAAGCGCATTCTTCGGCATTGACCGATCTCCCTCCCGCGGCAGGGCCTACACATCGTTCCGCTGTGGGAAAAGCGCTCGCGAAAATCCCGCCCGCCTTTCATCCCGCGATGTTGATCTAGCTCAACGAGCCGCCGGCCATTCCATCTATACCGACAAGCGCCGGGTCGAAATAACTGGAAATCAGGTGGGATGGGATCACAGAGGCTA
Organism: Rhizobium sp. KDH_Rht_773_N; assembly: GCF_052946295.1. Taxonomy (NCBI): domain Bacteria; kingdom Pseudomonadati; phylum Pseudomonadota; class Alphaproteobacteria; order Hyphomicrobiales; family Rhizobiaceae; genus Rhizobium; species Rhizobium sp. KDH_Rht_773_N. The sequence continues at coordinate 782,858 of NZ_JBRFNB010000002.1, read as the reverse complement.
AGTGCGGTAATACGGACCACAGCCGTCTTCTGGCTTGCGATGATCGCGTTTGCGGCGATCTCGATTTCCCCTTCATTCGCCGCAAGCCAGCTTTCGGCATATCTGGGCAAGGTCCAGCCCGGCGAACTGTTCGAGGGTGCCGATCGCTTCGGCGATCCGTCCGGAGAGCCGCCGATCGCGCCGGTATACCGGGGCCAGGAAATGGTGGGTTATGCCTATCTGAGCTCCGATTTCACCAGCTCCACCGGATATTCCGGTAAACCGATACAGATCGCCGTCGGCATCGACACTTCAGGCGTCGTTCGCGGCATCAAGCTCATCGAACATCATGAACCGATCGTCTTGATCGGCATTCCCCAGGCGAAGGTCGTCGCCGCGCTCAACTCCATCATCGGCAAGAATCTCAGCCCTGTAGCGGCCGGAAAAGAACGTCCGCCGCAGGTGGAGATCGTCAGCGGCGCCACGGTGACGGTGCTCGTCATGGGCGACAGCGTCATACGCTCCGCGGTCAAGCTCATCCAAAGCAACCGGCTGCACACGGGCGGCGAAACCGGCCTCAACGCGCAGCCCGACGTGAAAACGCTGGATCTCTCCCGGAGCAATGTCAAAGACTGGCAAACGCTTCTTGGCGACGGCTCAATTCGCAGCCTGCGGCTGTCGGTGGGAGAGGTTTCGAAAGCTTTCGAGCAAGCCGGGCACGCAGACGCGGCATCGCACCCGGAAACAGCAAACCGCGACGACCGCTTCATCGACCTCTACGTGGCCCCGGTCAGCGTTCCGACGATCGGCAGAAGTCTTCTTGGCGATGCGGCATACCAGCGCCTGCGGAGCCGCCTGCAGCCGGGTCAGTCGGCAATTCTCGTCGCCGGGGACGGGGCCTATTCCTTCAAGGGATCAGGCTATGTCCGAGGCGGCATTTTCGATCGCATCGAACTGTTGCAGGACGGGCAAGGTCTCCGGTTCCGCGATCGCAACCACACCCGGATCGCGGCATTTGCCGCTTCTGACGCTCCAAGCCTGAGAGAGATCGCACTGTTCGTGGTTCCGTCGGACTTCACGTTTGACGTTACCGAACCGTGGGAACTCCAGCTGCTCGCACAGCGCAGCAGCAGCGACGCGCGGGACAAGGCGATCATTCCCTTCAATCTCGGATACGTGTTGCCGCAGCAATATATCAGCGCAGCCGAAACCGCGGCTCCTTTGCCCGAGCCGCCCACGCAGGAGCACGTGTCGGATCAGGCGCAGGAAAACGATGCCCTGTGGATCCGCATCTGGGACAGCAACCGCCTGAATATCGGGATCACGATTGGCGCGCTGCTTGTCCTGACGTCGATCTTCTTCTTCCAGGACTGGCTGGTCAAACGGCCCAAACTCTTTGCATGGGTGCGCAACGGCTACCTCATGTTCACGCTCGTCTGGCTCGGCTGGTATGCCAATGCGCAGTTGTCCGTGGTCAACGTGCTGACGTTCACGAACGCGCTGATCACCAATTTCACATGGGAGTTCTTTCTCGCCGCGCCGCTCATCTTCGTTCTCTGGGCAGCGGTTGCCGCGGGCCTGCTGTTCTGGGGACGCGGCCCGTTCTGCGGCTGGCTCTGCCCGTTCGGTGCGTTGCAGGAACTTCTGGGCAAAGTGGCAAAGCGTCTCAAAATCCCGCAGCTGAGGCTGCCCTGGGGCCTGCATGAACGGCTCTGGCCCATCAAGTACATCATCTTCCTCGGGCTCTTCGGACTGTCGTTCTATTCGATGAGCTACGCCGAGATGGCGGCCGAGGTCGAGCCGTTCAAGACCGCGATCATCCTGAAATTCGTGCGGGACTGGCCGTTCGTCGTCTTCGCGGCCGCCTTGCTCGTCGCGAGCCTGTTCATCGAACGCTTCTACTGCCGCTATCTCTGCCCTCTTGGCGCCGCGCTCGCCATTCCCGGCCGGATACGCATGTTCGAGTGGCTGAAGCGCTACCCGGAATGCGGCTCGCCCTGTCACCGCTGCGCCAAGGAATGTCCCGTGCAGTCCATCCATCCCGAGGGCCAGATCAATGTAAACGAGTGCATCTACTGCATGCATTGCCAGGAACTGTACCATGACGACCAGCGCTGTCCGCACATGATCCAGGTGCGGCTGAAACGCGAGAAATTCATGGCGCTTTCCACTCCGGAATCGCGCGGCGAGAAGCCGGCGAAGACCGTCGTCACCCACAAGGGCAAACCTATCGAACGAGCTTAATCGGCTGCGGCACTTCGCTCGCGGCCATAACGAAGGAAGAGAAAGCATGTCTACGGAAGACAAACAGCCGGTGTTCAACAGACGTCAGCTATTGGGCACCACGGCCATGGCCGCGGCGGCGGGAGCGGCGACGGCGGGTGGGGTCCTGGGCTTTTCAGGCACAGTCGCGACGCCCGCCGTGGCCGCCGAGTCCGGACGCCAGACATGGGAAGTCAAGCCCGGCGAGCTCGACGAATACTACACGTTCTTTTCGAGCGGCCAGACCGGGGAGGTCCGCATCGTGGGCATTCCTTCGATGCGCGAGATCATGCGCATTCCGGTATTCAACCGCTGCAGCGCGACGGGCTGGGGCCTGACCAACGAGAGCCGCAAGGTGCTGACGGAAGGCCTGCTTCCCCAGACGGTCGAATTCCTCAAGGACCGGGGCGGCGTCTACCATAACGGCGACCTTCACCATCCGCATCCGTCGCAGACCGACGGCACCTATGACGGGCGCTATCTCTACGCCAACGACAAGGCCAATACCCGCATCTGCCGCATCCGCCTCGACGTGATGAAGTGCGACAAGATCATCGAGCTGCCGAACCAGCACACGGTTCACGGCCTGCGCGTTCAGAAATATCCGAAAACCGGCTACGTCTTCTGCAACGGCGAAGACGGGGTACCGATCCCCAACGATGGCAAGGTCCTCGACGATCCCAAGAGCTACCAGGCAGTGTTTACGGCCGTCGATGGCGAGACGATGAAGGTTGCCTGGCAGGTCATCGTCGACGGCAATCTCGACAATGTCGATGCCGACTATCAGGGCAAATATTGCTTTGCGACCTGCTACAATTCGGAAAACGGCGTCAATCTCGAGCAGATGATGGCGAAGGACCAGGACTGGGTCGTGGTCTTCAACATCAAGCGCATCGAGGATGCCGTAGAGAAGGGTGATTACAAGGAAATCGGCGGTGTGCCCGTCATCGACGGACGGCACGGTTCGCCTTACACCCGCTACATTCCGGTTTCCAACGGCCCGCACGGCATGAACACCGCGCCCGACGGAATTCACGCCGTGGCCGCGGGCAAGCTTTCCCCCACCGTCACCGTCTTCGACGTCCGCAAGTTCGACGACCTGTTCGACGACAAGATCCAGCCTCGGGACACGGTGGTCGCGGAGCCGCAACTCGGCCTCGGCCCGTTGCACACCGCTTTCGACGGCCGCGGCAACGCCTATACCACCCTGTTCATCGACAGTCAGATCTGCAAGTGGAACATCGAGGACGCCAAGCGCGCCTTCGCCGGCGAGAAAGTCAATCCGATCCGCCAGAAGCTCGATGTCCACTATCAGCCGGGGCACAATCACACCTCGATGGGCCAGACCAAGGAAGCGGACGGGAAGTGGCTGATCTCGCTCAACAAATTCTCGAAGGACCGGTATCTGAACGTCGGGCCTCTGAAGCCGGAAAGCGACCAGCTCATCGACATTTCGGGCGACGAGATGGTTCTCGTGCACGACAACCCGACCTTCGCCGAGCCGCACGACGCGACGATCGTGCATGCATCCAAGATCAACCCGGTCAGCCTTTGGAGCCGTGACGACCCCTTCTTTGCCGATGCGGTCGCGCAAGCCAAGAAGGACAATATCGACCTGATGATCGACTCGCAGGTCATCCGGGACGGCAACAAGGTGCGCGTCTACATGACGTCCTCGGCGCCGGTATTCGGCCTGGAATCCTTTACCGTCAAACAGGGCGACGAGGTGACGGTCTATGTCACCAATATCGACGAAGTCGAGGACCTGACGCACGGCTTCGCCATCGTCAACTACGGCATCAACATGGAGATCGGGCCGCAGGCGACCTCGTCCGTCACCTTCACCGCAAGCAAGCCGGGCGTCTACTGGTACTATTGCTCGTGGTTCTGCCATGCCATGCACATGGAAATGAAGGGCCGCATGCTCGTCGAACCCAAGTCAGCCTGATGCGCCAGGCTTTTGTCATAACGGTGGCGGTCCTTTGGACCGCCACCTGTTCGCCCGCCGGAGCGGCCGATCGCGTCGTCACGCCCGCCGACGGGACGGACCTGGCCGCCGTCGTCGAGCAGGCGGCTGCGGGCGACCGGATCATCCTGCGCCCCGGCAGCTACAGAGGACCGCTGACGATCAGGAAACCGTTGGTCGTGGAGGGCGATCCCGGCGCGGCCATCATCGGCAACGGCCACGGCACGGTCGTAACCATTGACGCCGCCGACGTGACCTTGCGCGGCGTTGAGATCCGCGGTTCAGGCACAAACCTCGAGACGATGGATTCGGGCGTGTTTGCGACCGAGGCGGCAAAGGGTGCGGTGATCGAGAACAACCTCGTGGCGGAGAACCTCTACGGCATCTACATCCACGGCGCGAGAGACTCCATAACGCGCGCAAACAGGATCGTCGGCCTGAAAGAGGGCCGGCCGAGCGAGGCCGGAAATGGCGTCACGGTCTGGAACGCTCCCGGCGCCAAGGTCCTTTCCAACGAGATCAGTTTCGGCCGCGACGGAATCGCCACCAACGCCAGCAAGCAAAACGTCTTCAGCGACAACCGTTTCCACGACCTTCGTTTTGCTGTCCACTACATGTACACCAACGACAGCGAAATCCGCGGAAACGTCTCGGTCGGGAACGTCGTCGGCTATGCGATCATGTTCTCCAGCCGGCTGAAGATCGTCGACAACGTCTCCGACGGCGACCGCGATCACGGCGTGCTCCTGAACTTCGCCAACAATTCGCTGATCAGCGGCAACGTGGTGCGCGGGCGCTTGCAGCCTGAAGATCGGTGGACGACAGGCGGCTCCCGCGGGTCCACCGACGAGCTGCCCGCGGACGACGATCCGATGCGCTCCAGCGCAGACGGAACGGGACTGCGTGTCGGCCCCGAAAAATGCGTCTTCGTCTACAATGCAAACAAGAACCGGCTGATCGGCAACGAGTTCAACGGCTGCGGAATCGGCATTCACTTCACCGCAGGGTCGGAAGGTAATGCCGTCAGCGGCAACTCGTTCATCAACAACCGCAACCAGGTCAAATATGTCGGAACACGGTATCTGGACTGGTCCCAGAACGGTCGCGGCAACTACTGGAGCGACAATCCGGCATTCGATCTGGACGGCGACGGCGTCGGCGACAACGCTTACCGTCCCAACGATCTCATCGACAAGGTCCTGTGGACCGCGCCCCAGGCGAAGGTTCTCACCACAAGCCCGGCGATCCAGTTCATCCGATGGGCGCAGGCGCAGTTTCCCGCCCTGCTGCCCGGCGGCGTGGTCGACGGCCACCCGTTGATGGAACCTCCCGCATTGCATTCGGAGGCAGGGCAATGATGCACCCGACCGTTCTCCTCTCCGGCGTGGTCAAGCGCTACGGCGAGGTGCAGGCAATCAAGGACATCTCGTTTGCGCTCAACGAGGGCGAAACCGTCGCGCTGGTGGGCCATAACGGCGCAGGCAAGACAACGCTGATAAAGCTGATGCTGGGCCTCATTCGCCCGTCGGCCGGCAGCATCGAAGTCATGGGAGAGGATCCTTCGAGCGGCGATTTCTCCGTGCGGCAGAGGCTCGGTTATCTGCCGGAAAGCGTCGCCTTCCACATGGCCCTGACCGGCCGCGAAACACTTGCTTTCTACGCGCGGCTGAAGCGCGTCTCCCCTTCCAACTCGATGGATCTCCTGGAGCGCGTCGGCTTGGCCGCGGCCGCGGCAGACCGGCCGGTGCGCACCTATTCCAAGGGGATGCGCCAGCGACTGGGGCTGGCGCAGGCCCTGCTGGGCGAGCCTCGTCTCCTGCTGCTGGACGAGCCGACGAGTGGCCTCGATCCGGCGCTGCGCCGGCGGTTCTACGATCTGCTGAGCGAACTCCGCGCGAAGGGAACGACCATCCTCTTGTCGTCGCATGCGCTGACCGAACTCGAAGACCGGGCCGACCGGGTGCTGATCGTGAACGACGGCGTGGCGATCGCCGACGGGACGCTGGACGATCTGCGGGCTCTCGCGCGGCTTCCCACCCGCGTAAGCGTCAGATTTCGCCATGGCGCCAATATCAGAAGTCCGAAGAGCGTCGCCGTCGCCTGGAAGCCGACCGCGCCGGAAACGTTCGAATTCGAGGTGGCGATGGAAGACAAGATCACCCTGCTCAAGGAAGTGACCGCCAATCCCGACGACATTGCGATGCTCCACGTCAACGAACCGACCCTGGACGACCTTTACGCGCATTTTCTGAACGCCGGGAGGGCGCGTGCATGAAGAATATCCTGATCGTCGCCGCCAAGGAGATCCGTGAGGGCCTGCGCAACAGGTGGGTCCTGGCGACGACCCTTCTGCTGGCGGCGCTGGCGCTGACGCTCTCGTTCCTGGGCAGCGCGCCCACGGGAAATGTCGGCGTGAACAGGCTCGACGTGGTCATCGTGAGCCTTTCCAGTCTCACCATCTTCCTGGTGCCGCTGATTGCGCTCCTGCTGTCTCACGATGCGATCGTCGGAGAGATGGAGCGCGGCACCATGCTTCTGCTCCTCAGCTATCCGATCGGCCGCAAACAGGTAATCGCGGGCAAGTTTCTGGGCCATATCGCCATTCTCTCCTTCGCAACGCTTTTCGGCTACGGCGCGGCAGCTGTCGCGCTGGCAGCGACCGGTGCGGCAATCGACGCCGCGAGCTCAGTGGCTTTCGCCGCGATGCTGGCCTCCTCCGTGCTGCTCGGTGCGGCGTTCGTGGCGATCGGCTATCTGGTGAGCGGGCTGGCAGGCGAACGCAGCACGGCGGGCGGCATTGCCATCGGCGTCTGGCTCTTCTTCGTGCTGATCTATGACATGGCCTTGCTCGGCACATTGGTCGCAGCCGGCGGACATGCCCTCCCCGGCGGCCTGCTGGACGCCCTTCTCATGCTCAACCCGACCGATGCCTACCGGATGCTCAATCTCGGCTCCGGCGAGACCCGTGCCTTCTCCGGCATGGCGGGTGTCGCAGGTCATGCCGGGCTGAGCAGCGCCACGCTGGTCAGCGTCCTCGGCGCCTGGACTGCTGCGCCGCTGGCACTTGCCGCCCTGATATTTTCAAGGAGAGAGCTATGAGGACCATGATCTTCGCCTTGACTTTCCTGTGCCCCCTATTGCTGGCCGGCTGTGAGGATAAGGAGCCACCGGCACCCCCGCCCCCATTCGCGCTGACAACGGATGCCATCGGCAGATATTGCGGCATGAACGTGCTCGAACATGCGGGACCCAAAGGGCAGGTCATCCTTGACGCCAGGGTCGGCGAGCCGATCTGGTTCTCGTCGGCCCGCGACACGCTCGCCTTCACGATGCTGCCGGAAGAGCCGAAAGATTATGTCGCCATCTACGTGTCCGACATGGGCAAGGCCCCAAGCTGGGACAAGCCCGGGACGGAGAACTGGATTGACGCGAGAAAGGCATTCTACGTCATCGACAGCTCGCTGCGAAGCGGCATGGGAGCGGAAGAGACCGTGCCCTTCTCGACCAGGGAAGCCGCCATGCAGTTCGCGGCGAGCAACGGCGGCAGCGTGGTGACGTTCGGCAACGTTCCCCGCGACTACGTCCTGGGCTCGGGTGCGGAAACGGGCAGCCCCGCCGCCGATGACGGGAAAATGGAGACAGAGCATCATGGCTAGACCGGTCAGCCGTCGTCGGGCGATCGCAATCTTCGCAGCCGCGGCAGGGCTGCCGCTGATAAGGACCGCCGGCGCGGCGGTCCCCGCGAAGATCTGGACGGGACAGGCGCTCGGCGCGCCGGCAACCTTGATTCTAAACCATGAGGACCCGGTCGAGGCTGCCCGCCTTGTCGAGCTGGTCGTTGCCGAGGTCTCGCGGCTGGAAACGGTCTTCAGCCTCAGCCGCAGCGATTCAGCGCTTGCGGAATTGAACAGGACGGGAGCGCTTGCCGCTCCCTCGCCCGACCTCGTATCCCTGCTCGAACGCAGTCGGGCCTTCTGGGAGCAGACCTCCGGCGCCTTCGATCCGACCGTGCAGCCGCTCTGGTCGCTCTTCTACAGGCATTTCTCCGCCCCGAACGCTGACCCGTCGGGTCCGGCGAGGCCCGAGGTCGGCCAGGCGCTCGAACAGATCGGCTTCGACCGGGTCGTATTCAATCGAGACCGTGTGGTCATGCGCCCGCATATGGCACTGACCCTGAACGGCATCGCGCAGGGATACATAACGGACCGCATCGTCGACCTGCTGCGAAACGCGGGCGTAACGAGCAGCCTGGTCGACATGGGAGAGGATCGGGCGATCGGCTCCAAACCGGACGGAACCCCCTGGCGGATCGGACTGGCGGACAGCCAGTTCGACGATCGTCCCGACCGGATACTGGATATTGTCGACAAGGCGGTCGCAACCTCCAGTGCCGCAGGCTTTCATTTTGACGCAGGCGGCCGCTTCGGTCATATCCTCGATCCGCGTGACGGTACCGCACCGGCCATCTATCGACGCGTCTCGGTCGTGGCTGACGACGCGACGACAGCCGACGCGTTCTCCACGGCTTTTAGCCTGATGGAAGAGGCCAGCATCCGCTCGGTGGCCAGGACGCGTAGGGATTTGCTCGTCGATCTGGTGGGCCTGGACGGCAGCCACGCGCGTTTTGAAGGCAGCGCGTGACGAGCGAAGATTGCCGGGCGTGCCTTTGCCAACTTTGCTCGCGCAGGACGATCGCCCCACGACAGGATTGTCGAACTGCATACACTGCCGGAGGGATCAGGCGGCGCAATCCTGCCGCGACTCTCCTCAGTGCAGCGTGTCGTGCGACGCCTTCCACGCCTCGATGTCGTCTTTCGATACGCGTATCGGCGAAAATGTCGACTGCGGCTGCAACAGCATCTTCGATGTCGCGATTTCGCATATCGTACCGACATTTTCCTGCAGCCGGGTTTCGTCGGCGCGCGGCGGGCTGCTGATCTCCCGCAGGGCTTCGCGATCGATGATGACCACGCGCTGCGCGCCGTCGTGTTCCATGAGCACGACGCCTGTCTCTCCGGAGGATTTCAGGAATGCGGTGATGAACCTCGGCAACATCCGGGCTCCCTCCTCTTTCGTCCATGACGGATGAGAGCATAACCGGTCGGGCTCCGATGTCTTTGACATCCCTCAAAGAGGATGCAGGCCCAAGGCCGTAGGATTCCCGTGATGGCTCGCGGCGCCGGGCCGCGTTTCGGACAAAGGAAAGGAATGCCGATGCGCACATTGCAGAAGCCGTTCACCGTGGAGATCAGAAGACGCAGGCGCAGGCGCCCGGTCCGTCTCGCCGACCTGCCCAAGGGCCGGCCGGACAAGACGGGCTGAGCGGCTTTTCGACCTTCGCTTCAGGCGAGAAATGCCGCGATCCAGGCGGCCGAAAACAAGGCGATCGGAACGGCCATGACGACTGTTGCCCATAGTCTGGCGGCACGGCGCGGGTCGTAGAGCGCCGCAATCCGGAACGCCAGCACAACGGACCATACGGCCGCGGCAAGAACGAGGCCGCCGCGAAACAGATCCGTACAGGGTATGACGATGCCGTCGGAGCGCAGCTGCGAGATGGTCAACGAGAGCAGCCCGCCGAAGAGACCGGCTGCCGCAAGCGGAATGAGCGCCTGGGCGAGATGGTGAGGCAAGCCCCTCTTCATCCGCAGGATCCTTGCGCATGCCGCAAGCGGAATGCCGAACAGGGCGGTGGCCCCCGCGACCGAAGCCGACAGAAGCATCAGGAGAGCGGCGGCATCCACGGACGTCATGACATCGTTCTTCAGGGGATAGTCGGTCAGGATCCACCACGGCAGGCGCAGCGAGAGCGGCCAGGCCAGCTGCAGATCGAGGCATCGTTCCACCAGCCACAGGCGGATCACCTGAAAGAGACCGCTATCGGACCAATGCAGTGCGGCAGGAACCAGCCCGAGCAGAACCGGAACGATCAGAACCGTCTCCCACATGGTCGCGAGCCGACCGGAGCCGCGGACGATGTCGCTGGCCGGATTGCGCCAGCAAAGCCGGATTGCGCCGCGATATCCGGAACACCGGCCGCACATGTGACAGGCGGAAGCGCCCTGCATGGTCTTGATGGGAATGAGCGGCGCGCAGTTGACGGCATTCGACCGCCCCTGCTGCTGATGACTGGCGCGCCAGCCGTCTGCGTCGGTCCGGAAATGCAGCGGCGCGATTTTCGAAACGATGCCGAATACGCCGTTGACCGGGCACAGGAACCGGCACCAGACCCTTTTTGCCTTTCCATAGCGCGCGCCGATGACGATGGCCACGAAGGTCGAGCCGCCGAGCAGCAGCGCGGCGGGTTTCGGATACTGGTAGATGCTCGTCAGCTGCCCGTATACGGTGGTCGATATGAAGGAGACGACCGGCCAGCCGGACCATTTCATCCATCCCGGAATTGCCCGGCCGGCGCCGTGCTGGCTGGCAAGTTCGGAAAGCGCGCCCTCCGGGCACAGGATGCCGCACCAGAAGCGGCCCACCAGCGCCGTGGCGAGGATGACGAACGGCCACCAGACGCCCCAGAAAACGAACTGTGCAAACCGGACGGCATTGTTCCACAGGTAATCGGCATGCGTGGAAAGCGGCAGCAGCAGCGGAACCGTGAGAAGGCTCGCATAGATTGCCACCATTGCCCATTGAAGACGCCGGATGGATGCCTGGTTTCGCAGGAGCACGTCGCCGAACCTGGCGACAACCGCCGGCACGCCGCCACCATGAGAAGTCATGCGGGCGCCTTGCCGGTCAGCGGAGGCGCATAGGCCAGGGACGCGATCAGCCAGTAGAAGCCGAGGCTCAGAAGCGGAAAAAGCTCCGGCCGTGCCCGGTAGCCTACGAGACCGGCGAGGAAGGCACCGAAACCGCTGCCATCGTCAAGCAGGCGGCTTGAATCCCATAGCGGTCCCGTCATCGGCGAAACAAGCCCAAGCGAAATCGCCTTGTCGACGACAAGCATCGTCAACCCGCTTCCGAGGATCAGAAGCAGCACTTCGCTGATGCGTGCAAGCACCGCCCTGGAGATCAATTTCGAACCGGTCCTGAACGCCCAGAAGCTGATTGCGGCAAGCACGAAGCCAAACAGACCTGCGGCAAGGACAAAACCGGCCTGCCAACCTTGCGAGGACGCCGTCAGCCCGTACAGGAAAACGACCGTCTCCGCACCCTCACGCGCCACCGCCAGTGCTGCCAGCACGGAGAGCCCGAGCCAGTTGCCGGCCTCCACATGCCGGACGGCCTGGATTGCGAGATCTCCGGTCTGGCCGCGCTCCATGGCGCGCATCCAGAACACCATCCTCAGCATGAGGACCGCGGCAAACGCGGCGATCACCATCTGCAGGATATCCTCGCCATCTCCTTCAAGCACATCGGCCGCCTTGCTCATGACGAGGGCAAGCGTCAGGGCGAGGACGAGACCGGCGCCCGCCCCGGCAAAAATCCAGCGGGTTGCCCGCGCGCGTGCCGCCGGAACCGCCCGCACCGACCAGGTCAGCAGGATCCCGACGACCAGCAGGGCCTCGAAGCTTTCCCGCCAGACCACCGAGGCGATCTCGAATGTCTGTAAAGTAAGATCCGGGTTCATCGGGCGATCAGTCTTGCCGGGGGCATGTCGAGATGGAAGTCGTCGAAGAAGGCATAGTCTCCTTCGCTGAGCGAACGGAATACGAGGAAGCTCGATGCGCCGGGCGCCAGAACCTTTTCCTTGCGCAGCGGAATGCTCTCGAATTCGATGGGGGTCGAACCGTCATTGTGCAGTTCGAGCTTGAAACGGGTATTCGCAGGCACCTCGATGACCGAGGGCGAGATGATGCCGTTGCTGAAATGCACCTGGAAAACCGGATCTTCGTCTTCGGCGAAGGCGGCATGACAAGGTGCCGTCAGCAGCATGGCTGCGGCCAGCAGCCGTCCCGACCAGCCGATGGGCCGCATCAATAGCCGCCCTTCTTGCCGACGCCGGCAAATACGAAGTCGAATTTCAGCGAGAATGCGTCCGGCCAGGGCGCAACGCCCGTCTCCTTGTCGACATGGCGGCCGAAGGACATTTCGCCATGGCCGCCCGGATGAACGCTGAGTTCCAGCTGATAGCGGCCCGGTCCCGACAGCTTGACGTTGTCGCCGTAATGTGGCCCGTCGCTGGCGACCATCGGTTCCAGCGCCCCAACCTGCTCGTCGCCGTTGTCGAGGTTTGTCACGACATATTCCACATGCAGGTTGGGAAGCCAGTCGCCCTCCGCAAAGCCGTTCGTATTGTCGGCGGTCGCGTGGATGTCCGCTTCCAGGTGGATGTCGGATTCCGCTGCGGCGCGCATCATGCCCGGCGGGTCCATCTCGATCGGCTGCAGATAGACGGCCGCCACTTCCATGCCCGCCGTGATCTGGGGCGAGCCGATCGGATATTCGGCAGCCTGCAGGCCAAGCGGCGCTGCGACGAGAAGGAGAGGAGCGGCAAATAGGCTGGTGGCACGGAGCATGACGGCAATTCCTAAAGATGAGTATTGCCGTCACGTTTAACAGCGCGATCGCCTTGCTCTTTGCGCTAACGCAAAGAGGCACGGATTAACACGGGGCAAGCCTTTGGCGGCCACGCAACGGAAATCCCCTCGCTCATCCTCATTGCTTGACTTTGGTCAAAGTCGCGAAGGACCGGTGGCGATACATCACCTTCGACATGGCGAGGTAACACCCGGATGATCCAGTTCATCGGCGCATTTGCCGTCTTTCTCATGCTGCATTCGATCCCGGCGATCCCGGACATTCGCCTTCGCATCATCCGGTCGATCGGCAAGCCGGCCTACATCGTCACTTATTCGGCTGCCTCTTTGGCGGCTCTGGCCTGGCTCTTCACAGCAGCGCTCGCCCTCGACTACGTTCCGTTATGGGAGCTTCGTCCGTGGCATGCCGCCATGACCTTCATGCTCGCGCCGATCGGATGTTTTCTCGTGCTCGCCGGCCTGATGAGCGCGAACCCTCTGTCCATCTCGATCCGCTCGTCGGGACCGGCCGGCGCGGTCGTGCGGATTACCCGGCATCCCGTGCAATGGGGATTTGCCCTCTGGGCGCTCGGCCATGTCATCGCCAACGGCGACCTTCGTTCTCTCCTGCTGTTTGGCGGCCTTGGACTGTTTGCGCTTGCCGGCATTCCGATGGCCGAGCGCCGGGCGAGGAAGCGCCTTTGCGATCGCTGGGAGATCTGCGCCGCGCAGACCTCCGTCTGGCCCCTGGCGGCGTTTGTTTCGGGCGTCCGGCCGAAAACGGACGCCGCTCTTGTCGCAGCGGCGGCGGCCACGCTGGCGCTGACCGCCTGGCTGCTGCTTGCGGGCGGTCACGCCCTGCTTTTTGGCGCCGATCCGATTTCCGTCTTCGGCTGAGTGAAGTCCGCCTCGCCGGGCCAGGCGCTCGACTGTCGTGCGATCGGCAAGTCCAGGAGATCGACGGCGCGACGGGCAAGGTGGTCGACGATCTCCTGCACCGACCGCGGCCGATTGTAGAAGGCCGGAACCGGCGGCATCACGATCGCGCCCATTTCCGTGACCGATGTCATGTTGCGCAGGTGTCCAAGATGCAGGGGCGTCTCCCGCGTCATCAGCACGAGCCTGCGCCTCTCCTTGAGCTGCACGTCGGCGGCACGCGCCACAAGGCTTGTCGAAAGGCCTGTCGAAATCGCCGCAAGCGTCTTCATCGAGCACGGCGCGACGATCATCCCCGCGACAGGAAACGAGCCGCTGGCGATGGTGGCACCGATATCGCTATTGTCGTAGCTTCTGTAGGCCTTCGGCAGCATCCGGTCGTGGACTTCGGCCCCGACCTCGTGCAGAAGGGTCCGCTTGCCGCTTTGCGAGACGACAAGATGTACGCGCATGTCGAGCCCGCACAAAAGATCGAGGATGGCGAGGCCGATAGCCGCACCGGAGGCGCCGGTAACGGCCAGAACGACGTCGCGCTGCTCATGAAGCGATGTCACGTTTGATCCTTTCCCATATTGTTGCCGCGCGCGCGGCAATGTCTGCCGGCATGATAAGCTCGCGCCCCCATTCGCGGTCGCTCTCCGCTCCGATCTTGCGGGTGGCGTCGAGACCCATCTTCGTTCCAAGGCCTGCCCGGGGAGAGGCGAAATCGAGATAGTCGATCGGCGTGTTTTCGATGACCGTCAGGTCGCGCGCGGCGTCGAACCGCGTAGAGACGGCCCACATCACGTCCTCCCAGCTCCTGACCCCGATATCGGCATCCACCACGATGATGAGCTTGGTGTAGTTGAACTGCGGAAGCATCGACCAGAGCCCCATCATCACCCGGCGGGCCTGTCCCGGATACCGCTTGTCGATGGAGACGACCGCCGCGCGGTAGGAGCAGGCTTCCGGCGGCAGCCAGAAATCGCGGATTTCGGGAAACTGGCGCCGCAGGATCGGCACGATCAGTTCCGTCATCGCTTCTCCGAGCCGGGAAGGCTCGTCCGGCGGACGGCCCGTATAGGTCGACAGGTAGACGGGGGAGCGGCGCATGGTGATGGCGCTCAACCGGACGACCGGAAAGGGCTCGACGCTGTTGTAGTAACCGGTGTGGTCGCCATAGGGACCTTCCGGCGCGGTTTCGTCGATCGACACGCTCCCTTCCAGAATGATTTCGGCACAGGCCGGCACGGCGAGCGGCACGGTCAGCGCGTTGACGACCTGCGCGCGCGCTGCGCGCAGGAGCCCTGAAAAGTTCATTTCACTCATGCCTTCCGGCAAGGGCATGACGGCGGCAAGGAGCGTTGCGGGGTCAGCGCCGATCGCAACGGCGATCGGCATGTCCTGGCCGCGTCGCTGCCATTGGCGGAAGTGCTTTGCGCCGCCGCGATTGGAAAGCCAGCGCACGATCAGCGAGGAGCGGTCGCGAACCTGCATCCGGTAGATGCCGACGTTGACGTCGTCAGGATCGTCGGGATCGCAGGTTATCACCAGCGGCCAGGTTATCAGCGGGGCCGGTTCTCCCGGCCAGCACCATTGGACCGGAAGCATGCCGGTGTCGATCTCCGCACCCCGGTAGACGACCGCCTGCGACAGGGCCGTGCGTCGGTGCCGCGGCCGCATGCGGCTTGCCGCCTTGAGCAGGGGCAGCTTGCCGAGGGCATCCGAAAGCGATTTCGGCGGAGAGGGGTTGCGGAGATCGGCGAGATCCTCCGCCAACCGGCCAAGGCCACCCTCCCCGACCCCGAAACCAAGCTCGATGCGCTCCCTGGTGCCGAACAGGTTGACGAGCACGGGGATGGGACTGCGTCGTCCTGCCGCATCGATCGGTGCCCTTATGAGGAGGGCCGGTCCGTTTTCCTCAAGGACGTGCTTGTGCAGCGCAGTCAGCTCGTGGACGAGCGACACGGGTTCGTCGACCGACAGAAGCAGCCGCCGCTGCTCGAGTTCACGCATGAAGAATTGCAGGTCGGCATGACGTTTGATCTTGGGCGCATCGTTCAACATGGGGATGCAATCGGCGAGGAAACCGCTCCTGTCTTTGTCCAAAAACAAACAGGACGAAGGCTCCAGGTCGTAGGGTGCCACTCTCACGAGAAGAGGCCTCAATGCTTGTTTCATCCCGCCTGATGGCTGCGGCCGGCATCGTGCCGTTGCCCATCGCGGCCCGCGCCGCATCCCTGCTGTTCCAGCAGGTGCTCAAATCCCACCCCCGGCTCTTCGACCGGCTCGGGGACTATCGTTATTCGTGCTTTGGCTTTGCCCCCTCGGACCTTGCCTTCGAATTCGTGATCCGGCCTGCCGGCGGCACCATCCGCACCTACCGGCGCGGGCGCGCGCCGGAAGCGGATGCCAGGATCAGCGGTCCCCTGCTGCTGATGCTCGGCCTTGCCGAGGGCCGTCTGGACGGCGACGCCGTCTTCTTTGCCCGCAAGCTTGCCGTGACCGGCAATATGGAAGCCGTGCTCGCGCTTCGAAATGCACTCGACGACAGCGGGATCGATCTGGTGAAACTGGCGGGAGACATGTCGGGGCCGATCCGCCGTCCTGTCGTGGCGGCACTCTCGTCCGTCCGGCGCCATGCACTCAAAGCCGAGGGCGCCAGATGGAACTGATATGCCCGGCCGGAACTCCCTCGTCCTTCCGAGAAGCCGTCGATGCCGGCGCGGATGCCGTCTATTGCGGCTTTCGCGACGAAACGAATGCCAGAAACTTTCCAGGCCTGAATTTCGATCTGCAGGAGCTGCGGGAGGCTGTTTCCTACGCCCGCACCCGAGGCGTCAAGACGTTCGTGGCGCTGAACACATTCATGACGGCAGGGCGGGAGGATCTCTGGTATCGCCGGGCGCAGGAGGCGACCGAGGCCGGGGCGGACGCGCTGATCGTCGCCGATTTCGGGCTGATGGCGCATGTTGCCGAACATCATCCGCATCAGCGCCTGCACATTTCGGTACAGGCTTCGGCTTCCAATCCGGACGCCCTTGCCTATCTGGTCGAAAGTTTCCGCGCCGCCCGCGTCGTGCTTCCCCGGACGCTGACCGTCGCCGATATCGCCCGCATCGCCCGGCAAGTATCCTGCGAGCTCGAGGTCTTTGTCTTCGGCGGCCTCTGCGTGATGGCGGAGGGACGATGCTCCCTGTCTTCCTATGCAACCGGAAAATCGCCCAACATGAACGGCGTCTGCTCGCCGGCAAGCCATGTCCGCTACCGCCAGGAGGGCAGGGACATGGTGTCGGAACTCGGCGGATTTACGATCAACAGGTTCTCCGAGAAGGAGCCGGCCGGTTATCCGACCTTGTGCAAGGGACGCTTTGAGATCGGCAAGAGCAAGACCTATGCCTTCGAGGATCCGGTTTCCCTCGACGTCATGGATCAGCTGGACGAACTGCGGGCAGCCGGCGTCACGGCGCTGAAGGTCGAGGGACGCCAACGCGGCAAGGCCTATATTTCGCAGGTCGTCTCCACGCTCCGTGCGACGATGGAAGCAGCACCTGCCGAACGTCCGGCTCTGATGGCCCGCCTGAAGGCCCTCAGCGAAGGGCTGGAAACGACCCACGGCGCCTACGAGAAGCGGTGGAGGTAGGTGATGAAGCTCACACTTGGCCCGCTCCAATATCTCTGGCCGAGCGACCGCTGGCGTGATTTCTATTTCGAGATCGCCGACGAGGCGCCCGTCGATGTCGTCGTCATCGGCGAGACGATCTGCTCGAAGCGGCTGCATTTCATGGAAGCCGAGCTTGCTGCCGTCATCGACCGGCTGGAGGCCGCCGGAAAGGACGTCAGGCTCTCGACGCTGGCGCTGGTCACGCTCGAACGCGAGGCAAACTATCAAAGGGCGCTCGCCCAGGAGGATAGCCGGCTGGTAGAGGCGAACGATCTCTCCGCCCTCCATCTTCTGAAAGGCCGGCCGCACACCGTCGGACCGTTCATCAACGTCTACAACGCGGCTACCGCCCGCGTTCTGGCATCCAACGGTGCGACCGCAATCTGCCTGCCGCCCGAGCTTCCGGCCGCGTCCGTCGCAACCATTGCCAGGACCTGTCCGGACATTGCCGTGGAGATTTTCGCTTTCGGCCGCATGCCGCTCGCCATTTCCGCGCGTTGCGCCCACGCGCGCTCGAAAGGGCGAACCAAGGACAATTGCCAGTTCGTCTGCCAGGAAGATCCGGATGGCATCGCGGTCAACACGATCTCGGGACAGCCCTTTCTTGCCCTGAATGGCGTGCAGACGCTGTCGCATACGTGTCAGGCCCTGCTGGAGCACTCCGACGAATGGGCGGCGCAAGGCGTCGGTTCGCTCCGACTGTCGCCGCAGACCTGCGACATGGTCGAGGTATCCTGGGCTTTTCGCAAAGTTCTCACTGGAGAGATCGAGCCCGCGCAGGCGCTGGCAAGGCTGCGTGACGTCTATCCGGACATTCCGCTCTCGAACGGATTCCATCACGGCAAGACCGGCGCGGAATGGGTCGCGCGCCTCAAGAACGCAAGGGATTTGACAGAATGACCATGAGACTGGCGAAAACCAATGCTGCCGGCGACAGGCGGATCCTCTCTGCCGTGCGTCAGATAAAGGCCTTTGCGAAGGACCCCGACGCCGACTGCAGCTGCACCCTCATCATCGGCGAACTGCTCGCGCATCTGGCGCCGAGGCAAAGAGCTGCCGTTGTGCAGGAACTGTTCATGTCGGCACTGCGCCAGCGAACGAAGGTCGCCACGCTGCTGGAGCTTTTGAGGGAAGTCGAGCAGTTCGGACCCGCCTCCGAGATCGGCGAGGTCGAGGAAGCGGCTCTGATTTTCGACGATGTGGCAAAGCAGGCGAAGATCGGCTCTCAACTTCTCAAGGCCTTTGTCGCAAGTCGTCACGACATTCTTGACGCGGAGCGAACCTTTCATACGAAAGAGGCTGGAGAACGTCCGTCATGACGGCAGAGTATCGCCCGGACCGGCACCTCGACATGCTCGAATTCCTGGGTTGCGACAGTTCGGCCGCAGGCGAGGCGCGAGCGACGCTCGAAATGCTGCTCCTGCGTCCACAGCCGATCCCCACGCGGGAACCGAATGCCGGCAGCCCGCCGGACGGTCGGCGCGGAGGCGACGGAAATGCGGCGGGAGGGCATCGATATCCGCCAATCCATGCCCAGGCCAGCCGCGGCGGCTGACCGCCGATTTCACAAACATGGTTGCATTTGCGCCAGATCAATCACGGCCGAAGCGGAAAGCATAAGCTCGCCATATCGCAAGGAGTAGTTGGAATGGGAAGCTTTAGCGCCTGGCATTGGCTGATCGTCCTCGCCATCGTCCTCATCCTGTTTGGACGCGGCAAGATTCCCGAACTCATGGGTGACGTCGCACACGGGATCCGGGCCTTCAAGAAGGGCATAAACGACGAAGAGGGCGGCAAGACGGATGGGAACGGCGATGCAGATCGGCCTTGATCCGGATCGTGGCGGGTTCGGCCATGACTGAACCCACTACCGCCTATTCGATCGTTTCGGCCCGGTTCGACGAGGGGGAAAAGTGCGGCCGCATCGATCTTCGGGTCGCCGACCGTATCAGGCCTCTCATCGTCACCAGGCGGGCGCTGCTCAGCATCGCCTCGCCGCCGCGCGCCAGCCAAGCGCGGCTTTTCCAGTTTCTGCACAGCTTTTGCGAGATCGCGCTCGCCTATGGCAAATGCGATCCGCAGCATGCCGAAATCCTGGTCGTCACCGCAACCGACGTCAGGCGCTGGCGCCGCGGTCATTCACAGCCGGAGCCGCTGTGGACGTGGCAGGGCATCGGCAGTATCGCCGCCGTCCCTTCCCCGCCGAATTGATCCGTCCCCGCGCTAGGCGCTCCGGCAGAAACGCTCGAACGCCTCGCGGGTACACAGTTTCCGGAGATAGTCCTCCTCCTGGTCGCGCGCGACATGACGCAGCACGAGCTTGAGCAGCTCCCATTCGGTGGCACGATTGCGATTGAACCAGGGCGCCTGCGCAATACCGTCATAGACCTGCAGAACGCGCCTGGCGGTGGCCGGATCGAGGTCTCTCAGAAGCATGGCGGGACAGGCTGCCTTTCGAACATGGATTTCATACCCCCGCGGTGATGCGAGAGCCCCCTCCGCCTTCGCTGACGCGGCACAAGGGCGCATACGTCTTCGCATGACGGACGGATATCGATCGCCATTGCTATCGCCTCTCTCCTTGCCCGTCCTTGACAAATCTCAATCCGACCGGGCGGCGCTCGAACTGACACAGATCAAAATCGTCCGTCCGGATTCGTGGCAAGGGTGAGAAACACCCGCAAGGACCGGATCTGATGAACCTGCCGACATTCGCGATCGCCATCGTCTCGCTGCTGATCCTTCCAGGTCCGACCAATGCGGTTCTGGCCCTGGCTTCCACAGCGCTGACGCTTTCGCGGTGCCTGTCGCTCGTCGCCGCGGTGGTGTCTGCCTATCTCGTCGTCATCGTGCCGGTGTCTGGCATCGCCGCCCCGTTCCTCAACGGCCATCCGGGCATTGCCGGCACCGTCAAGCTGATCTCGGCAAGCTGGGTTCTCTATCTTGCCCTCAAGCTCCTGGTTCCGGCGCCGGCGGGCGGGCAGAACAGGCTCGGCGCCGGTCAGCTCTTCGTCACCACCCTGCTCAATCCCAAGGCCATCATCATCGGCCTCACGCTCGTGCCCGCTGTCCAGGCGGGACCGACGAGCGCGATGGCGATATTCGCCGGCTGCGCGACGGCAACGTCGGCGATCTGGCTTGGCCTCGGCAGCCTGCTCGTCGGACGCCGCGCACAAATGCCGCCTGCCGTGCGCCATTGCGGCTGCGCGGTACTGGTCGCCTTCTCCCTGACCCTTGCCGTCAGCGCGCTGTGGTCCTGATCGCCATGTGAGATTTTCGCGGGCAGCCCGCCTGTGTCCTTGCGTCTTGCCCTGCATCCGGTGCGGCGGCGGACCGTTTCTTGATGTTGGTCAATGTACGGTCCGTGCGAGCAGCTAGAATTGCCTGATCATCCGGCAGGCGAGGCGAGTGATCCGATATGTACCGAACGATAATCTGCGCAATAGGCACCGGCCCTCGCGAGACCGCCGAGCGCATCCTGAACAGGGCAGCCGGCCTTATCGACAAGGACGGCTCGATCTTCGTCATCCACGCCCTGGAAGCCGCCCCGCGCTACATGGCGGCGAGCCTGCCGGAAGACTTCGAGACCGCCGCCATAGAGAATGCCGAGGAGAAGCTCGCCCTGCTCTGCCGGCAGATGAAGATCCCTGCCCTGGTGGAGGTCCATACCGGCAGCGCGGCCAGGGTGCTTCTGACCGCCGCGCAGGAAAAGAAGGCCGATCTCATCATCCTGTCGACCCATGTGCCGGATATTACCGACTATATTTTCGGGGCCGTGGTCGACCGCGTGGTGCGACACGCCAAATGCTCGGTCCTCGTCGATCGCAAACCGAGTGCGGGCCAGGGGCAGGGCCGGCCTGCGCGGTAACGGGTTTCGTCGGATCGGGCCGGGTCACTAGCCAAACATCCTCCCCGTCCGGCGCAGATTGTCGTGCCAGCCGAGCGCCTCCTCGATCAGATGCGGTGTTTGCCCGCCGCGCAGCAGCGCGCGCCTGTAATAGTCCGCCAGCGCTTCGCGATAGTTCGGATGGGCACAGTTGGCGATGATGACCTCCGCCCGCTCCCGCGGCGCCAGGCCGCGCAGATCGGCAAGACCGATTTCCGTCACGAGAATGTCGACGTCGTGCTCGGTATGGTCGACATGGCTGACCATCGGCACGACGCGCGAAATCGCGCCGTCCCTGGCAAGCGACTTCGTCACGAAGATCGACATATAGGCGTTGCGGGCGAAATCGCCGGAGCCGCCGATACCGTTCATCATGTGCGTACCGCCGACATGGGTCGAATTGACGTTGCCGTAGATATCGAGTTCCAGCGCCGTGTTGATGGCGATGATGCCGAGGCGTCGGATAACTTCGGGATGGTTGCTGATCTCCTGCGGGCGCAGGACGAGCTGGCGCTTGTAGCGCTCGATCGCGGAAAATACCTGCAAATGCTTCGCCGTCGACAAGGTCATCGAGGACCCGGAGGCGAAATTCAGCTTGCCGGCGTCCATGAGATCGAAGGCCGAATCCTGCAGCACCTCGGAATACATGGTGAGGTCGTGGAAAGGCGTTTCGGCAAATCCGTGAAGGACCGCGTTGGCGATCGTGCCGATGCCTGCCTGGAGCGGCAGCAGGCGCTCGGTCAGCCTTCCCTGCCGCACTTCGTTGAGCAGGAATTCGGTGAGATGGCCGGCAATCGCTTTCGTCTCCGCGTCCGGCGCTTCGACCGTGGACGCGCTGTCGCCGCTCTGCGTGACGACGATCGCCGCGATCTTTTCCGGCGAGATCGGGATGAAGGGCGTGCCGATGCGGCTGTCGGGCGTCACGACCGGGATCGCTTCGCGGCTTGGCCGGCGTGTCGGGATATAGATATCGTGCAGCCCTTCGAGCGCTTCCGGCTGCGACAGGTTGATCTCGACGATCACCTTCGGCGCCAGGATGGCGAAGCTCGCCGAATTGCCGACGGAGGTGGTCGGCACGATGCCGCCCTCCTCGGTGATCGCGGTTGCCTCGATAACGGCGACATCGACGGGTGCCAGCTGGCCGCTGCGCAGAAATTCGACCGTTTCGGACAGGTGCTGGTCGATGAACATCACCTCGCCGGCGTTGATCGCCTTGCGCATGACCGCGTCGGACTGGAAAGGCATGCGGCGGGCGATGGCATGGGCTTCGACGAGCGTCCGGTCGAGATTGTTGCCGAGCGAGGCGCCGGTCATCAGCGTAACCTTCAGCGGATCACGCTTGGCCCTTTCCGCCAGGGCGAGCGGCACGGCCTTGGCCTCGCCGGCGCGGGTGAAGCCGCTCATGCCGACGGTCATGCCGTCGGTGATCAGCTTGGCAGCTTCGTCGGCACCGACGATGCGATCCCAGAGCTGCTTGCTCCGGAGACGATCCTTGAACATGGCAGGTCAATCCTCAATGCGACAGCAGGACAGGCAGCGTGATATTGGCCAGCACGCCCTCGGTGGCGCCGCCGAGCACGAATTCGCGCAGGCGCGAATGGCCGAACCCGCCCATGACGAGCAGATCGGCACGCCGCTCGAACGCCCTGGCCTGCAGGACTTCGCCAATCGGCACGCTGCCTGCCTGCGCCCGCACCGTCTCCGCCGCCACCCCGCTCTTGAGCAGGTTTTCGACAAGCTGGTCGCCCGTATCGGATTTGAGCGGCTTCTCGTCGGTGACAGACAGCAGGCAGACCCTGGCCGCCCTCTCCAGGAAGGGCGAAGCGTCATGGGCGGCGCGCGCGGCAGCCCTGCTCCCGTCCCAGGCGATGGCGACGTGGTCCAGCCGCCCGCCGAACGGCGCGGCGGGATAGAGGATGAGCGGCCGGCCGGAGAGAAAGAGTACAGCCTCGACGATCGGGCGGGAGATGCCCGCCGATTCCAGAAGCACGAAATCATATGCGCGCGAGGCCTCGGCGAGCGCTTCGGCGACGAAAGGCTCGCCGGCCTTGATCTCGCGCACGCAGACCTCGACGCAGGCGTCCTTGCCTTGTTCGAGCGCCCTTTGGGTGAGCGCGGAGGCCCGGCTGCGGCTCAGCGCCTCAGCGTCCCGCGCCATCTTCGCCGCATCGATGATCAATGACGACAGCGCATTGGAAACATCGGGGATCGTGATCACCACTGGGCAAACGGTGAGCGTTGCCTGCATGTGGCGGGCAAGTGCGACCGCATTGGCGATGATGAACTCGGACGTCATGTCCGGATAGGTGAGGAGCGGAAGAAAAAGGTGCTGTTTCATCGGGAGGCTCCGAACGGAAAATGGTAAGGCCTGATCCTCATCACTTTCGCATCCGTTGACAGTCTCGCATTGACATACCTCAATTCTGACAGGCAACGCGCCCGAGCCGGACAGCTTCCCTGCGAGAGTGCTGATGCCAAAGCTCACGTCAGCAGAAAGCCGGCAAATGCGGCCAGAGCCGCGCCAGCGGTCGCGGCCGCCAGACGAAGCGCGTAGGCGAGGCTTCCCGTGACTGCCGCCAGAACCGCTTTCGCAAGGAGATTGGCGAAAGCGGCGACCGCTATGGCGCGGGCGGCCACCTCCGCAGGGAGCTGGATCGAGGTGAGTTTCGCGACGGAGAGCGTGATCGCGTCGAGATCGCCCAGTCCCGTCACGAAGGCAAGGACAGGCAGCGACTGTGTTCCGAAAACGACCAGGGTCGCCCGCGTCAGGATCGTCACCACGGCAAGAACAAGAGCAAAGCGCAGCGCGACCATGACCTCGAGCGGATTTCGCGGCGAGAAATCGGGACTGTTATCCGGGCGCCGCAACGCTCCGGCAAGCCCGCCGCCAATCACGAAGACCGCGGCCGCCGGGGCAAGCAATGGCGCAAGCTCCCGCAGAACCGCCGGCGCCACGACGCCGCAGATCAGCAGCGCCCGGGTCAGGGATACGGCTCCCGCCAGCATTGCCCCGGCCGACAGCAGGGAGGAGAGAGCGGGCACCTGGACCGACTGACGGGCAAAGGAAAGCGTCAGGGCCGTCGAGGAAACGATGCCGCCGCTTGCGCCGGTCAGCAGGATGCCGGCGCGTGCGCCGCCGATCCTGATCAGGATATAGCCGGCAAAGGAGACGGCGCCCACGAGGATTGTCAGCATCCAGAGTTCGAAGGGATTGATCGCCTGCCAGGGGTCGATCGGCGCGTCGGGCAGGATGGGCAGGATGACGACCGTCATCGTCAGCAGGATCAGGGCGGCCCGGAGCTCGAGCCAGGTCAGCCGCCGAAGAAAGCCGTGCAAGGGTTCGCGCGCCGCCAGAAGCACTGTTATGGCAACGGCGGCCGCTGCCGTCGTCGTCATGTCGGCAACGACGGCGCTGAAACCGAGCACGAAGACGGTTATCGCCGCAATGGCTGCGGTCGCGCTGAAATCCTTGTCGCGCGCCACCTGCATGGAGCTGAAAACGAGGATGGTGATGCAAAAGAACACGAACACAGCCGTCGGAAGGATGGGGCCTGTCACCGGCTGAATGAAGCCGCACAGGCCGCCGAGGAAACTCGAGAGGCCATAGGTGCGAATGCCGGCCACCCTTTCGCCGGCTGCCGCCTCGCGTTCCTGCCAGCCGCGCTCGATGCCGACCAGGATACCGATCGCAAGCGCCAGGCTGAGGCGCTGGAATGCTTCCGTTGTCATCAGCAATGTCATCATTGGCCGGTCCAGTCGCTGCCGGTCTTTTCCTCAGCGGCGCCTGGACGGTTCGCGTCGCGAAACAGCGATCCGAGGGCGGCGGGAAGAATGCCGCAAATCAACGCATTCCAGACAAAGGACGGCTTTGCAGCGTCATGGCGTGCCCATGGCGAAGGGATAAGCCGGATACCGATCCGCAGGTTAACCCATTCCTCCCGCAGGTGGTAGGACGCAGTCCCCGCCGCACGCGGGATGGCAACGCCAAGACCACGGCCCGAACGGGAACGCACCGGTCTCCAGGCCGTGGCCATGAGCCATATCCCGGAGGGAGGGACGGCGTGGTCCTGCCGGCGAGGGTCGTCCATTTCTCGTTCTCCTCCTCCCGCAGAACCGATCACGGCACGCGCCTGCGATCATTGCGCTGGATCAACATGCCGCCTGGGAAATTTTCCGTGGGAGTGAAGGAGCGGAGGCGCGAACCGTCTTTGACGATCGTCAATGCCGGTTTGCCGCGGTTGGGGGATCATGGCATCATGAGGATGAGGAACAGTTCATGAAGGCGATGATCCTGGAGGCCATGGGGGCGCCCCTGCGCCCGGTCGAGCGGCCGGATCCCCTGCCGGGAAAGGGCCAATTGATGCTGAGGGTCGAAGCCTGCGCGGTGTGCAGGACGGATCTTCACGTCTGCGACGGCGATCTCCCGAGGCCGAAGCTGCCGCTCGTTCCCGGCCATGAGATCGTCGGCATCGTCGAAGCAGTGGGAGAAGGAATAGCGCCGTCGCGCCTGGGACAAAGGGTCGGTGTGCCCTGGCTCGGCCATACATGCGGCCATTGCCCGTTCTGCAGCAGCGGCGAGGAAAACCTTTGCGATGCGCCGCAATTTACCGGCTACACCCGCGACGGAGGTTTTGCCACCCACGTCGTTGCGGATGCCGATTATGCCTTTGCGCTCGACGGCAAGGCCGATCCGATCGCGCTTGCCCCGCTCCTCTGTGCCGGCCTGATCGGCTGGCGTTCGCTGAAGAAGGCCGGCGACGGCAAGCGCATCGGGCTTTACGGGTTTGGCGCGGCCGCGCATATCATCGCGCAGATCTGCCGGTGGCAGGGCCGCGACGTCTATGCGTTCTCGCGCCCCGGCGACGAAGCGGCGCAAGGCTTCGCGCGCGGTCTCGGCGCCGTCTGGGCAGGAGGCTCCGACGAGCGCCCGCCCGTTGCGCTTGACGCGGCCATCATCTTCGCGCCCGTCGGCGAACTCGTGCCGGCGGCGTTGAGGGCGGTGCGGAAGGGAGGCCGCATCGTCTGCGGCGGTATTCACATGAGCGATCTGCCCGCAATGCCCTATGCCTTGATCTGGGGCGAGCGAAGTGTGGTTTCAGTCGCCAACCTGACGCGGAAAGACGCCGAGGAATTCTTCCCCGTCGCCCGCCAGGCAGGCGTGCGCACCCACACGAAGACCTATCGGCTCGAAGACGCCAACGCTGCGCTTGACGATTTGCGTGCCGGCCGCCTGAGCGGAGCGGCGGTCCTGGTCCCTTGAAGGGTCCTGCGTCGGACCACGCCACTGACTGGCCGGACGGTGATGCTCTCAAGCCGCTCGACCGCCGCAGAGCGCCAGCAAATCTTCGCCGTCAATAAAGATGACTGAATTACTCTTGTTTTTCTGCAGGCAAGCGGGTTATACCGCGCGCGCCCTTAGAATCCCCATGTCGGGGACTCGAAGAACAGGACGTTTCATGAAGGTTTTCAAGTCTCTCACGGCTCCCGCGCTTGCCGCCGCACTCGGCCTGATCGCCACGCCGGCATTGTCGGAGCCAACCAGATATCCGCTGACGCTCGACAATTGCGGCGCGAAGGTCACTGTTGCCAAGGCTCCGGAGCGCGCCATCGGGCTCGGCCAGAACAGCGCCGAGATCATGCTGCTTCTCGGCCTGGAAGACAGAATGGCCGGTACCGCATTCTGGCCGAGCAAGGTTTTGCCGCAGCTTGCCGAAGCCAATGCGAAGGTCAAGCTTCTGTCCGTTGAATTTCCGACCTTCGAGTCTATTCTGGCGCAGAGTCCGGATTTCGTGGCCGCCGCCCTGCCCAGCCTGGTCGGACCGACGAGCAAGGTTGCCAAGCGCGAGGACTTCGACAAGGTCGGCGTGCCAAGCTACGTTTCTCCCAGCACCTGCCTCAGCACCGAAAAGGTCAAGGATCAGTACGGCAGCCGCGACCAGCTGTGGAACATGGATCTCCTGTACAAGGAGATCGACGAACTCTCGCAGATTTTTGACGTCGCCGATCGCGGTCAGGCGCTGATCGCCGACTTCAAGAAGCGTGAAGCGACATTGCGCGCCAACGCCCCCAGGGACGGCAAACAGCTTTCCTACGTCTTCTGGTTTTCCAGCCAGTCGCCCTCCGCGGACGCCTATCTGGGCGGCAAGAACGCGGCATCCGGCTTCATCGCGGATCTGCTCGGCGGCAGGAATGCCATCACCGCCGAGGCGGAATGGCCGACGCTCGGATGGGAAAGCATCATTGCCGCCAGTCCTGACGTCATCGTCGTCGCCAATCTCGACCGCAACCGCTGGGAACTCGACAAGCCTGAGGCCAAGATCAGCTTCCTGAACAGCGACCCGGCCGTCAGCCAGATGCCGGCGGTGAAAAACAAGGCGATCGTCGTCATGGACGGCCAGGCCATGAACCCGACGATCCGCACGATCTACGGCGCGGAGCAGGTGGCCGCGCAGCTGAAAGCACGCGGCCTGATCAAGTGACCGCCTCGAACCGTCCGCTCCGGCAGGCCGTCCTTTTCGCCCTTCTCCTGTTGGCCGCCCTTGCGGCGGTCGGCCTGGTCGTCGGCATCAGCGTCGGGATCGGCGACCTGCCGATCCCGCTTGCAACGACGTTTGCCGCCATCACGAACAGGCTGGGATGGACGGCCGTGGAACTCAACCGCATCCACGAGACGGTGATCTGGGACTATCGTCTCAGCCGCGCGCTCGTGGCCGCCTTCTGCGGCGCGGGACTGGCTCTGTCGGGTGCGATCATGCAATCGCTGCTGCGCAACCCGCTGGCCGAACCCTATGTGCTCGGCATCTCCGCCGGCGCATCCACCGGCGCGGTCGCCATCGTCATTCTCGGCCTCGGTGCGGGCGCGGTTTCGTTGTCGGCCGGGGCGTTTGCCGGCGCATTTGCGGCCTTCCTTTTCGTAGCGCTACTGTCCAACGGCACGCGTGGCGGCGCCGACCGGACGATTCTCGCCGGCGTTGCCGCTTCGCAGCTCTTCAACGCCGCCACATCCTACATCGTCACGACATCAGCCAATGCGCAGCAGGCCCGCGACGTCATGTTCTGGCTGCTCGGCAGTTTCGGCGGCGTGCGCTGGCCGGAGTTTGCGCTGGTTTCGGTCGTCATCGGTTTCGGGCTCGCCGTCTGCCTGCTCCATGCAAGGGTTCTGGATGCTTTTGCCTTTGGCGACGAAGCGGCCGCATCCCTCGGGGTCAACGTCGGCCGGACCCGCATCGTCCTGTTTGCGCTGACAGCGATGATGACGGCCACGATCGTCAGCATGGTGGGCTCGATCGGCTTCGTCGGCCTTGTCGTACCGCATGCGGCGCGTTTCGTCGTCGGGCCGCTCCATGTCCGGCTTCTCCCGGCTTGCGCCGTCGCCGGCGCAATCTTCATGGTGCTTGCCGACATTGCCTCACGTGCCCTCATCCCGCAACAGGTCCTGCCGATCGGGGTCGTCACGGCGCTGGTCGGCGTGCCCTTCTTCTCCGTCATTCTCTACCGGTTCCAGCGCGCATCATGAGTATCAAGGCAGAAAACCTCGTCTGGAAAATTGGCAGGAAGACCATTCTAGACGGCGTCTCCTTCGAAGCGCCGCCGGGAAGGATGCTTGGCCTTCTTGGCCCGAACGGCTCCGGCAAGACATCGCTGCTGCGGCTTCTCGCCGGCCTGAAGCGCCCCCATTCCGGGCGCATCTTGCTCGATCGCAAGGACATAGGGGCCATCGGGCGCCGCACGATCGCGCAGCGCGTTGCCTTCGTCGAACAGCATGCAACGACCAACGCCAATCTCAGGGTCGTGGATGTCGTCAAACTCGGACGCTTTCCGCACCGTTCGATGTTTTCCGGCTGGACGCTTGCCGACGATCAGGCTGTCGAGGAAGCGCTGGAGCGGGCCGGAATGAGCCGCAATAGGCACGATCGCTGGCAGAGCCTGTCCGGCGGGGAAAAGCAGCGCGCCCACATTGCGAGGGCTCTGGCACAATCACCGAAAGAACTGATCCTCGACGAACCGACCAACCATCTCGATATCCAGCACCAGATCGGCCTCATGCGGCTCGTGTCCAGCCTGCCCGTCACCAGCATCATCGCGCTGCACGACCTCAACCACGCGGCCATGTTCTGCGACGCGCTGATCGTCATGCAAGGCGGGAAGATTGTCGCGTCCGGCACGCCGGCCGACGTATTGACCAAGGAGATGCTCAGGGACGTTTTCTCGGTGGACGCCCACGTCGAGATCTCGCCCTACCATGCCCGGCCACACATCCACTATCGCCGTTGACGATGCTGCCCTGCGATTTCAGTTGGCGCAGAGCTTTTTCAGCGCGTTCTCCACGCCTTTGCGAAGAGCAGCCGCTATCTCCGGTTCGAACGTCGTGACAACGTCTCCGAACTCTCCCCCTGCCTCGACAATATCAATCGAACTTGCCTCCGTCACGCAGGTGGCGAGATTTGCCTGCAGGTGAACTCGGGCCTTTGCCGAGAACCCGCCCTCCAGAGGCGAATCCTGCGACGTCTTGCACGCGAGCGTGCCGAGCGCGTTTGCCTCGGCCTGATCCCCGTCAACTCTGATTTCGATCGTGTCGATTTTAACGAAGTCGAGCCGGTCGATGCCCAGTTCGACTTTCACGCCGAAAACCGGCTGCCTGACCTTCAGTGGCTTGCAGGGCTGCGCGGCCGCGATCGCCCGTTCGAGAACATTGGCCGCGAATGCCGGCGTACTCAAAAGCGGTGCGGCAATGACGATCGCGCTGAAGGCCACGCATCCCGGGTGGCGCCAGCCGTTCCGCCATCCCGCGCCCTGACGCTTCCTGTCACCGGGCAAGCTGGATCCCGTCTTCGAACGAACGTCACGATTATCGACCCGCATGGTCTTCCTCACGTCGAAATGCGTCTGGCGAGATCAGAATACAGTGTCCCGATGCAAAGGAAAGAACGTTGCATCAGGTCATTGCCTGCGCCTGCGACGTGACCTTAAGACAAAGGACGGGCAGAGCGGTGCCCGGGGTTCTGGCCCTGTCCCTGCCCGTCCTCGACCGGCAAGCCGGCCGATCTTCCTGGCACCTGTCCCAAATCTTTGCAGACGCGCTGGACAGCGCCGACCCTTCCGTCAATGCGTCATTGCCGGCTTTGGCTTCTTTTCCGTCCACTGCGGCGGAGCGCCGTACCTCGAAGCGAGCGCGCCAAGCAGCCCGGGCGCGCGCCCGAACGCTTCGCGGGCCGCATATTTCGGTTTTCCGCCAAGCCAGGAGCGTGCGCGTTGTCTCGACGGGAGCGAAAGGTTCAATCCCTTCGGCTCCTTTCCGGCAATCAGCACTCGCGAGAAGTCGTCGGCGAATTTCGCAGCCAGTCCATAGGCGTCGCCCACTTCGGAAACGCGGGGTTTGTCCTGAATGGAATTTGCGCCACGCGACCACAGCATCGCGGCATTTTGCGTTCCCGCGGCGTCGAGCGCTTCGGCTTCGATCGCTAGGCCGCCGAGGCCGAAGGGGAGGCGCGGCACGCCGACAGGCAGGGCAAAGCCGGAGCCGACACTGACGACAGTGGCGACGCCGGCAACTGCCTTGTTGGTCGGAACGATGTCGGCGATAACCGACCGGATCGTCAGATCGGCCGGCTGGCCGGCCGGAACCATCTGATATTTGTCGCTCAGCGCCACGCAAAGAGCCCGGTCGAGAGCGTTGGAAACCATCGACCGGTCGGCTTCGGACCTGATCTTGGACGCAGCGCCGAAGGAAAAGACCGTCGGGACGATGGCAACCGTCTTTACCCGCGCCAGCTGTGGCCCGTCGACATAGAGCCGTTTCTTGGCAAACGTCCCCTTCTGCGGACCGAGTTTCTGGTAGGAAGCAAGCGCTCCGGCCTCCTTGAGCGGTACGGCAGCGCATCCGGAACCGGTCGCCGCTGCCAGCAAAACAATGAATCCCACGAGCAATGCCCTGGATGGACGCCTGAAAGGCGGCTGGCTGAAAAATCGACGGCGCGAATGGAAATTGCTGGGCATGTCTGTCGTTGGCCTCCGGTCATGACGATGACCGGACACTCGGAGCGAACCATTGCCGCAGAATTACATGGCCCGCCGTGCCCGGCATCTTGAAGCCGGATCGAGGCCCCTATTCGCTTGCCCCGCTCCATTTGCCGGTTTCACACCGTCGGCACGATGACCGGCGGGTCCGGGCCTTCGCCGTCAGGCAAATCCATCTGTTTCTTTCGCGTTACGGCAAGACGACATGCCGAAAGGCGGAACCGGTCATGTTTCCGCAATTATTGGAGCCCAAATGGAAATCCGTTCAACGCGCAAAGGACGGACCTGACCTTCCCCGTCCTCAACTTTGGAACAGGCCATGGCTTCAGAACGGACAGCAGGACCGGCCGCAAGGCTGGCAGCTATCGCATCCAGCTCCATTGCCGTCACATATCTCGCTGCGGCATGGGGAACGGGCAACATCCGGCAATGGCCTGTCATCCCGATCTTCAGGAGGGTGGGAAGGGCGATCAGCCTCGGGACAGGCGGGATGAAGGCGGGTTTCGTGCGGTTCGAACCTGCAGCGCGGGTTAGCGTGCAGCCGTGACGCGCAAGACCATGCTCCACCTGCTCGCAAACCTGTTGTTCGCAACGATCCTGTTTGGAGCGCTTTTCGGCGGTCCGATCGTGATGCTCATTTTGCTTTCGGAGCGACTTGCGCTGTGACGACGCGAACCGGCAGGCCAATATTCCGGTACGCGGCCTCTGCGCCGGCGCTCGCTGCGACAGACGCGCCGCGTGACCCCGCCGGGCGGCGGCCCTGCGATCCCCGCCGGCGCAAGGACCATGCTCCGCCGCTCGATTTTGCTCCTCGATCGCGGCCTTCCACCGGAATCTCATTCAAACAAAGGAACACGAAATGCCTGCAGTTCGCTTGCCAGTCGGCCGATTTTTCATGCCGTTGCTCGCCCTTGCGGTTCTGGCCGGCGCACCGGCGCACGCCGAAGAACCTCTTTCCAGCGTGATTGCCGACGGCAAGCCATGGGAGATGGTCGTCGTCAAGCGAAGGGCCTCCAACATCCTCGTATTTCGTCCGGATGGCGGCGGTACGATCAGCGACAGCCTGGTCAGCATCAATCCGACATGGAGGGCCGTTCCGAACGGAATTTGCATAAGGCCGCGGCCGGAAGACCCGGAAAAATGCCTTCGGCTGACCCGGACGAAGGCCGGCATCGAAGCCTCGCAGAACGGCAAAACCGTTTGGCTGCTCAAGCGATGAAGCCCCAGCCCACAGCCAGGATTTCGATGTCGACGCAAGCGGGCGCATATGGCTGCCGGCGCCCCCTCCCCCGATCAGGTCTTGTCCTGTCGTGAGAAAGGCCGCCTGACGACGTGGCCGGCATCAGTCGAGTGCTTTCGAACTGCTGCCGGCCCCATGCTTAGGCACGGTTTCGCTGGCCTCCAACCGCTTAAGAGCCCCGAAGATCCAGGTGATTGTTGATCTCGGGAGCATCTATCCGGTAAGGGAAGCGATCAAACAGGGATTCGGTTACTTTGCCACCGGCAGGAGACCCGAGAAAAAGGTAGAAATGCGC
Organism: Rhizobium sp. KDH_Rht_773_N; assembly: GCF_052946295.1. Taxonomy (NCBI): domain Bacteria; kingdom Pseudomonadati; phylum Pseudomonadota; class Alphaproteobacteria; order Hyphomicrobiales; family Rhizobiaceae; genus Rhizobium; species Rhizobium sp. KDH_Rht_773_N. The sequence goes on along the minus strand of NZ_JBRFNB010000002.1, from coordinate 750,166 downwards.
TACTTCATTACGGGAACGGCAGGCTTCATCGGCTTTCATCTGGCCCGCCGGCTGCTGCAGGATGGGCATGAGGTAACAGGCTTCGACGGACTGACACCCTATTACAATGTCCGGCTGAAGGAGATGCGTCATGCGGCGCTGACGCAATATCCTGCCTTCCGCCCGGTCATCGCCATGCTCGAGGACAAGGCAGCGCTGGAAGCCGCCATTTCAGCTGCCAAGCCGGACGTTCTCATTCATCTGGCAGCGCAAGCCGGTGTGCGTTACAGCATCGAACATCCGCAGGCCTATCTGCGTTCGAATATCGAAGGGTCCTGGAATATCCTGGAGCTGGCAAGCCGCATCGAACTGCGCCACCTCATGCTGGCCTCGACCTCCTCGATCTACGGCGCCAACACGCATGTTCCCTTCCGCGAAACCGACCGCGCCGACGAGCCGCTAAGCTTTTATGCTGCTACCAAGAAGTCGATGGAGCTGATGGCGCACAGCTACTCGCATCTCTACAAGGTCCCGACCACGGCCTTCCGCTTCTTCACCGTTTACGGCCCGTGGGGCCGGCCCGATATGGCGCTCTTCAAATTCGTCAAGAACATGATCGAGGACAAGCCGATCGAGATATACGGCAAGGGCAACATGAGCCGCGATTTCACCTATATCGACGATCTCGTGGAAGCCGTGGTCAGATTGTCAGGCGTCGTTCCCTCGGAAGCCAACCGCGTCGCCGATGCTGAAATCGAAACCCTCTCGCATCAGGCCCCCTTCCGCATCGTCAATATCGGCGGCGGCCAGCCGGTCAGCCTGATGGACTTCATCGAGAAGGTGGAGAATGCGATGGGGCACAAGGCAAAACGCGTCATGCTGCCGATGCAAAAGGGCGACGTGCCGCGCACCTTCGCAAGCCCCGATCTTCTCCAGGCCCTGACGGGCTACCAGCCGAGCACGCCTTTGGAAGCGGGCGCCAGGGCCTTCGTCGATTGGTATCTGGAAGCCAGGCAGGAGCTCGGCGTGGTCGATATCTGACCCGCTGACGGCTATTGCGATGCGTCAATACGCTTGAGGCAATAGGAAAAGTGAGCATCCGGTTCGAGCGTCAAAAACTCGAAGCGCCAGCCATATTCGACACAGAATTTGTTGACCGCCTCGACAACCCCGTAGACGACGGGTTTGACCGTGTTTCCGGTACAGAAATCATGGCCGGCGATCCGGCCATCCTGCTTCACCTTCCGGTCCGCAAGCAGAAGTTCCTCCCAGGTCAGCGCGAAGGAATGATCGGTATCGATATAGAGCCAATCGAAAGTGGCATCGTCGAACCGGGACAGCATGTCGAGCGACGTACCCTGACGAATCACCACACGGCCGTCGGCGATCTCGGAGGCGAACTTGCCGTTGATGATGCCGAGGCCTTCGGAATAGCGGTCCATATTCCACGGATCGACGAGATAGAGCTGCCGGGGCTGGTTGCGTGCCAGAATCTCCTCGCTGAAAGCCCCTTCTGCCACGCCGAGTTCAGCAACGACCCCACCCTTCGGCAGATTGTCGAGCAGCCTGCCGCGATCAGGCAGCAACCTGGCATGTTCCGTGTGGACGTCGTCCAAAAAGGCCCGTGGCGTGCTTTGCCGAAGGGCTGCTCGCTGCTCTCGCGTCGTCATTTTCGCTCCATATTCTGACAGACGCACCTCTACAGACAATGCCCCTCGCGGGGAAGAGCGGCATGCACAGGCAAATTGCTCAGAAATTCAAAAAGAGGCTTGCGGTTCTTTCTCAATATCGCTAGAGACGCTGCACCGAACGATGACACAGAGCATCGCGGGCGATTAGCTCAGTTGGTAGAGCGCCTCGTTTACACCGAGGATGTCGGGAGTTCGAGTCTCTCATCGCCCACCATTCCCGAATTCCCCCTTTGATTACGCATCGCTTTTTTCCTCGTTTGTCTCATTTGAATTTTGAGGCTGCGAAAGTGAGACACTTTGCTTCTCCTCGATCCGCTTTAAGCCTCGATAGGCGCCGGCGATCAGCTTCCGTCTGTTGGCTTTTTCCACGTAGATTTGCGCCGTTTTCATGTTAGTCCAGCCGAACACCGCCATCAGCTGAGGCACCGCTTTCCGCGAAGGCAACGGACGCGGTCTTTCGGAGGCCGTGCGCTGAGCATTTCGGCAAACCCGCCTTATCGCACCATTCGCGCATCTTGTTCCCGAGCCGGTCGATCACGAACGGCTTGCCGAACGATGTGACCAGATACGCATCATGCCCTGTTTTCGTGGCTGCTAGTGCGGCCTCAAGTTCCTTGGTCATCAACGCTTCGATCGTCACAGTGAAGCGATCGCGGTTCTTATATGCGGTGAAACGAAGCCAGCGTTGGCCCTCAATTATCGTTTCATTGCGTGGGCCGAGGCTGCAGGCGTCGGAACGACGGGCGCCAACGTTGATCATGATTTCCATCCAGGAGCTCGCGGATCTTGCACGCGCCCCAGTGCGGCTTGTCTTGTCTGCATCGCACGATCATCCCCGAAAGGAATTCGTCAGAACTCAGCTCCAGCACCTTCAGCTTGAGCACCATGCCATTCAATTCGCCCGAATCGCTGCCCGAGGCGTGGTAAAGCCGATTTCCATATCGACGACTTTATTTGTGGAAGAACGGTTGGAATTCAGATTGCGATTTGCAACGACAATCTCGACACACCGTCAATCTCAGGCTACGCAAATGCCGCCATGTTTGATCAACCCAAGATTACAAAAAAAGACAATTACAGACCGGACATCGATGGCCTTAGGGCAATTGCTGTTAGCGCGGTGGTTGTCTTCCACGCCTTTCCAAAACTCTTACCGGGGGGGTTCCTAGGCGTCGATGTCTTCTTCGTTATTTCCGGCTATCTGATTACCGGCATTATTTTACGGGATATCGGAGAGACGCGTTTTGCGTTGTTGGCGTTCTACCAACGTCGCATTCGACGGATTTATCCTGCACTCATTCTCATGCTGATCGCTTCGCTAATTGCAGGCCTTGCACTATTGATGCCGACCGAGTCTCAGCAACTGGGGTGGCACACTCTTGGATCGGCTTTATTCATACCCAACCTACTGCTGTGGGGAGAGTCCGGCTATTTTGACACAAACTCTTTGAGCAAGCCACTGCTACACCTATGGTCGCTGGGCGTCGAGGAGCAATTCTATCTTGCGTGGCCAGTTGTGCTGTGGATGGCAGCTCGCACCAAGATACCGCTGCGCATTGTTCTGGCAGCTATTACCGCGCTGTCTCTGGCTCACAATATCTACCTGTCGACGCACGATCCGATCGCGGCGTTTTATTCGCCCTTAAGTCGCACATGGGAACTGGCGGCGGGGGCAATACTTGCGGCCGGCCCGCCAATCGCCCTTTCTGCCCGCATTCGAACAGTCGCGCTTGGCTTAGGGTTAACGCTAGTAGTTGCCGCCCTCGTACTAGCTCAGGAGGCCACTATCGAACCTTTGCACAATGGCATGGTGGTTTTCGGCGCCGCCCTTATGATAAGCTGTGGCGAAAATAGCCCGCTTTCTCGTTTATCGACCTCAACCAAGCCATTCGTCGCGATCGGTCTTATCAGCTATCCACTCTATCTTTGGCACTGGCCCATTCTGGTTTTTGCCCGCAAGATCGACGGCCAGCCAAGCGCCCTTGTCACGTGCCTCTTTGTGGCGCTTGCAACTGCACTTGCTGCCGTCACCTACCTTGGAATTGAAAGACCTTTGCATCGTGTCCCCGCGACCAAAGTTGCGTCTGCATTCCTGGTGGCTCTTATTGGTATCGGATGCTTCGGCGCAGCCAACAGTCAGGTCGACATGCGATCCCTCTTCTATCCCGAGAAAATGAGAGATATACTCGTATACTCTCGCTACGATTTCCGGTCAGACGCCCGAATTGGCACATGCTGGCTTTATGACGAAAGCCAGGATTATACGAGTAACTGCGCTCCAAAGCATGTGCAAGGTCTCCCGAGAATAGCTGTTTGGGGTGACTCGCACGCCGGCCGTTTATACCCCGGCCTTGCAATTGCGGCGCAAGGAAGAGCGCAAGTGGGAGACTATGCTGCAGACGCCTGCCCTCCGATCGTCGGCGCGGCCTCAACATGCGGTCTCTTCGTATCTCGCGCACTGAAATCCATCCTTGACAGTAAACCAGACATCGTCGTTCTCTACGCTCACTGGTCACACTATTCCGACACTTTCGGCGCGGACAACTCTTTCGCGATCGGCCTAAATGCTACGATTGACGCACTGGAACACGCAGGGATAAGAGTGGCGCTTGTCGGACCGTTCCCGAATTATTCGGAAAAGCTTCCGGACTTAGTGTTCAAGAAGTGGCTTTCGAGCCGATCAGGCGGAATACCGATTGCAATCGAGGGTATGCCATCCAGCGATGTTGCGTCGGCAGAGGCTGCACTGAGCACGCTAGCCAAGACGCGTCACCTAGAGTATCTGTCCCTCACCAACTTACTCTGCCGAAATGACGCTTGCGCTACAACATGGTCGGGCGACCCATCTGACCTGCTTTCATGGGACTACGGCCACCTAACCACCGACGCAGGGAAGTTTGTCGGTGACAGGTTACTTGCTAACCTAGGATACTAAGAATAGTTGACCGGGTGCGTTATTCCTTTGCGTTCCGGCGCGCAAAGTTTGGACGCCAATTGACAACTCCTTTCTCGCGGGCCAAGTCGGGGCCAATCAGCCCCTCGTCAGCCATAGAGGCTTCAGTCATGCATTTAAACATCAAGCGCCCTCTACTGTTACGTCTTTTTATCCTGGGTTTTCTCTGTCTTTGTCTCCTGTGGTCTCTAGGACTTTTGCGTGTCTCCCCAGGAGCAAATCTAAAACGAATAGGGTTTGCCGAATGGCAGCCGCGGGACTCTGCCGGTGAGTTTGTTTACAAAGGTAAACTCTGGATTTTGGGCGGATGGAAAACTGGCCCCGTCGAACTACTTCGAGATGTTTGGAACTCGACCGATGGCGTGAAGTGGAGCCTCGTTCAGCCTAAGCTTCCCTTCGACTACACCGACTTGCCGATGACAATTGTGTTCAAGGACAAGATGTGGGTACTCGGTGGCAATAGACTTTCAGACCCAGAGCATCCCACCAGTAACGCAATTTGGAATTCCGATGACGGGATCCAATGGACGAAGGTTCAAGACGCTGCAGCATGGAGCCCTAGAACAGCCACTCCAATCGTCGAATGGAATGGTGAACTATGGATTTTTGGCGGCGAGGAGGTGGTCAATGGTAAGCCTATTCTCAGAAACGACGTTTGGCGTTCCAGCGACGGTATTAACTGGACGAAAGTTACAGAGCACGCGGCTTGGCAACCGAGAGCGTTCCACACGGCGCTCGCTTACAAGGGTAAACTTTGGGTAATTGGCGGAGGGTCTTATGCCCCAGACTTCATTGCCTTGAATGATGTGTGGAGCTCGGTTGACGGTGTCAATTGGACTAAAGTTTCTGACGCCCCATGGCATGGAAGGATTTGGTTCTCCGGGGTCGTATATCGGGACCTCATGTGGATTGTAGGAGGGTGGAGTAAGAAGACGTTGAATCTTGACGACATCTGGTACTCGGGTGATGGCATCAAATGGACACGCCTAGCTTTGGCCGGTAGTTGGCGAGGGAGACACGAGCAATCGACATACGTTTTCAACGACAAGATTTTCGTTGCCGGCGGTCACGCTGACCCAATCACCAACGAGGTATGGGAGCTCAACGTCCCCTCGCCGAAAGACGAGCATTGAAGGCTTCATGAATCGGATCGTATCGGGCAGGCACTAGGTATTTCGCCCCCAAGTTTGATGGCGCAATCTTTCCCACTAACTGGAAGGAATCGCTATTGGTCGGATACGCCACAGCAGCACCACGACCAAGCAATAGCGGTCGAAGAATTGATAAGCAAACGAACGAAAGTAAATGCATGAATTCGGCCCATGTCGATAGCTTCGCCCGCCAGGAGGAACGCTTACATGTATTGGACGGAATGCGCGGATGGGGAGCTATATTTGTCCTGTTTTTTCATGTCTTCTGCGAGGGCTTGCCAGTAACGGCTGAGAGTGGTGCTTATTTGCGTCGGCTTCTGCCGTTCAGCGGTTTATACGCCGTGCTTGTATTTTTTGTGGTGTCGGGAATTTCGCTGTCGTACGGTTATTTCAGAGAACGGAATGTTGAGAAACTGATTGCAGCCGCAGGCTCTCGTTACTTTCGGCTAGCGATCCCTATTTTCGTGGTTGCAGTTGCTGTGCACCTTGCAATGATCGCTGGGCTACACAGCTTATCCAAAGAAAGAATAGCGCCGTTTTCAAACGCTTTGAGTTTTCAATCCACGATAGAAAACGTCCTGCGCTTTTCGTTTTTCGATGTCTTCTTTAACTACAATCCAGGTCTAACTTACGCTGGCCCGATGTGGACGATGAGCGTCGAGCTAATTGGCTCTTTCCTTCTTTTCGCTGTTCTTTTGCTCAGCTGCCGATCGGCATACTATCTCGCGATCATTTCTGCTGTCTCTTTCATACTTATGTTTTCGGTGACCCAGGTTTTTAAATTTTACTCGTTGCTCCTTTTTGGCGCCATGATCGCAGGCCTCATTCACAGGGGATATGCTAAAGATATCTCGCCTTGGTTATTCGCAGGAATGCTTGCAATCGGCATATCCGCCCCCGCCTATTTGCCGCCTGCCTATGATGCTTGGAATATGTTAGCCACGGTCGCGTTGACGCTTGGGTGCATAGGGATTAAGCCAGTGAATAGCTTCCTGTCATGCCAATTCTCCAAACTTCTTGGCATAATATCGTTTCCTCTTTATCTCGTTCATGGACCCATTTTGGTATTAATTGGAGAGCCGCTGGTTCACAACTTCGGCGGGACGGCGCAATCGAAATTCGCCATTGATGTCGGGATCTGCGTGATCTCAGTTCTCGTTGCGTTGCCCATGATTCCCGTAAATAGACTCGCCATCCAGATATCACGGTTTTTCGGCCGGCAAGCGGTCTACAGCTACAATCGTGTCAGGATCCAACTAGCTCCATCGCAGAATTGAGTTTCGATCTCGCCCACGTAGACTGAACAATAATATTCCCGACGACTTGGTTATCGCAATGGCTCCGCCTTGCGACAAAGAGGATCGACTGCTATGCGTTCCATCCACAGAGAGACAAGCTAGGGAAGACGTTATCGTCGGTATAGTATGAGAGTTTTGGTGACTGGCGGAGCGGGATTTATAGGCTCCGCTGTCGTTAGGCATATGGTCTTAGAAAGGCAATGGACGGTCTGCAACGTTGACTGCCTGACCTATTCTGGGAATGAGAGGTCACTCGATTCGGTTAATGGATTGGCGGAGTACAGCTTTCACCGCCTAGACATCTGCGACACCAGCCACATTAGGACGCTCATTTTCGACTTTAGGCCTGATATTATCATGCACTTGGCTGCGGAAAGCCACGTCGATCGATCAATCGACGCACCTGACGTCTTCGTCCAGACGAATATTGTCGGCACATATAGCCTGCTGAAATCGGCGCGGGCATATTATGATCAGCTTCCGCTTGCAAGAAAGACGACATTTCGATTTCATCATGTGAGTACTGATGAAGTTTTCGGTGAACTTCACGAAGGTGACCCCGCCTTCACTGAAATCCATCGCTATCGTCCAAATTCACCTTATTCGGCGAGTAAGGCCGCAAGTGATCACTTGGTTGTCGCTTGGCATCGGACATACGGGCTTCCCACCCTTATTACCAATTGCTCCAACAATTACGGACCCTATCATTTTCCAGAGAAGCTTATTCCGCACATGATTGTGAGCGCTCTCAGTGGAGCCGATCTTCCAGTTTATGGCAACGGGCACCAGATTAGGGATTGGCTCTTCGTCGAAGATCATGCTCGTGCCTTGGCCCTTGTCGCGGAAAAGGGGACGGTTGGGGAAACATATAATATCGGCGGCTTGGCAGAACGTCGAAATATCGACGTTGTCTGCGAAATTTGCTCAATATTGGATGAGCTTCGGCCATTGCCTGATGGCAAGAGTTACAAAAGCCAGATAGTTCATGTCGTGGATCGGCCTGGACACGATTATCGCTATGCGATGGATATCAACAAGATCAAGAGCGAGATAGGCTGGGAACCTCGGGAGAATTTCGAGACCGGCCTTCGCAAAACCGTTCAATGGTACCTAGACAATGCGCATTGGTGGCGAGCAATTCTCGATGGAAGCTACCGCTTGCAGCGTATGGGGGCCGGCGTATGAAGAAAGTTGCGATTGTTCAGTCAAACTACCTTCCTTGGAAGGGATACTTTGACATGATTGCTTCGGTAGACGAGTTTATCCTCTACGACGAAGTACAATATACGCGGCGTGACTGGCGCAATCGCAATAAATTCAAGACGCCACAGGGACTGCAATGGTTGACCGTACCCGTAAAGGTCAAGGGTCGCTACCTTCAAACCATCAAAGAGACTGAGATCGATGGCGACGGTTGGCGTGAAGCTCATTGGAAAAGCCTGGCCTACAACTATGGCAAGGCTCCCTATTATCATGACGTCGCCACACTAATCGAACCCATTCTCCTGCACGGAAAGCAAACATTCCTTTCCGATTTGAACGCAGACCTGCTGAAAGCGGTCTGCAGCTATCTAGGAATTACAACCTATATTCGGCAGGCTTCTGAATTTGACCTTCTTGAAGGGAAAAGCGAGCGCCTTTTGGGCGTTTGTCTTGCGACCGGCGCGACCACATACGTATCCGGCCCTGCAGCACAGGATTATCTCGACCAATCTCTTTTCGCGGACGCTGGTGTTGCCGTAGAATGGTTTGATTATCGCGGATACCCGATCTACCCTCAACTCTGGGGTGATTTTGAGCACAGCGTCTCCATTTTGGACTTGCTGTTTAATTGCGGCCACGACAGCAAACTTTATATGCAGCATCTAAACATTGGACGATAGGACTTCTACAAATTTGCTGGATCCAAGGTGATAGAATGACTGATGGAACAAACGAGCTTCTGGGCGAGGTTGCAGTTTACTACTCAAATCGGCTTGCGCAACATGGGCAGACCGCTGCGGGTGTAGACTGGAGAGACACGGACAGTCAAATTCTTCGCTTTGATCAGTTGCTGAAGCTTGTTGCGGCTGCGAAGCCATACACCCTGTGCGATATCGGTTGCGGCTACGGCGCCCTCCTCGATTATATCTCGGACCTTGGGCATTCGATCCGGTATATCGGGCTGGACGTTTCGTCGGCAATGGTCGACGCTGCTCGGCAGCGTTTCGTTCACAATCCAAACGCTCGGTTTGAGATTGCAAGCCGCCCCGACACCCTTGTCGATTACAGTGTCGCCTCAGGGATCTTCAACGTTAAACTTGAGAGATCTCAGGAGGAGTGGGAAGAGTATCTACTTGAGACGCTCGACGTGATGAACGAGGTCAGTACACGCGGGTTTGCGTTTAATTGCCTGACGTCTTACTCCGACGCAGATAAAATGCGTAGAGACTTATTTTACGCGGACCCCCTTCATCTGTTCCATATTTGTAAAAGCCGCTACTCGCGACATGTGGCACTCCTGCACGACTATGGACTCTACGAATTCACGATGATCGTACGGAAATGAAGATGAAAAAAATTGTGATATTTGGTGCTGGCGACATTGCACAACTTGCACACTATTACTTCAGCACTGATAGCGCATATGAGGTCGTTGCCTTCACGGTCGACAAGGCCTTTCTGAACGAGGATAGCTTTTGTGGCCTCCCGGTCGTCAGTTTTGAGGAGGTGACCAACCGGTATCCTCCGACCGAATATTCAATGTTCGTGGCCCTCAGTTACGCAAAGCTCAACCAGATCCGCAAGCAGAAATTTGAGGCTGCAATTGCCGCTGGCTATGAGCTCTGTAGTTACGTTAGCTCCAAGGCCACAACCCTGAATGGCGCCGCCCTCGGAAGGAATTGCTTTATCCTGGAAGACAATACGATTCAGCCCTTCGTAAAAATCGGCGATAATGTGACACTCTGGAGTGGAAATCACATCGGTCATCATTCGACGATCAGTGACCACACCTTCATTTCATCTCATGTTGTTGTTTCCGGCGGCGTAACCATAGGAGAAAGCTGCTTCATTGGCGTAAACTCGACATTGCGAGATCATATCACCCTCGGCAACTTTTGCGTGCTGGGGGCTGGGACCGTACTTCTTTCCGATGCCGCAGAATACAGTGTCTACAGCACTCCAGAGACCGAACGATCCCGCGTTCCAAGCAATCGATTGAGAAATATATGACGGCGAACTGGGTCTGGAGAAAACGTGGAAGGCTATTTGTAGCAAGTGGAGAGAGGCATCCCAAGCTAATTACCCACCAAGCCAATCCACTCGCAGTCCATTTGGAAAACGATGTTTTCCGAATCTTCTATAGCGGCAGGGATCGTGAAAATCGATCCTCGGTCGGCGCGGTAGACATCGAGCTTCCCACAGGGGTCGTGATTTGCGATCACATTGAGCCATTTGTTGTGCATGGCCCGGAAGGCAGCTTTTACGAGGCTGGGATCAGTATTGGCAATGAATACTCAACGGATGGCGATCGCTTCATTCTCTTCATGGGGTGGCAAAATAAGCCAGGTGATCACTGGCGCGGAGACATCGGACGCCTCAGGGTGACCCCAGAGGTCAATCTGGAGATTATAGACGAACATCCCTATCTTGTGAGCGATTCCGAGGACCGTATTAGCTTGTCCTATCCGTGGGTTCGCAAACACAATGCCGAATACCAAATGTGGTATGGATCGACAGACACTTGGGATGGCGGAAACGGTGAAATGGTCCATGTGATCAAGGGGGCCATATCTCCAGACGGAGGAAGCTGGCGGAAGACCGGCCTAGCTGTCCCCTATATTCTCGGCACCGCCCAAGCGTTTTCTCGCCCAACGGTCATACGATTGAACGATGGTATCGATCATATGTGGTTTTCATACAGAGCAGGAGACGGCTCGACGTATCGGATAGGCCATGCGCAGAGTACTGATGACGGCGCTACCTGGATGTTGGCACTTGATTCGCTTTCCATTCACCCGTCTGAGAGCGGTTGGGATAGTGAAATGATTGAATATCCCTTCGTCTTCACACACAGAGGTGCAGTTTACATGCTCTATAACGGAAATGGATTTGGCAAAAGCGGCTTCGGTCTTGCTGTACTCGAGGGCCATAATGCTTCGGTTGCTTGACTATGGATACATTGCAGCGACGATTTGTTTTACAGTTTACGGTCAAATGATGTTGAAATGGAGGATAAGCCAGTTTGGCGCTCTTCCCTCTGACCCACTCAGTAAGCTGAAGTTTCTTGTTCTGCTTCTTTTTGATCCTGCAATTTTTACAGGTTTTGCGGCAGGCTTTTTGGCATCGCTCGCATGGATGGCAGCGATGACCAAGTTCCCTCTGAACCATGCCTACCCATTCATGAGCTTGAACTTCGTTGTGGTCGGAGTATTGAGCTACTGGCTTCTGGCCGAACCTATCTCCGCACAAAAAAGCGCGGGCCTGGGCCTAATCGTATTGGGGACGATACTTGCTGCTCGAGGGTAAGAAGCAAGACCGCCAGACGATCGGGAGTCGTTACAATTTTCCCATCGCATTTGCCGTCAATTTGATACTCGGCATAGGGACGTGTGTTTTCTTGCCCCCGGCATGGGAAACGAACGACGACGCAGCGATGGCGATGATCGCGAATGGCCGAGGCCTGGCCGCCGAGCCGTCATCGCAGCTTATCTTTTCAAATTACATCTGGGGTCAGGCAGTTCGACTGCTGACAGCAATATTCGGTTATGTTGGTTATTCAATTGGTGCTTTCGCCTCAATTACTATAAGCGGCACGATCATTTACTATACCCTGCGAAAGTCCGGCTGCATGCACATTCTGTGCGTTTCGGTCGTTGGCCTGCTTCTCTTTCGGCCATGGTCAGTTCCGCAATTCACGCTTACTGCCGGTTTAACGATGGTCGCCTCGATATGTGTTCTTCACTTATTCTGTCAAAGGAAACGACTATACCTGCTAGCGGCCAGCTGTCTGTTGGCTTACCTCTCCTACATTATCCGAAGTCAGGAAGCATTCCTCGTCCTTTTGGTTGCTCTCCCCTTCATTCTTAAAGGTGAAATCTTTGGAAACCGGGCGACGTGGATTGCAGCTATTGTCGTCGGTTTAGCCGTCCTAGTCTCATCGGTCATGGACTATATGAGCTACCAAACGCCCCAGTGGCAGACGTTCAACGAGGTCAATTTCGCGCGTGCACCATATACCGACTTCGGCGCTGGCTTAATGTTGCGCGATCGGCCCGATATCTACAAGGCTTATGGATTTTCCAGCAACGATGCCACCCTCATCACGGGCTGGGGTCTGTACGCGGTTCCCACTCTGGCAAATCCTATCATACTTACCGAAATGTTAAGGAAGCTAGGCCTTGTCGTGTTTACGGGTGGCGCCGCGCAAAACGTGATGCTGGCAATCAATGCGTTCAAGCATCCCTATCTTCTTTATCCCCTTGCCGCGGCTTTGCTTCTGCTTGTACTATGTCGGCTGAGTTGGCGAATGATTGCATCCTGGGCAATTTGCATTGCCACTATCATTCTGCTGGCGCTTCTCGGCAGGCCCGCAATCATGAGGGTCTATTATCCGCTTCTTGTTCTTCTCACGGTGGCCCCTTTATTATCGAGGCCATCAGCATTTCGGCAATATCTGGTCTCCAGTATTGTTATTTATTGTCTGCTCGCCAATGCCGCTCACATATCCGCCGCGGCATCTCGCTCCACGTTGATCCAAAAGGACGCGCTGTTTGATCTCAATCTATTGAACGGCGCACCCCTTTATGTTTGGGGCGATCAATTTCCGTTTCAAAAGGTTTATGGGCCAACACGCGATTTGACCAACGGTCTTGATCTGAAGATCTATGGATTTGGTGTCTTCACGCCTGCACCTTTTTCGGTTGCGGCTGAAGAGGTAGCGGGAGGGCGTTCGTTCGAACAGCAATTACGGTCCTCCCAAGGATTGTTCATGATGGCATCTTCGCAAGATCTACGCACCTTGGGCAGCTACTGCAAAGAGCACTTTGTCGGTAACCTGGATGTCCAAGATATTGGTAAGATTGCCGACTCTCCACTTCGGAAGGTCCAATGCGTGATCCCGACACCCTAGGAAAGATATACTGACGTGCAAATTTTCAACCAGGACGATACAGGATCGCGTGCCCATCAATGAAGGGGATCGGAATTTCAGTCACCGGCACGTAATGTCCCGGAAAATCGATGCCCAACTGAGGCAGGAGGCTCAAAGGAATACCTGGGTGCGTCCCATCCGGCACAAGTAGCCACGCAGCCCTTCGATCAGCATCAGAGAGCCTTGACACGAAGTACCGAAAAAAATCAGAACTCCCGCTATATCCCGCTAGTGTCCACGCCGTTCCAGGAATCCGTGCACCGAGTTGATAGGCAGCCATCGGCGCCCTGCCGGTCATGTCAAGAAGAACAGGGACATCGCCATGGCCGAAATATTTGCCCCTGACATCCTGGAGATTGCGATAGAACCGCGCCAAAGCGGGACTAACCTTGAATGGCTCGCTATTTGGGCCGATTTCAACAGACTCTGTCAGCGCGGAAAATGTCGAGTTCAATCGGTACGGACTTCGCTCTATCGAGGTCGCAGTAATGAGCGCCGACCCGCCAACCAATGCGAGTGCATAGATAACCTTCGATCGCGCTAGTGTTCCATAAAACACCGCTGCGGGGATTAACGCCAGAAGGGTAGCCAAGGAAAGCAGATTGGACCAAGGAGAATTCGTCCCGAAGCAGTAAGCCATCTGCCCATAGGCCGCGACCGCGACGACAGACAGAGCACGCCTACGGATGTCAGCTTTGACGTCACTCGCTGCAATGGAGCAAATCACCATCATCTGCGCCAGCAACCCGAGCATTGACAGTCGGACTTGCGGCGACGCTCTATCAAAAGACAGGATGACAATAACAACGATCAACGTCGCAGCTTGAGCACCCCTTATCCACGGTAGGACAGTAAACATCGTTGTCCGCCATGGCGCCACAACGGTCGAAAGAACCCCAAGCAGGATAAAGGATACAAGAAGGTACGGATTCCCTTCGATGACACTTCGGATGTTCCCGGCGTGTATTCTCAAAGATCCCAGGATATTAAAATGAGGGTCTGTGATCATCTGGGCGACGTAATATCCCTCGATGAGAACATCGATCGCTTTCGCGGGGTAAAGGCCGACTGATATTAGCAGCAGTACCGTAAGAGCCATTCCCAAAAGCGCGCCTGCGATTGAGGCAATCCACACCTTTGCTTCGGTTACACGACGCGCAGTCCAGAGAAGGCAAATAATGACCAATGGCGCAATCAACGCGGCTGTCGTTACCTTCACCAATGCAAGGCTCAGCCCGGCTGCACCCAAAATCACCATTGGCAGCAATACACTGCGAGCACTTGGCGTTTTTGCCTTGCCGAAGAGGTCGATGAGTTGAAAAAAGGAACCTAAAACCGTGCTCACGAGGATCAGGTTCATTAAGTCATAAGAGGGGTCCGGTAGCCAAAAATTGTAGAACGCGAGTGCTGTTGCAGCACAGAGTGGACTGACAAATAGGAACCGATGTGCAGGCTGGGATGATGTCACATACTTGGTTGCGGCCCACGCGAGATACGAACTCGAGACCACAATCAGGGCCAGAGCGAGAATTCGATTCCAGTAGATTGACGAGAAAGGTGATATCCCGTCCCACAACGCACCAAACAGTGTCACTTGCGCTATAATCTGTGCGTGGCGTGCTACGCTGATAAGATAGAACGCTGTGTCAGTTATATCAACGCCGGCATCAAGTCGAACTAAAATAAAGAAGAGGAGTGCTGCAAACATTGACCAAGCAACAGCGAGCGGCAATGTTTCTTGTTCAAATGAGCGCTTCACAAGGCCTCTTAATCGCAAAAAACTTGCTCTGATAGAAAGCGCGCGATTCAATTTTCGAGACTTCCGAGTACCGAAGTTGCTTGAGATAGGATATAGTCAATATCTTGGGGCGTCAGCTCATAAAAGAGCGGAAGACGGACGAGACGGGCAGCCGCATCTTCTGTAACTGGGCATCCACGAGGCGCAACCCCGAAGCGGATGCCGGCCGGTGCCGAGTGCAAGGGAACATAGTGAAACGTGCAGTTAACGCCCCGCGCCTTCATCTCCTCAAGGAATACTGGTCGATGGCGGGCATCCCGCAGCAGAATATGAAATATGTGGCCGTTTACCGGCTGGTCAGCTGTTTCTTGATCCGGTAGCCCCAGGCGGAATCGGTTCATCAACCTTTCGAATCCTTCCCGGTACCTTTTCCAATGATCCCTGCGGGCATCCGTGATTTGGTCTGAACACTCAAGTTGGCCGAGCAGAAATGCCGCAATCAACTCCGATGGAAGATAAGATGAGCCTAAGTCAATCCACGTATATTTGTCGGTCTGTCCCTGAATGAACTGTTGTCGATTTGTGCCCTTTTCGCGCAGCACCGCCGCTCGCTCGATAAATCGAGGATCGTTGATCACCAGTGCTCCGCCCTCGCCCGCAGTGACGTTCTTCGTGTCGTGAAAACTTATCGTCGATAGCGCGGAATGCGTTCCTGCAGGAGACCCTTTATAATGGGAGCCATAGGATTGCGCCGCGTCTTCAATAACGACAAGTCCGCGCTTGCGCGCGAATTCGTTCACTCGATCCATATCAGGGACACGACCGGCGTAGTGGACGACGAGAATTGCCTTTGTGGCGGGGGTTACCAGTGCTTCAATTTCATCTAAATCGATATTCATCGATCCTATTGAAACGTCCGCAAAAACTGGCTTGGCACCTCTCAGTGCGATCGCATTCGCTGTAGAAGTGAACGTGAATGATGGCATAATGACCTCGTCACCTGGGCCTAGGTCAATAAGCAGCGCCGCCATCTCAAGTGCGGCTGTGCAGGAATGCGTGAGGTAAACCTCCGCTGCACCCAATCGTTGCTTGAGATGTTCAGAAACCAACTTGGTGTAAAAACCGTCACCGCTCAGGCGACGTCGTCCGATCGCGTCTTCGACATATGCTTTTTCTCTGCCAAGAAGTGGGGACCGATTAAAAGGAATTTCAGCCATGATATGATCCCGCTTCCTGCTGCACAATTGCCTGCAGAGCTTGCCCGTATGACGACTGTTTGAGGTCGTTGGCGAGTCGGGACAATTGATCCAGCGAGATCAATTTCATCCGGAACGCTATTTCTTCGGGCGAACAAACCAGCAAGCCCTGCCGATCTTGGAGGGTTTTAACGAAATCCGACGCCTGATGCAGGCTCTCGTGAGTGCCTGCGTCAAGCCATGCAAAACCGCGATGCAGCATCTCGGTACTCAATTCATCTTCAGCCAAATAGCGCTCAAGGATGGAAACAATTTCAATCTCTCCGCGAGCCGAAGGTTTCACTTCTTCTGCAAAATCGGGCGCCCTTTCGTCCAAGAAATACAGCCCCGTTATTGCCCATCGTGACAATGGTTTCGATGGTTTCTCGACGACGGAAAGAGCCTTGCCCCTCTCGTCAACTTGAACCACACCGAAGCGCTCAGGATCTTTGACCAAGCTGGCAAATATTGACGCGCCTTTTCGCGCGTAAGCTCTCGCAAGGTGGGTTTGAAAATCATGCCCAAAGAAAATATTGTCACCAAGGATCAAAACGCTCGGTGAACCGTTCAAGAAATTTCGCCCAATCTTGTAGGCATCAGCCAGGCCGCGTGGCTCCGTCTGCACAGCATATTCAAACGACATTCCAAAGCGGGAGCCATCGCCCAGCAGGCTGCGAAATGACTCTGCCGAGTCTGGCGTTGTAATAAAAAGGACTTCCTGGATGCCTGCCAATATCAAGACAGAAAGTGGATAATATATCAGCGGTTTATCAAAGATCGGCAAGAGCTGCTTCGAAACACTCAGTGTGAGAGGGAATAGCCGACTACCTGTGCCTCCTGCGAGGACTATGCCTTTTCGTTTCAACAACTTTTGCTCCTCAGGGACACCGGATAATTGATCGGTCGATCAGACGCGCGTCGTCTCGGACGATCTTCTATGTGAGTAAATTTCCTGGACGATCGAACGGGGGCGGTCTTTCACCTCCTCGAGGATCTGTTTCACATAAAGCCCAATCAGCCCGGTGAAGACCGCGTTCAAACTGAAGAAAAACACCACTACCGCCATCAGCGATGACCACCCATCTTGAACCGGCCCAGTTAGCGCGCTCAACACAACATAACTGCCGTAGAGGAAGCCTGAAGCGGCCAGGATGAGGCTGAAAAACAGCATCAGCATGAGCGGTCGCGCTGAAAACGTTGTAATTGCGAGAACCATGAGAGCAATCCTTCGGCCGAAGGAGTAAGTCGTTTCCGACGTGCTGGACTTGATAAATTCGAATGGTGCCTGACGATAACCCGCAAGAATGCTGAGCGGAACGAAGACAGGGTTCTTATCCCGAAAGCGAAGCAACGAAGCGACATATCGACGGGTCATCAATCTCATCGTCGACACGTTCTCTGGGATGCCGACGTCACTCAAAGTGCGGAAAAGCCAGTAGAACAGTCGCCCAGATACCCTCTCGACGTAACCACCCTTACGCTTCCGTTGTAATCCATAGATGCAGTCTACGGATTTTTCTCGCAGGACGTTGGCCATTTCCGAAAGCAGCTCCGGTGGCTCCTCAAGATCACTGTCGATCAAAAAGACAAGATCGCCGCTGGCATACTCCAACCCAGTGAGCATCGCGCGGTGGTGGCCGAAGTTTCTACTCAGCTCAACCAGCAAGATACGAGGATCAGCGTCAACGCTCCTCCGAACGATTGCCGCGGAATCATCCGGGCTACCGTCGTCGACGATCACGACTTCAATGTCGTCGGTGACTGCTTCGGCCGCGGCTACGGCGCGTCGGACAAATTCCTCGATTGTCTCTCGAGAACGGTAAAGTGTGGTGACTATCGAAAGCTTGCACGTCATTATCTTATACGGCTTTCGTCTGCCTAGACCTAAGCCAGTCATCGACAGAGCGATACTCTTCCAATCCGTAACCAAGAATCTTTTTCTGCTGGTCGGAAAAGGCCGAAGGGTCGGCAATTACAGACGGAATGTGAAACTGTTGCCGAAGCATGGGGATCGTAAATACGTGATTGATGGCCCGGCGATCTCTGACAGTCAGATTGGTGCTACCTGCATGATACACCATACAGTCCAAAACGATGAAGGTCCCACGCCTAACGGTGACTTGCTTTTCCAAACGCCGAACAACTTCGTCGGGCGGAAATGCTTCACGATGATGGCTACCAGGAATGATGCGAGTGGCGCCATTCTCAATGGTGAAGTCATCTAAGGCGAAAAGCGCATTAATCGCGAGGGGACGTGAACTCGTAAAGTGCTGGTACGGCAAATCCCGATGGTATTGAGCCTGATGGTACTTGCTCTGATGGCCGCGGTTAATAAGCCCATTTACCTGATTCAGGATATAATACCCTCCCAGCAGCCTCGATAACAATTGATGGAGCCGTTCGTCAAAAACGATGTTCCAAAAAATCGGACTTATCGTCGGGAGAAGCCGAATTGTGTCGCGCTCGTTTATATCTTCAAGATTGTAACCCTTTGTAGAAGCGTCGGCACCATACCGTGTCGCGGCTTCATCAAAAAGGTTGGAATATCTGTCAAGCTCGCTTTCGGACAAGGCTGCGTCTAGAGCGCTGTACCCGAGGAGCCTGACTTCCTCAGCCAGAACGTCATAGACGTCACTTGCGCTGGTAGTTTCAAGGACTCCGTAGCGTGAGATCTCTGTCATCGTATTGCACCCTGACTTACAACTTCGAAAGGATGAATGATCGGCACAGCTGCTAACTCGAACCGGTCATGAACTACCCGCCAATTTCGTTCGTGAACAGCGGCAACCAAAGAAATCGGGACTGAATTCAGGAACTCTTCAGTTGAAATCACTGGTTTGTCGTACAGCTGGCTACCGACCGGGCGATCGGTGACCAAGAACATGGCTCCCTCGATGACCGATGGGCAATAGGCATGAAGTAGGTCGCAATATTCGCCCGCTCCGAAAACACCATATTTTTGACCAGATGACATTTGATCGATTGCGCGCGCAATCTTGCTCCATGTCCGCAGATACTCGGCCCGCTGGTTGGCCAAAAAATGGAAGTGTTCAGAAGACGGCCCCACCTGTGTCGCCGCCAACTGGAAAAGGTAAATTCTAAAGCCTTTCAATACACCGGTCAGAGGCGCATTCGCAACGGCTGTCAACTGAGCTTTTGCTGCGATCGTGGCCAGAGATGTCGATGAAAAGCTTGATATATGATCATAGAAAAGCAATTCCGATCCGGCCGTCTCTCCATCCGGACATACGACGAGAATTCTACCTGTTTCGTCGATTGTTCGGGCGCAGGCCCGCAGGAAGGAGAGCGGATTGCTTGCATGTTCTATGACATTTACAGACAGGCACAAAGTATACTTCTGCGCAGTATGAGCAAACTGCTCTGCGAAGCCCTGCTGGATGGAAATGCGCTCACCAGCGATGGAACGGGCATATGCCGCGACCTTGCCGCTGGGCTCTACCCCAATCCCAAATTCTGCTTCGAGATTGGTTGTCAAAGAATTTAGAAGCGTGCCGCTCCCGCACCCGAATTCAATAATCGTCTTAAAATTCACCTCACCGACAAGCCCTGCAAGAAACACTCTCACCTGCCGGTCGTATTCAAGGGATCTCTCGACCTCTGCAGCCGTGTCCCTCAGACCTATAGAATAATTCTCGCCATAGATTTCTCTTACGTCCCGTTCCGAAATGCTTTCGAAGTGAAAGCCATGACCGCAATTCGCGCAACTGGATCGCTTTAATGGCTTGCCTATAACGGCCCCATCGCTGATCATCGAGCGTGTCGGGTGCGGAACAGGCAAAACATGACAGTCAGGGGAACCGCATGCGGGGCATATATGATTGTATTCTGTCAAGCCATATCTCCCGCACCGGGGCTACGCGAAGCCCATATCGCACCTTGCCGGCAACTTGCAAGCCGTAATACTATATCGGCGACCCCGGGCGAACCGTTTACAAGTTGCGCCTGTGGGTAGTTGTAGCGCTTGGGTGCCTGCACGAGGAGCAAGGCAGTGTACGGGATTCCGATCACGCCAGCGGGTTTTGTACGCAATGCATCTCACAGGCCTATCGCGAAGTCGCAATCCGGTTCAGGTTAACGTTCCTCGCTGGCACTTTTAAACGCGCTGTAGCAATCAGGTGGAACTGAACCCACTGGTGATCACAAATAGCCGTCAAACGTCGGAAGCCGGCAATCGAGGAATTGCGGGAACTGTCGAAGACCACCACTTCTGCCAAGCACAGCTTCAGATTATGAACCTTGACGCTTAGGGACCGACGATTGACATTTCGGGCCGGAACAATCAATGAGACCGACATCTGTTGCACGCCTCAGGTCGGCGCTGCTGCAGTTGCAGATTGGCAGGCTCAAAGGCCTCGACGAGCACTAGATGGATGGGCACACGATGATCCGGCCTCCCAGGATATTCGTAGCAGGACATAGGGGGATGGTCGGCTCCGCCATCGTACGGCGACTGTTGGCTGACGGCCATCCGGCCGATCGCATTGTGACGGCAACGCACCAAGAACTCGATCTTATCGAACAGGCGGACGTCCGAAGGTTCTTCGAAAAAGAACGACCTGACGAGGTCTACCTTGCTGCCGCAAAAGTCGGCGGCATTTATGCGAACAATACCTACCCGGCTGACTTCATCTACGACAACTTGATGATGGAGCTTAACGTGGTCGACGCAGCGTTCAGAACGGGTGTCAAGAAGCTGCTGTTGCTCGGCTCGAGCTGCATTTATCCAAAGCTCGCCGATCAACCGATCAAGGAAAGCGCACTTTTGACGGGTCCCCTAGAGCCGACCAACGAGCCTTACGCCATTGCAAAAATCGCCGGGATTAAACTCTGCGAAAGCTATAATCGGCAATATGGTGACAGCCATAGCGTCGATTACCGTGCCGTAATGCCGAGCAATCTCTATGGCGTCGGTGACTCCTACCACCCTCAGAATTCCCACGTCATTCCCGCTCTGATAAGGCGTTTCCATGAGGCGAAGGTCAGGGGGGCCCAAAGCGTGACGCTCTGGGGCAGCGGTACGCCGCTAAGGGAGTTCCTTTACGTCGATGACATGGCTGCCGCGAGTGTTCACATCATGACTTTGCCTCACGAAGACTACAAGAGACTGATGCCGGTAGGGCAAAGCCATATCAATGTCGGCTATGGAAGTGATGTGACGATACGTGAAGTTGCAACCGTCATAAGCGAGATCGTCGGCTTCACCGGCAGGATCGATCTCGACACAGACAAGCCCGACGGCACGCCTCGAAAACTGATGGACAGCGAAATCGCAAGAAATCTGGGTTGGTCGCCAAAAGTCAACCTCGAGGAAGGGCTCAAGTTGGCTTACGAAGATTTCCTATCCCGAGAGAGGGGCGCATAGATGAGCAAAGTCGCACTCATAACCGGCGTTACCGGCCAGGACGGTTCTTACCTTGCGGAATTCCTTCTTTCGAAAGGATACGAGGTCCATGGGATCAAGCGGCGCATGAGCTCGTTCAATACGCAACGAATTGATCATATCTACGAAGATCCGCACAACGAGAACATGCGGTTCAAGCTACACTACGGAGATCTGACGGATACGAGCAATCTCATCCGCATAATCCAGGACACGCAGCCTGACGAGATTTACAACCTCGGAGCTCAAAGTCATGTGGCCGTCAGCTTCGAAAGTCCTGAATATACTGGCGATACGGACGCCCTAGGGACGTTGCGACTTTTGGAAGCGATCCGGATTTTGGGCCTTGAAAAAAAGACGCGCTTTTACCAAGCCAGCACCAGCGAGCTCTATGGACTCGTCCAGGAAACGCCGCAGAGGGAAACGACTCCCTTCTATCCCCGCAGTCCCTACGCAGTCGCAAAGCTCTACGCTTACTGGATTACGGTGAATTATCGCGAAGCCTACGGCATGTATGCGTGCAACGGCATCTTGTTCAACCATGAAAGCCCCCGTCGCGGTGAGACGTTCGTGACAAGAAAGATTACCCGCGGGATGGCAAATATCGCGCAAGGCCTTGAGAACTGCCTTTACATGGGCAACCTTGATGCGTTGCGCGACTGGGGGCACGCAAAAGATTATGTCCGCATGCAGTGGATGATGCTCCAGCAGGAACATCCTCGGGACTTCGTCATCGCAACTGGCAAGCAATATAGCGTGCGCCAGTTTATTGAGTGGGCGGCGGCAGATCTGGGAATCAAGTTGCGCTTTGAGGGAAGCGGCCTGGAAGAGCAAGGCATCGTGGAATCCGTCTCCGGAGATAAAGCGCCGGCGCTGAAGCCAGGCGATATCATCCTCAAGATCGATCCTCGATACTTTCGTCCTGCCGAAGTCGAAACTCTGCTTGGTGACCCAAGCAAGGCCCGCGATCTGCTCGGATGGGTTCCGGAAATTTCTGCGCGAGACATGTGCAGTGAAATGGTCTCGCACGACCTTGTGGAAGCAAAGCGACACGCCCTGCTCAAGCGCCACGGGTTTGACGTCAGGGTCAGCACCGAATAACAACTGACCCAAAATCATCAGGGAAGAGATCGTGATAAATTTCGCTATTGTTGGTTGCGGGCGGATCGCAAAAAGACACTCTGAACTGCTCGGTCTTGAGCAGATCGCAGGTGCAAGATTGGCCGCGGTTTGCGACATTGTTCTCGAAAAGGCAAAGGAATTCGGCGAACGTTTCGGTGTACCCTATTATCAGTCGTTTGACGAGATGATGCAGAACGAGCAGATTGACGTCGCCTCGGTTTTGACGCCGAGCGGCATGCATGCTGAACATGTCATCGCATTGGCCAGATATAAGCGGCACATCGTCGTCGAGAAACCGATGGCGCTGACGCTGACGGACGCTGAGGCGATGATCAAGGCGTGCGACGCCAATGGTGTGCGCCTCTTCGTCGTCAAGCAGAACCGCTTCAACGTTCCCGTTGTGAAGGCACGCGAAGCGCTGGACGCTGGCCGTTTTGGAAAACTTGTCCTTGGCACCGTCCGCGTTCGCTGGTGTCGCGACCAAAGCTATTACGATCAGGATAGCTGGCGTGGCACCTGGGCTTATGACGGGGGTGTCCTCGCCAACCAAGCGAGCCACCACATCGATATGCTGACGTGGTTCATGGGCGAAGTCGAGAGCGTTCATGCTCGCGCGACAACAGCCCTTGTCAACATCGAGGCCGAAGACACGGCCGTCGCCACACTGAAATTCCGCAATGGTGCTCTTGGGATCATCGAAGCCACTTCGGCAACACGTCCCAAGGATATCGAGGGCTCGATTTCCATTCTTGGTGCGGGCGGATCAGTGGAAATTGCAGGTTTTGCGGTCAACAAGATCCGGACTTGGCAATTCGGCGACAATCATGTGGCAGACGCTGAGGTCATGGAAAAGTATTCGGTCAATCCGCCCAATGTCTATGGCTTCGGGCACCAGGCCTATTATGAACATGTCGTTGATTGCCTGACGAATGACACCAAGGCTCTTGTCGATGGTCATGAGGGCCGGCAGAGCCTGGAACTCATCATGGCGCTCTATGAATCGATTGCATCGCAGAAGGAAGTGAACCTGCCCCTGGAGGTCAAACATTCGAAACTAGGAAGCCGATCCTCGTGACGGGTCGTTCGCCAACCCTCTGGAAGGCGCAGGTCCGGGATGTTACCTGCGGCGATCGCGTCAAGATCGTTGAGCCTGCCAACGTCTATGAATGTACGCTCTCCGACGACTGTTTCGTTGGACCTTTTGTCGAGATCCAGAAGGGCGTTCGGATCGGTGCCCGTACCAAGGTGCAGTCGCATAGTTTCATCTGCGAGCTAGTCGAGGTAGGCGAGGACTGCTTCATCGGCCACGGGGTGATGTTCATCAACGATCTTTTCTCCAACGGGGGGCCGGCAAGAGGGAACCGGACACTCTGGAAGGAAACGCGTATAGGAAATCGAGTATCCATCGGATCAAATGCCACAATCCTGCCGGTGACCATTTGTGACGATGTGGTTATCGGCGCTGGAGCGGTCGTGACCCGTGATATTGAAGTTGCCGGCATCTACGTCGGCAATCCGGCACGCTTCATACGTCCCGTGGGACCAGGGCCTGCCGAGACCTGAAATACAGTGGATGCATCAACATCAATCGACATATCGAGAACGACATCATGAAAGTCCCCTTCGCCGATCTCCATCTGCAATATCTGTCGATAAAGGACGAGGTCGATGCTGCGATTGCTGCGGTCATCAAGTCCTCGGCTTTCATTCGAGGTCCTTTCGTTCAGAAGTTCGAGGAAGAATTCGCCGTCGCAGTTGGCGCCCCATACTGCGTCTCCTGTGCGAATGGTACGGACTCGCTTTATATCGCTATGCATGCGCTGGGCGTAAAGCCCGGCGACGAAATCATTACGACAGCACATTCCTGGATTTCCACTAGCGAGACGATTACGCAGGCCGGTGGCAAGGTGGTCTTCTGTGACACAGATGCCTCAACCTTCACAATAGACGCGACGAAGCTGGAGGAGAAAATAACGTCGCGCACAGTCGGCATCATTCCCGTTCACCTTTATGGGCAGCCCGCCGACATGGGCGCGATCATGGCGATTGCCCGCAAACATGGCCTGTGGGTTATCGAGGACTGCGCCCAGGCACATCTTGCGCAGATCGATGAACGGCTGATCGGTAGTTTTGGGGATGCGGCCTCCTATTCGTTCTATCCGGGGAAAAACCTTGGCGCCATGGGCGATGCCGGGGCCATCACCTGCAAGGACAAATCTCTCGCCGACAGAATGGCAATGTTTGCCCGTCACGGCGGCCTGACCAAAGGTGATCACCGGATCGAAGGCATCAACAGCCGGCTCGACGGGCTGCAGGCGGCAATTCTATCTGTTAAACTACCTCACCTCACCGAATGGACAGCAAAGCGGCAAGAGATTGCTGCGCGCTATACCGCGGCTCTTGGCAATGTCGGTGGACTGAAGCTGCCCGAAACTGCACCTGGCAGAACGCATGTCTACCATCTTTTCGTCGTCAAGCATGAGCGCCGCGACACCTTTGCCGCCTACTTGAACGATCACGGCATACAGACAGTCATAAACTATCCCGTCGCACTGCCCTTCCTCCCCGCCTATGAGCATCTGGAGCACAGTCCGGAGGATTTCCCCAACGCTTTCCACAATCAATCCCGGATCCTGTCGCTTCCAATATTCCCCGAGATGACCGAAAATCAGCTCGCTTATGTGGCTGATGTCATCAGGGAATTTGCCGCGTGAGTAAACCGCAACCCGGTGGCCAGAGAGAGGCGCGCTCAAGCCTCCTCGGCAACTCCGGCTGGAATATGGCAGCTTTCGTCTTCACACTTGTCGCGAATTTGGCCACCGTTCCATTTGTAGTCCGCTGGATCGGACTGCATGATTTTGGTAATGCAGGTATTGTCATTGCGATTACAGCGCCCCTTACACTCATCGGTACGGTCTTGGGTCAGGCGACTGTCCGGGAAACATCGACAAGAACGGGACGCGGAGAATATAGCGCTGCATTTCATGTGGCAGCCATCGCATTGAAGACCTGCTTGATCGCATCGTCGATCGGATGCATGGCGCTTATCCTGATCGGCCCATGGATCATGAGAGGGTTTGCGAGCCCTGAGGCTTCCAATTCTCAAAATTTCATGGTTCCGTTCCTCATCACGGCAACCGGAATTTTTGCCCAGCAGTTCTCCTTGGTGCTGCAGGCCATTTCGGTGGGGCGTCAGCATTTCAAGAACATCGCCAAGGCTTCCGCCTGGAGTTCTTTTGCAACGGTTTTTTTTACCCTGGGATGTACCTGGTTCATCCCGACGCTGAACGGCTACCTCTCCGGTTTTGCAGGCAGCCTCATCCTTTCTGCGCTGGGATGGCTGCTTGTCACACGCCACCTCTTGACCGGGGACGAGCCCGCTGGCCCAAAAACAGGTGATGAGCTGAGCGCTTTGCTGCATTTCGGGACATGGCAAGGCCTATCCCAGCTTGCAGGTATTCTCGGCAATCAAATGGACAGGTATGTGCTTGCGTCTCTGGCTCCTGCTGCCGTGGTGGGACAGTACAATATCTGCAACCGCGTGCAGGAGGCCGGCTACATTGCCACGATACGAGCCTGCGAGGTACTTTTCCCCCGCTTCGGCAGCATGGCCGCCAGCAGTGAATCTGAACGGTTTGATTTTTTCCTCAGCTCATCGTGGGTTAACGCAGCATTCGGCGCAATCATGCTGTCGCCGATTGCAATCCTCTCGCGCCCCCTGCTCACTCTTTGGGTCGGCAAAGAGACGGCTGAGGCTGCTGGCCATCTGTTGCAGGTTCTTATTCTGGGAGGCTTGATCGGCTGCGGCTACAATGTGTTTTTCTACTATGCTGCAAGCATGGGAAAAAACGCTATCGCAACCACAGTATCGCTGGCATATTCCGCGATGACAGTTATGTTCTCCATCGCATTCATAGGATATTTCGGCCCCATCGCAGCGGGCTATGGCCTGTTGGCGGCAACCACCGTGCGCTCTGGCCTTACCCTCATAGTGCTCCGCCAGCGTTTCTTCCCGGCGTTCAGCCTTGAGCAGATGTTTGCAAGCACCCTTGGGCCATCTGCTGTCGGTTCCATACTGTCGATTGCTTTCTACCAGATGGAATTCCGATGGATCGGCAATTGGTTCCTGCTCGGCCTCGCTTATACCTTATTCTTCGTCATCGTCGCAGCTGCGATTATGTTCACTGCCATGGCGTCAAAAACCGGGCGTATTATCTTGTCGCGGATTTATCGGTCCGTTAGAAACACAATCATAGATCGGCATCTTGATATGTTAGTTAGTCTTGCAAGACATAAGAGAGGGCGCTGAGTGATCACTGTAGTGGACTACGGTGTTGGCAATATTGGTGCAATCATCAATATGGCGGACTATCTCGGGATCGATGCCGAAGCAAGCGGAGATCCCGAAAAGATCAGGACCGCTTCCAAGCTCATTCTTCCAGGTGTAGGCGCTTTCGACAAGGCGATGCTAACCCTGCAAGACAGGGGACTCATCGCACCGCTCAACGAGGCCGTATTGAAGCGGCAGATTCCCGTTCTTGGCATTTGCCTTGGCATGCAGCTGCTGGCGCGCGGAAGCGACGAGGGCACTCGACCCGGCCTTGGATGGATAGCGGCGGATGTGCTTCGGATCGCACTGCCGCCTGAATCGCCTCTCAAAGTGCCACATATTGGCTGGCTTGGAGTCAAACCATCTCGCCTGAGTGATCTTTTCGATCCGGCTGTGCAAAACGAACGCTTTTACTTTGACCACGGCTACTATGTGCAATGCGACAACGCTGAGGATGTCACGGCTACGATCGATTACGGTCAAGAACTCTGCTGTGCCGTTAGTTCGGGAAATATAAGCGGGGTGCAGTTCCACCCGGAAAAGAGCCATCGCTTCGGCATGCGCGTGCTTGAAGCGTTCGAGAAGATCTGATGAGAAAAAGGCTGATCCCAGTTCTGCTGGTCGACGAAAAACATCGCCTCGTCAAAACAGTTGAGTTCGGAGAGCGGACTTATGTCGGCGATCCCTTCAATGTGGTGCGGCTCTTCAACGAGAAGGAGGTCGATGAAATATGCATCCTCGATATCGATGCCTCCAGAAGGGGTCGCGGACCCGATATTGGATTCATGCGCGAATTAGCAGCCGAATGTTTCATGCCACTGGCTTATGGCGGCGGAATAAGCAAGCCACAGGAATGTGAAGAGCTGAATCGCTTCGGTGTCGAAAAATTCGTCATCGGGAGCAGAGCCGGCGACTCGGAGTTGCTGAAGGGGATTGCTGCGGATCTGGGGAGTCAGGCGCTGGTTGTCTGTGTGGACGTCCAGGGACGAGGCGCTGCAGCAAAATGCTTCCGGCCGAATGCTGATGTGCCGCAGAATCCAGTGGAGTTTTGCCTTCAACTTCAGGATCTGGGCGTCGGTGAGATTATCCTCCAATCGAAAACACTCGACGGAAGACGATCTGGTTATGATCTCGAACTCATAAGCTTGGTAACCGGCAGGTTAAGCATCCCGGTCGTTGCACTTGGTGGCGCGGGAAACTACGAACACTTGACTGAGGGTTTGCGTGCAGGCGCCTCGGCGGCCGCGTCCGGAAGCACTTTTACCTTTGTCGGCGGGTTGCGCGCCGTTCTGGTCAACTACCCGGATCCGGAAATGCTGGAGGGAATGGAGCGCGACACCCATGCGTGAGATGCAAAGAATATGCTCCTTCTGCGTTATGGACGATTCCAATCCGGCGATCGAGTTCGACGCGAACGGTCAGTGCAATTGCTGCCGCGACGCTCTGGCCAGAAAACCGCACGAATGGCTGCCTGGCCCAGAGGGCGATCTAAAAATGCAGCGACTAGTCGCCATGCTAAAGGAGGAAGGAAAGAATAAGCCCTATGACGCAATGGTTGGGCTTAGCGGCGGTATTGATAGCGCTTTTCTCGCCCATCTCGCCAGTCGCAAGCACGGCCTCCGCTTGCTCGCCGTCCATGTCGATGGCGGTTGGAACTCCGAGCCTGCCGTCCACAACATCGAGCGGCTGGTGCGGAAACTCGACCTCGACCTTCACACCTATGTTGTAGAATGGCAGGAAATGCGGGATCTTCAGGTCTCCTTCTTGAAAGCATCCGTCCTCAACCAGGACATCCCCCAGGACCATGCGTTCTTTTCCACCCTCTACCGCACAGCTGCCAAGTTCGGAATTCGCCACTTCTTGAGCGGCGTCAACTTCGCGTCAGAATCGGTCGTTCCTCCCGGCTTCGGCTACCCATCTATCGATGGCACGCACGCAAACGCCATTCAGAAGCGCTTCGGCACGACGACACTTTCAACTTACCCATTCATGAGTTTTCCGGAATATATCTGGATGACACGGGTAAGGAAGCAGCTGACGATTCATCGACCGCTGAACTATTTCGACTACGACAAGGAGAAGGCACAGCAGGAACTACGGCGCGAATACGGCTGGCGCGAATACGGCAGCAAACACAGCGAGTCACGTTTTACGAAGTTCTACCAAGACATTTACCTACCCGCGAAATTTAACTTCGATAAGAGAAGGCTTCATCTTTCGAGCCTGATCGTGGCAGGACAGATGACCCGCGACGATGCCTTGGCAGAGATTGCAAAGCCAATAATACCGGAACGAGAAGCACGCAGGGAAACCAAATTCATCGCCAAAAAGCTGGGATTATCCGAACAGCAATTGCAAAACTACATCGCATCGCCGCCGATTCCCCATACGCATTACGCTAACGGCATGATACTGCACAAAATACTGATGGAATTGCGTAATTTCACCAGAAAATTCACGCCAACCGCGCGTCACACGGCCGCAAAGGTAGCGGATGTCGACTAGCCTGATCTTCTTAATCACGGTTGCGATATCGGCGGTGTTCTACATCCGGTATATTGGCGTCAATTTCACCCTCTCCTCGCTGCTGCTTGGGCTGATGCTCATTCTGCACGGTCCGCTTTATCTTTACTATACGCGGGTGTGGGGACCAGAAACCGCCTTTTTTACAACGATCCTCTTTGCCGCGCCAAAATGGGAAGTTATCCCCTCTCTCGACCTGGCACTAGCACTATCTTTCTGCGGCATATGTGCCGGAATGGTGCTTTCGGACAGCGTTTTCGGTAGCAGTCGACTGAAGATGCAAGATGCCATCAGCAGTTGGAGCCGCGAGACCGTCCGTATCCCAAGAGGAGTTGCCGAGCGGATTGAGGTCACAGCAGCTATAGGCGTGATGGTTCTCGTTTTTTTTATCGTCGTCGAAAACAGCATCCCGCATGTTATAACCTACTTCTCATCGGACGCATTTGAGTTCGAGAAGATAGCGATGCGTCGTGAATATGGCGGCAGCCGCTTTTATCTATTGAATCTCTTAAACAATAATGTGTTCCCGTATGTGGCATTCTGCTGTTTTGTGTTGCTGCGAGAGGACGCCATTCGGCTTAAACTCGTGGCATATGCATTCATTGCTGTTGTACTTTTCGAAAAAGCAGCAACCTTAAGCAAGGCGCCATTGGCGATTTTCGTCCTACAGCTGATGGTCGTTGAGTACTTGCGTCGATCGCTGCGGGTACGGTTGGGAGTGGTACTGGGTTTTGTTACTATTTGCATTGTTCTATTTGGAGCGATGACGGCGGTGGCTGTTCGCGAGGTTAGCGGCATAAGCGCAACGCTTGATTTCCTTTTCTATCGCATATTCATGATCGTCAACGAAAGTTTGCTTGAGTATTTCGCCGCAATACCAAACGTACTTCCACACAGCTGGGGTAGCCAATTCAGCTGGTTGGTAAGTAGTCTGCAGTCACAACCATCGCCACCCACCTATCTGCTGGTTGGTGCCGTGCATCGCGGCGTCACGGGATCGACCACAACTGCCATGTTCATTGCGGACGCCTGGGCAGACTTTTCCTGGGCAGGCATCCTTTGTTACTCCGTTCTCGCAGGCTTTCTCGTCCGATGGCTCGATATTCAGCTAATCCTAAAGCGAGGGAAGACGGCTGCGACGATTGCTGGCCTGGCCCTCGGCCAATATGGCGTCTTCATCATGCTTTCAACGGCATTGCAGACAGCGATGGTCACAGGTGGATTGGTGCTGGTGGTTCCGTTGACGATGGGAATATCTTCCGCCTTCAAGTGGCGCTCTACCAAAGGCCATTCGAAAAGTTTCAATAACATGGCTCGTATTGAGCAGGCCTAGAGCGATGCGCATTTTCCAGAATTCCGGTGTCTACGCATCCTATCTGCCTCGGCTCGACCGCCTTGCGAAGAATGACATGCAGTTCCAGAAGCGGCTGAAAACGTTTCTGAACGACTCCTACGGGGCTTGCCACATCCTAAAGCCTCCCGCCGAATCAACCGAGGATGTATTCTTTACGAATGGCGATGACGAGAGGCTTCAGAAATTCTGGGCAGCGGAAAATGGTCTTCCAAACTCGACCACTATGGAAGAAATTCTTCTTGCCCAGATAGAGCATCACCGAACAGAAATTTTTTACAACATGGATCCCATGCGCTATGGCAGCGAATTTCTAAAAAAGCTGCCAGGCTGCGTTCGCAAATCGATCATGTGGAGAGCTGCTCCTTCCGGCAATGTGGATTTCGGGGCTTACGATCTCATCATCTGCAATTTTCCGTTGATTTTGGAAGGTTATCGCAAGCGCGGATGGCATGCAGAGTATTTTGCTCCGGCGCACGATCCTGCAATGGATCAATACGCTGCCAACACCAATCGGCCGATCGACGTCTTATTTGTTGGGGGCTATACTCGCCATCATCGAAAGCGTGCTGAAGTTCTTGAGGCGGTTTCGGAACTCTGCAACGAATTCCGGATCGTGTTTCACCTGGACCGCTCACGTCTTACGCGTCTCGCGGAGAGCCCGATCGGCTGGCTGCCACCGATTAGTAAGCACAAACGACCAAGGAGCATTCGAGCCGTTTCACAGCCAGCGGTATTCGGACGCGACCTGTATAAGGCGATCTCGCACTCAAAGATCGTGCTAAATGGTGCAGTGGATATGGCCGGGCCGGACAGAGGCAACATGCGTTGCTGGGAAACACTTGGTTGTGGTGCAGCAATGGTTTCGGATGCCGGCAACTACCCTCATGGCATGATAGATGGGGAGAGTATGGTGACGTATGACAACACCGAAGCCGCAGTATCAGTCCTACGCGAACTGCTTGCAGACCGGGATCGCCTGCTGTCCGTCGCAGCAAGGGGCCACACTCTTGTCAAGACGATGTACAACAAGGAAGCTCAGTGGCAACATTTCAATCGTCTTATCGAGATCGCATGAAGCTGAAACCTTTGGCAATGATCGACATGGTGGCTGGCGTTCTGGTGCGACGCAAAAGTCGATTCATTGTGGGACCGCGGAGTACCGTGCGCTGGTTGGCGCTGCGGTCCATTCGGGGCGGCACGGTTCAAATTGGTCAAAACAGCATCATAAATTGCATCATCAGTTTCGACGATCCGAATGGATGTGTCAGCATTGGCGATCGGTGTTATATTGGATCAAGCCATTTGGTGTGTCATTCAGACATTCAAATTGAAAACGATGTCATTATCTCCTGGGGTGTGACGATCGTGGATCACGACTCCCATTCCCTGGATTGGGGACTGCGAAAAAACGATGTTCGCGATTGGGGTTTGGGTCGCAAGGATTGGTCCGGAGTTTCGATTAAGCCAGTCATCATCCGAGATAAAGTGTGGATCGGATTTGGGGCCAGCATATTGAAGGGAGTGACAGTCGGCGAAGGTGCGGTTATTGGAGCCCAGGCCGTTGTAACGCGCGACGTAGCACCCTACACAGTTGTTGCTGGCAACCCGGCCCGGATCATTCGCCACATAACGCCGGAAGCGGCGTTAACCTAGGATAGACGATGACATCGCAGCAGCTGGATACATGGGAAAAAGCCGTCCAATGGCTTCGGGAACAACCCGACCAGCAGAAGCTCGTTATCGATGCCTATTACGACGACCCCCTTTCAAAGGCGGCCGAACGTTATTGGCGAAGCGATGAGTGGAGAGTGATCCGTGGATTTCTTCCCGATCAGCGGGGCAGGGCGGTTGATATAGGCGCAGGTAGAGGTATCGCAAGTTTCGCACTGGCAAAGGAAGGTTTCGACGTCACTGCTCTTGAGCCGGACAAAAGCGACCTCGTGGGTTCAGGAGCGATCAAGGGTCTCGCGCAGGAAACTGGTTTGCCGATCGAGGCGGTCGAAGAGTTCTCTGAAAAATTGCCGTTTCCTGACGAGGCGTTCGACGTCGTCTTTGCGAGAGCTGTCTTGCACCACACATCGGATCTCGCAGCTGCGTGTCGGGAGTTTTTTCGTGTCCTGAAGCCTGGCGGCCGGTTCATCGCCGTGCGGGAGCATGTCATTTCATCAAAAGACGATCTTCAGGTGTTTCTTGATCAGCATCCTCTCCACAGGCTCTACGGTGGAGAAAATGCGTTCCTGTTGGCCGAGTATGAAAATGCCATCGTTTCTGCTGGTTTTAAGATGGACGAGGTGCTTAAGCCTCTCGCGAGCGCGATAAATTTCGCTCCTTACACCAAGAACGACCTAAGGAAAGAAATGGGTGAACGGCTCGGTACCAGACTGCCCGTGATCGGCGCTATCGCTTCCTCAGTATTACATTTCGGCCTCGTCTGGGCTGCTATTTTGCGGATCGCGCAGACATTCGACAATCGGCCCGGACGACTTTACTCCTTCATTGCCACGAGGCCCAGATAGAGAAGAATGGCTCGAATACTCGTTACAGGCGCCCACGGTTTTATAGGAAGATATCTGGCGCGGTATCTTGCGGAGAACGGGCATGCCGTGGTTGGTCTCGGTCACGGTATTTGGCCTTCACTCCACGCGGAGCGGTGGGGGCTGACGCTGTGGCACAATGGTGAGATTGATGGCCTCAATCTTCGGCTAATTCAGCGACAGTCTGGCACTCCGGAGATCGTGTATCATCTTGGAGGCGGCTCTTCGGTCGGTGTCGCGATTGCAAACCCCCGCGAGGATTTTCACCGCACAGTGAATTCAACAGCTGAACTCCTCGAGTGGCTGCGACTGGAAGCACCTGATTGCCGGCTGGTGGCTATTTCAAGCGCCGCGGTCTATGGCGCAAATCACAAGGGTCCCATCGCGGAGACGACGGTCAAGAACCCGTTCTCCCCCTACGGCCATCACAAAAGCATAATGGAATCTCTATGTCAGTCCTATTGCGACACATATGGGCTGAGAGTCACTATTGCTCGCCTGTTTTCGGTCTACGGAAAAGGGCTGCGTAAGCAGTTGTTGTGGGACATATGTTCACAGCTCGAGAAAAATCCGGAACGTCTTAGCCTTGGTGGCGGGGGCGGCGAACTTCGAGACTGGATTGAAGTTAACGAGGTAGTGCGAGCGCTATCAGTGATCGAGCGACACGCCGGCCAGCCCCAGAGGATCGTCAATGTCGGCACCGGCATTGGCACGAGCGTTCGCTCTGTCGTCGAAATGGTTGTCGACGCTTGGTTCGAGAAAGCGTCTTCGCGACCCGAGATCATCTTTTCCGGCGAGGCGAGAAAGGGCGACCCCCAAAGCCTGATCGCGGATTCGACACAACTCAAATCCCTCGGCTTTGCCTCGCACAGCGATCTAAAGGACGGCCTTTCCGCCTATGTCGACTGGTTTCGCTCGGAAGCCGGCACGGTGAGATGATCAATATCGGCTTCACCATCATCAGCGGTCGCAATTGGACCGGCGGGTACAACTATTTGCTAAATCTCGTCACGCTTTTGGCTTGCTACCGGAAGGAGGAGATTTGTCCCGTCGTTTTCTTCGGAACCGACATTGGGGAAGAAGAGATTGCACCATTCGCCCGCCTGGATGGCGTGAAGATTGTCCGCCATTCGTTGTTCAACAGATCTCGAAGCTTTCGCTCTCTGCTGCTAAGCGTTGCGACCGGCGCGGACAGGGGCATCCGGGCGGAGTTCAATAGGCACGATATCAATGTTGTCTTTGAAGTCGCCCAGTTCTTTGGCTTCAGGCTCGGTCTGCCAGCCATCGCATGGTTTCCGGACTTCCAGCATCGTTATCTGGCGCATCTTTTCAGCAGGTTTGGATACTGGAAGCGCGATATCGGATTTCGGCTTCAGATTGCGGCGCATCGCTCGGTCATGCTGAGCAGCGAAGATTCCAGACGCTCCTGCGAGCAATTCTATCCATCATCTCGGGGGCGTACACATGTTGTTCGCTTTGCGGTGCCGCCAAAGGGAAAGATCGAGTATCATGTGGCACGAGCGACTGCAGACAAATACGGTTTGCCAGAGCGCTATGTCTTCCTGCCCAATCAATTCTGGAAGCATAAGAACCATCTCCTCGTCCTCGAGGCATTGAAGATCCTTCGTCAGCGAAATCATGAAATAACAATCGCGGCGAGTGGCAATCAATCGGATCCGCGTGATCCAACATATTTTCCAAGGGTGAAAGCAGCTATCGAAGAAGCCGGGCTGGATC
Organism: Rhizobium sp. KDH_Rht_773_N; assembly: GCF_052946295.1. NCBI lineage: Bacteria > Pseudomonadati > Pseudomonadota > Alphaproteobacteria > Hyphomicrobiales > Rhizobiaceae > Rhizobium > Rhizobium sp. KDH_Rht_773_N. The sequence goes on along the minus strand of NZ_JBRFNB010000002.1, from coordinate 714,987 downwards.
AGAGCTTCCGTCTGCTCGGGTTAATCCCCTACCAGGACCTTGCCCCCCTCGGCGTTGCAAGTATGGCATTGCTAAATCCTTCGCTATTCGAGGGATGGAGCACCACAGTCGAAGAGGCGCTTTCGTGGGGCGTGCCACTGGTCCTTTCGGATCTCGACGTAAATCGAGAGCAGGCAGGTGCTGCAGCAGTTTATTTCGACCGGTACGATGCACGGTCGCTCGCCGACGCTTTGGCCTCCGTTCGTCCACGCACCGCTGCAAAGATCGAAATCAGCGGAGACCTAGCGCAGGCCATGTCCAATGAACGGGTCCTTCGCTTCGTTTCTGACTTCACGTTGCTTGTTCGCCACGCCTGCAATCAAGCGCAATGATAGAGCACTTGGCGAAAACACGTCATTCAGCTTCAGTTGAGCATAAGAGAACGCCATGAGCGAGCCAAAGATTTCTGTCATCACGGTCGTCTTCAACAATGAAGACACAATTGCCGAAACAATCGAGTCTGTTGCTGCGCAGGATTACTCCAATCTGGAGTATATCGTTATCGACGGTCTCTCACAGGACCGGACCCTCGACAGGATCAGGGAGCGCAAGGAGATCATCAGCAAACTGATCTCCGAAAAGGACGCCGGCATTTATGACGCGATGAACAAAGGTATCGCCTTGGCGACAGGCGATATCATCGGCTTTATCAATGGAGACGACTTTTATCTGTCCGGGACGTTGGCCAAGGTTGCAAAAACGTTCAAAGATAACCCGCAGCTTCAAGCCTGTTATGGGGATCTCTGTTACGTCAAACAAAACGATCCCGACACCATCGTTCGCTATTGGCGTTCGTCACCGTTTGTGCCAGCCTCATTCGAAAGAGGGTGGGCTCCACCTCATCCCACTTTCTTCGTTCGCCGCGATGTTTATGAGCGATTTGGTTCATTTGATCTCGGATACCGGATTGCCGCCGACGTCGAACTGATGATGCGGCTCCTGGAGCGTCATCGGATCCGTGTCCAGTACGTGCCGGGCGTGATGGTCAAGATGCGGATGGGAGGAACGACCAACCGCAACCTTGCAAACATCATCAATCAGAACAAAGAAATCCTTCGTGCGCTGCACAGTCACGGCTTGAACGCACACCCATTGAAATTCCTGAGCGGAAAATTTCTTTCACGAGGCCTGCAGTTTGTTCGCGGCAGGTTCCATACTTCCAGTACATCAAACGTTTCATAAATCCGCCGACCAATCCCGATTGACGAGAGTTCTGACTTAGTTCATCCGCCGGGAGCCGTACCAAGTCTTTGCGATTGCTGCGAAAACACCAACCGCAACACCGGCGATCAGCCCAACGACCATTCTCTTGAGGATATCGGACGACACAGGAGACGGCGGCGCATAGATTGGCGACAAAAGCTGCGCAGGCTCATCAAGCTGCAACTGTGCATTTAGATTCGTAATCTTCTCGCGAAGATAATTGGAATCGTCGCGGGTAGCCAGATAAATCGCTTTCTGCCAATCCGATCCCTGCGACGATTCCATCAATTTCAAGTTGTCTGCGAGCTGACTCTCACTTGCAGCAATTTGTGCCTTGATGCCAGCTTCGCTCTGCAACGCCAAGGTCGATTGCTGCTCCTGGATAAGCTTTACGACTGCCGTCACACAACGCTCTGCGACTTCCGGTGCGGATGCGCTGAAGGATATCGATATCACGTCATCAGGTATCGCTGGAGCCGTGATTCTAACGCTTCGTGCCAGTTGCTCGCGTGTCGCGGTACCGCCTTCAGAACAGCTGGCAGCAAGCTTCATGTCAAATGCAGCCGGCGAACGCATACGGAATAGGAACCTGTCTCGTGGTTCCAACGGAACTACGGTGACGATTCGGTCAGATCCGGCTTTACTGACTTTTGCAAGGGCCAACTGCGCTGATGCCTCGAAAACAACCGGCGCTTTGCCCGCAAGCACACCCGAAACCGCTAGGCCTATGACCGAGCAAGCACCAACCAGAAGAAAGTTTCTCCTAAGAAAGGAAGCTAAAACGAAGAGATCTATTTCGTCGTCAAATCGCTTCTCGTTCATGGTGGCTCCCGACAACGTTCACAAACTTAGCTCGAGCGAAGTATGTTCATTCGTCCACAAACCGCTTCAACCGCATCCTCGCGCTTAAGTCAATGTTCGAAGCATTTCATCGCACATCAGTGGAACTGGGTCCCGACGCCTAACCAAGAGGCTGCGGAGCTCCACCGATGCCCTAACAAGTACTCGGACCAAGTCACCCAAACACCATCATCTGCGGCGGGACTGCCGCCAGCATGCCTAAGCGCCGTGCGGCGACATATCTCAGCAGCTGTTCCACCACCCTCGGCATGATCGGTTTCTGCACCACGCCGATCACGCCGCGCACGCCATCGGCAACGGCTTCGGGATTTGCCGTCATGAAGACGACGGAGATGCCGTGCTCTTGCGCGAGGTGGCGACCGATATCCGGGCCGGTCGCGCCGTCGGCAAGATTGACGTCGACAAAGGCGATATCGGCGAGAGGGGCGAGCCTGAGGGCCGCCTGTCGGTCCGATGCGAGGCCTGCGACACGCAGGCCCATCTCCTCGATCGTCATTTCGAGATCGAGCGCGATCAGAAGTTCGTCTTCGACAATCAGTACTCGCTGTTCCATCAGATGTTCCCGTTGCCAACTACGCATGACATTCGTGGCCATGACAGATCCCCTTGACGCTACACTGAGGAGACTCCGCCTCGTCGACGACAGACTGCGTCGAACAGGCTCGCAGCTTAAACGGGCGATGCGGCGATATGTTCCGGCGTGAAACGCAGCATTTCGCAATTAAACTTTTGTTAAGATTGATAGATTCTTAAGATCCGGACGGGTCGCAAAAAAGGCGGCCGCCCTGGCCGCCTTCCCAAATCCTCATTCCGGAGGCTCCTCAACCCTTGGCCTTCAGGACCAGAACCGGCTCCTTGCTGTAGTCGGCCGGGAATATCTCTTTCAGGTTTTCGATCTTCGGCAGGTCGTTATAGACGATATAGGGATAGGTCGGGTTCAGCGTCAGGAAATCCTGGTGATACTGCTCGGCCGGATAGAAGCCGGTATAGTCGGCAATCTTGGTGACGATCGGCTTCTTGAAGACATGCGCCTTGTCGAGCTGGGCGATATAGGCTTCGGCGACCTTGCGCTGTTCCGGGTCGGAAATAAACAGCGCCGAGCGGTATTGGGTGCCCTCGTCCGGTCCCTGGAAGTTCAGCTGCGTCGGGTTGTGCGCGACCGAGAAGAAGATCTGCAGAAGCTTGCCGTAGCTCACCTCTTTCGGATCGAAGACGACCTTGACGGATTCGGCATGGCCTGTCGTGCCGGTGCTGACCGTTTCGTACTGCGCGGTTGCGGCCTCGCCGCCGGCATAGCCGGAAACGGCGCTCTTGACACCCTTCACATGCTGAAAGACGCCCTGTACGCCCCAGAAGCAGCCGCCGGCGAAGACGGCGGTCTCCGTGCCGGATTTGCCCGCCTCGTCGATGGCGGGAGCAGGAATGACGACGGCTTCCTCGGCAGCGCGGCTGGCGACGGAACCGAGAGCGAGCGAAAGGGCTGCGGTCGCGAAAAGGGCGGCAAGGAATTTGCCTGATCTGCGGAAAGACATGGGAACTACCTCCGGGACAATGTGCCAAAAATCCTTGCCGATCGCCTCATAAGCCGCAAATCACAAGCTGGTCACTCACGCCGATGTGACGATTGCGCGAAAGCGAATGTGCGAAACTGGAACAGCTTTGAAGGTGAGTTGACAATTCCCCGGGGAGTGAGGACAGTGCCGCCGGTTCAGAGCCAGCATCCGGGGGGACCAATGTCTGCGCGCTCGTTCTTTGCTTTTTCCGCCATCCTCGCATCCGTGGTTTTTGTAGGCTTTTCGGCTTCGGCTGCCGAGGCCAGGCGCGATATCGTGACCGTCAAGGACGCGGATTATTTCGGTTTCGACCTGCGCACCGAACAGAACCTCTCGCTCGATCAGTGCAAGGCAGCCTGCATCGGCGACAAGAGCTGCAAGGCCTTCACCTATAATCCCAAGGTGAAGTGGTGCTTCCTGAAATCCGATTTCAAGACGATGAACGCCTTCCCGGGCGCCATCGCCGGCAGGATCGTCGAAACAGCGGCAGCCCCTGTCCCGCAGGAGCCGGACATCGGTGCTGCCCCCCGCCTGCCCTTCCTCTCCGACGATCTCGTCCAGCAGGCCCGCAATTTCCGCAACGATCTGTCGCTTGCCGATGACCAGCAGGGCCAGGGCGTCGACAGCCTGACGGCAGGCGCGCGGCTCGATCTTACCGGCGGCAATCTTGCCGATGCGCTGAAGGCCTTCCATGGCGCGCTCTCGATCACCCCCGACGATGGCGATCTCTGGATCGAAACGGCGCGTGCCGCCACCTCGCTCGGGGCACCCGACAGCGGCATTTTCGGCCAGGCGGTCATCGACGCATTGAACGGCTACCAGCTGACGCGCACGACCACCAGGCGCGCCGATGCGCTGGCGGTGCTTGCCAAGGCCCTGGAAAGGAATGGCAATTATCGCGATGCGCTGAATGCCTACAAGGCGAGCCTTGCGCTCGTCAGCGCCAGGGACGTGCAGGCGGACTACCTGCAGCTCAAGCAGACGCAGGGTTTCCGCATCACCGAACATACGGTCGATGCCGACAGCGCCACGCCCCGCGCCTGCGTCACCTTCTCCGAGGCTTTGGTCAAGACGGTCGACTATGCGCCCTTCGTGACGGTAAACGGCGCAGCACCCAAGGCGCTGGAGGCAAAGGACAGGCAGATCTGCGTCGAGGGCCTCGTCCACGGGGAGACCTACAAGATCGGCTTGCGCACCGGCCTGCCCTCCTCGGTCGACGAAGTCCTGGAAGCGCCTGTCACGATCGACGTCTATATCAAGGACCGCAGCCAGATGGTGCGCTTTACCGGCGACAGTTTCGTACTGCCGTCGACGGCGCGCCGCGGCATCCCGATTGTCTCCGTCAACATGGCCTCGGCCAATCTGAAGCTTTATCGCATCGGCGACCGCGGCATCGCACCGCTCCTGACCGGCTCCCAGTTCCTGACACAGCTTGACGGCTACAGCGCCCAGGCTATCCAGGACCAGAGCGGCGAACTCGTCTGGCAGGGTTCGATCGAGATTGCCAACGAGCTCAACAAGGATGTCGTCACCTCCTTCCCGGTTGACGAGGCCCTGCCCGAGCGCAAGCCCGGCATCTATGTGATGGTGGCCACCCCGCCGACCGGTCCCGTGCAGGACTGGGATTCGCAGGCCACACAATGGTTCCTCGTCTCCGATATCGGCATTACCACCTATGCCGGCACGGATGGCCTGAACGTCTTTGCCCGCTCGCTCGCCTCCGCCAAGCCGATGGCCGGTGTCGAATTGCAGCTGCTTGCCAAGAACAACGAAGTGCTCGGCACCGCCACGACCGATCAGAACGGTCGCGCCACCTTCACGGCCGGCCTGATGCGCGGCACCGCGGCCCTCACACCTGCCGTCATCACCGCCAGGAACGGCACGTCGGATTATGTCTTCCTCGACATGACGCGCGCCGGCTTTGACCTGTCCGACCGCGGCGTGACTGGGCGCGCCTCGCCCGGCGCGATCGACGTGCTGCCCTTCACCGAGCGCGGCATCTACCGCGCCGGCGAGACCGTGCATGCGACAGCCCTTGCCCGCGATACGGACGGCAACGCGATCGAGAACCTGCCGCTCACCTTCATCTTCTCACGGCCGGATGGCGTCGAGGACCGGCGCATCGTCAGCCAGACGAGCGATCTCGGCGGCTATCAGGTGGACCTGCAGACCCAAGAAAACGCCATGCGCGGCACCTGGACGATGAATGTCTATACCGACCCCAAGGGCTCGGCCATCGCGACAAAGACCTTCCTCGTCGACGATTTCGTGCCTGACCGCACCGACATGGAGATCAAGACCGCGTCCAAGGAGATCGGCACGGATACGCCCGCCACGATCACCATTTCCGGCAAATATCTCTATGGCGCGCCGGCGGCTGGCCTCGCCATAGAAGGCGACGTCGTCGTCAAACCGACGCGGGCGAACGCGGCCTATCCCGGATACCAGTTCGGCCTTGCCGACGAGGAGGCGAGTGAGGATTCGCGCCAGCCGATCGACGGCCTGCCGGCACTCGACGAGAATGGCGAGGCCTCGACGGATCTGACGATCGGCGAACTGCCGGCGACAACCCAGCTTTTGAACGCCACCGTCTATCTGCGCATGCAGGAGCCGGGTGGCCGCGCCATCGAGCGTTCGCTGGAAATCCCGGTCAAGACCGACCAGACGGCGATCGGCATCAAGCCGGAATTCGACGGCGACCTGCCGGAAAACGCGCTGGCGAATTTCACGGTGATCGGCCTCGATACTGAAGGCCAGAAGCAGGCAATGAAGGGCCTGCGCTGGAAGTTCTACAAGCTGCGCCGCGACTACCAATGGTACCGCGAGGGAACGGCCTGGAAATACGAGCCCACCTATACGCCCGAGGAAGTCGCCTCCGGTTCCGTGGATGCGACGGCCGAGAACGGCGGCAAGATCCAGGCGCCGGTCGAGCGGGGCCGCTACCGGCTCGAGGTGGAAAGCCCCGATGCCGACGGCCCGACCTCCAGCGTCGAATTCGATGCCGGCTGGTTCGTCGCCTCGACCTCGACGGAAACGCCTGACGGCCTGGAGATCGCGCTCGACAAGGACAGTTACAAGGTTGGCGAGACTGCCAAGCTGAAAGTGACGTCGCGCTATGGCGGCGAACTGATGATCACGGCCGGCACGGAAAAGCTAATTGCCGTTGAGAACGCCACTGTGGGCGAGGCCGGCGGCGAGGTCGATATTCCCGTTACCGCCGACTGGGGTGCCGGCGCCTATGTGACCGCGACCCTCTTCCGCCCGGGCGATTCCCTCGACACCCACATGCCGGCGCGTTCGATCGGCATCAAGTGGCTGAAGGTCGATCCGGCCGACCGCGCACTGCAGGTCAGGATCGACACGCCGGAAAAGATGCTGCCGCGCGCCCCACTCGATATCGGCCTGCAGGTTGCCGGCGCCGGCGCCAATGAGGAGGCCTATGTCACGGTTGCCGCCGTCGATGTCGGCATTCTCAATCTGACGCGCTACGAACCGCCGAACCCTGAAGACTGGTATTTCGGTCAGCGCCAGCTCGGCCTTGAAATCCGCGACCTTTATGGCCGGCTGATCGACGGCTCGCTGGGTGCGACCGGCAAGCTGCGCACCGGCGGCGACGGCGGCGCGATCGCGCTGCAGGCAAGCCCGCCGACGCAGAAGCTCGTCGCCTTCTTCGCCGGTCCGGTCAGGCTCGATGCCGAGGGCAAGGCGAAGGTCAGTTTCGATATTCCCCAGTTCAACGGCACGGCACGCGTCATGGCCGTTGCCTGGACGAAGACCGGTGTCGGCCACGCTGCCCGGGATGTCATCATCCGCGATCCCGTCGTCGTCACCGCAAGCCTGCCGAAGTTCCTTGCTCCGGGGGACAAAGCCAACCTGCGCCTCGACATCGCCAATACCGATGCGCCGGCCGGCGACTACAAACTGACGCTGACGGGCAATAGTGCGCTCAGCATCGATGGGCCGGCCGAGCAGACCCTGAAGCTCGAGGCCGGTGCCAGGTCCGACCTGACGCTGACATTGATCGGCGGCGAGCCGGGCGCTGGCCGCGTGGCGATCAACCTGTCGAACGATCAGGGCCTGTCGCTCGATCAGGTCGTGGACGTGCCGGTGCGGCCGTCGTCGCTGCCGGTCACCGAACGGCGCGTCATCGCGCTTGCGCCCGGCAAAAGCCTGACGATCGACAAGAACCTGCTGGCCGATAGCGTGCTGCCGGGTGCCTCGATCAGCGTCAACGTCACGCGCTCCGCCGCTTTCGACATGCCGGCCCTGCTGATGACGCTCGATCGTTATCCCTTCGGCTGCGCCGAGCAGACGACGAGCCGCGCGCTGCCGCTGCTCTATCTTGCCGAGGTCGCCAAGCAGGCCGGCATGGATGAAACGGATGACGATATCCACAAGCGCGTGCAGGATGCGATCTACCGTGTGCTTTCCTATCAGGCCTATGCGGGAAGCTTCGGCCTGTGGGGACCGGATTCCGGCGATCTCTGGCTCGATTCCTACGTCACGGATTTCCTGACGCGCGCCCGCGAGCAGAAATACGACGTGCCGGAGCGCGCACTGGTGCAGGCGCTGGAAAATCTGCAGAATTCGCTTTCCTACACGACGGACGTGAAGGGCAAGGGCGATGAGATCGCCTATGCCCTCTACGTGCTTGCCCGCAACAAGAAGGCTGCCGTCAGCGACCTGCGCTACTATGCAGACACGATGATCAACGATTTCCCGACACCGCTTGCCAAGGCCCATATCGCCGCAGCACTGGCGCTCTATGGCGATGCGACGCGTTCGAAAAACATTTTTGTGGACGCGCTGCAGATGTCGCAACAGTCGATGGTCACCCGCGTGAATTTCTCGCGCACCGACTACGGCTCCGTGCTGCGCGATGGCGCCGCAATCCTGGCGCTTGCGGCCGAGAGCCGGCCGGTTCCGCCCGTCATTCCCGAGCTTGCCAAGGCGGTCGCCCGCGAATGGGACCGCAGCAAATATACGAGCACCCAGGAACAGGCCTGGATGCTGCTTGCCGCACGCGCCCTGCAAAACGGCGACGACGACCTGAAGATCAACGTCAATGGCGCTGAGCGGACCGGCGCCTATATGGCGAAGATGACGGGTGACGCATTGATCGACCATCCGCTGACATTGACGAGCGCCGCCGGCGACACGGTCTCGGCCGTCGTCACCACGGTCGCCGCCCCCGTCAAGCCCCTGCCGGCCGGCGGCAACGGCTTTACCATCGAGCGCAGCTATTACACGCTGGACGGCGAAGAGGCCAATGTCAGTGAGGCGCAGCAGAACGAACGATATGTCGTCGTCCTTCATGTGACCGAGCAGAACGACTGGGCCTCGCGGATCGTCATCACCGATCTGCTGCCGGCCGGTTTCGAGATCGACAATCCGAGCCTTGTCGACAGCGCCCAGATGACGAATTTCGACTGGCTCGGCGAAATGTCCGCCGCTCATACCGAATTCCGCTACGACCGCTTCGTCGCCGCCTTCAACCGTACTGAAAATGCGGCACGCGATTTCAACGTCGCCTATGTCGTGCGCGCCGTCACTCCCGGCGTCTACGACCATCCGGCAGCGACCGTCGAGGACATGTATCGTCCCGATATGTCGGCCCGCACGGCGACCGGCAAGATGGAGGTCGTTGCGGCTCAACAATGAGGCGGTGGCGCAAGCTTGCAATCGGGACTGCGGCCGGCATTGTCGTTGCCGGCGCTTGCCTTTTTGTGCTTGAAGCCGCCGACCGGGCCTTTCCCCCGCCGCTCGAACAGGCCGTCTCCGTCTCGCCCGAAGTGCTCGATGCCGACGGGCAATTGCTGCGCGCCTTTGCGACACCGGAAGGGCGCTGGCGGCTGAAGACCGCCGTCTCCGATGTCGATCCGCTATTCGTCCGCATGCTGGTCGCCTATGAGGATCAGCGCTTCTACGAGCATGCCGGCATCGATGTCTGGGCGCTCGGGCGCGCGGCGCTGCAATTCGTCAGCAACGGCCGCATCGTATCCGGCGCCTCCACGCTCTCCATGCAGGTGGCAAGGCTGATCGAGCCGCGCGAAAGCCGGTCCCTTTCGGCAAAACTGCTGCAGATCGCGCGCGCCGTGCAGATCGAACGGCGGCTTTCCAAGGAGCAGATCCTCGATCTCTATCTCACCCATGCGCCCTATGGCGGCAACCTGGAAGGCGTACGCGCCGCAAGCCTTGCCTATTTCGGCAAGGAGCCGAAACGGCTGACCGTGGCAGAGGCCGCCCTTCTGGTCGCCCTGCCGCAATTGCCCGAAAAACGCCGCCCGGACAGAAATCTAAAGGCGGCGGAAGCGGCCCGCAAGCGGGTGCTCGACCGCATCGCCGTGGCCGCGGTCGTCGGCGATGGTGAGGCCGAGCGCGCCGAGGGTACCGCCATTCCCGCCCGCAGGCTGCAGCTTCCGGCCCTTGCCGCGCATGTTGCCGAGGCAGCCCTGCGCAGGGACCCGAAGGCGGTGGAGCACCGTACGACGCTGAAAAAGCAGGTCCAGACCGGTCTCGAATCCGTCGCGCGTGCCGCGACGATGAAACTCGGACCAAAGCTGTCGCTCGCCATGGTGATGGCGGACGCCGGGACCGGCGAGATCGTCGGCGAGGTGGGTTCGGCCGATTATTTCGATGCCAGCCGCTCCGGCTGGATCGACATGACGCGCATCAGCCGCTCGCCGGGCTCGACGCTCAAACCCTTCATCTACGGCCTTGCCTTCGAACAGGGGCTGGTGAGCCAGGAAACCATCATCGAGGACCGGCCGGCCGATTTCTTCGGCTACCGGCCGCGCAATTTCGACATGAGCTATCAGGGCGACGTGACGGTGCGCGAGGCCCTGCAGCTTTCCCTCAACGTACCGGCGGTCAAGCTGCTCGATGCGGTTGGCCCGTCACGGCTCATGGTGCGTTTCCGCCGTGCCGATGTGCGCCCGACCTTGCCGCCGAACGAGGCGCCGGGCCTGGCGATCGGCCTTGGCGGCGTCGGTATCACGCTGAAGGATCTCGTCCAGCTCTATACGGCGCTTGCCAATCGCGGCCAGCCGGTCAGGATCGGCGACGGCGTGACGAGCGAGCCAGGCAAGATCGACGGTGAACCCTTGCTGGAGCCGGTCGCGGTCTGGAATGTCGCCGACATACTCTCGGGCGTCGTACCGCCGGCCGGCGCAGCGCAACGCGGCGTCGCCTACAAGACCGGCACGAGCTACGGCTATCGCGATGCCTGGTCGGTCGGTTACGACGGACGCTACGTGCTGGGTGTCTGGGTCGGTCGGCCCGATAACAGCGCCGTACCCGGTCTGACGGGTTATGGCACAGCCGCACCCATTCTCTTCGAGGCGCTCGCGAAATCCGGCATCGCCACGACACCGCTGCCGCGCGCACCGGCAGGGGCCGTGCGCATCGCCCAGGCAGACCTGCCGTTCAGCCAGCGCCGTTTTGCCGTCAATGCCAACGGGCTGCTCGCCGCTTCCGGACGCGAGCCGTCGCCGCAGATCGTCTATCCACCGGAGGGCGCCCATGTCGACCTCGGGGCAAAGGCGGGCGATCTGACGCCGCTGATGCTCAAGCTTCAGGGCGGGCGCGCGCCCTTCCGCTGGCTTGCCAACGGCAAGCCGCTGCCCGATCTCTCCCGACGGCGCACGCAAAGCTGGATGCCGGATGGTGGCGGTTATTCCAAGCTGACGGTGATCGATTCCATGGGACGGGCGGCAAGCGTCGGCATCTTCGTCGACTGAGGGAGGAACAAAAGCGCCTCACAACCGTTGGAAGATGTCTCCTCCAAACGGCAAAATGACCCCATGACGCTCCCCTCCGCGACCTATCGGGTCCAGTTCCGCAACGGCATGACCTTCGATCGCGCCTGCGCCCTCGTACCCTATCTGAAGTCGCTCGGCATCAGCCACCTCTATGCCTCGCCGGTCTTCACGGCGGCCAGCGGATCGACGCATGGCTACGACGTAACCGATCCCAACGAGATCGACCCGGGGCTTGGCGGAAGGGCGGGCTTCGACCGCCTGACGCAGACACTGTCGGAAGCGGGCATGGGCCTGATCCTCGACATCGTACCGAACCATATGGCCGCTTCACTGGAGAATGCCTTGTGGCGCAGCGTCCTGGAGTTCGGCAGGCATAGCCCGTTTGCAGGCTATTTCGACATAGACTGGAGCGAGCGGCTGACCTTGCCGCAGCTTGGCGGGAGTTTCGCCGATTGCCTTGCTGCCGGCGAACTGGCGATCACCGTCGACGAGGCGCATGGTAATCTGGCGATCGGCTATTACGACACGCTCTTTCCACTGAGCACGGAAAGCTATGCTCTGCTCTCTGCGGAAGCGGATGACCCGGTCCTCGCCGGGATGGCGGAACTGACGGCTTCCGGTGACGGCAAAGAGCTGCATCGCCGCCTGCGCGACAGGATCTTCGAGGCCGGTGATCTTGCAAGGCTGAGCGGAAGGCTCACGGAGATTTCAAAAGACCATGCCTTCATGACGCGATTGCACGGACTGCAGCACTGGCAGCTTCTGCGCTGGCAGGAGGCTTCGGAACATCTGAGCTACCGCCGGTTCTTCGAGGTGACGGGACTGGTCGGCCTGCGGGTCGAGGATGCCGGGGTCTTCGAGGCGAGCCACCGGCTGGTTCTCGATCTCGTGCGTCAGGGCCAGGTACAGGGCCTGCGCATCGACCATATCGACGGTCTGGCAGAACCGCGAGCCTATCTCGATCGCCTGCGGGAGGCTGTCGGCGCGGACACCTTTATCGTGGTCGAGAAGATCCTCGGCCCAGGTGAGGCCTTGCCCGCCGACTGGCCGGTACAGGGAACGACGGGCTACGAATTCATTACGGCCTTGAGCAGGCTCTTCGTGGAGGGCAATGGCTTACGCAAACTCGATGAAGCCTATTGCCGGCTGGCGGATGGCAACGGCGATTTCGCGGCCGCCCGGAGGGCGGCGAAGCGGCTGATGGTCGAACGGAATTTCGCCGGCGAGACGGCCCGCCTCGTCCGCATCGCAGCCGGCCTCCTTCCCGAACTGTCGAAAGAGGAAATTGCCGGCGCGATCTCAGAGCTTCTGATCGCCTTCTCCGTCTATCGCACCTATGGAGCCGACGGCCTGCTCGACGCGCGGGATACGGATATCCTGAAGAAAGCCGAGATGGCGGCGGCGGGCTATCTGGACCACGCGCAGCCATTGCAGAGCGTCGCTGCCATTCTCGAAGGCAGGCATGACAACGAGACGGCCCGCGAGTTCCGCATCCGGTTTCAGCAGCTCTCCGGTCCCGTCATGGCAAAAGCAATGGAGGATACGCTGTTCTACCGCTACAACCGGCTGCTGGCGGCAAACGAGGTCGGCGGCGAGCCGGATCATGTGACCGGCGGCATCGAGGCATTTCACCAGTTCATGCAGGACCGCGCACGCTCCCAGCCTTCGGGCCTTCTGGCAACGTCGACGCACGACACCAAACGCGGGGAGGATGCGCGGGCGCGGCTTTATGCTGTCAGCGAAGGCGCCGGCGTCTTTGCCGACGCCGTCGGACATTGGCGCCGACTGAACGAAAACAACCGCGTCGAGCTGCCGGATGGCGCGGCGCCGGAACCCGATCTGGAATGGATGCTCTACCAGGCGCTTGCCGGCGCCTGGCCCGAGGATTTCGACCGCCGCCACTTTGCCGCGCTGCACGAACGCTTCACCGCCTATGCGCAAAAGGCCGTTCGCGAAGCCAAGCTGCGCACCGCCTGGACGGCGCCGGACAGTGCCTATGAGGAAGCGGTCCTCGCCTATGCCGCTGCCCTTGTCTCACCCGATAACGACGCATTCATCGACGATTTCGCTCGCGTTCTGCAGCCCTTTATCGAGGCCGGTTATGTCAACAGCCTGTCCCAGACGCTGATCAAGCTGACGGCGCCGGGTATCCCCGATATCTATCAGGGAGCAGAGGGCTTCGATTTCAGTTTCGTCGATCCCGATAACAGGCGCCCGCCGGATTTCGAGACCTTGAGCGGCTGGCTTGCCGAGGGCGGGCCGCTGGCAAGGCTGCAGGCCGCGGCACTGAAACAGCGCATCATCCAGATCGGCCTCGGGCTTCGCATGGAACGCAGCCGGCTTTTCACGGACGGGGATTACCTGCCGCTTGCCGTTGACGGGGCCAGAAGCGATCATGTCGTCGCCTTTGCCCGCCTGCATCACGAGAACTTCGCCATCACGGTCGCGCCGCGACTGATGTTCGGCTGGCTCGACCCCGGTGTGCTCTTCGCCGGCCCGGAATTCTGGGCCGATACGGCCATTGCCGTGCCCTCCCCCCTTCACGGGCTCAAGGCCGACCTGCTGACCGGCAAGATGCTGGAGCCGGGGAGCAGGATCTTGCTTGCCGCGCTGCTCGGGGACCAGCCGGCGGCGCTGATCGTTCCGGCCTGACCGCAGGCGAAAAAATCCGCGCCGGCAAAAAAACTGTTGACCTTCCAGTTGCTGGAAGGTTCATAAAGCTGTCCGGATGCCAGAAAGGCATGAAAGGCGCAGCATTATGGATAACAAGCACGATCATCGTCATCACGGTCACGACCATCACCACCATGACGCGGGAGCACCCGCAGGAAAACCCGCAGAGACCGTCGTGCGCGATCCCGTCTGCGGCATGACGGTCGATCCCGATGCCGGCAAACCGTCCCTCGACTATGAAGGACACACCTACCATTTCTGCTGCGACGGCTGCCGCAAGAAATTCGAGGCAACGCCGCTGGATTACCTCACCGCGACGGACCCGGTCTGCGGCATGAGCGTCGACCGCGCCAGCGCCAGGCATTTCCTGAAGCACGAGGGCGAGAAATTCTACTTCTGCTCGGCCGGCTGCAAGGCGAAATTCGAAGCCGTCCCCGAAAACTATCGCGACGGAAGGAAGCCTGCCGCAGCGGCCATGCCGAAGGGTACGCTCTATACCTGCCCCATGCATCCCGAGGTCGTCAGCGACCGTCCCAGCGACTGCCCGAAATGCGGCATGGCGCTGGAGCCGATGGGCATTCCGCCCGAGGATGAGGGGCCGAACCCGGAACTCGTCGATTTCACGCGCCGGCTGTGGATCAGCGCTCTTCTGGCCGCCCCGCTCCTCATCCTCACCATGGGGCCGATGATCGGGCTCGCCTTCCCGCGCGAGGCACTCGGTGAGCCGCTGGCGAGCTATGTCGAAATGCTCCTGGCGACGCCGGTCGTGCTGTGGGCAGCCCTTCCCTTCTTCCGCCGCGCCCGGGCATCGCTCGTCAACCGCAGCCCGAACATGTGGACGCTGATCGGCCTCGGCGTCGGCACCGCCTATCTCTACAGCGTCGTGGCGACGCTGGCGCCCGATCTCTTTCCCCACAGTTTCCGCGGCCACGGCGGCTCCGTGCCTGTCTATTTCGAGGCGGCTGCCGTCATCGTCGCGCTTGTCTTCGTCGGGCAGGTACTGGAATTGAAGGCACGCGAGCGCACCGGCTCTGCCATCCGCGCCCTGCTCGATCTCGCACCCAAGACTGCCCGCCGCGTCAATGCCGACGGCAGCGAAAGCGACGTGCCTGTCGACGAGATCGTGACCGGCGACCGGCTGCGCGTACGCCCCGGTGAACGCGTACCCGCCGACGGTTCCGTCGTCGAAGGGCAATCGACCGTCGATGAATCGATGATCACCGGTGAGCCCTTGCCGGTCGAGAAGGCAAAGGGCGACGCACTGACGGGCGGCACCATGAACGGGAACGGCGCGCTCATCATGACTGCCGAAAAGGTCGGTGCCGATACGACGCTGTCCCGCATTGTCGATATGGTGGCGAAGGCGCAGCGCTCGCGCGCCCCGATCCAGGGTGCCGTCGATCGCGTTTCGGCGATCTTCGTTCCGGCTGTCGTTGCAGCCGCCGTCGCAGCCTTCCTCATCTGGTCTTTTGTCGGGCCGGAGCCGCGGCTGGCCAACGCGCTGCTCGCCGCCGTCGCCGTGCTCATCATCGCCTGCCCCTGCGCGCTCGGCCTCGCAACGCCGATGTCGATCATGATCGCCACCGGGCGCGGCGCGCAGGAAGGCGTGCTGATCAAGGATGCGGAAGCGCTGGAGCGTTTCTCAAAGGTCGATACGTTGATCGTCGACAAGACGGGCACGCTGACCGAAGGCAAGCCCAGACTGACGGACGTCCTCCCCTCGGGCGGAACTGATGAAAAACATCTGCTGGCGCTTGCCGCAAGCCTGGAACGCGGCTCCGAACATCCGCTCGCCGAGGCAATCGTCTCGGGCGCGGAAGAACGCGGGCTCACCCTCAGCGACGTCACAGGTTTTCAGGCAAGGACCGGCAAGGGTGTGGAAGGCACGGTCGGCAGCGCATCGGTCGCGCTTGGCAACGCCGCCATGCTCGCCGATCTCGGCATCGATCCGGCAGCGCTTTCAGACCGGGCCGAAGCGCTGCGCGGGGACGGCAAGACCGTCATGTTCGTCGCCCTCGACGGTCGTCTGGCGGGCCTTGTCGCCGTCGCCGACCGCATCAAGCCAACGACGGCTGCGGCCATCAGGGCACTGCATGACAGCGGCCTGAAGATCATCATGGCGACCGGCGACAATGAACGCACGGCACGCGCCGTGGCCAAAAGTCTCGGGATCGACGAGGTCCGCGCCGATGTTCTGCCCGAGGACAAGAAGGCGCTGGTCGATGAACTCCGCGCAAGAGGCGCTGTCATCGCCATGGCCGGTGATGGGGTCAACGATGCGCCGGCGCTGGCCGCCGCCGATGTCGGCATCGCCATGGGCACGGGTGCCGATGTTGCGATGGAAAGTGCCGGCATTACATTGGTGAAGGGCGATCTCAACGGAATCGTCCGCGCCAGGCGGCTCGCCGAAGCGACGATGCGCAACATCCGCCAGAATCTCGGCTTTGCCTTCGGCTATAATGCGCTCGGCATCCCCGTCGCGGCGGGCGTGCTCTACCCGATCTTCGGCCTGCTGCTCTCGCCGATGATCGCGGCGGCCGCCATGAGCCTCTCCTCGGTCTCCGTCATCGGCAATGCGCTGAGGCTGAGAGTGGAAAAACTGTAGGAAACCAGACGATGAACATCGGCGAAGCCTCTGAACAGTCCGGCCTGCCTTCGAAGACCATCCGCTATTACGAGGATATCGGCCTGATCCGCCCCGACCGGGGCGGAAACGGCTATCGCGACTATACGGCTTCGGACGTGCACAAGCTGCGTTTCCTGCAGCGCTCGCGTGGCCTCGGCTTCTCGGTGGAGGAGTGCCGTCAGCTCTTGGCGCTGTACGAGGACAAGAGCCGGGCAAGCGCCGACGTCAAGGGGATTGCCGAAGCGAAGCTTTCGGAAATCGACCGGAAGATCCGCGAGCTGACGGAATTGCGGCGCACGCTCGAACATCTCGTTCATGCCTGCCACGGCAATGATCGTCCGGACTGCCCGATCCTCGAAGAGCTCTCCGACAGCGCCCCCTGAGCCCCGTTATCTCCCGCCCTGTCTGCTCAGGAAAGCGGCGGCTGGTCCTTGCCGGCCGTGTCGGAGGTTTCCCTCTCCTCGGCCTCCTCATCATGTTCATCCTCGACCGTCGTGTCGTCCAGCCGGTGCTTGATTGCCAGCGCGTAGATGACGTCGAGGATATTGCGGTCCCTCAGATGCGGATCGGTCAGCGCCAGCAGCGAGGCACGAACGATCTTCTTGCTGGAGGCTTTGGGGCAGCGCTTGCGGACAAAATCATAAAGCGCATCGCCCACCAGACCTTCCATGGCGCCGTCCACGAGAGCCTCGTAGACTCGCTTTTTTTCTTTCATTGTATGTATTCCCCTGCAAATCAGCGGGGCCATACTCTGTCATGTAACTGTCACAAACAATCGCCCGGACCGCTGTGTCGACAGTTGAACAGCTGTGCAACAGTGGAAAGCGACAGATTTTCTTGTGGCCTGTCGCGATATACTCCCGGCAAGCCTCCACCGGCGCTCGCAACTCACGCTTCCAGGCTGCGCAGTTCTGAAAAATCGCTGACGTCGTCCTGGCAAATCTTGGGACTGCAGCCCGGCTATGTCGCTCCGCCCTCGATCCAGGCATAGCCGATGGCGAACTTGTGGTTCGGATGTCCGAAGAGATAGGGCAGAGCAAGCGTGTTTGTCTGCGGCAGCTCGATGCCTGCCGCCTGAAGCCGCGCTGCAAAATCCGCCGGTATCGTTGCGTCCGTTTCGCTGCGCCCGCGCCAGAGGACGAGAACAGGTCCTTTCGCATTGGCATAGTCGGGCAATGCCGGATCGGGAAAGTCCGGCAGCACGGTCGGCACGTCGGGCAATTGCAGACGGAAATTGCCGGCAAGATATTTGCTGGACGCGATGATCAGGACGGGCTGGCGGGCGGCAGTCAGTTCCGAGGCGAACCGGACCATCGGCGCGTTCAGGATCGGATAGCTCCCCACATGTTGAGCCCCCACGATCCGCAGCGTCAGCACCGTAATGATGATGGCCATCGCGACCGGCACAACAGGCAGGAAACGGCGTATCCCGACAGACAGATCGAAGCCCGCGGCCTGCATTTTCAGCAACAGATAAACGGGCAGGATCAGCAGGAAGGGATCGAGCCAGCGCTCGTGAATATGGCTTGCGCCGCCAACGACGACGAGGGCGACGGCAAGCAGGCTTGCCGCCATCATCCGTTCGATCAGGCGTATCATCGGGCTGGTTGCCGTGAGCGCCCGGAAGAAATCGCGACGGAAAGCGGCGGCGAAAAGGACGGTCGGCAGGGCCGAGAAGCCGATGACCGCAACGACGAGGGAGACAAGCCCCTGGCCGATACGCAGGATCGTGCTTGACGCCTCGTGCCGGGCCGTCATCCGCTGCAGGGTGGCGGACGACGCGCTGTCGATATTGTCCAGCAGCCAGAAGGCGTGCGGAAGGACGATCAGGAGGCCGACGGCAATCGCCGCAAGCATGCGCCAGTCGAACAGACGGCGCCGCCATTCCTTGTCGGCCAGGACCGCGAGCAAGGCAGCGGCCGGCAGAATGGCAAAATTATACTTCGAGATCACGCCGATGCCGGCAGCAATGCCGACCAGGAGATAGGAGGCGAGCGTCGGCCTTTGCAGGGTTCTGAACAGGCTGTAGAGAAAGAGCCCGGTTGCGACAAGCAGCGCCACGGTATGGGTCAGCTCGCGCTGTGCCAGAAAGCCAACCTGCGGCAGGGTGATGAGGCTCAGCATCGCGACCGACGCAAGCACCTTGTCCTTCAGTGCCTCCCGCGCGGCGAGCCCATAGAGCACATAACAGAGAAAAAGCAGGATGTTCTTCGGGATTGCGAGCGTCCAGATCGACAGGCCGGCAACCGAGACGACCGCATATTGCAGCCAGTTGTAGAAGGGCGGCTGGGGACCATAGCCCAGGAAGAGATATTGCGAGAAGAAGGCCTGCTCGGATTCGTCGAGACCAAGCGTGTCGGGAAGCGCGATCCGAAACACGATATTGACGACAAAATAGAATGCCAGGAACAGGCTCGCAGCGGTGAGGCTGCTGCCGATCCGCGCGAGCAGTGATCGCCGGCCCGCCTGGCTTTCCTCAAGCGGTGGAAGGAGGATACTTTCGGAGCTCACTATCTGCTGACCGATCTCACGACAGCAGGATTTACGGTCTTACAAACAGCTTGCCCAAGCTGAGCGTATCCTCTTCGAGGCATGCATATATCCCCCAGTAAATGCAGTCCTAGTTAGCAGGCCGATCCATCCCGGGGAAGTGCAAATGACCGCGAATGGCGGAAATATGGAGACCTGCCCGGCCGTTTCGATCCGATTATTTGAGCCGGCTACATAAAAGCCACAGACATCAGGCAAGATACTCTTATGGCTACTCGGGTTTCCGCCAGGAGCAGTGCGAGCCGAGTTGTTTGGACTTTCATGCGGCGCGAAGACGAAGCGGCATGACATCGCCTGCTTGTCCAGGCGGACCAATACGTAAGTTTAGTTCCGCAGGCTCGGGGATCGGCGTAACGTCCTGCCCATCGCCCGAAGCCTCCTCCTGACGGGCGATAGAAATCTCGGTTGAGCTTCCCGGTGTCCCTCCCCTCCGCCCGAAGCCACGGATTGCCCGAGGATCCGCAAGTGGCCGCCTTCGGCATATCGGAGGCGGCCTTTTTTCTTTTCGGTTGGCGGATCGATTGCGAAGAGGCAGGCCCGCAACGGCGGGGCGCACCTGAACCTATCGGCAGGCGGTCTAAACGTAGGTATGATTCAGCTCTGCAGCCCGCGTGATTAACGTTTGGCCGTTCCGGACGAAGCCCGGTTCGATCGTCACAACACGCGAGCTGCCGTCATGTATCAGGATTCGATTGATCACTTCGCCCAGTCCGGTGAAGAAAAAGCCGATGCCGTCCGTCACCACTTTGCTGCCTTCCTTATCGGGGCAGCCATGGCAGGAGCCTATATCGGTTTCGGCGATATCATCATGTTCACCGCCGGCGCACATGCCGATCCCGCCTGGGCGCACCTTGTCATGGGCGTAGTCTTTTCTTCTGCCCTGACGATCGTCGTCTTTGCCGGCAGCGAGCTTTTTACCGGAACGGCCATGTATATGCCGCTTTCCGTGCTGACGCGGCGCAGCAATATTGCCGATATGTTGCTTGTCTGGGCAACGGCCTGGATCGGCAATCTGATCGGCGCCATGGTGCTTGCCGGCCTGTTCCATCTGGCCGGCGGCGGCGTGCTTCTGGGTGACGGAAGCCAGGCGTTCTTCTCCATCGTCTCGGCCAAGATGTCGGCCGGTTCGCTGGAGCTTCTTGCCCGCGGCATTCTCTGCAACTGGCTTGTCTGCCTCGCCATCTGGATGGCGGGACGCACCGAAAACGCCGCGGCCAAGATCATGCTGATCTTCTGGCCGATCACCATCTTCGTTGCCGCCGGCTACGAACACAGCGTCGCCAACATGTTCACCTTCTCGATGGCGCTGATGGGCGACCATCCGGCCAATATCACGCTCTTTGCCGCCGTCCACAATCTCGTCTGGGTGACGCTCGGCAACCTCATCGGCGGTGCCGTCTTCATGGCGCTTGGCTACTGGCTGCAGGCCGACGGCACCGGCCACGTTTCCTTCGCACCGGCCCCGGTCCGCCTCCGCACGAAACCATCTGCAAACCGCGGCGAAAAGTGAGGTTCCCATGGTCAGCCAGATTGCGATCACCAGCCTGAGCCCGTCCGAGCCTGCCCGTTCACCCCAGCTGCCGGAAGCGCCGGCCGCTCCCTCCCCGGCAAGCGTCGTGTCGTTGAGACGGCTTGCCGTTCCCCTTCTTGCCGTCACGCTCGTCAGCGGCGGAGTGGCGGTCGCCACCGCAGATTGGAACCGCTGGGTGGCAGGTACATCACATCAATCGACCGACGACGCCGTGGTCAGCGCCGATGTCTCGACGCTGAGCGCCCAGATCAGCGGCATCGTCCGGAACGCTCCGGTCGCCGACTATCAGCGGGTCACGAAGGGCCAGCTGCTCGCCGAGATCGACCCGCGCGAATATGATGCGGCGGTCGCCGCCTCCAGGGCCAATCTGGCCGCCGACCGTCGTCTACCTGATCGCCAATTCCGACCCGAAACGCTCAACCGCGGTCTCCGCCTATATTCAGGTGATCCGGCTTGGCAGCGTCGAGCTGGCGCAAAGCCTGTTGAACACCTGGCTGCGACAACGTGAGCAGTATCATTCCAATGTCCTGACCGGGCCGATTTCCGGATCGTCGGACAGTCTCCACGCAGCGCTGGCGAAGCTGGGGACGCTGTTCGGCACCAGCCAGCGCGCAGAGCTGGAGGCTCTCTCCACAGTCGCGACGGCGGTCCATGCGCAGGCAAGCGTGCTTGCCTATGCCGACCTCTTCGTTCTGTCCTTCTGCTTTGCGATCGCCGGCATTGCCCTTGTCGCCGGCCTGGGCGCGATGCCCTTCGGGCCATTGCATCCCGACTTTCGCAGGCGGCCGCCGGCGGCACCGCCGCAAGCCGTGCAGGCGGCGCGCTGGACAGGCGGATCGCCTCCGGCCGCCGCCGCTGCTTTTCTCCGTTTGCCGGGGCTTATACCTTTTGGGAACGGCAACTAGACCTGCGTATAGATGCGCGCAGCCCTGCCCGGTCGTAGCCTCTTTCCGTCGGTATTGGTCGGCAGAAGACGGTGATTTCACACTCCCCGCTTCATAGCCCCTCAACCAGGCAGAGCCAGCCCGAGGCCGCCCGATCCCGGCGGCGAGATCGGTATGTTTCAATCCCATAGCCATGGAGCCAGCCGTGACGTCCATCCGCACCGTGACCGAACCTCGCAAGCGCCGGCGCCCGGCCGCTCTGGCTGCCATCGCCATCCTCGCCATTGCCGGCGGATCGGCGGCCGCCTTCTGGTTTGCGGGGACGGAGCCAACCGCTGCCGCACCCGAGCCCCGCACACCGGCGGTGCCGGTCGAGGTCGCCACCCCGGCGGTTGCCGACGTGCCTGTCTATCTCGACGGTCTCGGCACCGTGCAGGCCAACTATACGGTCAACATCACGACACGCGTCGACGGCGAGCTGCAGAGCGTGATGTTCGACGAGGGCCAGGCCGTCAGGAAAGGGGATCTTCTCGCCGTCATCGATCCGCGCCCCTTCCAGGCAGCCGTCGACCAGGCCGCGGCCAAGATCAAGCAGGACCAGGCCGATCTCGCCAATGCCCAGTATCTGCTGGTCAAGGATCAGAAGCTTTCGCAGCAGCAGATCGTTACGCAGGAAACCCTGGAAGAGCAGCAGGCCCAGGTGGCAAGCGCCGAGGCTGAGCTTGCGCAGGATCAGGCTGCCAAGGAGGCGGCTGACGTCTCGCTCTCCTATACCGAGATCCGCTCGCCGATCGACGGCCGCACGGGCATCCGGCGGATCGACGCCGGCAACGAAGTCCACACGACCGATACGACACCGATCGTCACCATCACCCAGACGCAGCCGATCACCGTCATCTCCACGCTGCGCGAGGACGACCTCGATGCCGTGCGCGGCGCATTGAGGGCCGGCCCGGTGGAAGTGACGGCCATGTCGATGGATCAGTCGCAGCAGCTTGCCTCGGGCACGCTGTCGCTGATCGACAATGTCATCGATCAGGCAAGCGGCACGATCCGCATCAAATCGACCTTTGACAACAAGGACGATGCCTTGTGGCCGGGTCAGTTCGTGATGCTGCGGGTCAAGCAGCAGACGATCCGCAAGGCCGTCACCGTTCCCTCGGCTGCATTGCAGCGGGGACAAGGCGGCTTCTTCGTCTACATTGTCGATGCGGGCGGTGCTGCCCAGGTCCGCAAGGTCAGTCCCGGTCCGATCGAGAATGGCCGCGCCGTCATCGAAGAGGGCCTTGATGGCGGCGAGCAGGTCGTCACGTCAGGCCAGTATCGCCTGGATGCCGGGACGCGCGTCACCGTTCAACAGCCGGCCGCCTCGCAAGCGGCCAGCAGGGAGTAGGCGATGTCGATCTCCTCCTGGTTCATCGAGCGACCGATTGCCGCCTCGCTGCTGATGGCCGGCCTCTTCGGCATCGGTATCGTCGCCTACCCTCTCCTGCCGGTCGCGCCTTTGCCGCAAGTCGATTTTCCAACCATTCAGGTCTCGACGCAATTGCCGGGCGCCGATCCGAAAACCATGGCTTCCACAGTCACCCAGCCGCTGGAACGGCAGTTCGGCCAGATCCCCGGCGTCACCCAGATGACCTCGACGAGCACGCTCGGCAGCAGCGCGATTACCCTGCAGTTCGACCTGTCGCGCGACGTCGACAGCGCCGCCCAGGACGTGCAGACCGCGATCAATGCGGCCGGCGGACAATTGCCGACGGACCTGCCCTCGCCGCCGACCTATCGCAAGGTCAATCCCGCCGATCCGCCCGTCATGGTTCTCGCCCTGACATCGGACACTCTGCCGCTCACGCAGGTCGACGACTTTGCCGAGAGCGTGCTTGCCCAGCATATCAGCCAGCTCGACGGCGTTTCCCAGGTTCTGATTTTCGGCCAGCAGAAGCCCGCTGTCCGCCTGCAGATCGATCCCGGCAAGATCGCCGAAATGGGGCTTTCGCTCGAGGATATCCGCAGCGCCGTGACCGGGATCACCAGCAACGCGCCGAAGGGCAGTGTGCAGGGTGCTGAACATACCTATACGATCTACGACAATGACCAGCTCCTGAAGGCCGCCCCGTGGAACGATGCGATCGTCGCCTATCGCGACGGCGCGCCGGTGCGCATCGGCGATATCGGCCAGGCAATCGACGGACCGGAAAACGATCAGCTGGCCGCCTGGGCCGACGGCAAGCGGGCCATCCTGCTGCCGATCTTCAAGCTGCCCGGCGCCAATATCATCGACACCGTCGATGCGATCCACGCCGCCTTGCCGCAGCTCCAGGCGATCGCGCCGGCCGCGATCCACCTTTCCGTCCTCAGCGACCGGACGACGACGATCCGCGCCTCGGTGGCGGATGTCGAGACGACGCTTGTCATCACCATCGCCCTCGTCGTCATGGTGATCTTCATCTTCCTGCGCAATGTCTGGGTCACGGTGATCCCGAGCGTCACCGTGCCGCTTGCGCTTCTTGCCACACTGGCGCTGATGTATGCCGCGGGCTTCAGCCTCGACAATCTCTCGCTGATGGGATTGAGCATCGCCGTCGGCTTCGTCGTCGACGACGCGATCGTCATGGTCGAGAACATCCATCGCCACATGGAAATGGGCAAGACGCCGAAGGAGGCGGCCATCGACGGCGCACGGGAAATCGGCTTCACCATCATTTCGATCAGCATCTCGCTCGTCGCCGTCTTCATTCCGCTGCTCCTGATGGGCGGCATCGTCGGCCGCCTGTTCCGGGAATTCGCGATCACGGTGACGATGACGATCGTCGTCTCGGCTCTCGTGTCGCTCACCATCACGCCGATGATGAGCTCCCGCTTCCTGAAGCCGGAAAAGGACGCCCGCCACGGCAGGCTCTACAATCTCAGCGAAAGGATATTCGACGGGCTTCTTGCTGGCTATCGCCGCACGCTCGACGTGGCGCTTCGCCATCACCGGCTGACGATGGCGGCCTTCCTCGCCTCGCTGGCGGCGACCGGCTTCCTGTTCGTCGACATTCCCAAAGGCTTCTTCCCGATACAGGATACCGGCCTCATCACCGGCATACTCGAAGCGTCGCAGGATATTTCCTTCGCCGAAATGTCGCGCCATCAGATCGAGGCCGGCAATATCGTGGCGAGCGACCCGGCGGTCGCCAGCGTCGGCATGGCGGTCGGCGGCGGGGCCGGGCTGACGGTCAATACCGGCCGCATGTTCATCACCCTGAAGCCGGAAGGCGAGCGTGATGCCTCGGCCAGCGAGATCATCAACAGGCTTCGCCCGAAACTTGCCGGGATGCAGGGTGCGGAGCTTTTCCTGCAGCCGGCGCAGGACATCAATGTCGGCGGGCGCAGCTCGGCAACGCAGTTCCAGTATACGCTGCAGGACGGCGATGCGGGAGAACTCGACGACTGGGCGGCCAGGCTGCTTGCCAAGTTCAAGACGCTGCCGGAACTGACCGATGTCGCCACCGACCAGCAGAATGGCGGCGCCACGGTGACGCTGGCGATCGACCGCGACCAGGCATCGCGCTTCGGCATTGCGCCGCAGACGATCGACAACACGCTCTACGATGCCTTCGGCCAGCGCCAGGTCACACAGTATTTCACCGACCTGAACAGCTACCATGTGATTCTCGAGGTGGCGCCGCAGTTCCAGAATTCGCCGCTGGCGATCAACGGCCTCTACATCAAGTCGCCGCTGACCGGCGAACAGGTCCCGCTGAACCAGCTCGTCAAACAGACGACGGAACCGACGGCCGTACTTGCCGTCAACCATCAGAGCCAGTTCCCGGCCGTTACCCTCTCGTTCAACCTGGCGAAGGGCGTGGCCCTCAGCCAGGCGGTCGCCGCCATCGGCAAGGCCGAGGCGGATCTCGGCAAGCCGGCGACCGTCATCGGCACGTTCCAGGGCAATGCGCAGGCCTATCAGAGTTCGCTTGCCAGCGAGCCGCTGCTGGTGCTTGCCGCGATTGCCGTGATCTATCTGATCCTCGGCGTGCTCTACGAGAGCTATTTCCATCCGCTGACGATCCTGTCGACGCTGCCGTCGGCCGGTCTCGGCGCGCTCGCCATGCTCTGGGCCTTCGGCTTCGACTTCACCGTCATCGCGCTGATCGGCGTCATCCTGCTGATCGGCATCGTCAAGAAGAACGGCATCATGATCGTCGACTTCGCCATCGCCGCCCAGCGCGAGCAGGGACTGTCGCCGGAGGACGCGATCCGCCAGGCCTGCCTCCTGCGCTTCCGCCCGATCATCATGACGACAGCGGCCGCTCTTCTGGCCGGCCTGCCGCTGATGCTCGGCCACGGCACCGGCTCGGAACTGCGCCAGCCGCTCGGCTACGCCATGGTCGGCGGCCTGCTCATCAGCCAGCTGATGACGCTCTACACGACCCCGGTCGTCTACCTCTACCTCGAACGGCTGAGCCAGTTCGTCGGCGGCAGACGACGTGCCCTTGCCGGCGCCCGGCCCCAAGACCAGGTGCCGGCGGAATAGCCCAATCGACGTGAAAGGAGTAAAACCATGGAACCTCTCTCAAGACGCACGGTCCTTGCGCTCGGAGCGATGGGGGGAACCGCCCTTGCGGCGGGTGGCGCCCGTGCGGCGAGCTTCGGCAATCCCGACCAGCCGGCTGAAGGCGCCATCAACGCCAATCCCGCAGGGCTTTCCGATCCTGGGCCGAAGAACCCTGCCATCAGCGACCAGTTTCCCTCCTTCGACAGCCCGCCGGCGACCGATGTCGGCGACATGCAGCTCTTCTGGGGATCGTTCAACAATGCTGCCAAGCGCATCCAGAACGGCGGCTGGGCGCGACAGGTGACGAAGGCCGACTTTGCCATTTCCGAGGCGGTTTCGGGCGTCAACATGCGCCTTGGCCCCGGCGGCATCCGCGAGATGCACTGGCACCGGGCAGCCGAATGGGCGATCATGACCAATGGCCGCTGCCGCGTAACGGTGCTCGATCCGCAGGGCCGCGCCTATGTGCAGGACGTCGAGGCCGGCGATCTCTGGTATTTTCCGGCCGGTTTCCCGCATTCTCTGCAGGGGCTCGGACCGGAGGGCTGCGAATTCGTCATCGTCTTCGACGAGGGCGACCAGTCCGAATATGGCACCCTGCTATTGACCGACTGGCTGGCGCATACCTCGCCGGACCTGCTCGCCAAGAATTTCGGCGTCTCGCAGGACACGTTCAGGAACATCCCGCTGCAGGACCTCTGGATCTTCCAGGGCAAGGAACCGGGTCCGCTTTCCGCCGACCAGGAGGCGGTCGCGTCCGGCGGCCTGCCGCCCTATCCTTTCACCTACCGGCTGGCAGCGTCGGCGCCGCTGAAGCAGAATGCATCGGGCACGATCCAGCTGGCCGACAGCAGCATCTTCAAGGTCTCCAAAACGATTGCCGCAGCGATAGAGACGATCAAGCCGGGCGCCGTGCGGGAAATGCACTGGCATCCGAATGCCGACGAGTGGCAGTACTGGATCAAGGGCGAAGGCCGCATGACGGTCTTCGATGCCGGCCCGCGCAGCCAGACCGCCGATTTCCGGCCCGGCGATATCGGCTATGTCAAAAGGAGCCAGGGCCACATCATCGAAAATACGGGCAAGACGGACCTTCAATTCGTCGCCGTTTTCAAGGTGGCAGACTATCAGGAAGTCGGCCTCTCCTCGTGGCTCACCCATACGCCGGCAACCCTTGTTGCCCAGCACCTCAATATCAGCGTGCAGGACATCGCCAAATTTCCGGCCGACCAGCCGGGGATCATGCCAAAAGGCTGACCCCGGGGATCCTGCCCAGCAGGGGCTGATCCTACAGCAATAACCGAAGCCACCGCCTCCGCTGTCGCAGACGGCGGAGGTTTTTCGCGCTGTCCGACGAGCGACCTTTCCTTCTGCCGCGGCCGAAGAAAAAAATCTGCACGGGTGCGGAATAAAATCCGCGATGCTTACGTATACTCAATCATGGAACGGAAAGAACGCCCCTTCGATGTCATCGGTCAGCTCGCAGCGCTTCGCCGCTATGCGCGCTCGTTGGTGCGCAATTCGGACGAGGCGGAGGATCTGGTGCATGATGCGCTGCTGCGAGCCTTCGAGAAGCGCAAGAGCTTCCGCAGCGGCGGAAACCTGCGTACCTGGCTGCTTTCCATCCTGCACAATGCCCATATCGACCGCGTGCGGCAGACCCGCTCGCTGACGCGCCGCCACGATGAGGCGGCGGTCGAGGCGGAACAGTCGCTGCCGGCAGGCCAGGAACATGCAGTGCGCCTGCAGCAGGTGCGCGACGCCTTCTTCGACCTTCCGGAAGAGCAGCGCGAGGCGCTGCATCTCGTGGCGATCGAGGACCTGTCTTATCAGGAAGCGGCCAATGCGCTCGGCATTCCTGTCGGTACGCTGATGTCGCGCATCTCCCGCGCCCGCGCCCAGTTGCGCGAGTTCGAGGAAAAGACGCCGCGCATCGCACACCTGAAACTCGTTGGAGGGAACGGCAATGAAGGCGATTGATCCAATCATCGATGCCGATCTCGACGCCTATGTGGACGGCGAGCTCGATGTCGCACGGCGCATCCAGGTGGAGTCCTATCTCTCCGAAAATCCGGCGATCGCCGCAAAGGTTATGGCCGATCTGAGCATGAAGGGCGAGCTTCGGCTGGCGCTCGCGGGTGAACGCGCCTTCGGCCGCGCCGAAACGCGCGATGCCGCCCGCAGGCTGGAACGTGGCCTCTCCTATGGCCGCATCTTGCATTCGATGCAGCGCATTGCTGCCGTCGGTATTCTGCTTGCCGCCGGCTGGGTGGCGCACAATTCCTTCGGGGCCTTCACGGCAACGGAGGTCAATGCGTCGGTTCCAGCTCCGGCCTATGTCGAGGATGCGGTACGCGCCTATCGCACGGCAGCGCTGCGCGAAACCATCCCGTCGCAGACCGCGCCGGCCTATAGCGCCGAGGATATCCGCGCCGCGACCGCAATCGTGATGCCGGACCTACCCAAGGATTGGAAGGTCGCCGATGTGCAGATCTTCCCGTCGGATTTTGGCCCGAGCGTCGAAATGGCAATCGAGGAGGCGGACGGCAAGCGCCTGTCGCTCTTCGCCGTCCGGCCGGGTGCCTTCGAGGTGAAGCCGGTCAGCCATGTCGCCCTTGAAAAGACAGAGGCCGCCTATTGGCAGATCGGTGACGTTGCCTACGCGCTGATCGCCGACAATAGCGGCACCAATCTCGATCAGGCCGCCGAACGGCTGGCCCGGTCGCTCTACTAGTTCAACCGAGGAGATCAGTCATGAACCCGATCAATCCCCGCTATGGTTACGGCTCCGCCGCCAACACGCAGGCCCTTTTTGACGAGGGTCTGCGCCAGCACATGCTGCGCGTCTACAACTACATGGCCCTCGGCCTCGTCATCACCGGCATCGTCGCCTTCATTGTCGGCACCACGCCGGCGCTCTTCGTGCCGATCTTCCAGACGCCGCTCAAGTGGGTCGTGATGCTGGCGCCGCTTGCCTTCGTCTTCTTCTTCTCGTTCCGTATCCAGTCCATGTCGGCAAGCACCGCGCAGATAACCTTCTGGGCCTTCTGCGCCGTGATGGGCCTGTCGCTCGCCTCCATCTTCCTGGTCTTCACCCGGACGAGCATCGCACAGACCTTCTTCATCACCGCCGCCATGTTCGGCGCGATCAGCCTCTACGGCTATACGACGAAGCGTGACCTCTCGAAGATGGGTTCGTTCCTGATGATGGGCCTGTTCGGCATCATCATCGCCGGCATCGTCAACATCTTCCTCGGTTCGTCTGCGCTGCAGTTCGCGATCTCGGTGATCGGCATCGTCGTCTTCGTCGGCCTCACCGCCTACGATACGCAGAACATCAAGGAACAGTATTCGGAAAACTACGATCAGGAATCGAACCAGAAGCTCGCCGTCTTCGGCGCTCTGTCGCTCTACCTGAACTTCGTCAACATCTTCCAGCTTCTGCTCAACTTCACGGGCGAGCGGGAATAAGGACCGCGCTTCTGGGGGCAATGGAAGCGCAAGAGCGCCCGGTTCGAAATCTGTGACAGGATGACGGATCGGGTGCTCACCCTAAAGAAACGGCCGGGCGCGACGCCCGGCCGTTTTCGTTTGTCATGTCTGCTATTCTTAGGCTTGAGCGGGTCCTCTTACGCTTTGGCAAAGCGCGCAAACGATGCGCTGCGGTTGGAAAGCGATGGCGGCGATAAAGCGGATCACGGGCAAAGCGGGTCATGCCGCCAGATCCCACGTTTTGATCGCTACTTCGTTGAGTTTACGATGCCCGCCGAGGCATTTGCGTGGGCCAACAACGGCGAAGCCTTGATGGGCGAAGGGCGGCGTCTGCCGACGGGCAGGACTGCCGCCCTGGTCGATCTGTTGGTTTCGGACGAAGAGAAGTTCGAATGGGCAAGACAGGCAACCCCGTTTCCTTGGATTGCTACCTGGCTATGCCATTGTCAGCACTCGGACGTTCCCTCGCCGATCGATAACGTCGACCACGACCTGCCGGCCGGATCGGCGGATAGCGACGTCGGCCGAGCCATTGCCGATCTGCAGGCGCCGCAGGGTCACTTCGTCGAGGAAAGAAGGCAATTGCGGTTCATCGAAGCTGATGTGCAGGGCGTTCGGATCGAAGTCGAGGCCCAGGCAGGATTGCAGCAGGAGAAGTGGCGCTGCGGCTGCCCATGCTTGTGGAGAGCATGCAACAGGATAGAAGGTGGGCCCCTGCGCGCGCTGGCGTGGCAGACCGCAGAAGAGTTCCGGAAGCCGGCGCAGGTCGATATACGTCGAAGCCGCAAACAGGCCCTCGAAGATCCGAGCCGCTTCAGCGCGATAGCCATAGCGGGCAAGTCCGCTGGCGATCAGGGCATTGTCGTGCGGCCAGATCGAGCCGTTGTGGTAGCTCATCGGATTATAGCGAGCCTCGGCGGAAGGAATGGTGCGGATGCCCCAGCCGCAGAAGGACGAGGCACTCATCAGCGTGCGGGTAACCTGCGCGGCTCGTTCAGGATAAGCGATGCCGGTAAACAGTGCGTGGCCGGCGTTGGACGAGCAGACGCGACAGGGGCGCTTGTCCCCGTCCAGAGCCAGGACATACGTGCCGAGGTCCTCGTCAAAGAAGCTCGTATCGAAGGTGCGGCGCAGACCCTCCGCTCGTGCAAGAAACTTTGCCGCCCGTTCCGGCCGGCCAAGCCGCCGGAAGATCTCTGCGGCCGCCTGCCAGGCGCCGTAGACATAAGCTTGAACCTCGACGATCGCGATCGGCCCCTTCGCCAATGTGCCGTCAGCGTGGAAGACCGAGTCATGGCTGTCCTTCCAGGCCTGGTTGATCAGCCCTTCGTCCGTCATGGGTCCATATTCGACGAAACCGTCGCCGTCGCGGTCGCCATGCTCGTCGATCCAAGTGAGCGCCGCCTCGATATGCGGCAGAAGGCGATCAATGGTCGCAAGATCTCCGGTCCGTTTGAGATACTCGCCGGCCAGCATCACGAAGAGCGGGGTTGAGTCGATACTGCCGTAATAACGGCGGAAGGGAACCTCGCCGAGTTCGGCCATTTCGCCATAGCGCACCTCATGCAAGATCTTTCCGGGCTCGGCATCGGAGGCAGGATTGATCTCTGTGGCCTGGTTTGCCGCCAGATGTCCGAGCACGCCGCGGGCGATCTGCGGATCGAGCCAGAGCGTCTCCAGCGCTGTTATCAGCGCATCGCGGCCGAAGACGGTGCTGAACCAGGGAATGCCGGCATAGGGATACGGCCCTTCCGGCTTGTCGGTCATCAGCATGTAGAGATCGGAGATGCTGCGGCGCGCAACCTCATTGAAGATCTCGTTGGACGTTGCAATTGACGCCGCACGCGAGGAAGAAGAGCGCAACGCACGGCGGGCATCCCGCAGGCCCGCGAAAAAGGAAAAGTGACTTGGTCGTTCGATAGCGCTCTGGTCGCAAGCGATCTCGATGAAGAGCGACCGCGTCTCGTGCGGCTCAAGATGGAGATCATAGATGACGAGATCGCTGCGAATCTCGTCCGGCTGTGGAGAGAAGGAAAGATGCGTCGACCGTCTGCGGTCATCGAGCCCGATATAGGAAAGCAGGATCGAATCCTGCTCCATGACCGCAGGAAGATAGCGCCCCTTTCGCGCTCTTGCGGTCCCCCTCACTTCGAAAAGATCTGCAAAATCTGACGCGAACTCGATCCCGATGGGCACGTGGCGCGGCTGGTCGTCATAGTTCCTCACGCTCAATCGCTCGTAACAATGCGCATTCCAGAGAAAGCGGGATCTGCGCAGATGGATCAGGTCATGCTCCAGAACGAGCTTCCCCTTCTTGTCGAAGATATCAGGATTGGTGAGATCGCAGGTAAGCATCGCGTTGTCATCGCGCAGCGTCGATGACAAGAGCATCGGCCGCTTGCCGTTGATCGTCAGATAGAGATGCGAGAGGTAACGCGTATCACGGTGAAAGAGGCCTTCCGGGCTGCCGGGCCCGGAAAGCGCATCGCCATTGTGGTCGAAGACGGCGAAGGTATCGCCGTGCTTCAGGGTACGCGGCCGTCGCTCCTGCAGCGACGCGGCAGCGGGAATGAAGAACTGCGCTATCGGCGTCCCTTGGCCTGCCGGCTCGGGGACTGAATTGCTGCCTGCAGAAGCGATCGGCATGACGGCCTCCGGTTTCCTAAGCTACCACTTGGAGATCGAGGGACTGGCTGTTGGCGCGACGAAGCGGCGCGGCCTTTGTCCGGGTGCCGGGCAGCTGCCGATAGATGTCGACATAGTCGCGCGCCATGCGTTCGGCTGTGAAGCGCTTTTCGAAAGCGGCCCGGACCTTGCGACGATCGAGCCGCAACGCCCATTCGATATTTTCCACAGCTTCCTGAACGCTGTCCACCAGCACGCCGGAAACGTCCTCGTCGATCACCTCGGGAACCGAGCCGCATCGGAAGGCGATGACAGGCGTGCCGCAGGCCATGGCTTCGATCATGACCAGTCCGAACGGCTCAGGCCAGTCGATCGGGAACAGCAGGGCACCGGCATTGCCAAGAAAGTCGGCCTTCTGATGCTCGTTGATCTCGCCGACGAATTCGACATTCGAATGGCTCTTGACCATCGGCTCGACCACCGTCTCCCAATAGGCCTTGTCGGCATTGTCAATCTTGGCTGCGATCTTCAGGGGCATGCCGACCTTCGCTGCGATCTCGATGGCACGATCCGGCCGCTTCTCCGGCGAGATCCGTCCGAGGAAGGCAAGATAATTGCCCTGGGGCTTTTCGATGAAAGGCAGCAGGTCGACCGGCAGCCCATGGTAGACCGTTCCGGACCAGTTGACGGGCGGCATCGGGCGGCGCTGGTCGTTGGAAATCGAAACCAGCGGAACATCGGGGAATGCCTTGTAGAAGGGCTTGAGGTCCGGCAGGTCGAGGCGCCCATGCAGCGTCGTGACCGTGCGGTCTGCGAAAGCCCGGATCAGCGGAAAATGCAGGAGATCGATGTGGAAGTGCAGCACATCGAATTCGTGCGCCCGCCGACGGATCTCCTCCAGCATCACGACCTGGTGCGGCAAGTGGTCTTTGACAGCCTGATTGAGCCTGAGCGCGACATCCGAGCACACCACCAGCCGGGCGTTGGTGACGGAGTCGCCGCTGGCAAAGAGGGTCACGTCATGGCCCTGGGCGACAAGTTCTTCGGTGAGATAGGAAACAATGCGCTCGGTTCCCCCATAGAGCTTCGGCGGAACACTTTCGGCGAGTGGTGCAATCTGAGCGATCTTCATCGGCAAAACCTCCTCAATTGAGCAAAGAGTCGTCGGTAAAAATCATGCCCGCGTTCTCGAAGAGGCACGCTGCAGGCTAGAAGCGGTATTTACGTCTCGAACGGCTGTCGGCGGTGGTCTCCTTTCCGGTAGCTGCACAAGCCAAGGCCGCCGAACCGGCGTACTTGTGATCTGCGGCGATGAGTCCTGGGGAAGTCGAAGGAACTGGACGAGTCCTGCTCTCCGGACTGCGTATCACGCTGGTCCAACGTCTTCAGCGCTTCAATGATCTCGTCATAGGAGACGGCTTTATCCGTGCCCGGATAAAGGCGAAGGGCCGGAATGGACTCGATGGCAAAGATGTCGGATGCCCACGACGCAAGAATGGCGCGTTTCTCGTCATCGCCGATATCGTCGGCGGCAAGAACGTCACAGGGATGACCAAAATGCTTGGTTGGATGAAGAAGATGTCCGGCGCTGATCGCTGCTTTAGCTTCCTCCGGTATCGAATTTCTGGTGCTTTCCTTTCTCATGGCTTGGCTCCATTGATCTTGACCGATGGAACTTGGTTCGTGCTTGTGAGGCCCGCACCTGGCGGACGGCGCGAGCCTCCTTCGATTGCCTTAGAAGTCCATGCCGGCGCCGGCGGGGATCGCCGGTGCAGCTTCTTTCTTAGGCTTCTCGGCGATCATCGCCTCGGTGGTTACCAGCAGACCGGCAACAGAGGCGGCATCCTGGAGTGCGGTACGCACGACCTTGGCGGGATCGATGACACCCTGGGCATAGAGGTCGCCATATTCGCCGGTCTGGGCGTTCCAGCCGTAGGAGAAGTCGGCCTTCTCGCGCAGCTTGCCGACGATGATGGAACCTTCGGCGCCGGCATTCTCGGCAATCTGGCGAACGGGCGCTTCGATCGCCCGGCGAACGATCTCGATGCCGACCTTCTGGTCCTGGTTGGCAGCGTCGAGATTATCGAGCGCCTTGACGGCGCGCAGCAGGGCAACGCCACCGCCAGGCAGGATGCCTTCTTCGACAGCTGCGCGAGTAGCGTGCAGCGCATCGTCGACGCGGTCCTTCTTCTCCTTTACTTCGACTTCCGTCGAGCCGCCGACGCGGATCACGGCAACACCGCCGGCGAGCTTGGCAAGACGTTCCTGCAGCTTTTCGCGGTCGTAATCGGAAGTGGTTTCCTCAATCTGGGCGCGGATCTGGGCAACGCGACCGTCGATCTCGGTCTTGGAGCCAACGCCATCGATGATGGTGGTATTCTCCTTCTCGATCGCCACCTTCTTGGCGCGGCCGAGCATGTTGAGGGTTACATTCTCGAGCTTGATGCCGAGGTCCTCGGAGATGACGGTGCCGCCCGTCAGGATGGCGATGTCTTCGAGCATGGCCTTGCGGCGATCGCCGAAGCCCGGTGCCTTGACGGCAGCGATCTTCAGCCCACCGCGCAGCTTGTTGACGACGAGCGTGGCGAGCGCCTCACCTTCGACGTCTTCAGCGATGATCAGCAGCGGCTTGCCGGACTGGACGACGACTTCGAGTACCGGCAGCATCGCCTGCAGGTTCGAAAGCTTCTTCTCGTGGATCAGGATATAGGGATCTTCCAGTTCGACCCGCATCTTGTCCTGGTTGGTGACGAAGTAGGGGCTGAGGTAGCCGCGGTCGAACTGCATGCCTTCGACGACTTCGAGTTCGGTCTCGGCGGTCTTGGCTTCCTCGACCGTAATGACACCTTCGTTGCCGACCTTCTCCATCGCCTCAGCGAGATAGCGGCCGATCTCGGAATCGCCATTGGCGGAGATAGTGCCGACCTGGGCGATTTCGGAGTTGCTGGTGATCTTGCGGGCGTTGGTCTTCAGCTCCTTGACGACAGCGTCGACAGCAAGGTCTATACCACGCTTCAGGTCCATCGGGTTCATGCCGGAGGCGACGGCCTTGGCGCCTTCCTTGACGATTGCCTGAGCGAGAACGGTCGCGGTGGTGGTGCCGTCGCCGGCGAGATCGTTGGTCTTCGATGCCACTTCGCGCAGCATCTGGGCGCCCATGTTCTCGAACTTGTCTTCGAGTTCGATTTCCTTGGCGACGGAAACGCCGTCCTTGGTAACGCGCGGGGCGCCGAAGGACTTGTCGATCACGACGTTACGACCCTTCGGTCCGAGGGTGACCTTGACCGCATTGGCGAGCACGTCGACGCCACGCAGCATGCGTTCACGGGCATCGGTGTGAAACTTGACTTCTTTCGCAGCCACTTCTTTAACTCCTCAATAGGCAGCTATCTGACTGATGGGTTGGATTGACGGGTATCGCCTCAGGCCGCTTGTCTCTGCTCGGCCTGAGCTTCGATGATGCCCAGGACATCGCTTTCCTTCATGATCAGCAGGTCTTCGCCGTTGATCTTGATCTCGGTGCCGGACCACTTGCCGAACAGGATGCGGTCGCCGGCCTTAACGTCGAGCGCCTGGATCTGGCCGGCCTCGTTGCGCGCGCCGGGGCCGACGGCGATGACTTCGCCCTCCTGCGGTTTTTCCTTGGCGGTGTCGGGAATGATGATGCCGCCTTTGGTCTTTTCTTCGGATTCGACCCGGCGAACGAGAATGCGATCATGAAGCGGTCGGAACGACATGTTTTCCTCCGTTGAGCAAAAAAGATGACGTTGTTCCCCCTGGGCCGGACCGGATGACCAGTCCGGGCGGGTGCAAAACCTCGTTCGAGCGTTTTGCGCGAAATGATCTGGTTTTGCGGATTTTCGATTTCAAGAGGTCAGAACGAAAAATTAGCAATTACCGTCAGCGGCTGCTAACATGCTGTAAAGGAACAACAAACTGAGCTGTCGCGTTCGGAAATTCGTTGATGGCCGCAAAATTTTGCGCCACCTTTGGATTGTCATGAAACGGAGACGAAGCATGCAATTCTCATCGGATCTGGAGCGTCAGCTTAATGGCTATGGACTGACAACCGCGCATATCCTCTACCGCATTCCTGATTTTGAATCCGTGCTGCAGACCTATGTCTGGCAGGACTACGATCTCGCTCCCGACTTTCCCGAAATGCACAAGTTCCTGGACTTCTGGCAGGCGAACCTCGATGGGCCGCTGCATTCCGTGCGCTACACCCATCAGCGCCTGATTGGACCCAACGAATGGCGCCGTGTCGAAGGTGAATTGAGGCTTCACTGAAGTCTTGAGACCGGATTGGCATCGTAAACTTAACGGTCACGAAACAAGCGGAGATGCCGAGTTTCAGCAAGAGGTCATATCCGGGCGATCTTGGCCCATTGGTCCATTGCCGCGGCGCGCAATTCGCTCGCCGAGCCGGCCGGCCGTGCGTCTGCGGATGTCGTTGGCGAAGGCACCGCCAAACTTCTCAGCCCACAGCCGGACCGTCTGATGCGAGACGATGATACCGCGTGCGGCCAGGATGGCCTCGACCATTCGCAAGCTCAGTGGGAAGCGGAAATAGAGCCACACCGCGTGGGCGATGATTTCGGTTGGAAAGCGATGGCGGCGATAAAGCGGATCACGGGCAAAGCGGTCATGCCGCCAGATCCCACATCTTGATCGCGACTTCGTTAAGTTTACGATGCCACTCAAAGTCTTTGCGGATACACCCTTGCGGCGGTCGAAAAGACGTATCCGGTAGCGGCTTCAGAGAATGCCCCAGGCCCGGTAGCGGCCACGGCCGGTGATTTCGCGGATGCCGATCTCGTTGATGAGGTTCAGAGCGCCGCGCTGGGTCACGCCAAGCTCGCGCGCAACCATGGCGGCCGACACCATCGGCCGCGACAGGATGAAATCGGCAAGCTGCGGCAGGCTGCTGTTCGAACGGCGACCGCGGAAGCGCAACTCCATCTGCGTGCGGGCGAGCGACAGACGATCGATCTCCTTCAGACCGACAGTGGCGCTTTCCCGCATCGCATCGAGAAAGGCCTGCAGGCGTGTGACGCGATCACGCGAGCGGCGGCGTTCGTGGCGGATCTGCTTCAGCCCGGTGTGAAAAGAAAAGAGATGCGAGGCGACCTTGCCGCGCGCCCGCAGGCTGCTTGCAATCAGCAGTCCGCCCAGCCAATGCTGCCGGCGCAGAGGTTCGATCCGCTCCCAGGCGTCGAAGAGAACGGCGGCCGCCAGGCTGTGCGGCAGCTCCTCGACGAGCGGTATCAGCCCGCGCCATTGCTGAAGCCGCTCTTCCTCGTTCCATTCGTCGTCGCCGAACAGGCCAAGCGGATCGTCGTTGCGTTGCGTCGACGCAGCCTCTGCCAGCTCTTCCGCCACAGGTTTTCCGGCATGCCGGTCGAGAAGTCTCTGCGAACGGGCGAGCAGGGCGTCGAGTTCGGCGATTTCGGCGGCAAGCGGCGCCCCGTCGTCCTCTTCGTCAGGCTCATGCCCGACAGGCGCGGCCTCGGGTGCTTCGGGCGCCCTCTCCTCCCCTTCCAGCATGCTGGCGGTCAGAACGCCAAGGCCCGCCGGGCTGAGCGCCCAGGCCGGATCGGCCGTCTCGATCCGCCGCCGCGTGCGCAGGACGGAATGGGCGATGGTCAGCTCGTGGCTCGGCGCGCGGCTGTCCATATGCGCATCGTGAAGGACCAGGTCTTCGACATGCACGAGTTCGCCCGCCACCCACAGCGCACCGGCCGCATCGAAGAAATGGCCGCGCGCGGCAAAGCCCTGCCCCACCGGCG
The DNA here is from genome assembly GCF_052946295.1 of Rhizobium sp. KDH_Rht_773_N. NCBI lineage: Bacteria > Pseudomonadati > Pseudomonadota > Alphaproteobacteria > Hyphomicrobiales > Rhizobiaceae > Rhizobium > Rhizobium sp. KDH_Rht_773_N. The sequence continues at coordinate 676,861 of NZ_JBRFNB010000002.1, read as the reverse complement.
ACCGTGCCGTCCGCTCGTCGAGCCGCGCCAACGCGTCCTCGGCCCCGGCAATGGCCGGAAGCAGCGTCTGGAGCGTTGCGGCATCTATATCGTAGCGCATTGTTAGGTTTAACGGATTCTCACAAAGGGAAGGGAAAGCCGTATTTGCTTCCGTCAGTTATCGCATGGCGAAAACATGCAAACAACGTCGCGGCCGGCGAGATCGAGGTTATCACCCGGTTTTCAGACCGGAGTGTTTGCCTGCCTCGCCGAGCGTCACGAGCAGAGCGATCGCAATCGCTCCGCCTCTCCGGTGAAGTTACACTACCGACCAGCGCGCGGCAGCAATCCCGCCGCGGTTTGCCGTCCCTGCCCCGCTGTCTACTTCCCGGCCTTGTAGGCTTCGTAGAGCTCGTCGAGGCGGCTCGAAAGATAGGCGCCGAATTCCGGCGCGTCGCCGGTCTTCAGGGCAATCGTGAAGGAGCTGCCGGAACTCTTGATGCGGCCGGCGATCTTGCCGCCGCTCGCAGGTTTCCAGTCATACTCGACCGTTTCGGGCTTCGCCTCTTCCTTCCTGGAAAGCTCGGCGACGAGAAGCTCGAAGCGACGGTCGCTCTCCACCGCATTGAAGGTGGACGATCCGATCAGCTTCGTCAGCCGCGAAGCGGCAGCATCCGTCCAATCCTGGGCAAGTGCCATCCAGCGTCTGCGACCGATACCGGGCGCGGCACCCACCGCCTGGATAATATCGGCGGGAATGGCTTTCGCCACGGAAATGAGCTTCGACAATTCCGTCTTGTCGGTCGAAAGTGCCTTCATGATGACGGGTCGGTCGAACTTCTTCAGTTCGAGATTGAGCGCGAAGACGGCCCGTTCGATATAGGACAGATTCCGCCGTGCCGAGTTTTCGATGCCCTGCGCGATGACGAGGTCGGTATCGTCGAGCTTGCGGATGACCGCCTGCACCTTGCGGCCGAGCAGCTTCACCGCCTGGAGGCGGCGATGGCCATAGGCGACCTGATAGCGCCCGTCATGATGCGGGTTGCGTCGCACGAGGATCGGCACTTCCTGGCCGTTCTGTGCAATCGACTGCACGAGTTCGTCTTCCATGTCGAGCGGCTCGTCGCCGAGACGATCGCGAATGAAAGAGGAATCGATCAGCTCCGGATCGAGTTCGACGACATGTTCGCCAGACAGCAGGGCTTCCTCCATCGCCCTGCTCTCTTCCTCCATGCGTCCGAGCGTCAGCGCCATGGTGCGCACCGGGCCGGCCGCGCCGCGCGCGGATGCGCTCTCGAAGTTGGCCGCGGCCAACTCCTGCGCCGTATCGGTAAACAGTCCCTTCAGTCGATCGCGTCTGCTCATGTGCGGCCCCATGCTTTATGGATGCTGGCAAGAATTTCGCCATTGGCGGCGTTCACCGATTCCAGAGCCCGGTCATAGGTGGAGCGGCGAACCTGCCCCTTTTCAATCTCGTAGAGGGTCTGCTTGGTCAGGCCCGCATCGGCGATTGCCGTCGATTTCAGGATGGTTGCCGTCAGCACGTCATCGCCGAAAAGGCCGCGCAGGAGCGCCACGATCTGCGACTGCGGGGCATCGAAGGGCTCGTGCCGGGTGACGACATATTTGATGAAATCATGCTGCAGGTCGCCGCCGGCCTTGCGCACGACAGACAGAAGATCCGACGTCATCAGCAGGAACTGCGACATGGAGGCGACATCGACCATCTGCGGATGAATGGTGATGAGAAGCGACGTGGCGGCGCAGACGGCACCGAGGGTGAGATAACCGAGTTGCGGCGGGCAGTCGATGACGACGATATCGTAGTCGGCCTCGACTTCGGCAATCGCATTGCCGACACGACGGAAGAACAGCTCTTCCGGCCTCTGGCGATCACTGAGCGCTCGCGGCGTCTCGTGCTCGAACTCCATCAGCTCGAGATTGCCGGGGACCAGATCGAGACCGTCGAAATAGGTCTTGCGGACAATATCCTTCAACGGGCGCCGATGTGCATCGTAGCGGATCGCACCATAGAGCGTATCGCCATCCAAAAGGTCGAATTCCGGCTGGACGCCAAGCAGGGAGGAAAGCGAGGCCTGCGGATCGAGATCGATCGCCAGGACACGATAGCCTTCCAGCGCCAGATGCTGCGCCAGATAGAGCGTGGTCGTCGTCTTGGCCGAACCGCCCTTGAAATTGGTGATCGCGATCGTCTGCAGCTTTTCCCCGTCGCGCCGCCAGGGAAGGTAGGAGAGCGCATCCTTCGGCTTGATCTTCGCCATATGCTGGCGCAACTCGTTGATCTGGCCGAGCGTGTAGGAGCGGCGGCCGTTCTGCGAGACGTCCGGCTGCGGCCCCTTGCCGTCCAGGGAGAGCTGGCGAAGATAACCATCGGAAACGCCGATCATCTGCGCCGCTTCACCCGAGGTGAAGGTGCGCAGCGTCTTTTGCGAAAGCGGCGGGAAGAGCCTTTCGCGCAGCAGCTTCAGCTGGCGCGAGAGCTGCGTGGCGTGCCGCTCGATGCGAATGTCTGTCGTCGATACGCTAATGTTGTCCAAAACACTTGCCCTTTCTCAAAGCGCTTTTCCGTCAACATAGCTTCAAAAAGCGTATCGTAGATGACATGATTCGGGGGATGGCGACAATAAACGCTCCGCTAACCACACAGATAGAAAGTTGGCCGCGGCCAACTCCTGAAGCTGCTCTTGCCAAGGGCCGGCTTTAGCGGCACAACCGCCCAAAAATTGCGAGGCAGGAAGCGTGCGGCATATCCATATCATCGGCATCGGCACGGGCAATCCCGAGCATCTGACCGTGCAGGCGATCAACGCCATGAACGGCGCCGACGTCGTCTTCATCCCGACCAAGGGCGCCGACAAGGCAGACCTGGCCGACATCAGGCGGGACATCTGCGAGCGATATTTGAGCCGCAAAGACGTCCGCATCGTCGAATTCGAGGTACCGAAACGGGCGGGCCAGAACCGCAGCTACATGGAGAGCGTGGACGACTGGCACGCGGCAATCGCCCGCATCTACGAGGGCCTGATCGGAGGCCTGCCGGAAACAGGAAGCGGCGCCTTCCTCGTCTGGGGCGATCCGAGCCTCTATGACAGCACAATCCGCATCATCGAACGGGTGCGTGATGCCGGGACCTGTGCTTTCGACTACAGCGTCGTGCCGGGCATTACCAGCATCCAGGCGCTGGCGGCAAGCCATCGCATCCCGGTCAACCTCGTCGGCAAGCCGGTCGAGATCACCACCGGCCGGCGGCTGGCGCAAACGGGGCTGACGCACGAGACGACGGTCGTGATGCTGGATGGAGAACAGGCCTTTTCGAAGATCGATGATCCCGATGCCGAGATATTCTGGGGTGCCTATCTCGGCACCAAAGACGAGGTCATCCGCTCCGGCCGCCTTGGCGATATTGCCGGGGATATCGCCCGTCTGCGCGCCGAGGAACGCGCGCGGCACGGCTGGATCATGGACATCTATCTCCTGCGCAAGGGACGGGATTTCGAGGACTGAACACCGACCACCGGACCGATCTTACTTTGCTGCATCCGGCGCGATCATGTAAGAGATGGACCAAAGGATGGGTGAATGCGCAGCGCTGCCGGCAAGATCTTGAACGCGGGGAGACCCGATATCGCGGGCATGCAGCGTGGTGCCTGCCCGGCGCTTGCCGCGCCCATGCAAACCGGCGACGGCCTGTTGGTGCGGCTGCGGCCTGCGGGCGGCGCACTCACGGTTTCCCAGTTCCAACGCCTGGCCCGCGCGGCGGCACTGCATGGCAACGGCATTCTCGAAATCACCCCGCGCGGCAATCTGCAGATCCGGGGGCTCCGTAGCGATACCGTCGGGCCGCTGGCGGCGGAGGTCGACAATGCAGGGATCATTGTGCCCGGTGGCGTGGCGATCGAGATTTCGCCGCTGCACGGTATCGACGCCGAGGAGATCGCCGATGCGGCAGAGATGGAGGCCGTGCTGCGCCACAAGCTCGGCGACCTCCTGAACTCCGCGCGTCTTGCTCCCAAACTCTCCATCCTGATCGACGGCGGCGGCCGCTTTTCGCTTTCCGCTCTCACGGCCGATATCCGCATCGTCGCGCAGCCATCGGGACACTGGCTGGTTTCGATAGCAGGCGATGAAGAGGGCGCGACGCCGCTTGCCCTTGGAAACGCCGATGCCGCTGCCGATGCGGTGGGCCATCTGCTGCAGATGCTGGCCGCCGATGGCAGGCGTGCGCGCGCCCGCGATATCGATGCGGCAGCGCTGACGGCCCGCTTTCCGGATATCGATAGCATTCGATCGACCCGTCCCGTTCCGAAAAAATCCTCTTTCGTCGGCATCACGGCCTTGGGCGATGGCCGCGCCGCACTTGGCGTGCGCCTGACATTCGGTCAGGCAAGAGCCGCCGATCTGATCTCCTTCCTGACTTCGGCCGAGAGCGCCGGCGCGGAAGAAATCCGGCTGGCTCCGGATCGTGGTTTCTTCGTGATCGGTCTGCCCGAGACGGCAATGCCGGCGATCCGGAAGGCGGCCGTCGATCACGGCTTCAGTGTGCGGGCAAACGAGCCGGCCGAGCAGGTCGCCGCCTGCGCCGGGGCTGGCGCCTGCGCTTCGGGCTTTTACGAAACGCGGGTCCTGGCCGGTCGGCTGATGGATCGCGCTCCCGCGCTCTTCGACGGCTCGATGAAGCTTCACCTTTCCGGCTGCGCAAAAGGCTGCGCGCATCGGCGCGCCGATCTGGCGATCGTGGGGTCGGCCGAAGGGTACGGCTTTATCGTCGGCGGGCTTGCGGCCGACCCGCCGGCTGCAAGGATTGCTGGCGAACGGATCGATTTCGCTATAGAGAGGCTCGCCCGGCTGATCGAAGACAATAGAGGTGCCGGCGAGTCGAGTGCCGATTGCCTGCAAAGGCTTGGAGCCTCCGGTCTCGCCGAAGCGCTGCAACAGGAATAGCAATGCCAGACTACGATTATATCCGCAGCGGAGACGCGATCTACGAACGCTCCTTCGCGATCATTCGCAGCGAAGCCGATCTGTCGCGTTTTTCGCCCGAGGAGGCCGATATCGCCGTGCGCATGATCCACGCCTGCGGGCTGGTCGAGGCGGCTCAGAATTTCGTCTTCTCGCCCGATTTCGTCCATGCGGCGCGCATTGCCCTGCAGGATGGGGCACCGATCCTCTGCGATGCGGAAATGGTCTCGCATGGCGTGACGCGCGCCCGCCTGCCTGCCGGCAACGAGGTGATCTGCACCCTGCACGATCCCCGCACCCACGAGCTTGCGCGTGAGACCGGAAACACCCGCTCGGCCGCCGCCCTGCATCTCTGGCTCGACCGGCTCGCCGGCAGCGTGGTTGCGATCGGCAACGCACCGACGGCGCTTTTCCATCTTCTCGAACTGCTGCGCGACGGCGCGCCGAAGCCGGCAGCGATCATCGGCATGCCGGTCGGCTTCGTCGGGGCTGCCGAATCCAAGGACGCGCTTGCCGAAAATTCCTACGGCGTTCCCTATGCGATCGTGCGTGGCCGGCTCGGCGGCAGCGCCATGACGGCGGCCGCCATCAATGCGCTTTCGAGGGCCGGTCTATGAGCGCCCGCCTGATCGGCGTCGGCACCGGACCCGGCGATCCCGAGCTTCTCACCGTCAAGGCCGTCCGCGCCATCGAAGGCGCCGACGTCATTGCCTATTTCGCCAAGCAGGGCAGGGGCGGCAACGGCAAGGCGATCGTCGAGCATCTGCTGAAACCCGGCACGGCCCTGCTGCCGCTCTACTATCCCGTCACGACCGAACTCGACAAGGACGATCCGCTCTACCAGAGCCGCATCACCGATTTCTACAATGCCTCGGCCGATGCCGTTGCCAGCCATCTCGAAGCAGGCCGCACGGTTGCGGTGCTGAGCGAAGGCGACCCGCTCTTCTACGGCTCCTACATGCATCTGCATGTGCGGCTGTCGCAGCGCTACCCGACCGAGGTCATTCCCGGCATCAGCGCCATGTCCGGCTGCTGGTCGCTGGCAGGCATCCCGATCGTTCAGGGCGACGACGTGCTCTCCGTCCTGCCGGGCACGATGGGCGAGCAGGAGCTTACCCGTCGTCTCGCCGATACCGAAGCCGCCGTCATCATGAAGGTCGGCCGCAACCTGCCGAAAATCCGCCGTGCGCTCAAGGCGGCCGGCCGGCTCGAAGACGCGCTTTATGTCGAGCGCGGCACGATGGCGAATGCGGCGATGGTGAAGCTTGCCGAACGGGGCGAGGGTGACGCGCCCTATTTCTCGCTGGTGCTGGTGCCCGGCTGGGAGGCCCGCCGATGAGCGGGCGACTGTTTGTAATCGGCACCGGTCCCGGCAATCCGGAGCAGATGACGCCGGAAGCGCTGGCCGCCGTTGAAGCCGCGAGCGATTTCTTCGGCTACGGTCCCTATCTCGATCGCCTGAGGCTGCGCGCCGACCAGCGCCGCCATGCCTCCGACAACAGGGAGGAACTGGACCGGGCAGGGGCCGCCCTGGCGCTTACCGCCGAGGGTGCCGATGTCTGCGTCGTCTCCGGCGGCGATCCGGGCGTCTTCGCCATGGCTGCCGCCGTCTGCGAAGCGATCGACAAGGGGCCGGCGGAATGGCGAGATATCCATCTCACCGTTCTGCCCGGTATCACCGCGATGCTGGCGGTCGCCGCCCGTGTCGGCGCACCGCTCGGCCACGATTTCTGCGCGCTCTCGCTGTCGGACAATCTGAAACCCTGGCCCGTCATCGAAAACCGCCTGGCGCTTGCCGCACAAGCCGGCTTCGTCATCGCTCTCTACAATCCGATCAGCAAGGCCCGCCCCTGGCAGCTCGGCACCACCTTCGAACTCCTGCGGCGGCATCTGCCGGGCGCGACCCCCGTCATCTTCGGCCGCGCGGCCGGCCGGCCGGACGAGCGGATCACGGTGCAGCCGCTGGAAACGGCGGATTCCTCCATTGCCGATATGGCGACCTGCGTGATCATCGGTTCGCCGCAGACGCGGGTGATTGCCCGCGAGGGCCAGCCGGACCTGATCTATACGCCGCGCTTCATGGCCGGGGAGACGAGATGACCGATCGCTTCGAGCGCCGCTTCCACCGTTTCGACCGACGTCAGGGCGGCAGCGGGCGCGCGGGCGATCACCACGACCTTGAGCCCAAGCAGGCGCGCGGCCTCGATCTTGGCATAGGCCGCCGTGCCGCCGCTGTTCTTGGTGACGACAGCGTCGATGCGGTACTGCCGCATCAGTTCGATTTCGCCCTCGAGCGTGAAGGGGCCACGGTCGAGAATATATTCGACATCGGCAAGGGCGAGCGGCGGATCGACGGGATCGACGCTGCGCACAAGGTAGAAATGCTGCGGCGCGACCTCGGCATGGTGGGCGCCCTGCCGGCCGGTCGCCAGGAAGACGCGGCGCGGAGCCGGCCCAAGCGATGCAATCGCCGCCGGAATATCGGCCACGATATGCCAGTGGTCGCCAGGCTCCGGCAGCCATTCGGGGCGGACGAGCGCAAGTGCCGGGATACCCGTGCGTCCGGCGGCCATCGCAGCATTGGCAGAAATGCGTTCGGCGAAGGGATGGGTGGCATCGATCAGCAGGCCGTAGCCGCCTTCGGTCAGGAAAGTCGCCAGGCCGTCGGCCCCGCCGAAACCGCCGATACGGACCGGAACCGGCTGTCGGGCAGGGGTCTCCGTGCGGCCGGCAAGCGACAACAGGATGTCGAACTCTTCGCGCGTGGCAAGTTCCGCGGCCAGCCTGCGCGCCTCGCCGGTGCCGCCGAGGATCAGGATACGGGTCTTCTCCATGTCTGATACGTCCCCTTCCGGCCCGCGCTGGCTCACTCTTATCGGCATCGGCGAAGATGGTCCAGACGGGCTCGGCGCAGAGGCAAGGCGCCTGATCGCTGCGGCACCTGCCGTCTTCGGCGGCGCGCGCCATCTTGAACTTGCCGATACGTTGATAACGGGCGAACGCCTTGCATGGCAGAGCCCCTTCGAGAAATCGGTGGAGGCGATCGTGGCTCGCCGCGGCACGCCCGTCGTCGTTCTGGCCTCGGGCGATCCGTTCCTCTACGGCGTCGGCGCGACCTTGTCGCGCCGGATCGCGGCGCACGAGATGCGCACGATCCCGGCACCTTCCGCGTTCAGCCTCGCGGCGGCGCGGCTCGGCTGGCCGCTGCAGGAGACGGCCTGCATATCCCTGCATGGACGCCCGCTCGACCTCATCCGCCCGCATCTCCATGCCGGCAGGCACATTCTGGCGCTGACCTCGGACGAGACGGGGCCGCAGGCGCTTGCCGACCTGCTCGTCGCCAACGGCTTTGCCGAGACACGGCTGACGGTTCTGGAAGCGCTTGGCGGCGGGCGGGAGCGCATCCGCAGCACGACGGCGGCGCGTTTCGATTTCGACGCGATCGACCCGCTGAATGTCTGCGCTCTCGAGGTCGTGGCGGGCAGGGCGGCGCGCGTCCTGCCCTATGCTCCGGGCCTCGACGACGCGCTCTTCGAACATGACGGACAGATCACCAAGCGGGAAGTCCGCGCCATGACCCTTTCGGCGCTTTCGCCGCGTCATGGCGAACTCCTCTGGGATATCGGCGCCGGATCCGGTTCTGTCGGTATCGAATGGATGCTGGCCGATCCGTCGCTCAAAGCAATCGCCATCGAACAGGCGCCGGAACGGGCGGCCCGCATTGCCCGCAATGCCGCGGCCTTCGGCGTGCCGGATCTGGCGCTTGTCGAGGGAACGGCACCCGCAGCGCTTGCCGGCCTGCCGGCACCTGACGCGATCTTCATCGGCGGCGGCGGCAGCGAGGCCGGTGTCATGGAGGCCGCGATCGCGGCTCTGAAGCGGGGAGGGCGGCTCGTCGCCAATGCCGTGACCTTGGAGGTGGAAGCGCTGCTCCTGGCCGAATATGCCGCACGCGGCGGTCTGCTCACCAAAATCGAAATCGCCCGCCCCGCCCCCGTCGGCGGCATGAGCGGCTGGCGGCCGGCCATGCCCGTCACGCAATGGCGCTGGATCAAGGAATAGAAGAATGGTGGTTCATTTCATCGGCGCCGGACCGGGTGCGGCGGATCTCATCACGGTGCGCGGACGCGACCTGATCGGCAAATGCCCGGTCTGCCTCTATGCCGGCTCCATCGTCTCGCCCGAACTCCTGCAATATTGCCCGCCGGACGCACGCGTCATCGATACCGCGCCCATGTCGCTTGACGAGATCGAGGCCGAATATCTGAAGGCCGCCAATTCCGGCCAGGATGTGGCGCGGCTGCATTCGGGCGATCTCTCCGTCTGGAGCGCTGTCGCCGAGCAGATCCGCCGGCTGGAAAAACACGGCATCGCCTATACGATGACGCCGGGCGTTCCGGCCTTCGCGGCCGCAGCCTCCGCGCTCGGCCGCGAACTGACGATCCCTGCCGTGGCGCAAAGCCTCGTGCTCACCCGCGTATCGGGCCGCGCCTCGCCGATGCCGAACAAGGAGACGCTCGAAAAATTCGGCGCAACCGGCGCGACGCTCGCAATCCATCTCGCCATCCATGCGCTGGCTGAGGTTGTAACGGAACTGACCCCGCTTTACGGCGCCGATTGCCCCGTCGCCATCGTCGTCAAGGCGAGCTGGCCCGACGAGCGCATCCTGCGCGGCACGCTCGCCGATATCGAAGAGAAAGTGGCGGCCGAGCCGATCGAGCGCACGGCCATCATCTTCGTCGGCCGCTCTCTTTCGACGGAGGATTTCCGCGAAAGCTCTCTTTACGACCCTGCCTACCAGCGCCGCTTCCGCGGCCGGGAATAGGGCTTCTCAGACCTTCGCGAGGATATAATCCATGCTCGCCTTCAGGGCGGCGCCGGGGTCCTTCAGCGCATGGACTTCGGATGCGAAGGGCTCGAAAGAAAACGGCCCCTTGTAGCTTGCCTGCAGCAACGCGCTGATCTGGGCGGCGTTACCGAGCCTGTCGTTGGCATCGACGAGGACGCGGTGCGGATCGCGCATGTCGGAGACCGAAACGGCGGTATCGCTGACACCGGAAATATGCACAAGCCCCGTCAGATGCGGGAAGAAGGGCGTTTCGCCGGCAAGGTGATGGTGAAACGTATCGTGCACCAGCCGGAAGGTCGGCTGCGCATTCAGCGTCTCGATCGCGTCGGCTGCCTCCGCCTTGGAGCGCAGCGAGCAGATTGCGAAGCCGAGCGGCTCCACGAGCCCGACAATGCCGGCGGCATCCAGCATCGGACGGAGTTCCTTGAGCGAGCGGCGGAGATTTGCCTGGCGTTCGCCGTCGGCGCAGCCCGTGCCGTCATTCTTCGGAACCAGCACCAGCGCCTGCGAGCCGACCGCCTTGGCATAATCGATCAGTTCGCGGGCTTCTCTTGCGCGCGTCGCGTTCCATTCGTTAAAGCGCTGCAAGGCGTTGATGGAAATGATCGCGACTCCGTGGCGGACAGCCGTTTGCTTGATGACCTCTGCCCTCGTGCCATCGAGAATGGCATTGCCGGCGAGATCGTTGCGGATCTCCACCGCATCGATGCCGAGCGAGGCGGCAAGGGCAAAGAAATCCTCGATCGGCAGCGACGGTGCGGCCATATGGTTCAGCGCGAAACGGATGGATGCCATGCGAAATCTCCTCCTCGCCCCTCATGCGTGAGAAGCATTGTGAATGTTCGGCCGATCTCTACTGGAATTTCCCGGCCAATCCATCCGCCGCGGCGCATCAAACTCTATCATTGCTGCTAGATTTTCCGGATGGATGATGGAATTCCATCATTTTTAGATATTCTCCGGCAGAAAAATCTCGAAGGGCAGGAAGGACTGGCCGGGGACGGCAATCTCGCCCTGTTCCAGCGCCCCCATCATCAGCGACATCACCTCCTGGCAAAGCGCCGGCAGCGGCGTGCCGATCGCCATGGTGACGATGCCGTCGGCAAGGCCGGCCTTGCTGTCCGACGTCAGCTCATTGACGATAAGTATGGTGCGGCCGCCGATCCCCTCCTCGCGGAATGCCGAGATCGCCCCTTCCATGCCGCCGCCGCAGACATAGAGGCCGGCGAGATCGGGATGTTTCTGCAGGAGCGTCAGCGTCGCCTCATGGGTGATCTCGGGCGTTTCGAGATTGATCAGCGTTTCGACCACCTCGAAATCGGGCGCCTCCTCACGAAAATAGGAGCGGAAGCCCATTTCCCGCAGCTCATGACCGTGGAAGCGGTGGCTGCCGACGAAGCAGGCGACCTTGCCGGGCCGGCGCGCAGCTTTCGCGATCATCCAGGCGGCTGTGCGGCCGGCCTTGCGGTTGTTGACGCCGACATAGGCGTCCCTGACGCCGGTCGCCAGATCCGACAGCAGCGAGAAGACGGGGATGCCGCGCTCCTTCAGCTCCTCGACCGCTGCCGTCAGCGCCGGATAATCCGGCCCGACAAGGGCGACGGCCTGGTTTCTGGCGCCAAGCAGCCTGATCTTCTCGACGATTGCCGCCGGCGTTGCGGTTGACGGATATTCCACCTGCGTCTGGATGCGCGCGCTGGTAACATTGCGAGCTGCCGTTTCGATCTCCCGGGCAAAGGCCTGATAGAAAGGCTGCGCCGGCTTCTGCAGGAGGAAGGCCAGCCGATATTGCGGCAGATCCTCGAAGACGCGCTGCCGGATCAGGCCGACGGCATGATAGCCGATCGACTGGGCCGCATCGTAGACGCGCCGCGCCGTTTCCTCCCGCACCCGATGGCGGCCGTTCAACACGCGATCGACGGTGGCGACGCTGACACCGGAAGCCTGGGCGAGATCGGAGATGGTGGGGCGGCGCATGGCTGTTCCTGATAGTTTTCACTCATAAATGAAAGCCGATTTTGATGGCTTTTGATAGAATATATCAAGCCTGCATTGAGCGCCTTTCGAAGTCAACCTATTCTCCGGGCCAGGAGCTGACGAGGGAGGAAGGCATGGCAGGCGAGGCGGGCAAGCGCGATTACAGCCTCTTGGGAGAGAGCGGGCGCACGGCGGTCGAAACCGGGCTGGCGGCTGCGGAATGGTATCACACGGATATTCCGCGCAAGGAGATGAAGGCGCTGATGCAGCGCTCCGACACGCCGGCGATCCGCGACACGGCACTCTGGCTCGGCGGCATGGCGGTATCAGCAGCACTTGGCATCTCTTTCTGGGGCTCCTGGATCGCCGTTCCCTTCTTTCTGGCCTATGGCGTGCTCTACGGCTCGGCCTCCGACAGCCGCTGGCACGAATGCGGCCACGGCACAGCCTTCAAGACGCGCTGGATGAACGATGTCGTCTACCAGATTGCCTGCTTCATGATCATGCGCAATCCGGTGACATGGCGCTGGAGCCATGCGCGCCACCATACCGACACCGTCATTGTCGGCCGCGACCCCGAGATCGCCGTCATGCGCCCGCCGGATCTCTTCCGTCTGGTGCTCAACGTCTTCGGCATTCTCGATGCCTGGCATGCGGTCATCGACATGGTCAGAAATTCGGCCGGCGTCATCAGCCCCGAGGAAAAGACCTTCATTCCCGAGATGGAGCAGCCGAAGGCGATCCGCATTGCCCGTATCTGGCTTGCGATCTACGTCGTCACCATCGCACTCGCCGTCTATATGGGCTCTGTCCTGCCGCTGATGCTGATCGGCCTGCCGCGCCTCTACGGCGCCTGGCATCACGTCCTGACCGGCCTGCTGCAGCATGGCGGGCTTGCCGACAATGTCATCGACCACCGGCTGAACAGCCGCACGGTGTATATGAACCCGATCAGCCGCTTCATCTACTGGAACATGAACTACCACGTCGAACACCACATGTTCCCGATGGTGCCCTACCACGCGCTGCCGAAACTGCATGCGATGATCAAACACGACCTGCCGGCGCCCAATCCGTCGATCTGGTCCGGCTACAGGGAAATGATCCCGGCCTTCCTGCGCCAGCTTCGCAACGAAGACTATTTCCTCAAGCGGGAACTGCCGGCAACGGCGCGGCCCTATCGCGAGGAATTCCACGCCGAACTGGCGCCCGCAGCTCAATAACAAGATCGAGGGAGGAAAAGACATGAGCGGAAACTGGATCGAGGTTTGCGGCAGGGACGAGATCGACGAGGAGGATGTCATTCGCTTCGACCATGGCGGGCGCACCTTTGCCGTCTATCGCAGCCCGGACGACGAATTCTTTGCGACCGACGGGCTCTGCACCCATGAGCAGGTCCATCTCGCCGACGGGCTCGTCATGGACGAGATCATCGAATGTCCCAAGCATAACGGCCGCTTCAACTACAGGACAGGCGAAGCCAAGGGGGCTCCGGTCTGCGTCAACCTGAAGACCTATCCCGTCAAGATCGAAGACGGCGCCGTCTTCATCGCCATCTGAGGCGCGCCATGGCCCATTTCGTCATCATCGGGGCAGGGGAATGCGGAGCGCGTGCCGTCTTCGCGCTCCGGCAAAAGGGGTTTGACGGCGACATCACGCTTGTCGGTTCGGAGCCGCATGCGCCCTATGAGCGCCCGCCGCTCTCCAAGGCGGGCCTTGCCGGCAAGGCCGATCCGAAATTCGTCGCCGCCGAGGAAGCCTACGAGGCCGGCAGGATCCGCCTGCTGACCGGCATGACGGCAAGCGGCCTCGATGCCGCGGCCCATACCGTCGCTCTCTCCGACGGCGGCGAACTCGCTTACGACCGGCTGCTGCTTGCGACAGGCGCAAGTGCGCGCGCCTTTCCCAATGCACCGGGTGCAAGCAGCCGTATCCGATCGCTGCGCACCTATCAGGATGCGGTGACGCTGCGTGCCGCCCTGCAGCCCGGCAAGCGGCTCGCCGTGATCGGCGGCGGCTTCATCGGCCTGGAGGTCGCGGCCACTGCGCGCCAGCTCGGTGCCGATGTCATCATCGTCGAAGGGCTGGAACGGGTGCTGAAACGCGCCGTTCCCGAAGACATCGCCCGCCACATCGCCGAACGCCACCGCGCAGAGGGCGTCGATCTGCGCTGCGGCGTCTCCATCGAATCCCTGGCCGAGCAAGACGGCAAGGCCGTGATCCGGCTTTCCTGCGACGAAGTAATCGAGGCCGATCTGGCGCTTGTCGGCATCGGCGCCAGGCCGAATACCGCGCTTGCCGAAGCGGCCGGGCTTGTCATCGACAACGGCATTGCCGTCGACGACCGGCTGCGCACCTCCGCCCCCGATATTTTCGCCGCCGGCGACTGCTGCTCCTTCCCGCTCGCACTCTATGGCGGCCGGCGCGTGCGGCTGGAATCCTGGCGCAACGCGCAGGAACAGGGCGCGCTTGCCGCCGCCAACATGCTCGGCGCCGATGAGCCGGTCTCCGCCGTGCCGTGGTTCTGGTCGGATCAGTATGACATGACCTTGCAGATATCAGGGTTGGCCGACGGCGCGGTCACGCATCTGCGCCGCGATCTCGCCGAGGGCGCCTTCATCCTCTTCCATCTCGACGCAGAGGGCCGGCTGATCGCCGCAAGCGGCATCGGCCCCGGCAATGCGGTCGCCCGCGATATCCGGCTGGCGGAAATGCTGATTGCCGCGCGCGCCCATCCCGATCCGGCTGCGCTGACGGCCAGCAATGTCAAGCTGAAGACGCTTCTCGCCGCCTGATACCGGTCCAAAGGATATTGCGATGAAAAAGCACGATCGCGCCACGGTCGCCGACCTGCTGGCACTCAAGGGGAAACGGCAGCTCACCATGCTGCGCGTCACCTCGCTCGAAGAGGCGGAAGCGGCGGAAAGAGCCGGCATCGACATGGTCTCCGTGCCGCCGGCCCTGCTCGGCCCCGCCTTTCGCGAGGCGGCTCCCACGCCTTTCGCCATTCCGGGCCTCGAATATGGCGACCATGTCTCGGCCGAGGACTATATGCGCGAGGCCTTCAAGGCGCTGAAAGCCGGAGGCGATGCCGTCTATTGCGCGGCAAGCCTGCAGACCATCAGGCGCATGCGCGACGAGGGCATTCCCGTCTGCGGCCATGTCGGGCTCATCCCCTCCAAAGCGACCTGGACCGGCGGCTTTCGCGCCGTCGGCAAGACCGCGGCCAGCGCCTTCGATGTCTGGCGCCAGACGAAAGCGCTTCAGGATGCCGGCGCCTTCGCAGCCGAAATCGAGGTCGTTCCCGGCGACGTCGCGGCGGCGATTTCCAGCCGCACCTCGATGCTGATGATCTCCATGGGCGCCGGACGGGGCTGCGATGCGCAATATCTCTTCGCCGACGACGTGCTCGGCACGACCCGAGACCACACGCCGCGCCACGCCAAGGTCTATCGCAACTTCGCCGCCGAATATGACCGGCTGCAACGCGAACGCATCGCCGCCTTCAGCGAATTTTCCGAGCATGTCAGCTCCGGCGCCTATCCGGAAAAACGTCATCTCGTCGGCATCGACGAGGCCGAATTGCGCAATTTCCTGCACCGGCTGGAGGCGGAGGGGTAAATACCTTCCACCTTTCGACACAGGACAGAACCTGAGCTTTCATCTGGGCCGAACTCGACGCTTGTCTTTGAGAAATACGTCGAAATCGAAATCCGTGGCCTCGACACTATCGATCCCTGCATCGATTGCATCTCGTAAAAATTTCACTTTGGCCTCGTGCTCCTCGAGAAGTCGCAGGCCGGCGCGAATGACCTCACTTGCCGAGCCGTAACGGCCTTCGACGACCTGCCGCTCGACGAAACCCGCGAAATGATCGCCCAAAGCAATGGATGTATTCTTGGACAAGGAAGCCTCCTGCATTGCTACCAATATATACCAATACTTGGTAATTCTCAATTCGACGCGCACGTCTTTGCTGGGGAGGGTGCGCGCCCGTCATTGGCATCGGACATGCCCTATGCCAGAGAATAGAACCATCAGAAACAGATTCTCAGGCGCCGGTGACGATAGGCTTTGCACATGCGGAACTGATCGCGGTTCTCGTCGCAGTGACGAGCGATGAGCCGCGCGTCATGACGATCCGCAATGGCGATGCGTTGCCATCAGGCCCTTTCGAAATGGGCCATCGCACGCTGCAATCGGGCCTGCGTGAATGGATCCAGGAACAGACCGCCCATCCCGTCGGTTTTCTCGAGCAGCTCTACACCTTTGCCGACCGCGACCGGAACAACGATATCCAGGGCGGGCGCACCATCTCGATCAGCTATCTCGGCCTCGTCAACGAACAGTCGGGCGCCGGGCGGCCGGGCTGGCATGGCTGGTACGAATATTTCCCCTGGGAAGACCATCGCGACGGGCGGCCGGCCATTCTCGACGACCTGATCGCGCGCCTGCGCCTCTGGGCCGATGCCGATCCGGCAAGACGCGAATACCGTCATCGCCGCGCCGATTTCACCTTCGGGCTCGATGGCGGCGGCTGGAACGAGGATCTGACGCTGCAGCGTTATGAGCTGCTCTATGAGGCCGGTCTCGTCTCCGAAGCCGGCGCCAGCAAGGACGACAATCTCGGCCGGGCGATGTTTGCCGATCACCGGCGGATTCTGGCGACCGGCATTGCGCGGCTGCGCGCCAAGATCACATACCGCCCCGTCGTCTTCGAACTCATGCCGGAAAGCTTCACGCTGCTGCAGTTGCAGCGCGCCGTGGAAGCGCTGGCCGGCCTGACCCTGCACAAGCAGAATTTCCGCCGCCTGATCGAACAGCAGGAACTGGTGGAGGAAACCGGTGAGGCGACAAGCGAGACCGGCGGCCGGCCGGCCAAGCTTTTCCGCTTCCGCCAGACCATTCTCGAAGAGCGCGCGCTCGCCGGAACGAAATTACCGCTCTCCCGCAATTGACATATGCTCATCGTGAGAATATCTCTTTGCGCATAATATGCTCAAATCGAGCATAATTGATGGAGCCGGCCATGAACCACCTTGTATCCGCGTCGTCCCTCTATGATCGCGTCAGCCGCGTCATTCCCAAAGCCGAATGGATGATGTTCCAGGACGATGTCGATGCGATCCTGGAGCTGAAGCGCAGGCGCAATGCCGTCATCCTCGCGCATAACTACCAGACGCCGGAGATCTTCCATGGCGTGGCCGATATTGTCGGCGACAGCCTGGCGCTGGCGCGCAAGGCGATCGAGGTCGATGCCGATGTCATCGTGCTTGCCGGCGTGCATTTCATGGCCGAGACGGCAAAGCTCCTGAACCCGGAAAAGACCGTGCTGATCCCCGACATGGGTGCCGGCTGTTCGCTGGCGGATTCGATCACGCCCGAGGATATCGCGCTGCTGCGCCAGGCCCATCCGGGCGTGCCCGTCGTTACCTATGTCAACACCTCGGCGGCCGTCAAAGCCGCCTCGGACATCTGCTGCACCTCGGGCAATGCCAAACAGGTGGTCGAATCCTTGGGTGTGCCGCGCGTGCTGATGATCCCCGACGAATATCTTGCCCGCAATGTCGCCAAGGAAACCGATGTCGAGATCATCGCCTGGCACGGCCATTGCGAGGTGCACGAGCTTTTCACCGCCGACGACGTCAGGCAATTGCGCGAAAACCATCCGGGCGTGACGGTTCTTGCCCATCCCGAATGCCCGCCCGATGTCGTTGCCGAGGCCGATTTTGCCGGCTCCACGGCCGTCATGTCCGATTATGTCGGTCAGAAGAAGCCGGCGCGCGTCGTGCTGCTGACGGAATGCTCGATGAGCGACAATGTCGCCGTGCATCACCCGGATGTCGAATTCATCCGTCCCTGCAATCTCTGCCCGCACATGAAGCGCATCACGCTGTCCAATATCCGCACGGCTCTCGAAGAAAACCGCCATGAAGTGACGGTCGATCCCGCGATTGCCGCTGCCGCCCGGCGCGCCGTCGAGAGGATGCTTTCGGTATGAACGGGGGCGACATGAGCGGGATATCCGACCAGCTTGCCGGCCGCACCGTCATCGTCGGCAGCGGCCTTGCCGGACTGATGACGGCGCTGACGCTGGCGCCCGAGCCCGTTGTCATCATCACCCGCGCGGGCCTTGGCGCAGAGACGTCGAGCGCCTGGGCGCAGGGCGGCATGGCCGCCGCCCTTGGAGCCGATGACAGCGCCGAACTGCATCTGGCCGACACGCTTGCTGCCGGCGACGGGCTTTGCGATCCCGTCATCGCCGCCGGCATCGTCGCCGAGGCGCCGGCCGCCATTGCCGCACTGGAGCAGGCAGGGGTGCGCGTCGACAGGACGGCGGACGGCCGCTTTGCCCTCGGCCTGGAAGCGGCCCATAGCCGGCGCCGCATCGTGCATGCGCAAGGCGACGGTTCGGGAGCGGCTGTCATCCGCGCGCTGGTCGAAGCGGTTGTTGCCACGCCTTCCATCACCGTGCTCGAAGGGCTGGAGGCCCGCCGCGTCCTGACGGATGAGAGCGGCGTCACCGGCCTCGTCTGTGCCGGCAGGAACGGCGCCGTCATCCTGCCGACACGGCGCATCGTGCTGGCAACCGGCGGCATCGGCGGGCTCTATGAGGCAACCACCAACCCGACCGGCAATTTCGGCCAGGGCATCATGCTCGCGGCGCGCGCCGGAGCCGAGCTTGCCGATATGGAATTCGTTCAGTTCCACCCGACCGCGCTCGATTCCCGCCGCCGGCCGCTGGCGCTCGTCAGCGAAGCCGTGCGCGGCGAGGGCGCGGTGCTCGTCAACGAACATGGCGAGCGTTTCATGGCCGGCGTGGCCGCAGCCGAACTGGCGCCGCGCGATGTCGTCGCCCGCGCCATCAGCGCCGAACTGTCGCGTGGCGGCAGGGTGTTCCTCGACGCGCGCGCAGCGCTTGGCAACCACTTCGCAACCCGTTTCCCGGTCATCGACGCACTCTGCCGGGAAGCCGGCATCGATGCCGCCTCCCAGCTGATCCCGGTGCGGCCTGCCGTCCACTACCACATGGGGGGAGTGGCGACCGATGCCGCCGGCCGCAGCTCCGTCGCCGGGCTCTGGGTGGCCGGCGAGGCGGCCGCCACCGGCCTGCACGGCGCAAACCGGCTCGCCAGCAATTCCCTGCTGGAGGCCGCCGTCATGGGCATGCGCGCCGCGCGCGACATTCTCGCCGCGCCGTCGGCAAAACCGCCCATGCCCGCGTCCCTCCGGGCGCTGCCGCCGGCAGCCGATCCTTCGCTTGTCCGGCCGATCGTTTCACGCCATCTCGGCGTGCTGCGCAACGCGGGCGCCATTCACGGCGCCGTCGCAAGCCTGCTGCCGCTTGCCGAAGGCGAAGGACCGGCTGCCGATCCGGCGATCGTTGCGCTTCTGATCGCCGTCTTCGCCAGCCTTCGGGCGGAATCGCGCGGGGCGCATGCGCGTACCGATTATCCGCTGAAGCGTGCGGAAGCCGCGCGGCGGCGGATGACCCTGGCCGAAGCCTTCGAAATCGCCCGGACAACGGCTTCCCATCCCCTTGCAAGGAGTGCCTGAGATGAACCTCGCTTCCCTTCCGCGCGTCATTGTCGAGCCGCTGGTGCGCGCAGCCCTGGCCGAGGATCTCGGCCTTGCCGGCGATATCACATCCGCTGCCGTCATCCCCCCGGACCATCGCTCGACGGTCGTCATGGCCGCCCGCCAGCCGGGCGTGGTTGCCGGTCTCGACGCGGCGGAGCTTGCCTTCCAGCTTGTCGATCCCGCCATCACGATGCGGCAACATCTGCCTGATGGGGCTGCCATTCAGCCGGGCAGCGTGATCGCCACCATCGAAGGCCCGTCGCGCGGGCTTTTGACGGGCGAACGCACGGCGCTGAATTTCCTCGGCCATCTTTCCGGCATCGCGACGGTGACGGCCGGCATCGTGGCGGCGATCCGCGGCACGAAAGCCTCCGTCGTCTGCACCCGCAAGACGACGCCTGGCCTGCGGGCGCTCGAAAAATATGCCGTGCGCGCCGGCGGCGGCATGAACCACCGCTTCGCGCTTCACGATGCCGTGCTGATAAAGGACAATCACGTCGCCATTGCCGGCAGCGTTTCGCAAGCCATCCGCCGCGCCAAAGCCTCTGTCGGCCATATGGTCAAGATCGAAGTGGAGGTCGACACGCTCGACCAGCTGCACGAGGCGATGGCGGAGGGGGTCGATGCCGTTCTCCTCGACAATATGACGCCCGACCAGCTGCGCGAGGCGGTTGGCATCGTCGCCGGCCGGGCGATCACGGAGGCGTCGGGCCGCGTCACCCCGGCAACGGCGCCGGCCATCGCAGCCTCCGGCGTCGACCTGATCTCGGTCGGCTGGCTAACGCACAGCGCCCCGGTTCTCGATATCGGCCTCGATTTCGTCGAAGCCGCTGCCGAAAGCGCTGCGCCATTGCGCCGGGTTGCGCAGGCGTTCTAGGCGCCGTTCAAACCCGGCCGCGATCCGGTTTGGCGTCATGTTCCGCAGGCGTTTTTCGCTGGACACGGCCCCAAGCTATTGCAAATCTTTGGACGCGCGCTGGAGGAGCGAGGCGAATTGGAGGAAATAGATTTGCAAAAACATGATGTTATTCGGTTAATGGGGTTTGGCACTTACGGGCGCAACGGCCCCACAGGCATCGATGCGATCCTGTGCGCCCTCGAAACCGGCTACCGGCACCTCGATACTGCCCAAACCTATGATACCGAATTCGAAGTCGGCGAAGCGCTCAGCCGCTCGGGTCTTGACCGAAACGACGTTTTCCTGACGACGAAGATTTCGACCGATAATTTCGGTCCGGGCGCGCTCGTGCCCTCGCTGGAAAAGAGCCTGGAAGCGCTCAAGGTCGATCGGGTGGACCTGACGCTGATCCACTGGCCCTCACCCAACGGCCGCGTTCCGCTCGAGGTCTACATCACCCAGATCGCCGAGGCACAGGCGCGCGGCCTGACGAAGCTGATCGGCGTCTCGAACTTCACGATCGCGCTGCTGGAACAGACCGAAGCGCTGCTCGGCAAGGGAAAGATCGCCAACAACCAGTTCGAGCTGAACCCGATCCTGCAGAACAAGAAGCTCGCAAACCATTGCCAGGAAAAGGGGATCCTCGTCACCTGCTACCTGCCTATCGCCCGCGGCATGTTGTCCGACGAGCCGGTCCTGCGCTCGATCGGCGAAAAATACGACGCGACGCCGGAGCAGGTGGCGATCGCCTTCGAGCTTGCCAAGGGCTATTGCACCATCCCGACTTCGGGCCGGCCGGAGCGCATCCGCTCGAACTTCAGGGCAAGCGCGATCACGCTTTCGACTGAGGAGATAGGCCGCATCGAGACCATCGACCGCAACCACCGCGTCGTCGATCCGGACTGGGGGCCGGACTGGGACTGAGGTTTCTCCGCGAATGACATGTCTTGCGAACTTTCGGCGCGCGCTCTGCCTGCGAACGCCCCCTTTACATCATTGTCTCAATCGCGTCGTAGTTTGCCGTCGTAACGTGCACGATCGTCAGTCTGACAGAGTAATGAACCGCTGCTCCCGCAGCGGCGCAATTGCGGTTGCTTGAGGCTTCGGGGCGATACGGAACGCCCGGTGCCTCCCCGGTACCGGAACGCGCAATGCCCTGATTGTGGGCGACGGTTTGGAGATTGGGTGTGAGCGATCGTATTCACGATATTTTCGTCATCGGCGGGGGGATCAACGGCTGCGGGATCGCGCGCGATGCGGTTGGGCGCGGTTATGCGGTTGCGCTTGCGGAGATGAACGATTTCGCTTCGGGTACGTCGTCCGGCGCCACCAAGCTGATCCATGGCGGCTTGCGCTATCTCGAACATTACGAGTTCCGCCTGGTGCGCGAATCGCTGATGGAGCGCGAGATCCTCTGGGCCATGGCCCCGCACATCATCTGGCCGCTGCGTTTCGTGCTGCCCTATCACAAGGGCGGCATCCGCCCGGCCTGGATGATCCGGCTTGGCCTGTTCCTCTACGACCATCTCGGCGGCCGCAAGCTTCTGCCGCCGACGGCCGTGCTCGACATGCGCAGCGATGCGGCGGCCAGGCCGCTGAAGGCGCTGTTCACCAAGGCCTTCGAATATTCCGACGGCTGGGTCGACGATGCCCGCATGGTGGTGCTGAACGCCCGCGACGCCGCCGACAAGGGGGCGCTGGTCATGCCGCGCACCAAGGTCGTCTCGGCCAGGCAGGAGAAGGATGGCGAGGGCAAGAACGTCTGGACGATCGAGACGGTCAACACGCTGACCGGCAAGAGCGAGAGCCATCAGGCCCGCATGCTGGTCAATGCCGCCGGTCCCTGGGTCGATCACGTCATCCGCTCTGCCTTCGGCCATAACGAGGCCCGCCATGTGCGCCTCGTCCAGGGCAGCCACATCGTCGTGAAGAAGAAGTTCGAGGACCCGCGCGCCTATTTCTTCCAGAACCCCGACAACCGCATCATCTTCGCCATCCCCTACGAGAGCGATTTCACCCTGATCGGCACCACCGACCGCGATTACACCGCCGATCCGAAGGACGTGGCGATCTCTGAGGAAGAGACGGCCTATCTGTGCAATGCGGCCTCGGAATATTTCCAGGAGCCGGTGAGGCCCGAGGACATCGTCTGGACCTATTCGGCGGTGCGTCCGCTGTTTGACGACGGCGCCTCGAAGGCGCAGGAGGCGACGCGCGACTATGTGCTGAAGGTGGAGGGCAAGGCGGGCGAGGCACCGTTGCTCAACGTCTTCGGCGGCAAGCTCACCACCTACCGGCGGCTGTCGGAACATGCGCTGGAGAAGATCGGCGAGGCGATCGGTGCCAGGGGGAGGCCGTGGACGGCGGGCAGCCATCTGCCGGGCGGCGACTTTCCGGTGCAGGGCTACGAGGCGGAAGTGACGAAACTCAAGGGCCGCTATCCGTTCCTGGCCGATGCCCATGCGCGCCGGCTCGTCCGCCGCTACGGCACCAAAGCATCCGTCATTCTCGGCGATGCCCGCAAGACGGACGACCTTGGCCGGCTGTTCGGTTCCGATCTCTACGAGGCCGAGGTGCGCTATCTCATCGACAACGAATGGGCCGTCTGCGCTGACGATGTGCTCTGGCGACGCAGCAAGAAAGGGCTCTATCTCTCGGGCGCGGAAGCGGCGGCGCTGGATGAATATATGGCCGCAGCGCCGATCCGCATGGCGGGATGATGCTCCGAAACAGGGCGGTGTCTCGCGCCCATATGCAGTATTCGTAAAGTGTGTTGGCAGCAGGCAGCGGCCGGAACGTAAATATTCGATGAAAATATTGCCTCATCAAAGCAAAAGCGCTTCCCGTTGCGCGCTATTCACTCTAACATCATGGAACCGGTCGGTTCGCTCCAGGCGTTCCGGCCCTTGAAGGTGAGAACCGTAATGGACGGGTCAACCGGGGAAGTGAAAGCGAACAGATTATGTCTGCTCGGCAGGCCGCGATTGCTGGCCGCCGGGACCGAACTGCCCTTGCCCGAAAAGTCCTATTTCCTGCTGGCAATGTTAGCGCTGTCGTCGGAACCGCTGGTCGATCGCGAAACCATCCGATGCCAGCTCTGGCAATCCGAGCTTCCCGAAAAGCGGGCCGGCAGCCTGCGCCAGCTTCTGTCGCGCATCGAACAGAGCATTCCCGAGGGCCTGCCGCCCTTGCTGGTCGCCACGCGCACCCATCTCGGCCTTGCGCCCGGCTGGGAGATCGACCTCGATATGCTCAAGCAGAAGGATGTGCTGGGGCCTGAGCAAAGCGTCGCCCTGCTCGGCGAACTGCTTGAAAGCGTCAAGTCTCCGACGCAGGGCGCCGAGGACTGGCTGACATTCGAGCGCCAGCGCATCAACGAAGCGCGCTCGGCGCATCTTGTCCGTCTTCTGGAAAGTGAAGACCAGCGGCCGGACGAGGACCAGATCGCCTTCGCCAGACGCCTGATCGAGCTCGACCCCGCCAACGAGATCGCCTGCCGGGCGCTGATGCGCGCCCATGCCCGCATGAACGACCTGCCGGCGGCGCGTCAGGCCTATCTGAAATGCCGCAGCCAGCTCAAGGACGATTTCGACATCGAGCCGGACGAGGCCACCACCGCCCTTGCCCGCGAACTCGGCATCCTGGCTGCCGCGCAGCCGGCGGCGGACCGCCTTCGCCCCGCTTCGGAACTGCTGATCGATCCGGCCGGCCAGCCGCGCATCGTCATCCTGCCGCCCGAAAGCATCTTCACCGATCCGCTGATGGAGCGGGTGGGCCGTGCGCTGCTCGAAGATGTCACGATCGGCCTCAGCCAGCAGCGCGGCTTCAAGGTGATTGCCGCCCATACGAGCCTGGAGATGCTGAGCCGCGCGCTCGACCCGACGCGCCCGACCATCGGCCCGCTCGACCTGTCCTTCGATTATGCCGTCTATGTGACGATCCAGGGCCGCGACGAGGATGTCTATGCCACCTGCCGGCTGACGCGCACGGCGACGTCGGAAGTGCTCTGGGCGGTCGAAATTCCCTTTGCGATGCAAAAGATCAGCGAAGCCTTCAGCCAGCTGACCCGGCGCATCGTCATGACGCTTGCCGATACGATCGAGCGCTACGAGCTGGCCATGCCGCTCGGCGACGTGCCGGCTTCCGCCTATCGCCTCTATCTGGAGGGCAAGCGGCTGATTTCACAGACCGACCTGCAGCACCTGCGCCAGGCGCGCAAATGGTTCAAGTCGTCGCTCAGCCGTTACGAGCATTTCTCGCCCGCCCATGCCGGCATGTCGCGCGCGCTCGGCATGGAATGGCTGATCCGCGGCATGCACGACCGGGAACTGCTCGACGAAGCCTATAGCGCCGCAAGGATGGCGCGTCAGACCGACCCGAACAGCGGCCGGGCCTATCGCGAGCTTGGCTTCGTGGCGCTTTATCGCCGCCGCTTCGACGAAAGCCTCGATTCCTTCCAGCAGGCCCAGGATCTCAATCCCAACGATGCCGACATCCTGGCCGATTTCGCCGATGCGCTTTCCCATGACGGCGATTTCGACCGGGCACTCGAACTCAGCCGCGCTGCCTTCAAGCTCAATCCGCTGCCGCCGGACTATTATTACTGGAACCTCGGCGGCATCCACTTCATGCGCGAAGAATATGAAAAGGCGATCGATGCCCTGGAGCCGGTAAAGTCGAAACAGGCGACCGCACGCCTGCTTGCGGCTGCCCATGCCATGGCCGGCGACACCGCGAAAGCCAGGAGCTACGCGCGCGTGGTGCTGGAAAACTTCCCCGATTTCCGCAGCGAAGAGATCCGTCACTTCGTCCCCGATCGCGACCCGGCCTTCACAGAACCCTTGATAAGGGGCCTGCAACTGGCCGGTCTTCCCTGATAGAAAGCCTTTTAACGAAGCCTGTAACGCTTAAATGACGCAGGTAATGCTCTTTTCGAATGGTTAACGGCGACCAGCCGCCCAACCTATTGGAGAGAGACCATGAAGACCGTTGAAACCAGCGCCGCAACCCAGGCCCCCGCACTCCGCTTCTCCGCCGCCGCCAAGGCAGCCATGAAGCAGGACGAACTCAACGTTTCGGCAAACGGCCTTGAAAGCCTGACGCATGCGCTGAGGTTCCGCTAAGGGTCCGATCGGCATGCCCGCTTTGGCCGACCTTGAAACGCTTGCCGCTGACCTCAGCAGATCATCGGCAGGCGTCAACAGCTATCACGACCGGTCGATGACGCCGGCGCAGACCCTTGCGGCCATCAAGCCGCACCTGCGCGATCTCGGCATCACCCGCGTGGGGCTGCTGACCGGGCTCGACGTGCTGAACATTCCGGTTGCCTTCGCCACGCGGCCGAACAGCCATACGCTGTCGGTCTTCCAGGGCAAGGGCATCGACAAGGAAGCAGCGATGACCTCGGCGGCCATGGAAGCGATCGAAACCCGCGTCGCCGAAATCGCTCCCGCCGATCTGACGCTTGCGAGTGTCGCGACCATGAAAGCCGAGCGGGCCGCCATGATCGACCTCGACAGCGTGGCGCGCTGCGCGCCCGACGAGATCGGCGAGGGCCAGATCCCCTGGTGCTCCGGCTACGACCTCCTCTCGGGCAGCACCACGTTCGTGCCCTGGTGGCTGGTCGGCCTCGACCATCGCGGCGAACGCCCGCCGGGTTTCGAACAATCGAGCGACGGCCTTGCGTCGGGCAATACGCCGGCCGAGGCCGTGCTGCACGGGCTCTGTGAGCTCGTCGAGCGCGATGCCTGGGCGCTGACCCAGCTCAAATCTCCCGAACAGCTCAAGCAGAACCGCATCGATCCGCTCGCCTTCGGCGACGCCGTGATCGACGTCATGGTCGATCGCATCCGTCAGGCCGGCATGCGCCTGCTCCTGATCGACATGACCACCGATATCGCTGTGCCGGCTTTTCTCGCCATCATCATTCCCGGCAACCTTTCGGACCGCGTCGATGCACGCTGGGCGCAGGTCTGCGGCGGTTGCGGCTGCCATCCCGATCCCGTCCGTGCCGCCCTTCGCGCCATCACCGAGGCCGCCCAGAGCCGGTTGACGGCGATCGCCGGCAGCCGCGACGATTTCTCGCCGAAGATCTACCAGCGGATCGACCGCAGCGCCGGCATGCGCCAGGTCGTCGATCTCTGCAATGACGACGCGGCGCTGAAACCCTTCCCCATGCGCCCGCAGCGCCCGGCAACGATCCAGGACACGATCCGCCACATAGCCGGCCGGCTGAGGGCGGCGGGCATCGGCCAGATCGTCGCCGTGCCGCTGCCGCATCCGGCGCTTCCGGTTTGCGTCGTGCGCATGATCGTGCCGGGCCTGGAGGTCGATATCAGCGGCCAGTACATCCAGCTCGGCCTGCGCGCCGTCAGTGTCATCCGGGAGGCCGCAGCATGAAGATCCTCTTCGTCGGCCCGAGCCTTGCAAGCGAGATCACTGCAGCGCGCAAAGAGCATCCCGATATCGACTTCCGCCCGCCTGCCGCTTGCGGCGACATCCTCAAGGCCGTCCATGAAGGGGCGACCGCGATCGGTCTGGTCGACGGTTATTTCGGCGATCTGCCATCCGTCTGGCACAAGGAAATCCTCTTTGCGCTGGAGAAAGGTGTGGCCGTTGCCGGCGGCGCCAGCATGGGGGCACTGCGCGCTGCCGAATGCGCCGCCTTCGGCATGGTCGGCATCGGCTCGATCTTCGACGATTACGAATCCGGCGACCTGATGGACGACGAGGCTGTCGCCCTCGTCCATGCGCCGCAGGAACTCGGCTGGCTGCCGCTTTCGGTCCCCTGGGTCGATTTCGAGCCGACGATCGAGGGCCTGCATGCGAGAGGCGAGATTACCGTCAGCGAGCGCAAGAAGCTGCTGCTGGCCGGCCGCTTCCTGCATTTTTCCGAACGGACCTATGCCAGGGTGGTCGAAGAGTCGCACTTTGCCCGCAAGCTGCGGCGCGAACAGATCCTGGCCGCCATCCGGGCCAATCGCGTCGAACGCAAACGTGGCGACGCAAGGCTCGTGCTGGAATGGCTGAAAAAGGGAGAATTCGCGTTAGCGAAGCGTGACTGGCGCTTTGCGGCGACCTCGCATTTCGAGCTGCTGCAGGCCGAAGTCACGCAGCAGATGCAGCCTGTAACGCTCGAATAACGGTTCCAGGCCCAATGTGCCTCGGGTGGGGGAAATGACTGTTGTCGAGGGCGGAAACAATGTTCGAAACAAGGGACGAAGGTGCGGGCAGAGAATACGCAAGACTCTTCCGGCTGCTGTCGGCAGCCAGGGACGAGGCTGAAAAACTTCAGCTGCGCAGTCTCATGCACCTGACAAACATGGCGCTGCTGCAGGTCGTCATCGATTGGGACGGCATCGATCCGGACAGGGAACTCGATGCGAACCTCGAAAAACTCGTCGGCAGCAAAGCCAAGATCGCAATGAAGGACGCTGGCGAAAATCTGATCGTGATCGATCGCCATTAGCCCTGGTGCAGGGTGCGCTGAGCGCCAGAAAATCAGGCCGGCGTGCTATTCCGCGGCGTCGGCTTCCATCTGCTCGGTATTGGCGATCGCCTGGACGAGCTTGAGGATTTTCTTGCGGAGCTGCTCGTTCTTGATCGAGAAGAAGGCAGCGTTGAGCTGTACGCCCTCACGCGAAATGACGAATTCTTCGCTCGGAGCGGGATTATCGTTCGCATTGGCGGCAGGCGCCGTCAGGTCGTCGAAGAAGGTCCTGACATCGACGTTCAGCGCGCCGGCGATTTCGACGAGCATGCTGGCAGAAACGCGGTTGGAGCCCTTTTCGTATTTCTGGATCTGCTGGAAGGTCACGCCAACACGATCGCCCAGTTCCGTCTGAGAAACCTTTCTCAGCAGTCGCTGTATGCGGATCGTCTTGCCGACGTGAACGTCCACGGAATGCGGTTCTTCTTTCATCTGATATTCCCTCCTGCGAAAACCGGGCCGACAACTTACACGCCCGGCAACAACAACTTTTAGCCGAGTTGGTTCAACCTAGCAATTGTTTGGATGTAGTTTAGCCTGGGCAAAACATCGCGCCATCCGAGAGCCCCTGCGGATTGCACGCCGCGACAGATCGCTTCAGACGGGAATCGGCCAGAATTGAACGCGAAAGGGGCGAACCCCAGTGAGGTTCAGAGCTTCCACAAACGCTGGGCGTTGGCGAAAAGCAGCCGCGAACGCTCCGTTTCCGCCGTGCCCGACAGCACTGCCTGGGTGGCCGCAACCCAGGTGGAAAGGCCGTTTGCCAGCGTGCAGACAGGCCAGTCGCTGCCCCAGACCACGCGATCCCAGCCGAAACTCGATATGACGTGCTCGATATAGGGCCGCAGGTTTTCCGCCGTCCAGCTTGCCGGATCGGCATTGGTGACGATGCCGGAAATCTTGCCGACGACATTCGGCCGGCGGGCGATTTCGGCAATGCCGCGGCTCCAGGGCTCGAATGCGTTCGACCTGATATCCGGATTGCCGCAATGATCGAGCACGAACTGCACATCGGGGGCGGCATCGGCGAGCGCGAGGACCTTGCCGACCTGATGCGGCAGCGTGCAGAGATCGAAGGTCAGTCCGGTGCCGGAAAGCCTTCTGACATTCTCGCGGAAAAGCGCGCCTTCCGAAACGTCGTCCGGCACCACATGCAGAACGCGCCGGAAGCCCTTGACGAAGGGATCGGCCTTCTGACGCTCCAGATAGGCGGCAAATCCGGCTTCCTCCGGCCGACAGGCGACGATGGCGCCAGCCACCAGATCGCCGAGGCGGCCGACATAATCGGTCTCGGCTTGCATGATGACCGGATCGACATCCACCTCCATGTGCAGCGCCTTGGCAATACCGCAGCGTCTGGCTTCGGCCGCATAGGTCCCGTAAAGAAAATCGCGATCGAGATCGGGCACATTGGCAAGCCACGGATAGCTCAGCGCCGACCGGTCGATGACGTGCAGATGGGTATCGATGAACACGCTCTTCTCCTCCAAAGAGTGGTTGGCAGCAACCTATCCTTGGTGAATGGATTGTTCAAATAAAAATTCCGCTCGCTCTAACCCCGCACGGCGATCGTGGCGCCGGCGAGCGCGGAAAGCTCGGCCGCCGTTTTCTGCACCATGGCGATCGCCTGGGTAATGTCGGGCGCTGCCGGCGCGTTGACCAGCGCGATATAGGGGCAGGTCAGCGCCGCAATGCCGCGCCCGTCCGGCCCCAGGACCGGTGCCGACAGATTGTAGACGCCGGCCGTCTGGGCGCTTGCCATCATCTCGTAGCCGCGCTCGCGGATCTGGTTCAGCCGCTCGTAAAATTCCGGGCCGAGATCGGCGTCTTCGCGGCTGCGCACATGTTCGGAAATCATCATCTCGCGCTCTTCGTCGCTGCGGAAGGCAAGCAGCACATGGCCAGAGCCGGTGTCGAAGAGGCTGATGTGGGAGCCGACGCGGATCGAGAGGCCCCAATAATCGGGCGCCTCCTGCTGGGCGATGACGACGGCGGAGCCCCGGTCGAAGACGGCAAGATGGTTTGCCTGGCGGGAGCGCTGGGCAAGATCGCGCATCAGCGGCGTGGCGTAGGAGGCAAGCCGGCGCACCGGCGCATGCAGCTGCGCCAACCCGAAGAGCTTCAGCGTCAGGCAATAGCGGTCGCCGTCGAGCCGCGTGACGTAACCGCGCTTTACCAGCCGGTCGAGCATGCGGTAAAATTCGTTCGGGCTGCGCTCCAGCCGCTTGGCGATTTCCGCCTGCGTCAGGCCGCTGTCGACGCCTGCCAGAAGTTCGAGAATGTCGAGACCCTTGTCGAGCGCCGGAGCGCGATAGCGATCTGCCTCTTCGGTCTCCATTTTTCTCTCCTGTGAATATCACTCTGCATATACGCAGACAGGGCAGCGGAAAAGAAAAAGTTCGCTTGACCGTGGAGCCATCGTCTGTTTGTCTATAAACAGACAAATCAAGCGTGAGGAGATGTCCGGCGTGCTTCTGGCGCCGGACGCCGCAATTCCCGGAAAGTCCCGCTCCGGCGAGACAGGAGACAAGGGGAGAGGGAGGATGCCATGCAGCGCATGGATATCGAAACCGGCGGCCCGGCGCGGCCTCGCCGGAGAGGGCGTTCG
Source organism: Rhizobium sp. KDH_Rht_773_N (assembly GCF_052946295.1). Taxonomy (NCBI): domain Bacteria; kingdom Pseudomonadati; phylum Pseudomonadota; class Alphaproteobacteria; order Hyphomicrobiales; family Rhizobiaceae; genus Rhizobium; species Rhizobium sp. KDH_Rht_773_N. Next base: position 646,500 of record NZ_JBRFNB010000002.1, on the reverse strand, counting down.
ACCGGGCGCGGCCTTCACGACCGATCCTTTTGAGACAGGTTCCAGCATCACCGCCAGCGCGCGAAAATCCCCGAAGAGGCCATGACATGACAAGCAATCTTTCCGGCAAGACCGTTCTCATCACCGCAGCCGGTCAGGGCATCGGCCGCGCCACGGCATTCGCCTTCGCCGCTGCCGGCGCCAGGGTGCACGCCACCGATATCAATAGGGATGCGCTGGCAGCCCTGGCCGCCGGGACCGGGATCGCCACTCACAAGCTGAACGTGCTCGACGAGGATGCGGTCAAGACGCTGGTGGCCGAGATCGGCGCCGTCGACGTTCTCTTCAACTGCGCCGGCGTCGTCCATAACGGTTCGGTGCTGGAGATGCAGGATGCCGACCTGGAATTTGCCTTCGATCTCAACGTCAAGGCGATGATCCGCACCATCCGCGCGGTGCTGCCCGGCATGCTGGAGCGCAAGGATGGCGCAATCATCAACATGTCGTCGGTCGCCTCGAGCATCAAGGGCGTGCCGAACCGCTTCGCCTATGGCGTGACCAAGGCAGCCGTGATCGGGCTGACCAAGTCGGTCGCTGCCGATTACGTCGCGCAGGGCGTGCGCTGCAACTGCATCTGCCCCGGCACGGTGGAAAGCCCCTCGCTGCAGGAGCGCATGCGCGCCCAGGGGGATTACGAGACGGCGCGCGCCGCCTTCATCGCCCGCCAGCCGTTGGGCCGCCTCGGCACGCCGGAAGAGATCGCCGATCTCGCCGTCTATCTCGCCGGCGCGACCTACACGACCGGCCAGGCCTATGCCATCGACGGCGGATGGACGATCTGAACCATTCCCCGGCCGGCATCCGCACGAGCGGATGCCGGCCGCCCAACGGCCCCGGCCAGACGGGAGAGACACCATGACCCGCATTACCGACCTCCGCGTCTTCGATCTGCGCTTTCCGACCTCGCAAAGCCTCGACGGCTCCGATGCGATGAACCCCGATCCCGATTATTCCGCCGCCTATGTGATCCTTGAGACCGACAGGAAGGATCTCGCCGGTCACGGCCTGACCTTCACCATCGGCCGCGGCAACGACATCTGCTGCGCCGCGATCGAGGCCATGCGGCATCTGGTCGTCGGCACCGAGCTTTCGGACGTGCTCGCCCATCCCGGCAGATACTGGCGACACCTGACCAGCGACAGCCAGCTTCGATGGATCGGGCCTGAAAAGGGCGCGATCCATCTGGCGACCGGCGCTATCGTCAACGCCGTCTGGGATCTGCTTGCCAAGGAGGCCGGCAAGCCGGTCTGGCGCCTCGTTGCGGACATGCCGGCAGAAGAAATCGCCGACATCGTCGATTACCGCTACCTCACCGACGTCCTGACCCGCGACGAGGCGATCGCCATCCTCAGGCGAGCCGAAACCGGCAAGGCCGAGCGTATCGCCACGCTCGAGAAGGAAGGTTATGCCTGCTACACGACCTCGGCCGGCTGGCTGGGATACGAGGACGAGAAGCTGCGCCGGCTCTGCCGGGAAGCGATCGATGCCGGCTTCAACCACATCAAGATGAAGGTCGGGCGCGACCTTGAGGACGATATCCGCCGCCTCCGGATCGCCCGCGAGGTGATCGGCCCGGACCGTTATCTGATGATCGACGCCAACCAGGTGTGGGAGGTCGGCCAGGCAATCGACTGGGTCAAGCAGCTCGCCTTCGCCAAGCCCTTCTTCATCGAGGAACCGACAAGCCCCGACGACGTTGCGGGCCACCGCAAGATACGCCAGGGCATCGCGCCGGTGAAGGTCGCGACCGGCGAGATGTGCCAGAACCGCATCATGTTCAAGCAGTTCATCGCCGAAGGCGCGATCGATATCGTGCAGATCGATTCCTGCCGCATGGGCGGACTGAACGAGGTGCTGGCCGTGCTGCTGGTGGCGGCGAAATTCGGCCTGCCCGTCTGGCCCCATGCCGGCGGCGTCGGGCTCTGCGAATATGTGCAGCACCTGTCGATGATCGATTATGTGGCGGTATCAGGCACGAAGGACGGCCGTGTCATCGAATATGTCGACCATCTGCATGAACATTTCCTCGACCCCTGCACCATCAGGGGCGCCGCCTATATGCCGCCGACACGCCCCGGCTTCTCGATCGAGATGAAACCGGCCTCGATTGCCGGCTACACATTCCGAGGCTAGGGCAGGCAGCATCGTGGCCTCCCCCTGTCTGCTGGGGATAGAAACATGCCAGCCATTGCGAAAGCACGCCGGATCTTTTATAAAGATGGCCCAGGGAGACGGGCTCGGAGGAGCGGTTTCCGCGAGCTTCGGACAGCATGTTTTGCGCTTTTCTAACTCGCTGTTTTTTCTGACATCTTTCATCGAAACGGAATCCATTTCGCGGATTGATTCCGCCACAGCCTGTTCGATTTTGATACGACCGGCCCCGCAATAAGGCCTCGCCCCGATCCTTGCGCCTGCTCCCCTCCCGCACAGAGGCGGCACCTCACCGGTCCTGCCTCCCGGACGCGGGAGGCAGGCGCGCTTGTGCAGCCTCGTCAGGGCCGATGGGATTGCGGGAGCGGGCCACCCGGTCCGCTGTGTCGCCAGTTCCTTTGCCGGCAAAGATTAGAAATCGGTAATAGCTGATTCTTCTCAAGGGGATGCGCGAGGTGTCGTCTGCGGGATCAAAAGGCCGGCTCCGCCATGCCGGGCGCAAAAAATGATGTGAGGATGGCACAGCTTTGCAAAGGGAATCGGATTTCTGTTAACTGATGGAGATATCAGAGGAAATTGTAATCCCCCTGTCGTAAACTCGTGATCTCCGGCGCCCCCGCTAAGGCCTTGTTTCATCGGAATACCTTGCCAGAATCGCTGCGATCGGTAATCGTCACGCTTAAAAAGCCGTTTCTGGCGTTTTTCCGTGATGAAAGATTAGAGCGTGAGCAAGGCACAAAGGACTTCTCGGACCCTTCAGCGTAGCGTCGATGAGACGATCGGCGCCCATGCGTCGACGATCAGCTCGCAGCTGCAGGCGATCAGCGAAGCCCTGTTTCCGCCGACCGCCAGCAAGACGCTGCGCCGGTTCACCTCCGGCGAGGCGGCCAAGCTGATCGGCGTGTCGGATTCGACCCTGCGAAAGATGACGCTTGCCGGCGAAGGCCCGCAGCCCGATGTCGCCAGCAACGGCCGGCGTCTCTATTCCCTGCGCCAGCTCAACGAACTGCGTGTTCTGCTTGCGGCCTCGGCCCGCGGGCGTGAGGCCCATGATTTCCTGCCGCGCCGCAGGGAGAACGAACATCTCCAGGTCATCGCCGTCACCAACTTCAAGGGCGGATCGGGCAAGACCACGACCTCGGTGCATCTTGCGCAATATCTTGCGCTGCAGGGCTACCGCGTGCTCGCCCTTGACCTTGATCCGCAAGCCAGCATGTCCGCCATGCTCGGCGTCATGCCGGAAACCGATGTCCGCTCCAACGAGACGCTCTATGCGGCGATCCGTTACGACGACGAGCGGCGCCCGCTCTCCGACGTGGTGCGCAATACCTATTTCGACGGCCTGGATCTCATCCCCGGCAATCTCGAACTCATGGAGTTCGAGCATACGACGCCGCGCGCGCTGATGCGCGGCTCCAGGGATGGCGAGGGCGTCTTCTTCATGCGCGTCGCCAAGGCGCTCGACGATGTCGCCGAAAACTACGATGTCGTCGTGCTCGATTGCCCGCCGCAGCTCGGATACCTGACGCTGAGCGGCCTCTGCGCGGCGACCTCGATGATCGTCACTGTGCATCCGCAGATGCTGGACGTGGCCTCGATGAGCCAGTTCCTGCTGATGACGCACGACCTTCTCTCGGTGGTGCGCGAAGCCGGCGGCGAACTCAACTACGATTTCATCCGCTACCTGCTCACCCGCTACGAACCGCAGGACGCGCCGCAGACGAAGGTCGCAGCCCTCCTGCGCAACCTGTTCGACGATCACGTCATGATCAACGCCATGGTGAAATCGGCAGCCGTCTCCGATGCGGGCCTCACCAAGCAGACGCTCTATGAGATCGGCCGCGAGAACCTGACACGCTCGACCTATGACCGGGCGATGGAAGCTCTCGATGCCGTCAACGGCGAGGTCGAGGCGCTGATCCGCCAGGCATGGGGGCGCACATGACGTTCCCTTCGATCCGCACCGATCTGTCGGCTTTCGGCGAAACAGCCGCCACTCTGTTGGGAGCTCCCAACGGAGGCCGTTGCCGTGAACGCATCCGGCAAGAGCCCCTCCATCTGGCGGCCATCCGCAAACGCGTTGGGAGCTCCCAACTGCGCCCGTCCGGCTTGCCCGTATCTGACCGGAAAGGAGAGAATTGATGAGCCGACGCGATACTCTCAATTCGATCTTCATGCGCAAGGCGGATGCGCCGCTGCCTTCGGCCGGTGTCGAGAAAAACCCGGAGCGCGTGCGCACCGGAGCGGTTTCGGCCATGGGCGCGTCGCTGCAGGAAATGACGGAGGCGGCGCGCGCCGCCGGCCGCCTGCAGGCGCAGATTTCCTCCGGTTTCTCCGTTCTGGAAATCGAGCCGTCGGATATTTCCAATTCCTCGATCAGCGACCGCATCCCGATCGAGCGCGACGCCGATTTCGATGCGCTGGTGGCGAGCATTTCCGAACATGGGCAGAAGGTGCCGATCCTGGTACGTCCCGACCCTCAAAAGGACGGGCATTACCAGATCGCCTATGGCCGTCGCCGTCTGCGCGCCGCGGCAAAGCTCGGGCTCAAGGTCAAGGCGATCGTACAGAATCTCAGCGACGACGAACTGGTCATCGCCCAGGGCAAGGAAAATCTCGACCGGCAGGATCTTTCCTTCATCGAGAAGGCGCTCTTTGCCCATCGCCTGGAACAGGCGGGTTACGCGCGGGATGTCATCATGGCGGCGCTCTCCACCGACAAGGCCGATCTCAGCCGCTACATCTCGGTTGCCCGTGGCGTGCCGCAGACCGTGATCCTGGCCATCGGCCCGGCACCGAAAGCCGGCCGCGCCCGGTGGCTGGCGCTCGTCGATGCCGTTTCTTCCTCGCCGAAGAAGGTCGAGGCGATCATCGAGGACGAAGGCTTCGCCGATCTCGACAGCGATCAGCGGCTGCAACGCATATTGTCGAAAATGGCCGCCCGTGACGCGAAAAAGGCGGCGGCCGAAACCTGGAAGACACGGCAAGGACAGAGGGCGGCACAGATCGAGCGCTCCGGCACCAAGACGCGCATCACGTTCGACGAGCGTATGGTGCCTGACTTTGCCGACTATCTCACGACCCGGCTGGATGAACTCTTCGAGGAGTTCGGCGCCGTCCGGTCACAACGATAACTGTTGGCAGGTTAGGCCTGCTGACGAGGATTTGACTGTTAGGAAAAGGAGCCAATAGGCAAAGAAAAAGGCCCCCGAACAAAACATCCGGAAGCCCTCTTCTCTCGTTTAGCACCCAGAGAATCGCACTTCCCGGAATCACTGTCAAGGTTTTTGAACGCCGTTTTGGCGGGCGCTGATGATTTGCCTTTGTATAAGGTGAACCACGATGGATACGGGACTCGTAACGACGCCTTTCGGGCGGCGGCCGATGTCGCTTGCCTTGATGAGAGGTCAGCTTCAGGCCGAATCAGTTAAGCCGGACAAGTCCGTCGACAAGTGGAAGCTGTTCCGCGATATCTGCGAAGCACGTCCGCTGCTCGACATTTCCGACCGCACGCTTGCGGTCCTCAACGCCCTTCTCTCCTTCTATCCCGAGAGCCATCTCTCCGGTGAGGCGAGCATGGTCGTCTTTCCCTCCAACCGGCAACTGATGGTGCGTGCGCATGGCATTGCAGTCACCACGCTGCGCCGGCATCTGGCGGCTCTTGTCGATGCCGGGCTGATTACCCGCAGGGATAGCGCCAACGGAAAACGTTTTGCCCGCCGCAAGACGTCAGGCGAACTGGAGGAGGCCTATGGCTTCAGCCTGGCGCCTCTCCTTGCCCGCAGCGAGGAGCTGGCCGCCATGGCGCGGAAGATCGAGGCCGACCGGATCGCATTCCGGCGCGCCCGAGAGCGGCTGACGATCTGCCGCCGCGACGTGCGAAAGCTGATCGATGCCGCCATCGAAGAAAGCGTTCCCGGCAACTGGGACGACATCGAGACGACCTATGCCCGTCATCTCGCTTGCCTTCCCCGCAACCCTGAAGCCTGCGATCTCGACAACGTGCGCCTGAAGCTCGAAGTGCTTCGCGCCGATATCGTCAATCTGTTGACAGATTTCGATAATTCCCAAAAAACGAGCGCCAGTGTGGTTCAAAATGAACCGCACATACAGAATTCAGATATAGACTCTCTTGAATTAGAATCCTCTCCGGCAGCGCAAGTGGAAACGGCCGCAGACGTACCCATGCCTGGGAGCATTCGGGTCGGCGAACCCCAGCAGATATTCCCTCTTGCCCTCATCCTGCAGGCCTGCCCGCAGATTGCCGATTATGCGCAGGGAGGATCGATCAGGGGCTGGAGGGATCTCGTGACCGCTGCCGTCACCGTCCGGTCCATGCTCGGGATCACCGCCGAGACCTATCAGGCCGCTTGCGAAAGCTTCGGCCGGGGAAATGCCGCAGTCGTCATCGCCTGCATGCTCGAACGGGCAAATCATATCAACTCGCCGGGCGGCTATCTGCGCGACCTGACCCGCAAGGGAGCACGAGGAGAGTTCTCGCTCGGGCCGATGCTGATGGCGCTGGTCCGGCAGAACAGTCCGGTTGCGCACAGGAGGGCGTGAACGCGCTTGAGGAGCCGCGATGGCGGCCCGTCATGGCCGGAAACGGCGCATGGATGGGGACGATTGCACAACGCGGGCTTTTTCAAACCGTGAACAGGTGGCGGAAATGAAAGATGATTTGACTTCCGTAAACGTGAGATAGATATGTCATGTCAATGGCTTGGGTGAACTGCATTGCCGCAAAACGGTGGCCCAATTGCCGCAAATGCCTGAGAAACAACGCATAAAGCGCCCGCAGGCAGGAAAGGATCGTTGACGTGAATTGGCCGGAAACGATAGGGCAGGGCGGGCCGCTGGAGGCCGGGCAGAGTGAGCGAAAGACGAGGACGGACTTGAAGCGGGCGGTGGACCTTTTCCTGGCTGTGGTGGCATCCATAATCCTGATCGTTCCGATCGCGGTCGTGGCGGTTTGCGTGCGCCTGACCTCGCCGGGGCCGGCGCTTTACTGGTCGAACCGGGTGGGGCGGCGCAACGTGATCTTCCGAATGCCGAAATTCCGCAGCATGCGGATCGACACCCCGACGGTCGCCACGCACCTGCTCGAGGATCCCTCCCGCTACCTGACGCCGATCGGCGGGTTCCTGCGCAAATCGAGCCTCGACGAACTGCCGCAGCTCTGGTGCATCCTGAGGGGCGAAATGAGCTTCGTCGGCCCGCGCCCGGCGCTCTATAACCAGGACGACCTCATCGCCCTGCGCACGGCCAAGGGCGTCGATGCGCTGCTGCCGGGGCTGACCGGCTGGGCGCAGGTCAACGGGCGCGACGAACTGCCCATACCTCAGAAGGTGGAGTTCGACCTTGATTATCTCAGGCGCCGCTCTTTCGTCATGGATATGCGCATTCTGGCCATGACGGTCGGCAAGGTATTGGGCAGCAAGGGCATAACCCATTGAGGCTACGACCTAAGGTTATAAACAGGTTGCTTGCACGACCGACGATTATTTCGGTTGCACTTAAGATCGAAAAGGACAAGAAGAAGTCAGGCTGGAATGATGGGTGGACAGTATAAACATGCATGATGATCCTTCCAACGACGGATCAACGGCCAGCCGGTCCTGGATGTCGATGCAGGCACTGGTCGGGCCGCTCTTGGCGATGCCGCGTCCGGCCAAGCGCATTCTTGCACTCATCGTCGATTCCAGCTTCTGTGTCCTGACGATCTGGCTCGCCTATTGTTTCCGCCTGAACGAATGGACGGTGCTGACGGGCGTGCAATGGCTTGCGGTTCTCGTCTCGCTGTGCCTGGCGCTGCCGATCTTCATCGTCATGGGCATGTACCGGGCAATCTTCCGCTATGCCGGCATCGCCGCCTTCCTGGCCGTCCTGAAGGCGATCGCGATCTATGGCATTGCCTTCGCCACGATCTTCACCGCCCTCAGCGTTCCCGGCATCCCGCGCACCGTCGGCATCCTGCAGCCCTTCCTGCTTCTGATCGCCATCGGCCTTTCGCGCCTCGGCATCCGCTACTGGCTCGGCGACACCTACCAGCGCATCCTGCGCAGGGGCGCGATGGCAAAGGTGCTGATCTACGGCGCCGGCAGTTCCGGCCGGCAGCTTGCCGCGGCGCTGACGAACAGTGCCGAGCTGAATGTCGTCGGTTATCTCGATGACGACCCGAAGCTCAAGGGCGGCATCATGGGCGGCCTGCCGATCTATGATCCGGGCGACCTGCCGATGCTCGTCCAGACGCTCAACGTGCACAACGTTCTGCTCGCCCTGCCGTCGGCATCGCGCCAGCGCCGCAACGAGATCCTCGAACAGATCCGCAAGGCGCGGGTGAACGTCCGCACGCTGCCGGACCTGACCGCCCTTGCCCAGGGCCGCATCGCCGTTTCCGATATCCGCGAACTCGAAATCGAGGACCTGCTCGGGCGCGAGGCCGTTGCGCCGCGCCAGGAGCTGCTCGACAAGGCGACGCTCGGCAAGGTGGTGATGGTGACGGGCGCCGGCGGCTCGATCGGCAGCGAACTCTGCCGCCAGATCCTGCGCAGCGGCCCGACGCATCTCATCCTCGTCGAGCAGAACGAATATGCCCTTTATGCGATCCATGGCGAGCTGCAGAAGCTTTCGGAACTCTACGACCGGCAGAAGGTCCAGATCGTGCCGATCCTCTGTTCCGTGCGCGACCGCGACCGCATGGAGCACATCATCATGAGCTGGCGCCCGCAGACGCTCTATCATGCCGCAGCCTACAAGCACGTGCCGCTTGTCGAGCAGAATGCCGTCGAAGGCATCAAGAACAATGTCATGGGCACGCTGATCACCGCCCAGGCGGCGGAAAAATACGGCGTGTCGAATTTCGTTCTCATCAGCACCGACAAGGCGGTCCGACCGACCAATGTGATGGGCGCCAGCAAGCGGCTTGCCGAAATGGTGCTGCAGGCGCTGTCGGCCGAAAGGCCGGCCGGCACACACACCAATTTCTCCATGGTCCGCTTCGGCAACGTGCTCGGCTCCTCCGGTTCGGTCGTGCCGCTGTTTCGCCAGCAGATCAGGGACGGCGGCCCGGTGACGCTGACGCATCCGGATATTACCCGCTATTTCATGACCATTTCGGAAGCCTCGCAGCTCGTCATCCAGGCCGGCGCCATGGCCGATGGCGGCGATGTCTTCCTGCTCGACATGGGCGAGCCCGTTCGCATTGCCGATCTCGCCCGCCGGATGATCGATCTTTCCGGCCTGACGGTGCGCAGCGAAGACAACCCGGAAGGCGATATCGAGCTTTCGGTCACCGGCCTGCGGCCGGGCGAAAAGCTTTTTGAGGAATTGCTGATCGGCGACAATCCCGAGACGACCGAGCATCCGCGCATCATGAAGGCGCGCGAGGATTTCCTCTTCTGGCCGGAGCTTTCCAAACGCCTGAAGGCGCTCGACGCGGCGCTGGACCGCAACGACATTCCGGCCGCCCGCCTGATGCTCGCCGAGCTCGTTTCCGGCTATGCCTCGACCGGCGAGGTCACGGATCTGGCGCTCAGCGCCGCCGAGGCCCATACGGCGGCGTAATCAGGACCCGGTTTGCGCCGGGCCTTTCTTTCCGGTTTCAGGCATTGGCCCCGTTATCGACCGTCCAGGCCGCACCCGTGACCGAGCGGGCGGCCGGCGAGGCGAGGAAGGCGACGACATCGGCGATCTCTCCGGGATCGGCAAAACCCGCCGGATTGGACATCAGGCCCTTCTGCTCGCGCGCATGCGGGCCGTCTGCCGGGTTCATGTCCGTGTCCGTCGAGCCGGGATGCACGACATTGACCGTGATGGCGCGCGGGCCGAGCTCGCGGGCAAGCGCCTGCGACAGGCCGGCGATCGCAGCCTTGCTCGCCGTATAGAGGCTGAGGCCGGGAGAGGTGGCCCGCACCGCGAGATTGCTGCCGATCGAGATGATCCTGCCGCCGTCCGGCATGACGGCAAGGGCCGCCCTCGAGGCCACGAAGGCGGAGCGGAGATTGATCGAGATGGTCGCGTCGAAATCGGCAATCGACAGGGTTTCGATCGGCGCGGCGCGGAATATCCCGGCATTGTTGACGAGAATATCGATGCGGCCGAAGCCTTGCGCAACGGCTGCAACCGCCGCCTCGACCTCGGCGGCGTCGGCCGCGTCGGCCCTGAGCGCAAGCGCCGTTCCGCCTGCGGCCTCGATCGCCCTGACGACCTTGGCGGCCGCCTGCGCCCCGTTCACATAGGTCAGCGCGACCGCGGCCCCATCGGCCGCAAGCCGCCTGGCGATCGCAGCGCCGATGCCGCGGCTGCCGCCGGTGACGAGCGCAACTTTTCCCTTCAGAACAGGCAGTGTTCCGTCAAGGACAGACATGGTTTTCCTTTCTGTAGTGATTGATACAGAATTCATGCTGCGATTGCATCCCGCCGTCAAGCGATTTATGTATTGATCGATACAGAATGGAAGCCGACCGGGCTGGGGAAGGCAGGCTGAGGAAACCCGAAATGAGCGAGCGCGGACGCCCGAGAAGCTTCGACCGGCAGCAGGCGCTTTCGCGCGCCATGCATCTCTTCTGGCAGAAGGGTTTCGAGGAGACGTCGATGAGCGACCTGACCCAGGCCATGGGCATCGCGCCGCCGAGCCTTTATGCCGCCTTCGGCTCCAAGGAGGCGCTCTTTACCGAAGCGCTCGATCTCTATCAGGCAACGGTCAACAACGAGATCTGGAACGCCCTCGACGAGGGGGAGACGATTGCCGCGGCGATCGAAGGTTTCCTCGTCAATACCGCCCGCGCCTATAGCCGCCCGGACCAGCCCCCCGGCTGCATGATCGTGCTCGGCTCCAATCCCGCCGCCAGCGAGATCGCGGCAATCGGCGAGGATCTCAGGCTGCGCCGCGCCGAAAACATCAGCCAGATCATGAAAAGGTTCGAGCGCGCCGTCCGTGAGGGTGAACTGGCTGATACGTTCGACTGCGCCGCCGCTGCCGTCTTCTTTGCCACGCTGCAGAACGGCATGTCGCTGCTTGCCCGCGACGGCGGCGGGCAGGACGCCCTGATGGCGGTCGCCCGCGCCGCGGCCCCCGCGCTTGAAGGCATGGTCCGGCACCATCGCCGCCGATAGGCCGGTCTGCGCATCTGTCCTATTGCGCCAGTCGTTCAGGCAGAGGTTTCAGCGGATAGGTCCGCCAGAAGAAACTGTCGGCCGCGGCCTGGTCGAAGGCGAAATTGCGGGCTTCCCGGATCTTGCCGTCCTCGATGCGGAAGGCAAGCACCCAGACCGTATCGACATTGGCCCCACCTTCGCGATTGGACCAGCCGCGATGCATGTCGACCACCCAGTTTTCGTCGGCCGCCAGCGCGATGAGTTCGGCCCGGAAGCCGGACTTGCCGAGTTCCCGGAAGAAGGCGGCGACCTCGCTCCTGCCGCGCTTGGTGCCGGCAAGCGGATGATGGCCGGGAATATGCCATTCGATATCGTCGGCGAAGAAGCCGGCGACCCGGTTCATGTCGCCGCTGGCATAGGCAGCGTAATAATCGGCAATCACCTTTCTGTTTTCATCGGGCCTGTTCTCGCCGGGCCTGTTCTCACCGGGACCGGCGGCCATGGATGCGCCTGCGCAAAACAGCACGAAGGCGATGGCGGGAAGCTGTGAAATGCGCATATCGGTCTCCTTGGGTCGAGAGGGGATTATTCAGCGAGAGGCCCTGGCGCGCGCCGCGGCACGGTCCACCAGGCCGCGGTCGCCGGTCTCATGCGTCGGCGTCATGGTCAGCCGCGTGACCCTCCAGGCGCCGTCGCGTTTTGCAAGCTCGTAGTGATAGTGGCCCATCAGCGTCCAGCTATCGGCGCCGATGCGATGGACGGCCTGGAAATCGGCCTCGGCCGTTGCCGTCGTCTCGCCGGCCGCGACGATGGCGTGGTTGGCGACAAGATGCAGCGTCCGCTCGAAGCCCGGCAGGAAGCCCGACCATTGGGCCACCACCTCGTCGGCGCTCTGGCTCGTGGCTTTGCCGCCCCAGAGGCCGGTATAATCGAGCGTGACCGTCTCGGCGAATGCGCCGCGCACGCGATCCCACTGATGCCGGTCGGCGCCGGCGGCGATATCCGTGATCCGATCGATGATGGCCATGCGGTCGTCGATGCCGATCGGCTCGGCGCCTGCCGTGCCGGGGCAGGCAAAGGGGAAGCAGATCGCCGTCATCAGGGTCAGGCGCTTCATCGGGCTCTCCTTGAAACCAGGTTGGGGAAAGGTGCGGTCAGCGTGCGTTGATGCGCCGGAAATGCCGGGCTGCGGCATCCGCGGCGCGTGAGACATCCGTCGGATTGTCGTAGAAATCGAACTGGCTGACATTGTCGAGCCAAAGCTCGCTGGCCTCGCCCGTCAGCCGCGAGATGAAGGCATGGGCGCCCTGCGGCACGGCGGCCGCCTCCGAATGCACGATCAGGACCGGCTTGTCGAGACGGCTGCCGAGCGAGACGGAATCATAGGTCAGCCACGGCTCCCAGGAGGCGAGGTTGAACCGGTTGTCATATTCGGGGATCAGCCCGCGGCCCGTCTCCGTGTAATAGGGAAGCCGATACATGAGCGCGGTTTCGTCGGTCATGCTGGCGGCGGTGATGACCCGGGGCTGGCCGTTCCGTTCGGCCTCTTCGGCCCGGCGCGACAGGGCGATCAGCCTGCTGACACCGTCCTTGCCGCCATAGACCTGCTCGACGATGCCGCTATCGTGCAGCCAGGGGGCGACCAGCGACACGCTTCGGAAATGCGCGTTCCCGGTCGCGGCCGCCGCCATATAGCCGGCGGACGCACAGATGCCGAGACCGGCGATCCTGGACGCATCGATCTCCGGCAGGCCGGCGAGATAGCTGGCGGCGGCCGAAATATCCCGGGTCTTGGCGGCCGGGTCTTCCTTGAAGCGGATCGCGCCGCCCGATTGTCCCCAGCCGCGGAAATCGAAGGCGAGCGCCACGAAGCCGCGTTCGGCCATCTCGCGGGCATAAAGGCCCGACATCTGCTCCTTCACCGATGTCCAGGCGCCTGTGACCAGCACGCCGGGGCGCCTCTCGCCCGGCCGGAAATCGGCCGGCAGGTAGAGCGTGCCGGCGAGCGTCGTCCCCTCATTCTCGAAGGAAACAGGCCGCGTCTCTATATCGGCGGCAATGGCGCCGGCGCTCATCAGGGCCGCACCGATCGTCGAAAGGACAAGGCGTCTCATGGCAAATCCTCCATCCGCTCCTCATTGGCGTCGAAGGAAATCTGGCAGGAAGGGGCGCCGGCCACAGGCGTCATTCTTGGCGAAGGACGGGCCTTTCTTGCGCTTTGCGGCCGTCAGCCCATGCGGAAGGCGGCCGGTGTGACGCCGGCATGGCGCCGGAAATGCCGGCCGAAACGGGAGACGTCGCCGTAACCGACCCGGGCTGCGACTTCCGCGACCGGCAGCCGCGTCGTCTTGAGCAGGATCCCGGCACGCTCCATCCGCTCGCGGATCACATATTGGTAGGGCGACGTGCCGAAAGCATTGCGGAAAGCGCGCACGAAATGGAAGCGGCTGAACGCGGCCTCGGCCGCAATCTCCTCCAGCGACAGGTCTTCGGCAATATTGTCCTGGATATAGGCGACGGCGCGCTGCAGGCGCCGGTCGTCGGCCGCTGCCGTCCCGGCCGCTCGCGGCGACAGAAGATGCGCAAGATGCGCGGCAAGCGCGAGTTCCATCGTGTCGCGGTAGAGCGATGCCGGTTCTTTCGCCGACGCGACCGCCTGGCGCGCCAGACCGGCCAGCAGCGGATCGATGCGGCCGACAACCGGGCCTGCATCCCGTGCGCGCTCGAAGCCGACATCGGCGAGCAAGGCCGCGGGCAGTGCGAGCCTCAGATAGGAGAGTGGGGCATCATATTCGCAGATGCCGGATGCGCCTGCCGGCAATATCCAGCCCTCGCCGGCCGCAAGCGGCACCGGCCTGCGACGATCCGATCCGACCGCAATCCGGTGGTCCGGCTGGTCGTTGAGGAAGAGGCCGACCGCCAGATGCGGCAGCACGAATGCGCCGCCGCCAGGCGGCACATCAAAGCTTTCGGCCATCACTCGCTGTTGCGCCAGGCGCGCCCGCAATCCGCTCATGGGGCTGATGTTAGGCCGGCCAGCGGCATTTTCAATCGCAGGGCGTTCACGGCTGCGTCATGAAACCGCAGGCCCGTTGCCGAAGTGCCGGGCTGCCGTGCGCCGTTCCCGCATGCCGATCGTCAGGAAAGCGTTTCCGCAAAAAGCTCGAGCAGGCGCTTCCAGTGCCGTTCGGAGCCCTTCTCGTTGTAGATCGCGCCGCGGTCGGGAACGGTCCAGCCGTGCGACATGCCGACATAGTTCTCGATGATGTGGTCGACGCCGCCGGTGCGCAGCGCTTCGGCCAGGCGCGCTGACTGTTCGGGCGGGAAACTGCCGTCGATACCGGCAACGCCGATATAGACGCGCGCCTTGATGCCGGCGGCCAGGCGATGCGGGCTGTCGGGCGCTTCGCTTGCCAGATTGCCGCCATGGAAGCTTGCGGCAGCCGCGATCCTGTCGGCATAGGTGGCCGCTGCCGTCAAGGCACGACCGCCGCCCATGCAGTAACCGACGACGCCGACCGGGCCGGAAACGCCTTCGGCTTCGAGCGCGTCGAGAAAGGCCCGGCTGTCCTTCTTCGTCATCTCCTGCGTCGTTTCGCGGATCATCTTCATGATCTCGGCGCGCGAAGCCTCGTTGCCGAAGGAGGAGCCGTCGAAGGGGCCGTATGAGCCGAAACGGTAGAAGAGATCGGGCAGCAGCACGATATAGCCGGCATCGGCCAGGCGCTCGCCCATGATGTCGGTCGCCTCGCGCGGCCCGAGCGCGTCCATGTAATAGAGAATGCCGGGCAGAACCTTGCCCTCGCTGCCTTCGGGGCGGAAAATCGACGCCCTGGCAACGCCGTCGGCCGTCGTGATTTCAATATCGCGTTTCATGAACCAATCCCTTTGATTTTGAAGCAGCCCGAAGCCGCTGCCGCCAATCTGGCAAAGGCTGCCGACAGTCTCAAGACACGAATATGTGGCGGCTCGCCTCACTCATATGCCTGAGGGCCGCGTCCGGCCCTCAGGCTCACAGCCGAATGCTGAATAACCGGACGGCCCAGCGCATCAGGCTGTCGTCAAGCCAGCCCTCGGGCCATGCGACCGGAAGGTGATCGGCGCAGATCGGACCTCTGTCGCCCGTCTCTTCGCCGAGCGGGAAGGCATCGGGAACTGGCGCGTCGTCCTGACCATGTGCGGTGCGATTATCGTTGGCGGAGCGGAGGGCCGGTGAACCTGCAGCCATATTGCCCCGCCAGAGCGTTGAGTTCCTTGCCGTGCTGCGGGATTTGCAGGCCATCTCGCGCCGCAGCGGCAAAGAAGCTTTCGAAGCCGCCGGGTGTGAGGCAGGTGATGAAGCGTGCGGGCGTGCTGCTGACGATATGAAAGGCATGCTCCTTGCCGCGCGGCACGAAGACAGTGTCGCCGGCCCCGCGACGGAAGGTCTCTCCCTCCAGCCAGAATTCCGCTTCGCCTTCGACAATGTGGATCGTTTCGTCCTCGTTTTCGTGAACGTGGCGGGGTGGCCCGCTATCGGGCGCGCCGACAGCGGAGAACATGCCGAGCAGGCCGTTCGTCTCATGAGGGGTAAGCAGGATCTTATAGACGGAATGCAGCCAGGACACGGTCGTGCCGGCCGGCAATATGTCGGCGTAAAGGGTCATGATGTTGATCGTCCCAAGGAAAGTGAACCAGAGCGCGACCGGCCGGTATCGCCAGATGACTTCTCGCGCAAACGAGGCCATAAATGAAATCGACAGTTCGTATTCCAGGTATTCACCCTATGAATTTCCGTGCCTTCGATCTCAACCTGCTGCGCGTGTTGGATGCGATGCTGTCGCTGCGCAACACGACACGCGTTGGCGAGACCGTCGGCCTCAGCCAGCCTGCCGTCAGTTCGGCGCTCAGGCGGCTTCGCGATATTCTTGGCGATCCGTTATTCGTGCGGGAAGGCAATCTTCTCGTTCCTACAGGCTTTGCCCTTTCCCTTCAGGTCCCGGTGCGCGCAGCGCTCGAAAGCCTCGAACACGCATTGTCGGGCGGGGGAAGCTTCGACCCTTCCAGGAGCCAGCGGTCGTTCGTGATCGGGGCGTCGGATTATTTCCACGAGATGCTGATGCCGCAGCTTGCGGACCTGTTGACGCGGAGCGCGCCGAACATGCGGCTGAAGATGCTGCCGGCCGCGACCGCGAGCTTTCCGGCCATGCTGGCGGCGGACCGGTTCGACGTGGTGCTTTCGATCTCCATCGATCCGCCGGTCTGGATCGAGAAACAGCGCGCCTTTCAGGCGACGAATATGGTCGTCGCACGGCAGGATCATCCGATGCTGCGCGGCCTAACATGGGGAAGCGTGCTTCCTCTCGACCTCTTCTGCGGCCTGCCGCATGTGATCTTCTCCGTCACCGACGATTTCAGCCATTTCGAGGATGCCGCGCTGGAGCGGATCGGCCGATCGCGCAATGTGCGTTTCACCATGCCGGGCTATTACGGTGTCGGCCGCGTGGCGGCCCAGAGCGATCTGATCGGCGTGCTGCCGGCACGATTTGCCCTGTCGGTTGCCGATAAGCTCGGACTGGTGGCTTACCGCCTGCCGTTCGAGATGCCGCTGATCGACATGTATCTCTACTGGCGCAAACGCGATATGAGCAACCGCGAGCACGAGTGGTTGCGTGGCCTGATCATCGATCTCCTGAAGCCGCTCGACGAAGTGAGCTTTCCCGTCACGGCTGAGGAATTCGGCGCGCGGCCTGCCTGGACGCGGTCTCCAATGGATCAGGCGTCGAGCACCCGCCGTTTGGGAAGCGAGATCAGTCCCTTGAAGTGAGTGG
This sequence comes from Rhizobium sp. KDH_Rht_773_N, assembly GCF_052946295.1. Lineage (NCBI taxonomy): Bacteria > Pseudomonadati > Pseudomonadota > Alphaproteobacteria > Hyphomicrobiales > Rhizobiaceae > Rhizobium > Rhizobium sp. KDH_Rht_773_N. Next base: position 629,401 of record NZ_JBRFNB010000002.1, on the reverse strand, counting down.
CAATCCGGCCTTCACGACTGGCGTCTTCCGCCTCCCAGGCGAATTTCCACGCGTCGTGCCGCGCAAGCCAATCGCCGAGAGCACCGGCATCGTCAGTGGGCATCCTGTGCGGTTCGAGATAGGGGTTCTCGTGCGCCTTCAATCCAAGCACGCAGGCCCGTGAACCTTCTTCCTGCAGATCGATCAGCTCTTCAATCGTCATATGCAATCCTCAACGGTGCGATGAGGCTAACATCATCGGCCGCTCATGCAAGAGATTGCTAATTAATGAGTTAATCCGGGACAATCGGCTTCGTGAGGGTGACGTGACCGGATAAGCCAGTCAGCCGTCACCGGTTGGTGGCCACCAAGGGGCTTTTTCGGATTTCAGGCAATTGTCAAAGCCGGTTTTGCGGAGATCGCGGATCGATGTCCGATGAGGTAATCCAGACCCGCCCGTCATAGGCCAGTTCGCCATGCGCAAACTTGCGGTCGGCGATACCCTCATACAGGTCAAGCCTCTCCAGGAGGCCTTGGATCATGTCACCAGCGAAGGAAGGAAGAGCATCGCCTGCTATGCATACGGCCTGATGCAGATTTCCTTCGGCCATGACCAGAACAGCGTGGGTGCCACAAAGGCGGATTTTACCGGGCACGGTTACGAGCGACATTTTGGTCTCCTCAAAAATTGCCGGAGAATGTTGCAGCGTTCCTGAGGCTAAGGAGCCATGGTTAATGAAAGGTTAATATCAATCGTCAACCGATCGGGCGCTCCGCCGCCTTGAAAGGGACGGAGCCCAGGCCGCAGAAGTCCGGCTTCTCACTCAAGGTCATAAAACTGCAAGGAATCTGGTCGTCGGCTTGTGATCGGTCCCATCGCGTAATCCTGCAATCTTCCGCTTCGGGACGTGCCGCATCCTTCAACGAGACTGATGGCTATGCGAATGCCGTTCGTTGTGATTTGTTCGCCTTGCCGATCGCTTGACAGGCGGGGCAGGGATGCGGGTTGGGCACCCGGATCCTGTCGTTGGGTACAGTATGGCGATGATCTGAGTTCGGACCCGCTGCCGTTCGTGCTCCTGCGCAATGGTTCGGCCGGCATGAACGCTATGAATGACGAGGGGACGTGAAATCGATGTCGAAAGCCGCTGCCGCCGCAAGGCTTGTCCTTGCCTATCTGTCCTGGCCGCTGGTGTTTTTCTCCGGCCTGACGGGCGCATATTTCGCCTTTGCCAGCGACACCCCGATGATCGCATTTGTGGCCGTCTACGCCGGTGCGGTGTCTTCGCTCTTCCTGCTCGAACGCACCATTCCCTATGAAGAGCGCTGGCTTCAGCCGGATGGCGAGACGGCGAATGACATTGCCCATACGGTGCTGACCAAGGGGCTGGTCGAGCTAGCGGCGCTTGCCGGCGTGATCTTTCCGATGCTCGCCGCCCGTCTGCTGCAGCCGGTCGCGGCCATGCAGTTCTCGCTCTGGCCGTCGTCCTGGCCGATGATCCTGCAGGCCTCCCTTGCCGTCGTCATTGCCGAGTTCGGCCTCTACTGGGCACACCGCATCGCCCATGAACGGCTGTTCTTCTGGCGCTTTCACGCGCTGCACCACAGCGTCACCCGGCTCTGGGTCATCAATACCGGCCGGTTCCATGTCATGGATTCTTTGTTCAAGGTGGCGCTGAGCCAGATCCCGCTCTATCTGCTCGGGGCGCCGCTGCAGGTCTTCTGGTGGCTTGGCGCCGTCACCGCCTTCATCGGCATCCTGACCCATTGCAATGTCGATATGCGCACAGGCGTTTTCGACCTCGTCTTCTCGACGCCGAGGCTGCATCGCTGGCACCATTCGAAGGATATCAGCGAGGGCAACACCAATTACGGCGAGAATATCGTGCTGTTCGACCAGATCTTCGGCACCTATTTCAATCCCGACCGCCCGTCTTCGACCGATATCGGCATCAAGGGGCAGATCGCGCCCGATTTCGTCGGCCAGCTGACGCAACCCTTCACCAGGGACGGCGTGCGCCAGATCCTCGGCCGCCAGCCCAAGCGCGGCTGAGACCTCTCTCCGTCATCATTTCATGACAATCGCCCCGTAAGAGCCTGCAAACTTCGACGGAAGCGGACGGTGCGGCGATGACGACGTTGAAACAGGTTGCGCTCAGAGCTGGATGTTCCATGGCGACGGCAAGCCGGGTGCTGAACCTCAGCGGTCCCGTCAGCCAGGCGGCGGCCCTTCGCGTGCGCCGCGCCGCAGCCGAAGTCGGCTATCGCGCAGCCGCGCCTTCGGCGCGCAGCGGCCGGCGGCCGGTCATCGGTGTGCTGGTGCCGAGCGTGACCAATCCGGTCTTTGCCTCGTCGCTCTCGGGCATCCAGAACCGCATGCTGGTTGCCGGCCACAGCGTTCTCATCGCGCAATCGAACTACGATCCCGATCAGGAGGCCGATGCCGTGGCGGGGCTGCTCGGCGAGCGGCCGACAGGGCTCATCCTCACCGTCTGCGATGCCGGCACCAGTGCCGCGCTCGCCCAGGACCTGCCGCCGACCGTGCTGCTCGGCAATCCGCCGACCGCCCGCTACCCGGCCGCCGTCACCGTCAACAACTATGCGGCAGGCTGCCGGCTGACCGAGCATCTCCTGTCCATGGGCCACCGGCGCATCCTCTATGTCTCCGGCAGTTTCAAGGCCTCGGACCGGGCGCTTTTGCGTTACCGCGGTTATCTGCAGACGATGGAGGCGGCCGGCGTGGCGCCGCTTGAGGCCGTGGAAGTGTCCTTCGTCAGCGGCTACGACCAGATGGATCTCGGCCAGGTTCTGCGCAGCGTCGCGCCGACGGCCATCATCGGCTCTAACGACCTGATCGCGCTCGGCGTCATCGGCGCCATCCACCGCGAGGGCCTGCGGGTGCCAGGCGACGTCTCGGTTGCCGGCTTCGACGGTATTGCCATCGGCAGGCTCATCAACCCGACGCTGACCTCGATCGAAATGCCGGATCTCAGCATGGGGGCGACGGCGGCCTCGCTGCTGCTCGATATCGTCGAAAACGACGCGCCGCTGCGGCACCTGGAACTGTCGCATGCGCTGCATTCCGGCGGCACGGTGCGCAACCTCGGCAAAGACGAAACCGCCGCACCCCCTTTGGGATGCGGCGGTTCCGGATCGAGACCGCGGGCGGCTTGACCCGCGATTGTCATGCGCTTCAGCTGCGCGGCAGCATGCCTTCGACATCGGCGGCCGCGTCGTCGAGGGCTTCCTTCGGCTCGGCCGAGCCGTCGACGATGCGCGACAGGTTATCGACGATCGTCTGGGTGACCTTGACGCCGTTGGTGCCGGGGAAGGCGTACCAGGGGATCATGCGCGGCATCTGGCTGAGGCCGGCCTGGAAGAGCGGGTTCTTCTTGTAGAAGTCGCCGAGATATTCGGCCGACTTGGCGGCGAGCTCGTTGTTCGGCACGTAGCCGGTGCCGGGAACGACGACCGAGGCGCCATAGGGGCCGGCGGCGAACTTGGCGAACTTCCAGGCGGCTTCCTGCTTGGCCGGGTCCTTGGCGAGGATGACGACGGCGTTGCCGCCGGTCGGCAGGTGGCCCTTTTCCGGGTCGAGAAGCGGGATCTGGGCGGTGCGCAGATCGAACTTGGTGCCGACATTCTTGATCGTATTGACGAGCGCGCCCGTCGTCTGGAACTCGAAGCCGACCTTGCCGGCTGCGAAGGCCTGTTCGCCGGCAGCCTTGGTGAAGACCGGCATGCCGCCTTCCTTGACGAAGCGGCTGATGAGATCGACGGCCTTCTGGCCCTCGGGACCGTTGAAGGCGACCTTCTGCTCGTCGTCGCTCAGCATCTTGCCGCCGGCGCCGAAGAGCAGGGCCGAGAACATCCAGTCGTCACCCTGCCAGCGGAAGTCCATGCCGTCGACGCCGTTGCCGAGCGCCTTGATCTTGGCGGCGAGCGCGATCACTTCGTCCCAGGTCTTCGGCGGGCTGTCCGGGTTGCCGCCGGCTGCCTTCACCAGATCGGCATTGTAATACATGATCGGGTTGGAGGTGGCGAAGGCGAGGCCGACCTGCTTGCCGTTGACCTGGGCGAGCTTCAGGATCGTGTCCGAGAAGCCCTGTTCGGCCATATTGCCTTCCTTCTGGACGAGCGGCGTCATGTCGACGGCGACATTGCGTTCGTTCAGCATGCGCAGGCGGTTCAGGCCGATGAAGGTGATGTCGGGCATTTCCGAGGTGCCGGCCTGGCGCAGGATCAGCTGGATGCCGTCTTCATAGGTCGCCGAGGGAGCGGCGAACTGGATCTTGATATCGGGGTTTTCTTCCATGAACTTCTTCGAGATCGTGTCCATCACGTCCTTGAAGAAGCCCGGCATCGGGTAATGGATCGTCAGCGTGGTTTCGGCGTGGGCCGGCAGGGCTGCCGCCACGGACAGAGCCGCCGCTGCGAGGAACTGGGTGAAATGCTTCATCGCTCGTTCTCCTGGGTTCAGCCGGTCAGCCTTTGAGACCGGTCATGGTGATGCCCTCGACGAAGCGTTTCTGCGCAAGCAGAAAGGCCGCAACGAGGGGAATGGTGATGATGATGGTGGCCGCCATCAGCGCGCCGTAATCGTCGCCGGCTTCGGCGGCGCGGAAGTTCATCAGGCCGAGCGGCGGCGTGGCATAGCCGGGCTTCGAAATGACGATCAGCGGCCAGTAGAGGTCGTTCCAGTGGGCGACGACCGAGAAGATCGCGAAGGCCGTGACCGCCGGCCAGGCATTCGGCACGATGACGCGCGAGACGATGCCAAGTTCGGACATGCCGTCGAGACGGGCGGCATGGATGAGATCGTCGGGCATGGCGCGGAAGAACTGCAGGAACAGGAAGATCGCAAAGACCGAGATGGTGAAGGGGGCGACCAGTGCCGTATAGCCGTTGAGCAGCGACAGGCTGTCGAAGGCGACATAGAGCGGCAGGGCCGTCGCGTGGATTGGCACCAGCAGGCCGAGCAGCACCAGCACCATCATCAGGCGGGCGGCGCGGAACTTCAGCTTCGCCATGGCATAGGCGCAGGGGATGGCGACCAGCACCTGGAAGACGAAGATCAGCGCGCAGACGACGAAACCGTTCCACAAGAGCGTGCCCATCGCCACCTTGTCGAGCGCCTTGGAGAAATTCTGCACGTAGAAGAAATGCGTCGGGATCAGCGAAAGCGCTGCGGTGAAGATGTCGTCCTGCGATTTGCCGGCCGCCGAGATCATGAAAATATAGGGCGCGAGGAAGACGATCGCGCCAAGGAGGAGCAGGGCAAGGCGGATCAGCCGGCCGGTGGTGAGGCGGGAGCGCGCCTTCATGAGTAATGCACCCGCCGGTCGAGAAAGCGGTATTGCAGGAACATCATCACCACGAGGATGGCGAGGAAGACCACGGTCATGGCCGAGGCATAGCCGACCTTCATGTAGACGAAGCCCTCCTGGTAGATGGTGAAAAGCAGCACTTCGGAGGCGTGGTTGGGGCCGCCATCGGTCAGCGTCTTCACCGTCTCGAAGGTCTTGACCGCATTGATGATGCTGATCGTGGTGACGAAGAGCGCCGTCGGCCCGAGCATCGGCCAGGTGACGAGGAAGAAACGGTCGAGCGGGGATTTGGCGCCGTCGATCTCGGCGGCGGCATAAAGCTCGCGCGGGATGGCGGTGAGGCCGGCAAGGAACAGCACCATGTTGAAGCCGACCGTCTGCCAGACACCGATGATCGAGAGGCTGTAGAGCGCGGTTGCCGAAGAGCCGAGCCAGTTCGGCTTGCCCAGGCCGGCGAGGCCAAGCAGCGCGTTGAGCGGGCCGATGGTCGGGTGGAAGAGATATTGCCAGACGGTCGCCATGGCGACGATCAGCGAGACGACGGGCAGGAAATAGGCGGTGCGGAAGAAGCTCTTCCCCCAACCCTCGCTCTCGATCAGCATGGCGACGCCGAGCCCGAGCAGGATCGAGACGGGCGCGACGATCGCCGTGTAGACGGTCGTGTTCCACAGCGACTTGCGGAAGGTACGGTCGGTGAAGAGTTCGGCATAGTTCTCGAAGCCGACGAAGCGGAACCTGCCGGCGCCGAGTTCGAAATCGGTAAAGCCGAGCACGAGAACGGCAACGATCGGCAGGAGCACGAAGAGCACGATCAGGATGATCGCCGGCAGCGCCAGCAGCCATGCGGTCTGCGCCTCGCGCCGTTCGTGCCTGGCGGCCGATGCGGCCGGGCGGATATCGCCGACAGCGATGCTAGCCATGGGCCTTCTCCCTGCTTGCATCGGCGGGAAGGGCGCTCGTGCGCAGGCGGCGGCCATCGGCGGCAAAGACCATGGCCTTGTCGGGCTGGAAGGAGAGCGCGATCGCCATGTCGGCGACAAGACCTGCGGCATCGTCAGGTGCAAGCTTGGCCAGCACGGTCTGCCCGATCGCGTTCAGCCGGCAGAACAGGATGACCTCGGAGCCCAGGAACTCCATGCGCTCGATGCGGGCGGAGAGCGATGTCTCGCCCTCGCCGGCAAGGCGGACGAATTCCGGGCGGATGCCGAGCGTCACGTCCGAACCGGCGGGGCTGGTCCCTTCCAGCGCCAGCCTGATATCGCCGAAGGCGACTATTCCGCCCTCGGCGCGTGCGGGCAGGAGATTGATGCGCGGCTGGCCGACGAAACGGGCGACCTCGATATGGGCGGGATCGTCATAGATGACCTGCGGTGCGGCCAGCTGCAAAAGCTCGCCGCCGATCATCACGGCAACCCGGTCGGCCATCGAAAGCGCCTCGGCCTGGTCGTGGGTGACATAGACGGTCGGCACGCCGGCGCGGCGATGCAGTTCGACGATCTCGCCGCGCGCGTGGACGCGCAGGTTGGCGTCGAGGTTCGACAGCGGCTCGTCCATCAGGAAGACGCTCGGATGGCGCACCATGGCACGCGCCAGCGCCACGCGCTGCCGCTGGCCGCCGGACATCTGGCCGGGCTTGCGCTCCAGGAGATGGTCGATCTTGAGCGCCTTGGCCGTCTCCTGCACATCCTTCGAAATGCCGGATCGAATGGTCCGGTAGCCCGGCATGGCGGGACCGAGGAAGGGCAGGCGCTGCAGGCGGCTCAGGCGCCGCATGGCAAGCGGCACGGCGATGTTCTGGCCGGCGGTCAGGTGCGGATAGAGCGCGTAGGACTGGAAGACCATGGCGATGTTGCGGTCGGCCGCCGCCACGTCGGACATTTCCTTGCCGCCGATGACGATCTCGCCGCTATCGGCATGGTCGAGCCCGGCAAGGATGCGCAGTAGCGTGCTCTTGCCGCAGCCGGAGGGGCCGACGAGGGCGATGAATTCGCCCGGCTGAACGTCGAGGCTGATGTTTTTCAGGATGGCGTTGTCGCCATAGGATTTCTTGATCGCGGAGAGGGAGAGCGCGCTCATTGCGCCGGCTCCTTCTGCACCTTGTGGGCTTCGTGCGGATAGACCTGCTCGACCACGTCGTCGAGCACATGCGCCACCATGCCGGGCACGGCGACGATCTCGCTCGTTACCGTATCGCCGAGATCGTGGAGGACCGCGCCGACGATCTTCTCGCCCGGCATCTCGCGCTCCATCGTGCCGATGATGAAGGCGGCCGACGGTCCCCAGACGAGCGACGTGTCGTTGAAGCGGCCCTTCCAGGCCCAGTGCAGGTGGCCGCTGGCATGGAGCGCCACGTCATGGGCGGCGATCAGGTCGTAGAGGCGCCGGCGCTGGGCCGGGCGGATGCTCCAGTAGCCGGTGTCGCCTTCATCCGGCGTGTCGACGAAGAGCGGCTTGTGGGCAAACATCGCGACGCGGCGGCCGGCGCGCGTGGCAAGCGCCCGTTCCAGCCACGCAAACTGCGTTTCCTGCTCGTCGTTTTCCATGCCCATCAGCAGGCTGTCGAGGCCGATCAGGCGCCAGTCGCCGGCATCTTCCAGCCAGTAATCGGGGCCGACGAGGCTGCGCCAGCGGGCAAGCCTTGTTGCATCGACCGGCTGCAGCGAGCCCGGCAGATGGCCGACATCGTGATTGCCGGGAACGATCAGCATGGGGACTTTCACCTGCCGCATCAGCTCCATGCAGAAGGTCAGGTCCTCGTCCCTGTCGGCGCCGTCGACGGCAAGGTCGCCGGTATGGATGACGAGATCGGCACCGCTGGCATTGACCCAATCGGCCAGCGGCTGCCAGTTGCCGTTGAAATGCGGTTTCGACGGGCTGAAATGCGTGTCGGTGATCTGGACGATTTTCATGCCGGCGCTCTCCGATTGGCCCGCGGCAGGTTGTCCGGCGGCAGGCGATGCTCTTGCCGCCTGTTTAGAGCGCCCCAATGTCAGGCCGGTTACAAGCGTTTCCACCCTTGTTCCAATTGTGTCGTGCAATTGTCATGAGGAGGGTGCGGGCTGTGCTGACCCCTATCGGTGCGAAGACCGATTGGCGGGCATCGATAGAGAAAGTTGGCCGCGGCCAATTTCGGGTTCGGTTGGACTCGTGGCGATTTTGTCCGACCGGTCGCGGGAAAGCGCTCCGCAGCCTATGTTGGCTCCCAGGGATTGACGATCGCGGCACCCATAGGCGCGAAATCAGAAACGTTGCGGGTCACGATCGTCATTCCATGAACCAGTGCGCTCGCCGCGATGAACGCATCGCGTTCTGGCCGCGGATCGGGAATATGGAGGCGAGCGCAGCGAAGTGCGACGGTTCGATCCACGGTCAAAATTCGATCGGCGAATTCCGGTAACACATAGTCGTCCATCCAGGTGCGCAGCCGGGCGCCTTGTGAAGGATCGCGCCTTTCCATCAGAAGAATGCCGAGGTCCAGTTCCATAAGCGTCACGGCAGAGATGTAGAAACTCTCAGCATCCCGAGCCGACATCCACGAGATGACGTTAGGGTCGGCTTTCCCCGAACCCGCCTTGCGCAGTTCAGACAGAACGTTGGTATCGAGCAGGAACATCAGGATAGGTCGGCTGGCCGCGGGAGATCACGTGAACGCGGAATGTCCAGATCGATATCCCCGAGGCCGGGCATCGACAGCGCTTCGACAATGTTGCGGCGCTGCCCGGTGATCCTCTGATATTCTTCGAAGCTGAGCAGAACCTGCGTTGGCTTGCCCCTGTTGGTGATGAAGACAGGACCCGCCCTGGTCGCCTTCTGCGCCCGGTTGGCGTTCTGCTGAAACTGGCGGCTGGACAGGGTCGTGATGGTCATGGTTTGCCACCTGCTGCTTGATGTTCATACGTTAGAACATAGGCCGTATCGGCAAGGGTTTCAATCCTGTCCGCAGGAGAACCGGTGGGTGAGAGGCGAATGCGCAACCGAGTGCGGCTCCTCATACTTTGCCGGCGCCGAGGCTTGTTTGAAAGGATGCCGATGGTCAGCTGCCCGCAGACACAAGCTGCTCGCGATGCCGGGCAATGAAGGCCCTGACCGCCGGCGCGCCCTCGCCCTTGCGATAGGCGATCGCCACATCCGATGTCACCGCCACGCTTCGAAGCGGCCGGTAATGGATATCGGGCAGTTCCACCCGGCTCATCGATTGCGGCACGAGCGCGATGCCGACGCCGATGCCGACGAGGGCGGCGATCTCGGTGAAGTCGTGCGCGATGGCCTTGACGGACGGCTCGAAGCCGGCTTCCCGGCAGGCCTGCAGCGTGTTGCGGTGGAAGCCGATTTCGGGCGGCTGGCGCGGCGTGATGAAAATATTGCCGGCCAGCCGGGCCAGCGTGTCGATGGGGCGCTCTGCGAATTCATGGCCGGCGGGGATCATGGCGACCAGCGGCTCGCGCAGCACGACCTGCACGGAAACGCCCGCCGGTATCGGCGCCGGCGCACGGATATAGCCGAAATCGAGCAGGCCGTCGGCGATGCGCTGCAACTGCTGGCGCAGTTCCATTTCCTGCAGCTCGACCTCGACATAGGGAAAATCGCGCTTGAAGTCCTTGATCGAGCCGACGACGGCGCCGGAATAGGCGGCCGACGCCACATAGCCGATGGAGATGCGCCCGCTTTCGCCGCGTCCGGCGCGGTCGATGGCCGCGACCGTCGCCTCCGTCTGGGCCAGCACCTTGCGCGCTTCCTGGAACAGCACTTCGCCTGAATATGTGAGCTGCACGGCCCGGCGGCTTCGGTCGAGCAGCGACGTGCCGACGATCTTTTCGAGGTTCATGATCTGCTGGCTGAGGCCCGGCTGGGCGATGCCGAGCCTGATGGCGGCGCGCTCGAAATTCCGCTCCTCGACCAGGGTCACGAAATATCTGAGGTGGCGGAGTTCGAAGCCGGGGTCGGTCAGTGCCATTGCGCGCTCCTAGAAGAATTCAAAACTATGACGTTTATCGAATTTCATAACCAGGACTTATGAAAAATTCGACCCCCGTTTATTGGACCTCCGAAAAATAACATGATTAGAAAAATCCAGTTTTCCGATATAACGAGCTCCCGATGACTGGTTCCCTTCGCCTTCTCACATTCGCCTCCACCACGGCGCTCGCCGGCGCATTTTGCGGGCCGCTTCTTCCGGCTCTTGCGCAGGAGGCCAATCCGACCGTGCTTGCGCCGATCGTCATCGACGGCACGGGGAACGAGGACCCGACGGCACCGGTGAAGGGATTTGTCGCCAGAACCAGCGCGACGGCGACCAAGACCGGCACGCCGCTCCTCGAAACCCAGCAGTCGGTCTCGGTGCTGACGGCCGACCAGCTGAAGTCGCAGGATGCCGAAACCGTCGGCCAGGCGCTCGACTATGTGCCGGGCGTCGTCGGCGAGCCCTATGGCGCCGATCCGCGCTTCGATTCCCCGCGCATCCGCGGCTTCGACGGGCGCCAGTCGCAATTCCTGAACGGGCTGCGCATGATGCGCACCGCCGGGGCGCCTGCCGTCGATCCCTATCAGCTGGAGCGCATCGAAGTGCTGCGCGGCCCGGCCTCGGTCATGTACGGCCAGGGCAATCCGGGCGGCCTGGTCAACCTCATCAGCAAGCGGCCGGTCTTCGAGCGTTTCGGCGAAGTGGGCGTGCAGGCCGGCAGCTACGATACCTACGGCACCTTTTTCGATTTCGGCGACATCGTCCCCGGCAATTCCGATTTCGCCTATCGCCTGACGGGTCTGGCGCGGACGGCCTCGGCGCAGGTGGAGGAGCTCGACAATGACCGCTACTTCATCGCGCCCGCGCTCACCTGGAAGCCGGACGAGGATACCAGGCTGACGATCCTGACCAGCGTCCAGCACGACAATCCCAGCACGCCGTCCGGCCTGCCGCCGCAGCTGACGCTGGATGCGGGTGGCGCCAACCGCCTGTCGCGCGATTTCTTCGTCGGCGACAAGAGCTTCGACACGTCGGACCGGACGCTGACCAATCTCGGTTATGAGCTGGAGCATCGCCTGAACGATACCTGGACCTTCCGCCAGAACCTTCGCTACCAGAATTTCGACTGGAACTATCAGGCCCTCGGCATGTCGACCTCGGGCCTTGCGGCGGACGGACGAACCATCAACCGCAACGCCACCATCCAGGACGAGCTGCTCAACACCTTCAACGTCGACAACAACCTGCTGGCGGACTTCGATACGGGCGAGATCCGGCACAAGATGCTCTTCGGCCTCGACTATCGCTATTACAGCAACAATGTCGGCACGCAGTTCTGGCGCGCCACCCCGCTCGATGCCTTCAATCCGGTCTATGGCTCGGTCAAGCTGATTGCGCCGACGCTCAGCACCTATGTCGATTCCACCATGACCCAGGTCGGTCTCTACGTGCAGGACGAGCTTGCCTATGAGAACTGGCGCGCGACGGCCGCCCTTCGCCAGGACTGGGCAAGCACCGACGGAACCTCGACGAACCGGCTGACCGGTATTTCTCGCCCGCTTGATCAGGACGATCACAAGCTCACCGGCCGTGCTGGCCTCAGCTACGTCTTTGACAACGGCATCGCGCCCTATATCAGCTATGCCACCTCCTTCGAGCCGGTGCCGGTGAGCGCAACGAGCGGGATACTCGAACCGACGACCGGCGAGCAGGTGGAAGTCGGCGTCAAATATCAGCCGGAGGGCTGGAACGGCTATTTCACGGTTGCCGGATATGACCTGAAACAGAAGAACGTGCTGACGACGATCGGGACGACGACCGCGCAGATCGGTGAAGTCGACGTCAAGGGCATCGAACTGGAAGGCGTGACCAGCCTCACAGACGGGCTCGACCTGCGCGCTGCCTACACCTACATGCAGGCCGAAATCGTCGGCGGCGCCGATGACGGCAACCGCCCGGACAATGTGCCCGAACACGCCGCCAGCCTCTGGCTCGACTATACGTTCCCGGAGGATACGGCTCTCGAAGGCTTCGGTTTCGGCGGCGGCGTGCGTTATGTCGGCCAGCGTTACGGCAATACCAAGAATACGCTCGATCTTGACGCCGTGACCCTTCTCGATGCAGCAGTGCATTACAAGAAGGACAATGTGACGGCCTCGCTGAACGTCAAGAACCTTGCGGACAAGGATTATGTTGCAAGCTGCAGCTCCTTCGGCTGCACCTATGGCGACGGCAGGACGGTGATGGGCAAGCTGACCTTTCAATGGTGAGAGACGATCGAGAACGGAGCGCAACGCTCGTCAGCCGCCGGCAGGCACTTGCCTTGCTGGCGGCTTTCGCCATTCCGGGCAGAACCCTTGCCGCCGCCCCGACGCGCATCGCCGCGATCGACTGGGCGATGCTGGAAACGCTGGTCGCGCTCGGCGTCACGCCTGTCGCCGCGACCGAACTCGTGCAGTTCCGCAAGGATGCGGTCGAGCCGGCGCTTGACCCCTCGGTTGCCGATCTCGGCCTGCGCGGATCGCCGAACCTCGAACTCCTGCGCCTGCTGCGCCCGGACCTCATCCTGATCTCGCCCTTCTACACCAGGTTCGAGGCGAGCTTTCGGGCGATTGCGCCCGTTCTGTCGCTGCCCTTCTACAACAGGGGCGAGCCGCCCTATCAGAAGGCGGTGGATGCCGTCTCGGCGCTGGCGAAGGAACTGGATCTTGCCGAACGCGGGCGCGTGGTGGTGGAGCAGCAGGCAGCCCTCCTCGAGCAGACGCGCCTCAGCCTGCAGGGATTTGCCTCCCGCCCGACCTACCTCGTCAATATCGGCGATGCCAGGCATGTGCGCGTCTTCGGCGCCGACAGCATGTTCGGCGATGTCCTGTCCCGGCTCGGCCTGCCGAATGCCTGGACGGACCGCTCCCGCTACACGTTTGCGGCCCCGGTGCCGATCGAAAACCTCGCGGGCGAGCCGCAGGCGCGCATCGTCATCATCTCCGATATCCCGGTCGAGGCGCGCAACGGCCTGAAGAACAGCATGATCTGGCAGTCGCTGCCGCCGGTAAGGGCCGGCCGCGTCCTGATGCTCGGCAATATCAATCCCTATGGCGGCATCCTGGCCGCCGCCCGCTTCGCGCGGCTTTTCAAGGCGGCGCTGCAGTCGTCCGGGGAGAACCCGTGACGAGACCTGCCGCTTTCCTCACCGCGCTGTCGGCCCTTTCCGCTTCCGCCGGCCTCTTCCTGTGGGTGGCGCTCGACCGTCTGCCTTTCGCCGACTGGCCCTCCCTGCCGTTCGATGCCGGGCGGATGACGACGCAGCAGATCATATTCGCCTATGCCGTCCTGCCGCGCGGCGCAGTCGCGCTTCTTGCCGGCGCCGCCCTCGGCCTTGCCGGTGCCCTGCTGCAGCGCCTGCTGCGCAATCCGATCGCCGATCCCTCGACGCTCGGCGTCTCCTCCGGCGCGCAGCTTGCGATCGTGACGGCGACGCTGTTCTTCCCCGAGATCCTCGACGGCTACCGTGCCTTCGTGGCGCTTGCCGGTGCCGGCGCGGCCACGGCCCTCGTCTTCCTGCTCGGCTGGCGGCGCAGCTTCGAGCCGATCACCATGGCGGTTTCCGGCCTTCTGGTCGGCATTACCTGCAGCGCGCTGGCGGCGGCAATGACGCTCTCGCAGGGCGAATACCTGATGTCGCTCGTTACCTGGAACGGCGGCTCGCTCAGCCAGCAGGACTGGTCGGCGACGGTCAGCCTCGGCCTGGAGCTGCTGCTCGGCCTTGCCGTCACCCTTCTGCTGCTGCGCCCGCTCACCCTGCTCGGGCTTGGCGACAGCAGCGCGCGGTCGCTGGGTGTGGCGCTTGCCGGCACGCGCATTGCTGTCGCAAGCCTTGCAGTGGCGCTGAGCGCCGGCGTTGCCGCCGCCGTCGGCCTTGTCAGTTTCGTCGGCCTTGCCGCGCCGGCGCTGGTGCGTCTGCTCGGGATCCGCACGACGCGCGGCATCCTGCTTCTGTCGCCGGTCGCAGGCGGCCTGCTGCTCTGGTTCTGCGACGGTATCGTCCAGCTCGTCGCCGCTTCGGCCGGCGAAACCTTCCCGACAGGATCGGTGACGGCCCTGATCGGCGGGCCGCTGCTCATCTGGCTCTTGCCGCAGGTGCGCGCCGTCGAACCGCCGCAGCCGCCAGACAGCATTGTCGTGTCGCGGGCGCCGCTCTCACGCCTCGTCCTCATCCTCTGCCTGCTGCCGCCGCTCGTCTGGGCCGGGCTCTGCGTCGCGCGCCTGCCCGATGGCTGGACGCTGCTGAGCGGCGACCTCTTGCGGGAACTCTTCCCCGCCCGCTGGCCGCGGCTTCTGGCATCGGCCGCGGCCGGCAGCCTGCTCGCCATGGCCGGCGCCATGCTGCAGCGCCTCACCGGCAACCCGATGGCGAGCCCGGAAGTGCTGGGTGTCAGCGGCGGAGCCGGCGTCGGTTATGCCGTTGCGCTCAGCGTTTCGGCCAATGCCGGTGCGCCCGCGCTCTTCCTCGGCGCCGGCGGCGGGGCGATCCTGGTGCTCGTCATCGTCGCGCTCTTTGCCGCCCGCCGGCATCTGCCGCCGGAGCGGCTGCTTCTCGCCGGCATTTCCGTCAGCGCCTTCAGTTCGGCGATCCTGAGCGCGCTGCTTGCCGTGGGCGACCAGCGCGCCTGGCAGATCCTGGCCTGGCTCGGCGGGTCGGCTGCGGCGGCCACGCCGCAAACGGCAACCTTCCTTGCCGGCCTCGCCGTTCTGATCCTGATCATCGGCCTGGTCTTTGCGCGATGGCTGACGATCCTGCCGCTCGGGCCACCCACCGCGCTTGCGCTCGGCCTGCCGCTCGTCGGGGCCCGTCTGCTGATGGTGCTGACGGCAGGCATTGCGACCGCCGCGGCCTCGCTGCTCGTCGGTCCCTTGAGCTTCGTCGGCCTGATGGCTCCGCATATCGCCCACCGCGCCGGTTTCGAAAAGCCGGGCAGCGGGCTTCCCGCCGCCGCCGTCATCGGCGCCGTGCTGATGGTGATCGCCGATCTCGGCGCCCGCACCGTCACCTTTCCCTATGAGCTGCCGCTCGGCCTCTTTGCGGCCTTTGCCGGCGCGCCCTACCTTGTCTGGATGATCGGCAGGCGGCCGTAAGGGCGCCCTGGCTTTCGGTCAATCGCGCGGGGAGGAGGCGGCAGCCGTCTGCGGCCGCATCACCTGCGCGGACGGCAGCGACGAGAGGAAATCGGCCAGGGGCACGGGGCGGGAAAACAGGAAGCCCTGCAGGTCGTTGCAGCCGGCAGCAACGAGGAAGTCCCTCTGCCCTTCCGTCTCGACGCCTTCGGCCGTCGTCGCTTTTCCAAGCGTGCGGCTGAGGCCGAGGATCGCCGAAACGATGGCGGCACCCTCGGCCTGCGTTCCGAGCAGCCGCACGAAGGACCGGTCGATCTTGATCCGGTCGATGTTGAACTGAATGAGGTGGCTGAGCGAAGAGAAGCCGGTGCCGAAGTCGTCGAGCGCGATCCGGATCCCGTGGGAGCGCAGCCTGCCGAGCGTGCCCTGGGCGTTTTCGTCGATGTTGAAGAGGGCCGCTTCCGTCAGTTCGAGCTCGAGGCGCGACGGCGGCAGGCCCGTCTCCGCCAGGATCGACAGGACCTGGCGGTCGAAGTCGCGATGCCGGATCTGCGAGGGCGAGACGTTGACGGCGACCGACATGTCGGCCGGCCAGCTTGCGGCGGTCCTTGCCGCGCTGCGCAACACCCATTCGCCGAGCTGGTCGATCATGCCGGCCTCCTCGGCAATCGGGATGAATCTGTCCGGCGACAGCAATCCGTGGGCGGGATGGCGCCACCGCACGAGAACTTCCGCACCCGAAAGCCTGCCCTGGGCGTCGGCTCGGTGCACGCCCTGAAAGAAGACCTCCAGATGGCCGGGATGGTCGGGGCGCAGATTGTCCGCGCCGCCCGGCGGGTTCGCGTGGTTCTCCAGCACGAGGCGAAGGTCGTTCTTGAGGTTTTCGCGCGCCTCGACCCGGTGGTCGAGGGACGGATCATATTCGATCAGGCGGCCGCGCCCCTTGGTCTTGGCTTCGTAAAGGGCGACGTCGGCGCGCCGCAGGATCTCGCTGGTCGCCTGGGCCGCGTCGTGAAAGGCCGCAATGCCGACCGAGCAGCCGATGCGCACGACGACGTCGCCGCCGTGGAGCTGGAACGGCTTGCCGAGAGCCTCGATAATGGCGTTGCAGAGCAGGATATGGCGATCGTCGCCCGCGCGCGCGTCGGGAAGCAGCAGGGCGAATTCATCGCCGCCGAGCCTTGCCAGCGTGTCGCCCGCCCCGATCAGCGCATTCATCCGCTCGACGACCCCGCGCAGCAGCTCGTCGCCGGCGGCATGGCCGTGGATGTCGTTGACCTCCTTGAACTTGTCGAGATCGACGAGGGCAAGCACGGCGCGTTTGCCGGGAGATTTCATGGCCGCAAGGCATTGCTCGAAACGGGCTGCGAAAAGTGCGCGGTTCGGCAGGCCCGTCAAGACGTCGTGCAGCGACAGGTGCCGCGCGTGGTGCTCGCTGGCGCTGAGTTCCCGGAGGCTGCCGCGCAGACGGCCCATCAGGGCGAAGAAGAGGCCGGCGATGAAGAGGCCGGCCACGGAGAGCACGGGGACCAGCCGGCCGATGACGCGCGAGCCCGGCAGGTCCGGCTTCCAGATGATGAAGCCGATCGGTTCGCGCGATGCCGTGGCCTCGATTTCGAAGGCGACTTCGTCCTGCTCCTGATCGGCGGTGCGGGCATAACGGGCGCCGGCCAGCCCCTGTTCGCGGCTCAGCATATCGAGCGTGATGCCGTCGAGGAAACGGAATGCCACGAGGTAGAGCCGGTTGGCGTGATTGCCGTCCGGCGCGGCATCCTTCGAAGAGCCGGTGACGGAAACGACGCCGGCGACCGAAGGCCGGCCCTCAAGCCGCATCAGTTCCACCCGGCTGGGCTCCGGATCGGAATTCGGCCCGTGCGGCGCGCCCTGCTGCCTTGCCTCCAGGTCCTGGATCATCGGCTGAAGCAGCGGCCGCACCCATTTGAAGCGGCGGCTGGTTTCGGGATCGGACTGCAGGGCAAGCTCGCCTGCCGGGGTTACGAGGAAAGCCGCGTTATAGCCGAATACCGTTGTCGCGATCTTGCCGAACGTCGCTGCCGATGTCGCACCCGCGCCTTCACTCTTGCCGCTGGCCATGGTCGAATCCGCCATCAGCAGCGAGCCGTAGCCCGCACCCATCAGCTGGATGTCCTGCGAGACGCGCTGGACCTGGTCCATAAGGCGGCCGTTGACCAGCTTGCGCTGCCGGTCGAGGGCGGCCGCGTCGCTTTCCCGGCCGGCCCAGATGGCGGCCAGGAACACCAGGCCAAGAATTGCCAGGCCGCTGATTGCAAGCAGGATCAGTATCGACCCGGACGATGTCCTGGTCGCTCTTTGTGCGAATAATCTTAAAGACGGATCAGCAGGCACGTCGTCTTCTCCCGAGCGCCCTGATACTGACCGCGATTGTTTACAAAAAGCTTTTCAAGCAGCATCAAAATGAAGGGTTCGCAATGACGAGCTTTTTAATCGTTTTGTGATTGGCTGTTCGTCGCGCAACGCTTGCCGATGCAAGGTTGGCAATCGGGCTCTACATCAAGGTGATTGATATGTTGCGATCAGGCTTTCTCTTTCGTTCGAAATTCTTCGCCATTGCTTGTGCCGCCGTCGCTTCGATCGGTATTTTCGGGCCGGCTTCTGTCGCTGCCGCGGAAAACGACGCCATCCGCATCGCCGTCGAGGGTGCGTTTCCTCCGTTCAACTATCTCGATTCCAATAACCAGCTTCAGGGCTTCGACGTCGATATCGCCAAGGCCCTGTGCGAGACGGCCAAATTGAAATGCGAATTCGTCATCCAGGAATGGACGGCGATGATCCCGAACCTTCTGGACAACAAATACGACGCGATCATCTCGTCGATGTCGATGAGCGCCGAGCGGCGCGAAAAAGTCGCCTTCACCCACAAATATTACGACAGCCCCACTGTCTTCATTGCTCCCAAGACGTCTGCGATTGCCGGCACGTCACCCGAGGACCTGAAGACCCTGAAGCTCGGCGTAACGGCGGCGACTTCCCAGGAATCCTACGCCAGGAAGTTCTATGGCGGTGTCGCGACGACCGTCTTCAAGGCGTCGCCGGATCTCTACAAGGGCCTTGCCGACGGCGAGGTCGATATCATCCTGGAAGACAAGCTGGCGGTCTACGACTGGCTCGCGAACACCAAGGCGGGCAGCTGCTGCGAGTTCAAGGGCGCCGATATCAAGAATACCGAATATTTCGGCGACGGAGCCGGCATCGCCGTGCGCCCCTCCGACAAGGCATTGCTGGACAAGCTCAATGCCGCGCTCGAAACCATCCAGGCCAACGATATCTACGATACGATCAACGCGAAATATTTCCCGTTCAGCATCCGCTGACAGGCGGCATGTTTCAGCTCTCCGTGATGCGCCGGTCCTCGTCGGTGCCGACGGAGAGCTGCTTCCAGTCCAGGTCTTCCTGCAGTTCCAGATATTGCGTCGGCCCGATCTGGTCCCTGTCGCGCAGCTCCTCCAGGCGCTGGCGCTGGGCGATGACGGCCGCGATCGTCAGCTTGCGGCGCCTTTCGAGCGGCGAGGCCTGGCCCAGGTCCGACGGCACGGTCCAGTGATCCCGGCAGACGGTGCGGATCGCCTCGGCCTCCGCGCCGCCCTCCGTCTCCAGACGCTGAAAGGCGGCTTCGGCCAGCGATCGCCGGGCCGCTTCCAGCTCGTCGCGGACCTCCGACTGACGTCCGAGTTTGAGGAAGTAGATCATCGGCGCAAGCGTCGCCCCCTGGATGACCAGGGTTGCGAGCACGACCGCAAAGGCCGTCAGCACGACGAGATCGCGCTCGGGAAAATCGGCAGGCAGCGCAAAGGCGGTCGCAAGGGTGACGAGGCCGCGCATGCCGGACCAGCCCACCAGAAAGGTCTCCCCGTTCGTAAACGGCGCCAGCCCGTTTCCGCGCCGGTGGCGCGAGGCGACGAAGGCGTGCAGCAGGAAGGCCATGGCGAGACGCGCAAGGATGACGCCGGCCACCACGATGGCGGCAAAACCGAGCGCCCGCTCGAGCGCTTCGGCGGACATGGATTCCACGATGCTGCGGGCCTGCAGGCCCATGAGCAGGAAGGCGACGACGTTCAGCAGGAAGACCACGGTGGTCCAGACGGCGAAGGAATGCACCCGCATGCGCGGCGAATCCTCGACCGTCGAAAGCGTGGCGATCGTCATGGCGCTCGCAACCGTTGCCAGCACGGCCGAGAGATGCAGATGTTCCGCGATCAGCCAGGTCGAAAAGGCATAGACGAACTGCAGCAGCGTGCCGCCGACCGTATTTTCGGTCATGGGCCGAAGCCTGGAGACGAAGAAGCCGAAGACGATGCCGAAGAGAATGCCGCCGGGGGCGGCAAAACCGATCTGCAGCGCCGTTGCGCCGTCGAGCCCGCCCCGTGCCTGGACCGTCAGCGCCGCTCCGAACAGCAGCAGGGCCGTCGCGTCGTTGAACAGGCTTTCGCCCTTCAGGAGCGCGTCCACCCGGCGGTCTACCGGCAGGTTGGACAGCACGGCGGTCGCCGCCGCCGCATCGGGCGGCGCAACGATGGCGCCAAGCGTGACCGCCACCGCAATCGGCAGGCCGACGGTCAACAGGCTGATCGACACGACGACGCCGGTCGTCACCAGTACCGCGATGACGGCGTAGAAGATGAGCGGCAGCAGCATGCGTCGCGCAGCCCCCATCGGGAAATCATAGGCGGAATCGACGAGCACGGGCGCGATGAACAGGGCGAGCGCGGTCGGCGGATCGATCGGGATGACCGGTGCGCCGGGCAGCATCGCCACGGCGACGCCGCCGGCTGCCAGGATGCCGGGATAGGGCAGGTGCGTGCGCCGGGTGATCTGCAGCAGCAGGATCGCGACAGCCAGCAATGCGACGAGCGTTTCGAAGAAGGTCATGCGGGCATAGTAGCAGGCTTTCGGGCGCATTGAAGCGGGTGCGGCTCCCATGTAAAGCTTAAGCCTGTCAAGGTGATGACGAAGAACGGGACGAGGCGGTTGACGATGGACTACGATGTGGCCGTTATCGGCGCCGGCGCAGCCGGCATTGCCGCGGCACGAAAGCTGGCCGCTGCCGGCCGCTCGGTCGCCATCCTCGAAGCGAGCGACCGCGTTGGCGGCCGCGCCTGGACGATCGAACTGTCAGGCATGCCGCTGGACATGGGCTGCGGCTGGCTGCATTCGGCAGAGCGCAACCCGCTTGTCGCGCTGGGCCGCGACACCGGCTTCACGATCGAAAGCGGGCCGACGGCCTGGCAGGGCCAATGGCGCGATCTCGGTTTTGCGCCGCAGCAGCAGGCGGCCGCTGCCGCCGCCTGGATGGCACTGGAGGCGCGGCTTCGCGCCGATCCGCCGCAAAGCGACAGGGCTTCGGACGCGCTGGAGCCCGGCGGCGAGTGGAACGCCTATTGCCAGTCGCTGAGCGGCTATCTGAACGGGGCACCGCTGGAACGCCTGTCGGTCGCCGATTTCCTGGCCTATGACAGTGCCGCGACCGATTCCAACTGGCGGGTGCACGAAGGCTATGGCAGCCTGATCGGTGCCGCCGTCCCCGACGTCGCACTGCGTCTCTCGACGCCGGTGCGCCGTGTTGCGCTGACCGGCAAGGGCGTGCGGCTGTCGACCGACAGGGGCGCGGTGACGGCGGGCGCGGCGATCGTCACCGTTTCGACCGCGGTTCTTGCCGGGGGAAAGATCGCCTTCGACGCCGATGTTGACGATCATCTCCATGCCGCCGGGCAGCTGCCGCTTGGCCTTGCCGACAAGCTCTTCATGGAGCTTGCCGGCAATCATGGCCTGGAGCGGGAAACCCACCTGCTCGGCGATCCCAGGAGCGACGAGACCGGCAGCTATTATATCCGGCCGCTCGGCCGGCCGGTCGTCGAAGGCTTTTTCGGAGGCAAGGGCGCCGTCGTTCTCGAAAGCAAGGGCCTGCTCGAAGCCTTCGCTTTCGCGCTCGATCAACTGTCATCGCTTCTCGGAAACGATATTCGCCGCCATCTGCGGCCCTTGGCGGCCTCCTCCTGGTGCCGCACGGACTGGGTCGGCGGCTCCTACAGCCACGCGCTGCCCGGCCATGCCGGCGCCCGCGCGATCCTGGCGCGGCCGGTCGGCGAGCGCCTGTTCTTTGCCGGCGAGGCGACGCATCAATCCGATTTTTCGACGGCGCACGGAGCCTGGGAAAGCGGACTGCGCGCGGCAGGCCAGGCCATCGAATCTGCTGCCTGAGATCGACGGCTTCGGCAGGCTTTTGCCCGCCGACGGTCTTTTTTGGCCGAACCTGGCCGGGGCGTCATCTGCACTACACACTTGCGGCCTACGCCATTGGGCGGAGGTTTCAGCCTCATGTCCAGTCGAACCAACGTCACTGCAAAACGCCTGATGGATGCCTGCGAGTCGCTGCTTTGCGAAGCGCACAGTCCGGAAGAGCTGACGGCGCGCCGGATCGCGATCCAGGCGCAGGCCACGCCTTCGGCAATCGCCTATCATTTCGGATCGCAGGAAGAGCTGATCACCGCGGTGGCCGAACGCGTCTACCGTCGTTTGAACGCCGAGCGCCTCAGCCTCCTGCAGAAGGCCGTCGACCGGCGGGCGCCCAATCCTCCCGATATCGAGGAGGTGATCGCCGCGCTTATCGGCCCGTCGATCCGCTGGGCAACCGATCCGACATCGAGCTATCCGGTGCTTTCGCATTTCACCTCCATGGCCCATTCGAACCGCGACGGGGCGCCGCACTACCGCCGCATCACCGACGATGTCGAGCATCACCGCGCCTTCATTCCGCAGCTGAAGCGGATCGCGCCCTGGCTCGACGAAGTGGATATCGGCTGGCGCCTGAACTGCGCGCTCGGCATCCGTTCGCAGGTCACCCGCAGCCGACAGCGCACCGAGATCCTGACCAACCATCAGATGGATCTCGACAATCCCGAGCTCGTCATCGCGCGCATGGTGGAAGTCATCGCGCCGATGTTCCGGCGGTCCTGCTGACCTCGGCCGGTCGCAGCCGGTCGGGTTTCGAACAGCATTCGAAATCCGTCACGCCTGCGAAACACGCCCCCTCTATCGGTTGCCTCGCGAAAACCGTCAGGGAGCCTTCCGATGCGCCGCGAAACCACCTTCATTCATCTGACCGACCTGCACATCGGCACCGCCGATGACGACCATCTCTACAGCGACACGACCGAGACACTCGAAAAGGTGCTCGATCTGGTCGCAACGGTTACGCCGAAGCCGCAATTCGTGGTCGCCAGCGGCGACCTTACCAACCGCGGCGACGCGGAAAGCTTTCGCCGGCTGAAACAGATCATGGATGCCCGGATCGACGTGCCGGTCGTCTATGCGCTCGGCAATCACGACACGCGCCCCGGCTTCTACGAGGGCATGGAAATCGCCACCGACGATCCGGATGCGCCCTACGACCACGATACCGTCATCGACGGCATTCACATCGTGACGATCGATTCCTCGACCCCCGGCCTGATCGGCGGCACGATCGATCCCGAACAGTTCGACTGGCTGGCCTCGACGCTCGATACGCATCCGGAACTGCCGAAGCTGATCGTCGTTCATCATCCGCCGGCGCTCGGCGAAGAGGCCGACGCCACGCACTGGCGCACCATTCACTTCCCGCAGTCCGAACGGTTCCGCGCCCTGCTCAAGGGCCGCAACATCATCGGCATTCTGAGCGGCCACATCCATCACGACCGCGTTTCCGTCTGGCACGGCATCCCCGTCGTCGTCGGCACCGGCCAGCATGCCGCAACCGACATTCTGCGCACGGACATCCTGCGCATGGTGCGCGGCGCTTCCTTCGGCATCGGCACCATCCGCCCCTCCGGCCTCACCATGGCCTTCGTGCCGCTGCCGTCCGATCGCGCCGAGCTCAACACCTATCCGCTTGACATGCTCATGGCGCGGGCCGTTCCCGTCGCCGCCGAATAATTCCAGGAGACAGATATGTTGCGCAGAACCACGTTGAAGTTCACGGCCGCGCTCGCCGCCGTCTCGCTCTTGCCATCAGGCGTCTTCGCCGGGATGCCGGCAACCGTCGACAAGCCGGTGACGATCAGCTTCTACAACTACAATCTCGCCTCGGCGAGCGCCGGCGCCGAGGCGACCAAGGAACTGATCGCCGGTTTCGAAAAGAAATTCCCGAACGTCAAGGTCGAGACCGTCGCCGTCCCGTCCAACGAGATCATGTCGCGCGTGCAGGCCGATATCGTTGCCGGCAAGCAGCCGGACGTGGCGCAACTGGTCTTCCGCGACCTGATCTACATCGCCAGCGACCTCGGCGCCAATGCGCTGGAAGACATGGTCGATGCCAAGGAGCTGAAGGACCATCTTGCCGGCATGATCCCGCAGGGGCTCGAGCTCGGCAAGGTCGACGGCAAGACCTACGGCCTTGCCTACACGTTCTCGACGCCGATCCTGTTTTACAATGCCGATCTCTTCAGGCAGGCCGGCCTCGATCCCGACAAGCCGCCGAGGACCTGGGACGAGGTTGACGCTGCCGGCAAGGCGATCAAGGAAAAGACCGGCAAGAACGGCTTCTTCCCCGGCGCCTACGGCCCGACCGACGGCACTTTTGTCTATCAGTCGATCGTCATGTCGAACGGCGGCAAGGTCCGCGACGGCAACACGCTGACCTTTGCCGACAAGGATGCGGCCGATGCCGTCAGGATGCTGCGCGCCATGGTCGACAGCGGGGCGCATGCCAGGATCGACCCGGCCAGCGCGTCGGACACGTTCGCGGCCGGCAATATGGGCATGTTCCTTTATACGAGCGCGCTGCTTTCCAGCGTCAAGAAATCGGCCCAGGGCAAGTTCGAGCTGCGCCTGGCGGCCATGCCCGCCTTCGGCGACAAGCCGACGGCGCCGACCAATTCCGGCAGCGCCCTCTTCGTCTTCAGCAAGGACCCTGAAAAGCAGCGCGCCTCCTACGAGCTGCTCAAATACCTGACGAGCAAGGAAGCCTATACGATCATCACCAGCAAGATCGGCTACCTGCCGCTGCGCCTCGATATCGTCGACGACCCGAACTATCTCGGCCCCTGGGTCAAGGAAAACCCGATGTTCCGGGCCAATATCAGGCAGCTCGACCACCTGACCGCCAACATGGCCTTCCCCGGCCCGAACTATCGCCAGGTCGAGAAGATGATGATGGACAGCGTTCGCGAAGCCGTCTTCGGCAGCGGCGATCCGGTCGAAGCGCTGAAGAGCGCGCAGCAGCAGGGCCAGGACCTGATGCCGTAAGCCCGCAGCCTTCACGAGGAACCAGGAGGATGAAGGGCGCCAGACCACCGCCCTTCATCGCCAGTCGATCGGAGCTTTCGCCAATGACAGATATCCAGGCGGACATCGCCGGCCCTGCCGAGCTTGCCGGAGCCCGGACGAGCGCGCGCCCGTGGCGCGAACGTTTTGCGCTTTCACCCTGGCTCTACCTGACGCCCGCGCTGCTGCTGCTGATGGTATGGACCTATATTCCGCTGGCCGAGGCGTTCCGGCTGTCCTTCTACCAGTGGAACATGCTGCCGACGGCGCCGCAGCGCTTCGTCGGCCTGACGAATTACCAGCGATTGCTGGCGCTGCCGGAAATGCGCAATGCCCTCTGGAACACGCTCTATTATACGATCGGCCTGTTTCCGATGTCGGTCGTCATCCCCCTCTTCGTGGCGATCTGGACGCAGGATCTCGGCGGCCGCGCCCGCACGCTCTACCGGGCGATGATCTTCGTGCCGATGATCATCGCCCCCGTTGTCGCGGCCGTCCTGTGGCGCTGGCTGCTGAACGAGGACCAGGGGCTCGTCACGCTTTCCCTCCAGGCGCTTGGGCTTGCCCGCATCGGTTTTCTGACCGATCCGCATTACGCCCTGCCGACGCTGACCTGGATCACCGGCTGGAAGCTGATCGGCTTTTCCACCCTGCTTTTTTCCGCCGCCAATGCCGGCATCAACCCGTCCTATATCGAGGCTGGGCGCATCGACGGCGCCAGCCGATGGCGCATTATCCGCGACATCCGCCTGCCGCTGCTGTCGCCGACCATCCTGCTCTTGTCGATGATGACGGTGCTCTTCGGCGCGCAATGGAGCTTCGCCTATATCAACGTGCTCACCAATGGCGGGCCGCTGAAGTCGACGACCAACATCTTCTACCTGCTCTGGGAATACGGTTTTCAGACACTTTCGGCCGGCTGGAGTTCGGCTGCCGGCATGATCGCCTTTGCCGGCTTCGCGCTGCTCGCCGCCTTCTGCATGTGGCTGACGAAGAGGTTTGCCTTCTATGACAACTGAGGCCATCGGCGATCGCCGGCAGGGCCGGCCGTCCCCATTGCGCGGCTCCGCGCGGGCATTCGGCGTCCACGCCGTCATGATCCTGCTCTCCCTCGTTTCGGTCTTTCCGGTCTACTGGATGATCGTCACGTCGCTGCGGCCCGAAAACGAGATCTTCTCGACGGTGCCCTGGCCGTCCCGTCCGACCTTCGACAACTACCTCTTCGTGCTGACGCGCGTGCCGATGCTCGAGATGCTTGTCAACACGACGGTCGTCTCGGCCGCGACCGCCCTGCTGCAGGTGGCGACGGGCATGCTCGCCGCCTATGCGCTGGTGCGCTGGCGCCTGCGGTTTTCAGGGGTCGTTCATGGCCTGATCGCCCTGTCCTGGCTGGTGCCTTTCCAGGTGACGATGATCCCGAACTACGTGCTGGCGTCCAGGCTCGGGCTGCTCGACACGCTGACGGGTCTCGTCGTGCCCAACGCCGCCCATGCCTTCGCGATCCTGCTTCTCTACCACGCCATGCGCGCTTTCCCGACCGAGGTGCTGGAGGCGGCGCGCATGGACGGGGCGCGCAGTTTTCGCATTCTCTGGCAGATCGTTGCGCCCAACATGGGGGCGCCGATCGCCTCGCTTTCCATCATCGCCTTCATTTCCGCCTGGAACGAATATTTCTGGCCGCTGCTTCTTTCGCGCAAGCCCGAGAATTCCGTCGTACAGATCGGCCTGCAGATGTTCATGACCCAGGAGGGAAACCTCTGGGGGCCGCTGATGGCGGCGGCCGCGCTCGCCAGCCTGCCGATCCTGCTGATCTATCTCGTCCTCCAGCGCCACGTCATCGAATCCTTCATGAAATCCGGAATCCGTTGAATGCAGACCTATCAAAGAGTGCTTGCGCTGGATGGCGCCCATAACGTGCGCGACCTTGGCGGCTATGCGACCGGCGCCGGCGGGCTGACGCGCTGGCGCTCCCTCCTGCGCGGCGATGCCCTGCACGGCCTGAGCGCGGCCGATATCGAAGCCCTCGTTGCGCAGGACGTAACGACCGTCATCGACCTGCGCAACGGCCACGAGATCGCCCTCCAGCCCAACCGGCTCGAGGGGGACGCGCGGGTCGTCTACGCCAACATACCGCTATTTGCCGCGCTTGCGCCCATCGACATGGGCGCGGCCGACGCGGCAGGCTTCGATATGGGCGAGCGCTATTGCCAGGCTCTCGACAGCTGTCAGCCGGCCATCGCCGAAGTGCTGGCGACGATTGCCCGCGCGCCTGACGGTATCGCCCTGTTTCATTGCACGGCGGGCAAGGACCGTACCGGCCTCATCGCCGCCCTCATTCTTGCAAATGCCGGGGTCGACGACGCCGTCATCATCGAAGACTACGCGCTGACGGGATCGGTATCCGGTCCGCTGCTCGGCCAATTGCGGGCGCGGGCGCTGACGCGCGGCGCTTCCCCCGCATTCGTCGATACCGTTCTTGCATCCGCGCCGGAAAGCATGGCCCGCGCGCTCGATCATCTCGCCAGCCGGTATGGCGGGGCGGGCTCCTACATGGCGCAGATCGGCATGAGCCGCCGGGACGTGCGGGACCTGGAACGGCGGCTCGCCGGCTGATGTCGGCAGCAGCGGCGGACGGCGCCAGCCCTCCGCTTGCGCGCCGTCCCCGCAGGCAGCGAGGCGATCGTTATTGCAGCGTGCGGTTCTGCAGCTGTTGTCCTGCGGCATAGTCCGGCACGGCGGCCGGCTGGCCGGCGCCGTCGAGGCCGGTCGCCACGACCGAGACGCGGAACTTGCCGTCGAGGCTGCGGTCGAAGATGGCGCCGACGACGATTTCGGCGTCGTCCTGCACTTCGTCGCGGATGCGGCTGGCCGCCTCGTCGACCTCGAAGAGGGTCATGTCGGAGCCGCCCGAGATCGAGATCAGCACGCCCTTGGCGCCCTTCATCGAGATATCGTCGAGCAGCGGATTGGCGATCGCAGCCTCGGCCGCTTTCATGGCGCGGCCTTCACCGCCGGCTTCCCCGGTGCCCATCATCGCCCGGCCCATGCCGCGCATGACCGATTTCACGTCGGCAAAATCGAGGTTGATGAGGCCTTCCTTGACGATGAGATCGGTGATGCAGCCGACACCGGCATAAAGCACCCGATCGGCCGTCATGAAGGCATCGGCGAAGGTGGTCTTGGCGTCGGCAATGCGGAAGAGGTTCTGGTTGGGGATGACGATGACGGTATCGGCCGCCTGGCGCAGCGCCTCGATGCCGGCTTCGGCCATCTTCATGCGGCGGTTGCCTTCGAAGGTGAAGGGCTTGGTGACGACGCCGACCGTCAGGATGCCGGCCGAGCGGGCCGCATGCGCAATGACCGGTGCCGCGCCCGTTCCCGTGCCGCCACCCATGCCGGCGGTGACGAAGCACATGTGCGAGCCGCTCAGGTGATCCATGATTTCGTCGAGCGATTCTTCCGCCGCAGCGCGGCCGACCTCCGGCAGGGAGCCGGCGCCGAGGCCTTCCGTGACATGGGCGCCGAGCTGGATGCGGCGCGTCGCCTTGGAGGTCGCGAGCACCTGGGCGTCGGTATTGGCGGCGATGAAATCGACACCCGCCAGTTTTTCGGCGATCATGTTGTTGATCGCGTTTCCGCCGCCCCCGCCGACGCCAATCACCGTAATCTGCGGCCGCAATCCCGTAATGCCGCTCTTGGCGTCTGTCATCGAACTCTCCTTTTGTCCCTCGTGCGTGTTCCGCCCGTCGCGGACCGCGAATCGCCTATAGGTTAAGCGCGCAACAAGGCAGAGGCTGGGCGAGCTTTGCAATATCCAAAGGGATTTCAGCACGCGATCATGTTCGAAAGAACCGCACGGCGAAATTGCTCCTGCCGATCGCACCAGTGGCGATTGCTTTGCCTCGAAGCGAAGTTTCGTTAAAGATGAAAGCGAAACGAAGGGAGGGCGCATGTTTCTGTCGGATCGTCAGGAGAAGATCATCGCACTTGCGAGATCGTCGGGCCGGGTACTGGTCGACGATCTGGCGGCGCAGTTTGCCGTGACCCCGCAGACGATCCGCAAGGATCTGAACGACCTTTGCGATGCGCAGCTTCTGACGCGCATCCATGGCGGCGCAACCTTCCCGCGCGGCACGGAAAATGTCCGCTACGATGCGCGGCGCCAGATCGCCGCCAGCGAAAAACAGGCGATCGGCGTCGCCGCAGCCGATCTCATTCCCAACAACAGCTCGCTCTTCATCAATATCGGCACGACGACGGAAGCCGTCGGAGAGGCCTTGACGGATCACCACGAACTGATGGTGATTACCAATAATATCAATGTTGCCAACAGGTTGCGATTGATCGACAATATCGAGGTGGTGATTGCCGGCGGTGTGGTGCGCCAGTCGGACGGCGGCATCGTCGGTGAAGCGGCGGTCGATTTCATCCGCCAGTTCAAGGTGGATTATGCCGTGATCGGCGCTTCCGCGATCGATCCGGACGGCGCGCTTCTCGACTACGATTTTCGCGAGGTGAAAGTGGCGCAGGCCATCATCGCCAATGCCCGTCACGTCATCCTGGTTGCGGATTCCACCAAGTTCGAGCGCACCGCGCCCGTGCGCATCGGCCAGATTTCGCAGGTTCACACCTTCATCACCGACCAATGCGAGTCACCCTCCATCCGCAATATCTGTCAGCAGAGCGGTGTCGTGCTCGTCGAAACCGCGAAAACAAACCGCTGATTTTAGCGCTCAATAACATTCGTTTGACATTCGGAAAATTTTCGATTTAATCGTCCTCACTTTCGCAACGGTTTGGGGGAACCGCTGCGCTGTCCTGGCTCAACGAGGGGGAACATGGGCCGTATTCACGATATTTTCGTCATCGGCGGGGGGATCAACGGCTGCGGGATCGCGCGCGATGCGGTTGGGCGCGGTTATGCGGTTGCGCTTGCGGAGATGAACGATTTCGCTTCGGGTACGTCGTCCGGCGCCACCAAGCTGATCCATGGCGGCTTGCGCTATCTCGAACATTACGAGTTCCGCCTGGTGCGCGAATCGCTGATGGAGCGCGAGATCCTCTGGGCCATGGCCCCGCACATCATCTGGCCGCTGCGTTTCGTGCTGCCCTATCACAAGGGCGGCATCCGCCCGGCCTGGATGATCCGGCTTGGCCTGTTCCTCTACGACCATCTCGGCGGCCGCAAGCTTCTGCCGCCGACGGCCGTGCTCGACATGCGCAGCGATGCGGCGGCCAGGCCGCTGAAGGCGCTGTTCACCAAGGCCTTCGAATATTCCGACGGCTGGGTCGACGATGCCCGCATGGTGGTGCTGAACGCCCGCGACGCCGCCGACAAGGGGGCGCTGGTCATGCCGCGCACCAAGGTCGTCTCGGCCAGGCAGGAGAAGGATGGCGAGGGCAAGAACGTCTGGACGATCGAGACGGTCAACACGCTGACCGGCAAGAGCGAGAGCCATCAGGCCCGCATGCTGGTCAATGCCGCCGGTCCCTGGGTCGATCACGTCATCCGCTCTGCCTTCGGCCATAACGAGGCCCGCCATGTGCGCCTCGTCCAGGGCAGCCACATCGTCGTGAAGAAGAAGTTCGAGGACCCGCGCGCCTATTTCTTCCAGAACCCCGACAACCGCATCATCTTCGCCATCCCCTACGAGAGCGATTTCACCCTGATCGGCACCACCGACCGCGATTACACCGCCGATCCGAAGGACGTGGCGATCTCTGAGGAAGAGACGGCCTATCTGTGCAATGCGGCCTCGGAATATTTCCAGGAGCCGGTGAGGCCCGAGGACATCGTCTGGACCTATTCGGCGGTGCGTCCGCTGTTTGACGACGGCGCCTCGAAGGCGCAGGAGGCGACGCGCGACTATGTGCTGAAGGTGGAGGGCAAGGCGGGCGAGGCACCGTTGCTCAACGTCTTCGGCGGCAAGCTCACCACCTACCGGCGGCTGTCGGAACATGCGCTGGAGAAGATCGGCGAGGCGATCGGTGCCAGGGGGAGGCCGTGGACGGCGGGCAGCCATCTGCCGGGCGGCGACTTTCCGGTGCAGGGCTACGAGGCGGAAGTGACGAAACTCAAGGGCCGCTATCCGTTCCTGGCCGATGCCCATGCGCGCCGGCTCGTCCGCCGCTACGGCACCAAAGCATCCGTCATTCTCGGCGATGCCCGCAAGACGGACGACCTTGGCCGGCTGTTCGGTTCCGATCTCTACGAGGCCGAGGTGCGCTATCTCATCGACAACGAATGGGCCGTCTGCGCTGACGATGTGCTCTGGCGCAGGACCAAGGCCGGCCTGCACATGACGAAACAACAGATGCATATTTTGGAGGAGTACATCGCCGCTCTGCCCGCGACGCTCGCAGGCTAGGCCGGCATGTGGTCCCCGTCTTGAGGAGGCACGGGAACCGGAATGCTCGAATTGCGCAATGCCGCAAAGATGGTCGGCGGTGAATATCATATTCACCCGACGAACCTGACATTTGAACGGGGATCGCTGAACGTCCTGCTCGGACCGACGCTCTCGGGCAAGACATCGTTGATGCGGCTGATGGCCGGCCTTGACCGGCCGACCAGCGGTTCCGTTTATTTCGACGGCGCCGATGTGACCGGCATGCCGGTGCAGAAGCGCAATGTCGCGATGGTCTACCAGCAGTTCATCAACTATCCGGCACTCAGCGTCTATGAAAACATCGCCTCGCCGATGCGCATTGCCGGGCGTGATGCGAAGACGATCGATTTCGAAGTGCGCAAGGCGGCCGAGCTTCTGAAGCTGACGCCTTATCTCGATCGCACGCCGCTCAACCTTTCCGGCGGCCAGCAGCAGCGCACCGCCCTTGCCCGCGCGCTCGTCAAGAATGCCAGCCTCGTGCTGCTCGACGAGCCGCTGGCGAACCTCGACTACAAGCTGCGCGAGGAACTGCGCGAGGAACTGCCGCGCATCTTCGCCCAGTCGGGCGCGATCTTCGTCTATGCGACGACGGAACCCTCCGAAGCCCTGCTGCTTGGCGGCAATACGGCAACGCTCAGCGAAGGCCGCGTCACCCAGTTCGGCAAGACGATTTCGGTCTATCGCCGCCCGGTCGATCTCGTCACCGCCAAGACCTTTGCCGACCCGCCGCTGAATTTCATCGAGGTGGAAAAGAACGGCGCCATCTTCCGGCATGGGGCCGGTGCCGAGATCATCGTGCCGCCGCATCTGGCCGCCACGCCTGATGGGGCCGTCACGATCGCCTTTCATCCGCATCATCTGTCGCTCGAGGCCCAGACGCCGGCCTCGCCGCGGCTCCAGGCCCGCACGCAGATTTCCGAAATCACCGGCTCGGAAAGCTTCGTGCATGTCGATTTCAACGGCGTGCGCTGGGTGATGCTGGCGCATGGCATTCACGACATCGATCCCGATACCGAGATCGCCGTCTTCCTCGACACCCGCCATCTCATGGCCTTCGGGCCGGACGGGCGGGCAATCGCAACCGGCAGCCAGGCGGCATAGGAGGTTTCAATGGCACGCATCACGCTCGACCATATCCGCCACGCCTACGGCCCCAATCCGAAATCCGACAAGGATTATGCGCTGAAGGAAGTCGACCACGAATGGACCGACGGCGGCGCCTATGCGCTGCTCGGGCCTTCCGGCTGCGGCAAGACCACGCTGCTGAACATCATTTCCGGCCTGCTGCAGCCCTCGCACGGGCGCATCCTCTTCGACGGCCGCGACGTGACCGATCTTTCGACGCAGGCGCGCAACATCGCCCAGGTGTTCCAGTTCCCGGTCATCTACGACACGATGACCGTTTACGACAATCTGGCATTCCCGCTGCGCAACCGGGGCGTGGCCGAACCCGAAGTCGACCGGCGCGTGCGCGAAATCCTCGAGATGATCGATCTTTCCGACTGGGCCAGACGCAAGGCGCAGGGCCTGACGGCGGACCAGAAGCAGAAGATTTCGCTCGGCCGCGGCCTCGTGCGCAATGACGTCAACGCCATCCTGTTCGACGAGCCGCTGACCGTCATCGATCCGCATATGAAATGGGTGCTGCGCTCGCAGCTGAAGCGCCTGCACAAGCAGTTCGGTTTCACCATGGTCTATGTCACGCACGACCAGACGGAAGCGCTGACCTTCGCCGAAAAGGTCGTCGTCATGTATGAGGGCGAAATCGTCCAGATCGGCACGCCGGCCGAGCTCTTCGAGCGGCCGAGCCACACGTTTGTCGGCTATTTCATCGGTTCGCCCGGCATGAACGTCATGCCCGCCAAGGTCGCCGGCTCCAGCGTCAGCGTCGGCGAGGAGACGATCAATCTCGACTATGCGCCCGACACGGCGCGGGCGGCCAGGGTCGAACTCGGCATCCGCCCCGAATTCATCCGGCTCGGCCGCGACGGCATGCCGGTCTCGATCTCCAAGGTGGAGGATATCGGCCGCCAGAAGATCGTGCGCGCCCGTTTCGCCGGCCAGCCGCTGGCGATCGTCGTGCCGGAAGACGCCGAGATCCCCGAGGATGCGAGGGTCCGTTTCGACCCCGCGGCAATCAGCATCTACGCCGATTCCTGGCGTGTCGGCAGGGAGGCTTGAACCATGGAAAAGACCCGGAACAACAAGGCCTGGTTTCTGGTTCTGCCGGTCCTGCTGCTCGTCGCCTTCTCGGCGGTCATCCCGCTGATGACGGTGGTGAATTATTCGGTGCAGGATACGTTCGGCAATAACGAGTTCTTCTGGGCCGGCACCGACTGGTTCGACGATATCCTGCATTCCGACCGTTTCTGGGAGGCCCTGCAGCGCAACCTGCTCTTCTCCTTCATCATCCTGGCGCTCCAAATTCCGCTCGGCATCTTCATCGCGCTCAACATGCCGAAGAAGGGCATCGGCGTTCCGGTCTGCCTCGTGCTGATGGCGCTGCCGCTGCTGATCCCGTGGAATGTCGTCGGCACGATCTGGCAGGTCTTCGGCCGCGTCGATATCGGCCTGCTCGGCCACACGCTGGAAGCGATCGGCCTCGATTATAACTACGTGCGCGATCCGCTCGATGCCTGGATCACCATCATCGTCATGGATGTCTGGCACTGGACGAGCCTCGTCGTGCTGCTCTGCTATGCCGGCCTCGTCTCGATCCCGGACGCCTATTACCAGGCGGCCAAGATCGACGGCGCCTCGCGCTGGTCCGTCTTCCGCTACATCCAGCTGCCGAAGATGAAGCGCGTGCTTCTCATTGCCGTTCTCCTGCGCTTCATGGACAGTTTCATGATCTATACCGAGCCTTTCGTCGTCACCGGCGGCGGGCCGGGCAATTCGACCACCTTCCTGTCGATCGACCTCGTCAAGATGGCCGTCGGCCAGTTCGACCTCGGGCCTGCGGCGGCCATGTCGATCGTCTACTTCCTGATCATCCTGCTGCTCTCATGGATCTTCTACACGGTCATGACCAGCAGCGACGCGAACGCTTGAGAAAGGAGAGAGCCATGGTTTCGACGATGAAACACAAGCCCGCCGGAAATCTCTCCTGGGTGGTCACGACGATCTACATCGTCTTCCTGCTTCTGCCGATCTACTGGCTGGTCAACATGAGCTTCAAGGAGAATGCCGAAATTACCGGCGCCTTCTCGCTCTGGCCGCAGAACCCGACGATCAGGAACTATGCGGTCATCTTCACCGATCCGTCCTGGTACAGCGGCTATATCAATTCGATCATCTACGTGGCGATGAACACGGTCATATCCGTGCTCGCCGCACTGCCCGCCGCTTACGCCTTCTCGCGCTACCGCTTTCTTGGCGACAAGCACCTGTTCTTCTGGCTGCTGACCAACCGCATGGCGCCGCCGGCGGTCTTTGCGCTGCCCTTCTTCCAGCTTTATTCCGCTTTCGGCCTGATCGACACGCATATCGCGGTGGCGCTGGCGCACTGCCTCTTCAACGTGCCGCTCGCCGTCTGGATCCTGGAAGGCTTCATGTCCGGCGTGCCGAAGGAGATCGACGAAACAGCCTATATCGACGGCTATTCCTTCCCGCGCTTCTTCGTGAAGATCTTCACGCCGCTGATTGCAAGCGGCGTCGGTGTCGCCGCCTTCTTCTGCTTCATGTTCTCGTGGGTGGAGCTGCTCTTGGCCCGCACGCTGACGACGACGGCGGCAAAGCCGATCTCGGCGATCATGACGCGCACGGTCTCGGCGGCCGGCATGGACTGGGGCGTGCTGGCGGCGGCCGGCGTGCTTACCATCATCCCCGGCGCGCTCGTCATCTATTTCGTCCGCAACTACATCGCCAAGGGCTTTGCCCTGGGCCGCGTCTGAGGAGGACCGGACATGAACTTTTCCTGGATGGCCTGGACGCTGCCGACGGCGCTCTTCTTCCTGACGATCCTGGCGCTACTGATTGCCATGAGCGTCTGGGAATTCCTTTCGCCGGGGGGCTCGCCGCGCGTTGGTCTGCTTCGTTTCGAAACCACGCGCGGCGACAGGCTCTTCATCTCGCTGCTGGGGGCAGCGTTCATTCATCTCGCATGGCTGGGTCTTGTCGGACCGAGCCTTTGGTGGGCTCTTGGCCTCTCCGTGGTCTACGCCATCGGCGTGTTCCGCTACGTGTGATGCCAGGGTGATATGGAGGCCGGGGGTACTGGCCGCCTGAGACGTAAAGACTGCAATCGCTAAACCTGGGAGGATATTATGCGACGGCATCTACTGACGACGACAGCAGGCATTTTGCTGGCCATGGCGGGCTCCGCCTATGCCGGCATGGACGAGGCGAAGGCCTTCCTCGACAAGGAGATCGGCGACGTCTCGACACTGACGCGCGCCGACCAGGAAAAGGAAATGCAGTGGTTCATCGACGCTGCCAAGCCTTTTGCCGGCATGGATATCAAGGTCGTTTCCGAAACGATCACCACGCACGAATATGAATCGAAGGTGCTGGCGCCCGCCTTTACGGCGATCACCGGCATCAAGATTACCCACGACCTGATCGGCGAGGGTGACGTCGTTGAAAAGCTGCAGACGCAGATGCAGTCGGGCGAAAACATCTATGACGCCTATATCAACGACTCGGACCTGATCGGCACCCATTGGCGCTACCAGCAGGCCCGCTCGCTGACCGATTTCATGGCAAACGAAGGCAAGGACGTCACCAATCCGGGCCTCGATATCGACGACTTCATCGGCAAGTCGTTCACGACCGCGCCTGACGGCAAGCTCTACCAGCTTCCCGACCAGCAGTTCGCGAACCTCTACTGGTTCCGCTACGACTGGTTCAACGACGAGAAGAACAAGGCGGACTTCAAGGCGAAGTACGGCTACGATCTCGGCGTGCCGGTCAACTGGTCGGCCTATGAGGATATTGCCGAGTTCTTCACCGGCCGCGAGATCGACGGCAAGAAGGTCTACGGCCATATGGACTACGGCAAGAAGGACCCGTCGCTCGGCTGGCGCTTCACCGATGCGTGGCTGTCCATGGCCGGCAACGGCGACAGGGGCATCCCGAACGGCAAGCCGGTTGACGAATGGGGCATCAAGGTCGATGAAAACTCGCGGCCCGTCGGCTCCTGCGTCGCACGCGGCGGCGATACCAACGGCCCGGCAGCCGTCTATTCCATCCAGAAATATCTGGACTGGATGAAGGCCTATGCACCGGCCGCCGCCCAGGGCATGACCTTCTCCGAATCCGGCCCGGTCCCGTCTCAGGGCGAAGTCGCCCAGCAGATGTTCACCTACACCGCCTTCACGGCCGACTTCGTGAAGGATGGCCTGCCGGTCGTCAATGCCGACGGCACGCCGAAATGGCGTTTTGCACCGAGCCCGCACGGCGTCTACTGGAAGGACGGCATGAAGCTCGGTTACCAGGACGCCGGCTCCTGGACGCTGATGAAGTCCACGCCCGACGACCGTGCCAAGGCGGCCTGGCTCTATGCCCAGTTCGTCACGTCCAAGACCGTCGACGTGAAGAAGAGCCATGTGGGCCTGACCTTCATCCGCCAGTCCACGCTGGACCACAAGTCCTTCACCGACCGCGCGCCGAAGCTCGGCGGCCTGATCGAGTTCTACCGTTCGCCGGCCCGCCTGCAGTGGTCGCCGACCGGTACGAACGTTCCTGACTATCCGAAGCTCGCACAGCTGTGGTGGCAGGCGATCGGTGACGCCTCCTCGGGCGCAAAGACGGCGCAGGAAGCGATGGACTCGCTTTGCTCCGAGCAGGAAAAGGTGCTGCAGCGCCTCGAACGCGCCAAGGTGCAGGGCGATATCGGCCCGAAACTCGCCGAGGAGCACGATCTTGAATATTGGAACAAGGACGCCGTCGCCAAGGGCAACCTTGCTCCGCAGCTGAAGATCGAAAACGAGAAGGAAAAGCCCATCACCGTCAACTATGACGAGCTCGTCAAGAGCTGGGCCGAAGCCAACAAATAGGCTGATCGACCGGGCCGCAGGCCCGGACGCCTTCAGGCCTTCCCGGCAGCGCGCCGGGAAGGTCGACACCACTTCCAGAACACAAACGGGGAACAGAGCTGCCGTTCCGGCGGAACGATGGCTGCTGCGCAGGAAACAGATGTCATGAGCGGCCACATCCTTGCCATCGACCAGGGCACGACATCGTCGCGGGCGATCGTTTTCGACCCTCGGATGAACATCGTCTCGTCGGCGCAGACGGAGATCACCCAGCATTTCCCGCAGACCGGCTGGGTGGAGCACGACGCCGACGAAATCTGGGATACGGTGCTTTCGACGGCGCGCGATGCGCTGGCAAGGAGCGGCACGGCACCGGGCGCAATCGCCGCCGTCGGCATCACCAACCAGCGCGAGACGACCGTCGTCTGGGAAAGAGCCACCGGCCGGCCGCTCCACAAGGCGATCGTCTGGCAGGACCGGCGTACGGCGGAAATGTGCGACCGGCTGAAGGTCGACGGTTATGAAAAGCTCTTTACCGCCAAGACCGGCCTGCTTCTCGATCCCTATTTCTCCGGAACGAAGCTGCGCTGGCTGCTGGACAATGTCGAGGGACTGCGCGCCCGCGCCGAGGCCGGCGAAGTCTGTTTCGGCACGATCGACAGCTGGATCATCTACAAGCTGACAGGCGGGCGGGCGCATGTCACCGACGCCACCAACGCCTCGCGAACCCTCATCTACAATATTGCCGAGAACGACTGGGATGACGAACTGCTCGAGATCCTGCGCATCCCCCGGGCGCTGCTGCCCGAGGTCAGGGATTGTGCCGACGATTTCGGCACCGTCGATCCCGCTATTTTCGGTGCGGCCATCCCGATCCTCGGCGTTGCCGGCGATCAGCAGGCGGCAACGATCGGCAATGCCTGTTTCGAACCGGGCATGGTGAAATCCACCTATGGAACCGGCTGTTTTGCGCTGCTGAATACGGGTGACGATCTGGTGCGCTCGAAGAACCGGTTGCTCACCACCATCGCCTATCGCCTGGACGGCAGGACGACCTATGCGCTGGAAGGTTCGATCTTCATCGCCGGGGCGGCCGTACAATGGCTGCGCGACGGTCTCGGCATCATCGACAAGGCATCGGAAACCGGTGCGCTGGCCGACAAGGCCGATCCGCAGCAGCGTGTCTATATCGTGCCCGCCTTCACGGGCCTCGGCGCTCCCTACTGGGATCCGGAGGCGCGCGGCGCGATCTTCGGCCTGACGCGCAACAGCGGCCCGGCGGAACTGGCGCGTGCGGTCCTGGAATCCGTCGCCTACCAGACGCTCGATCTTCTCGTCGCCATGAGAAGCGATTGGGGCGACCATCCGATCGAAACGGTTCTGCGCGTCGATGGCGGCATGTCGGCTTCCGAATGGACGATGCAACACCTTGCCAACATTCTCTCCAGCCCCGTCGATCGCGCGGCCACGCTCGAGACGACGGCGCTGGGCGCAGCCTGGCTTGCCGGATCGAAGGCTGGTGTCTGGCCGGGACAGGAGGCGTTTGCCCGCGCCTGGGCGCGCGACCGGAGCTTTGAGCCCGATATGGCTGATGTCGACCGGCAGGCAAGGATCGTCGGTTGGCGCAACGCGGTTGCGCGCACGCTCAGCACGGTGACCTGACGGGGGCGGACCACCACCGTGAAAAGAGCCGGGCGGTGTCAGGCCGCCCGGCTCAGAGATCGGTCTGCATCCAGCCTCAAGCGTCGAGCCGGTTCTGCGTCTGCCGGTCGAAGAAATGCACTTTCGGGGTCGCGAAGGAGAGTTTGACGCGCTGCTCGGGTGCAAGGTTGACGCGTTCGCGCACGACCCAGGTCAGCTCCTTGCCCTCGACTTCGACGGCGACATGGGTTTCCGAGCCAGTCGGCTCGATCACCTTCACGACGGCATCGACACCCTCGTCGCCGCCGAGCGATATATCTTCCGGGCGGATGCCCAGTGTCAGCGGCCTGCCGGCGGAATTTCCGGGCGCCTGCGAGAGCTTGACGCGGGCGCCGCCGGCCAGAGCGAGGCTCGGCCCGCTGCCCGCCTCAAGCGTGCCCTCGAGGAAATTCATGGCCGGCGAGCCGAGGAAGCCGGCGACGAAGATGTTGCGTGGCCGGTCGTAGAGTTCGAGCGGGCTGCCGATCTGCTCGACCCGTCCGCCCTGCAGCACGACGATCTTGTCGGCCATGGTCATGGCCTCGATCTGGTCATGCGTGACATAGACGATCGTCGTCTTCAGGCGCTGGTGCAGCGCCTTGATCTCCGCCCGCATCTTGACGCGCAGCTTGGCGTCGAGGTTCGACAGCGGCTCGTCGAAGAGGAAGACCTTCGGATCGCGAACGATGGCGCGGCCCATGGCGACGCGCTGGCGCTGGCCGCCGGAAAGCTGCGCCGGCTTGCGTTCCAGAAGCGGCTGCAGGCCGAGGATGGCGGCGGCCTCCGCCACCTTCCTGTCGATTTCCGGCCGCTTGGCGCCGGCAAGCTCCAGCGCAAAGCCCATGTTCTGGGCGACCGTCATCTGCGGATAGAGCGCGTAGTTCTGGAAGACCATCGCGATGTTGCGGTCCTTCGGCTGCAGATTGTTGACGACGCGCCCGTCGATGCTGATCTTGCCGGCGCTGATATCTTCAAGGCCGGCGATCATGCGCAACAGCGTGGACTTGCCGCAGCCGGACGGGCCGACGAGGATGACGAATTCGCCATCGGCAATATCGACATCGATGCCGTGGATGATGTCGACTGCGCCGAAGGATTTCTTGACGTTCTGGATGCTCAGGCCGGACATGGGGGCTCCTTCTTCCTAGCGCTTTCTGCGCACGCGCAGCGCCTGGTGCGGCTTGCGCGGCAGTTTGACGCCGAAAGCTGCGTCGGGCTTGCCGCCGCGCACGATGGCGCCATGGCGGGTGGGGTGGGGCACGGGAGCGGCGACCTTTTCGGCCGGGGTGATCGTCATCTCCCAGGTGTCGATGATATCGACATCGTAATTGTCGTCGTCGAGCGGCAGGCCGGACGACCAGATGACCGGCTGGTGCTCGCCGAGATAGATCAGCCGGAAATCGCCGTCGCCGTCCCGCGCGCCCGAGACGCGCGACCAGGGCCACTCGCCAAGGATGCCGAGCGGCTCCAGTCCGTGCCTGACATCGGCTTCGAGCAAGTCACGCAGGAAGCCGATGCGCTTCCAGGCCTCGCCGCGCAACTCGCCGCCCTTGGCCCACCAGATCAGGTCCTCGGGATGCGAATAGGTTTCGCCATGGCCGGCATAACCGCCGCGCGCCACGGTGATCCAGTAGCGGTGCACCAGTTCCCGGGCAGACAGATTGCCCCAGGACTGCAGGATATCGCCTTCATATTCCGGCTCGTCGTTGACGACGGGCTTGCCATAGGCGTTGCGCCATTCCTGCGTGCGCTTGACGTCGGGGTTCTGGATGCAGGTATGCGTCACCCAGGGCTTGCGATGGTCGAAATTCGCGGTCACGTCGCCATTATGGATCGAGCGCAGGTGCTGGTAGGGATCGTTTTCCTCCAGAATGTGGAAATAGCGGTCCCATTGCTCCATCGGCTTGGTGTCGATCAGGAAATCATATTCGTTGGCAAGCGACCACCAGACGTTCCGGTAGGCCGAAAGCCGCGCCGCCAGATAGGCGACATAGCGGAAATCCTGCTCAGCCGACATGTCGGCATAGCCCCAGCGGTCATAGGGGTGGAAGATGATGATGTCGGCCTCGATGCCGAGCGCGCAAAGGGCGGCCACCTGCCGGTCGAAATGCTGGAAGAGAG
Organism: Rhizobium sp. KDH_Rht_773_N; assembly: GCF_052946295.1. Taxonomy (NCBI): domain Bacteria; kingdom Pseudomonadati; phylum Pseudomonadota; class Alphaproteobacteria; order Hyphomicrobiales; family Rhizobiaceae; genus Rhizobium; species Rhizobium sp. KDH_Rht_773_N. The sequence goes on along the minus strand of NZ_JBRFNB010000002.1, from coordinate 588,579 downwards.
CCGGGTTCGGCCGGTCGAAATCGGGCTTGCCATCGGCTCCCGTTTCGAAACAGGCGTGCAGCGGTTCGTTGGTATTATAGGGATAGTCCTTCGGGAAGACGCCCATGCGGATCTTGTTGAAACGCGTCTTCTTCAGGGTCTCCAGCGTCTGCCTCTGCATCTCCAGCGGCTGGTGCGTCCAGGCGTAGCAGGTCGTGCCGAAGGAGAAGAAGGGCGTGCCGTCGGCATAGCCGAAATGGAACTTGTTGCGCACCCGCACCGGGCCGTGATTGCCGGCGGACGGCGCCGTTGCCACGAACGAACCCGTCTTGCCGTCGAGCGCGGCTGTCTTCGAGCGCGTCCTGAAGGACCATTCGCCCTCGACATCCGGCATGAAGCGGATGCGGTAGGTGCCGTTGCCGTCGTAAAAGCCCGGCACGCGGACCTTGCGGCTCTTGTGCGCGAACACGGCATCGAATGCCACGTCGAGATAGGGATTGCCCTCGGCGGGACCGGCAAAGGCCACTTCGAACACGCCCCATTTTTCGACTGCTGCATCGGACATATGTCTCTCCTCGTAGAATGAATTGCGCGGGTCAGCCCTTCACGGCGCCGGAGGTCAGTCCGGACACGAAGTAGCGCTGGAACATCAGGTAGACGATCGTTGCCGGAAGCACGGTCATCACGATCGCGGCGTTGAGCTGCCCGTAATTGCTGGAAAACTGCCCCTGGAACGACATGAGGCCGAGCGGCAGGGTCCACATGTGCTGGTCCTGCAGGAGGACGAGCGCCATGGCGAATTCATTCCAGGTGGAAACGAAGTCGAGGATCAGCAGCGCGGCGAGAACCGGCAGGCAGACGGGCAGGAAGATGCGCCTGAAAATCGTGAAATGGGTGGCGCCGTCGATCAGCGCCGCTTCCGAAAGCTCCTTCGGAATGCCCTTGAAGAAACCGTGCAGGATGAAGACCTGGTAGGGAACGCCGAAGGCGATATAGGGCAGGATGACGCCGGGATAGGTATCGATGAGCCCGAAGGAATTCACCAGCGTGAAGAGGGGAGCCAGCATCACCTGGAAGGGGATCATCGTGCCGAAGACGACGAGCAGGAGCAGCGCCTTGCTGATCCTGAGCTTGATCTTGGCGATCGCGTAGGCCGCCATCGCCGACAGCGCCAGGCCGAGCGGTACCTTGATGACGGTGATGATGACGCTGTTGAAGAAGGAGCTGGCGAAATTGCCCCGGCTCCAGGCGTCGGTATAGTTCTGGAAGGCCAGTTCGGTCGGCGGCATGAAGGCGCCGGTGCTGGTCACGGCCGCCGGTGTCTTCAGCGACGTGAAGACGATGAAGACGAAGGGTGCCACCCAGATGAGCGCCACGAGGATGAGGGCGATCCACAGGCCGATGAGGATGGGATCGCGCTTCAGGCGAAGGGGCTTCGTATCGATGTCGATATCGTTGGCTTGAGCGCCGAGAACTGTCACGATTCGACCTCCTCATGCTTTTGCGTCCAGCGCAGATAGGGGATGACGATCGCCATGGTGATCAGGAGCAGCACGACCGAGATGGCGGCGCCGCGGCCGAAATCGAAGATCTGCATGGCCTGCGTGAAGGCCCAGAGCGCCAGCATCTGCGTCGATTGGGCGGGGCCGCCGCCGGTCAGGCCGTAGACGATATCGAAGGCTTTCAGCGACGAAATGATCGACAGGACGAGCACGATGGTGATGGTCGGGCGCAGCGCCGGCAGTGTGACGTGCTTGAAGACGGCCCAGCGGCCGGCACCGTCGATACGGGCTGCCTCGACCAGCGTCTGCGACACGTTCTGAAGGCCGGCGAGGAACAGCACCATCGAGAAACCGACGGTCTGCCAGAGATAGGCGACGAAGACGGAATAGAGCGCGATGTCCTTGTTGCCGAGCCAGTCCTTGATCCAGGTCTGCATGCCCCAGGAGGTGAGCATCTGGCTGAACAGGCCGAAGAAGGGATCGTACATCCACTTCCACATGGTGGCGACGGCAATCGGCGCGATGATGACCGGCAGGTAGAAGATGGCTCTGAGCCCATTGCGGCCGAAGATCTTCTGGTTGAGGCTGAGCGCCAGCAGAAGCCCGAGGAGCGGCGGGAAGACGAGGCTCATCAGCGTCCAGATCACGGTGTTCCTGAAGGCGACCCAGAAGACCGGATCGCGCGTGAAGATCGCCTGATAGTTGGCAAAGCCGACAAAGGGCCGCTGCGGGTCGAGCCCGTTCCATTTCTGGAAGCTCAAAACGACGACGTTGACCATCGGGTAGAGCGCGAAGATCGCGTAGATTGCGAGCGCGGGCACGAGCAGCATGAAGGCCTGCACGCGCGGATCATGCGTTGTTTGGCGCAAGGACATTCTCACCTCCGGGGGCAGGGTATCCCCTGCCGGTCTTGCGGATGCGGCGCCAGCCGACCGACACGGGTGTCGGCCAGCCGGCGTCTCGGGAGGGGTCAGGTTCTGCCGGCGATGAAGGCCTGCATCTGCTTGGCGGCCTCGGCCGGCTCGATGCTGCCGGAGGCGACATCGTTGATGACGCGGAAATATTCCGTCGTCACGTCAAGCGGGAAGGCCTGGTCGCCGTTCATGTAGATCTTGTCGTAGGTCTTGAAGATATCCAGCCACTCGGCTTCCAGGGGCTTCTGGTTGGTGTACTGGACGTTCTTGTTGACCGAGATCGAGCTGATCTGGCCGACGAGATCCTGCTGCACCTTCGTCGACAGGAAATAGTCGATGAACTTCGCAGCCATGTCCGGGTTCTTGGTCTTGGTGCTGATGTAATTGTACTCGGCGAAGCCGTAGAGCCGGTTGGTATTGGTCGGGAAGGGGAAGATCCCGTAATCGTCCAGATTGGCGCCGCTGCCGGAGAGCTGGCCGACCAGCCAGTCGCCTTCGAGCATCATTGCCGCACGGCCGGCGGTGAAGAGGCTATAGGACTGCTTGTTGTCGATGCCCATGAAAGGCTGCAGCGTATAGTCCTTCGTCCACTTGGCGAATTCGGCGAAACTGTCGGTGGCGCAGGGTTCCTTCGTCCAGTCGAGCTTCATCAGCTTCAGCTGGTCGTGCTTTTCGGCGCCGCACTTGGTTTCGAGAATGACGTCCATCAGGCGCATGACGTGCCAGTTGACGGTGCCGCCGAAGGTGAAGGCCGGGATGCCGGCTGCCTTGAGTTTGTCGGCCGCCGCCAAAAGATCCTCATAGGTCTTCGGCTCCTCTGTGATGCCGGCCTGCTGGAAGAGCTTCTTGTTGTAGTAGACGGCCTCGCCCTTGAAGGTGAATGGCGTGCCGTGCTTGCCGCCCGGATAGAGATCGGCAAAGGCGGCTGCCGAGGGAAGCAGCTCGTCGTTCCATTTGTATTCGGTGTAATACTTGTCGAGCGGCAGCGACAGGCCCGCCTTCACATATTCGCCGCCGAGGCCAAGGCCTGCCCAGCTGAAATAGATATCGGGGCCGCGGTTGGAGCCGGCCGCCACACGCAGCGCCGTCTTGTGCTCGTCGACGGCGCGCTGGACGATCTCGATATGCGTTCCGGGATTTGCCGCTTCGAAGTCGCTGGCAACCTTCTTCAGCGCCACATTGGCGGCATTGTTGTCGAAGTTCAGCGTCCAGAGCGTGATGTCCTCGGCCTTGACGGGCGTGACCGCAACAGCCGCGACAGCGATGGCGGCCATGCATGAAGACTTCAATTTTGCAGAAAGCGTCAGCATTGCGTCCTCCTCTTGTAAGCTGGCGCCCTTCTTGCAGTATGATCATTTACATGTCAACTGGTATGATGAGCTAACCATGGCGATCATACTCAGAATTTGCCCGCAGGCGAAAAAGCGGATGCAAAATGAAACCGCCGGCCAGATAGCCGGCGGTCCCTGTCGTCCGAGAGGCGGATGGCGTTATTTCTTCTCATTCAGCCTGGCGACGAACACATCGCCGAATTGCGGAGCCGACATCGGCTGCTGAGCGGTGATCAGCTCCCGGTCGACAATGACATTGCTGTGCCAGTTGGCCACCGTGTCGACATGCGCGCCCGCCTCGGCAAGGGCGTTGACCGGGTAAAACTGGACATTGCCGCCGAGACCGGCGGGGCCTTCCAAGGCCTGTTCTTCGCCGGTCGAGAAAATCGTCGCGCGATATCCGGCATAGGGCCAGCCGGCAGCAAGCGAATTTGCCTTGCCGTCATTTGCGATCATCGATGCAACGAAAGCCTGCGGATCCGGCAGCGCCGACAGAAGGACGATCGGGCCGTGACAGATGATGCCGGTCGGCCGGGCCGTGTCATGGAAGCTCACGAGGATCTTTCCAAGGTTCCGGTCCTTCAGGAGGTCGGCCATCGGCGCGTGGCCGCCCGGGATGAAGAGACCGACGTAATCGCTGGTTCCTTCCTTCACCACCTGCTCGAGCGTCTTGGGATGCTTGAGCTGTTCGATGGTCCTTGCGTAGTCCAGTGCTGCGGCGCGCGCCGCATCGTCGCCGCCGAAGAACATCTTATTGTTGGAATTATTGTCCATGACGGGCAGATCGCCCTTCGGATTGGCGATGACCGGTTCGTAGCCGGCATCGACGAGCTTGCGATAGGGAACCACGAATTCGTTGAGGTAGTAGCCGGTCTCGTATGTCTTGCCGTCGCGAAGATCGAGTTCATGCGCGCTCGACATCACGACGAGAACCTTGCCGCGAGATTGGGCCGAAGCGAGGCTCGGGGATGCAATTGCAGCGACCATGGCGACAGCCGCCGCACCGATGGTGAGGAGATTCATTGTCTTCTTCCCTTTGTCCTGACGGTCGTTTCAGATCGCGTAGCGCGGTGCCGGCTTTGAATTGCCGAAATTCGGCGCGAAGGCGCGGCGGTCGGCTTCCCAGCGAAGCCACTGATCGCCGTCATGCAGCGGCGGGATCGTCACCAGTTCGCCCTGGTCGAGACCGCTGAGTGCGGCATCGACCAGATCTTCGGCCGACATGGTCGTGGGCTTGGCCTTCTGTGCCGCGTAGCCGGCAACATCCCAAAAATCGGTGGCGGTCGCGGCCGGAAGGACGGTTTGCACCCTGACGCCCTTGTCTGCCAGGTCGCGCTGCAGGGCATGGCCGAAGCTGAGGACATAGGATTTGGAAGCGCTGTAGACGCCGTTCAGGGCTTCGACGGCAATGCCGACGGCGGAGCTGATGTTGATGATGGTTCCGGCGCCGCGTGCCACGAAGCCCGGCGCGGCCGCATAGGTCAGGCGCGTCAGCGCCGTGATATTCAGTTCGATCATCGCTTCCATTTCATCGACATTGTCCTGCAGAACGGATGCGACCGAGCCGACGCCGGCATTGTTGACGAGCACGGTGATCGTGGCGTCCTTGCGAAGGATATGTTCGATCCTGGCAAGCTCGGCCTTGTTGGCGAGATCGGCTGCGACTGTCGTAATCGTCCGACCGGTTTCCTTGCCCAGCTTCTCGGCAAGCGTGTCGAGGCGCTGTGCGTTGCGGGCAACGATGATCAGGTCGTATCCGCGCTTTGCGAGACGGTCGGCGTAGATTGCGCCGATGCCGCTCGATGCGCCGGTGATGAGGGCCGTGCCCTTGAACTGCGTTGATGTCATGGGGCTTTCTCCTGGTTCTCTGCCGACACCTCGTCGGCGATGTCCCGGATACTGAGCTCGAAAATTCATATCCTCAATGACATAGATGCAAGGATTTCGGACATGCGGCTCGGCTCTTGCAACCAGCCCCCGCGATGGCTTATTTTCATCATAAGCAACGTTTCTAGTCGCCGCTTCCGGAGCTGACATGCACACCGTCGGATTGATCGTTTACCCGAATTTTCAATCACTTGGCCTCGCCGTCACCACTGTCTTCGAATACGCCAATCTCAACAGCAAGGAAAAGGCCTATGAGCTGACGATCGTGTCCGAGCATGGCGGTCCGGTGCGCACCTCGGAGGGCTTCTCGGTCAATACCGAGCCGCTTGGCGACGGCGGGTTCGACACGTTGATCGTCACCGGAGACAATGATTGCCGTCTTCCCTCCCAGACCCTGATCGAGTTTCTGAAGCGCGCGCCGGAACGGTCCAGGCGTATCGCCTCGGTCTGCACCGGTGCCTTCGTGCTGGCTGCGGCAGGACTGCTCGAGGGCAGGCGCGCGACCACGCATTGGGCGCATGTCCGCACATTTGAAAGCAGCTATCCGAACGTCACTCTCGATGAGGACAGGATCTTCGTCGTCGATGGCCAGATCTGGACCTCCGCCGGGATGAGCGCCGGCATCGATCTGGCGCTTGCCATCGTCGAGAGGGATCTCGGTTTGGAAACGGCGCGCGCCATCGCCCGCAAAATGGTGATCTATCAGCGCCGTGGCGGGGGCCAATCGCAGTTTTCCGTGCTTCTGGATATGGATCCGAAATCGGATCGTGTTCAGATGGCCCTTTCCTTTGCCAGGGAAAACCTGGCGAACGAACTTTCCATCGAAACGCTTGCGGAAGCCGCCCGTTTGAGCCCCCGGCAGTTCAGCCGCGTTTTCCGCGAGGAAACGGGCCAGACGCCGGCCAAGGCGATCGAACGCCTGCGTGTGGAGGCGGCGCGGCTCATGATGGAAACCAGCCGCCATCCGATCGAGGTGATTGCGCGCGAAACGGGTTTCGGCGACCGCGAGCGCATGCGGCAGGCCTTTTTGCGGGCCTTCGGCCAATCGCCGCAGGCGATCCAGCGGGCTTCAGGAATGGTCGAGGCGGCAGCCTGACGGATTTTCGTTCGGCCAAAGGTCCCTTCGGCTCAGGAGGCTTTGAGGATTTCCCGGCGTGTCTCCTTCAGCGCTCGACTCACCGCCTGCGGCGGCTAGCCAAGGACACGAATGAATGGGCGGCGCATGCGTTCGCGGTCGGCGAAGCCCGTCTCGTAGGCGACGGTCTCAACCGTATGGCGGCCAGCCTCCAGCATCAGGCGTGCGGCTTCGGCAAGCTCGTCCAGCGACAGCACGCTCTTGAGATTGGACCGGGCATAGGTGCGAGCGTTCTGGATCCGGTCTGACTTCGGCTCAAGCTCAAGCAGCTGCTGTTGCCCAACGGTCTGCAGGACGTGCCCGAGCACGCTAGGTGGTGAGTTCGATCGACGCCGTCTCGAAGGGCGTCAACGTCACGCTGTTGTCGCGCAACGCGGCTGCGAAGCCGATATCGACGCGTTGCTCGTCTGCCGTAAGATTGACCATATGCAGCCTCGCGCCGGACTGGAAGGCCAGCAGGCGCGCGGGATGTGACGAGATGCAGCTCAGCCAGGACGAGCCGGCAAGACCCGACAATAGCTTGACGGTATTGAAGATTGGCCGGGTGCTTCCTTCGGCGGCCGGCTCTCCCTTGCCGGCAACGAGGCCGAAGGGGCCGGTGAGCGCCGCAAGCGTCAGGCATTCGAGGTTGGCATCGAGCACGCGGATCGCATAACCCAGCGCGAAGGCCTCCGCGAAACGGCCATTGTGGCGCGGATCGCGGTTTGCCATCGGAATGCGGCCGCCGGCGGGATTGTCCATGGTGCGGCTGCCGTAGGGGTTCTGCCGCATGGGAATGGTCGAGGGGCCGATCCGGTAGGGCTTGTCGCCGTAGATGGCACGCACCGAGCCGGTGATGATGGGCAGCGCCTCCAGCGTCTGCATGACGCTCAGATCATCGGCGGCATGGACGATCGGGTTGGTGCAGTGGCTGACGAAGCCGAGGCGGTCGGCCGGCACGCGCTTGCGGTTGAGCTCGGTGAAATAGCTCAGCATGCCGCCGCCGATGCGGATGCCGGCAAAAGCCTCGTGGGCGGCGGCATAGACCTCTTCGAGCGGCGGGCATTCCGGCCATTTGCTGCCGGGCGGCGTCGATTGCCGATCGATGGAAGGGGAGATCAAGATCGCGTCCGGGCGGAAGCCGGCAGCTTGCATCTGCCTTGCGATTTCAGCCGTTTCGGCGGCCGGCGCCTGCCTGCACGGCAGGGCGATTTCCAGCGTCGAGCCGCCGCGGTGAAGGGCCGCGACGGCAGCGAAATCCTTCAGTGCCTGCGTGCCGTGGCCGGCATCCGGATCGAAGTGGAAAAGCAGCTCCTGCGGCGCGATTTCGCAAAGCAGGTCGCGGGCCGCAAGCACGGCCCGGGCTTCTTCAGGCGTGACGATCAGGCCGATGGCCGGCATGGTTCCGCCTTGGTCACCCGGTTCGAGCCGGATATTGCCCGCCGCCGCACCGCCGGTTACCGTCTGTCCGCTTCTGATGTCCTTGAGGGACAGGACGATCCTCTGCCGCACCGGTTCGTTTGCCGCGATCCGGTAGGGCCAGGGAAGCGCCAGCGGGCGCACATAGGTCTTGTAGGAAGCGTCCGACCAGTTGCGCTGGTCTTCCATCTCGAACGTGTCGCCTTCCATGCGGCATTCGGCCGAAACGCCGGGGACCACCTGATGGGTGATCGCGCGCATGTCCTTGAAGGGCTGCCAGGGGTCGATCCGGTCGGGAAAACGCGTCTCCACGACGCGGCCGTCGACATGTTCGACCTTCGCCGGCCTTCCGGCAATGCCGACGATCGGATGCAGGATGCAGAAGCCGCAGCGATTGGTCTCGAAACCGCCCGGCGAAAGCGCTGTCGCCTCGAAGGCCAGCTCATGCTCCGTCGCGACAATCCCCACGGAAACGGCAAGGCTGGAGCCGTCAGGTCCCTCGCAACGGGCGACATAACGGACGGAGAAGCTGTCTTTCGCCTGCTCGACGAAAGGGTCCCTTATTGCAGGGCTATAGGTGCCCCAGTCGCGGTCGCGCACCAGGTAGGAGACGGCGCGCAGCACCTCGACGCCGTCGTAGCGGATCGTGCGCAGGTTGCCGTTGGCGAGATCGGCCGAGAGGCGCCCGGCAGTCAGGCGGACCGGATGCTCTTCGGCCTCATGCGTGCCGTAGAGGGCGAAGGCGTCCGTGCTCATTTCAGCATCGCCTCCACATCGATCGTCCTGCCGGATGCGGCGCTGTCATAGGCGGCTTCGACAAGGGCGAAGGTCTTGAGGTTGTCGGCGCCCGACGTTGCCGGCTCGCCGCCGTTCTTCAGCCGGTCGACCCAATGTTTCTGGATCGCGTAGACGCTTTCCTGAATATTGTGCCAGGGCCGCGATGCCCAGGAAAGCAGCTGCGGCGAGGCGTCGGAGACGATTGTGCCGGCTGCGTTGGTGACTTCCAGCCGGTAGCCGGCCGAAAGGCGGATCGTTCCATCCGTGCCGTCGAGTTCGATCAGCGTTTCCGGGAAAGGCTCGTTGCCGAGCTTCGTCGCGTAGCTGACATCGACGATGGAGGTCGCGCCGCTTTCGTGGTCGAGCAGGATCGTCGCCACATCCTCGCCCTTGATCCTGGGATTGACGCGTCTGGTGCGGGCCGTCAGCGTTTTCACGTCGCCGAGGATGAATCGAGCGATGTCGAGCGTGTGGATGCCGAGATCCTCGATGATGAAACGTTCGCCTTCGGCGAGATAGGGCTGGCCGGAAAACACGTCATAGCCGGAGCGGAAGGAGAACCGGCCCCAGAAGGGTATGCCGATCGCCTTGTCGTCGAGCAGCCGTCGGACAGCCTGGATCGGTGTCTGCCAGCGGAAGTTCTCGTGTACCATCAGCGCGATACCGGCTGTCCGGCAGGCCTCCACCATTGCCTTGGCATCGGCAAGCGTCCGGGCAAAAGGCTTCTGGCAGATGGCGGGGACCTTGTGGCCGGCGGCCAATTCCACCAATGCCCGATGGCTCTGGACCGTGGTGGCGATATCGACGAAATCGAAGCCGCCATCGGCAAACATGGCGGCAGCATCCGTGTAGCGCCTGTCGATGCCGAACTGTTCGCCGACGATCTTCAGGCGTTCCGGGTCACGGTCGCAGATCGCCACGATCGCGGCACCGTCCACGTCCTTCCATGCGTGCATCTGGTTGATCGCAAAGAAGCCGCAACCGATCAAGGCACCTTTCAAACCAGCCATTTCAACCTGCCTTTGCCATCTGCATGAGGGTGACGCGCTGCTGCAGCCGGCGCTGCGCCTGATCCACAACGACCGCGATGATGATCACCAGGCCCTTGATGACCATCTGCCAGAAAGAGGAAACCCCCATCATGACAAGACCGTCGGAAAGGATGCCGATCACGAAGGCGCCGATGATCGTGCCGCCGATCGTGCCGCGCCCTCCCGACATCGAGGTGCCGCCGAGAACGGCCGCGGCGATCGCGTTGAGTTCGAAGCTTTCGCCGGTTGCCGGATGCGAGGCCATCAACTCCGAAGAGATGACGATGCCGACAATCGCCGCGCAAAGGCCTGAGAACATATAGACGAAGATCTTCACCAGATCGACGCGGATACCGGACATGCGGGCGGCGCGCTCATTGCCGCCGACGGCAAAGATATGCCGGCCGATCGGCGTCGAGCGCGCCACATAGGCGGCCACCAGCGCCAGGAGGATCAGGATCCAGATCGATACCGGCAGACCGAGAATACGGCCGGCACCGAAGACATCGAAGCCGGTCGTCGCATATTCCGGCCGGCCGACAAGGTTTGGAAAGGTCTGGCCGTCGGAGGAAAGCAGCGCCAGCCCGCGGGCGATATAGAGCGTGCCGAGCGTGGCGATGAAGGGCGCGACATTGAGCTTGGTGATCAAGAGGCCGTTGATGAGGCCGATGACGAGGCCGATCGACAGCGTGATCAGCACGATCTCGACCAGGTTGAAATAGACCGTATAGCCGATCGGCAGTTCGATGCCGTAGAGGATGAGACCGCCGGCGACCATGCCGCAGAGGCCGACGATCGAGCCGACCGAGAGGTCGATGCCGCCGGTGATGATGACGAAGGTCATGCCCATCGCCAGGAAGGCGTTGAGCGCGACGTGCTTCGACATCAGGATCATGTTGGCGGTCGAGGTAAAGTTCGGCGCGAAGATCGAGAAGAAGATGATGACGGCAAAGAGCGCGATGAAGGTGCGAAGTTTCATCAGCGTCAGGAGGAAGGAGCCGTTGGCGCCCTTCGGCGCGGAAGTGGATGCGGTGGCGGCCGTCATGACGCAAGTTTCCCTTGATGTTCGTGCCCCTTGGCGGAGGCTGCGATAATGGCCTCTTCCGTTGCCTCAGTGCGGTCGAAGACGGCGATGAGATGGCCGTTGCTGAGCACGGCGATGCGATCGGAAAGCGCCATGACCTCTTCGAGGTCGGAGGTTGAAAACAGGATGGCGAGGCCATTGGCGGCAAGCCGGCGCATGGTGCGGAAGACATCCGCCTTGGCGCCGACATCGATGCCGCGGCTCGGTTCGTCCATCAGAAGAACTTTCGGATTGGTCATCAGCGCCTTGCCGATGACCACCTTCTGCTGGTTGCCGCCGGACATGGAGGTCACTTCGAAATCCGGGTTCGGCGCCTTGATGGAAAGGTCGCGGATCGCCTCGGCAATGGCGTTCTTCTCGGCCTTGGCGTTGATATGAAACAGGCGCGTGAAGCGGCCAAGGCTCGCAAGCGTGAGGTTGGAGGCGATGGAGAGAACCTGCACCAGGCCCTCGCGCTGCCGGTCCTCGGGAATGAGTGCCAGGCCGCGGCGGATGCGCCGCGTCGTGTCACGGGCGCGCACTTCCTTGCCGTCGATGAAGATCTTGCCCGTCGAGTGTGCATGGCGGCCGATCACGCATTCGAAGAACTCGCTGCGCCCGGCGCCCATCAATCCGTAAATGCCGAGGATTTCGCCCGCCCTGACGGACAGCGAAACATTGTCGACGGCAAGCCCCCCGGTCGGGCGCGGCAGGCTGATGTTCTCCGCACGGAACATTTCCCTGCCGACGGCATGATCGACGGATTTGGCGAAATCCTTGGCGTCCGAGCCGATCATCGAGCGCACGATCCAGCGCGTGTCGATATCCTTGACCATTGCCTGGCCGGTGATCTGCCCGTCGCGCAGCACGATGATGTAGTCGCCGATCCGCATCAGCTCTTCGAGGCGGTGCGATATATAGACGATCGCCACACCCTGCGCTCTCAGCTCGGCAATCACCTTGAATAGGATCTCGACTTCCGCCGCAGACAGCGCCGAAGTCGGCTCGTCCATGATGAGGATGCGCGCATTCAGCGACATCGCCTTGGCGATCTCGACAAGCTGCTGCTGGCCGATCGGCAGATCCTCGACCATGGTCTCGGCATCGATGCCGGCATCGAGGCGGGCCAGGAATTCGTTGGCCTTGCGGACCTGTTCCCTGTGGTCGATGCCCAGCACGCCGCGGGTGAGTTCGCGCGTCGCAAAGATGTTTTCGGCAACCGACATGTTGGCGAAGAGGTTGAGTTCCTGGAAGATCATGCCGATGCCGTGGGCCTGCGCATCCGCGGGGCTGGCGAAGGAAACGGTTTCGCCGTCCAGAATGATGTTCCCGAGTGTCGGTCGCTCGACGCCGGCGATGATCTTCATCAGGGTCGATTTGCCGGCACCGTTTTCGCCGACCAGCACGTTGACGGCGCCCCGGCGCAGCTCGAGATTGGCGCGCTTGACGGCCACGATACCGGAATAGACCTTCGACACGTCGTCGAGGCGCAGGATGATATCGTCCTTGGAAGCCTCGCTGGTCGTCATGGTGCCACCGTCAGCGCCGAAGGGGTTACGAGCGGAAGGTCGCCGCCTGACGGCAGCGGGAAGGCGCCGGTCACACTCACCGTCTTGCCGACCAGCCCGTCGCGCGGGATCGCCGAAAGGAAGGCGCTATTGGCCTTTTCGTTGAAGGACTTGCCGAACTGCGCCCATTCGATCTGGTTCTTGAATTCGTTGAAATTGACGAAATCCAATGTGTCGCGCAACGCCGTGCCACGGATGGCCGGGCCGATCTGCACTTTCGCGTCGGCCCTGCCGTCGCCGTCGGCATCGACATCGAGCGTTGCGGCGCGCGAGGCCGTATCGGCCGCGACGACCTTGCCGGTGAATTTCACCGCATAGGTCCAGGGCGAACTCGCCTGCTTGTGCGGGTTGCCGTATTTCTCCCCCGCCTGATCGGGGCTCGATGCGGCGAGGGCTGTGACATCCTTCAGCTCGCCGGCCCGCTTTTCGTAATAGGGAACCACCTGCGGCTGCCATATCGCCTCGACCTTGGCATTCGGGTCGAAAGCGCTCCTGGCTGCGGCCGCGGCCTTTTCTTCCGCAGTCGGTGTCTTGATGATCTTGCAGCCGGGCAAAGCCGCCGCCACGAGAGCGGCAATCAGGGCGCCCCTGATCCTCAACATGCTGTCAACCTCGAAATCCATGAGAATAGGCTGCAGGGAGCGTGGTCTCCCGCGCTCCCTGCAGCAGTCGGTCCGCCTTACTTTGCCAGAGCAAAGGTCTCGAGCTTGCCCGCATTGTCGGCATTGATGAGAACGCAGTCCATGAGCTGCTTTTCTTCCTTCGGTGCCGTCTTGTTCTTGATGTAGGCGTCGGCCTGTTCGACAGCCATCTGGGCCTGCGCATAGGCCGGCTGCAGCACGGTGGCCTTGATGCCGCCCGACTTGATGGAGTCGCGCACGTCGTTGGAACCGTCGAAGCCGACGACGATCACGTCCTTGCGGCCGGCGGCCTGAAGCGCGGCGATCGCGCCCATGGCCATCGTGTCGTTGCCGGAGATCACGCCCTTGATATCGGGATTGGCCTGCAGGATGGTTTCCATCTTCGAATAGGCTTCCGTCTGGCTCCAGTTGGCCGACTGCTTGGCGACCAATTTCAGGTCCGGATAGTCGTCGATGACGTCATGATAGCCCTGCGAGCGGATGCCGGCATTGGTGTCCGACTCCTTGCCGACGAGCTCGACATAATTGCCCTTCTCGCCCATCAGCTTGACGAATTCCTGCGCGCCGAGCTGGGCGCCCTGGTAATTGTTCGATACGATCTGGGCGACGGCGACGCCGGTCGCATTGATTTCGCGGTCGATCAGGAAGGACGGGATGCCGGCATCCTTGGCCTTCTTGACGGCGGCAACCGAAGCGTCGGCGCCGGCATTGTCGAGGATGATCGCCTTGGCGCCGCGGCCGATGGCGGTATCGATCATTTCCGACTGCTTGTTGGCATCGTCGTCATGGGTCATGACGAGCGCTTCATAGCCGAGTTCCTTGGCCTTGGCCTCGGCGCCGACGGCTTCCGCCTTGAAGAAGGGGTTGTCGTGGGCCGGCGTGATGATGGCGATCAGGTCAGCCGAAAAGGCCGGCATCGCAACGCCGAGCGACAGGGCGCCGGCGAAGGCGGCAAGGGTCAGTCTACGCGTAATTTTCATGGTTCTCCTCCCAGGTTTGACGCATGGCCGAACCAAGGCCGGTTCGGCTGATACTCATGCGAAATCAAAGACCGGCCCGCTTGTCCCCTCCGGGCCGGCAGCGTGGCAGGGCGAGCCCTGCCGCGGTCGTGTCAGGTGATGCGACGGATACTGTCGGCGATCTCCTGAGGTTCGAAGACCTTCTTCCAGTCGTCGCGCATCAGGGCAGGGATGCCGAACTCGATCGCCTTGTTGCAGGCATCCGAGAACACGCCGTCGACTTCCTTGAAGATGACGGCGCCGAGCACGTTCATGTGGCCGAGCAGGAAGTCGCGGGCCGCTTCCGCCGGCACGCCGCGGGCGATGCACTCGTCCATTGCCTGACGCATGATGACGAGCAGCGAGGCGCAGACGGTTTCCGAAAGGCCGGGTTCCAGCATCGCCATCTGCTCGACGGTGACGCGGTGCGAGCGCATGACCGGCGCCCAGATGACCTTGGCGATCTCTTCGCCGAGGGCATAAGCGCTTTCCGGGCCTTGCATCAGGGCGGAGACGATGTGCTGCTTGGCAAACAGGCCGCCGAAATGGTCTTTCTTGGCCTGCATATCCGTCTCGTCGTTGAAGATCGGCGGATGGCACGGGTGGGTCACGAAATAGGTGAGGTCGGCGCGCTCCGGCAGGTGGCCGGCAAAGGGGGCGGCGGCATCGAGCGCCACGACCATCGTGCCGGGCTTCAGCCTGTCGGCGATGCCGGCTGCAACCTTGCCGATCGCCGTATCCGGCACGGCCAGGATCACGACCTCGGCGCCGTCGAGCGCAGCATCGGCCGGCGTGCAGTCGATGCCGAGATCGTTCTTCAGGCGCGCCTTGCCGACATCGCTGACCTCGACATGGCGAACGTCAAAACGGGAACCTTTGAGATTCTTGGCCAGCCGGTATCCCATTTTTCCGCCGGCGCCAAAGAGGGCAATTGCAGTCATATTTCCTCACCTTCGTATGCTGGATTGGTATCTTAACTGGTATGATGAGTCAATCACCATTCCATTATCGGCAGTGGATGGAAGTCGCCTGATTGGCCATCAGTCCTTCCTCCCATCCCGGATCTGCGAGAAATAGCCGTCCGCCCCGACCTGGCCGCCCTTCAGCGCAATCTGCAGCCCGTCGGTGGGCGCGTAGCCGCCGTGGGCCGTGCAGAGCGGCGAACCGGGGGTTTGCGGCAGCGGCAGCAGGGTCGTCAGCGCATCGACGCGCAATTCCTTCAGCGCATGGCTCGATGTGTCCCCGCCGGCGATGACGGCGCGCGAAAGGCCTTCGGTTTCGACGAGACGGCGCAGGATGGTTCCGAGCGCGCGACCGAGCCGGTGACGGGCGCCCGGCAGCTGGTCGATGTCGGTGCCGCGATCGGCGGAAGGGCCAAGCGCGGTGTGCAGGATGACGCTTCGGCCGGCCTTCAGGGCGGCAAGGCCGGCGGCGACCGCGACGTCCAGTGCCGCCTGGGCATTGGTGCCGACCAGCGCCAGGGGATCGAGCGGGATGTCGTGAAAGCCGTCGGCAATCGCCGTGCGGATCTGCCGCTCCGTCGTCGGCGAGACGCTGCCGGAAACGACGGCGAGCCGGTCCACCTTGCCCGGCGACTGGAACTCGACACCCGGACCGGTCATGCCCTTTTCGCGCCAGGCATCGAGGAGCGCGTATTCGATGCCGGAGGAGCCGGCCACGAAAGCACCGCTGGCTGCCGTGATGCGCTGCAGCTGCCGGCCGGCGGCAGACTGGCTCTCGGCGGAGGCGACATCGAGCAGCAGGATGCCCGAACCCTCGTCTATGAGCCGGTCGATCATGGCATCGGCATCGGGTGCAGCAAGCATCGTCAGGTCGGCGAGCGAAACGGCAAGGTCGGTCTGCCTGCCGAGATGCAGGGCAAGATCGGCCTCATGCATCGGCGTGACGGGATGACGGCTCATGACCGGATGCCGGTCGATGCGAAAGACACGCCCCTGATAGGCGGCGAAGAGATTGCCGAAGGCCGTGTAGCGCTTGAGCTGCGGCGCGCCGACGATGACGGGTACCAGCGGCTGGCCAAAGATCTCTTTGCCGATCTCGATCGCCTTGCCGATATTGCCCACCTCGGGCGCGGAATCGAAGGTGGAGCAGACCTTGTAGTGGCAGATGCCCGCCTGCAGATCCTTCAACCATCGGAAAGCCGGGGTAAGGTTTTCCTGCATCCAGGCCGGGCTCTCGCTGCGGCTCGTTCCGGCAAGGCCGACGGCACGGCAATCCCCGAAGCGGTCGAGCAGGGCCTGATCGGGAATGCCGAGAAAGAGCACGGTCGCAATGCCGTTGCTGGCGAGCGCTTCCATCACATCGGTGGAGCCGGTGAAATCGTCGCCGTAGTAGCTGACGAGCAGGTCTCGCATCGTCACGCCGCCTTGCCGTCGCCGAACTTGGCGATCGATGCGGCAAGCTCGGGATGATCTCTTGCATATTCGTCGAGCGCAATGTCGGCGACTGCCGCCTGCCAGGCCTGCTGCACGGCGCGCACCCCGGCGGCCGGTCCGTGCGGATGGCTGACGATGCCGCCGCCGCAGAGATAGAGAAGATCGGTCGTGCGGCCGGTGCGCTGGTAGGTTTCCGGCGCCTGCCCGCCCCACTGGCCGGAACCGGCAACGGGAAGCGGGCAGTCGGAGGGGCTGAAGAGCGGCGTGCTGACCGCCTTGAAGGAGGCGACGAAACTCTCGTCCGGCTCCCAATATTTCACGCGGATGCCGTTGATCTGGAACTGGTCGACGCCGAGCAGCCGCCAGAGCTGCTGATAGACCTTGAAGTCGAGTCCGATGCCGGGATGGCGCGTCAGCACGTCCCAGCCGTTGCGATGCGCATGCAACACGAGGCCGGAGCGCTTGCGCAGGAAACTCATGCCGCCGAAGCCGATCGAATTGATGTTGACGACGGCGCAGTTGCCGCCCGCTTCGAGTACGAGATCGTGGTTGCGCATCATCTCGTCGGGATCGGCATGTGAAATGCCAAAGGCATACATGACCTTCCTGCCGGTCTTCTGCTCGTGATCGAGGACGCGGGGCATGATGGCCGCCACACGCTCCTTCAGCGGCGAATAGGCGGGGCTCATCAGCTTCTCGTCATCCTTGATGAAGTCGACGCCGGATTCGATCAGTTCGCCGACGAGCTCGGCCGTCTCGTGCGGCCGCAGGCCGAGCGCCGGCTTGACGATCGTGCCGATGATCGGCCGTCCCTCGACGCCGGTCAGGCGCCGGCTGCCGGGAATGCCGAACTGGGGGCCGGGATGGGCATCCCTGAAGGCTTCGGGAAGCTTCATGTCGACGACGCGCAGGCCGGTCATCCCCTTGATCGAAAAGGTCCCGCCGATCGCGATCGTCATCAGGGCCGAAAGATCCGTTCCGATCGCATCGAGCGGGAAGGCGATATCCGCATCGGCGCGCTGCAGGCGCACGCCGTCCGCCGCCTCCGGCCAGGAAGGGTGGCTGGCGTCTTCCAGCGGACGGATGGCAAGCACGCGCGCGGCCACGCGCGATTTCAATTCTTCGGTCTCGCCCGGAACCGGAACGAAGGTGCCGGTCGATTGATCGGAAGCGATCTTGTGCGCCATCGCTTCGACGCTGCCTGGCGTCTCGATGCGGTAGGTCAGGACTATCATCATGAAATTGCCGGTTGCTCCTCTCGCCACGTCAAGAAGGCATGGCGTCAACTTGTAATCTGGTATAATGAGTATTCCATTTTCTGCAATGGAAATTTTCAACAGATGTGAATTTCGCGTGGCGCGCTTTGTCGTCGGTCGGTGAAAATGCTAAGGGGAGAGAAGATTTGAGCCAGCGAGACGCCATGACCTCAGCCATCGAGCCCATTGTCCGTCGAAAACTGTCCGATGAGGTTTTTGACCGGCTGGAACGGCTGATCACCTCGGGAGAGTTGCAACCGGGCGACGAGATGCCCTCCGAGCGCGTTCTGATGGAACGCTTCGGCGTCGGCCGCCCCGCCATCCGCGAGGCGATGCAATCCCTCGCCAACAAGGGGCTTGTCAGCATCTCGCACGGAGAGCGGGCGAAGGTGTTGAAGCTGACCGCCCAGTCGATCTTTCGGCAGGTCGACCTGACAGCGAAGATCATGCTGTCGCAATCGGCGGATTCGCTGGAGCACCTGAAGAGCGCCCGTATCTTCTTCGAGCGCGGCATGGCGCGCGAGGCGGCCCAGCGGGCAAAGCCGGCCGATGTCGATGCGCTGCGCGACATCATCGACCAGCAGCGTGCCTCGCTCGGTCGCGCCGAGGAGTTCATTTCCGCCGACATGCGGTTCCACACCCGCATTGCGCAGATTTCCGGCAACCCGATCTATGTGGCGGTCAGCGAAGCCATGCTGGCATGGCTGAAGGAATATCACACGGAAATGCTGATCTGGACCGGCAAGGAGAAATACACGCTGGCCGAACATGAAGAGATCCTGGAGCGCCTTGCCGCCAACGACGCCGACGGCGCCGAGGCGGCGGTGCTCAAGCATCTGGAGCGCTCGCGCTCGCTCTATGTGAAGTAGGGGCCGCCCGGAGCCTGTCTTCGCGCTTCTTATCTTACCGCCGCAGACACGCTGCGCGGGCCGACCTCAGGGGCGGCGGGCTGACAGAAACCATCCCGTCAGCCGTTGCCATGAATGGTCAATCCACCATCTCAAACCAGTTCCTGGTCCACCAAGAACTCCGGCGCTGCATTGAACAAGCCAGCGTCGGAGGTCCTTTAGCTCATTTTGCGTTCCCGGCCGAAGCAACCTTGGCCCGCAAAGCCGCATTCTCCGCCTCCAGTTCTGCCAGACGCTGGCGCAGCGGCTCAACGGCCGTAGCAATCTCGGCCTCGGTATAGCGTGGGGTAATGTGCTGCGGGCAGTTCCAGTCGAAGGCCTCGAGGCGCAGGCGGAAGATGCGCTCCGGCTTTGCACGATAGGAAGGCGTGGCGAGCAGCTCCGCTAGCTTCGGATCGGCGTCGAGCGAGAGCTTTTCGGCATGGGCATAGATCTTCAGCCGGGCGCGGCGGGGATAGTCCATCAGGAACAGGCAGACCTTGTCGTTGGCGGCGAGATTGCCGGTGCTGATGTACTGGCGATTGCCGCGATAGTCCGCGAAGGCAAGCGTGCGGTCGTCGAGCACCTTCAGGAAACCCTGTGGGCCGCCCCTGTGCTGGACATAGGGCCAGCCGGTTTCGGAGACGGTCGCCATGTAGAAACTGTCGCGGGAGCCGATGAAGGCGCGCTCGTTTTCGGTGAACCGGTCGAAGCTCCGGTCGCTCCGCAGGTTGGTCCAGAATTCCTGAACGCCCATTTCGGCCTGCGCGGCGCGCACACTGGGCGTCGAGGCTATGTCGAGAAATCCATAGGACATGATCCGTCTCCTCAAGGGTTGGAGGGAGCGGAGCGCCAGCCCCGCTCCTCATCCGTCAGGCCGCACTGGCAGCCGCAACCGCCGGGAAGTCGATGTCGGTCCTGGCGACCTCGTTCAGATAATTGGTGAAGGTGTTCTCGACGACCAGAGCGACGATTTCCACGATCTCAGCGTCCGAAAAGCCGGCAGCACGCACGGTGGCGATATCGGCATCGGAGACGTGACCGCGCACCTGCGCAACCCTGGCTGCAAAGCCGACGGCGGCATTCGCCCTCGCATCGGCGGATGCGCCCTTGCGGTTCAGCGCTATTTCTTCCGGGCTGATCTTTGCGAGGTTGAGGCCGATATAGGTGTGGGCCGAGAGGCAGTAGTCGCAGCCGTTCACCTCCGCGACAGCAAGGGCGATCCGCTCGCGCGTCTTGACATCGAGCGTTCTCGAAAGCCCGCCCTGAAGGCCGGTGAATGCCGCCAGTGCGGCCGGGCTGTTGGCGACGAGACGAAAGATGTTCGGAACGAAACCCAGCGCCTTCTGGATGCCGTCAAGCGTCGGCCTGGTGGCTTCCGGGGCGTCGTCTTTGCTGGGGATGGAAATACGGGACATGGAAATCTCCTTGATGGAAAAGCAAAACCGGTATCGGCTTGGCGGCTTGAATGTGTCGATTTCCACTGACAAAGAGAATATGCTCTGGTTGAAAGTAATTTTACCAGAAAATGGAAGAATGAATTGGACCGGTTCGAAGCCATGTCGATGCTGCTGGAGGTGGTGGACCAGGGAAACCTGTCTGCGGCCAGCCGGTCGCTGAAAGTTCCGCTGCCGACGCTGAGCCGCAAGATCACCGAGCTGGAAGTGCTGCTTGGAACGAAGCTTCTGACCCGCACCACACGCAGGATCGCACTGACCGATGCCGGGGTGACTTATATCGAGGCGGCAAGACGTATCCTCGAGCAGCTGGAGGAGGCCGAGCGTCAGGCATCCGGCGAATTCGCCATGCCAAAGGGCGAACTGGTGATGACCGCCCCGGTCCAGTTCGGCCGTCTTCACGTCCTGCCTGTCGTGGCCGACTTCCTGGCCGCCTTTCCGGCGATCAATGTGCGGCTGGTCCTTTCGGACCGGAACATCGATCTCGTCGAAGAGCATGTCGATATGGCCGTGCGCATCGGCAATCTGCCCGACAGCGCCATGGTTGCCACACGCGTCGGCTCGGTGCGCCGGGTGGTCTGCGGCAGTCCGGATCTCTTTGCCGCCCGCGGCGTGCCGAAGGAGCCGGCCGATCTCCTGAACCTGCCCTGCATCGGCGTCGAGGTTCTGACCCCGGCCGCCGGCTGGCAGTTCCGCAAGGCCGGTGTCGCAGGGACGATCGACGTGGCGATCGTCCCGCGGCTTTCCGTCACCACGACCGATGCGGCGGCGGAGGCGGCAATCCGCGGTGTCGGCGTCACCCGCCTGCTCCACTATCAGGTCGCGCAGGCGGTTGCTTCCGGCGCGCTCAAGCTGGTGCTCGAGGATTTCGAACCGGAGCCTGCCCCCATTCATCTGATTCATCTCTCACGCGGCCAGATGCCGCTCAAGATGCGTCACTTCCTCGATTTCGCAGCGCCCCGGCTGCGGGTGAGCGTGCCCGCCCTGCAATCTTCCCGGCGCTGAATCCTCACCTGTTGCGCTTCAGCGCTCGAAAATACGCGTATGGCTGTTGCCGCGCGGTCCGGTACGCGTGACCGTGCAGGACTGGTCGGCGCGACTGCAGTTTCGCACGCGCGATCCGCTATTGCCGGCGGGGCCTTCCCATTGCCGCGTCGCGGTGCATTCGCCATCGGCGCATGTGCGGGTATGAAGGGCAGAACCGCCGTAGAGCCCGGTGGTTGCGCGCGTGGCGCTGCAGGCGCCGTTGGCGCATTGCACGGTGCGGTCGAAGCTTTCCACCCGCGGTGCGATCGCCGGCGGATAGTAGCGCCAGGTGTGATACCAGGGATAGCGCGGATAATAGCGGTCCCAATAGGCGCGATCGTAGACGATGACGGTGAGGCCGATGCGGGGCGCCAGCAGCGGCGTGACGATCACGGGTGCGCCTTGCCAGACGACCCGGATATAGCTTGCCGAAACCCATCCCCGGTAGCTGCTGACAGCAATGTCGCACCAGGTATAGCCCGCAACGCAGCCATAGGTCGTCAGGGATACGCCGGCCGGAACGACGGTGACGACGGGATAGGCGGTCGAGGGGCCGGCTCTCAGATTGACGTCGCCGGCGGCAACGCCCCTGGTCGCAGCTGCGGCGGCGGAACTCATGCCCGTGAGCAGGGCGAGCGCGAGAAGCATTTTACGGAACATGGCGTCATCCTATTGCTGGCGGATGTCGGCAAGCGCCGAACGGCAGGGCGAGGACAGCTTTTCGGCATTGTCCTTGAGGCAGGCGGCAATGCGGCCTCCGCCGCGCTCGACACCTTTGCAATAGGTCGCAAGATCCGTGCGGCAGACGCGGGCGACGGCAAAGGCCTTCTGGCGCATTTCGGGCGTGAGCTGCGTCTCTGCCATGGCCGATCCGGCCAGGCAGGTGCAGGCGAGAATGGAAAGTGCGGCGGCTTTGAGCGTTTTGCGGGTCATGGCATTATTCCTTCTGTTGTGGTGATCGGGGCGGGTCGGCTTTCGCCCGCCGTTTCCGCCCGCCGTTCCGGCGGGCGCTGTCCTGGGGCCACCGGGCCGAAGAGCGTCGCGAGCTTTTCGCGCAGGCCCGCTGCCCGGCGCAGATCTCTCCACATGAGCACCCACTCGCCGAGTGCGATGCGGATCGGATTGAGCGAAGCGCTGCGGCCGCGCAGCCCATAGCGCAGAGGCTCCGTCTTCGGCGCTTCGGCAAAGGTGCCGAACAGGCGGTCGAAGACGATCAGGATGCCGCCGTAGTTCCTGTCCAGGCAGCCGGCATTGGAGGCATGGTGCACGCGATGGTGCGCCGGCGTGTTCAGCACCCATTCCAGGATCCCGAGACGCGGCGAGAGTTCCGTGTGAATGAAGAACTGGTAGGCGAGGTTCAGCCCCAGCGTGGCGACAATCGCAAACGGATGGAAACCGAGCCAGGCAAGAGGCACGAAGAAGAGGAAATTGCCGGAAATGTTGCCGGTCCAGCCGAGCCGCATGGCCGCCGTCAGGTTGAGCTTCGTCGTGGAATGATGGACGGCATGCGTGGCCCAGAGCCAGCGGATGCGATGCGAGGCGCGATGCTGCCAGTAGTAGACGAAATCGACGGCGACGAAGAGGGCGATCAGTCCGCTGGCCGTGGTCAGATTGATGTCCAAGACACGGTGGCGGTATGCGAGCATGAAAGGCACTGCGACAAACCCCGCCTCGGCCGTGCGCAGCAGGCTGTGAACGGCGGCAACGCCGAACGAGGCGGCCGATTCCTTCAGGTCGTGCGTATCGTGCTCCGCGAGCCTGCCGATCAGATATTCGAGCAGCATGAAAGCAAGAGCGATGACGGCGATCGCAACGCGCAGCGATGGGTCGCTCTGGAACATGGAAGTCTCCCGGGAAAGAGCTGCGGACGGAACGGATGCCGGCTGCCGGCGCTGCTTCCGTTCAGTAGCGATAGAAGCTGCCCGAGCGGGTCACGCTGTTGCCGTAAGGGCCGGTGGTGGTGCGCGTGCCGGTGCAATAGGCGCCGTCGCAGGCAACCGAACCGCTGCGGGTGGTGCTGTAACCGCGAGGTCCGGTGCGAGTGATGCTGCGCGAGCAGGCGCCGTTGGCGCAGCCGCCGCTGGCATGGACGGATGCGGTGCCGCGCGGGCCGCTGACATGTCCGTCGCGGGTCCAGGCATAGGCCTGTCCGAACGAAAGGAGGGCGAGCGATCCGGCAAGCAGGCCGGTGGCAAGTGTTCTGGTCATCGTGACATCCTCATGGCATTGGCTCATGGCGTTGGGTCCTTGCACCGGCTGCACAGGTTGCCGTCGATGCAGGGCCGAGGATGGCGGGCCGATGTATGCCGCTTTTGTCCGGCGGATGTTGAAATGTAGGCTTTTGTCGCCCGTTTGTAGCAATTTGTATCGATGGCCCGGCGACGCTTGATTTCGCCGGAACGCTTCTTCATGGTCGCCTCATGGAGCACGAAGCCCGCACAATCCTGATCGTTGACGACGATGCCGAAATCAGGCAGCTCGTCGGCGGTCTTCTGTCGCGGGAAGGCTATGCGGTAGAGACTGCCGAGGACGCCCGCGCGATGGACGAGGTGTTGCGCCGTCTCGAGCCGGATCTGATGATCCTCGACCTGATGATGCCGGGTGAGGACGGGCTTTCCATTTGCCGGCGCGTGCGTGCGGCCCGGCCGCTGCCGATCCTCATGCTGACCGCCAAGAGCGATGAGACCGACCGTGTCGTGGGGCTGGAGCTCGGCGCCGACGACTATCTCGTCAAGCCCTTCGGGCCGCGTGAGCTGCTGGCGCGGGTAAGGGCGCTGTTGCGGCGCGCCTCGCCGCAACCCTTCCAACCGCCGAGCCGGCGCTACGCCTTCGACCGCTTCGTCGCCGATCTCGACGCGCGCCAGCTCGAGGCGGCACCGGACGGGTTGGTGGCGCTGACGAGCGGCGAATTCGAACTGCTGTCCTGTTTCCTGTTGCGGCCGCGCCGGGTTCTCTCCCGCGACCAGATCCTCGACTGGACGCATGGCCGCAGCGCCGATCCGTTCGACCGCACCGTCGATCTCCTGGTTTCGCGGCTGCGCAAGAAACTCGAGGCGGCAAGCCCCGGCAGCAACCTGATCAGCACGGTGCGCAATGGCGGCTACCTGCTGACGGCGCCGGTACGTCCGGTGTCCTGATGCCGCGCCTCAGTCTTTCGCGGCGGCTGATTGCCATCGGCGGCGTCGGTTTCCTGTCGCTGTGGATCGCCTTGATCGCCTCTTATTATGTCGTAAACGGGCTCTCGCGTACCGCCTCCAGCCCGCCGCCCCGGCAGATCGCCGCAATCGCCTCCTTGCTGAAGGGAGAACCGCCGGATCGCTGGCCGCTGCTGATCGACGCCATCAATTCCCCGATCCTCGACGCCAGCCTGTCCGGGAGCGATGCGCCCCCGGACGACACAACGGACCTGTGGAACGATGCGGAATACGGCGTCTACCGCGAAGCGCTCGGCGACAGCCTGCTTTCGATCCGGCTGTTGAAGCCGGAACGGCGGAGAGTTCACGGGCTGCGGATCTTCCGGGGCATCGTCAACCCGGTTCAGTTTCGCATCCGCCTGTCCGCCGATCGGGTCCTTGTGCTGGCAACGAAGACGCCGTTCATCGTCAACTGGTTCGGCCTGCCTGCCGGACTTGGCGCCGGCCTCATCGGTACGCTCTTCGGCCTCATGGCGCTGGTGGCGCTCCATCGCGAGATACGGCCGCTGACACGGCTTGCCGCAGCCGTCGACCGGATCGATCCGACCGGTGCGCCGGTGGAATTGCCCAGGCTGAAAGGGGCGGCACCCGAAACCCGTGCGCTCGTCAACGCCTTCGAGCGGCTGCAGGGGCGGCTGCACGCCATCGTCCGCGCCCGCCTGGCACTGATCGGCGGCATCCAGCATGACGTCCGCACCTTCGCGACGCGGCTTCGCCTTCGGCTCGAGAGCATTCCCGATGAGGCCGCACGGGAGAAGGCGGCAGCGGAGATCAACGACATGATC
The DNA here is from genome assembly GCF_052946295.1 of Rhizobium sp. KDH_Rht_773_N. Classification (NCBI taxonomy): domain Bacteria; kingdom Pseudomonadati; phylum Pseudomonadota; class Alphaproteobacteria; order Hyphomicrobiales; family Rhizobiaceae; genus Rhizobium; species Rhizobium sp. KDH_Rht_773_N. The sequence continues at coordinate 563,354 of NZ_JBRFNB010000002.1, read as the reverse complement.
GAGCTTCTGGACAATGCATTGCTCGCCGGCCGTGCCGGTGTCGGCACGCTTGGCGAGGAACTTTTGGATCTCGTGCCGCTGCTGGCGGCGGAAGTCGCGGACCGTTGTGCCGCGGGCGCGCCTGTCACCTTTGCGCCGCTGCCGCCGGAAACGGCTCTCGTGATCGGCGACCGGCTGGCGCTGCGGCGCATCTTCGCCAACCTGATCGACAATGCCGTGAAATATGGCGGCGGCGCCCATCTGGTGCTGACGGTCGAGGGGGCCTGGCTGCAGCTTGTCATCGACGATCCGGGACCGGGCATCCCGCCCGAGCAGCGGGACATGATTCTGGAGCCCTTCGTGCGGCTGGAAACCTCCCGTGCCCGCAAGACCGGCGGTGCCGGGCTGGGCCTTGCCGTTGCCCGGTCACTGACCGAAGCGCACGGCGGCAGGCTGCAGATCGATCAGGCGCCCGGAGGCGGAGCAAGGGTCGTCGTCAGGCTGCCCCTGTTCCAGGCATAGGCCGGGAATTTCTCTTGCGAGCCAGCGCCCGACCGTCAGCGCACCGGCCAGACAAAGAGCAGTGCCGGAATGCTGATCAGGATGATCAGCAAGGACAATGGCAGGCCGAGGCGCGGGTAGTCGGAAAACCTGTAGCCGCCCGGACCGAAGACCAGCGTGTTGCACTGGTGGCCGACCGGGGTCAGGAAGTCGCAGCCCGCGCCGATCGCCACCGCCATCAGGAACGCCTCCGGCCGGAAGCCGAGATCGGTGGCAAAACCGGCGGCGATCGGCCCCATGACGAGCACGGTGGCGGCGTTGTTGAGAAAGGGCGTCACGGCCATCGCCGCGACGAGGATCAGCCCGAGCGCGCCCCAGGCCGGCAAGCCCTTGGCGATATCGCCGAGCGCGTGCGCGATAAGGTCGCTGCCGCCCGTCGTCCGCAGCGTGTCGGAAACCGGGATGAGGGCCGCAAGCATGATCAGGATCGGCCCGTCGACCGACTTGTAGATGTCGGCAAGCGGGATTGCCCGGAAGACGACCATGCCGAGCGCTGCGGCAAAGAAGGCGACCGGCACCGGCGCCAGTCCGACGGCCGTCGTTGCCATGGCAAGCGCCAGCATGATCAGCGGAATGAAGGCGCGCCTGCGCGTGCCGAGCATGATCTCGCGCTGGGCGAGCGGCAGAAGGGCGAGATCCTGTATGACGACGGGAAGGTTTTCACGGCTTCCCTGCAGCACCAGCACATCGCCGGCGGCAAGGCTCAGGTTGGCGAGGCGCTCCTTCAGCCGTTCGCCGTGCCGGCTGACGGCCAGCAGGTTGACGCCGCGCGTATAGGCAAGTGCGAGTTGCCTGACGGATCGGCCCTTCAGCGGCGACTCCTGGCCAATCACCACCTCGATCGAGATGACTTCCGCCTGTACCTGCCCCTTTTCGACGATCGGCTTGCCGGAAAGCTTCAGCTTGCCGGCCGACACGATGCGGTCGAGTGCGTCCGGCGGCCCCTCCAGAAGGACGATATCGTTCTCCCGCAAGGTCAGGTCGGGGAAAGGGGACATGCGCGTCGCGCCGCGCAGGACGGCCGTGGCGATCGCCTCGCCATCGCCGGGCCTGACGAGGGCGCTGACCGGCTTTTCCAGGGCCGCCGATTCCGCGGTTACGAGCACTTCCGACGTGTAGTTCTTGATTTCGACCGCTTCTTCGATCGAACTGCTCTGTTTCGTCCGGCTGGGCACCAGCCAATGAAAGAAGATCAGGAAGGTGATGCCGACGATCGTCAGGACGCCGCCGACCGGCGTGAAATCGAACATCGTAAACGAGCTGCCCGTCATCTCCTCCCTCAGCCGCGAGACGACGATATTGGGCGACGTGCCGATCTGGGTCATCAAGCCGCCGAGCAGGGCCGCGAAAGACATCGGCATCAGATATCTGGAGGGCGAGGCGCCCGACTTCCTGGCAAACTGAAAGGCGACCGGTATCATGATTGCCAGCGCGCCGATATTCTTGATGAAGGCCGACAGCAGCGCCACGGCGATCATCAGCAGGGCAAGCTGGCTGTGCAGCGTGGCGAGGTTCGGGAAGAAGCGCTTGATCGCCAGATCGACGACGCCCGAACGCGCCACGCCGGCCGAAACGATCAATGCGCTGCCGACGATGATGACGATATCGTCGGAAAAACCGGCAAAGGCCTTGTCCGGCGGAACGATGCCGATCGCAACGGAAAGAACAAGCGCGCAGCATGCGACGACATCATATCTGAACCGATCCCAGATAAAGACCCCCATCATGACGGCGATGACGGAGAAAGCGAGGATCTGCTGCGTTGTCATCCCGATCCGTGGAGCTGCAATTGTCGATGGGTTCGAAATTGGCAGGCGAGAATGCGCTGGAAACGTATGGCGGGCCAGAAGGGTTCCACAAGCCCGTCGGGGGCCAGCGTCGGATGTCGGATTTGATCGGATCGCTTTGCGCAGATTTGCGCGGCATCCAGGGATTGATGACTTCCAAACCGATCTCCTGAAAATCGGCTTCGTTGCGCGTCGCAAGCGATGCGCCGCGGGATAAGGTTATTGCTGCAATTTGTGCATCAAATTGACTGATCGGCCGACCGGCCGTGCGCCGGGCAGTCGCTATGGTGGCATATATATCCGCCGCGTCACGATCAAAAGATAGAACGCGGCCTGCGAGATCCTCCCTGAAGATCGGCAATATCGCGGCCTCCAGCTCCCGACGACGACGACCCTCCGGGAGTAATCGCAAGCCGTAGAGAATTTCGGCCTCGGTGATCGATGTCGTGAACACCGAAGCCGGGGTCTGCTCAGCCAGCCAGTCGACGACGACTGGGTTTGGGGAAGGCAAGAGCAGCTCGGAAAGGACGTTCGTGTCGAGAATGATCATTGCTCGAAGTCCGGCGGGTCACGAATGGGCTCACGTGCGGGAATATCGAGATCGACGCCACCTGTCGGCGTCAGGCGCGCTCTGATGGATTGGACAAGGCTGCGAGTTGGCTCGCTCGTGGCCAGCGCAGACCGGAGAATATCGCGCGCCTCGTCTTCCATAGACCGACCGTGGCTGGCGGCGCGGATTCGAAGGCGCCGTTTCAGCGCATCATCAATGTTGCGGATCGTCATGCTGGCCATGAGAGCCCCCATTCATCATTGATTGCATATAATGCAGTGATTGCAGGATTGCAATTCTATGGCCCCCCGATGAGCTGCATGCCGGGCGCGCTTGTGAGCCCTGCCTCAATCGAGGTGAAACACCTCCGGCATCATCGCCCACCACTCGCCTTCCCGACGGGTCGAAAGCGGCTTCTGGCAGGGCATGCAGCCTTCCCACCATGCCCGGTTTGCCGGATCGGCGGCCATTTTCGCCATGTCGGCTTCGAAGTTGTCGCCGACATATTCCCAATAGCCGAAGAGCAGGTTCTCCGGCTCTTTCAGGAAGATCGAATAGTTGGTGATGTTGCAGGCCGAAAGCAGCGTCAGGATCTCCGGCCAGACGGCGGCATGAAGCGCCTTGTAGTTCGCGACCTTGTCCGGCTCCAGGCCGATCACCATGCCCATGCGCTGCATGTCGCTACCGCCCTTGTGTGATTTCCGTCGTGAACTCTGCGATGCTGCGGGCCTTCACCGCATCCCAGTCCCATTCGATGCCGATGCCGGGTTCGCAAGGGGCGATGGCGCGGCCGTTTCGGATCTCCATGCCCTCTGTCGTGAGGTCGTCGAGCTGCGGGATATATTCGACATATCTGCCGTTCTGGACGGCGCAGACCAGGCTGACATGCAGTTCCATCAGGAAATGCGGGCAGACGGGGATATCGAAGGCTTCGGCCGCATGCGCCACTTTCAGCCAGGGCGTGATGCCGCCGATGCGGGCGACATCGACCTGCACGATGGAGCAGGCGCCCTTCTGCATATATTCGCGGAAATGCCGGATCGAGTAGATGGATTCGCCGACCGCGACAGGCGTCGCCGTCGAGCGCGACAGCCGGATATGACCGTCGAGATCGTCGGCCGGCAGCGGCTCCTCGATCCAGGCAAGATCGAGTTCCTTCAGCCGCGACGCGCGACGGATCGCTTCATCGACGGTAAAACCCTGATTGCAGTCGGTCATGATCTCGAAACCGTCGCCGAGCGCGGCCCGCACCGCCGACAGCCGCTCGTAATCCTCGGCGCCGTGCGGCTTGCCGATCTTGACCTTCGAGCCGGCAAAACCCTTGGCTTTCGCCTGCAGTGCATCTTCGACAAGCGCTTCCTTCCCGATATGCAGCCAGCCGCCCTCGGTCGTATAGAGCGGGCAGCTTTCCTTGGCGCCGCCGGCGAGTTTCCAGAGCGGCAGCATCTGTTTTTTCGCTCTCAGATCCCAGAGCGCGGTATCGACGGCGGCGAGTGCCAGCGCCGTGATCGCGCCGATCGTCGTGGCGTGGGTCGCAAATTCCAGCTTGTGCCAGATCGCCTCGATGCAATCGGCATCCTCGCCGATCAGCAGCGGCGCCAGATGGTCCGCAAGCAGCCGCATGACGGAGGAGCCGCCGGTGCCGATCGTGTAGGAATAGCCTGTGCCGGAAGCGCCGTCGGAATCGGTGATGGTGACGATCGGCGTTTCCTGGCTGACGAAGCTCTGGATCGCATCGGTGCGCTTCACCTTGGGTGGAAGGTCCACCATGCGCAGTTCGATCTTTTCAATGCGGGCCATGGTTCCTCCTAGCTTGCCGTCTGGGCCTGAGCGGGTTCGGCCGCATGGATCGCCGACATGATGGCGCGGCTGGCCGTCTCGTATTTGTGGTCGTTTTCGTGTAAGTGGACGATCCTGAAATCGTGCATGACGAGGATGCGGTCGGCGAGCGCCACCATTTCCGGCATGTCGCTCGATATCAGCAGGATCGCCATGCCCTTGTCGGCAAGGCCGTTGATCAGCGCGTGAATATAGGCCTTGGCCTTGATGTCGATGCCGACGGTCGGCTCGTCGATGAAGAGGATGTCGACATCGGCGGCGAGCCACTTGGCAAGCGACACCTTCTGCTGGTTGCCGCCCGAGAGATTGCCGACGAGCTGTTCCAGATTGGGCGTGCGGATCTCCAGTTGCCGGGCAAGCGGCGTGGCTGTCTTGCGCTCCTGGCCGGCGCCGATCAGCCCGAGGGCGGAGGCGATCCTGCCCCAGACGGTCATGGCGATATTCGTGCGGATCGGATGGGAGAGGATGACGCCCTCGTATTTCCGGTCTTCGCTGACGTAACCCATGCGGAAGCGCTTGATTGCCTCTTCGACCGAGCGGATGCGCGCTGGCTTGCCGTCGATCAGCACCGTGCCGGAGGTCAGCTTGTCCTTGCCGATGACGGCGCGGACGAGTTCGGTGCGTCCCGCGCCGACAAGGCCGTAGAGGCCGAGGATTTCGCCGCGGCGAAGCGAGAAGGAGACGTCGTCATGGCCGGCGGCAGTGGCGATATCGCGCAGTTCGAGCTTCGGCACCCCTTCCTGCGGCTGGCCGGAACGCGCGATGACGGGGCGCTCGGCGCGGCCGATCATCGCCTCGATCAGCGTCTGCCGCGTCATGCCGGCCATCGGCGCGCCGCGCAGCGTCGTTTCGCCGTCGCGCAGGACCGTAACCCGATCGCAAAGGCTCAGGACTTCCTCCAGCTTGTGGCTGACGAAGAGGATCGCCGTTCCCTGATCGCGCAGCTGCCGCACGAGGCGGAAGAGGATTTCGGTCTCGGCATCGGTGATCGATGCAGTCGGCTCGTCGAGCAGCAGCACCTTCGCCCGGTGGCTGAGCGCCTTGGCGATCTCCACCATCTGCATCTGCGCGACGCTCAGGCGCCGCACCTCGGTGGCGGGATCGATATCGAGGCCGACCTTGTTCAGATGCGTCCGCGCCTCCTCATTGGCGCGGCGGAAATCGACAAGGCCGTTCCGGACAGGCAGGCCTTCGAGAAGAATGTTCTCGGCCACGGAAAAGCGCGGAATGAGGTTGCGCTCCTGGTGAACGGCCGAAATGCCGAGCGCAATGGCGTCGCGCGGCGAGGCAAGCGACAGCGGCGCGCCATCGAGCGTGACTGTTCCGCTGTCCGGCCGGTGGACGCCGGTGATGATCTTGATCAGCGTCGATTTGCCGGCGCCGTTTTCGCCCATCAGGGCATGGATCTCGCCACCGTTGAGCGTCAGCGCGGCATTGTTGAGCGCCCTGACACCCGGGAAGGATTTGCCGATCTTGTCGAGAACGAGCGCCATCTCAATCCTCCCCGACGCGGATCGCGCGGTAGCGGTTGATCCAGACGGCGGCAAGGATCAGCGCGCCGAGCAGGAACGTGACCCAGTAGGGGTCGACCGCAAGCAGCACCATGGCATTCTGGATGAGCCCGACCAGCAGCACGGCAATGAACGTGCCGAGGATGGAGATGGAGCCGCCGGCAAGGCTTGCGCCGCCGATGATCGGTGCTGCAAAGGAAATCACCACCCAGTCCGCCCCGATCGTCGGCTGCGCCGAGCCGAGCTGGGCGACGGCCAGCACGCCGGCGGTCGCCGCCAGCAGGCCCGAGAGCACATGCGCCATGATGGTGGCGCGGGCAACGGAGATGCCGGAGAGTTCCGCCGCAGGGGCATTGCCGCCGACCGCGAGCATGTAGCGGCCCTCGACCGTGCGGGCAAAGAAGACGACGAGCAGCACGGTCACGACCAGCGGCACGATGAGGAGCAACGGGAAGGGGCCGAAACGGCCGTTGCCGAAGGCGACGAAGGCGGGCGACAGATTGTAGAAGGGGATGGCCTTGGTGATGCCGAGATTGATGCCGGCAAAGGCCGATCCCGTCGCCAGCGTGACGATGAAGCCGTTGATGCCGGTGCGCACCGTCAGCCAGCCATTGATGAAGCCGGCAAGGCCGCCGAAGGCGATGCCGAGCACGATCGCGACAATGGCCGGCAGGCCCCAGACGTCCATCATCCCGCCGGTGACGACGGCTACGAGCCCGCCAAGCGCCCCGACCGAAAGGTTCATCTGGCCGACGCCCAGCATCACCATCTGGCTGAAGGCGACGAGCAGCGACACGCAGATGCTGCGCAGCATGACGAACCAGTTGAATTCGGTCATGAAGGCGGGAGATGCGAGGCTGAGCGCAACGGCGCCGGCGATGACGCCTGCGAGAATGCCGGACCACTGCGTGCGTGCGGCGAAGGAAAGCAGCGTCTTCATGCCCGCCTCGTCTGTTCGCGGATGGCGAGCTTTGCCCGGTAGCGCTCGAAGAGGATCGCCGAGAGCAGGAAGATGCCGAGGAAGAGCTGCAGCCAGAAATTTCCGACCTGCAGCACGAGCAGGCCGCTGCGGATGGTGGCAACCAGCAGCGCGCCGAGGATCGTGCCGATGACCGACACCATGCCGCCGGCAAGCGCCGTGCCGCCGATCACGGGCGCCAGGAACGAGGGCAGCAGCCAGTCGTCGCCGGCAACGGCAGGCATGGCCGCGGAGAGCCTGGAGGTCAGCATCAGGGCCGCGGCACCGGCGAGCACGCCCGAAAGGACATGCACGAAGATCGTGATCCGCCCGACCGGAATGCCGGACATTTCCGCCGCGCGCGCATTGGCGCCGACGGCCAGAATCTGCCGGCCGAGCACCGTATGCTTGAACAGGACATAGAGCAGGGCGCCGATCAGCAGGGCAACGATTGCGAGCGACGGCACCGGACCGACGCCGCTTCGCCCGAAGGCGCCGAAGGTTGCCGGCAGGCCGTTCAGCGGCACGCCCTTGGTGAAGATCAGCATGCCACCGGAAAACAGGCTGGCACTCGCCAGCGTCACGATGAAGCTGTTGACCCCGGTCCTGACGATCGCCAGCCCGTTGAGCATCCCGAGCAGACCGCCGAAGGCGAGCGTCAGGAGGATCGCGACGGGGATAGGCAGGCCGGCCGCCTGCATCAGGTAGCCGGCGGCCATCACGCAGCAGACGCCGATCGCTCCGACGGAGAGGTTCATGCCGCCGGTTGCCAGCACCACCATCTGCGCGAGGCCGACGACGACATCGATCGCCACCGAGCGCCCCATGGAATTCAGGTTGAAGCGCGACAGGAAGCCCGGCGCGAGGCCCGTGAAGACGCCCCACAAGATCAGGAGGATGATCAGCAGGCCAAGCTGCGCCGGCCCCCTGGTCAGCAGTCCCAGCAGGCTTGGTCGGCCTGCATCGGGGACGGGACTATCATTGTCGATGGGTGCCATGCGCTGGGATGACCGGTCTCGTGAAAAGGGAATGACGGGCGCGGGACGTTCGGCCCCGCGCCGCTTGCGTTACTTGCAGGCGAGGTAGGTGTCCTTGAAGCCTGCCTGCAGCTTCTTCGTCAGTGCCTTCAGGTCGTCCTTGTAGCTGTCGACATTCTTGGCGGAGATCAGCAGCGTGCCGGAATCGACGAAATGCGCCGTCTGCGGCGTTGCGATCCACGGCGCATCGGCCTTCACGCTGCAGCCGGCCGCCATCTGATCGAGTACATAGGCGCCGATATAAGCCTGACCATAAGGGTTCTGCGCCATCGTGCCGGCGACGAAACCGTCGCGGATGCCGTCGAGGATGATCTTGTCGTCATCGATGCCGACGAGCTTGATCTTCTTGTCGCCCAGATTCTTGAGCGCAGTCGCGGCCACCACCGAGGAAATATAACCGGTGGCGATCAGGCCGTTGATCTTGTCCTTCTGGGCTGCCAGCAGGGCATTGACCTTCTGGTCGCCCTGTTCCTGGCTGTCGGTATCGCCGACCGTCTGCAGGAGGATCACGGCGCCGTTCGTTTCGGCAACGGCCTTTTCCACCGCCTTGACGCGCAGCGTCGTGTTCGGATCGACAAGCAGGCCGGCCAGATGGACGATCGTGCCCTTGCCGCCCATCGCCTCGATCAGCGCCTTCGTGCCGAGATAGGCCGATTGCGACACGTCGGTCGCCAGGCAAAGGCCGGTATCGGTCGGGTCCTGTGCGCAGCCGCCGAGCGCGACGGAAGGAATGCCGTTGCTCTTCATTTCCGAGAGCGTGGCATTGATGCCGACGGCATCGCCCGGAAAGACACCGAAGCCGTTGGTGCCCTGGGCCGCCAGGCTTTCGAGAAGCTCGGTCTGGGCTTCGAGCTTCCATTCGCTCGGCACTTTGTATTCCACCGCAGCGATGCCGAAATCCTTGGCGGCATCGGCGGCTGCCTGTTCCCAGGGCGCGAAATAGGGGTGCGGGCCGCCCGGAACCAGGGCGATCTTGTTGTCTGAGGCAAAGGCGCCGAGCGGCGCAAGCGCCACAGAGCATGCAAGGCCTGCAGCAATGAAACTGCGAATCGTCATGACATCCTCCCGTTTGGGCAAGCCCGGTCCTCTTCCAGCATTGCCATGTCCAATCGCTAACACGATCGAATATCGCATGCAATATTCGATTATTGACTTTTTTGCCGTCTTCCGTTTCCATCGCATCAGGCAATCAGCAGGGAGGCGTCGATGGAGCCGGAACACAAACGAGCGCCTGCGGACCGGTCGAGGCTTCTGCCGGAATACCGAGCCCTGCTGGAGGAGCAGGAGGCGCTTGGCGGACCGGCGATGGAAACGCTTTCGCCGCAGCAGGCACGTGCCGATTCAGAAATCCGGCTGGCGCTTCATTGGGGAGCAAGGGACGAGGTTGCCCGTATCGAAAATCTGGAAATCCCGAACGGCGATATCGGGCTGAAGGCGCGGCTTTACCGCATGGCCGGCACGCGCCGGACCATCCTGTTCTTCCATGGCGGCGGCTGGATGGTCGGCAGCATCGAAACCCATGACGGGCCAGTGCGCACGCTTGCCAATGCGGCGCGGGCCAATGTGCTTTCGGTCGAATATCGCAAGGCGCCGGAAGCCCCGTTTCCGGCGGCATTGGAGGATGCAGAGGCGGCGCTGCTCTGGCTTCAGGCAAACGGCGGGGTGCTTGGGCTCGATGCGGACAGGCTGATTCTGGCCGGCGACAGCGCCGGCGCCAGCATTGTCGCATCGCTGGCAATCCGGGCGCGCGATCTTGCCGTCCCGCTTGCAGGCCAGGTTCTGATCTATCCCGCGACCGATCTTGCCGGCGCGAGCGCCAGCCGGGCCGAGTTTTCGAGCGGTTTTTCCCTGCATCAGTCGACCATGGTCTGGTTTGCGGAAAACTATCTCTGCGGCGGCACGCCGCCGTCCGACCCGCGCGTGTCGCCGCTGCTTGCACCCAACCTCTCGCGTCTGGCTCCGGCCCTGCTCGTCACGGCCGATCACGATCCGCTGCGTGACGAAGGCCGCTCTTATGCACAGCGCTTGATTGCCGCCGGAAATGACGTCTGTTACGAGGAATGGCAGGGAACCATCCATGGTTTCTTCATCATGGATCGTGCAGGCAGGACCGCCCGCAAACTGATCGGGCGCATCGGGGAATGGGCAGAGGGCCTCTGGAACAGACATGACGGTGCAGAGCGGGGTGGAGACTGACGCCGCCGTTGCGGCTGTGCGGTCAGAGCCGATCTATCTGACGATCTACCAGGTCCTTCGCGACCATCTGGAACGGCGCGCACTGGCGCCGGGTCTTGTCCTCGGCCAGGCAAACGTCGCGCGTGCCTTCAATGTCAGCCGCATTCCGGCCGGTATCGCGCTGGGGCGGCTGCTGGGGGACGGCCTCATCCACACCTTCGAAGGGCGCGGTTTCATCGTGCCGGGTGGCGCGCCGCAGCGCGGCGACCTTTTTGCCGCCGGCCTCGACCTGCCGCATTCGCTGACCGTGCCGGTCGTCAACCGGAGGGACCAGATCTATCCGGAAGTCGAGCACGCCGTTGCCGTCTGTCTGGCCTATGGCCGTTTCCTGCTGAACGAGACGGCCCTTGCCCAGCACTACGATGTCAGCCGCACCATCGCCCATGAAGTGCTGACCCAGCTCGAGCGCAGCGGAATCATCGAACAGGACAGCAATAACCGGTGGTACGCCGGCCCGCTCAGTGCGCGGGTCTTTCGCCATCACTACGACATGCGCCGCCTGCTGGAGCCGGAGGCCCTGCGCCAGGCCTATCCTTTCCTCGACAAGGATGCGCTTGAGGAGCGCAGGCAAAGGCTCGCTGCTCTTGGCCCCTATCCGCAGCCGCCGGAAAAGCTGGAGCGGGTGGAAGCCGACCTGCATCTCGATTCGCTGTCAGGCTGCCCCAACACGGTGCTTCTTGCAGCCGTGCGCCGCAGCCAGCGGGTGCTGATCGCCACCCACTCGACTTTCGCGAATTTCCGCACGGAGGAGGAGATTTCGGCAATGATATCGGAGCATACGCGCGTCTACGACGCGCTGCTTGCCAGCGATATCGAGGGCGCCTGCGCCGCACTTGCCAATCACCTGCGCCGGGCGCTCGATCCCAACCTGAAGATCCTGCAGCACCTGCCCGCCATGCCCGCGGGCCTGACGCCGCCCTATCTGATCCAGGTCAAGGGCGAGCGCTGAGCCGGCAATGGCTGGTGCTGCCAATTACTGGTGCTGCATGACGCTCAGGCCCCCGTCGATCGTCAGGCAGGCGGCGTTCATGAACGTGCATTCGTCCGAAATCATGAAGACCGCCGCCATGGCAATCTCCCGCGGCGTGGCGATGCGCCCGCCCGGATGCAGCCTCATCGTCTCGGCTTTCGCCTGTTCCGGATCGGGGAAACTGTTCCAGTAGTCGATCACCTTCTGGGTCGAGACATAGCCGGGCGCGATCGCGTTCACCCGCACGCCGTCAGGCGCATATTCGATGCCGAGCGACTTGGTCATGCCGATGAGCGCATGTTTGGCGAGCGGATAGGGGAACGTATGCGGAATGATGGTAAAGGCATGGGTCGAGGCGATGTTGAGGATCACGCCGCCGCCTTGCGCGATCATCTGCGGCAGCACGGAGCGGCAGCAATGCCAGGCGCCCTTCAGGTTGATGTCGAAGCAGCGCTGCCATTCCTCGTCGGTTGTCTGCAAGGGCTCGGCAAAGACATTGACGCCGGCATTGTTGACGAGGGCATTGATGCTGCCGATCTCTTCCGCCGCTTTGGCGACGGCAGCCTTGATGGCATCGCCATCGCTGATATCGGCCGCCCGATAGCCGAGCACGGCGCCTTTTGCGGCAAGGCTTGCTGCCGTTTCCTGCAGCAGCTTTTCATCGCGATCGACGAGGAAGAGGCGGGCATCTTCGGCCGCGAATGCTTCCGCTATCGCCTGTCCGATCCCCTGTGCGGCACCCGTGATGAAGACCCGTTTTCCGGAAAGGCGGTTTGGCATCGTCTGTTTCCTCTCTATGCGCATTCGTGACGATCAGGCGATTTCCCGCGGCTGCAGGCGGATCGAGCCCGCAAGGCTTTCGCCGGGCCGCAGAACGGTGAGGTCGCCGAGGCCGGGAAGATTATGCCCGTTGGCGAGATGGGACATCGGCTCGAAGCAGAAATAATCGCCGCGAAAGCCGGGGTCGAAGCGCTGGTCCGACAGGAAAATAACGGCGTGGCGGAAGATGGGGTCGGCCGTCAGGTCGAGTGCCGTGCCGCTCTCCGGCCAGGCAATGCGCGCCCTGCCGTCCCAGCCCTCGAAACCATTGTTGACCCAGCGCCGCGGCAGGAGTGCAGCCTGCGAAAAATCGAGATCGGTGGGGATATCGGCGGGCTCCCCCGGCAGCCAGCCCTCGGTCTCCGTCCAGAAACGCTCGGCTTTGGCAAGAAGCGTCGTACCCTCTGTCAAGGGAAAGAAGGGATGCCAGCCAAGCCCGAAGGGCAGGGCTTCGTCACCGGTGTTTTTAACCTGCATGGCAAGTTGAAGCCCCGTTGCCGTCAGCACAAAGTGCTGCTCCGCCTCGTAGCTATAGGGTGTGCCGTCGGCCGGATGCCGGAAAGCGATCAGCGCCTCGCTGGCGCTTCCGGAGCGAAGCTCCCACTCTCCCAGCCAGCCGTCGCCATGCAGGTAATGCGGATCCCAGTCCCTGTTCGGCCTGAGGTCGTAGCCTCGCCCCTGGAAGGTGAAGCGGTTGCCCCTCACACGGTTGCCGAAGGGAACGAGCGGATAGCCGGCGGATGAGAGCGCATCCGCGTCATCTTCGGCCGGTCTCAGGAGCGGGGTTTTTCGGCCGTCGCGTGTCCAGGAGAAGTCGAGCAGCACGCCGCCGGCTGTCGAAACACGGGCCGAAAGCGGGCCGTCCTGAAAATCGATGATGGCCATGACGTGATGCCTTCTCCACGCGATCTAGGCTGATCCGGACTGTGGCGGCACAGTTATTATCGGCCGGCTGAATGTCAATATATATAGGATTTATTTTGCACTTCCTGGATGGTTGGCGCTGTGTTTCATCCACTTTTCCTAGGTGTTGTGGTCAACAGGACGGTTTTAGCCGGCTTTCCATCGGCATAATCGCAGAAATAATCATACACAAATGTTGACTGGTATGATGTTTGTTTCTATTCAGTAGTCGCTGCCGAGTGAGCGGCAGATCGAGATTTTAGGGAGAGAGATTATGCGCTTCTTCAAAGCAGCCGTCCTCGCCGGTGCCTTTGCCGTTCTGGCCGCCGGTTCCGTTCTGGCGGAGGATGTCAAGATCGGTTTCATCGTGAAGCAGCCGGAAGAGCCGTGGTTCCAGGATGAATGGAAATTCGCCGACCAAGCCGCCAAGGAGAAAGGCTTCACCGTCGTCAAGATCGGCGCCGAAGACGGCGAGAAGGTCCAGTCGGCGATCGACAATCTCGGTGCGCAGGGCGCCCAGGGTTTCATCATCTGCACGCCTGACGTCAAGCTCGGCCCCGGTATTGTCGCCAAGGCTGCCGCCAACCAGTTGAAGCTGATGACGGTCGACGACCGCCTGGTCGGCGCCGACGGCAAGCCGCTGGAAGACGTGCCACATATGGGCATTTCCGCCACCAAGATCGGCGAGGGCGTCGGTCAGGCGATCGTCGACGAAATGAAGAAGCGCGGCTGGGACATGAAGAATGTCGGCGCAATCCGCGTCTCCTACGACCAGCTGCCGACTGCCGTCGATCGTGTCGAAGGCGCGATTTCGGTTCTGAAGGCTGCCGGCTTCCCGGCCGAGAATATCTATGACGCCCCGCAGGCCAAGACCGACACGGAAGCAGCGCTCAATGCTGCGACCACCGTTCTCAACAAGCATGCCGACGTCAAATACTGGGTCGCCTTCGGCCTCAACGACGAAGCCGTACTCGGCGCCGTGCGTGCATCGGAATCGGTCGGCATTGCCGCCGACAACATGATCGGCGTCGGCATCGGTGGCGCGGAATCGGCGATCAACGAGTTCAAGAAGCCGTCCGCAACCGGCTTCTTCGGCACGGTCATCATCTCGCCGAAGCGTCACGGCTACGAAACCGCCCTCGACATGTATGACTGGATCGCCAACGGCAAGGAGCCGGCCAAGGTCACGCTGACCTCGGGTTCGCTCGCCCTGCGCGGCGACTATGAAAAGGTTCGCAAGGACCTCGGCATCGAATAATCATCCCCTGATGACGATTTCATCCCGGCGGCATGTCCCGCCGCCGGGCATATTCTCGACGGAGCGATGATGGCTTTCCTCGAATTCAATTCCATTTCCAAGGGTTATCCGGGCGTTCAGGCGCTGTCCAACGTCTCCTTCGGCGTTGAAAAAGGCGCCGTGCACGGGCTGATGGGCGAAAACGGCGCCGGCAAGTCCACCCTGATCCGCGTGCTCTCGGGCGACCAGTCCGCCGATGAAGGCAGCATTGTCATCGATGGCGTCGAGCAGAAATACAGCTCCGTCCGCGATGCCTTCCATGCCGGCGTCATCGTCATCCATCAGGAACTGCAGCTCGTTCCGGAATTGACGGTTGCCGAAAACCTCTGGCTCGGCCGTTTTCCCGGCAAGGCCGGCATCATCGACGGCAAGGTGCTGATCGAGACGGTGCGCGCCAGGCTGGACGACATCGGCATCGACGTCGACCCTTCCGCAAAAGTATCGTCTTTGTCGATCGGTGCCCGCCAGATGGTCGAGATCGCCAAGGCCGTCATGCTCGATGCGCGCGTCATCGCGCTTGACGAGCCGACCTCCTCGCTGTCATCGCGTGAAAGCGAAATCCTCTTTTCGCTGATCGGCAAGCTCAAGGCCAAGGGCACCGTCATCCTGTATGTCTCGCATCGCCTCGACGAGATCTTTCGTCTCTGCGACAGCCTGACGGTGCTGCGCGACGGCAGGCTTGCCGCCCATCATCCAAAAGTCGCCGAGACGACGCGCGAGCAGATCATCGCGGAAATGGTCGGGCGCGAGATCAGCAATATCTGGGGCTGGCGCCCGCGCCCGCTCGGCGAAGTGCGTCTCGAGGTCAAGAACCTCTCGGGTTCGAAGCTTCGCAGCCCCATCAGCTTCTCGGTCCGCAAGGGTGAGATTCTCGGTTTCTTCGGCCTTATCGGGGCGGGGCGAAGCGAAATGGCGCGGCTGCTCTACGGCGCCGATCATCGCCATCAGGGCAGCGTTGCGATCGATGGCGTGGCCGTTTCGCCCAACAATCCGAAGGCGGCAATCGGTGCCGGCATGGTGCTCTGCCCGGAGGACCGAAAGTTCGACGGCATCATCCAGGGCCGCTCGATCGAGGAGAATATCGCCATCTCCTCGCGCCGCCACTTCTCGCCCTTCGGCGTCTTGAACCCGAAGAAGGAAGCCTCGGTCGCCGACCAGTTTATCGCCAAGCTGCGGGTCCGCACGCCCTCGCGCAAGCAGGACATCATCAATCTCTCGGGCGGCAACCAGCAGAAGGTCATTCTCGGCCGCTGGCTGTCGGAACAGGGCGTCAAGGTGCTCGTCATCGACGAGCCGACGCGCGGCATCGATGTCGGCGCCAAGTCGGAAATCTATGAAATCCTCTACGAACTTGCCGCCGGCGGCATGGCGATCGTCGTCATTTCCAGCGAGCTGCCCGAGGTCATGGGCATTTCCGATCGCATCATGGTCATGTGCCAGGGCCGCGTTGTCGCCAATGTGGCGCGCGCCGATTTCGACGAACGCAGCATTCTGACCGCGGCTCTGCCCGACAAGAACGCCGCCGGCACAATCTAATTTCAGGAAGAGCAGTCATGAACGCGTTGAAAAAAATCCTTCTCGGCGAACAGGGTCTGGTGGTGATCTTCGCGATCGCCTTCGTGATCGTCTCGCTGACCGTGCCGAGCTTCCTGACCGAACGCAACATGCTCGGCCTCCTGCAGTCGGTGGTGACGATCGGCATCGTCGCCTGCACGATGATGTTCTGCCTTGCCTCGCGCGACTTCGACCTGTCGGTCGGCTCGACCGTCGCTTTCTCCGGCATGATTGCCGTCATGGTGTCGAACTCGACCGGCTCCATTCCGCTCGGCCTGCTCGCCGCTTTGATCTGCGGCAGCATCGTCGGCGTCGTCAACGGCGTGGTCATCGCCCGCTTCCGCATCAATGCACTGATCACGACGCTGGCGACCATGCAGATCGTCCGCGGCCTGGCGCTGATCGCTTCCGACGGCCGCGCCGTCGGCATCAACGATCCGGCCTTCTATCAGCTGGCGCTGTCGCGCTTCCTGACGGTGCCGACGCCGATCTGGATCATGATCCTGCTCTTCATCGTCTTCGGCTTCGTGCTGAACCGCACCGTCTTCGGCAAGAACACGCTGGCGATCGGCGGCAATCCGGAGGCCTCGCGCCTTGCCGGCGTCAATGTCGTCACCATGCGCATCTGGATCTTTGCGCTGCAGGGCCTCGTCTGCGCGATTGCCGGTATCCTGCTGGCTTCGCGCATCACATCCGGCCAGCCGAACGCGGCGACCGACCTCGAGCTTTCCGTCATCTCGGCCTGCGTGCTTGGCGGCGTCTCGCTTGCCGGTGGCCGGGCGGCGATGACGGGCGTGATCGTCGGCGTGCTGATCATGGGCATTGCCGAAAACGTCATGAACCTGCTCAACATCCAGGCCTTCTATCAATATGTGGTGCGCGGTCTTATTCTTCTGATCGCCGTCCTGCTCGACAATATGCGTTCGTCGGCCGCCGGACGCGGCAGCCGCGCGTGACGATGAGATTTCTTGGGAGAAGCCAGCCGGGTCTGCTGTTGTCCATTGATGAGAAAGCGTGGCGCTGCTCATGGTGACGGCGAGGCGAGCAGTACGGGGGATGCAATGAGCACGCGATCGGGACTTCTGCGAACGGGGAGCGCGGTGACAAAGCCCGAACAGGGGCGGCGCACCGTGCGCGAGGAGCTTTTGAAGAAGCTCATCGGCCAGATTGTCTCCGGCGACATCGCCGAGGGATCGCTGCTGCCGAACGAGGCGGAGCTTTCCGAAGTCTATGGCGTCAGCCGCACCAGCCTGCGCGAAGCCATGCAATATCTCTCGGCCCTCGGCATGGTGCGCTCGCGTACCCGCGCCGGCACCAGTGTGCTGCCGCGCGAGAACTGGAATTATCTCGATCCGCTTGTCCTCGATGCGACGCTGGAATTCAGCGACGACCGCAGCTTCTACGATTCGCTGCTCGATGCCCGCCAGCTCCTTGAGCCGGCCGCCGCCGCTCAGGCTGCGGCGAATGCCACGGCAAAACAGCTCGCCCAGATCGCCGAGGCCTTCGAGGACATGGTGGCGGCCAATGCCCGCGACAACGAAGCCTGGAGCCAGGCCGATCTCGAATTCCACACCGCCATCATCAATGCCAGCGGCAACTGGGTTTTCCGCCAGTTCGCCACCGCCATCCGCGCCGCCCTGCTTGCCAGCTTCCGCCTGACAAATAGGGCAAGCCAGAGCCATGACTATGCGATCGCCCGGCATCAGGATGTGCTGGATGCGATCCGCATGCGCCGGCCCGACGCGGCGCGTTTCGCGATGGAGCAGCTGATCGGTACGGCCCGCATGGAATTGAGCGACGCGCTGCGTGTCGGCAAGCCGGGCAGGCAGGAATAGGCGCTGATTTTCCGGCAACGGCGAAGGGAACATTCAGAATTCGGCGTGCCGACAGAAAGTATATTCAGTTTGAAGTCCACCCGTGGATTCGCTAGTAGACTGAGCGTGAACTCGGCTGCTTGAAGGGACGATGGGCGCGTGGACGAGACCGAAAAACTGCAAACGCACCGGCGCGGTTCCGGCGTATCGACGGTCTACGAGACGCTTCGAAACGAAATCATCGAACTGAAACTGCCGCCGGGCAGCCCGATCGACGAGCAGCAGCTGTCCGATCGTTTCGCGCTGTCACGCACGCCGATCCGTGAAGCGCTGGTAAGGCTTGCCGCCGAGGGGCTGATTACCACGCTGACGAACCGCGCGACGATCGTCTCGAATATCGATTTTCTCGGCCTGCCGGAGTTCTTCGATGCGCTGACGCTGATGTATCGCGTCACGACCCGGCTTGCCGCGGCCAACCATGCCGAGGGCGATATCGCCGCCATCCGTGTCGAGCAGAAGGCTTTCGAAGCCGCTGTTGCCGAGCGCGATGTACTCGGCATGATATCGACCAATCGCGATTTCCATATCGCCATCGCCCGGGCCGGCCGCAACCGCTATTATGTCGAGCTTTTCACCCGGCTTCTCGATGAAGGCCGCCGTATTCTCAGGCTCTATTATTCCTCCTTCAACGATATCCTGCCGCGCCAGTATGTCGGTGAGCACGAAGAGATGATCCAGGCCATCATCCATCGCGACGTGGTCCTCGCCGACGGCCTTGCCTCCGCGCATGCCGATCAGATCGTCCGGCAGATCCGCTCCTATATCACCGCCGATTCCCGCCACAATGCCGGGCTGGTCTTGTAGTCGGGCCAGCCGCTCCGCGCCGCCAACGGAAACCGCTTTCTGTATTTTTATTGTCGACAAGAAGTCGGCAAGGTGTTAAATGCCTCATCAACCCCGCAATCGGGGCATTTCCAGAGAGCGAGAGATTGGCGATGACTGGTTCCGTATTCCAAGGCTGCATCCCGGCGCTGATGACGCCGTGCAAGGATGACCGTACCCCTGATTTCGATGCGCTTGCCCGCAAGGGCAGGGAATTGGTCGACCTCGGCATGTCCGCCGTCGTCTATTGCGGTTCGATGGGCGACTGGCCGCTGCTGACGGACGAGCAGCGCCAGGAGGGCGTCAAGCGCCTCGTCGAGGCGGGCGTGCCCGTCGTCGTCGGTACCGGCGCCGTCAATACCAAGTCGGCTGTTGCCCATGCTGCCCATGCGGCGGCCGTCGGCGCCAAGGGGCTGATGGTCATTCCGCGCGTGCTGTCGCGCGGTTCGTCCGTTTCGGCCCAGCGGGATCATTTTTCGGCGATTCTCGAAGCTGCCAAGGGCCTTCCGGCCGTCATCTACAACAGCCCCTATTACGGCTTTGCGACGCGCGCCGACCTGTTCTTCGACCTGCGCTCGCGCTTTTCGAACCTCGTCGGTTTCAAGGAATTCGGCGGCAAGAGCGACATGACCTATGCGGCCGAAAACATCACGTCGGGCGATGATGCGCTGACGCTGATGGTCGGCGTCGACACCGGCGTCTATCACGGCTTCGTCAATTGCGGTGCCGGCGGCGCCATCACCGGCATCGGCAACGCGCTGCCGAAGGAAGTGCTGCATCTCGTCTCGCTCTGCGAAAAGGCAGCCAAGGGCGATGCCGCCGCCCGCAGTGCCGCCCGCGAGCTCGAAGAGGCGCTGATGGTCCTGTCCACCTATGACGAAGGCCCGGACCTCGTCCTGCATTACAAGTATCTGATGGTGCTGAACGGCGAGAAGGAATACACGCTGCATTTCAACGAGACCGACAGGCTGAGCGACTCGCAGCGCCGTCACCTCGAAAACCAGTACCGCCTGTTCAGGGCCTGGTACGCGGCCCGCTACCCGAACGCCGCCTGAGATGGCGGCAATGTCGCAAACGGCGGTGTCGAATGGGCGATGACGGGGGCGGCAACGCGTCCGTCAGAGCCGATCCTTTCATAGATAGCCTTCATATGGGCTTTCGTAGTGCCTGTCCCCACACCGAGATTTGTTGCGATCTCCTCGTTCGACTTACCCTCGGCAAGCCATGAGGTGGCTCTCGCCAATCATTCATTGTGCACTAGCTTTCAGTGCATGGCTTCATCGAGGATTTTGCAGATGACCTCGGCAAGTTGGAACGGCCCGCGCCGGCTATGCGGATCCTTGAGAGGTGGCAATGGAGCAGGGGGATGACAGGAGGCAATGGATCCGAAAGCGGGACGCGAGCAGATCGCGGGCGAGCTTTCCCGAACTCTTCTTCGACCTCGTCTTTGTGTTCGGCCTGATTCAGCTCTCCCATACGCTTGCCGCCGACTTTACCTCCGCGACGATTGGTGAGGCCGCCCTCCTGGTTCTGGCCGTCTGGTGGCTCTGGATCAACACGACATGGGTTACAAACCTCCTCGACACGGACCGTGAGCCCGTCCGCTTTCTGCTGTTTGCGCTGATGCTTGCCGGCATCCTGCTGGCAATCGCGCTGCCCGAAGCATTTGGCGAACACGCGCTCCCCTTCGCTGCAATCTACGTGCTGATACAGACCGGGCGGTCGGCCTTCACCGCCTGGGCATTCTTCCCGCAGGACCGGCAGTCGGCGGAAACGTTCCTGCGCGTGACCGCCTGGTCGGCGGCGGCGGGATGCCTCTGGATTGCCGGAGCCCTTGCGCAGTTCGAATGGCGGCTTGTCTTATGGGGACTGGCGATCGCCTTCGAATATGCCGCTCCCCTGCTTCGATATCCCGTGCCCGGCATCGGCAGCGCGCCAAAGGAAACGCTAAGCGTTTCCGGCGAACACATGGCCGAGCGCTGCGCCCTCTTCGTCATCATCTGCCTTGGAGAGACCATTCTGACGGGTGGGCGCAATGCCGTATCCCACATGACGGCCGACATGACCTTCACCGTCTTTTGCAGCGCCTTTCTCAGCACCGGCTGCATGTGGTGGATCTATTTCCACTATGGCCAGGCCGAGGCAGCAGAGGCAGCCGAAGATGCCACGGAACCGGAAGCCGTAGCTCATAACCTCTTCACCTACGGGCATCTGCCGATCGTCGCAGGCATCATCATGGCGGCGGTCGGCGAGGAGTTTGCGTTGTCGCATGCAAGGGAGGAGGCGAGCTTCAAATACGCCTCGGCAATCCTTGGCGGGCCGGCCCTGTTCCTGGCGGGCAACATATGGGTGAAGCTGGCGGCGGCGCGGCATCTGCCGCTTTCGCATGTCGCCGGGCTTGCGATGCTTGTCGCGATCGCGGGCCTCGTGCCCTTTGTCTCCAACGACATTGTCGCTCTCGGCGCGACGGCAAGCCTGCTTGTGACGGCCGTCATCGAATATGTCGCTCTCCGGCAGCGGACAACGGTCGTTGCGTGATCTTTCATCGGAGCGCTGCCGAAAGAAGAATGCCGCTTGCGGCGCTTTCGCCCGATCTTGCGATCTGTTTTCCACGACAGTCGGCAGGCAGTTGATGGCGAGCCCTGTCAATTGGCCAGGTTGGTGACGGTCAGGGAGTGAATGAGCATCGTCAGATTGCGCCGGATCTTCTCATCGGATATCCGCCCGATTTCTGCGGCAAGATAGGCCGCCTCGTCCTCGCCGCCCGTCCCCGCTTCGATCTCGATACCGTTGACGAACCAGCCGGCGTCCACCTTCATGTAGCTGCACAAGCGCAGCATGACCGCAACGGACAGGCGGTTCGTGCCATTCTCGTATTTCTGGATCTGCTGAAAAGCGACGCCGATATGCCCGGCCAGTTCGCTCTGGGTGATGCCGCGGGCGGCGCGCACGGAGCGTAGTCTCTGGCCGATTGCCAAATTCAGTTCCTGGTCCTTCATGCCTCTCCTTAAGAATACGTCAGTAAACCGCAAAGTCTTGCGACCTGTCTTTACATGATCGGCTTCCGATATCCACCTCCATCGGTCAGAAGCGTCAGTTGTTCTTTGAGCTGGCGCCGTTCTGTCTCGGACATCAATGAGATTTCATGTTCGACGAAACTCGCAATGGCCCGCGGATCGTCGCCAAATCGGCGTGCCCCTTCCGCACACAGAGCGATGATGGTTGCCATCGGATCGGCAGGGTCCGTCATTTTTGAAATCCCCCCTGAAATCTTCGTCCTTCGCGCGGCACGCGTTCTGGGGTTGAAGTGGGTTGTGCAGACAAGGGGGCCGACCGATGGTGAACAAATATCCCAATCTTCGATGCCAGGTAGCAACCACCCCGGATCACGTCCGGGATGCAATGATCTTGCGAAGCATCTGCTTTGTCCATGAACACGGTATCTCGCCCTCCTTTATCTTCGACGGGAATGACCACCAGGCCACGCATTTCGTCTTTTATGATGGCGAAGAGCCGGTTGGTTCCCTTCGCATCCGCTGGTTCGCCGACTTTGCCAAATATGAACGAACCTGCTTCCGCGAAAAGTACCGACACCCTTTTACGGTTAAGCGTTGCATTCAGATGACCTTCGATCATGTGGCGCGCAAAGGCTATACGAAGGTTCTGACCCAGGCCGAGCAGCGGCTGGCGCGCCTGTGGACCATCCTCTTCGACCTGGAGATCGTCGACAGCCCGCCTGTGGAAATTGCCGGCCATCCGGAGCCGTACCTGACCGTCGTCGGCACGATCCCGGCATCCTCCGATCCGATCACCATGGAAAGCAGCAGCGCCCTGCTATTGCGGGTCGAAGGTCAATGGGACGCCCCGAGTTCGTTCGAGACAGTGTAACGATGGCAGGTATCGACAAGGCGGGCGACATGTCCGCGACGGCTGCGCTGCAGGAGGAAATTCTCACGCGCACCAGACTGCATACCGAAATGGTGCGTCGTCTCATCAACGATCCGACAGTGCAGCCGGCCGAACTCGCCGGCTTTCTGGAGGATGTCGCAAACGCCTATCTTTCGATCTCGGAAGAGCTCAGCCAAATTGTGAGGGCGGCGGAGGGGCGATAGTTTCCAGCATCTTGCGCAGGCTCTCTTCCTGTTCGTGTCGCCCGGAGGGGAAGGTCAATCTGCTGGCGAAGGACGGATTGGTCCTGAAAATATCGACGATCCAGTCATAGACGGCGGCCACCGGCCTCGACTGCCGGCGATTGGCGAACGAGATCAGGTAGATCGGCAGGGCGACGTGGACGCCGAGATCGAGCGGCACGAGTTCGGGATCGGCAAGCACATAATTGCCGAGCAGCCCGACGCCGGCGCCGTTGCGCACGAGGGCGAAATAGGCAAGCGAATTTTCGCAATTGTGGGTCTGGTGGCCGGCCTGCACGAGACCGCGCCAGCCGTTCCAGATCTCCCGGTCGGAGTCGTAATAATTGCATTGGACATAGACATGCTGGGAAATGAACTGCCGTTGCGGCACGCCGGATTTCTTCAGGTAATCGCGGCTGGCGATCGGAATGAGATGAAGGGTGCCGATCTCGAGGCAATCGACATCCGCTCTCGAAATCGGCGAGAGCGAAATCATCAGGTCGGCCTGGTTCTTCTCGAAATTGACGAGAGACACCTGCTCGCGGATGTCGAGATTGAGGCGCGGATAGCTGTCGTTCAGCCGCGGCACGGCAGGAGCGACAATGGCGACGGCAAGACCGGAGGTTACGCTGACGGCCACACGCCCGGTGACGGCCTCCATCTCGTCCTTCAGGTCGTTGGAAAGGGCAAACAGCTGGAAATCGAGTTCCGCTACCTGGATGGCGAGCTTGCGTCCTGTCTCCGTCAGCGTGACGCCGGAAAAGGTCGAGATGACGAGCTGCGAACCGATCTGGTCCTGAAGACGCTTCACATCGCGGCTGACGGTCGGTGCACTGGTGCCGAGCAGTTCGGCGGCCTGGGCAAAGGAAGGGCTTTTGGCAACCGCCAGAAAGGTTCTGAGCTCGCGCCAGATCGGTCGCGAAAGCAATCCCCTAATTTCAAGTGGCGATTTGTCCAGGTCGGCCCGTTCGCTGCCGAATGGAAGAGGAGGGAAAGGTTTGTTCACGACCGCCTCGCGTATTAGTGGAGGCTCAACAATATACTCGATCGGCGATTACGGGCAATTGCTGACGGATGACAGCAAGTGGTGCTGCTGGTCGCAGCCTGAGCGTTTGAAGTGTCGATTTTAGTCGTTCTCCACCCAGGAATACTACCGATAGGATGTTTCTTCCTCTTTTTTGTTCTTCGACAAATAACTGGAATTTTTGCGGTTTAAATCGATCTAGTCGGATCGTTTACGCAACTCATAGGGTTTGTTAGCGTTTCGTAGCGGGCAAGATCCGATTCAACTTTCCGTTTCGCGACCGGCGCAGGAAGGCCTGCGCAATCGCGAAACTTTCGCCAGGCGTGGGGGTAAAACAAGGCGATGGCCGATGGAATTTCTGATGTGAATGACAGCAATGAGCCGGTGGGATTCCTGCGGCTTTTCCGTCTCATTTCTGCGGCGAGAGAGAGTGCATCGTCATTGGAGCTTATGGATCTGGTGCGCCTGATGGATATGGCGCTCATGCAGACCGCGCTCGACTGGGAAGGGCTTGATGCCGAAAACCTCGATGAGCGTGCCTTCCTGAATCTCATCCGCGAGAAACAGGAAATTGCCGGCAGGTCGCAGATCCGGGCTGTCCCGAATTGACATGATCGTCGCCCGCGCGTGACGGCTCGCCGGAGCAGGCTTTCAGATCCTGGCAAAGGAAAAAGCGTCGACGGGCAGGTCGGTCTGCCCGTGAAGGGCAAGATCCGCGAGGATTTCGCCGACGACGCTCGTGAACTTGAAACCGTGACCGGAGCAGGGCGACGCGACGACAACGTTGCTTTCGCCCGGCATATGGTCGAGAAGAAAATCCTCGCTCGGCAGCATCGTATAACGGCAGGTCGTTGCCTTCACGCGAAGACCGGCTGCACCGGGAACCCGCTTTCTGATGAAGCTGTCGAGCAGCGCATTGTCGGCATCGTTGACCGGCGGGTTCGGTTGGTTGGGATCGATCGGCTCACGGAAATGCGCATGTTTGCCGATCTTCACGCCATCGACGCCGATGGCCGGAAAGCCGAAATAGGAACCATCGGCACCTTCGTCCCGCAGGAAGCAGGGCATGCGCTGCGGCTGGGTGGCAAAGCCATCCTGCGGCTGGTACCAGGCGACCACCTGACGGATCGGCACTGCTGCCTGGGCGAGCTGGGGCACGAGTTCGGCAATCCATGATCCGGTCGCCACCACGATCTTTCCCGCCCGATACCGCCCGGTTCCGGAGACGATCGTCACACCGGCATCATCGGGTTCGATTGCCGTGACCTTCTCACCGAAATGCAGGACCGCGCCATCTTCTGCCGCGAGCTTCAGGTAGCCCATGACGGCGGCTTCGGGACGAAGATACCCGCCCTGCGGGTCAAGCAGGCCGATCTCATGATCGTCGAGCTGAAAGGCCGGAAATCGGCGGGCCATTTCCGCCTTGTCCAGCGCCTCATGGGCCAGTCCGTGCAGTTCGCAGGAGGCTCGCGTGCCGCCGACGACCTTGCCGTCCGGGGCGCCGATCTGCAGGACGCCCGTTATCGTCAGGATATCGGTGCGCAGGCGCGCCTCCAGCGACCGCCAGTTCTGATAGGCGCGCTTGAGCAGCGGCACATAGGAGGGATCCTCGAAATAACCGAGCCGGATGAGGCGGCTGTCGCCATGCGAAGAGCTCAAGGCATGGGCCGGAAAATAGGCATCGAACCCGATCGCCTTGACGCCGCGCGCCGCGAGAAAGGCAATCGCAGCGCTCCCCATGGCGCCGAGGCCGATAACGGCAACGTCGAAGCGGGCGGTCATGAAAATCTCCTCATCAGGGAATTGCCGGCGCCGAGGCTGCGCGGATCAGTCCGCGCAGAGCCTCGATATCGCGCGAAAGCGGCCTGTCGTCGGCATAGGGGGAAACGACGGCGCGCACAGTCTTGTGGATCGCATCCGTGCCTGCCGCTCTTCGAGCGGTGTCACCAACAAATTCATGTGCTTGCGCAGCCGCCATCAATTCGATCGCCAGGATATATTCGGCATTGTCGATCAATGCGAGAAGCTTGTTGGCGGCCGCGGTCGGATGCGCGAGGAAATCCTCCTGCAGGCCGGATGTGATGCCGCCATCGGTGGAAGCCGGTGCGGCAAGCCGCCGGTTCTCGTTGGCAAGCGCTGCTGCCGTATATTGGGCGATCATGAAGCCGGAATTGCTGCCGGCATCGCTTGCCAGAAAGGGTGGCAGGCCGCTGACCAACGGATTGACGAGGCGGTCCGTGCGCCGTTCGCTCATGGCGGAAATCTGCGCGAGCGCCGTTGCCAGGCTGTCGGCGGCCTGGGCAAGCGCCGGGGCCACCGCATGGGCTTCCGAGGAGACGACCGGCTGCTCCGGCGAGCCGGATACGGCCGGATTGTCGGTGACGGAGGCAAGTTCCTGGTCGACGACAAGCGCGGAAGCATCGAAGACATCGCGTGCCGCGCCATGCGCATGCGGGACGGAGCGCAGGCTGAGCGCATCCTGCGTCCGCTTGCCGAATGCTGCCGCTATCAGCCCGCTGCCGGCAAGCCGGGCGCGCAGGGACGCTCCGACGCGCGCAATGCCCCTGGAAGGGCGCAGCGCCAGAACGGCTTCGTCGAAGGCCGCCATCTGGCAGCCGGCGGCCTCAAGCGTGAGTGCGGCGATCGCATCGGCCCAATCGAGCAGCCGCTCGGCGCGGGCAAGCGCCACGCTTGCGAGCCCGGTCGCACATGCCGTGCCGTTGACGAGGCTCAGGCCCTCCTTGGCGCCGAGCACCAGCGGCTCAAGCCCTATCGCGGTCAGGGCATCCAGGCCGCTCATGCTTCTGCCCCGAACGCGGGCGCTGCCCTCACCGATCAGAACCAGCGCGCTATGGGCATTGTGGGTGAGATAGCCGGCCGAGCCCTTGGAGGGAACGTCGGGAATGCAGTCCCTTTCGAGGAAAGCGGCGAGGTGGCGGACGATCTCGGGGCGCACGCCAGAATGCCCATGCGCAAAATTGGCGATCTGTGCGGCGATGATGGCGCGCACTTCGCGCGGCGCCAGCAATTCACCGACGCCGCAGGCGTGGCTGAGGATGATGTTGCGCGACAGCCTGCTTTGCGAGGCCCTGTCGACCACGGTATCGGAAAGCGCGCCGACGCCGGTATTGATGCCATAAGCCCTGAGGCCGGTTTCGACGATCCGCTCGACGATGCGGCTTGCGTTGGCAACACGATCCCAGGCTGCCTGCGACAGCGCCAAAGTCTTGCCCTCGGCCACATCGGCGACATCGCGCCAGCCAAGCACAGTCTCGATCGTGATGGTCATTGCCCGTTTCCGAAATGGCCGATGAACTGGCGGAAGGCCGGCGAAGCGCCGCCCCCGAACATCTCTTCCGGCGTGCCGCTGCTTTCGACCAGCCCTTCGCGCATGAAGACGACGCGGTTGGAGACGTTGCGGGCAAAGCTCATTTCATGGGTGACGACGAGCATGGTCATGCCTTCTTCGGCAAGCGCGCGCATGACGCGCAGCACTTCGCCGACCAGTTCCGGATCGAGCGCCGAAGTCGGCTCGTCGAAGAGCATGACCTTCGGCTTCATGGCAAGCGATCGGGCAATCGCCGCGCGCTGCTGCTGGCCGCCGGAAAGATGTGCGGGATAGGCATGGCGCTTGTCGGCGATGCCGACCTTTTCGAGCAGCGCCTCGGCCTCGGCGATGCATTCGGCCCGCGGTCGCTTCAAGACATGCACCGGTCCTTCGATGACATTCTGCAGGATCGTCATATGGGACCAGAGATTGAAGGACTGGAAGACCATGCCGAGTTCGGAGCGGATATGATCGACCTGCTTCTGGCTCGCCGGCTTCGTCTTGCCGTTCCTGTGGATCATCTCGATATGTTCGCCATCGACCCAGATCTCGCCGTCGGTTGCGATCTCCAGCAGGTTGATGCAGCGCAGGAAGGTGGATTTGCCGGAGCCGGAGGCACCGAGCAGCGAAATCACGTCGCCGTCCTCGGCATCGAGCGAGATGCCGCGCAGCACTTCATGGGTGCCGAAGCTCTTGCGGATATTGCGGACCGAAAGTCGGGTTACGCCGGGCATGGAAGCTCCAATCACGTTCAGTCGGGTTTATGCCTTCAAGGCCGGCGGAATGGCGCGGCGATGACGGGACAGCCAATATTCCAGAAGGGACATGGCCTGCAGGATGATGAAATTCAAAACGAGGTAGATGATGGCGGCACAGAGGAAGACTTCCATCGTGCGGTAGGTCTGCGAGATCAGCCGCTGCGCCACACCCGTCACTTCCCAGACGGTGACGAGACTGGCGAGTGCCGTCGATTTCATCATCAGCACGATCTCGGTCGAATAGGCCGGCAACGCGTGCCGGAAGGCGATCGGCGCCAGGATACGGCGCACCATCAGGAAGCCGGACATGCCGATGGCGCGCGCGGCCTCGATCTCCTTCGGCGAAACGGCGCGAATGCCGCCGCGGAAGATTTCGGCGGAATAACCGGCGGTGCAGAGCGCCAGCGAAAGGACGGCGCAGACCATCGGCTCGCGCAGGAACGGCCAGAGGAAGGAATAGCGAATGACGCCGAACTGGCCGAGCCCGTAAAAGACCAGGAACATCTGGATCAGGAGCGGCGAGCCGCGGAAGACGAAAATGTAACCCTTGGCAAAGCCCGACAGGATCGGATTGCCGCTGACGCGCATGGAGACGATGACGAGCGCCAGCAGGCCGCCGAAGAAGATCGACAGGAAGAACAGGATCAGCGTCGTCGGCACGGCTTTCAGAAGCGTGACCATGGTGCTGGAAAGGAAAGCGATATCCATCCGGCTCTCCCCTATGCCTGGCCCATGGCCGAAGCCGGCATGCTGCGGTTGGCCTTGCGTTCGGCGCCGTTGAAGACGCGGTCCGACAGGCTGGTGAGGATCAGGTAGAGGGCGCCGCCGACGATATAGAAGAGGAAATACTGCCGGGTCGAGCCGGCCGCGACCTGGCTCGAGCGCATCAGTTCGGCGAGGCCGGTGACTGAAATCAGCGCCGAATCCTTGAGGCTCAACTGCCAGACATTGCCGAGGCCGGGAATGGCCAGGCGCAGAACCTGCGGAATGACGATGCGCCGGAACCTCAGGCCACTATGCATGCCGATTGCCGAGGCGGCCTCGAGCTCGCCCTTGGAAATGGCGAGATAGGCGCCGCGATAGACTTCCGCCTGATAGGCGCCGGAAATGATGCCGACGGCAAGCGCTCCGGCGGCAAAGGAGGGCAGGCCGAGAAAGCCCTCGTAACCCATGGACTGGCCGATGGCTGTGACCGCCGAGGAGCCGCCGAAATAGATCAGGTAGATGATCAGGAGTTCCGGCACGCCGCGGAAGACCGTCGTGTAGATATGGCCGATCGTGACGAGCACAAAATTGCTCGAGAGCTTCGCCGCCGCGATGATCGCGCCGAGTACGGCGCCGATCGCCAGTGCCGTGGCTGTCACGCAGAGCGTCAGCAAGGCGCCGAGGAGGAGGAATGCTCCCCACCCGGTTGAGCCGAATCCAATCAGGTCGAGTGTCGCCATGGGCCTTCCCAGCGCTGTCTTCGTCGTGATGACGGGCGGTCAGAATAGCACGCGGTCTCCGATCACAAAGCGGAGACCACGGAATGCGGCTTCTGTTGAAAGCTCAGTTTTGCGGACTGACGTCGACCTTGAACCACTTCATGGAGAGGTTCTTGACGGTGCCGTCGGCAAGCGCGGACTTGATGGCTACGCTGAACTTGTCGCGCAGGTCCGTATCGGCCTTGCGGATGCCGAGGCCTTCGCCTTCACCCCAGATCGAGCCGGCGATTTCAGGGCCGGTGAAGGTCAGCGCGCCATTGGCGGCCTCGAAGGCGTTGTTGAAATAGACGGCATCGTCGAAGCCGAGGTCGATACGGCCGTTCTGCAGGTCGAGGTCGCGGTCGGCACCCGTCTTGTATTCGCGGATCTCGGCGATGCTGCCGAAATTGTCATAGACGAATTTGGCATAGACGGTGGCCGCCTGGATGCCGATCGTCTTGCCCTTGAAGGCTTCCTTCAGGGCTTCGATTTCCTTCACGCCGGTCTGGCCGGGGGTCATCTTGATCGTCGCACCGGTGCCGGCGGCATTGGCGAGCGGGCTGTCCTTGGCGGTTGCGAAGGCTGCCGGCGTTGCGGCATAGGGAATGGTGAAGTCGATGACCTGCTTGCGCTCGTCGGTGATCGACAGCGCATCCATGATGACGTCGAACTTGCCGGCATTCAGCGCCGGGATCATGCCGTCCCAGTCGGAAGCGACCAGCGTGCATTCGATCTTGGCGCGTTCGCACAGAACCTTGGCGAGTTCCGGTTCGAAACCGCCGAGAGTGCCGTCGGCATTGGTGAGGTTCCAGGGAGCGTAGGCGCCTTCGAGCGTGATGGTCGCCTTCGTCCAGTCCTTGGCGGAGGCAGGGGCCGCAAAGGCGGCTGCCGTCATCGCGCAGGAAAGAAGAGCAGTGCTGAGCTTCATTGATATGATCTCCTCTGAGATTGGACAGACCTTGCGGAATGAGTGCCGATCTTCGCCGGCTTGCCCGCCATGATCCGTCGTTCAATTTTCAGATCGGCAGGTTGTATAGGGTACCATATGAGATATTTTGTGATATGCAAGAGGAAAGTCGAATTTAGGAGCAGATTCCGCTCGTGCAAAGGGAATAGGCAATGAAGCGTTCCAACGAGATGAAACGCGAGCTCGCGGAGAATGACGGCGCGCCCCTCTATGCCAGCGTCAAGCAGGTCATTCTCGACCGGATCCGCAGCGGCGAATGGCCGCCGCGCCACCGTGTCCCTTCCGAAAACGAGCTGGTGACGGAGCTCGGCGTCAGCAAGATGACGGCCAACCGGGCGCTGCGGGAACTGGCGAACGAAGGCGAGCTCGTCCGCATCCAGGGCGTCGGCTCCTTCGTGGCGGAGCCCAAGGGGCATTCCGCACTTTTCGAGGTGCGCAACATCGCCGACGAGATTGCCGAGCGGGGCCATGTTCACGAGGCGACGGTCATCGTCCTGGCCGAGGAGACGGCCTCTCCGGAGATTGCCGATGCGCTCGAGCTTTCGATCGGCGCCCCGGTTTTCCACTCGTTGATCGTCCATAGTGAAAACGGCGTGCCTGTCCAGATCGAGGATCGTTTCGTCAATCCGGCGGCGGCGCCCGACTACCTCGTTCAGGACTTTTCGACGCTGACGCCCAATGCCTATCTGACGGCCGCCGCCCCTTTGAGCGGTTCGGAACATATCGTCGAAGCGGTGACGCCGCGCGCCTGGGAATGCAAGCTCCTGACAATCCTGCAGAACGAGCCGTGCCTTGCCATCCGCCGCCGCACCTGGTCGGCCCGTCAGGTCGTCTCCATTGCCCGTCTCGTCTATCCCGGAAACCGCTACAGGCTGGAAACGCGCAGCGGCAAGATCTTCGAGGAATAGGCTGGTTGTATATGGAAGTATCTGCTTCCTATCTATTCGTGCTCTGCCGCCGCGATCGCTTCGCTGCGAATATCCTCCGTCAGCTTCAGGCGCAGCGCTAAAAATTCCGGGCTCGCCTTGATGGTATAGTGGCGCGGATGGGGAAGATTGACCGGCGTGATCGATTTGATCCGCCCGGGACGCGCCGTCATCGTCACGACGCGCGATGCCATGAAGATGGCTTCCTCGATGTCATGCGTCACGAAGATCACGGTCTTCTGTTCACGCTCCCAGATGCCGAGCAGCAATTCCTGCATGAGGCCGCGCGTCTGGTTGTCGAGCGCGCCGAAGGGTTCGTCGAGCAGCAGGATTTTCGGATTGTTGGCAAGCGCGCGGGCGATTGCAGTCCTTTGCTGCATGCCGCCGGACAGCTGCTTGGGCCAATGGTTTTCGAAGCCGCGCAAGCCGACCTTGGCGATATAGCTTGCGACGATCTCGTTTTTTTCGGCCTCTGCCATGCCTTTTTCGCGCAGTCCGAAGGCGATGTTGTCACGCACGGTCAGCCAGGGAAAAAGCGTGTAGGACTGGAAGACCATGCCGCGGTCGGCCCCCGGTCCCTTCACCTCGCGTCCGTCGAGCGTGACCGTGCCGGTGGAGGGGAAATCGAGGCCGGCGACGATGCGCAGCAGCGTCGATTTTCCGCAGCCCGAGGGGCCGAGCACGGTCACGAAGTCGTTCCTGGCGATATCGAGGTCTGTCGGCTGCAGGGCAAGCGTCGGCTGTCCGCCCCGCACGCCGGGGAAGGTGCGGCTGACGCCCCTGATGACAAGTTCGCTCATGCCAGCCTCCAGGCAAACAGCCAGCGGTTCAGCCATTTGAAGGCGAAGTCGGATATGAGCCCGATCAGGCCGATGACGATGATGCCGAAGATGATCTGCCCGGTGGCAAGCAGCGCCTGGCTGTTGATGATCATGTAGCCGATGCCGGAGGAAGCGCCGATCAGTTCGGCGACGATGACATAGGTCCATGCCCATCCGAGGACGAGGCGGAGGATTTCGGCGATGTCGGGCGCATTTGCCGGAATGAGCACGCGTCGCACGACGCCGCTATCCCCGGCGCCGAGCGTATAGGCGGCCTCGACGAGATCGCGGCGCGTGCCGGAAACGGCAACGGCGACCATGAGAATGATCTGGAACACGGCACCGATGAAAATCACGAGCAGCTTCTGCGTCTCGCCGATGCCGGCCCACAGGATCAGCAGCGGCACGAAGGCGGAAGCCGGCAGATAGCGGGCGAAGGAGACGAAGGGTTCGAGCAATGCCTCAACCGGCTTGTAGGCGCCCATCAGGATGCCGAGCGGAACGGCGACCAGTGCGGAGAGGATAAAGCCGCCGACGACGCGCCACACCGTCATGCCGATATCGAAAAGGAAGCCCTGGTTGACGAGCAGGTCATAGCCGTCCTGCACCATGGTGATCGGATCGGCAAGGAAGGTCTTCGAGACATAGCCGCCGAGCGTCGCGTAGCCCCACGCGATAAAAAAGAGAATGAAGAACAGCAGGCCGAAAAGCAGCCGGCTGCCTGAGCCGATGGGTTGAAGTGGACGCATGCGGAGCCCTGCTGAAAAACAGGGAGCGCCTGTGCCGGCGCTCCCTGACATCTGTGTGGTTTATTGAATGAAGGAAGGGTCGGCGAGCGTGGAAAGATCAGGCTTTGCCTTGATGACGCCAGCCTGCAGCAAAAGATCGGCCGCTTCTTCATTGAAGCTCTTGAAGGTGGTCTTGAAGAAATTCTGGGCGGCTGCCTTGTCCTGCCATTCGAGGTAGGCGGCCGATTCACCAAATTCCTTGCCGGACTGCTTCACATCCTTGCCCATGATTTCGAAGGACTTGTCCTTATCGGTCTTGATCATCTCGAGCGCGTCATAATAGCTGGCGGCGAGCGCCTTGGCGGCTTCCGGATTGTCCTTCAGGAAGGCTGTGGTGCAGCCGAACGTGTCCATGACAGCGGGATAGTCGAGCGTCGTGGCGATGATCTTGCCCTTGTCCGGCGCGTTTCGAACGCTGGAAAGATAGGGTTCATAGGTCACGGCCGCATCATTCTGGCCGGCAAGCAAGGCCTGCGCTGCCGGACCCGGCTCCATATTGACGACCTTCACGTCCTTCATGCTGAGGCCGTTCTTGGCGAGGATAAAGGCGAGCAGGAAGTAGGGAGATGTGCCGGGTGCCGATGCGGCGACCGATTTGCCCTTGAGATCGGTGATTTTTTCGATGCCGGGCTTGGCGGCAATGCCGTCGGCGCCGTGGGAAACATCGAGCTGGAAGATCTGCGTGGTGGCGACACCGGCTGCATTCCAGACGATCCAGGTTTCAACCGTGGTTGCGGCGCACTGGATGTCACCGGAGGCAAGCGCCAGATGCCGGCTTGCCTGCGGCACCTTGGTGATGGTCACATCCAGCCCGTGCTTCTTGAAGATACCGGCTTCCTTGGCGAGCGTCAGCGGCGCGAAGCCGGTCCAGCCGGAAATGCCGATGGCAACTTTCGTGTCTGCGGCATGGGCCGCCGTTGCTGCGAGGAAAGCGGCAAAGGCGGTGGCGATAATCCCAGTTTTTTTCATGATCCGAAGTTCCCTGCTCTTATTTTGAGCACTCGATCCAGGTGCCCATTAAATGCATTTAAGGCATGGTCACTTCGTTTTGTCTAGACATTATCATGGCCCCTGGCGCGATGGCCCGCCGTCAGATTGCCGTGATCGTGATCACGAAGACAAGGGCGTTGCCGTGCAGTCCCAGGGCTCTGCCGGAGGGTTCGGCAAGCAGCGCCGCGTCGCCGGCACCAAGAGCAATTTTGTCATCGCCAAGGTCAAGTTCGAGATCGCCGCGATGACAAAGCAGAAGTGATTGCCCGCCTGTCAGGGACAGTTCCTGTCGCGAATTCACGACAAGGCGGAGCACGCTGTGTCGCAGCGCGCTCCGCCTTGTCATGACATTGAGGTCGGTGATCGCGCCGTCGTCGAGTTCAGCGGCAACGGGGACATCCGCCGGAAAGAAAAGCGGTTCGCTTTCCTGAGTGAGCAGCACCGGCCTGTGCCCATCAATGAAGAGCCGCATGCCATTGCCCTCCAGGATCGACAGCGTGCGGTCGATTCCGGGAAAGACGGAGAAAGGCCCGTCGGAGGCGACGGTTGCCATGCTGACCCGCCAATCGAAATCGGCAAGGCCGGCACCTGCCGGCGAAATGGCGATTTCCACCGTTTCGCCGCCGCCGTTCTTCCACGGCATGCGCTTGTGATCGGCGGCGCGCAGGATCTTCATGGCTCAGTTTCCGAGAATGCCGGGCAGGCGAAGACCCTTGTCCTTGGCGCAATCGACGGCGATGTCGTAGCCGGCATCGGCATGGCGCATGACGCCGGTCGCCGGGTCATTCCAGAGCACGCGCTCCAGGCGGCGGGCCGCATCGTCGGTCCCGTCGGCGCAGATGACCATGCCGGAATGCTGCGAGAAGCCCATGCCGACACCGCCGCCGTGATGCAGCGACACCCATGTGGCGCCCGAGGCAGTGTTGAGCAGCGCGTTCAGCAGCGGCCAGTCGGAAACGGCGTCCGATCCGTCCTTCATCGCTTCCGTCTCGCGGTTCGGCGAGGCGACGGAGCCGGAATCGAGATGGTCGCGGCCGATGACGACAGGCGCTTTCAGCTCACCATTCCGGACCATCTCGTTGAAGGCAAGGCCGAGGCGGTGGCGGTCGCCGAGGCCGACCCAGCAGATGCGGGCCGGCAGGCCCTGGAAGGCGATGCGCTCCCTGGCCATGTCGAGCCAGTTGTGCAGGTGCTTGTTGTCGGGCAAAAGCTCCTTCACCTTGGCATCGGTCTTGTAGATATCTTCGGGATCGCCCGAGAGCGCTGCCCAGCGGAACGGGCCGATGCCGCGGCAGAAGAGCGGGCGGATATAGGCCGGCACGAAGCCGGGGAAGGCGAAGGCATTTTCCAGGCCCTCGTCCTTGGCGACCTGGCGGATATTGTTGCCGTAGTCGAGCGTCGGCACACCGGCATCCCAGAAGGCGACCATGGCTTCGACATGCGCCTTCATCGAGGCACGGGCGGCGGCCTCGACCGCCTTCGGATCGCTTTCGCGCTTGGCCTTGGCTTCGGCGACAGTCCAGCCGACCGGCAGGTAGCCGTTGCGCGGATCATGGGCCGAGGTCTGGTCGGTGACGATATCGGGGCGCGGGCCGCCGGCCTTCATGCGACGCACCAGTTCCGGGAAGATCTCGGCCGCATTGCCGACGAGGCCGACCGACTTTGCTTCACCGGCCCTGGTCCAGCGCTCGATCTTTTCCAGCGCCTCGTCCAGCGTATGGGCCTTTTCGTCCACATAGCGGGTGCGCAGGCGGAAATCGATGCGGGTCTCGTCGCATTCGACGGCGAGGCAGCAGGCACCGGCCATGACCGCTGCGAGCGGCTGGGCGCCGCCCATGCCGCCGAGGCCGCCGGTGAGGATCCACTTGCCCTTGAGGTTGCCGTTGTAATGCTGGCGCCCGGCCTCGACGAAGGTCTCGTAGGTGCCCTGCACGATGCCCTGCGTGCCGATATAGATCCACGAGCCGGCCGTCATCTGGCCGTACATCGCGAGGCCCTTCTTGTCGAGTTCGTTGAAATGATCCCAGGTCGCCCAGTGCGGCACGAGATTGGAATTGGCGATCAGCACGCGCGGCGCATCCTTGTGGGTGCGGAATACGCCGACCGGCTTGCCGGACTGGACGAGCAGCGTCTCGTCCTCGTTCAGCGTCTTCAGCGTGGCGGCGATACGGTCGAAATCGTCCCAGGTGCGGGCAGCACGGCCGATGCCGCCGTAGACGACCAGCTCATGCGGGTTTTCGGCGACGTCGGGATCGAGATTGTTCATGAGCATGCGCAGCGGCGCTTCGGTCATCCAGCTCTTGGCGTTCAGCTGATCGCCGCGGGGCGAACGGACGTCGCGGATATTGTGGCGCGGGTTTACGGTCATGATGGTGTTCCCTTGTTTAGCGTTTCAGACCGAGCGCGATCTCTTCGATCCGCGTCAGGATGGATTTGAGATGAATGCGCAGATTGTCGGCCTCCTCTTCGTCATAGGCGAAGGGCGGGGCCTCGGTGGCGAGATGCGTGGATTGGGCAAGCTCCATCTGGATGGCATGCACACCGGTTTCCGGCCGGCCGTAATGGCGCGTCGTCCAGCCGCCCTTGAAGCGGCCGTTGAGGATGCTGTCATAACCCGTCGCGGCCGTGGTAATCGCGACGGTTGCCTGTTCGATCGCCGGATCGCAGGTCTTGCCCATATCCGTGCCGATGTTGAAATCCGGCAGCTTGCCTTCGAAGAGGAAGGGAATGTGCGAGCGGATCGAGTGGCAGTCGTAAAGCACCGCGACCCCGTGAATGGCCTTCACCCGCTCGATCTCGGCGGCGAGAGCGGCGTGGTAGGGCGCATGGTATTCGCTGAGCCGCTTGGCGATATCGGCTTCGGTCGGCTCCGCGCCTTTTTTCCAGATCGCCTTGCCGTCGAAATCCGTCTGCGGGATCAGCCCGGTCGTGTTCTGGCCGGGATAGAGGCTCACACCGGAAGGATCGCGATTGGCGTCGATCACATAGCGGTGGAAGGTGGCGCGTACGGTGGTCGGATTGCCGAGCAGGCCGTCATAGATACGGTGGATGTGCCAGTCGGTATCGGCAAGCAGCCTGCCGTTCTCGTCAAGGCGCTCCCAGATATCGGCGGGAACATCGGTCCCGGTATGCGGAAAGCCGAGGATGACGGGAGAGGTGCCTTGCTTGACCTCGAAAACGGACATGTCAGACCTCCAGAGCCGGCAGGATGCCGCTTGAAACGGATGCGTTAAGGGTGCCGCCGGCGATCAGCATGGCGGCGGCCTTCAGGTCGTTTGCCATGTAGCGGTCTTCCTCCAGCGCGGGCACGGCTGCGCGGATGGCGGCGATCGCCTTCCGAAGCTCGGGGCTGGTTGCAAGCGGGGCGCGAAGTTCGACGCCCTGAGCGGCCGTCAGGGCCTCGATGCCGATGATGGCGAAGAGATTGTCGGTCATCGGCAGAAGCCGGCGCGCGCCATGGCAAGCCATGGAGACATGGTCTTCCTGGTTGGCCGAGGTGGGTGTCGAATCGACGGAGGCCGGGTGCGACATCTGCTTGTTTTCGCTCATCAGCGCCGCGGACGTGACTTCGGCGATCATCAGGCCGGAATTCAGCCCCGGCTTCTTGGCAAGGAAGGCCGGCAATCCGTAGGAGAGGGCGGGGTCGACCAGAAGCGCGATGCGGCGCTGGGCAATTGCCCCGATCTCGCAGACGGCAAGCGCGATCTGATCGGCAGCGAAGGCGACGGGCTCGGCGTGGAAATTGCCGCCTGACACGACCGAATTGTCCGACAGCACCAGCGGATTGTCGGTCACCGCATTGGCTTCGATTTCCAGCGTGCGGGCAACCGAGCGCAGCAGATCGAGGCAGGCGCCGTCGACCTGCGGCTGGCAGCGGATGCAATAGGGATCCTGCACGCGCTCGTCGCCTTCGATATGGCTCTGGCGGATCGGCGAATTTTCGAGCAGGGCGCGAAGTGCTGCCGCCGTGTCGATCTGGCCGCGATGGCCGCGCAGCGTGTGGATATCGGGATGGAACGGGGCAGACGAGCCCATGGCGGCATCGGTGGACATGGCGCCTGTTATCAGCGCCGATTGCGCCGCGCGGTGGGCGCGGAAGAGGCCGGCGAGCGCCAGCGCCGTCGACGTCTGCGTGCCGTTGATGAGCGCCAGGCCTTCCTTGGCGGCCAGCACGACGGGATGCAGTCCGGCTTTCACAAGGGCGGTGGCGCCATGCAGCCTTTCGCCGCCGAAGAAGGCTTCGCCATGGCCCATCATCACCGCCGTCATATGGGCAAGCGGCGCAAGGTCGCCGGAAGCGCCGACCGAGCCCTTTTCCGGAATGACCGGAATGACGCCCCGCGCCATCATCGCTTCGATCAGGCGCACCAGTTCCAGTCGCACACCCGAAGCACCGCGCCCGAGTGAGACGAGCTTCAGCGCCATGATGAGACGCACGACGTTTTCCGGCAGCGGCTCTCCGACGCCGCAGCAATGCGACAGAATGAGGTTGCGCTGCAGCGTCGCCACATCGGCGCTGTCGATCTTGATCGAGGCGAGTTTGCCGAAGCCGGTATTGATGCCGTAAACCGGCGCATTGCCGGCGGCGATTTCGGCGATGCGGTTGGCCGCCTTGACGATGCCGGCGTCGAAGGACGGATCGAGCTTTGCCGGGACGCCGGTCCAGTAGATGGCGGCGAGATCCTGAAGGGAAACGGAACCCGGATGGAGGGTGATGGTCATCGGTCGATCCTCTCGCCCTTGAAGACATGGGAATGAAGCGGGTTGAAGCCGATGCGGTAGACGAGCTCGGCCGGGCTCTCGATATTCCAGATCGCCAGATCGGCGGACTTTCCAGCCTCGATCGTGCCGGTCTCCGTCAGCAGCCCGAGCGCACGGGCGCCCTCCCGGGTTGCCCCGGCAATGCACTCTTCCACAGTGAGCCCGAAGAGCGTTGCCGACATGTTCATGGTGAGCAGCAGCGAGGTCAGCGGCGACGTGCCGGGATTGCAGTCGGTGGCGATCGCGATGGGCACGCCGGCCTTTCGCAGCGCCTGGACCGGCGGCTTCTGTATTTCGTTGATGGCGTAAAAGGCGCCCGGAAGCAGGACGGCAACGGTGCCGGCCGCAGCCATTGCGCCTGCTCCGTCCTCGTCCAGATATTCCAGATGATCCGCCGAAAGCGCGCCATAGGAGGCTGCGAGTTTCGCGCCGCCGAGATTGGAGAGCTGTTCGGCATGGAGCTTGACGGGAAGGCCGAGCGAACGGGCCTTGTCGAAAACCCGCGCAATCTCGTTGACCGAGAAGGCGATGCCTTCGCAGAAGCCGTCGACGGCATCGACCAGGCCTTCCGCCCGTGCCCGCTCCAGTCCGGGCAGGACGACGTCGGAAATATAATCCTGGTTGCGCCCCCTGTATTCGACAGGCGTTGCATGGGCGGCGAGATAGGAGGTGATGACACGCACCGGACGGCGGTCCGCGAGCGCTCGGGCAGCGCGCAGCATCTTCAGCTCCGCCTCGATATTGAGACCATAGCCGGACTTGACCTCGATCGTGGTGACACCTTCCGAGATCAGCGTATCGAGCCGCGGCAGCGCGGCCTCGACAAGGCCCTCGACGGACAGCGCGTTGGTCGCCTTCACGGACGAGACGATGCCGCCGCCGGCGCGTGCGATCTCTTCATAGGTGGCGCCTTCCAGGCGCATCTCGAATTCGCGGGCGCGGTTGCCGCCGTAGACGATATGCGTATGGCAATCGACGAGGCCCGGCGTCACCCACCGGCCTTCGAGATCGGCAATCTCGGCCGTCTCGATCAGCCAGGAGGGCAACTCGCTTTCCGGCCCGGCAAAGAGGATGCGCCCGCCTTCGCAAACGACAGCGCCTTTTTCGATTAGGCCAAGGCCCGGCAGATCCTGCCGCAAGGTCGCAAGGCGCGCATTGCGCCACAGCGTACGGGGGCTGGAATCGCGGCCCGCTCCGGAAAATTTGTTCCCACTCATCAGCTTTACGCCTTTCCTTATGGGTAAATATGTATATACATAATCGAAAGGGTGACAAGTGGAAATTTATGGCCTTTCGTACAAAGACAAGCGGAGCGGCCAACAAAGAAAGAAGGGGAGCAATCATGACGAGACTTCATGCGGCGGCTGCCTTGCTGGCCGAAGGCTGGCGCAGGAATGTGCGTCTGACGCTCGCAGGCGGGCGCATTGCCTCAATCGAAACGGATGTTGTGCCCGACGCTCACGACGAGCGCCATGCCGTCCTGCTGCCGGCCATGCCGAACCTTCACAGCCACGCCTTTCAGCGGGCGATGGCGGGGCTTGCCGAAGTCCGCGGGCCGGCCAGTGACAGTTTCTGGAGCTGGCGTACCGTCATGTACAAGTTTGCGCTCTCGATGACGCCGGACCATGTGGAGGCGGTGGCCGCCAAGCTCTATATGGAAATGCTGGAAGCCGGCTTTTGCCGCGTCGGCGAGTTCCACTATCTGCATCACGACAAGGACGGCAGCCCCTATGCCAATATCGCCGAAATGGCCGAGCGCATTGGCGCAGCCAGCGCGGAAGCCGGCATCGGATTGACGCTGCTGCCGGTGCTCTACGCCCATTCCGGCTTCGGCGGGGCAGCACCCATCGAAGGACAGCGCCGCTTCATCAATTCCACCGACCGATTTGCTGACCTCTGGGAAGGCTGCCGGCAGGTGACAGGCCGGCTCGCGGGTGCCGAACTCGGGCTCGCGCCGCATAGCCTGCGGGCCGTCACGCCGGAGGAATTGTCCGTCGCCATCGAGCTTGCCGGCGATCGCCCGATCCACATCCATGTCGCCGAACAGGTCAAGGAAGTCGAGGATTGCCTCTCCTGGTCCGGCGCAAGGCCCGTGCAATGGCTGCTCGACCACGCGCCGGTCGACGAGCGCTGGTGCCTTATCCACGCCACCCACATGACCGAGGACGAAACGCGCCTGACGGCGAGGAGCGGTGCCATCGCCGGCCTCTGCCCGATTACCGAAGCCAATCTCGGCGACGGCACGTTTTCCGCGCCGCTCTTCCTGTCGGAGGGCGGGCGTTACGGCATCGGTTCCGATTCCAATATCCTGATCTCGATTTCCGAGGAGCTGCGCCAGCTCGAATATTCCGAGCGTCTGGCGCTGCGCGCCCGCAACGTCATCGCCACTACCGGCGGTTCCACCGGCCAGGCTCTCTTCGATCATGCGCTTGCCGGCGGCGGCGCGGCGCTGAAGGCGCCATCCGGCCTTGTGGCGGGCAACTATGCTGACATCCTCTCGCTCGACAGGAGCGCCGTTCCCTATCTCTCCGAGGACCGGCTTATCGATCACTGGGTCTTTGCCGGGGGTGTGGCGGTCGATAGCGTCTGGGCGCTTGGCTGCAAGCAGGTTGAAAACGGCCGTCATCTGCGGCGTGAGCGGATCGACCGGCGCTTCATCGCCGCCATGAGCGAGTTGCTGGCGGCATGACGGCCTTTCCTCCGCGCTTCCCAGGCGTTACAGCGGAAGAAGAGCCGGAGCGTGACGATGAATGAACCCAAGGAAACGACCTTACACCAGCGTATCCTCAGCGATATCGAGGGCCGTATCGTCTCGGGCGAATGGCCGCCGGGCTATCGCATCCCGTTCGAAGTGGAGCTGACGAAGCAGTACGACTGCTCGCGCATGACGGTGAACAAGGCGCTGACCCAGTTGGTCAAGGCCGGGCTCATCGAGCGGCGGAAGAAATC
Organism: Rhizobium sp. KDH_Rht_773_N; assembly: GCF_052946295.1. Lineage (NCBI taxonomy): Bacteria > Pseudomonadati > Pseudomonadota > Alphaproteobacteria > Hyphomicrobiales > Rhizobiaceae > Rhizobium > Rhizobium sp. KDH_Rht_773_N. The sequence goes on along the minus strand of NZ_JBRFNB010000002.1, from coordinate 521,753 downwards.
CGGCAGCTTCGTCATCCAGCCGCAGGCACAATCCGCGGTGCTCGAGATCCACGATATCAAGGCAGAGGTCCAATCCCTCAACCTCGCCTATTCCTACAAGGTCGCAAAGCGCGTTCGCAGGAAGGCGCAGGCGCAGGATCGGCAGATGCTGGACCTGCAACAGAATTCCAGCCTGATCGAGATCGTCTGCACCCACTATGCCGGATCGCAGCCCTTCTGCCTGGAAAAGCGCCTGATCAATCTCCAGACCGTCCCGGAGGCCGCCGACGAGGGCTTCGAGGAGACGGCGCCCGGCCCATGGCTGTTAAGCCAGGTTCCCTGGAGTGCTGCCGAGCACAAGATCTTCGCGATCGGCGTCGAGGAGGATGAGGGGGCCATGCTTTCCATCCCGGCAGCCACCGCCTGCCTCGTCGTCGAACGACGCACCTGGAACAAATCAGGCCCGGTTACGCATGTGCGCTTCGTCTATCCCGGCAATCGCCACGCGCTCTATGCCCGCTTCACCCCCGAGGCGGTGAAATAGGCTTGATTTCTCAATGAAAAAAGCGCCCGGCCACCTCGTATGGCCGGACGCCTGTTGTTGCCGCCGCACTGGGTCGATGGTTTCCCATAGAAAGCGATTTTCCCGGCGTCAACATCCCTAAAACAGGGGTATTGCGAAAGTCGGCGCTTACGCTCAAACGATGAAGAATGGCCGGTTCCCGACGAGCATAAGGCGCTTACGCCTCCTGCGTTTGCGGAATGAGCGGCGGCACCTGGATGAGCACGGGCTTGTTCGCTCCGGATTCGATGAGTTCGAAGACCTTGTTGAGCATGCCCGGCACATCCTGGCGCACCATCTCGATGCCGTTGCCGAGAAGGGTGACGAACGGGTCCCAGTCGAAGCAGCCGAGCACCAGGCTGCGGTCGTCCAGATGGCCGGAGCGGCGAATCCAGCGCATGACGCCTTCGAGCGAGATCGTCGAATTGACGAACATGCCCTTCGGCAGGGCATTGCCGCCAAGGGCGCGTTCGTCCAGCGCCTTTTCGGCCTTTTCCGGCGCATAGCCGCAGGCAAGGATATTCTCTTCGTGCACGGAGACGCCGAGGTCGGCATGGGCCGCGCGAAAACCGCGGATACGTTCGGCCGTGTTGTGGTCGCTGCCGCGCCCGCCGATGAAGAGCAGCGGTTCCATCCTGCCGAGCCTCTGCTCGCTGTTTTTCAGGATGCGGCGCGTCAGTTCCCGCGCGCCGGCAAAATTGTCGGAGATGACGGAGGGCGCAAGTGCGCCCGGCAGGTCGAGATTGAGGCTGCGAACACCGGCCGCCGCGCACATTTCGGTGATCCGGTCAGGATCGGTCGCGCCCGTCGCGATCAGGCATTCGACCTGATAGGAGAGCATGGTGCGGGCCGCCTCGACCTCCAGTTCGGGGTCGCGGCGCGTGCAGGTGATGATCGGGAACAGGCCGCGCGCACGCGCCATGTCTTCGAAGGTTTCGACGATCGAGCCGAAATAGCGGTTGTCGTATTTCGGCACGATCATGCCGATAATGTGGGACTTTTCGCGCCGCAGCAGGCTCGCCTGCATATTCAGCGCATAGCCCTGTTCCCCGGCGATCCGCATGATCTTTTCGGCAAGCTGGGCACTGATCCTGCGCTTCTTCCAGTTGCCGTTGAGCACGGCGCTGACCGCACTCGCCGACGTGCCGGCAAGCTCCGCCAGATCGTAGATCGTCGTCCGCTTCGTCTGCTTCACCTGATTCAAAATGCCCTTCTCCGTTTGGGGTAACTTGACATCAAACGGCAGAAGTGGCAATTCTTGCTTCATCGATTGAGCAAGCTTGCGCAATCGATGATACAAGCCGACTGGCAAAGTCGGTGCAGGGAGGTATTTCCAAGAGGCTGCGGAGAGGCTGTGCTTTCGCAGGGGCGCCTTGCTCGTCGTTTCCATGGCGGCGAGGGTGGCGGCGAGCGGGTGAACCGTAGCGGCTTTCGGCAATGCCTGGGCCTGTGTTTCAATCACACCAAGGAGGAGAAAATGAATTATCGCAATTTGCTTATGGCGTCGGCGACCGTTTTCATGGGTCTTGCCGGTGCCGCCTCGGCTCAGGAAGCTGCGACCGTCGCTTTCCTGATGCCCGACCAGGCATCCACCCGCTATGAGCAGCACGATTTCCCCGGCTTCAAGGCCGAGATGGAAAAGCTGTGCCCGAAGTGCACGGTGATCTACCAGAACGCCAACGCCGATGCCTCGCTGCAGCAGCAGCAGTTCAACTCGGTGATCGCCCAGGGGGCCAAGGTCGTCGTTCTCGATCCCGTCGATTCCGCGGCTGCGGCCGGCCTCGTCGAAATCGCCCAGTCCCAGGACGTGAAGGTCATCGCCTATGACCGCCCGATCCCGGACAAGCCGGCCGACTATTACGTCTCCTTCGACAATGAAGGCATCGGCTATGCGATCGCCAAGTCGCTGGTCGAGCATCTGAAGGCCGCAGGCGTGGCTGACGGCGCCGGCGTGCTGGAGATCAACGGTTCGCCGACCGATGCGGCCGCGGGCCTGATCCGCGACGGCATCCATCGCGGCCTGAAGGAATCCGCCTACAAGACGCTTGCCGAATACGACACGCCGGAATGGGCGCCGCCGAAGGCGCAGGAATGGGCTGCCGGCCAGATCACCCGTTTCGGCGCTGACATCAAGGGCGTTGTCGCCGCCAATGACGGCACGGCCGGTGGCGCGATCGCCGCCTTCAAGGCCGCCGGCGTGAAGCCGGTTCCGCCGGTTACCGGCAATGACGCGACGATCGCCGCCCTTCAGCTGATCATCTCCGGCGACCAGTACAACACGATTTCGAAACCGTCCGAAATCGTCGCGGCCGCTGCCGCCAACGTGGCCGTGCAGATGATCAAGGGCGAAAAGCCGGAAGCCAAGACGACGCTCTACAATACGCCGTCGCAGCTCTTCGTCCCCGCCGTCGTGACCGCCGAGAACATCAAGGCCGAAATCTTCGACAAGAAGATCCAGACGCCCGAGCAGATCTGCACCGGCGAATATGCCGAAGGCTGCAAGAAGCTTGGCATCACCAACTAAACGCGCTTGAGTGAACTCCGGCCGCACCTGTGGCGGCCGGATGTCCCCATGGCAAGAAGGACTGCCCCATGAGCAGGGATGTGAAGGATATGCCGGAGAAGGGCCAGACGATCCTCCGGTTGAGCAATATTTCCAAGAATTTCGGCGCGGTTTCGGCGCTGACCGATATCGAACTCGAGGTGAAGGCCGGTGAAGTCGTGGCGCTGGTCGGCGACAACGGCGCCGGCAAGTCGACGCTGATCAAGGTATTGGCCGGCGTGCATCAGCCCTCGTCCGGAACGATCGAGTTCTGTGGCCAGACCGTCACGCTCGACAGTCCCGGCAAGGCGCTGGAACTCGGCATTGCCACCGTCTTCCAGGATCTCGCGCTCTGCGAAAACCTCGATGTCGTCGCCAACCTTTTCCTCGGCCATGAACTTTCTCCCTGGAGCCTCGACGAGGTTGCCATGGAAGTGCGCGCCTGGACGCTTTTGAGAGAGCTCGCCGCCCGCATCCCCTCGGTGCGCGAGCCGATCGCATCGCTTTCGGGCGGCCAGCGCCAGACCGTCGCCATTGCCCGCTCGCTGCTGCTCGATCCGAAGATCATCATGCTCGACGAGCCGACCGCGGCCCTCGGTGTGGCCCAGACCGCGGAAGTGCTGAACCTGATCGAGCGCGTGCGCGAACGCGGCCTCGGCGTCATCATCATCAGCCACAATATGGAAGACGTGCGCGCCGTTGCCGACCGTATCGTCGTGCTGCGCCTCGGGCGCAACAACGGTGTCTTCACGCCCGATTCTTCCAACCAGGAACTCGTCGCCGCCATTACCGGCGCCACCGAAAACGCCGTCTCCCGGCGGATCGAGCGCAAGACGGGTGGCGCACATGAAACCAGCGGGAGGCCCGCATGAGCCAGAAGATGTCAGAGACGATCCCCCAGTCGGCCGCCCTCGACCGCAGCGACGAACGCGTGCGCCACGACGACAACGTTACGGGCATGGTCAAGGCCTTCTTCGACCGCGTGCGCTCGGGCGATCTCGGCATGCTGCCGGTTTTCGTCGGCCTGATCGTCATTTCCACGGTCTTTTCGCTGCTCAATCCGGTATTTCTGGCCCCCAACAACCTCGTCAACCTGCTGTTCGACTGCGCCACCGTCGGCGTCATCTCGCTCGGCATCGTCTGCGTGCTGATGCTGGGTGAAATCGACCTTTCGGTCGGCTCGATGAGCGGTCTTTCCTCCGCCATTCTCGGCGTGCTCTGGGTCAATATGGGCTGGCCGATCCCGCTCGCAATCCTGGTTGCGATCGTTGCCGGCATTATCGTCGGCTCGCTCTATGCGGTCCTGTATAACAGGCTCGGCATGCCGAGTTTCGTCGCCACGCTTGCCGGCCTGCTCGCGCTGCTCGGCATGCAGCTCTATATTCTCGGGCCGACAGGCAGCATCAATCTGCCCTATGCCTCGCCGCTCGTCCGTTTCGGCCAGATCCTCGTCATGCCTGACTGGCTGTCCTACCTGCTGGCGCTGCTGCCGGGCCTGATCCTCGTCGTCAACGAAATGCGCAAGCGCGGCCGGCGACAGGCCTCGAACCTGTCCTCGCCACCGGTCGGTGCCCTGGCGGTCAAGGCCATCGTCCTTACCGCGGCGCTGGAATTTGCCGTCTATTATCTCAATCTCGGCCGCGGCGTGCCGTGGATGTTCGGCCTCTTCGTCGCCATCGCCGTTGTCCTGAACTATGCGCTGACCCGCACCAAATGGGGCCGCTCGATGTTTGCCGTCGGCGGCAATCGCGAGGCTGCGCGCCGCGCCGGCATCAATGTGCGCCGCATCTATTTGAGCGCCTTCGTGCTCTGCTCGACGCTTGCCACGATCGGCGGCATTCTTTCGGCTTCGCGGCTTGCCTCCTCCAGCCAGCAGGCCGGCACGGGCGACGTGAACCTGAACGCCATTGCGGCGGCGGTCATCGGCGGCACCAGCCTGTTCGGCGGCCGCGGCAGCGCCTATTCCGCTCTGCTCGGCATCATCGTCATCCAGGCGATTTCCAACGGGCTGACGCTTCTCAACCTCAGCTCGTCGCTTCGCTACATGATCACAGGCGCTGTGCTCGCGATCGCCGTCATCGTCGATTCGCTTGCCCGCCGGTCCCGTGTCAGCCACGGCCGCGCCTGATTACCCATTCTCAAGGAGTATTCGCATGACTGATCTCATGAAGGGCAAGGTTGCCGCCATTACCGGCGCGGCCTCCGGCATCGGCCTGGAATGCGCCCGTACGCTACATGCCGAAGGCGCAACCGTCGTGCTCGTCGACCGTGCCAAGGACAAGCTCGAGGCGCTCTGCAAGGAAATCGGCGATGGCGCCCTGCCGCTCGTCGTCGATCTTCTCGATGGCCCGCAAGTCTCCGGCATGCTGCCGCGCATTTTGGAACTGGCCGGCCGGCTCGATATTTTCCACGCCAATGCGGGCGCCTATATCGGCGGCCCGGTCGCCGAAGGTGATCCGGATGCCTGGGACCGCATGCTGAACCTCAACATCAATGCGGCCTTCCGCTCGGTCCATGCGGTGCTGCCGCACATGATCGCGCAAAAGTCCGGCGATATCCTGTTTACGAGTTCGATTGCCGGCGTCGTGCCGGTGGTCTGGGAGCCGATCTATACGGCCTCGAAATTTGCCGTTCAGGCCTTCGTCCATTCTACCCGCCGTCAGGTTGCGCAGCATGGCGTGCGTGTCGGCGCCGTGCTTCCGGGGCCGGTTGTCACCGCGCTCCTCGATGACTGGCCGAAGGCCAAGATGGAAGAGGCGCTTGCCAATGGCAGCCTGATGCAGCCGAAGGAGGTGGCCGATGCCGTGCTTTTCATGCTGTCGCGGCCGCGCAATGTCACCGTCCGCGATCTTGTGATCCTGCCGAACAGCGTCGACCTCTGAGGTTGACAGGGCCGGTTGCGGATTGCTCTAGAGCAATTCCGGCAGGAGCGTGAAGCGGTCTTGCCCGTGCAATTGCGTGAAAACAAAGAGATAGAGCGTGCCTGTCATTTGAAGAAGACGGACATGCGCTAGAACCTGAAACTGCCGATTTGAATCGAGAGACCATGAGCGACACTTCACACGCGCCACCAGCGGGTGCCAAACATGTCATCGGCGTCGATGTCGGGACCGGCAGCGCCCGCGCGGGCCTGTTCGATCTCGATGGCCGGATGCTGGCATCGGCCAAGCGGGATATCACGCTGTTTCACGAGGCGGGCTCGATCGTCGAGCAGTCGAGCAGCGAAATCTGGGCGGCAGTCTGCGCCGCCGTCCGCGAGGTTGTTGCCGCAAGCGGCATCGATCCTGCCTCGGTCGCCGGTCTGGGTTTTGATGCCACCTGCTCGCTCGTCGTGCTCGGCGAAGGCGGCAGGCCGCTGCCGGTCGGCCCTTCGGAAGATCCGAACCGGGATATCATCGTCTGGATGGACCATCGCGCCGTCCCGCAGGCGGAGCGCATCAACGCGCTCGGGCATGACGTGCTGCGCTATGTCGGGGGGCGTATCTCGCCCGAGATGGAAACGCCGAAGCTGCTCTGGCTGAAGGAAAACCGACCGCAGGTCTTCGATGCCGCCTGGCAATTCTTCGATCTTGCGGACTTCCTGACCTGGCGGGCGACCGGCGACCTGTCGCGCTCCGTCTGCACCGTAACCTGCAAGTGGACCTATCTCGCCCACGAGAAGCGCTGGGACGCCAGCTACTTCCACCGGATCGGCCTCGGCGCGCTGGCAGACGAGGGTTTTGCCCGCATCGGGCAGGCGATCGTCGAACCCGGCAGCGCGCTTGGCCGCGGCCTCACATCCGCGGCTGCCGGCGAACTCGGCCTCGATCCCGGAACGGCGGTTGCGGCCGGCCTGATCGATGCCCATGCCGGCGGCATCGGAACGGTCGGCATCGGGGCCGGCCCCGAAGCCAATCTCGGCTATGTTTTCGGCACCTCCTCCTGCACGATGACATCGACATCGCAGCCGGCTTTCGTGCCGGGCGTCTGGGGTCCCTATTATTCGGCCATGGTGCCGGGCATGTGGCTGAACGAGGGGGGGCAAAGTGCGGCGGGTGCCGCCATCGATCAGCTGCTGTCTTTCCATCCTGCCGCTGCAGACGCAAAGGACTTGTCGAAGCGCAACGGCGTTCCGCTGCCGGTCCTTCTGGCCGACATGGCCGCACAAAAAGCGGCGCATTCTTCGGATGCCGTCAAGCTCGCGGCCGGCCTGCACGTCGTTCCGGAATTCCTTGGAAACCGCGCGCCCTTTGCCGATCCCCATGCCCGGGCCGTCATCGCCGGTCTCGACATGGAGCGGGATATCGACAGCCTGGTCTCGCTCTATGTCGCAGGTCTCTTCGGCATCGGCTATGGGCTCCGGCAGATCATCGACACGCAGGCGGATGCCGGCGTCATCATCGAGAACATCGTCATCAGCGGCGGCGCCGGCCAGCATGATTTCGTCCGCCAGATGCTTGCGGATGCGAGCGGAAAAGCGGTGATCGCAACGAAGGCCGAGGAGCCGGTCCTGCTCGGCGCCGCCATTCTCGGCGCCGTCGCCGGAGGACTGTTTTCGGACATGCGCGCGGCAATGACGAAGCTCTCCGCTGCCGAGCGGACATATCTGCCCGCAGAAGGAGCGGTCGCCGATCTTCATGCAAAGCGCTATGACGGGTTCAAGCAGCTTCAGGCCCTGGCGCGCGCATTGCGGCAGGTCTGAAAGCCGCCTCCTGCCGGCTCGGCTCTCAGGGCAGTCCGAAAAAACGTCTATCGCCTTACGCGGTAGCACATGGTCACGGTTTCCGTGCGCGGAATATAGCGATATTCGACAATCATATCGCTGCAGTCGAGACGCCGGCGCTCGGCGTAATGGGCGCGGACAACCGGCCTCGACCGATGTTTGACGGCAGCCGGCCGTTCATAGCCTTGGATCATGTCGGCAGACACGGCTGGGCCGGTCGCAACCGTTACCGCCGCCAGGGACAGGAGTGATATCAATAAGGCGCGCATGGCGTTTGCCTCCGAAAAACCTGGCTGGACGCTGCCCCAGCGTCTGCCCTTTTTGGCCTCAATGCCGGCTCACATTCACTTCCGCGGCTGCGGCCAGAAAATCCTCCCTTGCCGCCTCCAGGCTGACGCGTCCTTCGATCGCGCCCTTGCAGGCGTTGCTTGCCTTGACGAATTTCGCGCCCGTGCGCCGCGGCCACATGTCGTGGAGATAGATGAGGGCGTCGAACGGGCCTTTGACGGTCCGGGATCCGGCATTGTCGAATTCGATTTCGACCGGCTCGCTCCATTGTTCGTTTGGCATCTGGTTTCCTCCTCCTGTGCGAGCCCCACAACGCGGCAGGGCGGAGTTTGGTTCCCGCGCCGGAGATGGGTTGGTTAATCTGGGCTTTATGGCCGGGCCGCGACGGGAAACCGCGACCGGAATGCCTGATTTTTCATGGGGTTTCGAGTTTCCGACGTCACACTAAAACTGATTTTTTGATATGAAACAAAATACTTGATTAATAAAATCGAACAGATTAGCGTGCCCGAAAATCAAATTCAATAAACGAGGAACATCCATGCGGGCTAAAGCGACCCTCAACAGGGAATTTACGATCTCGACCGTCGACAAGCGTGTCTATGGCTCCTTCCTGGAGCATATGGGGCGTGCCGTTTACACCGGCATTTATGAGCCGGGTCACGAAAAAGCTGATAAGAACGGTTTCCGTACCGATGTTCTTGATATGGTGCGCGATCTGGACATGCCGATCGTGCGTTATCCCGGCGGCAACTTCGTGTCGGCCTATCATTGGGAGGATGGCATCGGCCCGCGCGACCAGCGCCCCACGCGTCTCGACCTGGCCTGGCGGACCCGCGAGACCAACCAGATGGGCGTCAACGAATTCGCCGACTGGTCGAAGCTCGCCAAGACCGAGATGATGCTGGCGATGAACCTCGGTTCGCGCGGCCTCAACGACGCCCGCAATTTCCTTGAATATTGCAATCATCCTGCTGGTACCTACTGGAGCGACCTGCGCGCCAAGCATGGCTACAAGGACCCGCACAATGTTCGTATCTGGTGCCTCGGCAACGAGATGGACGGTCCCTGGCAGGTCGGCCACAAGACCGCAACCGAATATGGCCTGCTTGCCAACGAGGTGAGCAAGGCTTTCAAATATTTCGACAAGACGCTCGAGACCGTCGTCTGCGGTTCGTCCAACGACAAGATGAAGACCTATCCCGAGTGGGAGGCGCAGGTTCTCGATGCGAGCTACGACAGCGTCGATTACATCTCGCTGCACAAATATTTCGGCAACGAGGAAAACGACACGCTGAACTATTATGCCAAGGCGATGGAACTCGACCGCTATATCGTCACGATCGGCGGCGTCATCGACTATATCAAGGCGAAGAAGCGCTCCAGGCGCGACGTCAAGATCTGCTTCGACGAATGGAACGTCTGGTATCACGACCGCAAGGAAGACGACCAGCGCTACAAGAACTGGGACTGGCCGGAAGCGCCGCCGCTGCTCGAAGAACTCTACAATCTCGAGGACGCGATCTTCGTCGCCTCGCTGATCAACGTCTTCATCCGCCGCTCCGACCGCGTCAAGATCGCCTGCATGGCACAGCTCGTCAACGTCATTGCCCCGATCCTGACCAAGGCGGGCGGACCGGCTTGGCGCCAGTCGATCTACTATCCGCTGCAGTTCGCATCAAAATACGGCCGCGGCACCGCGCTTGCGGTTTCGGCCGCCGGGCCGACCTATGATTGCGATGTGGCGCAGGACGTTCCCTATCTCGATCTTTCGGCCGTGCTGCAGGAGGACGGCAAGAGCATCGCGCTCTTTGCGATCAACCGCAGCCTCGACGAGGCGATCGATCTCGATGTCGCCCTGCAGGGCTTCAAGGGCGCCAAGATCCTCCAGCACCATACGATGGCGGGAGAGGACCTGAAGGCGCGCAACTCCGTCGAGGACCAGAACCGCATCGTGCCGAAGGCAGGATCCGGCCTCCAGATTGCCGACGACGGCAGGCTCACCGGATCGCTGCCGGCGAAATCCTATCATTTCGTCCTGCTGTCCGTCGCCTCGGCGTAAGCCGATTGCCATCGGGGCAGCGGAGGAGGCTGCCCCATCTGGCCTGCCTATCGGGAGGATACATGTCTGGAATCAAGCTGAAAGACGTCAGGAAGTCGTTCGGGTCGTTTGCGGTCATCCACGGCGTCGATATCGAGATCGAGCAGGGCGAGTTTGCCGTTTTCGTCGGCCCTTCCGGCTGCGGAAAATCGACCCTGCTGAGGATGATTGCAGGGCTCGAGGAAACGAGCGGCGGGCAGATCAGCATCGAGAACGAGGATGTCACGCACAGGGAAGCGTCGAAGCGCGGCGTTGCCATGGTCTTCCAGTCCTATGCGCTCTACCCGCATCTTTCCGTTTTCGAAAACATGGCTTTCAGCCTTTCGATCGCCAAGCGCCCGAAGGCGGAGATCCAGGAGAAGGTGAAGGCGGCGGCCGATATCCTTCGCCTGACCGACTATCTCCAGCACAAGCCGAGCCAGCTCTCCGGCGGCCAGCGCCAGCGCGTGGCGATCGGCCGCGCCATCGTGCGCGAACCGCGGGTTTTCCTGTTCGACGAGCCGCTCTCCAATCTGGATGCCGAGCTGCGTGTGAAAATGCGCATGGAGATCGCCCGCCTGCACCGGCAGATCGGCGCGACGATGGTCTACGTCACCCATGACCAGGTCGAGGCGATGACGCTTGCCGACAAGATCGTCGTGCTGAAGCAGGGCATCGTCCAGCAGGTCGGCGCACCTCTGGAACTCTATCGAAATCCGCAGAACATGTTCGTTGCCGGCTTCATCGGCTCGCCGGGCATGAACTTCCTGAAGGGCAAGGTCATCGTTGCCGGCCAGGGTTCGGCACGGATCGAGCTCGACGACGCGCCGGGCCAGGTTTTCGATCTGCCGACGCGCACGCCTGTTGCCGAGGGCGCAGCCATCAATATCGGCGTTAGGCCCGAACATATCGGGCTTGGTTCTGGCAACGGAGGCCTGGTGCTGCCTGTCACTGCCGAGTTTACCGAGGAGCTTGGCGGCACCGGATATCTTCACGTGCTGACCGCGACCAATGCGGAAATGACGGTCGAGTGCCGCGAAAGCAGGCCCCAGCCGAAGGAGAAGATCAGCCTCTCGCTGAGAGTGCCTGAGATGCTGGCTTTCGATGCCGAAGGCAGAAGGCTCAGCTGATTGACCGGAATCCGGAAGTTCGCCCCGGAAACCGGGACGGAATGCAGGAGACGTGGTCGCAAGCCTTTGGAGGAGGCCGGCGACAGAAGCGGCCCCGTGCAGCGGGGTAATTTCAACCTATGCCTTAGAGGAGGAACAAACGTGAGAAAGATCTTAAAACTTGCCGTTTCGGCGGCCATTGCCTTGCTGCCCTCGGCCGCCGCATTCGCGCAGACAGACATTACCTGGTGGGATTTCCTCAGCGGCGGCGACGGCGTGCGCATGAAGGCCCTCATCAAGGAATTCAACGACACGCATCCCGACATCAAGATCAATGCCACGACGCTTGAATGGGGTGTGCCCTTCTACACCAAGGTGCAGACGTCCGCCGCCGTCGGTCAGCAGCCCGATATCATGACCTATCACATGTCGCGCTATCCGCTGGCCGTGCCGACGGGCATCCTGCGTCCTTTCACGGACGAGGAGCTAGCGGCCGCCGGCATCAAGAAGGAAAACTATGTCGATGCGGCCTGGAAACAGGCGACCTTCGACAACAAGGTTTACGGCATTCCCTTCGACGTGCACTCGATCGTTCTTTATTACAACAAGACCATCCTGAAGGAAGCCGGCCTGCTTGGCGATGACGGCCTGCCGAAAGGCCTCGACGGTCTCGACAATTTCAATGCCGCCCTCGACAAGATCAAGGCGACCGGCAAGGTCGAATATCCGCTGTCGCTGCACACGGATGAAGGCGGCTCCATGTGGCGCGTCTTCTACACGCTGCTCTCCCAGCAGGGCGCCAAGTTCATCGACGGCGACCAGATCCTGCCGGGCGATGCCGGCGTGAAGGCGCTTAAGACCATGGCGAACTGGGTTTCCTCGGGCTATTCGCCGAAACTGATTTCCTATGAAGCCTCGATCGCGCTCTTCACCTCGGGCAAGGCCGCGATGCATATCAACGGCGTCTGGGAAGTGCCGACGATGACCGACCTCGCAAAGAAGGGCGAGCTTGGCTTCGAATGGGGCGCCATCGAAATCCCGAACCTGATGGGCACGCAGGCCACCTGGGCGGATTCGCATTCCTTCGCCGTCCCGAACAGCGACAGCAAGCCCATCACCCCTGAAAAGCTGAAGGCCGTGCTGCAGATCATTGCCTGGATGAACGAGCACAGCATCTCCTGGGCAAGCGCCGGCCACATCCCGGCCTACAAGCCGGTGACGGACAGCAAGGAGTTCAAGGAGATGCAGCCGAACGCCACCTATGCGAAGCTTGCCGATACCGCCGTCTTCGACCCGGTCTCCAAGCTCGCGGGTGTTGCCGGCCCGATCTACGAAGCAACGCAGAACTTCGTCGTTCCGGCACTGAACGGTCAGCTCGATCCGGAAGATGCGATCGACCAGATGCGCGAAGAGCTGGAAAGCCAGAAGTAGGAAGTCGCTGGCCGGAGCCCGCCTCCGGCCAGTCCTTCGTCCAGGGAGATGATCTGTGGTCAACACTGAAAAGCGACGCAAGACGCTGACGGCGATCGTCATGATCGCACCGTTCCTGATCGCCTATGCGACCGTCTTTGCCTATCCGGTCTACAAGATGTTCGCCTTGAGCTTTACCGACGCCCCGCTTGTCGGCGAAGGCCAATGGGTGGGCTTCGACAATTATGTGAGGCTCTTCCACCAGAAGCTCTTCTACACTTCGGTCTGGAACACCGGCTATTTCGTCGTGCTGACGGTCCTCCCGAACACGCTGATCGGCCTTGGCCTTGCGCTGATGGTCGTGCGCCTGAAAGGCTGGATGCAGAGCCTGGTTCTCGTGCTCTTCTTCATTCCTTACATCCTTCCCGTTTCCGTCGTCACGCAGATCTGGAAATGGGTTCTCGACCAGCAATTCGGGATCGCGCAATTCATCATCGAAGCCTTCACCGGCGCGCGCGTCAGCGTCTTTCGCGATCCGATCTGGGCCATGCCGATGGTGGCGCTCGTGACTGTCTGGTGGACCAACGGTTTCAACCTGCTGCTCTTCATTGCCGGCCTGCGCAACATTCCAAACGACTATTACGAGGCGGCGATGCTCGACGGCGCGACGCGCTGGCAATGTTTCAAGCGCATCACCTGGCCGCTGATCTGGCCGGTGACGGCGCTGGTGCTGACGTTGCAGCTCATCCTGCAGCTCAAGATCTTCGACCAGGTCTATCTTCTGACCGAGGGCGGCCCCTTCAATTCCACCTATGTGCTCCTGCAGCTCGTCTATCGTGAGGCTTTCCGCTCGAACCACGGCGGTCTCGGCTCCGCGGTCGCGGTGATCCTGTTCCTGATCATCGTCGTCGTTTCCGTGCTGCAGTACCAGCTTCTGCGCGTGAGGGAGCGCTGAGATGCCCGGCAAGACAATCGGCAACGCGCTGCTTCTTATCCTGACGCTGGTGATCGCCTGCACCTGGGCTTTCCCGATCTACTGGGCGATCGTCACATCCATCAAGCCGGAACAGGATGTGGTCAACAAGACCACGCTTATTCCCGACGTCCTCAACTTCTCGGCCTATTATTACGCGCTTTTCGAGACGAAGCTGTCGACCTGGTACCTGAACTCGATCGTGACGTCGGTGACGGTCACTGTTGTCGTCATCCTCATCAGTGTCATGTGCGCCTACGCGCTGTCGCAGATCGTCTTTCCCGGCCGCAGGCTTCTCTACGGCATCATCCTGGCAAGCTTCATGGTGCCGTCGCAGGCGCTGGTCATTTCGCAATTCGTGCTGATGCACAAGCTGAACCTGATCAATACCTGGGGCGGCATCGTCCTGCCGCAGCTGATCGTCCCGGTCGTCGTCATCGTCTACAAGCAGTTCTTCGATTCCGTGCCGAAGGAGCTGCGCGAAGCTGCCAAGCTGGACGGCTGCGGCGAATTCCAGATCCTGTTCAAGCTCTATCTGCCGCTGAACTGGGGCATTACCACCGCGCTTGCGATCATCACCTACATCATGGCCTGGAACGCCTTCCTCTGGCCGTTCCTCGTCACCAACTCCGACGACATGATGACGATCACCGTCGGCATCACCCAGACGAGGGACGCCTTCGGCGTCAAATATGCGCGCGATATGGCGGTTGCGATCCTTGCCGCGATGCCGGTCGCCGTCGCCTACCTCCTGTTCCAGAAGCGGGTAACGCAGGCCCTGATGCTGTCATCGGGCATCAAGGGATAGGCGCATGAGAGATTTGCTTCCGGGCCGAGGTGAGAAGGCCCTGCCGGTCCGCGACAGCTCTCCCGAGGCGCGGGCCGGCGCCCCCGAAAAAGAGCGGCGACATGGGACATGACGCCGTGATATCAGCGGAAACCAACAAGAAAGACTGGAGAACCAGTATCAAGGTATGGAGACGAAACTTCTGACCGTCGATCCGATGAGGGACGTTGATGTCGTCCAGGCACTCGGTTCCCCGACGCGTATCGAAATCCTCAACCTGCTGCGCCAGAAGGGGCCGCTGAATGTCAACGACATCGCGGCGCAGATGCGCTTGCCGCAATCGACGACGGCAACCAACCTGAAATCGCTCGAGCAGGCGGGCCTCATCCAGACGCAGACGATGAAGGCGACCAAGGGAAATCAGAAGGTCTGCTCCAGCATCTACGACGAAATCCTCATCCGCTTCGATACCAACGGCACCAAGGCTAGCGAGGACGTCGTGACCGTCAGCATGCCGATCGGCCTCTTCACCGAGTTCGACGTGGAAGCGCCCTGCGGCCTCTGTTCGGTCAACAACGTCATCGGCATGCTGGACGTGCAGGAGGTCTTCCTCGATCCGCAGCGCATGCAGGCGGCATTGCTCTGGTTTACCCGCGGTTACGTCGAGTACAAATTCCCGAACAATGCCAAGGTGACGGGCAAGAAAATCCGCAAGGTCGAATTCACCGCCGAGCTGAGCTCCGAGACGCCGGCCACGAATGCCAACTGGCCTTCCGACATTTCGATATGGGTCAACGGCATCAAGGCGGGCCACTGGACCTCGCCCGGCGATTACGGCGATCGCCGCGGCATGTATTCGCCGTCCTGGTGGAAGCTCTCGGGCTCGCAATACGGCAAGCTCAAGACCTGGACGATCGACGAGACCGGCACGTGGATCGACGGCGCCATGGTTTCAACCCAGACCATCGCCTCGCTCGGTATCGCCGACCATCACTCGATCCGCTTCCGTATCGGCATCGACGAAAACGCCGACAATCCCGGCGGCATGAACCTCTTCGGCAAGGGGTTCGGCGATTTCGACCAGGATCTGGTCATGTCGATCTATTTCTGACGGACGGCGGCAGCCCGATTGTCGCAACGGGCGCAATCGGGCTGCCCGCCCCTGCCTCCCGTTTCAGCAGGAAAGCTTCTTTGCCGCACCGCTGCCATATCCCCCGACTAGATGGGAACAAGGCCCGCGGAGCGGCGCACCGAAGAAGGACATGAGATGCAGTTGAACGGCCAGTTGAACCCGAACGATCCCGAATTCTTCGAACTTCTCACCGGCAGCTTCCGGCGCCTTGTCGGCAGAGACCTTCTGCCCAGGGACCGGGGGCCTGAATGGCTCTATGGCGATGCCCCGTTTGTCGTGCTTGCACACAACACGGCTGCCGATCCCGTCTTCGTCTATGCCAATTGTGCCGCGCAGAGGCGTTTCGGCTATAGCTGGAGCGAGTTCGTAAAGCTGCAATCCCGATTGTCCGCCGGCCCCGGCGAGCGGTCGGAGCGTCAGGCTCTGCTCGACGCGGTGGCACGAAACGGTTTCATGGCGGGCTATCGCGGCGTCCGGGTCACGAAATCGGGGAGCCGGTTCTGGATGGAAGACGGCATAGTCTGGCAACTGCGGAACGCGGAAGGACAGGACTTCGGCCAGGCGGCGACATTTTCGCAGTGGGCCGAGGTGCCGCCCTCCTAGATCGTCGCCGTGCCTGGTTTCATGCCGCGCTTGCCCGGAATGCAGAAGACTTGCCGATCCCGGTCGCTTCTGACTTTCTTTATGGAAACGTCTTCCGGGAAGCGAGATGCTACAGCCCGATCCAGAAGAGAAGATCGACGCAACGTTCCGCAACGGCTCATTGACGGCGGCGGGGATCATTCTCGGTTTCTCGCTGAACTTCATCGGCCGCTGGGTCTCCAACCCCAATGACTGGAGCGCCATCGACATTGCGCCGATGCTGTTTCTGACCGTCGGCATCGCCCTCCCGGTGAAGGTATTCGCCGACCTGCCGGCGCGGGATTCCCTGATCGCCGAAAAATACGACCGCTCACGGCGCCTGTTCCTGATCGGCCTCGCCATCGTGGCGATCGGCATGGGGATCGCGTTGCTGAACGATATTCTGGGGCTGGGCTCGATGCAGATGTTGGGGTGAGGCCTGCCCAAAGAAAAATTTTCAGCCAGACGATGCAATCCGGAAGATGGCGGGTGCCGCCTTGGTGGCAGAGGGAGATTTTTGTTGTAAGTCAACCGATCGTTCGGCAACATTACTTTCTTGCTGCTAGAATTGAGAAGTATTGCCACCAGCGCGTTGGGGAGACGGGCATGTGCGCAGAGCTTGTTGAACGTCGTTTGGCGGCTATTCTTGCCGCCGATGTGGTGGGCTACAGCCGTCTCCTGGAGGCGAACGAGGAAGATACGCTCAATGCCCTTCGCCAGCATCGACGCGAGCTCTTCGATCCCGCCGTCGCGACCCATGGCGGACATATAATCAAGGTCATGGGCGACGGTTTTCTCGTCGAGTTCGGGAGCGTGCTGAGTGCTGCCCGTTGTGCGGTCGAAATCCAGCGCGGCATGCTGGAGCGCAATGCCGGAATCCCGGCAGACAGGCATTTTGCGTTCCGAATAGGCTTGAATCTGGGCGACATCGTCTTTGATGCGGATGATTTTCACGGGGATGGCATCAATGTCGCGGTCCGGCTGCAGGCCCTTGCTGCGCCCGGTGGTATTGCCTGTTCGGCGGCCGTGCGCCACGAAGTCGCAAACAAGCTCGATCTGGATTTCGCCGACCAGGGCGCCGTGACCGTCAAGAACATTGCCCGCCCGGTTCACGTCTATTTTGCCGATTGGGGCAATGTCGCCCCCAAAGAGGAGGCTCTGCCTGTCACGGGTAGTCACACAAAGGCACCCGTCAACAAGCCTTCGGTCGCCATCCTGCCGTTCGCCAATATCAGCAACGATCCCGAGCAGGATTTTTTCAGCGACGGCATTACCGAAGACCTGATCACCGATCTGTCGAATGTTTCGGGCCTGTTCGTGCTGAGCCGCAACACCGTCTTCGCGTGGAAGGGCCGCAGCGAGAACCTGCAGCGCATCGCCGCCGAACTCGGCGTCGCCTATATCGTGGAAGGCAGCGTGCGCAAGGTGGACAATCACGTCAGGATCAATGCGGAATTGATCGAAGCGGCCAGCGACGGCCATGTCTGGGCCGCGCGTTACGACCGCGACCTCACCGATATCTTCGAAATGCAGGACGAGATCGTGAAGGCGATCGTCGAGCAACTCAAGGTCAAGCTGCTCCCGGAGGAAAAGAAGGCAATAGAGCAGGCGCCGACAGGCAATGTCGAAGCCTACACGCATTTCCTCAGGGGGCGTGAATATTATCATATCGCCTCCCGCTCAAACCACCTGATGGCCAGGCAGAGTTTCGCAAGGGCCATCGAACTGGATCCGGGCTATGCCCGCGCCTATGCCGGTATTGCGGTTTGCGACGCGCGCCTGCGGTCCCAGTTCGGCTCGGAAATTCCGGTGGAGGATATTCTCGCCAACGCGGCGAGGGCGCTTGTTATCGACCCCAATCTGGCCGAGGCGCATGCCGCCAAGGGGTTTGCGCTGGCGGTAGCCGGCAATCGCGCCGAGGCGGTTTCAGCATTCGTGCAGGCTTTGTCGCTCGATGCCAATTGCCACGAGGCCAACAGGTACTATGCGGAATTCTGCGTCACCGACGGTCAGTTCGAGCTGGCGGCGACATATTTCCAGCGCGCGATGGAGATTAAGCCTGCCGATTATGGTGCGCCGATCATGCTTGTGAACGTCTTTCGTTCGCTGGGGCAAATCGACAAGGCCAGGAGCTACGCTCGGATTGCCTTGAAAAAGGCGGAGGAAGAGCTGCACCTGCATCCGGAAAATGCCAATGTCGCATGTCTCGGCGCGACGGCGCTGGCTTTTCTCGGTATCCGCGACATGGCGCTGGACTGGTTGGCGCGCGCGCTCGCGACCGATCCCAACGACATCAACATTCAGTACAATGCCGCCTGCACCTATGCCTTGCTCGGCGAAATCGACCGGGCGATAGACCTGCTCGAGGTCTGGATGCCCCAAGTCGGCATCGAGATGCGGTTATGGTTCAAGAACGATTCCGACCTCGATCCCATCCGCGATCATCCACGCTATTCGAGACTGCTTGAACTGTCCGAATAGCGCCCGCATGCAGGCGGCAGCCCACTAGTACTATTTCAGTACTTGCTAAATATGTCGCGAGCGTCGAGGATCAACTTAAACTGGCATTCAGAAAAGTCTATTGAGGGGGAAGCGGATGGGCACCCGGTTCAGACTTTTTGTGCAGCCTCCGTTTGAAGATGCTCGGTCAAGCCCCGAGATTGTCGAAGTGTCGTCGCCGCAGGGCAGCGTGAAAGCTGGTCCGGCCGACGATCGCATGTTCGTCGTGGAGCCGGTCGGCAAGATCAATCCTTACGGTGTGAACCGCGGCCCTCTCGGAACCCCCTATATGTATCTGCCGCCCTGGACGGGAAGGATCATCGAGCCGGCCGCTCCTGACGCGTGGGGCAATTTCGACTATCTGCAGCCTTCCACGCCCGGCTTCGAAGCCGCGCATGTGTTCGGCTGCGTGCGGTTCACGCTGGATGTCTGGGAGCGCTATCTCGGCCAGCCGCTCACCTGGCATTTTCGCGATCATTACGACCGTCTGGAAATCTCCATCCTGCCGCAGTGGAACAATGCCCAGTACGGCTATGGTTTTCTCGAAGTCGGCAGCCAGTTCGAGAAGGACGGGCACATCCTTCCCTTCAGCCTGGATTTCGATGTCGTGGCCCATGAAGTGGGGCACGCGATCATCTTCAGCGTCCTGGGCGTGCCGGAGCCGGGAACCGAATATCCGGAATATCTCGGCTTCCAGGAGGCATTTTCGGACTGCGTGTCGCTGATCGCTGCCATGCATTTTCCCTCGGTGATCGACAATGTTCTTGAGGAGACAGGCGGCAACCTTCACCGCGCCAATCGCCTGTCGCGCTTTTCGGAATTTTCGCCGCATCGCCAGATCCGCTCGGCAAACAACAAGAGGACGATGGAAGAGTTCGCTCATGGCTGGAAGGACGAGCACGAGCTCTCGCAACCGCTTACCGGCGCGCTATTCGACATCATCGTCGATATCTTCCACGAGAGCCTGGTGGCGCGCGGCCTGATTTCGCGGGCGGTTGAAGATCTGGCGGATATTGCCGAGTTCGATGCCTCTGTCGAAGCGTCCGTGCAAGATGCTTTCGACCGCGCTTTTGACCGCAACTCCGATGGATTCGTCGAGGCGCTGCTTGAGGCACGAGATATCGCCGGCACCTATCTGGCAGAGACCCTCTGGGCTCTCGCACCCGACTTTCTGGATTATGGCGACGTCGCCGAAACGATGCTGGCAATCGATCGGGAGGAAAGCGGCGGCCGGTTCTCCAGGATCATTGCCAGAAATTTCAGTCAGAGGGCGATCGGCGAATTGCATGCCGGCAGGCACCTCAAAGGCGGCGAGCATCGCAGCCATGTTCACTCCGGGCGGATCTTGCTGCCGATAGATTATCTGGAATTTCCGAGGATGAGCTATCGCGAGCAGGTTTTGCTGTCGAGATCAGGCATTGGTCAATAATCAGGTAGATGGAGGCAGACGTGGCAGACAATGAAACCCTGCTTGGCATATCATCAGTATATTTGTTCGGGCGCCCACTTAGCGATCTGCTCCTCAGAGGCAGCGTTTACGACCCCGAAATCACTCCCGAAGTCGGAAACAACAATTTTCTGAGAAGTCAGCTTGCTGCAAAGGGAGCGAATCTTGCGCGAATCTATGCATTCTCGTTCGAGGGTGCCTTCGTCGAACTGGGGCGGCCAACAATCTTCGTTGTCCATGGCGCCGGTGCAGATCCCGGCGATCCTGCCCCGAACGACTTCGAATACGAAAGATTGTCTCGCTCCCCTGGTTCGAGTGCCCGAACAGGTCTCGGTTCCCAAATTGGAGCTCTCGCCAAAGATATGAGAGTTTGGACTTATGATAAGGGCGACTTTTCGATGAGGCTCGATGTCGAAACAGGAACCTTTGAACAGATTCTGCTCTCGACCGAAATTTCAAGTGATCTACGGGGCGGAATGTCCAGGTCGGGCGGCGCATTGTCCCGCTCTGGCGGCGTAATGTCGAGATCAGGTGGATTCATACCCCGCAGATCAGGTGACAACGACTAATCCACAATTGGGGATAGATCCCGGAGGTACAAATGTCAGAGGATATCGTTAAAGTTGAGATCGAGCGATTGAGTGAGCGGCCAGTGGTTGCTTTTTGGGGAGTTGACAAGCCTTTCAAACTCATAGGCCGTGGGTTCAGTGAGAGAGAAATTGAGGTATACATATCAAGGAATGAATATGGTAGTGATATAGTTCAGCAAATAAAAGTAGAAATTGATCCTGCTTCTGCGGAAGCTGATGGGTTCTTGTCGGTAATAGCGCACGCACAGTTAGGCACCGATCGTCAGCCTGATTATTGGGTTGTCGTGAAACTGAACGGTGAATTTCAAAGCGCAAAAGGAATATTCAAAGTATTGTGATGTTCCGAGCGATCCGTGATTAGGCCTTTGGCGATTCGCGACTTCGCTAGGCATTTCCCATGCGAGCGGCTATCTGGCTACGTTCCATCTTGACCGCTCTTTCACCGGCTACGGCCGATGCTCGCATACATGCCCGTCGTCCGGAACTCCGTCGGCGTGATGCCGTAGACACGCCGAAAAACCTTGGCGAAATAGTTGGCATCCTCGAAGCCGCACATGATCGAGACTTCCTTGACCGGCAGGAAGTCCGCCTTGGTCAGGAGCTTGGCGGCGCGCTGCAGGCGTTGCTGCAGCACATATTCGGCCGGCGGCACGCCTTCGCTTTCGGCGAAGCTGCGGGAGAAATGGGCGCGGCTGAGGCCGACGATCGCCGCAAGCTCGCTGACCGGCAGCGGTTTTTCCAGATTGGCGTTGATATGGTCGATCACCGGCTGCATGGCGCTCTGCTCGGCCATGAAGGCGGGTGAGCCGAAAATGTCGTCGTAGAGCGCCATGGCGGCTTCATAGGCGATTGCCGAGGCCGAGCCGGGGGTGTTTGCGCCCTTGACAAGGCGCAGGCTGCAATCGGCCAGATGATCGATGGTCGACTGCTGCAGTTTCAGAACCGGACCGGCGAGCGCCAGTACCATCTTGTGGATGCGCAGCGTCTCCTCGCCGTTCATCGAGATCCAGAAATATTCCCAGCGTTCGCCCTTTTCCAGCCAGTAGCGGTGGTTATGCGGCACGAGCACCATCATCGTATCGCCGCTCTGGAGCTTGTAGTTGCGGTTCTGGTAGCGCAAACGGCCGGTGCCGCTGATCGTGTGCTGCAGCACCGTGAACGGTGTCTGGCCGCGCTTCCGGCCGTCCCAGTCATAGGTTTCGTCTTCGCGCACCTCATAGCCGGCGCTTGTCGGCATGGCGTGTAGGCGCTGGCGGCCGCGCGGCAGCGAAACCGTCCTCATCGACTGGCCGTTGGCGATCAAATCCTGCAGCACAAAATTACCCTCGAAAGCATAATCCTTCTCTGGCCGCTCTGCCGAATATGCGCATAATCCCCTCTCACAAGAGGAAGAGATCGCGGTCGAAAGAACGGCCGGGAGGAATACAGGCACCATTTCCGGTATTTTTGGACGACATGCGCAAGCATGGCGCCCGGCCCTCCTTTGCTGTCTTTCTCCCTAGCATTTGATCGGATCGAGGTGAAGGATATGAGTTTCAAAATCGCTATTATCGGGGCAGGCAGCGTCGGCTTCACCAAGAAGCTGTTCACGGACATTCTCTGCGTGCCGGAATTCAAGGATATCGAATTCGCGCTGACCGACCTCAGCGAACATAACCTTCAGATGATCAAGGCCATTCTCGACAAGATCGTCGAGGCAAACAAGCTGCCGACCAGGGTGACGGCAACGACGGACCGGCGCAAGGCGCTCGAAGGCGCACGTTACGTCATCAGCTGCGTGCGCGTCGGCGGGCTGGAAGCCTATGCCGACGATATCCGCATTCCCCTGAAATACGGCATCGACCAGTGCGTCGGCGATACGATCTGCGCCGGCGGCATTCTCTACGGCCAGCGCAACATTCCGGTCATCCTCGATTTCTGCAAGGATATCCGCGAGGTGGCGGCACCGGGGGCCAAGTTCCTGAACTATGCCAACCCGATGGCAATGAACACCTGGGCCGCCATCGAATATGGCAAGGTCGATACGGTCGGCCTCTGCCATGGCGTCCAGCACGGTGCAGAACAGATCGCCGAAGTGCTCGGCGCCAGGTCGCAGAGCGAACTCGACTATGTCTGCTCCGGCATCAACCACCAGACCTGGTTCGTCGATCTGCGCCTGAACGGCCGCAAGATCGGCAAGGACGAGCTGGTTGCCGCCTTCGAGGCGCATCCGGTCTATTCGCAGCAGGAGAAGCTGCGCATCGACGTCCTGAAGCGCTTCGGCGTCTATTCGACCGAAAGCAACGGCCATCTCTCGGAATACCTGCCCTGGTACCGCAAACGGCCGGAGGAAATTACCCGCTGGATCGATATGTCCGACTGGATCCACGGCGAGACCGGCGGTTATCTGCGCCACTCGACCGAGACCCGCAACTGGTTCGAAACGGAATTCCCGCAGTTCCTTGCCTCTGCCGAAAAGCCGATCGATCCGGCCAAGCGCTCCAACGAACACGCAAGCCATATCCTTGAGGCGCTCGAGACCGGTCGTGTCTATCGCGGTCACTTCAACGTCAAGAATACCGGCGTCATCACCAACCTGCCGTCGGACGCGATCATCGAGTCGCCCGGCTTCGTCGATCGCTTCGGCATCAACATGGTCTCCGGCATCACCATTCCGGAAGCCTGCGCGGCAACCTGCATTTCGTCGATCAATGTCCAGCGCATGTCGGTTCATGCCGCTATCGCGGGTGATATCGATCTGCTGAAGCTCGCCGTGTTGCACGATCCGCTTGTCGGAGCCGTCTCGACGCCGGAAGAGGTGTGGCAGATGGTCGATGAGATGGTCGTCGCCCAGGCCCGCTGGCTGCCGCAATATGCGCATGCCGTCCCGGCCGCGAAGGAGCGGCTGGCGAACGCCAAGGTGAAGACGAGGGAGTGGGAAGGGGCAGCACGCCGCCATGTCCGCTCCATTGAGGAGCTTCGCGTCGAAAAGGCGGCGCTGAAGCAGGCCGTCTAGATCAGGTGAAGGAGGCTGCGGGGTCTTCGGGAGGAAGGCCGTCGCACTCGAGCTTCCGTCATCATGTTTGAGGAGAAGCGGAGACGCGTGCGAGCGCTCCGGAACAAGAGGGAGAGACGATGACGAATTTCCGTAAAATCGGCATCCTGGCGGGATTGGCGCTTGGCGTTTCAGTCGCGGCCCTGAATGCCCATGCATCCGAGCCGACGGTGCCGCCGGCCCCGCCGGCATTCCCGGCGGAAGGCAAGATCAAATATGTGTCGCGCGACTCCATCCTGGAGTTCAAGGCGCTGCCGGAATATCACGAGCCGGACTGGGTGACGAAGAATTTCGTCGACAGCGGCAAGCTGCCGCCGGTTAAGGATCGCCTGCCGAAGGAGCCGCTGGTCTTTAAGACCGGTAACATGCCTGACGGCACCGGCGTCTATGGTGACGTGATGCGCCATGTCATCGGCGGCCGGCCGGAGGGCTGGAATTACGGTGCAGGCCAGACGCAGGGCTGGGGCGGCATCGATATCGGTCTCTCCGAATGCCTGACGCGCACTGCGCCGCTCTTCCAGGTGGAAGCCAAGGATACCGAGCCGCTGCCGAACCTCGCCAAGGGCTGGGAGTGGTCGCAGGACGGCCACAAGCTCACCATGCATCTGATCGAAGGGGCCAAATGGTCCGACGGCGCGCCGTTCAATGCCGACGACGTCATGTTCTATTGGGAAGACGAGGTTATCGATCCGAACGTGTCGCCGCTTGGCGGCGGCGCATCGCCGGAAGCTTTCGGTGAAGGCACGACGCTCACGAAGATTGACGACTACACCGTCGAATGGACCTTCAAGGAAGCCTTCCCGAAGCAATACCTCTATACGATGGCCTACCCGAACTTCTGCCCGGGTCCCTCGCATATCCTGAAGCCGCAGCATCCGAAATATTCGAAGAACACTTACGACCAGTTCAAGAACGCCTTCCCGCCGGAATTCATGAACATGCCGGTCATGGGGGCCTGGGTGCCGGTCGAATACCGGCCTGACGATATCATCGTCATGCGCCGCAATCCCTATTACTGGAAGGTCGACGAGAAGGGCAACCAGCTGCCTTACCTCAACGAGCTGCAGTACAAGCTCTCGACCTGGGCCGACCGCGACGTGCAGGCCGTTGCCGGCTCGGCCGACTTCTCGAATCTCGAGCAGCCGGAAAATTTCGTCGCCTCGCTGAAGCGTGCCGCCGAAAAGACCGCTCCGGCGCGTCTTGCCTTCGGCCCGCGTCTCATCGGCTATAACCTGCGCATGAACCTCTCGGCCAACGGCTGGGGTGATCCCGACGCCCGCGGCCAGGCGATCCGCGAACTCAACCGCAACGAGGACTTCCGCAAGGCCGTGACCATGGCGATCGACCGCAAGGCTATCGGCGATTCCCTCGTCAAGGGTCCGTTCACAGCGATCTATGCCGGCGGCCTGTCTTCGGGCACCAGCTTCTACGATCGCAACTCGACCGTCTATTATCCCTTCGATCTCAAGGGTGCCAAGGCGCTGCTTGCCAAGGTGGGCCTGAAAGATACGGATGGCGACGGCTTCGTGAACTTCCCGGCCGGAACCGAAGGCGGCAAGGATGTCGAGATCGTGCTTCTCGTCAACAACGGCTACGCCACCGACAAGAGCCTGGCCGAAGGCGTCGTCGGCCAGATGGAAAAGCTTGGGCTCAAGGTCATCATCAATGCCCTCGACGGTCCGAAGCGCGACAATGCGCATTATGCCGGCCAGTTCGACTGGCTGATCCAGCGCAATGCGTCCGAACTTGCCTCCGTGGTGCAGAATACCGAGCAGCTTGCCGCGGTCGGCCCGCGCACCAGCTGGCATCACCGCGCCGGCAAGGATGACCAGCTCGATCTCATGCCCTACGAGAAGGAACTTGCCGACATCGTCAACAAGTTCCGCGCCAGCCAGGACAATGACGAACGTGTAGCGCTGATGAAACAGTACCAGAAGACGGCGACGGAGCATGTCGACACCGTCGGCCTGACGGAATATCCGGGCGCGCTGATCATCAACAAGCGCTTCTCGAACATCCCTGAGGGCACGCCGATCATGATGTTCAACTGGGCCGAAGACTCCGTCATCCGCGAACGCCTGTGGGTCGCCGCCGACAAGCAGGGCAAGTACGAACTCTTCCCCGGTCAGTTGCCCGGCAAGCCCGGCGACAAGGGTCCGATTAACTAGCTCCCTCCCGAAAGAAGAAATTCCGGCCGCGCGTGATGCGCGCGGCCGGTCAGAACCAACAAGCCGGCCGCGCTGGAGACGAGCGGCTGACGGCAAGGAGAAGCGAACCGTCCGATGTTACGATTCCTGCTCATGCGCATCGCCTCGGCGATCCCCGTCCTCTTCATCCTGAGCGTAGTGACCTTTGCCATTATCCAGGCCCCGCCCGGAGATTATGCAGACTATATCCGTTCACAGCTGATCAATCAGGGCGGAGCCTCCTTTGCCCAGGCCGATGCCCAGGCTGAGGCCTACCGTGTCGAGCATGGCCTCGATAAGCCGCTCGTTGTCCAGTACGTCAACTGGATCAAGGGCATCGTGACCGAAGGCGATTTCGGCTACAGCATGTATTACAACAAGCCGGTGGCCGATGTGGTCGGCGAGCGCCTGCCGCGCACGCTGGCTCTGGCGCTGGTCTGCCACATCTTCGCATCCATTCTCGGCATTACCTTCGGCATCTGGGCGGCCACCCGCCAGTATAGCTGGATCGACAGCCTCCTATCCGGCATCTCGTTTCTGGGCATGACGGTGCCGCGCTTCCTCATGGCGCTGATCATCGTCTATCTGCTCGTCTTCCAGTTCAACGTCACGGAGATCGGCAGTTTCTTCTCGCCGCAATATGGCGGGGCGCCGTGGTCCTGGGCGAAATTCATGAATCTTGTCAGCCACGTCTGGCCGGTCGTCGCGATCGCCACCTTCGGCGGGCTCGCCTACAATATGCGGGTGATGCGCGGCAATCTGCTGGATACGCTGAACGCTCAGTATGTCGAGACGGCGCGCGCCAAGGGTCTTTCGGGCGGCGCGGTCGTCATGCGCCATGCCGTGCCGAACGCGCTGCATCCGCTCGTCATGTATCAGGGTGTCGTGCTTCCCTACATGCTGACGGGCGAGATCGAGACCGCGATCATCTTCACCCTGCCGACCGTCGGTCCGGCCATCGTCGGTTCCATGGCGATCGGCGATGTCTATGTCACCGCGACCTTCATGCTGGTGCTCTCGGCGACGCTGATCGTCGGCAATATCATCGCCGACATGCTGCTTGCCATGCTCGATCCGCGGGTCCGTCAATATGGAGGAGCCTGATATGTTTGCCTTCGACTCTTCCACGCCGCCACCGCCGCATGAGGAGACGGTCAAGAACGCCGGCCACGGTAATGAGAGCTACATGGCGCTGGTCTGGCGCCGGTTGCGGCGCTCCTGGACCGGCATGATCGGCCTGATCCTCGTCGGCCTCCTGATCATTATGGCGCTTTTTGCCGATTTCTTCGCGCCGATGGACCCGAAGGCGACCGATGTCGGCTTCGCGCCGCCGCAGCTCGTCAGCATCCACGACAAGGAAGGCAATCTCGTCTGGCCGCGCGTCTATGCGCTGGCCGATTCCGAAGAGCTTGATCCCGTCACCTTCCAGCCGATCGTCGGCCTGGATTATGACAATCCGCGCCTGCTCGGCTTCTTCGTCAAGGGTGCCGATTACAATCTGCTCGGCCTCATCCCCGCCAATCGCCATTTCTTCGGTTCGGCCGATGGTCAGCCGGTGCATTTCCTCGGCACCGACAAGTTTGGCCGTGATGTGCTCTCGCGTGCGATCATCGGCTCGCGAATTTCCTTGATGATCGCGCTGACGGTGGTCTTCATCGTCACCGTCGTCGGCACGACGGTCGGCATGGTCTCCGGCTATTACGGCGGTGCCTTCGACGTCTGGGTGCAGCGTTTCGTCGAACTGGTGCTCGCCTTCCCGCAGCTGCCGCTCTATCTCGCGCTGACCTCACTGATCCCGATCACGGCGCCGACCAATGTCTTCCTCGCCTTCGTGATCTTCGTCATGTCCGCGCTCGGCTGGGCGCAGATGTCGCGCGAGGTGCGCGGCAAGACGCTGGCGCTGGCGCGTATCGAATATGTGCGGGCGGCAATGGCGGTCGGTGCCACGGACCGGCGCATCATCTTCCAGCACATCTTCCCGAATGTGATGAGCCATGTGATCGTAGCCGTCACCATCCATATTCCAAGCGTCGTATTGCTTGAATCCTTCCTTGGTTTCCTGGGTTTTGCCGTAAAGCCGCCGCTGATTTCCTGGGGGCTGATGCTGCAGGATACGGCCAACTATTCCGTCATCGGAACCTACCCCTGGATTCTCGCTCCCGTCGCCTTCGTGCTGATCACCGTCTTCGCCTTCAATGCGTTGGGCGACGGTCTGCGCGATGCGGTCGATCCCTATTGAGGTGATGAAGATGGCTCTCGCTCTCGTCAGTTCCTTCGCCCCGCCCGTCCGTCACGATCACGATAGCCGCACGGAAAGCCCTGTTATCGATGCGCGCAATATCGGCGTGAACTTCAAGGTCGAGCACGGCACCGTCGAAGCCGTGAAGGACATTTCCTTCCAGCTCTATCGCGGCGAAACGATCGCCATTGTCGGGGAGTCCGGCTCCGGAAAATCCGTGACGGCGCGCACCGTCATGGGCCTGCTTTCCAAGCGCGCGGTCATCTCGCCGCGCTCGAGCGTCGAATATGATGGCGCCAATATCCTGAAATTTTCCGAGAAGGCCCGCCGCAGGCTGCGCGGCGACCGCATCTCGATGATCTTCCAGGAGCCGATGAGCTCGCTGAACCCGATCTACACGATCGGCAGCCAGATCGTCGAGGCGATCCGGGTTCATCGCAAGATGAGCCGCAGGCAGGCCGAGGCACGGGCGCTGGAGCTGCTGAATCAGGTGCAGATCCCCGATCCTGAGGCGCGGTTGCGCCAATACCCGCATCAGCTTTCCGGCGGCCAGCGCCAGCGCGTCATGATCGCCATGGCGCTCGCCAACGATCCCGATGTGCTGATCGCCGACGAACCGACGACGGCGCTCGACGTCACCGTCCAGGCACAGATCCTCAATCTCATCCGCAACCTGCAGAAGGAATTGCGGATGGCGGTGATCCTCATCACCCATGACCTGACCGTGGTGCGCAAATTCTCCGACTATGTTTACGTGATGCAGCATGGCGAGATGCGCGAGCACAATGTGACCGAACAGCTCTTCGCCAATCCGCAGCACCCCTACACCAAGCATCTGCTCGCATCCGAGCCGCGCGGCCAGGCCAATCCGCTGCCCGAGGGGTCGGATATCATTCTCGATGCGCGCGGTGTGCGCGTTTCCTTCATGATGCGCCACGGCGGTTTCTTCAAACCGGAGCTGCGCGAGCTGGTCGCCGTCGATAGCCTCAATCTGACGCTGAGGCGGCACGAGACGCTCGGCCTCGTCGGCGAATCCGGTTCGGGCAAGACCACCTTCGGCCAGGCGTTGCTGAGGCTCAGCGATACGGACAATGGCGAGATCTATTTCGACCGGCAGCCGATCCACGGCAAGTCGCGGGCGGAAATGCGGCCTCTGCGCTCGCGTATGCAGGTCGCCTTCCAGGATCCCTTCGCCTCGCTCAATCCGCGCATGACGATCGGCCAGATCATCGAGGAGGGGCTCATCGTCAACAAGCTCGGCGCCACCAGGGCAGAACGTCTCGACCGTGTGCGCGAGGCCCTGGTCGCCGCCGGCATGCCCGGCAATATCCTCTCACGCTTCCCGCATGAATTTTCCGGCGGCCAGCGCCAGCGCATCGCCATTGCCCGAGCGATTGCGCTGGAGCCGGAATTCATCCTGCTCGACGAGCCGACCTCGGCGCTCGATCTCTCCGTCCAGGCGCAGATCATCGAGCTGTTGCGCAAGCTGCAGGACGAGCGGGGTCTGAGCTACCTTTTCATCTCGCACGACCTGAAAGTCGTGCGTGCCCTCTGCCACCGTGTCATCGTCATGCAGCACGGCAAGATCATGGAAGAGGGACCTGTCAACGAAGTCCTTTCCAATCCCAAGACACCCTACACCGAACGGCTCGTCAAAGCCGCTTTCGAGGTAGCCTGATTTCAGAATGCCGGAGGTTCATATGGCAAATCCCAGAATAGCGTTCATCGGAGCTGGCTCCACCGTTTTCATGAAGAATATCGTCGGCGATATCCTGCAGCGTCCGGCGCTGTCGGGGGCCACGATCGCGCTCATGGACATCAATCCGCAGCGGCTGGAAGAAAGCGCCATCGTCGTCAACAAGCTGATTTCCACGCTTGGCGTGAAAGCGAAGGCGGAGACCTATTCCGATCAGCGCAAGGCGCTCTCGGGCGCCGATTTCGTCGTCGTCGCCTTCCAGATCGGCGGCTACGAGCCCTGCACCGTGACCGATTTCGAAGTGCCGAAGAAATATGGCCTGCGCCAGACCATTGCCGACACGCTCGGCGTCGGCGGCATCATGCGCGGCCTCAGAACCGTGCCGCATCTCTGGAAGATCTGCGAGGATATGCGCGCCGTCTGCCCGAACGCCATCATGCTGCAATACGTCAACCCGATGGCGATCAATACCTGGGCGATTGCCGAGAAATACCCTGATATCAAACAGGTCGGCCTCTGCCATTCCGTGCAGGGCACGGCGATGGAACTCGCCCACGATCTCGACATCCCCTATGACGAGATCCGCTACCGCTCGGCCGGTATCAACCACATGGCCTTCTACCTGAAATTCGAGCATCGCCAGCCGGACGGTTCCTACAAGAACCTTTATCCCGATCTGGTGCGCGCCTACCGCGAGGGCCGCGCGCCGAAGCCCGGCTGGAATCCGCGCTGCCCGAACAAGGTGCGCTACGAAATGCTGACGCGTCTCGGCTATTTCGTTACCGAAAGCTCGGAGCATTTCGCCGAATACACGCCTTACTTCATCAAGGAAGGCCGCGAGGACCTGATCGAGAAGTTCGGCATTCCGCTCGATGAATATCCGAAGCGCTGCATCGAACAGATCGCCCGCTGGAAGGGGCAGGCGGAGACCTATCGGTCTGCCGACACGATCGAAGTCAAGCCGTCGAAGGAATATGCGTCCTCGATCATCAATTCGGTCTGGACCGGCGAACCCTCGGTCATCTACGGCAATGTCCGCAACAATGGCTGCATCACTTCACTGCCGGCCAATTGCGCGGCAGAAGTGCCTTGCCTCGTCGATGCTTCCGGCATCCAGCCGACCTTCATCGGTGACCTGCCGCCGCAGCTGACGGCGCTGATCCGCACCAACATCAATGTCCAGGAACTGACGGTTCAGGCACTGATGACGGAAAATCCCGAACATATCTATCATGCCGCGATGATGGACCCGCATACGGCCGCCGAACTCGATCTCGACCAGATCTGGTCGCTGGTTGACGAACTGCTCGCCAGCCATGGCGACTGGCTGCCGGAATGGGCACGGCCGAACAAGGTACGCGCCGCCTGAGGTGCGAAAGACCATCAGCGCCGGCAATGATGGCCGGCGCTGATGGCTTGCACGGTCAGGACAGTCTGCCCTCGTCGTCGATCAAGGTCAGCCGGCAGGGCGCCTTGTCGCCCCACCGCCACAGGACGAGATTGATATCTTCGGCTCTCGCTGCGGGCGCGAAACTCCTGACCAGCAGCCCGTGATAGCCTTCGGATGCGAGGTGTCGGGCAAAAGCCTGCGTCCTCGCTTCGCCCTTGGCCCTCATTTCATCGCGCCAGCCTGGTGAGGCAAGTGCCGCGGCATCGATGCCGAGCGCGTGGAGGGCGCTCTCGTCCCTCGTGTCGAAGACGCGTTCGATATCGGCCTCGTAGGAGACGAGTGTCGTCGGCTGCAGGCTGCCGACCTGATTGGCCTCCCTGAGCGCCGTCAGTACCGAGAGCGACGTATAGAGCGCCGGCATTCCCTTGGGATTGAAGCGACCGCCATAAAGCTCCGCGCCGCGGCCGGAGAGCGGCTGGCGGGCATAGATCGGGTTCAGCGCGCGATAGAGCTTTCCTTCGTAGCGCATCGGCCGGGATCAGGCGTGGACGCCGGCATCGATCGCATCGATATAGTCGAGCACTTCCTCCGCCCGCCCGTCGCGAACGAGCTGCATCGCCGTCTGGCCGGAAAAGCCCGACAGGGGTTCGGAACGATACCAGGCATAGGCCATCAGCGCCGATCCGAAGCGGGGTTCGACCTTGTTGACGACCTCGATCATCTCGCGCAGCCGCCGCTGCGTCTTGTCCGAGCGCAGTCGGTCCTTGCGCTGGATCGCATCCTTGCCGAGACCGGCGGTGCGGGCAATCTCCTCGCTGGTCGTGCGGAAGGCATCGGCAATCTTGCGGGGGGCGAACAGCCCGTCATCTGCATATTGTGCCAAGCCCATGACCCATCTCCATGCCGCTATTACTGACACTATATAGCGTCAAAACAGGCAGCGTTCAATGATCTCGCTACTTTTGCCGGTATTGCTGGCCAATCTTTTCGGCCGCCTTCGCGCTCAGCGGCCGAAGAACAGCGTTTCGGCATTTTCGATAAAAATCCTGCGGGCAAGCGCGGCCTCGCCGATCGCCTCCTGCATGCCGTCGATCAGGTCGGCATCGTCGGGCATGTCGTTCCAGAGCTCGGTATGCGGCCAGTCGCTGCCCCAGAGCAGTTTTTCCGGATGGCTGGCCGCAAGCGCGCGCACCACTTCGGCAAAGCCGGCATAGCCGGGCTCACGCGTCAGCCGATAGGGAGCCGTCAGCTTGATATAGCCGCCGGGATGATCGGCGAGCCGCTGCAGCGCCGGAAGGTGCTGGCGCCATGCGCCGTCGGCGAGCGGTATGAAACCCATGTGATCGATCACGAAGCGGATGCCGAGAGACGGCAGCCGTCCGGCAAGATCATCGATCTGGTCCGGGCTGACCTGAAGCTGCAGCGACCAGCCGAAATCGCGGATCGTTGCCGCAAGCCTCTCGGCGGCCGCCAGCGGCAAGCCGCCCTTGTTGCGGGTGTTGATGCGAACGCCGCGCACGCCGAGCAGATCCAGCCGGGCGATCTCGTCGGAGCCTGTTTCGGGTTCGATGACGACGATACCGCGCAGGCGCTCCGGGAAGGCGGCCAGGGCCTCGATCAGAACCCGGTTGTCAAGACCGTAGACGCTCGGCTGCACGAGGATGCCCCTGGCGATGCCGAGCCTGTCGGCGAAGGCAATCCAGTCAGCGGTCGTCGCGATCCGGGGCGTATAGCTGCGGGGCGTGTTGAGCGGCGCGCCCGACCGGAAGACATGGAAATGCGTATCGATCGTGCCCTGTGGCAGCGGCTTTGCGGGAAGACGCGCCAGCGGCAGGCGCGGCAGGCAGAGTGGCGCTTCATTGTCCGCGAGGCTCATTTCCCTTCCAACTCCTCATGCTGGAGGAAATCGAAATCGACGCCTTCGTCGGCCTGCAGCACATGCGTATGATAGAGCTTGGCATAACCGCGCGCCGGCCCGGCGGCCGGTACTTTTCCAAGCTCGGCCACACGCCGGTCGAATTCGGCCGGGTCAATGGCAAGGTCTATGCGCCTTTCCCGGACGTCGAGGCGAATTCGGTCGCCGGTTCTGACGATCGCCAGCGGTCCGCCCGCCGCTGCTTCCGGGGCGATATGCAGCACGATCGTCCCGAAGGCGGTGCCGCTCATGCGGGCATCGGAGATGCGCACCATGTCCTTCACGCCCTGGCGCGCAAGCTTGCGCGGGATCGGCAGATAGCCGGCTTCCGGCATGCCCGGCGCGCCCCTGGGGCCGGCATTGCGCAGCACGAGAACGTCGTCCGGGCTGACGTCGAGGTCGTCGCTATCGATCCGCAGGGCCATGTCCTCGACGGAATCGAAGACCACCGCTCGCCCTTCATGCTGCAGCAGATCCTTCGATGCCGCCGATTGTTTGATGACGGCGCCGCGCGGCGCCAGGTTGCCGTGGAGGACGGCAATTGTGCCGATCGGCTTCAGCGGCTTTTCCACGGTGCGGATGATGGTCTGGCCGGGCTCATCGGGAGCCGCGTCGATCACCTCGCCGATCGTCTTGCCGTAGATCGTCCGCTGACTGCCGTCGATCTCGTGGCGCACCGCCTTCAGCAGCGCCTGCACGCCGCCGGCCTCATGGAACTGCTCCATATAGTGCTGGCCGGAGGGCTGCAGATCGACAAGCAGCGGGATGATCTTGCCGAGCCTGTCGAGCTCGGCCATGTCGAGGCGAAGGCCGAGCCGCCCGGTAATGGCTGCAAGATGGACGACGGCATTGGTCGAGCCGCCCATTGCCTGCAGCGCGACGAGGCCGTTGCGGATGGCGGCGGGTGTGAGGATATCGCGCACGGTCGGCGCATCTTCCTTGGCGGCGAGCCCGGCGGCGACGCGGCCGGTCTCTTCGGCAAGCCGCACCCGCTCGGATTCGGCAGCAGGTGCCGATCCTGCCCGCGGCAGGCAGAGCCCCATTACCTCGGTCAGGTTGGCCATGGTGCTGGCTGTGCCCATGACAGTACAGGTGCCGACCGAGCTTGCGAGCTTGTTGTTGACGTCGGTGATTTCCGCCTCGTCGATTTCGCCGGCGCGGAAGCGTCCCCAGAAACGGCGGCAATCGGTGCAGGCGCCCAGCCTTTCGCCCTTGTGATGGCCGACGGCCATCGGCCCGGTCGGCAGGAAGATCGCCGGGATCTCGCTGCTGGCCGCCGCCATGATCTGTGCCGGCAATGTCTTGTCGCAGCCGCCGATCAGGATCACGGCATCCATCGGCTGGGCGCGGATCATCTCCTCGGTCTCCATCGCCATCAGATTGCGCAGGTACATCGAGGTCGGCGAGGCAAAGCTCTCGTGAATGGACATGGTCGGGAAGACCATCGGCATGGCGCCGGCCAGCATGACGCCGCGCTTGGCGGCTTCGATCAGCTGCGGAACATTGCCGTGGCACGGATTGAAATCGCTATAGGTATTGGCAATGCCCACGATCGGCCGATCGAGAGCGTCATCCGAATAGCCCATCGCCTTGATGAAGGCCTTTCTGAGGAAAAGGGAAAAACCCTGATCGCCGTAACTCGTCAGCTTGCGACGAAGACCGCTCGACATTGTTCCTCCCTTATCCCTTAAATTGAGCTCAAGCCTAGTGGGATATGCAGGATTGTCAATAAAGAAGATGCGTCGGCATTCTTGCCTATCGCTGCGCTTGAAGCGGTGAATGGTAGAAAAGCCAAGATAATTCGACATATTTTCGTTTTTTGATCGCTGCAACGCATTGGCATTTCCACTGACGACGTTTAAATTATCGATAAAATGAGACGGGAGCAGTCATGGCAGAGATCAAACGAAGGCGGGTGGGAATTATCGGCGCCGGCTGGGTCAGCGAATATCACCTGCCTGCCTGGATGAAGCAGTCGGCGCGCGCCGAGGTCGTGGCGATCGCCGATCCTGCCGCGCAGGCAAGCGCGGCCAGAAGCAGGGCCTTCGGCATTGCCAGGACTTATGCGAGCGCAGAAGCGATGCTGGCGGAAGAAGCGCTCGATGCGGTCGATATCTGCGCGCCGCGTGAGGTTCATGTCGAGCTGGTCCGGCTGGCGGCGCAAAGAGGTCTCGATATTCTCTGCCAGAAGCCGCTGGCGCCGGACTACGATCAGGCGGCGGCGCTCGTTGCGGAGCTGCCGGAAGCGATCCGCCTGATGGTGCACGAGAACTGGCGGTTTCGCGCCTATTACCGCCGGCTGAAGGCCTGGCTGGAGGAGGGTATTGCCGGCGATATCAGGCAGGTCCAGTTCGAATTCTTCTCGAGCGGCATGATTGCCGATGCCGAGGGCAACAGGCCGGCGCTCATCCGCCAGCCGTTTTTCCGCAGGCAGCAGCGGCTGCTCGTCATGGAGGTGATGATCCATCATCTCGATACGCTGCGTTATCTGCTCGGCGAACTGGAGGTGGTGGCCGCACGGCTCGAACGCAGCAATGACGATATTGTTGCAGAAGATGTGGCTTCGGTCGTGCTGCGCCGTCTGGACGACGGGGCAATCGTCACTGTAAACGCCAATCTGGCGGTGCATGGCGCGCCGCCGGCGCCGCGCGATCATCTGCGGATATTCGGGACGCAGGCGACGCTGGAATTGTATGGAAGCCGTCTGTCGGCCAGGGGCCGGGCCGAGCGCGAGGAAGAGTTCGATGCGGATGCCGTCTATCAAGGCGCCTATGACGCAACGATTGCCCATTTCCTCGACGGGCTGGATGGCCGTGTGGTGATGGAGACGATGCCTGCCGACAATATCAGGACACTGGCGCTGGTCGAGGACATCTACCGGCTGAGCCGGTTCGACGCTCGACACAAACCGCGATAAGATGGCTTGCCGCCGGAGGATTATGGATGCAGACGCTTGACGATATCAGAGAGGACGAGATCGAACACGACGATCTGAGCATCGCGCGTGCGCTCGAGGAAGACATCATCTTCGGGCGGCTGGCGCCCGGCACGCGGCTCACCGAAGATACGCTGCTGGCGCGCTTCCACGTCACCCGACATTTCGCCCGCCAGGCGATCGTCCAGCTGGAGACGATGGGCATTGTCGTGCGCGAGCGCAACAAGGGGGCGACCGTGCGCTCCCTGACCCCGCGGCAGGTGCAGGAAATCTACGACGTGCGCGAGTTGCTGCAGCGTCAGGCCGCCCTCTGGATTCCCTTGCCCGCGCCCGACGAATTGATCGCCGAGCTGACGGCGCTGCACGAGGAGCACGGCCGGCACGTCGAATCCGGCTACCTGCGCGGCGTACACGAGACGAACGACAAGTTTCACCTGACGCTGTTCAGCGCTTGCGGCAATTCCCATCTCGTCCAGTCGATCGAGCTTTACATGCGCCTCAGCCTGCCGGTGCGCGCCAACTCCATGTCCAGCAAGGAATCGCTGCGCATCTCGCACGAGCATCACCGGCTGATGATCGAGATGCTGAAGGGCAGGGACAATTGGGTCCTCGCACAGCTCTGCGTCGATCACCTGCAGCCCAGCAAGAAGCGTTATCTTGCCTATGTGAGCGAAAACTGACGGCCTAACCGGGTGGGCCGGCGATCGTACCGGCCGACGCGAGCGGGCCATGCGTTCCCTCGCCAAGGAGGGCCATGACCGCGGCGCGTTCCGGCGCGCCAAGCCTCCCGCCGAAGGTGCTGCATTTCAATGCGGCGGCGGCAGAGGCCATCCGGATGGCGGCATCGGTCGCCAATCCCTCTGTGATCGCCAGCGCATAGGCGCCGTGGAAAATGTCCCCGGCCGCGAGCGTATCGACCGTCCTGACCCGAAATGCGGGCACATGCGCGACGCCTGCCGTTTCGTCGTTCCACCAGTAGCTGCCCCGCTCTCCAGCCGTGACGACGACCAATGCCTGCGGATATTGCCTTTTGAGGAACGGCACCATGCCGGCCGGATCGTCGACCTGCGAAAGGCTGCAGGCGGCCGGCTCCGAAAAGATGATATGGTCGGCATGTCTCGCCAGCATGTCGATGATATCAGGCGGAGCGACATCTCCGTCGAGGATGGCAGGCTTTCCCGCCGTCCGCGCAGCCTGAAGGACCTTGAGGGCGAGAGCCGGCCAGCGCACGTCGACCATGACGGCATTGAATGCCGCGAGATCGCCGGCCGTGACCGTCCTGACATCTTCATGCAGGCGTGGATCGTAGAAGGGGATGATCAGCCTTTCCCCATCGTCGTCGATGAGGATCGTCGAAACGGCCGAACGGGCGCCGGCCACCCGTGCGCTGCCGCTGACATCGATACCGGCCTGTTCCAGTTCCGACAGGATCTGCTGGCCGGCCTGATCGCCGCCGACGGCGCCCCACAGGCTTGCCAGGCCCCCGAGGCGGACAATCGCATAGGCCGCGCTGGACGCCATGCCCTCGGCCACCTGCAGCATATCATGGGGCAGGACCTTGCCCGGCGCCTGCGGAATCGTCCGGACACGAAACAGCGTGTCGAGCACGGCCGCGCCGACGCACAGCACGTGGCGCTGCCTGCGGTCCGGATCGGGAAAAGTCGTGTTCAAACGCGCCGGCCAGTCGACTTGTCGAACAGGTGCACACTTGCCGGATCGATGGAGATCGAGACGGTATCGCCATAAGCAATCGCCAGCCGTTCGCGGAAGAGGCAGGAAATCTCTTCGCCGCCGCAGTCGAGCTTGGCGAAGATTTCCGATCCGGTTCCCTCGACGATCTCGGCGCGGCCGGCAATTCCGCCCTGGCCGGCGCGGATATGTTCGGGACGGATGCCGTAGACGAGCTCACCTGCGGGCGGTGCGCTCTTGATGTTTTCCGGCAGCGGCAGGACGAGGCCCTTCTGCGTGCGGAACACGCCCTCCTCGATCCTGCCGTCGATGAAGTTCATCGAGGGCGAGCCGATAAAGCCGGCGACGAAGAGATTGGCGGGGCGGTCATAGAGTTCCAGCGGCGCGCCGACCTGTTCGATGACGCCATCGTGCAGAACGACGATCTTGTCGGCCATTGTCATTGCCTCGATCTGGTCATGGGTGACATAGATCGTGGTGGTCTTGATGCGCTGATGCAGCGATTTGATTTCGGCGCGCATCTGCACGCGCAGTTTGGCGTCGAGATTGGAAAGCGGTTCGTCGAACAGGAAGACCTGCGGATCGCGTACCAGCGCCCGGCCCATGGCCACGCGCTGACGCTGACCGCCCGAAAGCTGCTTCGGATAGCGGTCGAGCAGCTTTTCGAGGCCGAGAATGTTGGCGGCCTTGTTGACGCGCTCGGAAATCTCCGAAGCATCGGCCTTCTTCAGCTTCAGGGCAAAGCCCATATTGTCGGCGACGCTCATATGCGGATAGAGCGCATAGTTCTGGAAAACCATCGCGATATCGCGGTCGCGCGCCCGCAGGTTGCTGACGTCACGAGCACCGATCCGGATTTCGCCGTCGCTCATTTCTTCAAGGCCGGCGATCATGCGCAGCAGGGTGGACTTGCCGCAGCCGGACGGGCCGACGAGCACGACGAATTCGCCGTCGGCAATATCGACGCTGATGTCCCTGATGACGTTGACGGCACCAAAGCGCTTCTGGACGTTTCGAATATTCACATTTGCCATGTTGATGGTCCTTTCAGTGCCCGCGTCAGCCGCCCTTGACGGCACCAGCCGTCAGGCCCGCCACGATCTGCTTTTGCGCAAACATCGTCAGCACCAGCACGGGCAGGGTGACGATGAGCGCGGCTGCGGCGAGCGGCCCCCAGCTGACCTGCTCGAAGGACAGCATGTTGTAGACGGCCACGGGCAGGGTTCTGGTTTCGCGGCTCGCAAGCACGATGCCGAAGACGAAGTTGTTCCAGGAGAAGATGACGGAGAGGATGAAGGCGACGACGATGCCGGGCCTGGCGATCGGCAGCGCCACCAGACGGAACACCTGCCAGGACGTCGCCCCGTCGATGCTGGCTGCTTCCTCAAGCTCCATCGGCGTCGTCTCGAAATAGCCGATCATGATCCAGACGACGATCGGCACGGTCACGACGAGGTGGATGATGATCTGCGGCCAGAGCGTGCCGAGAAGGTTGAGCCACTGGAACAGCAGGAACAGGGGAATGAGGAAGGACAGGCCGGGTGTCATGCGCGCGATCATGATGACCATGGCAGAGCGTTCGGCCTTCAGCCGCGCGATGCCGTAGCCGGCGGGCACCCCGATCAGCAGCGCAAGCAGGGTTGCGCCGCCGGTCACGAGGATCGAGTTCCAGAAATAGAGGAAGAAATTGTTCTCCTCGAACACCTTCACATAATTCGACCATGCGAAACGCTCGGGAATGAAGATCGGCGGATAGGCGCCGTTGTCGATTTCATATTTGAGCGAGAGCGAAATCATCCAGAGGAAAAACAGGATGACCGGGGAGACCATGACGAGGGCGACAAACAGCAGCCCGAGACGGTCGATCGTCTTGCGTTTCATCAGCGTGTCTCCGTGTCGGACCAGTTGGCGCGCTGCCGGACCATCATCAGCACGAAGGAAAGCGCGACGATGATGATGAAGAAGACAACCGCCATCGCCGATCCATAGCCGATGTCGTAGTAGGAAAAGGCCGTGTTGTAGAGATAGATGTTGATCGTTTCGGACGCCGTGCCGGGGCCGCCCTGCGTCATCGCGTAGATGATGTCGAAGCTTTTCACCGCATCGATGCTTCTGATGATGACGCCGATCATCAGGAAGGGCGCGATCATCGGCAGGGTCAGGTAGCGGAACTTCTGCCAGGCGTTTGCCCCGTCGATTTCGGCACTTTCATAGGGCTCGCGCGGAACGGCGGCGAGCCCGCCCAGGACGATGAGCATGATCAGCGGCGTCCACTGCCAGGTCTCGACCAGCACGAGCGAGGGGATGACGCTTTTCTGGTTGTAGATCCATTCCTGCGGCCCGATGCCGACAAGCGACAGAAGGTAATTCAGCACGCCGAGCTGCGGATGGAACATCATGGTCCACACGAGCGCGATGGCAACGGGTGTCGCCATCATCGGCATGACGAAGACGCCGCGCAGCAATCCGCGGAAGGGAAACTGCGCGTCGAAGATCAGGGCGGCGAGTGTGCCCAAAAACAGCGGGGCGACGACGGCAAGCAGCGTATAGAGCGCTGTGTGCCACAAGGACTCCCAGAAGCGCATGTCCACCAGCAGCCGGGTGTAATTGTCCAGGCCGGCAAAAACCACCGGCTGGCCCAGGGTCCAGCTGTTCACGCTCATCCAGAGCGTAAACACCCAGGGAAATACGATGACCGCGGCGATGACGACCAGCGCCGGGACAACGAAGGGCCAGTAGTTCGGAGCAAGCCTTCCAGGCTTGCTCCTTCCATGTGCGGTGTCTTCAGACCGCGCGGTGTCCATGCTCACGGATGCCATTATCCCTCGCTTCGGGCCAGTACCGGTTCGAACTGCGCCGTTGCCGCCTTCAGTTCCGCTGCCGGATCGGCGCCGCCGATCATGTTGGTCAGGCCGACGCCGTAGATGTCGCGGAACTCTGTAACCGGGATGATGACCGGCAGCGCGAGCTGCGAAACCTTTGCCGAGCCGGCGACGGCATCGACCCAGCTGCTCGGCATGGTAACGCCTTCGCGAACCTTGGGGTCCTCGAGAACCGAGTTGCGGAACGGAAC
This sequence comes from Rhizobium sp. KDH_Rht_773_N, assembly GCF_052946295.1. NCBI lineage: Bacteria > Pseudomonadati > Pseudomonadota > Alphaproteobacteria > Hyphomicrobiales > Rhizobiaceae > Rhizobium > Rhizobium sp. KDH_Rht_773_N. Next base: position 480,875 of record NZ_JBRFNB010000002.1, on the reverse strand, counting down.
GCCGGCACCCGCCTGCAGCAGCCGCGCGCCCATATCGTGGGAAATGACCCATTGGCAGAAGAGATAGGCTGCTTCCTTGTTCTTGCTCGCCGCCGTCACGCCGATGCCGTCGCCCGTCGTTGCGGCCGCCTGCGCCTTCGGTCCCTTCGGCATGACGCCGTAACCGACCTTGCCGACAACCCGCGACTTTTCCGGGTTCTCGATCGGCGGCGCAAAACCGACGCCGTCGAGCCACATGCCGACCTTGCCCTGCAGGAAGGCCGACTGCGCTTCCGCCCAGTTGAAACCGGAAACGCCGACCGGTGCGGCCTTCGTCATCAGCCGCTGATAGAGTTTTGCCGCTTCGACAGCTTCGTCCGAGGTCGTGCGCAGCTTTCCGTCCGGGCCGAGAGGCGTCGAGCCATAGCCGAGCAGCAGGGTCGTCCAGACGGGGACGTTGGCATTCTTGAGGCCGCGGGCGACGAAGCCGTAGGTATTGGACGACGGGTCCGTCAGCGCCTCGGCGGCACTGACCATCTCATCAAAGGTCGAGGGGTAGGAGAGGCCCTTCTTCTCGAAGAGTTCCTTGTTCCAGTAGACGATCCAGTAGTCCACCGAGAAGGGAAGCGAGCGCAGCACGCCTTGCGAATCCTTGGCGAACTGAAGGCCGGCTTCGGCAAAGTCGCTCTCGACCAGCGACGGGTCGGTCAGCGACGGATCCTTGACGAAGCCGCTGATATCGGCAAGCCAGCCGCCCTTTTCGAACTGGCGCTTCTGGACGTGGTAGCTGAGGTGGACGACGTCGAAGCTCGGCTTGCCCGAGCTGAGTTCGATCGTCGTCTTCTGACGCTGCTGCTGCTCGGGCGTGGCCTCCGCATTGACCTTGATGCCGGTCAGCTCTTCGAATTCGCTCAGATATTTCAGGATCGTTTCGCTGCGCGGGCTCTTGACCAGGTTGACCTCGAGCGTCGTTCCGGCAAAGCGCTTCCAGTCGACGGCTGCCGAAGCGGGCTTGATGCCGAGCAGGCCGGCAGCACCAATGGCTGCGGAACCCGCCAGGAAGTTTCGACGCGTCGGACGAATGAATGATGATGACATGCTGTTCTCCTCCTCTGTGTGGCCTGCGATCTCCTCACCGCAGGCGTCGGTCTAAATTCTCAGCGCACGGCTTCGTGCGTGGTTGATATGTGCGGCAAGCGCATCGACGGCCTCTTGCGCATTCCTTTGTTCGATTGCCTCCAGCACGCGAAGATGTTCGCCCATGACCGGGCCGACGCGCCCGTCGATGCGAAAGCGCTCCTGGCTGATCAGACGCATCTTGATCGAGTTGACGCGGTAGGCGTTGGAAATGATGGTGTTGCCCAACGCATCGATAAAGGCGTCATGCATGCCCCAGTCCACGGCCTGGGCGTGGACTTCCAGTTCATGCGAATGATTGCCGCCTTCGATCGCCGCGACGATCTCGCGATGTTCCTTCAGGAGTGCGGCAATGGTCTCGTCGCTTGCCGTTTCCGTGAAGATCCCGACAGCTTCCTTTTCGAGAAAAAGCCGGAGCTGGAAGGCTTCGCGGATGAGATTGAGGTCGATATGGGCAATCTGCAGACCGCGCTGCGGCACGGTCTTGATGAGCCCCTCGGCTTCGAGCCGCGGAATGAGTTCGCGGATGGCGCCAAGCGTCAGTCCGGTCAGTTCGACCAGCCTGCGCTGGGAGACGAATTGCCCGGGGCGGACGTCGCGCGCCAGCAGATGCCGGGTAAAGCTCTCGTAAGCTTTCTCTCTCAGCGTCGGCTGTTCGTCGGCTCCATCCATCGGGCTCTCCTCGTACATAAGCGCTACGCTGCCTTTGTGCGGAAAAGTGCGTCAAAGGCAAGGGTAAGCTCGCGCCGACCGTCAGCCGAGATCGACGTCAAAGGCGGGCGAACCGCAAGCCATGTATCATCGCCCGTCATCTTTGACACCATGACTTTCACGGCTGGCGTGACGGGGTGCTTGAGAAGCTCTGCGACAAAGTGTTCGACGCGCGGATCGTCATGGCCATCGACAGCCATGGCGCGGACTTCGTGCGGCGCGAAGTTGGCCATGCCGGAAATCGCGCCCTGACCGCCCATGCGCACACCCTTGGCGAGGTGGCGCTCGTCACCGATCAGAATGATGAGGTCGCCGTGCTGGCGCAGCAGCGCTTCGGTATAGGGCCAGTCACCGGACGAATCCTTGACGCCTGTGACGACGGAGGGGAAGGCCTTTCGCAGACGGCTGACAAGATCGACGCTCAACGCGACCATCGTTACTGAAGGAATGTTATAGACCAGCACGTCACGCGCCGTATCGCCCACACGCGCAAACACATCCGCAAACCAGGCGAAGATGCCGTCGTCGCTCACATTCTTGAAATAGGAGGGTGGGGCAAGCAGGATATTGCGCACGCCCTTCGACAAGGCCTGCGAAACCTGCTCGGCCGCATCTTCGGCGGCATCGACCAGCACGCCGACGACGATCTGCCGCGGCTGGATGCCGGCGGCGATGAAAGTGTCGAGGATGCGCTGCCGCTCCTGGCTGCCGATGGAGGCGCCTTCGCCGGTCGTTCCGAACAGCGTGACGCTGGCGCAGCCCGAATCCAGGCTCCGCTTTGCCTGAGCGAGCATGACCTCGGCGGCAATCGCGCCGTCGTCTTCAAAAGGCGTCGCCAACGCGACCGACAAACCAAACCCCGTCACCAATAAATCTCCTTCATGTCAGTATCGAATGGCTAACATGTCAGTTATCGACTGTAAACCTTTTTGTCGTGAATGGCAGATGTCGAGGTGAGGGCTGTGGATTGTCGGGGCAGATTGCCGCCGTGTTCAGGGGGCGGGCCATTGCCGGTGCGGCCGCGAACGGGCCGGTATGTCAGGGCGCATATTACAATGTGGCGCGCGGCAGGCCATGTGCGGCAAAGGCGTGGATCGGCCGGCGGACGGTCTATCTTTCCGTCAGCGAACGGCTGTCGCGGTGCGCGGGATCAAGGGGAAGGGCGCTTGTCCGATCTCTTCTGGGATCAGGGAGCGCAACTTGGAGGGTTGCGCTCCCTTTGGCCTGCCGTCTCACCAGTCCAGGCGCAGGAGAGACACGCCCTGACGCGGCAGGGTGAAGTTGAGACCGATCTTGCCGTCCCTGACGGAAACCGATGCCTCGCTGCCGATCTCGGCGAGTTTGCCTGAGGCTTCGAGCCGGGCGTAGTCGGCGCCCCCGATATCCTGCGGCTTGCCCATTTCCTTCCAGACGCGGAAGGAGTTGGAATGCTGCTCGTCCATGCGGAAGTGCTTCAGCGAGGCCGGCCGGCTGCCCCATCCGTCGATGGAAAGGCTGACATTGGCGGCCGGGCCAGCCTCGTCGTCATCGTGATAGTGCCAGACGAGAACCGAGACTCCCTTGTCGTCGCGCGTCGCCACGACGTTGACGTCGGGCTTGTCGCGAACGCCGTGGCTCATGATGTCCTCGATGTCGCGGCGATAGTCGCTCTCCGATTCCAGCCATTCGCCGCCGAGCTTGCCGAGCATGCGGAAGCCGTTCAGTACGGCCTTGTCGATGCCGTTGGTCGCGAGATCGCGGAAACCGTCGAAATAGGGCTGGTCGTCAAAGAGGAAGGCCCAGGTCACCGCGCCCTCGATTTCGATATTGGCGCGGCGCGAGAGTTCGTATGTGCGGATCATGCTTTCGACGACATAGACGCCGTAGAGCGGGCCGTTGCGGTAGCCGTTCTGCGGGTGGACGCGGGCCGAGCAGGCGGCGCAGCCTTCCGGATCGGATTCGCCGATGATGACGGGCAGGTGGCGAAGCTCCGGGAACTCGTTGATGATGGCAAGGTTGGTCTCGATGTCGCGCAGCTGTTTGTGCAGGCCCATGCGGACGTGCCCGTCGAAAATGACGGGATTGCCTTTGGCGTGGAAGGCGATGAAATCGAGCGGCGGCTTGTTCTCGACGACATGGCGCAGGAAGGCGCGCAGAAAGGTCTGTGCCTTTTCGTTGGCAAATGCTCCGCACGTGTGCGGGCCGCCGACGCGTGCCTTCGGCAAGGCGCGCTTTACGGCGCGGGCACTCGCATCGTACATGGCGCAGAATTCCGGGATGGTGCCGGTCCAGTAGTGACCGTCAGGCTCGTTCCAGACTTCCCACGGCCAGGAGGATACGACGTCCTCGCCGTAACGATCGGCCAGATGCCGTGCCCAGGCTTCGATCAGGTCGCCCCATTTCTTCAGGTCCTTCGGCGGCGCGGTCCAGCCGGTCGTGATCGTCGCATATTTGTCGGCCGGCTCCCAATGATGCTTGTAGGGACCGTCGAAATCGGAAAGCGCTTCGGGCGTGAAGCCGATCTGGATCAGCGGGACGTTGCCGGCCTCGACATAGGCGTCGAAAATCTGGTCGATGATGGTCCAGTCATAGACCGGATTGCCGTTTGCATCCTCTGTGTAGGCATTGGTCGAACCCCATTTCAGGGCCGGCTTGCCGTCGCCGCTGGTCAAAAGATTATGCGCGCGGATGCGCGGCGCGACGGGGCTGAGCTCGGTCAGCTCCTTCAGAAGCTTCTTTCCGTGCGGCGAATATGTGTAGTTCGGCTCGTCATAACCGAACCAGTTCCACAACGGTTTGTAGGGTCCGGTTGGTCTTGCGGCGTGAACGTTGATGGTCACGTCATAGGAACTCGTCATCGTCTTTCCTCTTGAACGGTCATGCCTCAGCCTCCTCCCGAAGGCCAACCGACCAATGTGGTGATGAGGTGCGGCTGTCTTGGGAGGGTGCCGCGCTCGTCGCAAAAGCTATGCGAAATGGTCATTTTGTCAATAATATAAAAAATGACACTTTCCGGCAGATGGAAAAAATGCCGAAATTACGAGAGTTTTTTGACATTCTAAAAATTTCCTGTTGCCGTCAGGTGAAAAATTGTCGATAACTGCTAAGGCGAAGCTGGACGTCCGGAGGAGTCATAAGGGTCGTCGGACCCCTATGCGGACGCTTTCGCCGGAACGCGATCGATAACGGACTACGGGAAGCGCCCGCGCCTGCGGGCCAAGGAGGAGGAGCGCCCGATGAAGTTCCCTAGATTTGCAATGATTGCCCTATTGTCTCTCGCCGCTCTGCCTGCCTACGCGCAGGATTTCATTGCCGGCATTCCGCGTAACGAAACGCTGATCATTCAGGGCACGCCGCAACAGAATGCAGACTGGTTCAACGTCTGGGCGCCGGGCGGCGGCGGGGCAGCCAATGTCAACGGCCTGCAGCAGCTGACGACCGACACGCTGTGGTTCATCAACCCGGAGGGCGGCCCTGACGCCTGGCAGAATGCGCTGGCCAGCGAACCGCCGGCCTATAATGCCGATTTCACCCAAATGACGGTCAAGCTGCGCAAGGGCATCTATTGGAGCGACGGCGTCGAATTCACCAGCGACGACGTGGTCTATACGGTCCAGACGCAGATCGACCATCCGGGCATGTCCTGGAGCGCGCCCTTCACCGTCAATGTCGCCAGCATGGAAAACCCCGATCCGCAGACGGTGATCTTCCATCTGAAGAAGCCCAATTCGCGCTTCCACACGCTGTTTACCGTGCGCTGGAACGCCGCCTGGATCATGCCCAAGCACGTCTTCGAAAAGGCCGGCGATCCCCTGGCGTTCAAGAACAATCCGCCGGTCTCGCTCAGCGCCTATGTGCTGCAGAGCTACGACAAGGCCGGTAACTGGACCATCTGGAAACTGCGCGACGACTGGCAGCGCACCTCGATCGGCATGGCCGCCAAGGAGCCGCCGCAGGTCAAATATGTCGTCTATCGTGCCGCCGGCAATCCGGAAGCCCGGGTCATCGAGCAGCGCAATCACAATCTCGACGTCATCAACGACATGGCGCCGGAAGGCATGTTCGCCATGATGCGCGACAGCAAGAGCGTTGCCGCGTGGCTCAAGGGCTTCCCCTTCGCCCATCCGGATCCGACCCTGCCGTCCGTGCTGCTGAACACCAAGAAGCCGCCCTTCGACAACAAGGATGTGCGCTGGGCGCTCGCCCTGATGATCGATATCCGCGCCGTCGCGCTCGGTTCCTATCGTGGTGCGGCCAATCTCGCCGCGCTCGCCACGCCGCCCACCGGATCGGCGCCGGACGATTATTATGCGCCGATGCAGGACTGGCTCACCAATTTCGAGCTTGATACCGGCAGCCGCAAGATCAAGCCCTATGATCCCAATATCTCCACCCAGATCGCCGCCATGGTTCGCGGCCAATGGGGCGACCAGATCCCGACCGATCCGAAACAGCTGCAGCGCACCTTCGGTTTCGGCTGGTGGAAGCAGGACGTGCAGGCCGCAGCCGAACTCCTGCAGAAGGCCGGTTTCAAGAAGAGCGGCAATCAATGGCTGAAGCCTGACGGCACGCCGTTTACGATCCGCCTGCAGGTCGAGGGCGATGCCATTCCCACACTTGCCCGTGCCGGCACGGTCATTGCCCAGCAGTGGAGCCAGAACGGCATTGCCACCAAGGTCGACGTTGCCGGCCCGACCAACGGCCAGCGCCTCAGCACCGGCGATTTCGAAGCGGCGATCTACTGGAGCATCGAGACCTGGGGCGGCCATCCGGATCTGTCCTTCTTCCTGGACAGCTATCATTCGGAATTCATCAAGCCGCTCGGCCAGATCCAGCCGCCGCGCAACCTGCAGCGCTGGCAGGATCCGCGCCTCGACCAGATCATCGCGAAAAACCGGTCGATCGCCTTCGACTCTCCCGATGTCGTCAAGGTCGGCCAGGATTTCCTGAAGCTCGCCGTCGAGGAGATGCCGATGATCCCGCTGATGGCCTACAACAAGTTCGCGCCGTTCGACACGACCTACTGGACCAATTATCCGAGCGCCGAAAACCCCTATTCCGCCTCCGGGCCGAACTGGTCGAACATCCGCTACATGGTGACGGGCCTGAAGGCCAATCCGGACGCTCCCAAGAACTGATCGCGTCGATATGGGGAGTGGCCGGGCAACCGGCCGCTCCCCTCATGCTTTTGGAGGGTGAATGCCATGAATGGCTTTCTGATCTATGCGGGCAAGCGTTTCCTGCAGTTCCTTTTCGTCGTCTTCACCGGCATCACGCTTGCGTTCCTGATCGCTCATTTTTCGCCGGTCGATCCGGTGGAGCAGACCGTGTCGCTTCTGACGAGCTTCGGCTCGACCGATCCGCAGGCGGTCGAAATCCTGCGCCAGTCGCTGCGGGAGCTCTACGGAACGGGCGGACCCCTCCTCGACCAGTATTTTACCTTCTGGGGGCGGGTGCTGACCGGTGATTTCGGTCCGTCGCTGTCGTCCTTCCCGACGCCGGTCATGACCGTCATCGGCCGCGCCTTGCCCTGGACCGTCGGCCTTTTGACGCTCGCAACCATCATCGCCTGGATTATCGGCAACCTGCTTGGCGCCCTTGCCGGCTATTTCCGCAACAGCCGGCTGCTCAAGCTGGCCGGCATCGTCATCATGGCGCTGCAGCCTATCCCGACCTACATTATCGGCCTCAGCCTCGTCATCCTCTTCGGCTTCATCTGGCCGATCCTGCCGATCAGCGACGGCGCGCAGGTCAATCTTGCGCCGGCCTTCAACTGGGCCTTCATCAGTTCGGTCATCGAACACGGCATCCTGCCGGCGCTGACGCTGGTGCTCGTCGGCATCGGCGGCTGGTTCATCTCCATGCGTTCGCTCGTCTCCAACATCGTCACCGACGACCATGTCGTCTATGCTGAGCTTGGCGGGGTGCGTTCGCGCAGCATTTTTTCGCACTATGTGGCGCGCAACGCCATGCTGCCGCAGGTAACGGGACTGGCGCTCAGCCTCGGCAACGTCTTCGGCGGCGCTGTCATCGTCGAATTCGTCTTCAACTACCCCGGCATCGGCAAGCTGCTGATTTCAGGCATCTATTCCGGTGACTACAGCCTGGTGCTCGGTGTCACGACGATCGCCATCATTGCTGTCGCCTCCGCCGTCTTCGTGATCGACATCATCTACCCGCTGATCGATCCGCGCGTGAAACTGGGATAATTGCGATGTTCAAGATCCTCAGAGACCTGCTCCGCTACAATCACGAATTCCTGTTCGGGACGATCCTGATCCTGGTCATCGTCGGGCTGATCGTCGCCTCCTTCTTCTCGCCCTATGACGAGAACGCCATCTATGTCGTGATCCCCGACATGCCGCCCTCGGCCGAGTTCTGGTTCGGCACGACGTCGCGCGGTCAGGACGTCTTCTGGCAGATCGCCGCGTCGCTGCGCAACACGCTGCTCTTCGGCATCATCGTTGCCGTCATCAGCCGCCTCATCGCGCTCGTCGTCGGCCTGGTCTCCGGCTACATTGGCGGGCGCACGGACCAGATCATCATGGGCATCAACGATACGCTCGGCGCACTGCCCAATATCCCGATCCTGCTTCTTCTGGTTTTCGTGCTGCGCGACCAGATGACATGGTCGATGCTGGCGATCGTCGCAGCCCTGCTCGGCTGGACGCATGACAGCCGGCTGATCCGCTCGGTGGCGCTTTCGCTCCGCCATCGGGAATTTACGCGCCATGCCGTCTTCTCCGGCATGCGCACGCCGCAGATCCTGATCCGCGAGCATCTTCCCTATGTCATGCCGATCGTCTTCTTCACGACGATGAACAACCTGATCTGGGCGATCGGCCTGGAAGTGACGCTCTCCGTGCTCGGCTTCTCCGACATCAACCGGCCGACGGTCGGCGGCATGATCTATTGGGCGAACGCCCATTCCGCCATGGTCGCCGGCATCTGGTGGTGGGTGGCCTTTCCGATGCTCTTCGTGGTGATCCTCTTCCTTGGCCTCTTCATGCTCGCCATGTCGGTCAACGAATATATCGATCCGCGATCGCGGCTTGCCCGGATGGGAGCTTGAGACGATGCAGAACCTTTTGAGGAAAGCACCTTTGACCCTCGTCGAGAATTCCCGGGACGCGCTGACGATCGACGGGCTGAAATGCTATTACGTCAACGACTATTTCGGAGTCCGGCGCGAAATCCGCGCCGTCGACGATATCAGCCTGACGGTGCGCCGTAATGAAATCTACGGCATTGCCGGGGAATCCTCGAGCGGCAAGACCTCGCTGATCAAGACGCTCGCCGGCGCCATCCGCCCGCCGATGCGTGTGGTCGGCGGCAGCGTCAGTTTCAATTTCGACGGCAGGCCGATCGACGTCTACGGTGAACCGCAGAAGATGCGGGCCGCCCGCTGGCGGCATCTTTCCTATATCATGCAGGGGTCGATGAACGTGCTGAACCCGGTTCGGCGCGTGAAGCACGCCTTCAACGATTTTGCCGCGCGGCATATGGGCCTGGATGCAGCCGCCTTTCGCCAGCGCGTCGAGGCGCATCTTGCCCGCCTGCAGCTCGACCCGCACGTTCTCGAAGCCTTTCCGCACCAGCTCTCCGGCGGCATGCGCCAGCGGCTGACCATCGCGCTCGCGACCGTCTGCGAACCGGAATTCATCATTGCCGACGAGCCGACGACGGCGCTCGACGTACTTGTGCAGCAGGATGTCCTCGCGCTGATCAAGGAGGTCCAGATGCGCATGCAGGCCTCGGTCATCTTCGTGACACACGACATGTCCGTTCATGCCGCAATCACCGACCGGCTGGCGATCATGTATGCCGGGCGGCTTGCCGAGGAGGGGCCGACCCAGGCAATCTTCGACAATCCGCAGCATCCCTATACGGTTCACCTGATCGGCAGCTTGCCGCGCATCGGCGATACGAAAACCAGAAAGAGCCTGCAGGGCAAACCGCCGGCGCTTTCCAACCCGCCGACAGGATGCCGCTTTCATCCGCGGTGTCCGATTGCGATCGAGAGGTGCTCGAAAGAAGTGCCGGCCATGCAGCCGAGCGCGACGGGCGGGCGTGTCGCCTGTTTCAGGGCAGGGGAGTACAAGATCCAATGAGTGGCGAACACCTTCTCCAGCTGGAAAGCGTCAGCAAGTTCTTTCCGATCGGGGGCTTCTTCTCGCGCGCCAGGATGACGGCGGTCAGCGACGTCAGTTTCGTGCTCGAGGCTGACAGGCCCGAGATTTTCACCATCGTCGGCGAATCCGGCTCCGGCAAATCCACGCTTGCCAAGATGATCCTCGGCAGCGAGACGGCGGATCGTGGCACGATCCGCTTCGATGGCGCCGATATCGGCGATATCCGCAGCCGCAAGGCCCGTGAGGCCTTCATGACCCGGGTTCAGCCGGTTTTCCAGAATCCGTTCGAGGCCTTCAATCCGCTGACGCGCATCGACGAATACCTGTATGCCACTGCCTATCGCTTCAAGGGCGCCAAGAGCCGCGCCGACAGGGAGGCGCTTGCCGATGTGGCGCTGCAGCGGGTCGGCCTCTCCATTGCGGAGATCCGCGGCCGGTATTCGCACGAATTGTCGGGCGGCCAGCTTCAGCGCATAGCGGTGGCGCGAGCCCTCATTCCCGAACCCAAGCTCATCGTCGCCGACGAGCCGGTCTCGATGGTGGATGCATCGCTGCGCATGTCGATCGTCAATCTCTTCCGCGAGTTGCGTGATGCGCTGAAAGTTTCGATCATTTACATCACTCACGATCTCGCCACCGCTTATTACATCGCAGACCGGGTCATCATCATGCGCAAGGGCGTGGTGGTCGAAAGCGGCGATGCGCGCACGGTGCTCGACAATCCGCAGCACGAATATTCGATCGCCTTGAAAAACGCGGTTTTGCCGCCCGATCCGGGCGAGGCATCGGCAATCATTCGCCAGCGCCAGCAGAATGCCGGCGCATTTGCGCCTCGCGAGATCGTCAACGCCTGAGAGGGCCGCGCCCACATGGGGCGCGGCGATATTCTCGCTCTCAGGAGGCGCGGAAACGCAGGTTGCCGGCCGAAAGTTCGCTGACCGAGGAGCAACCCATCAGCTTCATGCCGCGCTCGATTTCCGTTCGCATCTGCAGCAGCGCCCGCTCGACGCCGGCCTGGCCGGCAGCCGCAAGCGGGAAGAGATAGTAGCGACCGACGCCGACCGCCTTGGCGCCGAGCGACAGGGCCTTGAGCACATGCGTGCCGCGCTGTATGCCGCCATCGACCATGACGTCGATCCTGTCGCCGACGGCATCGACGATTTCGGCCAGCTGGTCGAAACCGCTGCGCGAACCGTCGAGCTGACGCCCGCCGTGATTGGACAGCACGATGCCGGTGCAGCCGATATCGATGGCGCGCCTGGCGTCCTCGACCGTCATGATGCCCTTCAGGCAGAACTGCCCGCCCCAGGTCTTGACCATTCCGGCGACGTCGTCCCAGTTCATGGCGGGATCGAGCATCTCGGTGAAGTAGCGGCTGATCGACATCGTGCCGCTGCCCATATCCACATGGCTGTCGAGCTGCGGCAGGCGGAATTTTTCATGGGTGAAATAGTTGATCGCCCAGGCCGGCTTGACGGCGAACTGCGCCATGCCGGAAAGATTGAGCTTGAAAGGGATGGCAAAACCGGTGCGCTTGTCGCGCTCGCGGTTGCCGCCGGTGATGCTGTCGACGGTCAGCATCATCACCTGCACGCCGGCCTGCTTGGCCCTCGCCATCATTTCGTTGTTCAGGCCGCGATCCCTGTGGAAATAGAACTGGTAGACCTGCGGCCCGCTGCTGATCTGCCTCGCCTCTTCCAGGCTGATCGTGCCGAGCGAGGAAACGCCGAACATCGTGCCGAACTTTCCGGCGGCATGGGCGACCGCGCGCTCGCCTTCGTGATGAAAGAGCCGCTGCAGGGCCGTCGGCGAGCAATAGACCGGCATGGCGAGCTTCTGGCCCATGACGGTGACGGACATGTCGATCTCGCTCACGCCGCGCAGCACGCTCGGCAGGAGATCGCAGCTCTCGAAGGCAGACGTATTGCGCCTGTAGGTCACTTCGTCGTCCGCGGCACCGTCGATATAGTTGAAGATCGGGCCGGGCAGGCGTCTCTTGGCCAGGCGGCGGAAGTCATGAAAGTTGTGGCAATCTGAAAGGCGCATACTTCTATCCAATCGAAGGCTGGCGCGTCAGCTTCCAGCCGATGAAAGTCCGCGAGACCTCCTCGTCTTCGCGATCCCTGGCTTATGGGATACGATTATTATCGCACCAATCTCAAGCTCTCTCGGGTCCGCTTTCGTCCCCCTGCCGGAGAAAGATGCATTTTGTTGCCGGGCGGCCATGGGGATGGGATCGGCCGTGGATCGGCGATCAGCGGCCGGGCTTGATTGCGAGCCAGATGACGTGCCGCGCGCCGCCGCGTTTGCCGTTGGCGCGCGTATTGACGGCATCGACTGCAAAGCCGCTATCCTTCAGCCGGCGGGTGAAGGAAGTGTCAGGACCCGACGACCAGACGGCAAGCACGCCGCCGGCCCGCAAGGCTTCGCGGGCGGATTTCAGGCCGGCATAGTCGTAAAGCCGGTCGTTGGATTTGCGGGTCAGGCCGTCAGGACCGTTGTCGACATCCAGCAGGATGGCGTCATAACCGGCTCTTCCCGCACGGATCGCCTCACCCACGTCGCCCTGATGGATCGACACGCGCGGATCGTCGAGGCACCCCTTGAAGACCTCTGCCATCGGACCGCGCGCCCAGGCGACGACTTCCGGGATCAGCTCGGCAACGACGACGCTGGCATCCTCGGGCACAACGGCAAGGGCAGCGCGCAGGGTAAAACCCATGCCGAGCCCGCCGATCAGGATCTTCGGCTTGGGATGCGATTTGATCCGCTCGAAGGACAGGGTGGCGAGCGCTTCTTCCGAGCCGCTGAGGCGGCTGTTCATCAGTTCGTTGGTGCCGAGCATGATGGAAAATTCACTGCCGCGCTGCTTCAGCCGCAGTTGCCCGCCTTCGCCGGGAATGGTCGCGGAATCGAGCTGGATCCAGGGAAGCATGGCGGTTCGTCTCGCTGAAAGGGACCGTCCCCTAGCATAGTGTGACGGTCGGGGCCAGCAAGCCTTGCCAGGAGCAATTCCAGCGGAACTGTGCAGCCGTTTCGCGTCCGGAATTGCGTCGAAACAAAAAAGCTAGATCATGCGCACGAAATGGTCCGGCTCATGTTCCACCACCTGTTCCTGCGGCGCGGCGGAACGGCGGCGGATATCGTCCACCTCCTGCGGCTGCAGCCGCGTGCGCGGATCGTCGAAGCGCACGTCCGGATCGGGGACTGCCGAGAGCAGAAGGCGGGTATAGGGATGCAGTGGATTGTCGATCACCTTGGCCGTATTGCCCCATTCGACGATCTGGCCGGAATACATGACCGCGATATCCTCGGCCACATAGCGGGCGGTGGCGATATCGTGGGTAATGTAGAGCAGACCGAGATTCATCTCCTTCTTCATCTCGTTCAGGAGATTGAGGACGCCTAGGCGCACGGAAACGTCGAGCATCGAGGTCGGCTCGTCGGCGACGATCACTTCCGGCTGGGCCGCAAGCGCGCGGGCGATGTTGACGCGCTGGCGCTGGCCTCCCGAAAGCTCGTGCGGGTATTTTGGCGCCACGATATCGGGGTCTAGCTTCACGCGCGCGAGCAGTTCGCGCACCGTCGTGCCGATCCGGCTGCCGCGAATATCGGGCCGATGCAGCTTCAGCGGCCGCTGCAGATGGTGAGCGATCGTGTGGGCCGGGTTCAGCGAGGCGAAGGGGTCCTGGAAGATCATTTGCACGGAGCGCCGGTAGCGGGCGATCTCGTCCGCCTTGGCAGCTTCGACGGGGCGGCCCTTGTAGAGGATCTGTCCTGCGGTCGGCGCGTATTCGCGCATCGCCATGCGGGCGCAGGTCGTCTTGCCGCTGCCGGATTCGCCAACGAGCGCCAGCGCGCGGCCGGCATGCAGCGAAAACGAGATGGCGCGGGCGGCGTGAACGGTGGAAGCGCCGTGGCCGAAGGTCTTGGTGACCTTGTCGAGGGCGAGAATGGCATCGCTCATAGCAGCACGCCTCCGTGAAGCGAGGGGAAGGAGGCCCAGAGTTTCCGGGTATAGTCGTGCTGCGGGCTCTTGTAGATCGCCTCGGCACCGTTCTGCTCGACGAGCTTGCCCTGGAGCATGATGCCGATGCGGTCGCAGAACTGCACCATCAGCCCGAGATCGTGGGTGATGAAGAGCACCGAGAAGCCGAACTGTTTGCGCAATTCGTTGATGCGCTGCAGGATTTCCCGCTGCACCACCACGTCGAGCGCCGTCGTCGGCTCGTCCATGACGACGAGTTTCGGATCAAGCGCCATGCAGATGGCGATGACGATGCGCTGGCGCATGCCGCCGGAAAACTGGTGCGGATAGTTGCGCATCCGGTCCGGCGCGATATCGACGAGCCGCAGCATTTCGGCCGTGCGCTCGCGCGACTCGGCCTTCGTCATGCCCTTGTGGGTGCGCAGCACGTCATAAAACTGATCCTCGATGCGCAACACCGGGTTCAGCGAATTCATGGCGCTCTGGAAGACCATGGCGACCTCGCGCCAGCGAAAGGCGGCGAGCGCCTTCGGATCGAGGTCCAGCACGTCACGGCCGGCGAGCAGGATCTGGCTGCCCTTGCGGATCAGCGCCGGCGGCTTGTGCAGGCGGCTGATGGCAAAGGCGATCGTGCTCTTGCCGCAACCGGATTCGCCGGCAAGGCCGAAGACTTCGCCCGGCGCCACGTCGAAGCTGACGTCATCGACGGCGCGAAAGTCCCTTTCCTCGCCGATATAGTCGATCGTGAGGTTCTTGACCGAAAGCAGCGGCTGGTTCACAGGCGACCCTCCCCGGCGCGGATGAGCAGGGACCAGCGCTTCAGATGATTGCCGGTGCGCAGCCGCGGATTCGCGATCTCATCGACGGCGAAGTTGAGGAGCGACATGCCGATGCCGAGGAAGGCGAGTGCGAAGCACGGCGTGAGAATATCCCACCAGGCGCCGACCGAAAGTGCGGAGGCCTTCTGCGCGTTATAGAGCATGGTGCCCCAGGAGACGACGCGCGGGTCGCCGAGGCCGAGGAATTCCAGCGTCGCCTCGGTGATGATCGCGAAAATGACGCTGCCGATGAAATTGATGCCGACGATGGAAATCACGTTGGGGAAGATCTCTGACGTCATGATGCGCCATTGCGGCTCGCCCATCATCTCAGCCGATTTGACATAGTCCTTCTGCTTGACGGAGAGCGTTTCGGCGCGGGTCACGCGCGCACCCCAGGCCCAGGACGTGGCGCCAAGGATAAGCGCAATGACCAGCGGGCTCGCCTGGCCGATGAAAGCTGCAAGGACGAGCAGCAGCGGCAGGTTCGGCACGACCAGCACCATGTTGGTAAAGAAGCTGATGACCTCGTCCGTCTTGCCGCCGCGATAGCCGGAGATGATGCCGAGCGCGGTGCCGACGGCGGTGATCAGCAGGCCTGCGCCGAAGCCGACGGCAAGCGAAGTGCGTGCGCCGTAGATCATGCGGGCAAAGACGTCCTGGCCGATGCGGGTCGTGCCGAGAATGTGTTCGGCTGACGGCGGCTGGTGCGGACGGCCGGTACGGGCGGCGGGATCGTAGTGCGTCAAAAGCGGCGCGGCGATCGCCACGATGACGATGAAGGCGATGATGGCAAGGCCGATCAGCGCCTTGCGGTTGCGCAGAAGGCTCTTCATCTCACGCTCCCTTCAGCCGCGGATCGAGCAGCACGTAACTGACATCGACGATGAAATTGGCGATCAGCATGGTCGCGGTCATGATCAGAAGCTGTCCCTGGATGACGGGATAATCGCGGGCAAGGATCGCCTGATAAAGGATGTTGCCGAGACCCGGATAGTTATAGACGACCTCCGTCACCAGCGAGCCGCCGAGAATAGTGCCAATGGCGATCGCAAGACTGGAAACGGTCGGTAGCAGGGCGTTGCGGGCCGCGTACCAGAGCATCACATGCCGGTCGGAGAGGCCCTTGGCGCGGGCCATGACGATATAGTCCTCGCCGAGCAGGTTGATCATGTTGTTGCGCATGGTCACGGTAAAGCCGCCGACCAGTACGGTGCAGAGCGTGATCATCGGCAGGATGCCGTGATAGGCGACGCTGCCGATATACTGGAAACTGAAGGCCGGATCGAGCGAGGGATCGGCCGCATAGCCGTTCGGGAACCAGCCGAGCGTGAAACCGAAGAAAAACAGCACGATCAGAGAGGTGACGACGGCCGGTACCGATGTCGCGAAGATCGCGCCGATCGAGACAATGACGTCGAATTTGCTGCCGCGCCGCCAGGCGGCGACGATGCCGAGGAAGGTGCCGAGCGCGAAGCTGATGATCGTTGCCGTGCCCATCAGGCCCACGGTCCAAACCAGCGCGTGGCCGAGAACAGATGTGACCGGAAGCGGGAAATATTTGATCGAGCGGCCGAGATCGCCGGTGAAGATGCTGCCGAGATAGGTGAGGTACTGCTGCCAGAGCGGCCCATCGACGAAGCCGAAGGTGAGCTTCAGCGCCTGCAGGCTTTCCGGCGGCAGTTCGGCGCCCGCACTCGAAAACATGATGCGCACGGGATCGCCCGGCATCAGCCGGGGCAGGAAGAAATTGATCGTCGCTGCCGCGATGAAGGCCGCCAGGTAAAAGGCGAGGCGGCGAAGCAGAAAGGCCATGGGGACTCCGTCAAAACAGGAGCGGCGCCTGCCGCGCCGCTCCCGCCTTTGCTAATGGCTTACTTGACCGGCTCGAGCGCCAGCAGGTTCAGGAGACGTGCCGGGTTGGTGCGCGAGATGGACGGATTGACGAAGGGGTTTTCCTTCGTGGACCAGCCGGTGAAGCGCTTGGTGTTGTACTGATACCAGTTCGGATTGTTGAAGACCGGAATCATCGGCATGTTTTCGGCAACGATGCGCTGAGCCTTGTTCATCGCTTCCTTCTGCTTGTCGAGATCGGCCGTGTGGGTGAACTGGGTCACCAGATCTTCCACTTCCGGGCTGAACCAGCGCTGGGCGGTGAAGCGGGTCTTGCCCTTGTCCGAAGCGCTGAAGGCGCGCTTGTAGGGATAGTAGGGCGAGGCCGATGCCGGCAGGCTGTTGATCGCCGCATCGAACTTGCCGTCGATGAGGTCGGAGGTCCAGACGGCTTCTTCCGGCGTCTCGATCTTGGCATCGATGCCGACGGCCTGCATGCCCTCGATGGCGATGTTGACCGTGTCGATCCAGTCCGTCCAGGCATTCGGAACGATGATCGAGAAGGAGATCTTCGAGCCGTCCGGATTGTCGCGCAGGCCGTCGCCATCCTTGTCGACATAGCCGGCTTCGTCGAGCAATGCCTTGGCGGCATCGGCGTCATAGGCGCCGAACTTGCCGAAGTCGGCCTTGACGGACGGGTCCGCCCAGCTCTTGTAGAGCTCGCCCATCAGGCCCGGGTCTTCGTTCAACGTCGGATAGCCGTAGCCGGCGACATCGATCATCGTCTTGCGGTCGAGCGCCATGGAGACCGCGCGACGGAACTTCACGTCGTTGAAGGCCTTCTTGTTACCCTCGTTGGAGGTTTCGAGGTTGAACAGGAAGGCGACCATGCTGCTCGGCGAATACCAGTAGTGATAGTGGGCCGGATCCTTCGATACGTAGACATTGTCGATATCGGGAATGAAGGAGACGCCCCAGTCGAGCGTGCCGTCGGCGGTCGCGGTCAGGATCTGGTTGTTGTCCGCAAGCTGCGGGAAGCGCATGCAGTCGACTTTCAGGTGCTCGGCATCCCAGTAGTTCGGGTTGCGGCACTGGTCGTAGGTCTGGCCGGTGAAGCGCGGCACTTCCGTCAGCGGGCCGCTGCCGACAGGGTTTTCGTTGGCATAGGTGACCGGGTCGGCAACGTCCTTCCAGACATGCTCGGGCACGATCGGCAGCTGCGAGAGCTGCTCGGCTGCAAGCGAGCTCGGGTTGGCGAGCGTGAAGCGGATCGTCTGGGCATCGACCGCCTGAACGTCGGTGATGAAGGTCCAGATGCTGACGAAGTCGAGCGCCGGGAACTTCTTGAGATAATCGTAGGTGAACTTGACGTCGGCAGAGGTCAGCGGCTGGCCGTCCGACCACTTCAGGTTCGGGCGCAGCTTGAAATCGATGCTTTTGAGGTCGTCGGAAAGCTTGAAGCTCTCGGCCAGGCGATAGACCGGCTTGTTGCTGTCGAAGCGGTTGAAGATGACGAGCGGCTCGTAGATGAAGTCGAGCGTCGACTGGCGCGACGATGTCTGGTTGAACGGGTTGAAGTTGCGCACCCAGGTCGTGGCCGGCTCGATATTGGCCGTCAGGATGGTCTGTGCCATGGCCGAGCCTGACAGCATGGTCAGGGCAGCAGCGGCCAAAAGATATTTCTTCATGTCAAATTCCCCTTTTCTTATGCGGTGAAAAATAATGGCGCCGGTCAGGAGACCAGCGCGCTTGCAAACATGGCTTCGACCTCCGCGTGGGCAGCGCGATAGTCGATCCTGAGATTGCCGAGGCGAGCCTTGCCTGCGGCGATACGCTTCTGCGCAGCCTCGGTCAGCGGACGCGCGGCCTTGGCGGCGGCTTCGCTTTCCTTGAGGTCGCCGTGGCTGTGCAGGGCGATGTCGAAACCGGCATCGAGAACCTGGGTGACGCGTTCCGGCAGGGTGCCCCGCAGCGACTCCATGAAGATGCAGTCGGAAATCAGGACGCCGTCATAACCCATGTCGTTGCGGATCACGTCATGCATGATCGGCGAGATGGAGGCCGGAAGCTCGGCATCGTAAGCGGAGTAGACGACATGGGCGACCATCGCCCAGGGCGTATCCTTCAGCGCTACGAAAGGCTTGAAGTCGGTGGAAACGAGCGTCTCGCGCGAGGCGTCGACAACAGGGCGCTCCTTGTGGGAATCGAGCGTGGCGCGGCCGTGGCCCGGAATGTGCTTCATGACCGGCATGTTGCCGGTCTCAAGCAGGCCATCCACGACTTGGCGGCCGAGGGCCGCGATGAAATCCGGATCCGGACCGAAGGAGCGGGCGCCGATAACAGCGCTCGTCGTCTCAAACACGAGGTCGAGAACCGGCGAGCAGCCGCTCGAAAGGCCGAGCTCTGTCATCATCGCGCCCATGGCCTGCGAGGAAAGACGCAGGGCCGTCCTGCCGAGTTCGAAGTCATGGCGTGCGAGCTCGGCAAACTGGCCGAAGCTGCGGAAGAGCGGCCAGGGGCCGGCATCGAGATGCTGCACGCGTCCGCCTTCCTGGTCGGTGAAGACGGGCGCATCGTCGCGACCGACGGCCTCGCGGAAACGCTCGATCAGGATCTTTGCCTGTTCCGGATTGCGCAGGTTGCGGCGACCGACGAAGAGGCCGAGCGGATTGGTCTCGCGGAAGAGGGCGAATTCGTCGTCCGAAAGCGTCGGATTGGGAAGGCCGACGAAGAGAGCGAGCGGGGTCGAGGACACTATTTCAAACTCCGGTATCAGATGGTCATTTCGGCTGGCTTCGCAGCATGCCTTCGTAAATGCCCTTGTCGGGGGCGTGAATCTCGACCGCGCCGGCGGTCTTGACGTAGAAATCGACGGGGCCGGCATCGCCGATGAAGGCATAGGCGTGCCCCAGCGTCTTCATGGTCTGCAGGCAGGCGGAAAAGAGGGCGAGGCCGATGCCCTTGCCGCGCGCTGCGGGATCGACGCCGGTCGGGCCGAAGAAGCCGCGGGCGGTCGTGTCGTAACAGGCAAAGCCGAGAAGTTTGCCGTTCTCGACGGCGATGAGACAGGCGACAGGCTGGCGGGAAAAGGCGACCGCCACTTCGCTCGCCCAGTTTTCGCTGAAATGTTCGCGCACCCAGCCGATGACGACGTGAAGTTCCGGCGGCAGGGCCGGGCGGATGGTGATGCCGACGGAGTCGGCTTTGCCTCTCAGTTCGGCGAGCTTTGCGGAATATAAGCTCACAAGCAGGTCCGACACCCGAATTCCTCCAATTATTCCGTTATTGCGGAATGTATCCCCTTTTAATGAGATAGCTTTGGATATCTGAGCGGCCATGTCAACAGGCTTTTTTGCCTGATGCCCCTGCTCAACTGAGGGTAGGCAAAACAAAGCGGCCCGGATTGACCGGGCCGCTTGTCCACTATCGGATTTGTGATCGGGATTAGAGTGCGGCGTCTTTCCACAGGGCGTGGAAATGATGGACAGGCCCATGGCCGGAACCGACCGTCAACTCGCCCGCGGCGGCGACTGCTTGCGCAAGATAGGTTTTTGCAGTCGCGACAGCCGCTTGCGGCAAGACACCCTTTGCGAGTTCGGCAGCAAGCGCACTGGAAAGGGTACAGCCCGTTCCGTGCGTATTCTTCGTAGGAACACGTTTCGCCTCGAACCAATGCAGGCCGGAGGCAGTCGACAGAACATCGGGGCTTTCGTCGCTCTCGAGATGCCCGCCCTTGACCAGCACCGCGGCCGGGCCGAGCGCGCGCAGACGCTCAGCCTGCGAGGCCATCTGCTCGCGGCTTTTGGCAACTTCTTCGTGCAGCAGGGCTGCGGCTTCCGGCAGGTTGGGCGTGAGCAGCGTGGCAAGCGGCAGCAGGTGCCGCGTCAGCGCATCGACAGCCTGGGGGTCGAGAAGTGCCGCTCCGCCTTTGGCGATCATGACCGGATCGACGACGATGGGAATGCCGCGATGAGGCGCCAGCGCCTCGGCGACCGCTTCGGCAATGCCGGCATTGGCGATCATGCCGATCTTGACCGCATCGACGCGCACATCGGCGAAGACCGCCTTGATCTGCTGGGAAACGAACTGCGGCGGCACGAGATGCACACCGGTTACACCCCGCGTGTTCTGCGCCGTCAGTGCCGTCAGCGCCGCCATGCCATAGACGCCGCGGGCGGAGAAAGCCTTCAGATCGGCCTGGATGCCGGCGCCGCCGGAAGGATCGGAACCTGCGATGGACAGGACGTTGCGGATCATCGGCCGGCCTTTCTGATTTCTTTGGCGATACGGATCGTCGCGGCCTTCGGGTCCGGCGTACCGCAGATCGCCGAGACGACGGCAAGCCCATCGGCGCCTGCTGCAAAGACGGAAGCGACATGTTCGCTCTTCAGGCCGCCGATCGCAACCGTGGGAACCGGTGCCGCTTCCACCGACTTCGCCAACCCGTCGAAGCCGATCGGCTGCTTGTGGTCGGTCTTGGTGGGGGTGGCAAAGACCGGCCCGATACCGGCATAATCGACGATCCCTGGTTCAATGGCCGCTGCCAGAGCCTCCGTCTCCACCGACAGGCCGAGGATCATGTCCGGTCCGATCATTGCGCGCGCGGCGGCCGGTCCCATATCGTCCTGGCCGATATGCAATCCATCGGCGCCGATCGCAATCGCCGCCTCCACGTCGTCGTTGACGATCAGCAATGCGTCGGTGCCCTTCAGGACCTCTTTCAGGGCAAGACCGGTCTCGATCAGCCTTGCCGTCCCACCATGCTTGTCGCGAAGCTGCACCATCGTCGCGCCGCCGGCCACGGCAAGCCGCGCCGTCTCGACCATGCCGATGCCAGCGCAGAGATCGGGATCGAGAACCAGATAGAGGGAAAGATCGAAACGTTTCATGCGCCACCGATCCTAACTTGCGCATCGAGTTTTGCGCCATCGAGCGCACAAAGCGCATCGAGGAAGCGCCACGAGAACGAGCCGGGGCCGGTCGCTTCCTTCGCGGCCTCCTCGCCGGCGACCGCGAAAGTGGCAAGCGCTGCGACAGCGGCTGCGAAAGGATCTGCCGGAATGGTGGCAGCAAAGGCGCCGGTCAGGCAGGTCAGCGAGCAGCCAAGCGCGGTCACCTGCGGCATCAGCGGCGAACCGCCTTCGATGCGCAGCGCCTGCGCTCCGTCGGTCACGAAATCAACGACGCCGGTAACGGCGACGACCGTTCCATGCCGTTCGGCAAGCAGCCGCGCGGATGCCTCGGCCTGTTCGACCGGGTCACGGCTGTCGACGCCCTGGCCGCGGCTTTCGCCGCCGGCGAGAGCGATGATCTCGGAGGCGTTGCCGCGGATGATCGTCGGGCGAAGCGCCAGCAGATCGGCAACCGCCTTGCGGCGGAAGGACGTTGCGAAGTGAGCGACCGGATCAAGGACCCACGGCTTGCCGTCCGCATTCGCGGCCGTTGCCGCCGCCTGCATGCCGTCGATCCATTGGGTGGAAAGCGTGCCGATATTGATCGTCAAAGCTCCGGCGATCGCCGCAAATTCGCCCGCCTCTTCGGCGGCGTGAACCATGGCGGGCGACGCTCCGGCAGCAAGCACCACGTTGGCGGCGATGTTCATGGCGACATAATTGGTGATGCACTGCACGAGCGGCGGCTTTGCGCGCATCGCCGTCAACAGTGCCCCGGGTGTCTTGTTCTCCATCGTACCCCTTTCAGGCGGGGCAGGCGCGGGAACGATCATGCGATGAAGCAGATTGTGACCCGAGCGACTCCCTCCGCCGGCATTATCCGGTTCAGGTTCGAAGGGTGCTTCTCAGCCCGTTCCTGCAAACGGGCGCCCCTGTCTCTCAACGGCACTCTTTCTTGCAGAGAATGGAGCCAATGTCACTGGCAAAATGACGGTTTTGCGAATGCGGCTCCGCGCATGCTGACGCTGCACCGGTCTTAAGATGGATGTCTCTTTCCAGCCGTGCTGGGGCTTGCCGGCCTTTCGACGGTCTCTTCCAGGAGACCGCCGTATCGAGGCCGGCAAGCCCCGGCCGATCACCGCAGCGGAGCCGGAAGCAGCTCGGTCGTAAAGTCCTGATACGAAACCGGGCGCAGGAACCTGTAGATGGCGAGCGTCCCGACCGACGTCGACCTGCCGTCGGCCGTTGCCGGATAGGGGCCGCCGTGGACCATCGCGGGCGATACTTCCACACCGGTTCCGAAGCCATTCACGAGCAGGCGTCCGGCAAGCATTTCCAGCTTGGGAACGAGGCGCTTCGCGTCCGGCTCGTCTTCGCTCGCAATATGCAGGGCAACGGTCAGCTGACCTTCGAGACCGTCGAGGACGCGTTCGAGTTCAGCGAGATCGCGGCAGCGCACGATGAGACCGGCTGCACCGAAAATTTCGTCCTGAAGCTCATGATGCGCCAGGAATGCCGCAGCCGTCGTCTCGAAGAGAGCGGCCGTGCCTTCGAATTCGCTGCCGGGCTTGCCATTGGCGACAAGGCGGACTTCGGGATGTTTTTCCAGCCGGGCGACACCATCGCAGAATGCCTTGGCGATGGAGCCCGTCAGCATCGTCTGGGCGCTGACGTCAGGCAGAAGCTCGCGTGCCCTGGCAATGAAAGTATCCAGGCCCTCGCCATCGACGGCAAGAATGAGGCCGGGATTCGTGCAGAATTGTCCCGCACCCAGAACCAGCGAGCCCACGAAGGCGGTCGCGATCTCCGCCGCGCGGGTTTTCAGCGCATGGGGGAAGAAGATGACCGGGTTGATGCTGCTCATTTCCGCATAAACCGGGATCGGCTGCTTGCGTTCGGACGAGATCTTCATCAGCGCCGTGCCGCCCCGGCGTGAGCCGGTGAAGCCGACGGCTCTGATTCTGGCATCGGCCACCAGCTTCTGCCCGACCTCGAAACCGGTATCGAAAAGAAGCGCGAAAGTGCCGGCATGCAGGCCAGCCTTGGCGACGGCGCGCTGTACGGCGCGGCCGACCAGTTCCGATGTGCCCGGATGGGCGGAGTGCGCCTTGACGACGACAGGGCATCCTGCCGCCAGCGCAGACGCCGTGTCACCGCCGGCGACCGAGAAGGCGAGCGGAAAGTTCGATGCGCCGAAAACGGCGACCGGGCCAAGGGGAACGTTGCGCAGGCGCAGATCCGGCTTCGGAACCGGCTTGCGGGAGGGATCGGCGCCGTCGAAACGAAGTTCCTGGAAGCGGCCGTCACGGACCTCCTTCGCAAACAGCCGAAGCTGTCCGGTGGTGCGGGCACGTTCGCCTTCCAGGCGCCCGCGTGGGAGCCCGGTCTCCGCCATCGCCCGCACGATCAGTTCGTCACCGATCGCTTCGATCTCGCTGGCGATCGTTTCAAGGAAGGCCGCCCGCGTTTCGAGATCGGTTTCCCGGTAGGAGGCGAAGGCCTCCCATGCAGCCCTGGTCGCCTCCTCGACGTCTTCGGCAGAGGCGCCGCCAAAGGAAACGGGCAAGGGCGTCCCGGTGGCTGCCTCGATGCCGTAGAGTTCCCCGCGCGTGCCGCGCTTTTCCGATCCCGCGACGAGCAGGCTTCCATTGATAGTCATGACGGATTTCCTTTCAAACAGACTCGGCGACTATATAGGCGTTCGCTTTCTCAATTTCACAACATCTTTCCCCAAAGTCGCAGCGAAGAGGACCTCTCTGGCAGAAGCATCGTCGGGGAGACATTCCGCAGGGAATTCGGGGAAACGGCAGGCCGCCATTCGGCGGGCCTGCCGGGCTGCGGCTCTTTGTCCGTGGCTGATCAGAGCGTGGAAAACCGGGCCTTGACGAGGTCGTGGTCCGAGATCGCTGCGCCGTCGGCATCGACGGCGGGAACGGTCACGGCTTGGCTTGCCGTAAGCCCGCGGGTGAACAGCCAGTCAAGCCGGGCGAAAGGCGGCTGCGGAGTGCCGTCCGGACGCGTGCGCTGCGTGAGTGCGAAGTCGTTGGCTGCCTCCCAGCGGTAGCCGGCTTCGGCAAGCAGGCCGAACAGCGGTTCGTGGGCTTCCGGTTCGCGCGTGCCGGCCGGAAGGCTATTGGTGTTGAAGTCTCCGCCGATCACCACAGGCAGGTTTCCGGCCAGCTTTTCAACGGCCGCGATCAGCCTGCGCGTCTGCCCGGCGCGATCCTCGATATCGGTCTTGCTTTCCAGATGCACGCTGACGGCGAGGATCGGCCCGAGTGAAGTCTCGATCCTCGCGGCAATCGCCATGCGTCCGCCGATCCGGCCCTGACCGTCCTTCGCATCCGTCCACCAATTGCCGCCATCGTCGAGGCGGATGAGTGCGGCGTCCGTCACCGGCAGGCGCGACAGCAGCGCATTGCCGTGAAAACCGACTGCGTTCGTTTCGCCCTTGTGCCATTCGCGCTCGCGCGAATCCCCGAGGCCGAGCTCGATGAATTCCACGCCGAAGACATAGGACATGCCAAGATCGCGGGCGAGATCGGCAACGGTATGGCGGTTGCCGGCGCGTGCCATGCCGAGATCGGCCTCGGTCAGCAGCAGGATATCGGCACCGCTTTGGGAAACGAGTTCGACCGAAGGCGCGTGGTACTTCAGACGTTCGGCATTCCACGCAGCGACGACGATGCCGCTGGCCGCTTCAATGCCGCTATCGGCATGGACCACTTCGATCGTCGAGAGGGCCGGCTGCGTCGCAGCCAGCCGGTCATGTTCGGCTCGCGTCAATGCTGCGGCCCGTGCCTCGTCGAAGAAGGCGGCTGACGGGGCGGCAAGCGCTTCCACGGCAACCGCAACGAGGTTGCGGTCGCCGGTCGCGAGATCGGAAAAATTGCTCATGGCTGGCAGGCTCAGGCGTCGACGGTCTTGGCGTTCGCGCGAGCCGGGGCGACGAGGCCTGCGCCGGTGTCGGCCGAATAGAGATGGATCGAATCCTGATCGATCGCGATGCCGATCCGGTCGCCGGTCTTCAGCGAGACCGAACCGGTCATCGCGACAGCGAAGGGCAGGCCATCGAAATCGGCATGCACGACGCGGCTCGCGCCCAGTTCTTCGATGAAATCGGCGGTGGCGACGAGTGCGCCGGGTGCATCCGGGGAAACGAGGCGGGCGGCTTCGGCACGCACGCCGAGCACGACGCGCTGGCCGGCAAGCTGCTTGCCGCGTTCGGCCGGAAGCGCGACGCTGCGGCCTTCGTCATAGATGAAGGTGCCGTTTTCGTTGACGCGGCCCTCCAGCAGGTTCATGGCCGGGGTGCCGACGAAGCCGGCGACGAAGCGGCTTGCGGGATAGTGGTAGACCTCTTCCGGCGTGCCGACCTGTTCGACATTGCCGGCATTCATGACGATGATGCGGTCGGCCAGCGTCATGGCCTCGTTCTGGTCGTGGGTCACGAAGATCGAGGTGGCGCCGAGGCGGCGGTGCAGGCGGCGGATTTCCGCGCGCATGGCGATACGCAGCTTGGCGTCGAGATTGGACAGAGGTTCGTCGAAGAGGAAAACCTTCGGCTCGCGGATCATGGCGCGGCCCATGGCGACGCGCTGGCGCTGACCGCCGGACAGGGCTGCCGGTCGGCGTTCCAGGAAGGGCTCGAGGCTGAGCGCCTTGGCGACTTCGGCGATGCGGCGGTCGCGCTCGGCTTTCGGCACGCCCGAAACCTTGAGCGCGTAGCCGATGTTTTCGGCAACGCTCATGTGCGGATAAAGCGCATAGTTCTGGAAGACCATCGCGCAGCCGCGTTCGCGCGGCTCAAGCTGGTTGACCACGCGGCCGTCGATGGCGATTTCGCCGCCGGTGATTTCTTCCAGGCCGGCGATCATGCGCAGAAGCGTGGACTTGCCGCAGCCGGACGGGCCGAGGATGACGATGAATTCGCCCGACTGGATTTCGAGATCGACGCCGTGAACGACGGCGTTCTTGCCATAGCTTTTCTTCACGCCACGGATGGAGATCGGTGCCAAGGGTCTGTTCCTTTCACTTCTCGGTGGAGATTAGGCCGCGCACGAACCAACGCTGCATCAGGATGACGAGGATCAGCGGCGGCGACATGATGATCAATGTTCCGGCCATAGCGACGTTCCAGTCGGGCAGGCCGAATTCGGAGGGAATGAGCGTCTTCAGCTGGGTAACAGCGATACCGAAGCTCGGATCGGTGGTAATCAGAAGCGGCCAGAGATACTGGTTCCAGGCCCAGACGAACATGATGGTGAAAAGCGCGATCATGTTCGGGCGCGACAGCGGCAGAAGCACGTCCCAGAAGAAGCGGACCGGGCCGGACCCGTCCATCTTCGATGCCTCGGCCAGCTCGTCCGGAACCGTCAGATAGAACTGGCGGTAGAGGAAGGTGCCGGTTGCCGTTGCCACCATCGGCAGGACCAGACCCGGATAGGAGTTCAGCAGGCCCCATTCCAACTTGACCTGGATGCCGGTGATCTGCGCGATCAGCCAGGTGATGCCGGTCACATCAAGGATGGACTGGAAGGGCTGAAGCGCATTGGCGGCGATCGAGTAGGTCGGCACGATACGCACTTCGAGCGGCAGCATCAGCGTGATGAAGATGATCCAGAAGATCAGGTAGCGGCCGCGGAAACGGAAATAGACGATCGAGAAGGCGGCCATGGCCGAGAGGATGACCTTGCCGGCGCCGACCGTGGCGGCGAAGATGATGCTGTGGAACAGCTTGTTGCCGAGATCGGCGCGAACCCAGGCGGTCTGCACGTTCTCCCAGAAATGGCTGCTCGGAATGAGCGGCAGCGGCACCCGGTTGACCGTCTCGAGATCGAGCGTCGATGCCACGATGACGATCAGGAAGGGCAGAAGCGCGATCACCAGGCCGACAGCCAGCAGGGTGTAGCAGACGAAATTGAAGATTGGCGTGCGTTCGATCATGTCCGCGACCTCACTTGTAGTGCACGCGCCGCTCGATGAAGCGGAACTGGAAGATGGTAAGCAGGATGACGAGGCCCATCAGGATCATGGACTGGGCTGCGGCGCCCGAATAATCGAGGCCTTTGAAGCCGTCGAAATAGATCTTGTAGACCATGAGTTCGGTGGCGCGCGCCGGGCCGCCCTGGGTCATGACATCGACGATACCGAAGGAATCCTGGAAGCTCTCGGTAATGTTGATGACGAGCAGGAAGAACAATGTCGGGGTCAGCAGCGGCAGCTGGATATCCCGCATGCGGCGCATCGGCCCCGAGCCGTCCATGGCGGCCGCCTCGATCAGCGAGCGGGGGATGCCCTGCAGCGCCGACAGGAAGAAGATGAAGTTGTAGCCGATATATTTCCAGGAGAAGGCGATGATGACGGCGATCATCGCATCCTTGCCGTCGAAAGCGGGGTTCCAGAGACCGGGCCAGACATGGTTGATGACCGACAGAAGGCCGGCTTCCGGCGCCAGGATGAAGCGGAAGGCAAGGCCGAGCGCGGGAGCGGCGATCGCATAGGGCCAGATGAAGACCGAGCGATAGATCTTGTGGCCGCGCAGTTCACGATCGGTCAGAAGCGCCAGAATGAGCGCCAGGCCCATGGCAATGGCGGTCGAGGCGAAGCCGAAGATCATGCTGCGGGTGATGGAATCCCAGTAGATCGGGTCGCTCAGCAGTTGCTTGAAATTGTCGAAACCGACCCAGGCATTGCCGCCGCCCCATGGCTGCTCGAGCGTGAACGCCCAATACAGCGCCTGCGCGCTCGGCCAGTAGAAGAAGACGAAGATCAGCAACAGCATCGGAAATGCGAAGAGAAGGCCGATCGTCGTCGAGGAGAAAGTGACGCGCTTTTCCATGAGTGGTCGTTTTCGTCCTGGTTTGGTTCTGGCGCGGACGGCGATCGCACCGCCGCAGCCGGTAGGGAATGTACAAAGACGCACCCGGCGCGCCAGAAGCGGGCCGGGTGCGGCTCATATCAGTCGGTTAGGGCAGCTGAACGCCCTTGTAGGTCTGCTGGAAGCGACGCAGCAACTGGTTGCCGCGGTCGGCAGCGGAGTCGAGCGAAGTCTGCACGTCGGCATTGTTGACGAAGATTGCCTGCAGGCCGTTGGCGATTTCGGTACGGACCTGGAGCAGGCCGCCGAGGCGGATGCCCTTGGCAGACGTGTCGCCGGCCGGGGAGGCGGTCAGGCTCTGAATGGCGAGTTCGCGACCGGCATAGGGAGCCTTGTCGTAGAAGCCCTGCTTCTTCAGATATTCGAAGCCCGAGTTACGAACCGGGATGTAGCCGGTGACGGTCGACCAGGTGAGAGCTTCTTCCGGCTTTGCGATGAAGTTGAAGAAGGCAGCGGCAGCCTTGTATTCGGCGTCCGAGTGACCCTTCAGAACCCAGAGCGAAGCGCCGCCAACATAGGAGCTGTGACGGGTTGCATCGCCGTAGGTCGGGAGCATGGCAACGCCCCAGTTCATGCCCTGCTTGGCGGTGCGGCCGATATTGCCGTGGTCGCCGACCGAGGTCAGGATGACCTGGCAATCGCCGGCGGCGAAGGCTTCGACGAAGGTCTGGCCGACAGCCTTGTTCTTGATGACGGCTTCCTTGGCGTCGTACCAGCCCTTCAGGTCCTTGACGAAGTTGACGAGCATCGGGTTCTTGTTGAACACCAGCTCGGCGTCGAGGCCTTCAAAGCCGTTCTTCTTGGTAGCGATCGGCTCGCCGTTGACGGCTTCGAACTGCTCGATGAACTGCCAGACTTCGTTGTTGGAGATGTCGAAGCCGAGCGGGCAGGCGTAACCTGCGTCCTTCAGAGCCTTGAAATCTTCGCCAGCTTCCTTCCAGGTGGCCGGAGCATGGTCCTTGCCGATCTTGGCGAAGGCGTCCTTGTTCCAGTAGAGAAGGGCGGTCGAGGAGTTGAAGGGGAACGAGTACATGTCGCCCTTCGACGTTGCGTAATAGCCGGCGATACCGGAGAAGTAGTCGTTCCAGTCAACGTTGTAGCCCATGTCGGTCATGAGCTTGTTGGCCGGGTAGTAGGCGCCAGACAGCATGATGTCGAGCGTGCCGGCGTCGGAAACCTGTGCGATGGTCGGCTGCTTGCCGGCGCGGAAAGCGGCGATCGTGTTCTGCAGCGAGGCGTCGTAAGAACCCTGGCTGGTGCAGACGACTTCGTAGTCGTTCTGCGACTTGTTGAAACGGTCGCACTGTTCCTGAACGCGCGTGGCGATATCGCCCGAGTTACCGAACCAGAAGTCGATCTTGGTCTTTTCGGCAGCAGCGGCGGGACCAGCAGCGACGAAAGCTGAAGCGAGAAGGGCGCCTACGGCGCCGAGAAGCTTGGCTTGCATGAGAACCCTCGAAAAATAGGACGCGCCCCCTCTTGAGCGCACGCCCTATTAACTGGTTCAATTTGCGGCCACCAATGAAGTTTCTATGACATGAAAAGAGTAGAAAGTTTCTGTCATAAAATATTCATGTCCAAATTTCGCGAAATTTTCGTTGAACATCGATGCTTGACGTTCTGGTATCTTGGTCGTTGTGGTGGCCTATATTCCAATTATATATGAAATATAGCTAGGATTTGAGATGACTATGTGCCTATTCAATTCTATTAATTGCCGTTATTATTGATTGATTTCAAAATTCACTCGGAAGTTCCATCGGAAAGAACCTGCTATCAAGAGAATTCGACATCGGAAATAGCTTTGCACAGCTGTGCGTTGAGCCGAGAAAATACGACATCTGATGTTCTGTTCACGACATATGGGTTAATTTGCCTATTCATTGGGCGCTTCAGACCCCGCGAACCGTGTCCCATATCCCCGCGTCTGCCGGTTTCTCGCGGTCGCCCGGCAGAGCCGAGAAGGACAGTCATCCTTCATCCGATCGTTTTCCCGCCTCCAGAATGCGCTTTGCCAGTTTCAGGTGCGGCAGGTCGAGCATGCGTCCGTCGATCTGGACGACGCCGCTGTCAGGCGAAGCCGCGAAGGCGCTCGCGACTTTTTCCGCCCAGGCGATCTCCGCAGCGTCGGGTGTGAAAGCGTGGTTGATCGGTTCGACCTGGCTCGGGTGGATCGCCATCATGCCCGAGAACCCGTCACGCCGCGCACGCCCGGCATAGGCCGCGAGGCCGCCGAGATCGCGGAAGTCGGGATAGACGGTCTCGATGGCGGGAACCGTGGCGGCATGGGCGCCAAACAGCACCAGTGAGCGGGCGAGCTCATAGGGGGCGGTGTAGCGTCCGTCCGCCTCGCGGGCGGCAGCGGCACCGATGGCGGCGGGCAAATCTTCCGCGCCCCAGGTCAGTCCGCAAAGATGAGAGGCGACATCCCTGTAGCTGCCGATCTCGAAAATGGCAGCCGGTGTCTCCGTCGCGATTGGCAGGATGGGGACGGCGGATGACAGGCGGCTTGCGAGCCGGCGCACTGACGATGCGCCTTCGGCCTTCGGCAACATGATCGCGAAGGCGTTGATATCCGCAAGTGCCATGAGGTCGTCATCGCAGGCTGGCGTGGCGAGGGGATTGATGCGAACGACGAGCTTTGCATCGGCGGCGCGGCGCGTGACGAAGTCGCGCACGGCCTCCCGTGCCTGCGGCTTGTTCGGCGCGGAAACGGAATCTTCCAGATCGAGGATGACGGCATCGGCGCCGGAGGCGACCGCCTTGTCGAAACGCTCCGGCCGGTCGCCGGGCACGAAAAGCAGCGAGCGCAGCCTCATGATGGCTTCACCTGCAGCATGGCCGTGCGCAGGCACTGGCAGACGATCTCATTTCGCTGGTTCAGCGTGATATGCCGGAATGTGACGATCCCGGCATCGGGCCGGGAGTTGGAACGCCGGAGTTCCGTCACCTCGGTCTCCACCCGAAGCGTGTCACTGATGAAGACGGGCTTGGGCATCGTCACCTTGTCATAGCCGAGATTGGCGACAAGCGTGCCAAGTGTCGTGTCGCCAACCGAGAGCCCGACGGTAAGCGCGAAGGTGAAAGTTCCGTTGACGACGATGCGGCCGAATTCCGTGCCCGCCGCATAGTCGGCATCGAGATGCAGCGGCTGCGGGTTATGGGAGAGCGCGGTGAAGAGCAGGTTGTCGGTTTCCGTGACCGTGCGGCGGATCTCATGGGCGATGCGGTCGCCGACAGCCCATTCGTCGAAGTAGCGGCCGGCCATCAATCCTCTCCCTTCATGACGCTGACGACGAGCTGGTTTTCAGAAACCCTGGCGCCCACCGAAACCGGCAACTTGCCGACGACGCCGTCAAAGGGCGCGCGCAGCGTATGCTCCATCTTCATCGCCTCGACCGTCAGCAGGCGGTCGCCCCTGGCGACGCGGTCGCCTTCCGCGACATCGACGGAAATGACGAGGCCCGGCATCGGCGAGAGGATCGCACCGTCGCCCGCGCCCTGATGCGCTTCGATTTCGCTGGCCGCGGCAGGGCCGATCGGCCAGGCATTGCCGGCATCGAAGAGAACGGTGGTTTCGCCAATGCGGACGGCATTGATGCCAGGAGCGGGGCGGACATGCCCCCAGTAGAGATGATCGCCGACGCGCACACGCGTGCGGCCATCGCTTGCGCCCGCAATGCGCAGTCCGGCGAGCGCCGACCAGGGATCGGTTTCGCCAATCGTGGCCAGGGCCGTCGCCGCCCGGTCGATTGTCGCCGCATCCGGCTCTTTCGGCAGCAGGGTCTCGCCGTGGCGGTCGAGGAAGCCGGTATCGACCCTTGCCGCGCGGAAGTCCGCATCGGCGGCGACGCGGGCGAGAAGGCCGGCATTGGATTTTACCGGCCAGATTTCAATGCTTTCACAGGCTTTGACGAGTTTGGAGAGCGCTGTCTGACGATTGCGGCCATGGGTAATGATCTTGGCGATCATCGGATCGTAGAAGGCGGTGATCTCGTTGCCTTCCTCGACGCCGCTATCGACCCTGGTGTCTGCGGGCAGGCGCAGATGATCCAGGCGCCCGATCGACGGCAGGTAGCCGGCGGCAGGGTTTTCGGCGTAAAGGCGAGCCTCGAAAGCCCAGCCTTGCATGGTTATCTCGTCCTGCCCCTTCGGCAGCGGCTGGCCTGCGGCGACCTGCAATTGCCAGAATACCAGGTCCTCACCGGTGATGGTCTCCGTGACGGGATGTTCCACCTGCAGCCTTGTATTCATCTCCATGAACCAGATGCGGTCCGGACGCAGGCCCTCGGAAGCGTCGGCGATGAATTCGATAGTGCCGGCCCCGATATAGTTCACCGCCTTTGCAGCCTTGACCGCCGCCTCACAGATCGAGGCGCGGGTTTCGGCATCGAGGCCGGGTGCGGGCGCTTCCTCGATTACTTTCTGGTGCCGGCGCTGCAGCGAGCAGTCGCGCTCGAAGAGATGAACGCAATTGCCGAAACGGTCGGCGAAGACCTGTACCTCGATATGGCGCGGATTGGCGATATAGCGCTCGATCAACACGCGATCATCGCCGAAGGAGGAGGCCGCCTCGCGGCGGCAGGAAGCGAGCATCTCGGCGAAGTCTTCCGGCCGATCGACGCGGCGCATGCCCTTGCCGCCGCCGCCGGCGACGGCTTTGACAAGCACGGGATAGCCTGTCGCGTCCGCTTCGGCCGCAAGCCTTTCGTCGCTCTGGTCGGCGCCCATATAGCCCGGTGTCACGGGCACGCCGGCCGTCTGCATCAATTGCTTGGCCGCGTCCTTCAGCCCCATGGCGCGGATGGCCGCCGGCGGCGCGCCAACCCAGATGATGCCGGCATTCTCGACGGCTTCGGCAAATTCGGCATTTTCCGACAGGAAGCCGTAGCCGGGATGGATGGCTGCCGCACCGGTCCTGCGGGCGGCCTCCAGAATGCGCGCCTGCGAAAGATAGCTCTCGCGTGCAGGCGCCGGGCCGATGGCCACGGCCTCGTCCGCCTCCGCCACGAAGGGCAGGCCGGCATCGGCCTCGGAATGGACGGCAATGGTGCGGATGCCGAGGCTTTTTGCCGTGCGGATGATCCGGCGGGCGATTTCGCCCCTGTTGGCAATGAGAAGGCTCTCCATCATCGCGCCACCTCACATCCGGAAGAGACCGAAGCGCGTCCCGCGAGGGATCGGCGCATTCAGGCAGGCAGAAAAGGCAAGGCCCAGCACGTCGCGCGTCTGGCGCGGATCGATGATGCCGTCGTCCCAAAGGCGGGCGGTGGCATAATAGGGATTGCCCTCGGCCTCGTAGCCGGCGCGGATCGGCCCCTTGAAGGCCTCCTCGTCCTCTGCCGGCCATGTCTCGCCGCGCGCTTCCATGGCATCACGGCGGATCGTGGCAAGCACGGAAGCCGCCTGTTCGCCGCCCATGACGCTGATGCGGCTGTTCGGCCAGGTGAAGAGGAAGCGGGGACGGTAGGCGCGGCCGCACATGCCGTAATTGCCGGCGCCGAAACTGCCGCCGATGATGACCGTGACTTTCGGCACGCTGGCGGTCGCAACCGCAGTCACCAGCTTCGCCCCGTCCTTGGCGATGCCGCTGGCCTCATAACGTCCGCCGACCATGAAACCCGATATATTCTGCAGGAACAGCAGCGGCACGCGGCGCTGGCAGGCAAGCTCGATGAAATGCGCGCCTTTCAGGGCGCTCTCGGAAAACAGCACGCCGTTGTTGGCGACGATGGCGACCGGCATGCCCCAGATTCGGGCAAAGCCGCAGACCAGCGTCGTGCCGTAAAGAGGCTTGAACTCGTGCAGTTCGGACCCGTCGACGATGCGGCCGATGACCTCGCGAACGTCATAGGGCGAGCGCACATCCTCGGGGATGATGCCGTTGAGATCTTCCGGATCGAGCTTCGGCGGGCGTGGTGGCTGGATGTCGATATCGACTGATTTCACGCTGTTGAGGCTGGCGACGATATCGCGCACGAGAAGCAGCGCGTGCTCGTCATTTTCGGCGACGTGATCGACGACACCGGAGCGGCGGCCATGGGTTTCGGCGCCGCCGAGCTCTTCGGCCGAAATGATCTCTCCGGTCGCAGCCTTCACCAGCGGCGGGCCGGCCAGGAAGATCGTGCCCTGATTGCGCACGATGACCGTCTCGTCGGACATGGCGGGCACGTAGGCGCCGCCTGCCGTGCAGCTTCCCATGACGCAGGCGATCTGCGGAATGCCTTCGGCCGACATTTGCGCCTGATTGTAGAAGATCGCCCCGAAATGATCGCGGTCGGGAAAGACCTCGGCCTGATGCGGAAGATTGGCGCCGCCGCTGTCGACCAGATACAGGCAGGGCAACCTGTTCTGCATGGCGATTTCCTGCGCCCGCAGATGTTTCTTCACGGTCATCGGAAAATAGGCGCCACCCTTTACCGTCGCATCGTTGGCGACGATCATGACCTCGCGGCCGCGAACGCGGCCGATGCCGGTGATGATCCCTGCCCCGGGCGCCTCGTTGCCGTACATGCCGTTCGCCGCCAGCGTGCCGATCTCCAGCAAGGGGCTCCCCGCGTCGAGCAGGAGCTGGATGCGGTCGCGCGGCAGCAGTTTGCCCTTTCCGGTGTGGCGGTCGCGTGCCGATGGCGAACCGCCTTCGCGGATCTTTGCCGAGCGGTCGTAGAGCTCGTCGATCAGTGCCTTGTTCTTGCTGCTATTGGCCTTGAAGGTCTCGCTGTCGCGATCGATGTCAGAGGAAATCACCGTCATGACGCGATGAGCTCCCGGCCGATCAGATAGCGGCGGATTTCGTTGGTGCCGGCCCCGATATCGTAGAGCTTGGCATCGCGCAGGAAGCGCTCGACCGGCCATTCCTTGGTATATCCGGCACCGCCGAGCGCCTGGATGGCCTCCAGCGACACTTTCACGGCATTTTCGCTGGCAAAGAGGATTGCCGCCGCCGCATCCGAGCGGGTCGTGCGGCCGGCATCGCAGGCACGCGCCACCGAATAGACATAGGCGCGCGACGCATTCAGCGCGACATACATGTCTGCGATCTTGCCCTGCATCAGCTGGAAGTCGCCGATGGCCCTGCCGAACTGCTTGCGCTCCCGCACGTAGGGCAGCACCACGTCCAGGCAGGCCTGCATGATGCCGAGCGGCCCGGCGGCAAGCACGGCGCGCTCATAGTCGAGGCCCGACATCAGGATCTTCACGCCGTCGCCTTCGCGCCCCATCAGCGCCTCCGCCGGCACCTCGCAATCCTGAAAAACGAGTTCGGCCGTATCGCTGCCGCGCATGCCGAGCTTTGAGAGCTTCTTGGAAACGCTGAAGCCGGGCATGCCTTTCTCGATGATGAAGGCCGAAATACCCTTCGGCCCGGCGGCCGGGTCGGTCTTGGCATAGACGACGAGCACGTCGGCATGCGGCGCATTGGTGATCCAGAATTTCGTGCCGTTGAGAGTGAAGCGATCGCCCTTGCGCTCGGCCCTCAGCCGCATGGAAACGACATCCGAGCCCGAACCGGCTTCGGACATGGCAAGCGAACCGACATGCTCGCCGGAAATCAGCTTCGGCAGATAGCGATGCTTCTGCTCCGCCGTCGCCCAGCGGCGGATCTGGTTGACGCAGAGATTGGAATGGGCACCGTAACTCAGGCCCACGGATGCAGAGGCACGCGAAACCTCTTCCATGGCGACGACATGGTCGAGATAACCGAGACCCGTCCCGCCGAACTCCTCTTCGACGGTGATGCCGTGCAGGCCGAGCGCACCCATCTGCGGCCAGAGCTGGCGTGGAAACGTGTTGCTTTCGTCGATCTCCGTTGCGATCGGAGCAATATTGTCGGCGGCAAATCGCGCCGTCGCCTCGCGGATCGCGTCCGCGGTTTCGCCGAGCGAAAAATCAAACATGGCATTCCTCCCGCCAAAATATGTAGCGCGGGTTGCGGCCGGTTCAAAGCTCCCTTGATCGAAGTCTATTCCCAGCGGGGCGATTTTGCCTCGTCGCGCCTATAGGCCTCGGGACTTTTGCCCATCCATTTCTTGAAGGCACGAAAGAAGGCGCTGGGCTCGGAATAGCCGAGCTGCACGGCAATTTCGCCGATGGTCTTCTGCGTATTCATCAGCATGTCGACGGCAAGGTCGCGGCGGATATCGTCCTTGATGCCGGCATAGCTCTGACCCTCGTCGTGCAGGCGATGCCGCAAGGTCGAGGAGGGGATGCGCATATCCCTGGCGAGCGTCTGGAAGCCCGTCCAGGCTGCGGGAGAGCTTTGGGAGAGGCGGCGGCGCAGGGCGGCGGCGATGCCGGCATCGTAGCGGTAGCGCACGAGGATATTGGCAGGGGCGCCGCGCAGGAACTGCTTGAGGGACTGTTCGCTGCGTGAAATCGGCAGGTCGAGCATGGCGCTGTCGAAACCGAGCCGGCTGATCGGCTGCGAGAAACGCACCGGCGCGCCGAAGAAGAGACGGTAGTCGGCGCCCTGGCCGGGTTCCGCACAGCGGAAATCGACGAGACGGATCGGGATGCGCCGGCCGACCAGCCAGCAGATGATGCCGTGCAGGATGATCCAGTAGGTGCGGTAGGCAAAGGCGGAACGCGGCTCGCCGGCATCGCGAAGCTCGACCTGTGCCAGGCCGTCGCGGACAAGCAGTGTGCCGCGCGGATCGTCCAGCACGACATCGAGGAAACGCAAGGCGCGCCTGAGCGCGTGGCCGAGTGTCGGTGCGTGCAGAACGCAATGGCAGAGCAAGGTGAAGCTGCCGCTGCGCATCGGCCGGCCGCCCATGCCGAAGAACTCGTCGTCCAGCTCGGCGGCGATTGCCAGCCAGAGCGCGCCATAGGTCTCGGCTGAAACCGGCTGATCGATCTTTGACGGCAGGCCGAGCCTGGTCAGGAGCGGTGCCGTCGGCCTTCCCAGCCGTCGCAGGCTGTCGAGGGCTTCCTCGACGAAGCCGGGGGCAATCATGCGTCGCTCGATCTCAGCCATCGCCGCTCCGCGATCTATGGCAAAACTGTCCGCAATAATGGGGCAATTCTGTCATCGCTTGCAATAGGGTGAGGGACTAGAATCGTGTCTCAGGCGGGCTCTGGAGGAGTGTCTGCCGGGCAGGGAGGAGCGTTCCGTGCAGATCCGCGGCGCAAATTTCATCGTTACCGGCGGCGGCTCCGGGCTTGGAGCCGCAACGGCGCGCATGCTCGTCGAAGCAGGCGGCTGCGTGACGATTGCCGATCTCAATCCCGATGCCGGCGCGGCGATCGCCGGCGAACTCGGGCAGGGGGCACGTTTCGTCAAGGCCGACGTGACCGATGAAAAAGACGGCGCGGCCGTCATTGCCGCGGCCTTCGACGCCTTCGGCCCGCTTCGCGGGCTTATCAATTGCGCCGGCGTTGCGCCTGCGGAGAAAGTACTCGGTCGCGAAGGGCCGCACCGGCTGCAGAGCTTTGCCCGGACGATCGCCATCAATCTCATCGGCACGTTCAACATGACCCGGCTTGCCGCCGCCGCCATCCAGACGGCAGAGCCGGATGCGGAAGGCGAGCGCGGCGTAATCGTCAATACGTCTTCTGCCGCAGCCTTCGACGGCCAGATCGGTCAGGCCGCCTATGCCGCCTCCAAGGGTGGGGTTGCAGCGATGACGCTGCCGATTGCCCGCGAGCTTGCGCGCCACGGCATCCGCACCGTCTCGATCGCGCCCGGCATCTTTGAAACGCCTATGATGGCAGCCATGCCGGCGGAAGTGCGCGAGGCGCTCGGCAGGAGCGTGCCTTTCCCGCCGCGCCTTGGACACCCGGCCGAGTTTGCCGCGCTGGTGCGCCATATCCTGGAAAACAACATGCTGAATGGCGAGGTCATCCGCCTCGACGGCGCGTTGCGCATGGGCGCGCGCTGAGCGCCTCGCCCGAAGGAGGAAACATGACCTTGCAGGATCCTATCGTCATCGTCGGCGCGGCCCGCACGCCGATCGGCAGCTTTCAGGGTGAACTCAGGGATGCGGCCGCCCCGGAACTGGGCGCCGTGGCAATCCGCGCAGCGCTTTTGCGCAGCGGCGTTGCGGCCGATGCGATCGATGAGGTCGTTTTCGGCTGCGTATTGCCGGCCGGCCAAGGGCAGGCGCCGGCCCGTCAGGCGGCGATCCATGCCGGCCTGCCCTTTGGGACGGGCGCCAGCACGGTCAACAAGATGTGCGGCTCCGGCATGAAGGCGGTCATGATGGCCCATGACCTGATCGCGGCCGGCAGCGGCTCGATCGCGGTCGCCGGCGGCATGGAAAGCATGACCAATGCGCCCTATCTCCTTGATCGTGCCCGTGCGGGTTACAGGCTCGGCCATGGGCGGGTCGTGGACCATATGTTCCTCGACGGGCTGGAGGATGCGTATGACAAGGGGCGCTTGATGGGCAGCTTCGCGGAGGATTGCGCCGAAGCCTATCAGTTCACGCGCGAGGCGCAGGACGCCTATGCCGTGACCTCGCTGACGCGAGCGCAGAAGGCGATTGCCGAGGGCTGTTTCGAGAAGGAAATCGTGCCCGTCACGATAAAATCCGGCAGGGCCGAACTGGTGGCAAGCCGCGACGAGCAGCCGGGTAAGGTAAAGCCTGACAAGATCCCGACCCTGAAGCCCGCTTTCCGCGACGGCGGTACGGTGACGGCGGCAAATTCCAGTTCGATTTCCGATGGTGCGGCCGCCCTCATCCTCATGCGCCGCTCGCAGGCGGAACGCCGTGGCCTCAAGCCGCTCGCCACCATCCTCGGCCATGCCACGCATTCGCAGGCGCCCAATCTCTTCGCCACGGCGCCGATCGGTGCTTTGCAGAAGCTTTCGGACCGGACCGGCCTGCCGCTCTCCGATGTCGATCTCTTCGAAATCAACGAGGCCTTCGCCGTCGTTGCCATGGCGGCCATGCGCGACCTCGACCTGCCGCATGACAAGGTGAACGTGCATGGTGGCGCCTGTGCGCTCGGCCATCCGATCGGCGCGTCCGGTGCCCGTATTCTGGTGACGCTTCTGTCGGCGCTCGACCGTTACGACCTGAAGCGCGGCATGGCGGCACTCTGTATCGGCGGCGGCGAGGCAACCGCCGTTGCCATCGAGCGGCATTAGGGGAGGGCAAGGCCCATGATCCTTTCCGAACTTCAGCAGCAGATCCGCGATCTCGCCCGCGACTTCGCCCGCGAAAGGCTCGCGCCTGGCGCGGCAAAACGCGACCGGGACTCTCTCTTCCCCCGTGAGGAATTGCGGGAGATGGGCGAACTCGGGCTGCTCGGCATGCTGGTGCCGGAGGCCTATGGCGGATCGGATACGGGTGTCATTGCCTATGCCGCGGCCCTTGAGGAGATCGCTGCCGGCGACGGTCCCTGCTCCACCATCATGAGCGTGCACAGTTCGGTCGGCTGTGTGCCCATCCTGAAATTCGGCAATGAAGAGCAGCGCCAGCGCTTTCTGCCGAAGCTTGCAAGCGGCGAATGGATCGGCGGTTTTGCGCTGACGGAGCCGCAGGCCGGCTCCGACGCCTCGAACCTGAAAACGCGGGCGCGGCGCGACGGAGATCATTATGTGCTCGACGGCGCCAAGCAGTTCATCACTTCGGGCAAGAACGGCCAGGTCATTATCGTCTTTGCCGTCACCGATCCCGATGCCGGCAAGAAAGGGATCACGGCTTTCATCGTGCCGACCGATACTCCGGGCTATGAGGTGATCCGGGTCGAGGAAAAGCTCGGCCTGCATTCCTCCGACACCTGCCAGATCGCCTTCAACAACATGCGCATCCCCGCTGAGTTCCGCCTCGGCGGGGAAGGGGAGGGCTATCGTATCGCGCTTGCCAATCTCGAAGGTGGGCGGATCGGCATCGCCGCACAGGCCGTCGGCATGGCGAAAGCAGCCTTCGAGGCGGCTCGCGATTATGCCCGGGAACGGAGCGCCTTCGGCAAGCTGATTGTCGAGCACCAGGCGGTCGCTTTCCGGCTCGCCGACATGGCGACGCGGATAGAGGCGGCGCGCCAGCTGGTGTTCCACGCGGCCTCGCTGCGGGAGGCGGGATTGCCCTGCCTGTCGGAGGCCTCGATGGCCAAGCTGTTCGCTTCCGAAATGGCCGAACGCGTCTGTTCCGACGCGATCCAGATCCATGGCGGTTACGGCTACATGGCCGACTATCCGGTGGAGCGCATCTATCGCGATGTGCGCATCTGTCAGATCTATGAGGGAACGAGCGACGTGCAGCGCATGGTGATCGCCCGCAACCTGTAACAAGTGGGTCCTGCTTCTGGAGGAGAGGAGCGGGGCCGATAATGGGAGGAAAAAGACCATATGGTGGAATCTGCTCGTTTGAGCCTGCACGTTCCCGAACCCGCCGTCCGTCCGGGCGGCCATCCCGATTTCTCCAACGTCAAGATCGCCAAGGCCGGATCGGTGCCGCGCCCGGAAGTGGATGTCGCGTCCGAGGACATTCGCGAGCTCGCCTATTCGATCATCCGCGTGTTGAACCGGGAGGGTGAGGCCGTCGGCCCGTGGGCCGGATCGCTGACCGACGAGGAACTGCTGGCCGGGCTTCGCAACATGATGAAGCTGCGCGCCTTCGATGCCCGCATGCTGATGGCGCAGCGGCAGGGCAAGACCTCCTTCTACATGCAGCATCTCGGCGAAGAGGCGGTCAGCTGCGCCTTCCGCAAGGCGCTGCGCAAGGGCGACATGAATTTCCCGACCTATCGCCAGGCTGGCCTGCTCATCGCCGACGACTATCCGATGGTCGAGATGATGAACCAGATCTACTCGAACGAGAGCGATCCGCTGCGCGGGCGCCAGCTCCCCATCATGTACTCGTCCAAGGAACATGGCTTCTTCACAATCTCGGGCAATCTCGCCACGCAATATGTGCAGGCGGTCGGCTGGGCCATGGCCTCCGCAATCAAGAACGACAGCCGCATCGCGGCCGCCTGGATCGGCGACGGCTCGACGGCGGAATCGGATTTCCATTCGGCGCTGGTCTTTGCTTCCACCTACAAGGCGCCCGTCATCCTCAATATCGTCAACAATCAGTGGGCAATCTCCACCTTCCAGGGCATTGCCCGTGGCGGTTCCGGCACGTTTGCCGCTCGCGGCCTCGGTTTCGGCATTCCGGCGCTGCGCGTCGATGGCAACGACTATCTCGCCGTCCACGCCGTTGCCCGCTGGGCGGCGGAAAGGGCACGGCGCAATCTCGGCCCGACGCTGATCGAATATGTCACCTACCGCGTCGGCGCTCATTCCACCTCGGACGATCCGAGCGCCTATCGGCCGAAGACGGAATCGGAGGCCTGGCCGCTCGGCGATCCTGTCCTGCGATTGAAGAAACACCTGATCGTCAGGGGCGTCTGGTCGGAAGAGCGCCATGCCCAGGCCGAGGCCGAGATCATGGACGAGGTGATCGAAGCCCAACGCCAGGCCGAACAGCACGGCACGCTGCATGACGGCGGCAAGCCGTCGGTGCGCGATATTTTCGAGGGCGTCTATGCCGAAATGCCGCCGCACATCCGTCGCCAGCGACAGAAGGCGGGGTACTGACATGGCCCGGATGACGATGATCGAGGCCGTGCGCAG
Source organism: Rhizobium sp. KDH_Rht_773_N (assembly GCF_052946295.1). Taxonomy (NCBI): domain Bacteria; kingdom Pseudomonadati; phylum Pseudomonadota; class Alphaproteobacteria; order Hyphomicrobiales; family Rhizobiaceae; genus Rhizobium; species Rhizobium sp. KDH_Rht_773_N. Next base: position 438,965 of record NZ_JBRFNB010000002.1, on the reverse strand, counting down.
CGCCATGGACGTCTCGATGGCGCGCGACGACAATGTCGTGGTCTTCGGTGAGGACGTCGGTTATTTCGGCGGCGTCTTCCGCTGCACCCAGGGCCTGCAGGCAAAATACGGCACGACGCGCTGTTTCGACACGCCGATCAGCGAATCCGGAATTGTCGGCACGGCGATCGGCATGGCCGCCTATGGGCTGAAGCCCTGCGTCGAAATCCAGTTCGCCGATTATATGTATCCGGCTTACGATCAGCTGACGCAGGAGGCGGCCCGCATCCGCTACCGCTCGAACGGCGATTTCACCTGCCCGATCGTCGTGCGCATGCCGACCGGCGGCGGCATTTTCGGCGGCCAGACGCACAGCCAGAGCCCGGAGGCGCTGTTTACCCATGTCTGCGGCCTGAAAGTGGTGGTGCCCTCCAACCCCTATGACGCCAAGGGCCTGCTGATTGCGGCCATCGAGGATCCCGATCCGGTCATGTTCCTGGAGCCGAAGCGGCTCTATAACGGACCCTTCGACGGCCATCACGAACGGCCGGTGACGCCCTGGTCGAAACACGACCTCGGCGAGGTGCCGGAAGGACATTATACGATCCCGATCGGCAGGGCGGAGGTGCGGCGTGCGGGCTCGGCTGTGACCGTGGTCGCCTACGGCACGATGGTACACGTGGCGCTCGCCGCCGCCGAGGATGCCGGCATCGATGCCGAGGTGATCGATCTCAGGAGCCTCCTGCCGCTCGACCTCGACACGATCGTCAAATCCGTGGCCAAGACCGGGCGCTGCGTCGTCGTGCACGAAGCGACCTTGACCTCGGGCTTCGGCGCCGAGATCGTGTCGCTGGTGCAGGAACATTGCTTCTATCAGCTCGAAGCCCCGATCGTGCGCGTCGCCGGCTGGGACACGCCCTATCCGCATGCGCAGGAATGGGATTATTTCCCCGGACCCGGCCGCGTCGGACGTGCGCTTGCCGAAGTGATGGAGGCCTGAGCCATGGGCGAATTCATCATCAAGATGCCGGATGTCGGCGAAGGCGTTGCGGAGGCCGAGCTTGTCGAATGGCATGTGAAGACGGGCGATCCCGTGCGCGAGGACATGGTCATCGCCGCGGTCATGACCGACAAGGCAACCGTCGAGATCCCGTCTCCCGTCAGCGGCACCGTGACCTGGCTTGCCGGTGAGGTCGGCGACCGCATCGCGGTCAAGGCGCCGCTGGTGAGGATCGAGACATCGGGGGAGGTGAGCGTGGCAGAGCCCGCAGCGGCTCCGCCGCCGCAACCGGTCGAGCCGGTGAAGGTGGACGCGCCCAAACCCGCGCCGAAGGCGCCCGCATCCCCACTGCCGCCCCGTCCCGCACCCGCCGAAAAGCCGCTTGCCGCCCCGTCCGTGCGGCTCTTTGCGCGCGAGAGCGGGGTGGATCTGCGGCAGGTGCAAGGCAGCGGGCCGGCCGGCCGCATCCTGCGCGAAGATATCGAGCAGTTCCTGACCCAGGGGGCGGCGGCCGCGCCGGCAAGGGCGGTTCTCGGTAAGAAGACGGCGACCGAGGAAATCAAGCTGACCGGTCTTCGCCGCCGGATTGCCGAAAAAATGGTGCTCTCCACCTCGCGTATTCCGCACATTACCTATGTGGAGGAGGTGGATATGACCGCGCTCGAGGAGTTGCGCGCCACCATGAATGCCGACCGCAAGGCCGAGCATCCCAAGCTGACGGTGCTGCCCTTTCTGATGCGGGCTCTGGTCAAGGCGATTTCCGAACAGCCCGAGGTCAATGCCACCTTTGATGACGACGCCGGCATTATCACGCGCCACAGCGCCGTGCATATCGGCATTGCCACGCAGACGCCGGCGGGCCTGACCGTACCCGTCGTGCGTCATGCCGAGGCGTGCGGCATCTTCGATTGCGCCGTCGAGTTGAACCGGCTGGCGGATGCGGCGCGTTCCGGCACGGCGACGCGAGATGAACTCTCCGGTTCGACCATCACGATCAGCTCGCTCGGCGCGCTCGGCGGCATCGTTTCCACGCCTGTCATCAATCATCCGGAAGTGGCGATTATCGGCGTCAACAAGATCGCGACACGGCCGGTCTGGGACGGCACGCAATTCGTGCCGCGCAAGATGATGAACCTGTCCTCCAGCTTCGACCACCGCATCATCGACGGCTGGGACGCGGCGACCTTCGTGCAGCGCATCCGCACGCTGCTCGAAACGCCGGCGCTCATTTTCATCGAAGGCTGAGTCATGAAAGAGATTGTCTGCAAGCTCCTCGTCATCGGTGCTGGCCCAGGTGGTTATGTCTGCGCCATCCGTGCCGGCCAGCTCGGAATCGACACGGTCATCGTCGAGGCCGGCAAGCCGGGCGGCACGTGCCTGACCGTCGGTTGCATTCCCTCCAAGGCGCTCATCCATGCGGCGGAGGAATTCGATGCCGCACAGCGGATGCTGGCGGGCAGGAACCCGATGGGCATCCGTGTCGAAGGTGCCTCCATCGATCTTGCGCGAACGATCGCCTGGAAGGACGGCATTGTCGGGCGACTGACCGCCGGCGTCTCCGGCCTGCTGCAGAAGGCCCGCGTGAAGATCGTCCACGGCCGCGCGCATTTTCGCGACGGCAAGACTGTCGAGGTCGAGACGGAGACCGGCCAGCAGATCATTCGCGCCGAAACCGTCGTCATCGCTACCGGCTCCGATCCTGTCGAACTGCCGAACCTGCCCTTCGGCGGCCGCATCATATCTTCGACCGAGGCGCTGTCGTTGGGCGAGTTGCCGAAAAATCTTGTCGTGGTCGGCGGCGGTTATATCGGCCTGGAGCTTGGGACGGCCTTCGCCAGGATGGGATCGCAGGTCACGGTGGTCGAGGCGACGCAACAGGTCCTGCCGCAATATGACGCCGATCTCGTGCGGCCCGTGATGCGCAAGTTGACCGAGCGCGGCATCCGCGTGCTGACCGGTGCGAAGGCGATCGGCCTTTCCGATTCCGGCGACGGCCTTGTCGTCGAAACGCCTGACGGCCGGCAGCAGACACTTGCCGCAGACCGTGTTCTCGTCACTGTCGGACGTCGCCCGAGAACCACAGGCTCCGGTCTCGAAGAACTCGATCTCGATCGCGCCGGCCCCTTTCTGAGGATCGACGATCGCTGCCGGACTTCGATGCGCGGCATCTACGCCATCGGTGACGTCACCGGCGAGCCCATGCTGGCGCATCGGGCGATGGCGCAGGGGGAGATGGTGGCGGAGATCGTTGCCGGAAAGAAGCGAGCCTGGGACAAGCGCTGTATCCCGGCGATCTGCTTTACCGATCCGGAAATCGTCAGCGCCGGCCTGTCCCCGTCGGAAGCCCGCGCTCAGGGTTATGAGATCAGGACCGGCCAGTTTCCCTTCAGCGCCAACGGACGGGCGATGACCATGCTCTCGGAGGAGGGATTCGTGCGGGTCGTGGCGCGGGCCGACACCAATCTGGTGGTCGGCCTGCATGCGGTAGGGGCCGGTGTCTCGGAACTCTCCGCCGCTTTCGCGCTCGCCATCGAAATGGGCGCGCGGCTCGAAGATATCGCCGGCACGATCCATGCGCATCCGACGCGCAGCGAGGCAATCATGGAAGCGGCGTTGAAAGCCCTGGGCAGCGCCCTTCACATCTGAGCAGCGCTACGGTGCGTCAGGTTGCGCGCCGGTCGAGCGCCGTTCGATGAGTTCGCCCGAAAGGCGGATGGTTGTCGCGGCTCTGAGCAGCGCCGACGTATCGCCCTCGATCATTTCGACGACGACGCGCACGATCTCGTCGACCGGCTGGCGAAAGGTGGTGAGGTTGTAATGCGGCCAGCCGGCCATCGGGATATCGTCGAAGCCGGCAACGAGGATATCGTCGGGCACGCGGCAACCGGCCTCCTCCCTGAGCGCGTCGATGCCGCCGATTGCCAGGATGTCGTTGGCAAAGAAGATCGCGTCGGTGCTTTTCCTGGCGGCGATTTCAAGCGCGGCCCTGCGGCCGGCATTATAGCTGTATTCCCGCCCCTCGATCTGGGCGCTCAGCGTCATGCCGAGTTCGGCAATGCGCGTTACGAAACCGTTCTGGCGTTCGCGGTTGGTGGTCGTGTGGCTGAGACCGGCGACATAGGCCACCCTGCGGGCGCCCTGCCTGTGGAAATGATCGGCGATGGCGCGCGCGCCCTCGACATTGTTGCAGGCGACGCAGCTGAGGTTCGTGTCTTCGATCACGCGGTTGATCAGGATGGCCGGCCTGCCTTCCGTCGCCCAGCTCAGCGTGCTGCCCGACAGGATTGTCGCCGAGATCACGATGACCGCATCCACATTGTAACGTCGCAGCGCCGAAAGCTGCTCCTCGAGATTGGACCCCTTCGTGATGTTGAAGAGAAGGCTCTGCAGGCCGATGCGCTGCAGCGAGCGGGAAAGTTTCTCGATCAGGCCCGGATAGAAGGGGTTCTGCATATCGGAGACGACGATGCCGATGATGTTCGTGCGGCTCTTCGAGAGCATGCTGGCGATTGCGTTCGGCTGATAGTCTACTTCCGCCGCATATTTCAGGATGCGTTCGCGCAGATCGGCCGCGATGCTGGCGCCGGGCGTGAAGGCGCGCGACACGGCCGACTGGCTCACTCCGAGCATGCGCGCCAGTTCGCGCGCCGTAATCGGCTTTCGGCTCAGTGCGTCGCCGGGCGGCTCCCCCTGCAAGGACGGCGATCCCTGTTTGCGCATCATGCTTCCCCGTTGCCAATCTCTACCCTGCTCACTCTTTTTGCATTCGGATGCAACAATTTCAACTGCTTCCTGCGCTTGGCCGTCAATTCTTCTTTCGGCGGCTTTTCGCCCTGATGGTGGCGCGAGTTATATGCGCTGCAACATTCGGATGGCCGATAAAATAAGGAATTGTATGACACTCTTATATATCATGTCGGTGCGAAGGCATTTTTGCGGATTCTGACATAAAAGCTGTTCCAATTTCAATTCAATCACCGTGTTGCATACGGATGCAAATTGGAAGATGCTCCCTCCAACGACAATGCCGGCGCTTAAAACGTCCGTTCTTTGAGGGAATGCCAGTGGGTACGATCATCAAGTCCGTCGAAGCTTTTCAGGTGAAATGGGAGCCCAATGAGCCGCCGGGCCGCCGCACCGCTTTTGTGCGGGTGACGACCGAAGACGGCACTGTCGGCCACGGCGAGGCCTCGCCGATGATGGGCGGCGAACATTCGCTCGGCGTCGTCAGGGATTTCGCCGCTTCGCTCGTCGGTGCCGATGCGCTCGACCAGGCGGTCATCTACGACCGGCTGCTGCATAAATATGTGAAGCTCGGCCCGGAAGGCGCCGTCACCGGCGCGCTTGCCGCGCTCGATATCGCCCTCTGGGACATCAAGGGCAAGCACTTCAATCAGCCGGTCTACAAGCTGCTCGGCGGTGCCTGGCGCACGGAGCTGCCCTTCTATGCTTCGGTCGGCAACAATGCTGGCCGCACCGTCGATGAAACGGTTCGTGTCGTCGAGCAGCGGTGGAAGGCCGAAAAGCCGGCCGCCATCAAGATCCGCTGGGATGGCGACCGCACCCGTCAGGACTATGATATTCCCGGCGACATCGCCAAGGCCAAGGCCGTGCGCAAGCTCGTGGGCGACGATTTCCCGCTCGCCTTCGATGCCAACAACCAATATTCCGTCGGCGGCGCCATCCGCGTCGGCCGCGCGCTCGAGGAACTCGGCTATATCTGGTTCGAGGAGCCGGTCCAGCACTATAACGTTCGCGCCATGGGCGAGGTTGCCCAGCGCCTCGACATCACGGTTTCGGCCGCCGAACAGTCCTACACGACCCAGGCCGTCGTCGACATGATCAATGCCGGCGTGCGCATGGTGCAGCCCGATATCGTCAAGATGGGCGGCATTACCGGCCTCATGCAATGCGCCGCAATCTGCTTTGCCCACGGCGTCGAGCTCGTTCCGCACCAGACCCAGCCGATGATTGCGCATGTGGCGAACCTGCACGTGCTGGCCACGCTGATGCACAATACCAAACCCGCCGAATTCTCCGATCCGTCGACGCGCATGCATGTCGGCTTCGCCAATCCGCCGATCCCGGAAGACGGCAAGTTCAAGGTGCCGTCCGGCCCCGGTCTCGGCCTGATCGTCAACGATGCCGAGCTCGACAGACGGCGCAGCTGAATATTCTGACACATGGGAGGAAATGACATGAACCTGAGAAGACGCCAGTTTCTGGAACTGACTGCAGCCACCGCTGCAATGAGCATGCTTGGACCCGCTTTCGCGCGCGCTGCGAGCGATCCGGACACGATCCGCATCGGCATCGCAGCGAGCGGTCCGCGCAGCAGCGATCCGAACTACACGACGCAGGGCGGCGACAACTGGGCAACCGAGCAGATGTACGAACAGCTCGTGCGCCCGGATGACGGCACTTTCGCCACCACGCCCGACCAGTATCGTCCGACGCTTGCCACCGAGTGGTCGGCGTCCCCCGATGCCAAGACCTGGACCTTCAAGCTGCGCCAGGGCGTGCAGTTCCACAAGGGCTTCGGCGAAATGACGTCGGAAGACGTCGTCTTTTCCTTCAAGCGCGCCATGGCCGACGGCACCAACAAGCCGATCCTGTCGAATGTCGCCGATGTGGTCGCGAACGGCCCCTATGAGGTCGTCATCACGCTGAAGAATTCCGACGTGAACCTCCTGGGAACCACGATCTTCCTCAACAACACGTCGATCGTTTCCAAGAAGGCCTACGATCAGATCGGCGCGGACAAGTTCAAGACCGACGCTGTCGGCACCGGTCCTTACGAACTCGCCCGTTTCGACAGCCAGTGGGGCACGGCGCTGAAGCGCCATGAAGGCTACTGGGGCGAGAAGGCGAAGGTCGCCAAGGTCGAGTCCGTCTATATTGCCGATACGACCGCCCGCACGCTCGCGCTGCTGTCGGGCGATGTCGATATGATCGAAGCCGTCCGCGCCCCGGGCTGGGTCGATTCCATGCTGCAGCGCGACTCCACGCTGCAATTCGACATGACGTCGCCGGGCTCGTTCAACACGCTGCATATCAACCTGAAGCGCAAGCCCTTCGACAATATCAAGGTGCGTCAGGCGATCATGTACGCCGTCGATCGTCATGCGGTCGGCAATGCGCTGAAGCCGATGGGCGGTTTTACGGCCGGCCTGCAGCCCGATTTCTTCCCGGGCGGCTTCAAGACCGAAGACCTGCCGCCGGAGCTTCAGTACAACTACGATCCTGACAAGGCCAAGGCGCTGCTGGCCGAAGCCGGCTTCCCCGATGGTTTCGACTTCGAAAGCAATATCAGCCAGCGTGAAGACTATGCGTCGATCATGCTGATCGTGCAGGAGCAACTGCGGGCCGTCGGCATGCGCATGAACCTGCATATCGGCGACCACACCGCCTATCACGCCGACAACCAGCACGACAAGAACACGCTGGCCCTGCATTCCTCGAGCTATCCGCCGATCCCGACGCAGCTCTATATCCAGCAGCTGTCGACAAAGGCGGAAGTCAAGCCGGACGGATCGGGCGGCATCAACTACAGTCACTACGGCGTCGCCATGCCCGGCATCGACGACCTGCTCGCCAAGGCGCTGCAGGCGACCGACTACAACGCCTATGTCGACTACTGCAAGCAGATCGAACTTCAGGTTCTGCGTGACCTGCCGCTGATCGGCATGTCCACGCTCTCCTTCACGGTCGCCCGCAATGCCCGCCTCGACCTCGGCTACAAGGTGCAGAGCGGTTACGCGCGTTGGCGTTTCCACCGCGCCACGAAGACAGCCTGATCGCAGATCGCGATGAATGCGAGTGAATGAACATGGCTAGATATTTTCTCCTCCGGCTGGCGGATGCCATTCCGACAATCTGGCTGGTGCTCACGCTCGTGTTCATCGCGATGCGCATCCTGCCGGGCGATCCGGCGATCGCGGCTCTGGGAGACATGGCTCTCCCGGAGCAGCTTGCAGCCTTCCGCCATAAGATGGGGCTCGATGTGTCGCTCTGGCAGCAATACATCAACTTCCTCGTCGGTGTGCTCAGCCTCGATTTCGGCCAGTCCTACATGAATGACGAGCCGGTGCTGAAGCTGATTGCCGCCAATCTGCCCTATACGATCGAACTCACTGTTGCGGCGATGATCATCGGTGTCGGCGCCGGTGTACCCTTCGGCGTGCTGGCCGCAACCCATCGTGACCGGCTGCCGGATTCCGGCATGCGCGTCTTTGCCCTGCTCGGTTACGCGATACCGGATTTCTATCTCGGTGCGCTGCTCCTGATCGGCTTCGCCCTGAACTTCGGCTGGTTCCCGATCAATGGCGGCGGCGAAGGTTTCATGGATCGCCTGTACCATATCGTGCTGCCGGCGCTGACGCTTGCGCTCGTCAAGGCCGCCTTCATCGGCCGGCTGTCGCGAACAGCCCTTCTGGAAACGCTCGGCAAGGATTATGTCCGCACCGCCCGCGCCAAGGGTGCCCGCGAACCACGCGTCATCTATCGCCACGGCCTGCGCAACGCGCTGCTGCCGCTGTCGACCGGCATGGGGCTCAGCCTGCTTGCCACGCTCTCGGGCTCGGTCGCCGTCGAGCTGGTCTTCAACCGGCCCGGTCTCGGACGCCTGCTGATCCAGGCAATCAACGAGCGTGACTACGGCGTGATCCAGGGCGGCGTCGTTGTCTTCGCGCTCCTCGTCCTTCTCATCAATCTGGTGATGGATCTCCTCTACATCGTCATCGATCCTCGCATCCGGGTGAAATAATGAGCATCGTCACTCAAACGTCGGCCCCTGCCTTGCAGGCATCCGAGCAGCCCTTGCTGGCACCCGCCCCCGGCCTGCTGTCGCTTCTTTCCAGAACCCTTCTGCATCGGCCTTCGACGATCTTCGCACTGGCGATCGCGCTCGTGTTCTTTCTGGTCGCAGTGCTTGCGCCATGGCTCGCGCCTTATGACCCTCTGGCCCAGAGCATCCTGTCGATCAACCAGGCGCCGTCGGCCGCCCATTGGCTCGGCACCGACCAGTTCGGGCGCGACGTTCTCTCGCGCATGATCCACGGTTCGCGCAATTCGCTGCTCTTCGGCCTGATCTCTCCGGCCCTCGCTGCGTTGCTCGGCACCGCGCTCGGCGTGACCGCCGGCTATTTCGGCGGGCTGATCGACCGTATCATCAGCCGCTTCATCGACCTGCTGCTCGCTTTCCCGGAACTGCTGCTTGCCATCATCATCGCAGCCGTGCTCGGCGGCGCCTTCTGGAATATCATCGCCGTCATCACCGTTGCCTTCGTTCCCGGATTTGCCCGTGTGGCCCGCGCCTCGACCCTGTCGGTCAAGCAGGAACCCTATGTGGAAGCCGCGATTGCCGTCGGCGTGCGCACGCCCGTCATCATCTTCCGGCACATCATCCCGAATATCGCAGCCCCCATCGTCGTGCTGATGACGCTTTGGGTCGCTTCGGCCATCCGTCTCGAAGCCTCGCTGAGTTTCCTCGGCATCGGCACGCGCGCGCCCAATCCGAGCTGGGGCAACATCATCCGCGATGGCCTCAACAACCTCTTCGGCTCACCCTGGCCGATCATCGCCGCCGGCTTCGCCATCACCTGCGTGGTTTTGTCCTTCAACCTGATCGGCGATGCGGTGCGAGATATGCTGGATCCGGAGACGAGCCAATGACGTCCAAAACACAGACACCGTTGCTCAAAGTCGAGGGCCTCGCCGTCGAATTCGGCCCGAAGGCTTCTCCGATCCGCGTCGTGAACGGCGTCTCCTTCGAAATCGAGGCGGGCGGTTCGGTCGGTATCGTCGGCGAATCCGGCTCGGGCAAGTCGATTACGTCGCTGGCGATCATGGGGCTCATCCCCAATCCGCCGGGCCGCATCGCCGAGGGGCGTATCGAGCTTGAAGGCGTCAACCTTCTCGATCTGCCGAAGACGAAACTGCCCGAGATCCGCGGCCGCGACATCGCGATGATCTTCCAGGAGCCGATGAGTTCGCTGAACCCGGTCATGACGATCGGCGACCAGATCGGCGAGGCGATCAAGCTGCATGAGAAGATGAGCCGCGAGCAGCGCCGCGCCCGCATCATCGAGCTTTTGAAACTGGTCGGCATTCCCAATCCGGAGGGGCGGCTTGACGCCTATCCGCACCAGTTTTCCGGCGGCATGCGCCAGCGCGTGATGATCGCCATGGCGGTCGCCTGCAATCCGAAGCTGCTGATCGCCGACGAGCCGACGACGGCGCTCGACGTCACCATCCAGGCCCAGGTGCTCGACCTGATGGCCAGGGTGCGCAAGACGCTGAATACCGCGGTCCTCTTGATCTCGCACGATCTCGGCGTCATCGCCGAGGTCTGCGACCGGGTGATCGTCATGTATGCCGGCCGGGTCGTCGAGGATGCCGATGTCCGCTCGATCTTCGCCAATCCCAGCCACCCCTATACGCGCGGCCTGCTCAAATCCATCCCGCGCCTCGATGACGATCAGAAGCGCCTCTACCAGATCCCCGGTTCGGTGCCTCTTGCCGGCACCGTCAAGCAGGGCTGTCCCTTCTATGCCCGCTGTGGCGACCGGACCGAAAGATGCGCGGCCGAAATGCCACCCATGTTCACCGTTTCAGAACGCCATAAGGCGGCCTGCTGGGTCACCGCCGGAGCAACAGCATGACAGAGATGAGCAGCGTCGACGACCTCTTGACCGTCCGCAACCTTGGCAAGACCTTTTCGGATGCAGGCGGCCTGTCTTTTGCGCGCTCGTCCTCGGGTGGCGTGCGCGCCGTGGACGGCGCCTCCTTCTCCGTCAAGCCGGGCGAGACGCTGGCGCTGGTCGGTGAATCCGGCTGCGGCAAGTCCACGCTCGGACGGCTTCTGCTGCGGCTGATCCAGCCGACCGACGGCGAAGTGCTGTTCGAGGGGCGCGATATCACATCGCTGAGTGCCGCCGAGATGCGCATGATGCGCGCCAAGATGCAGATGGTCTTTCAGGATCCCTATGGCTCGCTCAGTCCGCGCCGTTCGATCGCGCAGATCATCTCCGAGCCGCTGGAAGTCTTCGGCATGGCGAAGTCGTCAAGGCAGCGGCGGGACCGTGTGGCGGAACTGCTGACGCAGGTCGGCCTGTCGCCCGCTTTCATGGACCGCTACCCGCGGCAATTCTCCGGCGGCCAGCGCCAGCGTATCGGCATTGCCCGCGCCATCTCGGTCAATCCGCGTTTCATCGTCGCCGACGAGCCGGTTTCGGCGCTCGACGTTTCGGTACAGGCGCAGATCGTCAATCTGTTGCAGGATCTGCAGGCCGAACGGAAATTTTCCTACCTCTTCATCGCCCATGATCTGGCGGTGGTCCGGCATATCGCCGACCGCGTAGCAGTCATGTATCTCGGCAGGATCGTCGAAATCGGGCCGAAGAAGTCGGTCTATTCCATGCCGCAGCATCCCTATACGCAGGCGCTGCTGTCGGCAGCACCCGAACCCGATCCGGATCGCAAGGCAAACCGTATCGTGCTGCAGGGCGACGTTCCAAGCCCCTCCCGCGTTCCGCCGGGCTGCAGCTTCCATACGCGCTGTCCGATTGCAAAGGACATCTGCAAGGTCGATCGGCCGGGTCTGCGTGAAGTCTCGCCAAACCAGTTCTCAGCCTGCCATTTCGCTGCGCCCAATCCGCTGACGCAGGCGGGCTGAAACGATTGGCCCTCAGTGCACCTGGCCTGCCGGCGCACTTTCGATCGTTTCCTCGACGGGCAGGTCTAAGCCGCTCTCGGCGAGATCCTGCAGCAGCGCGCCGAGCGCAAGATCGAGGCAATAGACGGAAAACTCGGCATTGAGTTCCCGGGCGTTCTGGCGGGCGTAGGACACGAGCCGAGCAAGCGATGCGATATCCCGCAGCCTTTGATCCTTCTCGGTGGTCCCGAGTTCGATATTGTCTTCAGCTGCCATGTCTATTTGAGCTCTCCGGGTGTGCCGGAAGGAACCTAGAGGATAAGGGCGGGAAAAGCGCGTGACACGGGCGTGACACCAGTCTGGATGGCATATCGAAAGGCGACAACCCTGCAGCGCAATCCGGAGCAGTTCAGAAGCCCGCCTTCCGTAGTGCCTCGCGATATTGTTCCCTCTGCCACGTCTCCTTGAAGGGGACGAGGGTCAGCCATCTGTCGACGTCGAAATCGGGATTGGTTTCGCGCGCCTTGCGCATGTAGAGGCGGGCATTTTTCACATCGCCCAGCATCGCCCAGCAGGCGGCCGCAAGCCGGTCGGCCGGCGTGCGGTCATCCATTCTGCCGATCGCATCCAGCGCTTCCCCATAACGGAAGAGCGCAAAATTCGCGCCGGCCTCGGTCCACAGATATTCGGCGGGGCTCAGCGGATTGAGCGAGATTGCCCGGTCGATCTTGGCGAGCCCATCGGCCGGGCGCGAGGCATGCACGAGCGTATCGGCATAACTTGCGATGCCGTCGGCATAATGCGGGCTGAGCTCCTCGGCGACCTTCAGCGCCACCACGCTTTCATCGAAGTCGTTCAGATAGAGCTTGGCAACGCCGAGCTGGCGGAAGCCGGAAGCCAGCGAGGGGTCGGCGACGATGGCCCGGTTTGCATAATCCTCCGCAAGCCGGATCAGCTCGGCATCGCCGCGAGCCGTCAGCAGCCATTCCATCAGGAAGGTGCGCGCAAGGCCGGCGAGCGCCGGTGAGAAATGGGCGCTGTGCTGCAGGGCCTCGCGGAACGCCTTTCGTGCCCTGCGGATATCCGGCAGGGAAAGCCGCTTCATGTCCCGAAAGCCCAGGAGATAGCTGTGATAGGCGGCCGGATTGGCCTCGAAAGCTCCGCGCACGCTCTCGTTCTGGTGTATCTGGGCGGAAAGTTCCTTGGCAATGCGTCGTGCCATCTCCCGGCGGTCAGCGATCAGGTCGTATTTTTCGAGGCTGAAGCGCTCGGCCCAGATGACCTCGTCACTGGCGGCGTAGACGAGCTGGACGAACAGCGACGGCGGGCCGCTGCCCGCAGCCAACCGTGTGTGGAGCACATAGGAAATCGAATGACGCAGGATCATGCCTTGACGATCGGCATGGCGTGCGATTTGCACGGCGGTATGTGGCGCAACGACCGAGACGCTGTTCAGGGCGCAAAGGCCGATGGTCACGTCCTCGATCAGCGCCTCCGAAAGCATCGGCAGGAAACCGGCATCGCCGGCTTCGGCCGGCGGCAGCAGGACAAGGCGGGGCAGGGGCGTGGCTTTGAGAACGATGCCGCTGTCAAGCCTCGGTGCGGCCGGCAACGGCGTCGCCCTGCCGGCATCGAAAATCCTGCGCACTTCCTTCAAGGCCTGCAGATCGAGGCCGACATCCAGCGCGTTCCGGAGATCAGGCCTGCGGCTTTCGAAAAGCTGCCTGGCGTTTTCCAGGGAGCCCTCGGCCTCATAGGCTTGCAGAAGGATATGGCGGATGTTCTCGTCGTCGGGGGCATCGCGGAAGATCCTGAGCGCGGCTTCCTTGATGAGGCCGATATCGGCCCGCGAGCGGGCTTGTGGCAGCGCCTGCTTCACCGCGTCGATAAGGATTGCCATATGCCGGCTGCGCTCGCCGGAAACCCACGCCCGCATGCCGGTGCTTTGATCGGCAAGTTCGGCGAGGAAAACCGGCCGCAGCAGGGATAGGAGCCTGCGCAGCACATCGAGCGGATCGGTCGAGGCAAGGGTATCGAGTTCGGAGCGGTCGGCGACAAAAGCTTCTCGCCTGACCCTTACGTCGGTCGCGGTGAAGGCCAGCAATTCCACGCCGAGTTCTGCCTGCCGCACCTGGATGCGCGAGATCATCTTGCGCAGGTTCGCCATGATATCGGGATTGCCGGGGCTGTCCCACAGAAAGCGCGCAAGTGCGCGGCGCGAACATTTTCTATCCGGCCTGTCGAGCAGGTAACAAAGCGTCAGCAGGCCCTTTTCGGGAAAGGCTACAGGCTCTCCCGCCGCATTCAGCAGCCGCAGCGCGCCAAACGACTCGAGCCTGAGGGACATGCGCCGGTGACGTCCGCTTTCACTCTCTGCGGGAATCCGGCTCGTCCATCCTCAGTGCGCTGAGCGGAATGTCGCTGCTTTCGGTCTGCGCCATCGCCTTGACGAGCGAAATGATCGTTTCGCGAATGCGCCGGTCCTCGATCTTCATGAAGGCCCTGTTGAGGACGAGGCCCTCCTTCGACCGCAGAAATTCCGCGACCGGATCGGCGGGGGCGGACAAATCGAGGCCGGCAAGGCTCGGCGCTTGCGTATCGTCCTGCTCGAAAAAGAAGGCGGGCGAGGTGCGCAGCACTTCGGCGATCTTCTGCAGCCGGCTCGCGCCGATGCGGTTGATGCCCTTTTCGTATTTCTGCACCTGCTGGAAGGTCACGCCGATCTGTTCGGCAAGCCGTTCCTGGCTCATGCCGAGAAGCTGCCTGCGCCTGCGCACGCGCATGCCGACATAGGTATCAATCGCGTTCGGTGTCTTGACGTTCATGGCCTACCTTCTGTCTCTTTCGCATTTCAATCCATCGACTTGTAGACGGCATCGCGCCGCTTTTCCACGATTTGTTTTTAATATCATACGATGGTCGATCCTGACCGGTGCCGCTTTGTCACGCCCATCCTGGAAGGCGGCGGCCGCGGGTTCCTTCCGCCGGGCCGTATCGCCATGATGCTAAACGTTTTAAAGAGATGGAAAACATCATAAATATTGTGATATTGTGATTTATGCTTGTTCCAATTTAGTGATTGTGCGATCTTTTCAGCACCGGGATTTCGACGGTCTCCCGTGTGAGAGGAAGGGTGTTCAATGGCGCGCATTACGCTCAGGCAATTGCTGGATCACGCGGCGGAGGAAGGCTACGGCGTTCCCGCTTTCAATATCAACAATATGGAACAGGCGCTCGCCATCATGGAGGCCGCCGATGCGGCCTGCGCCCCCGTCATCATGCAGGCCTCTCGCGGCGCGCGCGCCTATGCCCACGATATCATGCTCAAGCACATGATGGACGCGGTCGTCGAAATCTATCCGCACATCCCCGTCTGCGTGCATCTCGATCACGGCAACGACCCGGCCAGCTGCATGACGGCCATCCAGGCGGGATTCACCTCGGTCATGATGGATGGCTCGCTGAAGGCGGACGCCAAGACGCCTGCCGACTGGGACTATAATGTCGGCGTGACCCGGAGAGTGACCGAGATGGCGCATCTCGGCGGCATTTCCGTCGAAGGCGAGCTCGGTGTGCTCGGCTCTCTCGAGACCGGCATGGGAGAGGCCGAGGACGGTCACGGCGCGGAAGGCAAGCTGTCTCACGACCAGCTGCTGACCAATCCGGACGAAGCTGTAAAATTCGTGCGCGAGACCCGGGTCGACGCGCTGGCGATCGCCATGGGCACCTCGCACGGCGCCTACAAGTTCACCCGCAAGCCGGACGGTTCGGTGCTGGCGATGAATGTCATCGAAGAGATCCACCGCAAGCTGCCGAACACGCATCTCGTCATGCACGGTTCGTCGTCGGTTCCGGTCGAATTGCAGGAGATCATCAACAGATACGGTGGTCAGATGAAGCCGACATGGGGCGTGCCGGTCGAAGAGATCCAGCGCGGCATCAAGAATGGCGTGCGCAAGGTCAACATCGACACCGACGGCCGGATGGCCATGACCGGCCAGATCCGCCGGGTCCTGCAGGAGGATCCGAGCGAATTCGATCCGCGCAAATATCTGAAGCCCGCAATGGCCGCGCTCACCAGGCTTTGCAGGGAGCGCTTCGAGCAGTTCGGCACCGCCGGCATGGCGGAACGGATTACCCCTCTCCCGGTTTCGGCGATGGCAAAGCGCTATGCCTCCGGCGCACTCGACCCGGTCTTTTCCCAGGATATTAAAGGCTGACGGGGCGGGCGCTTTTCCCCGGCCCGATATCCGTCGTGCCGGCCGCCAGGGACTGGCCGTGAAACACTTTGAGCAGGGTGACGACGTCACTGATTTCATGCTCGATACGCACAGCATCCCAGCCGAGCGCCTTGGCGGCGATGCCGGCAATATCCGTCAAGCCCTCGTAGGTCAGCCGACCCTCGATCGCGATCGTCGTGCGCCGCAAGACGATATCGGAGAGATGGACCACAAGCTCGTTGCGGGCGATCCAGTCGATCTCCCGAAAACTGTAATGTTCCGCCCTCGCTATGCGCTGCTCGTCGGAATGAGCCGAAGGGAACGTCGCAATAGCCTCTGCCGTGGTGCCATAGCGGTTCAGAAGCTGTTCTGCGCGCGCGGCCGTGATGCCTGCGGCCTTGGCGATCTTGTCGACAGAGCCCCGTCTTGCCTGGGCATCGGCGGGAAACGCCTTTCCGCCGCCGATCGCAAGATAGCGCGTCGACTGCTTGCGCGGACGCTCGAGCCGGGCCAGAACACTGTCGGCAACCTCCTCGGCAAAACCGCGAAACGTCGTCCACTTGCCGCCGACAAGCGACATGATGGCAAAAGGCCGCGTGCCGTCCGCTTCGATGACCGGTGCTGAATGGTCGCGGCTGATCAGGCCCGGCGCCGTTCCGTCGGAGGCCGGTAGCGGCCGGATGCCGCTATAGGTGTAGACGATCTGGTCGCGATCGAAGCGCAACGTGGGCAGCAGCGATCTCAGGCTCTGCAGGAAATAGTCGATCTCGGGCTCCTCGCAGCGCACGCTGTCGGGGTCCCGGCTCGGGATATCGGTCGAGCCGACGAGCGCGAGCCCGAGATAGCCGTAGACAAGGCAGATGCGACCGTCGTCGGCTTCGAAATAGATCATGTGGCCGTTGAGGCTGCGCACCAGCTCGGGGTGATCGATCAGGATATGCGAGCCCTTCGTGCCGCCGATCAGGCGCGAGGGCGCACCGAGCGCTTCGTTGACGTGATCGATCCATGGGCCTGCGGCGTTGACGACGAGCCTCGGACGCACAGAAAATTCCGCTCCGTCCTCGCGTCGAAAGCTCAGGCGGCCTTCCGAGCAGGCGGTCAGCGTGGTGAAATTTGCCGCGGAACAATGCGGGTTCGCCTCCAGCCCGTCCTTGACGAGTTCGTAGACGAGGCGTTCCGGCCGGCTGATCTTTGCGTCGTAATAAATGCCCCCGGCGACGATTGCCGGCGTCACATGCGGCATTTCCCGCCTGGCCTTCTTCTTCAGGATCAGCCGGTGGCGCGGCATCACGCGGTCGCGCGAACCGAAAAAGTCGTAAAGGGAAAGGCCGATCTTGATGAGCAGGGCGCCCCGGCTGCGGGGCGCGGTCTTGGAGCCGAACAATGTCTGCAGCGCCGCCCAGATACCGCGTGTCCACGAAAAGATCGGAATGAATGTCGGCAGCGCTTCAACGCAATGCGGCGCGTTCTTCAAGAGCAGGTTGCGTTCCAGGGTGGATTGGGCAACCAGGCCGAATTCCCCGGTTTCCAGATATTTCAGTCCGCCGTGAATGAGGCGGGATGGGGCCGCACTCGTTCCCGAACCGAAGTCTGCCTTGTCGACGATCATGCAGCTGACGCCCTGGGCCGCGAGATCGCGAAACAGGCCGGCACCGTTGATGCCTGCTCCAAGGATCACGACGTCGACGTCGTGCTCGCGGATGCCGGCGCTGCGCTCAAGCGTATCGGGGATCATGGTACTGTCGTCCTAAACTGCGGCCTCTGCCGCGCTGTCCTGCGCAAGGCCGGTGATCTTCGGCCAGAGCGGCTTCATCGTTTCCGCGATTTCCCGGAAGAGGCGGTAGCGCCTTTCATATTCCGCGCTGCGGGCGGCATCCGGTTTGCAGGTCTTGCCCTGCTTGTCCTTTGCCGGATCGCTTTGCGGGTCCGGGTAAAGACCGGCGCTCGCGCCGGCGCAAAGGGCGGCCCCCCAGGCCGCGGCCTCGTCGGTGCCGGTCACCGTCACCGGCATTGCCAGCACATCGGCAAACATCTGCGCGACTGCCGGGTTGCGCGATACGCCGCCGGCAAGCCGTGCCTCCCGGAAGGCGAAGCCGTCGCGCAGGGCATCGACATGGATGCGATGGTTGAACGCGATGCCTTCCATGACGGCCCTCAGCATGTCGCCGCGGTCATGCCAGCCGCCGAGCCCGAAAAAGCTTGCGCTTGCCGATGCCCCGTAGGGTGAGCCGAAGAGATAGGGGTGGAAAAGCACCGATGACGGACGCGCGAAAGCCGCGTCGATCTCCGATGCCAGCAAAGCGTGGATGGATGTGCCCCTGGCTTCGCAGTCCGCCCATTCGCGGCCGCACAGCTTTTCGATGAACCATTCGTAGTTGGCACTCGAAGCCGGCGAAATCGACATGCTGTTCCAGACGCCGGGCGCAATGCCATTGCGGCAGAACCAGCGTCGGTCGACGCGCGGCTCGAAAGACAGCGTCTCGTTGATCGAATAGGTTCCGGCAATGACCGCAACGATACCATCGGCATAACCACCCGCGCCGAGTGCCGAGGCGGTCACGTCGTGCAATCCGGCAGCCACGGGCGTGCCTTCCAAGAGGCCGGTCAACCGCGATGCATCGGCCGTTACCCGGCCAACGATCTCGTCCGAGCGCGAGGCTGGCGGCAGAGCTCCGGCAAGCGCCTGCAGACCGAACAGGCGCAGGGCATCCTGGCTATAATCTTGTGTCCCGACATCGGTGAACGAGGTGCTCGCTTCGGTGCGATCGGTACCGACGGTACCGGTCAGGCAAAATCGCAGCCAGTCCTTGCAGCTGATAACGTGGCCGATACGCTTGAAGCGTTCCGGCTCATGATCCCGGATCCAGGCCAGCAGCGCCGACGGGGCGGAGACGTGCGGCACCTGACCTGTGAGCGCGATCGCCTCATCGGCGATCCCGGTCGTCGTCCATTGATCGACGATATCGCCTGCGCGGCTGTCCAGCGATACGATGCCGTTGCCGAGCGGCGCCTGGGCGTGATCCAGCACATAGATGCCGTCGCCATGCGCCGTTGCCGCCACGGCCTGGATATCGCCTGCCGGGCGGCCGCTGAGGCCGATAGCCTCGCGGATGGCCTCGGCCGTTGCGGTCCACAGTTCGTGCATGTCTCGTTCGACAAAACGCGGCCTCGGGATGAGCTGGGTGACGCGCCGCCGCGCGACGGCGATCGGTGTCCCGTCGATATCGAAAATGACGGCCTTCGTAACCGTCAGGCCACTATCGATCCCGAGAAGACTCGGCATGCACATTCACCTTTCCGTGGCGACCGGTCACGTGCGTCCGTGGCCGGTCCTGGCGACGACGACGTTGATGTCCCTGGACCGCATCCGGTCGATGTGGACAGGGGGGGTCTTGTCATCGACGATGACGACGTCGAATTCCTCGAGCGCCGCGAAGCTGTGGAGCGCGCGCCGTTCGAATTTGGTATGGTCGGCAAGCAGGATCCGTTTGACGGAACAGTCGAACATGGCGCGTTTCGTATCGACGGTTTCCGGCGATTGATGCAGCACGATGCCGTCGTTGATGGCCGACATGGAAATGAACGCGATATCCGCGCGCAAGCCCTTGATCTCGTTGATCGTCATGCGCCCCATGAAGGCATTGCACCAGTTGTAGTACTGGCCGCCGAGCGCAAGAAGGGTGACGTCGTGCATGCCGGTCAGGGCATTCATCAGCGTCAGGGAATTGGTGATGGCGGTGATCGGCACTTTCGAGGAGAGATGCGATGCCATCTGCAGGACAGTCGTGGAATCGTCGAAAAAGATGGCCTGTCCCGGTTCCACGAACTGCATGGCGGCCTCGGCGATCACCTTCTTTTCCGCCGACTGCCGGCTGGAGCGGTAGACATCGCTGGACTCGATAAGGTTGGTAGCCGCCGCCGTGACGATGCCGCGCGTCTTCCTGAAGAGCCCGCGGCTGACGAGTTCGTCCACATCGCGATGCGCCGTCATCAGGCTGATGCCGAAACGATCGGTCAGATCCTCGATGCGCATCGAACCTTCGCTCATTACGGCCTCCGCGATCATGCGCCGGCGCGCGACCTGTCGTGTCTGGCGGCTGTCGCTGGTCAGCTGGTCCAACAGCTCGTCGCCCTGATTGGTCTTCTGTGTCACGGTTCACCCTTGTCGCTGAATTCCATATCCCAGCTTCGTATAGTGATTGCCGTGCCAAGGCAAAGAAGGCGAAAGCGGCCGGACGCGGTTGAAAGTTGTGGAGGGCGCCCGGTCGGGCGCCCTCCATCGCGTTACTGGGCCAGAACGAACGGGCCGGTGTACTTGTCGATATTGTCCTTGGTAATCAGCAGGCAATCGAACAGCTGCTTTTCGCTCTTGGCGCCGGTGCTGCCCGTCTTGATGACGTTGTCAGCCTGTTTGACGGCCTCTTCGGAGAAGACGGCGACGGGCTGAAGGACGGTATATTGCAGCTCGCCCGCCTTGATCGCGGCGACCGCATCCGGCGAACCGTCGAAGCCGCCGACCTTGACGTTGGCGAGCTTGCCGGCTTCCTTCAGCGCCGCGATGGCGCCGAGCGCCATCTCGTCATTGCCGGAGATCACGCCGATAATGTCGGGATTGGCCTGCAATATGGATTGCATCTTGTTGTGACCCTGGGTGCGGTCCCAATTGGCGACTTCCTGGGCGACCTTCTTGAGGTCGGGATACTGGGTCAGAACGGTTTCATAGCCGTTCGAGCGGGTGGCGGCGTTGTTGTCGGAGGGCGCGCCGAAGAGTTCGGCATAATTGCCTTTGTCGCCAACCGCTTCTACCCATTGCTGCGCCCCGATCGCCGCACCCTGGGCGTTGTTAGAAACGAGCTGGGCTTTGGCAAGGCCTTCCTGGTTGATTTCGGCATTGACGAGAATGACCGGAATACCGGCCGCGACCGCCTTCTTGACCGCACCGATCGAACCGTCGGCATTGGCCGGATCGAGGATGATGGCGACCGACTTGTTGGTGATGGCCGTATCGATCAGGTTGCTTTCGGTGTTGGTGTCGCCTTTATGCGCGCTGACAGTGGCCGTGTAGCCGAGTTTTTCGGCCGTTGCCTTGGCGACGTTGCCCTCCGTCAGCCAGTAGGGGTTCGACGGATCGTTGACGATGATCGTCATCTGGCCCGCCGCCCAGGCGGAGCTGACGAGGATCGGGGCGACAGCCGCGGCTGCCAGAAGAATGCGCATGCCTTTCTTAAACATAGTCTCTCTCCCTTGTGAGTTCAGGTGCTGCCGGAAACCGGCGGTGCTTTCCACGATCCGTCTTTTGGAGATCCAGGTGCCGTCGTGGATAAGTTCTGCTTTTGACGTCAGGACGATTTTGCCCGGCGCCCGTATTGGATGCTGTTCATGAGGACCGCGAGGACGATGACCGCGCCGGTGAAGACGGTCTGCCAGTAGGCCGAGACACCGATGATGACGAGGCCATCCGAGAGGAAGCCGATCACGAAGGCGCCGAGCATCGTGCCGCGCACGGTGCCGCGCCCGCCCGTCAGCGCAGCGCCGCCGATGACGACGGCCGCAATCGCCGTCAATTCGTAGGTCGTGCCCGCCGTCGGGCCGGCAGAGGTCAGCTGCGACGACAGGACCAGGCCGGCAATGGCCGCACAGACGCCCGAAAGCACGTAGACGATCACCTTGACGCGCTTGACCGGCACGCCCGAGAGGTCGGCGGCGCGCTCGTTGCCGCCGGAGGCGTATAGCCAGCGGCCGAAGGCCGTGCGGCTAAGCACGATGCCGCAGATGATCGCGAGCACGGCGAGCACGATGACGCCGATCGGAATCCCCGCCAGACGGTTGAAGCCGAGCCAGTCGAAACCGGTATTGCCGAGTTCGGGGCGGCCGCCGAGATTGTTGTAGGTCAGACCGTTGGTCATCAGCAGCGCAATGCCGCGCGCCACATAGAGCACGCCGAGCGAGGCGACGAAGGCCGGCACTTTCAGATAGGCAACCAGCACGCCGTTGACCGCGCCGACGACGGCGCCGAGGGCGCAGGTGATGACCACGACAGCCCAGACCGGCGGATAGAGGATGACGCCGAAAGCCGTCAGCGTCACACCCTGCATCAGAAAGCCGGCAATGCAGCCGGCAAGCCCGAGCGTCGAGCCGACCGACAGGTCGATGCCGCCGTTCAGGATCACCAGAAGCATGCCGATCGCCAGAATGCCGAAGATCGCCACATGCGAGGCCATGGTCAGGAAGTTGCCCAGGGTAAAGTAATAGGGCGACAGGAAGGAGAAGACCGCGATGATGACGATCAGCGCGAAGAAGGCGCGGCCTTCCAGGATCAGGCGCACGAGGTTGGTGTTGCGCTTCTGCCCGTGCGACACTGACTTCTTTTCGGTGATGTTCGTGACTGACATAATCAGTGCTCCATAATTCCGGGCTAGTGCGCGACCACGGCTTCGCCTGATGCGGCCATGATCTTTTCCTTGGTGACATCAGCACCGAACTCGGCCGAGATCCGGCCGCGATGCATGACGATGATGCGGTGCGCGATGCTCAGGCATTCGTTGACTTCCGAGGTCGAATAGACGACGGCGAGGCCCTGCCGGGCGCGTTCGGCCAGCAGCTTGAAGACTTCGGCCTTGGCGCCGATGTCGATGCCGCGGCTCGGCTCATCGAGAAGAATGACCTTCGGGTCGGTCGCCAGCATTTTGCCGATAACCACCTTTTGCTGGTTGCCGCCCGACAGCGAGCCGATGGCGGCCTCTCCCCCGTCGGTCTTGACGCGGACCCTGCGAATGGAAGCATCGACAAGCTCGCGCTCGCGACGGCCGGATGTGAACAGCCCCCTGGTAAAAGCGCCGATGCTGGCAAGCGACAGGTTGGAGCCGACCGACATCGTCTGGACGAGGCCGTCACGCTGGCGATCCTCGGGCACCAGAACAAGACCGCTGGCGATGCGTCCGGCGATGCTCAGATGTCCGACGTCCTGGCCTTCGAGCCGAACGGTGCCGCCACTTGCGCGCAATCGCCCGGCCACGCATTCCAGAAGTTCGGTACGGCCGGCGCCCATCAGGCCGTAGATGCAGACGACCTCTCCGGCGCGCACGTCCAGCGACAGGCGGTCGACAGAGTTGAAGGCCGAGCCGGACGGGCCGGGAACGGTGAGATTGTCGATCGACAGCGCAGGCTTACCGAATTCGTAACCGTCGGGCGGACTGCCGAGATCGAAATTGTCGCCCACCATGTTTCGCACGATCCATTCAAGATCGATGTCCCGGCGTTGCGCGTAGGCGGTCATGGTGCCGTCGCGCAAGACGACGGCGTGGTTGGTGATCTGCAGCGCTTCCTCGAGATGATGGGAGATATAGACGATCGACACGCCGCGATCGGTCAGGTCGTGGATGACCTTGAAAAGCACCTCGACTTCGGTGGCGCTCAGCGCCGAAGTCGGCTCGTCCATGATCAGGATGCGCGAATTGACCGATAGCGCCCGGGCGATCTCGACGATCTGCTGCTGGCCAAGACGCAGATCTTCGACCTTGGTCAGCGGATCGATCTCCTCTTCCAGCTCTTCCATCAGGATGCGTGTCTGGCGCTCTTCCTCCGCGAAATCGACAACGCCGCCTCTGATGATCTCGCGGCCCATGAAAATGTTGTCGCGCACGCTGAGATTGGGGGCGAGGCTGAGCTCCTGGTGAATGATCGAGATGCCGCATTCGCGCGCATGGGTCGAAGAGCTGAAGCTGATCGGCGCGCCGTCGAGGATGATCTCGCCCGATGTCGGCTGGACGACGCCCGAAAGGATCTTCATCAGCGTCGATTTGCCCGCCCCGTTCTCCCCGAACAGCGTGGTGACCTGGCCGCGATGGATATCGAAATTGACGCCCTTGAGGGCATGCACGCTGCCGTAGGATTTGGCGATGTTGCGGGCCGCAAGCACGACCTCGCCGACGACTTCGGATGTGGACGGCGCGCTCATCTGACGTCGACCTTGACCGGAGTTACGAGCCAGTTCTTCGGGTTGATCAGCTTGAAGACACCGATGACGGTTGCCGGCTTGCCATCGAGCTGGTCCGGATCAAGGCCGGCGAAGACGGTCTTCTTCATCTCGTTGTTGATGGCCGAGCCGGCATCCTGATACTGGATCTGGTTGGTGAACTGACCGAATTCGATCGTGCCCGTGGCGTCGCGGAGGTCCGTGCCATTGACCGCAGGGCCGGTCTGGACACGGACCACCGTCTCGGGGGGAAGGCCGTCGATCTTCATCTCGTTTGTATTGGATTTGCGCGCGCCGAAAGTGCCGCTCAGCGTCACCGGGATGACCGGGCCGGTGCTCGTGGCAACACCGTATTTTTCGCCGGCAGCCTTCTTGTCTGCCGCGATCGCCGCAGCCAGGTCGGACGCGGCGACAGCCCTCTTTTCGACATCCGCCTGGATTTTCGGAAACTGCTCCGCACCGAAGGTCTCCGGAGAAAAGGCCTGTTGCCTCACGTCGTTCGCCGAGCCGATCTGGACGACCTTGGTGTCGAGCGCGATTGCGCCGATGACAACGATTGCGGCAACGGCGCTGACGATGGTCTTGAGGTTGCCTTTGCCTGGCGTGGATGGTGCGGGGGCGGACTGGGTATTCATTGCTGGCGGCCTTTACGGCTGGTCGGATTTATCTCGAGAGAGGATGAACGAGGCGAGAGCCTGGTGCCGTTCATCGCAGGCGGCGCGCATCGAAAACCGCATTGGAGTGCGAAACCCTGCCGGAACGGGCAGCGCGACGATCAGCGGGAAAGATGCACATCCGAACCTCCTCCATCTCGGACCGGCGCTTGTCTCCTCCAACCGCCTGGGCCTCTATTCCCGTCAGCAGCGATGCCTGCGTGATAGGTAAGTGGTACTTATGCCAAAAATCATGTTATCAAATCGTCCGCCTGTCAACAGCCGTTTTGTAAACTGGTGCTGACAACTTGGTGTTCGACGTATCCGAAGCGCGGCGAAAAGGAGCGTGATATCGGACGCAGGCTTCGACCGATCAGCTGCTCGATCGCCACGGCCTCTGATAATATATATTTGATTATAAAAGAGAAAATTACTTCACTTGCGTATTCGCGATATACGGCTGTGGTCGCGCGCGGCCAGGATCGTCGTCGGCGTCTATCCTGTTGATCGGGTGTATTTTATCTGAAAAAAATTTCATTGCGAGAAAAATCTTACTGGAACAATGATATCTTTATGTTATCTTCTTGGTGAAGCTATGGGAGGTCCGGAAAGGATCGGGCCTCAAGGGTTTGGAGCGCGGCTGCGCGCCCGCCGACTTGCCCGTAGATTCGAAGTGTGGTCGCCTGTGCCCTTTGCCGGCCATGCCGACCGGGAGGATATGAGACATGAAATCGACGCGCGTTTTGCCCCTCGCGACACTCGACGTGGTTGCCGGATAAGCCGCGATGGACGTCAGCCACCAGGTCATCATCGGTATCGACGCCGGCACGTCGGTCATCAAGGCGGTCGCCTTCGACCTTTCCGGCCGTCAGATCGCCGCAGCATCCGTCCGCAACAGATATTCAAGCGGCAGCGATGGTTCGGCCACGCAATCGCTCGCGCAGACCTGGGAAGATTGCGTCACTGCGCTTCTCGGCCTTGGCGAGAAGCTTGAGGGTCTTGCATCGCGTACCGCCGCAATCGCGGTGACGGGGCAGGGCGACGGAACATGGCTTGTCGGCGCCGGAAATCGGCCCGTGGCCGATGCCTGGCTCTGGCTTGACGCCCGTGCTGCGCCGACCGTGGTTTCGCTTGCCGGCCAGGCAACGGACCGGGCGCGTTTCGAACAGACCGGTACGGGGCTCAACACCTGCCAGCAGGGCGCGCAACTCGCTCATATGGATCGGGTCGTGCCGGAGCTTCTGGATCGGGCGGAAGCGGCGCTGCATTGCAAGGACTGGCTCTATCTCAACTTTACCGGCGTGCGGGCGACCGACCCTTCGGAGGCAAGCTTCACTTTTGGTGATTTCCGGACCCGGCGCTATTCGCCTGTTGCCATTGACGCGCTCGGGCTGACGCATCGCCGCGCGCTTCTGCCCGATATTGTCGACGGAAGCCAAACCAGCCATCCGCTGACACCGGAAGCGGCCGGGGCCTGCGGCCTGCTCGCCGGCACGCCGGTCAGCCTCGGTTATGTCGACATGGTGATGACGGCGCTCGGCGCCGGTGTGCGCAGCGATGGGCGCAACGCGGCCTGTTCGACGATCGGCTCGACCGGCGTGCATCTGCGTGCAAAACCGGTCGCCGACGTGCATCTCAACCGCGAGGGCACGGGTTATGTTATCGCCCTGCCGATCCCGGGCATTGTTACCCAGGTGCAGACCAATATGGGGGCGACGATCAACATCGACTGGCTGCTGGAAATGGCGGCCTATCTGATGGCGGAGGCCGGAAAGCCTGCCACGCACGCCGATCTCGTCGCCAGGATCGACCGCTGGTTTTTCGAAAGCACGCCGGGATCGGTCGTCTATCATCCCTATATTTCCGAGGCCGGAGAGCGAGGCCCCTTCGTCAATGCCCGGGCGCGGGCAGGTTTTTCCGGTCTTTCGGTCCGCCACGGATTTCCGGATCTCGTCCGTGCGGTCGTCGAAGGACTGGCGCTCGCAACACGCGATTGTTACGCCGCCATGGGCGATATGCCGGAAGAGCTGCGCGTCACCGGCGGCGCCGTGCGCTCGGGTGCGCTGCGCCGCTCTCTCACCGCTTCCCTCAAGGCGCCGATCCGGCTGTCCCGCCGCGAGGAAACCGGAGCGGCCGGCGCCGCCATGATGGCGGCTGTGGCGATCGGCGCCTACCGGACAATGGACGACTGCATCGCCGACTGGGTCACGCCGCTGCTCGGCGAGGCCGAAGAGCCGGTCGGTGAGGAAGCTGCGCGCTTCGATCTGCTTTTCTCCGCCTATGCGGATATCCGAAGGGCGATGCCCGCTGCCTGGGAAATACTGGCCAGAGCCGCGGCGATACCGCCTGCAAAATGAATCGCTGATGCAACGGGCATCCGAGGGAGCATGACATGACCGAACCCGAAATCCTGGATCTTTTCGTCATCGGCGGCGGCATCAACGGCGCGGGCATTGCCCGCGATGCCGCCGGGCGCGGCTTGAAAGTCGCCCTGTGCGAAAAGGATGACCTGGCCCAGGGCACTTCCTCCCGCTCCGGCAAGCTTGTGCATGGCGGCCTTCGCTATCTCGAATATTACGAGTTCCGCCTCGTGCGGGAGGCGCTGATCGAACGCGAGGTGCTGCTCAACGCAGCCCCGCACATCATCTGGCCGATGCGTTTCGTCCTGCCGCACAGTCCGGAGGACCGTCCCGCCTGGCTCGTCCGGCTCGGCCTCTTCCTCTACGATCATCTCGGCGGCCGCAAGAAACTGCCGGGCACCCGCACGCTCAACCTGCTGCGCGATCCCGAAGGCACGCCCCTACTCGATCAATATACCCGCGGTTTCGAATATTCGGATTGCTGGGTCGATGATGCTCGCCTCGTCACCTTGAATGCGGTGAGCGCCGCCGAGAAGGGCGCCCTAGTGCTCACCCGCTCGCCGGCAGTGTCGGCGCGCCGGGAAAACGGCCAGTGGACGATCACGACGAAAAGCAGCACGAGCGGCGAGACGCGGACGTTCCGCGCCAAATGTCTCGTCAATTGCGCCGGCCCGTGGGTCACCGACATCATCAACCGCGTCGCCGGCTCCAATTCCAGCCGCAATGTGCGTCTCGTCAAGGGCAGCCACATCATCGTGCCGAAGTTCTGGGCCGGCTCCAACGCCTATCTGGTCCAGAACCACGACAAGCGCGTCATCTTCATCAACCCCTATGAGGGCGACAAGGCGCTGATCGGAACGACCGATATCGCCTATGAAGGCCGGGCCGAGGATGTGTCGGCCGACGAGGCGGAAATCGACTATCTCTTGAAGGCGGTGAACCGCTATTTCAAGGAGAAGCTGCGCCGGCAGGATGTGCTGCACAGCTTCTCCGGCGTGCGCCCGCTGTTTGACGACGGCAAGGGCAATCCGTCGGCCGTGACCCGCGACTATGTGTTCGATCTCGACGAGACCGGGGGGGCGCCGCTTCTCAACGTCTTCGGCGGCAAGATCACCACATTCAGGGAACTCGCCGAACGCGGCATGCAGCGCCTCAGGC
The DNA here is from genome assembly GCF_052946295.1 of Rhizobium sp. KDH_Rht_773_N. Classification (NCBI taxonomy): domain Bacteria; kingdom Pseudomonadati; phylum Pseudomonadota; class Alphaproteobacteria; order Hyphomicrobiales; family Rhizobiaceae; genus Rhizobium; species Rhizobium sp. KDH_Rht_773_N. Next base: position 410,966 of record NZ_JBRFNB010000002.1, on the reverse strand, counting down.
ACGTCTTCCCGAACATGGGCGGTGACTGGACGGAAAAGGCGCCGCTGCCGGGCGGCGAAATGCCCAATGCCGACTACGAAACCTTCGCCAACAGCCTGCGGGACAGCTATCCCTGGATGCCGCGCAAGCTCGTCCATCACTACGGCCGCCTGTATGGCACACGCACCAGGAACCTGGTTGCCGGAGCAACGGACCTGCAGGGCCTCGGCCGCCATTTCGGCGGGCAGCTTTACGAGGCCGAAGCCCGTTATCTCGCCGCCTGCGAATGGGCGGAGACGGCCGAAGACATCCTCTATCGCCGCACCAAGCATTACCTGCATCTGAGCGAGGCCGAGCGGGCAGCCTTTGCCGACTGGTTTGCCTCATCCCATCTTGCCGCCGCCTGAGGAGGCCTTGATGCCGCTTTCGCTTTCGCTGAATACCAATCCGCTGGTAAACCGTTTCGCCGATCCCGACGACCTGATCGAGACGGTGGCGCGCGACCTGCGCATCCGTGATCTCCAGCTGACGCACGAATTCATCAATCCAAGCTGGCAGGCGCCTGTCATCCGTCGTCTCACCCGCCAGATGAAGGCGGCCCTGGAGCGCACCGGTGTTCGCGTCACCTCGGGCATGACCGGGCCTTACGGACGGCTGAACCATTTCGGGCATCCGGATGCCGAGGTCCGGCGCTATTACGTGGATTGGTTCAGAACCTTCGCAGATATCACCGCCGATCTCGGCGGCCATTCCGTCGGCACGCAATTTGCAATCTTCACCTACAAGGACTTCGACGACGCGAGCCGGCGCGAAGAGCTGATCAAAATCGCCATCGATTGCTGGTGCGAGGTTGCCGAGCATGCCAGGGCCGCCGGTCTTTCCTATGTTTTCTGGGAACCGATGAGCATCGGCCGGGAATTCGGCGACACGATCGAATCCTGCCTTGCGCTGCAGGCGCGACTGACTGCCGCCGATATGGCGGTGCCGATGTGGATGATGGCGGATATCGACCATGGCGACGTCACGTCCGCCAATCCCGACGATTACGATCCCTATGCCTGGGCGCGGGCCGTGCCGAAGCTCTCGCCGATCATCCACATCAAGCAGAGCTTGATGGACAAGGGCGGCCACCGGCCGTTCACGGCGGAATTCAATGCCAAGGGCAGGATTCAAGCCGAGCCGCTGCTGGAGGCTTTCGCGGCAGGCGGTGCCGATGACAACGAGATCTGCCTCGAGCTCTCCTTCAAGGAACGCGAACCGAACGACCGCGAGGTCATCGCGCAGATCGCCGAGAGTGTCGCCTTCTGGGCGCCGCATATCGATACGGGCGCTGCAGACTTGAAGATATGATCCGGCGATTTACAAAGGCTGGTTGTTATCAGGCGGTGTAGCCGTCGAAGAGATGGGAAGGGTGCGGCGATGACGGATGCCGATGATACGCTTGCAGTCCGGGCCGCCTGGCTTCACTACGCCGGCGGGCTGACGCAGTCCGATGTAGCCCGGCGCCTCGGTATCCCCTCCGTCAAGGCGCATCGGCTGATTGCGCGGGCCGTCGCCGATGGTGTCGTCAAGGTCACGATCGACGGCGATATCGTCGAGTGCGTCGAACTGGAGACGCGGCTCGCCGAGCGATTCGGATTGCAATATTGCGAGGTCGCGCCCGATCTTGGCGAAGAGGGCCTGCCGCTGCGCGCGCTCGGTCATGCGGGGGCGGGCTATCTCAAGCGCGAGATCGAACATGGCGATCACGCCGTCATCGGCCTTGGCCACGGCCGCACGCTTTCGGCCGCCGTTCAATACATGCCGCGGACCAATGCCAAGGATATGCGCTTCGTTTCCCTGCTTGGCGGCCTCACGCGGAATTACGGCGCCAATCCCTATGACGTCATGCACCGCATCGCGGAAAAGACCGGCACACAGGCCTATGTCATGCCGGTTCCCTTCTTCGCCAACACCGCCGAGGACCGGGAGGTGCTGAGAGCGCAGCGCGGCGTCAAGGAAGTGTTCGATCTCGCAAACAATGCCGACCTGAAACTCGTCGGCCTGGGGACGGTCGATGCCGAGGCCCAGCTGGTGCTTTCCGGTCTGGTCGAGCCGGGCGAGATCGAGGACATTGCCGCCGCGGGCGGCGTCGGCGAAATTCTCGGTCACTTTTTCAATGCGGATGGCCAGATCCTCGATACGGCCCTGACCGGCCGCACGCTGTCGGCATCCTTTCCGACGACCAAGAAGGAACGCCTCGTGGCCCTGGCAGGCGGACAGGCCAAGGTAGCCGCCATCAGAGCCATCCTGCGCAGCCGCCGCCTTCACGGGCTCATCACCGACGAACGGACCGCGCAAGCCCTTCTGGCGTGACGATGATTGGTGGCCGATAGCCACATAGTAACATCATTGTTTGTTGATTTTCACGATTTCAATGTTATTTTGTTATCAATCGGGATTGAGAAGAATGAAACGGGAAGAACGCCAGCAACTGATCGTCAATCTGCTTGTCGAGGCCAAGACCGTCGAAGTGGACGATCTCGCAGAACGTTTTTCCGTCTCCAAGATGACCATTCACCGCGATCTCGACGACCTGGAACAAGCGGGCGTCCTGCGCAAAGTGCGCGGCGGCGCGACGATCGATGCCGGAACGCAATTCGAGAGCGATTTTCGCATTCGCGAGCGTCAGGGCGGCGAAGCCAAGATTGCCATGGCGCAGGAAGCGCTTGGCCTGGTCGAGCCCGGCATGACGGTCATGGTCAATGACGGCTCGATGGCGGCGGTTCTCGGCGAAATGCTGTTGCGCAAGCGGCCGCTGACGGTGATTACCAACAACGCGGCGATCATGGAGCGGTTGAAGGGCGAGAACGGAATAACGCTGATCGCGCTCGGAGGCATCTATTCGGCGAAGTTCAACGCCTATCTCGGCGTCGTGACGGAAGAAGCGCTGTCACGCCTGAGGGCGGACATCGCTTTCATTTCGACGCCGGCGGTGAGCGGCAGGCTTGCCTATCACATGGACGACAATGTCGTTCGCGCCAAGCGGGCGATGATGGCCTCTTCGGCGAGAAGCTGCCTGCTCGTCAACCACCAGCGCATCGGCCACACGGCGCTGCACGTCATGGCGGATCTGGCGGATTTCGACACTGTTATCACCGACAGCGCGCCGGCGGCCGCTGTTCTCGATGAATTCGATCGGGCGGGCATCAGGCTCACCGTCGCTCCAGCACAGGATCAGGCATGACGGAGAAACCGCGCTTCTGGATTGGCACCAGCTGGAAGATGAACAAGACGCTCGCGGAAGCCGAGCATTTCGCTCGCGGCCTCGAGGCGGCCGATGCTCTGCGCGATCCTGTCATCCAGCGCTTCGTGATCCCGCCGTTTACGGCGGTGCGGGAGGTCAAGCGCATGCTTGCAAAGACCTCCGTCAAGGTCGGCGCGCAGAACATGCACTGGGCGGACCAGGGCGCATGGACCGGCGAAGTCTCCCCCTTGATGCTGAAGGATTGCAATCTCGATATCGTCGAGCTTGGGCATTCCGAGCGGCGCGAGTTTTTCGGAGAAACGGATGAGACGGTCGGGCTGAAGACCGAGGCGGCAGTCCGCCACGGGTTGATCCCGCTCATCTGTATCGGCGAAACCCTTGCCGACCGCGAAAGCGGAAAGGCCGCGGAGATCCTGGCGGTCCAGGTGCGCGGGGCGCTTTCGAGACTCTCCGGCGAGCAGAAATCCGCGGAAATCCTTCTTGCCTACGAACCCGTATGGGCGATCGGCGAGAAGGGCATTCCGGCGACCGCTGACTATGCCGATGCCCGGCAGGCCGAGATCATCGCCGTCGCCGAAGCGGCGCTCGGGCGAAAAATCCCCTGCCTCTACGGCGGGTCGGTCAATCCGCAGAACTGCGAGGAACTGATTTCGAGCCCGCATATCGACGGGCTCTTCATTGGCCGTTCCGCCTGGAACGTCGAGGGTTATCTCGACATCCTCTCGAAATGCGCCGCCAAACTCCAAGGAGAAAGATTATGAAGCTTGCAATTGCTGGAGACAGCGCCGGCGAAGGTCTCGCCAAGGTGCTCGCCGAACATCTCAAGGATCGGTTCGACGTTCATGAAGTGTCGCGCGTCAACGACGGGCTCGACCCGTTCTATGCCAACCTCTCGGACCGTGTCGCCTCGGGCGTGATCGACGGCACCTATGACAAGGCGATCCTGGTCTGCGGCACCGGCATCGGCGTCTGCATCTCGGCCAACAAAGTGCCGGGCATTCGCGCCGCCCTGACGCACGACACCTATTCGGCCGAGCGGGCCGCCCTTTCAAACAATGCGCAGATCATCACGATGGGCGCGCGCGTGATCGGACCGGAGCTCGCGAAGTCGATCGCCGACGCGTTTCTCGCGCAAACCTTCGACCAGAACGGCCGCTCCGCCGGCAACGTCTCCGCCATTGATGAGCTCGACGCGAAATACAACGCGCGCTAGGAGCGGGCCGCCCTTCGCAAGGCCAGCCGCTCGTGGCGGCCGTGAAACTCGGCGCCGCTGGCCGCGGTTTTACTCCGCGGCCAGTTTCGCCTGATCATTGGCCTCGACAATCGACCGCAATACCGAAAGTTCCTCGGCCGTCAGGTCCGTGAGCGGCGCGCGCACGGCGCCCGGATCGCGGCCGATGACTTTCAGCCCGGCCTTGATGATGGAGACCGCATAGCCCTTCCTGCGGTTGCGCAGCGCGACGAAGGGGAAGAAGAAGTCCTTCAGGATCTGGTCGACCGTCTTCTGGTCGCCGGCTCTGAGAGCCTTGTAGAAGCGCTGCGAAAGAGCCGGCACGAAGTTGAAGACCGCCGAGGAATAGGTGGTGACCCCCGCCGCGAAATAGGCCTGCGCGTAGACTTCGTGGGTCGGCATGCCGCCCACATAGACCAGCCGGTCGCCGATCCGGGTGGTGATCTCTATGACGCGGTCGACATCGCCGACGCCGTCCTTGAAACCGATGAGGTTGGGGCATTCGTCGCAAAGTTCCGCAATGCTGTCGGCCGACAGGATCGCGTTGTCCCTGTTGTAGACGATCACGCCGATCCCGACCGACCGGCAGACGGCCTTCACATGAGCGACAAGCCCGGCCTGTTCGGCAAACATCAGATAGGGCGGCAGGAGCAGCAGCCCGTCGGCACCGGCCTTTTCTGCGGACCGGGCAATGTCGATCGCCAGTGAGGTGCCGTAGCCCGTGCCGGAGATGATCGGTGTCTTGCCTGCGGCAGCCTTGGCCGCGCGGATGACGGCGGGAATTTCGGCCGGATTGAGCGAGAAGAATTCGCCTGTGCCGCCGGCGGCAAAGAGCGCGCTTGCGTCATAGCCGGCAAGCCAGTTCACATGTTCGCGATATGCTGCCTCGTTGAATTTGTTCTCGCTGTCGAAATGCGTCACCGGGAAAGAGAGGAGGCCGTCGCCCACGGCTTTCTTGATAGCGTTGGGATCCATGTCGAATTCCTTGAATGATTGCTGATTGAAGGTGAGCGCCTGCTCACATATGCCCGGCTTCCATCGCCTCGAGGATTGCGGCGATGTAGCCGTAGCAGAAGCTGAAGGCGACGCCCGTCGCGTCGCGGCCGCTGATTCGCGGCACATGGTCCGGCATGACCATGTATTTGTAGCCCACCTCCCGGTAGACCTTCAGGGACCGCACCATGTCCATGTCGCCTTCATCGGGGAACGTTTCCATGAAGGAGAGCTTGCCGCCGCTGATGTTGCGGAAGTGCAGGTTGAAGATCTTTCCGCGCGTGCCGAACCAGCGGATGATGTCGTCGATCTCCTCGCGCGGATTGTCGAGCATCTCGCCGATCGAACCCTGGCAGAAATTCAGCCCGTGATAGGGGCTTTCGTGCATCTGCACGAATCTCTTCAGCCCGTCGACCGTGCCAAGGACGCGCGTGACGCCACGATAGCCCGGCGGCGTGTAGGGATCGTGCGGATGGCAGGCAAGGCGCACCCTGTTGCTCTCTGCAACGGGGACCACGCGTTCGAGGAAATAGTCGATGCGTTCCCAGTTCTCATCCTCCGAGAGGACGCCGGCAAGGCCAGGTGCCGCCTGCTGGTCGGCCCTGTCCCAGCGGAAGGCCTCGTTCAGCGAGCCGCCACGGCCCTTTTCAAGTTCCGTCCGGGGAATGCCGATGAGGTTGAGATTGTATTTCGCCGCCGGAATTCCGGCTTTTGCGCAATTCTCGATCATCCGGCAGACGGCATCGATCTGCCGGTCGCGTTCCGGGCCGGCCAGCAGAATGTCGGGATAGGAGGCGTTTTCGATCGGCTTGGAGGGCAGGGGCAGCTGGATCATGTCCAGCACGAGGCCGAAGCTCTCCACATGATCGCGATGACGTTCGATATCCTCCAGTGTCCAGCTCGACGGTGCGCCCGGCGGGTCGGCGGAAATATGCTTTACGCCAAGCTGGGCAAAAACGCGAAAATCATCATCGTCCCGCGCGGCGACCTGGGTTCCCAAATACACGATTAACCTCCCGACCATTCAAATCATGTCGTATGACATAATATGAATTTCTGAGGTTGTCGAGCCTCATTGCTGCTCCGCCAGCATCCGGTATCGCCGCTGGCTCGCTATCATATGTGCGCGCATGGCCTGTCGCGCGCGGTCCGGATCCTGCTCGGCGATAGCCGCCAGGATCTCGCCGTGCTCCGCATGAACTTTTTCGAGATAGGCGCGGTCATTGGCTTCGGGCAGGGTCGGAAATTGGCCGCGCGGGATCGCGCGCGGCCCGAAATGACGCAGCGCATCGATATAGAACCTATTGTTCGAGGCATTGGCAATGGCCGTGTGGAATTCGTAGTCGGCCTCGACCGTGGGCTCGCCGCTCTCGATGAACTGAGCCATTTTCCGGTTGGCGAGCCGAATAGCCGCCTCCTGTTCGGCGGTTCTGCGGTAGGCCGCAATGGCGGCCGCTTCCCCTTCGACCGCCATGCGAAACTCCAGCAATTCAAGGGTTTCCGGAATGCTCTTGACCTCGACCGGGGTCAGGATCAGCCGGCCGTGCGCATTGGGATCGGACACAAAGACGCCCTTGCCTTGAATTGGGCGGACAAAACCGGCCGCCCGCAGGTCGGCGATCGCTTCCCGCACGACGGTGCGGCTGACGCCGAAGGTTGCCTCAAGCTGAGGCTCGGTCGGAAGCTGGTCTCCCTCGCGAAGCTTTCCCGTCTCAATCTGCGTGCGCAACTGATCGATCACCTGCTGCGCCAAACGCTGCCTGCCGCGCGTGCCCGCTACCATCTCGTCTTTCCCCATTTTATTCGCCCCCGTCCGTATGGCGCTTGCAAAGCGGATCGAAAAATCATAATACGACATACGGACGACATATTATGTCTTGTATAGTAACTCAGGGAGGAGTTGCAATGAAGCATTTTTCCAGAAGCCTGTTTGTTGGCGTCGCATTCTGCACGCTGACCTTGGCGGCGCCCGCGCTTCGGGCGGCGACGCCTGCCGATCAGCTGGTGATCGGCACCTCGCTTGCCCAGGTTCTTTCGCTGGACCCGCAGCAGGCGACGGAGGCCAAGGCCAACGAGATCATGTCGAACCTCTATGACAGGCTCGTCGCCTCGACGCCTGACGGCAAGATCGTGCCGCAGCTTGCCGAGAGCTGGCAGGTCGACGACAAGGGGATCACGTTCAAGCTGCGCGACGCGACCTTCGCTTCCGGAAATCCGGTGACCTCCAGGGATGTCGTCTATTCGCTCGGCCGTCTGCTGAAGCTCGATCAGGCCGCCGCCGCCAACCTGAAGCGCGTCGGCTATACGAAGGACAATGTCGACCAGCTGGTCAAGGCCGTCGACGACAAGACGGTGCGCGTCGATCTTTCCGGCGAAGTGACGTCGGAGCTTCTGCTTTACCGACTCGCCATGGTCATTGCGAGTGTGGTCGATAGCGTCGAGGTCCAGAAACATGTCGTCAACGACGACTATGGCAACGCATGGCTGAGAACGCATTCGGCCGGCTCCGGGCCGTTCACGCTGAACCGCTGGACGCCCAACGAACTCGTCATTATCGACGCCAACAAGAATTACGTTGCGGGTGCGCCGAAGATGCGCCGCGTCATCGTCCGCCATGTTCCCGAAAGCCAGGTGGAGCGCCTGATGCTGGAGCGCGGCGACATCGACATAGCAAGCGCAATGACCGCATCGGATCTCGCCACCTTCGAAAACAAGAAGGGCTTCGAGATCCAGCGTGTGCCCACGGGCGGCTTCTACGTGCTGTCGATGAATGCCGGCAACAAATATCTCTCAAACCCGAAAGTGCGGGAGGCGATCGCCTACGGTATCGACTACACGGGGATCGAGAAGACCATCATGGGGCCTTACGGGCGGGCGCGCACCGTGCCGGTTCCCGAAAACTTCGAATATGCAATTCCAAGCCCTGACTGGCATCTCGATGTCGCCAAGGCGAAGGAGCTTCTTGCCGAGGCGGGCTTCAAGGACGGTTTCACCCTTACTCTGAAGACCATCGCGCAGACCCCTCGCATCGATCTTGCCACTGCCATCCAGGCCTCGCTCGGCCAGATCGGCATCAAGGTCGATATCCAGCAGGGCAACGGATCCGATATCATCGCGGCCCATCGGGCTCGGAATTTCGATCTGCTCATTCCGCAGACCGGCGCCTACATGCCGAACGTGCTTGGGGCGATGGAGCAGTTCGCCTCCAATCCCGACAATTCTCTCGAGGCGAACAATGCCGGCAACTTCGTCTGGCGCTCGGCCTGGGACATACCCGAACTGACGGCCCTGACGGCAAAGGCCTCGCTCGAGCCCGATCCGAAGAAGCGCGGCGAACTCTATGTCGAGATGCAGAAGATGTTCGTGGATCAGAAGCCCGCCGTCCTGCCGATGTTCGAGCGGTTCGAGCCGATCGTGCTGAACGACAAGGTTCAGAACTATGTCGGCCATCCGAACCAGACGACCCGCCTTGAGGCCGTCACGAAAGCCGAGACCGATTAAGCAAGGTCGCCGATCATGAAGGAACTCTCCGTCAAGGAACTGGCGCGCCGTGTGTGGCACCTGGCCGTCAGCCTGTTCATCCTGCTGTGCGTCACCTTCGTGATCGGCCGTATTCTTCCCGCCGATCCGGTCGGAGCGATCGTCGGCGAGCTGGCGGACCCCGCCGCCTATGCCGCCATGCGCCAGAAGCTCGGTCTGGACCTGCCGATCTACCAGCAGTTCCTGATCTACCTGAACGGTCTCGCACATGGCGATTTCGGAACGGCGGTGCTGACGGGCAATCCGGTTTCTTCGGATCTTGCCCAGGCATTTCCCGCGACCTTTGAGCTCGCCACTCTGGCAATCCTGATCTCGACCTTTGTCGGCGTTCCGCTTGGGCTGACGGCGGCGCTCTTTCGAGACACGTTTATCGACAAGATCGCCCGGATCGTCGCGCTTGTCGGCCACTCGATCCCGGTCTTCTGGTTCGGGATCGTCGGCCTGGTCATCTTCTATGCCGGGCTGAACTGGGTTGGCGGCCCCGGCCGTGTCGATGTCTTCTACGAGGGCATGGTCGCGCCGCAGACAGGGCTGCTGCTCATCGACAGCCTGCTGCAGGGAGAGACGGAAATCTTCTGGAATGCGCTTGGGCATATCATCCTGCCTGCCGTGATCCTCGCCTATGCCGCCATGGCCTATATCACCCGCATGACCCGCAGCTTCACGCTGGAGCAATTGAGCCAGGATTACGTGATTGCCGCGCGGGCAAAGGGTGTCGGCCCGGCCCGCACCGTCATCGGTCACGTTCTGCCGAATATCGCCGTGCAGCTCATCACCATCCTGGCGATCTCCTATGGCGGGCTGCTGGAAGGTGCCGTCGTGACGGAGATCGTCTTTTCCTGGCCGGGTATCGGCCAATATATGACGAACGCGCTGATGATCGGCGACATGAACGCCGTCGTCGCCGCCACCATCATCATCGGTTTCATCTTCATGTTCCTCAATTTCCTGGCGGATATCGCCTATGCGATATTCGATCCGCGGACGCGGGAGGCCGCGCAATGAGCGATGCAATCCAGACCGACCTCGCTGTACGCCCGCCGAGCCTGCCTGCCCGGATTGGCGCCTCGACCATGCGGATCGTCTCACGGCTGGGGCAGGAGCCGCTCGGCATGGCCGGCTTCGTCATTCTGGCGATCCTCTGCGCCGTTGCGATCCTTGCGCCTTTGCTTGCGCCCTATGATCCGAACATCCAGGTCCTGTCCGATGCGCTGCAGCCGCCGAGCGCCGCGCATTGGGCGGGCACCGACGAGTTCGGCCGGGATATTCTGAGCCGCCTGATCTACGGAACGCGGATCACCGTCCAGACCGTGCTCTCGATTTCTCTCATCGTCGGCCCGATCGGTCTTTTGATCGGCGTCGTCGCCGGCTTCTTCGGAGGCCGGACGGACGCACTGCTGATGCGGGCAACGGATATCGTCCTGTCCTTTCCCTCGCTGATCCTGGCGCTGGCATTTGCGGCCGCGCTCGGGGCCGGCCTGACGACGGCGATCATCGCCATTTCGCTCACGGCATGGCCGCCCATCGCGCGCCTCGCGCGCGCCGAGGCGCTGGTCGTCCGCAATGCCGACTATGTGGCCGCGGCCCGCCTTTATGGCGCCTCGCCCCTGCGCATCCTGTTCGTCTATATCGCCCCCATGTGCATTCCTTCGGTGATCGTGCGCCTGACCCTGAACATGGCAGGCATCATCCTGACGGCCGCCTCGCTGGGCTTCCTGGGATTGGGCGCGCAACCGCCGGCGCCCGAATGGGGCGCGATGATATCGAGCGGGCGCAAGTTCATGCTTGATTATTGGTGGGTTGCCGTGATGCCGGGTGTTGCCATTCTCGTCACCAGCCTTGCCTTCAACGTCGCGGGCGACGCGCTTCGCGACATTCTGGATCCCCGTCATGCCAGGTCCTGATATGAAGCCAGTCCTCTGCGTCGAAGACCTCAATGTGACCTTCGGCAAGAATGCCGTGCCGGCCGTCTCCCATGTCAGCTTCGAGATCGGGCGCGAGCGCGTCGGCATCGTCGGCGAGTCCGGCTCGGGAAAATCGACGACCGGTCGGGCAATCATGCGTCTTCTGTCGGCAGGCGCCACCGTCTCGGCAAGGCGCCTCGACCTCGACGGCAGTCCGCTTCTGTCGCTGTCCGAGAGGCAGATGGGAAAGATGCGCGGCAAGGATATTGCGCTCATCATGCAAGACCCCCGCTATTCGCTCAATCCCGTGCTGACAGTCGGCAAGCAGGTCGCCGAAGCGGCCCGCCTGCATCTCGGCCTGCGCGGCGCGGCGGCCAGTGCAGCGGCCAAAACGATGCTCGAACGGGTCCGCATCCGCGACGCCGAGCGCGTGATGGCACAATATCCGCATCAGATATCCGGCGGCATGGGCCAGCGCGTCATGATTGCGATGATGCTGCTTGCCAAGCCGAAGCTCGTCATCGCCGACGAGCCGACCTCGGCGCTCGATGTCAGCGTGCGCAAGGACGTGCTGACGCTCTTGGACGAACTCGTCCGGGAGAACGATTCCGGCCTGCTGCTGATCAGTCACGATATCCGGATGGTCTCCGCCTTCTGCGAGCGGATCATCGTCATGTATGCGGGGCGTATCGTCGAGACGCTGACGCGGCTGGAGGATGCGAGCCATCCCTATACGAAGGGGCTGATCGCCGCGATGCCCGATCCGCGCCATCCCGTCCGGCGGCTTGCGGTTCTCGACCGCTCGAAGATCGACCTGGAGAGAGCATGATGATCGACGTCCGCGACCTCAACGTCACATTCACGTCCGGCAAACAGCAGAACCATGTCGTCAGGGACATCGGCTTCAGCGTCGCGCGCGGGGAAACGCTGGGTATTGTCGGCGAGTCGGGCTGCGGCAAGTCCACCGTCCTGCGATGCCTGTCAGGCATGGAAAAGGGATGGTCGGGGGAGATTTCCCTCGCCGGCCGCAGCGTTGGCAAGTCCCGCAGCCTCGACGACCTCAAATGTGCGCAGATGGTCTTCCAGGACCCTTACGGATCGCTGCATCCGCGCCACCGGATCGGCACTGCCCTTGCCGAGCCCTTGCGGGCGATGGGCAGGCAGGAAATCTGGCAGACCGTCGAACGCTCCCTGCGCCAGGTCGGCCTGCCGGCCGCATTTGCGAACCGGTTCCCGCACGAACTTTCCGGCGGCCAGCGCCAGCGTGTCGCGATCGCACGGGCGCTGATCCTCTCGCCGCCGATCCTGCTTCTCGACGAGCCGACTTCGGCGCTCGACGTGTCGATCCAGGCGGAAATCCTGAACCTGCTCGCGGACCAGCGCGAGGAGATGGGGCTGACCTATGTGCTTGTCAGCCATGATCTCGCGGTGATCGCCCATATGTGCGATCGCGTGCTGATCATGAAGGATGGCCGGTTCATCGACGAACTCTCGAAGCAGGATCTGCAGGACGGGAAAACGCATGACGAATATGCGCGCGAACTGTTCGAAGCGACCTTCATCTGAACCGGCGGCTGGCACCGCTGGGCATACCGCCTCACGATGACAGGCGATGATTGCTCGCACCGCTCTACGCAACGAACATCCCTATGGGTCATCGATCGGGCGCCTGATCTCGCTGTAGCTACTGGCCGGCGCGATGACGCCGGTGCCCACGATGTCCCCGGCTTCGGCCCGATCATGCCATGATGCTGTTCGACAAAAGGGAACGGTGCTTTCACTCCTGCGAGCCAATTCCCGCGGGATGATCCGCACCCAACCTCTTGCAGGACAAGGGCTTCATCATCTATCTAACGAATGTTCTCAGGGCGGGGTGCAATTCCCCACCGGCGGTATCGAGGCAACTCGGAGCCCGCGAGCGCCTTCGCGAAAAGCGAAGGGTCAGCAGATCCGGTGAGATGCCGGAGCCGACGGTCACAGTCCGGATGGAAGAGAGCAACGCAGAGGGCGCCGCGCGGCACGCGGCGTTTCGCATGCTTGTTCGCCCAAGGGAAAATGGTGGCTTTCTACAGCCATGAATGCCGCTCACGCGGCTAACCCTTGAAAGGCAGAGAAGATGGCAATTTCCAAAATCGAAGACGCAATCGCCGCGATTGCGCGAGGCGAGATCGTGGTCGTCGTCGATGATCGCGACCGGGAAAACGAGGGCGACCTCGTCATCGCATCCGAGGCGATCACCCCGCAGGCGATCGCCTTCATGATGAATTATGCCCGTGGCCTCATCTGTGTGGCCATGGAAGGCGAGCGGCTGGACGAACTGCAGATCCCGCAGATGGTGCCCAACAATACCGAACTGTTGCGAACCGCCTTCACCGTGTCGGTTGATTATATTCCCGAAACGACGACCGGCATTTCCGCGGCCGACCGCGCCGCGACGGTTCGTGCGCTCATCGGCGAGAATTCCCGCCCCGAGGATTTTGCGCGGCCGGGCCATATTTTTCCGCTGCGCGCGCATCCGAACGGCGTGCTTTCGCGCCCCGGCCATACCGAGGCGGCCGTGGATCTCGCACGGCTTGCCGGTCTGTCGCCGTCGGGCGTCATCTGCGAAGTCGCCAATGATGACGGCACGATGGCGCGCCTGCCCGAACTCGAGCAGTTTGCCGAACGGCACGGCCTCCACCTGATCACGATCGAGGATCTCATTGCCTATCGCGGCCCGGGCGTACCCGTTAAGGCTGCCTAAGTTGCCTGGATCATAGGCGCGAAGAAGGCCCGGTTGCGCGGGCCTTCCATATTGCCGCCGTCAGACGACGAGTGCGAGTGCCGGCCCCTGATCGTCGGCCCTGTTTTCCTGGGCGCTGCCCTCCGGGTTATCGGAGGCCAGCAGATTGAGCTCCCGGCGTTCTTTCTCCGACACGATCGCGAGATCGATGACCTTCTGCAGATTGGCGGCATGGCGGAAAGTGGGGTCGTCCTGCTTGCCGGTCCTGACCGCTTCGGCAAAGCGCTGGTAGTTGGTCGGCACGGCCGGCACGGCGATGTCGCGCCAGGTGGCGCTTTCGATGTCCTCGCCGAAACAGCCGCGAAGGTCCGAACCGTCGGGGCGGTGGTTGACTTCGAGACTGCCCTTCTCGCCGTAGATACGCAGCTTCAGCTCGTTGAGATGGCCGGTCGCCCAGCGCGTCGCGTGAATGACGCCGAGCGCGCCGTTGGCGAAATCCACCGACATGGTGAAACTGTCGTTGGCATCGAGCAGATATTCGCCGATCTGCCCGCCCGGCGCCTTGTTGAAGGTCTTCAGCCGCGCAAACACATGGTCGATATCGGTGGCCGCGCCATAGGCGGCGAAATCGAGAATGTGGATGCCGACATCGCCGAGCACGCCGTTCGAGCCGTGGCCGGTGGAAAGCCGCCATAGCCAGCGTGATTCCGTGCGCCAGTCGCCCCAGGCGCGCGAGACCAGCCAGCTCTGCAGGTAGGACGCTTCCACATGGCGGATCGTGCCAAGTTCGCCGGCCAGCACCATTTCGCGCGCCCGCTGCAGCGGTGCCACGTTGCGGTAGGTGAGGTTGACCATGTTGATGACGCCGGCCGCTTCCGCCGCTTCCGTCATCTCCAGCGCATGCGCATAGTTTTCCGCCAGCGGCTTTTCGCAGAAGACATGTTTGCCGGCCGCGATCAGCGCGAGGCTCGTCGCATGGTGGACACGGTCGGGCGTGACGTTTGTGGCGGCATCGAACTTGCCCCATGCGATCGCCTCGTCGAGCGTGGCGAAGCGTTTTTCGATGCTGAAATGATCGGCGAATTCATCGAGCCGGGTCCGATCCGTATCGACGGCGCCGACCACGTCCACGCCGTCGATGGCGAGGAAGTTGGCAACCTGGCTTTTCGCCATGACGCCTGTGCCGAGAACAAGTAGACGCATTGCTCTTCTCCTCAGCGGTAACCGGCTTCGCCGGCCTGGTGCAGTCTCGGGCCGCGTTCGACGATCGGCTCCAGGGCTTTTTCTACCGGCACATTTGGGGCGTCGGTAATGCTCTTCAATGCGCCCACCGGGTTATAGGCCCACTTCACCCCGTTGATCAGCACCTTCTGCACGTTGGCATCGTGATAGGTCGGATAGGTCTCGTGGCCGGGGCGGAAATAGAAGATATTGCCGGCACCACGCCGCCAGGTCAGGCCCGAGCGGAACACCTCGCCGCCCTGGAACCAGGAGATGAACACCGTCTCCAGGGGCTCCGGTACGGAAAACTGCTCGCCGTACATTTCCTCGTTTTCCAGCTCGAAATGCTCGCCGAGGCCGGCGGCGATCGGGTGGCGCTGGTTGATCGTCCACAGCCGCTCGCGCTCGCCCGCCTCGCGCCATTTCAGCGCGCAGGGCGTGCCCATCAGCCGTTTGAAGATCTTGGAGAAATGGCCCGAATGCAGCACCAGCAGGCCCATGCCCTCCCAGACCCGTTTGGCGACGCGCTCGACGACGACGTCGGAAACCGCGCCGTGGTCCTTGTGGCCCCACCAGGTCAGGACGTCGGTCTCGGCAAGCCGGGCTTCGGAAAGACCGTGCTCCGGCTCCTGCAGCGTGGCCGTGGTCGCCGAAATCGCCGGGTCGCCGTTCAGCGCCTTGGCAATGGTCGTGTGCATGCCCTCGGGATAGATCTCGCGGACGATGGCATTGGTATTCTCATGGATGTTCTCACCCCAGACGACGGTGCGAATAGGCAAATTTCTGCTCCTTCATGCGATTGGCGGACCCGAACCGGTGGGAGACGGTCGGGTCCTGTTTGTTTGGTGGCTGGTCAGGCTGCGCCCTTGAAGGGAACCCTTTCGAGGGCGCGTCCGGATTGGTCGAAACGGTGAACGCGATCTCCGACCGGCGACACGCCCAGCCGCTGGCCGGGCTGGTGGCTCGATACGCCGGTTTCGCGAACGACGAGCGGCTCGTCCGAGCCGATGTCGAGATAGACAAAACTATCCGAGCCAAGGATCTCCGAGTGGATAACGGTGCCGGTCCAGGCGGGTTCCCGATCTGCAAACTCGATATGTTCGGCCCGTACCCCGATCGTGTGGGCATTGTAGGGAGCCGCGAACGGCCCGGAGAGGAAATTCATCTTCGGCGAGCCGATGAAGCCGGCGACGAAGACGGAATTCGGGGTCTCGTAAAGTTCGATCGGCGTTCCGACCTGTTCGACGACGCCGTCGCGCAGCACGCAGATACGGTCGGCAAGCGTCATGGCCTCGACCTGATCATGGGTGACGTAGATCATCGTCGTGTCGTGCATGCTGCGGTGAAGCTTGGCGATCTCCAGGCGCGTGGCGACGCGCAGGGCCGCGTCCAGATTGGACAGGGGTTCGTCAAAGAGGAAGACCCTCGGGTCCCGAACGATGGCGCGCCCGATGGCGACGCGCTGGCGCTGGCCGCCCGAAAGCTGGCGCGGCAGGCGCTCCAGATAGGGCGAGAGCTGCAGCATGCCGGCCGCCTGCTCGACTCGCGCCTTGCATTCCTCCCTGGTGCGGCCGGAGAGCTTCATGCCGAAGGCCATGTTGTCGAAGACCGTCATATGCGGATAGAGCGCATAGGACTGGAAGACCATGGCGATGCCGCGCTTCGACGGGGAAAGACGATTGACGGGCTCGCCATCGAAGGAGAGCGTGCCTGAACTGATGTCCTCCAGCCCCGAGATCAGGCGCAGCAAGGTGGACTTGCCGCAACCGGACGGGCCGACGAAAACCATGAACTCGCCTCTGCGGATGTCCATTGTCACGCCCTTGATGACTTCGAACGCGCCGAAGCTCTTGCGGATATTGTCTAGTCTGATCTGTGCCATATCTCGCTTTCCTCAGCCTTTGACGCCGCCGGCGGTCAGCCCGGAAATGATCCGGCGTTGAAAAATAAGAACAAGGACGACGACGGGTACGGTGACGATGACCGATGCCGCCATGATGTTGCCCCAGGGGATCTCGAACTGGCTGCCGCCCGAGAGCAGGGCGATCGCCACCGGCACCGTCCGCTGAGCGTCCGACGAGGTGAACGTCAGGGCAAACAGGAATTCGTTCCAGGCCGTGATGAAGGCAAGCAGCCCGGTGGTGACAAGGGCCGGCCACATCAGCGGCATGAAGACTTTCGTGATGACGACCCAGGGTGATGCGCCGTCGACGATCGCAGCTTCCTCGATCTCGACCGGCAGATCCCGCATGAATGTGGTCAGCACCCAGACCGTGAAGGGCAGGGTGAAAATCATGTAGGAGAAGATCAGGGCGAACGGCGTGTTGAAGATGCCGATCCAGCGAATGAGTTCAAAGAGCCCTGCGAGCACCGCAATCTGCGGAAACATCGAAACCGAGAGGATGGTCAGCATCAGGAGCGCGCGACCCCGGAAATGCACGCGGGCAAGCGCGTAGGATGCGGTGACGGCAAGCAGCAGCGAAGCGGCAACCACGAGGCATGCGATGAACAGCGAATTGCCGAGGCTGCGGATGAAACTGCCTGTCGTCAACACGCCGCTATAATTTTCCAGCGAGATCGAGGTCGGCCAGTAGGTGACCTCGAAGAGAGCCGTGCCGGCTTTGAAGCTCGTGAGAATCGCGTAGTAGAAAGGGAAGACCGCGATGACGACGATGACCGCGACCAGAAGATAGAAGAGCGTATTCTTGGTGGCTGTAAGCAGCATCAGCGTTCGCCTCCGCCGAGATTGACGCGGCCGAGCCAGATGTAGAGCACGGTGACCGACGCGATGATGAGAAAGAGGACGGTAGAGGCGGTTGCGCCATAGGCGAACTTGTCGAAGTCGAAGAGGTTCTCGCGCGCCATGACCGACATGGTTTTGGTCTGGGCGTTGTTCGGCGTCAGCACGTAGATCAGGTCGAAGATGCGCATGGCATCGAGCATGCGGAAAATCACCGCGACCATGATGGCCGGGCGGATCAGCGGCAGGGTCAGACGCCAGAACACCTTGATGGGGTTGACGCCGTCGATCTTTGCGGCTTCGTAAATATCGGCTGGAACCATCTGCAGGGCGGCAAGGATCAGCAGCGCCATGAAGGGCGTCGTCTTCCAGACATCGACGATCAGAACGGCGATCATCGCGGTATTGGGATCTGCCGTCCACGCAATCTTCTGGCTGATGAGCCCGAGGCTCAGAAACATGTCGTTGAGGATGCCGAACTGGTCATTGAGCATCCAGGCCCACATTTTCGCCGAGACGATCGTCGGGATCGCCCAGGGAATAAGGATGGCGGCACGAACGATGCCGCGGCCGACGAATTGCGCGTTCAGTACAAGGGCAACGATAAGGCCGAGCGCGGTTTCGATCGTCACCGACAACAGCGTGAACTTCGCCGTGTTCCAGACCGCCCCCCACCATGCGGGATCGGCCAGCAATCCTCTGTAGATCGTGCGGCCGCTCTTCAGCGTGACCCAGGAGAGGTAATTGTCGAAACCGACGAACCGGGCATCGCCGAGGTTCGTCAGCGACGCATTGGTGAAGCTGAAATATATGGTGCGAAACAGCGGCCAGCCGGCAACGATGGCCAGGATCAGCAGGGTCGGAGCCAGGAAGATCCAGGCGGAACGGACGCGTTCCGAGCGCAGATCCGAAGAGATCGCTTTGGTGCGCGCGCCTGTGCTCAGATTTTGGGAAACTGCAACTTCACTCATGGAATATCCGCTTCATGAGACGATCGACGACGGCGTTATCGAAAGCGGCAGCCACGGTGGATTCCGCCGCTGCCGCTTCGATCTGTTACCAGCCGCTGCCTTGCAGCGTCGTCAGATCGGCTTCGAGAAGCTCAAGGTTTTCTTCGGCCGTACCGTTGCCGGAGAGCGTATTGTGGACGGCGGTCCAGAACTTGGCGGAAACTTCGTTATATTTGACCTTGGCAACCGCCGACGGGCGCGGCACGGCGTTTTCGAAGATCGGCTTCCAGTTCGGCATGAACGGCTGCGCGGCGGCAATGTCCTTGTCGTCGTAAAGCGCCGAGAGGGTCGGCAGGTTGGAAAGCTCGATGGCGCGCTGCTTCTGGCTGTCCTTCGACGTCAGGAACTTGACGAGTTCGATCGCCGCATCCGGGTTCTTCGAGTATTTCGAGACGGCGAGGTTCCAGCCGCCCAGCGTGGAGGAGGGCTTGTCGCCTTCTGCGGCAACGGGAAGCGTGGTCACGTCGAACTTGCCCTTGACCGGGCTGTCGGCGCCGTTGCCCAGCGCGTAGGCATAGGGCCAGTTGCGCATGAAGACGGCGTTGCCGGTCTGCCAGACGCCGCGGGATTCTTCTTCCTGATAGGCAAGCACGCCGCTCGGCGAAATCGTGCCGACCCAGCCCTTGGCGCGATTGAGCGCTGCCGCTGCCTTCTCGTTGTTGATCGAAATCGTGCCGTCGGTCTCGATGATCTGGCCGCCGCCCGAGGACTTGACCCATTCAAGCGCATCGCAGGTCAGGCCCTCATAGGCGTTGCCCTGGAAGACGTAGCCCCACAGGTCCTTCTGGCCGGCGGCGCGTTCCTTTTCCTGGATTTCCTTGGCGGTTGCCTCCATCTCGTCCCAGGTCTTCGGCGGCTGCTTGCCGTATTTCTCAAGCAGGTCCTTGCGGTAGAAGAGAGCCGGCGCGTCCGTATAGAGCGGCAACGCGACGAGGCGACCGTTGACGGTCTGGGAGGCGACGATTGCCGGGAAGAAGTCGCCAACGACATCCTTCGTGGCATCCTTCAGGTCGACGAACTGGTCGGCCAGCTGCGGCGCCCAGATGACGTCGGTCTGGTAGACATCGACATCCGTGTTGCCGGCTGCGAGCCACAGCCGGTACTGCGAAAACTGTTCCGTCGACGAGGACGGCATGGTCACGATCTTGACCTTGTTGCCGGTCGCCTTCTCGAAAACATCGAGCTGCTTGCGGAATAGCTCAAGGTTCTTGCCGGTGGAACTTGCCGATATGCTGATCTCGGCGGCGTAGGACGGTACGGTCGCGCCAATAAGCGCGGCCGCGACGGCGGCCGCTGTGAAACAAAACTTCATTTTCTCCTCCCAAAGGACCAAATTGAAATCGATTTGGCTGATGAAAAACTGTCAGAAGCTCCATACCATGTCAAGGGAGGGCTTCAGATGGGATCTGCGTCTGTGCGTAAGTAAGAAATATTGTTTAAAATCAATGTGCGTCGCGAATGTAAGCGGTTCTGTAACTGCGGATTTGCTTATCTTGGCCGGCGCCAAAATTGAAATCGATTTGAGAAAATATAGTCGACGGCTTAAAATGTGGAATTCGCGGCGCCGATGGTATAGATGCCCGGCAGCGCAGGCGATGAAAGTTATTTCGGTCAATGAAACTCAAGGAATTCGCAAAACAACTTGGACTGTCCCCGACGACCGTCAGTCGTGCGCTCAGCGGCTATCCAGAGGTCAGCGAGGTGACGCGCGCCCGCGTCGTCCAGGAGGCGGTGCGGTTGGGCTACCGGCCGAACGTCAATGCGGTCAGGCTGAAAACGGGCCGCGTTGGCGCCATTGGCGTCGTCATGGGGCGCGCCGGCGAGTTTCATTTCGCGGAATTCATGGCCGGAATGGCGGAACGTCTTATCACGGAAGACACCGATATTCTGGTCATACCGATGGCCAATCCCGAACATGATGCCGAGATGCAGCTCTACAGGCGGCTGGCGGAAAGTCAGCGGGTGGATGCGATCATCGTGCATTCGCCTCGTCCCAATGACCAGCGCATCGCCTTGCTGCACGAGCTGGGAATGCCGTTCCTCGTTCACGGCCGTTCGGACATCGACGTGCCGCATCCCTGGCTTGATATCGACAACGAGGGGGCGGTACGCCGGGCGACGTCGCATCTGATCGATCTCGGTCATACAAGGATTGCGATGATCAACGGCCGCGAGGGCGCGACCTATGCGCTGCATCGCGATATCGGCTACCGCAGCGCCCTGCAGAGCCGCGGGATCGAAGTCGATCCGCAACTCATCGCCAACGGCAACTTCACCGATGAACTCGGCTTCCGCTTCGCGCGCTCATTTCTCGAACAACCGAAGCGGCCGACCGCGTTCGTCGCGGGATCGATGATGACGGCGCTCGGCATTTACCGGGCTGCGCGCTCCCTGGGGCTGCAGATCGGCAGGGATGTCTCGGTTATCGCTCACGATGACGTTTTTCCCTATCTGACGGCCGACAACATGGCCCCGTCGCTGTCGGCGACCCGGTCGTCGATGCGGGCCGCCGGCACGCGCTGCGCCGATCTCGTCCTGCAGCTCCTGGCCGGGCGCTCGCCGACGGAGATACATGAATTGTGGCCGGTAGAGCTTATCCTGCGCGAGTCCACCGGCCCGGTGCGCATGCCGCAGACGTGAGCGATGGCGGCGGAGCAGCCGTTCAGCCGCCCTGGAAGATCGCCATGAAGCGCGTTCGCGAGCGCAGTATGTGCTCGCGCATTGCGCTTTCGGCGCCTGCCGGGTCTCTTGCCTTGATCGCCCTGATGATCAATGCGTGTTCGGCATTGGCTTCGCTTGTCGCGCGGGAATGAAAGTAGAGCCGGAAAAGATGCACATGCGTGTGCAGCCGGCCAAGTGTCTCGTGGATGAGCGCATTGCCACTTCCAAGCGCAATCAGGTCATGAAACGCTCCGTCGCTCTGCGCAAACTGGCCGTAGGCCAGTCTGGCATCGTCATTGCGAACGGAGCGCATTTCGATATCGATTGCTTCGAGGGAAGCGATCGCCTCCTCGGACATGGCTTCAGCCGCCCTGGCGGCAGCGAAGGGCTCGACGAGCAGCCGCAATTCGTAAAGCTGCTCCAGCCTCTTCTGGTTCAGTTGCGGCGCTGCGCTATAGCCGATCAGGTGCGTCTTGATGACGAGCCCCTGCGCCTCGAGGCGTGAAAGCGCTTCCCGGATCGGCGTCTGCGAAACCCCGAGTTCGCGCACGAGACTATCCACGGATACCCTTCCGCCCGGCGGAATTTTTAGAGACATCAACTGCGAATAGATCGCGTTGTAGACTTCGTCTCCGAGCCGGGGCGGCCGGCGAAGAAGACCCTGCTCACCCGTTCCCACACCTTTCAGCTCTCTTGTCATTCTAAAAATTGCTCCTTGACGCCCAAACTTCTTATCAGCATAGTCCGCCCATCGCAATCAGATATCCGATCGGATTTTATATTGTGGTTATTGTCCAGGCGAATGTGCTGAGACGTGTCGCGGAGGAGGTGCTCCGGCGGGCGGGTGTCGGCGGCGAGCACCGGCGGCAGCAGATTGATCTGCTGATGGAGGCGGACCTGCGGGGCGTCTCTTCTCATGGTCTCTTGCGGCTTGAGCGCATCGTGCACAGGATCCGGAACGGCGTCAGCGATCCCGGCGCGACGGGGCGGCATGTCTGGCGGTCGCCGAGCTTCCTTGCCGTCGATGGAGAGCGTGGGCTGGGTCCTGTCGTTGCCAATCAGGCGCTTGAGGTTTTGAAGCCCCGTGCCCGCGAAAACGGCGTCGCACTCGCGGCGATCACCAATTCAAACCATGTCGGCATGCTCGGATGGTATGCAGAGCGCGTGGCGGAAGCAGGTTTTACGATCATTGCTCTTTCCACCAGCGAAGCGCTTGTCCACCCCTGGGGCGGCAGGATGGCGATGCTCGGGACAAATCCGATTGCCATTGGCATTCCGACCGGCGGCGCGCCTTTCATGATGGACACGGCGACCAGCGTCGTCTCCATGGGCGAGATCCACGATCATGCCAATCGCGGGCAACCAATCCCTCTCGGCTGGGCGATCGACAGCGCCGGCAACCCGACCACGGATGCGAATGCCGCAAAGCAGGGGGCAATCGGTCCCTTCGGGCAGGCCAAGGGTTACGCGCTGGGCCTGGCATTCGAGCTGATCGTCGGCAGTCTTTCCGGGGCGGCCCTCGGACGGGACGTTCGCGGAACCCTCGACGATACCAATGTCTGCAACAAGGGTGACGTCTTCATCGTCATCGACGGTCCAAGGCGCGATCTGCAGGACTATCTGGAGGCGATCCGCCGTCTGCCTCCGGCGGAAGGCTTCGATGAGGTCCTCATCCCCGGCGAGCGTGGAAGAGCCTGTCGCGACAGGCGATTGAGCGAGGGAATCCCGATCGCCGACGAAGTCTGGAACCGCCTGCAGGCGCTCGCCTGCTGCGAAACGGCCTAGCAAAATCGGAGAGAAGGAATTTGTCGCTTTTTGGTACTTTGCGATCCACACGCAACCTGGTTTTCGGCGCAGGCCAACGGGCCGCGTTACCCGGCTATGCGGCAACGCTCGGCCGCAGGGCGCTTGTCGTGACCGACGAACGGTTCAGTGCGCAAGCTGATTTTCAGGCAATTGTCGACGGCTTGAGGAGGGCCGGCGTCGACGTCAAAGTCTTCGACCGGACGATCGCCGAGCTGCCGCTCGACTGCATAAACAGTGCGCTGGAAGCGGGAGCCGCTTTTGGCGCCGACATGGTGATCGGCATTGGCGGCGGCAGCTGCCTGGACGCGGCCAAGGTCGCAGCGCTGCTTCTGACGCATGGCGGGCGCGCTTCGGACTATTACGGCGAGTTCAAGGTTCCCGGTCCGGTCCTGCCGCTCCTGCTGCTGCCCACGACTGCCGGTACCGGCTCGGAGGTGACGCCCGTTGCCGTCATCACCGATCCTGACCGCGCCATCAAGGTCGGTATCGCAAGTCCGCATCTCATCTGCCACACGGCAATCTGCGATCCCGAGCTGACCTATTCCTGCCCGCCGGGCCTGACCGCGGTTTCAGGTGCGGATGCACTGACGCATGCAATCGAAGCCTTCACGACCGTCCGCCGCGAACCGACCGGCAGTATCGTCCACGAGCATGTGTTCCTCGGCAAGAATGCGCTCAGCGATCATTATGCCCTGCTGGCGATTTCACACATCTGCGCCAGCCTGAAGCGCGCCTATGACAACGGCCGGGATATCGAGGCGCGTCAACGCCTAATGTTCGGCGCAACCGCAGCCGGCCTTGCCTTCGGCGTCGCCGGAACCGCCGCTGCGCATGCCGTGCAGTATCCGGTCGGGGCGATGACGCATACCGCTCATGGTGCGGGCGTTGCCGTGATGATGCCCTATGTCATGGAGTTCAATCGAAACCATTGCGAAGCGGAGATCGGCGAAATCGGCCAGGCGATGGGGCTCGACATCGGCGGGCGCTCGGCCGAACAGCAGGCCGACGCCACCATCGATGCGGTGGCGGCACTTTTTGCCAGCATCGGCATTCCAGCGACGATCGCCGATCTCGGAATCGGCAAGGACCAGTTACCGCAGGTGGCCGAGCAGGCGATGGGAAGCGCCCGGCTCATCAAGAACAACCCCCGGCCCCTGGATCTTGCGTCCATGACAGTCCTCGTGGAAGCCGCCTTTGGCGGCAATCGCGATGCTCTGAGGGCTCATTCACGCTCAAGGAAGGCAAGCTGACCATGACCCTCATGGAGAAATTCCCCCCCCAGATCGGGTTCGATCTGCGCCTGGTCCCGACGGACCTGTTCATCAACGGCAAATGGCGTAGCGGAGCGACAGGCAAGCGGCTCGATGTGATCGATCCCTCGACCGGTTCCGTCATCGCGGCTGTTGCCGACGCGTCGATCGACGATGCCGTGGATGCCGTATCGGCAGCACATGCGGCCGGGCCGTCCTGGGCGGCGACGGCGCCGCGCAGGCGTTCGGAAATTCTCAGGCGCTGTTTCGAGCTGATGATCGAGCGCAAGGAGATGCTTGCCGAACTGATCAGCCTGGAAAACGGTAAGACCCTGGCCGATGCCCATGGCGAGGTCGCCTATGCGGCCGAATTCTTTCGCTGGTTTTCGGAAGAGGCCGTGCGGCTCAACGGTGAAATCTCGACGGCGCCGTCAGGCGCCAGCAAGATCATCGTCCAGCATCAGCCGATCGGTGTCGCCGTTCTCGTCACGCCCTGGAATTTTCCAGCCGCCATGGCGACGCGCAAGATTGCCCCGGCGCTTGCCGCCGGCTGCACCTGCGTCTTGAAGCCGGCGACCGAAACCCCGCTGACGGCCTATGCTCTGGCAGCCCTCTATGCCGAAGCCGGCGTGCCTGATGGCGTGGTCAACGTGATCACCACGCAACAATCGGGTCCAGTCGTCAGCAGGATGCTGCACGATCCGCGCGTGCGCAAACTCTCCTTCACGGGCTCCACGGAGGTCGGCCGCAAGCTGCTGCATGAGGCGGCCGATACCGTGATTTCCTGCTCGATGGAGCTTGGCGGCAACGCCCCCTTCATCGTCTTTGACGATGCCGACATCGATGCGGCGATCGAGGGGGCGATGGTCGCCAAGATGCGCAATGGCGGCGAGGCGTGCACGGCGGCAAACCGCTTCTACGTTCACGCCGATGTGGTCGATGAATTTTCCGCAAAACTTGCGGCGCGCATGGGCGCCATGACCGTGGGAGCCGGCTATGACAAGGCCACGCAGTGCGGTCCGGTCATCAATCGGAAAGCGCTCGAGCGCATCGACGATCTCGTTGCCGAGGCTGCCGGACGCGGCGCCAAGGTGCTGACCGGCGGCAAGCTGCTGGAAAGGGATGGCTACTATTTCCCGCCAACCGTCATCCGCGATGTGACCGCCGACGCCAGGATCGTCCGCGAGGAGATCTTCGGGCCGATTGCCGCACTGACCACTTTCACGTCGGAGGAAGAGGTAATCGCCGCTGCGAACGATACCGAATATGGGCTGATTTCCTACGTCTACACCCGCGACCTCGCGCGCGGGCTCAGGGTTTCCGAAAGGCTCGAAGCCGGGATGGTCGGCCTGAATCGCGGCCTTGTATCCGATCCGGCCGCCCCTTTCGGCGGGGTCAAGCAGAGCGGCCTCGGGCGCGAAGGCGCCCACCACGGCATTCTGGAATTTTCGGAGACGAAATACATCGCCGTCACATGGTGACTGAAAGCATTGGGAGGAAATATTGAAGATCACAAAAATCGAACCGTTCCAGCTGGCGCTGGGCGATGGTCCAAATGCGTCGAAGAGTGCCTTCGTCCGTATTGAAACGGAGGACGGCGCATTCGGCATGGGCGAGGCCTCGCCCATGCAGGGCGGCTATGCTTCGCTCGTGGTCATCGCGCGCGACATGGCGCGGTTTCTGATCGGCAAGGACGTTCTTGATCACGTCGTCCTGCTCGACGACCTGTTTCATCGCTGTGTAAAGCTCGGACCGGAGGGGATCACGACCGCCGCCCTTGCCGCACTTGACATCGCGCTCTGGGACCTGAAGGGAAAGCTGTTCAACCAGCCCGTCTACAAATTGCTCGGCGGCGCCTGGAAAACCAGCCTTACCTGCTACTCCTCGATCGGCGGCAATGCGGCACGAACGGTCGACGAGGTGGTTCGCGTCGTTGAAAGGCGCGTGGCCAGGGAAAACCCCGCCGCCGTCAAGATCCGCTGGGATGGCGATCGCAGCCGCCAGGATGTCGATATTCCGGGCGATATCGCCAAGGCGAAAGCCGTGCGAAAGCTGCTCGGCGACGATTTCGTCCTCGGTTTCGATGCCAATAACGGCTACTCCGTCGGTGGCGCCATGCGCGTCGGCCGGGCCTTGGAGGATCTGGGCTACACCTGGTTCGAGGAGCCGGTGCAACATTACAATGTGCGCGCCATGGGCGAAGTGGCGCAACGGCTCGATATCACCGTGTCGGCCGGTGAGCAGACCTACACCTTGCAGGCGCTGCGCGATCTCATCGATGCCGGCGTGCGCATGGTCCAGCCCGACATCGTCAAGATGGGCGGCATAACCGGCATCATGAAATGCGCGGCTATCGCGCATGCCGCCGGCGTCGAGCTCGTCCCGCACCAGACGCAGCCGACAATCGGACATCTCGCCAACATTCACGTGCTCAGCACGATCATGCATTTGGCCAAGCCGGTGGAACTGGCGGACAACTGGGAGAGAGGAGCTTCCGTGTTCGTCAATCCATCGGAGCCAAAGAACGGCCGGTTCGAACTGCCGCAGTCGCCCGGCCTCGGAATGG
This sequence comes from Rhizobium sp. KDH_Rht_773_N, assembly GCF_052946295.1. Classification (NCBI taxonomy): domain Bacteria; kingdom Pseudomonadati; phylum Pseudomonadota; class Alphaproteobacteria; order Hyphomicrobiales; family Rhizobiaceae; genus Rhizobium; species Rhizobium sp. KDH_Rht_773_N. The sequence goes on along the minus strand of NZ_JBRFNB010000002.1, from coordinate 384,096 downwards.
AATTCGATGCGGCCGAACTGGAGCGGCGCAAGATCGCGATCCAGCATTAGTCCGTCGCAACACTGTCCTTGGGAGGAAGGAAATGAGCGCATCACGCAGAGAGTTTCTGATTCAGTCCGGACTTGCCGTTACGACGGCGGCCGTGGCGTCCGCAATCGGCCTGGACCTCGCCGAGGCGGGCGATGGAGATACGATTTCCATCGCGCTGGCGTCCCGCGCGCCGGTTGGCCTCAATCCGCAGCAGACCGGCCTGAATGGCGGTGACAACTGGGCGATCAACCAGCTTTTCGATACGCTGGTCAAACCGCCGGAGGGGCGTTGGGCCGTCAAGCCGGACGAGTTCCTGCCGAGCATTGCCGAGAGCTGGGAATCGTCGGCGGATGCCAAGACCTGGACCTACAAGATCCGCAAGGGCGTCAAGTTTCACAAGAACTACGGCGAGGTCACGGCCGATGATGTCGTCTTCACCTTTCAGCGGCAGCTCGATCCGAAGCAGGTGACGGCCAACAAGGTGATCTATGCCAATATCGCCAGCTGTGAAGCCGTCGATCCCATGACCGTCCGCTTCACGCTGAAGAGCCCTGATCCGCTCTTCAACGGAAGCTGTGCCTCCACGCTCAGCGTCTCGATCATGTCGAAGAAAGCTTTCGAGGAAAAAGGCGAGGGGTTCAATACCGACGCGATCGGCACCGGTCCGTTTCAGCTTCAATCCTTTGACGCCAATGACGGGCTGCTTCTGACCGCCTTTGCGGAACATTTCGACGGACCGCCGGCAACGCCGAACCTGCGTATCACCTTCATTGCCGATACGACGGCGCGGACGCTCGCCTTCGCTGCCGGGCAGGTGGACATGATCGAAGGCGTGCGCGCCCCGGGCTGGATCGAGACGATGAAGCAGCGTTCGTCGGATACGATCTTCGATGCGACGGCCCCCGGTTCGCACAACACGTTGAACATCAACCTGACGCGCAAACCGCTGGACAATCTGAAAGTCCGCCAGGCGATCCGTTACGCTATCGACAACGCGGCGATTGCCGCCGCCTTCCAGGGCATCGCAAGCCCCATGGTGGGTGTCATCGCTTCGCAGTTTGCAGGTTCCGTAAAGGTCGAGGATCTGCCTCCTGAATTGCAATACAAGCCGGATCCGGCAAAAGCCAAGGCCCTGCTGGCCGAAGCGGGCTTTCCCGGCGGCGTCACAATTCCCTGTTATGTCAGCCAGCGCGAAGACTATGCCTCGATCATGCTGATGATCCAGGAACAGCTGCGCACGGCGGGTATCACGCTCGATCTCAAGATCATCGACCACACGACGTTCCATTCCGACAATCGCCAGGACAAGAACGCACTTGCTCTCTACTCCTCAAGCTTCCCGCCGGTTCCGACGCTGACCCTTGCAACCCAGCTTGCCGCCTCCGCGGAGGTCAAGGCCGACGGCAAGGGTGGCGGCAACTACAGCCATTACGGCGTTGCCATCCCCGGCATCGATGCGCTTCTTGCCAAGGCACAGAACGAGCCCGATTTCGACAAGCGCATTGCCATCATTCAGGAGGCCGAGAAGAAGATACTGACGGACCTGCCGCTGCTCGGGATCATCGCATTGTCTTACGTGATCGCCAGGAACCCGCGTGTCGATATCGGGTACAAGGTCGAGTCGGGACCGGCCTATTGGTCGCTTGCAAAGGCCAAACGTATCGCTTGAGGCAAACTCGCCGCCGCGATCGCGATATCGTCAGCGGCTCATGAAGCCTTGGCTTCGAAACTGGGGGCGAAATCACCCAGCGATTTCGCCTTCAGGATCGCATCGCCGATATCCTGCTCCACGATCGCTTCAAGATCGGCGAAGCTGTCTATGACGTAGTAGATCGGCTGGAGGATATCGATCCGGTACGGTGTTCTGAGCACGGTCATGAGATCGAACGGCCGAAATTCGCAGGCAGTGCCTTCCATTGCCGCCTTTGCCTCGCTCGGCGATGAGACAATCCCTGCGCCGAAGCAGCGGCGGCCCTGCGGCGTATTGATCAGGCCGAATTCGACGGTAAACCAGAAGATGCGGAACAGATGCCATGAATAGCCTTTGCCGAGGCGCATTGCGGTTTCGCCGAAATGGCGGACGAAATTGGCGTAGCTCTGGTTGGTCAGCATCGGGCAATGGCCAAAGACTTCATGGAACAGGTCCGGTTCCTCGATATAGTCAATATGCTCGCGACGGCGCAGGAAGGTTGCGAGCGGGAACTTGCCTTGCGACAGAAGTTCGTAAAAGCGTGAGGGCGGGATGAGCGCGGGCACGCCCTCGACGCCGAAGCCGGTGGTTTCGTTCAGGCGTCTGTTCACATCGAGAAGCTGAGGCACCTTGTCGGGCCTGAGGCCCAGCATTTTGACGCCGTCCAGATATTCGCGGCAGGCCGTGTCGGCGAGCAGCTTCATCTGACGCTGGTAAAGCTCACCCCAGATCGCGTCCTCTTCGGGAGTATAGTCGTACAGACCGTCCGGGCCGGGCAGTTTGGCGGTGTAGCTGCTTTCCTTGGTCATGGTCTGATCCTCCCGGGATGGCGTTTCTGCCATTATCCCCCGCATTTCGAGGATTTTCTTTTCTTTCGTGCTGGCTATTGCCATAGTGGTGGCAAATCTTCCCGAATTTGGCGCATGAAATGAAAGAACCCGGGAATTTTCGCCGCAAGCTTCTGCAGCTCATCCAGGCGGACGGCAGCCTTTCGCTGGCCGACCTGGCGGAAAAGGCCGGCATGTCGCAAAGCTCGGCCTGGCGGAAGCTCCAGGAACTGGAAGCCGACGGCGTTATCCGCAAGCGTGTGACGCTGCTCGATCCCGGAAAGCTCGATCTCAAGCTCTGCGTGATCGCCCATGTGACGCTGGAGGATCATCACGAAGAGGCGGTCGCGTCCTTCGCTTCTGTGGTGCTGGAGCGGCCGGAGATCATGGAGTGCTACGCCCTGTCGGGCGCTTTCGACTATATGCTGAAGATCCGGGCGAGGGACGTGGAAAGCTACGAAGCCTTCATGACCCGCTACCTCATGCGCAACCCCCATGTGCGTACGGTCGTATCGAGCTTTGTGCTGCGCGAGCTGAAATTCTCGACCGAACTGCCGATCTAGATGTCCGTTGCGAGCCCCGACGCTGGCATCACCGCGGGCCGTCGCCATGCCAATGCCCCGGCACGGAGACCGGAAAGCCTTCGAATGTCTTGAGCGTATCGAGAACGATCGACGTCTTCACATGCTGCACCGACTCGTGGGGCAGGAGAACGTCGTTGACGAATTTCGAGAGGTCGGCGAGCCCGCGGGTGGCCACTTTCAGGTGATAGTCCATTTCACCCGTCAGTGCATAGGCTTCGAGAACTTCCGGAAGGCCATTGATCAGTTGCGAAAACCGGCGGGCATTGTCCCTGTTGTGGGTCGCCAGCGTGACGGAAATGACCACGAGCATATCCAGCCCCAGCTTCCGTTGATCCAGATAGGCCCTGTAGCTGCGAATATATCCCTCTGCCTCCAGTCTCGTGCGCCGGCGCGAGCATTGCGAGGGGGAAAGCGCGATCCGCTCCCCCAGTTCGTTATTCGTCAACCGGCCGTCTTTTTGAAGTTCCTGGAGCAGGCGCAAATCCAGTTTGTCGAGCTGTTCATCCATTGCACAAAATCTCCAAAACGCTCACGGACCGTGCATAGTCTCTTCCTGGAACATGAAGAATGCAAGAACTTTGCATGCGTTTTGGGCCACACTTTGCACTGGCGAAGTTCAATTCCCAGGAGGAGAAAATGGGTCCTTTTCCGCACGATGCGCCGCCTTCGGAAATTACGGCCGACAACCCGGCCGGCACCGACGGCTTCGAATTTGTTGAATTCGCCCATCCCGAGCCCGACAAGCTGCGCGAGCTCTTCACCCGCATGGGCTATGTCCCGGTCGCCAGGCACAAGACGAAAGACATCACCGTCTGGCGCCAGGGCGACATCAACTATGTCCTGAATGCGCAAGCCGGCAGCCATGCCGCGCGTTTCGTCGCGGCCCATGGTCCCTGTGCTCCATCGATGGCATGGCGGGTGGTCGATGCCGGACATGCCTTCGATCACGCCGTGTCGAAAGGCGCCGTTCCCTATGAGGGGGACGACAAGGCGCTCGACGTCCCGGCGATCGTCGGCATCGGCGGCTCGCTGCTCTACTTCGTCGATACCTATGGCGCAAAGGGATCGGCATACGATGCCGAGTTCGACTGGCTGGGCGAGCGCAACCCGCATCCTCAGGGCATCGGTTTCTACTATCTCGACCATCTCACCCACAACGTCTTCCGCGGCAACATGGTCAAGTGGTGGGATTTCTACAGAAACCTGTTCAATTTCAAGCAGATCCACTTCTTCGATATCGATGGGCGCATCACCGGTCTGGTGAGCCGCGCCATCACCTCGCCCTGCGGCAAGATCCGCATTCCGCTGAATGAATCGAAGGACGACACGAGCCAGATCGAGGAATATCTGAAGAAATACGGAGGCGAGGGTATCCAGCATATCGCCGTTGGCACGGAAGATATTTACGAGGCCACCGACAGGCTCGCCGACAACGGTCTGCGCTTCATGCCGGGACCGCCGGAAACCTATTACGACATGTCCTATGAGCGCGTGAACGGTCATAGCGAACCTGTCGAACGCATGAAGAGGCACGGTATCCTGATCGATGGCGAAGGCGTGGTGAATGGCGGCATGACGAAAATCCTGCTCCAGATCTTCTCCAAGACCGTCATCGGCCCCATCTTCTTCGAATTCATCCAGCGCAAGGGCGACGAGGGCTTCGGGGAGGGCAATTTCCGTGCGCTCTTCGAGTCGATCGAAGCCGATCAAATCAAGCGTGGTGTCATCCACACTGCGGCGGAGTAAACTCCGGGGCCGCCGCGCGCCTTTGAAAGGCGCGAGGCGCCGTAGCGTTTTCGGGGAGGAATTGCGCAATGGACCAGGCATCGATCCAGACGTCGGAGGCTGAAGCTGCGACGGCAAACAAGCTGAAATATATGCCGGGCTTCGGCAACGACTTCGAGACGGAGTCACTTCCCGGCGCTTTGCCCCAGGGCCAGAACAGCCCTCAGAAATGCAACTACGGCCTTTATGCCGAGCAGCTTTCCGGCTCGCCCTTCACTGCGCCGCGCGGGACGAATGAAAGATCCTGGCTCTATCGCATTCGCCCGAGCGTGCGCCACACCCGCCGCTTCACGAATATGTCCTATCCGCACTGGAAGACCGCGCCTTGCCTGGACGAGCATTCGCTTCCTCTGGGCCAGCTTCGCTGGAGCCCCATCCCCGCGCCGACCGAGACGCTGACGTTTCTGCAGGGGGTGCGGACAATGACGACGGCAGGCGATGTCACGACGCAGGTGGGAATGTCAGCACATGCTTACGCCTTCAACGAGGACATGGTCGACGACTACTTCTTCAACGCCGACGGCGAACTGCTGATCGTGCCGCAGCTTGGCGCCATCAGGGTGTTTACCGAAATGGGCATCATGGACGTGGAGCCCCTGGAAATCTGCCTCATACCCCGCGGCATGATGTTCAAGATTCTCAGAGGCGGCGAGCAGACTGTCTGGCGCGGATATATATGCGAAAATTACGGTGCGAAATTCACGCTGCCGGACCGCGGTCCCATCGGCGCGAACTGCCTGGCAAACCCGCGCGACTTCAAGACACCCGTTGCCGCCTTCGAAGACAAGGAAAAGCCTTGCCGCGTCCATGTGAAGTGGTGCGGAAAATTCTACGTCACCGATATCGGCCACTCGCCGCTTGACGTCGTGGCCTGGCACGGCAACTACGCCCCGTTCAAATATGATCTGCGGACGTTTTCTCCCGTCGGCGCGATCCGCTTCGATCATCCCGATCCGTCGATTTTTTCGGTCCTGACCGCCCCGACCGAGGATGCGGGTACGGCGAATGTCGATTTCGTGATCTTTCCGCCCCGCTGGCTGGTGGCCGAGCATACTTTCCGGCCGCCCTGGTACCACCGCAACATCATGAGCGAATTCATGGGGCTGATCCATGGCCGGTATGATGCCAAGGAAGAGGGCTTCGTCCCCGGCGGCATGAGCCTGCATAACATGATGCTTCCCCACGGGCCGGATGCGCTCGCCTTCGAAAAGGCATCCAATTCCGAACTCAAGCCCGTGAAGCTGGATGACACCATGGCCTTCATGTTCGAGACCCGCTACCCGCAGCAACTGACGAGATATGCCGCCGAGCTTGAAACGCTGCAGGATGATTACCTCGAGTGCTGGGACGGCCTGGAACGCAAGTTCGACGGAACCCCCGGCATCAAATGACGGAATGAACGGAAGATCGTCCGACACCTCTGGCGCGGGAATGGGATATGAAACTTGCAACGTTAAAAGACTCCACGAGGGACGGCCGGCTCGTTGTCGTCTCCCGTGACCTTACCCGCTGTTGTGACGTCGCTCACATTGCCCGCACGTTGCAGGCGGCGCTGGACGACTGGGAGCGGGTGGCTCCAAGACTGGCGCAGGTTGCCGAAAGTATCGAGACCGGAGCCCAGCCGACGATCCGGTTTCACGAGCACGACGCGGCATCGCCTTTGCCGCGGGCCTACCAATGGGCCGACGGCTCGGCCTATCTCAACCATGTTGAATTGGTGCGCAGGGCGCGGGGCGCCGAGATGCCGGCGAGCTTCTGGACCGATCCGCTGATGTATCAAGGCGGTTCGGACGGTTTCCTCGCGCCGCGAGACCCGATCCTGGCGGCTGACGAGACCTGTGGGATCGACATGGAGGGCGAGGTTGCCGTCATCACCGGCGACGTTGCCATGGGTTCCGGTGCGCAGGCAGGGCGCGAGGCCATCCGTCTCGTGATGCTCGTCAACGACGTGTCGCTGCGCGGTCTCATACCGGACGAACTGGCAAAGGGATTTGGCTTCTTCCAGTCCAAGCCGGCATCGGCATTTTCTCCGGTCGCGGTGACGCCGGACGAGCTTGGAGCGTCGTGGCATGACGGCAAAGTGTCTCTGCCGCTGCTTGTGAGCCTGAACGGCAGGGCATTCGGCAAGGCGAATGCCGGCATCGACATGACGTTCGATTTCGGCCAGCTCATCGCTCATGCCGCCAAGACCCGCAATCTGGCGGCAGGGACGATCATCGGTTCGGGAACGGTTTCCAACAAGCTGGATGGTGGAGCGGGCAGGGCGATCGAAGACGGGGGAGACGGCTACTCGTGCATTGCCGAGATCCGCATGATCGAGACGATCGAAACCGGTTCGCCGAAGACGCCGTTCTTGAAGTTCGGGGATCAGGTGCGCATCGAGATGAAGGATCGCGCCGGCCGTTCGATCTTCGGAGCGATCGAGCAGACCGTCGAAAAATACCGGAAGGCAGAGAGCAGTGAATAATGTCGTTCTCTACGACTACTGGAGGTCATCGGCGAGTTATCGGGTCCGCATCGCGCTCAATCTCCTGGCGGTCGACTACAAGACGGTGTCCGTCAACCTGCTGGAGGGAGCGCACAGGAAGCCGGAATATCTGGCGCTCAACCCGCAAGGGTTCGTGCCGACACTGGTGATCGACGGCAAAATTCTGACCCAGTCGCTGGCGATCGTCGAGCATCTGGCCGAGCTTCGGCCGGGATGCGGATTGCTGCCGGCCGATATAGACGATCGTCAGAAAGTGCGCGCCCTCGCCTATGCGGTCGCAATGGACATTCATCCGATATGCAACATGCATGTCGTGGCGCATCTGACGAACCTAACGGACAAGGCTGACGCCCGCGAGGCATGGATGAAGCATTTCATCACGGACGGGCTTCGCAGGCTGGAAGCGATGATCGGCGGCGTCGATGAAGCGTTCAGCTTCGGGGACCGGCCGACGATGGCCGACCTTTGTCTCGTTCCGCAGGTCTACAACGCCCGCCGCTGGGGCGTGGACATGGCCGATTTCAGGCGCATCGTCGCAATCGACGGCAGATGCGCCGAACTGCCGGCCTTCCAGGCCGCCCATCCTGACCGCGTGAAACCTTAGCACAAACCGGAAATCGCGACGTGAAAGGCAGGGCACTACTCGCGCCTGAGCCCATTGCATGGGCAGAAGAGGAGCGCACGATATCGGCGGCGTGGTGATATACTGCACCCAGGAGGAGGTCTCGCGCCGGCCGTGGAGCGGTTTGCGCGACGGCTGAGGGCTTGGCCGCGGCATCCCGCCCCGGCCCAGAAAGGGAAGGAGACAACGCATGAACAATGTAGCGATCCACCCGATCGTGGATTCAGGATACCGGGCGACCGATGCGGCATTTGCCGGTGGTACGCTGGTGTGCAATTGCGCGAGCAATCCGGTGAAGGTCCGCGTCAAGGGCGACATTGCCCACAATCACGCCTGCGGCTGCACCAAATGCTGGAAGCCGAAGGGCGCGGTCTTTTCCGTGGTTGCCGTGGCGCCAACGGCCAATATCGAGGTTCTGGAGAACGGAAGCAAGCTGGCGGTCGTCGATGCGTCCGCACTGATCCAGCGTCATGCCTGCAAGGATTGCGGGGTCCATATGTACGGGCCTGTCGAGCGCGACCATGCCTTCCAGGGCCTGTCCTTCGTCCATCCCGAACGGTTCCAGGAGAAAGGCTGGGCAGCACCCGGCTTTGCCGCCTTCGTATCGTCGATCATCGAAAGTGGTTACGATCCGGGGAAGATGGGCGCCGTACGCTCGCGTCTCAAGGAAGTTGGGCTCGAACCTTACGATTGCCTTTCGCCCGGGCTGATGGATCTCATCGCCACCTGGACGGCGAAAAAGGCGGGGGTTCTTGCGGCCTGATCGGGCGCGATTTCGCCTGACGCCGCCGCGATCGGCGCGGCGGTGTTCCGGCGCGATAGAGCTTCCATGATCGTTCTGTCTCTGCCGCCAGCGGAAAATGCCTGGCATTCCCAGCCGAGCGCATCTTTCGCCGGACATGTTTCCCATGACCCTAAGCGGCACATCCCTTGAGGAAAATATCCGCGCACATTCTCGCCCTTGCGGCGATCTCTTCGATATTGGGCGGCGGCAGCTGGCGCAGCATCGCGGCGCGTTGGGGCTCCATGACCATCATGCCGCGCAGCATGCCGCAGGCGGCGTGCGGGTCCTCGAGCGCGATCAGCCCGCGTTCCACCTGCCGGCGCAGCCAGTTTTCCATCGATGCGTTGGTGCGCATGATCGCCTTCTCGTAGAAGGAGGTGGCGAGCTCGGGAAAGCGATCGGATTCGCCGATGACGAGGCGGGTAATCGTGATCGTGTCCTGCGAAAGCGTCAGCATGCCATAGGCCATCAGCATGCGCTCCAGCCCCTGGCGGAGTTCGGCCGTCGCCAGGCTGCCGGGATCGAGCGCCAGCAGAAAGCGCCCGGTGCGATCCGAGACCATTTCGGAAAACAGATCCGCTTTCGTCGGAAACAGGCGATAGAGCGTCTTGGTCGAAACGCCGGCTTCCTGTGCGATCGCGGCGATGCTGACAGCGGCGTAGCCGTTCTCGTGAAACTGCTTGTTGGCCGCCTCGATCAGCACGCTGCGCGTATCCTCATCACAACGCACCTGCGGCCTGCCACGCGGCTTCTTCTCGATTTTGTGATTTTGGACCATTTTGATTTTCCAAATTCCTGTTGACTTCTCTTTTTTAGTTCATATGTTGGAAAACATCAAGTTTCCTAAATGAGCTTGAACCGGATTTCAAGGCCGCGGCCAAGACGACAGCGACCTTCCACCAGGAGAGAGACGATGTCCGTCAAGACACTGCATGCCCTGAACAGCAACGCTCCGGCCGATGGATCGACCGCCGCAGCGCCGGCCGATGCCTCGCCCGCAACGCTCGATGTCGGCAAGACGCCGCATGTCGCCGATCCCGCTGTCGCAGCCCCCGCCCCAGAGGCTCCAGTGCGCAGGCGCGGCGGCCGTTCGCTGCTGCTTGGGGCCGCCGCCATCGCCATCATCGCTGCCGCTGCCTACTACGGCCACAATTACTGGACGGTCGGCCGCTTCGAGGTTTCGACCGACGATGCCTATGTCAAGGCAGACAGCACGACGGTCGCGCCGAAGGTATCGGGCTATCTTGCCGAAGTTCTTGTCAGCGACAACGAACCGGTCAAGGCCGGCCAGCCGCTCGCCCGGATCGATGACCGCGATTTCCGCACGGCGCTCGATCAGGCAAAGGCCGATGTCGCCGCCGCGCAAGCGACCGTGAATGCCAAACAGGCTTCGCTCGATATTCAGCAGTCGACCATCGCGGCCGCTCGCGCCACGCTCGATGTCGACAAGGCCAACGAGACCTTCGCCGAGCAGAACAACAAGCGCTACACCAACCTCGCCACCAGCGGTTACGCCCCGGTCCAGACGGCCCAGCAGGCGGCTTCCGCGATTGCGGCCGCTCAGGCGACGATCGTTCGCGACACGGCGGCCCTCGACGCCGCCACCAAGCAGGTCGATCTTCTGAACGCCGAGCTTGCCCAGGCCAAGGCGACGCTTGCCCATGACCAGGCGGTCGCGCGGCAGGCCGAGCTCAATCTCTCCTATGCGACCATCATTGCGCCGGTCGACGGCACCGTCGGCAACCGCACGCTGCGTGTCGGCCAGTATGTCCAGGCCGGCACCCAGCTGATGGCCGTGGTACCGACGACGGCCGCCTATATCGTCGCCAACTACAAGGAAACGCAGCTGACCGATGTGCATGCCGGCCAGCCTGTCGCCATCGAGGTCGATATGTTCCCGGGCCGCACCTATCACGGCCATGTCGACAGCCTGTCGCCGGCCAGCGGCCAGGAATTTGCGCTGCTGCCGCCCGACAATGCCACCGGCAACTTTACCAAGGTCGTCCAGCGCATTCCGGTGAAGATCGTTCTTGATGGCGATGCGGCCGAAAAGGGCGATTTGCGCCCCGGTATGTCCGTCCAGCCGAGCATCGACACCAAGGCCGATGCCGCCAGCAATTGAGCGAAAGGGCAGGAGATCGTGTCATGTCCGCTATCGCAGCAACATCAGGCGCCATACCGCAGCCGCGTGCCAGCGCCAGCACCAGGGATTGGATCGCCGTTCTCGCCGGCATGATCGGCGCCTTTATGGCGATCCTCAATATTCAGATCACCAATGCCTCGCTTCTGGATATCGAGGGCGGCATCGGCACGGGCGTCGATAACGGCGCCTGGATTTCCACGTCCTACCTGATCGGCGAGATCGTCGTCATTCCCCTGACGGCCTATTTCAGCAATGTCTTCTCCTTCCGCCGCTACATCCTCGTCAATTCCATCCTGTTCCCGCTTTTCTCGATGGCCTGCGCCTTCGCGCACGATCTCGGCACGATGATCCTGCTGCGCGGTCTGCAGGGCTTTGCCGGCGGCGTGCTCATCCCGATGGCCTTCACCATGGTGCTGACCAAGCTGCCGAAGAACCAGCAGCCGCTCGGCCTTGCCATCTTCGCTCTCTCGGTCACGTTCGCCCCGGCCATCGGCCCGACGATCGGCGGTTATCTGACGGAAAATTACGGCTGGCAGACGATCTTCTTCATCAACACCATCCCGAGCCTCATCATGGCTGCGGCCCTTGCGCTGACGCTCGACAAGCAGCCGATGCAGCTCCGCCTTCTGAAGGAAGGCGACTGGGCCGGCATCATCACCATGGCGATCGGCCTGTCGGCGCTGCAGACCGTGCTTGAAGAGGGCAATAAGGACGACTGGTTCTCCTCGCCTTTCATCGTCAAGCTCAGCATCGTCGCCTTCGTCTTCCTCGCCGCCTTCATCTGGATCGAGCTGACGGTGAAGAAGCCGCTGGTCAAGCTGCGGCTGCTGACACAGCGCAACTTCGGCATCGGCGTGCTGGTCAACGTACTGGTTGGTGTCGCACTCTTCGGTACGGTCTACATCCTGCCGCAATATCTCGGACAGGTGCAGCGCTACAATGCCGAGCAAATCGGCAACGTATTGGCCTGGACGGGTCTGCCGCAACTCCTGCTCATTCCGCTTGTGCCGGTGCTGATGAAGCGTTTCGACGCCCGCTATATCGGCTTTCTCGGCATCTCGATCTTCGCGATCAGCTGCTTCATGAACATCGCCCTTTCGGCCAACAATGCCGGCGACCAGTTCTGGATCCCGAATATCGTGCGTGCCATCGGCCAAGCCCTAGTGCTGACGCCGATCACCGCGATCACCACGGCTGGCATCGCACCGGCAGACGCCGCGGCTGCCTCCGGCCTTACCAATATGCTGCGCAACCTCGGCGGCGCAGTCGGTACCGCTTCGCTCGGCACCATCCTCACGAAGCGCGAGCAGTTCCATTCGAACATCATCGGCCAGTCGATCACGCTGACCCGGGACGAGGTGCGCGACCGCCTGACCCAGCTCACCGGCTATTTCACCCAGCACGGCGTCACCGATCCTGCGGTTGCCTCGCAAAAGGCGGTCGTGGCTCTCGGCCAGATCGTGAAGAAGCAGGCCCTCATCATGGGCTTCAGCGATACGTTTGCCGTGATCGGCGTGGTACTGGCGCTGGCAGCGCTTGCCCTGCTTTTCACGAGGAAGCCGCAGGCCGGCGGTGGCGCGGGCGCTCACTAACATTCCGGATCGATGTGAGACAGGAATACAGGCGCCTGGAGCCTGTATTCCTTTACGTTTTCAATGCGTCACGCAGTCTTCAGAAGCGGCAGCAGCTGCGTACCCTGCCGCTTGATTTCCGAGAGATAGGGCGTGTCCGACAGCACGAAATGGGTGATGCCAAGCGCCTGATATTTGCGCAGCGAGCGGGCGACATCTTGGGCGGAGCCGACCAGCCATGTCGTGCCCGCACCACCCCCACCGAATTTGCCGGGCGTGGTATAGAGATTGTCATCGAGCACTTCGCCGCGCTGGTGCAGATCGAACAGGCGTTGCTGGCCGACGGCAACGGCGCGCTTATGATCATGCCAGCCTTCACCGCTGCTGGCCGCCATTTCGGCAACCTTGGCTTCGGCATCGGCCCAGGCCTGTTCTGTCGTGTCACGCACCAGCGTCGTAATTCTCAATCCGAATTGAAGCGGCGGCAGATCGCGGTCGAGGTCGCGGCTCAGCCGTTTGAGGCGATCGATGCGCTCGCGCACGCCATCCAGCGGCTCTCCCCAGAAGAGCTGCACGTCGGCTTCGGTAGCCGAGACGCGCTCGGCCGCTTCCGATGCGCCGCCGAAATAAAGCTTGGGGTGCAGGCGGTCGCCACGAGCTGCGATGCGCGGCAGGACGGTGGATTCGGCGACCCCGAAATGCTCGCCTGCAAAGGTGACGTTTTCCTCGGTCCACAGCCTGCGCACCAGCCGCATGAACTCCTTGGTGCGCGCATAGCGGTGCGCCTGATCGCCCTCACTGTCGCCATAGGCAGCAAGATTGTCCTTGCCGGAGACGATGTTGACCCGCACGCGTCCGCCGGTGAGATGGTCGAGGGAGGCCGCCGCCGAAGCGAAATTTGCCGGCCGCCAGTAGCCCGGCCGGATCGCGATCAGCGGCTCGAAGCGCGTCGTCCGCGCCGCAAGCGCGGTCGCCACAGTAAAGGTGTCCGGGCGGCCCCAGCCGGTGCCGATGAGCGCGCCTTTCCAGCCATGTTCTTCGAGCGCCCTGGCGTGGCTCGTCAGCGTCTCCAGGCTGTTGTGGTTTTCGACGGCGGAATCGCCGCGATGGCCGGGTTTGACGGCATTGGGGATGTACCAGAGGAATTCCGGATTGCTGCTCATGCGATGCGCCTGCGGTTGTCTGTGATCGGATTGTCAGGGATGGGACGGCCGGGTCTTCCAGCAAACCCGGCCACTCCCTATCTCTTTCGGCGGATTACCCGACCGCCCGGGTCGCTTCGTCGCGTCGGGCCTTGAGCGCCAGGCCATTCGGCGGGCGACGGAGGCCGAGATTTTCGCGCAGTGTCGTGCCCTCGTATTCCTCGCGGAAAAGGCCCCGCTTGCGCAGGATCGGCACGACCTGATCGACAAAATCCGTCAGCCCCGTCGGCAGGATCGGCGGCATGATATTGAAGGCGTCGGCCGCACCATTGTCGAACCATTCCTGCATTGCATCCGCCACCTGTTCCGGCGTGCCGACCACCGTGCGGTGGCCGCGGGCGGTGGCGACCGCCAGGTAGAATTCGCGCAACGTCATGTTGTTGCGCGAGACCAGATCGGTAACAAGCTTGAGGCGGCTCTTGTTGAGCTCGGTATTGTCCGGCAGCGGCGGCGCCGGGTCGTCGAGCGAATAGCCGGAAAGATCGACGCCCTTGTAGTGGCGCTGCAGGATATTCCAGGCGACGGAGGGGTGAACGAGCGACTGGATATAGTCGTAATTCGCCTTGGCTTCCGCCTCCGTGCCGCCAAGAACCGGGAAGATGCCGGGGCTGATCAGCAGGTCGTCCGGGCTGCGGCCGTAGCGGGCAAGACGTCCCTTGACGTCGGAGTAAAATTCCTGAGCGTCTTCCAGTGTCTGGTTGGCGGTAAAGATCATCTCGGCGGTGCGCGCTGCCAGTTCGCGCCCCGGCTCCGAGGCGCCGGCCTGGACGATGACGGGATAGCCCTGGATCGGACGCCCGACATTCAAGGGGCCGCTGACGGTGAAGAACTGTCCCTTGTGGTTTACCTGATGCACCTTGTCGGGGTCGAGGTAGACGCCGCTTTCCTTGTCACGGATGAAGGCGTCGTCCTCGTAGGAATCCCAAAGGCCCTTCACCAGATCGACAAATTCCTCGGCGCGGGCATAACGGTCTGCATGGGCCGGATGACCGGGGATCGAGAAATTCCGGGAGACGTCGGCCCCCGTGGTCACGACGTTCCAGGCCGCGCGCCCCTTGGAAATATAGTCGAGCGAGGCGAATTTGCGGGCAAGCAGATAGGGATCTTCATAGGTGGTCGACGCGGTCGCGACAAAGCCGATACGGCTTGTTACCTGCGAGAGCGCCGCCCATAGCGTGACCGGCTCGAAATGGGCGCCTTGCGCCGTGCGGCGCAGCGCTTCCGGATCTTTCGCCCGTTCCCAGCCGGCCGGACTGTCGGCAACGAAGACGAGATCGAACTTGCCGCGTTCGGCGGTCTGCGCAAGTTCGCGATAGTGATCGATGTTGAGGCCGGCATCGGCCTGGGCATCCGGGTGGCGCCAGGCGGCGACATGATGGCCCGTAGCCATGATGAACGCGCCAAGCCGTATCTGTCTTTTTCGACTAGCCATGATGACGATCTCCGTTGGTTTCAGGCGGCGTGGCGGCCGGGGGCATCGACCCCGAGCCGGCTCAGAAGACGGGTCCGGATCTGCGCGAAGCGCGGATCGCCGTGATCGCGCGGTACCGGCAGGTCAACGCGCAGATCCTCCGCGAACCGTCCCTCGTCGAGCACCAGGATCCGGTCGGCAAGCGAGATGGCCTCATCGACGTCATGGGTGACGAGCAGAACGGCGGGACGGTGTTTCGCGCAAAGTTCCCGCAGGAGGTCATGCATCTTCAGCCGGGTCAGCGCGTCGAGCGCACCGAAGGGTTCGTCGGCCAGCAGCAGCGCCGGCTCCCGCACCAGCGATCGGGCAAGCGCCACCCGCTGCTGTTCGCCGCCGGAAAGCTGGTTCGGCCAGGCGGCTTCCCGTCCCTCGAGACCGACTTCGGCGAGTGCTTTGCGTCCGGCTTCCTGTTCGGTTTTACCGGGCAGGCCGAGCGTGACGTTTTGAATGACCGTGCGCCAGGGCAGGAGGCGGGCGTCCTGAAAGACGACCGAAAGCCTTTCCGGCGTCTCGAGCGTACCGGTTCCCTCGACCTCGTGGTCGAGGCCGGCAAGGGCTTTCAGGAACGTGCTCTTGCCCGATCCGCTTTTTCCGAGCAGGGCCACGAACTCGCCCTCACCGATATCGAGTTCCACGCCGTCCAGGATCGTCTTCGTTGCAAAACGCCGCACGAGATTTTCAACGTGGACGGCAGGCTTCAGTTGGCCAGAGTGCGGCGCCATGACAGGACCCTCCGTTCGATGAGGCGGACGAGGCCGTCCGAGACGAGGCCGAGCAGCACATAGACCACGAGGCCGACGAGGATGACGTCGGTCTGGCCGTAGGTGCGGGCCAGATCGATCATGTAACCGAGGCCGCTGGTGGAGTTGATCTGTTCGACCACGACCAGCGACACCCAGCAGAGCGTGACGGCAAAGCGCAGGCCGAGGAGGAAGCCGGGCAGGGCGCCGGGCAGCACGACCTGGAAGATGAAGTCCTTCTGGCTCATGCGCAGCGTCTCGGCGAGCTCGACATAACGGCTGTCGATGCTGCGCAAGGCATTGTGCGTGTGGATGTAGATGGGGATGATGACGGCAAGCACGATCGTGGTGACCTTCATGCCTTCACCGATCCCGAACCACAGGATGAAAAGCGGGATCAGCGCCAGCGTCGGGATGGCGCGTTTGATCTGGATCGGCCCGTCGATCAGGGCCTCACCGATGCGGGACAGGCCGGCGACGACCGCCAGAGCCGTGCCGATCACGAGACCGATGCTGAGCCCAAGCAGCGCGCGTGTCGCGGACGTGACGAAATTGTCCTGCAGCCGGCCCTCGGCGATCAGCCGTCCGAAGGCCTCGACGACCGTCCAGGGCGCCGAAAGAATGCGCGGGTCGATCCATCCGAATGCCGATCCGGCAACCCAGGCCAGTACCAGCAGGGCTGGGCCGATCTGCAGCCCGAAGGGTATCTCGCGTCCGGGGCCGAGCCTGCGACGGGCGCGGGAAGCTCTTGGCCTTGCGGCGGTTGTCACGCCGGCGCCCAATCGCCGCGATATCGACGATGTCTTGACGTGATCTGCATCCCAGGTGGTTGCCATGTTGCGATCTCCTCTCTTCGCGATGGGACCCGTGCGCTCACTGGCTTCTTGTCAGGGCGCCGGCGGCGATTTTTTCAAAGCGATTGTCGAAGATCTGTTCGACGTCGAAGGGCTTGTAGCCAAGCTCGTCGGCCAACAGGTTGATCGTTTCCTGATGGCGCTTCTTCACATCCGCCCAGCTGTCGGGGATGACCTGGGTGCCTGCGAGCTTGGTGAGAAATTCGGCATCCTCGCGGCTCAGGCCCTGCTGGCCGATGTAATATTCCTTGATCCAGATCTCGGGATTCTGATCGATCCATTCCGTTGCGCGTGCCCAGAGGCGGACATATTCGGCAAGGGCTGCTGCTTTGGCCGGATCGTCGAGCACCCATTGCGGCGCATAGAGATGGGAGGGATCGTCACGCAGGCCGTGCTCGACGAGGCTTGCGCCGTCGGACCCGTACTGGCTGATATAGCGGCGGATATTGACGCCGCCGAGCGGCGCAATATCGACCTGCTTGCTGGCGAGCGCCTTTGGATAGACATCGCCGGTACTCGGCAGTTCGACCAGCGTGGCGTCCTTCTTTGTTAGCCCCGCGGCGTGAAGCGCGCGAAGCACGAGCGTGCCCTGGGCCTGGCCGGGGCTGAAGGCGATGCGCTTGCCGCGGAAATCCGCGAGCGACTTGACCTCGACACCGGGTGCGATGCCGAAGCGGTAAATCGGATTGGCAATCGGGTCCTTGCGTTCGCGATAGGCGATGTTGCGGACGGGAAGATTGTTCCAGGTGGCGAAGATCGACGGGATTTCGGCCACGGAGCCGACATCGAGTGCATGCGCGCGGAACGCTTCGGAGGTCTGCGGGCCGCCGCTGAGATTGGCCCATTTGACCTCGAAAGTGAGTTCCTTGATGAGGCCCGAGACCTCAAGAGCCTTCTGCGTTACCGGATCGCCGATCGTCAGTACCGTCCCCGATGGCACCTTGTCGAGCAGCGGTGCGCTCGTCCCGGCCGCTGCCACGGTGCTGAACATGCCGAGGGAGATGAGGCCGAGCACAGCCGTTCCCAATGTCTTTGCCAATGTCATCGTCGATGTTTCCCGTTTGAGGTTGCATTGTCAGGAAGCGATGACAGGAAGGGTGTCGAATTCTCTATAAAATCTATAGACTATTTATTTCTTTCGTTTGCCGGTTCATGAAAAATCCTACCAATTGTGCCGGCGCGACCGGCTCGCGTCTTGCCGGTTGAGGGCATGGTGACTTCCCATATGGGTGAGAACACGCGCCCTGACGTGTCATGTGATCGTAGCCGGAGCAGTGAAACCGATACGATGCCGAAGCCATTTCGTTGCAGGATATTTTCGCCGGATCGTCTCTTAACTTTCGAGAAACCCTGTTTTGCTTCTGGATGTGTATGAAATTCTCACACTGCGAGACTGGGTTACATTCCTTTACGTTCCGCTGTTAAAGTCACATCCGAAAGATCTGCTGAAGCGACTTGACGGTTGGGCTGATGATGCTTGGTGCCGAGATCCTTGCATTCCTGGAGGCGTGCCCGATGGCGGTGCTCGTTCTCGATGCCGCCGGCCACGTTATTCTTGCCAATCCCGAAGCCAGGCGTTTCCTCCGCCTCGAAGACCGGTTTGACGGCGCCGATATTGCCGAACTCATGCCGGAATGGCCGTTGCTCCCAGGCTTCTCCACCACCGTCATCCACGATCGTTCCGGCCATCGCCGGCCATGCCGTCTGCGGGTGATGAACTGGCCGGCCGGCGCGCAGACGGTCACAGCGGCTTTCCTCGAGCCCGTCGATGACGAGCGTCCGGCAGGTTACGCGGCGCGAGAGGCCAATCTGCGCCTGCGTTATGTCATCGAGATGCTGCCGGAAGCGGTCTGCGTGTTCGACGCCAACGACCGCTATGTGCTCTGGAACCAGAAATATGCCGAGCTTTATGCCGACATAGCCGAGCATCTCAGGCCCGGCGTCGCCTTCGAGGACATTTTGAGGACCAGTCTCGCCGGAGACGGGATGCGCGAGCTCGTCGACGACAAGGAAGCGTGGCTCGCCGCCCGCATGCAGAAATTCCGCCAGCCGGTTTCGCAAGAGGAACAGCAATTGCGGGACGGCCGGTGGTTGCGCCACGACGACAGGCGCACGCCCGACGGCGGCGCGATCGGCATGCGCATCGACATTACCGGCCTCAAGCAGCGGGAAGACTGGCTTCGCCAGCTCTTCGACGCCAATCCCATGCCCATGCTTTTGTGCGATGGCGGCAGCCTCGCCATTCTTCAGGCCAACCGGGCGGCTGTCGATTTCTACGGATTCGAAGCTGCAGCACTGCTGTCGAAGCGAGCATGCGACATGCATGCCGATGGCGAATTTCGGGCATTCGAGAGGGCACTCCTTCGCCTCGACGACGACCGTGATGCGCGCACGATCTGGCGCCAGACCACGCGGGACGGATCGGAGCGTCACGTGCTGATCTATGTGCGTTAGCTTCACGAGGGCGCCGACCATCGGCTGCTGCTGACGGTAGCCGATGTCAGCGACAGAGTTCTTGCCGAGGCTGAAGCCAATCGTTTGGCACATCACGACATTCTCACCGGCCTGCCGAACAGGATGCAATTCTACAAGGCGCTCGAAAAGTCACTCGCATCGAAGGAGCGGGAAAAGGTCATCATCTGCTGCCTGGACCTGGACGGGTTCAAGCCCGTCAACGACACGTTCGGCCATGCCGCCGGTGATGAAGTGCTGAAAAATGTCGCTGCCCGGCTGCTGATGCATGCACGCGGCCATCTCGTCGCTCGCCTTGGGGGCGATGAATTCGCAATCCTCATGGCGGGAGAGGGAGCCGAGGCGACTGATCTTGCCGAGCGCTGCATCGGCGCCTTCGAACAGCCTTTTGTCATCAACGGGCTTGCCATCCGCCTTGGCGTCAGCATCGGCATTGCCACGTCTGAGGGAGCGGACGGCGAAGCGCTCATGCAGGAGGCGGACCGGGCGCTCTATCGCGCCAAGGCCGATGGTCGCAACACCTGGCGCATGGCATCCCGGGATCTGCCTGTGCCGAAGCGGGCCAAGGCCTGATCTGCCCGTCAGCGCTCTTCCTGCCTTGCGCCAAGCAGCCAGTCGCGAAGCGTCCTTGCCTCGCGTGAGAGCCCCTTTGCCTCGATGAGCCAGTAGGCCTTGTCCATGTCGCAGGCCCGCTCGAAAAGGGAAACGAGCGAACCTGCCGCGATCTCCTCCGCAATCAGTGCGGTCGGGCAAAGGCCGACACCCTGGCCGCCGATCAATGAGCCGATCATCAGATTGAAGTCGGCAAAAACCGGCCCGGCCTTCGGCGCGGAACGGATACCGGCGCCGTCGAACCAGCGCGCCCACGCATCGGTCGTCTCGTCGTGCAAGATTTCGCAGGCAAGCAGGTCGGCAGGCTTGTGAAAGGGACCGTGCCGGGCGAGGAATTCCGCCGAACAGGTTGGCCTGGTCTCGGCGTCCAGGAGCTTGATGGCGCCGGAGCCTGGCCGTACGCCGTGGCAGATCAGGAGATCGGCACCTGCCGCTTCCGGCGTCTTGGCATCGAGCGCGTAGACGATGTTGATCCTGATATCCGGATAAGCGGTTCTCAGCCTCGGCAGCTGCGGGATGAGCCATCGCACGGCCATGGAGGGAATGCATGCAACGCTGACGGGGCGGCTGTTTGCCTCAAGCCGCAACTGCCCGGCGGCGACCTCGATATGCCCCAGCGCGTGCGTGACGGCCGCGCCGAATTCCCGGCCTGCGGCCGTCAGCGTCACGCCCCGGCTATGACGCCGAAACAGGGGGATGCGGAGCCAGTTCTCCATTGCCCTCACATGCTGGCTGATGCCGGCAGGCTTCAGGTTCAGCTCGGCAGCCGCTCTGACGAAGCTTTCGTGGCGCGCGGCCGCTTCGAATGCCCGCAAGGATGCGAGGGGAAAGTTTCTCATGCCGGGATGACTAAGCAAAACTTGCCCATAGAGCAAGAATCATCTCGGTTGCCCAAAGGCGCAGCCTCGCTAAGAGTGCCTGCCGATTTAGCGCGTGTCGCGGGGCGAGTACCCGAAGATCGCCAGCGGAGCGGAATATCAGGATGTCGAAGCAGCCGGTCGTGCCCATTCCTTCAGACGCAGCCGAACGGCGGTCGGTACCGCCCGTGGTCGTCTATCCCGTCGAAACGCTGCCTTCCGCCGATCTCGGACTGCTGGAGGCTGCCCGCCAAACGCTGACGAAGGTCGGCGAGGTAATCGTGCCGCCGCGCGAGGCAGCCAGCTTCCACGTTCCGCGGGGGCATTTCTTCCGTATCGTCAGCATCGACGGACCGCAGGTCGGCGATCTCAATCTGTGGAATGCGGCCGATCTCACCGAGCGGTTTTTCAGCGGCAAGACACGGGCCTTGCACGCGACCCATGTCGGTGTCGGCGATCGTCTCTGGAGCACGCTGCCATATCTGCGCCCCATGGCGACCATCACCTATGACAGTCTCGGCTGGTATGGATGGGATGATGACGGCGCCGGCGTCCATGACGTCATCGGCACGCGGTGCGATCCCTATACGAACCGGCTGTTGAAGGGCACGGATTACCATCATTGCTGCCATTCGAACCTGACGCGGGCGCTCGCTGCCGGGAGCGGCCTGCCGCTGGAGCAGGCCGAAATGCATGTGCATGATGTGCTCAACGTCTTCATGTGCACCGGCTTCACCAGGGACACGCACCAGTATTTCATGAAGGCCAGCCCCGTCAGGCCTGGAGATTTCATCGAATTCTTTGCGGAGATCGATCTCCTCGGCGCCCTGTCGGCCTGCCCGGGCGGTGATTGCGGGGCAAGCCATTCCAGCGATGCGGCCGCCTGCTATCCATTGAAGGTCGAGATATGGAAGCCCGATCCCGTGACGCTCGCCAGCTGGACGCCGCCGGAGCCAAATCCCTATCCGAAAACGCATCGCTGAAACGCCGGGCCGCGCCGGCCCTTCAAAGGCGCGCTCACAGGATCAGGATCGCCCTGAAATCATTGACATTGGTACCGGTCGGGCCGGTTTCGAAGAGGTCTCCAATCGCCTTGAAGCCGGAATAACTGTCATTGCCGTCGAGAAGGCGGCGAGGATCGAAGCCGGCGGCGCGCAGCCGTTTGACGGTGCCGCCGTCGGCAAACGCACCGGCGTTGTTTTCCGAACCGTCGATGCCGTCGGTGTCGGCGGCGAGCGCATGGATGGCGCCGTCACCGTCGATCGCCTGTTCCAGCATATTGGCATAGAATTTGTCGTGCAACAATGTAACCACACGACAACGGGCGCGGTTCTCGGTGTCGGCAGTTGAGAGCGCGATCTCGCTGAACTCGTCAGCCACAGCGCGGCTTGCGATGCCTGGTTTCGGGAAAGGTCTTAGAGGCGTTGGAACTGCAGTTGCATTTTTGATTTTGGACGCGCATGACTTGCTGCGGCTTGGTGCGCCCGTTGCCACAACGACCCATACACTGACGGATGAAGGTTCAATGCGCCGTCGTGCGAGGACGGCGCCCGATCGATGAAGGCATGACCACGGCGGGAGACATATGATGCGAAGACGCCGATCTGGGAATTGGTGAACTTGCCCGCCGAACCGGTACGTTGCCGGCCGACACGGAGGCCTAGAGATTCAGGCAATGCACAAAACGCGATTGTAATGTTAGGCCAGTGGCAGCCAGTGCCGGCATGGGCGTGAGGCTGCTCGCCGATACACAAGGGTCTTTTGAGTGGCGTTTCGCTTTGGGTAGGATGCGGTAAGGGGAACTCTATGAAATTTTACGCACATTCCGGCAAAGCCGGCGACGCGCGCGACTGGCAATTGCTCAAAGCGCATCTGGAGCAGGTAGCAGCGCTTGCGGCGGGCATGGCCGCCTCGCTCGGGCTTGAGAAAGCGGCCTATCTGGCAGGGCTGTTCCACGATCTCGGCAAATATACAGGCGCGTTCCAGAAACGTTTGACCGGTGCGACTATCTCGGTCGATCATTCGACGGCGGGCGGCTGGCAGGCATTACAGGCGATCGGCGCAGCGGATCGCCATATGGCGGAACTGATTGCCTATGTCATCCTCGGTCATCACGCCGGTCTTCCGGACATGCGCGGCAGTGAGGCATCGTTAACGGACCGTATCGCCGGTTTTGACGAGACGACCCTCGATTCGGTCTGGAAAACCGAACTGACCGCTGATCTTTCCGGTCTCGCGCCGGCCTTTTCCTGGGACAAGGACCGTCTGGCCTTCCAGCTGGCGTTTTGCGGGCGAATGCTGTTCTCGTGTCTGGTGGACGCCGATTTCAAGGATACCGAACGGTTCTATGCAGAACTCGAAGGGCGGGACGCCGACCGGAACTGGCAGCCGCTGCAAGCGCTTCTGCCGGCCTTTCTCGCCGGCTTCGAGGACCATATCGCGGCTAAGGGTGAGGCTGTCACCGAGCTGAACCGACTGCGGGCCGACATCCTCTCCCATGTCCGCGCAAGAGCGGTGGCAAAGCCCGGCCTGTTCACCCTGACCGTACCGACCGGCGGCGGCAAGACGCTGGCGTCGCTGGCCTTCGCGCTGGACCATGCCCGGCTGCATGGACACAACCGGATCATTTACGCCATCGCTTTCACTTCGATCATCGACCAGACGGCGGCGATCTTCCGCGACATTCTCGGCGAAGATCACGTGCTCGAACATCATTCGGCAATCGACGAGGAGAAGTCCGACACAAGGGAAAGGCACGAGAGTCGCGATAAGCTGAAGCTCGCCATGGAAGACTGGGCGGCGCCGGTCGTCGTTACCACCAATGTACAGCTTTTCGAAAGCCTGTTCGCGGCCAAGACCTCGCGGGCGCGAAAGCTGCACAATATCGCGGGATCGGTAATCATTCTCGACGAGGCGCAGACCATCCCGCGGCATCTGCTCTCCCCGGCGGTACGTGCGCTGGACGAGTTGGCGCGCAACTACAAATGCACGATCGTGCTCTGCACGGCGACGCAACCGGCACTGGACGAGCGGAATTTCGCCGATGGCAGGCCTGGGACTCCTAAGCATGCGGCTGGATTGAAGCTTGAAGGCCGCGAACTGGCGCCGGATCCGCTCGAGTTGGCTCGCAGGTTGAAGCGGGTGACGATCAGACGCGTGGAAGACATGACGAATGCCGATCTCGTCGCCGCGTTGGATGCCGAGCCGCAGGCCCTCGTGATCGTCAATAGCCGCAAACACGCACTGGAACTGTTTCGTGAGGCCGAGGCGGCGGGACTGGAGGGCATGGTCCACCTGACAACGCGGCAATATGCGGCGCACCGGCGGGGCATCCTGGCGGATGTGCGCGATCGCCTCAACCATGGAAGACCCTGTCGGGTGATCGCCACCAGCCTGATCGAGGCCGGCGTCGATATGGATTTCCCGCGCGTGTGGCGGGCACAGGCGGGGTTGGATTCCATTGCGCAAGCAGCGGGGCGATGCAATCGCGAAGGCAGAAGGCCGGTGGAGGCCAGCATCGTGACGGTGTTTTCCGCACCAGACTACCCGCCGCCATCCGAGATCAAGGGACTGATCGGCGACATGGGGCGGATGGTCGAGAAACACGCAGACGACCTGCTCGCGCCGGCGGCCATCGAAGACTATTTCGGCGAGGTTTATTGGCGTGCGGGCAGGAAGGGGCTGGACAGCAAAGACATCGTCGATCGGTTCAAGATCGACCTCAACGGATTGAGGCCCGGCAGCACAGGCAGCGACTTTCAATATCGAAGCGTGGCTGCGGATTTCCGCATGATCGAAAGCAACATGCTGCCGGTGATCATCGCCCGCGACGCCACTGCGCAGGAGGCTGTGGATAAACTGCGGATAGCCGAAATTCCATCTGGGCGAATTGCGCGAGAATTGCAAACATACGTTGTGCAGGTGACGGAAGCGGCGCGCAGTCTGATGATTGCGAACGGGCATGTGGCATTCCTGAACCCGGAGATTCGCGGCGATCAGTTCGCGATATTACAGACTGACAGCATGTATCGGGAGGATGTTGGGTTGCTGTGGGAGGACGCGGATGATCTCGCCTTGGACAGCCTGATAATTTGACCGCGGCGATGGGCTTGCGCTGAAGACCATCGCCGCACAGAAAAATTGATGTCAGATTTTTGAAGAGAGTTTCGATCCACGCCACCGAAAAGGAGGCGACGGATAGGCAACTATATGGGTTCAAGCAGCAGTTCAATTTCGATTTTGAGCGGGCCAATTCTCACCCGGAGGGCATATCGACGGTGGCGCATAAAATGCTTCTCCTCGTTTCGCTAGCACATACTAGATCCAGAAATTCGGTTGTCAACCAGCGCAGATTTTTGTAGAGAGAAGTAATAGAATTTCGCGATGAGGGGAGTTAGATCTTGCCTTATGGAATCCGCCTAAAAATCTCAGGCGATTACGCCCTGTTCACGCGGCCGGAAATGAAGGTCGAGCGGGTCAGTTACGATGTTCCGACGCCCTCGGCGATCCGCGGCATACTCGAAGCGATCCATTGGAAGCCGGCGATCCGCTGGGTTGTCGATGTCATCCATGTTCTGGAGCCGATCCGTTTTCAGTCCATCCGCCGCAACGAGGTGGGTGGCAAGGCGCCGGCGGGCAAGATCAAGAGCGCCATGCGGCGCGGCGATCTGGAGGATCTGCAATTGCTGGTCGACGAGGACCGCCAGCAGCGCGCGTCCACCGTTCTCGTCAAGCCGGCCTATGTGATCGAGGCGCATTTCGAATTGACAGAAAAGGCCGGACCGGATGACAGCGAGGGCAAACATCTCGACATATTCAATCGGCGCGCTGAGCGCGGCCAGTGTTTCAACCAGCCTTGCCTCGGCACGCGGGAGTTCGCTGCCCATTTCGAACTGTTGCCGCCGAATGAGCCGCTGCCGGAGCCGAAACCCGAGCACAGAACGGCAAGCCTCGGCTATGGCGAGCCGCGAGATCTCGGCTTCATGCTGTGGGACATCGATCATCAGGCCAGGGGCCGCCCCTCAATGTTCTTCCGCGCCGTGCTCAGGGATGGCGTCGTCCGCATTCCGCCGCCCCATTCACCGGAGATCCGCCGATGAGCATTCTCGCTTCGCTGGCAAGGGCTTATGACCGGCTGCCCGATGCATCCCCGTTTGGGTTCTCGACGGAAAAGATTGGTGTCCTGGTCTCGCTGAATGCCGACGGCAGCGTCGCGAGCGTCTCCGACATCCGCGATGTGAGCGGCAAGAAAAAGACTGCCCGGATGATGCTCGTGCCGCAACCGGTGAAGCGCACTGCCGGCATCGCACCGAATTTTCTCTGGGACAAGACATCCTACGTGCTTGGTGTGACGGCGGGCGAGGGCAAGCGAACGGCCGATGAGCATGCTGCCTTCGTTTCGCGCCATGAAACTGATCTCGCCGGCACGGAGGATGCGGGGCTCAAGGCGCTGCTGTTGTTCCTGCGCAACTGGACTACGGATCAGTTTGTCCCGCCGCTGTGGCAGGAGGACATGAAGGACCAGAACGTCGTCTTTTCTCTCGAAGACGATCGCCGGCTAGATGTCCGCCTTCATGATCGACCGGCGGCAAGGGATCTCTGGGCAAGTCTGTCGGCCAAGGACAATATTGAAGATCAGATTTGCCTTGTCACAGGACAACCCGGCCCGATAGCGCGGCTGCATCCCTCTATCAAGGGTGTCTGGGGCGCACAGTCGTCCGGGGCGGCACTCGTTTCCTTCAATCTCGACGCCTTCACATCCTACGGCCATGAGCAGGGAGATAACGCGCCTGTCTCGGAACTGGCCGCAGCCAAATACACCACCGCTCTCAACCGTTTCCTCGAACGCGACAGCGGCCATCGCATCCAGATCGGTGATGCGTCAACGGTGTTCTGGGCCGATGCCTCGCAAGCGCATTCGGAGGCAGCTGGGGTGGCCGAGCAGCTTTTCGGGCTGATGCTGGAAGGACCGGCAACCGGCATCGATGAGAACATGCAGGCAGACAAGGTCGGCGATATTCTTCAGAAAATCCGGGAAGGGCGGCAGGTCGCAAGCTTTGCACCGGATCTGGCGGAAGGGGTTCGCTTCTACGTGCTCGGTCTGGCACCCAATGCAGCCCGCCTGTCGATCCGTTTCTATTTCGAGGACGATTTCGGTGTGCTCGCGAAAAACTACCAGCAATATATCGCCGATATGCAGATCGAACCGCCACCGCGCGAGGGTTATCCGCCGCTATGGCGCTACCTCGGTGAAACTGCGGTTTTGGGAAAACGTGAAAACGTGGCGCCTAATCTGGCGGGCGAATGGATGCGCGCCATCCTTGCCGGAACCCGCTATCCGCTGACGTTGATGGCGGCCGTGTTGACCCGCATTCGCGCCGATGGCGAGATCAACGCACTTCGCGTCGGCATCCTGAAGGCACTTCTGGTTCGCAACTTCAAAACGGAGGCTCCCGTGGCGCTTGACCCGGACAGCAGGAATAAAGGCTATTTGCTCGGGCGATTGTTTGCCACTTACGAGCAGATTCAGACGGCAGCGCTTGGCGCGAAGGTCAATGCCACCATCAAGGACAAATTTTACGGCTCGGCCTCCGCACAACCTCGCAAGGTCTTCGCAATGCTGGAGACCGGTTCTGCCAACCATCTTTCGAAGATCGGCAAGCAATCGCCTGGCCGGAAGATCAATCTCGAGAAACAGGTCAGCGAAATCATGGCTGTCATGAGCCCGGAAGACGACCCGTTTCCGACGTCGCTTTCCGCCGAGGAGCAGGCTCTGTTCGGTCTCGGTTATTACCACCAACGCAGCGAATTTTTTAAGTCCAGGAAAACCGAGGTTTCAGGGGAGACCGCAGAATGACCACGCTTGCCAACCGTTATGATTTCGTTCTGATCTTCGACGTGACCAATGGCAATCCGAACGGCGATCCCGACGCTGGCAACCTGCCGCGTCTCGATCCGGAAACCAACAAGGGCCTTGTCTCCGACGTTAGCCTCAAGCGCAAGATCCGCAACTACGTGGAGCTTGCCCGCGAGAAGCAGGACGGGTTTCACATCTACGTTCAGGAAGGCGCGATCCTCAACGAAAAGCACCGTCAGGCCTACAAGGCGCTACGACCGGATGACCCGAAGGTCGGCAGGGAAACCAAGCTCAATCCCAAGGACGATGCAGAGGCCGGACAACTGCGTGATTTCATGTGCCGCAATTTCTTCGATGTGCGCACCTTCGGCGCGGTCATGTCCACCGGCATCAACGCCGGCCAGGTCAAGGGTCCGGTACAGATGACCTTTGCCACCTCGGTCGAGCCGATCATGCCGTTGGAAATCTCGATCACCCGTATGGCAGCCACCAACGAGGCGGAAAAGAAGCAGAAGGCTGAGGGTGATGACAGCGACGATCGTACCGACAATCGCACCATGGGCCGCAAGCATATCGTGCCCTATGGCCTTTATGTCGCGCACGGCTTCATTTCGGCCAAGTTCGCCGAGCGCACCGGCTTTTCGGAAAGTGATCTGGACCTCTTGTTCGAGGCACTCGGCACCATGTTCGAACATGACCGTGCTGCCGCCCGCGGCGAGATGACCACCCGCAGGCTGATCGTCTTCAAACACGAGAACCCGCTCGGCAACGCGCCGGCCGGACAGCTGTTCGACCGCGTGAAGATCGGCCGCAATATCGACGGCAAATTCCGCGAGATCGACGACAAGGGGCTCGGCAACATGCCGCCGGCACGCAAGTTTGGCGACTACATTATCGAGGTCAATGAGACCGGCCTGAAGGAAAAAGGCATCGACGTGCTTTATCCCTGTGAAATCTGACCCATGCAGCCGGCCGAGGAGAATGCCGGAGACGACAATGCGATCGAGGAGAGGGGTGAACCTATTCCGTTGTCCGCCCTTCAGCACGCCGTGTATTGTCTACGACAGGCAGCGCTGATCCATGTGGAGCGGGTCTGGGCCGACAATCGGTTCACGGCCGAGGGCAATGTGCTGCATGCAGTGGCCGACAAGGGCGGCGCGCGAAAGGCACGCGGTGTGCGCCGCGTCATGGCGCTGCCAGTTGCCTCGCAGCGGCTGAACATTTCCGGTGTGGCCGATCTCGTAGAGTTTCACCCGGCGGCCGACGATGAGGGGGCGGCTGAGACGCCCTTTCCGATCGAATATAAGCGCGGCAAGCCGAAACTGCATCGCGCCGACGAAGTGCAGCTCTGCGCCCAGGCGCTCTGTCTAGAGGAAATGACGAGTAGCGCGGTGCCGGAAGGTGCGCTGTTTTATGCCGAAACCAAGCGCCGTCTCACCATTCCTTTCGATGCGAATCTGCGGCACCTGACCGAACAGGTGATCGCCGATCTGCAGGTGGTCTTCGACAGCCGCGACACGCCGCCACCCACGGTGCGACGCGAACGTTGTCGCGCTTGCTCGCTTCTGGAACTCTGTCGACCCGATGCGGTGGCGCGGCCCGTGAAGGTCTGGCGCAGCCGAATGCTGGAGAAGTTGCTGGCGGAGGAGGCGGTGCCGTGAAGAAGCTCCTCAACACGCTTTACGTCACCACCGAAAACGCCTCGCTGCGCAAGGATGGCGAAAATCTGGTGGCTGAGGTGGAGGGAGCGGAACGTGCCCGTGTGCCGCTGCATATGCTGGCATCGGTCGCCGTCTTTGGCGCGATCTTCGTGTCCCCGGCCCTGATGGCCGCCTGTGCGGCGGGCGGCATCACCATCGTGCTTCTCGATCGCAACGGCCGCTTCCAGGCGCGCATCGAAGGACCCGTCACCGGCAATGTGCTGCTGCGCAGGGCGCAATATCGCGCCTCCGACCGGCCAGAGGAAATCGTTCGCTCGATCGTCATCGGCAAGATCGCCAACCAGCGTTCCGTGCTGATGCGGTCGCTCCGCGACTATGGTCCGGAATTTTCGGACATGGACAGGGCGGCGATCGTCGCGGTGACGGAGCGGCTGGCGCGCATCGTCCGCCGCGTCGAACTTTCCGACGAGACGCTCGATGCTTTGCGTGGTTCGGAAGGCGAGGCGGCCAATCTCTATTTCTCGGTCTTCAATCACCTGATCCGTTCCCCAGATGCGGAAATGCGCTGGAAGGGTCGCTCCCGCCGCCCGCCGCTCGATCCCGTCAACGCACTCCTATCGTTTCTCTACACGCTTTTGACCCATGATTGCCGCAGCGCCTGTGAGAGCGTCGGCCTCGACCCGGCCGTTGGTTTCCTGCATCGTGACCGACCCGGCCGTCCGAGCCTGGCGCTCGACCTCATGGAGGAGATGCGCCCGGTCATGGCCGACCGGTTGGCGCTGTCGCTGATCAACCGCAGGCAATTGCGGGCCAGGGATTTCGAGATCCGCGACGGCGGTGCCGTGATGATGTCGGACGATGCCCGCAAGCTGGTACTGACGGCATGGCAGGAGCGCAAGAAGGACGAACGGCTGCATCCCTTCCTGGAGGAAAAGGCGCCGCTGGGGCTGACACCTTACCTGCAGGCGCAGATGCTGGCGCGGCATCTGCGCGGCGATCTCGATGCCTATCCGCCCTGGCTCTGGAAATAGGACCCGCGATGCTTGTTCTGGTTACTTATGACGTCAACACGATCGAGGGCAAGGGCGCAGCACGCCTGCGCGGCGTGGCGAAGGCTTGCCGTGACTACGGCCAGCGGGTGCAGTATTCCGTTTTCGAAATCGAAGTCGATCCAGCGCAATGGGTCAAACTGAAGACCCGGCTCGAAAGTATCATCAATCCGCAAATCGACAGCCTCCGATACTACTATCTCGGCTCCAACTGGCAGCGAAAGGTAGAGCATGTCGGCGCAAAGCCCACCACCGATCTCGGTGGAACGCTGATCGTCTGAAACATGGCATATCCCTTCGACATTCCGGTGCGAACCGCAAGCGTGCTGTCCAACCCTGCCAGGTTCGCACCGTCCGCAGCTCTTTGACATTGTTTACTTGTTTTCCGTCGCCGTCGGGCCATTGCCGTTGCTGCCCGGGATTTCAGGATGGCTTCGCGAAAGATTGGGTCTTTTCCGAAGCGCCGCAACCAATTAGCTGTGGGACAGTCGCCTCCCTCGCGGAGGCGTGGATCGAAACGGTTCATGCTCGCCGCCGCCGTCCTGTCCGGCCTCGTCGCCTCCCTCGCGGAGGCGTGGATCGAAACTTGAGCCTACTCATCCTTGACACTCCTTTGCGCGCGTCGCCTCCCTCGCGGAGGCGTGGATCGAAACCATGCCGACATAGCCGCGAGAACGAATGCGGAGGTCGCCTCCCTCGCGGAGGCGTGGATCGAAACAGGGTGATAGGATACCTTCAGCATGGCGGTCCCCTGTCGCCTCCCTCGCGGAGGCGTGGATCGAAACGCTCCCGAGCCGCCGAAAGAAAAACAGACGCGGGCGTCGCCTCCCTCGCGGAGGCGTGGATCGAAACCCGCATTACGCCAGCAAGTGCCTCAAGATCAGGACGTCGCCTCCCTCGCGGAGGCGTGGATCGAAACCTCCATGCGGAATATTCCAGCTCAATTTCGTGAAGTCGCCTCCCTCGCGGAGGCGTGGATCGAAACTACTGCGGAGAGGCTGGCGATACGCCTGACCACTTGTCGCCTCCCTCGCGGAGGCGTGGATCGAAACCTCTAATAAGCGGTGTCGCTCACCGCGTGGCGTGGGTCGCCTCCCTCGCGGAGGCGTGGATCGAAACGGCGGCCCATGCGGCGTACCGTGCGGCGTCTGCGGGTCGCCTCCCTCGCGGAGGCGTGGATCGAAACAGCGGCATGGAGCGCGCCGTGATATCCTGGTTGGTCGCCTCCCTCGCGGAGGCGTGGATCGAAACTCCCGAGCCATTCTTTCCAGCCGGCTAGCAGCGCAAGTCGCCTCCCTCGCGGAGGCGTGGATCGAAACACTGACGAATGGCGACATAAGCGCATAGATGCCGTCGCCTCCCTCGCGGAGGCGTGGATCGAAACTGTCGCTCAACGACAGGCGCTGCAAACGTGAGCGGTCGCCTCCCTCGCGGAGGCGTGGATCGAAACGGCATGGTCGAGCGCTATCATGAGCATTGCCCGGAGTCGCCTCCCTCGCGGAGGCGTGGATCGAAACAGATGACGGGCCACGACGGCTTTATCAAGCCGGAGTCGCCTCCCTCGCGGAGGCGTGGATCGAAACTGCTGCGACCTGACCAAATCGGCGCGGATCGTGGAAGTCGCCTCCCTCGCGGAGGCGTGGATCGAAACCGAAGGCAAGGCCGCTCTGGACATGGGCTGAAACGCAGTCGCCTCCCTCGCGGAGGCGTGGATCGAAACATCCGCACCCTGAAGGAGCGAGACAGGGAATACATGTCGCCTCCCTCGCGGAGGCGTGGATCGAAACTTTTCGCGGTCGTTCTGCAGGTCGCCGATAACCTTGTCGCCTCCCTCGCGGAGGCGTGGATCGAAACGCCATAATGGGCGCTTTCGGCCTACTCGCCTTGCGTCGCCTCCCTCGCGGAGGCGTGGATCGAAACAACGTTGCCGACGCCGCCGCCGATCTCGGCTACTGGTCGCCTCCCTCGCGGAGGCGTGGATCGAAACCTTGCAAGGCTGTCCGGCCACCAACCGGGACCTTGTCGCCTCCCTCGCGGAGGCGTGGATCGAAACGCCGCCCTGGCGCAGATTGCAGTAGAAATCATCCTGTCGCCTCCCTCGCGGAGGCGTGGATCGAAACAAGGTGTTGGCTATCGCCGTATCCACCCAGCCCTGTCGCCTCCCTCGCGGAGGCGTGGATCGAAACGTTCCCGCGTCAGGAAAAGCTCAAACGCGATCCACGGTCGCCTCCCTCGCGGAGGCGTGGATCGAAACTACTACGAAATGATCGAGGCCGCATATCCGCAGCGTCGCCTCCCTCGCGGAGGCGTGGATCGAAACGCGTAAAACGCCGCGACGTAGGCTCCTACGAACCGTCGCCTCCCTCGCGGAGGCGTGGATCGAAACCAGATCATGCATAAGTCGGATGAGGCGGAAGTGTCGCCTCCCTCGCGGAGGCGTGGATCGAAACTCTTATTTTGTGGTCCGGGATTACCGGCCCACCGTGTCGCCTCCCTCGCGGAGGCGTGGATCGAAACCAAGCCAAGACACCATCGAAAGAGGATATCGAGGCGTCGCCTCCCTCGCGGAGGCGTGGATCGAAACGTGCCGAGGCGCGCCGCCTCGATCGCCGCGCCGATGTCGCCTCCCTCGCGGAGGCGTGGATCGAAACAATACGATGGTCGCCGGTGCGGTCGGGTCGATCCCGTCGCCTCCCTCGCGGAGGCGTGGATCGAAACGTCTTTACGAGGATCGCGCGCCGGCCGGCGAAATCGTCGCCTCCCTCGCGGAGGCGTGGATCGAAACTTTATATCCAATACGATAAAAACCGAGTTCGGGCGTCGCCTCCCTCGCGGAGGCGTGGATCGAAACCTTCTCGGTGCAGGCGTCTCCGGCTTTGCCGTCGGTCGCCTCCCTCGCGGAGGCGTGGATCGAAACGCTCCCGAGCCGCCGAAAGAAAAACAGACGCGGGTGTCGCCTCCCTCGCGGAGGCGTGGATCGAAACAGCGAAGCAATAGCTCCCTGCAGCCAGTCGGGCAGTGTCGCCTCCCTCGCGGAGGCGTGGATCGAAACGACGCAGCCGAGAAGGACGCCAGACGCAACCACTCGTCGCCTCCCTCGCGGAGGCGTGGATCGAAACTCGGCCAAGCCGGAAGAAAAGCCGGAAGAGAAAAAGCGTCGCCTCCCTCGCGGAGGCGTGGATCGAAACACCGCGTTGACGAAGACCGTGGATCTTGGCAGCTGTCGCCTCCCTCGCGGAGGCGTGGATCGAAACACACCAGCCGCATCGCCAAGGCGAAAGCCAAAGTCGCCTCCCTCGCGGAGGCGTGGATCGAAACTTCTTGCGCGGCCGGCGGGGCAGATCCACCAGCAGTCGCCTCCCTCGCGGAGGCGTGGATCGAAACACCGTTTGCGACCGCGTTGGCGGGATGGAAAGCCGTCGCCTCCCTCGCGGAGGCGTGGATCGAAACAAGATCGGCGGTGCGGTTGGCAACAGAGCGGACGGTCGCCTCCCTCGCGGAGGCGTGGATCGAAACAGCAGGTTTGCCGGGATCTTCACCGGCCGGTACTCGTCGCCTCCCTCGCGGAGGCGTGGATCGAAACACCCGCGCCCTGGGCGTCAAGATCGTTGCCGATGGGTCGCCTCCCTCGCGGAGGCGTGGATCGAAACTGCGTCTCGTCCGACCGCTTGCCGGGATTGATGCGTCGCCTCCCTCGCGGAGGCGTGGATCGAAACTGAGAGACGACGCCGCCTATATGCGCGTGACCTTGTCGCCTCCCTCGCGGAGGCGTGGATCGAAACATCTATGCCATCCGCAATATCGCGACTGGCAACGTGTCGCCTCCCTCGCGGAGGCGTGGATCGAAACGTTTGCTTAACGACCTCGGCCTGCGCGGCGGATCGGTCGCCTCCCTCGCGGAGGCGTGGATCGAAACACTGACACTCGACCAAAACAGGAGCGAATGAGTGGTCGCCTCCCTCGCGGAGGCGTGGATCGAAACGGGGCCTGCCTTATTTGGTGGCCCGGAGGCCTTGGTCGCCTCCCTCGCGGAGGCGTGGATCGAAACGCACTGACGCCACCGCCCAGGTCGACAATATCAGTCGCCTCCCTCGCGGAGGCGTGGATCGAAACGTCACCTTGGAGAGAGGGGGGCCGCGAAATGAGGGTCGCCTCCCTCGCGGAGGCGTGGATCGAAACAAGTACGTCGTTCCGGACTGGGATGACGTGTCAAGTCGCCTCCCTCGCGGAGGCGTGGATCGAAACAATAAGCTGCGAGCCGAAGACGGTATTGCCGGTGGTCGCCTCCCTCGCGGAGGCGTGGATCGAAACGCCAATATGCGCAATGAAAAAGGCCCAGGCGGTGTCGCCTCCCTCGCGGAGGCGTGGATCGAAACAATAACGCGCTGATCGTTCGCGAACAGCGTTGCCGTGTCGCCTCCCTCGCGGAGGCGTGGATCGAAACGCCCACCCGGCAATGCGATTGGCCCAGGCTTCGGTCGCCTCCCTCGCGGAGGCGTGGATCGAAACACCCTGACTGGCGCAGCAGGGCCTTCGGGGATCCGTCGCCTCCCTCGCGGAGGCGTGGATCGAAACTGCGCATCATCACCGTGCGGCTTTGCGGCCGCGGGTCGCCTCCCTCGCGGAGGCGTGGATCGAAACAGCAGCAGCAGGCCAAGGCCGTCAAGGATGGCGGTCGCCTCCCTCACGGAGGCGTGGATCGAAACTCTAGCATGGCTGGCACCGCGGCAACGGCGGGGCGGCGTCGCCTCCCCAGCGGAGGCGTGCCAAAGCCAGCACAGATCATCAAACGCAGGCCGAATACTGCGGCAATGTCTATCCAGCCCGCACGGCCAGCTGCACGCCAGGCTGAGGAAGTCGCTTACTTTCTTGGGGCGCCACAGAAGTCCTCGCTGTTGGAGGCTCCAGCGCCGCTTCAGAAACCCGTTGAGCCGCCGCTGCCTTGCACCGATCCGCGGCACTCTTGCCGACGATGGTGTCGAAGCGGTCCGCGATATCGTCGCCGGGATCATCATCGATTGTGACGGCGACGACTTTGCAATACGGACACGATTTTGCCGGTGGCGCCCTCGGCTGTTCACTTTCGGTTCCGACGAAATCCGAGAATGCAAGATTTTTGCGAGGGTCGATTGGAGAAACCTTCGCCGAGGCTCTTGACAGTTTCTCCTTGGTCGGAAAGGCTGAGTAAAGCGGTTTACTAAAGCGGTTTACAAGCTCAATGGCGCAAGATCGGACCCCAGGATTGAAGGATGTGGCGAAAGCCGCCGGCGTCTCGGTGACGACGGTCTCGCGCATGCTGAATGGATCACTGGATCTCCCCGCTCTCACCAAGCAGCGCATCGAAAATGCGATCGCCTCGCTTAAATACCAGCCGAACCCTCATGCGCGTCGATTGAGCCGCGGTCGTTCCGACACGATCGGCCTCGTCGTTCCCGATATTGCCAACCCGTTCTTTGCGACCATGGTGGCGGCTGTGGAGGAGGAGGCGAATGATCGAGGTCTTGCCGTTTCACTCTATGCGACGCTCAACAGGACCGGTCGCGAAGTCGCCTATCTCAAGCTGATTGAGCACAATCACGTCGATGGGCTGGTATTCGTTACCAACCATCCCGATAGCGGCGATCTGGCGGCTCTTATCAATCGGACCGGCAAAGTCATTGTCGTCGACGAAGACGTACCGCTTGCCGCTGTTCCCAAGCTCTTCTGCGACAACTTCCAAGGGGGGCATCTGGCGGGCCGTCATCTGGCTGAATTTGGCCATCGTCAGGTGCTCTACGTCGGTGGCCCTGACGCCATGATCAGTACCCAGCGGCGTTTCAACGGATTGCGCGAAGGGCTGCGAGAACGCTTTGGCGACGACATATCAATCAGACGCTACAGCGGCGAGTATACGATTGCCTGCGGGCGCGATATGGCACACCGGTTCCTGGACGAAGGCATGCCGGCGACGGCCGTCTTTGCCAGCTCCGATGAAATCGCAATTGGCATGATCGAAGTCCTTCGGGAAAGGGGGATCTCGATCCCTGATGACCTGTCGATCATAGGCTTTGACGACGTCAGTCCGCTTCACCTCTTTGCGCCTCCTTTGACCGCGATCAGGCAACCGGTGCGTGCCATCGGCCGTCGCGCCCTGGCTCTTCTTCTCGAAACAAACTGGCAGGAGAGCAAATCGCTCGCCACCGAGGAACTCGTGCCAGTCGAAATCGTCGTGCGGAACTCCGTTGCGCCGCCGACGACCCATAAAAAGCAACGATAACGAACCAGAGGATGAGAACATGAAACAGATCAAACGTCGGGCGTTTACAGCCGCTCTTGCCTTTACCGCGCTCGCCGGCGCCACACTCGGAGCGTCTCTTGCCCAGGCCGCCGGCAAGACCTATGCGCTTGTGCAGATCAACCAGCAGGCGCTTTTCTTCAACCAGATCAACGAAGGTGCCCAGAAGGCGGCCGATGCATCCGGTGACAAGCTGGTCATCTTCAACGCCAACAATGACGCTTCCGCCCAGAACAGCGCCATCGAAAACTACATCCAGCAGAAGGTCGATGGCCTGATCGTCGTGGCGATCGACGTCAACGGCATCATGCCGGCCGTCAAGCAGGCGTCGGATGCCGGCATTCCGGTCGTTGCCATCGACGCGGTCCTGCCGGACGGCCCTCAGAAGTCGCAGATCGGTGTCGACAACGGCAAGGCCGGCACCGACATGGGCGTCTATTTTCTCGACTATGTGAAGAAGAACATGGGCGGCAAGGCCAAGGTCGGCATTGTCGGTGCGTTGAACTCCTACATTCAGAACCTTCGCCAGAAAGGCTTCGAGGATGCCATCAAGAGCGACGGCATCGAGACATCAGGGGTCGTCGACGGCCAGAATATTCAGGACAACGCACTTGCCGCGGCCGAAAACCTCATCACCGGCAATCCAGACATGACGGCGATCTACGCAACCGGCGAGCCAGCTCTCCTTGGCGCGATCGCCGCCGTTCAGAGCCAAGGCAAGCAGGACAGCATCAAGGTCTTCGGCTGGGATCTGACCGCGCAGGCGATCTCCGGCATCGACGATGGCTATGTCGTTGCTGTCGTTCAGCAGGATCCGGCCGGTGAAGGCAAGGCGGCGGTCGAGGCGCTCGCCAAGCTGACCGCAGGTCAGAGCGTCGAAAAAAGCATCTCCGTCCCGATCACGATCGTGACGAAGGCCAATGTCGAGCCGTACCGGGCCGTCTTCAAATGATGAGTGACAACCGGCCTGTTTATGCCGGAGCCGGGGAGGCGCAAGCCTCCCCGCATTCCTCCGGCTCGTCCGCGCGAATACCTGCCGTCTCGCTTCGCGGTATTCGCAAGACCTTCGGTTCGCATCAGGCGCTGCGCGGCGTTGACCTCGATCTCTTCCCGGGCGAGTGCCTCGGTCTCGTCGGCGATAACGCTGCCGGCAAGTCGACGCTGACCAAGATCATTTCCGGAACCTATCTGCCGGACGAGGGGACAATTTCGCTCAACGGCGAAGAGGTTCGCTTTTCCGGGCCTGCGGATGCTCGTGATCGCAATATCGAAATGGTTTTCCAGGATCTGAGCCTGTGCGATCACATCGATGTTGTTGGCAATCTGTTTCTCGGGCGTGAGCTCACCAGAGGTCCGTTTCTCGACCGTCAGAAAATGATGAACGAGGCGCGCAGGATGCTGGACGCCCTCGAGATCCGCATCCCGCGCCTCTCCGCCAAGGTGGAGAAGCTGTCAGGTGGCCAGCGCCAGGCGATTGCGATCGCCCGAGCCGCATCGTTTAACCCCAAGGTCCTGATCATGGACGAGCCGACCTCGGCTCTCGCGGTCGCCGAAGTCGAAGCCGTGCTCGCTTTGATCAACCGGGTGAAGGCAAAGGGCGTTTCCGTCGTCCTCATCACCCACCGTCTTCAGGACTTGTTCCGGGTCTGCGACCGGATCGCCGTCATGTACGAGGGTACGAAGGTCGCCGAGCGCGATATCGCCAGGACCAATCTCGAGGATCTCGTCAAGCTCATCGTCGGGGGAGAAAGACATTGACCGTCTACACCGAACGCGCCAAGGGCTCGCCGATGGCCGACTTCCTGAGCGAAAACGCCCAGGTGCTGTCGATTGCCTTCTTTTTTCTGGCATGCCTCGTCTTCTTTTCGCTGACGACCACCACCTTCATGACGGCAGGAAACATCCTGAACATCGTGCGTCAGGCTGCGCCCATCCTCGCCGTTGCGGTCGCCATGACGCTCGTCATCGTAACCGGTGGCATTGATCTGTCGGTCGGCTCGATGCTGGCGCTGATCAATGCCGTTGCCGCCATTGCGCTCGCCACCGGCATTCCCTGGCCGGTCGTCTGCCTCGGCATGCTTGCCCTCGGCGGCATTGTCGGCCTTCTTCAGGGCTGGTTCATTGCCTATCAGAATATTCCCGCCTTCATCGTAACCCTTGCCGGGCTTTCCATCCTGCGCGGCGTGGCGCTCTATCTGACACAGGGCTATTCCATCCCGATCAACAACGAGCCCGGCTTCTTCTATCTGGGACGCGGCGAACTGGCCGGCTTTCCTGTTCCGGCGCTCATCGCAATCCTGGTCGCGATCGTCGGATATGTCGTGATGGCCGTTACCAAATACGGACGGCAGATCGTGGCGGTCGGGTCCAACATGGAGGCCGCACGCCGGGTCGGCATGCCCGCAAAATGGATCGTCGCCTCGGTCTACCTCGTATCCGGGGTCGCCTCGGCGCTGGCAGGCCTTTTGATCGCAGCGCGTCTCGGCTCCGGCTCGTCAAATGCGGCCGTCGGCTTCGAATTGCAGGTCATCGCGGCCGTCGTGCTCGGCGGCACCTCGCTGATGGGCGGGCGCGGCACCATGATCGGGACCGTTCTCGGCACCATGACTATTGCCGTCATCGGCAACGGCCTGATATTAATGCATATCTCACCCTTCTTCACCCAGATCGTCACCGGTGCGATCATCCTGATCGCCATCTGGCTGAATACCCGCATCTTCACCGCCAATTTCCGCTTGGCAGCCAGGAGGAAGAGCTGATGGCGGCAAACGAGCTATCGCCCGGTCACCTACGCTCCGGCAATGTGATGACGGTCCAGGGGCCGATACCGGTGTCGGACATCGGCATCACGCTGATGCACGAGCATATCCTCAATGATTGCCGTTGCTGGTGGCACGCGCCGAAGGAACCCGAACGGCAATATCTTGCCGAAGGTTTCGTCTGCATGGAAATCCTCAGTGAACTCAGGCAGGATCCTTTCGTCAACAGGCACAACATCACGCTCGACGACGAGAAGCTTGCTGTCACTGAGCTCAAGGATTTTGCTGGCCTTGGCGGCCAGACGGTCGTCGAGCCGACATGCCAGGGCATCGGTCGCGATCCGCTCGCCCTGCGACGAATATCGAAGGCGACGGGACTGAATATCGTCATGGGAGCCGGCTTCTATCTCGGCTCCTCGCATCCGCAAAAGGTTGCCAGCATGTCGGTTGGGCAGATCGCCGATGAGATCGTGTCTGAGGCGGTAATCGGCGCTGATGGCACCGATGTCAGGATCGGCCTGATCGGCGAGATCGGGGTATCGTCGGATTTCACTGCGGAGGAGGAAAAATCGCTGCGGGGTGCCGCACAGGCACAGGTACGCACCGGCCTGCCCCTGATGGTCCATCTTCCGGGCTGGTTCCGCCTTGGGCACAGGGTTCTGGATGTCATCGCCTCCGAAGGCGGCGATCTCAGGCACACGGTGCTCTGCCACATGAACCCCTCACATGACGATCTCGCCTACCAGTCGGAACTCGCCGCTCGCGGCGCATTTCTCGAATATGACATGATCGGCATGGATTTCTTCTATGCGGACCAGCAGGTGCAATGCCCGAGCGACGAGGAAGCGGCGCGTGCGCTCGTCAAGCTGGTCGAGATGGGACATACCGACCGTCTTCTCCTGTCCCACGACGTGTTCCTGAAGATGATGCTCAAGTATTACGGGGGCAACGGCTACGCTTACATCCTGCGTCACTTCCTGCCGCGCCTGAAGCGTCACGGACTTGATGACGCGACGCTCGATATTTTCATGCGCGCCAATCCGCAATCGGTCTTTCAGGCGAGCGCCTGACTGCAGACATAAAAAGAAATGGAAACATCATGACAAAGAAGGTTCTTCTCGTCGGCGAAAGCTGGGTCAGCTCGGCTACGCATTACAAGGGCTTCGATCAGTTCGGCAGCGTCACCTTCCATCTCGGCGCCGAACCGCTCGTCAAGGCGCTCAAGGGTAGCGCGTTCGATCTCACCTACATGCCGGCCCACGAAGCGGTTGAACAATTCCCTTTCGATATCGCCAGGCTCGATGCCTATGACGCGATCATCCTGTCTGATATCGGCGCCAATTCGCTGCTTCTTCCGCCTGCGGTCTGGCTGCAGTCGAAGACCGTTCCGAACCGCCTGAAACTTATCAAGGCCTGGGTCGAGAAGGGGGGCGGCCTCTTGATGGTCGGCGGCTATTTTTCCTTTCAGGGTATCGATGGCAAGGCGCGCTGGCGCCGCACGCCGGTCGAGGATGTTCTGCCCGTCACCTGCCTTCCCTATGACGACCGGGTCGAAGTCCCCGAAGGTACGACACCTGTCCTCGTCAAGTCCGGTCACGAGACCGTCGCCGGCCTCTCAGGCGAATGGCCACTGCTTCTTGGCGTCAACGAGGTGGACGTGCGCGAGCGTGACGATGTGGAAGTCATCGCTCGCCTGCCTGAAGAGGAGGGCGGTCACCCGCTCCTGGTGACTGGCCGCTTCGGCAAGGGCAGGACAGCCGCATGGACGTCCGATATCGGTCCGCACTGGCTTTCACCCGCCTTCTGCGAATGGGAGGGCTACGGGCGCCTCTGGAAGAACATCCTCGGCTGGCTGACGGAGGCGAAATAGCCGTTACTCGCCGGCAAGGATGCCGGCGAGTTCTGCCCTGCTCGGAAAGGCCGAGCGCGTGCCCCGGCGGCTGACGGTGATGGCGGCGGCCGCGGTTGCGTGATGGATGGCTTTGGCGTCGAGTGCGGTGGAGCGGAGCGCGGCCGAGGCAAGTGCCACCGCCATGAACGTGTCGCCGGCGCCGGTCGTGTCAACGACCTCTGTGGCACGGGCGGGAACGGTTGCAAGCACTTCGTGTCCGCTTGCAAGGATAGCGCCGCTGCCACCGAGCGTCAGGACGGTCTGTGACACTCCGGCTTCCGCCAGGCGGCGGATGGCGGCCTCGCCGGAGGAACCGGTCAGGCTTTCAGCCTCGCCCCTGTTGAGAAAGGCGACGTCGATAAGCGGCCAGAGTTCGGCAAAGTAGGGGCGCAGCGGCGAGGGATTGAAGGCGGTTTTGAGGCCACGGTGTCTGGCTTCGGCGAGAATGCCGCGGGTGACGTCTTCGCTGAGATTGCCCTGCAGCACGACGAGGTCGCCGCTGACGGCATCGCCAAGCGGGGCAAGCGCCTCCGACAGGGTCAAGGCTTCGGCCGATTCCGTCGTGGTGACGATGGCGTTTTCGCCGTCCGGCGTGGTGAAGATGATGGAGAAATCGCTGGTCCGGTTCGGGCTGCCCAACAGACGGGCATCCAATGCCTCGCCGGCAAGCTGGTCGCGGATCGTCTGGGCGCGGAAATCCTCGCCGACAGCCGTGACGAGTGTGGTGGGAAGGCCCGTGCGGCCCATCACGACGGCCTGATTGGCGCCCTTGCCGCCAAGGTCGCGGGTCTCCTCCCGACCGAGGATCGAGGCACCGGCTTCGGGCATGGACATTACGGAAATGGTTTCGTCGACGGCGACGTTACCGATGACATAGGCACGCATGGCTGGCTTTCAGAAAGGAAAGAAAATGCAGCAGATATCGGATAAGGCCACAAGCGCCATACGGGAAATATTTGGCACTGACAAGGCGTTGATCGGAATGATCCATTGCCCGCCTTTCCCGGGTGCC
Organism: Rhizobium sp. KDH_Rht_773_N; assembly: GCF_052946295.1. Classification (NCBI taxonomy): domain Bacteria; kingdom Pseudomonadati; phylum Pseudomonadota; class Alphaproteobacteria; order Hyphomicrobiales; family Rhizobiaceae; genus Rhizobium; species Rhizobium sp. KDH_Rht_773_N. The sequence goes on along the minus strand of NZ_JBRFNB010000002.1, from coordinate 341,862 downwards.
CCACGCTACCGCAGCGCGGCGATGGAGACGATCTACGATGCGTGCATGCGTGACGCGGACGCGCTCGTCAAAGGCGGCATCCACGGATTGATCGTGGAAAATCACGGCGATATCCCCTTTTCCAAGCCCGAGGATATCGGCCACGAGACCGCAGCCTTCATGTCGGTCGTGACCGACCGCATCGCGCGCGCCGCCGGCGTGCCACTCGGGATCAACGTGCTTGCCAATGCACCGATTCCGGCCTTCGCAATCGCAATGGCAGGCGGTGCGCGCTTCATCCGCGTCAACCAGTGGGCGAACGCCTATGTCGCCAATGAAGGCTTCATGGAAGGTCGGGCCGCCGAGGCGATGCGCTATCGCTCGGCTCTGCGCGCCGAGCATGTCAAGGTGTTTGCAGACAGCCATGTGAAGCATGGCGCGCATGCCATCACTGCCGATCGCACGATCGACGAATTGACCCGCGATCTCGCATTCTTCGATGCGGATGTGGTAATCGCCACCGGTCAGAGAACGGGCAACAGCGCAACGATGGAAGAGATCGAGGAAATCGGCGCCGCCACCCATCTGCCGCTGCTCGTCGGCTCCGGCGTGACCAAGGACAACATCGTCGATATCTTGAAGCGCACCAACGGCGTCATCGTCGCCTCCTCGCTCAAGGAAGGCGGCGTCTGGTGGAACCCCGTGGAGCCGGCACGCGTGGCAGCCTTCGTCGAAGCTGCAAAACCCGGCCTGGAGGTGTAGCGATCATGGGCTGGAGCCTCTCGCAACAGATGCTCGACGAAAACCGTAAGGTCTTCGAAGCCATGGTGAACCATCGTTTCGTCGAGGATATCAAGGCTGACCGCCTTTCGAACGAGACGTTCGAGCGATACCTGGTCTTCGAAGGGGCCTTCGTCGACACGGCGATCGCGATCTTCTCCTACGCCACAGCCAAAGCCGAAACCATCGCCCAGAAGCGTTGGCTGATCGGCGTTCTGGATGCGCTTGCAAACCGGCAGGTCGCCTATTTCGAAAAGACATTTGCAGTACGCGGCATAGATCCCTCCCGCTATGATACCGGTCGGGCCGATGTCGCTTCCTTCCGCGAAGGCATGCTGGCAATTGCTCGCGACGGCGGTTTTCTCGACACGATCGCTGCCATGTTCGCCGCCGAATGGATGTACTGGACCTGGTCGACGGCGGCGAACTCGACGGCAATCAGCGATCCCTTGCTCAGCGAATGGGTCAAGCTTCACGCGGAGCCCGAGTTCGAAGCTCAGGCGCGCTGGCTGAAGACTGTTCTGGACGAGGCGGGCGAGAACATGGATGCTGCCGAGCGCAAGCGGTTGAGCGCCATATTCGGGCGTGCTCAACGTCTCGAGATCGATTTCCACGAGGCCGCCTACTCATGAAAGATCGTGCTACGATCGGCGGTATCGACGTCAACAGGCGACGTTGCTGCCGCCCGCCGTCAGATCAAGGATTTGCGGCCGTGCGACCGGTTTCGAAGTCTGGATCAGACGGGCAAAGATTTTCTGATGGCCCTCCACGAGGCAAGTGCCCGAGATCGACGTTGTCCACATTGTCGATGACGCTGGGGCTGGCCGCCTCGCTGCCGGCTGCTCGTCGAAACCGATGAATGCGATTTGCTCAGATGCATTTGTGCCGCGCTGCTCGCCCGCCGACCACCGCTGCAGCAGCGCACCAGCGAGGGACTGTTCGACCTCGTGCAGATCGGCGATGCGATTTCCAGCCGCAACATCCATGCAGCTGTCTATGACGCTTTGAGATTGTATTCGTTGTTTTGATATCCTGGCAGCTACGCCAGTTGAGAGCGGTAACCTGTCTTCCGGGCTCTCCCCCCAAGGTCAAGCGGAGATCGTTGCGCGCCAACCGAATTGGGCGGCTGCGCGCGTGACAAGGCCGCGTCCGATCGGGATCGCCGAAGTGGCGGCGGGCGAGGGCGCGTTGCAGACATGGATGCTGCGGGCGGTTTCATGGATAAGGAAATCATGCACCAGCGTGCCGTCGGCAAGGACGGCTTGCGCGCGGATGCCGGGGCGGTAGGGTTCGAGATCGTCGAGCGTCAGTTCCGGGCAATAACGCTGGCAGAGCGCGAGATAGGCGCGTCGGTTCAGCGAATTCCACATTTCCGAGATGCCGGAGCGCAAATTGGCGCGGATCACACTGCGGAAACCGGGATAGGTAATCATCTCGGCGAGATCGCGCAGGCTGACATCGCCGAAACGATAGCCGTCGCGGGCAAAAGCGAGCACGGCATTCGGGCCGACAGTGACATAACCGCCGATCATCTTCGTCAGGTGGACACCGAGAAAGGGCAGGGCTGGATCCGGGATTGGATAGATCAGGTGGCTGACGATATCGTTCTTGTCGGCACCGAGACGATAATATTCACCGCGGAAGGGCACGATGCGGAAATCGAGGTCGAGGCCGCCGAGCCTGGCGATGCGATCGGCCATGATCCCGGCGCAGGCGATCAGGTTCTTCGTCTTGATCACGATTGCACCGGCACCGATCGTCACCCCGGCCGGCTCTTCGCCAATGCGGTCGACTGCGGCGCCGGTGATGATCTCGACGCCGCGTTCGCTCAATAGTTTCGCCATTGTGCGCGCGACGAGGCCGTAGTCGACGATGCCCGTCGTCGAAACGAAGAGGGCGCCTACCCCGCATATATGCGGCTCACGCCGGCGCAATTCTGCGGCGTCGAGGCGTTCGACCGGCAGGCCGTTGGCGATGCAGCGTTCGTGCAGCGCGGCCATGCGGTCGAGTTCAGTCGTATCCGTCGCCACCAGCATCTTGCCGCATTGCTCGTGGGGCAGGCCATGGTCTTGGCAAAAGCGGATCGTCTCCAAGACACCCTCTTTGCAGAAGCGTGCCTTCAGGCTGCCCGGCTGATAGTAGACGCCGGCATGGATGACGCCGCTGTTGCGGCCGGTCTGGTGCAGGGCGACATCGTTTTCGCGCTCGAGGATGACGATCGTCAGGCCAGGATAGCGGGTGCTGACTTCCAGCGCCGTCGCCAGTCCGACGATGCCGCCGCCGATGATTGCAAGATCATAATTCATAGGCGTGAATTCCCGTATTCATGGGGAAGGGGCCGGTCGCGCCGGCCCCTCATCGCATCAGACGATCGGGAGGATCTTCTGTTTGCCGTTCTTGCGTTCCCATTCGGCCCAGGCATCGTGCTCGTTGATGTCGCGCAGCGGCTGCGGGTCGGAATAGATGATGTCGGCGATCTCGTCCTTGCGCAGGAAGGTCACGCCCTTGTGCTTGCTCGCATATTCCAGGAAGCGGGCGAGCGAGCGCACACGGTAGGGCCGGCCCTGAATGCGGTCATGGGTGGAGATCGCCATCATGCGTCGGCGGGAGGCACCTTCTTCGTAAAGTTGGTCGAACTCGTCCTTCAGCTGTTGCTCGTATTCTCCGGTCGAGAACTTGTAGGCCTCGAACTGGATGATGTCGTTGAGGTTCAGCGAATAGGGAACGATCGCCATATCCTTATCGCGCACCTTGATGAGGAAGGGCTCGTCGCGGCTCGGCCGGCATCTCTAAGTGCGGGTTGAGGTCAGGCTGCGGGTGAAAGCGACGCGGCGCCGAGCAGGCCTGCGATCGACAGCGCCTCTTCCGGAAGCTCGGCCGCGACCCGGCCGGAGCGGAAAACATAGGCGCGATGACAGATGGCAGTGACTTCCTCGAAATCGGTCGAAATCAGCAGAACGCCGAGGCCGCTTGCCAGCGCATCGGCGAGCAGGCGGCAGATCTCCGCCTTGGCGCCAACGTCCACGCCCGCCGTCGGGTCCTCGAGCACGAGCACCTTGCCGCCGATCCGCATCCAGCGCGCGATCACCACCTTCTGCTGGTTGCCGCCGGACGGCGTCTCGATCGGCGCTGCGGGTACGTTCTGCCGCAGGCGTACCCTGGCGCCCATCGCTTCCGCCTCGTGTTCCTCCGAGCCGTGCGAGCGCAGGCCGAGGAGGCCGCGTCCGGCGGCCACCGGGTTAAGGAACATGTTCTCACGGATGCTCATGTCCTGGGCAATGGATGCGGCGTTCCGGTCGCCCGCGACCATCAGCACGCCCTTCGAAATTGCATCGAAGGGATCGCGTGGCCGATAGGACTGGCGCGCGAGGAGGATGGTGCCTGAGGCGATCTTTTCCGTGCCGAACAATGCCTTGCCGATTGCGTCCTGACCGGCGCCGCGCAGACCGATGACCTCGCCGCGGCCGAGCACTAGATCGATCGGACCGACGTCAGCGGTTTCGACGCCTTCGAGGCTCAGCACCGTTTCGCGCTTCTGCGACGCCGGCGGGCGGACGAAGATCTGATCGTGCGGGCGGCCGATGATTGCCTGCACCAGCTCGTCGGCGCCAATCTCGGCTGTGCGCGCGATGGTGGCGACGACGCCATCGCGCAGTACGACGACGCGGTCGCAGAGCGCATCTGGAGCGCGCAGTCAGAGGATCAGGATTGCCCTGAAATCATTGACATTGGTGCCGGTCGGGCCGGTTTCGAAGAGGTCGCCGATCGCCTTGAAGCCGGAATAACTGTCATTGCCGTCGAGAAGGCGGCGTGGATCGAAGCCGGCGGCGCGCAGCCGTTTGACGGTGCCGCCATCGGCAAACGCACCGGCATTGTTTTCCGAACCGTCGATGCCGTCGGTGTCGGCGGCGAGCGCATGGATGGCGCCGACACCGTCGATCGCCTGTGCCAGCGCGAGCGCGAATTCCCCGTTGCGGCCGCCCCTGCCGCCCTTGGCGCGCAGCGTCACCGTCGTCTCGCCGCCGGAAAGGATGACGGCCGGTTTCTTGAACGGCCTGTCGCGGCCGGCGACCTCGCGGGCGATGGCCGCATGCACCAGTGCCACGTCGCGCGCTTCTCCCTCGATGGAATCGGACAGGATCGCCGGCGTAATGCCCTGCGACCGTGCGAGCTCGGCCGCGGCTTCGAGCGATACGCCGGCCGAGGCGATGATGTGGTGCGCATGGCGGGCAAAGACCGGATCGTCCGGCTGCGGCGCATCGGCTCTCGGAGAGTTCAGATGATCGATCGCCGCCTGCGGCAGCTTCAGGCTGTACTGACGGATGATCTGAAGCGCATCGTGGCGGGTCGAGCCGTCGGGAACGGTCGGACCCGATGCGACATGGGCTGGATTGTCGCCGGGAATGTCGGAGACGATCAGGCTGACCACACGGGCCCTGGTCGCAGCCGCCAGCCGCCCGCCCTTGATGGTCGACAGGTGCTTGCGCACGACGTTCATGGCCGAGATCGGTGCGCCGGAGGCAAGCAGCAGCTCGTTGAGCAGGATCTCGTCCTGCAGAGTCAGCCCTTCCGGCGGCGAGGGCAGCAGCGCCGAGCCGCCGCCGCAGATCAGCGCGATGACGAGGTCGTCCTCGCGCAAGCCCGAAACGGTTTCCATCAGCCGCCTGGAGGCGGCAAGGCCGGCTGCATCGGGAACCGGATGAGCGGCCTCGATGATCTCGATCCGATCGGTCTCGCAGCCATAGCCGTAGCGGGTGACGACCACGCCTTCGAGCGGCCCGTCCCACACGCTTTCGAGCGCCCGCGCCATCTGCGCGGCCCCCTTGCCGGCGCCGATCACGATCGTTCTGCCCTTTGGTTTTTCCGGCAGATGCGCAGCAATACCGGTCAGCGGATCGGCGGCGCGAACGGCTGCGGAAAACAGGCTGGCCAGGAAATCGCGGGGTGAGGACAGGGTCATGATGATCTCTCTGGAGATACGGGCGCAAGGATGGCTTCCGCGTCCCTAGGCATGACTGTCGACATATCGCTTGTCAATGCAGGAGCCGCTCCTATCCGTTCGGTGTGATTGATAATCGTCCGGAGGCAGCTATCTATTGGCATGAAAAGCAACAATCATTTGGAGAATTTGCAATGGTCGGCGAACAGCAGTTGATCTCGAAGATCACCTGGCGGCTCATGCCATTCCTCGGAATCCTCTACCTCATTGCCTATATCGATCGTCAGAATGTCAGTTTTGCCAAGCTGGAAATGGTCGGTGCGCTCGGCATGAGCGAATATGCCTATGGCCTTGGCGCCTCGCTCTTTTTCATCGGCTATTTCCTATTTGAAGTGCCGAGCAACCTCTTCCTCGACAGGTTTGGCGCGCGTGTCTGGTTTGCGCGCATTCTCGTCTCCTGGGGCATCGTCACCATCCTTCTTTCCTACACGCAGAACGCGACGATGTTTTATATCCTGCGCTTCCTTCTCGGCGTCTGCGAAGCGGGTTTCTTTCCAGGCGTCCTCTATCTTTTGACGCTCTGGTTCCCCTCGGATTATCGCGGCCGCATGGTCGGCCTCTTCATGATCTTCAGTGCGCTTGCCAATGCCGTCGGCGCCCCCGTCGGCGGCATGCTGCTCGATCTCGACGGTTTCCTCGGCCACGCCGGCTGGCAATGGGTTTTCCTGGCGACAGGCATTCCGGCCGTCATCGCCGGTGTCGTCACCTACCTCTATCTCTACGACCGGCCCGAAAATGCGAGCTTCCTCAACGGCGAGGAGAAGAGCTGGCTGGCAGAGCGGCTCGCGTCAGAGAATTCCGGCATGGACCACAATGCCGAAAACGGCTTCAAGGCGCTGATCGACCCCCGCGTCCTGCTGATGGCGCTCTGCTACATCGCCTTTCCGCTTGCCGCCTATGGCCTCAGCTACTGGCTGCCGACCATCGTAAAGGCTTTCGGCGTCAGCAACAGCGTCAACGGCTTCCTCAATATCATTCCGTGGATGCTGGTGGCGCTCGCCCTCTGGGCGGTGCCGGCTGCTGCCGACAAGGTGAAGGCGAAGACGCCCTATATCGTCATTCCCGCCTTCATCGGCGCGGCCTGCCTGCTGCTCTCGGCGCTCGTTCCGAACCATGTGCTGCAGTTCATCTTTCTCTGCATCGCCGCTGCCGGCATCTTTGCCCCGCAGCCGGTCTTCTGGAGCCTTCCGTCGCGCTTCCTGAAGGGAGCGGGTGCTGCGGCCGGCCTTGCCGCCATCAACTCCGTCGGCAATCTCGGCGGCTTCGTTGCCCAGAACGTCGTACCCTGGATCAAGGACGAAACCGGAAGCACGATCGCGCCGATGTTCTTCCTGGCGATCTGCCTTGCCGCCGGCGCGCTGCTGGTCTTCGCCGTGGCCATGATGATGGCGCGCAGGGAGCATGACGCCGTGCCACGCAGCGCCTGAAGATCGTAAAATGCCAAACCCCGGCACATGGGTGCCGGGGAAATGCTGTGGGCGGGCGTGGCTTAGGAGGAAATTTCCTCGAGCTTGCGTCCTCCGGTTTCGATCATCTGCGTTGCCGCAAGCGCGCCGATCACGGCGACAATCCCGAACATGATGAAGACTGACTTGATGCCCTGTGCGCCGACCATGTAGCCGACCGTCGCAGGACCGACCGCCGAGGCGATGCGCAGCCAGGACGTGGCAAGGCCCGTGCCGACTGCGCGCATGCGCGTCGGGTAGATTTCGGGCGTATAGAGGTAGAGCACGGCGTTGATCGAACCCACGACGCCATAGGCGAGCGTCGCCAGCAGAATGAGCGACCAGAGGCTGCTTGCGCCACCTGCGGCGAGTGCTGCGAGCAGAACGGCGCCGACAAGGAACGAGACGACGGCCCAGGTGCGCCGCCCGATGCGGTCGATGCAGAAGGCGCAGGCAAGCAGAATGATGACCTGCGCGACATTGGTCATCGAGGCGGCCCTCAGCGCACTGCCGAGTTCCAGCGAATAGACCGTGTGATAGAGCGTCGGCATCCAGTTGTTCAGGCTGTTGGCCACGAAGAACGAGCTTGCCCAGAGGATCCATGCGATGATGGTGCGCATGCGGAAAGTGGGCGAGAGCAGTTCGCGCCAGCGGCTGCGCGGCCGCGGTGCAGCGGCCTGGCTTTGACTGCCGAGCGCCAATGTCGCTTCGTTATAGGCGCGGTCGTCGAAGGAATAGCCGGGATCCTTGCGCCTTGCACTGTCCTCGGCCTGGCGGATCACCTTTTCGGCTTCGTCGAACCGTCCTTGGCCGATCAGCCAGCGCGGTGATTCCGGCAGGCGGTAAAGCAGGTAGGCGATCAGCAGCCCCGGGATGCCGCCGATCAGAAAGAGGGACTTCCAGCCGAAAACCGGCACGATCAACGTGCCGAGCTGGCCCGTCACCATCAGCCCGACGGGGAAGATCAATTCGTAGAGCATGAAGTTGCGTCCACGTCCCTTGGCGCGCAGGAGCTCGCTGACATAGGCGGCCGCAACGGGCATTTCCCCGCCGACCCCGATACCCTGGATCAGGCGGCAGACGAACAGCATCTGGAAATTGCCGGCCATGATGCAGGCAAGGCTCATCACCGACATCAGCGCGGTGGCGGATGCGGCCATGTGAACGCGACCGAGCGTTTCGGCAAGGCGGCTGAAGAGGAGGGCGCCGATGAGCTGGCCGATGTAGCTTGCCGCGATCATCCAGCCGATCTGAGCTGGCGTCAGCGCCCAAAGTTTGATCAGGATCGGCAGGACAAAGGCGAGCGAAAGCGCATCGAAGGCATCGAGAAACGTCGCGCCGCCCATGATGATCCGCGCCCGGCGATGCCAGGGTGTAAACGGGACCGCTTCGAAACGGGCCGTCAGAACCGCGGCGCGGCCGGCCAGCTGCATCTGCTGCGAACCGTCTTGCGAAACCTCGCCCGCAGCAGGGCCGGCAACCAGTATGCTATTGTTATCGTGCATATCATCCTCCCAGATCAGCACGGTTAAACGGGCTGGCGGCTCCCCCTGCCGCCAGCTTCACCCTAATGGGCGGCAGCTTCAACCATCTTGCCGATCGCCGCGGCGATGACATCGCTGCATTCGATCGGCGTCAGGTGCCGGGCGCCCGGCAGGATCGTCAGGGACGCGCCGGGGATTGCCTCGGCGAGCTGGCGCGCGCTTTCGACCGGCGTGGCATAGTCCTCCTCGCCGACAATGACCGCGACCGGGAAATCGAAACCGGGAAGGGCGCTGCGGAGATCGGCATCGCCGAGCATGATGCAGGTCGCTTCATAGGAATCGAGATCGTTGCGGACGAAGATTTCCATCATCTCCTGGATCTTGCGCGGGTTTTCCGCCCTGAACCGCTCGCCGAACCAGCGGGTCGCCTGGAAAGCGGCCATCGAGGCAAGGCCTTCGGCCCGCGCTTTGGCAGCACGCGCCCGCCATTCCTCGGGCGCCTTTTCCCCGTACCAGGCCGTCGTATCGATGAGGACCATGGCCGAGACCCGTTTTGCGTGGCGCGCGGCAAAAGCCTGTGTGATGCAGCCGCCCATCGAGCAGCCTGCAACGACCACCTCATCCCAGCCGATCTTGTCCAGAACCTCGGCGGCATCGTCGGCAAAGCGCTCGATCGCCCGGGAGAGGGGGCCGCGGCTGCTCCAGCCGTGCCCGCGGCAATCGATGCAGATAATCTCGGCCTGCCCCTTCAGGGCGGAGACGACGTCCGTCCAGACGCTGCCGTCAAGAGCGAGCGAATGGATCAGCAGCAGGCGCGGCTTTCCCGGCGTGCCATATCGCCGGTAGGCGATGGTTGCCTCATCCGAGACGGTCACGAACTCGTAACGACCGTCCATCTCAAGGGGTTCTTGCTGCAACATTGCGCTGTTCCGATCAGCCGGCCATGGCGAGTTCGTTTTCGCCGACCAGCGGCACGTTCCAGGCGTCGTAGCCATAGAGCCATGTCGTGTCGTCGTTGCCGCCCGACATCCACGTATTGGCGCTGGAGATCGCCTGGATACGCGAGGTGCGGGGCTTGCGGTTTGCCTCGTAGCGGCGGAAGGCGCCTTCGATGTCGTCATTGTCGGCAGCCTCGAGGCAGCGCGCCAGAATGGCGGCGTCCTCGATGGAGGTTGCCGCACCCTGGGCCATGTACGGCGTCATCGGATGGCAGGCGTCGCCCAAGAGCACGACACGGCCGTCGCTCCAGCGCGGCAGCGGTTCGCGTTCGAGAATTGCCCATTTGTGGCAATCCGGGCAGGCGTTGAGCACCATCTGCACTTCCGGATGGAAGCCTTCGTAGGCGGCTCTCAATTCCTTGACGTCGCCCTTTGCCGACCAGGATTCGGCGGTCATCCAGTCGGCCGACTCGGGAACGCTGGTGACGAAATAGAGCGAGCTGCGGTCGGCTGCCGTGTAATAGATGACGATATGCCGGTCGAGGCCCCACCACTTGGTTCTGGAGGGGGCAATCGTGCCGCCGTTCATCAGGCTGGCGTCGAAGACCGCGCGATAGGCGATGCGGCCTTTGTGGAGCGGCGCATCGGGACCGACGATGAGGTCGCGCACCAGCGAGTGAACGCCGTCTGCGGCGACGACCGCATCTGCTTCGACCTTGGTGCCATCGGCAAAAGAAAGGCTGACGCCGCCGTTTTTCTGGTCGAGGCCGACCAGTTTCTTGCCGAGATGCACGATCTCAGGCGGCAGCACGGAATAAAGCGCCTCATGCAGATCGGCGCGATGCATGCACAGGAACGGCGCGCCATAAAGGCTTTCCGGCATCGGCAGTTCACGCTTGAGTTCGCCGGTGTCCCAGACGCGGTTGAGGTGGGAATAGGGTTCGAAGGCGATCTTCTTGAGGCGGTCGAGCACGCCGATGCCGCGCAGCACGTGTGACGAATTCGGAAGCATCTGGATTCCGGCGCCGACGCGGGCGAATTTCGGCGCCTGTTCGTAAACCTGGACGTCGATACCGACCTTGCGCAGCGTCGCCGCGGCGGCGAGCCCGCCCATGCCGGCGCCAATGATTGCGATCTTCGGTTTGCTCTTGGCCATGTCGTCTCCTCCTTGGGTCGGTCAAGTTGGGAGGAGCCTAGAGACGTGACATGACCATGTAAAATATTTATATTGTTCAACACTTAAACTCAAAAAGTTCTAGGACGCTGGATGGAACTCAGGCATCTCAGATATTTCGTGGCTGTAGCCGAGGAGGGGAGTTTCAATCGCGCCGCCGAGCGGCTGCATATCCAGCAGCCACCTCTGGGGCAGCAGATTCGCGATCTCGAATATGAGCTTGGCGTGCAATTGTTCGATCGATCGCCGCGCAGGGTCGCGCTGAACGGCTCGGGCGAGCTTTTTCTCGAGGAGGCACGCGATATTCTGAGGCGGGCACAATTGGCGGTCGACAACGTGCGGCGCTTCAGTCAGGGCGAAAGCGGCCGTCTGTCTGTCGGCTTTACGAGTTCGGCCTCTCTGCATGTGCTCGCGCCGCAATTCCTCCAGCAGTTTCGCCGGGCCTTTCCGCTTGCCGAGATCGTGGTCGAGGAAAGCGAAACCTACGAGCTGATTCTGGCCCTGCAGCAGCAGCGCATCGATGTCGCGCTGCTGCATATCGATGCGAAGCGGTTTCCCGAATTGACGGCGCGGGCTCTTTCCGAAGAGGACATGCTGGTCGCGGTGCCGCGCAACCACCCCTATGCGGATGCGGACGGCGGGCCCCTGACGCTCGGCATGCTCGACGGCGTCGATATGGTCGTCTATCGGCGCACGGATGGGCCTGGGATCTTCGAGCGCCTGACGGAAACTTTCCGCGCCGCCGGCGTCGCACCGAGGATCGTCGACGAAGTCTCTCGAATTATCGCCGCCATCAACCTTGTGGCCGGTGGGCGTGGCCTGACCGTCGTGCCCGCGTCGATGCGGGTCCTGCACCGGGAATCGGTCGTCTATCGGGCGCTGGTGCCTGGGGAACTGCCGCCCCTGCCGCTTTACGTCGCCCACCGCGCCGATGCGCGGCTTGCCCTCATCAGGAATTTTGTCGATCTGACGGAGAAGATCGCCTCAAGCTCATCCGGAAACAGCGGGTCCGGGCACGCAGGCTAACGGCGTTCTACGCCGGTTCATCCTGCAGCGATCGGTTGACGAGCGCCATGAGATCGTCCTTCGCGCCGGGAGCAGCGGCGATCACCGGGCCGCCGGTCAGAAGCGTGCCCTTGCCGGGGAAGGCTTCGGTCCAGCCGCCGGCCTCACGGATCATCAGAAGCCCGGCCATGCAGTCCCAGGCGTTGATATGCGGCTCGTAATAACCGGCGAGCCGGCCGCAGGCGACCTGCGCCAGCATAAGCGCGCCGGAGCCGTTGCGGATGAACATGCCGCCGTCTTCCAGCAGCAGGTGGACGAAGACCGATACCTGTTTCAGCGGAATGCGAAAATTGGCGCCGATACCGAGAAGCCCGGTGCCTATGCTCGCGGCCCCGTCAACGCTGATCGCCCTGCCGTTCAGAAAGGCGCCTTCACCTTTTTTCGCGACAAAAACATCGCCCGATGTCGGCTGGCAGATAAGGCCGAGTACGGTTTCGTCGCCTTTCATGACGGCGATCGAAATGCACCACTGGTCGATGCCGTGCACGAAGCAGCTCGTGCCATCGATGGGATCGACGACCCAGAGATAGCCGGAAGGACCTTCGGCCAATCCCTCCTCCTCGCCGAGAACGCCGTCATCGGGAAAGGCGGCAGCGATGCGATCACGGATCATCGCCTCCACGGCCTTGTCGGCCTGGCTCACCACATCCTGGCAGTTCAGCTTGTGGCCTGTTTCCAGCGAGGCGAGATCGGAGAAAAAGGAAAGCGCCTTTCCCGCCGCGTGGAGGATTACGTCCCTGGCAAGAACGAAGCGGGCATCATCAGGAAATTCGCAATGCATGGGAAACTTTCGAAAGGGAATCAGGGCCTGAAGCTCTGGCGGATGACGAGCTCCGGAATGACGCGTTCATAGCCCGGCGGCAAGTCCGGATTTGCGAGACGCCGTTCCATCAGCTCGACGGCTCGCATTGCCATGACGAGCGGGTCCTGGCGGAAGGTGGTCAGCTGATAGCTGAGCCAGGACGCTTCGGGAACGTCGTCGAAACCGATGATGGCGACATCTTCGGGAATCCTGAGCTTCACCACCTGGCGCACATGATCCATGAGGCCGAAGGCGATCTGGTCGTTGGCGCAATAGACCGCGTCCGGGTGCACGGCGTTCGAGAACAGGGCGCGGCCTGCGGCAATTCCGCTCTCGTAATCCGAATCCGCTCCGCGGCCGATAAAGACTTCGGCACCGAGCCCGTCGGCCGTCGACAGAAAGGCGCTTTCGCGCTCGATGATGCTCGGTGTGCCGGTGTTGGAACCGGCAACCGCCAGCCGCCGCCGCCCGGCCTCGAAGAACACGGTCGCCGCCTTGCGGGAGGCTTCCGAGTTGCCGGCGCGCACATGATCTGCATCCGGTTCGGAACGGCCGATGACGATGAGCGGCTGACCGTTACGCTGGGCAAGCTCAAAGAAGCTCGCCGGGGGCGAGCCCGACAGAATGATGATCGCCTCGGCACGATGGCCGATCAGCATCTTCTGGGCAGCCAGCAGTTCATCCTCGGTCTGGCCGGTGTTGATGAGGATCGGAATGCTGCCGCGCTGGATCAGGAATTTGGCAAGCGCTGCGGCGAGATGGGCGCGAAACCCGATCTCCGGCTTGGTGGCGACGATGCCGACGAGGCGGCTCTGATTGGCAAGCACGCCGCGGGCAAGATCGTTGACATGGTAGCCGAGCTCCTGGGCTGCGCGCAGCACCTTCTCGCGCGTCGCGGGCGCAACGCTGGCCCCTGGCGTGAATGTTCGCGATACCGCCGAGCGGGAAACGCCGGCAAGCTGCGCCACCTGCTCGGCGCTCACGAAACGCATGCGCTCCTTCTTCGGCGCCTTCCCGTCGTTCGCAGGACCATCACTCATCGGCTTTCCCTCAGTACCCTACATCCGCGCGCCAAAACGATGCGACGAACCGCGCCGGAGATCGGTACAGGACGGGTCGCGGAAGGACGGATGATGCGATCTGGCAATCCCCCGCAGCACATCTACAGGGAGGCAATGGCAGCAAGTTGACATTGGTCGGGCCGCGGCGCTGACCACTATTTGTCGTTTCAGGAACCGGTCCATTTCTCCGCCCGTTGCACAGGTGCAATCATGTCGCACAGCCGTGCAATTGCCCGAGCCGAGAAGTAACGGCGGTTCTTTGCAGCCGCATGACAAATGGCGGATTTTTCCGGCTGGGCGGAGCGAGCCGTAACCGACGTCGCCGGTGGCTTCCGTCTATTCGGGTGGAGCGAGGCCGAGATTGCGGCTGCAATCCCGGCCGAAAGGGGCGAAAGGCAGCGGCGATGACCAAGGATCAGGCCAGCGCCGCCTCAATGCATTACGGATTCTCCAGATCCGCTAGTCGCAGACCCGTACGGTTTCCGTGTGATAGCCGCCGTCATAGCGGTTGCGGACGTCGCGGTCCTCATACCAGCATCTCGGGGGCGGCGGGCCGGCATCATAGTAGCGAGGGCCATCGACGTAGCGCGGACCGCTGTTGACGATTGCGCCGCCGATCAGGCCGCCGACCACACCCGCCGCAAGGCCGCCGGCAATGGCACGCCCAGTATTGTCGTGGTGATGATGGTCGCGTGCCGCAGCAGGCTGGACAGCCGAGCCCATTAGGGCCGTCGCGATCAACAGACCGCTAACAATTCTCTTCATGACATTCTCCTTAGTGGCAGATCGCCCCTATAGGAGATAAATGCCTCAGAACGGCGTTTGTTCGTCGAAATCTTGCGCCTTTTGAGGCAAGGCAGCTCAAAAGGCGGCGGCGAGGGTTCCATTTTGCGCGTTTTTACAGCGGAAAAGCGAAATTCGTCGTGGACTATGCGCAACGGCAACCGAGGGTGTCAGGTCGCCGATTCCGTCACCGTCTCTTCCAGCACGTCCTCGGGAATATCGTCGAAGGACGCGTAGTTGAGGTTATAGAGCTTCGAATAGAGCTTGCCGTTTTTCATCAGCTGCTGGTGATTGCCGCTTTCGACGATCTCGCCATTCTGCAGCACGATGATGCGATCGGCTTCGCGGATCGTCGCCAGCCGGTGGGCGATGACGAGGCCGGTGCGGTTTTCGAGCAGCTTCACCAGCGCCTTCTGGATCAGCATCTCGGTATAGCTGTCGATATTGGCGGTTGCTTCGTCGAGGACGAGGATCTTGGCGTCCGCCACCAGAGCCCGGGCGAAGGAGAGAAGCTGGCGCTGGCCGAGCGAAAGATTGCCGCCACGCTCGCCAAGCATGCTGTCATAGGCTTGGGGCAGACGCATGATGAAATCATGCGCGCCGACCGCCTTGGCGGCTTCGATCACCTGTTCGCGCGTGGCCTCCGTCTTGTGGTAGCGGATGTTTTCGAAGACGGTGCCGGTGAAGAGGAAAGGTTCCTGCAGCACCATGGCGATCTGCTGGCCGAGAGAATCCTGCGTGAGTTCGCGCACGTCATGGCCGCCGACCATAACCTGTCCCTGCTGCACTTCGTAGAAGCGGTGGATCAGCGACATGCAGCTCGATTTGCCCGAGCCGGTCGGGCCGACAAGGGCGACCGTCTCTCCCGGATTGACCCGGAAGCTCACATGCTTGAGCACCGGATGCTTGGGATTGTAGCCGAACACGACATCGCGGAATTCGACGGAGCCGTCCATGTCGGGTGACAGTATCTTGGCATCCGGAGCATCCTGGATTTCGACCGGCACGTCGAGCACGTCGGTCAGCCGCTGGCCGGACGCCATGGCGCGCTGCATGACCGAATATTGCAGCGTCAGCGAGCGGATAGGGTCGAAGAAGCGCTGGATGTAGAAGAGGAAGGCGACGAGAACGCCGACGTCGAGCGCCTGGTTCAGCACACGCGCGCCGCCGACAACGATGACGAGCGCCATGGCGATACCGGTCAGCGTATCGACGATCGGCACCATGATCTGCGCGTAGCGCGCTGCCGTCAGATGCGTCAGCAGGTTGGCATGCGCCTTGTCGTCGTAGAGCGTGAAGTTGACCTCCTGCCGGTCCATGCTCTGGACGGCGCGCACGCCGTGGATCGCTTCGGCAAGCGCGCCGTTTGCCACCGAATTCGTCTCATGGGCGGCCATGAAGGACTTGCGGGCAAGCGGCAGCCAGAACAGGCGCACCACGAAGAGCACCGGCAGCACGGAAAGCGTCAGCAAACCGAGCTTGAAGTCGAGATAAAGCATCACGAAGACGATGCCGAAGAGCAGGAAGATATCGCCCACCGACAGCACGCAGGTTTCCAGGAATTCCTGCATCGAGTTGACGTCGCCCTGCAGGCGGGACATCAGCCGGCCGACCTCGGTCTTGTCCATGAAGGAGAGCGAAACGCGCTGGAGATGTGAGAACATCGCCTTGCGGATATCGAAGAGCACGTTTTCCGCCACACCGCCGACCAGCGTTTCCTGCCAGTAGCTGGCGCCATAATTGATGAGGATGGCGACGAGGAAGGCGAGGATCGCCCAGGTCAGTGCCGAGCCGCTCTCGTTCGCCTGCATGCCATGGTCGATGGCGTAGCGGATGATCAGCGGAATGAGAAGCTGCATGCCGGTAAAGACCAGAACCGAGATCACCGACAGGATGACGTCGCGCCGGTAGGGATGCACGAAGGCCCAGATGCGCTTGACGATGTTGGAATCGAAGACCTTGCCGAAGATCTCTTCTTCGACGCGCTGCGATCCGACGACTGCCCTCGGCGGGCGTCTGCCATCCTCGCGAACGTCCGGACGCTCGGTTTCCAGTTCCTCGGCCATCGTGTTTCCTCCTGCGCCGGTTTCTTACGCGCTCAAAGCGTCGTCGCCCGGTCGCACCTGCAAATCGTAAAGCGCCTTGTATCGCCCGCCGAGCGCCAGCAGCGCCTCATGCGTGCCCTGTTCGACGATGCGGCCGTCCTCGATGAAGAAGATCTTGTCGGCATGCATCAGCGAGCTCAGGCGGTGGGCGACGATGATCGTCACGCGATCGGCGGCATAGCGGCGCATGGCGCTGCGGATGCGCTGCTCGGTCGCCGCGTCGATCGCCGCCGTCGAATCGTCGAAGACCATGACGGCGGGCTTGAGCATCAGCGCGCGGGCGATCGAAAGCCTCTGGCGCTGGCCGCCCGAAAGCGAGACGCCGCGTTCGCCGACGACCGTGCCGTAGCCGGTCGGCAGGCCGAGAACGTAGTTATGGAGCTGCGCGCTTTCGCTGGCGCGTTCGATGCGGCTTTCCTTGGCCCAGGGATCGCCATAGGCGATGTTGTTTTCGATCGTCGTGGTGAACAGGAAGGAATCCTGCTGCACGACGGCGACGGAGCGGCGCAGCGACTGCAGCGTCGTCTTGCGGATATCCTGCCCGTCAATGGTGATCCTGCCCGCCGTTGCATCGTAGAATCTCGGGATCAGGTGCGCGAGCGTCGACTTGCCGCTGCCGGGGGGGCCGACGATGCCGATCGTCTCGCCGCGCTTTGCCTCGAAGCTGATGTCGTGCAGGACCTCGTGCATCGGGGAGGCCGGATAGGCGAAGCTGACATTCTCGAAGCGAAGCGTGCCGTCCGTGATCGTCAATTCCTTGGCATCGGGTGCGTCGCGCACGGCGATTTCAAGGTCCAGCAGTTCGAAGAGGCGTGTGCCGCAGGTCGAGGCGCGGGCAAAGGCGTTGACCATCAGACCGAGCTGGCGCACGGGCATCTGCAGAATGGTCATGAAGGTCAGGAACGAGGCGAGCGTACCGACGGTGATCTCGCCGGAATGCACTTTGCCGCCGCCGACCCACAGAACCAGACCCATCGCCGCGAAGAAGGAGAAGGTCATGGCGCTGGTGTTGACGACGCGGATGCCGACGCGCTGATGGGCGAGCTCCAGCGCATTCTTCGAGGCCGCTTCGAATTTCGAAAGCTCGTGTTCCTGCGCGGCGAAGGCGCGGACGACACGAATGCCGCCGAGGTTTTCCTCCATGATGCGCGTCAGCACCGACAGCCGCTGCTGCAGGTCGAGCCATGTGGCGCGCAGGCGAAGCTGTGTGACCGAAGAGCGCCAGCCGACGAAAGGTACGAAGGAGAGCGCCAGCAGGCCGAGCACGACATCCGTCGACAGCAGCATATAGGCGCCGATACCGATCAGCATGGAAAGCAGGAAGACGCGCACGAGTGCGGTCGAAAAATACATGCGCACCCCTTCCAGATCGAGCAGGCCGACGGTGATGAGGTCGCCCGAATGCACGCTGTCGTGGAAGGAAAAGGAAAGGCGCTGGATCTTTTCGTAGCACGCAAGGCGCAATTCGTAGCCCATATGGTGGCCGACCGCCTCGCTGTAATAGTTCTGGATCATCGTGAAGATGCCGCGCAGGATGCTGGCGCCCAAAAGCAGCAGCGCCGTCGTCAGGAGCGCATCCTGCGCCTGCTGGCCGATCGTGCCGCCATGCAGCGCCACCTGCGTATGGTCGACCGCCTGGCCGAGCAGGCGAGGGATCAGGAGCTGGAAGGTGGAGGCGATCAGCGTCGCGCTGATGGCGAGGCCTGCCTGCCAGGGATGGCGGAAGGCCATGACGGTGATGCGGAACAGCGTAAAGAGGCCCTTGCCCCACCCTGCCGCGGTTGCAAGCGCCATCGAAGCCGAAGGCTTCGTCGCGCGTATGGACGCATCGCTGCTCACGGTATTTTTTCCAATAGATGTGTGCTCGGACCAAGTGGCCCGGAAAGACGGCAAATCCATGAAGGGATTGATAGCGCACCCACATTTGCCGATTCCGGCAGGGGGTTCAAGTAAAGAATTCACCAGTCGGTTATTTTTACGTGAGCCTTCCTCGCTTTGGACGGTAGCGTTACCGTACGTGGCCGCCGCCCACACGCAGGAGGCGTATTTTTCTGCCTGAAAACGAAAGCCCCGCAGCGGCGCGTCGCCAGTGGAAATCCGCGTCCGGCGCATGTATGGTCCCCTCGCCAACCAGCAGAAGAGGGCGTTCGATGTCATCCACGGTGCGGATTGCAAATCAGTTTCTCACGATCGACGTTTCCTCGCTCGGCGCCGAGATGCAGGCGCTGACGTCGAGCGACGGGCGCTCCTGGGTCTGGAACGGCGATGCCGCCTTTTGGACCGGCCGTTCGCCGATCCTGTTTCCGATGGTCGGCAAGGCGCCGAACGACACGTTGAAGGTCGGCGACCACAGCGCGCCGATGGCCCAGCACGGTTTTGCTCGCCGCAGCGAATTCGTCCTGGCATCCTCTTCAGAAACGAGCTGCCGCTACGAGCTTGCCGCATCCGAAACGACGAAGGCGGTCTATCCCTTCGATTTTCTGCTGGCGGTTATCCATAGCGTCGAAGGCCAGGCCCTGACCGTTGCCGCCGAAGTCACCAACCGCGACATCAGGCCGATGCCTTTCGGCCTCGGCTTCCATTCCGCTTTCCTCTGGCCGCTGCCGGGCGCTGCAGACAAGCCGCACAGCGTCACGCTCGACAACGGCGCCGAGCCGGCGCTCGTGCGCCTGGAAGGCGGCCTGATCTCGCCGAAGAAGCTGGCATCGCCCTTCAAGGCGGGCAACCTGGTGCTTGACCATTCGATGTTCGAGCAGGATGCGATGATCTTCCCGGAAGGTGCCGGCCCCGGCTTGCGTTATGGGGCCGAAGGCGGCCCAGCCATGCATTTCAGCTTCGAGAACCTGCCCAATCTGGCGCTCTGGACCAAGCCCGGTGCGCCCTTCCTCTGCGTCGAACCCTGGCACGGAACGGCTGCCGAAAACAGCGGTCCGGACGATCTGGAGGGCCGCCCCTATACGAAGGTGCTTGCCCCGGGGGAAACGGCGCGCTTTTCCTTCACCGTCGAAATTCTCGCATAGGCCGGATTCGTTTTCCGTTTTGAAACAGCGCGTTGAGCGGGTGCCAAAATAAACTTCTTGCCACCTCCTGTTTTTCGCGCTTTCATACACGACTAGTTTAATAGACTATGGGCTGGAACGAGAGTGCCCCTTCCAGCCAGCGGTTCCGGACGGAACCCGATTTGGTGGCGAACGTTTTGCGTGGCCGCGTGAACCTGCCCAACGCATGGCCTCAGACGTCCTGCGTTGAAACCTCGATCGAGACACATGCGGATGAGCCGCAAGGGAGTTGAGATGACGGTTCAGGGACTCTTTTCCGGGAAGGCGAATGCGGCCGCGCAGATTTCCGCGGTGCCGCGCATTGCAATCGTCGGCCGTGGCTTTTCCGGCATGATGATGGCGGTGGCGCTGATGCGCACGGTGCGTGCGCCGTTCCACCTCCAGCTTTTCGATCCGAACTCCACGGTCAATGGTGGCCAGGCATTGGCGTCGGCACGGTCCTCGACCATTCTCAATACGCGTGTGCGCGACCTTTCCGTTTCGCTCGGCGATCCCGACGATTTCAACGACTGGCTCTGTAGCAACGCCGAATTCCGCGCCGCCGTGCCGGCCGCAATCCCGGGCTTCCGGCAGATTTTCGTCCCCCGGGAAATCTTCAGTGACTACGTCTACCAGCGCTTTTCCGAAGCGCTTGCCGCCCGCCGGGACATCACCGTGCAGGTCTGTCATGATCCGGTCGTCGCAATCCGCAGGAGCCACGGCAGCCGGTTCCTGCTGGAGAGCGCCAATCCGTCCAATCCGCTTTTCGACACCGTGATCCTGGCGACCGGCTACGGCTTGCCTCGACCCGAGGCCGAGGAGCAGGAGGTCTCGCCGGTCAGGGCGCAGCGCCTCGTCGCCCGGCCGCATACGGTGCTGCTCGGCAGCGGCATCCGCGTCGTGGACCAGCTGCTGCAGCTTCGCGACGCCGGTTATGCCGGACAGGTAACGATTGTTTCGCGGCACGGTTTCCTGCCGCAGAGCCACACGCCGAATTCCGCCGATCCGGTCTTCCCCGCCGAAGCGCTGCCGCAGAGCCTGCCCGAGATCGTCAGGTTCATCCGCCAGGCCTGCCGCGAGGCGGAAGAGGAGGGACGAAGCTGGCAGTCGGTCATGAACGGTCTTCGCAGGCACGCCCGTTCGCTCTGGCGGTCGCTGCCCGCCCGCGAGAAGCGCCAATTCAACCGGCATCTGCGGGCGATCTATGACAGTCATCGCAACCGCCTGCCGGAAACCATGTATCTGCGCCTCAAGCGGGAACTTGCCGAGGGCCGCACGGTGCTCAGACGCGGCCGCGCCGGGCGCAGGGGTTTGAGCGGCCTGTTCTTCACGCCCGCCGGTTCGTCGGGCGAGGAGGTCATCCACGCCGAACGCATCATCGATTGCCGCTGCCATGCGCCTGATCTATCGGCCCCTTTGATTCAGAGCCTGATTGCAGCACGTCTCGCCATGCCTGACGAGCTTGCGCTTGGGCTGGCGGTCAACGCCCGCGGCGAACCGTTCCTGGACGACGGTTCGGCAATCGACGGGCTTTTTGCGGTCGGGCCGCTCGGCCTCGGCAGCCTGCCCGACATCGATCTCGTGCCTGAGATCGTCACGCAGGCCTATGCGGCGGCGGAACGGATCGCGGAACGCTTCTATCCGCAGAGTAAGGCCGTCTGAGGAAATTCCCGGCCGTTCTGGAACCATCGGCGCGAGCCGGCGTTATATTGCGCTGGTAAATCGTTTGAGGGGCAGATGGAAGCCGTGGATCGATATGATACGTCTCTTCGGGACGAGGGGCGTTTCCGGGTGCTCGTCGATGCCGTTGCCGACCATGCGATCTATATGCTGAGCCCCGAAGGTCATGTGGCGAGCTGGAACCCCGGCGCCCAGCGTTTCAAAGGGTATCGCGCTTCCGAAATCCTCGGCAAGCATTTCTCCTGTTTCTATCTCGAGGCCGACAGGGAAGCCGGTCTGCCCGCGCGGGCGCTTGCAATTGCCGCGACGGAAGGACGCTTCGAGGGGCAGGGCTGGTGCCAGCGCAAGGACGGTACGCGCTTCTGGGCACATGTCATCATCGATCCGATCCGTCATGCGTCCGGCGAGCTGATCGGCTTTGCCAAGATCACTCGCGACCTGACGGAACGCAGGGCGGCGGAGAATGCGCTGAAGCGCAGGGAAGAGCAGTTTCGTCTTCTCGTTCAGGGCGTCTCCGATTATGCGATCTACATGCTCGACCCGGAAGGCAATGTGGCGAGCTGGAATTCCGGTGCCGAACGCATCAAGGGTTACAGCTCGCAAGAGATTATCGGCCGGCATTTCTCCACGTTCTACACCGATGAGGACCGTCTTGGCGGATTGCCTGAGCGTGCGCTGGCCACTGCCAGCCGCGACGGACGGTTCGAAAAGGAAGGCTGGCGTGTACGCAAGGACGGTTCACGCTTCTGGGCAAGCGTCGTCATTGACGCGATCAGGGACGATTTCGGCGAGATCATCGGCTTTGCCAAGATTACCCGCGACATTACCGAGAAGCTGGAAACGCAGCGTGCGCTGGAGCGAACCCGCGAGGAGCTTTTCCAGGCGCAGAAGATGGAAGCGATCGGCCAACTGACCGGCGGGATCGCGCACGATTTCAACAATCTGCTGATGGCGGTGCTGGGCAGTCTCGAAATCCTCAAGAAGCGCATGCCGCAGGATCCCGCTCTGTCGCCGCTTGTCGACAATGCCATGCTCGGGGCGCAGCGCGGCGCGGCGCTCACCCAGCGCATGCTCGCCTTTTCCCGCCGCCAGGAACTGCAGGTGGAGAGGATCGATGTTTCCGATCTTCTGCGCGGCATGATGGACATGGTCTCGCGTTCGCTTGGCCCGATCGCGACGCTTGAAACCGAATTTCCCGAGAACCTGCCCATGATCGCGACCGACCCGAACCAGCTGGAAACGGCGGTGCTCAACCTTGTCGTCAATGCCCGCGACGCCATGCCCGGCGGCGGGCTTATCAGGATCAAAGCCTCCGAAGAGATGGTGCCTGACGGCAGCACCTTGCCGGCCGGCCATTACGTGCGCGTCGCCGTCGCCGACGAGGGCGAAGGCATGGACGAAGAGACGCTGAAGCAAGCGGCGACCCCGTTCTTCACGACCAAGGGCGTCGGCAAGGGAACCGGCCTCGGCCTTTCCATGGTGCAGGGTCTCGCCGGCCAGTCCGGCGGCAGGCTCGTGCTCAAAAGCCGGCTTGGGGAAGGCACCACCGCCGAGCTGTGGTTTCCGGTCACGCAGGCCGAAAAACCGGCCGAACCGCCGGACCCGCCTATGTCCGAACCCGTCACCGGCCTGCGGCCGTTGCGCATCCTTGCCGTCGATGACGACGGACTGGTTCTGATGAACACGGCGCTGATGCTGGAAGATCTCGGCCATACCGTGTTCGAGGCGACAGCCGGCGCCGATGCGCTCGACATCCTCCGCCGGGAAAAGGTCGATCTCGTTATCTCCGACCACGCCATGCCCCGCATGACCGGCTCCCAGCTTGCGGCCGCGATCCGCAGCGAATGGCCGGACATGCCGATCATCCTGGCGACCGGCTTTGCCGAGATTCCGGAAGGCGCCGATATCATCGACGTACCGCGGCTCGGCAAACCCTTTTCGCAAGTCCAGCTTGCCGAAGCGATTTGCCGGGTCGTGGTTTGACGCCTGTCCCGGCAACAGGGTGCGATTTGAGATTGTGATCAATGGCGGGGCCGGGGGCTCCGCGACCGCTTACCGTCCCCGGCGCGCCTTGACCTCGTTTCTCACGATATAGGCGAGCAGCCCTGCCACCATGATTGCCAGCACATACCAGGTGATCGCATAGACGAGGTGGTTGTTCGGGAAGTCCAGGACCGTCAGCCCGCCCACAGGCAGGCCGCCGGCATTGGCGGTCGCGTCCGCGTCGATGAAGAAGGGCGCGGCCTCCGCAATTCCGCGCTTGCCGGCAATGGCTGCGACATCGCGCGAATACCAACGGTCGGCAGCCGGATCGTTGGAGCGCAGCAGCATGCCCTTCGGCTCGCTCATGCGCATCAGCCCGGTGACATGGGCCGCTCCGACGATTTCGCTGCCCGGTCGCGAGGCCGGGTCGCGGCGGTCTGGCGGCACGAAGCCACGGTTGACGAGGATCGCGCTGCCGTCCGCGAGCCGGAGCGGCGTCAGCACCCAATAACCGGCGCCAAGCGCCGTCGATGCCGTCACCAGCGTTTCCTTGTCGTTTTCGAAAGTGCCGGATGCCGTCACCCGCCGGTATTCGTCATCGGCGGCGTTGACCTTGCTCCAGTCGGCTTGCGGGGGCGGAGCGACGGGTTCGGCGTGGACGCGCGCATCGACGCGGGCGATCAGATCGAGCTTCCAGGACAGACGATGGACCTGCCACGTGCCGAGGGCAATCAGCAGGGCGACGAGCGCCAGCAGGCCAAGGCCGAGGATGGCAAGTGTGACGGCCGAACGCGGCTTGTCCTGTTGCTCGGAAGAGGTGTCGGTCATGGAACCGTAACGGGCGGCGTCGCCGCCGCCCGTCCTTTTGCCGCTACGGCATGTTCTTCATCATTTCGGGGCTCATCGGCATCATGTTCGTATTCAGATGATACATGACCCAGAGCGAGCCCGAGAGCGCGATCGCCACGATGATGATCGTGAAGATCAGCGCCATGATCGTCCAGCCGCCTTCCGACTTCGTGTTCATGTGCAGGAAGTAGATCATGTGGACGACGATCTGCACGGCGCCGAGCGCCATGACCACGATGGCGGTGGCGGTCGGGCTTGCGAGCACATCTGCCATGACCAGCCAGAAGGGAATGGCAGTCAGGATGACCGACAGGACAAAGCCCGTCATGTAGCTCTTGAACGTGCCGTGGCCGGCCTGATGCCCGTGGCTGTGGCCGTGGTGAGCCTCGTGGGCATCCTCATGTGCGGGTGCTTGCGAACTCATCCAAGAACTCCCATCAGGTATACGAAGGAAAAGACGCCGATCCAGACGACGTCGAGGAAGTGCCAGAACATCGAAAGGCACATCAGGCGGCGGCGGTTGGCCTCGATCAGGCCGTGCATGGACACCTGCACCATCAGCGTGACCAGCCAGATGATGCCGAAGGTCACGTGCAGACCGTGCGTGCCGACCAGCGTGAAGAAGGACGACAGGAAGGCGCTGCGCTGCGGGCCGGCACCCTCGCGGATAAGGTGGACGAACTCGTAGAGTTCGAGGCCGATGAAGGCCGCGCCGAAGAGGCCGGTGATCGCCAGCCAGAACAGCGTTTCCGCCTTTGCGTTCCGCTCCATCTGCAGCATCGCAAAACCATAGGTGATGGAGGAGAGCAGCAGCATCGAGGTGTTGATCGCCACCATCGGCAGATCGAAGAGATCGGCCGGTGAGGGGCCTGCCGCATAGCTGCGACCGAGCACGGCATGGGTGGCAAAGAGCACCGAGAAGATCAGGCAGTCGCTCATCAGATAGAGCCAGAAGCCGAGATTGGTGCTGTTCTCGGGGTGATGGTCTTCCGTGAGATAGAATTCAGGCTTTTCGGCCGTGTCGATAGAATGATCGCTCATGGTCTCTTACACCTGCTCGGCAAGAAGCTTGGTGCGCTTGCCTTCCGTTTCGGTGACTTCATCGGCGGGGATGTAGAAGTCGCGCTTGTAGTTGAACGTATGGCCGATCGCCACGACGAACATGGCGACGGCGGAGAGAACGACCAGCCACCACATGTACCAGATCAGGCCGAAGGCGAGTGCCACGCTGATGGCGGACAGGATCGCGCCTGTGCCCGTGTTCTTCGGCATATGGATCGGCTTGAAGCCGCCGAGCGGACGCTCGTAGCCGCGGTTCTTCATGTCGTACCAGCTGTCGTGATCGTGAACGACCGGCGTGAAGGCGAAGTTATAGTCCGGCGGCGGCGAAGACGTCGACCATTCCAGGGTGCGGCCGTCCCACGGATCGCCGCTGTCGTCGCGCAGTTCCTCGCGCTTGCGGAAGGAGACGACGATCTGGATCAGGAAGGAGGCAATGCCGATCGCGATCAGGCCGACGCCGAAAGCAGCGATGATGAACCAGATCTGCAGCGACGGATCGTCGAACTGGCTCATGCGGCGAGTGACACCCATCAGGCCGAGCACGTAGAGCGGCATGAAGGCGAACCAGAAGCCGATCTGCCAGAACCAGAAGCTCATCTTGCCCCAGAAGGGGTCGAGCTTGAAGCCGAAAGCCTTCGGGAACCAGTAGTTCACGCCGGCGAACATGCCGAAGAGAACGCCGCCGATGATGACGTTGTGGAAGTGGGCGATCAGGAACAGCGAGTTGTGCAGCACGAAGTCGGCCGGCGGGACGGCGAGCATGACGCCGGTCATGCCGCCGATGACGAAAGTCACCATGAAACCGACGGTCCACAGCATCGGCACTTCATAGCGGATACGGCCGCGATACATGGTGAAGAGCCAGTTGAACATCTTCGCCCCTGTCGGGATCGAGATGATCATCGTGGTGATGCCGAAGAAGGAGTTGACCGAAGCGCCCGAGCCCATCGTGAAGAAGTGGTGCAGCCACACGAGGTAGGACAGGATCATGATGACGCAGGTGGCGTAGACCATGGAGGCGTAGCCGAACAGGCGCTTGCCGGAGAAGGTCGCGACCACTTCCGAGAAGATGCCGAAGGCCGGCAGAACCAGGATGTAGACTTCCGGATGGCCCCAGATCCAGATGAGGTTGATATACATCATCGGATTGCCGCCGAGGTCGTTCGTGAAGAAGTTCGTGCCGGCGTAGCGGTCGAGCGACAGCAGGGCGAGGGTGGCCGTCAGGATCGGGAAGGACGCGACGATCAGGATGTTGGTGCAGAGCGCGGTCCAGGTGAAGACCGGCATCTTCATGAAAGTCATGCCCGGGGCGCGCATCTTCACGATGGTTGCGATCAGGTTGATGCCCGACAGCGTGGTGCCGACACCGGCGACCTGCAGGCCCCAGATATAATAGTCGACGCCGACATTCGGACTATACGCTATCCCCGACAGCGGCGGGTAGGCGAGCCAACCGGTCTGGGCGAACTCGCCGATGAAGAGCGAAATCATGATGATGATCGCGCCTGCCGTCGTCATCCAGAACGAGAAATTGTTGAGGAACGGGAAGGAGACGTCGCGCGCGCCGATCTGCAGCGGCACCACGAAGTTCATGAGCCCGGTGACGAAAGGCATCGCCACGAAGAAGATCATGATGACGCCGTGGGCGGTGAAGATCTGGTCGTAATGGTGCGGCGGAAGGTAGCCTTCATTGCCGTTGAAGGCGATCGCCTGCTGCACGCGCATCAGGATGGCGTCGGAGAAGCCGCGCAACAGCATGATGACGGCCAGGATCACATACATGATGCCGATCTTCTTGTGATCGACGCTGCAGATCCAGTCACGCCAGAGCGGACCCCAGAACCTGAAATAGGTGATGATGCCGAGCACCGCGATGGCGCCGATGACGACGCCGATGAAAGTCACGACCAGGATCGGCTCGTGATAGGGGATGGCGTCGAGGGTCAACCGGCCGAAGATGAACTTCAGGAGGTCAGGATTGGAAAACATGGAACAACCCGTTCATTATGTCTTGCGACGCAAAGCGCCAGGTTAATTGTTATTGCGGCTGCGCCGGCGCAGGATCGCCGCCATTGCTCATGCCGGGCATGGAATGGCCGTCATGCTGCATGTCCATTCCGGGCATGTTCTGCATGCTGTCGCCCTCGGTGCTTTGGGCAGGCTCGCTGCCTTCTTCCGCATGGCGGTTGTCGTAAGTCAGCTTTTCGCGGTTTTCTTCGCTTTCCTTGCCGCCGCCACCCATCATGTCGATGTGCATCATCTCGTTCATGCACATCTTGCCGGGCGTGGCACACATGTTGAGGATTGCGTCGTAAAGGTCGGCATCGGCGCTGGCATAATAGTGCACCGGCTCCTTCTCGCTCGGTTTTTCGAGCTTGAGATAAGCGTCGCGGCTCAGCATCGTGCCCCGCTGCTTGACCTGGGCTACCCAGGCATCGAAGCCCTGCTGGTTCAGGCCGTGGAACTTGAAGCGCATGTGCGAGAAGCCTTCGCCGCTGTAATTGGCGGAGAAGCCGTCATATTCGCCTTCCTTGTTGATGACGGCGTGCAGCCTCGTTTCCATGCCCGGCATGGCGTAGATCTGGCCGGCAAGCGCGGGGATGTAGAAGGAGTTCATCACCGAGGAGGCGGTGATCTTGAAATTGATCGGCACGTCGACCGGCGCTGCAAGCTCGTTGACGGTGGCAATGCCGAGGTCCGGATAGAAGAACAGCCATTTCCAGTCGAGCGCCACGACCTCCACGATCAGCGGCTTGGTATCCGCCGGAATGGCGCGATCTGCGTCGATGCGGTCCAGCGGCCGGTAGGGATCAAGCTTATGCGTGGAAATCCACGTGACCGCGCCGAGAGCGATGATGATTGCAAGCGGCGCCGACCAGATCACGATTTCGAGACGGGTCGAATGGTGCCATTCCGGCGCGTAGGTCGCAGCCGTGTTGGAGCGCCGGTAGCGCCAGGCGAAAAATAACGTGAGGAAGATCACCGGAACGATGATCAGCAGCATCAGCACCGTCGAGACGATGATGAGGTCGCGCTGTTGGGCAGCAATATCACCCGAAGGCGACATGACCACCATGTTGCATCCTGCCAAAAAAAACAGCGGCAAGATTAATAGAAGGCGGGAAAACTTCGGCAGTTTTTGCACGTCTCTAAGCTCTTTTTGTTTCGTTCGATTGCCGACTAAAGCACTGGCACGAGCAGCGATATGAGGTCTTTGGTCGCAGTGCAACATGCATTTCGCACCGCGGGAGAAGTCAGCTTCCACGGCGCCCATAAAATCCTGATAAAGAAAGAAGGAATTTTCCCGGCGCCGCCTCGTGTATAGCTGAAAAGCGAAGCTTTGCCCAATAAAACTCTGGAATAGGTTGGCATAGGTATCACGCGATTTTTCCGTCGCAGCGATTTTTGAGGATTCAGCGGCAACTATTTGCGCAATCAGGACTTGATAAGCTGCAAATATGGAACAAGATCAGCGTGAGGCGCTTTGCAAAAAGCACCTTAAACGAGGGAGGCGTTTCATATGGCTACTGTAGCCCATTTAGGACCATCATCATCATCGCTGGAACGGGATGCGCGGCGCATTCACGACGACAAGCCGGTTTCGCCCGGCAGCATCGCCGTCGGCGTGGTGATCGGTCGCATGTCGGAGTTTTTTGATTTCTTCGTTTACGGCCTCGCATCCGTACTTGTCTTTCCGCAGCTCGTCTTTCCCTTTGCGCCGGACCGGCTGACGGCGACGCTCTATTCTTTCGCCATTTTCTCGCTGGCCTTTCTCGCCCGTCCGGTCGGCTCCGTCGTCTTCATGACGATCGACCGTCTCTACGGGCGCGGCACCAAGCTCACCATTGCGCTTTTCCTGCTCGGCGGCTCGACGGCATCCATCGCTTTCCTGCCGGGCTATGACGAGATCGGCTACTGGTCGATCGCGCTATTGGCGCTGTTCCGGCTCGGCCAGGGCTTCGCGCTCGGCGGCGCCTGGGACGGACTTGCCTCGCTTCTGGCGCTCAACGCGCCGCCGAATCATCGCGGCTGGTATGCGATGATCCCGCAGCTTGGCGCGCCGATCGGTTTTGCGCTGGCGAGCATCCTGTTCGGCTATTTCGTGGCCAACCTGTCGTCGGAAGACTTCCTCTCCTGGGGCTGGCGCTATCCGTTCTTCGTCGCCTTCGCGATCAACGTCGTCGCGCTCTTTGCCCGTCTTCGGCTTGTGATGACCAAGGAATTCGGCACGCTGCTGGAACAGCACGAGCTTGAAGCAGCACCGATCCTCGACGTGCTGCGTGTTCATGGCCGCGATATCCTGATCGGCGCTTTCGTGCCGCTCGCAAGCTTTGCCATGTTCCACCTCGTCACCATCTTCCCGCTCGGCTGGATGAGCCTTTACGGCAACCAGCCGATCGGCGCCTTCATGGTGGTGCAGGTCATCGGCGCCATGGTCGGCTTTGTTGCCATCATTGCCTCGGGCGTGATCGCCGACCGCATCGGCCGGCGCAAGCAGCTTGCGATCTGCGCTGTGCTGATCGCGATCTTCAGCTTCATCGGCCCGTTCCTGATTGGCGCCGGCAATAGCGGTCATGACGCCTTCGTCATCATGGGCTTCGGTGTGCTCGGCCTTTCCTTCGGTCAGGCGACCGGCTCGATCTCGTCGCGCTTCGGCCGCGGCTATCGCTACACCGGTGCGGCTTTCACCTCAGACCTTGCCTGGTTGATCGGTGCCGGCTTCGCACCGCTGGTGGCCCTTAGCCTGTCGAGCCAGTTCGGCCTGACCTTCGTCGGCTACTACCTGCTCTCGGGCGCGATCTGCACGCTCGCGGCGCTTGCTTTCAACAGGGCGCTGGAACAGCGCGAATAGGGCACAGACAGGCACAACGAAAAGGCCCGCGCGGAGAGCCGGCGGGCCTTTTTGATATCAATTTTTGAATTTCACTGCGCCATCTGCGGCTGCTTGGCGGCGCGCGCAGCGGTCAGTTCGGCGGTCGTGTGGTTAAGACGGTCGGCGAGCACACGCATGATCTCCACGGCCATTTCAGGAAAGTCGCTCAGAAGCTTGAGGAAATGTTCCTTGCTGATACGCAGGACTTCGAGCGGCGAGGTGGCGCGCACAGTTGCGGTACGGGAAACGTCGCAGAGAATGGCGATTTCGCCGACGATGGAATTGACCTCGACATCGGCAACTTTGATCTCGCCAGCAGGCGAGGACACGATGATATCGGCCGTGCCAGACAGAACGACATAGGCCGCGTCGCCGACATCGCCCTGACGGAACAGGTTCTGGCCGGCATTGTAAGTCATTCGGTCGGAGGTGAAAGCCAAGAGCTTGAGTTTCGCTGGTGCGATCCTCGAGAAGATCGGCACCCGCCGCAGCATTTCGACTTCATCTCTCAACAGCATGAGTGTTACACCCCCTGCCGCATGGTCCTGGATCATGCGCTAAAAACCAACTCCAAGGCGCCTTGCGGGCGCCATCTCTGCCGCCCCAATAGAATATTACGATAACAGTTCCTTGAACATACCGTTTTTCTCGGAAAGTTCCGGATAGTTGCCCGCCTCGGCAAGATCGCCGCGATCGAAGAGCAGGATTCGATCGAAGATTTCCGCCAGCTTGGCGTTGGACAGAACCCAGATGATTGCCGGGCGCTTGCCTTCCTTGTGCAGGCCCTCGATGATGTTATGGGTGATCTGGTCCTGGATGCGCTGGTCGAGCGCCGGGATAGGCCTGTTGAAGATGAAATAGTCGGAGCGCTTGAGCAGCGCGCGGGCGAGATTGAGCTTCTGCCGCTGCACGCCCGTCAGGCGCTTGCCGCCGGAACCCACATCGAATTCCAACCCGATCGACAGGACGTCGTCATAGAGATCGAGCGCATCGAACAGTTCCCCCATGATAAGGCGGATCCGGTCCGAGGCATCGGCCTGCTGATAGGCGATGCGGCCGAAGAGTACATTGTCCATCAGGCTTGCCGAGGCCGTGAAGCGGTTGACGTCGTAGCGCTCGATCAGTTCGGCGAGATCGTCGGGAATGTTCTCGTGGAACTGCTTGCGGGCAGCGACGATCTTGTCCATCAGCGTCTGGGTCAGGAGACCGAAACGGTGCCGCGGCTCGATATAGGCGAAGCTCAGCCGGATGATGCTTGCGCGGTCTTCCGGCGTGGCATCTTCGAAACGCTTGCCCTGCAGCTTCTGCAGCAGTGCCTGATAGGTCGGAATATCATCCGCCGTCATGAAGGTGAGCTGCTGGAAGAAGGGATGGTCCGGCGGCAGGTCGTGGAAGAGTTCCACTGCGTTCTCGGCGATTTCCAGGCCCATCGCATAGAGGTCTGTGCTCAGCCCCGTGTCGCGGAAGAGCTGCTGGAAATAGGGATGTCCGGCAAGCCGCCGGTTGTTCATCAGCGGCCGCTTCATCGTGCCGAACAGCAGGTTTTCGCCGACGGTCGCCTGCGTGTTGTACGAGTCGAAATCGAAGGGCACGACGATGGCATCGAGATTTTCGGCGGCAAGCCGTTCGCGCAGCGATGTCCTGAGTTCGACGATATGGCTGCCGAGCGCGGTATGAACCTCGGTATTGACGGTGGAGCGCAGCGCCAGATCCAGGATATCCTGCGACATCAGCACCGCATCGAGCACCGGCCGGATCGCTTTCAGCAGGTCGTCGGGGCCGTTGGCGCCGGCAGCGTTATAGTCCACCCAGTCGCTGTTCAAATCGAGGATCGGATTGCCGGCCTTCTGCGATTCCGCGACATGCCACTTATATTCCTGCGCCGCCTTGCCGTCATATTCCGGCTCCTTCATCGGCGCATGTTTGAGACCGTAGAGCAGGTTGTCGCGCAGCGTCCCGTGGAAGAAATAGCTGTCGGCAGAGGCGTAGGAGATGCGCCGGCCGGTGATCGATTCCGGCAGGTCCAGCAGGTCCTGTCCGTCGATCGTGATCCGGCCGGAATCCGGCCAGACGAGCCGGCCAAGCGCTTCGGCGAAGGCTTCCGCGCCGCTGCCGTTCGGCCCGACGATCGCGACCGTCTCGTTCGGTTTGATCTCGACCGAGACATGGTCGACGAGGCGCGCGCCGCTGTCGTCGCTGACGGAGAGGTTGGTGACGACGAAAGCGCTTGTCAGCGGGGCGACCGGTGCTGTCGCAAGTTCCTGAATGCGGCTGTCGATCAGCGGTTCGACGTTGAACTGCTCGTAGACCTGCGCATACTTGACCTGCACATCCTGGCGCATCTGGTCCCAGTCGATCAGTTCCTTCAGCGGGCCGGGCAGGTCCTTGTAGGCGGAAATGACGGCGACGAGCTGACCGATGTCGAGCCTGCCCTGCAGCGCCAGATAACCGCCGATCGCGTAAAACAGGAAAGGCGTCACCTGGGCAAGGAAGTTGTTGATGAACTTGACCAGGAACTTCCACTGATAAAGGTCGTAGCGGATCGAGAAGATACGGCCGAGGCGGGTCGCGATATCGGCGCGCTCGAAGTTGGACGTATCGTTGCCGTGGATCGTGCCGATGCCCTCGACGATCTCGCCGACGCGTCCTGAAAGTTCGCGGGCGGTCAGCTGGCGCTGGCGGCCAAGTTCGAGAAGGCGTTTGC
Organism: Rhizobium sp. KDH_Rht_773_N; assembly: GCF_052946295.1. Taxonomy (NCBI): domain Bacteria; kingdom Pseudomonadati; phylum Pseudomonadota; class Alphaproteobacteria; order Hyphomicrobiales; family Rhizobiaceae; genus Rhizobium; species Rhizobium sp. KDH_Rht_773_N. The sequence continues at coordinate 309,058 of NZ_JBRFNB010000002.1, read as the reverse complement.
GCATGCGGGGGATGACCACCGCCTGTACGCCGACGATGGAGGCGGCGATCATGCCGAGCCAGAAATTCTGAACGATGATGAAGGCAAGCGCGGTAATCGCCTGGCCGCCGAGAAGGGCGGGCGAGACGAAGGCATCACCCGTGAAGCCGCCCATCGGCTCGACCTCGTCCTTGATCATGGTGGCGATCTCGGCGGATTTTACGCGCTTGAAATGGGCAGGCGGGAAACGCAGCACGCGGTCGATGAGCTCGAAGCGAATGCGGCGCAGCATGCGTTCGCCGAGCCGGCCCTTATAGGTGTTGATGTAGAACTTGAAGAGGCCGTTCAGGACCACCAGCGCCAGGAAGACGAGGCTCAGCGCCATCAGCATCTGGAAGCGGTTGAGTTCCAGGCCCCTGAAGATTTCGACATGGCCGATGAGCGGGATGTCATAGGCAATGTGCATGAAGGTCTGTCTTGCGCCCGGTCCTTCGAAACCGTCGCCCTGAATAGGCCCGTTGACGATCTGCTTGGGCAGGTCGAAGGACAGGAAGTAGGGCACCATGGAGGCTGCGACGACCAGCAGGATCCAGAGCTGCTGCAGCCGCGTGTTCTTCCAGATGTAGCGGGCGAGGCTTTTTTCCATGGCTAACCGTCAGACTGTGGGAAAAGTCCGAACAGCGATCCTGGTGCCGGGCAAGGGGGAATCTCCAAGTACAGGACCATGCAGTCAGACCGCCGATATCGCAACGAAAACAAGGCGGAGCGGACTAATGTCGAAACGCCGATTCTCGCCGGAATTTTTCTTATATCACATGAATTTTAGAATAGGCGAGGGTTTCAGCCGATCATTGCGCGAATGATGGCTGCGCTTTTTGCGGCACCGTCGAGATCCAGCGAAACGGCCGGACGCGGCGGCGCGGCAAGCGCCCGTTCGACCGCGGCCTTGACGGCGTCGAGCGTCAGCCCATTCTCCGGCAGGATTTCGGCAAGGCCGAGTGCCTGCAGCCGTTCGGCGCGCACGGTCTGTTCCGTCTCGCCGGCCGCCACGAAGGGGATAAGGATCGACCGGCATCGGGTGCGCAGGAGATCGCCCACCGTATTGTAGCCCGCCTGCGAGATCGACACTTTGGCGCCGCGCAAGAGCGAGGGAAAATCCTTGCGGAACCGCACCAGGGTGACATTGGCAGGCGCATCCTGGGACAATGCGGAAAAGTCGGCTCCGGGAAGGTTGGGGCCGGCAATCAGCAGCCAGCGAAGATCGGCAGGCAGCAGCGCGGCCGCATCGCGCGCGGCGCGCATCACGTCCAGACCGACGGCACCGCCGCCGGCCGAGGCGATGATGTCGAATGCTTCGGAAGGTTCCGGCGCCGGCGGCGGAGCAACGAGACCGGTATAGCGCAGCCGGTCGGCAATCTCGGCCGTCAGCGGAAAAGTGTCCTCCAGGCGCACGAAGTCGGGATCGCCATGGATGAGCACCGCGTCGAAATGGTCCTTGACCAGCCTGACGGTTTCCTCGTCACGGCCAGGCTTGCGGTTTTCCTGCAGGATGTCGCGCACCGAACTCAGAAGCTTCGGCCGCGGATTGGCCTTTTCGATCGCATCGAGCAGGGGCAGCAGTTCGAAGCGCATCTGCCGGCGGCCGAAGGGGAAGGCCTCGATGATGACGACATCCGGTCTCGTTTCCTCGAAAGCCTTCAGAAGCAGGTCGCGGCGTCTGGAAAGAAACCCCTCGCCGGCCGCCTGACCTTGAGAGTCAGCAAGGCCGGAAAAGCCGACATTGCTGGCGACGACGGGGGGCAGTTCGATCGTTCTGACGCCTTCGCCCGGAAAGCCCGGCACAGGCAGGCCGCCGGTGACGACCGTCACGTCGAAACCGTCGCTCACCAAAGCGTTGGCGATGCGGCTGGCGCGCGCAATATGGCCGATGCCGAGCAGGTGCTGGACGTAGAAGAAGATGCGGGGAGCCGTCATGACGCCTTCTGCCATTCTGCCTCGAACAGGTCGCTCAACTGCCGGATGCTGGAGTGATAGTCGAAATGGCCGCGCACGCGCTCTTCGGCCGCATCCCCCAGCCGCTTGCGCAGATCGGGATTGCGGATCGCCGTTTCGAGCGCTTCTGCCAGGGCTGCCGGATCTTCCGGCGGCACGACCAGGCCGTTCTCGCCATCGATCAACAGTTCCGGCACGCCGGAGACATTGGTGGAGAGGCAGGCAAGCCGCTGGCTGGACGCTTCAACCAGCACATTCGGCAGTCCGTCACGGTCGCCGTTGGCGGCGATGCGGCAGGCAAGCGCGAAGAGGTCGGCGCGGCGATAATGTTCAAGCACGTCTTCCTGCGCTAGCGCGCCCTTCCAGGCGATGCGCTCGCCAAGGCCGAGTTCAGCCGCAAGCTTCTTCAGCTTCGAAAGCTGCTCGCCGCCGCCAATATGGTCCATGCGCCAATTCAGTTCCTTCGGCAGCAGCGCAAGGGCGCGCAGCAATATGTCGTAACCCTTCTTCTCCACCGCCCGGCCGACGCTGAGGATAAGGGCGGGATCGGCGGGGTCGCTGCCGTCGCGGTTCGAGCGTTCGCCCGCGAAATGGCCGAAGCGGGCAAGGTCGAGGCCGTGATAGCTCAGATGCACCGCATCCTTGCGGCCGGTCAGCGATTTCATGTGCTCGTAGCCGTTTCGCGTGCAGGTCACGGCCCAGCGGGCGCTTGCGAGCTTCTGGCCGAGATCCCAGTCGGGCGAGGTCCAGATATCCTTGGCATGGGCCGAGCAGGTCCATGGCGTACCGGTCAGGATGCTCGCATATTCCGTCACCGAGGCCGGCGTATGGATGAAATGGGCATGCAGCCATTCGCCCTTGTCGGGCCATTCGCGCGCCAGCACCAGCGCCTGGCCGAGCCTGCGGAAACGGTTGCGGGAAACATCGCGCGGCAGATCGGCAAAGAAGCGCTTCATCAAGGCGCCGAAGCCCGGCTTCGAAAAACCGGCGAAAAGGCCCTTCAGCACGCGGATCGGCTCTTCGTGCAGATATTCCGGCAGGTAGACGACACGCGCCTTGATCTCGTCATGCACGGGATGACGCTTCTTGTCGGTCGGCCGGCGCATGGAAATCAACGTCAGGTCGAAGCCGGCCTTTTCAAGGCCGAGCAATTCCTGAGCGATGAAGGTTTCCGAAAGGCGGGGGTAGCCTTTCAGCACGACGAGGATCTTGCGGCGTAGCGGCAAAGGACGGCTCTTTATTCTGCGCCGACGAGAGACAGGTGGCGTCCGCGGCTGTCCAGCCAGTCGCCGACGGTGCGGGAAATGTGATCCAGCCCTTCGAGATGCATGTTGCAGCCGCTCTTCGATGGCGGAAGCCGCGACGGGAGGCGCTTCAGCGATTCGGCCATCACGGCGGGATCGGCAGATTGTTCAGGCAGCAGCATATCGATGAGGCCAAGCTCGCTGGCGCGGCGGGCGCGCAGCAATTGCTCTTCGCGCGGCGCGACGCGCGGCACGATGAGCGCCGGTTTGTCGAAGGACAGGATCTCGCAATAGGTGTTGTAGCCGCCCATGGCGACGACGCCGGTCGCCCCGTCGATCAGTTCTTCCATATGATTGTCGAACTCGATCACTTCGATATAGGGGATCAGCTCACCCTTCTTGACGAGTCTGGCGCGCTCTGCCGCCGGCATATAGGGGCCGAGCACAACCAGCGCCTTCTGCGTCAGCGTCGTGTCGGCTTCATAGGCGTTCATCACGTCGTGAACCAGATCGGAGCCGTCGCCGCCGCCGCCGGTCGTGACCAGGATATAGTCGTCCTTGCGTGCGTTGAGCGATTTCTTTCCCTTGGAAACGCTGCGCTGCAGGAAGCCGACGAAATCCATCTTGCGGCGAACGCCGGGGGGCACGTCGAGGCCGACAAGCGGATCGTAGAAATCCGGCGGTCCGTAGACCCAGATGCTGTCGTAATACTGGTCGATCTTCTGCATGACGCTGTTCTTCTTCCACTCGGCTTCGAGCAGATGCGGCGCGTCCATGATCTCTCGCAGGCCCAGAACCAGCGTGGTGCCCCGCGCCTTGAGATAGGCAAGCGTTTCTTCGACCTCGCCCTTCAGGCCCAATGGTTCCTTGTCGACGATGAAGATATCGGGCTCGAAGGTCTCGGCGGTGTGGCGGATGCTCGACTCGCGCATCTTCAGCGTATCCTGAAGGTCGATGTGGCTGGCGAGCGAGGTATATTCGCCGTTCCGAAGCTTGATGACGCTTGGGATCTTCACGAAATCGACTCGGGCACGGTAGTCGAAGGCGCCCGCAATCGTCGCGCCTGAAATGATCAGAATGTTCAGGCCGCGATAATCCTCGACGAGCGCATGGGCAATGGTCCGACAGCGGCGCAGATGGCCGAGGCCGAACGTATCGTGGCTATACATGAGGATGCGTGCATCTTCGAGACGTCTGGCCATGGGGGTGCCCTCTGAGGTGGACGACATAGTTCTACCACCCCCGCCGATCGGAGGCCATGAGGCGGCGGAGGCGACGCGCTCCACCGGGCTCGACGCTATTTGTAGGGATCTGCCGCATCGCGCAAGCCGTCTCCCAGAAAATTGAACGCTAAAATGACCAGCACAACCGGAACGATCGGAAACAGCAGCCATGGATAGAAAGCGATGACGCTGACGCTCTTGGCCTCCGTCAGCAGGATGCCCCAGCTGGTGATCGGTGGCCGCAGCCCGAGCCCGAGGAAGGAAAGTGCCGTCTCGCCGAGGATCATGCCCGGAATGGAAATGGTCGCGGAGGCGATGAGATGTGACATGAAGCCCGGTACCAGATGCCGGCCGATAATGCGCGGCGTACTGGCGCCCATCAGTTGCGCGGCCTGCACATAATCTTCCTCGCGCAAGGCCAGGAGCTTGGAGCGAACGGCACGGGCAAGCCCGGTCCAGTCGATGATGCCGAGGATGACGGTGATGCCGAAATAAATGACGATCGGGCTCCACGTCACCGGCATGATGGCGGCGAGCGCCATCCAGAGCGGCAGCGAGGGCAGCGATTGCAGCACCTCGATCAGGCGCTGGACGATGAGATCGAAGACGCCGCCCCAGTAACCGGCGAGCCCGCCGATGACGATGCCGAGGATGAAGCTGATGGCGATGCCGATCAGGCCGATGGTGAGCGAGATTCGTGCGCCGTAAAGGATGCGTGAAAGCACGTCGCGGCCGAGGCGATCGGTGCCGAGCAGGAACATCTGTCCACCGATTGCCGGGCAGACGAGATGAAAGTCGGAAGCGACAAGTCCCCAGAACTTGTAGCTATCGCCACGACAAAAGAAGCGGATCGGCTGGATGTCGTTTTCGTTGTTGGTGTAGAGGCGGTGCAGTGTGTTGATATCGAGCGTCATCTTCCGGCCGTAAACGAACGGACCGACGAAATTGCCCTGGCTGTCGAAAAGACGGACCCGCTGCGGCGGCGAATGGATGAAATCGACGTTGCGGGTGTGCAGACCGTAGGGCGCCAGGAACTCGACGATCAGAATCATGAAGTAAACGGCTGCGAGGAAGATGCCGGATGCAAGCGCCAGCCTGTGGCGCTTGAACTTCCACCACATGAGCTGCTTCTGCGAGGCGAGGTGGATGCGCGACTGCGCCGAAGTCATCGTCTCCGTTGCGATCGGATCGAAGGGAGCAGTCGACACATAATGCGGCAGCGCCGCGCCAGGTGCGGGTAGGGGCGACATTATTTGGTGCTCCTGCCTTGCAGACGGATGCGGGGATCGAGGAAGCCGAGCGCTATATCGGAGATCAGCACGCCGATGACGTTCAGGAAGGCGAGGAACATCAGGAATGAACCGGCGAGATACATGTCCTGGCTCTGCAGCGCCTTGATGAGCATCGGCCCGGTCGTCTCGAGCGACAGAACGATGGCGACGATCTCCGCACCCGAAATGATCGACGGCAGGATCGAGCCGATGTCGGCGACGAAGAAGTTGAGCGCCATGCGCAGCGGATATTTGACCAGCGCCCGCATCGGATGCAGGCCCTTGGCACGCGCCGTCGTCACATATTGCTTCTGCATCTCGTCGAGCAGGTTGGCGCGCAGGCGGCGGATCATACCGGCGGTACCCGCCGTGCCGACGATGATGACCGGGATCCAGAGATGGGCGAGAATGGATTGCGCCTTGGCCCAGCTCATCGGCTCGTTGAGATATTGCTGATCCATCAGGTGGCCGATCGAAAGCCCGAACCAGACATTGGCGAAATACATCAGGATCAGCGCCAGCATGAAGTTCGGGATGGCGATGCCGAGTAGGCCCAGGAAGGTCAGCCCGTAATCGCCCCAGCTATATTGGTGGGTCGCCGAATAGATGCCGATCGGAAAGGCGATCAGCCAGGTGAGGAGAATGGTCGAGAATGAAACGAGGATCGTCAGCCACAGCCGGTCGCCCACGACGTCGGAGACCGGCAGCTGATATTCGAAGGAATAGCCGAAATCGCCACGCAGCATGCCGCCGACCCAGTAGAAGTAGCGCACGATCTCCGGTTGGTCGAAACCGTATTGATGGCGCAGCTCCTCGATTTCCTGCAGGTTTGCGGTCTCGCCCTGGGCGCGCAGTTCGGCGATCTGGCTTTCGAAGAAGTCGCCCGGCGGCAGTTCGATGATGACGAAGACCAGTGCCGAGATTACGAGCAGGGTCGGCACCATGGCAGCGATGCGCCAGAGGATGTAGCGGATCATCGCTCAGGCCTCCTTGAACCAGAAGGTATCGGGCATATAGACGCCGAGGTAGGAGGTCGGATCGAAGCCGAAAAGCGCGTGTTCCGGCACGTTCTGCATCCTGGCAGATCTGAGGATAGGCTGCAGCGTGCTGTTGATGAGGCCGATCGAAAAGACCTGCTGGGTATAGAGGGACAGCATCTTGTGCCAGATAACCTCACGCTCTTGCGTCGTAGCACTTCTGCCCCATTGGTTCAGCAGGTCCACAAGTTCAGCCGCTTCCGGCAGATCGGGCGCTTTGCCCTCCTGACCGGCGGACAGATAGTACATGCCCCAAAGCGGCCATTGAAGCTGGTCATCCAGTGTAGGGGCTAGTCCATAAGGAGACATGTCGGCGGTCGGTACGCCGTTATCCAGCCCGTACCAGATCGACATCATGATCGAGCCGCTCATGGCGCGGTTACGGAAGACGTCGCGCTGCGAGGTGCGGGTGAAGAGTGCCAGGCCGATATTGGCCCAGTGATCGTGCACCAGTTCCAGAACGTCCGTGTCGAGATTGCTCTCGCCGGCCGTCTCGACGGTAATCTCGCAGCGGCGGCCGTCTGGCAGCAAGCGGATACCGTCTCTGGCGCGCTTGTCGAGGCCGAGTTCGTCGAGCAGCTTGTTGGCGGTATCCGGGTCGAAATTCACGAAGGCGTCGGCATATTCCTGCCTGAAGAGCGGGCTTTCCGGCAGCACCGTATCGGCACTCGCCTTGCCGAGGCCGTAGAAGGCGACCATGTTGATCTCATGCCGGTTGATGGCCAGCGACAAGGCCCGCCGAAAACGCACGTCGCGGAAGAGAACCCGCCAGGCTTCGTCGGCGACATTGAGGTTCGGCAGGAGCGTGATGCGCGAGCCGCGCGCCACTTTCCAGAGATCGACCTTCACCGGGAAGCGCTTTTCCGCCTCTTTCAGGAAGGTATAGTCGTTGAAATCGATGCCGGTCGCCTGCAGGTCGGATTCGCCCGCGCCCGCCTTGGCAGCGATGATCGAGGAGGATGAAACGTTGAGAATGAACTTGTCGAGATAGGGGAGCTGCCTGCCGTTCTCGTCGACGCGATGGAAGAAGGGATTGCGCTCGAAGATGAACTGGTCGGCCGGCGGGGCCGTGCGGTTCTGCCAGGGATCGAGCGTCGGCAGGTCAGGATTGTTCGGCCGCGAAGCGAGCGCCATCTTGATGTGCAGGTCGGCCCATTTCTTGGCCCGGTTCTTCTTCATCAAATCGTCGAGCTTGGCCTTGTCCTGGTATTCTTTGTGGAACTGCTTCAGGTAGTGGCCGGGACCGTAGATGACGAGCGGCAGAGGTCCGGCGAGCGACGACAGGAAGACCGGATTGGGCTTGTCCCAGCTATAGCGCACCGTCAGTTCGTCGAGCATTTCAAAGCGCGGCAGGGAACCATGCGGGCGTAGTTCCAGCGCACCGCCGCCGGGCGTCAGTTCCTTGTTGAGGATGACGTCTTCCCACCAGTAGCGGAAGGCTTCCGCCGTGAAGGGATGGCCGTCCGACCATTTGTGCCCCTCGCGCAGGCGGAAGGTGAAAACCGTAGCATCCTCAGAGGTGAAGTCGCGCAGGATATCGGGCTGGAACTGTAGCTTGGTGTCATAGCCGATGAGCCGCGAATAGCCGTAGACGGTCATATAGCGGATATCGCGCGCGCTGCCGATGATGGTGCGCACGTTGCCGCCATAGGTGCCGGGCACGCGGCCCATCTCCTTGAGATCGACGACACGCGGTTCGACCGGGATGCGCTGCGCCATTGGCGGCAGGCTGCCGTCGGCGAGCCGGGCCTTTAAAAATTCGGGCTCGGCGACCTGCTGTGCCCGCAACACCGAGGGTGCGATAGCCGAGCCGATCAGACCGCCGAGGAAGATGCGGCGCGTCACCATCAGACCAGTTCCTTTGCATCGGCGCCCTTGCGGGCGCGCACCAGATGACCGCCGCCGAGATCGGCAAAGGCGAGTTCGGAGGCATCGTCATGCTCGGCTGTGAAGACCTGGCCCCAATTCTGCTTGTCGGCTGCACCGTTTTCCTGCAGCGCCTTGAAGTCGAGCGGCCTGTCGAGATCCGGGAAGGGAACGGCGGCAAGCAGCGATTTCGTATAGGGATGGACCGGATTGCGCAGGATGATTTCGCGCGGGGCGATCTCGACGATGCGGCCCTTGCACATGACGGCGATGCGGTCTGCCATATAGTCGACGACGGCTAGATTGTGCGAGATGAAGAGATAGGTGAGCCCCAGTTCCTTCTGCAGATCCTTCAAGAGATTGAGGATCTGTGCCTGCACCGAGACGTCAAGGGCCGAGACCGGCTCGTCGAGGATGATGAGCTTGGGACCGAGCGCCAGTGCACGCGCAATCCCGATGCGCTGGCGCTGCCCCCCGGAGAAGCTGTGAGGATAGCGGTTGAGATAACGCCGGTCGAGGCCGATCGCGCCCATCAGCGCCTCGACCTTGGCCCTGCGCTCGGCGCTGTCGCCGCGATCATGGATTTCCAGCGGTTCGCTGAGAATATTGCGCACCGTCATGCGCGGCGAGAGCGACGAGACCGGGTCCTGGAAAACCATCTGGATCTTGGTACGCAGGTCCTGCAGCTCCGAACCCTTGACGGAGAGGACGTCGATAGTCTCCTTGCCGTCGTTGAAGACGACCGCGCCGCTATCCGGAGTGATCGCACGCATGAGAATCTTGCTGACCGTGGTCTTGCCGCAGCCGGATTCGCCGACGAGCCCCAGGCATTCGCCGCGGCGGATATCGAAGCTGACATCATCCACGGCATGCACGATGGCCGCTTCCTGGCCGCCGAAAAAGCCGCGCTTGCGCGTCCTGTAGGTCTTGGAAAGATTGGAGACGGAAAGCAGCGTGCCAGGCGCTTCCTTTTCAACCGGCTTCTTCTTGCCGATCAGCGATTCCAGATTGACCGGAACCTCGCGCAGGGCTTTCAGCCGCTCGCCCGGCTTCATGTCGAAATGCGGAACCGCGGCCATCAGGGCCTTGAGATAGGGATGCTGCGGATTGCGGAAGATTGCCTCGACCGGGCCGGCTTCCATGATCTCGCCGTGATAGATCACCACCACTTCGTCGGCCATGTTGGCGACGACACCGAGGTCATGGGTGATGAGCAGCATGGCCATGCCAAGCTTGGCCTGCAGGTCGCGCAGAAGTTCGAGGATCTGCGCCTGGATCGTCACGTCGAGCGCGGTGGTCGGCTCGTCGGCGATCAGCAGCGCCGGTTTGCAGATCAGCGCCATGGCAATCATCGCGCGCTGGCGCATGCCGCCCGAAAGCTCGAACGGATACATGTCGTAAGTGCGTTTCGGATTGGAAAAGCCGACGAGGCCGAGCATTTCCTCGGTGCGCTCGCGCGCTTCCTTCTTGTCGGCATCCGTATGGATCAACAGCACTTCGCTGATCTGGTTGCCGACCGTGTGGAGCGGCGAGAGCGAGGTCATCGGCTCCTGGAAGATGGTCGCCATGCGGCGGCCGCGCAGGTCGCGCATCTCGGCGCTGTCGCGCGACAGGGAGAGAATATCGGTCGCCTTGCCGTCCAGCGGGTCGGTAAACAGGATGCGGCCGCTCGCCTGGGCGGGTGCCGGCAGGATGCCCATGATCGACTGGCTGATGACCGATTTTCCCGAGCCGCTTTCGCCGACAAGGGCAGTCACTTTGCCTGGCAGAATGCGGAGATTGGCTTCCTTTACGACACGCAGCCGGTCGCCGAAGACGGAGAAGGCGACATCCAGGTTCTCAATACGCAACAGATCGGCTGCAGACGCCATACCAATGAAATTCCCCAGTCCTTATGTGTTCCCGTTAAGGCACACTATCGTACCGTAAACGGGGTGTCCAGTTGATGACAGACATGGGAAAAACAACGCACGGCGCCTGTTTTGCAAGGCGCCTGATGCGAGGGTGGCCATATACGGTGCAGCGGCCAACGCCGCTGCAATGTTCGCGCGTAATTACTGAATGAATTTTTCGATCGGCGTACGTTTTACCTGTTTCTTGTCGCGGTGAAGCATGATGACCTGTTCGGCTTCCGAAAGGCCGTTCTGCACGGATTCGCGGAAACCTTCGTCGACGTGGATGCCGGATGTCGGCGCTCGCGGCTGAAGCACTGTGACCTTCTGGCGGATGCCGCGCAGTTTTTCCTCGCCGAGCGTGATCCATTCGCCGCCGCAATAGCCGGCAAAGGCCTGGCTTGCGACGACCTCCCGGCCGTATTTCTTCGTCAGCACCTGCAGGCGCTGCACCTCGTTTACAGCGGAGCCGAAGGCGGAGAAGGTAAGGCGGTCCTTCAGGCCGACATTGCCGAACATGACATTGCCGACATGCAGGCCGATGCCGTAGCCGATTTTCGGCAGGCCCTTCGCCTCGCGATCCTTGTTCAATTCGGCAACCCGCGCCTGCGCATGGTGCACGGCAGAAAGCGCTGCCTCGCAGGCGATCTTGGATGGGTCCTTGTGACGGCCGCAGGGATAGACGGCCAGGAAGCCGTCACCGAGGAAGCTCAGGATTTCGCCGCCGTTGCGGTTGAAGGGCGCGGCGATCGCGTCGAAGAACTGGTTCAGCGTATCGATATAGGCCTGCCGGCCTTCCTTCTCGGCATACATGGTGGATTCGCGCATGTCGGCCATGACGAGAGCGGCACGGATCGTTTCACCGTCGCCGCGGCGAACCTGGCCGTTCAGCACGCGCTTGCCGGCGTCGCCGCCGAGATAGGTGGTCAGCATATTGTTGGCGAGCTTGGCAAGCACCGCCATCTTGGCAGCCACCGCCAGATGGTTCTGCATGCGCAGCAGCGCATCGATCATGTCGTCGGAAAAACCGGCGGAGCTGTCGGTCGACCAGGAGCCCATCATGCCCTGCACCGATCCGTCGCCGAATGGCTGCACGAAGGCGAGGTAATCGGTGATCCTTTCCTGCCTGAGATCCTCGAAGATCGGAAACTCGCTCGGGCCGTCAGGCATGATGCGGCGGCGTATATGCTGCAGGTTGTTGTCGAGAAGATGGAAATAGGGGCTTTGCAGGAAACGGTCCGGCTTCTGGCCGGCCGGCATGCGGAAGCCTTCGATGGTCACGCCGCTGGCGCGCTTCCAGGTGAAGCTCAGCGCATCGTAGAGCGGATGCAGCATCGAGAAGGTCAGGTGCACGCGCGCGAGCGGCAGGCCGGCGGCCGCAAGCCGCTCGCAGAAACCGCGCACGATGTTTTCAAGGTCGTCACCGGCCAGCGAAGAATTCGTCAGCCATTCAGCAACACGGTCCAACAAAATGGAGGATACGCTGGATTCGATCGTGCTCATTCTTGGTATTATCCTCATGTCGCACGTCCATCCCGAAATGCAAAAACGACCATGACCTGCCCGTTCACGGTGAGCAGATCACAAAAAAAATCAGGATGTACGAGCGGTATTATCGTGTCAACGATTGCCGACAACCGGCTTTGACACCCGCCGGCTTCCGACCTCCTGGAAACGGGCGAGCAATCTTTGCAAAGTGGTTCATTATCATTTGCCAAAATAGGCACGCTGAAAGTGCGAAACAATGGGATTGCGATTTTTTTTGTGCGTCCCGGTTGCCGGGATGGCCGACCCCGGGTCATTCGGGCCACACCCGGCCGATGAAGCCGGCGCATGGCGCAGTTAGGTGTCGGTTGCAGGCCGGGTTTAATTTGGCGGGATCATGCATTAGATCAGCCTTCGGATTCACTTTTCGCAAGAGGCATGGCCTTGGACGCACGCTCTTCCACTTTCGAGACACTTTCCAAGAAGATTGAGACGCGCGCGGCGCGCGCCGGCATCATCGGTCTCGGTTATGTCGGCCTGCCGCTGGCGATGGCGGTCGCCCGCAGCGGCTTTGCCGTGACCGGCTTCGACATCGATCCGAAGAAGATCGTCGCGCTGGATGCCCGCCGCTCCTACATCGACGCGGTGACAAACGAGGCGCTGACGGCCGAGATTGATGCCGGGCGCTTTGTCTCGACGACCGATTTCGCCGGCCTCTCGGATTGCGACGTGATCGTCATCTGCGTCCCGACGCCGCTTACGAAACATCGCGATCCCGATCTTTCCTTCGTGGAGGCGACGTCGCGGTCGATTGCCGCCCATCTGCGCGCGGGCCAGCTGATCGTGCTGGAATCGACCACCTATCCCGGCACCACCGACGATATCGTGAAGGTCATTCTCGAAGAGACCGGGCTTAAGTCCGGTTCCGATTTCTTCGTCGGTTTTTCGCCGGAGCGCGAGGATCCCGGCAACCAGAATTACCACACGGCCACCATCCCGAAAGTCGTTGCGGGCGATGGCGCACAAGCCCTGTCGCTGATGAAATCCTTCTACGGTGCCGCCGTCTCGAGCGTCGTTCCGGTTTCCTCCAATGCGACGGCGGAAGCCGTCAAGCTCACCGAAAACATCTTCCGCTCGGTCAACATCGCTCTCGTCAACGAGCTGAAGACCGTCTATGCGGCAATGGGCATCGATGTCTGGGAAGTCATCGACGCGGCCAAAACCAAGCCGTTCGGCTATATGCCCTTCTATCCCGGTCCCGGTCTTGGCGGTCACTGCATTCCGATCGACCCCTTCTACCTCACCTGGAAGTCGCGCGAATTCGAGCTGCCGACCCGTTTCATCGAACTCGCCGGCGAGATCAATTCGGCGATGCCGCGCTATGTCGTCGGCAAGCTGGCCGAGGCGCTGGATATTCGTGCGGGCAAGGCGCTCAGCCGCTCCCGCGTCCTCGTGCTTGGCCTCGCCTACAAGAAGAACGTCGCCGATATCAGGGAAAGCCCGTCGCTGCGCCTGATCGAGATCATCGAGGAACGCGGCGGCAAGGCGGATTATCACGACCCCTTCGTCGCCGAGATTCCGCCGACCCGCGAATATCAGGCGCTGAAGGGCCGCAAATCCATCGATCTGACGCCGGAAGCCGTTGCGGGATACGACGTGGTCCTCATCGCGACCGATCACGACATAATCGACTATGCGGCTCTTTCGAAGAACGCCAGGCTGATTGTCGATACCCGAAACGTGTTCGGCCGGCTCGGCCTCTCGGCCGATCACCTCATCAAGGCGTAACCAAAATGCCGGAAAGCTGCTTGCCGGTGATCTGGCTGGCGGCAACGGCATAACCGCCGGCGGCACCGTCGATGAAGTGCATGTGGTCGCGCGACAGCGGCGTCGGCACGAAGCAGGTCATCAGTGCCGATGACTGGCGGTGCAGGCCATAGCGGGCCACGCCCCTTTCCTGCGCCTCTTTCAACAGCGTCTCGATACGGGCAAGGTGGGTGGCGTCGACGTCGATGGTCATCTTCAGGCCGTCGTCGAACTTGCGGAAATCCGAATTGCCCGAAACGTCCTTCCTGTAACGGCGCGCGTTGAAATGGGCGAAGGTGATGCCGAATTTGTGCAGAAGAACGGTCAGGCCGATCTGCAGGAGAATGAAGAGCCTCTGGCGCAGGCGCTTGCCCTCGGGTGCGGTGGCGTTCACCTCGCGATTGATGCCCTTCATCGAGAAGGCGAGTTCCGGCCCCTCTTCCGGCACGGGATGCCCGCTGCGGTTCTGTTCGGCGGTGATGGAAACGATGCCGGTGACGAGGGCCTGAAATTCCGGCCCGGGGCCGCCCTCGCCGGGCACGGCGATGATCGAAACGATCTCGCCGTTGCGGGCCTCGATCGGGCTCCAGCGACATGAGAGGCCGGCAAGGTTCGGCCGGGTGCCCGGTGCAGCCCTTTCGACGCCGTAACGGCCCATCTTCATGTTCTTTTCGGCCCAGCTCGTGCCGCCGCCCGAGAACATCGCATAGGTGACATAGGGGCTGGCCGAGTAGCGGGCGACACGCACATCGAGACCTTCCGCGCGGATATCGGCGATCGGCACGATGGCGATGCGCAGATCGAGATCCAGATCCTCCTTCACCCACACCTGTGTCGCCGCCAGCGCCTCGCGCGCTTCTTTCTCCAGCGAAGCGGGCAAGGCAATCAGCGCGCCGTCGCCGGCAAAGACAAAAGGGTAGTCACCCTTGCCGACGGCGTTCAGCACTGCGGAGATAACGCTGGCGCCGGCCATGTTGACGTCCTTGTAGCGGCCGCCGGATATCGCTTTCGTGGAGCCGACGATATCGGCCATTGCCAGCACCCACCCTTCGGGCAGCGGCTGATAATTGCTTTCGTCGGTCACGCCTTCGAAGTCACTGAAAACAGGCACGTTGGCAAAGAATGCGTCGTCGGACATCTCGTTCATGCGCCGAGTTTATCACAGACCCTTATTGTCGCTGCAACGGCAATTTGCGTTTCCGGCAATCGACTTGCACGGCATCAATATGGTAGCACCGCTGACATATTTTATGACGGACAGGACAAGATGAGCCGCCTCGACAGCTTCATTCGCCGATTGACGGCTCAACGCGATATTCTCAATGCCATCGTTGGTCTGGTGGAAGAGGTGGAAGGGCCAGTGCTCGAATTCGGCCTTGGCAACGGCCGCACCTACGACCATCTGCGCGAGCATTTTCCCGACCGCCGCATTATCGCCTTCGATTGGGAAATCCGCTCCTATTCCACCTCCACGCCGCCGGCCGAAAATATGGTGACGGGCAATATCCGCGATACCGGCCAGGCCTTTCTCGGGATCGACGCCGCGCTTGCCCATGCCGATATCGGCACCGGCCATGACGAGATCGATGCCGTGACGCTGACCTGGCTGCCGCAACTGATGGCTGGCGTGCTGGTTCATGACGGTATCGCCGTCAGCGGCCTGCCGCTGGATCACCCCGACCTTTTGCCGCTGCCGCTGCCCGATGGAATCAAGGAAGGGCGGTATTTCCTCTACCGGCGGAAATAAGCCCTACGGCAGGAACAGCACGTCGTACTGGTCGAGGCCGCCGGGCAGGTCGCGCACCTTCATCTCCTGCTCATGATCCTCGAAGAAGACGAGGCAGTCCTCGTAGAAGCCGGCGAGCCACGCGACGAAATCCCGCGTCCCCTCCGGGCCGTAAAAGAGCGGCGTGAATTCCATGTAAAGCGGCGCGCGGCGGGCAAGCAGCGGCAGCATCGAACGGCAGGCGACAGGCTCGTAACCCTCGATATCCATCCAGACGAGACCGATCTCCGCTTCGTCAATGCCGAGACCGTCGAGAATGCCCGTCACCGACCGCACCGGTACGCTGATCTTCTCGTCGCTGGCGCTCTGGCGGATGGCGCTGCTCTTGCCGTGATTGGCGCGGTTGAGGAAGAAGTCGATCTCGCCTTCGGCTTCGCCCGCGGCACAGTTGACGAGGCGGACCGTGTCGGTGAGGCTGTTCTGGCGGATATTCTGTTCCAGAAGGCGGAAATTGCGCGGGTCCGGTTCGATGCTGACGATTCCGGCAAAGGCGCGGGCCAGCGCAAAATAGACCGTCTGGGTGCCGATGTTGGCACCGATCTCCAGAAGCGTGCCGTCCTTCTTCAGCAGGCCGTGCTGGCGCAGGATCACGAGCAGCCGGTCGACGGCTCCGCGTTCGAAATGGCCCTTCCGGAAAACCTTGCGGCCGATATAGTCGGCGGGCGAAAAACTCATCAGGTGATCGCCGGCATCGACCGTCATGGAGGTCACGCGCGGCCCGATATTCTCGATCAGCAGCCGGCGGCCGAAGCGGGTATCGAAGAAGCGTGTGGCCAGCGCATTGCGCGCCTTGCGCAGACGGCGCTTCCAATATTTGGCAGTAAGCCATGCTTGGCCGGGCATCATTGTCTTTCCTTGAGCGGTTCGGCCGCTTTCTCTCTCGGGACCACGTAGACTTTCAAGGGGAGCGCGCGGCCGCGCACGTTGATTTCGCAGCTTTCGACCGTCTCCGCATTGATGCCCGCGTGCCTCGCGACCGGCTCGGAAATGACGATGGCGGCGTTGAGTTCCTTGGCTGCCGTTTCCAGACGGCTTGCCACATTGACCGTATCGCCGACGGCCGTCAGGCTGCGCACGCGCCCATAGCCCATCGTGCCGACGACGGCCGGGCCGGTGTGGATGCCGATAACGATCTCCAGCGGCAAGGGCAGTTCGCCGGCAAGTTCGGCGGCGAGCTTTTCAATTTCGGCAACAATTGTGGTTGCGGCCGCCACCGCCTGCCGGCAGGCTTCCTCGGGCGTGCTGTTGAGGCCGAAGAGTGCCATGGCGCCGTCGCCGATAAATTTGTCGAGCCGTCCTCCTGCCTGTTCCACCGCCTTGCCGACGATCCCGAAATAACGGTTGAGCAGGAAGACAACGTCGAAGGGCAGGCGGGTCTCGGTCAGCGTTGTGAAGTGGCGCATGTCGCAGAAGAGGACTGCGATCTCGCGCTCGCGGCCGGGACTGGTTTCCTGGCTGTTGGCGGGAAGGGCAGCCTCTGTCTGCGGCACGAGCAGCGGCGCGACGGTCAGGTTCTTGTCCGGGCGGAGCTGACAGGCGAGGCGCACGTCAGGTGCCGCGTTGATGCGTTTCAGTGTCGTCTGCTCCAGCTTGTCCGGCGGCGGCAGGGTCCAGTAGTCGCCGAGGATCTGCACACGGCAGGTGGAGCACTGGCCCTTGCCGCCACAGACCGAATAATGCGGCAGACCGCCAAGCCTGCTTGCCTCCAGCACGGTGAAGCCGCGTGGAACGCGCACGGTCTCGCCGCCGGGATAGTGAACCGCGACCTGGTTCGTCCGCTCTTTCAGCTTCCGGCGCGCCCGTGCGAGGATGACGAGGGCAAGCGCTGCGGAGAAGCTGCCGTAGAGCCCGGCGCGAATCGTCGCGATTTGCGCGCGCGCATCAGGATTATTGTAATAAAGCGTATTGATCGTTTCCTCGTAGTGCCCGGATTCTGCCTCGATATAGGAGGGATCGGACAGGGTGCGGCCCATTTCGACGAAACCGAGCAGCGCCAGCACCGGCAGCAGGATGGCGATCGCCAGAAGCAGCGATGCGGAATTGTCGTACCAGGGCCGATAGCGCAGCCAGAAATGGATGCCGATACAGCCGTGGATCCAGACGGCAAGCAGCGCGAACGTCTGGCGCACGCCGTTGTCGGGCGAATTGATCCAGAGCGTGCGAACGATCGTCTCGTAATTGTCGGTATAGCTGTAGAGCGCATGGACGATGCGCGTGCCGACGACATGGTCGATAAGCAGCAGCGGAATGAGAAGCCCAAGAACGATCTGTGCCATCTCGTTCCTGGGCATGACGAGGCTGCGACGCATATAGAGCCCGCGCAGTACCAGGGACATGTGGACCAGGACCGAGCCGTAGAAGACCACGGTGCCGAGCGGATTGCGCCAGATCGCCAGAAACAGCCGGCGCGCATCGTCGGCCGCCGTCAGTGAAACGAGCCCCAGCGCATGGTTCGACATGTGCAGGATGATGAAGACAAACATCACAAGGCCGGAGCCGAGCCTGGCCTTCCTGATTGCGCGCTCCGAAAAAATCCCTGTGGCCCAGACCGTCGTCATCAATTCCTGTTCTTGAAGCTCAAATCGCAAATGCACTAGAGAAGACGAAAAAGGGCGGAATTATCGTCTCGTCTAATCACGATCGCTTCGGTATGCCTGTCTGTATCGTTCAAGGATAGTGACAATAGCGGAAATTTTCGCTTGCGGCGCGAGCGCCGATTGTAAACACACTGTCACAGGCGGAGTGTCGCGATGCGGATCGCTTTCTACGCGCCGATGAAATCGCCGAACCATCCGGTGCCTTCGGGCGACCGGCTGATGGCGCAGCTATTGGTGCGGGCGCTGGAAATGGCGGGCCACTCGGTCGAAGTCGTATCCGAACTGCGCATCTATGCCGGTACGCCGGAAGCGGCAGCCGAACTGCGGGTGAAGGCCGAAGAGGAACGCGAAAGGCTGAGACGCAAGTGGCAGCAGGAGCCGAAACCGGAGCTCTGGTTCTGCTATCACCCCTATTACAAATCCCCTGATCTCCTCGGGCCGGGGATCGCAGCCGAATTCGCCATTCCCTATGTCACGGCGGAAGCATCCTATTCGCGCAAGCGCGATGCGACGGGCTGGACGGACTTTCAGACACCGGTGGGCGAGGCGATCCGTCGGGCGGCCATCAATATCGCCTTCACGGACCGCGATCGCCGAGGGCTGGAAGACGCCTTTCCCGAAGCGCGTATCGCAGGATTGAAACCTTTTATCGACACGGCGCTCTTCGAGCCGGTAAAGCCTGATCCCGATCCGCAACGATTGATGACCGTGGCGATGATGCGGGCCGGCGACAAGATGGAGAGCTACAGGATGCTCTCTGCGGCGCTCCGCGTCATCGAGGATCGGCCGTGGACGCTCGGCATCGTCGGCGGCGGTCCGCTGAGGAGCGAGGTGGAGGCGCTGTTTGCAGGCTTTGCGTCCGGTCGTATCGACTGGCTCGGCCAGAGGGAGCCGGAGGACATAGCCAGCCTGCTATCAAGGGGCGGCATCTATGTCTGGCCGGGCTGCGGCGAAGCCTACGGACTGGCCTATCTCGAAGCGCAGGCGGCGGGGCTTCCTGTCGTGGCGCAGAGGACCGCCGGCGTGGCCGCCGTGGTTGAGGCCGACATCACCGGGCTGTTGACGGCTGATGGCGATGTGGGAGCTTACGCGCGCGCCATTGCCGGGCTGCTGGACGATGGGGCGCGTCGTGAGGCCATGTCATTCGCCGCCCGAAGCTTTGTCATCAACGAGCGCTCGCTTGCCGGCGCGGCGAGAGAACTGGATTTGATCCTACGCAATCATGCAGGGGCAACATATGATCGATAGCACCATTCGCGAGCCGTTGCATCGGGAGCTGGAGCGCTGGCGAGACGCTGGCCGCGTAGCGCGGCTCTGGTTGCGGGACGACGATGCAATCGAGCCGACGGCGGCGGTTGAGCGGCTGATTGCCGAGACGAAAAACTATCATATCCCCATCACTCTTGCCGTCATTCCGGCCTTTACAGGCACGCCGCTCGCGCAGCGGCTTGCGGAGGAAGCGCATGTCAGCGTGGCTGTCCACGGCTGGGCGCATCACAATCATGCCGGACCCGATGAGAAGAAGCAGGAACTGGGCGGACCACGTCTGGAAGAAACCGTTCTCGGCGAGCTTTTTGAAGGCTTCCTGAAGCTGAAGGATCTCTACCCGACACGCTTTCTGACCATGCTGGTCCCACCCTGGAACCGGATCGACAAGGGCCTCGTTCCCAAGCTTCCGGCACTCGGCTTCCAATCGCTTTCCACCTACGGCCGGGTCAAGGGAAAAGGCCCGCTCGCTATCGTCAACACCCATGTCGACCTGATGGACTGGCACGGCACGCGCGGCGGGCGGCCGATGGCTGAGCTGATCGGCGAACTGGTCGCGGAGCTGCAGGACAGGTTCGAGGGCCGCAGCGAGCCGATCGGCGTGCTCGGGCACCATCTGGTGCATGACGCGGCCGCCTGGGATTTCCTTGCCGAACTCTTCGAGGCGACGGCAGGCCATCCCGCAGTGGAATGGGTCTCAGCAGCGTCGCTGGTGCAGGATCAGATGTCGATCACCTGATTGTCGCGGGCGGCAAAGGCGCCGGCAAAGGCGGCCTGCGCCTCGCTTTCCATCACGGCAAGCTGTTCGTCGGTGCGCGAGGGCGCATGATGGAACAGGGCAAAGCGCTTGGCGCCTGCCATTTTCGCCAGTTCCGTGCCGTGCTGCCACGTGGAATGGCCAAAGCCCTTGAATCGCTGCATCTCGTCTTCGTTATAGGTGCAATCGTAGACGACGAGATCGGCATCCTTCATCATCTCGAGCGCCACCGGGTCATGCGTGCCCGGAACGTGCTCGATGTCGTAGATCAGTGCCACGATACGGCCCTTCCAGTGGATGCGATAGCCGATCGCGCCGCCCGGATGGTTCAGCATATAGGTCTGCATCTCGACGCCCTTGTGCGGGGTCAGCGTCTGGCCGGCGTGGAAATCGCGGAAGTTCATCGTCGCCTGGCAGATATCGGTCTTTACCGGGAACCACGGCGGGCTGATGAACTGCTCCACCATCTCGCGCGTGCTCATCTTGCCGTCAAGATGACCGGACCAGATGTTGACGTTGATCGAGGGATAGTAGATCGCCTTGAAGAAGGGCAGGCCGATGATGTGGTCGTAATGGCAGTGACTGAAGAAGAGGTCGACATCGCGGACCTCGTCCGCAAGAAGCGAAAGCCCGGCCTCGCGCAGTCCCGAGCCCGCGTCGAAGATCATCCGGTGCTCGCCGCAGCGAATTTCTATGCAGGAGGTGTTGCCTCCATATCGGTCGAATTCCGGGCCTGATACGGGGATGCTTCCCCGGACGCCCCAAAATTTTACCTGAAACAGATCGTTGCTCATTTTCCTTCAAACCAGCTTTCCCGCTTCATCATCGTAGTCACCATCGATCCCGATCCGAAGCTGCAGAATTCCACGGGTTTGCCTATATCCCCTCGCACTCTTCCAACGGCTAGCCGAAGAAGAAGTAGATTTTCCTAAGCAATCGGCTTTTGGCTCAGAATGCAAGCCGGTATGGTTCGTTTTCGGTAAACGTTCCGGCATATGCGAGGTCGCGACACATCCGCGGGTTCGTTCATCTTAAATGGTTGCGCGCGACCGAAAATGCAAACCCCCTGATTTTATGGCCCTAACGGCTGGCATGTCGGCCGCCGGCTCGGGGAAAAGCCGCGGCTCGCTTCCGTCAAGGGTATTGTCATAAAACTGAAGCAAAACTGTCGCAAAGCTGTCATCCGGGATGCCTAAATGTCGCCATACTTTCTTTAAGCGACATTTGGTCTGCCCATGAACACCCCCTCAGTTCGATCGTCTTCCGCCGTTGCAGCGGCAGGTCTGGAATTGAGTTACGGATCGACGCAGATCCTTAAAGGCATTGATTTTTCTCTGGAAAAAGGCAAGACGCTGGCGCTGCTCGGCCCATCTGGATGCGGCAAGACCACGCTCTTGAGGCTGGTGGCGGGTCTGCTTGCGCCGACCAGAGGGTCCGTTTCGATTGCCGGTACCATGGTTGCCGATGGCGCGACCGGCGTTTTCGTTCCGCCGGAGCGGCGCGGGCTTGGCATGGTCTTTCAGGATTACGCGCTCTGGCCGCATCTGACTGTCGGCGGCAATGTTTCCTTTCCGCTGGAAATGCGCAACGTCGGCAGGGCCGAGCGCCAGACCCGGACGATGCGGGCGCTGGAGCGCGTCGGCCTGTCCGCCTATGCCGACCGGCGGCCGAGCGATCTTTCCGGAGGCCAGCAGCAGCGCGTGGCGATTGCGCGCGCCATCGTCGCCGAGCCGCAGCTTATCCTTTTCGACGAACCGCTTTCGAACCTTGACCGCGAGTTGCGCGAAAACATGGTGGGCGAGCTTGCCGAACTCATCTCCACGCTCGGCCTGACGGCGATCTATGTGACGCACGACCATAGCGAGGCGCTGACGCTGGCCGACGAGGTCGCTGTCATGCGCTCCGGCCGGATCGAACAGCTTGCCTCGCCCGACGATCTGATCGAGCGGCCGGCGAGCCCCGAGGTTGCCGATTTCCTGCGGCTTGGCTGCCTTGCCGATATCGAGCGGCGCGGGCACGTCTGGCACTTCAAGGGCAGCGATATCGTGCTCGGCGATGCCGAAGGTGTTGCGGGCAACAGCGCCCGCGTGCTGATCCCGGTCGCCTCTATTGCGGCCGGCGAGGTCTCTGCCGGCCGCCTTGCCGCGACTGTGCTGCGCTCGCAGTTTCGCGGCGACGGCCATCTGGCAAGCGTTTCGCTCGCGGGCTTGCCGGGCCTGGAGTTGCAGGTTCTGAGCCGCGCCAAGCTGCGCGCCGGCGAGGCGATCGGCCTTGTGATCGACACAGCGCAGATCCGTTGGTTTCAGCAGGAAATACCCCAATCCATAGAGGAGAAAGTGGAACATGTTTAAGTCGTTGAAGAGTATCACTTTTGGCGTTGTCGCCGCTGCCCTGATGGCCGGTGTCGCCCATGCCGACGTCACTGTTTACACCGCTGGCCCGCAGAGCCTGATCGACAAGCTGTCGGCCGGCTTCACCAAGCAGACCGGTGTCAAGGTCAACGTATTCCAAGCGACGACCGGTAAGGTCATGGCCCGTATCGAAGCCGAAGCCGCCAACCCGGTTGTCGACGTTGTCATCTCCGCTTCCTGGGATACGGCAAACGACTTCGCCAAGCGCGGCTGGCTCGTCAACTATGCAAGCCCGAACGCTGCCAAGGTTCCGGATTTCCTGAAGTCCGAAGGCGCCGTTGCGCAGGGCATCTCGGCGCTCGGCATCGTCTGGAACACCAAGAGCGGCACGCCGAAGCCGGCTGAATGGGCCGACCTGACGAAGCCGGAATACAAGGACCTCGTCAACATTCCGGACCCGGCACAGTCCGGCTCCTCCTTCGAACTGACCGCCGCTCTCGCCGGCCAGGACGACTGGAAGCTGTTCAAGGCTTTGCAGGCCAACGGCGCCATCATCGCCGGTGCAAATGCCGACGCGCTGAACCCGGTTCTGCAGGGTGCGAAGGCTGTCGTCTTCGGCGCTGTCGATTACATCGCTCTTGCTGCCCAGAAGAAGGGCGAGAATATCGAAGTCGTGTTCCCGAAGTCCGGCACGGTCATCGCGCCGCGCCCGGCCATGATCATGAACTGGTCCAAGAACCAGGACGACGCCAAGAAGTTCATCGACTACATGCTGTCTGACGAAGGTCAGGCACTCGTTGCCGGCGAAATGCTGATGCCGTCGCGCACCGACGTTGCCGCTTCCCGTCCGCTGATCGGCGACCTGACGCTCCTGAAGTACGACACGGCCGCTGTCTACGGCAAGCGCAAGGAAACGCTGAAGACCTTCGCCGATCTCTACGGCGCCAAGTAAGGTCCGGATTGATGAGAGGAAACGGCATCGGCGGCACGGCTCCGGCCGCCTGGCTGGCAACAGCGGGCCTCGCTCTCGTGGTTGCCGTTCCCTTCATCGCGGTGGTGCTGCAAGGCATTTTCCCCGAACTCGGACAGGGCTCGTTTGCGAGCCCTTTCTCCTCGCTCTATGCAACGCTTGCCGACAGTTCCCTGATCCGCATGGGCGGCAATACGATCCTGCTTGGCTGCTGCGTCGTGCTCGCCTCGGCGCTGGTCGCCGTACCGCTCGGCGTATTCCGCGCCCTCTACAGGATTCCGTTTGCGCCCCTCTGGGACGTGCTTCTGCTCGTGCCCTTCATGATCCCGCCCTATATCGCGACACTCGGCTGGATCATGACGCTGCAGCCGCGCGGCTATCTGCAGCAGCTTGCGGGCTTCAATCTCGCGCCCTTCCTGTTTTCGATCTTCGGCATGACGCTGGTCATGGCCTTCAACACGTTCCCGGTCGTCTATTTCGCCGTATCGCGCACGGTCGAGGCCGTCGGCGCACGCTACGCCGATGTCGGCCGCGTCTTCGGCGCCTCGCCGGCGCGCGCCTTCTGGCGCATCACGCTGCCGCTCTCGGCACCCGGCCTGACGGCGAGCCTGATGCTGGTCTTTGCCGCTGCGATCGAAGAATACGGCACACCGGCAGCGCTCGGCCGACGCGCTGGTTTTCAGGTTCTGGTGACGGGCATCGACCTGCGCGTCACCGACTGGCCGATCGATCTGCCGGGAGCTGCCATCCTGTCGCTGGTGCTGGTCGCCATGTCGCTCGTCACCTTCCTCCTGCAACGCTGGATTCTCGCCCGCCGCTCCTACCAGACGGTGGGCGGCAAGCCGACGGCCAAGGATAAACGGCCGCTCGGCGCGCTGAAAGTGCCTGTCATGATCGCTTTTGCCGTCGTCGCGTTTCTTGCGACGGGCGTGCCGCTGCTCGCGATCCTTGCAACGGCACTGGCCCGCACGATATCCGGCGGTCTCGCCTTCGACAATGTCAGCCTGGACAATTTCACGGCGGTCTTCGGCAACAGTGCCGGTGCGGTGACCGCGCTGATCAACAGTTTCTCGCTCGGCATCGGCACGGCGCTGATAACGGGCCTGATCGGCGTGACCGCCGCCTATACGGTGGTGAAGACCAGGATGTCCGGCCGCACGGCAATCGATGTGATGACCATCCTGCCGAATGCCCTGCCGGGCATCGTCGTTGCCGTCGGCCTCATCCTTGCCTGGAACATGCCGGGCCTGCCGTTCACGCCCTACAACACCGCTTTCATCCTGCTGCTGGCCTATTGCTGCATCCTGCTGCCGCAGCCGGTGCGCTACACGACGGCAGCCTTCCAGCAGATCGGCGACAACCTGGAGGCGGCAGCCCGCGTTTGCGGGGCCAGTGGCGTGACGGCATTCCGCCGCATCCTGCTGCCACTCGTCTTTCCGAGCCTCGCCTCTTCCATGCTGCTGGTCTTCGCGCTCGCCTCGCGCGAACTGGTCGCGTCCGTCGTCGTGGCGCCTGTCGGCATGCAGACGATCGCCACGTTCATCTGGCGCCAGTTCGAGCAGGGTTCGATCGGCCTCGGCATGGCGATGGCCTTTATTGCCATCTGCATCACGACGCTGCTGCCGCTCATCCTGATGGGGCTTATGCGGCGGGGCAATATGGTCGCGGATTGAGGCATGCTCCAAATTGAATGGTTCTTGTTTCCCGCCGATATTGCTGGGATGATTTCCTCAGGCAACCTTCGGAGCAAACTTGGCTCCAGTCACGGAGATCCTCATAGGCCTCTCGGTTGTTTCTATCCTGATCGTCGTACTGCCGTATTCCTGCCTTGGAACCCCCGCTGGGGACACGCCTGCGATTTCCAGGGCGTTTCGTTCGTGGCCGAGCTGAAGCCGGCCTCAAGTTGAGTTTTGACTGCGATGATGGAGGCGATGGCGGTGGTGACGGAGGAGGCGATTAGCCTCAGAGCGACGCCGTGATCCCGCCGTCAACCATCAGCATATGGCCATTGACGAAGGACGAAGCATTCGACGCCAGGAAGACGGCCGCCCCCACCAGTTCTTCCACGTTGCCCCAGCGGCCGGCCGGTGTGCGCGTTTCGAGCCAGCTGGAAAATTTCGGATCATCGACCAGCGCCTGATTGAGCGGTGTCTTGAAATAGCCCGGTGCGATGGCGTTGACCTGCAAGCCATGCTTGGCCCAGTCGGTCGCCATGCCGCGGGTGAGGTTGCGCACGGCGCCTTTGGTTGCCGTATAGGGCGCAATGTTCGGCCGTGCGAGCTCGGCCTGCACCGAGGCGATGTTGATGATCTTGCCGCGGCCGCGGGCAATCATCGCCTGCGCCACCGGCTGGCTGACATAGAAGATGCTGAACACATTGGTGCGGAAAAGCTCGTCCCACTTCTCGACCGGGAATTCCTCCAGCGGCGTGCGGAACTGCATGCCGGCATTGTTGATCAGGATATCGATCGGGCCGATCTCCGCTTCGATATAGGTAATGGCGGCGCGGCTGGCCTGGGCGTCCGTCACATCGAAGGCGGCGCTGACCGCATGATGTTTCTGCTCGCGGATGGTCTCGGCCGCGGCCTCCGCCTTCTGGGCATTGCGGCCATTGACGATGACCGAGGCGCCATGCTCGGCAAGGCCGAGCGCCAGCGCATAGCCGATACCCTGGCTGGAGCCTGTCACCAGCGCGCGGCGGCCGGAAAGATCGAAGAGCGGAAAGGTCACGGGAGCACTCCTGAAAATCAACGGCTCTGCATAGCCGGTTTTGCCGCTGGAGTGCAAAGGCGATCAGCCTGTTCCCAGCCGTCTGATATTGCCGGCAAGTTCCCTCGCCAACCGCAGCGAGGCAGCGGTCGCCATCACCATCTGCGGCAGGACAAGCCACTCGAGCGTCCAGGCCGCACCCGAGCGCTCCTGTTCATGGACGAGCGAATGGTGGATGGCTGAAAGCTGCGTGGCGTTGAAGCGGGCCAGCGCCACCAGCGTTTCGGCCGCGACCGGATTCTGCTTGTGAGCCATGGCGGAGGAAGCGCCGCCGCCCGCAAGCTCGATTTCGCCGCCGGCCTCCGCCAGCAGCGCTATATCCTGCCCGAATTTGCCGAGGCTGCCGGTGATCAGCGAGTAGAGGTTGGCAAGGTCGGCAATATGCATGCGCCGGCTCTGCCATTGCGGTTCCTCCGTCAGGCCGAGCTCCTGCGCCAGCGAGGCGCGCACCGACGCCGCCGCGGGGCCGAGTTTTTCGAGCGTGCCGGCAGCACCGCCCAATTGGATCGGGAATGTCTGTTCCGTCAGCCGGTCACGATAGGTTTCGAGCGGGATCCGCCAGGCGGCGATACGGTCGGCGGCGGAAATGGGGATGGCGGCCTGCATGCGGGTGTAGCCCATCAGTCGGTTGGCGCCGAATTGCCTCTCGAGGCCGGCAAGCCCGGTGACGATGGAATGCAAGCGCCCGCCGAAGAGGAAGGTGACGGACTTCAGCCGCAGCATCAGGCTGGTATCGATCGCGTCCTGGCTGGTCGCGCCGAAATGGACGTGTTCGCCGGCCTCGCTGCCGACGGCTTGCCTGATCTGCCTGACCAGGCCGGGAATGACGACGCCGTCTTTTGCCGTCGCCGCCTTCAGGCTGTCCACGTCGGCGGCAAAGTTTGCGCAGATATCGCCGATCGTCCGTGCGGCCTCGGCTGGAATGACGCCGTGCGTTGCCTCGGCACGGGCGAGGGCTGCCTCGAAGGAGAGCATGGCCCGGATATCGGCTTCGGCCGAGAAATAGGCGGCGATTTCAGTGTCGCCAAGCAGGCCGGAAAGGAAGGGATGGTCGAAAGGGGACGTCGTCATCTGGCATCTCGGTTCATCGCTGGCCATCCACCTGCCTAAATCATCTCCAGCCGGAAAGGCAGGGCGAGATCGACGCTACCTGCCCGGCAGATTGCGGGCAAGTGGCCGGTAGATATGGCTCAAATGTCCAGGAACACGGTCTCCTTCGGTCCCTGCAGATAAATGTCGAAATTCAGTTTCGCGCCGTCGCGGGCAGCAATCAGCGTTGCCACGCGCTCGCGGTGCTCGATGCGGGAGAGGATCGGATCCGCCGCATTGGCCTCCTGTTCCTCCGGAAAATACATGCGCGTATGCAGGCCGATATTGATGCCGCGGGCGACGATCCAGAAGGTGATGTGCGGCGCCATCTTGCGGCCGTCCTTGAAGGACACCTTGCCGGGTTTGATGGTCTCGAAACTGTAGACGCCGTCCTCGGCGCGGGTGGGGCAGCGGCCCCAGCCGGTGAAATTCGGGTCGGCGGTGCCGCGCATTTCCGAGGGGCTGTTGTAGAGACCGGCGCTGTCGGCCTGCCAGATCTCGATCACGGCATCGCGAACGAGGGCGCCGGCGCCATCGAAAATACGGCCGCTGACGGTGATGCGCTCGCCAAGCGTCTTGTCGTTGAGCATCTGCGTGCCGAGGTCGCTGTCGTAGACGCCTGTAATGTCGCAGAAATTCGGCGTCAGGCCGATATGCACATAGGGGCCGGCGGTCTGGGACGGGGTTTCCTTGAGATAGCCGAGTTCCTGCATGTCAGTTCCCCTCCAGCTTGTTTTCGAACATGGTCGAGCGGCGGCCGCGCAACACGATATCGAACTTGTAGGCGCGGCTGTCCATCGGGATCGTGTTGCCCCAGTCGAGCGGCGCGATGAGCTGCTCGATCGCGGCCTTGTCGGGAATCGTGCCGACGATCGGACATTTCCAGATCATCGGATCGCCCTCGAAATACATCTGGGTGATCAGGCGCTGCGAGAAACCATGGCCGAAGATCGAGAAATGGATATGGGCAGGGCGCCAGTCGTTGACGCCGTTCGGCCAGGGATAGGCGCCGGGCCGCACGGTACGGAAAAAGTACCGGCCTTCCTCGTCGGTGACAAACCGGCCGCAACCGCCGAAATTCGGGTCGATGGCGGCGAGATAGGTTTCCTTCTTGTGGCGATAGCGCCCGCCGGCATTGGCCTGCCAGAATTCCACGAGAACGCCGGATTGCGGCCGGCCGCGCTCGTCGAGCACCCGGCCGTGCACGATGATGCGCTCGCCGATGGCGCTTTCGCCGGGGCGGGCGAAATTGTGGATGAGGTCGTTGTCCATCTCGCCGATCATCGAATGGCCGAAGACGGGGCCGGTGATTTCGGAGATCGTGCCGTCGAGCGACAGGAGCGCGCGCTGCGGCGAACGCAGGAGCGAGGTCTTGTAGCCCGGCGCATAGGCCGGCGGATGCCAGGCGCGGTCACGGGCGAAGAAGGCCCCGGTTTCTGGCTTGCGGTTCGGTAAATCCGACATTCTCTCCCCCTCAGGCCGCCTTGCCGGCGTCCATCTGCTCGAAAACCTGCTTTGCGATCTTGATCGCGTGATTGGCGGCCGGCACGCCGGCATAGATCGCCACATGCAGCAGCGCCTCGCGAATATCCTCCCGGGAGGCGCCGGTATTCACTGTGGCGCGCACATGCATCGCCACTTCGTCATCCTGGCCGAGTGCCGCAAGCAGCGCGATGGTAATCATCGAGCGCTCGCGTTTCGTCAGTTCCGGCCGCGACCAGACATGGCCCCAGGCGGCTTCGGTGATCAGCTCCTGGAACGGCCTGTCGAATTCGGTCGAGGCCGCCTGCGCGCGGTCGACATGGGCATCGCCGAGCACCGAGCGGCGGGTCGCCATGCCCTGGTGATAGCGTTCGGACGCGGTGTCGCTCATGGGCTCTTTTCTCCGATGGATGAGAGGAAGGCGCGAATGATTGCGCTCAGCGCTTCCGGCTGCTCGACCGGCGGAATATGGGCGCAATCCTTGATCACTTCGTAGCGGGCGCCAGGGATCAGCTTTGCTGTCGAAAGCACCAGATCCGGCGGCGTAGAACCGTCCTGATCACCGACGACGCAGATGGTCGGTACCTTGATCCGGCCTGCGGCTTCGGTGAAATCGGCATCGCGGATCGCAGCACAGGTCGCGACATAGCCTTCCACCGGCTGGCGGATCAGCATGTTGCAATAGCCGGCATAGGCGATGTTTTCCGGCCGGCGGAAGGCCGGCGTGAACCAGCGCTCCATCACCATGTCGACAATGCTGGCAATGCCATCCTTTTCGACGGCGGTGATACGGTTATTCCAGCTTTCGGCCGTGCCGATCTTGTGCGCAGTGTCGCAAAGGATGAGCGCCTTCACCAGGTCCGGGCGGTGCCGATAAAGCGCTTGGGCAATCAGACCGCCGACGGAAAGACCGCAAATGACGGCGTCCTTGACGGATAGCAGATCGAGCAGCCCGGCCAGATCGGTCGCATGGTCCGCGATGGAATAGGGCACCTGGCCGACATCGGACAGGCCATGACCGCGCATATCGTAGAGAATGATGGCAAAGTCGCCGGCAAGACGCACGATCACATCGCGCCAGATCCGGAAGTCCGTGCCGAGCGAATTGGCAAAGACAATGACCGGCCTGTCAGCGGGCGCGCCGATCAGCTGGTAGTGGATCGTTACGTCGTTGATACTGGCAAACTGCACTTTAAATCTCCTCCGCTCCCAATTTGGTGAGTTGATCCGGTTAAGTAAAATGATATTTTTCGGCTTTCTGATAACCCATGAGTTATGAAAGCGATGATCGACAGCCGCATCAAGTTTCGCCATCTGCAGACCTTTGTCGAGGTGGCGCGGCAGAAAAGCGTCATGAAGGCGGCCGAACTGCTGCATGTCAGCCAGCCGGCGGTGACGAAGACGATCCGCGAACTGGAACAGGCGCTCGGGGTCGGCGTTTTCGAGCGCGACGGGCGCGGCATACGGATTACGCGATATGGCGAGGTTTTCCTGCGTCACGCCGGCGCTGCGCTGACGGCGTTGCGGCAGGGGCTCGATTCCGTCTCGCAGGAGCAGTTCGGTGATGCTCCGCCAATCCGCGTCGGCGCACTGCCGACAGTCTCGACCCGCATCATGCCGCGCGCGATGGACCTGTTCTTGAAGGAAAACACATGGAGCCGGGTGAAGATCGTCACCGGCGACAACGCCGTGCTTCTTGAGCAGCTTCGCATCGGCGATCTCGATCTCGTCGTCGGGCGTCTGGCCGGGGCGGAGAGAATGGCCGGCTTTTCCTTCGAGCATCTCTATTCCGAGCAGGTCGTCTTCGCCGTGCGCGCCGGCCATCCGCTGTTGACTGCCGGCAAATCGCTCTTTGCCGAGCTTGGCCGCTATACGCTGTTGATGCCGACCCGCGGTTCGATCATCCGGCCGGTGGTCGAGAATTTTCTGATCGCCAATGGCGTGGCCAGCCTGCCGAGCCAGATCGAAACCGTCTCCGATGCGTTCGGCCGCGCTTTCGTGCGCGACAGCGACGCGGTCTGGATCATTTCCAACGGCGTTGTCGCGCGCGATATCGCAGACGGCGTGCTTGCTGCCCTGCCGGTCGATACCACCGAGACGAAGGGACCCGTCGGGCTGACGGTGCGCACGGATTCCATCCCCTCGGTGCCGCTGTCGATCCTCATTCAGACGATCCGCGAGGCGGCGCTGGAGATTTCCGGGCGGCCCGCACCTGCGCACTAACCTTCAAGACAGTTGCCGCTCTTGCTCGTAGATTTGCCGCCCCTGGCTATCCAAAGAGGCGGCAGCAATGAAAACAGGCTTCATCGGCCTCGGCGTGATGGGCACGCCGATGGCGCTCAATCTCGTGCGGGCAGGCACGGATCTCATCGTCTGGAACCGTTCACCGGAAAGTGCCGAGGCGTTGCGGGCGGCCGGCGCCGAAGTGGCCGCCGATGTCGATGCGGTGTTCCACAAAGCCGGAACCGTGATCCTGATGCTTGCGACAGAGGCTGTCATCGATACGGTTCTCGGGCGTGGCGCGCCTGACTTTGGCGCGCGTATCGCCGGGCATGTCATCATCCACATGGGAACGACCGCGCCGGAATATTCGAAAGGTCTCGAAGAAGAGATCCGCTCGGCCGGCGGCCGCTATGTCGAGGCGCCGGTTTCCGGGTCGCGTCGGCCGGCGGAGGAGGGCCAGCTTGTGGCCATGCTTGCCGGGGAAGCCGGTGTTGTCGAGGAGGTTCGCCCGCTGCTGAGACCCATGTGCCGCGAGGCGGTCGTCTGCGGCGCGGTGCCGAACGCGCTGTTGATGAAGCTTGCCGTCAACATCTTTCTCATCGCCTCGGTGACAGGCTTGGTGGAAGCGGCCCATTTTGCCGGCAGGCACGGGCTGGACATGGCGCTTTTCAAGGCCGTCGTCGATGCCGGCCAGATGGCGAGCGGCATTTCGCGGATCAAGAGCGGCAAGCTGCTGGAGCGGAATTTCTCCGTGCAGGCGGCAATCTCCGACGTACTGAAGAACAACCGGCTGGTTGCCGAAGCGGCGCGACGGGCGGGCATTGCCTCGCCGCTGCTCGATGTCTGCCATGGGCTCTATGCCGAAACCGAAGGTCTGGGTTTCGGGCATGAGGACATGGCGGCCGTTATCCGTGCGCTTGAAGCGCGGACCGAGGCAATCGGCCTGTCTTGCGGCGATTGACGCTGCAAGCCTCTGGCCTTTCGCGTCATGCTGACGCAATCTTGCCTGTGCAGAGAGCGGTTTTTGAAGTTGGACGGTCGAATGCGCGTCTTGCTGGCGGAAGATGAACCGGAAATGGCCGCTGTCCTGACGGCGGCGCTCCGCAACAACAATATCATCACGGACCACGTTTCGACGATCGAGGCCGCCGAGGAAGCCGTGCGGCTGAACAGCTACGACGCGCTGCTGCTCGACCGCAGCCTTCCCGATGGCGACGGGCTCGAACTCATCGCCGAAGCGCGCCGCATTCAGGCTGCCGTTCCGGTCATCATGCTGACGGCGCGCGGCGATCTGAAGGACAGGATCGAAGGTCTCGATCTCGGCGCTGACGACTATCTCGCAAAGCCCTTTGCCGTCGAGGAGCTGATGGCGCGGCTCAGGGCCATCCTGCGCCGACCGGGCAATATCGAGATCGAAAGCCTGTGCCTCGGCCGGCTGCATTTCGACCTGCGCAACCGCGAGGCCCGGGTCGGCGACGCGGCGCTCGAACTGCCGCGCCGCGAACTGCTGGTGCTGGAGGCGCTGATGCGCCGCGCCGGCCGCACGGTGGAGCGCTCGAGCCTCGAAGAGGCGGTCTACGGCATGGATGACGAGATCCAGTCCAATGCGCTCGATGCGCATGTTTCGCGCGTGCGCCGCAAGCTCGACGCGGCGGCTGCTGGGGTCGAGATCCATACGATCCGTGGCGTGGGCTATCTGATCCGGCAGGCCCGGCCATGAAGAAGATGAAATTCTACTCGCTGAAATGGCGTCTGATCCGCCGGCTGGTGGCGCTGCAGGCCGCGACCCTGGTGCTGATTGCGATCGCCTTTGCCTTCGTCTTCTGGATCTCGGGCATGAGCGGGATTTTTGCGCCTGACGAACATGCGATCGACGCGGTAACGGAATCGCTCGCCTGGAACCCGGACGGCTCCATGCGCATCACCAGCAACGATCATCTGGACCACCAGCGCGACAAGGCGGCGGATTTCTGGTTCCTGGTGCGTGACGAGCAGGGGCACGTGCTGACCGAGGGCAATGTGCCGGCGCAATATCTCGCCATTGCGGCCTCGGGCACGGATATCGCCGAGGCGCGCTTCAACGGGGATGAGGACAACCCGGCGACGATCGCTGCACGCCTGCAGAAAGTGAAGACCGATCACGGCGACCTTCTTGTCATCGTCGGGCGCCAGGGCAGCCTTTCCGCCGGAAAGCTTCTCGTCGTCTTCATGGCGATCGCTTCCGGTATCGTGCTGCCGGTCATTCTGCTCACGGGCCTGATCACGCTTGCCGTCACGCCCTTCGTGGCGCGCGGCATCCATCGCGGATTGAACGAGGTGGCGCAGGCGGCGCAAGGAATCGACGGGACGACGCGCGGCTACCGCCTGCCGCTCGAAAACGTGCCGGAAGAAGTGGCGCCGCTGGTGATCGCCATGAACGAGACGCTGCAGCGTCTCGACGACGATCACAACAAACAGCGGCGCTTCATGCTGGCCGCCGCCCATGAGCTGCGCACGCCGATTGCCATCCTGCAAAACCGGTTGGAAACCATGCCGCCGACGGAGGCGACCAACCGGCTGCTGGAAGATGTCGCCCGCCTTTCGACGCTGGCCCAGCAGCTGCTCGACCTGCAGCGCCTCAACCAGGAGCCGGTGCCGGATTGCTCCATCGACCTTGCGACGGTTGCGCGCCGGCAGGCGGCGGAACTTGCGCCGCTCATCATTGCGGCCGGATATCAGGCGAATTTCGAACTCCGCTCGATGCCGGAGCGCATTCTCGGCGATGAGACGGCGCTGGAGCGGGCAATTGCCAATCTGGTTCAGAATGCCATCCAGCATGGCGGCCGGAGCGGCACGATTACAATTGCTGTAGAGCGTCCGGCGCAAATCTCCGTCAGCGATGAAGGTCCGGGTATCGCGCCTGAGGACCGCGAGCGGATTTTCGAGCCGTTCCAGCGCGCGAACGGCCGCAGCCAGGGCATAGGGCTCGGCCTTCATCTCGTGCGCGAGATCGTCAAGCTGCACCACGGGCGCGTATGGGTGTCGAATGCGGAGGGCGGCGGCGCGAGCTTCAACATGAGCTTCGAGCCGACCGTCCAGGCCGCCTGAATCTTTCGTGCGGTGCGAGCGCACGTCATGCTCGCATCATTTGAAGGGGGAATACCGGAATCGGATGATCGATGCTGGAGACCCGCATGCAACAGCCGCCGCTGGCCGCCTTCTTTAGTGCGCTTCTCGCCGAGCCCAGGAAAATCGGCGCGATCGTGCCCTCGGGAGGGCGGCTGGCGCGGCTGATGACCAGCGAGATAGAACCTTCGGCAGGCAAGGTGCTGGAGCTTGGCCCCGGCACGGGGGTCTTCACCGCGGCACTTCTCAAGCGCGGCCTGCCGGCGCGAGACCTGACATTGGTGGAACTCGAAAGCCGCTTCATTGCCCCGCTGCAGCAGCGTTTTCCCGACGTGACCATCCTCCGGCGTGATGCGTGCGAACTCGCCGCCTGCAAGGAGGAGCTTGGACCGCACGCGGCGATCGTCAGCGGACTGCCTTTCCGCAATATGCCCGCGGAAATCGTTCGCGCCATCGTCGGCGGCGGATTCAGCCTGCTTGAACGCGGCGGCGCCTTCTACCAGTTCACCTACGGCCATGCCTGCTCGGTACCGTCGGACGTGCTCGATGAGTTCGGACTGCAGGCCGAAAGGCTCGGCCGGGTGCGCCTGAATATCCCGCCGGCCAGCGTCTTTCGCATTTCGCGCCGGCCGGCATGACGGATATGGCTTTGCCGAACATCGCGACCTGTCTCCTCGCAACGGGCCTCTGCGGCGTGATGCTCGTTGCGATGCTGGAAAAATTGGTGCCGATCGTCCCCTCGGTCGGCCTCTATCTGTTTTCGGGCTGACGGCAGGTTCGGACCTTTCCGCGGTCGTGCCGCTCGTCGTCATCTCCGCCATGGGTTCGTTGGCCGGCTCACTTTTCTGGTATTATCTGGCATGCCTGTCCGGGACCCATCCGGGGCTGCGGCCGTTGTCGGCGTGGTTGCGTCGTTTCCCGGCAGCGCAAAAAACTTCGAGCTGGTACGCGGCAAGCATGACGCGCATGGCGCTGGTGCAGCTCGTACCGGCCGCGCGGGTTTATTCGGGGCTTGCATCTGTCGTCGTCTCGATCGGCGCCGTTCGCTTTGCGGTCGCCACCTTCATCGGCTGTCTCATCTGGAATGGCGTGCTGATTTCCGCCGGCTGGATGGTTCGGCATTTCTGAAGAGTGTCAGAGAGGACTCTGGCGCAGAACGCCGCGCAGCGCTGCCTGGGTTTCCCTCAGCAGCGGCAGGTAGCGCGCCACCATATCGGCTGCCGGGACATGGGCGGCCGGTGCGCCGATATTGATAGCGGCGACCGTCCGGCCGCGGTCGTTTTCGACCGGCACGGCGATGGAGCAGAGGCCGAGCTCCAGTTCCTGATCGATCAGGGCGTAACCCTGCTCTCGGACCTTCCGCAACTCGGCCATCAATTCCCCGGGGTCGGTCTTGGTGTGCGGTGTGTTGGCCTTCAGCTCGCTCCGGGAAAGTATGGCCCGGGCTTCGGTCTCCGCCAGGGCCGCAAGCAGGACGCGGCCCATCGACGCGCAATAGGCGGGAAGGCGGCTGCCGGGGGTGAGATTGATGGACATGACGCGGCGTTGCGAGGCGCGGGCGATATAGACGATATCCGCGCCGTCAAGCACTGAAGCCGAGGCGCTCTGGCCGGCCTTTTCGGAGAGTGCGTCGAGGTGCGGCTGGATGAGCACCGGTAGCGGGGTCGCCTCCAGATAGGCGTGCCCGAGCCGCAGGATTTTTGGCGTCAGCGTGAAGAACTTGCCGTCGTAATCGGCATAACCGAGCTCGGCGAGCGTCAGAAGAGAGCGACGCACCGTGGCACGGTCGAGGCCCGTGAGTTTCGCGGCATCGGTAATAGATAGCCGGCGATGCATCTC
The DNA here is from genome assembly GCF_052946295.1 of Rhizobium sp. KDH_Rht_773_N. Lineage (NCBI taxonomy): Bacteria > Pseudomonadati > Pseudomonadota > Alphaproteobacteria > Hyphomicrobiales > Rhizobiaceae > Rhizobium > Rhizobium sp. KDH_Rht_773_N. Next base: position 273,029 of record NZ_JBRFNB010000002.1, on the reverse strand, counting down.
GCCGAAGGCTTCGATCACCTTGAGGCCGCGGGCAAAGCCGCTGACGAAATCATTGTCCCGCATGGGTCTGTCTGGTTCCCTCCTGGTAGCCGGCCGCCGGGCCTGCCGATCGTTGGCCTTAGCGATGATCGGGCGAGGCTTCAACCGCTGGCGTTACGGGTGGCGGTCGGTCAGCGCGCGGGAAGCCATGTCTTCCCGACCCGGCAGGCGACCGTATAGGCTGGGTCGAAGACGTTGCCTATGTCGTAGCGGATCAACTGGCCAAGCAGATGGCTCGCCGCCTCCTTCGTCAGGCCGTAGTCGGCGACAAGCAGGTTCAGCATTTCGGTCGTTGCATGTTGCAGAGCCTGATCCAGCGGCCGCGCATTGCCGATGGTGATGATGTCGTCAGCCGTTTCGGCCCTTGGCCAGGATATGGGCCTTCCCTTTTCGACCGTCAGCCGGACAGTGACCTCGAACGTCGTCTCGATACCGGTACCGACTATTTCGCCGTCACCCTGGACCGCATGGCAGTCGCCGAGAAAGAACAATGCGCCGGGGGCGAAGACGGGAAACCAGATCGTCGCACCCGGCCCGAGCACGCGATAGTCCATATTCCCGCCATACGCACCGCTTGTCGCCGTCGAGATCGCCTGGCCGAGGCTCGGCGCTACCCCGAAACATCCGATCATCGGGGATAGCGGCAGTACCAGGCGCTCGAGACCGGCAACCGGTTCCTTCAGCCTCGCAGTCATCGCCTGCCGGTCGATATCCCACAGCGTCTTCTCGGATCGCGGAAGGTCGCGGGCCGCCTCTGGGTCGACGACATTTGCCGCCAACACGCTGCGCGTGAAGCCGGTGTCCCTTGTCGGTTTCATGTCGAGGATTTCGACCTTGAGGACATCTCCGGGCTCGGCACCGTCGACGAAGACCGGTCCGTTCATCGGATTGGGACCGCTTGCCCTCTGGACGTCATTCTCGTCGTAGCCGCCGGCGTCGAGCGTCCGCGTGACGACGGTGTCGCCGCTCGCGATCTTCAAGGCCGGGGGCATGGTTCCGATGACGTTGTAAAAGGCAGTTGCGACGAAATGGTGGGTCGTCATTCTGGGTGTTCCGCTCGAATCTTTGGAATGTGCTGGCAAGATGAAGACGTGGTGCGACGAACTTACGCGTCCGTCAGGTGCCCGTCGACGTGAAATATTCAGTCCTCCATTGGTGTGCAGTGAAATATGTCATCGAGACCCCTGGATGCGAGGCGGCGGGAGATTTCAAATTGCTGCGTCGCAGGTCATCATAAGGCTGACGACGCGAAAGGAGTGTGCCAATTGAGTTCCATGCCAAACCCGCCGCGCAGTTGGCTTCAGCGGGCGGTCTATATTTGCCTTGGCCTGCTGATGACCGGTCTTGGAATTGTCGGCGCCATTCTTCCGCTCATGCCGACAACGATCTTCCTGATCCTGGCGGCGTGGTTCTTCAGCCGCTCGTCTCCGCGCCTGGAGGCCTATCTGATGAACGGTCGATTTGGTGGCCTGCTGCGCGACTGGCGCGAAAATGGCGCGATTTCAGTTAGATCCAAGACGTTGGCGCTGATGGGGATGTCGGCGGGATACGCGATTTTCCTCATCACGGCGAAGCCGTCTCCTCCGCTCTCGATCGTCGTCGGTGCATCGATCCTGGCTTGCGCGGCCTACGTCGCTTCGCGGCCCGGTCCCGCCAGAAGCGACGAGCAGGATGAAAGTGACGGCTAATCCGCATTGCCGGAAAGAGGCACTTTACAACGGACGTAAACTCAAATTATACGGCCCGCTCACTATTGCTCCCACACCCCAGCATTCCATCTGAGCGCCATGCCAAAAACCCACAAGCACAAGTTCCTGCGGGAACAGTATCGACGCATGCTCGCGTCCGACCACCACATCGATCCGCGCTGGCGCGACAGTTTTGACGCCTTTCTGACGGATATCGACCATTTGGCGCCCAACACCGGAAGCCGTCGAATTATTGGTCGCAGGAACCCCAAGCTCGGCTTTGTGCCCGGAAATGTCGAGTGGCATTGGGAAAGCACCACACTGCCCACATCGCGGGAAGCCAGAGGACGTTAAGTCCGAAGGCGTGACGGGCTCGATCTAAATTGAGCTCGGCGCTTGCGGAGTAGCTTACTTGATGCTTATCGGTGCCTCTCCCTGCTGATATGGTGTGGGCGTTCTCAATGAGGGGATGGATCGAATAACGCGCTTTGCGATCGAGGCGTCGAGCCACAGGCTGAGCATCAATTTGATGAAACCGGCCAGGTGCAGGACATAAATGAGAGCATTGGTGAAATGGGCGAAGAACCCCACCAGGGGCCTTTCTTCTTGCCCTGCCGCAGCCGATTCTGTCTATAGGTGCCAAGCCGCCCTTCCGCTTCCGCGGCAGCGAGGCTCTACTCGGGATCGACATTGAGCCGCTGTTCGATATCCGCAACCGGCATCGCGTGCCACGCTGTTGCGCCCGCACCTGTCGCTATCGTCAACTGAACCATCGTCTTCCCCTCTCATTGCGGTGTGTCCGGTCGGCCCACTGGTCTCGATTGTCACGCGCGCGGGTCGATCGCCGCTCCCGTGTGTTCATGTCGGCCCAGGAGATGCGTCGCCGAGCGCCAGGCATGATGCGCGATCCGGTCGAGCCGCCGGACGGCGTCGACGCGGGCAAACGCTTCGGTGGCAGTCAATTTTCCGGGTGCGACGGCGGCGAGGGTCTCGGCGCGGTGATCGCGCTGCATGGCGTCGAGGTCCTTCGCCGCGCGTTCAATGTTTGCGAACGAGGCATCGACCTCAGCTGAAACGGTCCAGCCAATCGGCTCCGCCCGCGCCGTAAGCGCAGATTCTCCGGTAATCGATTCACCAACCATCTGCGTCGCTCGCATCGCCTGAATGCAAAGCTCAGCGGCGCGAAAGTCATCGGGTACTCCGGCCATCCGTTCGGGAATGTCGCCTTCCCCAAGGATCTCCACGAGCCTTGAGGCATGTTCAAGCGCGTGCAACGTGCTCGTCATGCGCAGCCGCTCCTCTTCCGTCTCGGACGGCTCTTTCAGTTCGGAGAGAAAATTCTGTGCCTGCGCGAGTGCTGCAACTGCTGCCGCGCTGTCCTGCATCGTACGACCACCCTCGGCCGAGAGGGCAGCGGCGACTGAAGCCGCCGACGTCTTGAGAATCTCCGCCACGACGCGCCGGGTTGTTTCGACCGCGATCACCGGATTGACGAGCGCGCTTGGATCAAGCGCACGTTCGAGCGGTGTCTCGCTGGAGGGCAGAATGCGCTCTACGATGTGGGTGAACCATTGTGTCGCCGGAAGGAGCACCGCGACTCCGACAACATTATAAGCTGTGTGGTAAGCGGCCAGGAGCGTCGTCCCGTCGACTGACGCGGCAAACGCTCTCATCGTCGCTGCGGTAAACGGAAAAGCGACGATTGCAATGAGTGCGGCTATGACCTTGAACAGCACATAGGCAAGAGCGAGGCGCTTGGCCGTCGAACTGGCGCCGATGGCCGCCAACGCGGAACTCGTCGCTGTTCCGATATTCTGGCCGATGATCAGGGCCGCACCCTGCTCAAGGCTGATCGCCCCGGCATAGAAAGCCGCAATCGTGACGGCGATGGCAGCCGTCGATGACTGCATGACCGCGGTCATCGCCAGGCCGACGGCGATCAGGGTCAGGAGGCCGACCAAGCCTGAGATCCAGCCAACTCCCGGCACGCCGAGCACTGCGGGCAAATCGGATGGATGCAGGCTTTCAGCGAGGCCTCCCATGCCCTGCTGAAGGGTCGTGAGCCCGTAGAGCACCAACGCGAAGCCTGCAAGTGCGCTGCCCGCTGCCGCGCTTCGCCCACCGCCAAGCAGCTTGGCCAGCGCGCCGGCAAAGATCAGGGGTAGGGCGTAGGCGGACAGCGAGACGCGCACGCCGAGCAACGCCACCAGCCAGCCCGTGCCCGTCGTGCCGACATTGGCGCCGAACACGAGGCCAAGCCCCTGCGGGAAGGTCAGCAGCCCGGCATTGACGAGGCCGATCGTCGTCATCGTCACAGCGCTCGATGACTGCACGAGCAGCGTAATTAGGGCACCCCAGAAGGCGCCTGTGAGAGGCGTGGCCGCCGCTTTGCCGAGGACCGAGCGCAGCGCCGAGCCGGCCAGAGCCTTCAATCCGTCGGTCATGACGGTCATGCCGAGCAGGAACAACCCGACGCCGCCGACAATGGCAATTACCGTCGACATCTGCGCCCCGCACCCATCGGTTTTCCTTTAGCGTTCGCTAAATGGGATCATACGCGAATGCCACCCTGTGTTGCGATTCCTTTTTTATACCGCGCAAGGCGGCTGAGCAGCCGGATTTCGTCTTCGACCTTTGCCAGACGCGGCACGGGTCGCGCGACACCATTGTTGTTGTGCGCTATATGAACAAATATCGTATATCGCACAAAACCCTTGCCGTTCGACTGGCTCTCGCCTTATTCCTTACACATCGGAAGGCGCGAGGAAGCCTCATCCGGCAAGGAGAGATCCAGCATGGACAAGACAATCGGGAGCGCGGCAGATGCCGTCTCCGAAATCGGCGACGGCGCTACCGTGATGATCGGTGGCTTCGGTGGCTCGGGTGCGCCGATCGAGCTCATTCACGCGCTCATCGACAAAGGCTCGAAAAACCTGACTGTCATCAACAACAATGCGGGCAATGGCCGTATCGGCATTGCAGCGATGATCGATGCCGGCATGGTGAGAAAGATGATCTGCTCCTTCCCGCGCTCATCCGATCCGCGTGCTTTTACCGATAGATATCTCGCCGGCGAGATCGAACTGGAACTCGTGCCGCAGGGTACGCTTGCCGAACGCATCCGCGCCGGGGGCGCCGGTATCCCGGCCTTCTATACGCCGACGGGTTATGGAACCGAGCTTGCCGAGGGTAAGGTCATCGCCGAGTTCGATGGTCGCCACTATGTGCAGGAACGCTGGCTGAAAGCCGATTTTGCGATCGTCAAGGCACATGCCGGCGATACCTACGGCAACCTCACTTACAACAAGGCCGGTCGCAACTTTAACCCGCTGATGTGCATGGCGGCGGCAAAGACAATCGCGCAGGTCTCGACCATCGTGCCGGCCGGCGGCATCGATCCTGAGCATGTCGTCACGCCCGGCATCTTTGTCGACCGCGTCGTCGAGATCGCCAATCCGCAACAGGAAGAAGAGCTCATTCGAGCCGGGGTGGCTTACGTATGACCGTCGATACCAGAGAGGATATCAAGCTTTCCAACGCCCAGATTGCCTGGCGCGCCGCGCAGGACATAGCCGACGGCGCCTATGTCAATCTCGGCATCGGCTTTCCGGAAATGGTCGCCCGTTATCAGCCGCCCGGCCGGCAGGCGATTTTCCACACCGAAAACGGCATCCTCAATTTCGGCGAAGCGCCGGCGGCGGGCGAGGAGGACTGGGACCTCATCAATGCCGGCAAGAAGGCGGTGACGCTGAAGCCGGGTGCGGCCTTCTTTCATCATGCCGACAGCTTCGCCATGGTGCGCGGCGGCCATCTCGACGTTGCGATCCTTGGCGCCTATCAGGTTGCGCAGAACGGCGATCTCGCCAATTGGCGCGTCGGCGCAAAGGGCGTGCCGGCCGTGGGCGGCGCGATGGACCTGGTTCACGGCGCAAAGCAGGTCTGCGTCATCACCGAACATGTCACCAAGAACGGCGAGCCGAAGCTGGTCGACCGATGTAGCTTTCCGCTGACGGGTGTCGGCTGCATCACCCGCATCTATACCAGCCATGCGGTCATCGACATCAAGGACGGGCATTTCGTGCTGCGCGAGAAGCTTGCCGCAATGTCGGTCGAGGAACTGCAGGCGATGACCGGCGCACCGCTCCATATCGAGGGGCCGGTTGGCGATCTCGTCGTTCCCGAACTTTGAGGACAAGCCCATGACCGAAGCCTTTATCTGCGATTATATCCGCACGCCGATCGGCCGCTACGGCGGCGCGCTTTCCTCCGTGCGTGCCGACGATCTCGGCGCCGTGCCGCTGAAGGCGCTGATGGCGAAAAACGCCTCCGTCGACTGGGACGCGGTCGATGACGTCATCTTCGGCTGCGCCAATCAGGCGGGCGAGGACAACAGAAACGTCGCGCGCATGTCGCTGCTTCTTGCCGGACTGCCGCTCTCCGTGCCGGGCACGACGATCAACCGACTCTGTGGATCGGGCATGGATGCCGTCATCACCGCGGCGCGCGCCATTCGCGCCGGCGAAGCCGAACTGATGATTGCGGGCGGCGTCGAAAGCATGTCGCGCGCGCCCTTCGTCATGCCGAAGGCCGATGCGGCTTTTTCGCGGGCTGCCGAGATCCACGATACGACGATCGGCTGGCGTTTCGTCAATCCTCTGATGAAGAAGCAATACGGCGTCGATTCCATGCCGGAAACCGGCGAAAACGTTGCCGAGGACTATAAGGTGAGCCGGGAGGATCAGGACGCCTTTGCCGTGCGCTCGCAGGCAAAGGCTGCGGCCTCCCAGGCAAGCGGCAGGCTGGCGAAAGAGATCACTCCGGTGACTATCCCCCAGCGCAAGGGCGACGCCGTTGTCGTCGAGAAGGATGAACACCCGCGCGCAACCAGCATGGAAGCGCTCGCCAGGCTGCCGACGCCGTTCCGTCAGGGCGGCACGGTGACGGCCGGCAATGCTTCGGGCGTTAACGATGGTGCTGCCGCCCTCATCATCGCCTCGGAAGCGGCTGCCAGGAAATATGGGCTGACGCCGATTGCCCGTATTCTCGGGGGTGCGGCGGCCGCCGTCCCGCCGCGCGTCATGGGCATCGGTCCCATACCGGCTTCGCGCAAGCTGATGGCGCGCCTTGGCCTGAAGCAAGAACAGTTCGACGTGATCGAACTCAACGAAGCCTTTGCCAGCCAGGGTCTTGCAGTGCTGCGCGAGCTTGGCATTGCCGATGACGATCAGCGGGTGAACCGCAATGGCGGTGCGATCGCGCTCGGCCATCCGCTCGGCATGTCGGGTGCCCGTATCGCCGGCACGGCGGCACTGGAGCTTGGCGAAACCGGCGGCCGCTATTCACTCTCGACCATGTGCATCGGCGTCGGCCAGGGCATCGCGGTGGCGCTCGAACGGGTTTGAGCACGGCTCATTCGAGAACCGACTGCACAGGATTTCTCTGCGCAGACCGAAATATGTCTTGAGCAGCTTTGGGAAATCGTCCGAGGCATAGAAGGCCGTCAGCGTGCGGTAGACGAGAAGCCGGAAGACGGAATCGTCGCGCCGTATCGCGATGCCATAGGGCTCGCGGGTGAAAAGACGGCTGCCGAGCTCCCGTCCGGAAGGGTTGCCCGCCGGTCGGCGAAATAGGCGTCGTCCTGCGATCCTCCAGCGTCCTCAGACCGTGCTCATGCGTCGGCAAATCGTCGATACGGGAACGGCGGGCCGCTGCCGAAGGTGTGCCCATCTCGCTCTTTCGTGCATTGCCCTTCTGCGATCTTGCCTGCTAAGACTGGCACATATCGTTTCATCACCTATGTCCTTGGTTTTTCGGGAGGCTATCGTCGCCATGGCAGATCTTGCTCAATCGCTTGCATCCATCAAAATTCCAGACCTCGCCGGCAAGGCCGTCTTGATTACCGGCGCCTCGACAGGCATCGGTGCGGCCGTCGCTCGCGCCTTCGCCGCCCAAGGCGCCAAGGTCGGCGTGCACTACAATGCCAGCCGCGAGCCGGCCGAAAAGCTTGCCGAAGAGATCAAGGCCGCTGGCGGTGCGGTCCATCTCGTGCAGGGAGACGTGTCGCGGGAAGGGGAGACGGAACGCGTCGTCGAAGAGACGGCCAAGACCTTCGGTCATCTCGACGGCCTGATCAACAATGCTGGCGGCATGCTCGGCCGCAAGCCGACGTCGGAATATACCGACGAGCATTATGAGAAGGTCATGAACCTCAATGCCCGTTCGGTGCTTGCGGCAACACGCGCCGCCCATCCCTGGCTGAAGAAGCAGGGCGGCTTCATCATCAACACGACCTCGATTGCCGCGCGCAACGGCGGCGGCAACGGCGCAATTCTCTATGCGGCCTCGAAGGGTTTCGTCTCGACGATCACGCACGGCCACGCCAAGGAATTCGTCGCCGACAAGATCCGCGTCAATGCGGTTGCGCCGGGTGTCATCGCGACGCCGTTCCATGAGCGCTATACGAATGACGAGCAGATGGAAATGCAGCGCAAGTCCATCCCGATGGGTTTCGTCGGCACGTCGGAAGACTGTGTCGGCGCCTATCTGTTCCTCGCCTCTCCGACGCTCTCCGGCTACATCACCGGCCAGATCATCGAGGTCAACGGCGGCCAGCTGATGCCGTGACCCGACTGCAAAGCTCGTAATCTGCGGAACTTTCGCACCGCGATGACGTTTCCCGCTTGGCCATTCATCAAGCGGGGGCGTCATGAGCTTTTCCTTTTCCGAACTCGACTTCCTGAAACCGGAGCTGGGGGCGGAATATACCGGCACAGGCACGCATTTCGCGGTTTTCTCCGCCCATGCCGAGCAGATCGAACTCTGCCTCTTTTCCTCCGACGGCAAGAAGGAAGTCGCCCGGCTGCCGCTGCCGAAGCGCGAAGGTGACATCTGGTCCGGCTATATCGCCGGCCTCGGTCCGGGCACGGTCTATGGCTATCGCGCCCACGGCCCTTACGATCCGAAGAACGGCCATCGCTTCAATGCCAACAAGCTGCTGCTCGATCCCTATGCCAAGCAGGTCCTCGGCGATCTCAGATGGCACGATGCGCTCTACGGTTACGCGATCGGCGAGGACGAGCTTTCCTTCGACGAGCGCGACAGCGCGCCTTACATGGTCAAGGGAGTCGTGCAGGACCCGGATTTTGACTGGGCCGGTGAAGAGGCGATACGGCGGCCGTGGCCGGATACGATCATCTACGAGGCGCACGTCCGCGGGCTGACGATGCTGCATCCCAAAGTGCCCGATCGGCTGCGCGGCACCTTCCTCGGCATGTGCAGCGATCCGATCATCGACCATCTCGTCAAGCTTGGCATTTCCGCGATCGAACTGCTGCCGATCCAGTTCTTCCCCAACGACCGCTATCTCGAAGAGAAGAAGCTGACGAATTACTGGGGCTACCAGACGCTCGGCTTCTTCGCCCCGCAGTCGCGCTATCTGTCGGGTGACAGGATCACCGAGATCAAGACCATGGTGAAGAAGTTCCATGCCGCCGGCATCGAAGTCATCATGGACGTCGTGTATAACCACACGGCCGAAGGCAGCGAGAAAGGGCCGACAATGTCCTTTCGCGGGCTCGACAATGCGAGCTACTACATTCTCTCGCCTGACGATCCGCGCCATACGTTCGATACGACCGGCACCGGCAACACGCTGAACGTGGCGCATCCGATGGTCATGCGCATGGTGCTGGATAGCCTGCGCTATTGGGTGGGCGTCATGCATATCGACGGCTTCCGCTTCGATCTCGCCAGCACGCTCGGCCGCCAGGACCTGGAATTCGACCGTCAGGGCCTGTTCTTCGGCGCAATCCGCCAGGATCCGATCCTTGCCGGCGTCAAGCTGATCGCCGAGCCATGGGACGTCGGGGCCGGCGGCTATCAGGTCGGCGGTTTTCCGCATCCTTTCCGCGAGTGGAACGACAAGTTCCGTGACGACGTGCGCCGCTTCTGGAAGGGGGACGGCGGCATGGTGTCGGAAATCGCGCAGCGCATCACCGGCTCGGCGGTGCAGTTCAACCACTCCGATCGCGGCGCGACGTCATCGGTCAATCTGCTGTCGGCCCATGACGGCTTCACGCTGATGGACACGGTTTCCTTCAACGATAAGCACAATGAGGCAAACGGCGAGGACAACAGGGACGGTCATTCCGACAATCATTCGGACAATATGGGCGCCGAAGGCGCGACCGATAATGACGATATCAACAGGCTGCGGGCGCGCCGGCGCCGCAACATGATGGCGACCCTGATGCTTTCCCAGGGCGTTCCGATGATCCTTGCCGGCGACGAGGTCGGCAACAGCCAGGGCGGCAATAACAACGCCTACTGTCAGGACAATGAGATCGGCTGGACGAAATGGGACGGCCTCGATGATCCCTTCCTTGAATTCTGCCGCAAGGTCGTCGCCTTCCGCAGGGCGCATCCGGTGCTGAGACAGGAGCGATTTCTGACAGGCGACAGTACCGAGGACGGCCGCATCGAAGTTGCCTGGTACAAGCCGGACGCCAATTTCATGGATGACGGCGCCTGGAATGATGACGGTCTGCAGGTGCTCGGCGTCTATCTCTCGAAGAGCGCCCATTCCCCCGATGCCGAGGAGATGGACGATCTCTATCTGGTCTTCAACGCCGGCGGCGATTGCGAAGTGCATTTGCCCGAGGTCAATGGCCTGAGCCAATGGGCGCGCGTGCTCGATACCGGCGCCGAGGAGGACGGTTTCATGGTCCATAAGCAGGACAGCCCTGTAATGGTCTATGCCCAGAGCATTGCTGCCTTCGCGCCGGAAGGCCAGACGCGGCCGCCAAAAGATGCAGACAAAGCCGAACGCCGCCGATGGTTTCATTTCGGCCGGCGCAGCAAGTGACGGGTCCGTAGCCAGCAATGAATGCCGAAATCATCAGCGAGCTCGGCCTGGTCTATGTCAGCGATACCGAACCGGGTATCCGCAGGCGCAGGAAGGGCAAAGGTTTCAGCTATCAGCTGCCGGATGGCGCAACGCTGACCGACGAACTCCAGCGGGCGCGCATTCACGCGCTGGGCCTGCCGCCGGCCTACGAGAACGTCTGGATCTGCATCTATGAGAACGGCCATCTGCAGGCGACGGGTTTCGATGCTCGTGGCCGTAAACAGTACCGCTACCACAAAGACTGGCAATCTTTCCGCAGCGCCGGCAAATTTCATCAGCTGATCGAATTCGGCCGGGCGCTGCCAAAGATCCGGCGAACGGTCCTGCGCCATCTCGATACCGGTGCTGAGGATATCGATGGCGTGCTCGCCGCGCTCACGACCCTGCTCGATGAAGCGCATCTGCGTGTCGGCAACCAGGCTTATGTCAGGGAGAACGGCACCTATGGCGCCACGACGCTGCTCAAACGCCATCTGAAGATCGTCGACGGCCGCATCGAACTGAAGTTCCGCGCCAAGGGCGGCAAGCGTGTGCAGCGCAGCCTCAAACATCCGCGCCTGCAGAAGATATTGGAGGAGATCGCCGACCTGCCGGGCAGGCAGCTCTTCGTCTGGAAGGACGAGACAGGTGCGCTGAAACCGATCGATTCCGGCCGGCTGAACGCCTATCTCGCCGATATCTCGGGCATTGCGATTTCGGCCAAGACCTTCCGGACCTGGGCCGGTTCGCTGGCTGCTTTCGGCGCTGCGCGCGCAGCCATATCCGAGGGGCGGCGACCGACCGTGAAGGAAATGTCAGAGGCTGCGGCAGAGGCGCTGCACAATACCCCGGCAATTTCCCGCTCGAGCTATATCCACCCGTCGATTGTCGCACTGGCGGGCTCTGACGAGACGCTGGAGGAGAACGATGCCGAGCCTTTGCGCGGGCTCCGGGCAGATGAAAACCGTATGCTGGATTTCCTGACGCATTACGCCGCCCCCGAGTGAGAAGGGGGCAGTCGGCGGCGGCGAAATCGAGACGAAAACGGCGTTCAGGACGCTTCCATGTCGAGTTCCGGATAGTGGCGGAAAATGCCTTCGGTGCTGAATGGCAGGCGGCGCTCCGATTTCAGGTAGCGGGCTATGTTCGGACGTTGCGCGACGCTGTCATGCAAGGCGGCGAGCAGCGGGTACCTGCTGGGGTAGTTGCTCATCGCCTTCGGGAAGGCATAGAGGAGGCCCTCGACGACCTGGAAAAGCGAAAGATCCGCATATGTGACGGCATCACCGGCGATATGTTTGGGGCCATTGGGATTTTGTTGCAGTACACGTTCGAAGTAACCCAGAAATTTCGGGATACGGTCGTTGATGAAACAGGCCGAACGCGCCTTCGCCTCTTCCTTCTGGTCCTCGTAATAGAGTGAAGTTGCGATAGGGTGATGCGTGTCGTGCACCTCAGCGACAAAGTCGGTGATCGTGAGCTGCAATCCGTTCACGACATGGCGCAGCCCCTCGTCGTCAGGCGCAAGGCCGAGTTTGGGGCCAAGGTAGAAAAGAATGTTGGCGACATGCGAAACGATGAGATCGCCGTCCTTGAGGAAGGGCGGGGCGAAGGGAATATGCGCCTCGCTGTGGCTCTGCATGATGGCCATCATCGCGCCGATGCCACGTCCGGGGCCGGATTGGCGGGTGATGTCGATATAGGCGGCGCCCGCTTCTTCGAGCGCCAGCCGCACAAATTCGCCACGGCCCTGGATGCCGTCCCAATAATAAAGCTCGTAACTCATTTGCCCTCGTTGTTCTTTGCCATCGTCGGTTTCGCGCCCGAAATCCTTTTGCAACAAGTGTATGCCGCGGCCGTTTCGTCAACTGCACTCCGGCGCAGTTGACGAAGAATTCAGGCTAGTGCCTCCTCCTTATGGGCATGTGATGGTGCCCTCAGTGATGGGCGTGGTGTTCGTTGCGCTTGCGGGTGGCCACAGCCTTCCTGGCAGAGGCGGAGCGTTCTTCTTTCGAGCGGGATGCGGAGGCCCGACCGCCGATGCGCCCGTCCTTTCCGGAGGATGCGTGCATGTCCTTCTTGCCGCGTCCCGAGCCAATCGGGACCTAATCAACCGGGCGCTGGCGGGCGGCGGCCTTGACCGCGCGGTCGAGTGCCGCAGTGGTAAACGGCTTCGGCAGCAGCACGGAGCCGGAAAAGCGGTTTGCGTCCGGCAGGTTGCTGTTGCCGGTCGCAAAGATGATGCCGACCGAAGGCAACGCTTCGCGCGCCAGCGCAACGAAGGCCGGACCGGACATGCCCGGCAGGCCGACATCGGCAACGATGATATCTATAGCCATATCGCTGCCGCGCAGGAGTTCGATACCCTGTTCGCCACTGTCGGCTTCGATCACGTCGTAACCGAGGTCCTGCAGGATTTCGGCCATATCCATGCGGATGAAGGCGTCGTCCTCGACCAGCAGAAGCTTCAACCTGGCGTGCGTAATGTCGCGCGGCTGCCCGCCGCCCGGACGTGGCGCCGGGTTGGCCTGGCGGCGTTGGATCTGGTTGGCGAGGACATGGCGCACCTTTCGCGCCAGGGCCTCCCGCGTGTAGGGCTTGGAGAGCAGTTCCAGGCCGGGATCGAGTCGGCCGCCGTGGACGATCGAGTTTTCTGTGTAGCCTGACGTGTAAAGCACGGCGATATTGGGCAGGCGCGCGCGGGCCATGCGCGCAAGTTCCGGGCTCTTCAGCGGGCCAGGCATGACGACGTCGGTAAAAAGCAGGTCGATCTGGGCACCGCTCTCGATCACCGTCAACGCGCTCTGCGCGTCCTTGGCCTTCAGCACATGGTAGCCGAGATCGGTCAGCATCTCGACGACGGTTGCGCGCACACCCTCATCGTCCTCGGCGACCAGGATCGTCTCGGTGCCGCCGGTTGCCGGCACATTGTCGCCGGCGGCGATGCGGTCCTCGCTCTGGAAGGAGCGCGGAAGATAAAGCTTCACCGTCGTGCCTTCGCCAGGCTCGCTGTAGATCTTGACATGGCCGCCGGACTGCTTGACGAAACCGTAGACCATGGAAAGGCCAAGGCCAGTGCCCTTGCCCTCCGGCTTCGTGGAGAAGAACGGTTCGAAAGCCTGTTCGATGATTTCCGGAGACATGCCGGAACCTGTATCGGTGACGGCGAGCACGACATATTGGCCGGCTGCGACTTCCGGATGCGTGCGGCTGTAGGAATCGTCCAGAAAGGCGTTGCCCACTTCGATCGTCAGTTTGCCTGAACCGTCCATTGCATCGCGTGAGTTGATCGCGAGATTGAGCAGCGCGTTCTCAATCTGGATCGGGTCGGCAAAACTGTTCCACAGGCCGCCGGAAACCATGGTCTCCACCTCGATTTCCTCCCCGAGCGCGCGGCGCAGCATGTCGTCCATGGCAGAGACAAGGCGGCCGATATTGACCACCTTCGGCTCGAGAGGCTGGCGGCGGCCGAAGGCGAGGAGCTGACTGGCGAGCCGCGATCCGCGCTCGACGGCGGAGAGCGCGTTGGAGATACGCTCCTTGGCTCTGCCGTTATGCGCCACATCCTTGCCGAGAAGCTGGAGATTGCCCGAAATGACCTGCAGCAGGTTGTTGAAATCATGCGCGACGCCGCCGGTCAGCTTGCCGATCGATTCCATCTTCTGCGCCTGCTGTAGTGCCGCTTCCGCCTGCTGGCGTTCGAGGATTTCGGCGGCGACACGGATCTCGAGCGTTTCGTTCAGCTTGCGGAGCTGGTCCTCGGCCTCGCGGCGCTGGGCAATTTCAACCTCGGCGGCGCGAATGAGCCGGGCGTTGTCGATTGCCACGGCGGACTGGCCGGCCAAGCTGACGAGACTTGCCTCTGCCGCTTCGGAAAAGCGGGCGGGCTGGCTGTGACCGAAAAACAACCCGCCGATGACACTGCCGTCGCGCGACTTGACGGGCACGGCGAGATAGCTGCGCACAGGAAGGTGGCCGTTCGGCATGCCGGAATAGGGCGCATTCTGTCCGTAGCGCGGATCAAGCAGGATATCGTCGGAGCGCACGACGCCCTCGCCACTGAAGGTCGGCGCAAAAACCTTGGTGTTGCGCGGCATTGGAAACTTGTCGAAATGTTTCCGGTCGACGCCCGACAGCGCGTAAAGCATATAGCTGCCGCCTTCGCCGTCATCGACATTGTAGAAGAAGGCGCCGAATTCGGCGCCCGTCAACGTGACGCCGGCATCGACGGCAATCTGCGTCAGGCGGTCGACGTTGAGTTCGGCGGTAATCGCCGAACCGGCTCTGTTGACGACGGCGAGCGTTGCGGATTTTTCCCGTGCCTCATCCAGCGCCATACGCTCCCGGCGTTTGGCAAGCACCTGATCCGTCACCTCCATCGTCGCGCAGAGAATGCCGGCGACCTTGCCGTCGTCATCCCGCAGCGGGGTGTAGGAAAAGGTGAACCACGTGTCTTCCGTCTGTCCCTCGCGCCGCATGGGAACGCGCAGTTCCCTGTAGAGCTGCGACCGGCCGTCGAGCGTGGCCTTCACGATCGGCTCGAACTGCGGCCAGATATCCGACCAGACCTGCTGAAACGGCCTTCCAAGGGCGGCGGGATGCCGTTCCGGAAAAATCGCGACATAGGCGTCGTTGTAGATGAAGGCGAGTTCGGGACCCCAGGCCACGAATTTCGGCTGGCGTGAATTGACGACCATTTCCGTGATGTGCCGGAGTGAACTTGGCCATGTCTCGACCGGTCCGATGCCGGCTGCATGGAGGCCGTTCCGGCGCAGCAAGTTTCCGATTTCGCTATCGCCCTCCGGCCAGCGGCCCCCAACCCTTCCCATTAAGTATCGCTTTCATTCCTCTGCGGCATCATTCGCGTCAGGTCTGCCGGTCCATGCTCACAAGATAGAGGCATGAGGCACAAGGGAAAGGGCGAGCCGCAAATATCGTTAACCGGGCAAAACACCCGATTACTCGTGTGGAGGCTTTTTATATTTGTTAATCCTGGTCCAGCTTCTGCGAAGCGACAAAAGTGCGGCTCAAAGCAAAGGAACGAAGCTGGATTGGTTTGCGCGGATCTCGGAAAAATACGCCGACTATATTATCGACGAGGAGGATAAGCCCCAGCGCAAAGCCGATGTAGAGCAGGGCGGCGATGAGAAGAAGCGACATCTCCATCCCTCACACCGGCGCCGGGAAAGCCCGGCCGGAGGGCGCGGGAACTGGGATGCTGATGACATGGGCAAACCGGCTGTTCATGACGACGTCCTCCGCTTGCCCATAAACAGCCGGAGCATGTTCTTGTTCCCCGTTTCGAGGGGTGGACGCAGCTCTTTTGCAAAGCTGTCCCGACGGACGTTTCATTCGGCTTGTGTTCACCCCCGCACAGAAGCTGCCGCTTCATGAACTTCATAGCGCGCAACTAATTCAAACTTGTGACACAAAGAGTTAAGGGGCGCCGTTCAAGCGCCCTTTTCCATTAAATTTTTAACATTTCTCGTCAGGAAGCAGACTTGCGAGCCGCCGCGCGCTTCGGCGCCGGTTTGACGATGCCGCTGGCTTTGGTGCCTGTGGCTGTCCGCTTTGCCTTCGCCTTGGCTTCACCGCCGTTGGCGGACTCTGCCGGCTTCGGCGCATCGGCCTTGGCGGCTGCCGTCCGTTTCGCCCGCGGCTTCGCTTCCTTGCCGTTCGCAGACTTCGAGGCCCCCTTGAGCGCATCATGCTCGGCCCTTGCCTTTTCCCAATGGATGGAGTCTCGCCCAGTCGGATGCCCCTCTTCTTCCCAAAGGGCATATGCACGTTTTTTTATCCACTCTTCCCGAGTTTCTGCCATCGCTGATCTCCAGTCACAACATGCCGTCGTCCGAACGCGATACTTGTAGAAAAGTTCCAGACTCCGGAGCCGGTTTCAAGCGTATTTGCCAAGTACATCGGGAATATTTTTGCGTTGCGGCATTTATAGGCAATAACAAGTCCTGGTTGCCTTGATATTGCGCAATTCGAGGCAGGGTGGGGGCGCCGGCGCTTTCGCCTGCGAAGATGCGGCCGAACTTTGGCGCGACGCCGCTGGCCGCCATTCCTCCGTCTTCCTCCTCAACCGCTCCTGCTGCGGCTTGCCGCTCATCCTTCGGAACAACCCGCGGCTTCAGGAATTTGATGCTGGTTGGAAATCGCACGGGGCACGAGGGATGAACCAGATTTCGAAGACCGGCACGAAGGCGCAAGGCGCGGGACGCTGGGGCGCAGAGCTGCTTGCGGGAGGAGGCGTGTGTTTTCGCCTCTGGGCGGAGGGCGAGAATGCGGTCGCGCTGCGGCATCGCGGCCGCGATATCCCGATGCAGGATGCCGGTGACGGCTGGTTCGAGGCCACGGTGGCGCAGGCCTTCGCCGGCGACGACTATATGTTCGTCCTCTCCGACGGAAGGGCCGTGCCGGATCCGGCCGCGCGGGCACAGGCCGGCGACGTGCATGGCCCGTCATTGATCGTGGATCCCGGCTACCAATGGCGGAATTCGAACTGGCGCGGACGCCCGTGGGAGGAGGCCGTCATCAGTGAAATCCATATCGGCACCTTTACGCCCGAGGGGACATTCCGTTCTGCGGCGGAAAAGCTCGAACATCTTGCGCAAACCGGCATCACGGCTGTCGAAATAATGCCCGTCGCGCAATTTGCCGGCAATCGCGGCTGGGGCTACGATGGCGTGCTCCACTATGCCCCGCATTCGGCTTACGGCACCCCGGCCGATTTCAAGGCCTTCATCGATACGGCGCATGGCCTCGGCGTCATGGTGCTGCTCGACGTCGTCTACAATCATTTCGGACCCGAGGGCAATTATCTCCACAGCTACGCGCCGGGTTTCTTCCGCAAGGATCGGGAGACGCCCTGGGGCGCGGCGATCGATTTCGGGCGGGAGCCGGTGCGGCGTTTCTTCATCGAGAATGCGCTCTACTGGATCGGTGAGTTCCGACTGGACGGGCTCAGGCTCGATGCCGTTGAGCAGATCCATGATACGTCCGAAAAGCATGCGCTCCTGGCGATCGCCGAAGACGTGAAAGCCGCCTTCGCCGACAGGCAGGTCCATCTCGTCGTCGAAGACCAGCGTAATCTCGTGGAACTGCTGGCTCGTGACGAGAACGGCGCTCCCCGAGCCTACGAGGCCGAGTGGAACGATGATTTCCACCATGCGGTCCATATTATCGCAACCGGCGAAACCGGCGGCCATTACAAACCTTTTACCGGTCAGCTCTGGCATAAGCTTCGTCTGGCGCTCCAGCATGGCTTCATCTATCCGGATCGCGCCGATCCGCCGCAACTGCCTGCCGGCGCGCGTCGCTACCTGCCGCCGACCGCCTTTATCGATTTCCTGCAGAACCATGACCAGATCGGCAACCGTGCCTTCGGCGAGCGGCTGGTCAGCCTTTGCGATCCCGATATGCTGGATGCGCTGACGGCGATACTCCTGCTTTGCCCGCATATCCCCTTTCTCTTCATGGGAGAGGAATATCGGGAGAGGCGCCCTTTCTTTTTCTTCACCGATTATACGGGAGAGCTCGCCAGAAGGGTCCGCGAGGGCCGCGTGGCGGAAGCCGAGGGTTTTGGTGGGTTGAAGGCCGGCCGGACTGCGGCCGATCTGCCCGATCCGAATGCCTTTTCGACCTTCGAAAGTTCGAAACTCGACTGGCAATGGCGCGAGAGCGAAGAGGGCATGAAAGGTCTGGCTTTCGTCGAAAGGCTCCTGGATGTGCGCAAGACCTATATCGTGCCGCTCTTGCTACAAAGCTGGGCGATCGAAAGCGGCGCGCTGGAAGTGCCCGAAGGCGCGGTCGCCATCTGGTGGAAGTTTGCCAACCTGACGCTGGCGCTGCGCGCCAATCTGTCCGGGCAGGCGCTGGTCTTGCCGTCGCTCGCAGGCACCGTAATCTACGAGCGCTACGGCAAGGAAGAACGGCCGGCTGAAAATGGTGCGCTGCCGCCGCATTCGGTCGTCTTCGCCATCGATATCGAGCCGGCAAACCGGACATCTGAAAGATTCGCGTAGAAAGCGAAGCGCGGGCTGATTGAACGCAGACGATTCACGGCTATATCCTGTGGCGATGTTTCAGCTGCTGTCGATCTACTGGCCGCATATCCTTTTCGTCATCTCGATTGCCATGGGGGCAGCCGCGGCGATCCACGCCACCATGACCAAGGAAGAGGTCCGGGCGGCGACCGGCTGGGTGGGCGTCATCATCCTGTCGCCGATCGTCGGTGCGCTGCTCTACATGATTGCCGGCATCAACCGCATCCGCCGCAAATCGCTGAGCCTTCGCCGCGATGCCCTGCTGCCCGCCGCCGATCTGGACGAGCTCGAGAAATTCGACGCGGAGACCGATAGCGTCATCAGCCAGTTCGGCCGGCGTTTTGCGGCCCTGCAGACGCTTGGCGATCGCGTCACGCGCTACCCGCTGACGACCGGCAACACCATCGACATGCTGGAAAACGGCGACGAGGCCTATGCGGCGATGAAGACGGCAGTCGAAACCGCCGAACGCAGCATCCTGCTCGAAACCTATATTTTCGACCGCGACAGGGTCGGGCTTCGCATCGCCGATGCACTGATTGCGGCCGTCAGGCGCGGCGTGGAGGTGCGCGTGCTGATCGATGCGGTCGGCGCGCGCTATTCGGTGCCGAGCATTCTCGGTTATCTGCAGGAGGGCGGGGTAACGGTCGACGTCTTCAACGGCAACGTCATCATGGGCCTGAGGCTGCCCTATGCAAATCTGCGCACGCACCGGAAGATCCTGATCGCGGATGGCAAGACCGCGCTGACGGGCGGTATGAATATTCGCGAAGGCTTCAGCGAGGAAATGGTCGGAGCGAATTTTGCCCATGACACGCATTTCAGTATCAGTGGCCCGGCCGTTGCCGATCTCTTCGACGTTGCGGCCGAGGACTGGCGTTTCACGACGGGCGAGATTCTGAACGGCGAGGCCTGGCGCATCGACCGGCCGGAGCGCAAACGCGGCGATCCGGTCTTCATGCGTATCGTTGCTTCCGGGCCGGACCGGAGCGTGGAAACCAACCACAAGATGCTGATGGGTGCCTTTTCCGTGGCGCGCCAGTCGATCCGGATCATGTCGCCTTACTTTCTGCCGGATCGGGAACTGATCAGCGCGCTGACGACGGCAGCCCGGCGTGGCGTGGAGGTTGATATCGTCGTGCCTGCGGCCAACAATCTCGTTCTGGTCGACCGGGCGATGACGGCGCAGTTCGACCAGATCGTCAAGAACTACTGCCGCATCTGGCGTTCGACCGGCAGCTTCAGCCATTCCAAGCTTCTCTCTATCGACGGAACCTGGGCCTATGTCGGCTCCTCGAATCTCGATCCGCGCTCGCTGCGGCTGAATTTCGAGGTCGATCTCGAAGTGCTGAATGCCGGTTTTGCTGCCGAAATCGACGAGCGCATCGACGATGCCATCAAGTCGGCCACGCCGGTCACGCTCGAGGGCCTGTGGTCGCGGCCCTTTCTGGTGCGGCTGCTCGAAAGGGTGTTGTGGCTGGGTTCGCCATATCTTTGAGTTTTCACAATTGCGGCATGGCAAGTTTTGCTGCGCTGCCTATAATCCTGGAAAAGAGCTTTCGAGCTACGGAGCCGGCGTTCCTTCCGATGCAAGCCAAGAAGAAAGACAGTCTCCCCGCCAGTATCATCGCTTCCATCAAGAACAGGAAGAAACGCGCCGAGGCCTGGCGTGCGGGGCCGAAGCCGCGCAGTGACGGCACGCTGATCGCCTCCTACAATGTCCATAAATGTGTCGGCACCGACCGGCGCTTTGATCCCGAACGCACCAGCCGTGTCATCCATGAGATCGATGCCGATGTCATCGCGCTGCAGGAGGCCGATACGCGCTTCGGCGAGCGCACCGGTATTCTCGATCTCGCCCGGCTGGAGCGCGAAACCGGGCTCGTTCCGGTTCCGATCTCGGGGGCGGTGAAGGCGCATGGCTGGCACGGCAATGTGGTGCTCGTGCGCAAGGGACTGGTGCATGATGTGCATCAGGTGAAGCTGCCGGGGCTGGAGCCGCGCGGTGCGCTGGTTGCGGAAATAGAGCTGGAAGCCGGCGGGAAGCTGCGCATTATCGCGGCCCATTTCGGCCTGCTGCGCCATTCGCGGGCGCAACAGGCAAAGACGCTGGTCGATCTCATCAGCGACCGTCACGAAATGCCGACCATCCTGCTGGGTGATCTCAACGAATGGCGGCTCGGCGACCGCTCGTCCCTCAATACGTTCCAGATGGCCTTCGGTCCGCTGCCGCCCGCCGTTCCAAGCTTTCCTGCGGGCCTGCCGGTCCTGGCGCTCGATCGCATCATTGCCAATCGCGAAGGCATCATCTCCGCCGTGGAAGTGCACGACACCCCGCTCGCGCGCATGGCATCCGACCACCTGCCGATCAAGGCGGTGGTCGACCTGCAGCAGGAACTGGCGAAAGCGGCCGTCGGCCCGGGCGTCTAGGTCGTGGACTCATAAATTCGCATCCACAGCCTAGCCGAGGCGAGAGCGACGGCAGCAAGGAAGTTGGTGGCGAGCTTGTCGTAGCGGGTGGCAACCCTCCTGAAGTGTTTGAGTTTGCAGAAGAAGCGTTCGACGAGATTGCGCTGTCGGTAGAGGCTTGGGTCGACTGATCTCTGGACCCTGCGGTCGCGCTGGGTTGGGATGTGGGCCTCGCCGCCGCGTTCTCGAACCAGGTCGACTAGGTGCTGCCAGTCGTAGCCACGATCGGCGATTACGACAGACGCTGAAGGAAGCCTTTCGAGCAGGCCGGGCGCGGCGGCCTTGTCGGAAGCCTGCCCTTGCGTCAGCGCGAGCCGAACCGGCAAGCCCCGTTCGTCGACCACGACATGAATCTTGCTGGTCAGTCCTCCACGAGACCGGCCGATGGCGTGATCCGGACCCCCTTTTTACCACCGGCGGCGTGCTGGTGGGCGCGGACGATGGAGGAATCGATCAATTGCATCGACTGGGGCGAAGCGGCTGCAAGCGCCTCGAAGACCCGCAGCCACACGCCCGCCTTGGCCCACCGATTGTAGCGATTGTAGGCCGTCGTGTAAGGGCCGTAGCGCTCCGGAAGATCGCGCCACGGCGAGCCGGTTCGCAAGATGTAGAAGATCGCGTTCAGAACGCGCCGATCATCCGCCCGCGCCACGCCACGGGGCTTGTTGGGAAGAAGCGGCGCAATCAGCGCCCATTCCCGATCAGTGAGGTCGAATCGTGCCATGCAAACTCCTCCTTCGGAGTTTGAATCATGAACGACCCTCAAAGGGAATCCCGTTTATGAGTACAGTCCCTAGGCCCGGACGGGTGCAGGAAGAAGCTTGCCTCTGATCAGCAGCCACAGCGTAGCGATTGCAACCAGCGCAAGCGCGATGTTGACGAGCACGAAGATCACGGGAGCCAGATGGTCGATCGCTCCGGTATCGCCGCGCGCCGTCATCCGCAAGGCGGCAGTCGAAAGTGCCGTCAGTCCGAAGGTGAAGGCCCAGTAGGAACCCGCGAAAGGCTGCTGCATGATCCATGGCAACTGACGGGCGATGACCAGCACCTGCAGGATGGCATAGCCGAACATCGCATGCGCGAGCATATCGGGTGTTCCCGTCGTGACACTGAGATAAGCGACGCTGCCGACAGCAGGCGGGGCGATCTGGATGCCGAGCGTCGGGCGCAGCGGCGCCGCAAGCTCAGGGGCCATCAGCAACCGGTGCAGAAGCACGGATTCGACCGCGAGCCAGGAGAAGAAACCGGCCCCGAAGGCAAGCTGCCCCCAATCGGCATAGCCAAGCGTGCCGGCTGCGATAGCCGTCACGAAAGAACCGGCAACAGTCGGCAAGTAAAGAACCGGCGTGTTGCTGGCCGGATCACGTTCGCCACGCCACAGAAGCCCCGTCCGCCACAGCAGGAAGAACAGTGCGATGGCGAAACCCGCCAGGGCGAGCGCTTCGGCTCCGATACGCGAATAGGGAAGGATGGAAAGCCCCGCCAGCATGGTCGCAACGCCGATCAGGCCGACGAAGCAGCATTGGATCGGATGTTCCAGCTCCGCCGTCGCCTCCTTCGGCGCGACAAGCCACTTTGCGGCATAGAGGACGATAAGGACGAGCCATATGGCAAAGCCGACGAGGCTGATCACCTCGCCCACATCCGGTGCGATGGGCCAGACGGCAGCGGCGGCGCGCCAGCTGTTGCCGAGCCCGGCAACACCGAGAACAATGCCAAAGAATGCAGCGGGTATGCGGGGCAGCGACATTTTCGTTTCTCCGGGTTGGTCCGGCAGGATCAGGGTCCTGCCGGCGAGAGGGGCGGTCCGTTCACTTTGCGATGGCGTCCGCAGCGTCCATGACGCGGGCAGAATAGACAAGGGCTGCGCCGGCATTCACCGAGATCGCCACGCCGAGGGCTTCGGCAATTTCCTCCTTGGTGGCGCCTGCCTTCTGGGCCTCGGTCGTATGCACCACGATACAACCGTCGCAACGGACGGTCACGGCTACGGCAAGGGCGATCAATTCGCGCTGCTTGGCGTCGAGATGATTGGTCTTCTGCCCGGCAGTGGAGAGGGTCTGGTAGCCCTTGATCGTCTCGGGCACGACCTTGGAGAGTTCGCCGATCCGGCCGAAGAGTTCGCCCCGATATTCCTTCCAGTCCAACATGACAGTCACTCCTTCTGAAATCAGCGACGGCATCATTGCCTCGGCTGTTGGAAGCGACTATGACCTTGGGTGCCGATACTTTGAATGCTTGGGAAGCTCAATTTCTAGCGCGATCGTCTCATGGATGTTTTAAGCCGCCTTATCGAACTTGCCCGCCTGCAGCCAACGCTCGACATCCGCTGTCGCCTGCAGGGCACATTCGCGATCGATCATGAGCCGGCGGCGCCCGGTACGCTGCCGTTCCACCTCATCCTTGGCGGAGATTGTCTTATTCGTCTCCGCTCCGGTCGCGAGATCACGCTGCGTTCCGGCGATTTCCTGCTGCTGCCGCGAGGGGATGCGCATGTGATCGTCGGTTTGCGGCCACGGGGCGAGACAGGGCCTTTGCGTGTTACGACGGGCGGCATGTTGCCTTTGCGCGAAAACGGCGACGGCGACGCCGACCTTGACCTTCTTTGCGGTCATTTCGATTGCGCCCCGGGATCGGCCGCCCTGTTGCTCGACAGTCTTCCCGACGTCTTTCACGTATCGCTCGCCGCGGAAGCGGAGGAATTGCTGAAGACCCTGGTCGCCATGCTTTACAGGGAAACGGCTGAGGAGAAGCCGGGAGCATTGGCGATCATCACCGCAACCTGCCTTTCGCTCTTCATCATGGCGGTGCGGGCAGGCAGGGCGTCGCCCGTCGCGTCGTCTGGGCTGCTGCAATTGCTCGGCGATGCAAGGCTCGGCAAATCCGCCGCGGCAATGATGTCCTCGCCCGCCTTTCCCTGGACGATCGATGAACTTGCTCGCCATTCGGCCATGTCGCGGGCCACCTACGCCCGACAATTTCGCGAGCGCGCGGGAATGACGGTGGGTGCATTCCTGACCGATATCAGGATGATGCTGGCAAGCGACCTGCTGGTCCGGACGCGGCGGACGATTGCGGATATCGCTGCGGAGGTCGGCTATGAATCGGAAGCCGCATTCGGCAAGGCTTTCAAAGGTCGCCGCGGGATAACGCCGGCCCGATACCGTTCTGCGGAACTGGCCGCCCGCATGGAGGATCCAGGCGAGCGCTAGGTTCGCGTTCAGCAGTCCGGCCGCCGACGGTTGTTCTTGCCGTGCGATGTGAAGGTGACGAGATGAAGGGCATCGATCAGGACGGAGATGATCTGCTTCCACATGGCTATTCTCCTTTCCCAACTGTTCTCCTCCCCTTGCGCCCGGTCTTCAAACGAGCTTATCGTTCACTTCGAATGACTTGAGGTTATAGGATGAAGCGTGGTCGGCTGCCTCTGACGGCATTGCGCAGCTTCGAGGTCGCGGGGCGGCTCGAAAGCTTCACGCGCGCGGCCGAGGAGCTGTTCATCTCGCAGGCGGCCGTCAGCCGTCAGATCCGTGAGCTGGAACACCTGTTGGGTGAGCCGCTCTTCGAGCGCCGGCATCGGAGCGTCGCCCTGACGGCCAGTGGCCGGACGCTGCTATCGGTGCTGACATCGTCCTTCGACCGGATCGACGAGTGTCTGGAGGATATTCGAGGCGCTTCACGCTCCACCGATCTGAAGATCAGCGTGGAGCCTTCCTTTGCCGCCTGCTGGCTGGTGCCGCGCCTGCCGGAATTCCGCAGGCTTCACCCGGATATAGAAGTCTTGCTCGATGCGGATTCGCGGCTTGTCGAGTTCCGCACCGGTCAGGCACAACTGGCGATCAGGCACAGCGCCACCGTCACGGCGTGGCCGCGGACAGAAAGCCGGCACTTGCTCGATGTGCGCATGCTGCCGGTGATTGCATCCGATCTTCTGGAGCGCGGCCCGCCGATCTCTTCTCCGCGCGACATTTTTGCTTACGGGCTTTTACATGAGGAAAACCGCGACGCCTGGAGCCGGTGGTTTGAGGCGGCCGGCATCGCCATGCCCGAGACGGCGAGGGGGCCGGTCTATGCCGATGATGGGCTGGTCCTGCAGGCGGTGCTGCGTGGCCAGGGCGTTGCACTAATGGATGCGGCCTTTGCAGAGGAGGAAATCCGCGCCCGCCGCTTGCGCCAGCTCTTCGACCTTACAGTTCCGAACGGCGCCTATTGGCTGGTTGCCCGCAGTTTCGACCGGCTTGCGCCCCCGGCTGCGGATTTTGCGCGCTGGGTGCTTCAATCTAGCCAGGAAAGGCTCTAGCTGCCTGTCGCCATCCGCTTTCTGGCCGCCTCGCGCACAAGCTTCCATCGGGTAAGCTCGAGCATGGCGTCCGCCAATGCCCGATGCACCGGGACGGCCTCCTTGCTCTCCTCGACGATGTCATCGACGAGCGTCGATAGTTCTGTCTCCGTGACGGCCGCTCCGGCTACGTCGCGCGCTGTGGCCATAAAGGCATCGCGCGATTTGCCGAGCCGCAGCGCATGCCGAGGAAGGCCGGCGGCGCGCAGGAGAACGCTCAGCCATTTTCCATCCCACGAAGGGGCGCTCGCATAAAGATCGTGGCCGGTCAGGACCTCGACCATTTCACGAGCGATCTGCTCCACCGGCACGCCTTCCGAGGCAAGCAACTCTCGCGAAATCCCGTGAATTGCTTCTGCGTCTGCTGCCCAGTCGTCCCAATCGGCGGCGGGCCGGATCAGAGCGGAGTGAGAACGGCCGTCTTCGAACACCCAGGCAATTTCGATCGGAACGCTCTTCTTGCTGAGGGACGAGGCCTCGAAATCCAGGAAAACGATCAAGGCGACACGACAGACGGGGCTGTCCTCCAGCGAAAGACCCGTTCCCATCGACCGGCATCTGTCGCCTCGAAACCTGTTCGGGCATCGGGGACCGGTTCGAGCGAACGGGGCGCAGCCTACAGCTGCCCGTGTCTATTTGTCGAGCCGCATGCCATCGGCATCGAACACATGCAGATGGGCGGGATCGCTGCTGAAGGCGAGCTGGCTGCCGGTCTCGATATCGGAGGATCCCCTATATTCGACGGTCAGGGGCTGACCGTCACCAAGCTGGCAATAGAGAAATTGGGTGCCGCCGAGATATTCGTCGAAATCGACCCTCGCCAGCAGCGCCTCGTCCTGCGGTCCGGCGACGATAGCAAGATGTTCCGGCCGCGCGCCGAGGGTGATCTTCTGGCCCGGCGTCAGGCCGGCACCGCCGATCGGAGAGCGAATGCGGTTGCCGGCCACCAGAATGCTGCCGTCGCCTGCCCAGCTTGCCTCCAGAAGGTTCATGCGGGGTGAACCGATGAAACCGGCGACGAAGACATTGTTGGGCCGCTCATAGATCTCGCGCGGTGTCCCCGCCTGTTCGATCCGCCCGTCACGCAGCACGACGATCTTGTCGGCAAGCGTCATGGCTTCGGTCTGGTCGTGCGTGACATAGATCATCGTATTGCCGAGCTCACGGTGGAGCCTGGCAATTTCGATGCGCATCGAGACACGCAGTTCCGCATCGAGGTTGGACAGCGGTTCGTCGAAGAGGAAGACCTCCGGCTTGCGCACGATCGCGCGGCCGATCGCCACGCGCTGCCGCTGCCCGCCCGAGAGCTGTCCCGGCCGGCGGTCGAGCAAGTGGTCGATCTTCAGGATGGCCGAGGCCGCCTTGACGCGGGCCTCGATCTCCGAGGCCTGCGTCCTTGCCATTTTCAGGCCGAAGGCGAGGTTGTCGCGCACGCTCATATGCGGATAAAGCGCGTAGGACTGGAAGACCATGGCGATGCCGCGATCGGAAGGATCGAGATCGGTGACATTGCGGCCCTTGATCTCGATTTCCCCGTCCGTGACATCTTCCAGCCCGGCAATCATGCGCAGGAGCGTCGATTTTCCGCATCCCGAGGGGCCGACGAAAGCGACGAAGGATCCCTCCGTTATGGTGAGGTCGATGCCATGGATGACTTGCAGATTGCCGAAACTCTTGCGAATTTCGGTCAGCACAACGCCCGTATCCGCCATGTTATTCACCGCGCGCCTTGCCGGCTCTCACCCAGACGAGCATCTCGCCCGGCTCGCGATTGTCCCAGAAAGGATAGGGCACGAAGCGCGCGCTTGCCTGCTTTGTCGCCGGCGGAGAGGTGCGGTAGAGCGCCGAACCCCAATCGGCCGTATCGCGGCTGACAGGAAGCTCGAGGGCGACTGCGCCGCGGAGGCCGGCCATTTCCGACGTTTTCGCCTGGGACACATCGCCCGACAGCGAAATGCCGTTCAGTCCGGCGCCGTTATCGGTCTCCTCAATGCAATAGACTAGCGGGCCACGCATCAGCGCGGTGCGGCCGGCATCCTGGCGGACCAGCGGATTGGCGAAGAGCTTGCGGGCCGACAGCGGGATCGACAGATCGACCCTGTCGCCGCTCTTCCAGTCGCGTTCGATGCGGGCATAACCATCGACCAGCACCGATGACAGATCGAGCCTCTCCCCATTGACGGAAAGCGCAGCACCGTCGGCCCATTCCGGAATGCGCAGCGACAGCGCGAAGTGAGCGGGGCGGTCGAGCGCAAGGTCGAAACGGATAGCGCCATCCCAGGGGTAACGGGTCTGCTGTGAAAGCTCGACCTTGGCGCCGGCAAGATCGAAGCGTGCCTTGCTTTCTCCGTAGAGGTGGACGGCAATCTCGTCCTCGGCGATCGCATACATGTAGGAGCCGACGGAGGCGAGCAGGCGGGCGATGTTCGGCGGGCAGCAGGGGCAATGGTGCCAGATCCAGCGATGGTGCTTGCCGGCGCTCTCCAGCGGGTTCTCGTAAAAGAAGCGCGTGCCGTCGAGCGAAAGCCCGGCCATGGCGCCGTTATAGAGCGCCTGTTCCATGATATCCGCATAGCGCCGGTTCGGGCCGCGGCCGAGCATGCGGTTCGCCCAGAAGACGAGGCCGACCGAGGCGCAGGTTTCGGCATAGGCGCTTTCGTTCGGCAGGTCGTAATAGTCGGTAAAACCCTCGTTGGCAGCGGCCGGGCCGATGCCGCCGGTGATGTACATCTGCTTGGTCGTCAGGTCGTCCCAGAGCGTTTCGAGGGCTGCCGTCAGCGTGTCGTCGTTATATTCCGTGGCAATATCGGCCATGCCGGCATAAAGGTACATGGCGCGCACCGCGTGGCCGACCACCTTCTTCTGTTCGCGCACCGGCACATGCGCCTGGCCGTATTCATAGGTCTTCTGGTGAAAATCGGCCGCGTTGCGGCCGTCGCGTATGGCCTCTTCGGTGAAGAAATGCGGCTCGGTGCCGCGCTCGTCGATGAAGAATTTGGAGAGGTCGAGATATTTCTTCTCGCCGGTCACGCGCGCCAGCTTGACGAGCGCCAGTTCAATCTCTTCGTGGCCGCAATAGCCCGGGATCTGGCCAGGGCCATGGCCGAAGACGGTGATCAGGTAATCGGCGTAACGGCACATGATGTCGAGCAGTTTCCGCTTGCCGGTCGCCTGGTAATAGGCAACGGCGCCTTCGATCAGGTGGCCGGCGCAATAGAGTTCGTGATGGTCGCGCAGGTTCGTCCAGCGCCGTCCCGGCTGCACGCGCTGGAACCAGGCGTTGAGATAGCCGTCCTCGTCCTGCAGTTTCTCATACATGTCGATGATCTGATCGACGCGTGCCTCAAGCTTCGGATTGGGCCGGCGGTAGAGCGAATAGGCCACGGTCTCGATCGATTTGCCGAGGTCGCTGTCCCAGAACATCTGCGTCGACCCGCCCCAGGGACCGATCGGGATGACCACGCCGGGGCTCGGCTGGGTGACGTCGATCGCCTGCAGCATACCGGCCTCGACGCAGCGGTCGAGCAGCGTTTCGGCAGTGGAATCGCAGATTGCATCCTGGCGATCGCCAAACAGACCGTGCAGCTCGACGCTCGGTACGGGCAGGGGACGGAACTGGCGGTCTCTCTTCAGCTTGTTCATGGCTTCATCCATTTCGTTGAAAGATCGTTATTTCACCGCGCCGGCCATCAGCCCGCGCATGTAGTAGCGTTGCAGGAGCAGGAAGACGATCAGGCAGGGGATCGTCATGACGATGACGCCGGCCTGGACCGCGCCCCAGTTGATGGCGCCGAGGCGACCGGCGCGCACCGCCGTCATGAGAACGGGAAGTGTGTATTTCTCGTTGCTGGAGAGCAGCACGAGGGCGGCCAGGAACTCGTTCCAGGCATTGAGGAAGGCAAAGATCGCGACCGTTGCAATGCCTGGCAGCACCAGCGGCAGCAGCACACGGATCAACAGCTTAAGGTCCCGTGCGCCATCGATGCGCGCCGCCTCTTCGATCTCCTTCGGCACGGCGTCGAAGGCGTTGCGCATCATGAAGACGGAGAAGGGCAGCTGCAGCGTGACATAAACGAGGGTGAGGCCGAGCAGGGAATTGTTGAGGCCGAGCCTCGCCAGGATGATGAAGAGCGGCGTCAGGATCGATTGGAACGGGATCATCAGCGTTGCGATGATCAGCACGAAGAGCGCGTTCTTCATGGGAAAGCGGTAGCGCGAGAAGCCGTAGCCGGCGAGCAGGCTCACCGTGACCGTCAGCAGCACCGTCGCCAGCGAAACGAAGAGCGAGTTGATCATGTGCTGCCAGATGCCGGCGCCGAACGTATCGAGCAGCGCATAGGCGTCGAAGCTGAACCCGGTCGTCGGCCATGGCGGCAGCGGCGGCAGGCTGGCTTCCGTACCGTGCCGGAAAGAGGCGAGCAGCGTGATGATGAAAGGCGCCAGGAAGAAGATCGAGATCGCGATCCCGGCGACATGATAGGCCGATTGCGACCTGAAACGCTTGCGGGCGCGCCGCTGCCTGGAGGAAACCATCAACGTTCCTCCCCGACACGCAGCAGCCAGAGCTGGACGATGGAGATCGCCACCAGGATTGCCAGAAGCACGATCGAAAGGGCGGATCCGTAGCCCAGATTGAAGGATACGAAGGACTGGTTGAAGATATAGTAGACGACCGAGATCATCTTGTTCTGCGGCCCCCCGGAGGTCATGATGTAGAACTGGTCGAAGGCGAGGATCGAGCCCGTGACCGAAACGATCAGCGCCAGCGCAATCGTCTTGCGCATCAGCGGCAGCGTCAGGTGCCGGAAGCGCTGCCAGCGGCCGGCGCCATCGATGCGGGCGGCCTCCGTCAGTTCGGACGGAATGGCCTGCAGGCCGGTCAGCAGAATGATCATCGTGAAACCGGCGATCTTCCAGACGACCATCACGATGATCGTCGCGAAGGCGGTATCGAAGCTCGCCATGATATTGGGGCTGCGCTCGACGAGGCCGAGGGCGCGAAGGGCCGGGCCGAAGAAGCCGCTATCGACATTGGCAAGCCAGACCCAGAGCAGCGATGCCGTTGCGAGGCCGACCACGACGGGCAGGAAGATGATCGTCCGGTAGGTGCTGACGAAGCGGCGTTCCTTCTCGACGAAGATCGCCAGGGGGAAGGCGACCGCAAAGATCGCGATTGTCACGATGACGGTGTAGTAGGCGGTGAAATTCAGGGCCGCCATGAAGCGGCTGTCGTTCCACATGCGGATATAATTGGCAAAGCCGATCCAGCGCGCCGCACCCATCAGCGGCCAGTTGTGCAGGCTCATCCAGCCTGTGAAGAGAACAGGCATCACGAAGAAGACGATGACGAGCGCCATGGCCGGCGCGATATAAAGAAAGCCGCGCCATTGCGACCTCCGCCGTTTTCGGGCAGCGCGCGTACGCTGTGGACCGGAACCGGTCATCGAAACCTCCGCATCTTAAAAAAGCTCAGTCTGTGGATCGGCCGGGGAACAGCCACCGTCCCCCGGCCCACGGCCGGGAGAGTTATTGGCCGCTGTCGATGATGGACTGCATCTCGGACTGAGCGTTCGAGAAGGCGCCATCGACGTCATCGCCGAAGATTGCGGCGTTGGTGAAGGTTGCCCAGGGGCCGTTGGCGCTGTTGATCAAGTCGTTGAACTGCAGCGTGTAAGGTGTCTTGGCAATCGAGATCGCCTTGAGGCCCACTTGCATGCGCGGATCGAGGCCGGCAAGGACCTGGTCGGCAATGTCGCCGCGCGTCGGCAGGCTGCCATATTTCGCCATGACCTTCTGGCCGTCCATCGAATAGATATATTCGAGGAATTCCTTGACGGCATCGATCTTCTTCGTGCCCTTGGTGATGACGAAATTATCGCCGCCGGCAAAGGAGGAAGCCTTGCCGTCGACGCTCGGGATCAGCGTCACGCCGAAATTGATATCGGGATATTGCGTAACCAGCGTGCCGATGGCGAAGGCGCCGAGGCTCTGCTGGCCGATCTTGCCGTTGGTGAAGGTCAGGAAGTTCGTGCCGTTATCGCTTGCCGCACTTGCGGGGACGAGATCCTTCTTGACCATGTCGCGATAGTAGCCGACGGCCTTGCGCATCTGCGGCGTATCGAGCGTCGCCGTCTTGCTGTCTTCGGAGAGAATATCGGCGCCGGCGCCCCAGACAAGCGGGGTGAAGGTGAAGATCATGCAGCCGCCGCAGCCGCCGCCGGAGAAATAGAAGCCGTAAGTATCGTCCCCGAGCTTGCGGATCTTCTCCGCATTGGCTTCGATTTCCTCCCAGGTCGTGGGCGCCTTGTCCGGGTCGAGACCGGCCTTCTTGTAAAGGTCCTTGTTCCAGGCAAAGACAGAGGTTTCGACAGACAGCGGCAGACCGTAGATCTTGCCCTCGTAGGTGCCGAGTTTGACATGCGACGGCGACAGCGAATTGAAATAGGGCAGGCTCTTGGCCCAGTCGGTCAGATCTTCCAGCTGGCCGGCGGCGGCGAAGGCCGGGTTATAGATCAGGTCCATCGAAAGGGCGTCAGGCGCCTGGCCGCCGGCAATTGCGGTTGCGTATTTCTGCACCAGTTCGCTGAAGGGCACTTCGGTTGCGACGACCTGGTTCTCATGGCTTGCATTGTAGGACTCGACGACCTTCTTGAAGGCGTCGCCGATTCCGGACCGGACCCACATTTCGATCTTCTCGGCAGCCGAGGCCGTCGAGACCAGGCAGAGTGTGGCAAGGCTCGTTGCCACCAATAGACGCTTCATCATGGCTCTCCTCCCAAGTTGGCGCGTCTCCTTCGCGCCGTTGCTATATTCCGAGGGTGTCACCCCCGCACGATTGCCGCACGACGAGACGGCATGGCAGTTTCCTGATGCCGGGCTCCACCGAGCGTCCCTCCGCAAGCGCCAGAACCGTCAATCCGGCCTGCCGCCCCAGTTCCTTCAATTCCATGTCCACCGTCGTCAGCGGCGGCCGGGTCTGGGCGGCGACAATCTCCCAATTGTCGAATCCCACCACCGAAACATCCTGCGGCACCCGGACGCCGCGCTCGCGCAGCGCGTCGATGACACCGCGTGCAATCTGGTCGTTGCCGCAGAAGATGCCGTCGGGCCTCTCGCCGCCGCTCCACAATTTCGCCACCGCCTCGTGGCCCCAGCTTTCGGACCAGACCCCGAAAAGCACCTGCTGCTGCCCGCCCGCCACCTTGCGATAGGCATTGGCGCGCTCGCGCACCGAGAAGAAACTCTCCGGCCCCGTGACATGCACAAGGCGTTTGCGTCCAAGCTTTGCCAACCACTCGACGGCAAGCTGCGCACCCTGCGCATCGTCGGAGCGGAAGGTTACGCTTCCCGGCGCCCCCTCCGTGAAGGCGTAGACGACGGGTACGTTCAGGTTCGACAGATCGAGCGGCAACCGTCTGTCCAGACGCTTTCCTGTCGCGATAATGCCGTCAACCTGTTTGTCGAGCATCGCCTCGACATGAATCTGCGCCAGCGCCGGGTCCTCTTCGATGGCGCACAGAAAGACCGAAACACCGTGGTCGACAAGAGCATCGGATATGCCCGCCATGACCGGCAGCGTGAAGCGGCCATAAGTATCGTTGGTCAGAAGTCCGATCGTGAAACTGCGTTTGCTGAGCAGACCCCTTGCCAGAGCGTTCGGCCGGTATCCGATCTCTGCCGCGATGCGCTTGACCCGCTCTCGCGTCTCCAGCCCCATCCGGCCCGTGTCGTTCAGCGCCTTCGATGCAGTCGAGATGCTGATGCCGGCCGCTGCCGCGACATCGTGGATGGTGATCCTGCCTCTTTTTCCTCCCGTCGTGTCCAGTCGCTCCTCCCTAGAACTTGCGGTGAGAAAAGCTTTTCCCAGAAAAATTGTCAAGTGAGAAAAGGTTTTCTCACATGTAAAAGACTTTGGCCGGGAGCAATCGGAAGGGCAATTGCGGCAATAATGATGAGCCGGCTTTCGACCGAAGGCGGGGCGCGGGGAGCCTGTCAGCGTGCGATCGCAATCACTTACAGATATCCGGTGTGCTCGCCGAACGGTACATCCTCATCAAGGTTGCCGGTACCGATGCGGTCGCTTTCGCCGGAGAGGCGTTCCTCATCCCGGCTGGTCTCGTCCGGGTGCGACTGCGTGGAATGATGGTCGAGATGCCGATCGGCCGCAGGATCCTCGTTGCCGTCGGTTCGCTCTTCGTCGCCGGCATTGGCGTGATGCCCGCCTTTTCCCTCTCTGCCGGCGGTGATTTCCGCCTGCCGCCCGGCGACCCAGGCATTGTCCGGCTCGGAGCCGATGGACGTACTATGGTTTATGTGCGTCGCCGAGGAAGCCGCGGCCGGTGAGGTGGGGGCAATCTTTTCGACCATTTAAATCCCCTGATCTGGCATCGGGGTGGGTGGGCTCCGATGCCGCTATGCATATAACACATCATGACCGAGTGGAACTGCACGACAGTCCGGGACTGATAGGGCGGATCGTGTTGTCGTCTGCGTGTCGACCCCGGAGTCGGGTAACGTCGTGGCCTCGGTCTTGGGAATAATTATTCCAGTAATCGGAATAATAACTTCCGCATTCTGTCGATTAACGGATTCCGGTGAGTGGCTATTGTTGGCGGCGGGCCAGCAAGGATTGTTGGCGGATTTCGTTAAAAGGAGAATTGAGATGAACCGACTGATCCTTTCCCTGATGCTGGCAACCGCCAGCTTCGCTCCTCTTTCTCACGCAATTGCCGCCCCTGCCAAGCAGGCTGCCGTCGTCCGGCAAGCACCGGTAACGGTCCACTATCGCACGACCGAGATCGACGGCGTGAACATGTTCTACCGCGAGGCCGGGCCGGCCGACGGCCCGGTCGTCCTGCTCCTGCACGGCTTTCCGACATCCTCGCACATGTTCCGCAATCTCATTCCGCTGCTTGCCGATCGCTATCACGTGATCGCCCCCGACTATCCCGGTTTCGGCCAGAGCGACGCACCCGATCACACCAAGTTCGCCTATACGTTCGGCCATTATGCGGACATGGTCGACACGCTCATGACGCAACTCGGCGCCAAGTCGTATGCCATGTATGTCATGGATTACGGCGCCCCGGTCGGCTACCGACTGGCTCTCAAGCATCCGGAACGGGTAAGCGGGCTGATCGTCCAGAACGGCAACGCCTACGAAGAGGGCCTGCGCGAATTCTGGGATCCGATCAAGGCTTACTGGGCTGACGGCTCCAGCAAAAAGCGCGAGGCGCTATCGAATCTCGTGGTCCTCGAGACGACCAAGTTTCAGTATACGGATGGCGTCAAGGATCTCACCCGCATCAGCCCCGACAATTGGGTCCACGATCAGGCGCTGCTCGACCGGCCGGGAAACAAGGATATCCAGCTCGATCTCTTCCACGACTACGGCACGAATGTTCCGCTCTACCCGCAGTTTCAGGCCTTCTTCCGTGAACGCAAGCCGCCGACGCTGATCGTCTGGGGCAAGAACGACAAGATTTTCCCGGAGGAAGGCGCGCATCCTTATCTGCGTGATCTGCCGGATGCCGAAATGCATATCCTCGATACCGGCCATTTCGCCCTGGAAGACAAGCTGGACGAGATGGCGCCACTCATTCACGACTTCCTCGACCGCAAGGTCGCAAAGTAACAACCGCTTGTATGAAAGACCCGCGCATTCACTGATGAATACGCGGGTCTTTCGCTTCTAGTTGAAGTGCCTGTTGGACCTCAGCCTTGCTACGGCAAAGTCGATGAAACTCCGCACCTTTGCCGAAACATGGCGCCCTTCCGGATGAACGACATGGATCGGCAAGGCTTCCTCTTCATAGTCGGACAGGATCGTGCGCAGTTCACCAGCCTCAAGCTGCGGCGCAATCTGATAGGACAGGACGCGCGTCAAACCCCAGCCGCCAGCCGCCGCCGCAATCGCGGCCTCGTTGGTGCTGCAGAAGAGACGGGGGGTGACGCGGATAGTCGACTTCTTCTGCACCCCGAAACGCCATTCAAGCGACGTCCACGCGCTGGTTGAAGCGACAATGCGATGGTCCGACAGATCGTCGGGGGTCATCGGCACGCCATGCTTCTCGAAATAGGAAGGGGATCCGCAGATGACGCGTCTCACCTTGCCGACGCGTGTCGCGGTAAGTCCGGAATCGGGCAGATGGCCGATGCGGATCGCAACGTCGATGCCTTCGTCAACCATGTTTACGACCCGATCGACGAACAGGCCACGACCGGTCACATCGGGATGGAGATCCAGATATTCGCTCATCAGCGGCAGGACGAACATCGTGCCGAACATGGCTGAGGTCGTGACGGTGAGCGTGCCTGTCGGTTTGCCGTAGGCGCCGGCTGCGGCAGCTTCCACCTCCGAGAGGTCGGCGAGAAGCCTCTGGCAATCTGCAAGATAGCGGGCACCGGCTTCCGTCAGTTTGACGGACCGGGTCGTGCGCGTCAGTAGGCGTGCGCCGATAACGTCCTCCAGCGCGGACACGATGCGCGTCACTGCCGGAGGGCTCATGTGGAGTTGTCGCCCTGCCTCTGCAAAGCTCTCGGCCTCCGCGACCTTCACGAAGACCCTCATTGCCTGCCATCGGTCCATGCGGTTCACGTCGTCCAGAAAAGCTCAAGTCAAAGACAGAGGTTTAAACGCTTTCGGCCCGATCGCAATCTATCGGTCCGACCGGACCAGGCCGCTGAATGGCGGTCTTTCATTCGCCGGCGACAGTTCCGGTCTCGTGACCAGGGCGCGCAGTTGCGAAGCGATGTCGGGAATACCGAAAGCTGCAAGTTGCCGCCTGGCGGTCGCGCCCGCTTCTTCGTCACCCACGTCGATCGCCAGCGCGAATTTGACGGCGATATCGGCAAACAGGTCGAAACTGCCTCCGCGTTTTGCTGCATCGATTTCCGCTCCGCTGAGCGCCATGTGTTTCGCCTCGATCTCGAGGGATCGAAGAGCGGCGAAATCGCGTCTCGAAACGGCAAGTGCAAGCTCGATCTGGATGCGCATGAGCGGGGTCACGAGGTCTTTGCGCATATCATTTTCCGAGGCTGCCAATAGCATCGTCTCTTCCGCACTGTTTCGAGCCCGCGGGACACTCCCCCGACACGATATAGCCGGCCGCAACGCGACTGAACCGACGTTCTGCTAAAGGCTTTGTTGCATGTGACGCAACAATCGGACGAAGCTGTATCGCGGGGCCTTTTCGCAATAGGGACCCACACCAAAGAACAGTTCCTGACAGCCGGAAGCTCTGCTAACCGTCGTAAAGATCCGATAGAGTGCTATAAGCCGAGACAACCGAATTCCGCTTGGAGGAACGCCATGTCCCAACCCGTCCTGTTTTCTCCCTTCGCCGTGCACAATCTCGAACTCGCCAACCGTATCGTGATTGCGCCCATGTGCCAGTATTCGGCCGTCGACGGCTGCATGACGGATTGGCATTTGATCCATCTCGGGCAGCTGGCGCTTTCCGGCGCAGCGCTCCTGACCATCGAGGCGACCGCCGTCCTGCCAGAGGGACGCATCACCTTTGCCGATGTCGGCCTCTATGATGACGCTTCCGAAGCCGCAATGGCCCGCACGCTCGAGAGCATCAGGAAGTGGTCGGACATGCCGATTGCCGTGCAACTGGCGCATGCCGGCCGCAAGGCTTCGACAGAGGTTCCCTGGAGAGGCGGCGGCCAGTTTCCGCCGACCGATCCGAACGGATGGCAGACCGAAGCGCCTTCCGCCATCGCCTTCAACCCGAACTACGTGCCGCCGACCGCACTTGACCGGGATGGCATGAAGCGCGTGCGTGATGCCTTTGCCGCTGCCGCGCAGCGGGCGGCCAGGATCGGCATCGACGCCGTTCAGATCCACGGTGCTCATGGCTATCTGCTGCACCAGTTCCTGTCGCCCTTGTCGAACCGGCGCACCGACGAATATGGCGGTTCGCTGGAAAACCGCGCCCGGTTCCCGCTGGAAGTTCTCGAAGCTGTAAGGGATGCCTTTCCCTCCGACCGGCCGGTGACGATGCGCGTTTCCGCCACCGACTGGGTCGAAGGCGGTCTGGAGATTTCAGAGAGTGTCGAATTTGCCGGGATGCTCGAGGAAAGGGGCTGCAGTGCCATCCACGTCTCGAGCGGCGGCCTGCATCCCTCTCAGGCGATCCCGATCAGCCCGAGCTATCAGGTGCCGCTCGCCCGCGCGATCAAGAGCGCCGTCAAAATGCCGGTCATTGCCGTTGGCCTGATTACCGAATCGACGCAGGCAGAGGCTATCGTTGCAACCGGTGATGCGGACCTGATCGCGCTTGCCCGCGCCATCCTTTACGATCCGCGCTGGCCGTGGCACGCCGCCGCCGAGCTCGGCGGACAGGTGAAAGCGGCCAATCAGTATCTCCGCTGCCAGCCGACACAATTCAAGACCTTGTTTGCGAGGTAAGGCGAGGCCCGCCCGCGCGGGCAAAAGGTCGTCCGGTGTTCCGGCGGTGTCTCGGGAAAGTCCGTGATGCCGCTGTTGCGGACTGGCGATCACTGGGCCGAGTACCCATATAGGCGTCAGCGAAGCGCACCTGACGATTCACGTCCATCTCGCGCATCAGGAAAGGACATTCTATGACGACAGAACGTGCGGTACTTGCTGGCGGCTGCTTCTGGGGAATGCAGGACCTTATTCGACGGTTTCCCGGCGTCGTTTCCACGCGCGTCGGCTATACGGGCGGCGAAGTTCGCAACGCCACCTATCGTAATCACGGCAGCCATGCCGAAGCGATCGAAATCATCTTCGATCCGCAAAAGACGAGCTATCGCGAC
This sequence comes from Rhizobium sp. KDH_Rht_773_N, assembly GCF_052946295.1. NCBI lineage: Bacteria > Pseudomonadati > Pseudomonadota > Alphaproteobacteria > Hyphomicrobiales > Rhizobiaceae > Rhizobium > Rhizobium sp. KDH_Rht_773_N. Next base: position 234,776 of record NZ_JBRFNB010000002.1, on the reverse strand, counting down.
ATCCTGGAATTCTTCTTCCAGATTCACGATCCGACCACGGTCAATCGCCAGGGCAACGACATTGGCACCAGCTATCGATCGGCGATCTTCTATGTCGATGAAAATCAGCGGCAGACGGCCGAGGATACGATCGCCGATGTAAATGCCTCCGGCCTCTGGCCGGGCAAGGTGGTGACGGAAGTCGTTCCCGTCAGCGATTTCTGGGAGGCCGAGCCGGAACATCAGGATTATCTCGAACGCATCCCGAACGGCTATACCTGCCATTTCGCACGTCCGGGCTGGAAGCTGCCGAAGCGGCAGTCGAACGTCGCTTAAGCCTGCTACCTGTCAGGCATATTCCCCGGATTTGATCGGCGGCGGCCCCTTGGGCCGCCGTTTCGATTTGAGATCACATGGCCTGCTTCGGCGTTTGCCTTGCAAAGCCCATTGCTCACTTGCCGGCCGCAAGTGTCGGATCCCACTTGAAGTGGTCGCCGTCCGACTGGATATGGCCGACCCCGGGGAAGGGGAAGTGAGGGGCAAAGATGAGTTCCTGCGACTGTGCAAGGGTCGTCAGCGTCCCGATCCGGTTCTTTTCGCCAGTCGGGGCGTCGGTGTCGAAGCCAATTGGCCAGTCCGGCTTGGCCAAAGAGACAATAGAGCTGTGTGCCGTGTCGCCGATATCGAGCATCTTCTCGTCCCCCGAGGCAATCTGATAGCCGACATGGCCGGGCGTATGGCCCGGCAATTCCACCGAGGTGATGCCAGGGGCCACCTCGGCACCCGGCTCGAACGTCTTCACATGGCCCTCGACCGTCTTGACGACATCGGCAAGCTTGTCGTTCTTCCTGGCGAATTCCCACTCGGCGGCTGACAGGCGTATGGTCGCGTTCGGAAAGGCCAGTTTGCCATCCTTTACCAGTCCCCCGACATGGTCGGAATGCGAATGGGTGATCAGCACGTCTGTGACGTCGGCGGATTTGTAGCCGGCCTGCGAGAGGCTTTGCTGCAGCGCGCCGCCGACGCCGGTGTCGATCAGCACCAGTCGCTCCGGCATCTTGACGAGCAGCGCATCGACGCTGAGCGTCACGGTGTCCGTCGGTGCGCCGGCGCCTTTGAGGACTTCGGCCGTTTCTTCCGGACTGTGACCGACCCCGAAGACCTTGCCGTCGTTCGGCAGGACGAACTGGGCGTCATGCAAGGCCACGAGATCGAAGGATCCCAATTTGAAGGCTTTGGCATCGGGCTGTTGCGCCGGCATCTGCGCGAAGGCTGCACCGGCCAGCATGGTCGCGCCCGCGACTATGGCAAGGGACGCTCTGTGGATGGACATGATGGCGATCCTTTCAATGGGTCTTGGTGGTGAAAGCGGTGATGTCCATTCATAAGGCTCCTGCCTTCCAAGGTCATCTCAAACTATCGTCAGCATTGACGGTCCGGAGGAATTCGGTGCGGCGTCCCGTTGTGTCGCGGATGCTCAGGCGAAAGGGAATTGCCTTTTCCACACACGACCGCCTTGACGGCGCCGGCCCTTTGAGAAATGCTAAGATGTCAGACCAATTTTGAAGGTCGGCTGCCTTGGAAAAGAATTTGGGGAACCATGAAGGCAAATGACAGCGACAGGCCGGTGATCCGGCCGCTTCCGGCGATCGACCGCGCCAGGCAGGTGACGGACGCTCTGGCGCATTATGTCGAGGATGCCCGGCTTCAGGCGGGTGATCGGCTACCGGCCGAACGCGAGTTGATGGCCGCCCTTGCCGTCGGGCGCTCCACCATTCGCGAGGCAATCCGGCATTTTCAGGCGCTCGGCGTAATCGAGACGCGCAAGGGCAGCGGGACTTATCTGCTGAAACCGGTTTCTCGCGACACGATCCATGTGCCGCTTTCCTTCGAGACGCCGCATCTGCGCGATGTGCTGCTGCAGACGCTGGAGGTGCGCCGCGGCATCGAATGCGAGGCCGGCATGGTGGCTGCGCGGCGGCGCACGGCGGAAGATCTCATCGTCATCGAGGAAAAGCTTGACGAGATGGAACGGGTGCATCTTTCAAAGGGAGCATCCGGCCCGGAAGATCTGGCCTTCCATCTGGCTGTCTACGATGCCACGCACAATCCGCTGTTCCGGCAGCTTCTCGAGCAGATGCGCGAGACCTTCGAGCGGTTCTGGACGCATCCTTTCGACCGGCAGGATTTTGCCCGCCGGTCCTTTCCCTTCCACCGCACCCTTTTCAACGCCATCGCCGCCCAGGATACCGAAGCGGCGCGGCGTGAGACATTGAAAATCCTCGACGTGGTCGAGGAAGACATCAAGGAAATGTCCCGATGACTGACGGCCTCGAACCGTTCGACCTCGCCTCGCTGATCACCGCCCATGACGAAGGCAACTTCGCCGAAGCGGTCGTTCCGCCGATCTTCCAGACCTCGCTTTTCACGTTTTCCGACTATGACGACATGATCGCCTCCTATCGCGGCGAAAAGGTGCGGCCGATCTATACGCGCGGCCTCAACCCGACCGTGCGCATGTTCGAGGAAATGCTGGCAAAGCTCGAAGGTGCCGAGGATGCGCTGGGTTTTGCAAGCGGCATGGCGGCGATCTCGTCTGCCGTCTTGAGCTTCGTGGAGCCGGGCGACCGCATCGTCGCCGTCAAGCATGTCTATCCGGATGCCTTCCGCCTGTTCGGTACCATCCTGAAGCGCATGAAGGTCGACGTGACCTATGTCGATGGCCGCGACGAGGAGGCTGTCGCCAAGGCGCTGCCGGGTGCGAAGGTCTTCTACATGGAGAGCCCGACGAGCTGGGTGATGGAAACCCATGATGTCGGCGCGCTGGCAGCGCTTGCCAGAAAGCACGGCGTCGTCACCATGATCGACAACAGCTGGGCAAGCCCGATCTTCCAGCGGCCGATAACGCTCGGCGTCGACCTCGTCATCCATTCGGCCTCCAAATATCTCGGGGGACATAGTGACGTCGTGGCCGGCATTGTTGCCGGCTCGAAGGAGATGATCGCCCGGATCAAGGCCGAATCCTATCCCTATCTCGGCGGCAAGCTTTCGCCCTTCGATGCCTGGCTGCTGATCCGTGGCTTGCGCACCCTGCCGATCCGCATGAAGGCGCATGAGACGGCGGCCATGACGATCGCCCAGCGCCTGCAGGCGCTCGACGTGGTCGAGCAGGTCTGCCATCCGGGCCTTGCCAACCGTCTGCCAGCCGGCCTGAACGGCACGTCCGGACTCTTCTCCTTCATATTCCGCGAAGGCATCGATGTCAGAGCCTTCGCCGATCACCTCAAGCTTTTCAAACTGGGTGTAAGCTGGGGTGGACATGAAAGCCTGATCGTACCGGGCGAAGTGGTGCTGCAGCAGAAAGCGCAGCCGAATTCCGCGCAGGCCTTCGGCATCAGCCCGCGATCTGTGCGCCTCCATATCGGCCTCGAAGGAACCGAGGCCCTGTGGAGGGATATCGAGGAAGCGATCGCGGTCGCTTCATAACCAAACCTCACAAACAACGACGGAGGGGAACCGAAAATGAAAAAGCTCATTCTTTCAACGCTCTTTGCCACGATGATGGCAGGCACGGCTTTTGCGGACACGACGCTGAAGCTCGTCGAAGTCATCACCAGCCCGGAGCGCACCGAGACGCTGAAATCGATTGTCGGCAAGTTCGAGGCCGCCAATCCCGGCACGAAGGTCGATATCATCTCGCTGCCCTGGAACGAAGCCTTCCAGAAGTTTGCGACCATGGTTTCGGCCGGCGACGTGCCTGATGTGATGGAAATGCCGGATACCTGGCTGTCGCTCTATGCCAATAACGGCATGCTCGAAAGCCTCGAGCCCTATCTTGCAAAGTGGGAACACACCAAGGAGCTGACGCCGCGCGCCCTCGACCTCGGCCGTGACGTCAACAACACGGCCTATATGCTGCCCTACGGCTTCTATCTGCGCGCCATGTTCTACAACAAGAAGCTGCTTGCGGAAGCCGGTGTCAAGGAACCACCGAAGACGATGGAGGATTTCACCAAGGCCTCCGAAGCCGTGTCCAAGCTGCCGGGCAAATACGGCTACTGCATGCGCGGCGGTCCGGGCGGTCTGAACGGCTGGATGATCTTTGCCGCCTCCATGGCCGGCGACAACACATACTTCAAGGAAGACGGCACCTCGACCATGAACAGCGAAGGCTGGGCAAAGGGTATCGAGTGGATGGTGGACCTCTACAAGAAGGGCTATGCGCCGAAGGATAGCGTCAACTGGGGCTTCAACGAAGTCGTCGCCGGCTTCTATTCCGGCACTTGCGCCTTCCTCGACCAGGATCCGGACGCGCTGATCGCGATCGCCGAGCGCATGAACAAGGACGATTTCGGCGTCATTCCGCTGCCGAAGGGGCCGGCCGGCAAGTCCTATCCGACCATCGGCTATGGCGGCTGGTCGATGTTCACGACGAGCCAGAACAAGGATCTCTCCTGGAAGCTGATCGCTACTCTTGAGGGGCCGGAAGGCAATATCGAGTGGAACAAGAAGATCGGCGCGCTGCCGGCCTACACGGCTGCGGAAAAGGATCCGTTCTACGCCGGTGATCAGTTCAAGGGCTGGTTCGAGGAACTGGCCGACAAGGACACCGTTCCGACGGTCATGCCGACCTATCTCGAGGAATTCGCCTTCTTCAAGGATTCTCTCGCGATCAAGACCTCGCAGCAGGCGCTGCTCGGTGACATTTCCGCCAAGGATCTCGCCGACCAGTGGGCCGACTATCTCACCAAGGCCCAGCAGAAGTTCCTGGCAAAGAAGTAGGGCCGACACCGCAAGCGGCGGCGGAGACTTTCCGCCGCCGCTCATGCAACGACAGACGGCGCGCCGAAGCGCTGCAAGGGGAATTATCGGGCAATGACCATCACCGCCGAAACGCTTCAGATGCGCCACGACCGCCGGCCATGGCTGCGTCGTCTGGCCGAGGCTTCCGAGCCCTATCTCTATAGCGCGCCTTCGCTGATCCTGATCATTGCGGTGATGCTGGTGCCGCTTGTCGTCGGCGTCTCCTATGCCTTTCGCGACATCCAGCTTCTCAATCCCTTCTCCGGCGGCTTCGTCGGCATCGAGCACTTCCGCGCGCTTTCCCAGGACAAGGCCTTTTACGGCGCGCTTCGCAATACGCTCTGGTGGACCGGCGCTTCTGTCATCCTGCAATTCATCTTCGGCCTCATCCTGGCTCTGCTGCTCGACAAGCCGTTCTGGGGCAGGGGTGTCATCCAGGCGTTGGTCTTTCTGCCCTGGGCCGTGCCGTCCTTCCTTGCCGGCCTCAACTGGGCCTGGCTTTTCAACCCGGTCATCGGGCCGATCCCGCACTGGCTCTTTGCACTGGGATTGATGAGCGAACCGGGCAATATTCTTTCCGATCCGCAATATGCGATGTGGGGGCCGATCATCGCCAATGTCTGGTGGGGCATTCCCTTTTTCGCCATCACGCTGCTTGCTGCGCTGCAGGCGATCCCGCGCGATCTCTACGAGGCGGCGTCCATCGACGGCGCCGGCTGGTTCCAGCGCTTCTGGTCGATTACCTTGCCGTTCCTGGCGCCGACCATCGCCATAACCGTGATGCTGCGCACGGTCTGGATCTCGAATTTCGCCGATCTCATCGTCGTCATGACCGGCGGCGGGCCGGCGGACAGGACGCAGATCGTCGCCAGCTACATTTTCACCCAGGCCTTCAAGCGGCTGGACTTCGGCTATGCCTCGGCGATCGCGCTGGTGCTGCTGGTCCTGCTTCTGGCCTATTCCATGCTGATTATCCTGCTGCGGCAGAGCCTGCTTGCAAAGGATTGAGCCATGAGACGCTCCATTCTCCCCGTTGTCGCGCACCGTCTGGCGATCCTCGCCTACGTCGTTTTCGCACTCTTTCCGCTCTTCTGGCTTCTGAAAGTCTCGGTCACGCCGAACGACCTGCTCTATACGGAGGGTGTGCGCATGTGGCCGTCGCGCACCACATGGGAACATTACAGCTTCGTGCTGGAGCACAGCGCCTTCCCGACCTTCTTCAAGAACAGCCTGATCGTCTCGGCTTCGACGGCGGTCACGGTGACGATCTGCGCCTCGCTGTCCGGTTATGCGCTGTCGCGTTTCACCTTCCGGGCGAAATACTGGATCGTGGCGCTGATGCTGCTGACCCAGATGTTTCCGCTCGTCATGCTGGTGGCTCCGATCTTCAAGATCCTGTCGCCGCTGCACCTGACGAACAGCCTGACCGGTCTCGTCATCGTCTATACCGCCTTCAACGTGCCCTTCGCGACCTTCCTGATGCAGTCCTTCTTCGACGGTATCCCGAAGGATCTCGAAGAGGCGGCGATGATCGACGGCGCCACCCAGTTCATGGCCTTCCGCCAGATCATCCTGCCGTTGACGCTGCCGGGTATCGCGGCGACCCTCGGCTTCGTCTTCACCGCGGCATGGAGCGAGCTGCTCTTCGCGCTGATGCTGATCAACGGCAATGATGCGGCGACCTTCCCGGTCGGCCTTCTTACTTTCGTTTCGAAATTCTCCGTGGATTTCGGGCAGATGATGGCGGCGGGCGTCATGGCGCTCATTCCAGCCGGCCTCTTCTTCCTCCTCATCCAGCGTTATCTCGTCCAGGGCCTGACGGCCGGCGCGGTCAAGGGTTAGTCACATGGCATCGATCGACATCAAGAATATCCAGAAATCCTACGGTCATTTCCCGGTGCTGCACGGCGTCGATCTGGAGATCAAGGACGGCGAATTCGTCGTTCTCGTCGGCCCCTCCGGCTGCGGCAAGTCCACCCTGCTGCGCATGATCGCGGGCCTCGAGGACGTGACCGGCGGCGAGATCCGCATTGCCGGCAACCGCGTCAACGAGCTGCATCCGAAGGACCGTGACATCGCCATGGTGTTCCAGTCCTATGCGCTCTATCCGCACATGAATGTCGCCGGCAATATGAGCTACAGCCTCAAGCTCAGGAAGACGGCGAAGGAGAAGATCGCGAGCGCCGTTGCGGGTGCTGCCTCCAAGCTCGGCCTCGATCCCCTGCTCGAACGCCGGCCGAAGGCATTGTCCGGTGGTCAGCGCCAGCGCGTGGCCATGGGCCGCGCCATCGTGCGCCAGCCGAAGGCCTTCCTCTTCGACGAGCCGCTGTCGAACCTCGACGCAAGGCTGCGCGAACAGATGCGCGCCGAAATCAAGAAGCTGCATGGCGACCTCAAGGCGACCTCGATCTACGTGACCCACGACCAGATCGAGGCGATGACGCTGGCGGACCGCATCGTCGCCATGCATGGCGGGGTCGTGCAGCAGGTCGGCAGCCCCCTGGAGCTCTACGACCGCCCCGCCAACCTTTTCGTCGCGGGCTTCATCGGTTCTCCGGGCATGAACTTCCTGGAGGCGAGCTATGAGACGGGCGGCGTGAAGCTGAAGGACGGCACGATCGTGCCGCTCGACAAATCGCTCCCCTTGTCGAACGGCGAAAAACTCACGCTCGGGATCCGGCCGGAGCATGTCGTCATGACGGACAACGGAGCCGGGATCGCCGCCGATGTCGAGCTCGTCGAGCCGACCGGCTTCGGCATCATCCTGCATCTTTCGCTGCACGGCCTTCCGTTCAAGATATTCACGCTCGATCGCGAGGCTCTGAGTGCCGGGCCGAAGGTCAAGGTTGCCTTCCCGGCCAAGCATCTGCATGTCTTCAACGGCGAGGGCAATCGCGTCGACTGAATGCAGCAAGGCGATAGAGCATCGCCGTCGCTTCCGGCATATTGCCTTCACTAGGGAAGGAGAGGGCGATATGCTTATTGCGCAGATATCCGATATCCATGCCAGCCCGGACGGTCCGTCCTTGCTCGCATTCGAAAGAGCAATCGACTGGCTGAAGGCATTTCGTCCGGACGCGCTTGTCCTGACCGGAGATCTGGTGGACGACGGATGGCAGCAAGGCTATCGCCGGATTGCCGAAGGCCTGCGGGCGTTGAATTTTCCCGTTTATCTCCTGCCGGGTAACGGTGATGATCGATCGGTGATGCGGGCCGAGCTTTCCGAAGTCGGACGCTGGACAGGTATGTCGGGGCCGATGCATTTCCGGGCGGCTGTCAATGGCGTTTCCCTTGTCGGCGTCGATGTTACGGTACCCGGCCAAAGCTATGGCGAAATCCGGCCGCATCTGCCGTGGCTGAGGAATGCGCTTTCCGATGTCGCGATCCCGGTTCTCCTCTTCACGCATCAGCCGCCCTTCGAGGTCGGCATCGAGGTGCTTGATCAGGTCGGGTGCAGAAACGGCGATGCACTGCGTGAGTTCCTGGAAGCGGGGACGCGTCCGCCACTTGGCGTTCTTTGCGGTCATGTGCATCGGCCGGTTTCCGGCAGATGGGGATCGATTGCGCTCCAGACCTGCGGTTCGCTTTGTCCGCCCAATCCACTTCTCTTCCGAGGTCGGCACGATCTTCCGCTTCTCGACGCCCCCTCGTTTCTGGTGCATGAGCTCAGGAAGGATCAGCTCCTGTCGCATGTGGTTTCGATACGGTCGATTGCCGACAATGTATAAGACGGGTTGAATGGCGGGTGCCCGTCTGCCTGGAGTGGAAAAGAGCTTTCATCATAGGACCTTCGGTGGCTATATGATCGGACGATGATCATGCTGGACTGGACAATATGACAAACGCCGTTATCGACCGCTTTCTCCGCTATGTCGTTATCGATACGCAATCCGATCCTGCCTCGTCCACGCAGCCGACCACCGAAAAGCAGAAGGATCTCGGCCGGGTCCTGGTTGCGGAACTCCTGGAGATCGGCCTTTCGGATGCGCATCTGGATGAGCATGGTTATGTCTATGCGACCATCCCGGCCAATACCGACAAGAAGGTGCCGGTCATCTGTTTTTGCTCGCATATGGACACGGCGCCTGATTTCACCGGCAAGAACGTCAAGCCGCAGATGGTAAGAAACTATGCCGGCGGAGATATTCAGCTGCCGGGCGATCCGAGCCGGGTGATCCGTGTTTCCGAACATCCGGAACTCAAGAACCAGATCGGCAACGACATCGTCACGACGGACGGAACGACGCTGCTCGGCGCCGACGACAAGGCCGGCCTGGCCGAAATCATGGCCGCAGCGCAGATCCTCGTCGACAATCCGCAGATCAAGCACGGAGTGATCAAGATCCTCTTCACCCCGGATGAAGAGGTTGGCCGCGGCGTCAACAAGGTCGACCTGAAGAAGCTCGGCGCGGATTTCGCCTATACGATGGATGGCGAAACCGCCGGTCATATCGAGGACGAGACCTTCTCGGCTGATAGTGTCGATATCGTTATCGCCGGCGTGGCGATTCATCCGGGTTTTGCCAAGGACCGGATGGAAAACGCCATCAAGATCGCCGGCGCGATCATCGACCGGTTGCCGAAAGAGATCGCCCCGGAAACGACTGAGGGCAAACAGGGCTTCATCCATCCGACGGGTGTGGCGGGCTCCATGGAAAAGGCTGCGATCAGCCTCATCATTCGCGATTTTACCGACGAGGGCCTGACCGAAAAGGAAGCTATGCTCGAAGCGATCGTCAAGGATGTGATGAAATCCTATCCGGGATCGACCTATCGTTTCGACGTGAAGGAACAGTACCGCAACATGAAGGTGGTGCTCGACCGTCATCCCGAAATCGTCGAAAATGCCGTCGAGGCGGTGCGCCGGGCGGGCATGACGCCGGTGCGCGGCAGCATTCGAGGCGGCACCGACGGCTCCCGTCTTTCCTTCATGGGCCTGCCGTGCCCCAACATTTTTGCCGGCGGCCACGCTTTCCACTCCCCGCTCGAATGGATCAGCCGTCAGGATATGGAAAAGGCTGTCAGCACAATCGTGGAGCTTGCGAAAGTCTGGGAAGAGCGCGCCTGAAGCGTCTCGCCATCCTTTCAGATCCGCCTGCGACGCCTTGGCTCTGCGTTTTTGCGATGACGCGCTTTCGCGCTTTTTGATCTTCCCGGCTCAGCCGCCGTTTGCCGGAATGCTCGGTCGCAGCATCACGCTGTCATAAGCAGGGCGCGGCGTCGGGATGGCGATGGGCGTGCCGGGTTCGGGCACGATCGCGGTCGCCGCTGCCGGCATCGGCAAGGGGCTGATGCTTGCCGTCGGTGTCGGGTCGGGAGACGGGAGCGGTACGGGAACGTCCGAGGGAATCAGCACCTCGAACTGCGGCGGGAGCATGCTCTCGCCGGGTATATAGTTCATTGCAACTTCGTAGGAGGGCAATGGCGGCGGCGTTTCGAGCGTGCCATCCTCGTCGCGCTTCTCGTAGAAGGCGTTGCCGCCGGCGACCGTCACGTAGTGCATGTTGTTGTAGGGAAATTTCAATCCTGCCGTGTGGAAGAACATCGCGTCTCCGACAGCCGGATGGCGTTCGCCGCTCAGGATAGCATCGGCTGCGGTCGTCAGCTCCGGTTCTGCCTGGGGCTTGACCTCGCGCGTCATGACGCCGGGCGCGAATTGTTTCCTCTGGGCTACGACGCCGCAGATGGAGTCGGCATAGGCGCCGGAGGTCAGCCGGTTCATGACGACGCTGCCGACGGCCATGTACCCGGCCTCGTCCGAAGGTCGCGATTCGAAATACATGGCCCGCTTCAGGCAGTCGCGATCCTTGGTGGTGTAATTGAATGTGACCTTTGCCGGTTGAACCTGTTTCGGTTTGGTTTTGACCGACGCAGTTGCCGGTTTCGGTGTCGTCGTGCAGCTCGCGGCTGCCAGTCCTACGAACAAAATCCCAACCAGGGATTTTCCAAAGGAAATCTCCGCCCTCAACGCCAGGTGCCTCCTATTGGATTAGTCCAGCCCTTTTCGATCCAAGCGAAAACGTTTTACCCGGCATGTGACAAAAATACAAACAACCGGAGATCACAAAAATAACAAAGGGTTCCCGCCGGAAATACGATTCTGGCGGGAACCGTTGTTGCGGCAATATCAATGCCGGAAAAGCTTCCAGCGTGTCGGCTTGAAGGCAACGCGCAAGCGATCGAGCCTGTCGGCCTCGCTCGGCGGAAGCTCGATCTCGATATGCGGGCGGTCCTTGCCGATGTCGAGTTCGATATGGCGGGTGCCCGCGACGCGCCGGCTGGAGACCGGCTGGCCGGCAATGCAGTTCTCGGCCGATTCGCAGAGCCGGACGTCGTGCGGGCGGAAATAGAGCTGTGCCGCTCCATCGGCCTCACCCTCGGCGTTGAGACCCAGTGAGCGGCCTTCGAAGCGGATATCGCCGCCGGCGATTTCCACCTGCAGGCAGTTGGACTGGCCGACGAAGCCGAAGACGAAAGGCGAGTTGGGACTGTCGTAGACCTGGTCCGGCGTGCCGACCTGTTCGATCGCGCCCTGGCTCATGACGACGACACGGTCGGCAAGCTCCATTGCCTCGTCCTGATCGTGGGTGACGAAGACGGTTGTATGGCCGGTGCGATCGTGGATTTCGCGCAGCCATTTGCGCAGGTCCTTGCGCACCTGCGCATCGAGCGCGCCGAACGGTTCATCGAGCAGCAGCACGTTCGGCTCGACCGCCATGGCGCGCGCCAGCGCCACGCGCTGGCGCTGGCCGCCGGACAGCTGTGCCGGATAGCGTCTTTCGAGGCCGGAAAGCTGCACGAGATCGAGCAGTTCCAGCGCCCGCTTGCGGATCTCCGCCTTCGGCGGACGGCGCGACGCATTGCGCACCTTCAGGCCGAAGGAAACGTTGTCGAGCACCGTCATATGCCGGAAAAGCGCATAATGCTGGAACACGAAGCCGATATTGCGCTGCTGGACCGTCTTTCTCGACGCATCTTCCTCGCCGAAGAAGATCTGGCCTTCGGTCGGGCTTTCAAGGCCGGCGATGAGGCGCAGCAGCGTGGTCTTGCCGGAGCCCGACGGGCCGAGCAGTGCGATCAGTTCTCCGGAGCGGATGCTGAGCGAGACATCGTGCAGGGCCGGAAAGCGATCGAATTCCTTGCGTAGGTTTTGGACGCGTACTTCCATTCTATTTCCTTCAGTGCCGCCGGCTGGCGGCGATTTCCGCGCTGTAGCGCATTTCCAGCAGCGTCTTCAAAACAAGGGTGACAAGCGCAAGCAGGGCCAGAAGCGAAGCGACCGCAAAGGCCCCGGTGAAATTGTACTCGTTATAGAGGATTTCGACCTGCAACGGCATCGTGTTGGTCTGGCCGCGGATGTGGCCGGAGACGACGGATACGGCGCCGAACTCACCCATGGCGCGCGCGTTGCAGAGGAGCACGCCGTAGAGCAGGCCCCATTTGATGTTGGGCAGCGTGACGTGCCAGAAGGCCTGCCAGCCGCTCGCGCCGAGCGAAAGGGCAGCCTCTTCGTCCTGTGTCCCCTGTTCCTGCATGAGCGGGATGAGTTCGCGCGCCACAAAGGGAAAGGTGACGAACATCGTCGCCAGGATCAGCCCCGGCGCCGCAAACAGGATCTTGATGTCGTTGGCGCTCAGCCACTGGCCAAGCCAGGTATTGGCGCCGAAGAGCAGCACGAAGACGAGGCCCGAGATAACAGGCGAGACCGAGAAGGGCAGGTCGATCAGTGTCGTCAGAAACGCCTTGCCCTTGAATTCGAATTTGGCGATCGCCCAGGCAGCGGCGATGCCGAAGACAAGGTTCAAAGGCACGCTGATGCCCGCCACGATCAGCGTCAGGCGGATTGCCGAAAAGGTTTCGGCATCCTGAAGGGCTGTCAGGAAGGAGCCGGCCCCCTTGCGGAAGGCCTCGATGAAGACGGCCGCCAGCGGCAAGAGCAGGATCAGCAGCAGGAAGACGAGCGAGATGACCACGAGTGTGATGCGGGCGATCCTGCTTTCGGTGACGGCCGAGTGGACCGTGCGAGGCTCGGCGGCAGAAGCGCTTGCGAAACGATCAGACGCCATAACCGTACCTCCGTCTGCTCCAGCTCTGGATAAGGTTGATGACGAGCAGCATCGTGAAAGAGATGATCAGCATGATCGCGGCAATGCCCGTCGCTGCCGCGTAGTTGAACTCTTCGAGCTTGATGACGATCAAAAGCGGCGCGATCTCCGATTTGAACGGCAGGTTGCCGGCGATGAAGATGACCGAGCCGTATTCGCCGACGGCGCGGGCGAAGGCGAGCGCGAAGCCCGTGAGCACGGCCGGGGCAAGGCCCGGCAGCAGCACGCGGGTGATCGTCTGGAAACGGTTGGCGCCAAGCGTGGCGGCAGCCTCTTCGACTTCCTTGTCGATCTCTTCCATGACCGGCTGCACCGTTCGCACGATGAAGGGCAGGCCGACGAAGATGAGGGCGACGACGATACCGGCCGGCGTGAAGGCGATCTTGATGCCGAGCGGCGTCAGGAACTGTCCTACCCAGCCGTTCGGCGCGTAGAGGGTTGTCAGCGCAATGCCGGCGACGGCCGTCGGCAAGGCGAAGGGCAGGTCCACCATGGCGTCGATGATGCGCTTGCCGGGAAACCGGTAACGCACCAGCACCCAGGCAAGGACGACGCCGAAGACGGCGTTGAGACAGGCAGCGATGAAGGCGCATCCGAAGCTGATGCGCAGTGCGCTCAGCGTTCGCTGGTCGAACGCAATGCCGAAGAACTTTTCCCAGCCGAGTGTGCTCGACCGCCAGGCAAGGCCCGACAGCGGGATAAGGACGATGAGGGTCAGCCAGATCAAGGTAAGGCCGAGCGCCAGTCCGAAACCCGGAATGACGCTCGGCCGCTTGAACCGCCACCGTGTGGGGTTATGTGCGCTCATAAGACCTATTATTGGGCAGGCTTGTAGATCTGGTCAAATATGCCGCCATCGCCGAAGAATTTCGGCTGTGCATCCTTCCAGCCGCCGAAGTCGTCGATCGTGGCAAGCGTCAGCTTCGGGAAGCGGGCGATATCGGCTGGGTCGGCAGCTTCCGGCTTGATCGGGCGGTAGTAATGCTTGGCCGCGATCTTCTGGCCTTCATCCGAATAGAGGTAATTCAGGTAGGCTTCCGCGACCTTGCGGGTCCCCTTCTTGTCGACGTTGACATCGACGATTGCGACAGGCGGGTCGGCGCGGATGGAGAAGGTGGGAGTGACGATCTCGAACTGGTCGGGGCCGAGTTCCTCGAGCGAGAGATAGGCCTCGTTTTCCCAGGCGAGCAGCACATCGCCGAGACCGCGCTGCACGAATGTGGTGGTCGCACCGCGTGCGCCGCTGTCGAGAACCGGAACGTGCTGCAGGAGCTTGGTCACATAGTCCTGCGCCTTGGCTTCGTCGCCGCTGTTTGCCTGCTTGGCCCATGCCCAGGCGGCAAGGAAGTTCCAGCGGGCGCCGCCCGAGGTCTTCGGGTTCGGCGTGATGACCTGGACGTCGTCCTTGATGAGATCAGCCCAATCCTTGATGCCCTTGGGGTTGCCCTTGCGCACGAGGAAGACGATCGTCGAGGTGTAGGGCGTCGAATTGTTCGGGAATTTGGTCTTCCAGTCGGCAGGGATCTTGCCCGTCGCCTTGGCGATCGCGTCGATATCGCCTTCGAGAGCCAGGGTCACGACGTCGGCGTCGAGACCGTCGATGACCGAGCGCGCCTGCGCGCCGGACCCCCCGTGGGAGGCCTGGATCGTTACGGCTTCGCCCGTGTCGGTCTTCCACTTCGCAGCGAAGGCAGCATTGAAATCCTTATACAATTCGCGCGTCGGATCATAGGATACGTTCAGAAGTGTCTGGTCGGCGAATGCCGGTGCGACGCTGCCGATCGCAAAACTGCCCGCCATGACCGCGGCCGCGATGAGCCGGGTGAACCGTAAAATCTGCATAGGAACCCTCCGTGGTTATAGCTAAACTCTATCAACTAAGTCGTATAATGAAACGAAGATTGTTTCGGTTCCGGGGACCAACCTTAGAAAGCCATCCCATTTTCAGCGGGTGATTGCGAACGGGACGTGCTGCCAGTTGGCCGCGGCCAATTAAGGCGCTGCGCCACAGCCGTGATTTTTCTGCCACAGTTCGACCCCGAAAGTGTCATTGGTGTGTCGATTTTTGGTCTTCTTTTGCAGCGCTGACGTTTTCGAATGCCTACATGGACTTCCGGTCGTTGGGATTCGGCGACCGATGGCAGGGGTGCCCTTGAAGCATTGCTTGCCTCTTTCAAACCGTAAAAGGTCTTTCTGATGTCTATTAAAACTATCCTTCTTGGCTCTGTTGCCGCCCTTGCAGCGGTTTCCGGAGCACATGCAGCAGACGCTATCGTCGCAGCCGAGCCGGAGCCCGTAGAATATGTTCGCGTTTGCGACGCCTACGGGACTGGCTACTTCTACATCCCCGGCACCGAAACCTGCCTCCAGATCAGCGGTTACATCCGTTTCCAGTTGAATGCTGGTCCGGGCCAGAGCGGCGACGCTGACTGGGATGCCACTACCCGCGGTCAGGTCACCTTCCAGACCAAGAACGACACCGAGTACGGCACGCTCACGGGCGTTATCACGCTGCGTACCAACGCTGACAACGCTACCGACCAGGTCACCACGCTCGACGAAGGCTATATCGACATCGCCGGCTTCCGCGTTGGTAAGCAGTACAGCTGGTGGGATGACGATCTGAGCGGCGAGACGGACACGCTCTCGAGCAACGAAACGACTCACAACTCGATCCGTTATCAGTACGAGACCGACACGTTCGCGGCCGGTGTCTCGCTCGACGAACTTGAATATACCTACGACGAGAAGCCCGGCGAAGGCCCGAACAACTTCGGCGTCGCAGGTCAGGTTTCGTTCAAGAGCGGCGCATTCAGCGGCTACCTGCTCGGCGGTTACGATACCGACAACGAAGAAGGCGCCATCCGCGCAATCCTCTATGCCGACATCGGCCCCGGCACCCTCGGCCTCGCTGGCATCTGGGCTAGCGGCGCTAACTACTACTACGAAGAGTCCGAATGGACGATCGCTGCCGAGTACAAGGTCAAGCTCACAGACAAGTGGGCCGTTACCCCGGCCTTCCAGTACTTCGACAAGATCGAACTCGATGCTGACGGCAAGGGCTTCAGCGGCGGCAGCGCCTACACGACCGGCGTCACCGTCGATTACCAGATCGTTGACAACCTGCGCAGCAAGCTCAGCGTTCAGTATCACGACGAAGAAGACGGCGACGACGAAACCTTCGGTTTCCTGCGTCTGCAGCGCGACTTCTAATAAAAAGGGGCCGAAGTGGCCCCTTGTTTCCGCTTTGCCTTCTCCCCGCCACGGCGGGGAGAAGGTCGAAAGTTAAGCGAACTTTCCTTAAACGCGCGAATCCGCGATGAAATCCGAATAGAATTCATCGGTGCTTCTGGCCTTGCGCATGGCCGCTAGCACGCCATCCGATTGAAGCCTGCGGGCGATGGCGGCGAGCACGTTCAGATATTCCCCGCGATTGTTTTCCCCGAAAAGCAGCACGACGGCGATATCCGTCGGGATGTCGTCGATCGCATCAAAATCCAGCGGCTGGGCAAAGCGGATCAGGAGACCGCGTGGGCTTGTCATGCCGTCGATGGCTGCATGGGGAACGGCAATGCCGTTGCCGATGCCGGTGGAACCGAGCTTCTCCCGGGATTCGAGCGCTTTCAGAACGGTCTGGCCGTCAATTCCGAAGGCGTTGCCGGCCCTTTCGGCGATGGCCTGCAGCGCGCGCCACTTGGTCGTCACCGACAGGCCAATGAAGGTGTGCTCCGGCCGGATGATGTTGGGGAGGTTCATTTCATTCTCGATGCTGTTCTTGGCAGGTATCAGTCGGGCTCGCGGAGCCGATAGCCGACCCCGGTCTCTGTGGTGATATAGTGCGGCTGGTCGGGAATCTGCTCGACCTTTTGCCGCAGCTGGCGCACATAGACGCGCAGGTACTGCACGTCCGCCGCCGGACCCCACACCTGCTTCAGAAGAAATTGATGTGTCAGTACCTTGCCGGCATGCTGGGCGAGCACGCGCAGGATGTCGTATTCCTTCGGCGACAGCTTGATCTCCCTGCCGTCGACCTTGACGATGCGCTTGACAAGGTCGATCGACAGGCCGCCGGTCTGGAAGATCGCCTTTTCGCCCTGCTGCTGCAGCCGGTGGCGGAGCGCGACGCGGATGCGGGCGCCGAGTTCGTTGATACCGAAAGGCTTGGTCACATAGTCGTCGGCTCCGGTTTCCAGGGCCTTGACGATGCCGGCTTCGTCGGTGCGGCTCGACAGGATGACGACGGGCATGGTCAGCCCGTCCTCGCGCCATTCCTGCAGGAGATCGTGGCCCGGCATGTCGGGAAGGCCGAGATCGAGCACGATGAGGTCGGGCTGGTCGTCCTTGACAGACTGGCGGGCCGCACCGGCGTTCGGCGCCTCGTGGACCTCATAGCCTTGCGCGGTGAGGCCGACACGCAAGAGCTTGCGGATGGGTGGCTCGTCATCGACGACGAGGATCTTGACGGCTGAACCGGTCATTTGAGTTCATCCAGTTTGGGAATGTCATTCGGTTTGGGAAGGCGGATGGTGAAGACGGCGCCGGACCGGTCCGTCCGGTTGCCGGCGGTGATCGTCCCGCCCATCGCCTCGATGAAGCCCCGGCAGATCGAGAGGCCGAGGCCGGTGCCGGCGCGCACCTGATCGCCCTTGCGCACGCGGTAGAAGGTATCAAAGACACGGGTAAGGTCTGCAGGCGGGATGCCCGGGCCTTCGTCGGAGACCTGTACGACGACATTGTCGGCATCCGCCCAACCCTCGATGCGGATGACGGAACCTTCGGGCGCATATTTCGCGGCGTTGTCGAGCAGGTTGAAGAGCACCTGCTCGAAGAGAACAGGATCGACGCGGACCATGGGCAGGTCGGCCGGGATCGCCATCTCCGTCCTGTGATGATCGAGGATCTTTGCGGCGCGGCGCAAGGCGCTGCCGGCAATGTCGCCGGCATAGTGCAATGCATAATTCGGTTCCATGGCGCCGGACTCGATCTTCGTCATGTCGAGCAGGTTGGCGATGAAGCGGTTGAGCCGCTCGGATTCGTCGACGACCGTCGAGAGAAGGTCGGCGCGATCGTCTGCCGACATGGAATCGAAATAGTCGCGCAGCGTGCCGGACGCACCGAGAATTGCCGCAAGCGGCGTTTTCAGATCATGCGAAATCGAGGTCAGCAGCGCAGACCGCAGGCGGTCGGCCTCGGCTGCAAGTTTCGCCCGGTCGACATCGGCGACGAGCTGGACGCGCTCGATGGCGAGTGCCGCCTGGTCGGCAAGAGCATCCAGAAGACGCTGCTGCTCGGGCGTCAGCAGCGGGCCGTCACGGCGGTCGCTGTCGAGGCCGATGACGCCGACGGCGGTGCGGCCGGTGCGCAGCGGTACATAGAGGCGCTTGGCGCCGGGCAGCGTATCGGCGCCGCGACCGGCGGCATGATTGTGCTCCCATGCCCAGCGGGCGGCGGCAATATCGGCATCGTCGAGCGTATCGTCGGGCGGATAACCGGCCTTGACCGCAATGGAATTGTCCTCCGGCAGCAGCAGAACGACACGCACCTTCAGCATCGAGGCGATCTGGAAGGCGGTGGCCCAGAGAACGTCGTCCAGCGTGCCGGTGCCGGCGAGCTTCTTGGAAAAGAGGTAGAGATCTTCCGTCGTTCGCGCCCTCTGTCGGGCCGCGGCCGCCTGCCTCTGCACGGTTGCCGTCAGGTTGGAGGCGATGACGGCGACGCCGAGGAAGAAGAAGAGCGCCAGCACGCTCTCGGGGTCGCTGATCGTCAGCGTATAGCGCGGCGGCAGGAAGAAGAAGTTGAAGGAGAGGGCACTGGCGATACAGGTGTAGAGCGCCGGTCTCAGCCCGTGGATGACTGCCGATGTCAGCACGGCCATCAGGAAGACGAGGGCCAGGTTGCGCACGTCGAGGACCTGATCGAGCACGACGCCGACAGCCAGCGCAATGGCGACATAGGCTGTCGAGACGATATAGGCCCTGAAATTCAGCGCCGGGGCAGCCGCCGCGGCCTTGACGCCACGCTGGGAGCTTGTGTCCTTCTCGTTTCCGGAGATGACGTGAACGCTGATGTCGCCGGCCCGCCGGATCAGCTCGTCGGTCGTCGAGCGGCTCCACCACCATTCGCGCCATGTCGGCGTCTTCGGCGCGCCGATGACGATGTGGGTGACGTTGTTGGCGGTGGCGTGACGCACCAGCTCCTCGGTTACCTCGCGGCCGGGAATGGTGATCGCTTCGCCGCCAAGCTGTTCGGCCAGCCGGAGCGTCGCGGCAATCGTATCGCGCTGTGTTTCAGAAAGATTGATCGAGCGGTTGGTCTCGATATAGACGGCTGCCCAGGGTGCGCGCAGCCGCGCGGCCATGCGGGAGGCGTAGCGAACCAGCGAGGCGGAGCGGGGATGATCGTCGATCGATACCAGCACGCGCTCGCCGGCCGCCCAGGGACCGGAAATGGCGTGCGCCTGCATATGGTTGAGCAGCTGGTCGTCGACGCGCTGGGCGGTCTTGCGGAGCGCAAGCTCGCGCAGCGCCGTCAGGTTGCCGGGCGTGAAATAGTTGGTCAGCGCCCGCTCGGCGGTCTTTGCCACATAGACCTTGCCATCGTGAAGGCGCTTGATGAGGTCGTCGGGCGTCAGGTCGATGATCTCGATATCGTCGGCCATATCGATCACGGAGTCCGGGACGGTTTCGCGCACCCGGATGCGGGTGATCTGCGAAACGACGTCGTTCAGGCTCTCCACATGCTGGATGTTCAGGGTCGAATAGACGTCGATGCCGCGGTCGAGCAGTTCCTTGACATCGAGATAACGCTTCGGGTGGCGGCTGCCCTCGGCATTGGTATGGGCAAGCTCGTCGACGAGAACGAGATCGGGCTTGCGGGCGAGAATGGCGTCGAGATCCATCTCTTCGAGCGACTGGCCGCGATAGGCGATCTTCACACGCGGTACGATCTCGAAACCGGCAAGCAGCGCCTCGGTCTCCTTGCGGCCGTGGGTTTCGACGACGCCGATCACCACATCGAGGCCGTCGGCCATCTTGGCGCGGCCGGAGACCAGCATTTCATAGGTCTTGCCCACGCCGGGGGCGGCACCCAGGAAGATTTTCAGGCGCCCGCGCGACTCCGCCCGGGCCTTTTCGAGAAGCGCATCGGGCGAGGGCCTGCCGGCCTGGTCGCGGTTGTCGTCTGGCATGCGGTTCGGTCTTTCTTCGCAAGCAAGCCCCGGCGCGCCTTGCAGCGCTCCGGGGCTCTCAACCTTCACTGAGTCATAGAAGCATCAAGGCTCTGGTTCAACGCCAGAACATTGACGGTCGGCTCCCCGAGCAGGCCGAGTTCGCGGCCGGTGACGGCCGCATCGACCAGCGCCTTGACCTTGGCTTCATCGACGCCGCGGGCCTTGGCGACGCGCGGCACCTGGAAATAGGCGGCATCCGGCGAAATATGCGGATCGAGCCCGCTGCCCGAGGCTGTCACGAGGTCAGCGGGAACCGCGGCATTCGGGTTGGCTGCTTTCGCCGCTTCATAGTCGCCCTTCACGCGGTCGATCAGTTTCTGGCTGGTCGGGCCGAGGTTGGAGCCGGAGGAGGAGGCGGCATTGTAGCCGTCGCCGGCAGCCGAGGGGCGGCCGTGGAAATACTTGTCGCTGGTGAAGGCCTGGCCGATCAGCTCGGAACCGACGACCTGGCCGTTCTTTTCGACAAGGCTGCCATTCGCCTGGAAGGGGAAGAGAGCCTGGGCGGCTCCCGTCATGGCAAGCGGGTAGAGAAGGCCGGTGATGGCGGTGGTGGCAACGATCATGACGATTGCCGGACGAAATTCTCTAAACATTGTCTGGACTCCTTAGGCGAGGCCGACGGCCGTGATGACGATGTCGATCGCCTTGATGCCGATGAAGGGGACGATGATGCCGCCGAGGCCGTAGATCAGCAGGTTGCGGGAAAGCAGCGCACCGGCACCGATCGGACGGTAGCGCACACCTTTCAGCGAGAGCGGGATCAGAGCGATGATAATCAACGCATTGAAGATGATCGCCGACAGTATCGCGCTCTGCGGCGTGGCAAGCCCCATGATGTTGAGCACGCCGAGCTGCGGATAGAAGGTGAGGAACATCGCCGGGATGATGGCGAAATACTTGGCGATGTCGTTGGCGATCGAGAAGGTCGTCAGCGCGCCGCGGGTCATCAGGAGCTGCTTGCCGATTTCGACGATCTCGATGAGTTTCGTCGGGTCGGAGTCGAGGTCGACCATGTTGCCGGCTTCGCGGGCAGCGACCGTGCCGGTGTTCATGGCGACACCGACGTCGGCCTGGGCGAGAGCCGGGGCATCGTTCGTGCCGTCGCCGCACATGGCGACGAGCTTGCCCTTGGCCTGTTCCTCGCGGATCAGCTGCAGCTTGTTTTCAGGCGTTGCCTGGGCAAGGAAGTCGTCCACGCCGGCCTCGGCTGCGATGGCGGTCGCCGTCATCGGGTTGTCGCCCGTGATCATGACGGTGCGGATGCCCATGCGGCGCAACTCGTTGAAGCGCTCGCGGATGCCGCCCTTGACGATATCCTTGAGCTGGATGACGCCAAGCAGCCTGCCGTCGCGGGCAACGGCGAGCGGTGTGCCGCCGGCCTTGGCGATCTCGTCTGCGATCGACTGCAGTTCGCGCACGACTTCGGCGCCGTTCTTCGCGGAGGCATCGCCGTTCACATAGGCGAGTACGGCATCGACGGCGCCCTTGCGGATGGCAGAACCTTCGAGATCGACACCGCTCATGCGGGTCTGGGCGGTGAAGGGCACGAAGGTAGCCTTCAGGCCGGCCATGTCGCGGCCGCGGATGGCATATCTTTCCTTGGCGAGCACGACGATCGAGCGTCCCTCCGGCGTCTCGTCGGCCAGCGAGGCGAGTTGCGCCGCATCGGCGAGATCCTGTTCGGAGACGCCGCGTACCGGGCGGAAGCTGGTGGCCTGGCGGTTGCCGAGCGTGATCGTGCCGGTCTTGTCGAGCAGCAGCGTATCGACGTCGCCGGCAGCTTCGACCGCGCGGCCGGACATGGCGAGAACGTTGAAGCGAACGAGACGGTCCATGCCGGCAATGCCGATCGCCGAGAGAAGGGCGCCGATCGTGGTCGGGATCAGCGTGACGAAAAGGGCAACGAGCACGATGATCGGGATCGAGCCGCCGGCATAGGCCGCAAAACTCGGGATCGTCGCGGTGGCGAGCACGAAGATCAGCGTCATGCCGGCAAGCAGGATGTTGAGCGCGATTTCGTTCGGCGTCTTCTGGCGTTCGGCGCCTTCGACGAGCGAAATCATGCGGTCGAGGAAGGTCGAACCGGCAGCCGCGGTGATGCGCACGCGGATCCAGTCGGAGAGAACCTGCGTGCCGCCGGTGACGGCCGAGCGGTCGCCGCCGGATTCGCGGATGACCGGGGCGGACTCGCCGGTAATCGCCGCTTCGTTGACCGAGGCGACGCCCTCGACGACTTCGCCGTCCGATGGGATGATGTCGCCGGCTTCGACGAGAACGAGGTCGCCGACTTTCAGGCTGGTGCCGGGCACCATGCGGTAGCCGCTGCCGTTGTTGGCGGTCAGAAGCTTGGCCTGGGTTTCGGTGCGCGCCTTGCGCAGCGAATCTGCCTGCGCCTTGCCGCGGCCTTCGGCGACGGCTTCGGCGAAGTTGGCAAAGAGCACGGTGAACCAGAGCCAGAGGTTGATCTGGAAGGAGAAGCCGAGATTGCCGTTTCCGGCGATCAGGTCGCGGACGAAGAGGATGGTGGTCAGTGCCGAGACCGTGGCCACGACGAACATGACCGGGTTCTTGGCGAGGGTGCGCGGGTTGAGCTTGGTGAAAGCAGCACCCACGGCCGGAATGAGGATGCGAGAATCGAGGATACTCGCGGATTTTGCCTGGCTCATGAGAGACTCCAGCTTTGAAACGAGGATGGCGAACCGGACGGCCGGTCAGCCCTGTAAAATTCTGATGGCGCAGACGATCACGAGCAGGCCTGCCATCATCACCAGGATGATGTCGGAGGCGCGCGGTGCCCGCTGGGCTCCACGCCCCGGCAGACCGGGACGTGGATGGAAGGCTTTTCGGAGCCTGTGGCGGATGAGCATGACGCTTACCTCAGAAGGTCTGACCGGCGATCATGACCAGGTGCTCGACGATCGGGCCGAGGGCCAGCGCCGGGAAGAAGGTGAGACCGCCGACGATCAGGATCGTGCCGATCAGCAGGCCGACGAAAAGCGGCCCGTCTGTCGGGAAGGTGCCGGCAGAGGCCGGAACCGTTTTCTTCGCAACCAGCGAGCCTGCGATGGCGAGCGCCGGAATGATGACGAGGAAGCGGCCCATCAGCATGCCGATACCGAGCGTGACGTTGTACCAGGGCGTATTGCCGGTCAGGCCACCGAAAGCCGAGCCGTTATTGGCCGCAGCCGACGTATAGGCATACAGGATTTCGGAGAAGCCGTGCGGGCCGGCCGTGCCGATCGAGGCAACGGCGGACGGCAGCACTGTCGCGATGGCCGTGAAGACCAGCATGGCGAGCGGCAGGCAGAGGATGGCGAGAACGGCCATCTTCATCTCCTTCGCCTCGATCTTCTTGCCGAGATATTCCGGCGTGCGGCCGACCATGAGGCCTGCCACGAAGACGGCGACGATGATGAAGAGCAGGATGCCGTAGAAGCCGGCGCCGACGCCGCCGACGATGATTTCGCCGAGCTGCATGTTGATGAGCGGGATCAGGCCGCCGAGGGCGGTGAAGGAACCGTGCATGGCGTTGACGGCGCCGCAGGAGGCGGCCGTGGTGATGACCGCAAAGAGCGAGGACATGGCAACGCCGAAGCGGACTTCCTTGCCTTCCATGTTGCCGCCGGCCAAGCCGAAGGCATGCATCAGCGGGTTGCCGGCAGCCTCCGCCCAATAGGTAATGCCGACGCCGACGATGAAGAGAACGCCCATCGTGGCGAGGATTGCCCAGCCCTGCCGCTGGTTGCCGACCATGCGGCCGAAGACGTTGGTCAAGGCTGCGCCGATCGCGAAGATGGAGACCATCTGGATGAGGTTGGAGATCGCATCCGGGTTTTCGAAGGGATGGGCGGAGTTGGCATTGAAGAAGCCGCCGCCATTGGTCCCCAGCATCTTGATGGCGAGCTGGGAGGCAACAGGGCCGACGGCGATCGTCTGCTTGGCACCTTCAAGCGTGGTTGCGTCCACATAGGGGCCGAGGGTCTGCGGCACGCCGAGCCAGACATAGACGAGCGTCAGCACGATGCAGAGCGGCAGCAGCACGTAGAGCGTGGCGCGGGTCATATCGACCCAGAAATTGCCGATCGCCTTGCCCGATGCGCGCGAGAAGGCGCGGATGAAGGCAACGGCGATCGCTATGCCTGTCGCGGCAGACACGAAGTTCTGAACCGTAAAGCCCATCATCTGTGTCAGATACGACATGGTGCTCTCGCCACCGTAGTTCTGCCAGTTCGTGTTGGTCACGAAGCTGACGGCGGTGTTGAACGTGAGCTGTTCGGGCACGGCGGTCATGCCGGCCGGATTATAAGGCAGAACCCCTTGCAGGCGCATCAGCGCGTAAAGCACGATGACGCCCATCAGGTTGAACATCAGAAGAGCGAAGGCGTAGGAGGTCCAGTGCTGGTCTTCGCGCTCGCTGGTGCCGGCAACGGCATAAAGTCCCCGCTCGATCGGAACGAGGACCGGTGAAAGGAATGTGCGCTCGCCGCTGAAGACGCGCGTCATGTAGCCGCCGAGCGGTTTGACGAGCACAAGGACGATCCCGCAATAAAGCAGGATCTGAAGCCATCCGTTGAGGGTCATGGGAGGAAACTTTCAGTACCCGGCCGCTTCCACAGGAGAAGCGCCGGCGCTTTCAGAAACGTTCTGGGCGGATGAGAGCGTAGGTGAGGTAGACGGTGAGAAACACGGTTACGGCACCGCTCAAGACATAATCGAGGGTCATCGGTTCTCTCCTGTCAGAGCCTGTCACAGGCGCGCGTATAGGCAAAGCAAAGGCCGAAGAATATGATTGCAGTGCCGAGTAGAATTATATCCATCATCGATCGTGACTCCGGTTTGTTATTCTTGGAGTCAGACAAGACAAAGGGCGCCGGCTCCTGGGAGGCGGCACCTTTTATGCTTTCTGGCGTGGAGATGATCTTTGCGATCTCTCGGACATTAATATGCAGCCGAAGCGCATAAAGGTTCGAGATTGAGCCGGAGGCATCAATATAAAAATCTTATAAATGTCTTTATGCGGCAAGGACCAGTCCGGCGCTATCCGGCGACAAGCCCTCTGTTCGGGGGCCCGCCTCACCCTTTCGGTGTCTTCGCCAGCATTTCGCTCAGCGTTGCCGCCGACAGCATGGCTTCGGCCAAAAGCTTCTTGAGCTTCTGGTTTTCTTCTTCCAGTGCCCGCACCCTCTTGGCGTAGAGACCGACATTTCCGGACTGGAGGGATTGCCACCGATAGAAGGTCGGTTCGCTGATGCCATGCTTGTGGCAGACATCCGCCACCGTCACCCCGGCCTGATGCTCCTTCAAGATACCCGTGATCTGGTCGTCGTCGAATTTTCTCTTGCCCATCACCGCGTCAGTCCTCACGAAATGCTCTGTTGAAACTGTCGAGGAGCGGTCTGATGGCATAGAGCGCCACGCTGCTTTGGCCGGTTTCGATCAGTGTCTGTGCGGGCATGCCCGCGATCAGTTCGACATTCCTCATTTTCGCCAGCCGTGCGTCCGTCACACGGATCGTCGCGGCAAAGTAGGGCTGGCCGCTCTGCGTGTCGGTGAGACGGTCCGCTGACACATACTCGACCCGACCTTTCAGGAGTGGAACGCGTCGCTGATTGTATGGAAGCAGGTGAACCTGTGCCTCAAGCCCCGCACGCACGAGGTTGATGTCTTCCGGCCTGACATGGGCGGACACGATGAGGCGATCGGCGCGCGGCAGAAGATCGACAAGCGGTTCACCCGCGCCGATCACGCCACCGGTCGTGTGGACGCGCAGGTTCATGATCGTCCCATCTTCGGGGGCACGGATATCGGTTCTCAAGAGCTGGTCGTCGATTGCCCGCAGGCGTTCGCGCAGTTGCATGATCCGGCTTTCCGTCTCGCGCATGCCCTGGGCGATTTCGCTCAACCGGTCGCTTTCGAGTTTTGCGATATCGGCCTGTGTCTCGCTGATGACCTGATGGGCGCGAGAGATCTGTGCTTCAATTTCACCCTGTCGACCATCGAGGTCGGCTTTTTCCCGCTGGAGGTTGAGAAGCCTGCTCTTTTTTTCCAGTCCCTTCGTGTTGAGGGTTGTTACCTGAGCCAGTTCCTGCTGCGAGATTGCGGCTCTGTCGGCCAGCGACGCCTTCTGCGCACCAAGGCCGATGATTTCCTGCCGCACCTGCGCGATCTTTTCATTGGCAATCTGGATTTCAGCCTGCATGACCCGGCGACGGGCTTCGAATATTTTCTGCTGGCCGGTCAGGATCGTCCCGACGGAAGGATATTTGTCCATTGCCGCCCTGAGTTCTTGCGGATAGGCGACATGGTCGGCGCCTGTCTGCTCCGCAAGCAGGCGGGCGCGGTTTCCTTCGGCGTCCCAAAGTTGCCCTAGAATGCTGTCGCGCTCCGAGCGAGCCTTCGTGTCGTCAAGTTCAATCACAATCTGCCCGGCCATGACCGTATCGCCGTTTCTGACGAGTATCCGTCGCACGATGCCGCCCTCCAGATGCTGAATGGTCTTGCGGCTGGACTCCGGTTCGATAACGCCCGATGCGATCGCAGCACTTTTCAGCGGTGCCATGGCCGACCAGGTTCCCAATCCGACTATGAAGACCAGGATCAGCATGTTTCCCGTCCAGGCGACGCCCCTGAGCCTCGACATCGGCGACGCGGGGGCGGGTGCGCGCTGTTCCGGTTCGATGACCGGCCAATAGGTCGTCTGCCGTCTGGCTGCCGTTGCCGACCGTCGAGCCAAACGCAGACCCGTCCTCGGCAGGTTTGAAAGTCTCGCCAGCATCGGCTCCAGTTGAACAAGGGTCATGGCGGCGTCGCTCCCTATGTTCCTGTTCGAGACGGTGGCTGAAGGTAGGTTTCATAAATTCGCTCACTGTCCCCGAAGGCGGCCACCGTCCCGTTGCGCATGATGGCAATCTTGTCGGTGACGGACAGGATTCCCATCCGGTGGGTTATGATAACGACCGTCATCCGTCTCGATTTCATGCGCTCGATCGCCTGGAACAGCATGCGTTCGCCGTCATAATCCAGGCTTGAATTCGGATCGTCGAGAACGACGAGCGACGGATTGCCATAGGCTGCCCGTGCCAGCCCGAGCTGCTGGCGTTGTGCTCGAAGGAGCAGGTTGCCACCTTCGCCGATATCGGTCTCGTAGCCTCGGGGCAGCCGCATGATCGCCTCATGCAACCCAACCAGCTTTGCGGCGTCGATCGCTTTGCCGGGATCTCCACCGTCCAGCCGACCAATCACATCCTTGATGGCGCCGCCGAAGAGTTCGATGTCCTGCGGCAGGTATCCGACGTGGCGGGTTCCGCCGCAAAGGCGCAGGGCTGAAATATCGACCCCGCCGAGAAGAACACATCCGCTCGTTGCCGGCAGGACGCCCGCCAGGATGCGGCCGAGTGTCGATTTTCCCGACCCCGACGGGCCGATGAGCGCTATGCATTCGCCTGGCGCGAGGCGCAATGTGATATCAGTCAGTATCGGCCGATTGGCGAATGGCTGAATATAGCTGACATGGTCGAGCACGAGTCCGTTGGGTTCCGGCATCGGCACCATTCGGGCGTCCTGCCCGGATGCGACTGTTATCAGCATTCTGTTCAGGCGATCGAAGGCGCTGCGGGCAAACGTAAAGGAGCGCCATGCGCCGATTGCGCCCTCGATCGGTGCGAGCCCGCGGCCGAGCAGCAAGCTCGCAACGAAGATGATACCCGGACTGCCGTTGCCGGCGAGCACCAGCCATGTGGCGGACCCCATCATGAGGATCTGCGCGAGCGTGCGGATCGACTTGGAGAAACCAAGAATGATCTCCGTCCGGTGCATCGCGACGTCCTGCGATCTTCTTGCCATTTCCGCATCGCGATAGACGATCAGCGCTGCACCGTCCTGCATGCCCATTGCCCGGATCACCTCGATGTTCTTGAGGGCGGTCGCAAACCGCAGGTAGCTCCTTGAAAGGGCGAGATTGGCATGGGCAAGCGGCTCTCGCGTCGCCAGCTCCGTCAGAAGCGCAAACAGAAGGAGCGCAGTTGCGCTCACGAGGCCGATGGTCCCCAGCAGCGGATGAACAAGAAAGAGCAGGAGCAGGAATACCGGCGCCCAGGGAACGTCGAAAAAAAGCGAACTGGCCGGTGAATCGAGGAATTGGCGCAATGCGGCCAAATCCCGGTAGCATTCCGAGGCGGCCCCCGTATCGGCGCGAGCGGCGTATTCGAATGACGCGGTGAGCACCATCGGCCGCAGCCTGTGGTCCAGCCAGCTGCCGATACGCGAAAGCGCTGCCCTGCGAACGATGTCCAGGGTGGATCCGACCAACACGGCGATGGCAATGATGATCGTCAGCATCAGCAGCGTGTCGGCGCTTCGGCTCGACAGGACCCTGTCATAGATCTGCAGCAGATAGATGGAAGGCGCCAGAAGAAAGAGGTTGTAGCCGCAGCTGTAGAGGAAGACCAACCCGAAGGCTCCGGCGCACGCCCGGAGCGCAACGACCAGATGTGTCTGAGGGTGCGACGGCTTTGTGGAATTCGTTGTCATTATCAGATCTCGCTGCACTTGATACTGACAAGAAGAGGCTGCCTGCTCGTTCAGCAACCTATCGGGGTCGCCGGCCGGAACCGGCGACCCTCGGCACTTGAGTTCATGAGCCAATATGGCTGAGATCGATGTCGCCGAAGGCGTTTACGAAATGATCGAGAGCGTTGTTCACCGTCGTCGTTTCCGGATCCGTGTGAACCAGAGCTGATGCGATATCGCCGCCCCGGGCCATGTTCCCGTTACCACCGTTGCCGCCGACACCGGCGAGAATCGTGGCATGCTGATCGGCCATCAGTTGCGTATATTGTGTCGCGGTCGTTGCCGCATTCACCGTAGCGGTGTCGCCGCCGCTGGTGTTTCCCTGGTCGCCGTTGGAGTTGGAATCTCCCCCCGCGCCGCCGGAACCGCTGTTCGTGACCGCCGCCAGGAATCCGTTCTGGGCCTGGGCAAAGCCACCGGCTCCGCCGTCGCCGGATCCCCAGCCTGCCGACTGCCAAACGTGATCGCCGTTGTGCAGATCGGTATATGCTCCCTCGACCGTTTGCACGGGCGAGACATACGCGACCGGGTTGTAGTCAATGTTTCCATAGTTGAAGCCATCACCACCGTTGCCGGCATTCGCGTCGCCAGCATCCGGGTTGTTGAGGTGAATCGTGTCAGATACTTGTGGAATAGGCATCGATGTTACTCCTTCTACTCCGTTTCGTCCGTGATTGTTCTACGGCGTTCCCCCTACGGTGTGGGTGTTCATCATGTCACCGCCAGCCAATACAACCGCGGGTGAATATTGCTCGCAATTTAATCTGCGAACTATCTAGATATTCGGCGACGTTCCTTCGGGTGTATGCTTGGGGCGGGCCGTTGTTTTGCAATGATACTTGGCGGCTGGCGCCGGACGGCGTGAACAAGATCATGTCTGCGATCGCGTTGGCCCGGAGAAACCCAGGCAAACCGCCTGAATTTCAAGGTCCCGATCATGGGGCGCCCGGCGGAGGAAATCCTGTTCGGGACCAAGAAACATATCCAGGATGTCTGCCCCAGAAGGGGGCCGTCCGCTGCCGACCTCCCACAAAGGGACGCTGCGGCCATGACAGCCAAACGGCTACAGAACTAGCCGACAGGGCGTAGACGAATTGCAGGCTCTGCTTTTTTCCCGTTCGGATGCAAAATGCCGGAGCAATTCAGGTGCAAGCCGCTGCGCACACGATGGCCGTGTGGCTGCCGGCAGACTGGAGACGGTAATGACGGAAGCTCGTCCCTTGCTGGAAGACCCGCCCAAAGCGGGCACCGACCAACACCTCGCCTCCAACGTGGCTGCGGGGCATCTGGCGCTGGTGCCGACCTGGCTTCCATTGGATGTCGCTTCCGGCCCGAGCTACAATTCAGCCGGCAGCGGAGGGGATGGAATAAGCGAGGGCGTGATCAGCAGCAACGCGTTGGCCGTCTTCATGCCGTCCAACGCGGCTATTGCGGGACCTCATTCGGCTGCGGATGCCTTCCAGGGCAACGACGCGCTCATCAACCAGCATCCCACCGAAATGGCCGGGATCGGCGGAAATGGCGGAAGCGGCAACGTTTCCATCGGTGGCGGCGACGGTGCCAACCATGCCGGCGCCGGGGGTGACGGCCTCTTCTACGGCGGCCTCGTAAGCACCGCGGTCGCGGTGTTCACCCCCGTCAATACTGCGGTGGCCGTTGGCCCCGACGCGGTGGCGCATTCCGAGCAATCGAACAACGCACTGTTCCTGCAGGGAGCAACCCAGATTGGTGGTGTCGGCGGCGCGGGCGGGGACCATAACATCGCAAGCCACGGCCCGTTGATGAGCCCGGGAACGGCGCTCACGTTGACCGGCGACAATTATGCAGGCCACGGCGGCGATGGATATTTCATCGGCAGCATGGTCGATGTGAGTGTCGCCATATTCTCACCGATCAACATTGCCATAGGCGCCGCAGGCGGCTCTGCCGAGGCTCATCAGACGAACAATGTGATTTTCGACCAGGGTACGGTGCAGATTGCGGGTATCGGCGGCGATGGCGGCGGCTTCAACCTGTCGTCGGACACGATTTTTACCGGCAGCCAGGTGGGCGGCGGTGGTGGCGTCGGGTCGTCGACCGGAAGCATGCTGGACGTCAATTTCGCCTATTTCCATCCCATCAACATCGCCGTTCCCGCCGGTGGGACGGCGGATGCCCAACAGATCGACCACGTTCTCTACGACCAGCATGCGCTTCAACTGGCCGGCATCGCGGGCCACGGCGGAGATGGCAATCTTACGGACGCCCATTCGGCCCTCGTAGACGACATTCTAGGCTTCATGCACAGCTAGCGGATCGCCTCCGGCCGGCAAAAGCCATGTTGAACGGTATCAACACGTTATCGGAGTGTCCGGTTTCCCTAATCATAATGGGCGATTATCAGTCCCGTGCCCTTGTCGCTTTTCCCGTTGACCGACTTGCTGCCAAGGTCTGCGACTGCCTTGGGTTGAAATATCGAAACAAATCCGGGCTGATCGGCATCTCGCCATATTCCGCGGCTTCTTCCTGAACGGGTCCGTAATAGATCGGTTGTATTATCAGTGCCTTTGAAAGCTTTGTTGACTCCGCTTGCCATACGTGAATTCGGCGGGGAATGGAAAGTTTGCGCCGATAAGTCGAACCGGTGGCCCTCATAGTAAGCTCGTGAACGCGCTCCGCAGCCCCAGCTATCTCTCGCCGAGATCTCATAGACTATAAGAATTATGCTGAGAGATCAGACTATTGATATGGATAATACACTCGCTTTTTATCATGACATGAAGCGAGAACAGGAATAATATGGATTGCTGTTGGGTCGCACATATTCGGGGGGAGCACGCAAGTGTCCGACAGTGCTGGAACTAAGCGCCGCATGGGGCGCAATACACCAACTGTGATCATCATTGAGCACTCTACTCTGGCGCGCACCACCGTGGTGAAGCTTCTTGAGCGAGAGCTTGCAGGGTGGAACTTCATCGATCTGGTCTCGACCGAGAGTCTCGATAGGGCTCTTGGAGCGGAAGTGCGTCTGATTGCATTGGATCTGGCCGGCAGGAGCGTTGAGAGCGCCAGCCTGCGTGATGATCTGGCAGCGATTGTCGCGCGGTTTCCTGAGGCTCCTATCACGTTGCTCTCAGGTACGGATGACGTCGACATAGCCCGTCAGGCGCTGAAGATCGGCATCCGCGGCTTTTTCTCGACCTCACTTCCCGTTGACATCGCCCTTGCCGGACTTCGTCTCGTGCTGGCAGGGGGGACATTCTTCCCGCAATTGCTGGGCGCTGTGACAAACGGCTCAGACGAGCACGCTCCGGCCAGAAACGAGGCCGAGAAAAGCCTGGAGGACAGGACGCAGTACCTGGCGATCGCCGATTTTACCCCTCGGGAAGCGGATGTCCTTGCCGAGTTGCAATGCGGCTGCTCAAACAAGGTCATTGCGGGAAAACTCAATCTGTCGGGCCATACGGTGAAGATGCATCTGCAGCACATAATGCGCAAGTTGCAGGCGCAGAACCGTACCGAAGTGGTCGCCCGCCTCGGTCAGCGCGCCGCCGGCGGCCACGACGCTTCGCCGAGTTAGGCAGTGCCGTCGGTATCGGAAGTGTCGCAGCATTGTGCTCGGGTTCGCAGCACGGTTTGATTTCTCCGTGGGCGCGACAGTTGCCGCCGCACGCCCGAAGGTTCAGGGCTCGACCCGGAACTGGTAGCGGCCTTCGGCGCTGCGGCCATCCATCGACAGTACCCGCCAGTTAAGCGTGTAGATGCCGGGCGCCATCGCCGGATCGAGCGGGACCTTGAAAACGGAGCCGTCCGGTCCCGACAGGAAGGGTTTGCCGGTGGGCAAGGTAAGCCCCTGCTCGTCGAGCAGGGTCGCGGTCGAGCGGGCAAGATCGACAGGGCCGGTGAAGGTGAGTTCGAGATTGGCCGGCACCAGCTTTTCTTCCTGTTGCGGTGGCGGAAGCGATGCTTCTTCGATTGCCGCAGACGCCTCGTTTGCAGCAAGGAAAAGGGATGCGAACAGGCAGAATGACACAATCGATTTCATGACGGTCTTCCTTACGTTGCCGTCCGCATGGTGCCGGGCGCGTCATGCTCCCGCCACGCCATGCCGGCGCATGCCTAATAACGCTGCGGCGGGCGATTTCGATCCCGCGCCCGTGCAATAACCCGCACCGGCTGAAGCAGGGGCTGCGCCTGGCGGTCCGGCTGGAGGAGAGCAATCGCCTCGTCGAGCACGTTGCGCCAGAATTCGCGGAGTTGACGCGTGATCTGTGCGTTGGATGACGGGTTTCTGCGGATGTTGTCGTTGTCGTGCTTCATCGCTTTTCTCCTTCCGCCTTGTCGTCGTCGTCATTGATAAATGTAGTCCTCGCCGGGCTTTTCCGGAATCATACGGATGTCTAGGCCGGGTTTATCTTTCGGGTGATGCCCATGTGAGCATTTCGTCACACGGCGGGCAAAAGCCTCTCGGATATGATTGAACTGCGGGGCCATGCGGTCCTATAGTCGCAGCAACGGCGCCCATGAATCGCGGGAGCCATAGGGAAGGAAACCGATCATGACCAAAGTCCGCGCGCTCGTACTGGAGCGTCAGCATGAGCTTGCGCTTCGCGAAATCGATCTGCCTCTGGAGACGGGCCCCGGGCAGGTGAAGATCAAGATCCATACCGTGGGGGTCTGCGGCTCCGACGTGCATTATTATACGCATGGCAAGATCGGCCCCTTCATCGTCAACGAGCCGATGGTGCTCGGCCATGAAGCGGCAGGCACAGTCGTCGAGGTCGGCGCCGGTGTGACGCATCTGAAGGTCGGCGATCGCGTCTGCATGGAGCCCGGCATTCCAGATCCCAATTCCAAGGCAAGCCGTCTCGGCATGTACAATGTCGATCCGGCCGTGACCTTCTGGGCAACGCCGCCGATCCATGGCGTGCTGACGCCCGAGGTCGTCCATCCCGCCAACTACACGTTCAAGCTGCCGGACAATGTCAGCTTCGCCGAAGGCGCCATGGTCGAGCCTTTCGCCGTCGGCATGCAGGCGGCAACCAAGGCGAAGATCGCGCCTGGCGACACCGCTGTCGTGCTCGGCGCCGGCCCGATCGGCACGATGGTGGCGATTGCTGCCCTTGCCGGCGGCTGCGCCCGCGCCATCGTCGCCGACCTTGCCCAGCCGAAACTCGACATTGCCGCGCAATATCAGGGTGTTATCCCGGTCAATATCCGCGAGAAGAACCTCGCCGAAGAAGTCGCTCGCCTGACCGACGGCTGGGGGGCCGACGTCGTGTTCGAGTGCTCGGGCTCGCCGAAGGCCTGGGAGACGATCATGGCCCTGCCGCGCCCGGGCGGTGTCATCGTCGCCGTCGGCCTGCCGGTCAATCCGATCGGCTTCGACGTTTCGACGGCTTCGACGAAGGAAATCCGCATCGAGACGGTATTCCGCTATGCGCACCAGTACGAGCGCTCGATCGCGCTCCTCGGATCGGGTCGTGTCGATCTGAAACCGCTGATCTCGGAGACCTTCACCTTCGAGGATTCGATCAAGGCCTTCGACCGCGCCGTCGAGGCACGTCCCACGGACGTCAAGCTGCAGATCGTCATGGAGTAAGATGCCTTACGGGTGCCTGACGCCGGGTTTCATCTTGCGAAGCATCAGCGCCGCGCCCGCCACGAGGGCGCCGGCGCCGAGGGCGAAGAGCAGATGGTGATGCAGCGGCAGGCGGCCGAATATCTGGTGGATTCCATGGCCGAAGGCATAGCCGAGCGCTGTGAAGAGCTGACCCCAGATGAGTGCCGCAAGCAGGTTGAGGACGAGGAACTTCTGCGTCGATATGCGCGTCGTGCCGATGACGATCGGGCTGATTGTCCGCAACCCGACCAGAAAGCGGAAGGCGAAGATGAAGCCGGTCGGATATTTTTCGAGAAGCTGCGTGACGCGTGCGAGCGCCGGCGTCTCCATCACGCGGCGAACGAAGGTCCAGTGGGCGGCATAGCGGCCGGCAAAGAACCACATCTGATCCCCGGCGAAGGATCCTGCCGAGGCTGCCATCGAGGCCGCCCAATAGGTCAGAAGGCCGCGATGGGCGATGACGCCGCCGAGAAAGGCGGCGGTTTCGCCCTCGAACGCGGTGCCGAGAAAGATCGCCGGAAGGCCGTAGTTCTCGATCAGCAGTTCGATATTCAATGGCTGGCCTCCGGCTGATTGCAGTTCCGGCGGATCAGACCGCCTTCAGGTCACCCAGCAGCGTCGGGATCAGTTCTGAAACCGTCGGGTGGATCGGCACGGACCATTGCAGTGCCGGATAGGTCGTGCCGGCATTCATGGCGTCGATGAAGCCGTGAATCGCTTCGTCGCCCTCGATGCCGAGGATGGCGGCACCCAGGATTTCCTTGGTTTCCGCATCCGCAACCACCTTCATGAAGCCCTTGGTTTCACCGCGCTCGTTGGCGCGGCCGACACGGCTCATCGGGCGGGTCGAGACCATGATCTTGCGGCCGGAGGCGCGCGCCTGCTTTTCCGTCATGCCGACGCGGCCGAGCGGCGGGTCGATATAGAGGGCGTAGGCGAGAATGCGGCTCGAAACCCTGCGGTCGCCGCCGTCGAGCAGATTGGCAGCGGCAATCTCGAAATCATTGTAGGACGTATGGGTGAAGGCGCCGTGGCCGTTGCAGTCGCCAAGCGCCCAGATGCCTTCCACGTTGGTGGCCAGCCGGTCGTCGACTGTGATGAAGCCGCGCTTGTCGACGGCGACGCCCGCGGCATCGAGCCCGAGGTCGTCGGTATTCGGCGTCCGGCCGGTGGCGACAAGCACGTGGCTTGCCTCGATCGTCTTGGAATCGACCGTTACGGTTGCGCCATCGGCGCTCCTGGCGAAGCGGATGTCCTTGACGTCGGTATGGATCCTTATGCCCTCGGACGTCAGGATATCGGCGATCGCGTCGGAAATGTCCTCATCCTCGCGGGAGGCGAGCTTCGGGCCGCGCTCGATCACCGTCACCTCCGCGCCGAAACGCCGATACATCTGTGCGAATTCCAGGCCGATATAGCTGCCGCCGACGATGACGAGATGGCTCGGCAGGCTGTCGAGATGGATGATGCCGGTGCTGGTCAGATAGTCGATATCGGCAAGGCCCGGCATGTCGGGGATGGTCGGGCGCGCGCCGACATTGAGGAAGATCTTCGGCGCCGTCAGCGTCTCGCCGTTGACGACGATTTCTTTCGGACCCGTGAAGCGGGCATGGCCGTAGATGACGGTCATGGTTTTCATGCCGGCGAACCAGCCGCCCAAACCGTTGCGGGCATTCGCGATGATCGTCTCTGCCCGATTGCGCACGGTCTTCATGTCGATTGCGATTTCGCCCGAGATCTGCACCCCGTACTCGGCGCCGCGTCGCGCCACATGGGCGGCGCGCGCGCTGGCGACCAGCGTCTTCGTGGGCATGCAGCCTGCATTGACGCAGGTGCCGCCGAGGAACTTGCGTTCGATCAGCGCCACCTTCATGCCTTTTTCCGCCATGCGGGCGGCGAGGAACGGGCCGGACTGGCCGGCGCCGATGAAAATTGCGTCGAAGCTCTTCATCAGACTGCCCACGCGATAATAAGGGCGCCGATGACGGCGACGGCATCCTCGATCAGGGCTGCCGGGCGATCCTGGCCGAAGGAGGCTGCGAGCCTGGCGCGGGCGGCCGCACCGCCGAGCGTGCCGATGACGGCACCGATGACGCCCGCGATCAGGCCGCCGAAGAGCAGACTGTTTGCGGCACCGATGACGGCGCCGCACAGCGCGCCGACGATGATGCGGGTGCCGAACTGGATCGGAACCTTGCGCGAAGGCGTGGTCGGCAACTGATCTGTAATGAGTTCAATGACGGCAAGGGCCGTAAAGACCCACGGCGTCCACCGGTAGCCCATGAAGGCGAGCGGCGTCTGAGAGATATCGAACCAGCCGAGTGCCGCGCCCCAGGCGATGGCTGCAGGCGCGGTCATGGCGCGAAGACCGGCAACGATGCCGATCAGAAGTGCGAGCAGCAGAAACATGCGCAGATCCCCCTTGAGCCGCCGGCCTCTCTGCCGCGGCAAGGGAAGGTTTGCACATTGTCATCCAGGTTGCAATTCGCCTTGCGCGCGATTGAATCAGTTGGAGAAGGCCGCAATGCCCGTGATCGCGCGGCCGAGGATGAGCGCATGAATGTCATGCGTTCCCTCGTAGGTATTGACCACTTCGAGATTGACGAGGTGGCGGGCGACGCCGAATTCGTCGGAAATGCCGTTGCCGCCAAGCATGTCACGGGCCGCACGGGCAATCTCCAGTGCCTTGCCGCAGGAATTGCGCTTGAGGATGGAGGTCAGTTCCACGGGCGGATGGCCCTCTTCCTTCATGCGTCCCAGGCGCAGACATCCCTGCAGCCCAAGCGAGATTTCCGTTGCCATATCGGCAAGCTTCTTCTGGATCAGCTGGTTGGCGGCGAGCGGCCGGCCGAATTGCTGGCGGTCCAGCGTATATTGTCGGGCCGTGGCATAGCAGGCTTCAGCCGCACCGAGCGCACCCCAGGCGATGCCGAAACGGGCGGAGTTGAGGCAGGTAAACGGCCCCTTGAGGCCGCTGACCTTGGGCAGCAGGTTTTCTTCCGGTACGAAGACATTGTCCATGACCACTTCGCCCGTGATCGAGGCACGAAGCCCGACCTTGCCCTGGATCTTCGGTGCCGAGAGGCCCTTCCAGCCCTTTTCCAGAACGAAGCCGCGGATGAGGCCATCCTCGGTCTTTGCCCAGACGACAAAAACGTCGGCGATCGGAGCGTTGGAGATCCAGGTCTTGGAACCGGTCAGGCTGTAGCCGCCATCGACTGTCTTGGCCCGTGTTGCCATGGAGCCCGGATCGGAGCCGTGATTGGGCTCGGTGAGGCCAAAGCAGCCGATCCATTCGCCGGTCGCAAGCTTGGGCAGATATTTCTTCTTCTGCTCCTCGGAGCCGAATGCGTCGATCGGCACCATGACGAGCGAAGACTGCACGCTCATCATCGAACGGTAGCCGCTGTCGACGCGCTCCACTTCGCGGGCGATCAGGCCGTACGCGACGTAGCCGAGGCCGGCGCCGCCGTATTCCGGAGCGATCGTCGGGCCGAGCAGGCCGAGTTCGCCCATCTCGCGGAAAATCCGGGGATCGGTCTTTTCGTGCCGGAAGGCTTCGAGCACGCGCGGTTCAAGCTTTTCCTGCGCATAGGCATGGGCTGTTTCCTGCACCATGCGCTCCTCGTCGGTCAGCTGCTCCGCCAGCCGGAAGGGATCGGCCCAGTCGAAAACCTCGCGCGTATGCTGCATGTCCAGTCTCCTCGCCGCTGTTCAGGGGCCATTGTTCAGCCATGCCTGATTGAAGGTCGCATAGACCCGCCCGTTTGCGGCGTCAACAAGGCGGCGATCGCGCCGAAGATGCAAAACCCATCTTTTCAAACGGCAGCAGCTGCGCCAGTTTGCGCGCGACAGATTCTTGGAGGAGGCAGACAATGTCAGCGAGCGATCTTTTCGTATCGGCCGAAGGCGCCGAATGGGTGAACCCCGAGCCGGGTGTGACGCGCCGCATCATGACCTATCTGCCGGAGATGATGATGGTAGAGGTCGCCTTCGAATCCGGCGCCGTCGGTGCGGCCCATTCCCATCCGCATATCCAGGCAAGCTATGTTGCCGAAGGCAGCTTCGAGGTCACGATCGACGGGCGCACCGAAGTGCTGCGGCAGGGCGGCAGCTTCATCGTGCCGCCCAATCTTGTGCATGGCGTCAAGGCGCTGGAAAAAGGCCGGCTGATCGACACGTTCACGCCCCACCGCGCCGAATTCCTGAAATAGTCAGCCTTCGGCCTTCGTCTTTCGAGCCGCCGCGCCGATATAGGGCGGGATGAAACGCGCGTCCTCGCTGCGCACGGCTTCACGCAGGAAATCGATCACGGCGCGCACCCGCGGCGCCTGCCTCAAATCCTTGTGGCAGGTGATCCAGTAGTGGCGCTTGAGATCGATCTCGTCTGGCAGCACGCGCACCAGCTCGGGATAACGGCAGGCAAAGAAATAGGGCAGGATGCCGAGGCCAAGGCCGTTTCTGGTGGCCGTCAGCTGCGCGAAGATGCTGGAGCTCTGGAATTGCGGTTTGATGCGCGGATGCACGTCGCCGAGATAGTCGAGCCCCGGTGCGAAGATCATCTCCTCGATATAGCTGATGAAGGGGTGGTTCAGCAGGTCGCCACGTGTCCTGATCGGCTCGGAGCGCGCAAGATAATCGCGCGAGGCATAGACCTGCAGATGATAGTCCGTCAGCTTTTCCACGAAATAGGGGCCGCCCTTCGGCTCGTCCAGGACGACGGAAATATCCGCCTCCTTGCGGGAAAGCGACATGATCTGCTGGATGGTGACGAGTTCCAGCGCCAGATGCGGATGACGGGCGGCAAATTGCGGCAGGACGGTCGCAAAGAAGAAATTGGCGAAACCTTCCGGAGCGCTGAGGCGCACGAGGCCGCGCTGGCTGAGCGATCCGTCGGCGAGATCGGCCCGCAGCCGTTCCGTTTCCTGTTCCATCCTCTCGGCGGTTTCGACAAAGCGCGTGCCCATGGCGGTCAGCACATAGCCGCGCGGGTTGCGCTCGAAGAGCTTGACCTTCAGCGCAAACTCCAGCCGGTCTATGCGTCGCGAGACAGTCGCATGGCTGGAGCGCAGCTGCCGCGCGGCGGTCGACAGCTGGCCGGTGCGGGCGACGGCTAGAAAAAACTGCAGATCGTCCCAGGTAAATTGCGATGCATGGCTCATCGGCGTCGTCCATCGGTCTACGTCTTTGGTCTAATGCAGCCCGGCAAGCAGCGCGTCGGGACTGTCGCTGGAGCGGCATTATGACGGATTCTGTTCAAAAACGAACAGATACTGTTTGGAATTAGATGTAAACCGCCAGTTGCCTCATGGAGGAAATTCCGTGATCGTAGGGGCGGAGCGGCCGCTTTGAGGAGGGTTGGTCGCCAAATTTGAACAGATTCGCAATCTGGCCAATCTCTGGGAGGAGAGACTATGCGAAAGAATCTCATTGCGTCCGTTGCATTTCTGCTTGCAAGCAGCACCGCCGTGTTTGCCCAAAGTGCTGCCATTTCCGATGGCAAGGTCAAGATTGGCATTTTGAACGACCAGTCGGGCGTCTATGCCGACTTCGGTGGCAAGTCCTCCGTCGAGGCTGCGAAAATGGCCGTCGAGGACTTCGGCGGCAAGGTGCTCGACATGCCGATCGAGATCGTCGATGCCGACCACCAGAACAAGCCCGATATTGCCTCCAACATTGCCCGCCAGTGGTATGACACCGAGCAGGTCGATGCCATCATGGAACTGACGACCTCCTCCGTGGCGCTTGCCGTGCAGGCCATCGCCAAGGAAAAGAAGAAGATCGACATCGTGACCGGTGCCGCGACGACCGACCTCACCGGCAAGGCCTGCTCGCCCTACGGCTTCCATTGGGCCTATGACACCCATGCTCTGGCCGTCGGCACCGGCGGGGCGCTCGTCAAGCAGGGTGGCGACAGCTGGTTCTTCCTGACGGCGGACTACGCTTTCGGCTATTCGCTGGAACAGCAGACCACCGACTACGTGAAGGCGAGCGGCGGCACGGTCGTCGGTTCGGTGCGCCATCCCCTGTCCACGCAGGATTTCTCGTCCTTCCTGCTGCAGGCGCAGTCGTCAGGCGCCAAGGTCATCGGCCTTGCCAATGCCGGTCTCGATACGTCGAACGCCATCAAGCAGGCGGCCGAATTCGGCATCACCCAGGGGGGCCAGCACCTGGCAGCCCTGCTCTTCACGCTTGCCGAAGTTCATGGTCTTGGCATGGAAGCGGCGCAGGGCCTGACGCTGACCGAAGGCTATTACTGGAACCGGGACGACCAGAGCCGCGAATTCGGCAAGAAGTTCTTTGCCCGTACCGGCAAGATGCCGAACATGGTCCACACTGGCACCTACTCGGCCGTGCTGCAATATCTGAAGGCGATCCAGAAGGCCGGCACGGATGAAACCGAAGCCGTCGCCAAGCAGCTCCACCAAATGCCCGTCGACGACGTTTTCGGCCGTGGCGGCACGGTTGGTCCGAACGGCCGCATGATCCACGACATGTACCTGCTGCAGGTCAAGAAGCCGTCGGAAAGCAAGGAGCCGTGGGACTATTTCAATGTCCTCGCCACCATTCCGGGCAAGGAGGCTTACATCGATCCCGCCAAGAGCGGTTGCAATCTGGTGAACTGAGCGATGGCGGTTTCCGCGATTGAAACTGGGGCCAAGCCGCGGGTGGTGCTTTCCGCCCGCGGCCTGCGCCGCGATTTCGGCGGCTTCACGGCCGTCAAGAATGTCGATCTCGATGTGCATGATGCGAGCGTGCATGCGCTGATCGGGCCGAACGGCGCCGGCAAGACGACCGTGTTCAATTTGCTCACCAAGTTCCTGCAGCCGACATCGGGCACAATCACGCTGATGGGGACGGATATTACCCGAACGCCGCCCGACCGCGTGGCGCGCATGGGTCTTGTCCGCTCCTTCCAGATCTCGGCTGTTTTCCCGCATCTTTCCGTACTCGACAATGTCCGGGTTGCTCTGCAGCGGCCGAACAATCTTTCCACGCAGTTCTGGCGGCCGATTTCGGCGCTCGACAGCCTCAACGACCGGGCCGAGCAATTGCTTGCCAGCGTCGGGCTTTCCAAGGAGCGCGATCATATTGCCGCCGACCTCTCCTATGGCCGCAAGCGCGTGCTCGAAATCGCCACCACGCTGGCGCTTGATCCGAAAGTGCTGCTGCTCGACGAGCCGATGGCCGGCATGGGGCAGGAGGATGTCAGCGTCGTTTCCGCCATCATCCGAGACGTCGCGCGCGACCGCGCGGTGTTGATGGTCGAGCACAATCTCTCGGTCGTCGCCAATATCTGCCAGCAGGTCACCGTGCTGCAGCGCGGCGAAATCCTTGCCGAGGGCGACTACGCGACCGTCAGCCAGGACGAGCGCGTACGCGAGGCCTATATGGGGACGGAGGAACACCACTGATGGCGGCCCTTCTCGAAGTCCAGGGCCTGAACGCCTGGTATGGCGAGAGCCATATTCTGCACGGTATCGACATGACTGTCGGCGAGGGTGAGACGATCACCATTCTCGGCCGCAACGGCGTCGGCAAGACGACGACGCTGCGCACCATCACCGGCATCGTGCATTCCCGCAGGGGAAAGATCAGCTTTGCCGGCACGGACATGATGCAGGTGCCGCTGCACAGGACGGCGCACAAGGGCATTGGTTTCGTCCCGGAGGAGCGCGGCATCTTTGCGACGCTGACGGTTTCGGAAAACCTGATGCTGCCGCCCGTCGTCGCACCCGGCGGCATGAGCCTCGACGAAATCTACGAGCTCTTTCCGAATCTCTACGAGCGGCGCACGAGTTCCGGCACCAAACTTTCCGGCGGCGAGCAGCAGATGCTGGCGATCGCTCGCATCCTGCGCACCGGCGTGCGCATGCTGCTGCTCGACGAACCGACGGAAGGGCTGGCGCCCGTTATCGTGCAGCGCATCGGCGAAGTGTTGAAGGCACTGAAGGAGCGCGGCATGACCATCGTGCTCGTCGAGCAGAATTTCCGTTTTGCAAGCCGTATTGCCGATCGTTTCTATCTGATGGATCATGGCCGGATGGTCTCGGAGTTCCCTGTCGGCGAACTGCCGCAGCGCATGGATGTGCTGCACAAGGTTCTGGGAGTGTGACGCGATGACGACGATCTTCGGCATTCCCCTGCAGGCGCTGTTCGGCCAGCTGCTGATCGGCCTGATCAACGGCTCCTTCTATGCGCTGCTGAGCCTCGGTCTTGCGATCATTTTCGGCCTGTTGCGCGTCATCAACTTCGCGCACGGTGTCCAGTATATGCTCGGCGCTTTCGTCGCCTATCTGCTCCTGAACTACCTCGGCATCGGCTACTGGCCGTCGCTGATCGTGGCGCCCGTCATCGTCGGGCTTGCGGGCGCCGTCGTCGAGCGGCTGTTCCTGCGTCGGCTGTATGATCTCGATCCGCTCTATGGCCTGCTTTTCACCTTCGGCCTGGCGCTCGCGGTCGAAGGCACCTTCCGTTACCTCTACGGCTCCTCCGGCCAGCCCTACGCAACGCCGCCTGCTTTGGCGGGCGGGACGAATCTCGGCTTCATGTTCCTGCCGATCTATCGCGGCTGGGTGGTGGTCGTCTCGCTTGTCGTCTGCATCGGTACCTGGCTGCTGATCGAAAAGACCAAGCTCGGCGCCTATCTGCGTTCGGCAACGGAAAATGCCACGCTCGTACAGGTCTTCGGCGTCAATGTGCCGGTCCTTCTGACCTTCACCTATGCGCTCGGAGCGGCGCTTGCCGCCTTCGCCGGCGTACTCGCCGCACCCATCTATCAGGTCTCGCCGCTGATGGGTTCGAACATGATCATCGTCGTCTTCGCGGTGGTCGTCGTCGGCGGCATGGGCTCGATCATGGGCGCCATCATCACCGGCTATGTGCTCGGCATCGCGGAGGGCCTGACCAAGGTCTTCTATCCGGAAGCCTCCAACATCGTCATCTTCGTCATCATGGCGATCGTGCTTCTCATCAGGCCCGCGGGCCTCTTCGGCCGGGATGCGTGACATGGCTGACATCACCGAAACCATCCGCACGGAAAAAAGCCGCACCGCCCTTTCGGTGCAGACCGGGTTCCTGATCATCGGGCTCTTGCTTCTGCTGCTTGCGCCCTTCTTCTTCTACCCGATCTTCCTGATGAAGCTGCTCTGCTTTGCGCTTTTTGCCTGCGCCTTCAACCTGCTGCTCGGCTATACGGGGCTGCTGTCCTTCGGCCACGCGACGTTTTTCGGCGGGGCGGCTTATTTCACGGCCTACACCGTGAAGAGCTGGGGTTTCCCGCCGGAACTCGGCATTCTCGTCGGCGTTGCCGGGGCGGCATTGCTTGGCCTCGTCATGGGCTTCTTCGCGATCCGCCGGCAGGGCATCTATTTCGCCATGATCACGCTGGCGCTGTCGCAGATGTTCTTCTTCTTCTGCCTGCAGGCGGAATTTACCGAAGGCGAGGACGGTATCCAGTCGGTGCCGCGCGGCCACCTCTTCGGCTTCATCGATCTCAACAGCTCGACCAACATGTATTATTTCGTGCTGGCGGTGTTCCTGATCGGGCTGCTCATCATCTGGCGCTTCATCAATTCGCCCTTCGGCATGATTTTGAAATCGATCCGCGAGAACGAGCAGCGGGCGATTTCGCTCGGCTATTCGGTCGCGCGCTACAAGCTTGGCGCCTTCGTCATGTCTGCGGCACTTGCAGGCCTTGCGGGATCGGTGAAGGCTCTCGTCTTCCAGTTTGCGACGCTGACGGACGTCGCCTGGCAGATGTCGGGCGAGGTGATCCTGATGACGCTGCTCGGCGGTATCGGTACCCTGATCGGACCGGTCTTCGGTGCGGGCCTCGTCGTCGCGCTGCAGAATTATCTGGCGACCTCGGAATTTCCGGTGACCATCATCACGGGCGTCGTCTTCATGATCTGCGTGCTGATCTTCCGCCGGGGCATCATCGGAGAATTCTACGCCTCCCGGCTCGGGCGCATGTTGGGCTTTGTCTATCGCCGCTGAACGGGCGGACCTTCTTTCCTGCAACGGGAAAGATGTGCAGCGGCGCCGCGAAATCCCACCTCCCTCTGCCTCGGACGGGGGAGGCGGGATGCAGCCATTTCGGAGTGCGTGATCCATGGATCGTTATGACTATATCATCGTCGGGGCAGGCAGCGCCGGCTGCGTCCTCGCAAACCGGCTGTCGGCCGACCGTAACGCAAGGGTCCTGCTGCTGGAGGCGGGCGGCAACGACAACTACCACTGGATCCACATTCCCGTCGGGTACCTCTATTGCATCAACAATCCGCGCACCGACTGGTGTTTTACGACAGCGCCCGAGGACGGCTTGAACGGGCGGGCGCTGAACTATCCGCGCGGCAAGGTGC
The DNA here is from genome assembly GCF_052946295.1 of Rhizobium sp. KDH_Rht_773_N. NCBI lineage: Bacteria > Pseudomonadati > Pseudomonadota > Alphaproteobacteria > Hyphomicrobiales > Rhizobiaceae > Rhizobium > Rhizobium sp. KDH_Rht_773_N. The sequence goes on along the minus strand of NZ_JBRFNB010000002.1, from coordinate 190,127 downwards.
TCGGCGGCTGCTCGTCGATCAACGGCATGATCTATATGCGCGGCCAGGCCCGCGACTACGATCTCTGGCGGCAGATGGGCTGCATCGGCTGGGGCTGGGACGACGTGCTGCCGTTTTTCCGCCGGTCGGAAGACCATTACAGGGGCGGGGACGACATGCATGGCGCCGGCGGCGAGTGGCGCGTCGAAAAGGCGCGCGTGCGCTGGGATGTGCTCGACGCCTTCCAGCAGGCAGCCAAGGAGGCCGGCATTCCCGAAACGGCGGATTTCAATCGCGGCAGCAACGAAGGCTCCGGCTATTTTGACGTCAACCAACGCTCGGGCATCCGCTGGAACACGACCAAGGCCTTTCTGCGACCGGCCATGAAACGCGGCAATCTCCAGGTGCTGACCAAGGCGCAGGTGCGCCGGTTGCTGATCGAGGAGGGAGCCGTCGTCGGCGTCGAATTCCAGCACGGCGGCGCGGCCAAACGCGCCTATGCGACGAAGGAAACCGTGCTGTCGGCCGGCTCCATCGGCTCGCCGCATATTCTGGAACTGTCGGGCATCGGCCGTGGCGAGGTTCTGCAGCAGGCCGGGATCGACGTGCTGACGGAAGTGAAAGGCGTCGGCGAGAACCTGCAGGATCATCTGCAGCTTCGGCTGGCCTATAAGGTGACGGGCGTGCCGACGCTCAACGAAAAGGCATCGAAGCTGATGGGAAAGGCGGCAATCGGGCTCGAGTATCTCATGCGCCGCTCCGGCCCGATGGCGATGGCGCCCAGCCAGCTTGGCATTTTCACGCGTTCCGGTCCCGACAAGGAAACGCCCGACCTGCAATATCATGTCCAGCCGGTCTCGCTCGACAAGTTCGGCGATCCCGTGCACCCCTTTCCGGCGATCACGGCGAGCGTCTGCAATCTGCGGCCGGAAAGCCGCGGCTCAGTGCATGTCTCCAGCCCGGATTTTGCCGCCCAGCCGACAATTGCGCCAAAATACCTCTCGACGCAGCGCGATCGCGACATAGCTGTTCGATCGATAAAGCTGACACGCCGGATCGTGGCGCAACCGTCCTTCGCCCGGTTTCGTCCGGAGGAATTCAAGCCGGGGCCGAGCTATCAGAGCGAGGCCGAGCTGGAAAAGGCGGCCGGCGATATCGGCACGACGATCTTCCATCCTGTCGGCACCTGCCGCATGGGCATCGACAGGGAAAGTGTCGTCGATCCGCGGCTGAGATTGCGGGCGCTGGCAAAGCTCCGGATCGCCGACGCTTCGGTGATGCCGGCCATCACCTCGGGCAATACCAATTCGCCGACGATCATGATCGCCGAAAAGGCGGCGGCCATGATCCTCGAAGACAACAGATAGGAGATGACCATGGCAAGGATCGGATTTATCGGGCTCGGCAATATGGGCGGGCCGATGGCGGCCAACCTCGTCAAGGCCGGCCACGAGGTGCTGGGTTTCGATCTGGCCGCTCCCGTGCTGAAGGCGGCCGAGGAAAGCGGCGTGAAGCCCGCCAGCCACGCCAGCCAGGCGGTCAAGGAGGCAGCAGTGGTCATCACCATGCTGCCGCAGGGCAAGCACGTGCTGACCGCCTGGACCGATATCCTGCAATCGACCGCGCAGGGCACGCTCGTCATCGATTGCTCGACGATCGATGTCGAAAGCAGCCGCAGGGCGCATGAAATGGCAAAAGCCGCGGGCTGCCTGTCGCTCGATGCGCCGGTTTCGGGCGGCACGGGCGGCGCGAGCGCCGGTACGCTGACCTTCATGGCCGGCGGCTCGGAAGAGGCTTTCGCCCAGGCGAGGCCGATCCTCGAGGCCATGGGCAAGAAGATCGTCCATTGCGGCGAGGCGGGGGCCGGACAGGCGGCAAAGATCTGCAACAACATGATCCTCGGCATTTCCATGGTCGGCGTCTGCGAAGCTTTCGCGCTTGCGGAAAAGCTCGGCCTCTCGCATCAGGCGCTCTTCGACGTCGCCTCCACCTCATCCGGCCAATGCTGGTCGATCAACACCTATTGCCCGGTACCGGGGCCCGTGCCGACCTCGCCGGCCAACAACGATTACAAGCCGGGTTTTGCCGCCGCACTCATGCTGAAAGACTTAAGGCTTTCCCAGGAGGCCGCACTTGCGAGCGGGGCGTCCACACCGCTTGGCGCGCAGGCCGCGCAGCTCTACGCACTCTTCGAAAAGCTCGGCAATGGCGGCCGGGATTTCTCCGCGATCATCGAGATGTTCCGCGAAAAGGCGTAAGACGGATCTACCGCTCCCAGTAAGCGCCGATGCTCATCCTGTGGCGGTCGTGGCCGCGCTCGGTCTTCAGGAAATCCCGGATGCGCTTGGCCTCGGACCGTTCGCAGCCGGCCCAGACGAAAGTGTCGCCATCAGCGTCCGCCAGCGCGTTCCTGATGGCGCCTTCGACCAGGCCGAGCGTGCCGGCGGGTGCGCCATTGCGATGCATCCAGGTGAGGTCGACGATACCGGCGGAGACCAGCGGCAGCTCTTCCGAAGGACTGTCGACTTCGAGGAATATCCGCAGCCGTGTTCCCGCGTGAATTTCCGCGGCCATGCGGGAAATAGCGGGCAGCGCCGTCTCGTCCCCGGCAAGGATCATCGATGTGGCGTCCGGTACCCCGCCGCCACCGGGACCGAGCGCACCGGCGATGTCGCCGGGCCTGGCATTCACGGCCCATTCGGCGCCGGGCATGTTCTCTCCCTCGTGCAGCACGAAATCGATATCGATCTCGCCACGCTCCAGGTTGATGTTGCGGAACGTGTAGATGCGCACGGTCAGCGCATCCTCGCCCTTTGCCCATTCGATGCGGCCGTCTGCGCGCAGTTTCGGCCAGACCGGAACACGGCCCTTCGGCGGGATCAACAGGCGGAAATGCAGGCCGCCGTGCGCGAAATGTCTGGCATCGTCGCAGGCAACGGTCACCCGCCGCATATGCGGGCTGATATTGCGGGCGCTGACCACGCGGATTTCGCGCAGGTCCGGCAGGCGGTCGGCTTTTGGCGCGTCCGACCACGTGAGTTCCAGCCTGTCTTCGCCGGCAAACTCGAAGAGATGTTCGGCAAGAACCGATCGCACGTTCTGGAGTGCCCGGGCGCTTCGGCAGGAAAGCTCGATAGCAAGCGCGCGCCCCTCATGGCGGATATCCGCCTTGCCGATTGTCATCTCCAGTGTCAGGAGATCGCCGTCGCGATTGACGGTGCTGTGTTCGACGAAATGGGCGCAAAGCTCGTCGAGCATCTTGCCGGGATCGACGGCGATCGCGACGCCGGATGCGGTAAAACGTTCAGCCATCATTGCCTGATGTCCTTTCGCGAGAGCAGCCAGATGAGGTAGGGGCCGCCGATCAGCGCCGCGAAGAGACCGACCGGCACCTGGTAGGGGTAGATGACGATGCGCGAGAGCCAGTCCGCCGTCATCAACACACCGGCTCCGAAGAGCACGCTGGCAGCAAGCTGCTGGCCCGGCCGGTGGAAACCGGCAAGGCGGGCAAGATGCGGTGCGATGAGCCCCGTGAGGCTGAGCGGGCCGACGAGGAAGGAGGCGATCGCCGTCATCAGCGCCGCCAGCGTCGCCAGCGCCAGACGGCTTGTCCCGACGCGAAGTCCGAGTGCGCGGCTGGAATTGCTGCCGAGCGGCAGCATCGTCAGCCAGCGGCCGAGGAAGGGCAAGGGTGCCACCAGCACAAGGAGCGAGATCACTGCCGTCCAGGCTTCAAAGGCGCCGGCGCGATTGGTCGAACCGGAGAGCCAGGTGAGCAGGACGTAGCCGCGCATGTCGCCCTGCGCGAGCACCATCGTCACGATTGCCATGGCAAAGGCGCCGATGCCGACACCCGCAAGCAGCATGCGCTCCGGCGAAAATTGCGTGCGGGCGGACATGGCGATCATGGCCGCAAAGGCCGCGAGCGCGCCGAGCGCCATGGCAGGCAGCATGACGACCGGCGGGGGAAAGCCGAACAGAAAGAGCGCGACCGTCAGGCCTGCGCCTGCACCGCTGCTGATACCCAACACTTCCGGGCTTGCGATCGGATTGCCCGTCACCCGCTGCATGATGAAACCGGCCGCCGCGAGCATGCCGCCGGCACCAGCCGCGACGATGAGGCGGGGCAGGCGGAAGGGCAGAAGGTCGGTGAATAGCGGGCCGGTTGCGACATGCCAGCCGTCGTCGGCCGGCCCGAGCGCGAGGAAAGTGACGAAGAGCAGCAGGATGGCGACGCAAAGTGCGGCCAGTACGGCAAGCGGCTTTGTGAGCCGCCTCAAGCTCGGTGCCGGCTCTGCGCCAGCGGAGGAAACGGAATGCAGACGCGGCAGCAGGAAGAGCAGCAGGGGGCCGCCGAGCAGGGCGGTTGCAGCTCCCGTCGGCGCGAGATCGGTAAAGCCGGGACCGAGGATCTGCATCAGACAATCGGTGAAGAGCAGCAGACCGGCGCCTGTTATCGGCGCCGATATCATCAGAGTAGCGGTGCTGCGCGCGCCGAAAAGCCGGGCAATTGCAGGGGCGGCCAGCCCGAGGAAGCCGATTACGCCGACCTCTGCCGTGACCGAGGCCGCAAGCCAGACCGCGAGCGCGAGGATGGCAAATCGTGCCGAGTGCAGCGCCAGCCCGAGGCTCCTGGCGCTGGTGTCGTCGAGCGTCAGAATGCGAAGTGGCCGCACGAGAAGCATTGCCGCCGCAAAGCCGAGGATGAGGCGGGGACCGAGCGAAAGCACGCCGCTCCAGTCCTGCTGGCTGAGCGAGCCGGCGCCCCAGATATAGATCGACATGGCGTATTCGCCGCGCGCCAGAATGAGCGTGACGCTCAAGGCTGCGGCGATCATGCTGACGATCATGCCCGACAGGGCCACGGTGACGGGGTCGAGCCCGCGTCGCCAGCTGAGTGCCAGCACGATCGCGACCGCACCGAGCCCGCCGCCAAAGGCAACGATCTCCCGCGGGAAGCCAATCAGCAGCGGCGAGACGCTGAGCGCCGCCGTCATCGCCAGCTCGGCGCCCGACGCAATGCCGAGCGTCGAGGCATCGGCAATCGGATTGCGCAGCACCTGTTGCAGCAGCGCGCCGGAGAGGCCGAGTGCGGCACCGGCAATCAGCGTCAGGACGGCCCGCGGCATGATACTGTTCCAGAGCAGGATGCCATCGAGGGTGGCGGCCTGAGCCGCATCGCCCGGCACCTGCGGGCGCGTCGCGATCAACAGCACGAAGGCGGCGATGCACAGGGCCGGAAGCGCAACCGCGGCAAAGGGAATGCCGGCGCCGCGGGCTGGCCTTGCGTGACTAACCGTTCCATGCATGGGCAAGCCCTTCCCGAAGAAGATCGGCAAAACGCATGGCAGCTGGCAGTGCGCCATAGGGATTGATGGAGCCGAGCACGAGTACCCGCTTCTCGCGCACGGCCGGCAGCGCATTCCAGAAGGCACTTGTCGAAAGTGCGGCAAGCGCATCGGCAGGATGCGGCGGGATCATGACGATCCAGGCATCCGGCATCGAGGCCAGCGTCTCGATGCCGACAGGAGCGGCGGCCGAATAGCTGGTCGCGCCCTGCCAGGCATTGGTCAGGCCGACACGTTTCAGAACCTCGCCGAACATGCTGTCGGAGCCGAAGACGCGGAAATGCCTGCTGTCGCCGAGATTGATCGGGATCACGGGGCGGCCGTCGCCTGCAGCAAAGGTCGCCCGGCAGCGGTCGAGCCTGCCGGAAAGCTCTTCTGCGAGCTGCCTTGCGGCAGCCAGCTGCAGCCGTTCGCCGATCGCGAGCGTTGCCTGTTCGGCAAGCACGTAAGGGCTTTCGCCCGGTTTATAGATCGCATGGCTTTCCACGGGGGCGATCGGCCGCATGCGGGCATCCGCCCAGGCGTAGAAATTCGAATTGAAGATCAGGTCCGGACGGACGAAGCGCAGCGCCTCGAAATTCGGCGTGCCGCGCAGGCCAAGATCGGCAATGTCATCGCGAGCAACAGGTGTCACCGCCACTTCGCGGAACTGTCGCAACTCCGTTCCGGCAACGACATTGGCGCCGATCGCCAGCAGGGTCTCCAGCAGAGCCCAATCAAGGGTCGCCACGCGCGGGCTTTCGCCCGCCCGCAGAAGTGCGGGGGCCGACAGCGTGGCCGCCGCAGCGGCGAGAAACTGCCTGCGCGAGAACAATGCCATGGTCTACAAAAGGTAGCTGACCGGCTCGTTGCGAACCGGATGCGGGAAGACGCCCATGCCGACGCCGAAGATCGACTGCAGCTTGTCGGCCTGCATGATATCGACAGGCTTGCCTTCGGCGCTGATCCGGCCACGGTTGAGCGCGATGATGGCATCGCAATAGCGTGCGGCGAGATTGATGTCGTGCAGCACGATGATCACGGTCAGCCCGCGTTCATGGCTGAGTTCCTGCACCAGCGAGAGCACGCTCGCCTGATGGGCAAGGTCGAGTGCCGAGGTCGGTTCGTCGAGCAGCAGGCAGCGGGCGTTCTGGGCCAGCATCATGGCGATCCAGGCGCGCTGACGCTCGCCGCCGGACATGCTCGCGACAAGGCGGTCTGCGAAATCCTCCAGCTCCGTGCGGACGATCGCTTCCTCGACCATGTCGCGGTCGGTGGTGCTGAAACGGCCGAGCGTGCCGTGCCAGGGGAAACGGCCGAGTGCCACGAGCTCACGCACGGTCATGCCGTCGGTCGCCGGCGTAAATTGCGGCATGTAGGCGACGTGGCGGGCAAAAGCGCGGCTGCCCCAATCGGCGGCGGCCTTGCCGTCGAAAGAGATCGAGCCGCTCTTCGGGGCGATCTGCCGGGCAATGATTTTCAGAAGCGTGCTCTTGCCGGAACCGTTCGGGCCGACAAGCCCGTAGATGCGGCCGGCCTCAAGCGTCAGATCGATGCCGTTGAGAATGGATCTGCTGCCGATCGCATAATCGATCCCGGCAAGGTTCAGGAAGGGCGTGGACACGAGGAAACTCCGGCTTTGCTGCAAAGGTTCGGGAGGGCCGAGCCCTCCCTTTATCGCAGCTTCCTGAAAAACTGAACTCGATTTGTCAACTTACCATTTCTTGCTGAGCTTGAAAGTGACCGTGCGGGCATCGCCGTAACCGCAGACCGTCAGGCCCTGGCAGCTTGAAACATATTCCTTGTCGAAGAGATTGGCGACGTTGAGCGAGGCGGCCCAGTTTTCCTTCTCGTAGCGGATTGCGGCGTCGAATACGGTCGCGGCCGGCACCTTCTCGGTGTTGTTTTCGTCTGCCCATGACCAGCCCTGATGCCGGACGCCGGCACCGAAGCTCAGGCCCTCCAGCGTGCCCGTCGTGACGAGGTAATCGACCCAGAGCGAGGCCTTGACCTTCGGCGTGATATAGGGGGATTTGCCGATGAGGAGAGGATTGGCTTCGTTTTCCAGCACTTCCATATCGGTATAGTCGAGGCCGGCAGTGACCTTCCAGTTGTCGTTGACGTTGACTTTGCTCTCGAGTTCGAAGCCGCGCGAGCGGACCTTGCCGAGCTGGCTCTGCTCGAATGTGAGCGGATTGGTCACGGCATTGTTGCGCTTGTCGATCTGGAACACAGAGGCGGTGATCGTTCCGTCGAAGAAGGTCGGCTCGTATTTGACGCCGCCTTCGATCTGATAGCCTTCCTCGGGCTTGAGAGGACCGGAAATGCCGGTGCCGATCAAGGGGTTGAAGAAGCTTGCGACACTGACATAAGGGGTCAGGCCGTTGTCGAACTCGTAGGCAAGGCCGGCACGACCGCTGGCTGCGCCGTCATCGAAGCTGTAGCTCGTTCCGATCGCGGCATCGGAATCGATATCGACATGGTCGTAGCGGCCGTTCAATGTCAGCAGCCAGCCATCGCCGAAATGGATCTGATCCTGAGCGTAGATGCCGATCTGTTTCATGGTGACGATGCCATCGGCATAGACGAAATTGGCGCCCTGGGGCGTGCCGTAGACCGGATCGATTGCGCTGATCGGGTTGGAGCCGCAGCAGGCCTGCCAGTTGTCCAGCCGGTAGTACTTGTAGTCGATGCCGGCCAGCAGGTTATGAGTCGAGCCGCCGAGTTCGGCCTCGCCCTCCAGGCGGTTGTCGATGCCGACGGAATCGACGCCGGAGCGGCCTTCGAAGCCGATGCGGGCAAGGTCGTAGTCGGGTGGCCCGCCGACATAGCCGTTGAGATATGGGCCTTGCTCATGCTTGTCGAGGTGGCCGTAGCGGAAGTTCGAGGTGAATTTCACGCCGCCGTCGAATTCATGCTCGAATTCGTATCCCACCATCTTCTGGACATAGCTGCCGTCGTCGAGGTCGGGCTCGCCGTAGAAGGCGTCGCGCGGGATCTTGCCGAAGGGTGCGTCCACGACCGTGCCGACATAGGGGAAGAAGCCGTTGCCAGTATGGACCTGGTCCAGGCCGCCCAGATAACTCCAGACGGTAAAGCTCGTCGCGTCGTCAGGCGCGATCTTCAGCTGCGGCATGATGAAGCCGCGGAAATCATGCGAGAAATCCGAGTAATTGTCGCCGCCCGCGACCTTGCCGGTGAGGCGATAGGTCATCGTATCGCTGGAGCCGACCTTGTCGGAAATGTCGAAGCCGGTAAAGGCGTTGCCGTTACTGTTGATGCCGATATCTGTGTAATACAACGGCTCGTCCAGCGGGCGCTTGCGCACGAGATTGATGATGCCACCCGGATTGGAGCCGCCGTAAAGCACGGAGGCCGGGCCTTTGAGAACTTCCACACGCTCGAGCATGAACGGGTCGATCTGGAAGCCGCCGAAGCCGTAGCTGAAGAGGTTGAGGTTGTCGAAGAAAACGCCGGTCTGCGTGGCGTTGAAGCCGCGAATGTAAAACCAGTCGGTATCGGGATCGTTGCCGAAGGGCTGGGTGGTGACACCGGGCGTATAGAGCAGCGCCTCGTCGACCTTGTTGGTGATGCCGCGATCGTCCATTTCCTGCTTGCCGATGACGGAGACCGACTGCGGGATTTCCTTGAGTGGCGTATCGCTCTTGGAGCCGGTAGACGAGTTCCTCGCGACATAACCTTTGACCGGGCCGGTGGCACTGTCATCGCCGTCCTGGATGACGATCGGCGCCAGTTGCGTCGGATTGGCATCCTGAGCAGGAGCGGAGGATGCCGCCATGATGCCGGCGACGGCCGTTCCTGCCAGTAAACATGTCCTGAAGATGAGCCCTTTGGTCTGCGCTCGCATAGATTACCCCACTCGTGCCACGGCCCTTGCTGCCGCGGTATGGCCTCGAATAAGTCGAGTGTTTAACTCAAATTTAATCAGGCGGATTGTCGCGATCGGGTGGAAATTGAACGTTCTTGGGCAATTTTCCGCATTGCAAGCAAATGCCCGGAAGTGTTGCAATCAGGCAAGCTGCGCCTTTTTCCAGTTCGCCGGCGTGATTCCGAGATGCTTGCGAAAGACTCGGGTAAAATGCGCCTGATCGGCAAAGCCGGTTTCCACGGCGATGGTCGTCAGGGGATATTCGCTCGTGATCAGCAGATGCTTTGCGCGCTCGAGGCGCGTATTGGTCTGATACTGATGCGGCGCCACGCCCGTCGAAGCCTTGAAGGCATGGCTGAAATGCGATTGCGACAGGCCGGTGACGGCGGCCAGTTCTTCGAGGCGGATATTGCGCAGGCAATTCTCTTCGATGAACTCCGTGGCGCGCCGCAACTGCCAGGCGGCAAGCTTGCTGCGCTTGCGTGGCTGCACTCTTGTGAGTTTCAGGACATCGATGATGAGGGCGAGCGACAGGCCGTCGCCATAGAGATCATGCAGCGGCTGCGGATTGACGCATTCGGCGGCGATCAGCTGGGCGAGCGACAACAGGCGCTCGTCGGAAAACAGAAGCTGCGCACTGGCAAGCCGCTGGGGATCAAGGTCGTCGCCGAGCCGGCGGCTGATGGTCTCGACGTCGAAATGGATGTCGAGATGGCGCACGGAATGCACATCCACCAGATCGGCCCAGACTTCCATGTCGGCAGGAACGTAGGAGATCGGCCGCTTTTCTGCGTCCTGCACTGTGCCTTGCGCACGCGGCGAAAGTTTCACCCGCGAATCGCCCGGCCCGCGCTTTTCGAGGAAGATGAAAAGCCGCGGGTCCCGGGATACATAGTAGCCGCCGGAACGGGGAGCGCAGTCCACATCCCAGACATCGGCCACGATACCGTTCCACACCCGGCGGTTGACGCCCTTGGTGACGGAAAAGCCGTGGATCCTGTTCTGCATGCGCGGTTGAAACGTCATTTCCACTTCCGCCTCCGGCCAGATGGCCGGCATAAACCTTCGCCATAAACTCAAGTTTAATACAAGAAGCGGGGCAGCATGACAATCACCCAGTTTGGGCGTGAAAAAATGCCGAGGTCAAACGACGGAGAACACCAGCCGTGCGCCGTCGCCAAAGCGGATATCGATCTCGCCGGGTTCGGCGAGTTCGACGGCGCCGCTGAGCGTGCCGGTGGTGACGAGCGCGCCTGACTTCAGTGAACTTTCCGGCCGCAGAGGATCGTTGGCATAGTCGACCAGCCAGGACAGGACGTCGCCCTTCGGGTGCTTGGCGAGGCCGTCATAGATCGTCCTGCCGCCATGAGTGACCGTCAGCGGCGTGCTTGCGGCGGTATCGATGAAACTCTTGGATATGGAGGGACCGAGCACGTAGCCGCTGTTGCCGAGGCGGTCTGCAAGGAAAAGCAGGAAGGAGACGGCGCCGCTTTCCTTGACCGCGCTGACCAGCAGTTCGGCGCCGAGATAGGCGGTGGAAATCGCATCGAGAACTTCGGCGCGGCTGTAGGGGGCGCCTTTGCGATGGGGCAGGTCCCTGCCGAAGCGGACGGCAATTTCGGTTTCGAATTTCAGGCCCGGATACCAGGCAATAGTGGCGCCGGAGACAGTCTCGGCATAGGGATGGAGGGGCGCAGTGACCGGCTGCCCCTCGGGAGAAACCGTCACCTTCCAGGCGTTGCTTGCAACACCTTCTTCGGCCTTCAGGGCATTCTGCGTTTCCATCGCCTGCTGCAGGTCGGCCGGCAGCGGGAAGGCGCTCGTCGGTTCCTGCTTTCCGGCCTGGCGCAGGCCGTGGAGCTTGGCGGCCACGGCGCGCGGGTCGAATGAATCAGTCATGCTCTTTCCTCCATCAGATCGGGAGGTGCCACACTAGCGGCGCAGCCGACTTGAACAAGGCCACTCTTGGAAAGACTGTTATTCCATCGCGGCGTACCAGCGCTTCCGGTAGTCGGGAAGGCCCGGAATCGGCCGAGGCGGGACGTGTTTTTCAACCCCGGATACCGGCTTGATGCCGGCAAGAAGGGCCGCTCCCTGGCTGGTGCCGGTCGATCCCGGCAGCGCCATCGTGTCGCGGCCGGTGATTGCGGCAAGCAGCGACAGATAGGTTTCGTTCAACGCGAAGGGACCCTCGACGATGATCGGGCCTTTGGCGCCGATCAGGCCGAGGCAGGCCTCGGTCATCAATGCGAGATAGAGGCAGGCGGCGGCAAAGCGCTGCTCGCGGCTGGCGCTTTCCGCACCGATCCAGCGACTGACCTTGCCAGGAAAGGGACCGGAGCCCGGTGCCACATTCGGCAGCAGCATGATGCCCTTCGCCACAACGTCATTGATGACCGCACGCGCTGCCGCATCCCCGACCTGGCCGATCTCGGCCGACAGCATTTCGAATTCGCGGCCGCCCATGAAGCGGGAGGAGGGCACGGCACGGCCATAGGCATCGACATTGGCAAGCGCGTCGCGCGTCGCGTCGAGATGGTCGAGATCGCCGCCGACGCCGAAATTGATGACCCATGTACCGGTCGAAACGACGGCAAACGGCGATTTGCGGCCGACGAGATGCGGCAGCAGCGAGGCATTGGAATCATGGATGCCGCAATAGACGGGCACGGAAACGCCGATCTCTTCGGCGATCTCCGGCAGAACGCGGCCAAGCGCATCGAAGGCCGAACGGATCGGCGCCATCCGGTCACGAATGGCAAGTGTGTCGACCAGGGAGGAATAGGCGCCGGTTTTCGGGTTCCAGAGATCCGTATGGCAGCCGAGCGAGGTCGTCTCGTTTGCGGCGACACCGGTCAGGCGCGCCGACCAATATTGCGCATAGGTCAGGATCGCAGCCGCTTTCGCGAATTCTTCGGGGAATGCAGCCTTCTGGTAATGAAGCTGCGCACCGATGTTCAGCCCCATCGACAGACGCGGAGAGAAGGTCTCGGCAAAAGGCGGGCGCAGCGCATCATAGGCCTCGCGGATCTCCTGCGGATATTCGTGCTCATAGTCGATGACCGGCATGGCAAGCTTGCCGTCAGCCCCCAGCAGGGCAGCGGCCGCACCATGTGTGGTAATCGAGATCGCGTCGAAGCCTGGCTCGCTGGCAAAAGCCTTCAGAGCGGCAAGCGCGAAGCGCCAGAGCGCTTCGATATCGTAATGCGGATAGAGGCCGTCGCGGATGACCGTATTCGGCTGCTTGCGGACCGCGATTTCAGCGCCTGTCGCGCTGTCGAGCACGACGACCTTGGCGTTTGTCTTGCCGATGTCGAGAACGGCGATGTGGCGGTAGTCGCTCATGGCATGTGGAAGACGGTCACGAGGTCGCTCTGGACGGGTGAATTGTCCGGATTGGTTTCCATGATATCGGCCATATGCGCCCACCACTTCTTCATGACGGGATGGTCCGGCAGGTTTGCCATCGTGTGATCCTTCGGCCGGGTCAGCACGCCGAAAAGCGTGTTGGTCTCGCGGTCGAGGTGGATGGAATAGTCGCTGGCGCCGGACCGGTGCAGAAGATCGACCAGTTCCGGCCAGATCTCGTCGTGCCGCTTCCTGTATTCGGCCTCCATGCCGGGATTGAGCTTCATCTTGAAGGCGTGTTTTTCCAGGGTCATTTGGCGCTCATCGTTTTGATGCGGCGGGCGATGATCGGGATGGCGATGGTGATGATCAAAAGCAGGCCGATGAAGATCGACATGACGATGCCGGGCACGTTCAACAGGCCAAGCCCGAAGGTGACGAGCCCCATGACGAAGGCGGCAATGACGACGCCGCCGATCGTGCCGGAGCCGCCGAGGATCGAGATGCCGCCGAGCACCACCATGGTGACGACTTCAAGCTCCCAGCCTTGCGCGATCGACGGACGGGTGGAGCCGAGGCGCGAGGTCAGGCAGACGGCGGCCACTCCGCTCATCACGCCGGTCAGCAGGAAGAGGATGAATTTCACGCGCTCGACCGGGATGCCGGAGAAGCGGGCGGCGAAATCGTTGTTGCCGATCGTATAGACCTGCCTTCCGAAGTTCGTCGCATGCAGCAGGATGGCAAAGAGGATCGCCAGCACGATGAAGAGCACGAATTCGAAGGAGAAGACCCAGACGACGTAACCCTGGCCGAAATAGGCGAAATCCGCCGGGTATTTGCCATAGGCCTGATCGCCGAGCACGATGTAGGAAATGCCGCGGAACAGGCTCATCGTGCCGATCGTGACGACGATCGACGGCAGCTTCAGCACCGAGACAAGGAAGCCGTTGAAGATGCCGCAGAGCAGGCCCGTGCCGATGCCGATCAGCACGAGGCCCGGCGTGCCGACGCCGACCTGAGCCGCAGCCCCCATCGCCGTCGAGGCAAGCGCAATGATGGCGGCAACCGACAGGTCGATCTCGCCGGCGATGACGAGCAGCGCCATGGCAAAGGCGATCATTGCCTTTTCGGTGAAGTTGAAGGTCGCGTCCGAGAGGTTCCAGGCATCGAGGAAATAGGGCGAGGCCACGGAATTGAAGATGAAGATCAGGACGGCCACGCCGAAAAGCAGCACTTCCCAGCTCGCCATGAAGCGCTTGAACGGCGTGCCGAGGCGATCGGGAATGACGCGCTTTTCAGGACTGGAGGAAACCATGCTCATGCTGCGACCTCCGCTGCTGCGCGGTCACGCAGGATGATGCGCCCGCGATTGCGCTCACGCCTTGCGTTGAAGACGACGGCGAGGATGATGACGGTTCCCGAGATCGCCATCTGCGTGAAAGGCGAAATGCCGATGACGGGAAGGGCGTTCTTGATGACGCCGAGGAAGAGTGCGCCGAGCACGGTGCCGGCAACCGAGCCGACGCCGCCGGCAATGGAAATGCCGCCGATCACGCAGGCCGCAACACTGTCGAGTTCGAAACCGTTGGCGATATCGACATAGGCGACTGCGTAGCGCGAGACCCAGAGGTAGCTGGAAAGGCCGGCAAGCGCGCCTGACAGCACGAAGGCCAGGAATTTCGTCTTGCCCGTATCGATACCGGCATAGACGGCGGCCGTCGGGTTGCCGCCGGTCGCATAGGCCGAGCGGCCGAACTGGCTGTAGCGCAGCAGCATGTACATCAGCGCGACGATGATGATCGCGACCCAGCTCAAGACCGGCAGGCCGAGGATCGGCGTGCGCGGAACGGAGAGGAAGATGGGCGTCATCTGGTGTGCGTTGACCCAGGCGCCGCCCGACAGCACGAAGGCCATGCCGCGATAGATGGTGAGCGTGCCGAGGGTGACGACGATCGGCGGGATTTCGAGGCGCCAGACGAGGAAGCCGTTGATCGAACCGAGAGCCGCGCCGATCACGACTGCGGCAAGGATCAGCACGATCAGCGGCAGTCCGGGAAAGGCCGCATTCATCATCGCGATCGCCATGCCGGTGAAGGCGAGGTTGGCCGCAACCGAAAGGTCGATCGATTTCGTCAGGATCACCGTCATCTGGGCAAGCGCCAGGATGATGAGGATCGCCGTATCGTTGAAGATGCCGGCGAGATTGTCCGGGGTCGCGAAATCTGCCGCACGCGTCGAGAAGACGGCGATCATCACCACGATGATGGCAAAGAGCAGGGTTTCGCGTTTTCTGATCAGTCTCATCATGCCGTCACCTCACGCATTTCCGGTCGCCGCGCGCACCAGCGCTTCCGGCGAAAGCTGATCGCGCTCGAAGAGCCCGGCCGACAGGCCTTCCTTCATGACCAGCACACGGTCCGACATGCCGATGATCTCGGGCAGTTCGGAGGAGATCATGATGATGGAGAGGCCTTCGGCCGCAAGTTCGCTGATAAAGCCATGAACGGCAGCCTTCGAGCCAATGTCGATACCCTTGGTCGGCTCGTCGAGGATGATGACCTTCGGTTTGGTCGCCAGCCACTTGCCGATGACGACCTTCTGCTGGTTGCCGCCCGAAAGCGTACCGACCGGCACGGAAAGGGCAGCGGCACGCAGGTCCAGCCGCTCGGCATATTTGCGCGCGAGCGCGAATTCTTCGGCCGCCTGCAGGAAGCCCTTGCGCGACGTGCGCGCCAGCGATGGCAGCGTCATGTTCTGGTAAATCGGCATCGGCAGCGCCAGGCCGTGACGGCCGCGTTCTTCCGGCACATAGACGATACCGGCGCGGATGGCCTCATGCGGCGAGTTGATCGAAATCTCCTGGCCTTCAAGCGTCAGCCTGCCGGAGAGCGGCCTGGTGATGCCGAAGAGCGATTGTGCGAGTTCCGAGCGTCCGGCGCCGATCAGGCCGTAGATGCCGAGGATTTCGCCCTTGCGCAGCGTCAGCGAAATATCGCGGAATTCGGTGCGGTGGCTGTATTTCTCGACCTGGAGCACCGGCGCGCCGATTGCCACGTCGATCTTCGGGAAGGCGTTTTCAACGTCGCGGCCAACCATCATGCGGACGATTTCGTCCTGCGGCGTTTCCTTGAGCTTGCCATGACCGACAGCGCGGCCGTCGCGGAAGACGACGTAATTGTCGGCGATCTCGTAGAGTTCGTCGAACTTGTGACTGATGAAGAGAATGGCCTTGCCACTCGCCTTCAGGCCCTCGACGATCCGGAAGAGGTCGTCGATCTCCTTGCGCGAGAGGGCGGCAGTGGGTTCGTCCATGATGACGATGCGGGCCTCGATCGACAGGGCGCGAGCGATCGCCACCAGATGGCGCTGCGCAATCGAGAGGTCCTTCAGGCGGATCGTCGGATCGATATTGCTTTCGAGCGAGGTCAGCAACGCCCGGGAGCGGTTGTTCATCTCGCTCCAGTCGATCGTGCGCCAGCGGGTGCGCGGCGCGTGACCGAGGAAGATATTTTCGGCAACCGAAAGCTCGTCGAAGAGCACGGTTTCCTGATGGATGGCAGTCACGCCGGCGTCGATGGCGGCCTGCGCCGTCGCAAAATGTGCCGGTTTGCCATCGACGATGATTTCGCCCTCGTTGGGGCGGTAGATGCCGGTCAGGATCTTGACGAGCGTGGACTTGCCGGCGCCGTTTTCGCCGATCAGTGCCGTCACCTTGCCGGGATAGAGCGCGATGCTGACATTATCGAGCGCTTTGACGCCCGGAAAGATCTGTGAGATGCCGCGCATTTCCAGAATGGCGGGTACGTCGTCGGCTTTTGCGTCCGGGACGGGGTGTTGAAGGGCAGGGGTCATCAGCAAGCTTACCATCATCGAAAGAGAAGCCCGGCGGCAGGGCCGCCGGGTGTCTGTTCATGATCTCTGAAAATCAGAAGACCTTGGAGAACTGGTCGATGTTCGAGGCATTGTAGACGAAGGGATCGGCCATGGCAGCTTCGCCGTTGTCGCCAACCTTGATCTTGCCCATGCGGCCGGCTTCGATTTCGCTGCCGGGCTTGCCGTCGGTATCACCCTTCACAAGGCGATAGGCGATCTGGGTTGCGGAATAGCCGAGGTCGATCGGGTTCCAGATGGCGAATTCCTTCGTCGCGCCGGACTTGATCGCGCCGGCCATTTCGGACGGCAGGCCGAGACCGGTCACGTAGACCTTGCCGACCAGACCCTTGTCTTCGACGACCTTGGAGGCGGCCAGAACGCCGACCGTCGTCGGAGCGACGATGACCTTGACGTTCGGGTTGGATTTCAGCAGGCCTTCGGCTTCACGATAGGACTTGTCCGAGAGGTCGTCGCCGTAAACCGTGGTGACGAGGTTGAGGCCCGGGAAGTCCTTGAGCTGCTTCTTCATCTGGTCGATCCAGATGTTCTGGTTGGTCGAGGTCGTCGTCGCCGACAGGATGGCGAAGTCGCCCTTGCCGCCGTCCAGATGATCCTTGGCGAGCGTCAGGCACATCTTGCCGATCAGCTCGTTGGAAGACGGGTTGAGCTGCAGGATGCGGCCTTCCGGAGCAACGCCGGAGTCCCAGGAGATGACCTTGATGCCGCGCTGGGCAGCCTTCTTCAGAGCCGGAACGACGGCGTCCGGGTCGTTTGCCGAGATCGCGATGGCGTCGACGCCCTGCGCGATCAGCGAGTTGATGACTTCGATCTGGCCTTCGGCCGTCGTCGTCGTCGGGCCGGTGTAGATGACTTCCACGCCGCCGAGTTCCTTGGCTGCTTCCTGAGCACCCTTGTTGGCGGCGTCGAAGAAGCCGTTGCCGAGCGACTTCACGACGAGGCCGATCTTGATGTCCTTGGCGCTGGCGTTGCCGGCCATCATGGCGACGGCGAGCGCTACGCCGAGCGCAAGTGTCTTTGCAAGTTTCATGTCATGTCCTCCCACTAAGATTAGACTTCCACACCCCGGCGGCGCCTCATGCGACCGACGAGGAATCCTCCTTCACAACCTGGGCCACCGGGCTTGCGACAACGAGCCGGATGCCGGCATTCTCGATCATGCGCGCCGCTTCCTCCGAGATGCCGTCATCGGTGATGACCACAGAAACGCGGTCGAGCGGGCAAAGAATGAGGCTCGACCGGCGATTGAATTTGCTTGAATCGACCATGACGACAAGCTCGTCGGCCTGGTGCATCAGTTTCTGCTCGCTCTGGATGATGAGGGCGTCCGCCTCCATGATGCCGAGCGGGCCGACGCCCTGGGCGCCGATGAACATGCGCCGCGCATAAAAGTTGCGGATCGCATCATTGTCGAAAGGCGACAGGATCAGGCTCTGCTCGCGATAGATCGCGCCGCCCGGCACCGTCACCGTGTTCTTGGAATGCTTCACCAGATGTTCGGCGATAGCAAAGGAATTGGTCATGACCTGCATGCGATGGCCGGCCATATAATGCACCATCTGGAAGGTCGTGGTGCCGCCATTGATGATGATGGCGTCGCCCGCTTCGCAGAGATCGACGGCTGCGCGCGCGATTGAGCGCTTTTTATCGATGTTGACGGATTCTGAAACCCTGAAGGGCCGCCCCGCGAGATTGCCGAGCTGCGGCGGGTGGACGGCTTCCGCGCCGCCACGCACGCGCCGGATCTTGCCCTGCACATGAAGAGCCGCAATGTCGCGCCTTATCGTCGCTTCAGAAGCATCCGTCAGCTCGGAAATGTCCTGAATCGTAACGACGGACTTTTCCTGAACGGCGCTTAAGATAATGCGATGGCGTTCGCGTTCGTGCATTGGGCTCCTCCTCTTGTCATATTTATTTCGTATCCGTTAAAGCCTGTCAATCAGAAACGATCATAAATTTTCATATTGCGATGCAACATAATCGATTTTGATCGTTTTCGATTGACAAGCGCCATTTCGATGCGCGATACCGTGAGCGAAAGGGCGCGCTCATCGCCGCGCCCCGCAAGCCTATATGGGAGGATGACATGGCGGCAAAGGTTCGACTTCTCGAGAACCGGTGGGATGATGCTTACGCGGCGGGCATTGATGAGCCCGGCAAGCTTCTCTATCGCTCGAATCTGCTCGGCGCCGACAAGCGCATCACCAATTACGGTGGCGGCAATACCTCGGCCAAGGTCATGGAAACCGATCCGTTGACCGGCGGCAAAGTCAAGGTTCTCTGGGTCAAGGGTTCGGGCGGCGACGTCGGCACGATCAAGCTCGATGGTTTCGCAACGCTCTATCAGGACAAGCTGGAATCGCTGAAGGGCATCTACAAGGGTGTCGAGGACGAGGACCGCATGGTCGGCTTCCTGCCGCATTGCACCTTCAACCTGAACGGCCGCGCCGCCTCGATCGACACGCCGCTGCACGGTTTCGTGCCTTATACGCATGTCGACCACATGCATCCGGACGCGATCATCGCGATTGCCGCCTCCAAGAATTCCCGGGAATTGACCAGGCAGGTCTTCGGTGACGCGATCGGCTGGCTGCCCTGGCGCCGTCCGGGCTTCCAGCTCGGCCTCGATCTCGAAGCCTTCGTCAAGGCGAACCCGCACGCCAAGGGCGTCGTCCTCGAGAGCCACGGTCTCTTCACCTGGGCTGACGATGCCAAGGCCTGCTACGAACTGACGCTCGATATCATCAACAAGGCGATCGAATGGTTTGCCGGCCAGACGGAAGGCAAGACGATCTTCGGCGGTGCTGCCGTCGAAAGCCTGCCGGTCGCCGAGCGTCGCGCCATCGCTGCCCGGCTGATGCCGGAAATTCGTGGCCGCATCGGCAAGCAGGAGCGCAAGCTCGGTCATTTCGACGATCAGGACGCGGTGCTGGAATTCGTCAATTCCAAGAACCTGCGCCCGCTCGGCGCGCTCGGCACCAGCTGCCCGGACCATTTCCTGCGCACCAAGATCCGCCCGCTGATCGTCGATTTCGATCCGGCAAAGCCTGACGTCGATGCCATCATCGCCGGCCTCGACAAGGCGCTCGAAGATTATCGTGCCGATTACGCCCGCTATTACAATGCCTGCAAACATGACAATTCGCCGGCTATGCGTGACGCCAATCCGGTCATCTTCCTGGTGCCGGGCGTCGGCATGCTTTCCTTTGCCCGCGACAAGGCGACGGCCCGCATTGCCAGCGAATTCTACGTCAACGCCATCAACGTGATGCGGGGTTCCTCGACGGTCTCCGAATACCAGGGCCTACCGGAGCAGGAAGCCTTCGATATCGAATACTGGCTGCTCGAAGAGGCCAAGCTGCAGCGCATGCCGAAGCCGAAGAGCCTGGCCGGCAAGGTCGCCTTCGTCACCGGCGGCGCCGGCGGCATCGGCCGCGCAACAGCCGCGCGTCTGGTCGGCGAGGGCGCCTGCGTGGTGCTTGCCGATATCGATCAGGCGGCACTGGAATCGACCGAAGCGGAATTCGTCAAGAAGTACGGCGCTGACGCTGTGCGCACGGTAAAGCTCGACGTCACCAAGGAAGATGCGGTCATCGCTTCCTTTGCCGAATCCTGCGTCGAATTCGGCGGTATCGACATTCTCGTCTCGAATGCCGGCATCGCTTCCTCGGCGCCGATCGAAGCGACCGAGCTTTCGATGTGGAACCGCAATATCGACATTCTCGCGACCGGCTATTTCCTGGTTTCTCGTGAGGCCTTCCGCCTGTTTCGCCGTCAGGCGCTCGGCGGCAATGTCGTCTTCATCGCGTCGAAGAACGGTCTTGCCGCTTCGCCCAACGCGGCTGCCTATTGCACCGCAAAGGCCGCCGAAATCCACCTTGCCCGCTGCCTTGCGCTCGAAGGCGCAGAAGCCGGTATCCGCGTCAATACGGTCAATCCGGATGCGGTGCTGCGCGGCTCGAAGATCTGGAGCGGCGAGTGGCGCGAACAGCGGGCGGCCTCCTCGAAGATCGAGGTGGACGAGCTCGAGGAACATTACCGCAAGCGCTCCATGCTGAAGCTCAACGTCTTCCCGGAAGACATTGCCGAAGCCGTCTACTTCCTGGCGTCCGATCTGTCTGCCAAGTCGACCGGCAACATCATCAATGTCGATGCGGGCAACGTTCAGAGCTTCACGCGCTGACAGCAAGCGGCGGGCTTTGCCCGCCGCCATAAATCTCTGGGAGGAAGACATGGCTGAATTCAGGATTGCGCCGGATCTGGTCGCGACGGAAAACGACAGGCGCGCCGCCGCGCTGAAGGCTGACTACGAGGCGCTGGGCGCAACGCTCGCCCGCCGTGGCGTCGATATCGAGGCGATTACCCGCAAGGTCGCGGAATTTACCGTCGCGGTCCCCTCCTGGGGTGTCGGCACCGGCGGCACGCGCTTTGCCCGCTTCCCCGGCACGGGCGAGCCGCGCGGCATTTACGACAAGCTCGACGATTGCGCCGTCATCAACCAGCTGACGCAGGCAACGCCGACCGTGTCCCTGCATATCCCCTGGGACAAGACCGATGTGAAGGAGCTGAAGGCGAAGGGCGACGCGCTCGGCCTCGGCTTCGACGCGATGAATTCCAACACCTTCTCGGACGCACCCGGCCAGAAGCTGACCTACAAATTCGGTTCGCTCAGCCACACGGATGCGGCGACCCGCCGGCAGGCAGTCGAGCATAATCTCGAATGCATCGAGATCGGCAAGGCGCTCGGCTCCAAGGCGCTGACCGTCTGGATCGGCGACGGTTCGAACTTCCCGGGCCAGAGCAATTTCACCAAGGCTTTCGAGCGCTATCTCGCCTCGATGGCCGAAATCTACAACGCGCTTCCCGACGACTGGCGGCTGTTCTCCGAGCACAAGATGTACGAGCCGGCCTTCTATTCGACGGTCGTGCAGGATTGGGGCACGAACTATCTGATCGCCCAGACGCTTGGTCCGAAAGCCTATTGCCTCGTCGATCTCGGTCATCACGCGCCGAACACCAACATCGAGATGATCGTTGCCCGCCTGATCCAGTTCGGCAAGCTCGGCGGCTTCCATTTCAACGATTCGAAATATGGTGACGACGATCTCGATGCCGGCGCGATCGAGCCCTACCGGCTGTTCCTCGTCTTCAACGAGCTCGTGGACGCCGATCAGCGCGGTGTGAACGATTTTCACCCGGCCCATATGATCGACCAGTCGCACAATGTGACGGACCCGATCGAAAGCCTGATCAACAGCGCCAATGAGATTCGCCGCGCCTATGCGCAGGCACTGATCGTCGACCGCAAGGCGCTCGACGGATACCAGCAGGACAATGACGCGCTGATGGCGTCGGAGACACTGAAGCGGGCCTACCGTGCCGATGTCGAGCCGATCCTGGCCGAGGCCCGCCGCCGCGCCGGCGGCGCGATCGACCCGGTCGCCACCTACCGTGCCAGCGGCTACCGCAAGAAGGTCGCCGCCGAACGCCCCGCCTCCGTTTCCGGCGGCGGCGGCATCATCTGATTGAAGGCAAGCCGCCAGTTACGGCTTCCACTGACCTGCAACCTGCCGGGTGGCAACGTTCAGCCGGTTCCAGACGTTGATATTGGCGATTGCGATGACGAGGGCCGCAAGGCTCTTGCCGTCGTAATGGCGGGTGCACTCGTCCCACACCTCGTCCGGCACCGGATCGGCGCGGTCGCCGAGACGGGTGACAGCCTCCGTCAGTGCCAGTGCCGCGCGTTCGGCATCGCTGTAATAGGGCGCGTCGCGCCAGCCGGCGACGGCAAAGAGCCGTTCGTCGGTCTCTCCGTGTTTGCGGGCGATGCGCCAATGCCCGTCAATGCAAACGCTGCAGCCATTGATCTGGCTGGCCCGAAGATAGACGATTTCCAGAAATCCCGGCGCAAGTCCGGCTGCGGTCGGCAATTTGCCAAGCGCATTCAGTGCCTGCATGGCTTCCGGGATGACGAGGGCCGGATTTCCCATTCTCTCTTGCATGTTCGATCTCCTGATAACGTGGTCCGTTTGACGCGCAGCCCGCTGGTTGCCGGCTTTCGTTCGTCATGGCGTTGACGGATCGAGATGAGAGAATGTGACGAGGACGGGGAAAAAGCTGAGAAGCAAACCGCGGCAGCTGCCCCTCGGGCGGCAAGGGGCCTGCTCAGACGCGTACCGCCGATTTCCATCATCCCCGTCGGGTGTGGACCTTATAGCGCAGGGCAACGGCGCCGTTGTCTTTCGTCTCTGCCGAGAGCAGCGAGAGCTGTGTTCTGCCGGCCAGTCCGCCCTCGAAGGTGACGACAGGCTGGCCGCCGCTGCCGTCCAGGGCCGGGGCGACAAGCAGATGGAATTCGTCGATCAGCCCCGCGGCAAAGAAGGCGCCGTTGATCGCCGCTCCGCCTTCGAGCAGCAGTTTGCGGATGCCGAGTTCCTTCCCCAGCACGTCAAGCGCTGCGGCCAGGTCGATCTCGGCAGATGGCGAGACGATGTAGGAGATGCCATCAGCGGCAAGTTCCGCAAGATGCCGGTCCGGCACGCTATTGCCGAGGATGACGACGATATGGTCGCCATCGATGTCGGGCTGCGTGAAATGCAGCTTGCCCGACGTGTCGAGGGCTATCGCGTAGCTGCCGGCCTTGCGATCGGCAAAACGGTGCGGCCGTTCCACCGCCCCGGCAGATTGCGGCGGATGCGGCTCGCCTTTCGCCATTTCGGCCATCGTGATACGCCCGACGATCCAGGCATCGCCCTGGAGTTCCTCATGCGCCTTCTGATAGAGCGCCGTCCATTCCTTGCGGCCGCCATCAGGGCTTTCCGTCCACTTGCTCGGGTGCAGGCCGCCGTCGAGCGACGACATCATCAGGCAGATGACTTCCGGTTTCATGGCACTTCCTTTCCGGCAGGCGCCGCAGGCAATCAGAACTTGATTGAAAGGTGGCCGCTGTCAGCAATGACAACGGTCGCGTCGGCATAATGTTCGATCTCGGGATAGCCTTGCAGCGAATGTTTGTGGCCTGCCGCCGTAATCAGCATGACATCGGCGCCCGCTGCCGTCCCGGCCTTCACGCCGGCTTCGACGTCTTCAAAGACCAGGCATTCATGCGTCGCGAAGCCGAGTTTCTCCGCGCCGAGAATATAGCATTGCGGGTCGGGCTTGCCGATCGTCACGTCTTCCGCGGTCACGATCGCCTGCGGCAGAGGAAGGCCGGCGGCCTCGAGGCGCCGCTCCGCAAGGCGGCGCGGGGAGGAGGTGACGATCGTCCACCGGTTCGGCGGAAGCGAAGCCAGGAAATCGGCGGCACCCGGCAATGCCACGACGCCCTCGACGTCGCGGATTTCCTCTTCGGTGATCTCCGCCGCTTCCGCTTCGGCATCGACACCCGGAAGGTTCAGCCGGCGGATCGTGTCGATCCCGCGCGATCCATGCATGGTCGGCAGGAATTTCTCCACATCCAGCCCGTGTCGCGCAGCCCAGCGCCCCCAGACGCGTTCTGCCGACGCAGTCGAACTCAGGATCGTCCCGTCCATGTCGAACAGGAAGGCGGCATATTGTTTGGAACTGTCAAATCGGAGGGACATCGGGAAACACCATTGGGAGGGATAGGCGCGCCATCAGCCAATGAAAAACGCGGCAGGTCAAGTCGCCGGCAAAATTTCACCGGGCTTGATGTGATGCCTTTCCTGTCACATCGTCCCGCTTCCGTTCGTCATGGTCTTTGACGCAACAGGATGAGGAATGGGCAGATGGGCGAGAAAAAATGGCTGGCCGACGAATTCGAGGCGAACCGCGGGCATCTGCGGGCTGTCGCCTTCCGCATGCTCGGCTCCCGCTCGGAGGCGGAGGATGCGGTCCAGGAGGCGTGGCTGCGCCTGACACGATCCGACAGGAGCGATGTCGATAATCTCAGCGGCTGGCTGACGACGGTCGTGGCACGCATCTGCCTCGACATGCTGCGCTCGCGCAAGACACGCCGCGAAGAGCCGCTCGACCTGCCGGCGCATGGCGCGATCGTCGATATCGCCAGCAATCCGGAACGGGAAGCGGCCTTTGCCGATTCGGTCGGCCTTGCGCTGCTCGTCGTCCTGCAAACCCTTTCGCCAGCCGAACGCGTCGCCTTCGTGCTGCATGACATGTTCGATCTGCCCTTTGAAGAGATTGCCACGGTCATCGGGCGAAGTGCCGCCGCCGCCCGCCAGCTTGCCAGCCGGGCTCGCCGCAGGGTGCAGGGTCAGCCGGAAACCCCGGACGTCGATCTCGCGCGCAAGCGGAGTATCGCCGAAGCCTTCCTCATCGCCTCCCGCAACGGCGATATCGAGGGGCTGATCGCAGTCCTTGCGCCGGACGCCGTGTTCCGGCCGGATGCAGCCGCCACCCGTCTCGGCAACGTCGTTCCGCTTCGCGGCGCCGCTGCCGTCGCCGAAAGCTTCAAGGGACGGGCGACGTCGGCACGAGTGGCGCTTGTTGACGACGAAGTGGGCCTCGTTGTCTTCATCGAGGGTCAGTTGCGCGTTGTGCTGACGCTGAGCTTCGAGGGTGACCGGATATCGACGGTCGATGCGATCGCCGATCCGGACCATCTGCGCGACATGGCCTGGTCGATCTTCGAAGGCTGAGGGATTTCGATCCGCTCTCCTTTCCAGACAGGCGACCTCCGGCAGGTCGCCTGACCCCATGAAAAAATCGCTAATGTCAAGCAGATCGTCCGCTTTCTTGACTTCTGTCAAGGCGAGGGCAGCCGAATACGGCTACTTATTCGGCGCGGACCGGAGACAGATTCTCCAGCTCGTAGATTTCAAGCCTTTCTGGGCTCCGCCCAACGAGATTTTCGCTGTTCTGTGATTGTGCTTCGGAGAAACGTAGTGCCCATACGAGAGGCCTTCCTGGCATGCTGTCTTTTCTTCCTGGGCGCAAGTCTTGCCTCTGCCCAGGAAGCCAGACCCTATCCGGCCGATATGGCGGAGCGCGTCCAAGCCTGCACGCCCTGCCATGGGGTGGAAGGGAAGGGCACGAACGACCCCTATTTCCCGCGGCTTGCGGGCAAGCCGGCCGGATATCTCTACAACCAGCTGGAAGCCTTCAAATCCGGCCGGCGCAAATATCCGCCGATGAACTATCTGCTCGCCTATTTGACCGATGATTATCTGCGACAGTTTGCGGAATATTTTGCCGACCAGCGTCCGGCCCTGCCTGAGCAATCTCCGCCTGACGTCAGCCAGACGGTCCTCGATCATGGCCACGCGCTTGTCACGCAGGGCGACCTCGATCGTTCGATTCCGGCCTGCGTGAGCTGTCACGGCGGCGCGCTGACCGGACAGGCGCCCGGAATTCCCGGCCTGCTCGGATTGCGGGCGAGCTATATCAGCGCGCAGCTCGGCGGATGGCGCTACGGCACGCGCACGGCGATTGCGCCCGACTGCATGCAACTCGTGGCCGGGCACCTGACCGAAGACGACGTGCGTGCCGTCGCCGCCTATCTCGCCAATCAGCCCGAGCCGGCAGATCCCGCGCCGTCTCCTGCGGGATCCTATTCCCTGCCTTTCGCATGCGGCAGCCAGCCGGAGGGCAACAAGCCATGAGCGCATATATGAAAGTTCTGTCTGCCCTCGCCCTGTCGTCGATGCTGGCACTCGCGGCAGCTCTGTCGCCGGTTGCAGCGCAGTCCCCGCAGCAGGCTCCCTCCGACGTGGTCAAAAAGGGGGAATATCTCGCGCGCGCCGGAGACTGCGTGGCCTGCCACACGGCGCCCGAAGGCAAGCTCTTCGCGGGTGGCCGCGCCATGCCGACACCGTTCGGCACGCTTTATACGTCAAACATCACGCCGGATGAGACCGGCATCGGCAGATGGTCCGCCGACGACTTCTACAATACGATGCATCATGGCCGCTACCCGGATGGAGGCCTGCTTTATCCGGCCATGCCGTTTGCCTCCTATACCAAGGTCACGCGCGAGGACAGCGACGCGATCTTCGCCTATCTGAAGACGATCGCGCCCGTGCGTCAGCCGAACCGCGCGCATGAACTCGACTTCCCCTACAACAACCGCTCCCTCATTCTCGGGTGGAGGACGCTCTTCTTCAAGGAGGGCGAGTTCAAGCCGGATCCCAAGCAATCCGACGAATGGAACCGGGGCGCTTATCTGGTCGAAGGTCTCGGACATTGCGGCATGTGCCACACGCCGATCAATGCGCTCGGCGGAAGCCGTGAATCGGAAGCTTTCCAGGGCGGGCTGATCCCGATGCAGGACTGGTATGCGCCGTCGCTGACCTCCAACAAGGAGGCCGGGCTGGGCGAATGGTCGATCGAGGAGATTTCCGATCTCCTGCAAAAGGGCATTTCGACTCGTGGCGCTGTCTACGGTCCGATGGCGGAAGTGGTCTTCAACAGCCTCCAGTACATGACGGACGAGGATATCCGCGCCATGGCAGTCTACCTCAAGAGCATCGCGCAGGATGAGCCGACGCCGCCTCGATCATCTGTCAGGACCGAGGAGGCGAGCCTTCTCATCAGTCTCGGCAAGTCCGTCTATGACAAGCAGTGCGCCAGTTGCCACGGCGCCCAGGGTGAAGGCCGGCCGCCGCATTATCCGCCGCTCGCCGGAAACCAGTCGATCCAGATGGAATCGGCCGTCAATGGCATCCGCATGGTGCTGAACGGCGGCTATCCGCCGGCGACGGAAAAGAACCCCATGCCGCACGGCATGCCGCCCTTTGCCGTGACGCTGTCCGATGACGAGGTCGCCGCGGTGGTGTCCTACATCAGGACGGCCTGGGGCAATCGCGGCACGCCGGTCAGTGCGGCCGAGGCAAACAAACTCCGTTCCGCTCCACTCCAATGAGGACGTCATGATCAATTCGGAAGATCCTGCAGGCGCTCCTGACGATGCTCTCGTCGAAAAGATCGTCGCCGAAGGGCCGCGTGGTGCCGTCGTCGTCGCGGGTATCGCGACCGCGATCGTCGTTCTCATGTGGATCCTTTTTTATCTGCTTGTCTTCGTGCCCAGGAGCGGTTGATGACCGATATGCATAACCAGGCAGTGGCAGTTTCCGAGCGCATCGAACGGCGCTGGGCGACCGTTGCAGTCCTCATCATCGTGTTTCTGGCAGGAATGGCGGCTTATGCCGGTGTTCACAACGCGACGATGCCGCAGACGACCGTCGAGACGATCGACCCGACCACGATCCATCTCGCGGGCGAGTTCGTCGAATCCAATCTCGGCAGCGCAATCGAATCCGATGGCTCGGTAACGGTACGGGCCATCGGCCAGCAATATTCCTTCTCGCCGCCCTGCATCGTGGTGCCTGCGGAAACGCCGGTCACATTCCGCGCGACCAGCGCAGATGTGGTGCACGGGTTCCTCATTCAGGGCACGAACATCAACACGATGCTGGTGCCGGGCTACGTCTCGGTCCAGAAAGCGAGTTTCGCAGCACCGGGCGACCACCTGATGCCTTGCCAGGAGTTCTGCAGTGTCGGCCATGAAGGCATGTGGGCAAGGGTGAAGGTCGTGGACAAGCAACAGTTCCTCTCGGAAATGGCGGACAAGAGGAGGCTTTCCTGTGCTCCATAATCGCAGACTGATCCTCGCGCATTTCTGGCTGGCCTTTGCGGTATTCGGCG
This sequence comes from Rhizobium sp. KDH_Rht_773_N, assembly GCF_052946295.1. Taxonomy (NCBI): domain Bacteria; kingdom Pseudomonadati; phylum Pseudomonadota; class Alphaproteobacteria; order Hyphomicrobiales; family Rhizobiaceae; genus Rhizobium; species Rhizobium sp. KDH_Rht_773_N. Next base: position 162,071 of record NZ_JBRFNB010000002.1, on the reverse strand, counting down.
TCGCATTGCTGCTCGGCGCCTGGCAGATGTATGTGCGCAGCCCCTTGTCGCCCTGGGTCAACAACCCGGAATGGTATTACCGCTTGCTGACGGCGCATGGCACCGTCATGGGCTATGTGTTCCCGACCCTTGTGGCAATGGCCTTCGGCTATGCGATCAGCGAGTCCTCCCTGAAGCAGCATCTGATCGGCGTGCGTTGGGCGTGGGCCGGATTCTGGCTGATCGCCGTCGGTTCGGTCATCGCGATGATCCCGGTGGCCCTGGGCATGGCTTCTGTTCTCTACACCTTCTACCCGCCGCTGATCGGAAGTCCCTTCTACTACATCGGCGTCGTGATGGTCGTCGTCGGTTCCTGGATCTGGGTGGCGCTGATGTCCGTCAATCTCGCGGCCTGGAAAAAGGTCAATCCCGGTGTTCCGGTGCCGCTGCCGATGTTTGCCAATGTCGCCGGATCGTATCTCTGGGGCTGGACTGCGGTCGGGGCAGCACTCGAGCTTCTGCTGCAGATCATTCCGGTGGCGCTCGGCTTCAAGTCGACGATCGATGCGGGCCTTGCCCGCGTGTTCTTCTCGTGGACATTGCATGCCATCGTCTACTTCTGGCTGATGCCGACCTATATCGCTTACTATACGATTGTCCCGCGTTCGATCGGCGGGCGAATCTACAGCGATACGATGGCGCGGATTTCCTTCATTCTGTTCCTGGTCGTCGCAATGCCGATCGGCATCCACCACGCCTTTGCCGATCCGCAGGTGGGCGCAGGCTTCAAGTTCATCCATTCCGCCTTTACGGCCCTCGTCGCGCTGCCGACGCTGCTTACGGTTTTCACTATCTGTGCGTCGGTGGAGATTGCCGCCCGCGCGCGGGGCGGCCGGGGCATATTCGGCTGGCTGAAGGTGCTGCCCTGGCGCAATCCGATCATGCTGGCGGTGACGTTCTCCTTCATCATGCTCGGCTTCGGCGGTGCGGGCGGCCTCATCAACATGAGCTACCAGCTCGACGCGTCGATCCACAATACGCAGTGGATCACCGGGCACTTTCATCTCATCTTCGGCGGCGCGATCGTCATCATGTATTTTGCGATCGCCTACGATCTCTGGCCCCATCTGACCGGTCGCCCGATCGCAAGCCTCCGGCTCGTCAGGCTGCAGCTCTGGCTGTGGTTCATCGGAATGATCGTGACGACATTCCCCTGGCACTATGTCGGCATCCTTGGCATGCCGCGCCGAATGTCGTTCTTCGACTATACGGATCCGGCGCTTGCCAACGAGGCTTTGTCCGTCGTGTTCTCGGCATTCGGCGGGTTCATTCTGGTTGCGGCCGGCATTCTCTTCATCGCCATTCTGGTCCGTACGCAGTTTGCAGAGCCGCAACAGGCCGAGGAATATCGTTTCGCGGTTGCTGTTCATCCGCCGACCCGGGTGCCTGCGGCACTCAACAGCTATGGGCTGTGGATCGCGCTCATGATCGGGCTGACCATCACGAATTATGGATATCCAATTCTTCAGCTTGCCGTCCGTGACGATACGTCCGTGCCTGCAGTCTATGTCGGAGAACGGTGATGGCCGGGGAAAAACTGATCAGCTTCCGCAATCGCTGGACAGTCGCGAGCGTCAGCCTCACGGCCGGGATCTTCGTCGTCGCGGCAGGTCTGGGTTTCGTGCTGCTGCCGCGCCTGGAAGCAGGAGAGCAGGTGGCCGGCATTTGGGATTCCATCTGCCGGGCCGCCGGATTGCCGCGACCGGGAGCGCCTTCCGAAACGGTCAAGCCCGATTACAGGACGTCCCTGGTCAAGGTCGCGACGGCGGTGCCGAGAAAGCGGGACGAGGAGGCGATCGGGCGAGGCGCGACCCTGGCCCAGCAATGCGCGATCTGTCATGGCCCGACCGGCGTCAGCCGCGCCGACTCTCCCAATCTTGCGGGTCAGTATGCAAGCGTCATCTACAAGCAGCTTCGTGACTTCAAGGACGGTGTGCGCGTCAACGCGGTCATGAGCCCGTTTGCCGTGAAGCTGACCGAGCAGGACATGCAGGACCTGGCCGCATATTATTCCTACCTGCCGCGACTGCCGGGTTTCCATCCGCCCGGCGGCAATCCCGTTCCGCGGATCGTCGCCAGCGGCGCGCCGACACGCGGCATCGCGCCTTGCGGTTCCTGCCACGGGAGCATCGAGAACAAGCTCGGCAGCCCCTGGCTGGAAGGCCAGTCGGAATTGTACCTGAAGACGCAGCTTCTGGCCTTCGTATCCGGTTCGCGCCAGAACGATATCAGCAGCCAGATGCGCAATGTGGCCCGCGCCATGACGCCGGAGGAAATCGACGCGGCGGCGAAATATTACGCGAACAAGGAGCCGCCTTATCTGGCGGGCGAATAAGCCGGTAGCGCGGGGCGCCAGGGCCGATCTCGAGAAGATGGCGGCGCTTCGCCCCCTTTAGGCAGAGCTCAGTGGCCGCGCCAGCCCATCAGCTTTTCGATGCGTTCGGCAGAACTGCGCACATGCGCGGTATAGTGGCTTTCGTCCGAAAAGGCCTTCTGCTCCGGGAGAACGATGGAAATGGTGGCAACACACTGGCCGTCGCGATCGCAGATTGGTGAGGCGATGCAGGCGACCGCATAGTCGGATTCGCCAGCCTGGATGGACAGGCGCGATTCGAAGGCTTTACCCGCCGCTTCAGACAGGGTTGCCGCGTCGATTTCGGCGCGCCCCGTCGGCGACGAGCGGGCGCAACGCTTGAAGAGTTCGATGCGCTCCTCTTCCGGCAGATGGCCGACGAGAAGACGGCCGGATGCCGTCCAGTTGAGCGGTACGCGTGTGCCAACGCGCGAGGCGACCTGAAAATGGCTTGGACCGTCCGCCATGGCGAGAACCAGCATGTAGTCGCCGTCGCGGCCGCACACCTGTACAGTCTCCCCGGCCTGACGGCAAAGGTCATGCATTTCATGCGTGGCAACGCTCATGAAATCGAGCGAACGGGCATAGGCAAGGCCGTAATGGTAGAGCCGCGAACCGAGCCAGATCGAACCGTCGGACTGGCGTGTCAGCATGTTCTTTTCGACAAGATCGTCAACGATGACATAGACCGTCGAAAGCGGTGCCTTCACCGCCTTGGCAATGGCATAGACGCCCGCCGGCGATCCCGTTTCATAGAGGTGGTCGATCACCTGCAGCGCACGGTCGATGCCGCTGACGCGCGCGCGGCGCGCACCCTTGGCGCCGTTCTCTTCAGCCTGGCTTTCGTCTTCGGGATAGACTGCGGGGGATGTTTTGCCGTCCAATTCAACGCACCTCTGATATCACGCGAACCTGTTACATTACTATGGCATAGCGGCTCGCGAAGCAAATCCCAAAATCTTTGGAGACAAAAACCGCCGTCCGATGCGCGATCGCTCGCCGGCGCAATACGTCCCGAGCTTATGCCGGAACAACCAGCCGCAGTGCGAGTTTTGTTTCATCAGAGCAGGTACCGGCTGATCGGATGCAGGCTATGTCTCCGGCCAGGCATGGCGGTCAGCGGCGGCAAGCTGGCGCCCCCTCTGCGGCCTGCCGAAGCCACCGCCGGTGGGCGTCGTCATGATGACGGCGTCGCCGGCGGCGAGCGTCGCCTGACCGCGGGCGGCAGAACCGTTCGGATTGTCAGGGTTGCCATCGGACAGGTCCGTCTTGACGGGAGCGACAAGCGTGAACCGGTATCGCCATATCGCAAGGGCTGCCGCTTGCTAGCGGCAGCCCGTCTGGGGCAGGGCTTAACCCCAGTGCCGATCGGGCCTTGTTGAGGCCAGCGGTCAGATCAGCCGAAGCAGGGCATCGCCGGCAGATTGGCGCGGCTGGCAAAGGACCCGATCATATCGCTCACCGTGGAGGAACGCGGCTCGCGTTTACGTGCGGCCGTCTCAAGGAGCTGCTTGAAATCGTCAAGCTTCACGCCATCGGCGCGCAGCACCATGGCGATCAGCGGGTCGCGAAGGGCTTCGGAAATGGTCAAGTCTTCTCTGGTCTTTCTCATGGTGCAGTCCTCCTTTCGTGGGCGGTCGCCCGTGTTCCACGCCCGCTGCCAAACGCTCCTGGCATTGACTTCTGCAGAGAGTGGTGTTACCGGTAAGTAACAATAGACTTGTTACCGATCGGTCACATCGATGTCAAGGACTTCGTCCGCGAAAAAAGCAGAATCATTGAACGAAATCTCCGCAGTTGTTTCAGACGATCGAATCCCTCCGCGGGAGCGGATCGTTTCGACCGCTTCGGAGCTTTTCCGCGAGCGGGGCATTCGCGGCATCGGCGTCGATGCCATTGCGGATGCGGCGGCCACCAACAAGATGACCCTCTACAGGCATTTCGGCTCCAAGGACGAGCTGGTCTGCGAAACACTGCGCCGCGCCTCCGAAAAGGCCGAGAGCATATGGCGCGATCTCGAGGCAGCCCATCCCGGCGATGCCCGCGGCCAGCTGCTTGCCTGGGTCGAGAACCGGGCGCACTGTCTGAACGGCGAGCCGGCAGGTTGCGATCTCGCCAATGCCGCTATCGAACTGAAGGGCGAAGGCCATCCGGCACACGAGTTGATCGAGCGCCACAAGGCGATGCAGCGCAACCGCCTCGCGGCGCTGTGCGTGGCAGCCGGCGCGCGCGAGCCGGAACTTCTGGCCGATACGCTGACGCTGTTGCTCGAAGGCGCGCGCGTCACCCGCCAGGCCATGGCGGATGGCGGCTGTTCCTGTCATTTCGAAAAGGCCTGCAACGTGGCGATCTCCGCCTTCGGCTGAGATCGACGCGGCGAGGGAACCTTGTGGTTGCCAGGCCGTTTTTCTGCTGATCTGGAAGCAATCTGGAGGCAGAGATGAACTACACTTATCTCCGGCGCCTATATGCCAGACGTGCCGAGCTTGAAGCCAAGCTCGAACTGTACGACGCGCGTTATTGCTTCGGCGAGGAAGAAGTGGATGACGGTACGGAAAACGAGCTGAAACAGCGCATCGAGGAAATCTCCGAGGAGATTGCCGCGCTGGAGCATTCCCCCGGCTAATCCTTGCCGGCGCTCAGGATGGAAATCGTCCGTTCGTCGAATTTTCCGTCGTAAAAGCGATCGATCGCCTTGTGAAAGGGCGAGCCGTGATCGCTGACCGCGGCAAACAATGTCATGGACGAACGCAGCTTCAGGTCATCCGGGGAGCCCATGATATCGTGAGCGCTTCGACCGTTGACGGAGAGGATTGCCTCGACACAGCGCAAAAGGCGGCTGCCGAGGATCGGATCACCGAGATAGGCTGAGGCCTCCTCCGCGGAGCGAATGGCATATTTCTCCGCCATGGAAGACGTTCCGAGACCGGCGATCTGGGGGAAGATGAACCACATCCAGTGAGAGCGCTTGCGACCGGCTCGCAACTCCGCAAGAGCCTGTTCGTAGATGCCGTTCTGCGCGTCGATGAAGCGGTGGAGGTCGTAATCTATGTCACCGGTCATGGCTCTTTCCCTTTTCTATGCTTCTCATGCACGTCAGACGAAAGATTTCCATGCCCGGCGAAAATCGCTGTGGCTCTTAGCAGACCTTGTCTGCGTAGGGGCTCGTTTCACGGCAATGGCCGTAGCGCTGGTGGTGCGGTACCAGACTATCACCCGGAGGTGTCGGCTCTTCAATAGCCGAGGTCGTCATCGGATCGGTCGTCGATGTCTGTGCCGAAGGTGCTGTGAAGCCGACAAAGCTCAGCAGTACGAGGGCACCCACGACGACGACCCGCTCCAGGACCGACAGCTTCTGTGCGCTGACGTGGTCGGCGTAGTCGCGTTCAGCTTCGCCGGAACTCACGTCCTCCTTCACATGCTGGTGCACCATATCCTGGTGACCGGAGGTCCAAGTTTCAGATTGTGTCATTTCAAGTCTCCTGCAATGCACTGGGATGCGGCTTGGGAAGGCAAGCTTGTGGCGCGCCTGTCCGCTCCCCGCGTGCAGCACCGCATGTGTGTCTTAACTGCGGTAAATTGAAGGGTGCTAAATCAAACTCAGTGTTCACAATATCGTACCAATCATTGTGAAAAGCCGTGCAAGGGCTGGTCCTGCGAAACGATAGGCGGTAAATCCTGTGTGATATCCACAGGACTCTCCCCATGCCCCTTACTTTCGGTGCGATGTCCATCGCTCAGCTTTCCCTGCTCATCCAGAGCGGCAAGGCCGATCCGGTCGACGTTGCGGAGGCGATCTTCGACGGAATCGATCGATATGCCGACAAGGCCGTCTTCACCGTGTTGCTGCGAGAGCGGGCGATGCGGGAGGCGCATGCGTCTTCGAAACGCGTTCGCGACGGTCGTTCGCTCGGTGCTCTCGATGGCATTCCGATCGCGTGGAAAGACCTTTTCGACGTCAGGGGTCTTGCCACAACGGCCGGATCGGTGGTTCTGGCCGACAATGCGCCGGCAAGTCGGGACGCCGCCATCGTCACGACGCTGCAGAATGCCGGCATGGTGGCGGTCGGCCGCACCAATATGAGCGAGTTTGCTTTCTCCGGCCTCGGCATCAATCCCCACTACGGCACGCCTGAAAATCCCCACAGCAAGGACGAACCGCGTATTCCCGGCGGCTCGTCGTCCGGCGCGGGCGTGGCGGTCGCCGCCGGCCTGGTGCCGGTCGCCATGGGCACGGATACCGGCGGCTCGGTGCGTATTCCAGCCGCCCTGAACGGTATCGTCGGCTACAAGGCGACCCGCGGCCGCTACGCCATGGAAGGCGTCTATCCGCTGGCGACGAGCCTCGATTCGCTGGGCCCTCTCTGCCGCTCGGTGCAGGACGCCGTCTGGATCGATGCCGCCATGCGCGGTTTGACGATGCCGACCGTCGCCCGGCGACCGTTGCAGGACGTCGAGATCGTCATTCCCCGGAATGTCGTCTTTGACGGTCTGGGTTCGGGTGTTGCGGACGCCTTCGAAAGCGGCATTTCGCGGCTGCGCGCCGCTGGCGCGCATATCAGCCCGATCGAAATCCCGGCCTTTGACGAGATCCTGTCGTTGATGACGAAACATGGTGCGCTCGTCACTGCCGAGGCCTTTGCTCTTCACCGCGAGCGGCTGGCGGGGCCGGAAGCTGCGCGCATGGACCACCGCGTCGTCATGCGCACTCGACTTGGCGAGAAGACGAGCATGGCCGACTATATCGCCATTCTTGCCGCGCGTGCCCGGCTGGTCGCCGATACGGAGCGGCTGGTCGGCAGCCGCCTGGTCGCCTTCCCTTCGGTCGCCCATGTCGCGCCGCCGATTGCTGCGCTGGAACGGGACGACGAACTGTTCGTTGCCACCAATGGCAAGACCCTGCGCAACACCGCGCTCGGCAATTTCCTGGACTGGTGCGGCGTTTCCATTCCCTGCGGCACGGGCGAGGCGGACATGCCGGTCGGTTTCCTGTTGTCGGCCCCGGCAAACCGGGACGAGGCGCTGCTCGCCGTCTCGCTGGCAGCGGAAACTGTCATTCGCGGCGAACGGATCTAGGCCGTTGCGGGCTTGATGCCGCGCACCATTCTTGCCAATCTCCTCCCGAGGAAATGGGAGGAGTTGAATGATGCAGGTTTTGCAGAACGGCCGATTTGCGGTTTCCACATGGTCGCTTCACCGGATGCTGGGGCCAACCTACCCCCATAGTCCCGATCCGCAGAAAAGTGCTGCGCGCCAGGAGCCTTACGGGCCAGGCACCGTGAACCTCCTTGATGTACCCGCTATGCTGGCCGAGCGTGGGTTTGGCCGGCTTGAGGTCTGCTCCTTCCACCTGCCGAGCCTCGATGCTTCCTATCTCGCCGAATTCCGCGATGCGCTGAAAGCCTCGAACATCCTTTTCCAGACGCTCCTCGTCGAGGATGGCGATCCCAGCAATCCCGAGACCGCGGAGCGTGATATCGGCTGGATTGCCGGCTGGATCGATATCGCAAAAGCTCTCGGTGCCGAGCGTATCCGCGTCATCGCCGGCAAGCAGGCGCCGAACGAGGAAAATCTCGAGCGTTCGGCAAAACATTTGAAATGGTTGGCCGGGCAGGCGGAGGGAAGCGGCGTGCGCGTCGTCACCGAAAACTGGTTTGCGCTTCTGCCCTCACCGAAGGAAATGAACTGGCTGCTCGATGAACTCGACGGCAAGATCGGGCTGAACGGCGACCTGGGGAACTGGGCGGCGCCGGCGAAGTATGAAGGGCTCGCCAATATCATGCGCCGTGCCGAAATCTGCCATGCCAAGGCCGATTACAATGCCTCCGAACTTGATGCCGAAGATTACCGCCATTGCCTGGAAATGTGCGAAGAGGCTGGTTATGCCGGTCCCTACACGCTGATCTACGACTCGCCGTTCTTTGCCGATGAATGGGACGGTATCCTGCTGCAGAAGCGCTTCATCGAGGAGTTCCTGCAGGGGACGCCGGCCCGCCGCACGGCCTAGGCGCGCTCCAGGCTGCTTTTCTGCCGTTTGCGCCAGTCCTTGGGCGTCTCGCCTGCATGTTTGAGAAAGAAGCGTGAGAAATAGGCCGGGTCGGCAAAGCCCAGCCGGTAGCTGATCTCCTGGACGCTCGCCAGCGTGAAGACCAGTTCCCGCTTGGCCTCGTCGACGAGCTTGCCGGCGATCAGGTCGTGGGCGGTCCTTCCCGTCATCGAGCGGACGATGCGGTTGAGATGGGTCGGCGAAACGCCGATTTCCCTGGCGTAGAACGAAGCGGGTCTGTGCGAACGGAAATGCCGCTGGATAAGGCCGGTCAGCTGCTCCATCCGCTGTTCGTTCTCATCGGCGGGAGACTGGCTGACATCCTCCTGGTAGGAGATTCTCGCCGTCAGCCGCAGCGCCAGGGCGACATAGGAGGCAAGAAGCTCGCTGCGACCGCTGCGGTTGCTCCGATATTCTTCGCCGAGCCGCTTGAGGCTCTGCATGAGATAGGCGGCGTCGGGATCATCTGGATCAAGCGCCGTCAGGCGCGGGGCTGCAAGCCACTCGCCGAGCCGGCTGCGGTCGCTGGGAAGGTGGCTGAGATTGGCGCTCAGCATGGTGATGACGATACCGTCGATATCTCGCGAGAAACGAAAGCCGTGGTCGAGCCCCGGAGGAACGGTGACGACCGCCGGCGGCTGGATGGCATGGCTCCGATCACCGAAAATGGCATCGCCTGCGCCGGCATCGATGTACAATATCTGAAAGAAACTCGCGTGCCGATGCAGCTTGATCTCCCAATGATGCAGGCTGCTGCGCGAGGGAATTGTCTCGCAGTGCAGCCAGAAATCGGGCTCCTTGCCCGATGTTTCGCCGTAGAGCTCATAGGTCGGTACGTATCGCGTCATGGGCTTCCTCCCGTTCCCATGTTCGATTTGTGCAATTTTTCGGTCGGAAAGTCCATTGTCGCCCCGCGGCCGGCGGTTCAAAATTTGGCAAAAGGCAAATTGCAGGGAGGAAGCAATTGCGCACGCAAATCGCCATCATCGGCTCGGGACCCTCGGGTCTGCTGCTCGGTCAGTTGCTGAGCGGCGCCGGTATCGACAATGTCATCCTCGATCGCGTGGGCAAGGACTATATTCTCGGGCGCGTACGCGCCGGTGTTCTGGAAGAGGGCACGGTCGGCCTCCTGGACGAGGCGAAGTCGGCCGGGCGCCTGCATGCGGAAGGCCTGCCGCATGACGGTTTTTCACTGGCCTTCGACGGACGCGATCACCGCATCGACCTCCACGGCCTGACCGGCGGCAAGCGGGTGACGGTCTACGGGCAGACGGAGGTGACGCGTGACCTGATGGCCGAGCGGGAGGCAAGTGGCGCGCTGACGATCTACGACGCCGCCAATGTGACGCCGCACGATTTTGATGGCAGCGCGCCCTATGTGACCTACGAGAAGGACGGCGCCACCCACCGCATCGATTGCGATTACATCGCGGGCTGTGACGGCTTCCACGGCGCAAGCCGCAAGGCGGTCCCGGAAACGGCGATCAAAACCTTCGAGAAGCTCTATCCCTTTGGCTGGCTTGGCCTGCTTGCCGACGTCGCGCCGGTCAATCACGAGCTTATCTATGCCAATCACCCCCGCGGTTTTGCGCTCTGTTCCATGCGCTCGGAAACCCGCAGCCGTTATTACATCCAGTGTTCGCTCGGCGAGAAGGTCGAGGACTGGGGTGACAATCGCTTCTGGGACGAGCTCCGCCGCCGCCTGCCGGCCCATCACGCCGAAGCGCTGAAGACTGCGCCGTCCTTCGAGAAATCAATCGCGCCGCTGCGTTCCTTCGTCGCCGAGCCCATGCGCTTCGGCCGCCTGTTCCTGGTTGGCGATGCCGCCCATATCGTGCCGCCAACCGGCGCCAAGGGGCTGAACCTTGCTGCGAGCGACGTGCACTATCTGTTCGAGGGCTTGCGGGAATTCTACCGGGATCGCTCCGGCGCCGGCATCGACGCCTATTCGCAGAAGGCTCTCGCCCGCGTCTGGAAGGCGGTGCGCTTTTCCTGGTGGATGACGACGATGATGCACCGTTTCCCGGATACCGGTGATTTCGACCAGAAGATCCAGGAAGCCGAACTCGACTATCTCACCCATTCCCGCGCCGCCTCGACGGCGCTTGCGGAAAACTACGTCGGATTGCCGTTCTGACGGGATGATTTAAGACCGGTGTAATGCCATGGAGGGCTGCACCTTTGACAAAGGGAGGAATTGTCACAATGAAAAAGCTGCTAATCGCCGCCGTCGCGGCCGTGGTCCTTGGCGGGACTGCCTATGCCGACACGATCAAGGTCGGCGTGATCGGGCCGTTCTCCGGTCCGTTTGCCCTGCAGGGCAAGAATTTCAAGGCCGGTATCGACGCCTATATGGCGCTGAACGGCAACAAGGTCGGCGATGATACGGTCGAGGTCGTCTATCGCGACGTGCCGCAGGCCGACCCGGCCCAGTCCAAGGCGCTGGCTCAGGAACTGATCGTCAAGGAAAAGGTGCAGTATCTCGCCGGCTTCTATTTCACGCCTGACGCCATGGCGGTGACGCCGATCCTCAAGCAGGGCAATGTGCCGATGGTGATCATGAACGCCGCGACCTCGGCGATCGTCACCAAGAGCCCGCTCGTCGTGCGCACATCCTTCACCACCTGGCAGACCTCGACCCCGATCGCCAAGGTCGCCTTTGATTCCGGTGTGAAGAAGGTGATCTCGGTCGTCAGCGATTACGGTCCGGGCATCGATGCCGAAAACGCCTTCAAGGCCGGTTTCGAAAAGGCGGGCGGCCAGGTGGTCGAGGCGATCCGCATGCCGCTTGCCACCAACGACTTCAGCCCGATCATGCAGCGCATCAAGGATTCCGGCGCGCAGGGCGTTTTCGCCTTCCTGCCGTCTGGGCCGACGACGCTCGGCTTCGTCAAGGCCTACAACGAAAACGGCCTCAAGGCCGCCGGCATCAAGTTCTTTGCGCCGGGCGACCTGACGCAGGAATCCGACCTGCCGACGCTCGGTGATGCCGCACTCGGCATCCAGACGACGTTCCACTATGCGGTCTCGCACGACTCGCCGGAAAACAAGGCTTTCGTCGATGCCGCTGCCAAGGCGATCGGCAACAAGGCCGAACTCTCCTTCCCGGCCGTCAGCGCCTATGACGGCATGTACGTCATCTACAAGATGATCGAGGCGACCGGCGGCAAGCAGGATGCGCAGAAGGCCGTTGATGCGGTAAAGGGCCTCTCGTGGGTGAGCCCGCGCGGCCCGGTATCCATCGATCCGGAAAGCCGGCACATCACGCAGAACATCTATCTGCGCGAAGTCGCCAAGGCCGATGACGGGACCTACATCAACAAGGAAGTCCAGACTTTCGAAAAGCAGGGTGATCCAGGCCTGGCGGCCGCCAAGTAAAGGCCACGGATTCCGAAAGAGACATGCGACGGGCCCGGCGGCGTCTTCCGCCGGCTTCCGGCAGGGTCCGTCGCATCAAAGCAGGGTAGTTCCATGCAGACAGTCTTCAGCATAGCCGTGGATGCGCTTGCCTATGGCATGGTGCTTTTCGTCATATCGATCGGCCTTTCGGTGACGATGGGTTTGATGCGCGTCGTCAACCTGGCCCATGGCGCCTTCGCGATGATCGGCGGTTATGTGGCGTCTTACGTCGCCCGCGATCTGGGGCTCGGTTATGCGGTGGCGGTCGTTGCCGCGGTTGCGGCAACCATCATCATCGCCATTCCGATCGAGCGCTTTCTCTACCGACGCATCTATGGCGCTCCGGAGCTGACGCAGGTGCTGATGACGATCGGCATCACCTTCTGCGTCATTGGCATCGCCAATTATCTTATGGGGCCGACGCTGAAGACCATTCCACTTGCCGAGGCGCTGCAGGGGTCGGCCGATCTTGGCTTCCGCACCATTCCTGTCCACCGGCTCTTTGCCATCGTCTGCGGTCTCGCCGTCGCTCTCGGCCTCTGGTTCGTGATCGAGAGGACGAGTTTTGGCGTGAAGCTGCGCGCCTCGGTCGATAATGCGGCGATGGCGGCTGCCCTCGGCGTACGCACCGAGATCATCTATGCCGTCAGCTTCGGCGTTGCGGTCGGCCTTGCCGCGCTCGGCGGCGTCGTCGGCGCGGAATTGCTGCCGGTCGAGCCTTATTATGCGCTGCGCTACATGGTGACCTTCCTCGTGGTCGTCTCGGTCGGCGGTGCGGGCTCCATTCCCGGCGCGCTGATCGCCTGCCTGCTGCTTGGCGCAATCGATACGACAGGACGTTATCTCATGCCGGAATTCGGCGAATTCTTCTTCTATCTCGCTGTTATCGCCATCATCTGCATCTTCCCGCGCGGCCTTGCCGGGAGGGCGAAATGACGCTTGCCCTGCAAGACAAGGAAATCCTGATCCAGCGTCGGCGCACCGCGTTGAGCCGCGATCTCGGCGGCATCGCCGTCATCATCGCCGCTGCCGTCATCGGCTATTTCGCCTTTCCGGACAATCTGGCGCTCCTGACCCGCATCATCGCCATTGCGCTTCTGGTCCTGTCGCTCGATCTCGTCACCGGTTATGCCGGCATCGCCACGCTCGGCCATGCGGCGCTGTTCGGCTCGGGCGCCTATGCGGCTGGTATCTTGTCGGCCCATTACGGCATGAACGATCCGCTGCTGATGACGCTTGCCGGCATTCTCGGCGGGGCGATCGCCGGCCTCCTTTGTGGCGCCGTCATCCTTCGTGCCCACGGCCTGCCGCAACTCGTGCTTTCGATTGCGCTCATCAATCTCTTCCATGAGTTTGCCAACAAGGCCTCCTCCTGGACGGGCGGCAGCGATGGTCTTTCGGGCATTTCGCCCGATCCGATTTTCGGCTTGTTCGAGTTCGATCTCTACGGCCACACGGCCTATGTCTTCGCCGTCGCGCTGCTCCTGATCGTCTTCGTGCTGCTGCGTCTGCTCGTGCGCTCCCCCTTCGGCATGCTCTGCCGGGGGATCAAGGAGGATCCGCTGCGTATCCGCGCCATGGGCGCGTCTCCGCAAGCGGCGCTTGCGAAAATGTATGTGCTGTCAGGAGCAGTCGCCGGCGTCGGCGGTGCCTTGAACGCGATCTCCACGCAGGTCGTCGGCCTCGACAGCCTCTCCTTCACCCAGTCGGCGGAAGCGCTGGTCATGCTGGTGCTCGGCGGCACCGGTTCGCTGTTTGGGGCGCTGTCGGGCACTGTCATCTTCATGCTGTTTGAAGATCATGTCTCGGCCGCCAATCCCTTCCACTGGCTGACGATGATCGGCGCCTTGCTGATTGCGGTCGTGCTTTTCGCGCCCAAAGGCCTTTACGGCACTGCTGCAGCCTTCGTCGCCCGCCGCAAGGAGGCCCGCCCATGAGCCCCGTTTTCGAAGTCGCCCATCTGAAGAAGGCTTTCGGTGGCCTTGCTGTGACCAATGATGTCTCGCTTTCGCTGTCATCAGGCGATCGTATTGCCCTGATCGGCCCGAACGGTGCGGGAAAGACGACCTTCGTCAATCTCGTCACCGGCAATCTGGCGCCCGATTCCGGCGAGGTGCGGCTTGCCGGCGAAACGGTGACGAAAGTGGATGCGATCGGTCGGGTGAGGCGAGGGCTGGTGCGTTCGTTCCAGGTCACCCGCCTGTTTCAGGATATGACGCCCGCAGAACATGTGGCACTCGCCGTTCTGCGCCGCAAAGGCCGGACCGGCCGCCTTATCGGAAACTTCCTGGCCATGCCTGACGTGATGACAGAGGTGGACGAGTTGCTGGACAAACTCGGCCTTGGTCCACTCATGCACCGCAAGGTGGCGGAAATCGCTTACGGCCAGCAGCGGCTTCTTGAAATCGCGCTCGCACTTGCGCTCAAGCCCAAGGTACTGCTGCTCGACGAACCGGCGGCCGGCGTGCCGCAGAGCGATACCGGCCGTATCGAACAGGCGCTGGCCGATCTTCCGGCCGATCTCGCCGTCCTGATGATCGAACATGACATGGACCTCGTTTTCCGTTTCGCCAGGCGCGTCATCGTCCTCGCGGCCGGCGCGATCATCTTTGACGGTGCGCCGTCCGAGGTGACGAAGGATGCGCGTGTCCGTGAGGCCTATCTGGGGAGCTATGCCAATGCCAGCCATGTCGCTTGAGGTCGAAAATCTCTCTTCCGGCTATGGTCCGACAAAGGTGCTTGAAGGCCTCTCCTTCTCCGCACCCTCGGGCTGTCGGCTTGCTGTGCTCGGGCGAAACGGCATGGGCAAGACGACGTTGCTGGCAACGCTCGCCGGCCAGACGAAACGCTATGAGGGGCGCATCCGGCTTGGCGAGACGGATCTGACGGATGCACCGAGTGCTGCGCGTGCGCATCACGGCCTTGGTTATGTGCCGCAGGCGCGCTGCGTCTTCCCGACGCTGACAGTCGAGGAAAATCTGTTCGTCGGCCTGAAAGGCCGGCCGAAGTCGGCGCTTGAGGAAGCTTACGCGATGTTTCCGCGGCTGAAGGAGCGGCGCAGGAACCTCGGAAACCAGCTTTCGGGCGGCGAACAGCAGATGCTTTCGACGGCCCGCACCATTCTCGGTCGTCCGTCCGTGCTGCTGCTCGACGAACCGCTGGAAGGATTGGCGCCCGTCATCTGCGAGGAATTGATGGCGGCTTTCACCGAGCTCGCCGAGGCCGGCGACATGACCATCCTGCTCGTCGAGCAGCGTATCCAGAGCGCTCTCGATTTTGCCGATCGCGTCATCATCCTTGAGCGCGGTCGGCTTGCCTGGAGCGGTACACCCTCGGAACTGTCAGCCGATCACGATGCCGTGGAGCGGCTGCTTGGAGTCGGCGGCCTGCACTGATTGAGACCTAGCGGAAGGGACGCGCCCATTGCGTGCTCGCCAGCCGCAGATAGGCTTCCTTCGATGGCTGGATATGGCGGCCGACGATCTCGACGAGTTTTTCGCGGTCGCCTTTCTCCATATAGTCGATCATCAATCCATGCTCCTCGCGGGCGCGGTTGACGAGCCTTTCGTCGGTGATCGCATGGAAGCGGATCGCATGGGCGCGCGAGGCGAGCGCATCGATCTGTTCGGCCAGATAGGGATTGCCGCAGGCGCCGAAAAGCACGCGGTGGAATTCCAGGTTGGCGCGGAAAACCGTGCGCGGTTCCTGGTCGTCGACCGCCTTGCTGTGGCGGGCGTGGATGAGGCGCAGCTTCTCCAGCACCTCGGGTGCCGCCGGCAGCGGCATGATCGAGGCGGCGTGGCCTTCAAGCAGCAGCCGCACGTCATAGATCTGCTCGACCTCCAGAGGCGAGAAATCGCGCACGGCCGCGCCCTTGTTCGGCTGGCGGACGATGATGCCCATCGTCTCCAGTTCGGCGAGCGCTGCGCGGATCACGTGGCGCTTGGCATCGAAATGCTTGGCCAGTTCCTCCTCAAGCAGGCGCTCGCGTGGTCTCAGCCGCCCGAGTACGATTTCTTCCTCAAGGCTGCGCACGATCCGTTCGATGGGGGCTACAGATGAAGTGTCATCCTGCGTCTCGATCTGATCCACGCTGTCTCCTGTCGCATATTCATAGTCTTCCGCGCCCTACACGCGTGCGGCGAATATCGCAACAATATTGTCGAGAATCTTGGCTTCTGGTGCAAGAACTGAGCGGCCCTGTTGCGCCGAAAGTTCAATGCCGTGGCTGATATTTCAAATCCGCACGCCGTTTTCGGCTTCGAAGAAGCTCACGCGTTCCGGCGGAAAGTGGAAGTCGACCGTATCGCCAGGCGCAACGGTCGGATCGCCGGCAATGCGCATGCCGCGCAGATCGCCGCCGAAATCGACCCAGACGACGGTATCCGCCCCCATCGGTTCCACCACTTTCACGGTTGCCTTGCCCGCATGCATGCGGGTGTCGGTGGCAGGCCCGAGAACCATGTGCTCCGGACGAATGCCGAGAACGACCGGCTTGCCGGCATGGGAAGCGATATTCGCATGGGAGCTGACGTCGAAACGGGCCTCGGCCGTACCGATGAAGGTCAGGGTATCGCCGGTCCTCTCCAGCGCACCCTTCAGGAAGTTCATGGTCGGCGAGCCGATGAACCCGGCAATGAAGGTGTTGGCGGGGCGGTGATAGATCTCGTGCGGTGTCGCAAACTGCTCGATCACTCCCTTGCGCATGACGGCGATGCGGTCCGCCAGCGTCAACGCCTCGATTTGGTCGTGGGTGACATAGATCATCGTGTTGCCAAGCTCCTGATGGAGCCGCTTGATCTCGACGCGCAGCTCGTTGCGGAGCTTGGCGTCAAGGTTGGACAGAGGCTCGTCGAACAGGAAGACATCGACATTGCGCACCAGCGCACGGCCGATCGCGACACGCTGGCGCTGGCCGCCCGACAGTTCCGACGGTTTGCGGTCGAGCAGAGCCTCGAGCTGCAGCATGGATGCGGCCTTGCCGACGCGCCGTTCCGTTTCCTCTCGCGGCAGGCCGGCGACCTTCAGGCCGAAGGAGAGGTTCTGGCGCACGCTCATCTGCGGGTAGAGCGCATAGGACTGGAACACCATGCCGATGCCACGATCCTTCGGCTCGGACCATGTGACGTTCTTGTCCGAAATCCAGACCTCGCCGTCGACGATATCGATTAGGCCGGCAATGGCGTTCAGAAGGGTGGATTTGCCGCAGCCCGACGGGCCGAGCAGGACGACGAATTCGCCGCGTCCGACGTTGAGATCGAGCTTCTCGATCACTTTGACGGCGCCGAATTCGATGGCCAGATCCTTGATCGCAACGGAAGTCTGCATGTCTTTATCCCTTGATGGCGCCGGCTGCGATGCCGCGCACGAACCAGCGGCCGGAGACGAAGTAGCACAGCAACGGCACGGCGGCGGTCAGGATGGTCGCGGCCATGTTGAGGTTGTACAGGCGCTCGCCGGTGACTGAATTGACGATATTGTTGAGCTGCACGGTCATCGGCTGGTTCTCGCGCCCGGCAAAGATCAGGCCGAGGATGAAGTCGTTCCAGATGCCGGTGACCTGCAGGATGACTGCGACGATGATGATCGGCGTCGACATCGGGATCATCACCCAGAGAAAGATGCGCCAGAAGCCCGCGCCGTCGATGCGCGCCGCCTTGAAGAGTTCCACCGGCAGGCTGGAATAATAGTTGCGAAAAAGCAGCGTCATCAGCGGCATGCCGAAGATCGTATGAACCACGACGACGCCGGCGACCGAATTGTAGATGCCGATCTTCGAGGAAATCAGCACCAGCGGGTACATGAAGACCTGATAGGGAATGAAGGCGCCGAGCAGCAGGCTGGCGAATAGGATATCGGCCCCCTTCACCCGCCAGAAGGACATGGCGTAGCCGTTGAGGGCGCCGGCGGCGATCGAGAAGAAGACGCTCGGCACAAGGATCTTGATCGAATTCCAGAAGCCGACACTGATGCCGTTGCAGGCAAGGCCCGTACAGGCGCTCGACCACGCGGCCCGCCACGCCTCGAAGGTCAGCGTGTGCGGGAAGGCGAAGATCTGGCCGTCGCGGATTTCGTCCATCGGCTTCAGCGAGGTCACGACCATCACATAGGCCGGCAGCAGGAAGAAGGCGGCGGAGACAAGCAGGAAGACGTAGAGGCCGATGCGGCCGGCCGTCAGCGTCTGCCGCTTGCGACCGCGCGCGGTCACGGCGCTTCCCTTGGCGGCGGATAGGGGTGAGGTTGCCGTGGCTGAGAGGCTCATGCCGGGCTCCTTCCGGATTTGCGGAAATATTGGAAATAAAGCCAGGGCACGAGAACGGCGAGCACGGTGATCAGCATCACGGTGGAAGCCGCAAGCGCAAGGCCGATGTTCTGGCGTTCGAAGAGATAGTCCATGACGAACTTGCCGGGCAGTTCGGACGACATGCCCGGGCCGCCGCCTGTCAGCGCGACAACAAGGTCGTAGGACTTGACGACGCCGATGCCGAGCAGCACCACCGAAGTGACGATCATCGGGCGGATCAGCGGCAGCACGATCGACAGATAGACGCGCCAGGCCGGAATGCCGTCGACGCGGGTCGCCTTCCAGAGCTCGCTGTCGATGCCACGCAGTCCCGCCAGCATCAGCACCATGACGAGGCCCGCCGCCTGCCAGACGCCGGCGATGACGAGCGCGTAGATGGCAAGGTCACGGCTGACGATCCAGTCGAAGGTAAAGCTTTGCCAGCCGAGATCGCGCACTCCCTTCTGGATGCCGAGCGTCGGGTTCAGCAGCCATTGCCAGATGAGGCCGGTGACGATGAAGGACATGGCGTGCGGATAGAGAAAGATGGTGCGGAAACCGTTCTCGAAGCGGATGCGCTGGTCGAGCGAGACCGCCAGAAGAAACCCGAGCACCAGACAGATGACGACGAAAAGGATGCCGAAGATGACCAGGTTCTCGAGCGAGATCAGCCAGCGCGAAGTGCTGAACAGCCGCTCGTACTGGTCGAAGCCGACATAGTTCGAAACCGGCAGGGCTCTCGACGAGGTAAAGGAGATCTGGATCGACCATATCATCGATCCGGCATAGGCAACCAGCAGCACCGCCCATGCAGGCAGCAAGCTCAGCGTCGCCATGATGTTTTGCCAGAACCTGGGCTTCATCACCGTCCTCGGAAACAGGGGAAACGCCGGCGGGCGTCGAAGACGCTCCGCCGGCCTGTGTATGGAGCGATCAGCCAGCCGTCTGGATGGCGTCGGCGAAGCGGGAGATGAAATCATCGACCGCGAAATTCGGGTCGGTGAAATATTCGCTGACCAGATCCTGGATGCTGCCGACGACATCCGGGGGCATGACGAGACCGTAGTCAGGAAGCTGGTTTGCCGGATCCTTGATGTAGGAGGCGGCATCCTGCGCACACTGGTCGAATGCGGACATGTCGACGTCGGTTCGTGTCGGAATGCCGCCCTTCTTAAGGTTGAAGGCGATCAGGGCCTCAGGCGTCAGAAGCGTCTTGGCGAGCAGATCCTGCGCTGCCGTCTGCTTGGCATCGGAACTCTTCGGGAAGATGAAGACGTCGCCGCCAATGATGTAGTTATGGGTGCCGGGGCCGACGATGCAGCCGTAATCGGTGCCCTGCTTCTTCTGCGCAACCGTGAACTCACCCTTTGCCCAGTCACCCATGAACTGCACGCCGGCAGTATTCTTGATCAGCATCGAGGTCGCGTCGTTCCACAGGCGGCTGGTGAAGCCGGCATCGGTATAGGCGCGGAACTTGCCGAAGCGCTCGACGATCTTCTTGAACTCGGGCGAGTTGACGGCGTCGGCGTCGTGATCGCGATAGACCCTCAGGTAAAGGTCATGGCCGCCTTCTGCCAGCAGCAGCGAATTGAAGATCAACGCCATGTGGCGGGCCTGACCGTTGAGCGCGAGCGGCACGACGCCGGCTGCCTTCAGCTTGTCGAGGTCGGCGAAAAGCTCGTCGAAATTCGCGGGCGGATTGGTGATGCCCGCCTTCTCGAAAGCGGGCTTCGAATACCACATCCAGTTCTGGCCGTGGATATCGATCGGCGCGGCATAGATGTGTCCGTTGCGGGTGATGGAATCCAGAACCGGCTTCGGAAGCGTTTCCTTCCACTTGTTGGCCGCAGCAATGTCGTCGAGATTGCGCAGCAGACCCTGGTCGACGAGGTCGTCGAACTGCTTGCCGATATTGAACTGCACCGCAGCCGGCGGATTGCCGCCGATCATGCGGTTGACGGCTGCGGCGCGAGCATTGTCACCGCCGGCGATTGCCGCATCGACCCAGACGCCGCCGGCCTTTGAGAAGGAATCGGCAAAGGTCTTGACGGCCGCGGATTCACCGCCCGACGTCCACCAGTGGATGACTTCTGCATGCGGGCCGTCCTGGGCGATTGCTGCACCCGTTCCGGCAAAGATAACGACGCTTGCGAGCGCCGACTTCAGGATATGTTTCACGTCTCTTCCTCCCATTTTGCGAAATGCCGCTCTGCCCGTTCCTCGTCGGGCATTCGGCCCGGACATGATCTGCCGGGCCAAATTCATGGTCTTACGCGGCTGCGGCGGGCCGCTTCAGCGCGCGCAGATAGTTGGCGCTGACGATGGCGCTCTCGTAAGGCGGCATCGTCGGACGATCGACTTCGGCAATAAGCCAGCCGTCGAAGCCGGCGCCGAGCTCGGCGATCATTGCCTTGATGTCGAGATTGCCGTTACCGGGCTCCGCCCAGAGGCCGGCGAGTGCGGCTTCCGGATAACTCTTGCCCGCCTTCATCGAGGCTTCGCGCACGTCGAGGCGGATATCCTTGAGATGCATGATCGAAATGCGGTCGCGATAGCTGCGGAAAAGGCCGATGACATCAGCGCCCGCCCAGGAGAGATGGCCGCTGTCCGGGCCGAAATTCAGCGTGCCGGCGCCGATCGCGTCGAGCGTCTGCCGGGTCTCGTCTTCGGTTTCGATCCAGGTGCCGACATGCGGGTGCAAGGCCGGCATCACGCCTTCGGCCTTGATGACCTCCGCGGCCTTGCCGAGTTCGTCGATGACCTGGTTGAGGCGCCCCTGATCGAAACCAACGCCAATCGCAGGTGTATCGACACGCGGGCGAACGACCGGCGGCATGTGAACGGCAATGAACGTGTCCTTCAGGCCGAGCGAAGCCTGACGGGCGCCGAAAGCCTTGGCTTCTTCCAGTGTGGAGGCGAGCGGAACGCCTGCTTCCGGGCTTGGCGTGCCGAAATAGGCGGGCGCAGGCAGCATGCCGGCAGCGGCATAGGCCCTCTTGTAATCGTCCAGCGAAACACCCGGCGCGGTAACGACGGCGGCGGGGAAGCCGGCTTTCTTGATCTGAGCAAGCAGGTCGGGGAGCGGCGGCTGAAGGCTGCGGTCAAGGTGGCCGTCGTCGGAAGCGACCCACTGAATAGGGTTGATGGCAATGCGATATCCATCGGGCGTGACGCGCGGCGAAAGGGCAGTCATTTGTGCAACTCCTCCAAAGACTTTGGCTAGACGGACCGGCCGGCCCGCTTTCCGGCCGGCGCTGCGGCGTGTACCGCCAGCGCCGGTTATCCAATGAAATTAAGGCCGGCCTCAAAACCATGCCTAAATGCATTTTTTCTGGTATGCATTGATGGCAACAGGATTGTCAACATTCGTGGTATGCAACAAGCCACAAAATTCGGAACCCGTCAACCCTTCTCGCGGCAATGGCGTGATCACATCGCTGCGCGTCAAATAAAAGGGACAAAAAGAAAGCCGGAGCGGATCGCACATGATCCGCTCCGGCCTGGCCGTCAGCCTTTGGGAGGATGCATTTCAGACGGTGAAGACTTCCTCGTCGGTGCCCTTCGGCACGGCGGCCGGACGTTCGCAGGGCGTCGCAATTTCGATGTGGCGTCCTTCATTGGAGGAGCGCTCGAAACCTTCAAGAACTTCGAGAACATGCATGCACATATCGCCATTTGCGCGGTGCGGGCGGTTGTTGCGGATTGCCATCGCCATGTCGACGACGCCGATCATGCGGTAGTCGCCTTCCGAGCGACCGTCATCCATCACGCGGTTCGGCTTGCCGAAGGCGTAGGCCGAAGTGTCGATATCGGTCCAGTCGCCGTTGCCCCTGGTAATCTGCGGCGTGCCGCCGAAGAAATTCGGATCGGTCATCGTCAGGCTGCCCTCGGTGCCGTAGATCTCGGTATGCGAGCGGCGGTGGCGATGAACCTCCCAGGACAGCGAGATCGCCACATTGGCGCCGTTGGCGAACTGGATCGCGCCATTGTGGAAGGTCGGCACTTCGACATCGATGACGGAGCCTTTCAGCGGGCCTTCGATGACCTCACGGCGCGGGATGCCGTTGGTCGAGACGGCCGTGACGCGCTTGACCGGTCCCATGATGTTGATGAGCTGCGTGATGTAATAGGCGCCCATGTCGAGCATCGGGCCGCCGCCTTGCTTGAAGATAAAGAACGTCGGATTGGCGTAGCGATGTGCCGAGCTGCGCGTCATGAAGGTGACGGCGCCGCCGACGGGCCGGCCGATCGCGCCGGCATCGACGAGACCGCGCGCCGCCTGGTGCGCGCCGCCGAGAAACGTATCTGGCGCACCGCCGATGCGCAGGCCCTTCTCTTTGGCGAGCTTCAGGATCGGGCCGGCTTCGGCGAAGGTCGCGGTGATGGGTTTCTCGACATAGACGTGTTTGCCGGCCTCGAGGATCCTGCGGCTGACCTCGGCATGCACCATCGGCAGCGTCAGGTTCATGACGATCTCGATTTCGGGATCGGCCAGCAGGTCTTCGACGGTAACGGCCTGCGTGCCGAAGGTCTCGGCCTTGGCCCTGGCGACATCAAGGCGGATGTCGGCGATGGCCTTCACCTTGATGAGGTTCGAGCGCGCAGCGCCGCGAAGGTACCAGTCACTGATGTTGCCGGTGCCGATAATGCCGATTTTTACAGGTTCCACGTCTCACTCCCATGGTAATGGCGGCGGAAAACGCCCGCCGCCTTGCAATTGAAGAACGAATAGAAATCAGAGGCGCTCGACCCAGTGTTCCGTCACGAAGGGGGCGAGCTCTTCCTCGGTCAGTGTCAGGCCGATGCCGGGACCGTCGGGAATGGCGATGCAGCCGTCGGCATCCGGGTTGACCCGGCCGGCGAGTTCCAGCAGCGGATTGTGCGTCGCATCGCATTCGATGAACGGATAGGGCAGCGGACCGCCGCCGCGATAGGCCTTCAGTGTCGCGGCCATCTGCAGCGAGCTGTAGAGATTGACGACCGTGCCGAAAACATGCGGCATGACGGGAATGCCATAGGCTTCCGCAAGTGCTGCGACCTTCTTGAAGCCGGTATAGCCGCCGCAAATGCTGAGATCCGGCTGCAGTACGGAAACGCAGCCGGCAGCAAGGAAATCACGGAAGCCGGCAAGCGTGGAGAGCGACTCGCCGCCGGCGATTGCTGTCGCGCTCCCCTCGGCCATGCGCCGGTAGCCTGGAATGTCATCCGGCCGCACAGGCTCCTCGATCCAGAGCAGGCCGGCCTCCTGCATGTGCCGCGCGGAATCCAGCGCCGCCGCAGCCGTATAGCCCTGATTGATGTCGACCATCAGCGCCCGGTCCCAGCCGAGCTGCCGTCGCAGCGCCAGTGCCATGCGACCGTCGGCTTCCGGCGTGTAGCCGCAGCGCGGCTTGATCGCCCTGAAATTCCGCTCCAGCAGCGCATCCGCGTCCTTCTCGAAATCGCGGTAGGGATCTCCGTCAGGCTTGAAAAAAGGCCCGCTCGCATAGGCGAGCACGCGCTCGCGCAGCGCGCCGCCGAGCATGGTGGCGATCGAGACGCCCTGTTCGCGGGCCGCCGCATCGTGCAGCGCCATATCGACAGCCGACACGGCCAGCATCGCCGTTCCCTGCCGGTCGTAACCGAAACCCTCGGTTATTTCCGCATAACGCCTGCCGGTTTCGTGCGCTGGCCTGCCGAGCACGAGCTTGGCGAGCTTCTGGCGAATATAACCCGAAACCGCCTGCTGGGCCGCACTTGCCTCGCCCCAGCCGCTGATGCCGCCTTCTCCTTCGAGGCGCAGCACGAAGGCCTCGCGCCGGTCGAAGAAGCCGGTCGAATTTCCGACCGCTTCCGGAAGCTGGAAGGCGAGGTGATAGCCGTGAATGGATGTGATCTTCATGATGCAACTTCGAAGGCGCTTGGCCGCTTGCTTGATAAAATGTTATCTGGTATGCAAGAGCGCATAAATTGTCGCTTCCGTCAAGCGGGAGCCGGCAAAAACGACTATGAGCAATCGCAAATAACGGACCGGCGACGGCAGTATCTTTGATGGCGGACCCGACTTTTCCTCATTCTGGCACCAGCGCATTGCGCGTTTACCCGCACGATCTCGAAGCGCGGGTCGACAAGAAGGAATCGCTGGTCGAGGACGCCTATCGGGCACTGAAGGCGAGCATCCTGGATGGCACGTTGCCGGCCGGCTACCAGGCGGTGGAGCATCGCATTGCCGATCAGCTCAATATGAGCCGCACGCCGGTGCACGAGGCGGTCATCCGTCTGCAGCACGAAGGCCTTGTGCGGGTGCTGCCGCGCCGCGGCGTGCAGGTGCTGCCGATCTCGGCGGCCGATATGGTCGAGGTCTATCAGGTGCTGGTCGCCATGGAGGGCATGGCGGCGATGCTGCTGGCCGAGCATCCGGAACGGGCCGAAGCTTCCATCCGCATGATGGAAGATGCGACGAACCAGATGGAGCGGGCGCTGAAGGCCGAGGATCTGCGCGGCTGGGCGCGCGCCGACGATCAGTTCCATCGTGTGCTCGTCAGCGAGTGTGGCAACCAGCGCTTGGCAAAGATGGCGGCGACCATGGTCGATCAGGCACAGCGCGCCCGCACCGTCACCTTGCAGTTCCGCCCGCTGCCGCACGCGTCGGTGCAGGAGCACCGCGTCATCATATCCGCAATCCGCGCCGGCGACACGCTCGGCGCCCGCGCCGCGGCCGAAGGGCACCGCACCCGCGCCAGCGGCGAGATCATCAAGGCGATCGAGCGTCTCTGACGTCGTCGTCCCCACCTTCTGTCCGCGCAAGCGCGGGCAACCAGACATGAAGCCGGGAGGAGCGGCAGTCATATGGAAAGGACTCAGTTCCCGAGTCTCAAGGGCCGGACGGTTGTCGTCACCGGCGGAGCCTCGGGCATCGGTGAAGCGCTCGTTCGCGCCTTTGCCGGCAACGGATCGAATGTTGCTTTTCTCGACCTGCAGGAGGATGCTGGAAACAAGCTTGCTGCGGAACTGTCGGCCGGCGGCGCCAACGCCAAATTCCTGCAATGCGACCTGACCGATATCGAAGCGGTGCGCGCGGCGATGGCGGATGTGAAGGCGCATTTCGGACCGGTCGGCGTGCTCGTCAACAATGCCGCCAATGACAAGCGGGCGAATTTCCTCGATGTCAGCGTTGAGGAGTTCGACTGGATGATGGCTGTCAACCTGCGCCACGTCTTCTTTGCCGCGCAGGCGGTGGTGCCGCAGATGCGCGAACTCGGCTACGGCTCGATCATCAACATGACATCGGGCGCCTGGGTGCGCGGCATTCGCGAAATGCAGGCCTACAGCACCGCAAAGGCCGCGATCGTCGGCTTTACCAATTCGCTCGCCCGGCAGGTCGGCGAATTCCGCATTCGCGTCAATGCGTTGGCGCCCGGCATGGTCATTACGCCGCGTCAGCGAGAGCTCTGGTACCAGGATGAAATCAAGATCGCCGACGGGCTGAAGCTGCAATGCATCCCCGAAGAGATCAAGGTCGAGGACGTGGCCAATGCCTGCCTCTTCCTCGCCGCCGATGACAGCCGGATGATTACCAAGCAGATGCTGCTGATCAATGGCGGCCTCATCTGACGATTTAGTGGGGGTCCCATGAACGCCAATACCAATCAGCCTCGCCGCTATCGCATCGCCTCCGTTCCGGGCGACGGCATCGGCCCCGAAGTCATCGCAGCCGGCCTCGAAGTGCTTGAGGTGCTGGCCGCGCGCGCCGGCACTTTCACGCTCGATGTCGACCACTATGACTGGGGCAGTGAGCGCTACCGGAAGACCGGCGCCTTCATGCCGGACAACGCCCTGTCTCTGCTCAAGGAAGCCGACGCTATCTATTTCGGCGCCGTCGGCGCGCCTGACGTGCCCGATCACGTGACGCTCTGGGGCCTGCGCCTGCCGATCTGCCAGCGTCTCGATCAATACGCCAATATCCGCCCGACCCGCATCTTTCCCGGTGTGAAAAGCCCGCTGCGCGGTGTCGAGGAAGGCGATCTCGACTGGCTGATCGTGCGTGAAAACTCCGAGGGCGAATATTCCGGTCATGGCGGCCGCGCCCATATCGGCCTGCCGGAAGAGGTGGCCACAGAAACCTCGATCTTCACCCGGCGCGGCGTCGAGCGCATCATGCGCTTTGCCTTCCGCGAGGCGCAGAAGCGGCCGCGCAAGCTCCTGACGGTCGTCACCAAGTCCAATGCGCAACGCCACGGCCTCGTGCTGTGGGATGAGATTGCCGCCGAGGTCGCCGGGGATTTCCCGGACGTGACCTGGGACAAGGAACTGGTGGACGCCATGACGTTCCGCATGGTCGCAAAACCGAAGAGCATCGACACGGTCGTTGCGACCAATCTGCATGCCGACATCCTCTCCGATCTTGCGGCGGCACTCGCCGGCTCGCTCGGCATTGCGCCGACGGGCAATGTCGATCCCGAACGCCGTTTCCCGTCCATGTTCGAGCCCATTCACGGTTCGGCCTTCGACATTACCGGCAAGGGCATCGCCAATCCCGTCGCGAGCTTCTGGACGGCCTCGCTGATGCTGGAGCATCTTGGCGAGACGGCCGCGGCAAAGATCCTCATTTCGGCGGTGGAACAGGTCTGCGCTGCCGGCATTTTGACGCCCGATCTCGGCGGCAGGGCAACGACGGCGGAGGTGACGCGCGCCGTTTGCGACGCGTTGCGAGGATCGAATTTCGCCCCTGATGACGAGAATATTCCGGCGGCCTGATCTTCGGGCTGCGTTTCATGGAAGGTATCCAGTCATGATCAAAAGACTTTCAGGCTACAAGCTCCGCCGCCCGGAGCTTTTCCGCGAAGCGAATTATATCGGTGGCCAGTGGGTCCAGGCCGATAGCGGCCGCACCTACGATGTCACCAATCCGGCGACGGGCGAGGTGATCGGCACTGTGCCGGCCATGAGCGCGGTCGAGACGAACCGCGCGATCGACGCTGCCTATAAGGCGCAGAAGGCATGGGCGGCGCTGACTGCCGAGCAGCGCGCCAATCACCTCTGGAAGCTCGCCGAACTGATGCACGAGAACCTTGAGGACCTTGCGGCAATCATGACGATCGAGCAGGGCAAGCCGCTGTCCGAAAGCCGCGGCGAGGTCGTCTATTCCGCAAGCTTCATCGAATGGTTTGCCGAGGAGGCAAGGCGCGTTTATGGCGAGACGATCCCATCTCCCGTTCCGGGGCGCCGCCTGATCGTCCAGAAACAGCCGATCGGCGTTTTTGCGGCCATCACGCCCTGGAACTTTCCTTCGGCGATGATCACCCGCAAGGCCGGCCCGGGCTGGGCGGCAGGCTGCACCGGCGTCATTCGTCCGGCAAGCCAGACACCCTATTCGGCGCTCGCACTTGCCGTGCTGGCCGAGGAGGCGGGTTTTCCTGCCGGCGTGTGCAATGTCATCACGGGACCGTCCTCTGAAACAGGTCCCGCGATCACCGGCAGCCCGAAGGTGCGCAAGCTTACTTTCACCGGCAGCACCGCGGTGGGCGCCAAGCTGCTTGCCGAATGCGCGCCGACCATCAAGAAGACCAGCATGGAACTTGGCGGCAACGCGCCCTTCATCGTTTTCGACGATGCCGATCTCGATGAGGCGGTCAAGGGTGCCATCGGTTCGAAGTTCCGCAACACCGGGCAGACCTGCGTCTGCGCCAACCGCATTCTCGTTCAGGACAAGGTGCATGACGCCTTTGCCGAGAAGCTTGCTGCTGCCGTTGCCAAGCTGAAACTCGGCGACGGCATGGAGGAGGGCGTCACTCTCGGTCCGCTGATCGACGAAGCGGCGGTCAGGAAGGTCGAGACGCATGTCGAGGATGCCGTCAAACACGGTGCCAGGATCGTCTCCGGCGGCAAGCGCGATCAGCGCGGCGGCAATTTCTATCTGCCCACCATTCTCTCGGATGTCTCCCGCAAGGCGGAGATCTTTTCGGACGAGACCTTCGGCCCGGTGGCTCCGCTTTTCCGCTTCAAGACCGAGGAAGAGGCGATCGAAATGGCGAACGATACGCCCTTCGGCCTTGCCGCCTATTTCTACGCGCGTGACGTCGGCCGCATCTTCCGGGTTGCCGAGGCTCTTGAATTCGGCATTGTCGGTATCAACGAGGGACTCATCTCGACGGCAGTCGCTCCTTTCGGCGGCATGAAGCAGTCCGGCATCGGCCGGGAAGGTTCGAAATACGGCATCGAAGAGTTCCTCGAGGTCAAATACATGGCCATTGGTGGCCTGGCGAATTGAGGAGAATGCCATGAGTGCAGCGGACATCGACGGCTTTGCGGCCCGGATCAGAACCCATGAAAGCCAGATGATTTCTGCCTGGGTGGGTATTCCCGATCCGCTGCTGGTCAATCATCTGGCCCAGGAGGCCTTCGATGCCGTCGTGCTCGACATGCAGCACGGGATGTGGGACTTGCCGTCTGCGGCCGCCGCCGTCGGCCATGTGCGCATTGCCGGCAAGCCGGCGATTGCCCGCATTCCGGTCGGCGATTTCGCTTCCGCCTCGCGCCTGCTCGATGCCGGTGCGTCCGGCATCATCGCGCCGATGATCAATTCGGCCGAGGATGCGAAGGCATTCGTCAAGACCACCAAATATCCGCCGGTCGGCGAACGCAGCTGGGGTCCGTCGCTCGCGCTCAACCATACCGGCCTGTCGGCTGACGACTATCTCAAGAAGGCCAATGACCTGACTGTCGCAATTGCCATGATCGAGACGCGCGCAGCGCTCGAGGCGATTGACGATATTCTTGGCGTGCCCGGTATCGACGGCATCTTCATCGGCCCTTCGGATCTCTCCATCGCGCTCTCGAACGGCGATCAGGTGGCGCCGAATGCCGCCGAGATCGACAGCGCCATGCAGCACGCCGTCGCGCGCTGCAGCGCACATGGAAAATTCGCCTGCGCCTTTGCCGGTGACGGCGAACGCGCAGGCGAGCTTCTGAAATTCGGCTTCGCCTTCGTCATTGCCGGCGCCGAAACCGCGCAGCTGCGCTCCGGTGCCCGCAAGGCGATCAACGCCGCCAGGAAGATTGCTTCCGGCGGCTGATCCATCCCAGTCCCCCACGGAGTTCGTCCATGCGTACCATCAGAGGTCCCGCGCTTTTCATCGCGCAGTTCGTCAATGCCGATGCCCGTCTTTCCACCCTCGACGGGCTCTGCGAATGGGCGGCGGATCTCGGCTTCAAGGCTCTGCAGGTGCCGACCTTCTTCCCGTATATGTTCGACGTGAAGAGAGCGGCCGAAAGCCAGGCCTATGCGGACGACTTTCTGGGCACGCTTGCCAGATATGGTCTCGAGCTCACGGAACTGACCAGCCAGCGGCAGGGCCAGCTCATGGCCGTGCATCCTGCTTTCGACGTGACGCAGGATGCGATTGCGCCCGTGGAGGTTCGCGGCAGTCCGGAAGCACGACGCCAATGGGCCGAAGAGCAGCTGAAGCTGACGGCGACCGCCTCTCGCCGTCTCGGCATCGACCGCATGGTCACGTTCTCCGGCTCGCTGCTCTGGCCCTATCTCTATCCCTATCCGCCGGTACCGCAGGAACTGGTTTCGGCGGGTTTCGCGGAGCTTGCCAGGCGCTGGAGGCCGGTGCTCGATCATTGCGAAAGCGAAGGTGTCGATATCTGCTTCGAATTGCATCCGACCGAGGATCTGCACGACGGGTCGACCTTCGAGCGCTTCCTCGACCTGATTGGAAACCATTCCCGCTGCAAGCTGCTCTACGATCCGAGCCACTTCCTGCTGCAGCATGTCGACTACATCGGCTTCATCGATCTCTATGCCGATT
This sequence comes from Rhizobium sp. KDH_Rht_773_N, assembly GCF_052946295.1. NCBI lineage: Bacteria > Pseudomonadati > Pseudomonadota > Alphaproteobacteria > Hyphomicrobiales > Rhizobiaceae > Rhizobium > Rhizobium sp. KDH_Rht_773_N. The sequence continues at coordinate 132,156 of NZ_JBRFNB010000002.1, read as the reverse complement.
ACATCAGGGCCTTCCACGTCAAGGATGCCGAATTCGTCAAGTCGGCGAAAACCGGCGTCTATGGCGGTTACAACGACTGGGCCGGCCGCGCCGGCCGATTCCGCAGCCCCGGCGACGGTCAGATCGACTTCAAGACGATCTTCTCGCGGCTGACGGGGCTCGGCTACGACGGCTGGGCGACGCTGGAATGGGAATGCTGCTTCAAGAACAAATATGACGGTGCGCGCGAAGGCCGCCAGTTCATCAGCGACCATCTGATCAAGGTCACAGAATCCGCCTTCGACGCCGGCATGCGCAAGACGCTGGAAGACAAGACCGTCGCGTCGATCCTCGGGATCGGGAGCCGCTGATTTTTAGCGGCTCGGGCCTTCTTATTCTACCGGTCTCACATCGGCCCAGGTGCCGGTCTCGGTCGATTGCAGGCAGGCATCGATGAAGGCGAGGCCGTCGACGCCCGTCCATGCGTCCGGGATCAGGCTGGCGAGCGGATCGGGTGCTGAGCCGGCGATACGCGCGGCGACCAGTTCGGCGAAATCCGTATAGATATTGGCAAAGGCCTCGAAAAAGGCTTCGGGGTGGCCGACGGGCAGGCGTGTGGCGCGCTGCGCCAGCGGATGCAGCGACGGCAGGCCGCGGGTGCGGATTTCGTCGCCACGATTGGCGCGCATGACACGAAGGTCGTCGGCGTCCGACTGGCTCCAGTAGACACCGCCTTCCTCGCCATAGGCTTCGATGGCGACGACATTCTGGGCGCCGGTGGCGACCTTGCTCACCAGCATCTGTCCGCGCGTGCCATCGTCGAGCCTGAGAATGATCTGTGCCGTGTCATGGGTCGTGCGGCCGGGCAGCGACGGGCCGACGTCGGCGAGCACGGAGGTGATGCGCCGCCCGGTGACGAAGCTCATCAATTGGTGCGCATGCGTGCCGATGTCGCCGAGCACATGGCTCTTGCCGCCCTTGGCCGCATCGAGACGCCATTTGACGCGGGACGAGATCTTGTCCGGCTCGGCCTCGACATATTTGGCAAGCGAGCCCTGGACATAGCGGACATTGACGAGGCGCAGCGGCCCGATCTCGCCGGCTTCAATGGCGGCGCGAGCTTCGCGCACCATCGGATAGCCGGAATAATTATGGGTGAGCGACAGGATGCGGCCCTTTTCTCGAGCCTTGCGAGCAAGCGCCTGCGCACTGTCGAAATCATTGGTGAGCGGCTTGTCGCAGATGACGTCCAGCCCGGCTTCGAGGGCTGCGGCAGCGTAGTCGTAGTGGCTGTCGTTCGGCGTCATGATGGCGACCGCATCGATACCGTCGGGCCGCGCCTTCTCCGCCGATATCATCGAGGCGATATCGGCATAGCCGCGCGGAATGCCGAAAGCGGCCGCCGATTCCAGGGAGCGCGTCGCGTTGGAGGAGAAGACGCCGGCGGCGATCTCGAAGCAATCGTCCAGGCGGGCGGCAGTGCGGTGGACCGGGCCGATCAGCGAGCCCTGCGCCCCACCGACGAGACCGAGCCGGACCCGCCGGCCGAGGAGGTTCAAAACCGCAGCCTGTGACATGGATTTACCTTTCCTGTAATCGAATGAAGGAGTTGGCGGAGAGTTGCGGTCACACTAGCAGCGGCTTGTGAAATGTCATCCATTTTATCTACAAAATTGTTGACAAAATTCGCCACCCCTGGGCACGGTCCTTTTATCGCATGGATCGGGGGGCGGGCAAAGGATGAGACTGAAGGCTGAACTGCTGCTGGCGGCCGGAAACGAGACCGGGGAATCGCCGGTCTGGGATGAACGAAGCCAGTGTCTCTGGTGGACGGACATTCCGGCGAAACGCCTTCACCGGATCGATCCGGCGACAGGTCTCGTGGGGAGTTTCACGATGCCCGGACGCGTGGGGTGCTTCGCGTTGCGGCGCAGCCGCGGACTGGTGCTTGCCATGGAGCACGGCTTTTCCTTCTTCGATCCGGATAGCGGTGCGATCGAGACAATAGCAGAGCCCGAGGTCGGTCTTGCAAACCACCGCTTCAATGACGGGCGCTGCGACCGGGAGGGGCGGTTTCTCGCAGGTTCGATGAATCTGGCGCGCGATGCCGCCTCGGCGCGGCTCTGGCAGCTCAGCCGGGATAAATGCGTTCGTCCGCTCGCCAATGACAGCACCATCGCCAATGGCCTCGCTTTCAGCCCGGAGGGACGGGTCATGTACTGGGTCGACGGCGGCCGACAGCAAGTGTTCCGGTTCGACTACGGCTCCGACGGTATCGCCTGCAACCGGCGCCTTTGGCTGGAGCGGGAGAGTGCACCGGGAAGGCCCGACGGCGGCGCTGTCGATGCCGATGGCTGCTATTGGAGCGGCCGCTGGATGGGCGGCTGCGTCGTCCGCTTCACGCCCGATGGCCGGGTCGATCGCATTGTCGAAGTGCCGGCGAGCCGCGTGACCATGTGCGCCTTCGGTGGCGCGGATTACCGCACGCTGTTCATCACCACGGCAAACGAGGGCATGAGCGCTGCGGAAAAGGAGGCCGAACCCCTGGTGGGCGGCCTCTTTGCCATCCATCTCGACGTCACGGGCCTGCCGGAGCCGCTGTTCGAAGGTTGATCAACGGCTGGCGGCTGCCACCGATGCCTTGCCGCGTTCGTGAATCGTCTTCCAGTCGGCCTTTTCGATGAGATCGCGTGGCGCGAGAAAGGCGCCGCCAACGGCGAAAATGTTGCGCAGTGCCAGATACTGGCTCGAGTTCTCGTCCGAAATGCCGCCGGTCGGGCAGAAGCGCACGTCGGGAAAGAGCGGATCGACATGCTTGATGAAGCCCATGCCGCCGAAGAGGTCGGCGGGAAAGAACTTCTGTTCGAAGAAGCCGCATTCGCGCGCGTAGAGGGATTCGCTCGGCGTGCAGATGCCCGGCAGGAAGGGAAGGCCGGAAAGCCGGACCTGCTCGGCAAGCGCGGGTGTGAGGGCAGGGCTGACACCAAACATCGCGCCGGCTTCGACGACCGGTTTCAGCTGATCGGCCTTGGTGACGGTACCGGCACCGATGACCGCATCGGTGTTCATCTTGCGCATACGGCGGATGACTTCGGGGCCGGCCGCACTGCGCAGCGTCACTTCGAGGATCTTGATGCCGGCGCTGACAAGCGCCTCCAGCAGCGGTTCGGCATGATCGGCATTTTCCACATGCAGAACCGGGATGAGCTTGGCATGCGGGGCGATGAGGGCGGCGACGGGATATTGGGTCATAGCGGATCACATGTGAAAGGAGAAAGGGTGACGGAAAGACCATATCACCACACGGCGAAGAAAAACTGGCACGGATGAAATTTTTCGGCAACTATTTTGTTGACAATTTTGTGCGCAATTTGGAATGTGGAGCCGACAGGAATTGTCCCCGTTCGCCGGCAGAGGCCGATAGTGCAGAGATTATAGGCACATGGCAAATCTGACGGAGGCGGGACAGGGAGGAATGATGACATATCAGGCGCCTGCGCTGATCATCGGCAATGAGCTTCGAAAGGGCCGCAGCCGCAGCGATTTTGCGGTGATCAATCCCGCAACCGAAGAGGTCCTCGGCGAGCTGGCTTTCGCCAGCGGTGCCGACGTCGCTGACGCATTGGTATCGGCCGAGCGCGGCTTTGCCGAATGGCGCAAGGTCGGTCCCTGGGCACGCTCCGACATGCTGCGCAAGATCGCCGGCCTGATCCGCGAACGCATGCCGGAGATCGCCCGGCTTTTGACGATGGAGGTCGGCAAGCCGATCGGCGAAGCCGAGGCGGAGGTCATCTCCGGCGCTGAGCATTTCGAATGGGCCGCCGATCAGGCCCGCCAGCTTTCCGGCGAAACCGTCAATTCGCGTGGCCCGGGCGGTCGCGGCCTGATGACCTACGAGCCTGTCGGTGTCGTGCTGGCGCTGACGGCCTGGAATTTCCTGATCAACCTCTCGGCCCGCAAGATCTGCATGGCGCTTGCCGCCGGCTGCAGCGTCATCGTACGTCCCGCCGAGGAAGCGCCGGCCTGCGTTGCCGCCATGGTGCAATGTTGCGTGGACGCCGGCCTGCCGGCAGGCGCCATCACCTTGCTCTTCGGTACGCCGGAAGAGGTGATTGCGCCACTGATGGCAGCAACCTCGGTACGCAAGGTTTCCTTCACCGGCTCGACCCGCGTCGGCAAGATCCTGATTCACCAGAGCGCCGATACGGTGAAGCGGTTGACGATGGAGCTTGGCGGCCATGCGCCGGTCCTCGTGCTCGAAGACGCCGATGTCGCCTTTGCGGCGGAAACGGCGGCTCTCGCCAAATTCCGCAATTCCGGACAGGTCTGCGCCGCTCCGAGCCGCTTCTATGTGCACGAAAAGCTGGCCGATGAATTCGCCGATGGTTTTGTGAAAGTCGCCAAGCGTCTCAAGCTCGGCAACGGGCTCGACCGCGCCGTCACCATGGGACCGATGACCACGATCCGCCAGCGCGACCGCGCCGAAGCGCTGGTGGCGGATGCCCGCCAGCGCGGCGCAAATATCCTGTGCGGCGGCGGGCGTCCTGCCGATATCAATGCCGGCTATTTCTTCGAGCCGACCGTGATGATGGATGTGCATCCGGACTCGGAGATTCTGCGCGAGGAGCCTTTCGCGCCGGTCGCCCCCATCCTGCCTTTCTCCGACGTCGAGGAAGCGATCGCTCGGGCCAATGCGCTTGAGGCCGGCCTTGCCTCCTATCTCTTCACCCGTTCGCTGAGTGCGGCGACCATGGTCTCCGAACGCATCGAGGCCGGCATGGTTGGCATCAACACCTGCGTGGTTGCGATCCCAGAAGGGCCTTTCGGCGGCGTCAAGCAGAGCGGTTATGGCCGCGAGGGTGGGCCGACGGCGATCCACGACTATCTCAACATCAAGTTCACGCATACGCGTCTGCTCTGAAGGCAAGCCGATGACAAAAGACAAGAAGATTGCCCTTGCGGATCTGCGCAGCCAGCGCTGGTTCGGCGCAAGCGGCCAGCCTGGCAACCACAAGTCCTACCGCACCAAACAGATGGGCTATACGAGCGAGGATTTTCAGGGCAAGCCCGTCATCGGCATCCTCAATACCTGGTCCGATCTCAATTCCTGCCACACGCATTTCCCGCAGCGCGTCGAGGAAGTGAAGCGCGGCATCTGGCAGGCCGGCGGCTTTCCGGTGGAACTGCCGGCGCTTAGCGTCGGCGAGACCTATGTGCGCCCGAGTACGCTGATCTATCGCAATCTGCTCGCCATGGACACGGAGGAAATCCTCCGCTCGCATCCGATCGACGGCGCCGTATTGATGGGCGGCTGCGACAAGACCACGCCGGCCCTGCTGATGGGCGCGGCCAGCATGAACATTCCGGCGATCTTCGTGCCGGCGGGCGCGATGCTGAGCGGCCATTTCCGTGGCCGTCGCAATCTCGGCACGGGCTCCAGCACCTGGGCAGCACTTGCCGATTTCCGCGCCGGCAAGATCGACGAGAAGACCTGGCGGGCCTTCGGCGAAGGCACGGCACGTTCGCCCGGCACCTGCAACACGATGGGCACGGCTTCCACCATGACCTCGCTTGCCGATGTTCTCGGCATGACGCTGCCGGGCGCAAGCTCCATTCCGGCCGTCGATTCCACGCATTCGCAGATGGCGAGCACAGCCGGCCGGCGCATCGTCGAGATGGTCTGGGAAGACCTGCGCCCGCGCGACGTCGTCACGCGGGCAAGCTTCCTTAATGCTATCGTCACCGACATGGCGCTGTCGGGCTCCACCAATTCGCTGATCCATCTGATCGCGATGGCAAGGCGCCTGAATGTCGACCTGTCGCTCGATGACTTTTCCGCGGCGGCCGAGGCCGTGCCCGTCATCTGCAATTTGCAGCCGTCGGGCAAATACCTGATGGAAGACTTCTATTATTCCGGCGGGCTTCGCGCGCTGCTCTCCGTCATCAGGGATCATCTCGATCTTTCCTGCATGACCGTGACGGGTCGTACGCTCGGAGAGGAGATCGAGGGGGCGGCACCCTACGATGACGAGGTCATCCGGCCGCTGTCCGATCCGGTCTATGCGGCCGGTGGGCTCGTGGTGCTCAAGGGCAATCTTGCGCCGCGCGGCGCTGTGCTGAAGCGCGCTGCGGCAAGCCCGAACCTCCTGCAGCACACCGGTCCGGCAATCGTCTTCAAGAACTTCAAGGAGATGCTCGCACAGATCGACAATCCCGATCTCGACGTGACACCCGATAGCGTCCTCGTGCTGCAGGATGCCGGGCCGACCGGCGCGCCGGGCATGCCGGAATGGGGCATGCTGCCGATCCCCAAGAAATTGCTCGAACAGGGGGTGCGTGACATGGTGCGCCTCTCCGACGCGCGCATGAGCGGCACGAGCTATGGCACCTGCATCCTGCATGTCTGTCCGGAAAGCCGCGTTGGCGGCCCTCTGGCGCTGGTCAAGACCGGCGATCTCATCAGCCTGGACACAGAGGGGCGCAGCCTTGATCTGCTGATCTCCGAGGAAGAATTTGCCCGTCGCCGCGCCGAATGGGTCCCGCCGCCACCGCATTACGAGCGGGGTTACGGTGCGCTCTTCTCCCAGCATGTGCTGCAGGCGGATGAGGGCTGCGACCTCGATTTTCTGGCCAAGCCTGGCGATACGCCGGACCCTGAAGCACGTTTCTCCTGAAAGGCCGGCCCGCATGACCAAGACCGAGAAAGGCATTACCAACGGCCTGACGAACTACGGCGATCCGCGCTTCGCCGCCTATCTGCGCCGCTCCTTCGCATCCTCCATGGGCTATTCCCGCAAGATGCTGGAAAAGCCTGTCGTCGGTATTACCTGGACGGCAAGCGGCTTCAACAATTGCCATCGCGGCGTGCCGGAGCTGGTGGAAGCCGTCAAGCGCGGGGTTCTCGCCGCGGGCGGCCTGCCGCTCGATTTCCCCGTCACCTCGCTCGGTGAGGTCTTTCTGAACCCGACCAGCATGGTTTTCCGCAACCTGATGGCGATGGACGTGGAGGAAATGGTCCGCGCCCAGCCGATGGATGCCGTCGTGCTCGTTGGCGGGTGCGACAAGACGCTTCCGGCGCTCGTCATGGGGGCCGCCTCGGCCAACAAGCCGGCGATCGTGCTTGCGACCGGGCCGATGATGACATCGCGCTATCAGGGCGAGCGCCTTGGCGCCTGCACCGATTGCCGCCGTTTCTGGGCGCGCTATCGCGCCGGGGAGCTGGAAGACAAACAGATCGATCAGGTCGAAGGTTCGCTGGCGACCACGGCCGGCACCTGCGCCGTCATGGGCACGGCCTCCAGCATGGCGATCATGCTCGAGGTCATGGGTCTGATGCTGCCGGGAACGGCTGCCATTCCCGCCGTCCATGCCGATCGCCTCCGTGCCGCCGAAGCCACGGGTACGGCGGCCATGGGTCTCATCGCTTCCGGCCGCACGTTCAAGGAGACGGTGACGCAGGCGACGATCGACAACGCGCTGAAGACGCTGCTCGCCATCAGCGGTTCCACCAATGCCATCATCCATCTGGCGGCCATCGCCGGCCGGCTCGGCCTCAAGGTCGATCTCGACAAGCTCAACGCCATGTCGGACGCCACACCCGTGCTTGTCGATCTCAAGCCAACCGGTGACGCCTATATGGAGGACTTCTTCTATGCCGGCGGCGTCGGCGCGCTGTTGCGGCGGCTCGGCGACCATCTCGACCTTTCGGCCCGCACAGTGACGGGCGAGGCGCTGGCCGACCTCGTGCCGCCCGACGACAGCTGGATCGACGGCAGCGTCATCCGGCCGGTGGAAACGCCGATCCGCGCCGATGGCGGGCTTGTTGCCCTCTTCGGCAACCTGGCGCCGAAGGGCGCGATCCTGAAACGTGCGGCAGCCGACGAGCGGCTGTTCGAAAAGACCGGCCGCGCGGTCGTGTTCGAAGGGCTGAAGGATCTCTCCGACCGCATCGACGATCCCGATCTGGATGTCACGGAAGACGATATTCTGGTGCTGAAGAATGCCGGACCGAAGGCATCGGGCATGCCGGAATCGGGCTATCTGCCGATTCCGTCCAAACTTGCCCGCAAGGGTGTGAAGGACATGCTGCGCATTTCCGATGCGCGCATGAGCGGTACGGCCTATGGCACGATCGTGCTGCACGTCTCGCCGGAATCGGCAGCCGGGGGACCGCTGGCGCTGGTGCGCAACGGCGATATGATCCGCATGAGCGTCCGGGAGCGCCGGCTGGAACTGCTGGTCGAGGAGGCAGAACTTGCCAGACGTTTGCCGACGCCTGCACCGGCCGCCGAAACCCGCGGCTGGCTCGGGCTTTACAATCGGCATGTAATGCAGGCCGAAAACGGCTGCGACCTGGATTTCATGCTGCCGGATGCGCAGGACGCAGCCGAGGCCAGGGTGATGAAAATGCCCGCCAAGGCTTGAGGCCTGACCGGGCAAGATCTGTCCGGCCAGGTCATGCGAAGCCTCACGCGATCATGTAGCCGCCGTCAACCGGCATCGAAATGCCGTTGACCATCGCGGCTTCGTCCGAGAGCAGGAACAGGATCACCTCCGCCACGTCCTGAGACTCTGCGAACCGCCCGACGGGAATGCGCTTCAGCATGCCGGCGGCCTTTTCCGGATCGCTCCAGGCCTTGATCGCCATCGGCGTCAGCGTCACCGTCGGGTGCACCCCGTTCACGCGAATGCCCTGTGGCGCCAGCTCCTTGGCCATGACCCGCGTCAACCCGTCCAGACCGCCCTTTGAAGCGCAATAGGCCGCATGGTCGGGGATGCCGACGAAGGCGGCGACGGAGGAGACATTGACGATGGCGCCGTGACGGCCGGCCTCGATCAACGAGCGCGCATATTCCTGGGCGACGATCATCGGCGCGCGCGTGTTGACGGCGATCAGATGATCGAAGGCCTCGACGGTCGTATCGAGAAAGGACTGCAGTTCGGTGGTCCCCGCGCAATTGATCAGAAAATCGGCCGGGAGCACGGCGCGTGCAGCCTCCCGCGTCGCCTTCGCATCGGCAAGGTCGACCTGAACGGCCTGGCAGCCCAGTTCCTCGCGGAGCGATACGACATCATCGGCACTTCTCGTCAATGCCGCGACGTCAGCGCCCCGCCTGACCAATGTTTCTGCGACGACGCGACCGATGCCCTTGCCGGCACCGGTGACGATTACTTTTTTGCCTTGGAAATCCATCTGTTCCTCACCTTACAATCGTTGACCCGTTGCCTGATCAAAGATGTGAACGCGGCGGGGATCAATATGAAAATGCAGCACCTTGCCGGGCGTGACTTCGATGCGCTCGCGGATAAGCGCGTCGATCGGCACGCCGCCGACACGGCCGAAGATCAACGTTTCGGAGCCCGTCGGCTCATAGACCGACACCTCAACCGGAATGCCGTCCTCGGCGATGGTGATGTGTTCCGGCCGAATGCCGTATGTCACCGTCTTGCCGTCCTCGGCATTCACGCGGTCCACCGGCAGGACGACGCCCTGATCGGTGACGACGACCTGCCTGCCGTCCCGCGTTGCGATCTTGCCCTGGAGGAAGTTCATCGACGGGCTGCCGATGAAGCCGGCGACGAAGAGATTGGCCGGGAAGTCGTAGAGGTCGAGGGGCTTGCCGACCTGTTCCACCCGTCCGTCACGCATGACGACGATCTTGTTCGCCATCGTCATGGCTTCGATCTGGTCATGCGTGACATAGATTGTGGTCGTTTTCAGCCGCTGGTGCAGCTCCTTGATCTCGACACGCATGGTGACGCGAAGTTTGGCGTCGAGGTTGGACAGCGGCTCGTCGAAAAGGAAGACCTGCGGGTCGCGCACGATCGCCCGGCCCATGGCGACGCGCTGCCGCTGCCCGCCCGACAGCTGTTTCGGATAGCGGTCGAGATACCGCGTCAGATCGAGGATTGCGGCTGCCTTTCCGACCTTCTCGTCGATCTCCGACTTTGGCCGTTTGGCCATCTTCAGCGGAAAGCCCATATTTTCGGCGACCGTCTTGTGCGGATAGAGCGCGTAGCTCTGGAAGACCATGGCGATGTCGCGTTCCTTCGGCGGAGCGTTGGTGACGTCGCGCCCGCCGATCCTGATATCGCCGCTGCTGACGGTCTCGAGACCGGCGATCATGCGCAGCAGCGTGGACTTGCCGCAGCCGGAAGGGCCGACCAGAACGACGAATTCGCCATCCTCGATATCGACGCTGACGCCGTGCATGACCTGAAGAGCGCCATATCTCTTGGTGACGTCGCTGACCTGTACATTTGCCAATGTCGTTTCTCCCTAGTCCAGCACGGCTTGCGTCTTGATTTTGTTCAAAAAGACCATCGGTTCACCCTTTCCAGATAATGTAGGCGCCAAGCGCGGCGGAGATTGCCACCGCAAACCACACCGAAAGCCCGAACGGTTCGATGAACCGCATCCAGAGCAGGGACAGCGCGACCCAGATGACGACCGAGATGAACAGCCGGTCGAACCAGTTGGTCTCGATCGGCAGGAAGCCCGGCTGCTTTTCGTTGTTTTCAGAATCCGAAGCCATCTTGCTATCCTTTCACTGCGCCGAAGGTCAGACCGGCAACGATGTGACGCTGCACGACCGAGAAGACGATGAGCGCCGGGATCAAAGTCAGCATGGAGATCGCCGCCATGATGCCCCAGGCCGTGCCAGTCGTCGTCACATATTCCGATAGGCCGGTTGTAAGCGTTCGGGCGTTGAAATTGGTCAGCGTGGCGGCAAGCAGATATTCGTTCCACGCGAAGACCCAGGTGAGGATGAGCGTCACCGCAAGGCCCGGTCGCGCCAGGGGGAAGACGATGTCGTAGAGGACCATCCAGGGACTTGCGCCATCCACATAGGCCGCTTCGTCCAGTTCCTTCGGAATGCCCTCTACCGTCGGTCGCAGCGTCCAGATGGCGAAGGGAAGGTTGAACGAGCAGTAGACCAGGATCATGCCGAGCCTGGAATCCGCGAGTGAGAAGTCGCCGAACTTGTAGACCTGGGTCAGAAGCAGGAAGAGCGGCAGCAGGAAGACCGCCGGCGGCGCCATGCGGTTGGTGATCGTCCAGAAGAAGATGCTTTCCTTGCCGGCGAGGTCGAAGCGCGACAGCGCGTAACAGGCCAGGAAGCCGAGTGTCGTGACCAGGACCGCGTTGCCGGACGAGATGACGAGCGAGTTGATCATGTATCGCCGCAGGGTCTCGTTCGTCAGCACGTCCTGGTAATTCTTCCAGAAGAAGCTCCGCAGGACGACATCAGGCGTAGAGAACAGATCGAAGGGCTGCTTCACCGAGATGACGAAGAGCCAGTAAATCGGGAAAAGGGTCGCAAAGCTGATCAGCGTCCACAGGAGAACCGAAAGCCAGGGGTTCTGTCTCTTCATGGCATCAGCCTCTCTTCGCGCGGGGAGCAATCAGGCCGACATAGAGCAGCCAGCAGACGACGATGGTGAGGTAGAGCACGACGACCGAGATCGCCGAACCGTAGCCGTAGTTCGTTTTCGGGAAGACTTCCCTGAAGATGTGGACGCCGATATAGCGCGTCGAGGACCCCGGACCGCCGCCGGTCAGCATCAGAACCTCGTCGACCGTGCGCAGCGCGTCCATGAGCCTGATGAATACCGTTGCCAGAAGGGCAGGGCGGATCAGTGGCAGCGTAATATGCCAGAAGATCTGGCTCTTGCCGGCGCCATCGATCTGCGCCTGTTCGAAGGGATCGGGCGGAAGCGAAACCAGGGCGGCGATCAGGGACAGCGTGACCAATGGCGTCCAGTGCCAGACGTCCATGATGACGGTGATGGTGAAGGCGGCGAGCGCGCTCTGGCCGATGTTCAGATCATAGCCGAACCAGTTTCGCAGCAGGTACGGGATGATGCCGATCGACGGTGTGGTCATCAGTTTCCACACCGAGCCGACGATGATAGGCGCCATGATCAGCGGAAGAGTGTGGATGGTGCGGAAGAAGGCCTTTCCCGGAAAGTCCTTCATCAGTGCCTGCGCGAGCATATATCCAAGCACGAGCTCGGAAACGACGGCAAAGAAGACGAAGGCGACGGTGATGCCGAGCGAGGCGAGGAACTGTTTGTCGAAGACGAGACTTCGGTAGTTCGAAGCCCAGTTGAAGACCATCAGCGGATTTGCGGCAAAAGGGTTCCATTGATGAAAGGAAACCCAGACGACATAGATGAAAGGAAAAATACCGAAGAGCCCGAGGATCAGGATCGTCGGTGACAGCAGCAGCCATCCAAACTTTTGCGAATGCATCGCTTCATCCTCTTTGGCGCCCGTTGGGCGACCTATCGAGCCAGGAAAGAGACGGGTCGCCAAGCGAAGACGACCCGCCAAGGTGGGGAGGATGACTTATTTGCGATAGCCGAGCGACGTGAGCTCCTCTTCCGTCTTGGCCGCCATCTGGTCGAGGCCTTCGTCGGGGGCGATCTTGCCGGTCAGAATGTCGAAGAAGATCGGCAGGGTGGCTTCACGCAGCTGGGCGTGGAACGGATACGGGGGGGCGCCGGCGAAGAGCTTGCCCTGATCCTTCAGCATCGTATAGAAGCCGCCGAGCTTGACATCCATCGCCTTGACCTTCGGATCGTCGAAGGTTGCCGTGTTGGTGATGCGCGGTGCGGCGATCGCCCAATCGGGCTGCACGTCGTTCTGCCCCATGAATTCGAGGAAGAGCAGCGCGGCTTCCTTGTTCTTGGATGTAATCGGCAGGCCGAAGGCGCCACCGTCATAATAGCCGATGTAGCCCTTTCCGGACTTGGCATCCTCCAGAACGCCCGGTTCAAGCGGCGGCAGGGCGAAGCCTACCTTGTCGACCACCTTTGACTGCGCAGGATCGCTGGCGATCCAGGCCGCGTTCTCGCCGTAGATCAATCCCTGGGCGACGCGGCCCGCCGCGAAGGTCGTCGCCGTTTCCGTCCAGGTCGATTGCGTCGATTCCGGCGGCGCGATATCGCGCAGGTGCAGCCAGTATTTCAACGCGGCCTTCGCCTTGTCGCTGTTCATGGCGCCGCCATGCTCGACCGTCGCCGCGTAGTTGTTGCTGGCGTCGATGCCCCAGTTGTAGACGCCGAAGGTCGGCGCGATGGATTCGAAATATTCGTACCAGGATGCGGCGTGGCCCGTATGGGCCTGAGCGGTCGTACCCCAGAGCTCGAGACCGTTGTCCTTTCCGTATTTGGTGAAGAATTCGGCGATCTGTGTGTAGTCCTCATGCGTGGTCGCCGGCTTCAGGTCCTTGCCGGTTTCCTTCTTGAAGGCTTCCTTGATCTTCGGGTCGTCGAAGAGGTCCTTGCGGTAGAGGTAGGTCTTGAGGAAGGCTTCCATCGGCACGCCGAAGAGATCTCCCTTCGCGTCCTTGAAATAGTCGGCGAAGCTGGTGAAGTTCGCGTCATCGTAGGTCGGCGCCTTCAGATCCGGCTGATCCTTCAGCGTCTGGGTGATGTCGACCAGGAAATTGCGCGCCAGATACGAGTAGATGATGTCCTGCTCGATGTAGACCATGTCGTAGATGCCGGTCTTGGCCTCCATGTCCTTGATGGCCTTGTCGTACATCTGATCCCAGGACGTCGTCTCGATTTCGACCTTGATGCCGGTCTTCTTCTCGAATTCGGGCGCGAGCACATCCTTGATGTAATTGGACGGCGGCGTGCTTTCGGTCACGCCGTGCAGGGTCACGCCCTTGAATTTGGCGCCGGCGTCCGACCAGAAGTCTGCCCAGGCCGGCGACGCGGCGGTGGCGAGGCTGAGCGTCAGCGCAAGCGCGCTGGCTTTCAAAGCGTAGTTCATTTCAATCCTCCCAGATAGCAGCGAGATCATTTCGCCGGGTCATTGTGTAGATGAAAATCGGTGTCCGCGCAATATTTGTTGTCTAAACCTGCAAATATGTGGGCTATGTCGTTGATTTCGGTAGAAAGTAATTTTCGCATAAAATCCATGGCGACGCAGATACGATGGAAATTGCTGCATCGCAATCAGATTTCTCGCGGAAGCAAAATTACGATCTGTAAATTTATTTGTTGCGTTACCATACTAAATGGCATAGCTGTGGCGCGGAGATAGGCATCCAGCGGAGGAAAACGGCTATGCGTCGATTGGGTATCCATTCATTTGTATGGACAGGCGGCCAAACGCAGGAGGGGCTCGAAATGGCTCTCAACAAGACAGCCGAGCACGGATATCGTACGATCGAATTTGCCTATCTGCGCCCCGAGAGATTCAATCTCGATCGTCTGGCGAAGCTCGCCCAGTCGCTCGATGTCGAGATCGGCGTGACGATGGGCCTGCCTGTCGACAAGGATATTTCTAGCGAGGATATGGCGGCCGTTGCCGCCGGCAGGCAGATGCTGGCCGATGCCGTGCGGGCGGTTCGTGACATCGGTGGAAACAAGCTCGGCGGCATCCTTTATTCCGCGCATACCAAATATAACCGGCAGCCGACGAAGAGGGGCTGGGACAACAGCGTCGCCGCGATCGCCGCGACTGCGGATATCGCGCGGGATGCGAGGGTCGATCTCGTCCTGGAGATCGTGAACCGTTTCGAGACGAACCTTCTGAACACCACGGCCCAGGGATTGAAGTTCATCTCCGAAACCGGGTCGGACCATGTCCGGCTGCATCTCGACACGTTCCACATGAATATCGAGGAAGCAAATCCGGCGGCCGCGATCCGGCTTGCCGGCGACAAGATCGGCTATTTCCACATTGGCGAAAGCAATCGCGGCTACCTCGGCGACGGCGTCATCAATTTCGACCTTATTTTCGATGCGCTGCTCGATATCGACTACAGGCGCGACATCGTGTTCGAAAGCTTTTCGACCGCCGTGGTCGACGAAGGCCTCTCGCTCGCCTGTGCAATCTGGCGCGATACCTGGACCGACAACGATCCGCTGGCCGCTCATGCCAAGCGCTATATCGAACTGAAATACGAGGAAGCCAAGCGGCGGCGCGTCACGAACGCGCGCCCGTGATAATCCTTCTGCCGATCTGCTTCGCACGTATAGGCTGGAGCAGTCGATTTGAAGAGAAATGAAAATGAATGACACTGTCTCCATCGGAAGCTCGCCGCGCAGGATCCGGCAGAACAACATCGTTGCCGCCCTGCAGACGATCTACAGCCATCGCCGCCTGAGCCGGGCCGATCTGGCGCGGAAGCTCGGCATGAACCGTTCGTCGTCAGGCGAGATCGTTGCCGAACTGACGGAAAGCGGCCTGGTCCAGGAATCGGAGGAGAGCAGCAAGCAGCGCTCGGAGCAATCCCGCGCCGGCCGTCCGGGAATCATGCTCGAACTGGTGCCGGATGCCGCGTTCTTTGCCGGGATCGAACTCGGCGTCGAGCATATATCTGCCGTTGTCGTGGATTTTTCGGCAGATGTCCGGGTCTGCCGCAGGCTCGCTTTCCACGCCCAGTCCTCAAGCGTGGAGGAGGCCGTGGCGCGCGGGGTCGAGCTCATCACGGACGCCATGCCGAAGCAGATGATCGAGCGCTGCAAGGGGCTCGGCATATCCGTGCCGGCCCATATCCGGCCGGACGGAATTGTCACGCTTGCGCCGATCATCGGCTGGCGGGACGTGCCGTTGAAGGAGATCGGCCGCAGCGCCTTTCCGGCCGAGGTGCCGATCGCGGTGGAAAACGACGCCAACGCTTTCGCGATCGGCGACAGCTATCGTCACGGCGTTGCCGGCGTGACGCTCTTCCTGCTCATGGAGACCGGTGTCGGCGGCGGGATCATGATCGATGGAAAGCTGTTTCGCGGCGGCCATGGCCTCGCGGGTGAGATCGGCCATACCCTCGTGCCGGGAAGCGGCGGGCAGAAATTCGAGCAGCTGATCGGCCGCGAGGTGCTGATCCGGCAGTACAGGGAAGCGACCGGCCGCGCCGACGCCGACCTGCAGGAATTTCTCACCGACGTTCGCGATCGCGTTCCGGACGCGGTAAACATAGCGGAGATCTGGTCGCGGCATCTGGCCTATGCGCTGCTGCAGGCCTGCCGCCTGCTCGATCCGGACCGGATCGTTCTGGGCGGTTCCGTCGCCTCGCTTTATCCGATGGTGGCGGCCCGCGTGGCCGTCCACATGTCGGAGGGCCAGAATATTCCTTTTCCGACACCCGCGATCGTCGTCGATGACGACGCGGAATTCGGTTCCGCCTTTGGGGCGGCATGCATGCTGCACGGGCGCTTCCTTTCCCTCGAAAACGAGGAATTCGGTGGCGAAGACGGTGCAATACAACGATCAACTGCGATTTAGCGGCATCTATCGAAAGCGGGATTGCAATGGCTTCAGTGCTGGCTCCGGACCAACTCGGCCCCACGGTTTGCGTCGGCGAGATCCTGGTGGAGATCGTCGCCACGACGCTCGGCGAGGGGTTCCTTGAAGCCCAGCCGCTTGTCGGGCCGTTCGCAAGCGGGGCGCCGGCAATCTTCATCTCGCAATGCGGCCGGCTCGGCGGAGCGGCAGCAATGGTGGGGGCGGTCGGCAACGACGATTTCGGCCGCGTCAATATCGACCGCCTCAAGCGCGATGGTGTCGATGTGTCCGCCATCACCGTCGATCCCGATTATCCGACGGGAAGCGCCTTCGTCCGCTACCGCAAGGACGGCTCCCGCGACTTCGTCTACAATATAGCCAGATCGGCGGCCGCCCGCTTCGGCTGGTCCGCGGGGGTCAGCGATCTCGTGAGCCGCAGCGGGCATCTTCATGTCATGGGTTCGGCTCTCTCCGTTCCCAGCGCGCGGGAGGTCATCGACAGGGCGGTCGATATCGTGAAGGCGCGCGGCGGCACGCTCTCGGTCGATCCGAACCTGCGCAAGGAATTGCAGCTCGACGAGGATACCGAGCGCCGGTTTTCCCGGCTTGTCGCCACGGCCGATCTGCTCTTGCCGTCGGGGGAAGAACTCGAGCGCGCCGCAGGCATCGCGGGCGAGGCCGATGCGATCCGGCGCCTGTTCGACATCGGCGTGAAGGAGATCGTGCTGAAGCGCGGTGCAGAGGGCGCGACCTATTTCGGCAGAGAGGGGGACCGTATCGATGCTCCTGCCTTCCTCGTCGAGGAGGTCGATCCGACCGGCGCCGGCGACTGTTTCGGCGGGGCCTACCTCACCTGCCGGCGGCTCGGAATGTCACCAGGCGAGGCACTCACCTACGGGTCGGCCGCTGGTGCGCGCAACGTGACGGTCCGCGGCCCGATGGAGGGTGCAGGCACCCGCTGGGAACTCGACGCGTTCATCGCCTCAACGCAAAGGCGCTCCTGATGCAGATTGCGCTCACCGAACTGGCTGCGCTCAGGGCTGAGGGTCGTCCGGCCGGCATTACCTCCGTCTGCTCGGCCCATCCGGTCGTCTTGCGGGCGGCACTGCGTCACGGGCGCGACCGTTCGAGCACGGTTCTGATCGAAGCCACCTGCAACCAGGTGAACCATCTGGGCGGCTATACCGGGATGACCCCCGCAGACTTTGCGGCTCTGGTTTTGCGCATTGCCAAAGAGGAGGGCTGCCCGGAAAGCCTCATTGTGCTGGGCGGCGACCATCTCGGACCGAACCCCTGGCGGGATCGGGCGGCTGACGAGGCCATAGCTGAAGCCGAGCGGATGGTGGCGGCCTATATCGAGGCCGGGTTCCGCAAGATCCATCTCGACGCATCGATGGGCTGCCTGGGGGAACCCGCCGCATTGGACGACGAGGCGACCGCCCGTCGCGCGGCCCGCCTTGCCGCTGTCGCGGAGACCGCGGCAAGGCGGGCAGGGGCTGCCATGCCGGTCTATGTCATCGGCACCGAGGTTCCTCCTCCTGGCGGCGCCGATCATGCATTGACTGCGATCGAGCCGACTGCCGCTTCGGCCGCCAGGCGCACCATCGACGTCCATCGTCGTGTCTTCGCCGAAGCCGGTCTGGCGGAAGCCTTTGCGCGCGCCATCGGCCTTGTGGTGCAGCCGGGCGTCGAATTCGGCAACCACAATGTCGTCAGCTACGACCGCAGCAAGATCGAGGCGTTGAAGCAGGTGCTCGACGACGAGCCGCAATTCGTGTTTGAGGCGCATTCCACCGACTATCAGGGCATCGGTCCGCTGGCCGCGCTCGTCGCAGACGGTTTTCCGATCCTGAAGGTCGGGCCGGAACTGACCTTCGTCCTGCGCGAAGCCCTCTACGGGCTGGATTTGATCGCATCCGACCTCGTGCCTGATTATGGCGAGCGTCCGCTATATGCCGCGATGGAGGCCCTGATGCTGGCGCATCGGGACAATTGGAGCCGCCACTATCACGGCAGCGAGGACGAGCGGCGCTGGCTTCGGCATTATTCGCTGTCCGATCGCATTCGCTACTATTGGACATCCGAGCAGGCGCAATCCGCGGTCGCACGTCTTTGCGGCGCGCTTGCGGGAAAATCCGTACCGCGCCCGCTCTTCTGGCAGCACATGCCGGCTGCCGAGCAGTTTTCCGATGCGCCGCTCGACCCGGAGGCGTTGTTGGTCTGGCGGGTGACGAAGAGCCTTGCCGAATATCATGCAGCATGCGGCGGAGCGAGATAGGCCGCCCCAACCAAGGAGGAAGGAATGAACGAGTTGAAAGGGAAGGTCGCCGCGATCACGGGCGCCGCGTCCGGTATCGGAATGGCGTCGACGGAGGCGATGATCGCAGCAGGCGCCACGGTCGTTCTTGTCGACCGCGACGAGAAGGCGCTGGCGGCAGCCAGCGAGCGCCTTGGCGTACGGGCAATACCTCTCGCTTTGGACCTGCTGGATGCGCAGGCATGTGCCCAGCTTCTCGACCGCGTGTCGTCGAAGGTAGGGCAGCTCGACATTCTGCATGCCAATGCCGGCACCTATATCGGCGGCGACCTTGCGGATGCCAATCTCGACGCGATCGACCGGATGCTGAACCTCAACGTCAATGTCGTCATCAAGAACGTCCGGACCGTCATTCCGCATATGATCGAACGCGGCAGCGGCGACATCGTCGTCACGAGCTCGGTCGCAGGCCATTCGCCCGTCCCGTGGGAGCCCGTCTATTCGCCGTCGAAATGGGCGATGCACTGCTTCGTCCAGACGATGCGCCGTCAGCTTTTGAAAAGCGGCATTCGTGTCGGCTCGGTTTCGCCGGGACCCGTCATCAGCGCGCTGCTTGCCGACTGGCCGGAGGAGAACCTGCGCAAGGCGAAGGAGGCCGGCGCCCTGATCGAGCCCAAGGAGGTGGCCGACGCCATCATGTTCATGCTGACGCGTCCGCGCAACGTGACGATCCGCGACATCGTCGTTCTCCCGAGCGCGTTCGATATCTGAGGAGCAAACCATGAGCTATCAGGAGAAATTCCGTCTTGACGGCGAGCGCGCCGTCGTCACCGGCGGCGGGCGCGCCATCGGGCTTTGCTGTGCACACGCGCTCGCCGAAGCCGGTGCAGCCGTCGTCGTCATAGAGCGCAACGAGGCCGATGCAGAACAGGCGCTGGCGCTCAAGGATAAAGGATATGATGTCGAACTTCGTGTCGGCGACGTGACCGATTCCGCCCGCATGGAGGCGATTGCCAATGAACTTGCCGAGGGTGGTCGTCCGGCGACGATCCTGGTCAACAATGCCGGGATCGGCCAGAACGGGATTGCCGCAGAGGACGTCACGGACGCCGATTGGCTGCGGATGATGGATGTCAACGTCAACGGCGTCTTCTGGTGCTCGCGCGCCTTCGGCCGCCATATGGTGGCGATGAAACGGGGCGCGATCGTCAATCTCGGCTCGATGTCGGGCATCATCTGCAACCGGCCGCAGCCGCAGACCGCCTATAACGTCTCCAAGGCTGCCGTTCACCACCTCACCCGTTCCATGGCCGCCGAATGGGCGCAGCACGGGGTAAGGATCAATGCGGTTGCCCCGACCTATATCGAAACGCCGATGGTCGCGGCAGTCGAGGCCAATCGCGAGCGGATTCCGATCTGGCTTGCCGACACGCCGATGGGGCGCATGGGCGCGCCCGAGGAGGTCGCAAGCGCGGTTCTCTTTCTTGCGTCCGGCGCGGCAAGCCTGATGACGGGAGCAATCGTCAACGTCGATGCCGGCTTCACCTGCTGGTAGACCGGCTCAAACGAGAGCCTCAAGGCGCCTGCCGTCCCGCCGGCGCCTCGCCTCCTTCCGGCTGCACCGACAGGATATGTCGATCTGACAGGGCGGCTCGACCCTGCTCATCTGCGCGGCATGCGTCAGCCCTTGACCGGATCATCCTTCACGGCATCGGCAAACTTCTGCATCAGGCGGACCAGATTATCCAGATCATCGGGATCCCATGTCTTGAATATCTCGATGCCTATCCTCTCGCGCGCTGCATCGACGCGGTCCGTCATCGATTTGCCCTTCGCGGTGACCACCGCTTCGGTGACGCGCCGGTCCGTCCTGCTCGGTTGACGCTGGATGAGGCCGAGGTTCTCCAGCTTCGCGACTTGGCGGCTGACCGTCGTGTAGTCGCGGCCGGCCCGGTCGGCCAGATCGACGACGCCAATCGGTCCCAGTCTCTCAATGCCCACGAGCAGAGGGAAGAGGGCGCGATCGAGCGAAATCCCTGCCTCCCTGACCATTGCCTCGTCCCTCTGCGGCCGGTTCATGATGCTGACGATCTCAAGCAACGCCACGTGAAGCTCGCGGATACGAGTCGCGATATGTGTATTTTGCACATTTTTTGTTGACGGCATTCCCGTTCTCCTATTATGTGCATAATACACACAAAAGGAGCCGCATCAATGATGGAAGATGACGCAGTCGATGTATTGATCTGTGGAGCCGGGGCAGCCGGCTTGACGCTGGCGATCGATCTGGCCCGACGGGGCGTGTCCTTCCGCCTGGTCGAGAAGATGAATGATCCGTTTCGAGGTTCGCGCGGCAAAGGAATTCAGCCGCGAACCCTGGAAGGGTTCGAGGACTTCGGCATCGTCGACAAGATTGCGGCAGCGGGCAATTGCTACCCGCGTCAGCGTGAATATCGCAATGATGGCAGTGTCAGAGATCTCCCGCTTGTCGAGACCCATGAGCCGATCCCGTCGGAACCCTACGGAGTGCCGCTGCTCGTACCTCAATTCCTGACGGAGAGGGCGATGCGCGAGCGCCTTGCCGAACTCGGCCATGTACCGGTGTTCGGCTGCGCGTTGATCGCCTTCGAACAGGATGGGCAGGGTGTAACCGCACGGCTGGCGCATAGTGGAAAAGAGCAGACAGTCCGCGCACACTATCTTGTCGGTACTGATGGTGGCCGGAGCTTTGTGCGTCAGGCGCTCGCCATCGGCTTTCCCGGAAAGACGCTTGATGTTCGCGCCATTGTTGCCGACGTGACACTGACGGGCCTCGGCAGCGATGTCTGGCATCGCTTCAATGAGGGGTCGATGGAGACGCAAATATCCTTTTGCCCCTTGGCCGAAACAGGGCTCTTCCAGCTGCAGGGACCCGTGCCTCTCGAAGGCGACATCGATCTTTCGGCTGAAGGGCTTTCGGCGCTGGCTGCCGAACGCACCGGCCGTACGGATATTCTCATCCGATCAGTCTCCTGGGCGTCGGCATTTAACATGAATGCGCGGCTTGCCGACAGCTACCGTGTCGGGCGCGTCTTTCTCGCGGGGGACGCTGCCCATACCCATCCGCCAACCGGCGGGCAGGGCCTGAACACCAGTATTCAGGATGCCTATAATCTCGGCTGGAAACTCGCGGCGGTCCTGTCAGGCGCCCCGGAGACGCTTCTCGACAGCTATGAGGAAGAGCGCCGCCCGGTCGCGGCAGGCATGCTGGGGCTAGCCGTCAGGTTGCTCGAAGATATGAAGCGCGGCGACATAAGGCGCGGCCGGGAGGTTCGACAATTGGACATCGGCTATGTCGGCTCCAGCCTGTCCCTTGACGCTCCCCGGCGTCAGGCGCGCGTCCTTGCCGGCAATCGCGCGCCCGACGTCCTGTTGAAGGGGGCCGCAGGTCAACCTGCACGGCTGTTCGACCTCTTGAAGGGACCCCATTGGACTCTGCTGGAATTTGAAGCAGAGACGGTCGCCGTCCAACCGCTCAAAGCACTGCATATCCACCGCATCGGGCAAGGTGGAGACTACACCGATAGCGAGAACCGGTTCCGCGACACCTACGAGGCTGCGCCGGGCGACCGGATTCTTATTCGTCCGGATGGTTATGTCGGCGCGATCATCTCGCAAGGGGAGGTGACGGCACTCGAAGCCTATCTGAGGAGTGTCGGATTGCGGGCCGGGGCGGCGGCCGGGCGGTGAGAATGCATCCGCGGCATTGCGTCTCCGGTCAAAGCAGAGATATTTATGGCGCGGAATCTTCAAAGCTTTTCAGTCGTGTTCCGCTATGATCGCGATGACGCTGGCGTTGGGCAACGGCTGGCACGGCAGGTAATTCCTGTCTCGCGCTGCCGCTGTCCGCGCCGGAAGTGACGCAATCACGGATCATGCAATGCCGAAATTCCTGTCCGCTTCGATATCCTCACGTTTCAACCGCCTCGTCGGCTTTCGCCTGCTCGCATTTTTGCTTGGATTCCTGACTTCGGTTGCCCTCGCTCATGCGCAGGACGTCCTGCGGATTCCCTATTCGTCGGACATCGGCACCCTCGATCCGGACAATGGCTTCGAGGTCGCCGGACTGACCGTTCTGGACAGCATCTACGAAGGTCTCGTCAAATACGAGGCGGGCTCGACCAGGATTGTCGGGTCACTGGCCGGGGATTGGGCGATGTCCGGCGATGGCCTCAAATACACGTTCCACCTCGTCGAGGGCGTCAAGTTCCATGATGGAACTGCCTTGGATGCCGAGGCTGTCGTCACCTCGTTCAAGCGCCGCCGCGACGGCGGGTTTGTACAGAACTATACGCTCGCCAACATGGCCGATATCGTGGCAACGGACAGGTCCACCGTCGTCATCACGCTGCGACACCCGCAGCCCTCCTTCATCGACAGCCTTGCGAGCCCGTGGGGAGCGAAGATCATCAGCCCGACCGCACTTTCCGGTCACGCCGGCAAGGATTTTGCGACAGGGTGGCTGACCGATCACGCGGTCGGCACCGGGCCATTCAGGCTTGCCGAATTCAAGCGCGGCGAACGCTACGTGCTCGCACGCAACGACGATTATTGGGGCGCCAAGCCCTATTTCAGCAAGGTGGAATTTCCCGTCATTCCAGATATCGGGCAACAAATTCTCAAGCTGAAGGCCGGCGAAATCGACAGCGTTCCGGCCAATTTCCCGTTTGCGCAGCTCGCCAGCCTGCCGGCCGATCTGGAGATAACGTCCGCACCCAGCATGGCGCAATTCGAAGCCTTCATCAAACCGGGATCGCCGCTCGATGACGCCGAGGTCCGAAAGGCGGTCCTGACCGCGATCAACCCGAATTTGTGGGCAAGCGATGCCTTTGGCCAATATGCCCATGTCTCGAAATCGCTCTACCCGAACATCATGCTGGATCCGGCGCAGCCGGTGCAGTTTCCGACCGATTTCGACGCGGCGAAGTCTGCCATCGCCAAGCATGGTCCGATTGCGCTGACCATCGGGCTCTATAGCGCCAATCCGAGCTACGGGCGTATCGCCGACCTGATGATCGCGCAGCTGTCGATGATTGGCGTCGAGGCAACGTCCCGTATCATGCCGCCGGGGGCAGCCTATGCCATGAAGGGCGACCCGGCGGCCCCCGATATGCTGCTGATCATCGCCTCTCCGGACGCCGCCCATCCGGACAATCAGGCAAAAGCGTTCTTTACCGGCGATGCGCCGCTCAACCTTTACGGCAGCACGCTTCCGGAGGCCGACGCCGTTGTCGCTGAAGGTGCCTCGGCGACGGATGTGGCCGCGCGAAACGCACTCTATGAGAGGGCAGGGCGCATGTATTTCGATGCGGGCCGTTTCATTCCGCTCGTCGATGTCGACGATGTGGTCGTCCATCGCAGGGGCCTGAAGGACCTGGGCCTTCGCCCGGTCTTCCCGAGAGGCAGTATCGACTTTTCAAGCGTGAGGCGCTGATGGTCGGACGGGCGGCTTTCGGCAGGATTCATGGCTGCTGTTCAAGCTGAGGGAGTTGCTGACGCTGTGACCGACGCTGCGCTTTCCATCGCTGATCTCCGTGTCGTCCTCCGGCGAAACGGTCGCGATCACCTGGTGCTCGACGATATCAGCTTCGAGGTCATGCCAGGCGAGATTATCGCGGCCGTTGGGGAAAGCGGCTCCGGCAAGACCACGCTCGGCGCGGCAATCCAGGGCCTGCTGCCGGCGTCCGGCCAACCCGATATCAGCGGCTCCATTCGTGTCGCCGGCACGCAGATCGTGGGCGCAAGGCCGCGGGTGTTGCGGGCTGCCCGTCACGGGCTCGTTCGTGCCATTCCGCAGGATCCGATGGGGGCGCTCAACCCGACGATGACGATCCGCCGTCAGCTGCGGGAATCTGCCGGCGGAGACGACGGTTTCATCAGGCATTGGCTGGGTCGGGCCGGACTTCCGGATGCGGATGCGATCCTCGATACGTTTCCATATCGTCTGTCGGGCGGCCAGCGTCAGCGTATCCTGATCGCGATGGCGCTGATGGCTCAACCGAAGCTGCTGATTGCCGATGAATCGATCACCGCGCTCGATTTCGCCTTGCAAGGCCAGATTCTCGAACTGTTGCGCAAGATCGCGCGCGAACAGCAGACCGCAATTCTTTTCATAACGCACAACCTGACGGCTGCAGCTTCGCTCGCAGACCGCATGCTCGTGCTCTACAAGGGGCGTGTCCTGGAAATCGGCAGCACTCGCGATGTCTTGGCCAAGCCCGGCCATCCCTATCTGGCCGGCCTGCTTGCGACCCAGTTCGATTTCGACACGGATCGTCAGCGCTCTCTCCCGACCCTGCCGGACGAACGGATGCGCCTGGCAGATCCCGAAAATGCCTGCGGTTACGCTTCCCGTTGCCCCGCCATCCGGGACGCGTGCATCACCAGTCGGCCCGAACTGATGCCGCTTTCGGCTGCTCGCCATTCCGTCGCCTGTTTCTTCCCCGACCTTGCGCAATCCAGCGCACGGCAGCTTTGTTCTACGGAAGTCTGGCCAACCGCGGCCGTGACGGAACCTGCTGAAGCGCTCAAGCTGACCAATGTCAGCAAGAGTTTCACAGTGACCGTCGGCCCATTCGGCCGGCGCCGGCCGCGGAGGGTACTGGAATCGGTCAATCTCCGGGTCGGGCTCGGCGAATGCGTCGCCCTGCTCGGTGAAAGCGGCGCGGGCAAATCGACGATCCTCAGGCTCGCGGCCGGGCTGCTGGCACCAGATAGCGGCGAAATCATCCGGATCGAAGAGGCGCCGCAGGTTATTTTTCAGGATGCGGTTTCTTCCCTGACGCCCTGGCTGCCGATCGGCGAACAGATCGGCGATCGGTTGCGCCCTCTCGGCCTCGACAAGGCGGAACGTCTCCGCAAGGTCTCCGCTGCCCTTGATCTGGTCGGTCTCGATGAGGAGCTGATATCCTCACTGCCGGCCAGCCTGTCGGTCGGCCAGTGCCAGCGTACCGTTTTTGCCCGCGCCCTTGTTGTGCCTCCGAAACTTCTGCTTTGCGACGAGCCGATCAGCGCGCTCGACGTGTCGCTTGCCGCCACCACGCTGAACCTGATCGGCGAGTTCAGACGGCGGCTCGGCATCGCTGTGCTGTTCGTGACCCATGATCTGGCTGCCGCCCGGATAGTCGCCGATCGGATCGTCGTACTGGACGGGGGCAGGATAATGCGGGAAGGAGACCCCGACACGGTTACTGCCGGGTTCAATCCTCGGCCGATGGCCGCCATTCTTGCTTCGCTATCGAAAACACATGCAAACACGGGCGGGCAGGGCGATGACCGTTCCTGAACAGCTTCCCGAGGAACGTCTCGTTCGCTGGCCCGTCGTCCTCGGACGCATCGGCTGGATCGACCGGATTGGGTTGTTTGGGGTGGTCGCCATCACGATCGTTGCCGTGTTCGCGACCTGGCTGACGCCGTTCAATCCCCAGCTTCGGGTTGCGGCGGCCTATCTGCCGCCGTCGTGGGACCACTGGTTCGGGACGGACGAGATCGGGCGCGATCTGTTTTCCCGCATCATCCTCGGCATCCAGTACACCTGGCTGCCCGCAATTGCCCTCGTTGCCATCAGCCTCGTCGTCGGTGGATGCGTCGGCATGATACCGGGCCTCATCAGCCGCAAGCTCGACATGCTGGCGCAATGGGTCGTCGATTTTTTCCTGATCCTGCCCTCAACGGTGGCACTGGCGGTGATCGCGACGCTCGGTGCGGGGCTGATGAATACGATGATTGCGATCGGCATTGCCTGGTGGCCGTGGTATGCGCGCATATCGCGCGACGAGCTGCGCCGGCTGAACGCCCGCCCGCATGTGGAGGCCGCAAGGGCGGCCGGTATCCGCGGGCCGCGCCTGCTGCTGCGCTATATTCTCCCCGGTGCCGTCCCGGCCCTGCTGGTCGCCGCGACGCTGGACATCGCCAACGTGATCATGACGATATCGCTCATGTCCTTCATCGGCCTCGGCCAGCCGGCGCCCGCACCCGAACTGGGGTCGATGACGTCCAGGGCGCTCGATAGCCTCTCTGCCTATTGGTGGCTGCCGACATTGCCGGCTGCCGTCATTTTTCTCATCTGCCTCTTCGCCAATCTTGCGGGAGACGGCCTCAGGACAGCATTGCGAGGGGCCTAGGAGATGCTGGCCTATCTCGTCAGGCGAATCCTGGGCCTTGCTGCCGCTCTCCTGGCGATGAGCTTTACGGTATTCTGCCTGCAAAGCATCATTCCAGCCGACCCGGCGCGCGCCATCGCCGGGCCGCTGACGCCTCTGTCGAATGTGCAGGAGCTTCGCCAGCAACTCGGCCTCGACGACCCCGTCATCGTCCAGTACGGCCGGTTCCTGTCGCGGCTTGCGCAGGGCGATCTCGGGATATCGGTCAGGACCCGTCAACCGGTGGCCGCCGATATCAGGCAATATTTGCCGGCATCGCTCGAATTGTCCTTGGCGGCTCTCTGCATCGGTCTTCTGCTGGCCGCCATTCTTGCGATATCGCCGCATATTGTCGGCGGCGCGGGAGGATTGCGGCTGCTCTTCATAGCGGCGGGCTCGGTGCCGATTTTCATGTCCGCCTTGCTTATCGTCTATGTCTTCTGGTTCCGGCTCGGCTGGCTGCCCGGATCGGGCAGAATGAGCGATAGCGATGTCGGCGGTCCAACCGGCTTCAATCTCATCGATGCGCTGATCGACCGGAGGGGCGATCTCGGCCTGGATGCGATCCGCCATCTGCTGCTGCCCGCCTGCTGTCTGGCGCTGCCGATCGCAGTCTCGGTGGGACGCAGCCTCACCAGCGCGCTGCATGACGTGATGCAGCACGCCTATATCGCCACTGCGCGGGGCAAGGGCCTTCGTGAGGCCACAGTCGTTTTGCGCCATGGTCTTCGCAACGCCGCCTCGCCAGCTTTGGCGATGATCGGTCTGCAGATACGGCTTCTGTTCGGCAACCTGCTGATCGTCGAGCTTGTGTTCGGGTGGCCCGGCCTCGGGCTCTATATGGTTCAGTCCCTGGCCAGCGCCGACCTTCCGGCGGTTCTCGGTGTCACTATGGTGCTCGGAACATTCTACATCCTGGTGGGCATTGTCGTGGAGATCCTGCAGACGCTCGCCGACCCGCGCATCGAGCTATAACACGCCTGAAACCTATCCTTTCGGCCTAGTGCGCTAGACCTTCACCTTATGGATTTCCCGGACGATCAAAGTTCATCTGGACATGGCGATCCCGCCAGTTGCAGGGGGTGGTCCGATGGATGGTGAGATCAGGTTGAAGCAGGCTGTTTTGGTGGTATCCAGGTATTGTCATTCGTCCGAGGAGGCAAATACCCCGGAGAAGAGCCGCCGCAGGTCCGGGCTCACCGGCTGGCAGGTCAAGCGCGTCACCGATTATGTCGATGCAAGACTGGAAGGACCGGTCCGCGTCGACGATCTGGCCGCGGCGGCAAGGCTCAGCCCCGGCCATTTCCGTCGCGCCTTTTCCATCAGCTTCGGCATGTCGCCCTATGCCTTCGTCATGCAGCAGCGGATCGAACGCGCGCGGGCATTGCTGCTCGCCTCCGAGCATGAAATGGGTGATATCGCCTTTGCTTGCGGCTTGTCGGACCATGCGCATTTCAGCCGGCTGTTCCGGCGTTTCGTCGGAACGACACCCAGCCAATGGCGCCATCAGCTTGCAACGCAAAGCGCCTCGCAAGACGCCATCCGGTAGTCCGGATCCCTGCCGCTGCGATTTACCGACCGCGAAAACCAGGCGGGATGCGAACCTCCTGACGGTCACGCAGACAGGGCTTCGAGCTCCCTGACTGCCGGCCTGGCATGGATTTCGCGTGGCGCCGGCTTGGCCTGGAGGTCGCGCACGGGCAGGCTGAACGTGATCGATGCACCGCCGTGAGCGCCGTTCTCGGCCCACAAGCGCCCGCCGTGGGATTCGATGATGGAACGGCAGATCGCAAGACCCATGCCCATCCCCTCCTGCTTCGTCGTGTAGAACGCCTCGAAAATTTTCTCGGTGTCGCTGATCCCGCTGCCCTGGTCGATCACTTTCACCTCGACCGTATCGTCGGCCCGCAGCCTCGATTCGATCTTCAGGGTTCGCGCCGTCGGCTCGATATCGTGCATCGCTTCGATGCCGTTGCGGATGAGGTTGAGCAGGACCTGCTCCAGCTGCACATGATCGACGCTGGTCGCAGGCAGATAGGGATCGAGATTGATATCGAGCTTCACCTTGTTGGAGGCGAGCTTGTCGGCGATCAGTTCGCAGGCATCGTTGATCAGCTTGTTCAGATCCACGGCGGTCCTGGGGTAGGCGGTCTTGCCGAACAGCGCCCTGATGCGGCTGACCACTTCGGCTGCCGCATCGGCATCGCGCACGATCCAGTCGGCGGAACGCAGCGCGCGTTCGAGGTTCGGTGGTTCCGCGCTCAGCCAGCGGCGGAACGCATTCGCATTGGCCACGACCGCCTGCAGTGGCTGGTTGAGTTCATGGGCGATCGAGACGGAAAGTTCGGACATGCTGGCGGCGCGCAGCGCCCTTGCCAGCCTCTCGTCGGACTGGCGCAATGCTTCATGCGCACGCACCTCGTCGTCAATGTCGAGATTGACGCCGTACCAGCGAATGATCTTGCCGCTTTCATCACGCAGGGGTTCGACACGTGAATCCATCCACCGGTATTGACCGTCCCGGTGGCGAAGCCGCCCTTTGTGGTTGATGGGCTGCCCCGTCGCGATGGCATTCCTGAACGCTTCCGTCACTGCGGCGCGATCGTCGGGATGGACGAGTTCCGCCTGCGCGGCGACATGCTCCGTCGTCTTCAAATGGATGTCGCCCTCCTTGAGCCCGGCCCATTCGGAGAAGCGCTTGTTGAGATAGCAGGGAAGCCCTTCGGGGGTCATGAGCCAGATCAGGGACGGCACCGTATCGACGATCAGGCGCAGTTCCGCTTCGCGCTGGCGGGCTGCTTCGTGGGCTTCCATTTCGTCATGGATGTCGAGGCAGACGCCGTACCACTGAATGATCTGGCCGTCGGCATCGCGAAGCGGCTCGGCCTTGCCGTCGATCCAGCGATAGGCGCCATCGAAGCGCCGCTGCCGATATTTCAGGGCGAAACGTTCGCCGGTCTCGAAGGCCCGCGATAGGCTCTGCTGAAACAGCGCCCGATCTTCGGGATGAATGGCATCGATGATCGCTGTCGCGAACCGTCTTGTGTCGGCGCGATCGTTGCCCGCAAGCGAAATCCCTGTCCAGTGCATGAGGGGCTTGTTGATGTAGGAGGTTTCGCCCGCCGGGCTGGCGCACCAGATGAGAGCCGGCACGGTGTCGATCATCTGCTGCAGCTGCTGCTGGCTTTCCCGCAGGGCCGCTTCCGCCTTTCGCTGATCGTCGATATCGACGGACGTTGCAAACCAGGCCGTGATGCGGCCGTGTTCGTCGCGCGAGGCGATGGCGGAATCGCGAAGCCACCGGTAGGTCCCGTCCGCGCGTCGCACGCGCTGCTCCTCGAAGATCGGCTCGCCGGTCTTGAGACTGTGCTCCCACCTTGCCTTGCATCCCTCGACATCATCGGGATGCACGAAGAGGCTCCACCATGAATGATTGTCGAGCTTGGCGATCCTGCTCATTTCTTCCGCGCTCACGCCGACGAAATCGAGCGCTTTCGGGTTCAGGAAGCGCAGGCGACCGTCGGGATAGGCCGACCAGCCGAAGCCCGGAATATCTTCGATATTGGGCTGAATATTCTTGTAGACGCGGTCGAAAAGGCTCTGCGGCTTGAAGACGTTGATAAAAAACCACAGAGCGGTGGCCGAGCAGGCAAACATGACGACGCGGGCCGGTTCGTCATTGCCGAAATTGGCAGGGGAGAGAACGACTGTCGCTGTCAGCAAACAGCCGATGAGCAGCACGGCCAGACCGGTGCGCCAGCTTGTAAAGAGCCAGATTGCGACCATTGCGACGAGAATGCCGGAGGGATCCGCGAAAAGCCCTGCCAGCAGGATACCACTTCCGCCAACAGCCATGGCCGTGACGATCCGTTCCTTTGACGATGTCAGCTGCATGGAAGTCCTCTTTGCTCTTGCTGTCGTTATCTTCTCGTGAGCCGGGGCTGACGCATCATCTCAGCCATCGTTCATTCGAACATGCGAAGGCAGCGCCTGCCAGACATTGAAAAGCTGCGCCACCGAACTGACCTGCATTTTCTTCATCATATTGCTGCGGTGAAGTTTCACCGTAAATTCGCTGATCCCGAGGGAGAAGGCTATCTGCTTGTTGACCTCGCCGGAGACGACGAGTTTCAGAACCTGGCGCTCGCGTACGGTGAGGGTTTCGAACAGGGAAACGTATTTGTCCGCCGCAGACAATGCGTTCCTGCGGCTGATATCGGTCGCGATGGCTTTCGATACGGCATCGAGAAAGGTCTGGTCCCGCACGGGTTTGGTGAGGAAATCCTGCGCACCGGCCTTCATCGCCTGCACGCTCATTGCGATATCGCCGTGCGCCGTGAGAAACAGGACGGGTGTCGCGACGCCGTTGCGCGTCAGGTGGTGCTGCAGATCCAGGCCGCTGATGCCGGGCATGCGGACATCCAGCACGACGCAACTCGGGCGGTCGGGCAGCTTTGCTTCGAGAAATTCCCGGCCCGATAAAAACGTCATTGCGTCGATGCCAACCGAATTCAGCAGGTTCTCCAGCGCCGCGCATACGGTCGCATCGTCATCAACCAAAATCGCGACCGGCGTTTTCGACCCTTTGGAGGTGGTCACCCCCATGCATGATCCTCCAATTGCCGGCAGACATGCCGCTTTCCGGAACGGCATGAGAATACAGTCGCAGATCAGGAAATTGAAGGAGGGAGCGATTAAACCAAATATATATGGCGCCGGGCGTGATTTTATGCGTCTGGGTCTTGCATCTTCGTTCCCAGCCTTTGGGTGCTAACGAGACGCGAGCCTGAGCGGCGTCGGCCGACGATCGGGTGACGAGGCGAACGTTGCGCCATTCACGGAAAAATACGCACTCACCGGCCCGGCTTGCGCTGATGAGGATGTCGCAAGCGGTACGTAGACTTTCGCGGCTGCCCTCGGCGCCGATGTCGCGCCGCAGCCGAGATAAAGCAATATCCCGGCAATCAGGCCGGCAATGACCAGTAGCGGAAACCTCGGCGTCTCGAGGGGCCTGTATTGGGAGCTTGGGTCATGTCTCATGATCATTGCCTTTGATCGATCTTCGACAGGATCAGCTTACAGGCGGTTTGCGGGCTGGCGAGCTATACGAAGGTGTGCGCAGGGGCAACGAAAGTGTGCCTTGCGGCAGTTCCGCGCGGCCGCGCCAAACTGGTCAGTCCGCCGTGACTGTCGAAACTATCTGCCTGCAATCACAAGAGAATCTGGCAGGTCCGCGGATCGGTCCCGTCGCTTAACCTAAACCCTTGGCGTATTTTTGTGATAGGCTCCGCATGCTAATATCGCAGGCAGGCCATCGCGAAGCCGGATGCGATTCCGGCGTGGAGGCTGCGGAGCGAGGCAGTGTCGAATTCGGGCTTGGCCGTGGTGTCGGCAGTGGGGAGATATGCAAGGCCGTCGTTTGGAGGCGCAGAAAGCCATGACGATCGATCAAGTCAGCACGAAGGACGAACCGATTGTCTGTATCGTTGACGACGAAGGCCCTGTCAGGGCCTCGCTGGTGGATCTCTTCGAGTCTGTGGCGATGAAGGCCGTCGCGTTCGAGAGCGCTTCGGATTTCCTGGAGAATTGCGATATGGGGCAGGCGGGTTGCATCCTCCTTGACGTGCGGATGCCCGGTATCAGCGGCCTGGACTTCCAGGACCAGCTCGCCGCAGCCGGCAACACCATGCCGATCGTCTTCATGTCGGGCCATGGAAGTATTCCGCTGACCGTAAAGGCGATGAAGGCAGGAGCGACGGATTTCCTGATCAAGCCATTTGCCGGAAGCGCCGTGATTGCCGCAGTCGCCGAAGCGATCAGGCGGGATGCGGAGAACCGCAAAGAGGCCGCCGTCCGCGCCGAGGTAAAGAACTGCGAGGCCAGGCTTACCCCGCGTGAGCGGGAGGTCTTGCACCATGTTGCAGCCGGGCTGATGAACAAGCAGATTGCGCATGAAATGCAGATCAGCGAAATCATGGTGAAACTGCATCGGGGAAGAATGATGAAAAAGATGCAGGCGAGCTCCCTGGCGGAGCTTGTTCGCAAATTTGACATGTTGCAACCGGATCTCAAACTGTATCAGTAACCTGCGTGGCGCCTAGCTCATTGCCCGAAAAAGAAGAATTGTGCTGACGCAATGGCAAGTTCCCCCAACAAGATTGTCGCCGTCATCGATGACCATCGCTACCTCAGGGAATCCCTCAAGGATCTGCTCGAGGCGGCCGGTTACGAATGCGAGCTCTACGAGTCCGCCGAGACATTCCTCACAGGAAGAGGTTATTCGCTTGTCGATTGTATCCTCGCCGACGTGAGAATGCCGGGAATGTCCGGCGTCGAGATGCTGCAGGCATTGAGCAGAATGCCATCGCATCCGCCTGTCATCATCATGACTGCGCATGGGGACAAGGACGTCGAGGCCGCCGTTTTTCAGGCCGGTGCGATCGCCTTTCTGAAAAAGCCCGTCAATGCCGATTTGCTCATGTCGTGGCTGGAGCGCGCGATCAGCGAATACCGCGGCAGCTGAAGCAATTCCTGCGGGAATATGCAGCAGTTTTACGTGTCAGGCGTGAACGGCCTGTCCGACGTCGACCGGCAGGGTGAAGATAAATGTCGCGCCGTGCGGGTCGGCCTGCTCGACGCTCAATCGTCCGCCGTGAGATTCGACGATGGAGCGGCTGATTGCCAGTCCCATGCCCATCCCCTGTCCTTTGGTGGTGAAGAAGGGCTCGAATATCCTGTCGGGGAATTCGACGCCCGGCCCGCGGTCGCTGATTTCGATCTGCACCGCATTGGTCGCACGACGGGCGCGGATGCGCAAAACGCGGTCGTCGCCGGCAGAATCCATGGCTTCCAGGCCGTTGCGGATAAGATTGATCAGAACCTGCTGAACCTGAACCCGGTCGAAGGCGATCGGCGGCAGGTTACGTTCGAGCTCGACATCCATGCGCACCCGCCGCCGCAGCGCCTCCTCGGCCATGAGGTCGCGGGCTTCTCTCACCACGCTGTCGAGGGCGGTGTAATCTCTCGTCGTTTCGGAGCGTTTGAACAAAGCGCGGATGCGACCGACGACCTCGACGGCGGAATGGGCGCTTTCCGAGATGCGCTCGACTGCTTTCTGCGCCCGTTCGATATTGGGCGGCTGCTCCGAAAGCCAGCGCTGGCTGACATCCGAGCTTGATATGACGGCTGCGAGCGGCTGACTGATCTCATGGGCGATCGAGGCGGAAAGCTCGGCAAGGCTCGCCGCCTGACTTGCGCGCGCGAGATTCTGCTGGGCGAGGCGCAGGGCATCCTGAACACGAACCTGATCCTCGACATCGATGGACAGGCCGTACCACTCCACGATGGCACCGTTCTGGTCACGAAGAGGCTCGAAGCGGCCTTCCGTCCAGTGGAACAAACCGTCCGGCCCGTGCCGTCTGTATCGCATCATGAACGGTTCGCCTGCTCGGATGCAATGAGCGGCCCTGCCTTGTACCTCCAGCCGGTCCTCGGGATGGACAAGGTCCAGCGCTGCCTTCGCGAGTTGCTCGAAATTCGCTTTGGAAAGGCCCAGTTCCCGCATGTAGCGCCGGCTGACATAGGAGACCTCACCTGCCGGCGTCCAACTGCAGATATGCACGGGCAGGGCGTCGATGAGCCGCTGAAGGTGCCGCTCGCTGCGTTGCAGCGCCTCTTCGGCGCGGATCTGATCGTCGATATCGTGGCAGAGGCCGTACCACTGGCTGATGCGTCCATGACGGTCGTGTATCGAATCCGCGCGGCTCGACATCCAGCGATAGATGCCGTCGTGACGACGCAGGCGGTACCGCGTGGAGAAGCTTTCCCCGGAGGCGAAGCAGTGCCGGAGCGTGGTCCTGAAACGCGCGGCGTCATCGGGATGGATCGCCATTTCGATCATTGCGTCCAGCCCGCTCATGCCCGGCTGGCGGATATCGGCGATATCCAGACCGAGGTAGTCGATCATCCGTTTGTTGAAGAAGATCGGCTCGCCGTCCGCCGTCAGCCGCCAGATGTGAGACGGCACCTTGTCGACGAGTTCGGCAAGCGCCCGTTCCCGTTTGCGCAATGCCCTGACGCTCCGGCTGACGATCATCCCCTGCTCCCGGCGACACGTTCGCGTCTTGCAGGCTTCATGC
Source organism: Rhizobium sp. KDH_Rht_773_N (assembly GCF_052946295.1). NCBI lineage: Bacteria > Pseudomonadati > Pseudomonadota > Alphaproteobacteria > Hyphomicrobiales > Rhizobiaceae > Rhizobium > Rhizobium sp. KDH_Rht_773_N. The sequence goes on along the minus strand of NZ_JBRFNB010000002.1, from coordinate 97,356 downwards.
CTGCAGCAGGATTTATCCTACGATATAGCGGAAAACGGAAGCAATTCATGCGGGAAGGACGCGCCTTCGGCAGCCGCCGCCTCCTATCCGCCTGCAGATCGCCGCCGCCGGGCGGCAAACTGAATGCAGTCATCGGCCCATTTGTCTGTTCCAGGCAAAGTTCCTTGTCCTCTGGCCCGGCTAATAGAGGCCGGTGCGACCGATTATCTCCTGCGCGTCAACAAGGAGAATTCAGATGCAAAGCCTGAAGGATAAGGTGGCCATCATCACCGGTGGCAATAGCGGCATAGGAAAAGCGACGGCGCGGCTCTTCGCCGAGGAGGGCGCGACAGTCGTCATCACCGGACGCCGCCAGGATGTCGTCGATGGAGCGGTCCGGGAGATCGGCCGCGGCGCAATCGGAATTTGCGGCGATGTCGCCAGCATCGATTTCCATCACCGGCTCGCGGCCGAGGTAAAGGAGCGCTTTGGCGCCATCGATGTCTACATGGCCAATGCGGGCGTCATCAATCTCGCGGCTTCAGAGACTGTCAGCGAGGCCGAGTACGACCAGCATTTTGCGGTCAACGCGCGCGGCGTCTTCTTTGGCGTCCAGACCATCGCTCCCCATATCCGCGACGGCGGAAACATCATCGTGACGAGTTCACTGGCCGGGACGAAGGTCTTGCCGAACCACACCGTTTACGCCGGCACCAAGGCTGCGCTCGCCGCGTTTGCCCGCAATTGGGCGATTGAATTCAAGTCGCGCCGGATCCGCGTCAACATCCTGAGCCCCGGTCCTGTCGAAACCGAGATTCTGGGAAAACTCGGCGTCAGCGAAAGCAACCGCCCGCAGTTCGAGCAGCAGATGGCGGATCTGATACCGGCGGGACGTCTCGGACGCCCCGAAGAACTGGCTCAGGCAGCACTCTTCCTCGCGTCCGCAGGCACATTCGTGAACGGAATCGAACTTCATGTCGATGGCGGCATGGGCGTGGCCTGACTCAGGCCCGCCAAATCTTTGTCCGGACGGCTCTCTCGCCGGCCGGACAAGCAAATCTCATAGCCCGGCAGAGCTCCGGCAAAACCGCCCGGAAAGTGGTTCGCGGGCGCAGTTCCCGCGTCAGTGCCGCTCTGAGAACTCGCATCTAAAACAGAGGTTTGGCTTGCGGCAGAGGGCTGGCCAATACAACCATACGGCTGCTCACGGTGGTGATCGCAGCGCCTGACCCGGCATCCGGAGCGCTCCTTCACCAGTTGCTCGCGATCAGTTGAACAAAACGTGAGTCGACATATAATTGCGCCATATTAAATTGTGCGCAATTCAATAAAGGAGACCAACCCATGCATAGAATCCTGAAATCCGTATTCGCACTTGGCGCACTGGCGGTTCTTGCCGTTCCCGCAGCCGCAGAACCCGCGGCAAAGCCGACGGTGGTGCTCGTGCACGGCGCTTTTGCCGATGCGTCGAGCTGGAATGAGGTTGTCGCTCGTTTGGAAAAGGATGGTTATCCGGTTGTTGCCGTCGCCAATCCGCTGCGCGGCGTGAAATCCGATGGTGATTATGTCGGCCGCATCGTCGCCGGCATCAAGACCCCGGTCGTGCTTGTCGGCCATTCCTATGGCGGGTCGGTCATCAGCGAGGCCGCTGTGGAGACAAAGAATGTCGAGGCACTGGTCTATGTCGCTGCCTTTGCCCCTGAGAAGGGCGAGTCTGCCGCTGACCTCTCGGGCAAGTTCCCCGGCAGCACGCTCGCGCCGACGCTTGCCGAGCCGGTGGCCTTGGCGAATGGCGGAAAGGATCTCTATATCCGGCAGGACAGGTTTCATGACCAGTTTGCCGCCGACGTTCCGGCAAAGGCGGCAAAGCTGATGGCCGCGACGCAGCGTCCGATCACTGAAGCGGCCCTGACAGAAGGTGCGCCCGGCGCAGCGTGGCAGACCATTCCTTCCTGGTTCATCTATGGCGATGCGGACAAGAACATTCCCGCCAAGGCCCTCGGCTGGATGGCCGAACGCGCCCATTCCAGGGAAACTGTCGTGGTCAAGGGCGCGTCGCATGTCGTGATGGTTTCTCATCCCGACAAGGTTGCGAAGATCATCGAGGATGCGGCTTCTGCCAAGTAGGGCCGAAACTTCGTCCTGTTCTTGCGTGGGCTCCGCCGATTGGCGCAGCCCACGGCAGCGTTTCGATGAATGTGCAACCCACGAGGGCCGGATGGTGATCGCCGCACGGCTCTTCGCTGCCGCATCGCAGTCCGCCCCAACCTTGGTTTGGGAAGTAAGCCCTGGCCTCGAATGTTAATTTTGAGGTCCGCTTATCCAAGGAGGTTGCGATGCAGGTCACGAAATTCATTGTCTATGGCATGGTCGGTTTCAACATATTGCTTGCCGGCTGGCTCGCCCTTTACATGCTCTACGATCCCGAAAGCTGGTACTATTTTATCCCCGGCGTCACCGATACCGGGATGTTCAACCAGCATTTCATTCGCGATATCGGCATCATCCAGGGCTTCATTGCGCTTGCCTTTGCCTTTGGCGCCTGGAAGCCGAACCGTCGGGTCGAGATGTGGGCCGCTGCGACGCTCTGGCTTATCGCGCATGCAGCGTTCCATCTTTGGGAAGTCGCTGTCGGGATCTGCTCTTCGTCGGTGATCCTGCGTGACTTCCCGGCCGTGAGCCTGCCCGCGATATTCGGGATCCTTGCAACGCTATGGGCGGTTCAGCAGGCGGCTGCCTCATCGAGCCGGCAGGGAGTTGCAGGCATCCGGGCGTAGAGCGCATATTCCGGCCACAAGAAAAGGAGGCGCTTCTCAGTGCCTCCTTTTTCGCTCCCGGTTGCTGCCCTCCGCAGAGGCGTCGCCGCTAGGCGGCCATCATCGATCGGGAAAGCCAGTCGTGGAACGTGACGGTTCCGGCAACGGCATTTGTTCCCGGAAGCAGTGTCGTTCTTGCAAGCTCGACACCGAAGAACGGCGCGTCTGGATCGATCGCGATCGATCGCGGATCTTCGGTTGCCGTCAGGATCTCGCGGGCCAATTGATCCAGCTGGATGGCTTCCGGACCGGCGATCTCGACGATGTCGTTGCGGGGCGCGCCGACCATGATCCTGGCAATCAAGGTTGAGGCTTCATCCGCTGAGATCGGTCTTACCAGGGAGGGGGACAGGCGCAGATCATTGCCGTCACCTGCCAGATTGATGATGCCGTCGAAAAATTCAAAGAATTGGGCGGACCTGACGATGGTGTAAGGCAGGCCCGAAGCCCTTATGAGATTTTCCTGAACCATCTTGGCGCGGAAATAGTCGTTCTCCACCAGCCGGTCCGTCGCAACAACGGACAGGGCAAGGTAGTGCCCGACGCCGGCATGCTTCGCGGCTGCCAGCAGGTTCTTGCCCGCCTGCTTGAAGAAGTCGAGCGCGTTTGAATCGCCGAATGAGCCGGAATTGGTGACGTCGATCACCACGTCCGCCTCGGCAAGCGCCGCCTGCACTCCATCGCCGCTAAAGGCATCGACGCCGGTGCTGGTCGATACTCCATTGACGGTCTGCCCCGCCCGCTCCAGTTCGCGAACGATCTTGGACCCCATTATCCCGCTCGCACCGACAACCGTAATCTTCATCTCACGCCCCTGGGAAGTGACCGACATGCCGGTAAGGATAACTGTTTGCGGGATCGGATCGATAAAACGAAGTTTTGGGTTGACCGCCAGAAAGGGTAGCGCACGCGTTGCTATTTCCCAGCGAGAAAAGGTTGAATGTCCGGCGGGATAGGGTCGGCCCAAACCAAGGTTTGGCAAAACTTATGTTAGGGATGCCAGCCACGGCATCGATCGGTATCTGAAGTCCCGTGAGCCGTGTTAACCGGGCACGATGGGGATGATGAACGCAGGGTTTTTCCGGTTTCATCCTGCGGCCAACGAAATGGCAGTCGAGCGTCCAACCCATCCGGCTTGCGTCGTCGAGCAGGCAAGACCGGCAGCCTCTGCTGCCGGTCTTGTTTGGCTTTGGCGGCCAAGCAGTTCTCCTTGCGGCGGCAGGCGATGGTAAACCAAGGTGTACCGTCCGCCGTCGCCTGTCCTATGGTATCAATTGGCGTCTCGTTGAGCAGGTTGGCACCATGCAGACCGGCGCGGCGATCTATTTGCTCCGGCGGCTGGCATGGTCTGCCGCCGGGAGCCGACAAGGGTGGCGAGAGGGATACAGGCGCAGTCACGGCCGGGATCTCCCAGATACCAAAGAGGTAATTCGATGCAGAACGCTCAGGTAAAGACGGACAGGAGTGCCGAGCCGATCGTTTACGTCATCGACGACGATGCAGAGATGCGCAGCGCCCTCGTCGATCTCTTCACGGTTACGAACAAGCGCGCATCAGCCTTTTCAAGCGGCCACGAATTTCTCAAATGGGCTGATGTAAACGCGCCCGGCTGCATTGTCGTCGACATGCGAATGCCGGGGGGCTCGGGCCTCGATCTTCAAAGCCAGCTTCTGGCGCTTGGCAGCAAGCTGCCGCTCATATTCCTTACGGCCCACGCGGACGTTCCCACGAGCGTCAGGGCAATGAAGGCAGGGGCGACCGATTTCATCACCAAGCCTTTCATCAACCAGGTTCTCCTCGATGCCGTCGATCACGCCATCAGGTTGGATGACGAACGCCGCAAGTCGAACGAAGAATTGAAACGTGTTCAGACGCTTGCCGATAGCCTCACCCCGCGGGAGCAGGAGGTCATGCATGCGGTGGCGAGCGGTTTGATGAACAAGCAGGTCGCCTATCAGCTCGGCATCAGCGAAATGACGGTCAAGCTTCATCGCATGAGCCTCATGCGCAAGATGCAGTGCCGATCGCTTGCGGATCTGGTGCGCAAGGTCGAGCAGCTGCAGCGGGGTTAAACGCCTTGCGGAAAGCTGGCATGGCTGCCGGTTACTGGCCGGGCATTTCCTGCTGAACCCCGGTCAACCGCATAGGCCGCCGACAGATCCCCAACGTATGTTTGGCTATGCGTCCGACAGCAATCGCTTAGGTTTAGATCCGGGTAGCCGATCCGAGACGGCAGCATCCATGCACTAGAACCCAGGACCGAAGCGATGGCGCAACCTGTTCATTCTACAGAGAAATCGCCTGAATTTCTCGAGGCGCGCATCGGTCTTGTCACCACTCGCGCATCGTCCGGTCCGGACAAGCCGGCCTGAACTGGCGGCTGCCCCGTCTCGCCTGTGTGGCGAAGCGCATTTTCAACACTTTGGTACAGCAAGAAGGAGCAGATTATGAAAATCGTCGTTATCGGCGGAACCGGATTGATCGGTTCGAAGCTCGTCAAACGCCTCCAGGCCAAGGGCCACGAGACAATTGCCGCCTCTCCGGCAACCGGTGTCAATACGATTACCGGCGAAGGGCTCGCAAACGTTCTCAAGGGCGCACAGGTCGTGGTCGACCTCTCCAACTCGCCGTCTTTCGAAGACAAGGCAGTGATGGAATTCTTCCAGACCGCGGGCCGCAACATCGCCTCCGCTGAAGCAGCCGCCGGCGTGAAACATCATGTTGCGCTCTCCGTTGTCGGCACCGAACGGCTTCCTGACAGCGGATATATGCGCGCCAAGCTGGCCCAGGAGAAGATCATCAAGGAATCCGGGATCCCTTATTCCCTGGTTCATTCGACGCAGTTTTTCGAATTCATGTTCGGCATTGCCCAATCTGGCGTGCAGGGCGACAAGGTCCACCTTTCGCCGGCCATGATGCAGCCGATCTTCTCGGACGATGTTGCCGACGCGCTGGTCGATGTCGTCCTCGGCAATCCGCTGAACGCCACCGTCGAAATCGCCGGTCCGGAACCGATCACGATTGCGGATGCCGTCACCCGTTATATGCGGCAGATCGGCGACAAGCGCGAGGTCATCTCCGATGATCAGACCCGCTATTTCGGTGCTCTGCTTAAGGAAGGTTCTCTTATGCCGGGCAGCCAGGCGCGGATCGGCCGGACGCGCTACTCCGAGTGGGTCAAGACGGCCACCCCGCCTCCGGGTCACTGACCACCACGAAAGCCGCAAGGAATAGTCAAAGCCCCGCAAGGGGCTTTGATCGTTTTGGGGTATATTGCCCGCCGGCAGTTTTCGGACGGGACAGGATTGAAGCCCATCCTCATGCAGCCTGAAAGGGGCGCCTGGACGGCGCCCCAAATCATCAGGCCTGGAAGAAGCTCAGCAGATCCGCATTGACGATGTCGGCATGCGTTGTCGCCATGCCGTGCGGCAGGCCCTTGTAGACCTTCAGCGTGGCATTCTTGAGCAGCTTGGCCGAAAGCAGGGCGGAATCGGCGATCGGGACGATCTGGTCGTCGTCGCCGTGCATAACGAGGGTCGGAACCTCGATCGACTTGAGATCCTCGGTGAAGTCCGTTTCCGAAAAAGCCTTGATGCCGTCATAGTGGGGCTTGGCGCCGCCGGCCATGCCCTGGCGCCACCAGTTCTGGACAATGGCCTGCGAGACCTGGGCGCCCGGGCGATTGAAGCTGTAGAACGGGCCGCTGGCGAGATCGGTGTAGAACTGCGACCTGTTTGCGGCCAGAGCTGCGCGCAGGCCGTCAAAGACTTCGATCGGCAGGCCGCCCGGATTGGCCGGCGTCTCGACCATGATCGGCGGGACGGCGCCAATGAGGACGAGCTTGGCGACACGGCCCTTGCCGTGACGCGCGACATAGTGGGTTGCCTCGCCGCCGCCGGTCGAATGGCCGACATGGATCGCGTTGCGGAGGTCGAGGTGCTGCACGACAGCTGCGGCGTCGGCGGCATAATGGTCCATGTCGTGACCGTCGCTGACCTGGCTGGAGCGACCGTGCCCGCGGCGGTCATGCGCAATGACGCGATAACCCTTGCCGAGGAAGAAAAGCATCTGGTTATCCCAGTCGTCGGAGCTGAGCGGCCAGCCATGGTGGAAGACGATCGGTTGCGCGTCCTTCGGACCCCAATCCTTGTAGAAGATCTGGACGCCGTCTTTCGTGGTGACGTATTCGTTGCTCATGGCATGTTCTTCCTTCGATTTCTTCGGCTGGTCGGCCATTGCAGGCGGAGAAAATTTTAATGTTGCGGCAGCGACAGCAAGTGTAATCGCCCCCGTCATCGTATCTCGGCGCGTCGGCCGATATTGTTGCGGATCCATATACGTCTCCTTGTTCCGCGATGCTTGATGGGCGCCGCGAAATTTCGTCTTGGGAGGAATATTGCCGTCGAGTCAGGCGGGATAACGCTATCTGTTATGCAATTTGTGGGAAGCTATACGTGAGTTTCATCTGCGATTGTCCGTAGCCCGAGCCCCCGGTCCGATCGTCAGAGGATTTGACGAATGGCGTTCAGGATCACCGTAAGCCTGCAGAATTCCCGGTGAAACCTAAACGGACGTTTGATCGTCCGGCGGGGTCTCTTCGACTATGAACGGGGAGGGGCGCCATTCACGACAAACTGGTCGCAAGTCATTGTTATATCTGGCTGAGCTGTGCCTCCTCGCATTGCCGGATGGAGAAGCCCATGCAGCATGTCCTCGTTGCCGATGACGATCACGCCGCACGTAGTCTCATCAGTGATTTTCTCGCACAGCAGGCGTTTCGCGTTACCGCTGTCAGCAGCAGTGAGGAACTGCAGAACATGCTCTCGATGGAAATGGCCGATGCATTCGTCATCGACCTCAATCTCAAGGGAGAGGACGCCCTTGAGATCGTGCAGCGGCTGGCGGCGCTCTCGACCGCGCCTGTCATCATCACCAGCGCCGACCGCATCGAGGAGGCCGACAAGGTGCTCGGGCTTGAGCTCGGCGCAAGCGACTACATCACCAAGCCATTCGGCCTGCGAGAATTCCTCGCGCGGCTGAAGGCGGCGATGCGCGGCAGGCTCGTGCCCGAGGCCGGGCGCGAGCGCCGCGCCTATATGTTTGGCGACTGGACGCTTTCCATGCGCCAGCGGACACTTGCGAGACCGGGTCTCGGCGAAACGAAGCTGACCGCCACCGAGTTCAATCTCCTCGTCGCATTCCTCAATGCACCGAAACAGGTCCTGTCGCGTGAACGGTTGCTCGCGGCGAGCCGTGTCCATTCGGAGGAGGTCTTCGACCGAAGCATCGATGCGCTGGTCCTGCGACTGCGACGGAAGCTGGAAACGGACCCCTCAAACCCGAGCCTGATCAGGACGGCGCGCGGAACCGGCTATATTCTGGATTGCAACGTGACAGTGGACGAGCGCCCGAGGCTCAGGCGATGAACGAAGCTTCGCGATGCGATGTCAGGGCCCGGTCTATGACAGGCGAAGCGCATGGACCTCGACCGGCTGCTCGAAGCCTCTGAGATTGTAGGCCCCCAGGCATTCCGTCTGATCCGCACAGCCCGCGATCCGCACGAAGTCCGCCGATATCAGGACAGGGCGATGCAGTTCCTTCGTCAGGGCCTCAAGACGAGAGGCGATGTTCACGGCGGGACCGATCACGGTGAAATCCAGGCGTTTCCTGGAGCCGATATTGCCGTACATCACCTCTCCGAGATGAATGCCCGTGCCGTAGCGCATCTCGTATCCGCGAGCTGTTCCCTGGAGCCTCGTGATCGCTTCCTGCGCCTCGAAGACGGCCTGCAGCAGATCGCTGCAGGCGCCGGCCTGTTCAAGGGGAAAGACCGCCAGCAGCCCATCGCCCATGAATTTGAGGATTTCTCCGCCATGCCTTTCGATCGGATCGGCGATGGCGTCGAAATACTGGTTCAGGATGGAAATCACCTCGTCGCGCGGCCGGCGGTCGGAAAGCTTCGTGAAGTTCCTCAGATCGCAGATCATGATGGCGGCATTGACCGACATGCCGCTTCCGCGCGTCGTCGCTCCATCCAGAATCTGTTCGCCGGCATGCGGTCCGACATAGGTCTGCAGCAGCGTCAGTGCCAGCTGGTTCTTGAGGCGGATTTCGCTGACCAATGAAAACAGGGGAAGGATTTCCCGAAAAAGCGCTATCTCCTCGTCCGTGAACCCGCCGGGCTCGCTCGTCGAAAACGTCGCGAGGTGCCTCTTGCCCTGGGTATGGTCGAGCGGCCATGCGGTGTAGTCGGTATGGCCTTCCGCTTTCAGCTCTTCGAAGACGGGAAACTGATGCGGTCCGTGGATCTGAAGCCGCTGCCGTAATTCGACGCCGCTCCTGATGACGACGCGAAAGGGGCTTCTGAGAAAAGCGTCGGTCGCCTCGACGTCGTAACCGATCGTCGTGATATCTGCCTGCCTGTGATCCTTGACCCAGACCACGCGTGTTCCGAGCCACTGGGGATGATGAACGCGAAGATGAAGACTGGCGCGGCTGAGAGAGACGCCGCAGCAAACGAGACGGTCGCAGAATTGCAGAAATATGGGCTCGATCTGCTGCTCGTCTCGAATGCCCGATATCAGCCAGTTCACGAGCGAGCGGCGGTTCGTGCCGTCAAGATTACGCATTTGTTCCTCATTCATCGCCAGCGCCCCCGTCCGGGCTCAAGCTCGAGCCCCCGGTTGTCGCTGCTGCGCAGATGGTGAGCATAGTGACCAACGGCTTCGCAGTCCCGAAGGAAATTGGCGAAGTATATTCCATGATCGGGTTAGGGCTTTGCAGCAGAGGCCACGAATTCCATCAGGTCTTTGGAGTTCAGCGGTTTTTCAAGAAACGCAGCCGCACCGGAAGATCTCGCGGCAGCTTCCGTGCGGCTATCGGCAAAGGACGTCATGATGCACACCGGCGGGCCACCATCCCTGACGATGGCAGAGAGCAGCTCGAGGCCGCTGGTTCCGGGCATTCTTACATCCGCCAATATACATTTCACATGATGCATGTCGCCGGACCTGAGGAAAGCGTCCGCGGACGTGTAGGTCCGGCTTTCAACGCCTGTGGTTTCGAACAGATCCTTGAGCGATTCCAACAGACACTGGTCGTCGTCTATGATCGCGATCGTCGTTTTTTGCCCGGGTTGCATAAGACCTCTGACCATTGCGCCGGTTCATCCGGCATTTCGAGATTATCGGTACGCCCTGCAAATCGCTGGCATCATGGAAAATGAAAACACGTCCGCTCCCAGGGCGTGCACGCTCCATTCTTCAGGCCCCGACCTCGTTGCTGCCAATAGCGGCCCGAGCAATTGCCTGTTTTCCATGATGAACCCAGCCTGCAGCCTATGGTAACAGATGGCGCCTGCCTTTCAACTAAACCGAAGTTTGCCCCTCGCTGGCAATTTAAACCCGGCGGAGTCGATCAATGGTTTCCTGCCGATCGGGATTCCGAGCAGATTCATGCCCCACGGAAGCCTGACAGTCATGTCAAGCCCACTTTTGTTTTAGTAGCTGGGCAGACGGGCCAATGACTATGCTTCGCGTCATGCGCTTATCGCCAAGGCCTGACCATGCTCCGGCATAAGCCGACAGGAGCGCGAACTCGAAAACGATCGCCTTGCGACTGTCCGGTCGCCACGTTCCAGACGGCGGATGCGCATCTTTCCCCGTACTTTTATCGATGAGAAAACCGCATGCCGCAGGAAATCGTCTCGTTTGTTATCTTTCTGAATGTCCTGGGCGTGGCGGGCATCGTCGTATGGCATCTGCAGGGGCGCTCTCGGCCAAACGCGCGCCTCATCGTCCAGATCCTGTTTTTTGCCGCGATGACGATCGTCCTGATTCTCGCGCGGATTGTCCCGTTTCGCTTCGATCCGCCGCATCTGGAAAGCATGAGTGCGCTCTTTGTCTCCGCCAAGATCCTCTGGTGGGTTCATCTCTCCTGGGCCGTCGTCGGCTTCCTGCGCATCTACATCGTGCTGGACGGCAGGCCGAGAGAGGCAAGGCTTATTCAGGACCTGTTGGTCGCGGTCGTCTATCTCGGCGTCGCCCTGTCGGTGATGGCGTTCGTCTTCGGTGTCCCGATCGGCACCTTGCTGGCGACATCGGGTGTTATTGCCATCATCCTCGGTCTCGCCTTGCAGAACACGCTGGGCGACGTGTTTTCCGGAATTGCTCTGACGCTCGGACGTCCCTATGTCATCGGCGATTGGATCTTGCTCAGCGACGGCACGGAAGGACGTGTCGTTGCAAGCGACTGGCGCTCGACGCATCTGCTGACGGCCGCTCACAATATCGTCGTCCTGCCGAACAGCGTGCTTGCCAAACTCGGGCTGACCAATATCAGCCAGCCTGACGAAAACCACCTGATCACACTCTCGATCCGGATTGTCCCGACACGCATGCCGCATGTCATTCTTGGTATCATGCAGACGGTGCTGGATAGCTGCAATTCCATCATCAAGGATCCGCCGCCGGCCGTTTCGCTCGTCGGCATCGATGCCAGCGCGGTTCATGTCGAACTCTATTTTCAGGTCACCAGCCCGCTTCAGCGAGGCGTCGCCCGCAGCGAGGTGATCGATCTTGTCTACCGTCATTGCAAGTCCAGCGGACTTCAGCTTGCAATGCCGCTCAGCAAGGTCATCACGGCAAACGAGGATTCCGCGCAGAATCTATCGGCCGCCGGCGCCGCCCCGGCGCAAGGTCTCATCGAAGCGATACCGGTATTTTCGGTGCTCACCGCCGACGAAATAACGGTGCTTGCGGCATCGGCGGTCAAGCGCACCTTCTCTCCCGGGGAAGGGATCGCAAAGGAGGGAGACGCCCTCTCCAGCCTTATGATCATCAAGGCGGGCATCGTTTCGATGCGAAAGGACGACAGGGAGACGGCGCGGCTGGCGCCGGGCGACTTTTTCGGCGAAGGAGGCTTTCTTGCGGGCATAGGGGAGAGCCATGCGCTGCGGGCGGTAACACGGGTGACGGTCTATGAAATCGGCAAGGAGGCTTTTGCACCACTCCTCCACGAGCGCCCCGAACTCGCTGAAGATCTTGCGGCCAATCTCGCCCATCGGGAGGCATTGAGCGGGAATGTCGGCAATCATGCCATGCAGCATGACCACCGGCGATCCTACCTGCTGCAGGCCATTCGAGCGGTATTCCGCAATCATGCGCATGGCTGATCCTTGCGTCGCCACCGCGGCCGTGAGGAACTGGGCAGCGCCGAGTTGCGCCAGATGATCCCAGGCTTGATGGTGGCGGATGCCCGAATGAAGGCGCCCTTGTCGGACGGCATTCTGCCTGCCGTCCGCTCGCCGGTTGATTTCCGTGACCGTATATAGACCGCTGCCGACATCCTGATGCAGCCCTGTGCCGATGCATCGTTTGTCAATTCTGGAATCGGGGACGAATAGATAGATGCGTAGTTTGTTGGGCGAGACGGCGGGGCTGGTCGCCTTTGTGAAGACCGTGGAAACAGGCTCCTTCAGCGCCGCGGCGAGGAACCTTCGGACGACGCCGTCGGGCGTGTCGAAGAGCATTTCCCGGCTGGAGAGCCTGCTTGGACTGAAGCTCTTTCGTCGCTCGACGCGCGTCCTGACGCTCACGCCCGACGGTGAAAACTTCTATGCGAGGATTTCACCGCTTCTGCGGCAAATCGACGATTCCGGCGATATCTTTCAGCCGGAACATGGGGCGACGGGCCATCTCCGCGTCAGTCTGCCGAGCGAACTCGCAAGACTGCTCCTGCCGGCGATTTTCACGCGTTTCGTGCCGCAGCATCCTGGAATCACGCTCGATATCGGAACGACTGATCGGCACGTGGATCTGATCCGCGAAAATTACGACATCGCCTTCCGCGTCGGCAAGGTCGAAGGAAGCGATCTGATGATGCGAACGCTCGTGCATCTGGAGATGGCCCTGGTCGCTTCGCCGTCCTTCGTCAAGACATGGGGGCCGATCGACCATGCGGACAGGCTGCGCGACATTCCTTTCGCGCGCTATGCGATCGACGGCAATGCGTATCCGATCCGCTTTGCCGATGGCGCGACGATGATGCCGGCGGGCCAGGTGGATCTCGATACGGGTACTGCGATCCGCATGGCGGCGGTAGGCGGCGTGGGTGCGGCCTATCTGATGAAATGCATCGTTCAGGATGAGCTGGATCGTGGCGAGCTGGTCCAGCTGCTGCCCGGTGCCAAACTGGAAAGCCCGCCGTTCCAGGCCGTGCATGCCTTCGGACGGATGCCGACCTACCGCCTGCGGCTCTTCTCCGACTTCATTGAAGCCGAGATGCAGAAGCACGCATTGACGTGAGAATTCTCTGGACCGTCGGATACCCGGCGGTCCCCCGCCTGCTCGTTCGTCGCTTAGTTTGTTGCCGGCTTGTCTGCCCCAGCCGCGCCCTCGGCGGGCCAGGTGAAGTAGTAGTATTTCCCGTTCACCTTGCCGAAATAGGCATTCTCGCCGGTTTTCGCGTCGATATAGGCGCCGTTCTTCGATCGTTCGAAAGATCCATCGGGGCCGCGCTTCAGGTGCTCGTTCAGAAAGGCGCTCCACTCATCCTTGCCGACCGTTTCCGGCTTGTTGGCGGTCGCTCCCTTCACGGACGGATCCCAGCCGATGATGGTCTCGCCATTGACCGGGTCGGTGATCTTCAGGGTGCCGTCCTTAAGCGCCTGCAGCATGTCCTGCGAATTGATGTAGCTGGCGGGATCGTCGCCGGCTTGAGAGAGCTTGTCCTTCAGCGCCGTCATGAAATCCCTGGAGCCCATCGTCGTGAACGGGGGTTCCGCCGGTGGGTACTCGTCACTGACATAGGGATTGTTCTGCTGGTTCTGAAGCATCGACATGAGCTGCATCAAGCTCCTGGAATCGAGCGCGCCGGCACCCCCGGACGAGATGCCGAGCGAATCCAGAAGTCGCCCCGCGGTGCTGTTGGAATTGCCCTCATCGGATGACGAACTTCCATCCTTGAGAACACCCAGTGCAATTCGGGCGCTGTAGTAACGCGTGAGGCCAACTGGAGAAACCATGTCTTTTTTCCTTTGGTGATATGAGAGGGTTTGAATAGGCATTGCTCCCGGCCCATTGCCATTCATTGGCAGCCTTCAGGAATTCCCGAACGTTGCTCGGGTTGTCGCAATATCGCTCTGCAAATACAGCCGTCTCAGACTGTTGTTACTGCTCCCGGGCTATGGGCGGTAACTTGCTTGAAACTGGCGCTATCAATCAAAAATTGTTGCGCCGTTCGAGGTGGATGCTGCACGTCGATGTTCAAATAACTAATTGTATATCAGATACTTGATCGCAAATCCGCTGCAACGGTTTCACCGTGCCGGCCCGTCCGCGGGCTGGCCTTCTGTTACAACCATAACGAAATAGTTCGGGCAGTCCGCTGCGAAGGGGTGAGAGGGCGGCGGACATGGCGCGCCTATACCCCAACCGATGGTTAGCTACCGCTTTTTACCGCGCTTGTTACTCATCATACGACCGCGCGTGGGCGTTTGCCTTGGCGGTCCGCCCCCAACATCAGCATTTTCGAAGGACGAGGATGACATGACGCAAAGACTGAATTACGCGCAACTTTCGCCGGAACTCGTTAAGAAGCTCACCGCCTTCACGATGGAGCTGAAAGACAGTTCCATCGAGCAGACGATCCGCGATCTGGTCGAAATCCGCGCATCGCAGATCAATGGCTGCAGCTTCTGCGTGGACATGCATTCCAAGGAAGCAAAGATCCACGGCGAACGCGAACTTCGCCTCTATCACGTCGCGGCATGGCGTGAATCGACGCTCTTCAGCCCCCGCGAGCGTGCAGCGCTTGCCTGGACGGAAGCCGTTACCAAGCTGTCCGACACCGGCGTTCCGGACGAACTCTACGAGAAGGTTCGCGGCCAGCTTTCCGAGAAGGAAGTGTCCGACCTGACTTTCCAGATCATGGCAATCAACGCATGGAACCGCATCAGCGTTGCGGTCAAGGCTGTACCGGGTTCGGCCGACAAGCTCTACGGTCTCGACAAGGCCGGGCTGCAATAACTCCAAATCGGTGAGGTTGCGGCCGCACTGGATGCGGCCGTAGCGACGTCCGGATGCCGAAGGGATCAGCGATCAGCCGGTGATCAGATCCTTATATTCGGGGTGCTTTGCAGCATAATGCGCCATGAATTCGCATTGCGGAACGACCTTCAGACCGCTTTTCCGGATCAGCGAAAAGACACCGTCAGCGAGTTTCGTCCCGATTCCTGCGCCGGAATATTCGAACGGAACTTCGGTATGGGTGAGCACGACCTTGTCGCCCTCCATCCTGTAATAGGCCATCGCCATCGCATCGCCGTTGATCGGCAGTTCGTAGCGCTGCATCCGGCTGTTGTTCTGGACAAGAAACGGCAAGATCATTCTCCATTCTATCGACGCACCAGCCTCCCGCCATCCGGCTGTCGGGTCAACGCAAACGATCGTTTGGCTCGTCGATTGGCTCAGGGGCGTGCCTGCTGCGCATTTCGGACATGAAGCGCGCAGCTTTTGATTTCAATTGTAACACAACACGCCAATTCGTTGTTTTGGCAAGGTCTGGATAAGCCCTGCTGCCTTTTCTGGCCCCGTTCCGCAGCCAGAAAGGATATTATAGCGATGAGAGTAGGATCGGATAATTCAGTTTATAGCCTCTTCGTACCGAAGCCCCGCAAGGCGCCTTCCGTCAACGACGAGAACATCGAGGTTGCGCCCAAAAGGACGGTCGATGAATCGTCGCTGCCGAGCGAGGAGGAGCGTATCGCGCAATTCTACGACGGCCTCGCCAGCTCGCAGATGCAATGGGCCGACATCGACAAGGACGGCAAGGTCACGAGGGACGAATATCTGGCAGGCCAGGCGCGCTTTGCAGATCAGAACGGCCATGCCTTTGATGCCATCGGCGCCGAAAATCGCTGGTCTGTCATCGATCCGAACAACAAGGGCTATGTCGATCAAGCCGAAATGCGCGAAGGCATGACCAAGCTCTTTCACGTCAAGATCGGACATCTGCCGCCCGGTTACCGGCTGCCCAACGGTTGAGGCCGGCGGGGCGTGTTCAAGGATTGGCCGCCGCGACGCGCAAGCTGAGCGACGGCCGTCACGGGGGGGCTCGAGCGGGTAGCCTATGTCGCTGAGGCGCGATGTTCGAACCGCATCACATGGAAGCTCTTTTCCAGGGATCCGGCAATCTGATCGGCGCCAGGGACGCCACGAACGGACTTCCACCTGATCTCGTAGACCAGTTCGCGATGCCCGTCTTCAATATCCCTCAAGCCCGTGAAAATCGCCTCGGAAAGATCCGGTGCCGCAGCCTTCACATCGGGAATTCCCGCGCCCCTTTCCAGCCTGATCGCTACGGTGCCCTTCTGATCGCCTGAAATCCAGCGATCCACATGCTTGAGGGGAGAGAGGATCAGCACGGCGAGGATTGTGACGATGGCGCCGATGACGATCTGTCCTCCGCCGAAGCAGAGACCGATTACGGTGATGAGCCACAAGGTTGCCGCCGTCGTAATACCTGTCGTGATATCGCCACGCCGCAGGATGGCGCCGCCGCCGATGAAGCCGACACCGGTCAGGACGCCGAGGGGAAAGCGCAGAATATCCATCGATCCCTCTGCGCTCTGACTCGTCGCCAGGAGAATATTCGCCTGGATCATCGAGAGACAGGCGGCGAGTCCGACAAGGATGGTCGTGCGCAATCCTGCGGAATGCCCCCCTCGCTCCCTGTCGAGGCCGATGAATGCTCCGGCTATGATCGTTGCGGCCAGACGAACGGCAATGTCCACCCATCCGGGTGTTATCGGCATCAGGTCTACCAGATCCAATTCGGCCGCTCCCCTTATCTTACCTGCGATCGGTTCAAGTGCGGGAAGCTAGAGCGCAGCCTGCGGACTGGCCAGTGGAACAGCCGGAATCAGCCGTCGAAACCGGCTTGTACGGGAAGTGAGGACTGACGCAGGCCTGCGGCCGAATGGCGGATGACTTCCGATATCTGCAGGAGCTGTTTGACCAGGGGCGTTGAATTTCGCCAGATGATCCCGATCGTCCGCAGCGGCTGCGGGGTGCGGAACCGGGAGATGGACACATCAGCCGATCGCGTTTCCACGGGCACTGCCATTTCGGGGATGAGGGTGATGCCGATGCCGGCGCTGACCATCTGCACCAGCGTAGACAGCGAACTGCCTTCCATGATTTCCCGCGGACGTGTGGATTCGATGC
This sequence comes from Rhizobium sp. KDH_Rht_773_N, assembly GCF_052946295.1. NCBI lineage: Bacteria > Pseudomonadati > Pseudomonadota > Alphaproteobacteria > Hyphomicrobiales > Rhizobiaceae > Rhizobium > Rhizobium sp. KDH_Rht_773_N. Next base: position 80,336 of record NZ_JBRFNB010000002.1, on the reverse strand, counting down.
CGCAGAAGGATAGCGCCTGATCGCGAAAGCAATGCCCTTCCTCCAGCAGCAGCAAGCGCATTTCCCGCAGGGCCTCCGGTTCCGGCACCGGTTTGCCCTCGTCTTCGCGTCTGCGGACAAGCAGGAACTCTTCTTCGAACAGCTTGATCTCGGTCAGCGACGGTTCTGATATCGGCAATGCCACGACCGCCAGATCCAGCTCGCCCTGCGCCACTTCGTGGACCAACCGCGCCGTCAGCGTCTCGCGGACCTGAATTTCGATATTGTCGAAGGTTCTGTTCAGATCGCTGATGATTGCCGGCAGAAGATAGGGGGCGATGGTCGGGATAATGCCGATCCTCAACCGTGTGAGCAGCCTGTCCTGCGATGCGCGGGCAAGGTCGCCGAGTTCATCCACGGCCCGGAGAATGTCGCGGACCCGAAGGGCAAACAGCTGCCCGAAGGCGGTCAGCCTGACCTCGCGTGCGCCGCGCTCGAAGAGATCTCCGCCCAACTCTTCCTCCAGTTCCTTGATCTGCATCGACAGGGCGGGCTGGGAAATTGCACAGGCATCGGCCGCATGCCGGAAGCGGCCATGGCGCGCCAGGGCTTCAAAATACCGAAGCTGTTTGAGTGTCACATTGGTCATAAGGCAAGCTTATCGCGGTCATCAGTAAATCCAACTTAAAATTATCACACGCTTCCGATAAAAAGGAACAAGAGGGAGGATGCGTGCCGACCCCGATCGAACCGGGCAAAGCCCGGGCACGCAATCAGGCCCAATAGTTTAACGGATAGGGCGGCTGTCGAACGGTCGTCTGGAGCAACAGGAGAAAACTATGGACCAGAAACCTGACAGCACGGGCAAATGTCCCGTCGATCATTCCGGAGCACGCGGCAGGCGCAATCGCGACTGGTGGCCGAACCAGCTCGACCTGCAGGTGCTTCACCATCATTCCGCCCTTTCCAATCCGATGGGCAAGGATTTCAATTATGCCGAGGAGTTCAAGAAGCTCGATCTCGATGCGCTGAAGAAGGATCTTCATGCGCTGATGACCGATTCGCAGGACTGGTGGCCGGCAGACTTCGGCCATTACGGCGGTCTCTTCATCCGCATGGCCTGGCACAGCGCCGGCACCTATCGCATCACCGACGGCCGTGGCGGCGCCGGTCAGGGGCAGCAGCGCTTTGCACCGCTTAACAGCTGGCCTGACAACGTCAACCTCGACAAGGCCCGCCGCCTTCTCTGGCCGATCAAGCAGAAATACGGCAACAGCATTTCCTGGGCCGACCTTTTGATCCTCACCGGCAACGTCGCGCTCGAATCGATGGGCTTCAAGACCTTCGGCTTCGCTGGCGGCCGTGCCGATGTCTGGGAGCCGGAAGAACTCTACTGGGGTCCGGAAGGCACCTGGCTCGGCGACGAGCGCTATAGCGGCGAACGCGAGCTGGCGGAGCCGCTCGGCGCCGTGCAGATGGGCCTCATCTATGTCAATCCGGAAGGCCCGAACGGCACGCCCGATCCGCTCGCTTCCGCGCGCGACATTCGCGAGACCTTCGCGCGCATGGCAATGAATGACGAAGAAACCGTGGCGCTGATCGCCGGCGGCCATACCTTCGGCAAAACCCACGGCGCCGGCGATCCGTCCTTTGTCGGTGTCGATCCGGAAGGCAGCGAGCTCGAGGCCCAGGGCCTCGGCTGGGCGAGCAAGTTCAACAGCGGCGTCGGTCGTGATGCCATCGGCAGCGGCCTGGAAGTCACCTGGACGACGACCCCGACCAAGTGGAGCAATAATTTCTTCTGGAACCTGTTCGGCTATGAATGGGAGTTGGAAAAGAGCCCGGGCGGTGCCCATCAGTGGGTCGCAAAGGGCGCCGGCGCCACTATCCCGGACGCCTTCGATTCCTCGAAGAAGCACCTGCCGCGGATGCTCACCTCCGACCTCGCGCTGCGCGTCGACCCGATCTACGAGAAGATCTCGCGCCGCTTCCTCGAAAACCCGGATCAATTCGCCGACGCTTTCGCCCGTGCCTGGTTCAAGCTGACCCACCGCGATATGGGGCCAAAGGCCCGTTATCTCGGCAAGGAAGTCCCGGCAGAAGACCTGATCTGGCAGGACGTCATCCCGGCCGTCGATCATCCTCTGATCGACGACAAGGATATTGCCGATCTCAAGGTTAAAGTCGCTGCTTCCGGCCTGACGGTGCAGGAACTGGTTTCGACCGCATGGGCGTCCGCGTCGACCTTCCGCGGCTCCGACAAGCGCGGCGGCGCCAACGGCGCTCGCATCCGCCTTGCGCCGCAGAAGGACTGGGAAGTCAACGAACCGGCGCAGCTTGCCAAGGTTCTCGGCGTTCTTGAAGGCATCCAGAAGGACTTCAACGCGGCACAGACCGGCGGCAAGAAAGTCTCGCTCGCCGACCTGATCGTGCTCGCCGGTGCAGCCGGTGTCGAAAAGGCTGCGAAGGCCGGCGGTCACGATATCGTCGTGCCGTTCACCCCCGGCCGTATGGACGCTTCGCAGGAGCAGACGGATGCAGCTTCCTTCGCCGCGCTCGAGCCGCGCAGCGACGGCTTCCGCAACTATGTGAACGGCAAGCGCCCGCAGTTCATGAAGCAGGAAGAAGCGCTCGTCGATCGTGCCCAGCTGCTCACGCTGACCGCGCCTGAAATGACCGTGCTCATCGGCGGCCTGCGTGTGCTGACGGTGGGCAAGCCGGAGCATGGCGTCCTTACCTCGCGTCCGGAAACGCTGACGAACGATTTCTTCGTCAATCTGCTGGACATGGGTACCGTCTGGGCGCCCGTTGCCGGCAAGGAAGGCGTTTACGAGGGGCGTGACCGCAAGACGAACGAACTCAAGTGGACCGGCACTCGTGTCGATCTGATCTTCGGCTCGCACTCGCAGCTTCGCGCTCTCGCGGAAGTCTATGGCCAGTCCGATGCCAAGGCCAAGTTCGTGAAAGACTTCGTTGCAGCCTGGAACAAGGTCATGAACGCGGATCGTTTCGATCTCGTCTGATCGGAATTCTGTCTGGACGCGGGCGTCCTCGCCGCGTCCAGACATAGACTGCGGTCGGATTTGCGGCCGGATCGCATTGCGTTCCAGCCATCATTGCAATCCGCATATCTGCAAGCTGCCAACCGGGCGAATCGCGCCCTTCGAATTCGCAGCCCCGGCTCTTCGATCATCCTGCCTGAAACCAATCCCGGCATCGACGCGTTCCCCGGCAACGGCTTTGGTTTGCCGTGATTGACCACCGGGTTGCGGCCCCGATACCTCTCGGTAGTGATTTCCCGCTAATAACATCAGCTGTTACTCGCAAACGGCCATAGCAACAGCGGTGTGTCAGAGATGCCTTTAGTTGTCCTTCAACCCGATTTCGTTAGCATGGCGCCATGAGAATAAGGACGATCACCAACTGGGCTTATGGCATTACCGTGATCCTCACGGCGCTTTCGGCTGCCGCCTTCATCATGTCGTCACGCAGTGCCGAGGACGAGCGGCGCGCGGTTGAGGAACATCTCGCGCTCGATACGCTGACCGAACAGCTTGAGACAGGCGCCGAGGTTTCCAGCGATGAGGCGCGGCTCTACGTCATGCGCGGCGAGCAGCGCCATCTCGATGCCTTCAAGGCGGAGACGGAGAGCGAACGGCAGCGCGAAACGGCGGCCAAGCAGATTGCGGCAAGAGACATATCCGTCGTGGAACGGAGCATTCTTGCGGATATAGACAGGCAGGCCGAGGCGCTCAATGCGGTCGAGACGGCCGCTGTCGATACCTTCCAGAAGGGCGACCGGCAGGCGGCGCAACAGGCGCTTTTCGGGCCGGAGCACGAACGGCTGCAAACGGCCCTGCTGGAATCGGCCGGTCATTTGCGTGATATCACGGCGACGCGCACGGGAGCGGCCCTCGATGACGCGCGCCGGCGCAGCGATCAGTGGAGTTTTGTTGCCAAGGTCATGCTGGCGATGACCGGCCTGCTCTTCCTTGCCGTCCTCTACTTTATCCTGCGGCGTCGCGTGGCTGTGCCTCTGGTCCGCATGACCGGCATCGTGACCCGGCTCGCCCGGCAGGATTATGCGGTTGAGGTCCCTGACGACCGCCGTCGCGACGAAATCGGCGAGATGAACGAGGCAATCCAGATCTTTCGGGAAAACGGACTTGAGCGCGAGCGCCTGGACGCGGAGCGACGGGCTGACCAGCATACCAAGGACCTCATCCTTCAGATGATGCATCGCCTTCAGGCCTGTGAAAATCAACAGGAACTGGCCGGAGTGGTCGCGCGCTTCGCGCCGCAGATCTTTCCGGGCATTGCCGGAAGTCTCTATATTCTCAACGAGGATAAGTCCGCACTTGCGCAGGTCGGCACATGGCTGGAGCCTGTCAACGCGCAGACGGCCTTTCCGGCCAATGCCTGCTGGGGTCTGCGGCGCGGCCGACCGCATATGAGCGGCGCGGGCGACAGTGACGTGTCCTGCCAGCATGTCGAGGGGAGTGGCGTAGCGGCCTCCTGCCTCCCTTTGACAGCGCAGGGCGATATGATCGGTCTTCTCTATCTCGAGGAACGCCACGGGCAGACGCCGGTGCTGGACAATGCCCGTCTCTATCTGGAACTGATCGCCGAGAACGTCGGATTGGCGGTCGCCAATCTGCAGTTTCGTGAAAAGCTGACCGAACTTGCCATTCGCGATCCGCTGACCGCTCTCTTCAACCGTCGTTTTCTCGATGACACGCTGCATCGACGCGGGCGCGACAATGCTCAAGAGCAGCTCGCCTGCCTGATGATCGATATCGATCATTTCAAGCGGTTCAACGACCAGTTCGGTCACGACGCCGGCGACATGGTCATGCAACATGTCGGGCAGGTGCTGCGCAGCGCAGTTGCCGGTATCGGCAGCGCGTTCCGTTTCGGCGGGGAAGAATTCACCGTTCTTTTGCCTGACTGCAGCGAGAAGGACGGATTCGAATTCGCCGAAAAGGTGCGGGCACAGATCGGCGGGGCGGCACTTTCGCACTCCGGTCAGATCATCGGAGCCGTGTCGGTATCGATCGGTGTGGCGACATCACCTGCGGGAGGCACCGTCGATACGCTTGTCAGCCGCGCCGACGCGGCCCTTCTCGACGCCAAGGCAACGGGCCGCAACAAAACTGTTCTTGCAAGCAGTCGGAGCAGGCCGCCGCAGGAAACGCTGCACGCCTGAAATCGGCCAGGAAGCGATAGGCCGGTCAGTTGCCGACGATGCCATGCGGCGCATGTTCGGCGATCTCGCGGGCTGCGCCGTAGTCGCGTTCATGCGCGGAGCGGAAGCGATGTTCGGTGCGGCCGGTCAGATCGCGGTAGTAGCGGTCGGTCATGCCATCGGCATAGGTGCCGGTATCGGCGCCGAAATCTTCGGTCGACGGCTTGATCGAGAAAAACTTGAACATTTTCAGGGTCCTCCACAGCATGCTGCCAACACGCGGACGTGTCGCTCTGTTCCTTCTATAAGACGTTTATAATGAAAAAATTAACCATGTTTAAACAAACGGCAGGGATGCGAGGTTCATGCCGCATGATTTCTTAAGATTGTCATGCCTGCTGCAAAAGGAACATCGGCAATTGCCGCAGCGATACGCCATCAAGCGGCTGCCGCTCCTTTGAAGGATAGTGGCAGTGCGGGAGACGTTGGCGCAGGACATTTCGCGCGATGCCTCCTCGATCCCGTCTTGAAACGGTTTTCACCAGGAGCCGATGGATAGCGAGATGCCCGCCGATACCGCAAATGGACGACCGGCTTGCGGGTTTTCCAATTCGTCCGCCATATCGGGATCGGCTACGGGAGCGAAAGGGCGGCGCATTGACTTGCCTTATTCGTGACGATCGTGAGTATGGACCCGACAGGCTCGATGCCTTGGCTGAGCGGGGAGAAGAATGGCCACCATTACGATTGATGAGGCGCTCGACCAGGCGGGTGCCGGCCGATTTCAGGTCCGGTTGATGGGCATCTTCGGATTGGTGTGGGCCGCCGACGCGATGCAGGTTATCGCGGTCGGATTTACGGCGACGTCGATCGCGGCGAGTTTTGAACTGACCGTGCCGCAGGCGCTTCAGACCGGGACGGCTTTCTTCCTGGGAATGTTTCTCGGGGCTCTGGGATTCGGCAAGCTCGCGGACCGGATCGGGCGACGCCGGGTGTTGATTGCCACCGTCCTCAGCGACGCCGTCTTCGGCACGCTGTCGATATTTGCCCCCAGCTTCGCGATACTCCTGGTTTTGCGGTTCCTGACAGGCGCTGCCGTCGGTGGAACGTTGCCGGTGGACTATGCAATGATGGCTGAGTTTCTGCCGGCAAAGAACCGTGGCAGATGGCTCGTCCTGCTGGAGGGCTTCTGGGCGGTGGGAACACTCGTCGTGGCACTCGCCGCCTGGATACTCAGCCTGTCGGGCGTTGCAGAAGCCTGGCGGTTCATTTTTGCCGTGACTGCGGTTCCGGCGTTGATCGGTTTCGGCCTCCGGTTTTTCGTGCCGGAATCACCGCTCTTTCTCCTTCGCACCGGACGGAACGACGAAGCAAAGGCGATCGTTGATCGGATCGCGGCTGTCAACGGCCGCAATCCGCTCGGTGAAGGCATCGATGTCTCGTCAACACCTTCCGTGAAAGGTGCCGGCATTTTCTCCGGCGAGTTGAGGCGGCGCACCATTCTGATGCTCGCGATCTGGTTTCTGGTGTCCATATCCTATTACGGGATTTTCACGTGGATGCCGCCCAAACTTGCCGGTGATGGCTTCGGCTTTGTTCGCGGATACGGCTTTCTGGTGCTTATAGCGCTGGCTCAAATACCCGGCTATGCATTGGCTGCCTATGGCGTCGAGGCATGGGGGCGTCGTCCGACGCTGGTGGCATTCTGTATCCTGTCGATGATCGGGTGCCTTCTCTTCGTCTTCGGATCGTCCGGCCTCGTGATCGGAGCCTCGTTGCTGATCATGAGTTTTGCTTTGCTTGGAACATGGGGCGCGCTCTACGCCTATACGCCTGAACTCTATCCGACGACTTCAAGGGCGACTGGCATGGGTGCGGCAGGGGCGATGGCGCGGCTTGGCGGCCTGCTCGCTCCATCGCTGATTGCGCTGTTTGTGACGCAGAGCTTCGTTCTGACCATCGGCATTTTTGCCGGCCTGCTGTTATTGGCAGCCATCGCCGCTTTGTTCGTTGATGCCGAAACGCGCAGTGTTTCGCTCGCATAACGCCGTGCATTCACATGTCGTCATCGTTGGAGGGGCGGTGAGTATGGGCCTTCTTCAGTAGGTTGTTCGTCCGCCACTCAGGTCGAAGGTCGATGCAGTCGTGAAAGAATTCTCCTCCGACAGGAGCCAGGCGACCATCGCCGCGATCTCCGACAGTTCCGCGAAACGATCCCGCGGAATTCTGACCCGCATGTATTCGATGAATTCGGGTGTCAGGCCGTCGAGTATCGGCGTCTTCGCCGTTGTGGGAGTGATGGCGTTGACGGCGATTCCCGTCTTTGCAAGCTCTTTACCCAAGGATTTGGTGAAGCCAAGCACGCCTGCTTTCGCAGCACTATAGGCTGCGATGTTGGGGTTGCCCTCTTTTCCGGCCACCGACGAGATGTTGACGATCCGGCCGTAGTTGCGCTTCAGCATCACCGGAACGACATGGCGGCAGCAGTTGAAGGTTCCTGTCAGGCAGACGTCGATGACGTTCCTCCATTCCGTGGCGCCATATTCGATCGTCGGTTTTACCTTTCCCGTAATTCCTGCGGAATTCACCAGGCAATCGATCCGCCCGAAAATCTCCTCTGTTGCCGAAGCGACTTGGCCGACGAGATCGAAATCCGTCACGTCGACTTCGAATGCGCGGGCATTCGGACCGAGTGCGCTGGCACTGTCCGTCGAGCGGCTGCCGTTTGAATCCCAGAGAGCGACCTTTCCGCCGGACTGAATTACCCTCTCGGCGATCGCGTAACCGATCCCCTGCGCGCCGCCGGTGATGACGGCGACCCTGTCTTTCAAGTCGATGAAATTCATGAAGCGTTCTCCTCCGCCACGTTTCAAATACCTCTTCCAAACCCGCAACTCCGGAATTCTCGTGAAGCTGGCTTTCCAGATTGAAGGCCGAATGAGGGTCCCGGGAGGCGGATGCGCGATGATCCTATCGATCTCCAGGCGTCCTGCCACCAGAAACTTCGGCGATAGGCTTCGATCGGTCGCAAGCTGGCTCTTTCGGCCAGCAGTCGTGCGGCGGCGGCAACGCGCTGCCGGTGTGTGGCTCTGTAACGCATTGAAAAATACAAATTAAATACGATCAGGAAGCGAGCCGGTCCGGGCGATATCCTCATTCCCGTCAAGTTCGGTTCAAGTCGCGAAAGCCGCTTGCCAGAAGTTGGATACTAATATATTACTTCTTTCATCAGGCCGAAGGGAGGCGGTTTCCGATGACATCAAGCACCAGATTTTCGATCCTTCCAGGCGAGCGTGCGCGATGAGTTCGCTTTCCGGCATCACGCGAAAGAAGCGCTCCCTGCAGGGCGTGACGGTACTTTCGCACCAGCGGGCGGCGGCTCCGAGGGCGGCAACGCTCGTCTATAATGCGCTTCTCGACGACATCGTTTCGCTGCGCCGCAAGCCGATGGAGCTCCTGAACGAAAAGGAGCTGGAAGCGCAATTCGGGGTCAGCCGCACGCCGATCCGCGAGGCGATCATCCGGCTTGCCGATGACGGGCTCGTCGATGTCTTCCCGCAATCGGGCACGTTCGTTTCCCGCATTCCGCGCCGTGCGCTCTACGAAGCGATCCTTGTGCGCAAGGCGCTGGAAGACACGACGGTTTCGATCGCGGTCGAGAAGATGACGCCGGCCGGCCTGAGATCTCTGGAGCGCAATCTCTCGGATCTCGATGCGTGCCATCGCGAAGGCGATGTCGCGAAATTCCACGTCGTCGACAATAATTTCCACCAGCTTATCAGCAGCATCGCGGGCTTTCCCGGCATCTGGGCGATCATCCAGCAGGTCAAGGTTCACAGCGACCGCTATCGCCTGCTGACGTTGCCGCAGCAGGGCCGCCTGGCGCGTGTCATCGAGGAGCACGCCGCCGTCATCGATTGCATGCGAGCCGGCGACAAGGACGGGGCGAAGGCCGCCATGGAGTTCCATCTCGGCAAGCTGCTGCATGAAGTCGAAAAGGCCGAGATGCTCGACCCAGCCTATTTCATTGAGGATGCCCCGCAGATGGGGGCATCCGGAGGAGAGAAGGACAATTCCAATGCAGATTGACGTACGACACGCCTCCCACCCCGAAGCGGTCCGCGGCTTCGATACGGAAACGCTGCGCCGTCACTTCCTGGTCGAAACGGTGTTTTCGCCGGGTGACATCAGGCTGACCTATTCGCATTACGACCGGATGGTGATCGGCGGTGCTGCGCCGCTCGGCACCGGTCTGGCGCTGACGGCGCCCAAGGCGATCGGTCAGGACACGTTTCTCGCGGAGCGTGAACTTGGTGTGCTGAATGTCGGCGGTTCCGGCCGCGTGACGGTTGACGGCGCCAGCTACACGCTGGCGAAATACGATTGCCTCTATATTGGCAGAGGCGCCGTCGATGTCGCTTTCGAAAGTGCCGATGCCGGCAATCCCGCAAAATTCTACCTCGTCTCGACGCCTGCTCATGCGAGCCACCCGACGGTGCTTCTGACCCGCGACAAGGCACGGCATCTGACGCCGGGCGAGGCAGCTACCGCCAACAAGCGCTCGATCTACCAGTATATTCATCCGGAGGTTTGCCAGTCCTGCCAGTTGACCATGGGCTTCACCAGCCTGGAGACCGGCAGCGTCTGGAACACAATGCCGAGCCACACGCATGACCGGCGCATGGAAGCCTATCTCTATTTCGACCTCGACGTCGACCAGCGCGTCTTCCATTTCATGGGCGAACCGCAGCAGACGCGTCACATGCTCGTTGCCAACGAGCAGGCGATCATATCGCCCCCGTGGTCGATCCATTCCGGTGCCGGCACCAAGAACTACAGTTTCATCTGGGCCATGGCCGGCGACAACAAGAGCTTCACCGATATGGACCATATCGCCATCGGGGATCTCAGGTGATGGCGATGCAGGCTCTTTTCGATCTCTCGGGGAAGACCGCCGTCGTCACCGGCGCCAATACCGGCATCGGGCAGGGCATTGCCGTCGCGCTTGCCGAAGCCGGCGCCTCGATCGTGGCTGTCGGCCGCTCGTCCATGGACGAGACGGAGGCCCTTGTCGCGAAGGCGGGCGTGAAATTCCATGTCATCAAGGCCAATCTCGGCACGATCGAGCCGGTCAAGCCGATCGTTTCCGAGGCGCTGGAGCGTTTCGGAGCGCTCGACATCCTGGTCAACAATGCCGGCATCATCCGCCGTGCCGACGCGATCGACTTCACGGAAGAAGATTGGGACGCGGTGATGAACGTCAACCTGAAGACGGCCTTTTTCCTGTCGCAGGCGGCTGCCCGCCACATGCTTGAAAATGGGCGCGGCAAGATCATCAACATCGCTTCGCTGCTCTCCTTCCAGGGCGGCATCCGTATCCCGTCCTATACGGCCTCGAAGAGCGGCCTTGCCGGGCTTACCCGCCTGCTTGCCTGCGAATGGGCGGGCAAGGGTGTGAACGTCAACGCCATCGCACCCGGCTATTTCGTGACCAACAACACGACGGCGCTGCGCGAAGATCCGGATCGCAACGCGAGCATTCTGGCCCGTATCCCGGCGGGCCGCTGGGGTGAGCCCGGCGACATCGGCGGTGCTGCCGTGTTCCTGGCGTCGGCTGCGTCCGACTACGTGCACGGCACGGTTCTACCCGTCGATGGAGGCTGGCTGGCGCGCTGACGCGACAGCCGGAAGGAGACATGACGCCTTCCTCAGGGGAAGGCGAGGTCGCGTCATTGGATTGGCGTGGTCGGAATGGAGGAGGACATGCAGTACCAGTTCGATTTTGCGGCCTTGCTGCCCTATTGGAGCGATTTCCTCTCGGGTGCGTTCGTTACGATCGAGATCACCGTCTTTTCGGTCGTCATCGGTCTGGTGATCGGCGTTGCCTGCGCCATCGCCCGCCGCTCGAACATCGGCCCGCTGCGGACCCTCGTCGGCATCTATGTCGAGACTGTGCGCAACACGCCCTTCATCGTGCAGATCTTCTTCATCTTCTTCGGCCTGTCCTCCGTCGGCATCCGCCTGCCGATCATCGCGGCCGCCGTCTTCGCCATGGTCATCAATGTCGGCGCCTATACGGCGGAGATCGTTCGTGCCGGCATGGATTCGATCCATCCGAGCCAGATCGAGGCGGCTGAAGCGCTCGGCCTGTCGAAGCTGCAGATCTATCGCGACATCATTCTCCTGCCGGCGATCGAACGTGTCTATCCGGCACTTTCCAGCCAGTTCATCCTGATGATGCTGTCGACCTCGATCGCTTCGCAGATTTCTGCCGAGGAACTGACGGGTGTCGCCAACAACATCCAGTCCAACACGTTCCGGTCGCTGGAGACCTATGTCGTCGTCGCGGTCCTCTACATCGCCATCACCTATCTGATGAGGGCGGGCTTCTACGGCCTCGGTCTCATCGCCTTCCCGCGCCGCCGCCGGCTCGGCACGTCGCTCTAGAGATTACCATGCTCGGTGGGTTTTCCTTCAATCACCTGATCTATCTGCTGGACGGCCTTGTCTGGACGGTCGTGCTATCAGCGCTCGCCTTCCTGCTCGGCGGCATTGCCGGCTTCTTCGTCATGCTCTGCCGTATCTCGCGCTTCCTGTGGCTGCGGCGCGCAGCCCTCATCTACATCCAGATCGTCCAGGGCACGCCGCTCCTGATCCAGATGTTCATCCTTTATTTCGGTCTCGGGGTGGTGAACATTTCGGTGCCGCCGCTGGTGGCGGCCGGTCTGGGTATGATGATCTATTCGAGCTCCTATCTCGGCGAGATCTGGCGCGGCTCGGTAGAATCTATCTCGCGTACCCAGTTCGAGGCCGCCGAATGCCTCGGCCTGACGCGCTGGCAGGCGTTGCGCGACGTGATCCTGCCGCAGGCGCTGAGGATCGCCACGCCGCCGACGGTCGGTTTCCTCGTCCAGCTCGTCAAGAACACCTCGCTCGCCTCGGTCGTCGGCTTCCTGGAGCTGACGCGTGCGGCGCAGGTCATCAACAACTCCCTGTTCCAGCCCTTCCTGGTCTTCGGCATCGCAGCGCTTCTCTACTTCGCTGTCTGCTATCCGCTGTCGGTCTGGAGCCGCTCTCTCGAGAGGAAGCTCAATGTCGGTCGCCGTTAAACTCACCAATGTCGTCAAGCGCTTCGGCGCGCTGGAAGTGCTGAAGGGCGTCTCTTTCGAGATCAACGCTGGCGAAGTGGTGGCGCTGATCGGCCAGTCCGGCTCCGGCAAGAGCACGGCGCTGCGCTGCATCAACCGGCTGGAGACGATCCAGGACGGCTCGATCGAGGTCTGCGGCCATCGTGTCGAAGATCCGAAGCTCGATCTCAGGACATTGCGGCGCGATATCGGCATGGTGTTCCAGAGCTACAATCTCTTTCCGCACATGACGGTCGCTGAAAACATCATGCTGGCACTGCGCCGCGTGAAGGGCATGCGTAAGGACCAGGCCTTCGAAATCGCCAAACAGGTGCTCGCCAAGGTCGGCCTCTCGGAAAAGATCGATGCCTATCCGGAGCAGCTGTCTGGCGGCCAGCAGCAGCGCGTGGCAATTGCCCGATCGCTTGCCATGCAGCCGAAGGTGATGCTGTTCGACGAGGTCACGTCCGCCCTCGACCCGAAGCTCACGGGCGAAGTGCTGCGCGTCATGGAGGATCTCGCGCGCGGCGGCATGACGATGATCGTCGTCACCCACGAGATGGGCTTTGCCAAGCGCGCCGCCAACCGTGTCATCTACATGCACACCGGCAAAGTCTGGGAGACCGGTGACGCCGGTATCCTGAGCAATCCGCAGACGCCTGAACTCAAGGAATTCATGGCCGCAGAGCTTTAGACCCCGTCATCGTGGGAGGAAATTGCCTGTCCCGGATGAGCCGGCGCAGGTTTGAGAGGAGGCCCGGCAGAGAGCGGGCAGAGGCAATCAGGTAGAGGAGACTTGGAGTATGCCGAAGACAATGATTTCGAAACTGGCACTGTTGGCGGGTGCGGGCCTGCTGGCGCTGGCAAGCGTTGCCCATGCCGATGTGCTCGACAATATCAAGAAAGCCGGCAAGGTGCGTATCGCGGTCGCGATGGGTATTCCGGAATATTCCTTCGTCGACGAAAACCTGCAGCCGTCGGGTTCCGATATCGAGACGGCCAAGCTGATCGCCAAGGATCTCGGCGTCCAGCTCGAACTGGTGGAAATCACCAATGCGGCCCGCGTTCCGTCGGTCCAGACCGGCAAGGCCGACATGGTCGTCTCCTCGCTCGGTATCACCGAAGAGCGAAAGAAGGCGATCGATTATTCCGTTCCCTATGCAACGCTCGCCCTTGTCGTCGCCGCTCCGCCGAGTGCCGAGATCAAGGGATATGCCGATCTTGACGGCAAGCGCATCGGCGTCACCCGTGCCACGACGAACGACCAGGACATTACCGCCAACGCGAAGGGCGCCAATATCGTCCGCTTCGAGGATGATGCGACGCTGATCACCTCGGTCGTTTCCGGTCAGGTCGATACGGTTTCCAGCCAGTCTGCCGTCATCAACGGCATCAACAGGAAGATGGCCGATCATCCGCTGCAGGTGAAGTTTACGCAGAAGGAGACGGTTCTCGGCATCGGCATCCCGAAGGGCGAAACCGGTCTCAAGACTTGGCTCGACCAGTGGGTGAAGACCAATTTCGACAACAAGGTGCTGCGGGATATCTATCGCAAGTATCACAATGCCGAACTGCCCGACGATCTGACTTCGCGCTGATCGGACCGGGCTGCCGGCGCCCGGCGCGCCGGGCATCAGCCATTGGCTATTTCTGGGTCTGTCGCCGCGGCTTGAGGGCCGCGGCGTTCGATTTTCTGCGTTCCAATGTTGGACCTTTGCTGCGCCCGCCAGCGATCAACGGCGGCGGCTCCGTCTTCTGCAAAACGTTGACGATTTATCGATAATTTCTTAGTGATATCGGAAACGAACGGCGGAGGCGATTTTGTCGGGCATTGCGGCTGGTAGCTGGGACTTCTGGATCGACCGTGGGGGCACTTTCACCGACATTGTCGGGCGCGATCCCGCCGGTGCACTTCACGCGCGCAAGGTGCTGTCCGAAAACCCGGAAGCCTATCGCGATGCTGCCGTTCAGGGCATTCGTCTGCATCTCGGCCTGACCGCAGGCGAGGCGATCCCCGCCGGACTGATCGGTGAGGTGCGCATGGGCACGACCGTCGCCACCAACGCGCTTCTGGAGCGCAAGGGTGAGCGTCTGGCGCTGGTAACGACGAAGGGTTTCCGCGACGCTCTGCGCATCGGCTATCAGGAGCGTAAAAAGATCTTTGCGACCGAGATCATCAAGCCTGAAGCGCTCTATCAGGATGTGGTTGAGCTTGACGAGCGTGTTCTGGCTGACGGTACGGTCGAGACAATGCTTGACGAAACCGCGACCGAGGCAGCGTTGCGCGATCTGCGCGCGAAGGGCTACCGCGCCGTCGCCATCGTCTTCATGCATGCCTATAAATATCCCGAGCATGAGGCAGCGGCTGCGCGCATTGCCCGCGCGATCGGCTTCGAACAGGTTTCCGTCAGCCACGAGGTTTCGCCGCTGATCAAGCTGGTCGGCCGTGGCGATACGACCGTTGTCGATGCTTATCTTTCGCCGGTGCTCGGCCGTTATGTGCGCCAGGTCTCGGATGAACTCGATGTTGCAAGGACCGGTGCCCGCGTCATGTTCATGATGTCCTCGGGCGGCCTGACGGCAGCCGATATGTTTCAGGGCAAGGATGCCATCCTCTCCGGCCCCGCCGGCGGTGTCGTCGGCCTTGCCAAGACCGGCGAGCAGGCGGGCTTCGGCCATGTGATCGGCTTTGACATGGGCGGCACCTCGACCGATGTCGCGCATTTCGACGGGGAGTATGAGCGCGCCTTCGAAACGGAGGTTGCCGGCGTGCGCGTTCGGGCGCCGATGATGCTGATTCACACGGTGGCTGCCGGCGGCGGTTCCATCCTGCATTTCGAGAGCGGCCGTTTCCGAGTCGGCCCCGATTCCGCCGGCGCTTATCCAGGCCCTGCCTGCTATCGCAACGGCGGACCGCTTGCGGTGACCGATGCCAACGTCATGGCCGGCAAGTTGCTGCCCGATTTCTTTCCGGCGATCTTTGGCCCGAACCAGGATCAGCCGCTCGATGTCGAAACGGTGCGGCAGAAATTTGCCGAACTGGCAGCCGAGATCGGTGACGGCCGCCGCCCGGAAGAAGTGGCTGACGGGTTCATCCGCATTGCCGTCGCCAACATGGTCGAGGCGATCAAGAAGATTTCCGTCCAGCGCGGTTATGACGTGACGCGTTATGCGCTGAACTGCTTCGGCGGCGCCGGAGGCCAGCATGCGTGCCTCGTGGCAGATGCGCTCGGTATGAAAAGCATCCTCCTGCATCCGATGTCCGGCCTGCTGTCGGCCTACGGCATGGGCCTTGCCGATATCCGCTCCACCCGCCAGAAAGCGCTCGGCGTGCCGCTCGACGTGGCTGCACCCGCAGCGATTGCCGCGCTTGGCAGGGAATTGCAGGGCGAATGCCAGCCGGAGCTGACGGCGCAGGGCGTCGAGGCCGGGAAGATCAAGACGGTATTGCGCGCCCATATCCGCTATGCCGGCACTGATACGCTGCTGGCCGTCGAGGCATTGTTCCCTCAAAACGACGATGCTACGCGCCTTCGCCGGGAATTCGAGCTGCTGCACAGGCGCCGCTTCGGCTTCGTCGCCGAGAACAAGCCGCTGGTTGTCGAGGCCGTCGAGGTCGAGTGCATCGGCGGCGCGGCCGCCGAAATCGACGTCGATCGCGGCGAAGCGGGGGAGGGCGAGGCTTCGCCCGTCCGGCGAACCCAGTTCCATTCGCAGGGCGAAAGCCATGATGCGGCAGTCGTCCTGCGCGATCGCATCCTTCCCGGCCAGACCGTGACCGGGCCGGCCATCATTATCGAGCCGAACCAGACCATCGTCGTGGAAGACGGCTGGCAGGCGAAGCTGACGGCGCGCGATCATATCGTGCTCACCCGCATCAAGGCGCTGCCGGAACGCGCGGCGATCGGCACCAAGGCCGATCCCGTCATGCTGGAGATCTTCAACAATCTCTTCATGTCGATTGCCGAACAGATGGGCGTGACGCTGCAGAACACCGCCTATTCCGTCAACATCAAGGAACGACTGGATTTCTCCTGCGCGGTCTTCGATGCGGACGGCAATCTCGTCGCCAATGCGCCGCACATGCCGGTTCATCTCGGCTCCATGGATGCGTCTGTTGCGACCGCCATCCGTGAAAATCCGGTCATTCATCCGGGCGACGTCTTCCTGATCAATGCGCCCTACAATGGCGGCACGCATCTGCCTGACCTGACCGTCTGCACGCCCGTCTTCGACGATGCCGGCACGCGCATCCGTTTCTGGGTGGCAAGCCGCGGACACCATGCCGATATTGGCGGCATCTCGCCGGGCTCGATGTCGCCGCTCGCGACGCATATCGAGGAGGAAGGCGTCTATATCGACAATTTCAAGCTGCTCGATCGCGGCACGTTCCGTGAGGACGCCCTTGCCGATCTCTTGACCGGTGCGCGCTATCCGGTGCGCACGCTGGCACAGAACGTCAACGACCTGAAGGCGCAGGTTGCCGCCAATGAAAAGGGCGTGGCGGAACTGAAGAAGATGATCACGCTCTTCGGCGAGGACGTGGTCGATGCCTATATGGGCCATGTGCAGGACAATGCTGCTGAAAGCGTGCGCCGCGTGCTCGACCGCCTGCCGGACGGCGAGTTCTCCTATGAGATGGATCAGGGCTGCAAGATCGTCGTCAAGATCTCCATCGACCGCAAAAAGCGTGAAGCGACGGTCGATTTTACCGGCACGTCTGCCCAGCGACCCGACAATTTCAATGCGCCGGCGCCGGTGACGCGCGCTGCCGTACTCTATGTTTTCCGCGTGCTCGTCGAAGCGGATATTCCAATGAATGCCGGCTGCCTGCGGCCGATCCGCATCGTCATTCCCGATGGCACGATGCTGACGCCGGCCTATCCGGCAGCCGTCGTCGCCGGCAATGTCGAGGTCAGCCAGGCCGTGACCAATTGCCTGATCGGCGCCGTCGGCGCCATGGCCGCAGCTCAGGGCACGATGAACAACCTGACCTTCGGCAACGAAAAGTATCAATACTACGAAACCATCTGCTCCGGTGCGCCGGCAGGCCCCGGCTTCAATGGCGCCGATGCTGTGCATACGCACATGACCAATTCTCGCCTCACCGATCCGGAAATCCTGGAGAGCCGTTTCCCTGTCGTGCTCGAGGATTTCCATATCCGGCCGAATTCCGGTGGGCGGGGTCAGTGGCACGCCGGCAATGGCACGCAGCGCACGATCCGCGCGCTTGAGAGATTGGAATTTGCCATTCTGTCCGGTCATCGCCGCATCGCCCCCTTCGGGCTGAAGGGAGGCGAAGACGGGCAGACCGGCCGCAACTATGTGCGCCGCAATGACGGCACGATCGATGAACTGATCGGTGCTGCCCATACGGTGCTGGAAGCCGGCGAAGCCTTCACGGTTGTGACCCCGACAGGGGGCGGATACGGGCCGCGAAACGCTTGAGAATAGGGATTGGGAGAGTTCGATGGACAAGGCAAAAGAACAAAGGGCCGGCCGCGATCTGATCGTGTCGTCTGCCCATCTGGCGCTCGGCAGTTCGCCGGCCCTCTCGGAGCTCGAATACGGATCGATCCTCTTCTCTCACGCCTTCAATCGCTGGATCGTGCGCTGCATGGCGGCGGCCGGCGTGCCGAGCCTGTCGCCGATCGAGATCTTGATCATCCACTCGGTGCGCCATCGCGACCGGCCGAAAACATTGTCCGATCTCTGCCTCGTTCTCGACATCGAAGACACGCATGTCGCCAATTATGCGGTGAAGAAGCTCGATGCGGCCGGGCTGGTCAAGACAGGGAAATCCGGCAAGGAAAAAGTGATCCAGGTCACTGACAGGGGCCTGGAAGCGCTGGCCCGCTATTCGGAAATCCGCGAACGGCTGCTGGTGGAGGCGACGAAAGTCTCCGGCCTTTCTCAGGACGATCTCTCCGGAATAGCTTCCCATTTGAGGGCTCTGTCGGGTTACTATGAGCAGGCCGCGAGATCGGCGGCGACCCTGTGAGAGGCAATGCAAGCGAGCTGCCGATCCCGTCTTTCATTTGCAATAGGAAAGCCGTATCACCTGCATCGCTGGTAAAGCCGGCTGACGACAAGTTCCGGAACAGAAGGATGCAAACATGACGACCACTTCCTGTCACGCAGATCCGCTCGTTTGGGGTGTGGGAGCGCGCGTGTTCGAGGCTTTCCTGGAGCCGACCTGTCCCTATTCCGTCCGGACGTTCAACAAGCTGGGCACGCTGCTGGAACTGGCCGGTGAAGACAAGATCACCATCAAAATCCGCCTGCAATCCCAGCCTTGGCACTTGTTTTCCGGCGTCGTCGTGCGCTGCATCCTGGCAGCATCCACGCTGGAAGGCGGCAAGGAGACTGCGAAGAAGGTCATGGCGGCCGTCGCTGCCCATCGCGAGGAGTTCGAGTTCGAACGGCATGCGGGTGGTCCCAACATGGATGTTACGCCGAACCAGCTCGTCGAACGCCTGGAACGCTACAGCGGTGTCGCGTTGAAAGAAGCCTTCGCCATTGCCGATCTCGACCGCGAAATCAAATGGCACTGCAAATATGCCCGTCAGAACGGCATTCATGTCTCGCCGACATTCATGATTGACGGGTTGGTACGTCCGGAGATGAGCAGCGGCGACGACGTCGAGTCCTGGGTCAAGCTGCTGATCGGCTAGTTGTCTCGTCGCTTTGTCGGCTCCGGCGGAAGCTCCCAGCCGAAGACGCTGCGGCCGCCGAAATCGGAGGATTGCCGAAATTCGCCGGCGACGATTTCCTTAAGGTCCGGGCCGGTGACATAGCGCTCCATGGAGCGAGACTGATCGTCGAGCCGGCGCAATGCCTGCAATTCTTCCTCGCGGCCAAGCTTTCCCTTCAAGACGGCCGATTTCATCACGCTGATGGTTTCGTCATAGACTTTCAGTGGCACGGGGAAGGGATGCCTGTCCTTGCCGCCGTGGGCGATGGGAAACCGGGCGGGATCGGAAAAGCGACAGGGCGCCCCGTGCACGACCTCGGCAACGAGCGCCAGTGCCTTGACCGTACGGGCACCCACACCGGGCACGAGAAGCAGATCTTCGAAATCGACCGGCCCGCGATCGGCGGCCGCGGCAAGATTGCCGTGCAGCCGCTTCATGTTGATATCGCTCTCGCGCACATCGTGATGTGCGGGCATGATGAGATGCGGCAACATCGGCTGTTCTGCCGGCTCCGGCTCCGGCCCAAGCGTTGCGAGAAGATCGAGTTGACCGCGGCGGGATTTCTCCGCGCGCCGATCGGCCAGGTTGACGATCTCGCCCTGCGAGCGGCCTTCGATGGCCGCATGCGGGGAATTGACGAAACTTTCCAGTCCTTCCGAAAGCCAGTGATAGCGCCGCGCCTGTCGCTTGTCGCCATTCATGCCCTGCTGGACAATCACCCAATGGCCGTCGTCAGCGACGATGAAGCCGTGGAGATAGAGGTCGAAACCATCCTGAACCGCGGCACTGTCCACCTTGGCGACCAGGCGGCTCGTCTTGGCAAGGCCGGCACCGTCAATCCCGACGCGATCGCCGATCGCGACCAGCTCATCCGGTGTCTTGCGCGATTGCGCGCCTCGTCCGCCGCAGACATGGAGACCAAGTTCCTTCGAACGTGGTTTCAGTCCCCGTTTCAGCGCGCCCAGCACGCTTGTCGTGATGCCGGAAGAATGCCAGTCCATGCCCATGACCGCGCCGAAGGACTGAAACCAGAAGGGATGGGCGAGCCGGCGCAGGAATTCTTCGCGTCCGTAGTGGTGGACGATTGCTTCGGCAATCAGTGCGCCGAGCGTCGTCATGCGGTTGCCCAGCCACGGTGGCACGCGCCCTCCGTGAAGGGGAAGGTCGGCGCTGCCTGCTCTCTGCGACATGCTTCCTCTTTCTGGCTGCAATCTGCGGCACGACCGGATCGCCGGACAAAACAGCTATCCGTCAAAATAGGGGCGATGGCAATAAATTCCTATCCTATCAGTCCGTTCCACCATTTCAGGCGAACAAGAAAAAAACACGATTTTCGTCCCGTCCGCGGAACTGAAACCCGGCGTTTCCGATTTCTATAGGGATCGGGAATGGGAGATCGCGTGATGAAGTCGCTTGCTGTACCGTCCATCTGCCTGGCTCTGGCGGGGGCCGTCGTGGCTGGCGGTCTCGCAATTGCGTCTCGCGGGTCCGACGAAGCCAGGCCACATCATTTCGCCAATCTTGATGCACCGCTCTGGACGACGACGCCCACGCGCGTCGATCCCAAGAAGCAGGATTACGAGCGCCTTCCGCCACTTCAGGCCGCAACCGAAGCTTCGCCTTCAACACCCGCCAATCTGGTTGGCGTAGCAGCCATCGCGCCCCCAGATCCGACCGTGACGGGGGCAATAGAGCAGCCGAAGCAGGAATGGATGGCCGACGGCCGACATCTCAGCCTGTGCCAACAGCGCTACCGTTCCTACAATGTGTCTGACAATACCTACCAGCCCTATAGCGGCGGTCCCCGCAGGCCCTGCGTGATCGGAGAGGCGGAGCGTTCGGCGGGATTGCCGGCGGCTGGCGCGCCACCCGATCCGCACAGCGCATGGTGCGCCGCCCGCTATAGTTCCTATCGGACCTCCGATAACAGCTATCAGCCCTTCAACGGGCCGCGACGTCAGTGTATTTCTCCGCTCTCCTGATCCGCCCGAAACCCGGCGCAGCCTTACGGCGACGCATTAGATGAAGGCGGACCCGCACAATCGGTGACATCGCGACGGCCGACCTATGTCAAGTTCTGTGTTTGAGGGGTGGCCCATTTGATTGCGGCACTACCGCTTGTTGTAAAAGATGCCATCGTCCTCCCAGAATGGAGGGATCGCGTCTTCGTAATGTTCAAGCTCCTGACGGTACTCCCATCCTGACACTGTACGCCGGCGCCAAGTCTCAATAAACCAACGGGTTTTTTCTCCATCAATCGTGGGGCGCGAAAAAAATGGAGCATTGCATTTCTGCCATTCCGAATTTTCGATCATAAATACCTCCCTCAAACCTGCGAGTGGTCAGGGTATATCATGATCACCTAATTTTAACGTGACCGAGGTAACGCGCTGGTTAAAATACTTCGGATGTCTGTTGATTTGGCTGGCGGACAGATGTCGCTGGGACTTCTGCTGGGCCGCGAGCTCTATGGGTGAATAGGGACCAAAGTCCGATAGAAATTGGTACCTATGTCTGACCGTCTTGCAATTCCAGAACAAGCGGTCAATCTCCTTCCTCCTTAGTCAGGACTAATCACGAGGCAAGGATGATCTCCAAGCGCAATTTTCTGAAGAGCGTCGGCACAAGTGTTCTTGCCGTTGCGACGCTTGCGCCGCTGAAGGTGGAGATTACGGGGTTGTTCCCTTCGATCGCTAGCCAGGCAGCATTCGCCAAGAATGAGAACGGCAATGGCAAAGGCAACGGAGGAGGCAACGGAAAGGGGGGCGGTAACGGCAACGGCGGCGGCAATGGCAATGGCGGCGGGAGCGGAAACGGCAACAGTGGCGGCGGGAACAGCCGATCCGGTACGAGCGGGTCCGGCAGTACGGGCAATACGCCTGCAGGAACAGGAACACGCGCAACCGAAGATGCCGGCGGCTCCATCGATATCCGTCACAAGAACGGGATAACCGAAACCCTTCGTGGCGGACGCTACATCATGCGCGATTCGAAAGGGCGCACAATCGTCAACCGCCGCGCGACATCATCCGACAGCCGGCGGCTCACGCAGCTGCTGCGCTAGTGTTTTTCGTGCCATCGCAAGGCGGCTTCCGTCCTGTTCGTGACGCCGAGCTTTGTCAGGATCTGTGTCATGTGATGCTTGACCGTCTTTTCCTGCAAATCGAGGCGCAAGCCTATATGCTTGTTTGAAAGGCCCTGGGCGACAAGGTCCATCACCTCGCGCTCCCTCGGGGTGAGCGTGTCCTTGTCCGATGTCTGGCCGCTCAAGGAATATTCCATGACCTTGGCCGACATTGTCGGCGACACGTAGCGGGTTCCCTTGAAGACGGTGCGAATTGCTTCGGCCAGGCTGCGCGCGCCGACGCCTTTGAGGACATAACCCTTGGCTCCACGCTGAAGTGCTGCGACCAGCGTGTCCACTTCCTCCGAGGCCGTGAGAATGAGGATCCTGGTATCCGGGCTCAGGGAAAGGATTTCGTCGATAACGGAAAGCCCGTTTCCGGGCATTGATACATCGAGAAGCAATACATCCGGACGGGCATTGGAAGCGATCATGGTCGCGTCACCTGTGTTGGCGCCCTCTCCAACCACGACAAAATCGCTGACTTCCGAGAGGCTGCGGGTGACGCCCTCACGAAACAAAGGATGGTCATCCACGACGGCGACCTTGATGGGTGTCATGCTATTCCTCCACTTCCATGGGCGCGAAGGTCATGGTGACAGTCGTTCCGCCTTCTCCGGTTTTTATGTCGAATTCACCGCCAAGGCTATCGATCCGCTCCCTGAGCCCCGCCAGGCCAAGGCTCGCCGGCGCTACCACTGCCGGGTCAAAACCCTCGCCACGGTCGCTGACTTCGATGCGGACGCCGCCGCCATGGGATGTTGCCCTGACGGCCTGCTGGATGCCGCCCCCGTGACGATAGGCATTGTTGAGTGCCTCCTGAACGAAGCGGTAGATACAGATCTTGAGGGCGGGGGCAAGCTCCGAAACGTCTTCGTCGATGGTCGTGTCGACGACGGTGCCGGTCTTTTGCTGATGGGCCTCGACGACCCGTTTGACGATTTCCGCAATCGAATCTTTCTCGATTTGCGGCAATACCAATCCCTTGCAAATGTCGCGGATCTCCTTCATCGCCTCTGCGAGGCTCGAGCGGATCCACGCTAGTTCTTTCTCGCGTGCCTCCGGCTGGGTGGCGGCATCGATGAGCAGATTGCTGTCGAGGCGCAACGAGGCATAGGCGATATATTGGGCGGGGCCATCGTGCAGATCCGCGCCGATGCTGCGCAGATAGGTTTCGTTCAAGGCTGCGGCGCGCTGGGAAGAGAGGCGCAGCCTGCGTTGCAGGCCGCGGTTTTCGGCAAGAAGTGCGGAGAGCTCTTCCACTCTGGACTTTAGCGCTCTTCGCTGGACCTCGATCGTACGGCTGCCGCGGAAAACGAGAATGGAAAGAACGAGGAAGAAGATGGCGGTAAGGCCCGCCACCGCCAGCCAGCTCCACAGCCTTGCCCGTATGAGACTGTCGTCCAGTCCCTCCGCCGTCTCGTAGAATTCGAGTACCGCTACAGCCTCCCCGGACCAGGGCTGCAGCACCGGATTGTAGATTTCCATCAGTGCCCGTCTAAGATCGCGCTCTGTGGCGCTTTCCGGGTCGCTTGCGACTTCGTAGCGTGCGACCAGCTTGCCCGCAAATGCCTGCGCGAGCTTGCCGTTGACCGGGAACCTCTTTCCGACCAGTTCTTTTTCATTGGCATAGAGAATTGTGCCGTCCCGACGCCACAGCTTGAACGACACGAGGCGGCGGCCAAGCGCGCCTTGGCCAAGTGTCTCGTCGAGCGCCCGGGCACTTGCCTCATCGAGCAGCGATTCCGTCTGCATGTCCGGAAGCAGGGGCGCGACCACACTGTCCACGTAGAGCGCGGTCGCTGCACCGGAATTGTGAATGACGGCGTCCTCGATGAGATGGGTGACGATGAGCCCGATCACGAACATTGCTGCAAGTGAGACGAGCCCTCCCATGATGAAGAACTGGGAGGCAAGGGAGCGGGCGTTCCAGCGTGTAAGCCAGTGCATTTCCAACCTGAGCTGCTACGGTCCATTCAAACTATCGCGCCGGCTGGATTTTTCCAGTTTACCGGGCATCGACCATGCTTGCGTGCGGGATGCTGCCGATCAGCTGGTCGGTACCACCGCACATCGCGGTTCCGAAGACATAAAGCATGACGGCGAGAAAGACGATGATTGCCGCAGAGATGCATTCCAGGCGGTGGAAATTTCCGGGATGTCGTTCCTGTCGTCCATGGCTGAGAACTCCTTTTCTGTGAGGAGCCGAACGGGCGGAAAGACAGTGCGTTCCGAACCCGGGACCTCAATCGGGGCGGTATCGGACCAAGGACCGGGTGGCCTCGACTGAGGTCCGGAGGCAACGAGGTATGCGGGTCGTTGCTTTGGCAGCGGTCAAAGGAGCTGCCTCAAAAGCCAAAGGCGGATAAAATGCTCTCCAAGCTTGTCGTCGGCGCAGTCATGACCGCGTCTCTCATGTCGGTCGTTGCGCTTGCCCGGTCTGCGGCGGTCAACGGTGCGGTGCCCGGCACGATCGTCGGCGGCCCGGTTGGCGCTGACGTGATCGACCGTCAACGCGACAGGGCTTGCCAAGGCGCAAGTCTTCCGAAGACGTTGGCGACGGCCGAGAGCGAAGCTGCCCGCATGCGCAACAGCCTCTGCCGGCGTAGAGCGTCGAC
This sequence comes from Rhizobium sp. KDH_Rht_773_N, assembly GCF_052946295.1. NCBI lineage: Bacteria > Pseudomonadati > Pseudomonadota > Alphaproteobacteria > Hyphomicrobiales > Rhizobiaceae > Rhizobium > Rhizobium sp. KDH_Rht_773_N. The sequence goes on along the minus strand of NZ_JBRFNB010000002.1, from coordinate 55,608 downwards.
GCGGGTGCCCGGTGCCTTCGAAAGCGCCGCCCGGGCATCCCTTACCGGTTCCACCAGGCTGGCAGCGACATCCGGCAAAGTATCCACTTCGGCCTCGAGGCGTTCGAGATAGGCATTGAGCCCATCCGCCGCGGCTTGTCGCAGCCGCCGGGTCGGAGCGTTGCGGAGCTTGCGTGTCGCCCAGCGCAAATGTTCTTCAGCGTGCCGATGCAACGCCTGTGGATGCTTGTAGGCGCGGTGGTCGCCGAGCATGTCGGCAACGAATGCGACTTCCCCGAGTTCGCCGCAGCGCCACCAGAGCTCCATGTCCTGCAGATATTGCCAGGCGGGATCCCAGCGTCCGGCCTTGAAGAAAACATCCGTGCGGATCGTTGCACCCGGCATGGCGACCATATTGTTGAGCAGCAGCAATTCCCGAAACGCCTCGCCGCTGTTGCTGTAACTCCAGCCGAAGCGGCGGCCGGGAATGGGGTCGCCCTCATAGGTGATCTGCCGGAAGCGGCCATGGATCAGGGCGGGGTGGCGCATTGCCGCGCGCCCGATGGCGCGAAGTGCCCCGGGCGCGAGGCGGTCGTCGGCATGCAGGGTGACGAGGTAATCCGCGTTGGCGCCGGCGGTATAGGCGCGATTCCAGTTATCCGTGCGTGGCACCGTGTCCCGGTGCAGGGCCGGTTTCAAAAGGGGGGATGAGTAGGACGCGATCATGTCCCGGCTGCCGTCCGTCGAGCCGTTGTCGCAGACATGCACCTCGAAGTCTGGATAATCCTGTGCCAGGGCGCTGTCGAGCGCTTCGGCAAGTGTCTCGGCATTGTTGAAGCAGGGTATGATGATGGCGAGAGAGGGTAGTTTGCTCGATGTCCCGGCTGTCATGGTAAACTCCCGTTTTGCTAGGTCTCCTGATCCTGCGAACATGTGTCCGGGGATCGTCGGCAGGGCTCTGCATGCCTCTGTCGAAACAGAATGGCGCCAGTATCTCCTTCACCCCGCAAGGGGCACGTCCGCAATCTTGACATCGAACACGTCCCGCGCCGGCAGCGTGCGGACATCGAAACCGTGTGCGACCACGCCGTTCAGCATGGGGCAGACAAAAAGCAGTCCATTGTGCGAGAGGCTCGCCCGGTTCTGCAGGCTGTGGGCCAGGGCCAGATGAAAGACGGCGACGCTACGGAAAGCATAGACGCCCGCCGATGCGTTGTCGGAAATGACAAGCTTCTCCCTTGCCTCCAGCATCCGGCCGTCGTCTCCAAGCCTGATATAGCTGTATTGCGGATGGCGGGAGCCGAATGTGAGCGCAAGGCCGCCGAGATCGGGGTCGGCGGCAAAGATTGCGGCAATATCCGCATCGCTGTCGAAGATGATGTCGCAGAGATCGACGATAACGGGCGCATCCGGAAACGCGACGAGCGCCGTACCGGCCGCAGCGCTCCAGGCAGCGCCGCCACTCGTCTCGGACAGAAAGACGGTTCGGGCCGTCGGATAACGCGCCAGCAACGTTTCGCGTGCGTAGCGCCGTGATACGGGCCTGTCCCGCAGGACAAAAACAGGCACGGCCGCATCGCTCCACCAGGGACGCGTCTCCAGCGTGGCGCCGAGCAAGGTCGTCTTTCCAACCGGCATTTGCGCCTTCACCGAGCCGTCGGGCCGCTCAAAATCATTCCCGGCCATGGGAATGATGATATTCAGCGGCGCTCTCGCCTCCGGGCTGGTTTCGACGTCATGCATAGGCAGGCTCGCGGCCCTGCAGATACTCGGCCAGATCCTCGGGCGTGCCAAGCCCGTGCATGTTTCTGACGTCGATCTCGTAAACCCCGATACGCGCACCATTGCGGATGGCGTAATTATAGGCCGGGCAGACATAGAACTCGTTGTTGGTGCGGTCGTTGTGCACCATCATGTCGAGCGCGCCCTTCATGAAATCGCCGGCGCGGCGGAAGAAGTAGATGCCGACAGTGGCAAGCTCTGAAATCGGCTGCTTTTCGGCAACCCTGAGCACAAAGCCTGCCGCATCGGTTTCGGCAAAGGACCATTTCGGATCGCGCTTCGGATCTCGGAAAACGAGGATCGACCCGTCGAGATCGCGCGACATGCAGTCGTCGATGAAATCGACGATATGCATGTCCACGACCTGGTCGGAATTGGCGATGAGAAGAGGCGCTTCCTCGTCGAGGTGCTGGCGCGCCAGCAGAACGGTGCAGGCGGTGCCCTCGGTCAGCTGATCGACCGAGACGATGCCGACGCCCTGCGAGCGAAGTTCGGCCACCGCGTCCGCCTGGCTGTCCAGATGTTCGCGCAGCAGCAGGACCGTCGGCTGGCCGCCGGGTGGCAGGGTGTTTTCCAGTACATGTTGAATCATCGGCCGGCCAAGCACGTCGATGAAAGGTTTCGGACGGGTGAAGCCGACCTTGGCGAAGCGGCTGCCTCTGCCGGCGGCCGGCACCACGAGCTGCACGGGTCGTGCGGCCTGTGCGGAGGACAGGCGGCGGACCCCGTTCACCTCGAAATTCTCAATCATTTTCGGGTTGTAGAAGCTGTGGTAGCGGTCTGCCGGCATGCTTGCGGAAACGACCCGGCCGCCATCCAGGATCACCTCGTTGAGCGACGCGCTGACATAGTAGCGATTGTCCACCGTCACCCCGTGCCGCAAGGCGGCGGTCGCGGCCTTGAAGAAGATCTGGGCCTCGCGGAAGTAGTAGAACCCGGCGATCGCCTTGTTGCTGATCACATCCTTCTCGGATGTGCGGTTGACGAGACCGTCGTCGCCGAGCGTCACATAGGACCAGCGCGGGTGGATCGTCTCGAAGGTGATGACGCCGGCATCCGCCTTGGCTGCCTCGAATTCCGCAATCACCGATGCAAGACGGGTGTCGATGATCTGGTCGCTATTGGCGATGACGAGCGGTTCGGTGGGATCGATCCTGTCGACCGCCATCAGGCAGGTGCAGAGCGCGCCGGCCGTCGGGCCTTTCAGCATGACCACCTCTGAGCGGCCGTTGGTGCTGAGGTCGAAGATCCTCTCGTAGGAATATTTGACGGCATCCTGCTGGTCGACGAGGAAGAGGAAACGCGTATCGCCGCCGAGCGATTTCATGTTTTCGATGGCCCACAGGATCATCGGCTTTCCTGCCACTTCGATGAGCGGGCGCGGATAGGCGTAGTCTTCCGGGCTGAAATGCGGGCTCGTACCCGTGGTGGGGAACAGGACGATCATGCCATTACCTCCGATACGCGCTTGATCTCCGACACGATCCGGCTGTAGACGACATCGGCCGGTGTTCCGATCTGCATGACGTAAGCGCCGCTGTCGCGCGCGGCCTTCAGGCCATATTCATTGTCCTCGAGGATCAGGCACTCATCCGGTCTGAGGCCGAAGCGCTCCATCGTCGTCACGTACATTTCGGGATCCGGCTTGGCGCGGGTGACATCCTCGTTGGAGACGATGAGGTCGATATATTCCATCAATCCGGCGCGCCGCATCATGGACTCGATGGTGACGCGGATCGAGTTCGAGCAGACGGCGATCTTGTAGCCATCGTGCTTCAGGCGGCTCAGCGCATATTGATGGGCAAACACCGGCTTGCAGCGGGTGTAGATCAGCTCCATCGTATAGTCCTGCTTCAGTTCGTGGATCAGCTCGTTGAGCCCCTTAGGCAGGCCATTGGTACGGGAGAGGATCTCCAGCTTGCGGCGGGTCGGCAGGCCATCGAACGTGGTCAGGTGCGCCTGGCGGTCGATCGGCATGCCGAAAAGATCGAGCGCCCGGTTCAGTGCCTCATAATGCCATTCCTTGGCATCGATCAGCACGCCGTCCATGTCGAACAAAACAGCACGGATCATGTGACTTCCTCCTCGACCATCCAGGCAAAGCTCTGCTCCGCCGCATCGGGCAGATCGGTACAAATCATCAGCCGCTCGAACGGAAGGCCGCTCTTGGCAGCCTGCCGCAATGCGGCAGACCAGGCGGCCCAGACCGCCTCATGCGGGCGCTTGTGCAATTCCGGCGAAACCATCGCGACATATTTGCCGCGCCTCAGATCGTCGATCGCACGTTCGATCGAAGCCGGCTTCTCAGTGAAGGAATCCACCCATACGCCCTCACAGCGGTCGTAGAAGGATGGGTAGAGCTCGACTTCGCTGTAGCGCGTGAAGACCGGCACATCGCTATCGAGATAGGGCCTGAGATCGGGAACCGATGCGTCGAACACGAAGGAGCGCCTCGTGACCCCATACTGGTCCAGCATCGGCACCAGGGCAGGGCAGAGACCGTCCGCCTTGATGTTGATGGCGAGCAGTCCGGGGGCACCTTTTGCTGCATAGCATTCAAGAACACGCGCGAATGGCAAAGCTCCGGTTGTGGGCGGATCGTGCGAAATTACGAGTTCGCCATTCAGGTCGCGAACGTCCAGTTCAACGCCATGCCCTGACGCAAATGCCTTGTCGAATGCGCCTAAAGTGTTCCGCTCATGGGGGGCAAGCCACCAGCCACGATGTGCGAGTATCTTCATCACTATGACCCTCCGGCCCAATCGGCCAACAAACGATTTTGTGTTGTCGCAAATAGCCGGATGGAATCCATGCATCTGCCGACCAAACTTCATATGCATGATTGTAATTTCATATTAACTATGAAGATGTGAGTATAAATCGTCAATATCAAATATACATCAAAGTTGTTACTTTGGTAACACATACATTACGTGCAAAAATGCCAAGATGATATCCAGATAAGCTCGAAGAAACATGTGACCATGGGCACATCTAGTATGGTATCAGCTCAATTGTCTGGCGAAGAGGAAAGTCAGGGGTCGCGTGGCGCCTCTACCTCGCGGGACGCTCTATGGGTTTCGGGCGCTCGTCTGGTCAGTCAGCTCTGCGGCATCGGTACGTTGCTGGTCGCAGCCCGGGTGCTCTCGCCGGCTGAGGTCGGCGTTTTTGCCATGGTCTCGTCGACTGTGTTGCTGCAATCAAAGATTGCTGAGGCCGGATGGAGCGAATATCTGATTGCTGCACCGCACGATAGGGAATTGCCTGCAACTGTCCTTTATTGCGCGCTTGCAAGTGGCCTGGCCTTCACCATTCTCGGCCTGCTTGGGCTTGCTGTTTCCCTCGTCTGGCTAGCGCCGACGGGGTCGATCTTCGTCACGCTCCTGCTGCTGATGGCGACCATCGTTCCGGGCACCTTCATCATCTGCCAAAGCGGTGTGTTGGTCAGGGGGCGGCGCCTGCGCGAGCTTGCCACCTATCAAGCGGCCTCGGAATTTTCGGGACTTCTCGTGACGACAGGGGGACTGTTGCTCGGTTGGGGTATCGTCGCCCTTGCGGCAGGACGCTGTTGTGTCGTGCTTGTCGCGCTCCTGATGTGCACGGGCTTTGCGCGCTGGCTTCCGCGTTTCGAATTCAGGCTCGCCACCGCGCGCGAGGCGCTTGCCTATTCCACCCGGCTCCTGGCGTCACGTCTCATGCAATTTGCCCAAAGCTACGGTGCGGAATTCCTGATCGTATTCTTCATCGGTGCAACCGAAGTGGGCCTCTACAGAATGGCAAGCCGGATCGTCGGGGCTGTCACGGAGCTGATATCCGAACCTGTTCGGATGCTGGCCTGGAGCTACTTTTCCCGCCAGCAGGGCGAGACGGGCGGCGGGGCGGAAGGGTTAAGCCGGCTCACGGGATTGATCATGGCGGCCACCGCTTTTGCTGCTCTTCCCGTCTTCATGGGGCTTGCCGTCATATCGGAACAACTGGTCAGCGTGCTGCTCGGTGCGCAATGGCTCGCAGCCGCGCCGGTTCTCATCCTGCTGGCGGCCGCGCGCGGCATGGCCGTTATCCAGATGCTCAATGAGCCCGTATTGAGCATCATCGGCCGGGTTGCCCTTCTGCCGCGGCTGAACATGCTGTTTACGGCAACGAGCCTCGCCTGCCTTGCGATTGCCGGTTGGACCCGTCCGGATCTCGTCAATATCGCGGTTGCGCAGGTCGTGGCTGCGGCACTGACGACAGCGGTGTCTCTCTACTTTCTGCAGCGCGGTACGGGTTTCCGCTGGCCTACCCTGCTGCGCAGGATCCTTCCCGCCGGGCTGGGTGCTTGTGTCATGGTCGCTGCCGTCGGCCTGGCTCTCCATATGGCAGGCGGCAGCCTGCACCTTCCCCTGGCGGATTTGTTCATGGGAGTCGCGGTGGGAGGCCTTGCCTATCTTGTCGTCGCGTGGTCCAGCGGTCGCGCCTTGATGGCGGAACTTAACCGCGTGACGGGTGCGCGATAGCGGCGCATGGGTATGATGCCGGCAAGACCCGGCCCCCGCCGGTGACATCCGGTCCCAGATTGTGGCCGGATGCCCGTGGTCGTCGGCCTGTGGCACTGTTTCGTCAGATTCTGATCTTCAGCAGCCCGCCTCGGGCCACCTGCCTGCCGTGACGCCAGAACGGATGGATCATGCCACTCATGGTCAGGATGTCGGCACATGGAATGAGTGGCGACCGTCCCTCGGCGGCATCGAGCCTGACGGAGGCCAGCCTCGTCGGGGATCTGGTGCCTGCAAGCAGATCGTCATCATCGATGCCGATATCCACGAGCAGCACCTCCGGCGCTCGCGCGGAATAATCGACCGCTTCGCGAGCGATTGCAGCTTCAGTTGAGAAGGCCGACGGCTGCGGTCATGCCACTGTACTTTCGGCATCGTGGCGCCCGGCGGCGCAGATGGTGCCATCATATTGACGCAGTGCGCGTTAACCTTGGCAACAAAGGGGAGATGAGCATGGCCGGGCACGATAGCTACTATATCGAGATCACCACGCGTCTTCGATCGGTGCGATCCTTCTGCGAATTCCTGTCGAGCGGCGGCACTGTCGGCGTCGCTTCAGCGGACGGCTCGCGCTACGGCGATATCACCACCGACCTGCTGGCAAGAACGCGCAAGGAGGCCGAGGCCCTCGATCGCATGCGCCGGCAACTCTTTCCTGACCGGGCGGACGAAGAGGTTTCGCCGGCGCTCTATACGTGTAGGATCACCGCATCCCGCCGGTCGCATAAGGCTGGCCGAGCGCAATCGTGACGGGCGTATGAGCGCTGGTATATTTCCAGTCGCGCGGATTGCGCCGGATGCTGGTAGAGCGAAGGTTTGATATATCGGGGCGAATGCCCGCTCATTGCGAAGGGACTTGTTGCGCGATCTCGGAAGGTTCCCAATGGCCCGTCATTGAGGCAGGGCGGGTCTGTCTTGCAATGGCGAGAGGCCGTTCTTACCTAGTTGGCATCACCCGTATCGTCTGGGCAGGAACCCAAAGAGCGACCAAATCTCCGGGTGAAGAGAGGATGCGCGCTCCGGCCAAGACTTTCGCAAGCGCAGACCATTGGCGAACTCAGCCGGCGCTGATGCGCGGCAGCAAAGCGCAATCCTCTGATTGTCGCATCCAAGGCTATTTCACGCAGAGCGAATGCCGCTGGATTGCCAGGCGAGCGGGCTCGGCACCATCATCCGAAAGGAGACAACATGCAGGTCGTCGTCAGAGGCAACAACGTTGAACAGGCGCTTCGTGTACTGAAGAAGAAGATGCAGCGCGAAGGGCTGTTTCGCGAAATGAAGGAGCGCCGGTCGTATGAGAAGCCCTCCGAGCGGCGTGTCCGCGAAAAAGCCCAGGCTATTTCCCGGCAGCGCAAGGCTGCCCGCAAGAAAATGCAGCGCGAGGGGCTTCTGCCGGTCGCAAGACGCCGCGGGTCCGCGCGCTGATAAGCGAGGCGTCGCCGCAATCTGCCGGCGGTTCCTTATTCTGGCCCTCTATTCTGGAAAGGGACATCATGGAAGAATTGCGTAGCCTGACCGTTTCCGATGATCGGCTCGACGATTGCCGGGAGGCTATCGGACCGGATCTGCAGGATCTGATCGATGCGGCTGTCGCCTTCGGTTTTACGATCGAGGAAACATTGATCGCAATCAGCGAACTGGTGGCGGAGGATTTTGCCTCGGCCGTCAAGCTCCCGAGCGTTCACTGAGGCGGAAGATCGGAAAACGAGTGCGCGAGCGCTCGATCAGCCCGATCCGACGAGCTGTCGGAGATCCGGTCATTCAAGCGCGCGATACGCGGTCCCGCGGCGCCTCATGGCTGCCATCGGCTTTTTTCTCCCCATCGAGAGCGTTCTGCATCTCCTCGAGAACCCGAATGAGTTGCGCGGTCGCCGGCGCCGTATCGTCTGAGGGGGCACCGTCAGCAGCAATGTTGGCAGGCACTGTCTGGCCCGTTCGCGACAGCGCCGGCAGCAGGCTTACGATAAGTTTGGCGAAGAGCTTCTTTCGGCGTTCGGCAACTTCGGCCAGCAGGAAGCAAAGTGTGAAGCAGGCAACCAGCAGGGCTGCCGCCATCGGGACATGCTCCTCCACCGGATGCAGGAAGGACGCAAACATCAGGATCAGAGGCTGGTGGACAAGATAGAGTGTGAAACTTCCACCTGCCATCCATCTGATCGCCGGGCCTGTCTTTTCGAACAGCGGCCGTGCCCGATATAGCAGCGACGCCGCACCAATGAGGTGAAGGGCGACCGCAACGCCGATGAGATTGAAATATACGAAATTGATCGCTTCCTGCGACGCCGACCAGGTTTCGTACATGTTTGTCGCCGCCCGGTCGAAAAAGAGTTTCAGGCTGAAGAACAGCACAAGTGAAGCGATGATCATGGCAATGGAGATGCGGCGCTCGAACGGCGGGCGTTCGATGACGCATTTCATCGTCAGCCATCCCATGAGCCACAGCGGCATATACATCAGGATCTTCGGGCCGGCGACCGCAGCCCAGAGGCACAGTAGCGGTATTTTCGCGCGCCGCGGCGAAAAGGCGAACAGCCCGAAAAACAGGTAATACTGAACCTCGAAGCCCAGCGACCAGTATGGTTCGCCGCTGCCAAAAACCGCATGTGCAAACCACAACTGATTGGTGAAGGTGATATAGGCCAGCGCGGCTTCGACCGATACCGGAGTGAAAAATCCGGTGTTGATGAAATCATAATAAAACGCGTTTGCGCGCATCCCGATACTGTCGGCCGCGAAGATCACCGCAATCGCCAGCAGGGCGACAGGCATGATCCGGGCGAGGCGGGCGACGAGATATATGCGCCATTCCCTTTCGCTCACCCGGCCGACATAGCTGATGACGAATCCCGAAAGAACGAAGAAGACGGCGACGGCTTCGCGTCCCCAGCCCAGGGGCCCGATCTTGATGGAGGGGAGCAGGAAGACATGCGCATGGGATAGAAAGACGACAACGGCGGCGCCCAACCGCAACAGATCAAGATAGATGGAAAGATTACGGTCAATCTTCCTGCCTTCGATCGCGCCCATGACTGATTTCCCGCCGGATGACAAAGCGTGTTCAACTGAGAGCCGCTTTGTTCAGGAACTGATTTCCGCGTCGATGCGCGAAGGCGCCATTCGATCAAGCAAACCTTTTAAAAGTGTTTACTGAATAAGCTCAAATATCGAGTAAACGGTTGATATGAACAGCATTATCGCGTGTGGCGAGCGCTGATCCGTTCGTCACAACCTCTCTGCCCATGCCGTCGTATATTCCGACAATTGCCGCATATGGTCGGCAACGGAATATCCCGAGATCTTCTTTCGCGGCTTGATATCATGGTCGCCATCTTCAAGCCACAGGAGCTCGATCTGATCGGAGAGCGTATAGGACTCGACCTCTTGCCTTGATCCGAACGGATCGCGTGTTCCCTGGCAGATCAGTGTGGGCGTGCGCAGGTCTTGGAGATGTGCCGTGCGAAGCTGTTCCGGCTTGCCGGGCGGGTGAAACGGATATCCGAGGCAAAGCAGGCCCCGGATTTTCTTCGCCGCAAAAGTCTCGTCTGCGATCATGCTCGCCACACGGCCGCCCATCGACTTGCCGCCGATGATCAGGTTACCGGCGCCCAATCCGCCGATCGCGACACGGTATTCGTCAAGGAGTTGGTCGGCGCGTGGCGGAGGCTTGACCGCTCCGCTCAGGCGACGCTGCGCCATATAGGCAAACTCGAAGCGCGCCACCCTGAAGCCGCCGTCGGCGAGCGCCTTCGACAAATCGCTCATCGATGCCGAATCCATCGCCCCGCCTGCGCCATGCGCCAGGAGGATCGTGAAGCTTGCCGTTTCCGGTCCTGTGATGAGAAAGCTTGTCATCCGTGCTCCGCATGTCCGTATTGTGAGTCTGTCACACCGGCAGCGGTACTCTGCGAGCGAACATACGATTTTAGCAAGAGCACGGCTCTCATTCGAGCAACGGCTTCGCGTTTCTGCCGCCCTTGAAATCAGAAGAAGCCCCTGATTTCTTGAGCAAAGGGCAGAAACATAACTCGCAAGACGTGCGAAGTTGCGTGGGCGCGCACGACCGTTTCAGGGCCACATTTTTGGCTCCGCCAACGCCGCGTTAACGATTTGTTAACCATGAAGCAGCTAAAGCTTTTAAACCGAAATTAACCAAGTTTACTAACGTGTTAACCGACGCACGCTCCATTCGCATCAAGGGTCGATCGTTTCTTGCGGTCGTACTCACGCCCGATCTGCCGTTCGACGATTGGCTTGTACGTCTCGACGACCTTGCTGCGCGGTCGGCTGGCTTTTTCCTCGGAAGGCCGGTTGTTCTGGATGTCAGTGAACTCGCGCTGGATCGTGCCGCCCTCAAGGGAATGGTTGCAGCTCTCGGCGAGCGCGGCGTCAGGGTGATGGGTATTGAAGGCGCGCGACCATCGCAGCTCGATGCTAGCATGCCGCCGGGCATGGTTGGCGGGCGACCGGCTGCTGACGTTGAGATGCCCGCAGCTGGCGCGCAGGCCGAAGTACAAAGGCCGAACAAGGCGCAGCCAGCCGACGTGCGGGAAGTCGTTGCGCCGGTTGTTCGTGCGGCTCCGTCCTCGCTCGTGCTGCAGGAACCGGTGCGCTCGGGCCAGTCCATCGTTTTCCCGGAAGGGGACGTAACGGTCATCGGATCCATCGCTTCGGGTGCCGAAGTTATCGCGGGTGGTTCGATCCACGTCTACGGCGCGCTTCGTGGACGGGCGCTTGCTGGATCGGTCGGTAATTCGGCAGCGCGAATTTTCTGCCGCAAGCTCGAAGCTGAGCTTCTGGCTATCGACGGGATATACAAGACCGCCGACGATCTGCCGGCGGAACTGCGTGGCCAACCCGCGCAATTATGGCTCGAGAACGATGCGATCATGGCGTCGCGACTGATTTAACAGGGTGAATGGTTTAAACAGGAGAGGGATATGGGAAAGGTCATTGTTGTAACCTCGGGTAAAGGTGGCGTTGGCAAGACAACCTCGACTGCGGCATTGGGGGCGGCGCTGGCGCAAAGGAACGAGAAGGTTGTCGTCGTCGATTTCGACGTCGGCCTCCGCAACCTCGATCTCGTCATGGGCGCGGAGCGAAGGGTCGTCTATGACATGATCAATGTCATTCAGGGTGATGCGAAGCTGACCCAGGCGCTGATCCGCGACAAGCGGCTGGAGACGTTGTTCCTCCTACCGGCATCCCAGACGCGCGACAAGGATTGCCTCACGGCTGAAGGTGTCGAGCGCGTCATCAACGAACTCAAGAAGCACTTCGACTGGGTCATTTGCGACAGTCCTGCGGGCATCGAGCGCGGCGCAACGCTGGCGATGCGGCATGCCGACATCGCCGTCGTCGTGACCAACCCGGAAGTCTCCTCGGTACGCGATTCCGACCGCATCATCGGTCTTCTGGATGCCAAGACGGAAAAGGCGGAACGAGGCGAGCGCATTGAAAAGCACCTGCTTCTCACCCGCTACGACGTTACCCGCGCTGAGCGTGGCGACATGCTGAAGGTGGATGACGTGCTGGAGATCCTGTCGATCCCGCTGCTTGGCATCATTCCGGAAAGCATGGATGTGCTGCGTGCTTCCAATCTCGGCGCCCCGGTCACGCTTGCAGATCAGAACAGTGCCCCGGCAAAGGCCTATTTCGAAGCGGTTCGACGCCTCAACGGCGAGGTTCTCCCGGTCACGATCCCCGGCGAAAAGCGCGGCCTGTTCGACAAGATCTTCGGACGGAGGGCAGCATGAGCGTGTTCGATTTCTTCCAGAAGAAAAAAACTGCGCCGATCGCGCGCGAGCGCCTGCAAGTGCTCCTGGCGCACGAACGCATGTCCCCCGGCTCGGATCTCGTGTCTCTTCTCAGGGAGGAGATTCTTGCGGTTATCGCCAAGCATGTCGAAATCGAAGGCGATCGCCTGCAGATAAGGATCGATCGCGGCGAGAACGTCTCGATTCTCGAAATCGACGTGGAGATCCCCGCCAAGGCCGCCCGGGCGGCCTGAAGTCCGAATAGATCTCTCCGGGAGGCTGAATGTCTCTCGGATGAGGCTCCTGGTCTTTGAACGATCGTGGAGGGCGGTTTTGCCGTTACAGGATCACCGGGGACAGGCCGCAATCCGCGCGGAAAGCCTTGAAAGCACTGAGGGCGCGTAGCGAGCGTCCATCGTCGATCGCGGCAAGGTCGAGAATGACGGCGTTGGCGATCGTCATGGGAACGACGAGCGACTGCGATTCGCCCGCTTCCCCGCGGGAGACCGAGATCTGCCGGTCGGGCGCGGGGTCGATGCGGGCGCTGAGAAGATCGGTCAGCGCCAGCGTTTTTGCGCCCCTTTCGGCGGCGATCTCCCTGATCTGATGAATGAGCGGCGAGGCTTTGCGGAAGGCAAGCAGCCAGACGACGTCGCCCTGCCCCAGAGTTGCCAGCGCCTCGGCGATCAGATGCATCTGGCTCGCGAGATCGACGGCCGGATAGCCTGAGCGGCTGAGCCTCAGCGCGATCAGCGAGGCGAGCGCGGCAGAGTGGCCGCGCCCGAAGACGAAGACCCGCCGGCAATCACGAAGGATCTCCGAAAAGCCTCTGATATCGGCGTCGGCAACGGCGTTTCGCACCTGCTGGAGGGCGGCTATCTCGCTGTCGAGGACGGAGGAAAGCACGCCGCCATCTTCCGCTCGGACGAGCCGGGCGGCCATGCGGGCAGCGGGGCTTTCAAAGTCGCCGCCGCCTTCGATGAGGTTCGCCTGCAGGAATGTCCGGAATTCAGGATAGCCCTTGAAGCCGAGTCGGCGCGCCAACCGTACGGCTGAGGCGGGGTGCACTCCGGCACGAAAGGAGACGGCCTTGCCGTTTTCCATCGCCGCGCGGATCGGGTCCTGCATCATCACGTCGAGAAGGCGAGTATCGGCCTCCGTGAGCTTGGTCGAATTGCGACTGATGAGATCGCCGAGAAGTTGCGGAATTTCGTTCTGTCTTTCCATCGCGTCACTTCTTGCGGGGCACTTTTCTTCAACCGCGGCCAGGGGCGTCTAGATATCACGAACCCCGGATGAAAGATCGACGCGCTTCCCGCTCTGGTTATCGAAAAACACGGCGCGGTCAAGGTCGCATATGACCCAGAAGTTGTCCGCATGCCGCGGCACGTCCTTGCGCGGGCTGGTCAGCGTGATGCGTCCAGCCGGACTGTCACAATGCAGAATAATATCAGAACCCGTCATCTCCGACAGCATGAGCCGGGCGGGCAGGGCAGGCTCGTGCGGCTCGGCGGCGCTGATTGCCATGGACTCGGGCCTCAGTCCCGCCGTCAGCCCGTTCCGGCCCTGCCAGCCGGGGATATGTTCGACAGGCAGGAAATTCATTGCCGGAACGCCCAGAAAGCCCGCGACGAAGCGGTTCTGCGGCGCGTCGTAGATGGCTTCGGGCGTGTCGAACTGGAGGAGATCGCCGTCCTTCATTACCGCAATCCTGTCGGCCAGCGAGAGCGCCTCGGTCTGGTCATGCGTGACATAGACGATGGTGGCGCCAAGCTGGCGATGCAACTCCTTGATCTCGGTGCGCATGGCAACGCGCAGCGCATTGTCGAGGTTCGATAGTGGCTCGTCCATCAGGAAGATGGAACTGTTGCGTGCCATTGCGCGACCCATCGCCACGCGCTGACGCTGGCCGCCGGAAAGCGCACCCGGCTTGCGATCGAGATAGGCCTCGAGTTGCAGCGTCGCGGCAACGCTTTCGGCGCGTGCATTGCGCTCGGCTTTCGGCATGCCCCGCAGTTCCAGGCCGAAGGCGATATTCTGGCGCACCGTCATGTGCGGGTAGAGCGCGTAGTTCTGGAAGATCATGGCGATGTCGCGGTCCTGCGGAGCGAGATCGTTGGCGCGTCGTCCACCGATTTCGATATCGCCCTCTTCGCAGCGCTCAAGCCCTGCAACGAGGCGCAACAGGGTGGACTTGCCGCAGCCGGACGGGCCGACGATGACAACGAATTCACCTGACCTGATATCCATGGAGACGCCGTGCAGGACTTCCGGCCCGCCGGGATAGGATTTTCTGATGTCCCGAAGAGTGATCCCGCTCATAGTTCTGCCTCAGCCCGGAAACGGTTGCGAATGGCGATGGCGAGACTGGGCCGGTCCGTCGTGAAGACCTTTACGCCGAGCGCCAGCAGCTTTTCGATCTGCCGGGCCGAATGCGCGGCCCAGCAGCCGAAATCGAGCCCGGCGGCTTCGACCTCAGCCATCAACACGGAATCCGCCGTATCCACATGCACGCCAATTTCCGGGATGCCGCGGGACTTTGCGAGCTCGATCACGGCAGCAGGTCCGAGCTGGCGCAATACGGGCGGGCTGACGAGCCAGAGTCTCGGCCGGCTGGTGGCGGCCGAAAGCGCGTTTTGCGATTCCACCAGAAAAGAGGAAAAGGTCGTCCTTTCGAGCATGCCGTGGCGGGCGAGGGTCTCGACGACGCGTGGCACGAAATTTTCGTAGGGCCGGCCGTCGACCCCCGGCTTGATCTCGCATCGAAAATCGACCGCGCTATCGGCATAGATCGCACAGAGTTCGGTCAGCGAGATCGGATGCGCGCCGGCACCGTAGTTGATGACGGCGGCGCGAACCTCCGCCTCGCTCATGGCGGCGATCGCGCCGCTGCGGTCCGTCGTGCCGTCAAGTGTTGCGTCGTGATGGACAATGATCGCGCCGTCAGCTGTCGGATGGACGTCGAATTCCACTTCTTCGAGGGGCATATTTGCCGTTGCAGCAAAACCTTGCGGCGTGCTGTCGCCATATTCCAGAGTGCCGCCGCGGTGCGAAGCGATGCGTGTCATTCTATATCTGTCCTTCTTCATGATTTATTTGACCGCGCCAAGGGTGATGCCGCGCACGAGATGGCGTTCGACGAGCAGGAATCCGAGCAGCACGGGCAACATGCTGAGAGTGCAGGCTGCCATGACGAGCGGCCAATCGACGAGGCCTTCGCCGGGGTTTATGCGATAGAGGCGGGCAAGGCCGATCTGCAGTGTGTAGAGGTCTTCCTTGCCGACGGCGACAAGCGGCCAGATGTAGTTGTTCCATTCCGTGATGAAGATGTAGAGACCCATCGAGAAGATGGCGGGTCTTGCGATCGGCACGATCACCCGCCAGAGCACCTGCAGCGGTGTCGCGCCGTCCATATAGGCAGCCTCGTCCAGTGCCTTTGGAATGCCCTTGATATATTGACGCAGGAAAAACGCGGCAAAGCCGTTCGATATCGCGGGCAGGATGAGGCCGGCATAGGTGTCGAGCAAGCCAGCCTTGGCAAGCGTCAGATAATTTGGGATCAGGCTGATATGGCTGGGGATCATCAGCGTGGCGACAGTGGCGCCGAAAAGCAGGTTGCCGCCCCAAAACCGGTAGCGCGCGAAAGCGAATGCGGCCATGGTCGCAACGGTGATACCGAGCAGCGTGACGAGACCGGACACGATGATGCTGTTGAGAAGATAGCGGGCGAAATTGTATTCGGCGACAGCACGGACGTAGTTGTCCAGCGTGAATTCGTATCTGCCGGTATAATAGGACTGCGCCGTCTCGAAGGACATCCAGATGGAATAGAGCACCGGCGAAAGGAAGATCAGGCCGGCGGCAAGCGCAAGCCCGGTCACGACGGGGTTTTCAAGCTTCATAGTGGACCCTCCGGCCGATGACGAAGGATTTGACCAGCGCCAGTACGATCAGGAAGATGAAGAGCAGGACGGCGAGCGCCGAGCCTCTGCCGATATCGAAAAGGGTAAAACCGACACGATAGAGCAGGTTGACCAGCATGTCGGTCGCGCCTGCAGGCCCGCCATGGGTCATGATGTTGACGATGGTGAACACCTGGAAGGCTTCGATGACGGAGATCACGAGCAGGAAATAGGTGGTCGGCATGACGAGCGGCACGGTGACCCGGCGGAACACATGGAAACGCCGGCCGCCATCGACGGCGGCGGCATCGTAGAGTTCCTGCGGCACGGCCTGCAGGCCGGCAATATAGATGACGATATCGTAGCCGAGCTGCTTCCACGTATTGACGACAATCAACACCCAGAGGGCAAGCTGCGGATCTTGCAGCCATTGCACCTTGCTGAGACGAAGCGAGGTCAACGCCGCATTGACCATGCCGTAATCGGTGGCGAAGACCCAGGAGAAGACGACGGCGATCGAGACGGTGGAGGTGACGGAGGGAAGAAACAGCGCGCCGCGCAGCAGCCGCGAAGGCAAGGTTTCGCGGACCAGATAACTTGCGACGGCGAGCGCCAGCGCCAGCCGGATCGGTACTGAGATCAGCGCAAAGACGGCCGTGACCTGCAGCGAGTTCCAGAAATCGCGGGAATTCAGCAACAGCCGGTAATTGTCGAAACCGACGAATGGCATGGTCGGCGACAGGAAGTCCCAGTGCCGGAAGCTGAGGTTCACGCTGGTAACGACCGGAATATAGGTGAAGACCGTGATGAAGATCATCAGCGGTGCAACGAGAAGATAGGGTGTGAGTTTGCGCAGCATGGGACCGAAACGGTTGAGCCGACGGGCCGGTTAAGGCCCGCCGTCCCGCTGAAGGGAGAGGTTCAGTTGCTGGAACGCTTGGCTTCCTCGCGCGTCTGCGCGGCGAAGTCCTTCATCGTTTCCGTGACGTCGCGCTGGCCGAGAGCCATGGCTTCCCACATCTTGTACTCGGTCGTGCGCATCCAGGTGACGACGGGCGGACGGGCACGGCCATGGGCGAAATCGAGCTGCTTGATGGCAACGTCGATACCCTGCTTCTTGGCAAGCGCTTCAGCGGCGACCGGCTGGGCAGCGCTCTTCTTGTTGATCGGCAGATAGCCGGTTGCGGCAAACCAGATCGCATTGGCTTCCGGCGAGGCCGCGTAGCTGATGAACTTGTAGGCGGCATCCTGGACGTCCTTCGGTGACGTCGAGAGAATGCCGATACCAGCGCCGCCGATCGGAACCGAGCAGACCTTGTTACAGGGCATCGGACGGACTTCGAGCTTGTCACCGAGCGCCTTCTTGGCGCCGCCGTAATCGCCCGTCGAGTTGAGCGAGATGCCGACCTTGCCGGCATAGAAAGCGTCGCGGCCGACATCCTCATCGGTAACGCCGTCGGGGGAGGCAACCTTCTGGTCGTGAACGAGCGACGCCATCCACTGATAGGCCTCGATCGTGTTCGGCGAGTCGAGCAGGATATCGTTGGTCTTGGAATCGATCAGCTCGCTGTCATTGGACATGACGAGACCCCAGCGGGCGAACTGGCCGGGGGCCGCGATCCCGGTGATGCCTTCCGAGCCGAGCTTTTCGGTGATTGTCTTCGAAACAGCAAGAATATCTGCGAAAGTCTTCAGCGACGGTTCCGTCGTGAAGCCGGCGCGCGCCAGGATGTCCTTGTTGTAGTAGAGGACCGGCGTGGAGGAATTGAACGGCACGATATAGTTCTTGCCGTTATAGACGCCGACTTCACGTGCGTAGTCGTAAAGGTCGTCCTTCAGCGGATCGGCATTGAAATAGGGCGTGAGGTCGATCAGTGCGCCGCGGTCGGCAAAGAGGCCGTAGCGGGTGACTTCCATGATGACGGCGTCGGGCGCACGCTTGGCAGGAATGGCCGCCTGCAGCTTGGCGACGATATCGTTGTAATCACCGACAAACTCGCCTTCGATATGGATGCCGGGATTGGCCGCTTCGAAATTGGCGATGATCTTGTTCAGTGCGTCGCCGGAGGATTTGCTGAAGCTGTGCCAGAATTTCACCGTCGTATCGGCATGCGCCGAACCGACCATGGACATCAGGGCGACAACGCTGGCTGCAAGCGCGTTCTGCAATTTAACTGACATGATTTTCTCCTCTGCAAAAAAAATTGCATTCCGTTGCGGCGACGATTAGCGGGAAGAGGAGACAGTTTCTTGAAAGTGGCGCGAAATTTTTGTGACAACGGCAGGGGCTTACTCACACGCGTTGAGCATTGTCCCGTATGTCAGCCCCCTAGTCGAGGTGCGGAGAGACGGAACATTTTCCGAGATTGAGGGAAAATGAGACGCGCTATCAGCCAAAGCTTACCAGCGGCAGTGTCGATCATCGATATTGGGAAGACACTTTGCCACGAAGCGTCGAGTACCACACGGGGAGTAAGTATTGGCGGCGACGCGCTATCACGCCCGGGTAGAGGCTATTTCATGCGACGAAGCAGCTACCAGTTGTCAGATTTTCTCGGGTTTCCTGCCGATAGCAAAGTAACCAAATCCATGTTTCGTTACTTCACTTACAGGATAGATGTTTCTGAGATCGACAATAACCGGGCTCTTCATGATAGTCTTTAGACGCTTAAGATCCAGCGCGCGGAATTCGTCCCATTCCGTGACGATGACGATTGCATCGGCGCCAGCGGCAATTTCGTAGGGGTCATTGCCGTAGCTGATGGGTCCCAGCATTTCTCTTGCCGCGTCCATGCCCTCCGGATCGTATGCGCGCACAGTTGCCCCACCATCGAGCAGGGCTTGGATGATGGTGATAGACGGTGCGTCGCGCATGTCATCAGTGTTCGGCTTGAAAGTCAGGCCAAGCACGGCAATCGTTTTGCCACGTACATCGCCATCGCAAGCAGCAATGACCTTACGACCCATGGCCCGTTTGCGATTGTCGTTAATCGCAACGGTCGTCTCGATAAGCCTGATCGGGCTGTCGAAGTCCTGCGCCGTCTTGACGAGGGCGAGTGTGTCCTTCGGAAAGCATGAGCCTCCGTAGCCTGGACCTGCATGCAGGAACTTGTCGCCGATACGCTTGTCCATCCCGATACCCTTTGCGACCTTCTGAACATCAGCGCCGATTTTTTCAGACAGGTCGGCGATCTCGTTGATGAAAGTGATTTTCATCGCGAGAAAGGCGTTCGCAGCGTATTTGATGAGCTCGGACGTGCGGCGCTCGCAGAAATAAAGCGGCGCTTCGTTGAGATAAAGTGGGCGATAGACCTCCCGCATAACCTCGATGGCGCGTGGGTCTTCCGTGCCAACGACGATGCGATCGGGGCGCTTGAAATCGGCAATCGCCGCGCCTTCACGCAGGAACTCCGGATTGGACACGACGACGACGTCTTTTTCCCGGAATTCCTCGCGAAAGATGCGCTCGATTTCGTCGCCTGTGCCGACAGGGACAGTGGATTTCGTAACGACAACCGTGAAGCCCTTGACGGCGGCGGCAATCTCGCGCGCTGCAGCGTAGACATAGGTCAGATCTGCGTGGCCATCTCCACGCCGAGAGGGTGTACCGACGGCAATGAAGACGACATCCGCTTCCCCAACGGAAGGCGCAAGGTTCTTCGAGAAATCGAGACGCCCGGCACTGCGGTTCTGTTGAATGATAGCTTCGAGCCCGGGTTCGAAGATGGGCACTTCACCCGCTTCGAGAGCATTGATTCTGGATTCTGATTTATCGACACAGGTTACGTGGTGGCCGAAGTCCGCAAAGCAGGCGCCCGAGACGAGACCGACATAGCCCGAGCCAATCATCACAATGCGCATAGGATAACCTCATTCGACAAAAACAGCGGCTCGCCGTCGAGGCGGGCCGCTATTCGTGTTACAGGGGCGTAAACTCAAGATCAAGACTGCCAAAAAGCGTAGGCTCAGCTTCGGCCGAACTCGTCGACGATGCGAATGATATCGTCTTCGCCGAGGTAGGAACCGGTCTGAACCTCGATGAGTTCCAGCAGGATCTTGCCAGGATTTGCGAGACGATGAACCTCGCCGAGCGGGATGTAGACCGACTCGTTTTCACGCAGCATCTGCACATTGTCGCCGATCGTAACTTCGGCCGTTCCCTTTACGACGATCCAGTGCTCGGAGCGGTGATGGTGTTTCTGCAGCGACAGTTTCTTGCCGGGCGTCACGAAGATGCGCTTCACCTGGAAACGATCGCCATTGAAGATCGAGGTGTAACCTCCCCACGGGCGATAGGAGGTCGGATGCGTCTCCGTCAGCTTCGATGTCTTCTTCTGGCCGGCCAGCAGCTTGACGAGGCTGCCCACCTGCTGGCTTTCCGTCAGCGGGCCGACATAGACGGCGTCTTCGCTGGCAATCACCGCAACATTGTCCATGCCCTGTACGGCGAGATGTACGCCATGGGTCATGACGAGGGAGTTGCGGGTATTGACCACAGTCGTGTTGGCGGCGGCAATGTTGCCGTTTTCATCCTGGGTGCCGGTTTTCCATATGGCATCCCAGCTGCCCAGATCCGACCACTTGAAGGCCGAGGGAACGACCGCCGCCTTGGAAGTTTTTTCCATGATTGCGTAGTCGATGGAGATATCCGGGCTTTTTGCGAATTGTTCGGCATCGAGACGCGTGAAGTCCAGATCACGCGTTGCTTTGGAAACAGCCTTGCTGGCCGCCTTCAGAACATCCGGTGCAAAGTCCTGCATTTCCGAAAGCAATTCGGCGACCGGGAACATGAATATACCGGAATTCCAGTAGAAACCGCCGGTTGCCAGCATTTCCTCGGCCTTTTCGCGAACCGGTTTTTCAACGAAGCGCTTGACCTCATGCGCGCCGCCTGAAAGCTGCTTGCCGATTTCTATGTAGCCATAACCGGTGGCCGGCTCGGTCGGCGTGATGCCGAAGGTCACGAGTTTACCTTTGGCCGCGGCATTCCGCGCGGTATTGATGGCGTCGAAATAGGCTTCGTCGGCAACGATTTCGTGGTCGGAAGCCAGCATCTGCATGATGGCGTCCTTGCCGAATTTTTCGGAAACCAGGGTTGCGGCCGCTGCCACTGCGGCAGCGGTGTTGCGGGCAACAGGCTCCAGCAGAACGGCGGTGAGCGGAATTTCGAGTTCGCGTGCCTGTTCTGCAACGAGGAAGCGAAAGTCCTCGTTCGTTACGACGATGGGCGCCTCGTAAAGCGCCGGGTCGGCGACGCGGGCCAGGGTTTCCTGAAACAGCGTCTTGTCCCCGACGAACTGAATGAATTGCTTCGGCGCGGTTGCGCGCGAGAGCGGCCACAGGCGCGTGCCCTTGCCGCCGGCCATGATGACGGGGACGATTTTCTGTGTCATGGGGTGTTTTTCCTCGAAATGAACGGCCAGATTTGTCGCATGCTTACCGGGCTTCTGCCCAGTGCTTAATTCGGGTCAATCCCGCATTCAGGAGTTGCAAGGCGGCTGCCTCATTTTCAGCTTCAACGTAACAGCGCATTTCCGGTGCATTGCCGGAAGGGCGCAAATGGATGATGCGGCCATCGCGGAGCGTGATGCGCAGGCCATCAATATCGCTTTTCGAACCAATGGTGCCGATGGGTTGCAGGAATTCCGCGAGATTGGCGTCGGAGGCGCGCAGGTAGGCCATCAAGGCTGCGCTGGTTTCGACCGGGAAATTCTCGAGACGGTCTGCGGCTGCGAAGGGCAGCTTGTAGGAAGCCGCAACAGCCGAAAGCGGCGTCTTGCGGATTGCTGCCAGTGAGAGTGTTGCCAGCATCGGCAGGAAGCAATCACGTGTCGGCAAGGCACGTATGCTGCGGCCATTGATGTCGAACGACGTTGCTGTCAGCAATCCGCCATTCGCCTCGAAGCCCATAACGAGATCCTTGCCGGCGGCAACCGCTTCTTCCATGCCGGCAATCACGAAAGGGGAGCCGACGCGGGTGCGAATGACGCTGAATGGCCCGGCTGCCTCGATGCCGGAATTGGACGTCACCGGCGTCACGACAGTGCCGGCGCCCAGGAAGTTGGCCGCGATCAACCCGAGAAGATCGCCGCGCAGCGGTATTCCGGTCTCGTCGGCCACCAGGGGGCGGTCTCCATCGCCATCGGTGGAAACAATCGCGTCGAGGCCATGCGTCGAGGCCCAGCTTTTCAGAAGGGCAATCGTCTCTTCGGAGACGGCTTCGGTATCGACGGGAATAAAGGTTTCGGACCGACCGAGGGCGACAACCTCGGCGCCATAGTGGGCGAGAATATCGACCATCAGGTCGCGTGCCACCGTGCTGTGCTGATAGACGCCGATCTTCATGCCGGCGAAGGCGGCCTCAGGCAAGAGGGTGCTATTGCGCTCGAAGAAGAGTTGACGGCACGGTGCAGAATGATCCTCCGCGGCCGTGGACGCATAGTTTACTGTTTCTCCCGAGGCCTCGATTTCGGCTGCCAGGCGGGTAATGGCGGCTTCGTCGGCCTTGTCGATCTCACCGTCAGGACGATAGAATTTGATGCCGTTGCGGTCCGCGGGAATGTGCGAACCCGTTATCATCAGGCAAGCGGCCTTTCTTTCGAGGCCATAAAGCGCGAGAGCCGGTGTCGGGACGGTGCCGCAGTCGAGAATCTTGAAGCCGAGGCTTGCCAGTGCGCCGGCACAATTGCCCGCAATCTCTGGGCTTGAATCGCGGTAGTCGCGCCCGATCAGAACGACATCGCCTGCATCCACCTTCTTGCTCTGCAGCAAATGCCTGCCGAAAGCCGTTGCATAGAGCGCCGACGGGCGCCCTTTGAGATCCGCCGACAGACCACGAAGGCCGCTTGTCCCAAACTTCATGCGAAACACCCTCTCGCTGTGAACAACCGTTTCTACTGTGCTGATTTGCTTGGGTAAACAGCAAAAATCAGGACATAGTTAAACCGGCGGACGGCACAAGCGAAGTATTGCCATCATTTCAGTATTGTTGCTAGAGATTTTGCTAATATTAATAAATTTCCGATTTATGACAGTTGTTCGCCATTGCGAGATAGAAATATCTGCCGTCACAGTTGCGTATTGCGGGTTCAGGCATTTTTGCTAGAACGGCTGATCTACATCAGCTGTGTTGATCCCGGAGGTTTGCGTCGTGAGCGAGACGTCAGTCACTCTAGAAGCGAGCTGGAAGGCGGCTCTCGCCGGCGAGTTCGCAAGTCCCTACATGCAGCAGCTCAAGACCTTCCTGCTGGAGCAGAAGGAACTCGGCCGCCGGATTTTCCCCAAGGGCAGCGAATATTTTCGCGCTCTCGACCTGACCCCGCTTGCGAAAGTCAAGGTCGTGATCCTCGGGCAGGACCCCTATCACGGCGTGGGGCAGGCACATGGCTTGTGTTTCAGCGTCCGGCCGGGCGTGCGCATTCCACCATCACTCGTCAACATTTACAAGGAAATGGAGACGGACCTCGGCATCCCGCCGGCGCGGCATGGCTTCCTGGAACATTGGGCCAGGCAGGGCGTGCTATTGCTCAACAGCGTGCTGACGGTGGAAGAGGCGCAGGCCGCCTCGCACCAGGGCAAGGGCTGGGAACGGTTCACCGACGCCGTTATCCGCAAGGTGAACGATGAGTGCGAAGCGGCAGTTTTCATGCTCTGGGGTTCCTACGCGCAGAAGAAGGCCGCTTTTGTCGACGCAAGGCGTCATCTCGTCCTGAAGGCGCCGCATCCGTCGCCGCTTTCGGCCCATAACGGTTTTTTCGGCTCCCGACATTTCTCTAAGGCGAATGCGTTTCTGCAGTCGCATGGACGTGAACCCATCGATTGGCAACTGCCCGCCAATCCTTGAACGCTCCGGCGCGGTCGTTCACAAAGTGGAGACAATGCGTGTCGACTTGCCGGACTATCAGAACCGGCCCGAAAGGCCCATCTATGGCCTATCGAAAGCCCGCCGGATGCGGGCAGAAAGGGGTCTCAAATGCTCGATCAGATCAAGGGTCTGCACCACGTCACATCGATGGCGGAGGACGCCCGGACCAACAACCAGTTCTTCACCAATGCGCTTGGCCTGCGCCGCGTCAAGAAGACCGTCAATTTCGACGCTCCCGACGTCTATCACCTCTATTACGGTGACGAAACCGGCTCCCCTGGCACGATCATGACCTACTTCCCGTTCCCGAAGATGCCGCAGGGGCGTCCGGGCACCGGCGAAGTCGGTACCACGGTCTACTCGGTTCCGCAGGGCTCGCTCGGCTTCTGGAGTGATCGCCTGGCCAAGCTCAACGTCGCCGGCCTGAAGACGGAAGAATCCTTTGGCGAAAAGCGCCTGAATTTTGCCGGCCCGGATGGCGACGGCTTCGCGCTCGTCGAGACCAGGGACGACGCCCGCGCTCCCTGGACGCATGGCGGCGTCAGCGAGGATCACGCCATCCGGGGCTTCCATTCCGTTGCCTTGCGGCTGAGGGATGATGGCGCCACGTCCGAACTTCTGAAGTTCATGGGCTATGAGGTTCAGGAAGAGCATGACGGCGTCAAGCGTCTCGTCATTCCTGGCGGCAACGGTGCGCATCTCATCGATCTCGAAACCATGCCGAACATTGCCCGCGCGCTCCCGGGTGCCGGTTCCGTCCACCATGTCGCCTTCGCCGTTGAAAACCGCGAAAAGCAGCTCGAAGTGCGCAAGGCGCTGATGGATACGGGCTATCAGGTAACACCGGTCATCGATCGCGATTATTTCTGGGCGATCTATTTCCGCACGCCCGGCGGCGTATTGTTCGAGGTTGCCACCAACGAACCCGGTTTCGACCGCGATGAGGATACGGCTCACCTCGGCGAAGCGCTCAAGCTGCCGCAGCAGCACGCCCATCTGCGCGCGCTCCTCGAGCAGCATCTGCAGCCGCTGGAAGCCTAGACGGAGGCAGGACGATGACCGACAATCACTATGTGCACCGGCTGCGTGCCGGCGCACCGGGGAAACCTATCCTCTTCGTGCTTCATGGCACAGGCGGGGACGAGAACCAGTTCTTTGATTTCGGCAGCCGATTGCTGCCGGACGCAACGGTCGTTTCGCCGCGCGGCGATGTCTCCGAATACGGAGCGGCACGGTTCTTCAAGCGCACGGGGGAGGGGGTCTATGACATGGACGACCTCGCGCGGGCGACTGCAAAGATGGCGCGCTATGTCCAGGACCTGGCGGTAGCGCACGGCGCCTCCAAAATCCTCGGGCTGGGCTTTTCGAATGGCGCCAACATTCTGGCGAATGTGCTCATCGAAAAGGGTCTGTTCGATGCGGCGGCGCTGCTCCATCCGCTTATCCCCTTTCACCCGCGCGCCAATCCCGATCTCCGGGAACGACGGGTGCTGATTACGGCAGGCCAGCGCGATCCGATCTCGCCGGTTGCGCTGACGGAAGCGCTCTTCCGCTATTTCGAGGCCCAGAAGGCCGATGCGCTGTTGGAATGGCATCCGGGCGGTCATGATATCCGGCCGAATGAAATAGATGCGATCGGCAAGTTCTTTGCAGATTATGCCTAATACCTAAATGATTGTGCGGCAAATTTCGCCGCACAATCTCGCGTCCAACCTCGGCAGGAAGACTTTTCAAGTTTCGTGGTAATAGGCCGAGTAGCGATTGTAATAATACTCGCCCGAACCATACGAACGATAGAGTTTCAGTTTTTCTGTATCGACCTTGTTCAATACGACGCCGACACATTTCTCCATAAGTTCAGGATGAGCGGCGAATGTCGTGCGCACTACGCGACGGGACGTGCTGCCCCATTCGACAACCGCCAGAGACGCATCCAGAAGCGGGCTGATCGCACGAGCATCTACGACTGGCCCGAGCGGTGGCAGGTCTAGAACGATATAGTCGAAATGCGCCTTCATTTCATCGAGCAGATTCGCCATGATCTGAGATGAAAGAAGATCGGACGAATGCGGGACGCGTCGCTTGACGACAGCGGGTAAGACTGCGAGGCGTGTCTTGCTGTCAAGCAGCAACAGGTTCTGGATCGGTTTTCCTTCGAGAAGTGCCTCCAGAACACCCTCTTCAGCATGACGACCGATTGCCCGGGTCGTGCCCGGATTTCTGAGATCGGCGTCGATCAGAAGGGTTCTTGCGTCCTGCATCGCGAGGAGTTGCGCGAAATTAATCGCAACAGTCGATTTCCCTTCGCCCGGCAAGCTCGAAATTACACCGATGACCTTACTACGCTTGCCCGGGCTTTCCATGTCGATCCCGATCTTGGCGCTGCGCATGGTTTCGGCAAAGGCCGAAAGCGGATGGTCGATCACGTAGCGGGTAATCTTGTTTGCTGTCTGCAGCCCTCGTGGAGAGACAGGCTGCTCATCACCCTCACCCAGTTCCTTCGCATCGACCATGGGGATGTGGCCGACATATTCGAGCGACAGGGCCTCGCGAACTTGCTCGCCCGTACGGAAGAAGCGGTCCCGGAATTCCCGATATGCGCCGATACCACCGCCACAGGCCGTCCCGAGCATGATGGCCAAGGCCAGGATCAACGGCTTCTTCGGTGCACTGGGCGACTTCGGAACCTGGGGGCGAGTAATAACTCGCGATTCCGTTATCGGGAACGATTGCTGCTGTGTAGCTTCCTGGAAACGCTGCAAAAATGTCTGGTAGAGGTTCTTGTAAGTATCTGCCGTGCGCTCCAGCTCTCGCAGTTGGACCTGGGTCTCGCCTGCGGCATTGGATACGCCCATTGCCTTATCGACACTGTCCTGCAACGACTTCTCGCGCGTCTGGGCAACGACGAGTTCGCTCTGATAACTCTCAGCGATCCGGTTGAGTTCTTCGAACATCAGTCGCTTATATTCATCCATCTCGCCACGAAGTCGTACGGCCTGTACGTGGTTCGGGCCGAGGCGAGCCGAGATCTCAGCTTCAAATTTGGAGGCTTCGAGATATTTCTTGCGAAGATCGTTGGAAATCGAACTGTCGAGTACGTCGGTTACAATCGCGTCCGTTCGGCCCGAATCGATAATCGCTTTGACGCGGTCGTACTTCGCCTGAGCCTTGGCCGTGTCGGATTGAGCAGTGATGAGTGCGCTGTTCAGTTCAGAAAGCTGCTGGTCGCTCAGAAGCGCTGCGCCGCCATTCACGCCAACCTGAACCAGGCCGTGCTCGCTGCGGAACTTTTGCACTGCAAGGTCGGAGTCGAGAGATTTCTGCCTCAGCTCGTCGATGCGTTCCTGCAACCAGTCGCTTGCTCTGCGCGTCGCATCGTATTTGGAGTTCAGCTTGTCAACCAAATAGGCGTCCGCAATCGCATTCGCTATGCTTGCCGCAAGTTCCGGCGATTGTGAGGTGTAGCTCACCGAAAGCGCATAGGAGCGCCCAATTCTATCGATTGACATGCCGCGGACAACGGCAGCTGCGGCGGCCTGACGCAGCAGATCCTGATCTGTCACGGCATCCTTATCGGCAAACCAATAGTTCGGGCTGAGAATGATGCGCAGTGTTCCGAACAACGATTGTGTCGGAGCCATAAAAACAGGATTTTCAGTGAGCTTGAGCTTGTCTACGACAGCAAGGCTGATCGTATCTGACTTGAAAAGTTCGACCTCGCTTAGGACGGCCGATTCATCATCAACCGAAACGCCCATATTGGCCAATTGGCTGACGATCTCATTGTTGCTACGGTCAATAAGGACGCTTGCCGAGGCAGTGTAATTCGGCACTGCTGTTAACAAATAGACCACGCCGAACACGACCGCGATTCCGACGCTAATTGCAACTATTCTCCATTGACGCCGTACGGCAGCCAAAATGCGATCAATGTCGATTACTTCACCGGGGCCATCGTCTGCCCAATCGCTATCTAACTTTGCCGATACCTTGTCTGGCGAGAGCAAGTCTGGACCTCCATCACAACAGCATTTCGTTTTGCGGGAGACTCGATAGCTTGAAAGAGCCCGTAGATCGGACAACTGCTACACGAGCGCGGTTTCTAATTCAATAACGACAATTTTGATATGACACTGTGCCCGAAAAATGTCGCAACCTATGATTTTTCCTTTTAACCTTGGATGGAAAAATCGGCATTCACAGTCTGTCTGGTTTCCCGTAGCCCAGCAACGTTACACCTCCTACGGCAATTAGATGAAGGTCCGATGTCAAGCAAATGGACTTCTTCGAGCCTTATTTTCATGCTAGGCACTGTGTCGAATGATATGAGTCCACGTGAGCGGTTGCATCGTATCGGGACGGTTTAATTTAGGATGTTTTCTTGGCCGCGACCAGTAAAATTGGCCCAGGTGCCGAAAGGCGGGGCATTTCAATCGATAAGTTATTGTTTTTGTGCGCGTTTATTGCGTTCGTGGCAGTGATATTTGTTCCACGGTTTGCAACCGCCGCAGCCGCTGTCTTCATGCTCTCTGGCCTAGCCTGTGCGGCGCTCAATTTTCGCGTCACCTTATACGCGGTCATAACATACAGATATCTGCTAATTTTGCCGGCTTACTGCATATTTTCGACGTTGTGGTCGCAATATCCGGACATAACGTTTAGATATTCCCTTCAGCTGGCCCTGACGCTTCTCATCGCCCTTATTCTCGCGAACCTGTTAAAATCGCGGGTCCTCATCTGGTGTATATTCTATTCTCACGTGGCGGCGTTTCTTCTATGCGTGCTAATCGAGCTTACCTCCAACAGTGGTAAGGCATGGGCGGGCTTCTACGGAAGCAAGAATGGTTTTGCAGCACTGGCCGCAGTTTTTCTGCTCGTCTCATTGGCCGTGCAGAAAATTCCCGAGATGCGTATCGGCCGAATAATAACACTCATTTATATGCCTCTTTCGCCGATCTTTATGATCAAGGCGCAGTCTGCCGGTGCTATTTTGGCATTGGCACCTGTCGTCGGCGCCGTTTTTTTCTTTCGGTCGATTAAATTCATGTCCAAGAAGTTCCGCATCGCAGTCGTGTGCAGCCTTGCGGTCGCATCTCTATTCGTAGGGCTTATTCTTTCGTCAGATTCCGCGGCGATCACAGGAGGCATCCTTGAATATTTTGGTAAGGATGCAACTTTGACCGGTCGCACCGACCTGTGGGATTTCGCCTATCATCTGATTGCTCAAAATCCGCTCCTGGGGGTTGGATACCGAGCGTTCTGGGTGGTTGGCAATCCAGATGCTGAAGCCCTGTGGGCAGAGTTCCTAGTTCCCTCTGGTGCTGGTTTCAACTTTCACAACACCTACATCTCCAATGCGGTTGATCTTGGATACGTCGGTGTTTTTATTCAGGTCTGCATACTTTATCTCGCCCTTTTTCGGGGGTTCAGGCTTTCGCTTCAGGCTCCTTCGCCGGAGAACATATTCTGGTTTTCCGTTGTGGCCTTCACACTTTCGAGAAGTTTTAGCGAAGTGACCGTTTTTGGCGAGTTCGCGATCCAGTCGATGCTGCCGTACATCGCGTATGTCAAGATTGAGCAGGGATTGCGAAGGGGGCGGCAAATACACAGACAGCGGAATGCAGCTTCAGAGAGAGCCAACTCGTCACTGGTGCTGTCGTCGCCGATTGGAGCCCGATATCCGTAAACTGCCTTTGGGAGCGCAACGTCACGAGCCGCGCCCCTTAATGCATGCGCGCTAAGTCGTGCTATTCTGCTTGGATCTGGATTGACGTTCTTTCCCTCACGAAGTCCTGAACCCTGTTCAAAGCATTGTCGGTAAGAGACGCGATTTTGTCATCGACGCTCAATTGCGGTTCTTGTTTTGCCAGCGTCTGCAATCGCGCAGCCGCGGTATGAACTAGAACCATGTTGAGTGGTGCTGCCAAGATGCTCTTGTTTAGTTGATAGGCGCGCGGGCCGTGATTTTTCTTGCTGCCCGAGATTTTCAAATAGGTTTCAAAAACGCTGGACGGCCACAGATTGTGCTGCCTTAGAGGGAGATCCAGCGAGTCTGCCCAATCGAACCATTTCATGCGATTCTCGCTATGGATTGGCTGCACTGCAACCCATGGCACGCGTATCGCATCGGCGACGATCGCGCCGTGCATTGCTTCGGTAATCACCATCTTTGCTGCGGTCATCTGTGACAGCACGACGTCCACAGGGTCCCGGGGGTCGATGAAGTCAATACCTGCATGCTTGCAGGCCTCTTGCCAGAAGCCGCGCGGAATGCTGTGGAAATGAGGAATGAAGGCAACCCGGTCGGTTTTGGCGGACCGAGGAAATTCCATTGTGCGGAGCAATATCGCGCCGTCACAAATCGCCTTGGACGGATCTAGGCCCAGCAGCGCAGCGGTGCGTGGGCCTCTTACGAATACCACATTCCATGAGCCGTCGTGCATATCGGGTGCATTTGTGTAACCCCCGAAGCCGGACCCCATGACATGTTTGATCGAGGTTTTGGGCAAGTTGTTCCAGATGATGGAGCCGATACCAAGAAAGATCTCTTTCTCGTTCTCATCCAGAAACTGAGACGGCAGAATCCTGTTCCATATGTATGGATTCAGTTCATCCCCGAAATTCGGAACCTTGCCCTGAAAATACGTCAGTTTCATTGTCTAGTCCGCTCCTCATGCCCGTCCGCAAGCAATGCGTTCTGTGCAAGCCTGTGTCGAGATTTTCGATTCATGAACGTCAGAATAACTCTTTCGCTTTACGGGAGATTGTCTGGCCGCATTCCTCTAGGCGAATCCCGTCATTGGAAAAAGCGTCCACAATACCTGCCTCATGCATCAGCATAAACGGATGCCGCACCAATGTTCGGATCCCAGTTAACATGCCAAGCGCGTCAAATAAATGATGAAAGTGAAAAGGAGACGACGTTCAGCTGCTCATAATTGATGCATTTCCGTTAAGTGCCTTGCCCTTATAAGTGGTCTAGTGGCTGCAGGCCGACGACTGGCGAATGTGCAGAGGCTCAAAGTTGACACCCACGGAAGAGTCGGCCTACATATCCTCCGATACGTGCCGTCGACCAGCGACATTGCTGCCATTTAGGATATACCTAATGCGCTCAATTCAGGAAGAACGTGATTTGTAAACGGCCTAATGTGCTCATTGACGGTTCCATTTTCATACGCCTGACGCATGCGCGGGCCAATTTGCGGAACCAGTGACTTTCCAGCCACGATAGGAGATCCATTGGAAGCGGGGTCTAGATCTTGGCGCTGCCTTTTTGTTGATGCAGCCTCTTCGAAATGGATGCTGATATGACCAATTCGCGCGAACCTGATGGTGATATGCGGTCACCGCGCCCATTGATATCTGTCGTCATGGCCAATTATCGTGGCGAAGCCTATCTCGAGCAGGCAGTGATGTCAGTCTTGCAGCAGAGCGTGTCGGATTTAGAGCTCATTATTTCTGACGACGCATCGCCGGACCGCAGCGTGGAAATCGCGCGGGGCTTGATGGCAAAGGATGGCCGGATTCGGGTTTTAACTTCGGATACAAATCAGGGGCCGGCTAGGGCTCGTAACAATGCCCTCGCTGTTGCCAGGGGGCAATGGATCGCCGTTGTCGACTCTGATGATCTGTTGCATCCGAATCGATTTGAGCGCCTCCTTGCCGCGGCAGAGTACTACGATGCTGCGATAGTTGCTGACGATCTGCTTCATTTTGAAGATTCCGACAGTACGGCTGTGTCCTACCTGCTAAACGGCCAGAAATTTGCAAAACCGTTCCTTATCACGGCGCAAAATTTTCTTGGTGGTCGCGATCAGGATATTCCGCCCTTTGGCTATTTGAAGCCGATGTTTAGATCGGCGATACTGAAGGGTGTCCGATACGACGAGGCCTTGAAAATCGGGGAAGACTACGAACTAGTGCTACGGTTGCTGCTTGAGGGCGCCACTTATGTTGTCGTACCGGAACCTTTCTATCTGTACAGGCGTCATCCGAATTCCATTTCCTATCGCCTCTCTGAAGCAGCCGTGCGGGCCATGATCGCGAGCCAGAAGAAGCTTCGTTCGAAGTATGGGCCGTTCGATGATGACGTTGCCAAAGCTTTCGACGGTCAGATGGTTTCGCTATCGCGAGCTCTGGCGTTCGAACAGCTTGTTGCCGCGTTGAAGGCAAAGAGGCTTTTGGCGGCGGGGATACTGTGCATCAAGCAACCTCGGTTGATTGATGCACTCCTTGGAGTTGTCCGCGATCGAATTTCAAGGTCGTCTGATCCACGCGAAGAGCAGTCGTCAGAAGCGCAAACTGCTGTCACGATACTGTTTGCGGACGAGCAGACGGAGCCGTTTCAAATGGCGGAGGCAAAGAGCTTCGCCGAGCAGCACTCCTCACAGTTGATTGTGGAAAAGGCCCCAAGATTGAAGAAGCCGGCCGAAGCATGGGCGGAATCTCAGGAGCAGCAGAAGGAGCGGTGGAAACGGCTGGCTGCATTCGGCAACAAGAACATCGTTGCGTTGCTTTACAGCGGGCCGGCCGGGCAATTTGACTCAGGATTTATTCCTGTTCCCGGAAAGCGCCATAGATTGCAAAATACTGAAATATTGCAGCCTTGATGCCGGAGGGAACATGCAGTTCTCGCGCATAGTCAAAATCGCTTCAAATTTGTCTAAAACCATCCTGCGTAGAGTTTGCGCGCAGATTGTTTGAAAGTTTGAGACAGCTAGGCAGGATATGACAGAAAAAACTCAAGAACTCGTGCACGTCCGTACTCCGACCTACAGAAGGCCGGCAATGCTTCGTCGTTGCCTTCAGTCGCTCATTGATCAGACCTGGAGCAACTGGATTTGCGACGTTTACGATGACGATCCCGGTGCGTCCGGGCGAGGGGTCTGCAACGCCTTCAACGACCCGCGGATCCGGTATAATCACAATGTCCCGCAAAACTTCGCATCGAAGAACATCGACAGTTGCTTTACAGCCCGTAACCCACTCGGGGCGGAGTTTTTCTTCGTGCTTGAGGACGACAACTATGTTTTTCCTGATTTTGTTCGCCATAACATCGATTTATGCCGCACTCAGGGCGTGAATATCCTCCTTCGCAATCAGCTGATAGAACTGGCTAGTGGCACGGATCATGCGTCTCTCAGCGAGCATGGTGTGTTGGACCACCTCTTTCGCGAAGGCCTATATTCACCAGAAAGATTTCGGCTTTCACTGATAACGGGCATCGGGGTGTCGAATGGAGGGGTGTTCTGGTCGCGTCACGCCACCACTCGCCTTGAGATTGGTGTCAAATGCACGGCGACGGCGCAGGAGTACTTGCGCACGTACTCGATCAATGAGCCTGTCTATGTAGCGATGCAGCCTCTTGCTGTGTGGGCGGAGAATGCGGAGCAGACGACCCGAAATGCAGAGCTCAGCAGCTCATATCTGCGGCGCGAACTGGACCTGAAGAGGTGCATACAAAGCTTGCAGCGGCTCGCCTGGGAGGCGGCGGGACGAAATGAGCGAAGTGCTTACATGACGTCGAATAGTTTTGCGAGCACCGCCGCCGAGCGCGAACAAGCCCTGATAAAGGCACTGCTGCTCGGGTTTTGGAAATCCGATGCTCTGCCGTTTTCGACGAAGCTCCGTACATTCGCTCGAGGCTTGATGATTCGCATTCTCGGGCGGCCCTATCCGGAGTTCGGAGAATTCCTAAAACAAATTCAGCATTCGGGAAACGCAACTGCAAAGCGCTGAGGGACCGATTCGTGGCTAGTAAATCGCAGTTAAACATCCTGGCGCCCGTAGGGTATCCATGGGACTTCAGTGGTCCTCGTCATTCCCGACATCGCGTGAAGCGAAAGCGCTTCATACCGTTCAATAAATTGCGGGGAGGGATGGATGGTTTTACTATGTTCAACCCGGTGGACAGCATTCAATCCGACTTGATCCACGCCTTCAATCGCATCCCGCTCAATGCGAAAAAATTCGTGATCGGCTTTGAGTCGCATTTGCCGAGGCTCTTCGGAAACCTTGGTGCTGGCTACCAAAGATTCCTTTATCGACAGCTTCTCTCGAAGCGTTGCGTCAAGATAGTTGGAATTTCCGAATATGCGCGGGCGAATTTTCTAGAGGCGCTGGAATCCGCAGGCTTACCCGAGAAGGATCAGCAGGCGCTGAAGGCAAAGCTTGACGTGCGATACCCCAACATGGACATCCCGCCTTGTGATCGAGATATGCCGATATACCAAGGGGAGATTCACCTGACTTTTGTCGGAAATCATTTCTCACGAAAGGGCGGTTGCACTGTGGTTCGGATGGCAGAGCTCGCTTTGGAGCGTAAGCTGCCATTTATCTTCAACATCGTATCCGCCTTGCAATGCGGCGGCAGCATATGGACAGATCCTTCACGCGAAGAATTCTATAGGCCCTATCTGCAATTGTTGTCGTTGCCGAATGTCCGGCATCATAAGACTTTGCCCAACAAAGAGGTTGTGAACCTGTTGGAGCGCAGTCATTTCTCAATCTTGACGACTTTTGCTGACACCTTTGGCTATAGTGCAATCGAGTCAATGGCAAAAGGCACTCCGGTGATATGCACGAGCCAGGGGGCTCTTCCCGAATTTGTCAAGGATGGCATCAACGGTTTCACGCTGGCGCCGGCGGTGACAGCTGGCGCGCCGGATTGGCGCCCGGACTTCAACAGCCGAGGCGATACGGATTTCGAGAAGCTATTTGCGGAAAATGTCGAGCGGCTTGCCCAAGGCGCCATCGACAAATTGCAAGATATTCGGGATTCCGCTCGCTACGCGAACATGCGCCATCAGGCTTATTCAACTGCACTCGAATTCTTCGATTCAAGAAACGCGACATCCTACTGGGACAACGTCTACGAACTATCCTCGCGATGAATGGCGGTCACCTTGTCGCGAGCAGCACCTGACGCAATCAACCGCGGCGAGATGCCGAGTGGATGCCTGAAATCGTCGGGGACTGGCGCAGGAAAGATCCTCCAGGCATTCGACGTTCTGATACAATAGTAAGGTTAGGTTTCTCGTTTGAAGATACTCTATTTGGTTCATGACCTTTCTGATGCCGCTGTGATCAAACGGTGCCGCATGCTGCAGGCTGGAGGTGCGACTGTGGTGCTTGCCGGATTTACCCGGCGGCTGGAATTGTCCAAGTCCGTTCAGGCATTTTCACCGGTAGTGCTGGGTGTGACCAAAGACGCTCAATTCTTGCATCGGGCGCTCTCAGTTCTAACGGCCAAGCTGGAAAAGCACATTACGGATATGACTTTTGATGTCGTCCTTGCGCGAAATTTGGAAATGCTGGCGTTGGCGCGCCGGGCAGCCCGCAAGGTCAAACAACCTGTCCATATTGTCTATGAGAGCCTCGACATTCATAGGCTGTTGCTTCGCCAAGACATCGTCGGTCTGCTCATGCGCTACATCGAGCGGAGCCTGGCGAAGAATACCGCGCTCCTTTTGACGAGCTCGCCGGCATTCCTGAAGAACTATTTCGAGCGTCGGCAGCATATCAAAACCCCGTCGTTGCTGGTTCAGAACAAGGTGTTCGGAGCAGACCTGAGGCGGACGCACCTGCCTGAGATAGGGGCGCGGCCACTTACAATTGGCTGGTTTGGCATCTTACGCTGCCGTAAGTCGCTGTCACTTCTGTCACAGTTTTCTCGGCAGATGGAGGGGCGCGTTCAAGTCATTCTTAGAGGAAGGCCTGCGTACCACGAATTCGATGATTTTGATGCCACTGTCGCCAAGGAGCCATATCTTCGATTTGAAGGTCCGTATGATGGTCAAAAGGATCTGGAGCGCATCTATAAGGAAGTTGATGTCATTTGGGCGATCGACTTCTTTGAAGAAGGCCTGAATTCGGCATGGCTGCTGCCCAATAGGCTCTACGAAGGATGCTATCATGGATGCGTTCCATTGGCGATGGATGGAACCGAGACAGCGAATTTCCTCAAAAACAACGAAATTGGCCTCGTTTTGAATGAAGCGACGCCCGAGGCCCTATTGAAGTTGTTCAGCGCATTGACACCGTCCGGTATTCAGGCGCTTGGGCAGGCTGTTCGGGATCGTGACCAGACACTCTTCGCCTTCTCGCAGGCAGCCTCCGCTGCCTTGGTAAATGCTCTGGCAAATCCGCATTCAAACGGCACTTTGGAGATCATCTGAGATAATGTGAAGTCCAATCATAGGGTTGCCGGATGGAGCGAGCGTTCAAGAAAATAAACTATGCCGCATTGCAGCATTAGTGGTATTGGATGTTGTGCATAGTGCAGCCAAGATCCGACGGCTCTGCGCTGGCGCGTTAGGTGCCAGCATTGCCACATCGATAAGGCTGCGGTTTCGACAAAAGACATCACGAAAGTGAAATGATCCATCGAGCTTGAAGTGATAATCCCCCGAGAGTTCGCAGTTAAACGAGGCTCAAATTGACCCCAATGAAAAGCGGTGTGACTATTGTATTTGGCGGAGCAGGGTTCATCGGAACCCATCTCTTGAGGCGCCTCCAGGCGAATGGCGAAAATAGCCGCCTGATCAGTGTTGATATCAAGCGGCCGGCCCGACAAGTTGATGGCGTCGAATATGTGCAGGCCGATGTTCGTGATCTTAGCGGCTTTGAATTTCCGGACAATACCAGTTTGATCTACAATTTCGCGGCCGTGCACACCACGCCCGGGCACCCAACCCATGAGTACTATGAAACCAATATTGCGGGTGCGCTCGAAATCACCAGGCTTGCAGCGCAACACAACGTTCCCGAAATTGTCTTCACCAGTTCGATATCGGTGTATGGACCGGGCGAAGACCGCAAGACGGAGAATTCGCTGCTGACGCCGGTATCTGCCTATGGATATTCGAAGATGCTGGCAGAGAAAGTCCACAAGAACTGGCACGGGGGAGAGGATGGTCGCAAGCTGACGATCGTGAGGCCCGCCGTTGTCTTCGGTGCCGGTGAAGGCGGGAATTTTACCCGCCTCGCAAAGTTGATGAAGAAGGGATTCTTCATCTATCCTGGAAGAAAGGATACGATCAAATCCTGCATATCGGTCCACGATCTTCTGGATGCGATTGAGTTTGCAAGATCTCGAAACACGGGATTCATAGTTTTTAACGGCGCTTATCCTGAGAGATATACCCTGATGGATATTGTGAATACTTTCGCGATTGGCCATTTCAAAAATGTTAAGACTGTAAATCTGCCAAAATGGGTAGTTCTCGGCGCAGCAAAACTGCTCCGCGTTATGGATGTCTTTGAGCTTGGGGTTCATCCTGAGCGCGTGTTGAAGCTTATACGTTCAACGGATGTATACCCGGAATGGCTCGTAAGTCAGGGGCGGGAGTATCCACAGGGCCTTGCTCGGGCACTGGACCGTTGGTCGAAAGAAACAAATGGACGGTTTAACTAATCTTGGGACAACGACCTTGGATAGCACCATAGCGATAGAAGCCAAAGACAGCGGCAAATCGTTCGATTCCAGCGCATTTCTCCGAAATGCCAATGTGGTGGTGGTAATTCCCACGTTGAACGAAGAGCGAATGATTGGAAGCGTGTTATCGACGCTCATGGAGGAGCAAAAGACAGTTCCGAATCTTGAAATTGTTGTTGCCGATGGAGGTAGTTCCGATCGAACGGTGGAAATTGCGCGGCGCATCGCGACAGAGCATTCGTTTGTTAGTGTGCTGGACAACCGCAAGCGTCTGCAAAGCGCAGCTGTCAATCTTGTTGCTCAAGCGTGGCGCGGCAAGGCTGATTTTCTTATCCGCTGCGATGCGCACTCCATTTATCCGGAAAGCTTCGTAAGTCGGCTGATAACTACGCTCACCGATACAGGGGCGGATTCCGTGGTCGTGCCAATGGACTCCGTTGGACGAAACTGCATCGAAAAGGCTGTCGCATGGGTTTCAGATACGCCCGCCGGATCGGGCGGTTCGGGACATAGGGGTGGAGCGAAAAGCGGTTTTATCGATCATGGCCATCATGCCGCATTTCGACTCGACAAGTTCCTGTCTGTCGGAGGCTACGAAGAGACATTTAGCCACAACGAGGATGCCGAGTTCGACTGCCGCCTAAATGCTATGGGAGGGCGGATCTATCTCGATGCCAGCATTCGCATTGGATATCATCCGCGCGGCAGCTTCTCGAAGCTGTGGAGGCAGTACTATAATTATGGCAAGGGAAGGTCTCGCACCGTCCGGCGTCATCCACATACAGTGCGAGTGCGGCAGGCGGTCGTGCCGGCGCATTTTTTGCTGTCAGTTGCCTCCTTTGCGTTGGCAACAATCACCGGATGGTGGTTGTTTGTGGCTTGGCCGGTGATGTATGCGGCTGCTTTGACGGCTGTATCAATCATGATCGTTGCCAAGAAAAGATCTGCCTGTGGCTTCCTCGCGGGCGTTGCTGCCTGCATTATGCACACCGCTTGGGCCTGCGGCTTTTTCAAGGGGTTGCTATTCTCACGTGAGAAGCGCTGGTCTGCCATAGAGATTCGGCAAGATGCTGCTGGCGTAGAGGGGCTCGTCGAGTAAATATTTGCCGATCTGACAGGGATTGTTGCGGATGACGGCCTCTGCTTGCATGGCGTCGATTACTTTACGCAGCCGGTCGCTGTATCAGCCGTAGCAATGCCGAAGGGCAGCTCTTTGACGAGTCTGTTGGCTTGTGAAACATCGTGTTTTCAGCATGAAATGAACAGACATCAAGGTTGCGCGCGACCATGTCGATCTTGGTGTTCAGGCGGCCACGAAAAGGATCAAGGCCTGATCTTGAGCGCGCTGTTTGCGCCTGATGCATGCCGATGAGCGCGGATGATCGTACCGCCGATGATCTGATACTTGAAGTCGTCATCATCTGTCATCGCCTCAAAGAGCGGCCGCCAGGCCTTTCTCGCTCAAACGACTGAAGCGGCGAGATACACTGTTCTAGTCACCGAACACGTCTGGCAAATCGCGCCTAGGGGAGCCTGTCCTGACAATCCGGACGCTGCTTCAACGAGCATCCAATTTTCATGCTCTGACGAGACACGTGTTCGCCCGTTGCCAATGACGTGATCCGACATCCGTTTTCGCTGATCATCATAGCGGATCAAACGGTCCAAGACGCCTATCTCTACGTCCGGAGAAAAGCTATCAACTAGGTCGTGGACTCATAAATTCGCATCCACAGCCTAGCCGAGGCGAGAGCGACGGCAGCAAGGAAGTTGGTGGCGAGCTTGTCGTAGCGGGTGGCAACCCTCCTGAAGTGTTTGAGTTTGCAGAAGAAGCGTTCGACGAGATTGCGCTGTCGGTAGAGGCTTGGGTCGACTGATCTCTGGACCCTGCGGTCGCGCTGGGTTGGGATGTGGGCCTCGCCGCCGCGTTGTCGAACCAGGTCGATTAGGTGCTGCCAGTCGTAGCCACGATCGGCGATGACGACAGACGCTGAAGGAAGCCCTTCGAGCAGGCCGGGCGCGGCGGCCATGTCGGAAGCATGCCCTTGCGTCAGCGCGGGCCGAACCGGCAAGCCCCGTTCGTCGACCACGATCAGCTCCGAACCCATCTCCAAAGCTTCATTGCCGCATATAACTTCGGCCGCCGCCTCAAGACGCTCAAGGGGCTCACGCCCTACGAATTCATCTGCAAACGATGGACAATAGAACCAGAGAGATTCATCATCGATCCGATCCATCAAATGCCGGGACTAAACACCTAGAACCGTCGAATTTGGAAGTCCTAAGAGTCCACTCTTCCTAGAGTGGTGCAGTGAATCAAGAAGCTGGTTTAGGCTTGCTGTTATTCTTCCCGCATTGCTCGTTGCATCTGATCAGTCAGTGGTTTCATGAGATATGAAATGACGCTGCGATTCTCGGATTCTATGAAGACCTCCGCCGGCATGCCGGGATAGAGTGCAAGTCCAGCAAGGTCTCCGTCAGCCGAGATATTCTGTCCGATCATGACCGGATAATAGGTTTTCCCGGTTTTGTCATCCTTTACAACGTCGGGGGCAATTCGAGTCACCGTTCCTTCGATTGCCGGCGTTGTCGTCTGACTGAATGCCGTGAACCTTACCTTTGCAGACTGTCCGAGGTGGATCTGGTCGATACTGCTCGGCAGGATCTGTGTTTCGACCGTCAACTGACGATTGGTGGGAACGACAACCATAATTACCTGACCGGGAGCTACAACCTCGTTGACGGAATGTATCGTCAACTGCGAGACGGTTCCGTCAACCGGCGAGCGGATGTCCAGGTGGTCGATTTGATCAATGGTCGCAAGCCGCTTCTGCTCATACTCGGCAATGTCTGCATTGCTCTTGGAAATCTGTTCGGAAACATCCTTTCGTTGATCCTGCTCAAGTTGAAGGACCTGCAGATTGGTTTCACTGATCTTGGCTTGTGCCGCGGCCTTATCGGCGGTCTTTTCCCCTATTTGCCCTTCGAGATCTGCCTCCGACTGTTGCAGTGCAAGTAACCTCGGCCGGGTCATCAGTCCCTTTGAAAGCAATGCTTCCGCAGAGCTGCGATCCTCCTTCAGTAAGGCCAAGGCCTTGCCAAAAGATTGCAATTCCACTTCCAGGCCGGAGATCTGTTCTGCTAGCTGTTGACGGCGAGATAGCAGCTGCGCCTTCATTCCCTCCTGGGCTTCACGCCGGCTGGCGAAGAGGCGCTTTTCGTCCTGGAAGAGTGCATCAGCATTTATGTCGCGGAATTTGGCGACTGCGTCGGGAATTGTGAAACTGCCAGTTCCATCTTGCTCGGCATGCAATCGGGCACGTTGAATATAAAGGCGTGCAAGATTTTGTTCGATAATAGCCAGATTTGCGTTCGAGAGTGTCGCATCAAGGGAGATGAGGATATCGCCAGCATGAACCCTTGCTCCTTCCGTGATGGCTATTCTCCTGACAATCCCACCTGTAAGGTGTTGAATTTTCTTGCTAGAATTCTCGATCACGACGGCGCCCGGCGCAACGACGGCGCCTGACAGTCGGGAGGTTGTTGCCCATGTGCCGACGCCAAACAGAAGGCTGGCGGCGAGTGCTGGTATGGCAATGACATAGGTTCGCACGCCAGGGCCGGATTGCTGCAACCGCTTTCGTTTTCTGCGTGCCATCAGCCCGCCCCCTGTCCCTCAGCGACGATCCGCATCCCCGCGACGCGGCTTGGCTCGGCTGGTCTCTCGACGGGTGACACACGAGAAAGTACTTCCTCCTTGGGGCCAAACAGCCGCATCCTGCCGTCCTCCATCACAAGCACTTGGTCAACGGCGCGCAGTGCACTCGGCCTGTGCGCGACGATCACAACGATACCGCCCCGCTGACGGACTCCAGCGATCGCGTGGTTGAGTGCCTCCTCACCATTTCCGTCTAGATTCGAATTGGGTTCGTCGAGAACGAGGAGGAAGGGATCTCCATATAGTGAGCGTGCGAGTGCCACTCTCTGTCGCTGCCCTGCGGACAAGAACATGCCTCCGTCGCCGATATCGGTATCATATCCCTGTGGGAGACCGACAATCAACTCATGAACTCCTGCGGCCTTCGCTGCTGCGATGACGGATTCCGGTGACGATCCCGTTGAGAAACGAGATATGTTTTGGGCGATTGTGCCCGAGAAAAGTTCGACGTCCTGTGGCAGGTAGCCAATCAATTTGCCGCGGTCATCTTCCGACCACTGATTGATTGTTGCACCATCCAAGCGGATACTGCCGCGGAATATGGGCCAAACACCGATAAGCATTCTTGACAAGGATGACTTACCGCACCCGCTTGGGCCGATCACCCCCATGGCGCTGCCGGCCTTCAATTCAAACCGCACGTCAGCGACGATCGGACGATTGAGTGTCGGCGCCCCGCCTGCAACAATCTCGACAGATAGGTTGTTCGACGGACGTGGCAGCCGGATCGGCTCACTGTGGGAATAATTCCTATTGATATATTCAGAAAGGCGGCGACCGCTCTGCTTCGCGGCAATGATATTTCGCCAATTGCCGATAATGGCCTCAACGGGGGCCAAGCATCGCGCGGTCAAAATAGACCCAGCAACGATAATGCCCGGGGAGGCCAGATTGTCAATGACGAGCACCGCACCCGCACCCAGAATCCCGGATTGGAGGCCAAGCCTGAAGATCTTGGAGAGAGTACCGTAGATTCCAAGCAGATCCGTAATCTGTCTGTTCTCTGTTCGATAATCCTTATTGATCTGAAGCCAGTTCGTGGACAGCGGTTGAACCATACCCATCGAGATCATCGCCTCCGCATTGCGTTGGGTCGCGATGATTTTCGACGATCGGGAGCCTTGTGATCTTGCCGCGGACTCCGTTTTTTTATGTGTTGTGACATATGTGAGCAGGGTGAAAACTATCAGCATCACCGCCCCAAATATCGCTACGTAGCCGATCAGAGGGTGAAATACAAAGCAAACGACTAGGTAAAGAGGAAGCCATGGCAAATCCAGGAGGGCCGTCAGGGCGCTTCCGGAAATGAATGCGTGGACCTGATCTAGATCTCTTACGGCCTGAACGCCGTCGCCGATTCTGCCGCCGGCAACCGGCGCATGAACAACGGCGTTGTAGGTCTTCTTTGCGAGATTGGCGTCATACCTGTCCGCGACACGAGTCAGAAGTCTACTTCTCAGCACCTCGAAAAGGCCGTGATAGAGATAGAGGCCCGCCGCCAAAATGCTCAAAACAACCAGGGTCGGAATGCTTCCACTCGGTATGACGCGATCATATACCTGAAGCATAAATAGAGATGATGTCAGATATAGAATATTTATCAATACACTGGAAAGTGAGATTGCTACGATAGATCCTTTTCCTACCGTTGGCAGCATGCCCATACTCCACCTCTCGGACCCTTGGGAAAATTTCGTTACGCGCTACAAGTAGTCTATAGAGTGGCCGTTAGGGCTAAATAATATAATACTAGGCGTGGTGACTTTTCTAGCCATTTCTTCTGGCGAAGAATTTGCTAGCATAGAACGCCGGAAACAGCTCCGGATGGAGCTGTTTCTCGGTGCTTCGCTCAGGGAGCGTGTGCTTACGATTAGGCGTAGAAGCCGTAGTCGCCAGCACCGATCGTGTGACCGTTGGCCGACTTGATCTGGAGGTAGTAATCAGTGTTCGTCGCGGTGTCGTGAATGACGTAAACATCGACGCCCGGGTTATGAGCCTGGCTCTGCGCACTCAATGCATCGTCCTTGGCGAAGGTCGAACCAGCACCGAAGCCGGTGAAGCGCAGGAAGTCGTTGTTCGTGGAAGACCATGCGCCGGCCCCCTGAAAGTCCCAAATGAAGTCCTGAGCCTTGGTGCCGAGGCCGGCATCGAAGTCGTTCTTGCCGAACGCGAAAGTATCATTGCCAGCGCCGCCATAGAGATAATCTACGCCCTTGCCGCCCATGATGAGGTCGTTGCCAGCG
Source organism: Rhizobium sp. KDH_Rht_773_N (assembly GCF_052946295.1). Taxonomy (NCBI): domain Bacteria; kingdom Pseudomonadati; phylum Pseudomonadota; class Alphaproteobacteria; order Hyphomicrobiales; family Rhizobiaceae; genus Rhizobium; species Rhizobium sp. KDH_Rht_773_N. The sequence continues at coordinate 12,394 of NZ_JBRFNB010000002.1, read as the reverse complement.
CCGCCGTCGATATGATCCGTGCCGATCGTGCCGTAAATGCTGTCGTTACCAGAAGTTGCCATCAAACGCTCCTTTGTTACTGTCGCCGTCATGGTTAAGGATTTATTACGGCGGCCCTGAACGTATTGGTCGCTATATTCACAGTCAATACCCCCGATGCGTCCATTTCTATGCTCTTCCCGTTAAGGTAAAAGCGAAAAATCCGATGTATCTGCCGGCTGTGTGGTGTTGTGCCTTTAAATGAAAACCTTGGCTCTTGCATTTGCCGATCGGGTTGTTTCTCGGGGAAGACGCCATGGACGACAAGGCGCGTTGCACGAGGAGAAAAAACAACTATACGGTGACTTATGAATGCTGCGATGCTGCCAATTCTGTGCTCACCGAGTTGGCGTGGCAAATTGGCGCAGACAAGCTTTGGTAGAAATTGACGCATTCTGTGGCTTAAAGTGGAGCCCTCGCGCGACGCCTTGGTGTCTGGCTATTGGCCCGCTTGTCGGGTGTCGACGTGTATTAATGCGCGATCCCAACAGATGATCGCTCTTCTTCGGCGGGCTGGATTCGTCGATCAACACCAACGCAACTGAGATGGCGACGATAGTGTAACTATCGGATCGATCATGACCGCGGATGCAAGAGGCGGGTGTTAAAGTAAATCAAATCACATGAGCCAAGCTCATTGATTTCATTAGTGGATGGAAGGCTTTGCCGTCCCGAAGCCAGGAGCGAGCCAAAGGCGTTCCGCGAGATGCGGCAGCCAGATTTCTGCGATGGCCAGTGGAAGGAGCACTTCGAAGGAAACTAGCGGGTTGTCACGAACGGCACGCGGGGTATGGGGCCTGTCATCGAAAAGCGGCGATTGCCATATGACAACCGAGCCTTCAGCGACGCTCTGCCGGCTACACTGGCTCACCGCCCGCCATTCCTCGTCATGTAAGTCGCCTCACGCCATTGCTGCTTCTTAAAAGCAGACTTGAATCACGGTTCAACTGATCCAGGAATCCATTCTGTCAACAGGAGCTAGCTCGCGCAGATGATGCTAGAGCTCGAACCATTCACGAGGGTTGTCACCGGACTGAATCTTCAGCCATCTCAGACCCGCATTCCTCCATGGCTTTATCGTATTGGTTCGGTTGTCGAGCACCAAGTCGCCGCGATCGGTCCTCACCACCAGGACTGCATGGCCTTCTCCTTCCGCCGTTTTGGTAATCGCGATGCGCAATGCTTTAGGCGACCAGCCCATTGCAATCAGGTGATCTCGTTTTGTCAGTGCGAAATCCTCGCAGTCACCTGAGCTAACATTGACCTGCCAGATATCGTCGGCGGGAGAGTCTGACGCATCGTTGACTGGAATGATGCTGCGATTGACAATGTTGTTGACCGAGTGGAGTTGTTTGTCAGCAAGAGCTGTAAGGATGATTGTTGACGCGCCATTGCGGGCCTCGCATTCATTGGGGTTCTTTGCGCAGAACATTATATGAGCAAACGGTGCCATCGCGCGGCGCTTCTCCGAGATGTAGCTGTAGGCCGGTGCCTTTTGGAGGCCGCGTGCCATGCCGGCTGGACCTGCGGCAAACGCACAGTTGGCGCCCAGCAGCGAGAAGATAGCAACAGCAATAAGCCCATTCTTTAGCATCGTCACATCCCGGTCTTCTGAGTGTTCTTGCGGCATTCCCATCGGAGCGACCACGAAACTGGTGGCTTGCCGAAGGAATAGCAAAAACGCTTCGTTTGTTGCGTTGCGAGGACCATAAGGACGGAAGATCGAGATCCGCTTAAGCGGTTACGGAAGATTTTAACGAAACGGCACTTCCACCGAATTTTTCTACCTGTATCCAAGATACAACTAATCGAATTCGCATTGTGTAGAGCTAGGGCTTGATAAATCCGCCGGCTTCCCTCAGAAAACCTGCCGCCCCACAGAATTCGTGCGGAGAGGCTGTCAAGGACATCGATGGACAAACTCGCTAAAGGCTTTGCGTATCTATACGGGGGTGTCGTAATTGCGGCCGCGATACCTTACGGTCTTGTGCAGACCGTTGCCTTTACCGGCATTTGCGCCATTATGTTTGTTCTTGCTTTTCTTGCTATGCTGATCTTCGGCAAGCCGAAGCGTGGCGGGCATGTGTTCTCCGGTGCCCTAATCATTTTTCTTATCTTATGTGCATGGATCCTTCTTCAATCCTATGGCAGTTCCCCGATTGCGCTCCCGGAAGGATCCATCTGGAAGGACGCTTACGATCTGGCTGGGCTGGCCGATGTCAGAATATCGCTGGAACCCTCGGACACGCTGAACGCGCTGCTTTATCTGGCGCTGCCCGCCATGACGTTCCTGACAGGTCTGATCGTTGCGGACACCGATGAGCGCTCATTGATCATTTTGCGTGTTCTCGCAATCGGTGGTGGTTTGGTTTCTCTTTTCGGACTACTGCAGTTCTTGCTCGCGCCTCATAGTTTGCTTGCGGTTGAAAAGGACGCGTATATCGACAGCCTCACGGCAGTGTTCGTCAATCGCAACACGGCTGCCACCTATTTAGGGGTCGTTCTCCTGCTGCTGATGACGTTCGCAGTGCAGAGCGGCCGGGAGTATTTCGGTCGGTCGCCGTCTCAGGGTTCCGAGGATGGCCTGAGAGGAATTCCTTTGGCTGTATATTGCGCACTTACAGTGGTAGCATTCACATCCCTGATGTTGACGCAGTCGCGGGGAGGTATCTTTGCATTTGGAACAGCGTCCCTGGTCTATTTTCCCATGCTCGCATTTCATCGAACGCAGAGGTCCTCCCGGGAGTTCGGGGAGAGGCCGGGAGAGGGCGCTGCAAGGCGTTGGAGCCGCGTGATTATTGCAATTGTGCTGATCCTCGGAATCGCCGATCTCTTGGCCAGCCGCGCAATCTTTCGGGCCAGTGTAAATGGGCTAGACGACGGCAGGTTCTGCGTGTGGCCGGATATTGTTAAAGCGGTGGGGCAGCATTGGCTTTACGGGACAGGTTTCGGTACGTTCCGGACGGCCTTCTCGGCCTACCGCGATCCATCATGCGGCATAGCGGGGATCTTCGATCGTGCTCACAATTCATATCTCGAGGGCTTCCTCACTCTGGGCATCGTATTCCCTTTGACTTTGGCTGCATTTCTTCTTTTGATCGGGACATCTTTCTGGCATGGCTACGGCCAGCGCAAACGACTGAGACCGATTCCGTTTGTCGGTTTCGCCGGCACTGTTCTTGTCGCTATCCATGCTTTGGTCGATTTCTCGTTGCAGATTCCCGGATTTGCGGTGTTATATGCGGCATTCTTGGCGGCTACTATTTCAGTCTGTCACGGAAGGGATACGAGACAGGTGAAGAAGAAACACAACCCGTCGAAAATGACTATACAAAATGCATCTCAGCTATAATCAATGACTCGATCAGTTGCTCGATTCGCATTTCAACCACATTGTTCTCTATAGTTAAGGTGTCGTTGTATTAGAGGTGTATAAAATGGCGGAATATTAACCACGTCCGTTAACGCTTTCTGTGGCTTCACTGCAACAAGAACAAGGCGTTGGCCGTAATCGCCCAGGTCCGTGGAAATACTACTTGTGTTTTGCGACTGCGAAGGGCATGGAACATTTAGGGACATTTGAACGGGTTGAATATGCGCATTTCCGCCATGTACCGCCGCGGCATCGTTTTTACGACCGTGATCGCGCTATCTAGCTGCACATCTTTACCGCGATCGGGACCCGATCATGTTGATTTTGACAAGAAGGCGTTGATTAAAGTCACCACGCCGGAACGTAAGGTGGGAATCGATTACGTCCTGATTGATTTCAACAAAGCTATTCTTCCGTATTTTGAGGATGTGAAGGCCAATACGCTTCAGGCGGGCTTTGGAGGCGGGCGCGGTGGTGCGCCGGATATACCGCTGGGCTATGGTGATATGGTTCAGGTGTCGATATTCGAAGCGCAGTCCGGTGGTCTTTTCATTCCGTCAGACGCCGGTAGCCGCCCTGGCAACTACATTACCTTGCCTCAGCAGACCATTGATCGGACCGGGACGATCAGTGTTCCTTATGCTGGGCGCGTGCCGGCAGCAGGCCGCCTCAAGGAGGAGGTGGAGCGGGATATTGAGGATAGGCTTGCAACGCGCGCCATCGAGCCGCAGGTCGTTGTGACCACGACGACAAGCCGCTCCAGCGAGGTTGCTGTTGTCGGCGACGTGAAGGATCCGCAGAAGGTTCCGGTGACGCCGGCAGGTGATCGCGTTCTTGACGTCATTTCCACGGCCGGCGGTCTGACGACTCCCAATATTGAAACCAACATCACGCTTCAGCGCCGAGGCAAGATCGCCACGGTTGCCTATGAGACACTTCTGAAAAATCCGGCGGAGAATATTTTCGTGGCGCCGGGCGATACGATTTCGGTAGAACACGAGCGCCGAACATATATCGCTCTTGGGGCGTCGGGGCTGAATGCGCGCATCGAGTTTGAAGACTCGAATCTTACGCTTGGTGAGGCTATCGCCAAGGCTGGTGGCGTCCTCGACAATCGAGCTGATCCGCGTGAGGTGGTTGTATACCGACAGGTCGATCGCAATATTCTCAAAAAGTTGAACATCGACGTGTCGCGTTTCCAGGGCGCTCAGGTTCCTGTTATATTCCGTGCTAACATGCGGGATCCAGCGACGCTATTTGCGATCCAGCAATTCCGGATGGCGGACAAGGATGTTCTGTATATTTCGAATGCAAGCTCGGTTGAGCTCGTCAAGTTCCTGGATATCCTGAACTCGATTACGTCTACTATCTCTGGTGTATCGGACGACGCGAATTCTACTAAGAATTCGATCAACGATCTTGGAAACTAGTGTATTAACAATAATATTCCATTTTTGGGATTATTACCCGGAAGCCGATTGCCTGAAAGGCATTTCCGGGTAATATGTCCTTAACGGTGATTTAATCATGGCGACCAATATGACCAAAGTGATCGCAAGAGTTTTCTTTATGGCGGGCGCTCTTTTTTGCTCGGCAACGCTGTCTTTTGCTGGAAGCTGCTTGTTAAATGGTGGTGCTGCAACAGACGCTACATTAGCTGAATTTAATAATTCTCCATCAAGTCTTGTCGGGGGTAATCGGGCCGAGAGTGAGATTATTGATCAGGTCCGCTTGCTGGCGGCAACTGAAACGGATCTTACAGGGAAGATTCTGGAACTCGGGGCTAGCGATGCGACAACTGTGTCGCAGAAAGCGGCGATCGGTGCTGGTCTTGGGCGCGCAGCAAATGTATGCCGGGCGGCTCACCCCGATCTCGCAGATGCGATTGCCAAGGCGCTTGCAGAGGCGCTCGTGACGAATCCCGCATTGGCCGGTGTGCAGACTGCATTCCTTCAAGCGCTCGGAGGTCAGACTGCTGTGGCCGCGCTTGGACCCGGTGGTGCTGCGAGTCAGGCTTCGGGTATTACCTCCAATTCGCCTGCCACAATTACCGGCGGCGGGGAAGGCGGAACGGGAACAGGCATCAACGGAACGGCCACCGATACCGGCAACTTGCTTCGAGTCGGTCGAGCAGGCGGCGGAAACTTCACGACCGAAATCGTAGAGCAGGTTAGCCGCACGGGTATCTAAGGCTCCATTCATTTTTTGATTTGATTGATGACAGCCGCTCGCCAAAGGGCGGCTGACTTTTAGGTAATACACCTCTGGAAAGCCAATCCCCATCAACGTTTATTTTGAAAAATATCCATGCGGAAAGCATTAGTTTTGGGTGAGCGGATATTTTTCCTGGTCGTGGCGGCACTTCTTTTCTCACTCGCATATTCAGAGATTGCCCAATCTGCGCGATTTGCGAATGTTTTTGTCATCGCCGAGCGTCTTGAAAAGACGGATCAAGCCAGCAAAATCAATCTATCGAAAATTCTTGCTGACACAGGTGCGATCGTCGATGAGGGTTTCTGCCGATCGGATATATTAATGGCTGGGGCGACGATTGCCCTACGTCATTTTGATGAAGGCGATGAGATTGCAGATTATGCTGCGTGGTCGAAAGCCCTAGCCTTCAACGAAAAATATTTCCGACACGCTATTTCCTGTATGCCGAGCAATAGCAATTTTTGGCTTAGACTCGCTATGACCCGCGCTGTTCAGGCAGAAGAGCCGACCGATATTGCGCGCTTAATGTCCATTTCAGTGAGGCTGGCACCGGCCGATCAATTCTCGCTTATTGCGCGGCTCTATTTCTGGAACCATTTGAGCGCAGCCACACTCAAAGCGGCGTCACGCGATCTCAGGAAAGACCTGAAAACTCTCTTCACGAGTGGCGATCCGAAGAAAATTGCAGCGGCTCTTCCAATCGTCAGCGATGCGCTCCTTCCATATCTTCTCGAGGCCACTCGCGATATGGTGGAAGATCGCAAGAAGAGTTTTAGCTGGGAGGGCCTGGATATCAAGAAGCTGGGCGAGCGCTATGCCCACAATGAGAATAGCCAGCCATCAGGTTAGAATTTGTGCCGATTTGCCGGCAATCTTCAAAACTGTAAGATTGCCAGTTGCGAAAGCGGCGGTGTCGATGCCTATGCGACCATTTCCAAAGAAAGGTTTCCCCACGGGCGTATGGCCATGAATAACAATAACAGGAAGTTGCGGACCCTCGTCGAGGAACGGCGTTCGGATCCACAGGAGATCCTGATCGCTCTGACTTTGTAGGGGTATGCCGGGCCTGACGCCCGCATGGACGAATACCAGATCACCAACTTCAAGCATCGTCGGAAGTTGCCGTAGAAATTCCGCATGGTGCGTCGGCACCTGTTGCTTCAGGGCAGCGTGCAAAGCTTTTACACCGCCGTGTTCGAAAATATATCTTACATCAATGCCATAGGATAGAAGAGTTTCTTGTCCCGCAAATCGTAGCCATTCCTCGGCACAGTGCGGATCATCGAGCAGCCGTGCAAATGCGGCGTCATGATTACCACACAGGGCAATTTGATGGATCTTGTCGTCGCCGTCGTTTGCCAGGTAATCGATAACCTCGCGTGATCGCGGTCCTCGATCGACGTAGTCACCCAAGAAGACGACAAGGGCTTTGGTATAGCTCGCGGCATCGATGCGTATCTTGTTCACTGCCGCCAGAAGTTCTTCATAGCACCCGTGAACATCACCGACTGCATAGATTGCGGAATATTCATTGAGAGGAAGCGATAATCGACGACGCTGCCGCAAGTTGCTCTTGCGGGAGCTCCTAGCCTTTCGGCTGAAAATTCGCTGAAAAATTCTAGATGGATGACCTGCTGCCATTTTCAATTTGCCGATAGCCGATTAGGAAATGGCAGTATTATCATGATGCTGCGCCGATGAGCGATCTGAACAGAAAGAGCTTAAATGTCCGTAAAGCTGCTCTCGCGTTGCTGTAATATTGGTGACAGCAGCCGTCGCGTTTGACTGTATTTGGAAAGCTTTGTATGGCGACCTCTTCGGGACAGATTCATGATGGGGATTTCGCAACGTTGTTATGTTCTCCCCGGAGGCGCTCGGGATTATCTGCGGAATTCTACGCCGTGTCTATCGCGGGCAATACGGGCGCTCTTTGGCAAGTGCGCCCGCAGATCGGTGGTTAGAGATATGCTTTCTTATGCGCGTGCCACGCTCTCGGTACGGGTGGAGACAAAGCTGAAAATCGCTTCCTGAGCACGCTGTGTCTGACGTTCGATCACGTCGTCGCGGCTGAGCTGCGGATCCATTTTGGCGAGCTGCTGGAGTCTCTTAGCAGCTGCATAGGTCAAGATTGCGTTTGCTGGAGTGGCAACAGCGCGCTTGTTTAGCCGCCCAACGATGCTTTCTGGCGAGCCTCGTCTCGTGAGGCGCGTATAGAGTTCCGCGATGCTCGATGGCCAAAGTCGCGGCTGGCGCAGATCCAGCGACAGAGCCTCGGCCCAGTCGAGCCATTTTGCGTGGTGTCCACTATAGATAGGTCTCGCCGATACCCAAGGCGTTCGTAGAGCATCTGCGACTATCGCTCCGTGCATGGCCTCGGTGACGAGCAGCTTGGCGCCTCGAATCTGCCCGATAATCTCATCAAGATCTCGGGTCGGATCAATGAGCTTAATTCCGGCCAGTTTACATGCCTCCGGCCAGAAACCTCGATTGAGGCTCTCGTAGTGGGGCATGAACGCAACTTCGCTTTGCTCCCGCGGTTCCGGCAGGTCGATAGTTCGCAGCAGAATGGCGCCGTCGGCTATCGCCTTTTCGGGTGGCAATCCGAGCGTCGCGGCCGTTCGGGGGCCTCGCACGAATACTATGTTCCAGGATCCGTCATTAATCTCCGGCGGACTGCCGTAGCCTGCGTAACCTGAGCCCAGGACATGCTTGATAGCTTCGCTTGGGTAACCGTGCTTGTGAAGGATCGAGCCAATGCCGAGAAATAGTTCGGAACTGTCTTCGTTCAAGAAACCGGGGGGGAGTATTTTGCTCCACATATACGGATTAAGTTCGTCGCCAAAATTCGGAACTACGCCTTGAAAGTAAATGAGTTTCACTTAAGAGCCCTCGTTTTCTCTTCGTCACGTCGAATGGTTTGGATTGACGAAACTGGCAATCCCGTTGTCGGTTATCTAGTTAAGTTCCTATTCGAGAGTGCAATGAAATGCAGTTTTGCGATGCACCTCGCGCCAGCTAAGCATTCGAATGTGTCCTTTTGACAATTGACATCAACTCAACAACCCTTCGCCACCCTAGGGAAAGAATTGCTACGAGATAAACCACCGCTCCACAGCCGATTTCCGCCGCGAGACGCACCACGGGATCAACATCAGCTAGTGATCGCTGGGCAAGAATAACGCATAGGAACATCAGCAAGGCCGCGAATGTCGGCAAAAGGAACGGCCTCAAATAGCTCAACGGACTGATCTTCAGAAGCTTGGCGGTCATCACCGCCGATACTGGCCAGTAGAGGCATGTTTTTAAAGCTATGGCGCAGACCATTACACTCACGCCGAAGCGGTAGAAGCATAAGACTACAGTAGCTGTCAGTACCTGATTTGCCACCATGTACCACATCCACCAGTCAACTTTACCCTGGCTGCGTATCAGGGAAGATTGCAATACACCGACACAGGCAAGCAGTCCAATCAGACAAAAGGCCCTCAACGCCCACAGTGCATCGATCCACTGTGGGCCGAAGACGAGTGGTATCAGGTCGCTGGCGACAGAGGCTAGGCCGACAAATATCGGGAATGACGCTGCAGACGAAATGAAGGTTGCCGACAGATAAACCTCTCGGAGTTTTTCGTGCTCGTTTCGCAGCGTTGAAAGAAGCGGAAAAGAAACGGAACTCAGTACCCCAACCAGAAGCTGGCTGAGGATTTGATATATCCGTTGCGCAAATCCGTAGAGGCCGAGCGGCCCAGCCCCAAGAAGAGAGCCGACCATCAACTGGTCCACATTTATCGTCGTCAGGATGCGATTGCCGGACGCAAACAGACCGAACCGCTTGAGGTCGGCCAATGCAGCCCGGTCGAAATGCCATCCTGGACGCCATCTGACGGAAACGAGAGCTGCGATCGAAGCGGCCACCGCAGCAGAGAGCTGCGAGAGCGCGAGAGCCCAAGCTCCGTATCCCATGGCAAGAACTGAAAGGCACACGATGGCAGAGACGATAGAAGCCATTGTCGTGCGTATCGCCAGACGGTTGAAGGACATCGAACGCGTAAGCAGCGCATTCGGGACGGTGGCTGCTAAGTCAAAAATCACTCGCGCTCCGACAATCGGAACAAACAAGGCGAGTTCGGCTTCTCCTGTCATGAAGGATAGAGGCCATGCTGCCATCAAAAGAGCGACATAGATAACCACTGCAGAGGCCATGCACAGCCAAAAAACAGTGTCGAGATGTTTCTTGGTAATGTCCCTGTGTTGGACAATTGCCTCTCCAAATCCGACCGGTGCAACCGCACTGGCAAATCCAGCTATGCTCGCGGCAAATGCAACAATGCCGAATTCGCTGGGCGAGAGGAAACGTGATGTGATCGTAAACACACCCGCGCCAACCGCGGCAGGGGCAAGGCTGTTGAAAGACGACCAAATAACGCCGCTCAATGCGGCTTTGGCCCTTCCTGTCTTCAAATGCTGATAGGAGTGTGCCGGATCCTTTGTGGTCGCGTCGGTTTCATCGGCCGACATTGGCGCTTTTCCCATCCGTCAGCACTGCTCCGTATTGTTCGATTTCCCGTGCACCTATCAACGCGCTGATGGCACCCAGATGTAACATGCCACGCAGATAATTCCGACGCCACTGTACTGGGGAAACCAGGCCGAAAGCGGTCGTTCCAAAGCAATACGCGGCCTTCGCTGCCGCCATCATAAGAACGCTCAATCGGGCCATCAACTGTGGATTGTCTCTCGAGACGATTCGACCGTGCGTTTGGCCTGAGCGGAACCGCCTGCTCGACAACCATTTAAGGCTTGCGCGTGATTGCGGGACAACTTCTTCTATCCATGCATTTTCCGCATAGCTGATTCGGCCACCACGGCGATGGAGCCGCGCAAAGAAATCTGTGTCTTCTCCACCGCTTTTACCACGGGACAGATCGAAACGAAGATCGCTGATTTTGTCTGAACGCCGATCCATGAGCACGTTGCAAGTATAACCTGTAACGATCTCGCCTTTGACAAAAACCGGAAAGGTGGAATGAAAATCGCCTTGAATCATCCATTCGGGCATTCCGGCATCATAGAGAGCACGCACCGGCCCGAGTACTGCTTGCGCCCCGCTTTTTTGTGCGACCGCAACCAATTCAGTAAGCCATCGGCTCGTGACTGTCTCGTCGTCGTCAATGAAAGCCATGTAGTCGCCAGTAGCCGCTTCCAGACATGCGTTGCGCGCTATCGATATATTGTTTGCAGGGGCGTGAAGGTAGGTAACCGGGAACGACAATTGTTCGGCGGCTTTCGCGACAATGCCACGCGCCGTGGGCTCAAAATCGTTGTCAACGACGACGACGCGTACATTCCAGTTCGGTTCAAGCTGAAGTTTTTTCAGTGAAGCCAAGGTAGCTGCGATCTGAGGCCGACGAAACGTGCAGATGCATATGGTAATCGCCGTCTCTGGCATCATGAGGCGTCGTCCATCCATTGGTACTGCCGAACCTTCTACCCAATATCCAACGACAATGCCAGCCGCATTTCGCAGTGCATCATGGTTTTTGACGTCCTCTGTGACGAGATCACATATCGAGCCCTTAAGCGCCGGAAATACAACGGAAATTCCATGCCTGCCGGGTGTGTTTCGTTTCCGGGCGCGTGACCTTGGTGTACGAAACCGTCTGCAGTGCGTCCGACTTGCGAGCGCATGAAAAGATCATTTCGGCCATTTTTGCGTTCCGATTGATTGTCCGGTAGCACAGCAAAAAGCCATACCGCCGAGCAAAATGTCTGGGTTGCCGCAGCGTTTAATGCAACTATGAGCCTCCATGGAACCTCACAGATGCCAAGACCTGAAGATTGGAGCTATCATGCGCACCTCCCGGCGGCTAATGTACTTTCTAATATTCTCATTTGTTGCCGCAAGCTCGGCCGCGAATGCGCAAACTCTGCCCAATTGGGCTGGGGTGCAGTTGAAGCTATGGAACTATGCTAACCCATTCTTTCCTGCCGAGTGGAACGAGGCGAAGCTTGGTGCATACAATTGGAAAGCGGCCAACGCGGAAATTGTGAGCGGTACGTTGAATTTAAGTGTGACCGAAAGGGCATCTGGCGAAGTTCAGGGCAACACTTTCGCGGCCAAGGGGCGCTGGGAAGTGGAGGTCACTCTTCCCAAGATGGCGCCGGGGTTGGTCGCGGCGCCGTTATGGCTGATGAGCAAGGACGCTAATGCCGACGAGATCGATTTTGAGTTCGTCGGAACAAAGGGGCTGACGATCACAGCTTGGACAAAAGTGAATGGAGCCAAAAAAGCTGTCTACAGCATGGGCTCTGATGCGCCGCTTATCAAAGGCGATCTTTCCGGAAAGAGTTACAAGCTGGGGATCGAGTATGACCCCGGCAATTCGATTACCTGGTATGTGAATGGGAAACAGATTGCCAGAATCACTCCCGTGGACACCGGCGGGCTATTCTTTCCTTCCCTGCCGCTGAAGCCTTATTTCGACCTTTGGGTTGCTGACGGGCTCGATCCTCTTTGGGCGGGCCAGTGGACGCCGATGGCATCTGGCTCAAAGCTCACGATGAAAGTCACAGGATATAAATTTACGCCGCTGTAGGCACCCATATTGCGGTTACAACGTGAGCGCAACGAGCGACTGATGGGTTTCGTATAAGTGCGGGAGTTGCGTTTTGCGGGATTTGGCTTGCAACTATAGAAAAACCGTTGTCGCCCCTAGGTCTTTAAATGCGAGTTCACGCCAGTTGAAAGTCGCTGATGGTCAGCGCAGG
>NZ_CM129525.1:2717500-4433109 GCF_052946295.1 Rhizobium sp. KDH_Rht_773_N | reverse complement strand
TTTGGATGTTTTAGGCATTCACCCTCCAGCACCTTCTCGCGCCGTGCAGCTTAACAAAGGACGATGGTGAGAGCGTCGGGGTTCGAACCCGAGACCTACTGATTAAAAGTCAGTTGCTCTACCGGCTGAGCTACGCTCTCCCTTTCCGCGAGTGCGAAGCACCCTGGCTGGAAGTGCGCGGAACATATGCAGGCGACCTATCGCGGTCAACCGAAAAATCTTCTTATTTCTGCATTGGGCACATTTCTTGCTCGCTCGCCGTTTTTCGAGAAACCGCCCCGACACCGATCTGCACTCTCCGCAGGGCGGGCAGCAGCAATGCGCGAAACGAAATGTGGAAGTTTGTGCGACTTTGAGGGTGTAAACAAAAACATCAAAAAACTGTCACGGCATTGAAACATGGGCGGCCTAGAAATGCCTGGTCATCAAGCCGAGCAGTGTTTCATGTCCAAGCTTCCCGCAGCCAGCCGTCACCAGACCATTATCCGCCTCATCAATGGCGGCAGCGGCATGTCGATCAGCGCCATTGCCGAGACTTTCGGCGTCTCGACCGAGACGATCCGGCGCGATCTCGTCGCCCTGGAGCGGGGCGGTTCGCTGCAGCGCGTCTATGGCGGCGCGATCCCGTCGGGGCGCGAAGCGGCGCTGGACGAGCGCGTCAACATGGAGCGGGCGGAAAAGCAGGCGATCGGCAATCTGGTGGCCGCAATGATCCAGCCCGATCAATGGATATTCATGACGGGCGGAAGTTCGGTACTGGCTGTCGCCCAAGCCATGCGCAACGGCCCGCCGGTCACGGTCATGACCAATATGCCTGCGATCGGCGAGGCGCTGCAGGCGGGCCTGCGTCACAAGGTCATCCTGACCGGCGGCGAATATGACTATAACGGCAAGACGCTGCTCGGCGACGAAGTGTTCGAGGCGATCCGCAACTGCAGTTTCGACCTGTCGATCATCGGCGTTTACGGCCTCGATGCCGAATACGGGCTGGTCGAGCGCACCAAGCACAATATGCAGCTGAAGAACCGGCTCGCTGCCCAAAGCCGCTCCAGTGTCTACGTGGCCGATCATACCAAGGTCGGCGCTGTCGGCCGCTACCGCAGCATTCCTTTTTCCGAAATCGAAACCTTCGTCACCGACCAGCCGCCGGAAGAGCCCTTCGCGCGGCTGCTGACCGAAGCCGGTGCCAGCGTTCTCTATCCCCAGAATGTCAATGACAATGCCGGCCCGGCCGGCGCGACCATAGAAGAGAAGGTGAATGAAGATGACTGATGTCCGCCATGTCATCGTGCTCGGCGTCGACGGCCTGCGGCCGGACATGATCGATGCCACGACCATGCCCAATCTTGCAGGCCTGAAGGCGTCCGGTGTGACGAGCCGCGATCACCGTACGGTGTTCCCGAGCGAAACGCGCGGTGCCCTGACGGCGCTTGCCAGCGGCGCGCGGCCGGAAACGACGGGCGTTCTCGGCAATGAATTCTATTCGCGCGATGGCTCCGGCCGCCTGACCGGCACCGACACGATCCACGACTGGCGCGCCGGCGACCGGCGCCTCGTCGGCGGCATGGCGACGGCCACCAACCTGTCGGAAACGCTTGCCAAGCACGGGCTTTCCTTCGCGACCGTCACGTCGAGCGGGCAGGGCTCCTTCACCGCGCTTAACTGGAAGGGCGCGGACTGGGGGCAGGCGGGATTCAACGTCCGCCATCCGGCAATCGCCTTTCCGCCGGAACTGGCAATCGAGATCGCCGATCGCCATTCCGTTCCGGCGACCGGCTTCAATCGCGGCGCCGAGCGGCGCGCGGTCTCCGTCTTTACCGACAGCGTCTGGCCGGCCAGGAAACCGGCGGCGACGATCATCTGGCTGACCGAAGTCGACAGTGCCTCGCATGTCCACGGTCTCGGCGCCGAAGGCATGCTGGCTTCGATGCGCGATTGCGATGCGGCGATCGGTGATCTCCTGGAGTGGCGCGACCGCCAGCCCGAGCGCGATTCGATCGCGATCTTCGTGACCTCGGATCACGGCCACTCCACCTCGGCAAAATTCATTTCTGTCGGCGACGCATTGAAGGAAGCGGGCATTTCGGCGGACCACCACTTCGACAATGGTGCCGACATTCTCTATCGCGGCGGGCGCGCCCCCGGCTTCTGGCTGCGCAAGTTCGACCGCGGCCTGCTGCAGGCAGCCTTCGATGCGCTGGTGGCGCAGGAATGGTATGGCGCAACCTTCACGCGGGCGATCGCGCCGGGCGCGAGCGAGGGCATCATCGCCGGCACGCTGGCGCTGGAGCTCTCCGGTGCCGCCCATTCGCGTGCGCCGGATCTCTACATCAACCTGAAGGGCGACGACGACAGCAATGCCCACGGCGTTCCCGGCACCTCCTATTGCGATGCCGCAAACTACAACATTCCGGTCGGCGGCGGCACGCATGGCGGCCTGCATGCGACCGAGCTTGCTGCCGTGCTTGTCGGCGGTGGCGCCGGTCTGCGCAGCGGCGGCGACGTGATCCCCTCGCGCACCGGCATCTACGACATAGCCCCGACCGTGCTGCATCTTCTCGGCGTCGCGCCGGCCGCGTCCATGACCGGCCGCGTCATGCACGAATTGCTGGATGGCGGTCAGCCGGTTTCGGCGCCGGTCGTCACCCACTTTACCGCATCGGCCGGCGACAAGGTTTCGCGCATCGCGATCGCCCGCGTCGGCACCCATCAATATATCGATGAAGCCGATCTCGTTCTTGAAGGCCGGCCGGCGGCCGAGCCGGTACGGCGCGAGGACCTGAAGGTCGCATTGCAGACCGCATAAGCTTGCCGCGCCAAAGCGCAAAACAAAGAACCTGAAGCGCGACGGAGGCATCTGAGAGATCGCGACGCGCTTTAAGCATTTCACCAGCCCGCGCCCCGGCAAACCGCGGCGCCTTATCGAGATCCCGGACGCAGGCCGACTGAGGAGCGGCAGGCGAACGGCGAAGCCATGCCGTCTTTTTTAAGCCGGCGCCATTTTCCGAACGGAGACATCGACATGAATATCGATTTCAGAACATTGACGCTGACGTCAGCCCTTCTTGCCACAACCGTCCTTGGCTGCAACCGGATCGCGCTCGCCGAAGACCGCCCGACCATCAATGTCGCGCTGCAGAGCATGGGCAGCGCCGGCACGCTCGACACCACCGACAACACCGGCACCGCGGCCCGCAAGTATCAGAACGACATCTACGAGCAACTGATCGCGCTCGATCTGTCGGATCCGAACCTCGGCGCCAAGCCGGGCCTCGCCACGGAATGGAAGTGGGTCTCGCCCGAGATCCTGGAAGTGAAGCTGCGCAAGGGCGTCAAGTTCCACAATGGCGACGAGATGAAGGCCGATGACGTGGTCTTCTCCTTCTCCGACGAGCGTTACGGCCTGCTGCCGGAACAGGCCAAGGCCCGTGACGCCAACCAGCCGACCTTTACCCGCGCCGACGGTACGACCGGCATCGTTCCTCCGGCGACGACGGCTGCGGGCCGCAAGTCCGAATGGCCGCTCCTGAAGTCGGTCGAGAAGGTCGATGACTATACCGTCCGCTTCGTTATGCAGAAATCGACGCTCGATACCGAAGCGCGCCTTGCGCGCGTCAACTATGCCGCCATCATTTCCAAGCGCGCCTTCCAGAATGCCAAGTCCTGGCAGGATTTTGCCCTGCACCCGGTCGCGACCGGCCCCTACAAGGTCGAAAGCGTCGATCAGGGTTCGGCGATCCATCTCGTCGCTCATGACGATTACTGGGGCGGCAAACCGCCGATCGCCAAGCTGAACTTCAATGTCGTCCCGGAAGCGGCAAGCCGCATCAACGGCCTGCTGTCGGGCGAATATGATATCGTCAGCGACGTCGGCCCCGACCAGGTTCCGATGATCAAGGGCAATTCCGATTTTGAAGTCGTCGGCGGCCCGGTTGCCAATATCCGCTTCATCGCGCTCGACACAAACAACGGTCCGCTGAAGAACAGGCTGGTCCGCCAGGCGCTGTCGCACTCGATCGACCGCCAGACGATCGTCGATTCGCTCTGGGGCGGCCTCACTGCCGTTCCGCAGGGTTTCCAGCATAAGCTGTTTGGCGATCTGTTCGTCGCGGACTTCAAGTCGCCGGCCTACGATCCGGAACTGGCAAAGAAGCTGCTGGCCGAAGCCGGCTACAAGGGCGAGCCGATCACCTACCGCGTCCACAACGACTATTATCCGAACGAACTGACGGTTGCCCAGTTCGACCTCGATAACCTGCGCAAGATCGGCTTCAACATCGACTTCTCGGTCGCCGACAATCCGAACGATCCGGCGCCCGATCGCATGATGCAGGACCTCTCGAACACCGCCTATTTCGCCTATCCGGTATCGCTGCTCGCCAACAATTGCCCTTACGGCACCTATAATAGCGGCACGAACCCGAAGACCGGCATGTGGAAGAACGACGAGTTCGACAAGCTCTGCAACGTGCTGAACACGTCGACCGACAAGGCGGAAGTCAAGAAGGCCTTTGCCCGCGCGCTCGAGATCATCGAAGTCGAGGATCCGGCCATGATCGTTCTGCACCAGAACGCCATCCTCTACGGCAAGCGCGCCGACATCCAGTGGAAGCCGTCCGCCATGTTCGTCATGGATTTCCGGCCAGGCGCTTTCTCGATCAAGAAGTAATGCCTGATGCATGCCGCGCAAAAGTACGCGGCGGTTTTGCGATAACCAAAGCCTGAAGCGTGGCAAGCGAATCCGAAGGATCGCGGCACGCTTCAGGGGCGGGGTGGATGCCATCCCGCCCTCTTTTCTCTCAAGGACATATTTGATGATTGCCCCGATGCGCCGTGTCCTCCCCGTCGACAGGTCGGACGGAGACTGGCCCGAGTTCGACACCGCAAGCCCTGCCGTTACAGGTTCCCGCCGGATCTATGCGATCGGCGATATCCACGGCTATGACGATCTTCTGGGCGCCCTGCAGCAGGCGATTGCCGCCGATATGGCATGTTATCCCGCAGAACAGGTATTGATCATCTATCTCGGCGATCTCATCGACCGCGGCCCTAATTCGTTTGCCGTGATCGACATGATCATCGACCACAAGGAAAACCCGCCGGCCAATGCGCAGGTCATGTGCCTCAGAGGCAATCACGACGACTGGCTGATCGCCTTTGTCGACGATGCCAGCATCGTTTCGCCCTGGGCTTTGAAGGGCGGGCTGGAAACGCTCGCCTCCTACGGGCTGTCGCAGAACGATGTGCTCGCGGCCGTTGCCGATCCGGACATTGCCGAGCAGATCAGGCAGCAATTTTTGTTGCGGCTTCCCGACCGTCATAAGGATTTCATGCTGTCGCTGCCATTGTCGCACAGCGACGGCGATTATTTCTTCGCCCATGCCGGGGTCGATCCGGATCGCCCGCTCGCCGATCAGCGGCGTGAGGACCTGACATGGATACGCGACAAGTTTCTGCTCTCGCGCAAGAATTTCGGCAAGGTGGTCGTTCACGGACACAGCCATCGCGACACGGTCGAGAGCCTTCCAAACCGCATCAACGTCGATACCGGCGCCTATGTGCAGCAGGTCCTGAGCTGCGTGATCCTGGAAGGGCAGGACCGTCACGTCCTGCAGGTCGGCAATATCGCAACGCAACAGAGCTAGTCAGGGAGGAGCGAGCATGAGCACGCCATCGAACCTTGTCGAAATCCGCAACCTCTCGGTCGATTTCGAGAGCAACCGCCATTTCACCCGCGCCCTGCACGGCATCGATCTGACCCTGGCGCGCGGCGAAGCGCTCGGCATCGTCGGCGAATCGGGCTGCGGCAAGTCGATCACCTGGATGGCGGCGCTCGGCCTGCTCGGCCGCAACGCCCGTATCAGCGGGTCCGTCACGCTCGACGGTGCCGAAATCCTGGGTGCGGATGACGCAACGCTGGCAGACGTGCGCGGCGGGCGCATCGCCATGATCTTCCAGGACCCGTCGAGCTCGCTCAATCCGCTGCACAAGATCGGCTGGCAGCTCACCGAGGCGCTGCGCCTGCACCAGGGCCTGCAGGGGCAGGCGGCCCGCAGGGAGGCCGAACGGCTGATTGACCGTGTCGGCATCGCCAATGCCCGCCAGCGGCTCGGCGAATATCCGCATGAATTTTCCGGCGGCATGAACCAGCGCGTCATGATCGCCATGGCGCTTGCCGGCAATCCCGATCTTCTCGTTGCCGATGAGCCGACGACAGCGCTCGATGCGACGATCCAGGCGCAGATTCTCGACCTGCTGGACGATATCAGGCGCGAGCGCGGCATGGCGCTGGTGCTGATCTCGCACGACCTCGGCATGGTGGCCGAAATGACCGAACGCGTCGCCGTCATGTATTGCGGCCGCATTGTCGAGGACAGCCCGACATCGGATCTGTTCGCCAATCCGGCCCATCCCTACACGCGCGGCCTGATCGCCGCCCTGCCGCGCATCGACGGTCCGCGCCAGCGCCTGATGGCGATCCCCGGCACGGTGCCGCCGCCGAGCGCCCTGCCGCCGGGCTGCACCTTCTCGCCGCGCTGCATGCTGGCCGATGAAGACTGCCTCCATTGCGTGCCGTCCATGCGCGCGGCGGGTGTGGATGACAGGCATCTGGCTGCCTGCGTCCATCTCGGCGCCGTATCCTCCCTTGCGCGGAGGGTGCCGGCATCTGTTCAGACAAGTGCTGCAGGGGCGGTCTGATGAAAGGCGCGCTCTCCGTCCGGGCGCTGAAGCGCCATTATGTCCTGCGCCAGCGCGGCGGCCTGTTCTCTTCGGCCAAAACCCTGAAGGCCGTCGATGGTCTGACCTTCGATGTGGCCCCTGGCGAAATGTTCGGCATCGTCGGTGAAAGCGGCAGCGGCAAGTCGACGACCGCGCGCTTGCTGCTCGGCCATATCCCGCCGACATCGGGCGAAGTCTGGTTCGGTGGCGAGAAGGTGGGCGCGGTGCCGAATGCCCAGTGGCGGCGCATGCGCAGGCGCATGCAGATGATCTATCAGGACCCGCTCGGCGCGCTCGATCCGCGTATTGCCGTTGCCGAGCAGATCGAGGAGCCGCTGGTCATCCATAATCCCGAGATGACGCCGAAGGACAGAAAGCGCCGCGTCGCCGAGGTGATGGCCGCTGTCGGCCTGATTTCCCATCACGCCAGCCGCTACCCGCATGAACTTTCCGGCGGGCAGCGGCAGCGCGTGATCATTGCGCGGGCGCTCTCCATGGAGCCGGAACTGCTGGTCTGCGACGAGCCGGTATCGGCCCTCGATGTCTCCGTGCAGGCGCAGGTGCTGAATGTCTTCGAGGATATCCGCGCTCGCACCGGCTTTACCGGCGTGTTCATCAGCCACGACCTGAAGGTCGTGCGCCAAGTCGCCGACCGCGTCGCGGTCATGTATCTCGGCAACATCGTCGAGATGGGCACGCCGGAAGACATTCTGCAGTCGCCGGCCCATCCCTATACCAGGGCGCTCGTGTCGGCCGTGCCGCAGCCGGGAAGGCCGGCGCGCAGCCGCATCATCCTGACCGGCGATCCGCCCAACCCGGTCAACGTGCCCTCGGGCTGTCCCTTCCACACCCGCTGCCCCGAACTGCGCCCGGCCTGCCGCTCGCTCAAGCCGGAGCTGATCGCCGGGGGCGGCCGCGCCGTGGCCTGTCATATCGTCAACAATCCGTCGCTGTCGGACGGGGAGGCGGCCTGACATGCTGCAATTCGTTCTCACGCGCCTGCTGCGCGCTCTGGTGACGCTCTTCATCATCGTCACCTTCACCTTCATCATCCTGCGTGTCGCCGGCGATCCCGCCTCGCGCTTCTTCGATCCGGCCCAGACCCAGCCCGAAGTGATCGCCGCCTTCCGCCGCCAATGGGGCCTCGATCAGCCGCTCTGGGTGCAGTTCTACAAATACCTGGTCGCCATAGTCCACGGCGACCTCGGAAACTCGATGCGCGAGAACCGCTCGGCGATCGAGACTGTCCTGGCACGCTTGCCGGCGACGCTCCAGATCATGGTGCCCACGCTCTTCATCAAGACCGCGCTCGGCATTGCGGCCGGCGTGACGGCAGCACTCCACCGCAATTCCTTCTTCGACCGCCTCATCATGTCGCTCTCGGTTCTCGGCTTCACCGTACCGACCTTCGTGCTCGGCCTCGTGCTCGCCCTGATCTTTGCCGTGCAGCTGCGCTGGCTGCCGTCGGGCGGCTATTCGACCTATGCCCATATGATCCTGCCGATCGCCACACTCAGCATCGCCGGTGCCGCCATCATTGCCCGCTACACGCGCTCAGCCATGATCGAGGTGCTCGGCCGTCCCTTCGTGCGCACGGCAGCCGCCAAGGGCGTGCGATCCTCCGAGATCGTCACCCGCCATGTCTTGCCGAACGCCGCCGTGCCGATCGTCACCATCTTCGGCTTCATGATGGGCAGCCTCGTCGGCGGTGCCGTCATCGTCGAAAGCGTCTTCTCCTGGCCCGGCATCGGCCGGCTGCTCGTCTCCTCGGTCCAGGCGCGCGATCTTGCCGTCGTGCAGGTGATCGTGCTCCTGATCGGGCTGATGATGGTGATTTCCAACCTCGTGGTCGATCTTCTCTACGGGCTGATCGATCCGCGCATGCGCAGCCGCGGTCGCGGCGCCACAGCCTGAGGGAGAAGGGAATGGTTCTCGACCAGCAGATTGCCGCCAGCGGCAGCGTCATCGAGGAAAAGAAGAAGCTTGCGGCTTTCCTGGAGGCATGGCCGCCCGCGGTTCTCATTGCGATTTTCTGGCTTGCCCTGGTCATCCTGATCGCGGTGATCGCACCGTTGATCGTGCCCTACGATTTCATGGCCGTCGATGTGCGCGCCCGCCTGAAGCCGCCGGTCTTCTTCGGCGGCGATTTCGCCCACATCCTCGGCACCGACCAGCTCGGCCGCGACGTGTTTTCGCGGGCGCTGATATCGATCCGCATTTCGCTGACGATCGCCATCTGCGCCACGCTGCTCTCGACGGTGGTTGGCGTGACACTCGGCTTCATCGCAGCCTATTTCCGCAGCTGGGTCGATCAGGTCATCCTGACCCTTGTCGACGCGCAGCTGGCCATGCCCTTCATGATCATCGCCATCGCCGTGCTCGCCTTTCTCGGCAATTCGCTGACGATCTTCATCATGCTGCTTGGCCTCTACGGCTGGGAGCAGGTGACGCGCATCGCACGAGGGCTGGCGATATCAGCCACTGCGCAAGGTTATGCGGCGGCGGCGCGCGACATCGGCGCCTCGCCCTGGCGCATTTACCTGCGCCATATCCTGCCCAATATCTCCGCCATGATCGTCATCGCCATGACGCTCAACATTCCCGCCGTGATCCTGCTGGAATCGAGCCTGTCTTTCCTCGGCATCGGCCTGCAGCCGCCGCAGACGAGCCTCGGCAACATGGTCGGCTACGGTCGCGACTATATCCAGTCGGCACCCTGGATCATGCTGATGCCGGCAGCGGTGATCGTCATCACCACGCTCTCGGTATCCGTGGTCGGCGACTGGCTGCGCGACAGGCTGGATCCGACGCTGCGCTAACTTTTCCGCCGCTCCAAAAAGGTGATTGCCTGCAGCGCCGCGATGATGACGACGATGCCGATGAGCGTACGAAGATCGGGCGCCTCATCGAAGAAGAAATAGCCGCTGGCGGTCGCAAAGACGATCGACAGATAGCCGAAGGGCGCAAGCAGGCTGGCGCTGGCGATCTGGTAGGCCCGCAGGAAACAGAATTGTCCGAGCTGCGCCAGGAGCCCGATGCCGATGAGGGCGGGCCAGTCCTCGCTGCGCACCGGCTGCCAGACGAAGAGGGCGGGAACGAAGGTGATGACGGTGAGGCCCGCCGTGTAGAAGACCATCATCACGGTGGTATTCTCGTAATGCAGCATCCGCGTCTGGATCGTCGCCAGCGCCCCGAAGACAATGGACAGCAGCACGGCCACCAGCCCGAAATTCCAGGCGTACGCATCCGGCGCCAGCATGACCAGCACGCCGGCAAAGGCAAACACCGCGCCGATCCACCGCCAGCGGCTGACCCTTTCGCCGAGCATGATAACGGCCATCAGCATCGAAACCAGCGGCCGCGTGAAGCCGAGTGCGTTGACGAGCACGAGCGGCAGCATGGTGAGGGCCACGAAATTACTGGTCAGCGCGACGGCATTGCAGCTGATGCGCATGATATTGCGCAACGGATCCCTGGAATGGACGAGCTGCCGGCGATGCCGCCAGATCATCGGCAGGATGAGCAGGAGCCCGATCAGCGCACGGATGAAGACGAGCTGGACTGCCGGATAGGAGGCGCCCTGCATCTTCACCAGCACCGTCATGCCCGTCACCAGCGTCGTGTCGCAGAGCAGCCAGAGAATGCCAGAGCGGCTGTCCCTGGCTGTCGCAGACGCATCCATTCCCGTCGCCTCAGGCGGGCTGGACGAGATTGGCAATCAGCCGGAAGGCGCCCGGCGTCAGCTTGTCGAGCTGGTGATGCAGCACGAGGCTTGTATGCGTATGCCGGCCCCTGCCGATTGCAGCAGAAATCAACGCACCTTTGAGCGGCTGCTCTTCGGGATCGTGCGTGGCAAGCAGCGGCACATAGGCGTCGTCCCAGCGGGAAGCGAAATAGAGGCCGCGTTCCTTGTCCCAGCCGTCCCAGTCTGCGGGCGCGATCCTGTTCGGCCCCTTGAGCAGCGGGTGATCGGCTTCCAGCACGGTCACGTCAGCCGCCGGGTCGGTCACGCGCCAGCGGACCGAGGGCGAGCCGATCTCGATCCGTTTGGGCGGCGTGGCCTCCGGCTGCCAGCCGTCGCTCGGACGATGATAGAGCGTCAGCAGATGGCCGCCTTCTTCGACGAACCGATGCAGGCGCGCGGTTGCTGCCGCGAGATCCCTACGAATGCCGAAGGCGAAAATGCCGACGACGATGGTGGTGAAGCGGGAGAGATCGCCGGACAGGGCCTGTGCATCGAGTTCGGTGACGTCGAGCCCCATGCGGCCCAGCCAGAGCCCGACACGATCCGCGCCGCCGCCGACATAGCCGATCTTCGCCCCTTCGGGCAGTTTGAGGTCAAGCGCCAGCACCCGCAGCAGTTCCGGCTCGCGAAAGCTGGTGCGGCCGATATGCGGATAGGCGATCGGCGAGATGCGCATGGCAGGCTCACCGTCCACGAGCGGCGTGAGGGTGACGAGGCCGGGTGTGATCGCGGCGGGAGGCGAGAGCGTGAATGTGCCGCCGGCCTCCTTGACCGTCCAGCCGCTCGGCGCGGAAAAGCCGACACGCCCCGCGGACACGGCCTTGACCGCCATTTCCGGCCTGTCGCCTTCCACGGGGATGATGAGGGCATTGGGCTGAAGGTTCAGCGAATGCTGCGGCGCAACAGTAAGCGGCTCCTCGAGATCGACGCTCATCGTCACCGAACGGCCGCCGATCTGAGCCCTCACATCGACAGCCGCATTGCCGTTGCCGCCAAGGCTCGACCATCCCGGCTGATATTGCCGCGTGAGCGGCGCATCCGCTGCTGCGGTCAGCGCATGGACGATCCTCTGCGGCTGGGTTTCCTGGAGGCTTGCCGAAACGCCTTGCGGCAATCTGATGTCGGCCGAGACGACCGCGGCCCCGGCATTGCCGGCGAGATGAAGGATCAGCGTGCCGGCCGCACCGGGCGAAAGCGCGGCGGGTTCGGCGACTGCCCGCACGAAGACCTGCCCGGCCTCGCACAGGGCCGCATCGATTTCCACCAGCTTGCGCCGCAGGCGATGCCCATGCGTTTCGAGGAAGGCTTCGGGCGCTTCCTCGATCGCCTTCTCGATCTGATGCGCCGCCTGCAGCAGCGCGTCCACGATGGCGGATCGTTCCGGAAAATGCTCGATCGCCTTGCCGATCGCGCCATCCGCACGCATCAGCGCATCGACGACGCTCTGCGGCAACTCGGTCTCGCGTGCGAGATCGGCGAGCGTCGAGGGAAGCGAATCGAGGATGGAGGTTTCCGAGAGAGAACCTTGAGCGCTCAGCTTCAGGTGCAGGGGCCACTCGGTATCGCCGATATCGTGCCAGCGGCCCATGCCCTGGGAGGCATGGTAATAGCGCGACCACTCGCCGATATGGTCGTAGCTGACGCCGCTGACAGGTTCGAAGCTGGTGGCTTCGAGCGGCAGCGTCGTTGCCGGCGGCGGAACTTCGTCATCATAGGTGTCGCCGCCACCCGACCATGCGGGCAGGTAGAACTTCGCCACCTGCCACGGCCTCAGCCCCTCGTCGAAATGTTCGGGAAAGGCCGACGAATCGGCGGCAAGCCCGACGGCCGTTTCCGCCGCCCGCGTCATGGCGCGGTGATGCCCGTGCTGGCCCGGCACGTCGAGGAAGGTCGGCAGTACGATATCGGGGCGCTCCGTGCGATAGGCACGCACCAGCCGCTCGACGATGCGCCTTTCGCCCCAGCGGTCGAAGGTCCGGTCGCCGTTCTTGGAGAAGCCGAAATCGTGGATCGGATCTTCCGGCCCGTGGCCGAGCCAGTGCACATCGGCGTCGAGTTCGCGGGCGGCTTCTTCCATCTCGCGGCTGCGCAGGATGCCGAGTGCGCCGAGCCGCTCCGGTCCCAAAGCATTCTGCCCGCCTTCGCCGCGCGTCGAGCAGGCGACGATGACGCGCATGCCGAGGCCGAGGCGCAGATAGGCGAGCAGGCCGTTATGCTCGTCATCCGGATGTGCGCCGGTATTCATCATGGTGACGGTGGAGGTCAGGCGGGAGAGTGCCCGGTGCAGCCGCGTGAGCGAAAGGCTCCGCTTCTGTTTCTCAATACGGTCTCGATCGGTCAGCATGGTTCCTCCGTTAGGGCAGACCGGCGCCGCGCTTTTTTGAGCAATTCCAGCAAGAGCGTGTAGCGGTTTTGCGTCCGGAATTGCGTGCTCTAAGCTGTGTTATCGGCGGCGGCGGTCGGTGAAATGTCGAGTTTCGGGGTGACGGCTTCAAAAAGCGGCAGTGCCGCAGCACCAAGGGCTGCCGTCAGCTGGCCAGTCTGGCCGCGGATGACGCGTGCAAGCGCACGCGTGCGCCGGCTGGCAACGGAGACCGGAAGCGTCTGCATGGCCGCGACGATCTCGTCGATGACAGCATCGGGAAGCGCGCCGCCGAGAATGACGGTCTCCGGATCGAGGACGTTTTCCAGCATCGCCACCATTGGCGAAAGATAGTCCGCGGTCTCTGCAATCCACTCCTTCACGATGGCATTGCCGTCCCGGTGCAGCACTTCGATGGCCGCGAAATCGGTATTCTCGTAACCGGCTTCGGCAAGCTTCTCCTTCAGCGCATGCAGCGAAGCGTACCGCTCCAGGCAGCCGCGCTGCCCGCAGGGGCAGGGCTTGCCGCGCGGGGCGACGACCACGTGGCCGATTTCCCCGGCATTGCCGAAAGCGCCGCGGAAAGGCGCGCCGTCATGGATCAGGCCGAGACCGACGCCGACGCCGAAATAGATCATGCAGAAATTGGAAATGGCGCGTCCCGCACCGAAGAGCCGTTCGCCGACAGCCGCCGCGTTGGCATCGTTTTCGACGATGACGGTCTCGCCGCTGGCTTCGCTGAGAACTGCGGCCGGGTTGATGCTGCTCCAGCCGGGCAGGGTGGTCGGGCCGACCGAGCTCATACCCTCGATCTCGAAGGGGCCGGGCATGACCACGCCGATGCCGAGCAGCCTGGAGGGGAAACGTTCACGCACCGTCTTCACCTCGCCGGCAAACAGCGGAACGATATGTTCCGGGCTGGTATTGCCGACCGGCATGATGGTTTCGGAGCGCACCTTGCCGGAAAGGTCGAGCACCGTCGTCACCATATGGTCGGCAGCGATTTCGACGCCGATCGTGACGGCGCCGTCGGGATTGACGGCAAACTGGATCGGCGGCTGGCCGCGGCCCGAGCGCAGCCTGCCAATCTCCATCAACAGCTCTTCGCTGACGAGTTCGTCGACGATATTGGCGACCGCCTGTGCGGTCAGATGCGTGAGCTTGGCAATATGCATGCGGCCGAGCGAACCATGCATGCGCACGACATCGAGCACGACGCGGCGATTGTGGTCGCGGCTGCGTTCTGGGTTCTTGCCCATCGCGATCTGCTGCTTGCCGGATGGCCGTGTCATCTCTCCGTCCTCGTCTCTGCCGATATGGATAGCGCCGATATCATGAAATGAGCAATAGAATAATTAAACTAAATTATCTTATTGACAAAGCCTTCCATCCGAACCAGCCTGTGCAGGTCGCAGTGCGATGCCGAGGAAGGCGGAGCCACAGCTCCATCTTCCCGAGCCAATCAAATCGGGGCGCCGCCGATGGGCGGAATGTCCTGGGGAACCAGATGAGCGCGAGCGGCATGACGGCCGGCTCGGCAATGGAGGAATAATATGCGTCGCGGAATCCTATTCGCCGGCCTGTTTGCCGGCATCAGCATGGTTGCGGTCAACAGCGCCCAGGCTGTCGAGATCGAATATTGGCAATATGTCTACGACACGCGCGTCAAGGCGATGGACCAGCTGATCGCCAATTTCGAGAAGGCCAATCCTGACATTACGGTCAAGCAGACGACCTTTCCCTATGCCGACTACCAGACGCGTGTCGTCGCGGCCAATCTCGCCGGCAACGGTCCAGACGTGATGCAGCTCTTCTATGGCTGGCTCGACCAGTTCATCGCCGGCGGCCTGCTGCAGCCGCTGCCGACGGATGCCTTCCCGCATGACCAGATCGAGAAAGATTTCTTCCCGATCGTATCGGCCATGAAGCGTGGCGACGATTATTACGGCCTGCCGACCGCCGTGCGTTCGCTGGCGCTCTTCTACAACAAGAAGCTCTTCCAGGAGGCCGGCCTCGACCCGAACAAGCCGCCGCAGACGATCGACGAATTCGTCGCTGCCGCCGAAAAGACGGTCAAGCGCGATGCCGCCGGCAATTTTGCCGTCGAAGGCATGACGCTCGACATGGCCGGTCAGGATCACCAGTGGTGGCGCGAAGTGCTGATCCGCCAGTTTGGCGGCGAGCCCTATACGGCTGACTATTCCAAGGTCACATACAACAGCGATGCCGGCCTCAAGGCGCTGAAATTCTACACCAGCCTGCAGACCGAAAAGAAGGTCGGCCAGACCGGCTTCATGGATGAAGGCCAGGCGGCCTTCCGCGGCGGCAAGGCGGCCATGACCATCGACGGCACGTTCCGTCTCGGCTCCTTCGGCAGCATCAAGGATTTCGAATGGGGCGTCACCGAACTTCCCGCCAATGCCGATGGCCTGCGCTCCAACTATGCGAGCTATTTCGCCAACGGTATCGGCGCCAAGGTCTCCGGCGAAAAGCTGGAAGCCGCCAAGAAGTTCCTCGCTTACGTGACCTCGCCGGAAGCCATGAAGATCTGGCTCGGCACGGTCGGCGAACTGCCGGCCCGTCGCGAGGCCGCGCTGACCGACGAAAACCTCAAGAACCCGGTCTATGCGCCGTTCCTCAAGGCGCTCGCCTATTCGCACACCTCGCTCTTCGTGGATGAAGCCGGCCAGCGCCAGAACGCCATCGACATGGTCAACCGCGTTCTGCTGGAGGGGCAGTCGCCCGAGGATTCGCTTGCTCAGGCGGCAACCGCCGAGCAGGAAATCATCGACAACGCCAAGAGCAAATAAGGGACGGCCATGAGCTCCGCACCCGCGAATACGGAAGGGGCGGCCATCGGCCGTCCCGCCGGATCGTTCTGGGATCGGCTGACGATGCGCCAGAAGCGCCTCGTCTGGGTCTGGACGTTCCTCGCCCTGCCGATCCTGTTTTACTGCGTGATCCGCTTTTATCCGACGCTGCAGGCCTTCTACCTGTCCTTCACCAATTGGAACCTGATGAAGCCGCCGAAATTCATCGGCGTCGCCAATTATGTGAAGCTCTATAACGACCCGCAGTTCTGGAAGGTTTTCCGCAATACCTTTACCTATCTCGTCATCGGCACGCCGATCAGCCTCGTCGTCTCCTTCGTCGTGGCCTTCTTCCTCGATCGCGTGCGTTTCCTGCACGGCCTGATCCGCGCGCTCTATTTCCTGCCGTTTCTGACGACCGCCGCCGCCATGGCCTGGGTCTGGCGCTGGTTCTACCAGCCGGCTCCGATCGGCGTCATCAATGATGTGCTTGGCCTGATCGGCCTGCCGCAGCAGCAGTTCATCCGCTCCGTCGATCAGGCGCTGCCGTCGATCATGGTCACTGCCATCTGGGCCGGCCTCGGCTTCCAGATCATCATCTTCATGGCCGGCCTTCGCGCCATTCCGAACACCTTTTACGAGGCGGCCAAGATCGACGGTCTCGGCGAATGGCCGATCCTGTGGAAGATCACGCTGCCGCTCCTGAAGCCGACGACCGTCTTCCTCGTCGTCTTTTCCTCGATCGGTTTCCTGCGCATCTTCGACCAGGTCTACAACATGACGACCAACGATCCCGGCGGCCCGCTCGGATCGACCAAGCCCCTGGTTCTGATGATCTACCAGACGGCCTTTTCATCCTACAACATGGGTTATGCAGCCGCGCAGACCGTCGTGCTCTTCGCCATCCTGCTCTGCGTCTCCCTGCTGCAGCTCTGGATCTTGAGGGAGCGCAAATGAGTGCTGTGACGACAAACAACGCGGCGCCGCTGCCGAAGGCCAATATCCGCCCCGGCGCCATCATCACCTGGACGCTGCTCTTCATCGGCGGCCTCATCATGGTCTCGCCGCTGCTCTTCATGTTCTCGACTTCGCTCAAGACCGCAGGCCAGGTCTACGACCTGCGCCTCATCCCGGCCGAGCCGACGCTGCAGAACTACATCACCGTTCTCTCCGACGGCCGCTTCATGCGCTGGTTCCTGAATTCGGCGATCGTTGCCTGCACGGTGACGCTCTCCAACGTCTTCTTCGACAGCCTTGTCGGCTATACGCTCGCCAAGTTCGAATTCCGTGGCCGCTACCTGATCTTCCTCGCGATCCTCTCCACCCTGATGATCCCGACGGAAATGCTCGTCATCCCCTGGTATCTGATGTCGGCCCAGCTCGGCTGGCTCGACAGCTACTGGGGCATCATGTTCCCGGGCATGATGACGGCCTTCGGCACCTTCCTGATGAAGCAGTTCTTCGAGACGGTCCCGAACGACTTTCTGGAAGCGGCCCGCATCGATGGCCTCAACGAATTCCAGATCTGGTGGAAGGTGGCGATGCCGCTCGTCACGCCGGCACTCTCGGCGCTTGCGATCTTCACCTTCCTCGGCAACTGGACGGCCTTCTTCTGGCCGCTGATCGTCACCACCAGCCGCGAACTCTACACGCTGCCGGTTGGCCTCTCGAGCTTTGCCGTCGAGCAATCCATCCAATGGGAAATGATCATGACCGGTGCGGCGCTGGCGACATTGCCGACGCTCATCGTCTTCCTGGTGCTGCAGCGCTACATCGTGCGCGGCGTCATGCTGGCCGGCCTGAAGGGATAAGATATGACTGAAACCAATCCACGCCTTGCCGACAGGAGCGTCTTTCCTGATCCGGTCTATAAGGAAACGGTGCTGAGGCCGCTCTTCGACGGCGCCAAGACCCATCATGTCGACGGCTTCCGCCGCATCGACCGCGCCCATCTCGTCATGCTGGTCGAGACCGGCATTCTCGATCGCGACCAGGCCGGCAAGATCGCCGCCGCACTCGAGGCGATCGACCGCGACATCGATCCGGAAAAGCTCGTCTATACCGGTGAGGTCGAAGATTTCTTCTTCCTGATCGAGAAGGAGTTGAAAGCTCGAATCGGCGTCGATATTGCCGGCCGCCTCCATACGGCGCGCTCGCGCAACGACATCGACCATACGCTGTTCAAGCTCGGCCTGAAGGAACGCATCGACGCGCTGATGGCCAAGGCGCGCAAGCTTCTCGACGCCATGATTGCGGCCGCCGACTGGGAAAAGGAGACGCTGATCGTCGCCTATACCCACGGCCAGCCGGCACAGCCGACCACCTTCGGCCACTATCTTTCGGCGGCAATCGAGGTGCTGATCCGCGATATCGAGCGTTTTGCCGAGGCGCGCGAGATCGTCGACTTGAGCCCCATGGGCGCTGCGGCGATCACCACTTCGGGCTTTCCGATCGATCGCGCCCGTGTCGCCGAGCTGCTGGGCTTTGCCGCGCCGCTGCGCAATTCCTACAGCTGCATCGCCGCCGTCGATTACACGACCTCCACCTACAGCGCGATCGAGCTGATGTTCCTGCATCTTGGCCGGCTGATCCAGGATTTCCAGTTCTGGACGAGCTTCGAGGTCGGCCAGATCTATGTGCCGAACGCACTGGTGCAGATCTCCTCGATCATGCCGCAAAAGCGCAATCCGGTGCCGATCGAGCATATGCGGCATCTGGCCAGCCAGACGTTCGGCCGCGCCCGCACGGTGCTCGATATCATGCACAATACGCCCTTTACCGACATGAACGACAGCGAGGGCGAAACGCAGGGCATGGGCTACGAAGCTTTCCAGTCTGCCGGCCGCGTGCTCGACCTGCTGGCCGCCTTCGTTTCCCAGATCAGCATCGACCCGGAACGTGTGGCAGAAAATATCCGCCGCTCCTGCATCACCATCACCGAACTGGCGGATTCGCTGGTCCGCCGCGAGGGGCTCTCCTTCCGGCAGGCGCATGAGATTGCCGCAACGGTCGCCCGCGCGGTGGTCGCCAGGGGCGGCGGCCTCTCGGATGACGGCTACGAGCCTTTCCTCGCTGCTTTCGAGGAACTGGCCGGCCGCAAGCCCGGTATCGACAAGGCGCAGTTTGCCGAGATCGTCTCACCGGAACATTTCGTTGCCGTCCGCGCCCGCTTCGGCGGTCCCGCGCCGGCACCGATGGCGGATGCGCTTGCAGCCTATCAGGAAAAGGCTGCCGCATTCGCCAGACAGGCACAGGAGAACGCAGCGCGCGAAGCCGCCGCTGCCGAGGAACTTCACACCAGATTTACGGCATTGATGGGGGCGGCCTGATGGCAAATATCGAACTGCAGGGGCTCGTCAAACGCTACGGCAAGCTGGATGTCGTCCACGGCATCGATCTTTCGATCGAAGATGGAGAATTCGTCGTCTTCGTCGGCCCGTCCGGCTGCGGCAAGTCAACGACACTGCGCATGATCGCCGGTCTTGAAGACATCTCCGGCGGCACGTTGAAGATTGGCGGCGAGGTGGTCAACGAGCGCGAGCCGAAACAGCGCAACATCGCCATGGTGTTCCAGAACTACGCCATCTATCCGCATATGAGCGTGCGCCAGAATATCGGCTTCGGCCTCTACACCTCGAAGCTCTCGCAGGCGGAAAAGGACAAGCGCATCGACGAGACGGCGCAGATCCTCGGCCTGACCGATTATCTTGCCCGACGCCCCGCGGCCCTGTCCGGCGGCCAGCGCCAGCGCGTCGCGATCGGCCGCGCCATGGTGCGCAATCCCTCCGCCTTCCTCTTCGACGAACCGCTGTCGAATCTCGACGCCCAGCTGCGCACGCAGATGCGCATCGAGATCAAGCGCCTTCACCAGCGCTTGGGTACGACGATCGTTTATGTCACGCATGATCAGGTCGAGGCCATGACCATGGCCGACCGTATCGTCGTCATGAAGGACGGACACATCCTGCAGGCGGGGACGCCGATGGACATCTATGAGAACCCGGCCGATGTCTTCACCGCGCGTTTCATAGGCAGTCCGTCGATGAACCTTCTGCCGGGTACTGCTGCGGCCGATGGTATCCGCATCGGGCAGGGCGGTCCGCATCTTGTCGGCATACGCCCGCATGATCTGGTGATCGGCGAGGGCACGGGCGTCCTTTCCCTCTCGGGTACGGTGACGGCCGTCGAGCCGCTCGGCGCCGAAACGCTCGTGCATTTCGATGTGGCGGGAACATCGGTGATTGCAACCGCCCCCGGTAAGGTGATACCGGCCGTCGGCAGCGCCGTGAATGCCCATGCGGCATCCGGTGCTCTCTATGTTTTCGATGCAAAAACGGAAAAGGCCCTCGGGCGCCAATGACATCTGATAATGACATGCGATCGGCGGTGCTCAGCATCGGCCGGATCTACTGCGACCTGATTTTCACGGGACTGGAGACCATGCCCGTTCTCGGGCGCGAAATATTTGCCGATGACCTGCGCATTGCCGCAGGCGGCGGCGCTTTCATCATGGCGGCCTATTCCGCCCATATCGGCCGCAAGACCGCTCTGCTCGCCCGTCTTGGCACCGACGGGCTTTCGAACGGCCTGACCGCGGAACTGGAAACGAGCGGCATCGACCTGCGCTTTGTGGACCGGGCGGCCGATGCCGGCCCGCAGGTGACTGTCGCCATCAACAACGGCGAGGAGAGGGCTTTCCTGTCGCGACGTGCGGGCGGCGCCGAGCCGGCAACCCTTGGCGAAGCGCTCGCCTGGAGCGAGGCGCGTCATCTTCACATCGCCGAATTCGCGACACTTGCGGAAATTCCGGGTCTTGTCGGCAAGGCGCGGGAGAACGGCCTGACAGTGTCGCTCGATCCGAGCTGGGACGAGACGCTGATCTACCAGAAGGATTTCCTCGACCGCTGCGCCGGCGTCGATCTTTTCCTGCCGAATGTCGAGGAAGCCGTTGCCATCACCGGATGCGCCGATCCCGCCGAAGCGCTGGACAGGCTCGCCCGGCGCTTCCCGGCCGTGGCGCTGAAAGCCGGTGCCGGCGGCGCCTATTTTGCGGCCGGCGATCTCAGGCTCCATGCGGCCGCCCCCACCGTCAAGGTCGTGGATACGACCGGGGCGGGCGACGCCTTCAATGCCGGGCTGATCCACGCCTGGCTGGGTGGCGCCAGTGCCGATGTCTTCCTGCGCGAGGGCATTGCCATGGGCAGCCTCGCCGTCCAGGCGGCCGGCGGCGCCGCAATCCTGCCGCCGCGCTAGACAGCAGGCAGTGCCGCGGCCTTTCCGAAGCCGCGGCTGTTTCCCCGGGCGAACAGGTTTCGCAACCGTGAGTTCCGGATTCCGGAGCGCGCAGTCTTGCCGACTTGCTTGCACTGTCGCCGTCATCCGGCTGTTTCCTTACGAATATTTCATGTTTTTCAGCCGCATTTCCGTACCATGATAGAGGCAACGGTAATGCTGGGTTCATCTTCGTTGTGATTATTCTGGCGCGAACAGGCCCGACACGGCGAAGCATTTTTCGAGGATGACATGGACAATCTGGAGGCTGGCAAAGAGACCGGTTCCGTAACGGGCGCGAATGCCGATCTGGCCGCTGTGCTGGCTGCCGGCAAGCGGAGCAGTGGCCGCCGCTGGCGCGGCCGGCTGGCCGTTCTCGTGCTCGTGATCCTCGCTGCCGCGGCTGCCGTCTATGTCTATTCCGGCCGCGACCGCGCCGAATTCAGCTACACGACCCAGCCGGTCAAACGCGGCGACCTGACCGTGCTCGTCACCGCCACGGGCTCCGTCCAGCCGACCGAGCAGGTGGATATATCGAGCGAACTGTCGGGCACGATGCGCGACGTCAATGTCGATTTCAACAGCACCGTCAAGGCGGGCGATGTTCTGGCCGTTCTCGATACCAACAAGCTGGAAGCCGATGTGAAGAGCTCGCGGGCCAAGCTCAATTCGGCAAAGGCAAACGTGGTCAAGGCGAATGCGGATCTGGAATCGGCCGCGACCTCGCTCGACCGCCTGAAGAGCCTTGTGAAAAGCAACGTCTCCACCCAGCAGAGCCTTGACGATGCGACCTACAAATATGACTCGGCCGTCGCCGCCAAGGATATCAACGAGGCCGAAGTCCTGGCCTCGGAAGCCGACCTGCAGCTTGCCGAAGTCAATCTCGGCAAGGCGAAAATCGTCTCGCCGATCGATGGCGTGATCCTTACCCGCTCCGTCGACCCGGGCGCCACTGTCGCCGCCTCGCTTTCGGCGCCGGTGCTTTTTACCATTGCCGGCGATCTGAAAAAGATGGAACTGCAGGTGGATGTCGACGAAGCCGATGTCGGCCAGATCGCCGTCGGCCAGAAGGCGACATTCACGGTCGATGCCTATCCCGATCGCACGTTCCCGGCCGTCATCGAGCAGATCCGCTTTGCCTCCGAAGTGGTCAACAATGTTGTCACCTACAAGGCGGTCCTGTCGGTCGACAATGCCGACCTGCTGCTGCGCCCCGGCATGACGGCGACCGCCGATATCACCGTCGAAGCCGTCAAGGATACGTTGATGGTGCCGAATGCGGCCTTGCGTTACGCACCGCCCCAGACCGAAACACGTGGCGGCCGGGGCATTTTCAGCCTGCTGCGTCCGCCGCGCCCGCCCCGCAGCGGCGGTGGCGGTGACTCCAAGCTCACCGGCACCGAGCGCCGCGTCTGGGTGCTGCGCAACGGTCGTCCCGCGCCCGTCGTGATCCAGGTCGGTTCGTCCGATGGCCAGTTCACGCAGGTCACATCAGGTGAACTCACCGAAAAGGATGCAGTCATCACCGATGCGTCGGCGCGGACGAACTGACGGGGGCGACGATGGAACGTCCGCCGCTTCTCGAATTCAGGCAGGTCTCGAAAATCTACGGCGAAGGCGCTGCGGCCATCCGCGCGCTCGACCGCGTCGATCTTTCGATCCGCACGCATGAATTCGTCGCGATCATGGGGCCGTCCGGCTCCGGCAAGTCCACGGCGATGAATATTCTCGGCTGCCTCGATGTGCCGACCTCGGGCGATTATGTGTTCCAGGGCATTTCGACCAGCGGCTTCGATCGCGGCCAGCTGACCCTTCTGCGCCGCCATATGCTGGGCTTCGTCTTCCAGGGTTTCAACCTTTTGCCGCGCACCTCGGCCGTCGAAAATGTCGAACTGCCGCTGATCTATCGCGGCATGGCTGTCGGCGAGCGGCGCAGGCGGGCGAGGGAAGCGCTCGGCCTCGTCGGCCTGTCGGGCAGGGAACATCACAAGACGCAGGAACTCTCCGGCGGTCAGCAGCAGCGTGTGGCGATCGCCCGCGCCATCGTCACCGAGCCGGCCCTGCTGCTCGCAGACGAGCCGACCGGCAATCTCGACACCAAGACCAGTATCGAAATCATGGACCTGATGACGCGGCTGAACCGCGAACAGGGCATTACCATCGTCATGGTCACGCACGAACCGGATATCGCCGCCTATGCAGGACGCCTGCTGCGCTTCGTCGACGGCAAGCTGGAGACCGAAGTGGAGCACCAGCGGAGGGCGGAACATGTTCTTTGAGACGCTGAAGCTGGCGCTGCGCGCCATCAGCCGCAATCTTCTGCGCTCCTTCCTGACCGTGCTCGGCGTCGTCATCGGCGTCGCCGCCGTCATCGCGCTTGTTACGATCGGCAACGGCACGACGGCGCAGGTTTCGACGGAACTCTCGCGCCTCGGCACCAACATGCTCTTCGTGCGCCCCGGCCAGTTCGGTCCCGGCCGGGCCAGTTCCGAAGCGCGGCGCTTTTCGCTGAAGGATGTCGAGGCGATCCGCGACCAGATCCCCGGTCTGCGTGCCGTCGCCCCGTCCAACCAGTCGACGGCGACGGTCATCTTCGGCGGCCAGAACCACTCCACCACCGTCTACGGCACCACCAACGACTATTTCGTCGCCCAGGACTGGGATCTGTCGCTGGGCCGCCAGTTTACCCCGGCGGAAGAGCGCGGCCAGTCGCGCTGCATCATCGGCGAGACCGTGCGTGAACAGCTCTTCGGCGCCGCCGATCCGACCGGCCAGCAGATCCGCGTCGGCAAGGTTTCCTGCCCGGTCATCGGCGTGCTCGCAAAGCGCGGTCAGTCCGGCATGGGCAACGACCAGGACGATGTGGTCATCATGCCGGTCAAGGTCTTCCAGCGGCGCATCAGCGGCAGTTCCAACGTGCCGACGATCCTCATCTCGGCGCGAGACGGTGTTTCCACGTCGAAAGTGCAGGCCGATGTGGAGAACCTGCTGCGCGAGCGCCGCAAAATCATTCCCGGCCGTCAGGACGATTTCAACGTCAACGACATGACGCAGATCGCCGAAGCCATGACCGGCACGACGACATTGCTGACCGGGCTGCTGGGCGCGGTCGCGGCCGTCAGCCTGCTCGTCGGCGGCATCGGCATCATGAACATCATGCTGGTCTCGGTGACGGAACGCACACGCGAGATCGGCATCCGTCTTGCGATCGGCGCCCTTGAAAATCAGGTTCTGACGCAATTCCTCGTCGAAGCCGTCGCCCTGTCGCTCTTCGGCGGCATAGCCGGCATCATGCTCGGGCTGACGCTCGCATATGGTACGGTCAGCTTCCTCAATGTGCCCTTCGTCGTCAGCCCGCTCATCATTTTCGTCGCTTTCGTCTTTTCGGCGGCGATCGGCATGATTTTCGGCTTCTTCCCGGCGCGCCGGGCAGCACAGCTCAATCCGATCGAAGCACTGCGCCA
Source organism: Rhizobium sp. KDH_Rht_773_N (assembly GCF_052946295.1). Classification (NCBI taxonomy): domain Bacteria; kingdom Pseudomonadati; phylum Pseudomonadota; class Alphaproteobacteria; order Hyphomicrobiales; family Rhizobiaceae; genus Rhizobium; species Rhizobium sp. KDH_Rht_773_N. The sequence goes on along the minus strand of NZ_CM129525.1, from coordinate 4,408,737 downwards.
CGAATAGAGGGCAATATTCTCGTCCCTGCATGGCTTTGATATATCAGGATAACTTGTCTTTGGCATTTAACCGTGCCAGTATTGATATATCAGTCCCGGATTCGCCAGCATGCAGGAATCTCTAAGCCATCTCGCCTATCTGGCGCTCGAGCACGCTATCGTGACGCTGGCTCTGGCGCCAGGCGCGCTGGTGACGGAAAAGCAGATGATCGATCTGGCCGGCCATGGCCGCACACCGGTTCGCGAGGCGATCCAGAAGCTCGCCTGGCAGGGCCTCATTGTCGTCAAGCCGCGCGTCGGCCTGCAGATCGCCGAAATTCATGCCGAAGACCACGCCAATGTCATGCAGGTGCGCCGCAAGCTGGAGCCGGCCGCGGCGGCACTGGTAGCCGACGCGGCCGATGAGGAGCAGCGATCCCGGCTCGTGGCCTGCGCCCGTGCCATGGAGGACTGCGCCGTCAGCGGCGATCTCTCGGGCTTCTTCGCCGCCGATAAGGCCTTCGACGAAATCCTCGAGGATGCCTGCCCGAACCGCTTCATCACCGCCGCGCTCGGGCCGGTCCAGACCCATTCCCGACGCCTCTGGTACAAGACCGCCAATCCGGAGCGCATGGACCGTTCCATCTCGCATCATGTCGCGGTCATCAGGGCGATCCATGAGGGCGAGATCGAGCAGGCGCGGAAAAACATGGCCGATCTCATCGACTACCTCAGCCAGAAATAGAAACGGCCCCGTTTCCGGAGCCGTCGCATGCTGGTCTGTAGCGCTGCCTCAGCCGACGAAGGCGCGCTCGATCACGAATTCGGCGGGCTTGCTGTTGGCGCCTTCTTCGAGGCCGGCCTTTTCCAGAAGCTCCTTCGTGTCCTTCAGCATGGCGGAAGAACCGCAGATCATGCCGCGGTCAACAGCCGGGTCGAGCGGCGGAACGCCGAGATCGGTGAAGAGCTTGCCGGAGGAAATCAGGTCGGTGATGCGGCCGCGATAGGCGAAATCCTCGCGGGTGACGGTCGCGTAATGGCGCAGCTTGTCACCGACGACTTCCTGCAGGAGTTCGTCGTTCCGGATCTCGTTGACGAGATCGAAGCCGTATTTCAATTCGGAAATCTCGCGCGTCGTATGGGTGAGGATGACCTCCTCGAACTTCTCATAGGTTTCCGGATCGCGGATCAGGCTCGCGAAAGGCGCAATGCCGGTACCGGTGGAGAACATGTAGAGGCGCTTGCCGGGAGTGAGCGCATCGAGAACCAGCGTGCCCGTCGGCTTCTTGCGCATCAGCACCTGGTCGCCCGGCTTGATGAGCTGCAGATGCGAGGTCAGCGGCCCGTCCGGCACCTTGATCGAGAAGAATTCCAGCTCTTCGGCCCAGGCCGGGCTTGCGATCGAATAGGCGCGGAAGATCGGTTTGCCCTCGACCATGAGGCCGATCATCGCGAACTCGCCCGAGCGGAAACGGAAGCCATCCGGCCGCGTCATCGTGAAGCGGAAGAGCCGGTCGGTATAATGCGTCACGCTCAGCACCGTCTCGGCATAGACGCCGGCGGGAATGGCGGAGGCGAATTCTTCGGTCTTTGCAGGAGCGTTCATTTCGATATCGGACTCGTCGTTCGCAAGATGATCATCACATTCGAGGCAGATATTACAAAACCCCGCTGAATTAAAGGCAATCCATTCCATCGCACGGCAGGGGAGCGAAATATGCATGTCACGGTCAGGATAAAGCCGCCTGTGGTAAACTGTCGCTTTTGCGCTGGCTAAGCTATTCAAAGGATGCATATTAAAGCACGTCACGCGAAAGCGTTCAGCGCTTTTGTGGCAAGGACATGCGTCAAACAAAAACGTGAAGTGCGTCGCAAGATCCGAAAGATCGCGGCACGCTTCAAGAAAAAACGACGCCCGCCGCGGCGCGGGGCGCGCGACAGGTGGTACGGGGGAACATGAAGATCTTCAACTATAAGCGCGTTCCTTATGCGGAAATGCGCGCATTTTCCGTCCATATTCTGACGGCGTCCGGTTCCTTTCTGGCCTTTCTCGGCGTGGTTGCCGCTGCCGAGCACCGCTTCATCGACATGTTCTGGTGGCTGGGCCTGGCATTGCTGGTCGACGGCATCGACGGGCCGATCGCGCGCAAGGTGCGTGTCAAGGAGGTTCTGCCCAACTGGTCGGGCGATACGCTCGACAATATCATCGACTACGTGACCTATGTGCTGCTGCCGGCCTTTGCGCTCTATCAGAGCGGCATGATCGGCGAGCCCTGGTCCTTTGTGGCTGCCGGCATGATCGTCGTCTCCAGCGCCATCTACTATGCCGACATGGGCATGAAGACGGAGGAATATTTCTTCTCGGGCTTCCCCGTCGTCTGGAACATGGTGATCTTCACGCTCTTCGTCATGCATGCGAGCGAGGTGACGGCCTTTGCCGTCGTCACCGTCTCCGTCGTCCTCACCTTCCTGCCGATCAACTTCCTGCATCCCGTGCGCGTGCAGCGCCTGCGCCCGCTGAACCTCGGCATCTTCTTCCTGTGGTCGGCGCTCGGCGCCTATTCGCTGCTGATGCATTTCAACATGCCGCAATGGGCCGTCGTTCTCTTCATCGTGAGCGGCATCTATCTTTACGTCATCGGCGCAATACTCCAATTCTTCCCCGCACTCGGACGCAAGTGAGGTAGACTGAAATGACAAAGACGAAGGCGGTTTCCTTTTCCAGGAACGGCGGACCCGAGGTTTTCGAATATGTCGATATCGATCTGCCGCCGCCGTCCGAGGGGCAGGTGCAGATCCGGCAGCAAGCGATCGGCCTGAATTTCATCGACGTCTATTTCCGCGATGGCACCTACAAGGCTCCGCACCTGCCTTTCGTCACAGGCAAGGAAGGCGCGGGCATCGTCACCTCGGTCGGACCGGGTGCTACCGGTTTTGCCGTGGGCGACCGCGTTGCCTATGCCAGCGCCGATGGCGCCTATAGCGCCGAACGCAACATCGACACGAAACACCTGGTGAAGGTGCCTGACGGCATCAGCCTGGAAACGGCTGCGGCGATGATGCTGAAAGGCATGACGGCGGAATATCTCCTGAACCGCACGTTCAAGGTCGGTCCCGAGACCGTGCTGCTCTTCCATGCCGCAGCCGGCGGTGTCGGCCTCATTGCCGGCCAGTGGGCAAAGGCGCTCGGCGCCACCGTCATCGGCACGGCAGGTTCGGCCGACAAGGTGCAACTGGCGCTCGAACACGGCTATGACCATGTCGTCAATTACAAGACCGAAAATTTCGCCGAGCGCGTGCGGGAGATCACCGGCGGCAAAGGCGTCGATGTGGTCTATGACTCGATCGGCCGCGACACTTTTCCGCAATCGCTGGACTGCCTGAAGCCGCGCGGCCTCTTCGCCTCCTTTGGCCAGTCTTCGGGCGCGATCGAGAATTTCACCATGGCGCATCTCGCACAGAGAGGTTCGCTCTATGCAACGCGCCCCACGCTTTTCACTTATATTGCCACGCGCCAGGAACTTACCGATTGTGCAAACAATCTATTTGATGTTGTGCGCAGCAACAAAGTGCGTATCAATATCAATCAAACCTATCCGCTGCGTGAGGTTGGGCGGGCTCACGCGGATCTGGAAACAAGAAAAACAACCGGAACGACGCTGCTGATTCCATGAGATCCGAACGGACCGGTCGGCAGAAGAAATGAGGGGAACGTGTCGCCATTGAATGTGCCGGCTTCCGGTGCGTTGTTATCGGTTCAGAAGCTCACGAAATTCTTCGGCAGCTTCGCCGCCTGCAATGAAATCGATCTCGATATAGCGCCGGGCGAAATTCATGCGCTTCTCGGCGAAAACGGTGCAGGCAAATCCACCCTGGTCAAGATGCTCTTCGGCGTTCTCGAGCCGACGGACGGGCATATCCTCTGGCAGGGGAGACCGGTTGCGATCAATTCGCCGGGCGAGGCGCGCAAGCTCGGCATCGGCATGGTCTTCCAGCATTTCTCGCTGTTCGAGGCGCTGACCGTCGCCGAAAATATCGCGCTCTCGCTCGATGACGGAATTCCGATCGGCAGGATCGCCGAGGAGGCGAGGGCGCTGTCCGAGGCCTATGGCCTGCCGCTCGATCCGCATGCGCATGTCGCCGATCTCTCCGTCGGCGAGCGTCAGCGCATCGAAATCGTCCGGGCGCTCCTGCAGAACCCGAAGCTCATCATTCTCGACGAACCGACCTCGGTGCTGACGCCGCAGGAGGCCGACAGGCTCTTCGAAACGCTCTTCAAGCTGCGCGCCGAAGGCCGTTCCGTTCTCTATATCAGCCATCGCCTGGAGGAGGTGCAGCGCATCTGCGACCGCGCCACCGTGCTGCGCCACGGCCGCGTGACCGGCGCCTGCGACCCGAAGCAGGAAACGCCGGCCTCTCTCGCCCGCATGATGGTCGGCAGCGAGGTCGCAGCCGTCACCCATCCCGAGCGCAGCGACAAGGGTGAAATACAGCTTGCCGTCGCAAACCTCTCGGTTGCCGCCCGCACGCCCTTCGCCATGCCGCTGCGCGATGTTTCCATGACCGTGCGCTCCGGCGAAATCCTCGCCATTGCCGGTGTCGCGGGCAACGGCCAGAGCGAGCTCTTCGATGCGCTGTCCGGCGAATATCCCGTCGCCTCGGCCGAGGCGATCGTCATTCGCAGGAAACCCGTCGGCACGCAGGGCATTACTGCCCGCCGTCTGCTTGGCGCCGGCTTCGTGCCGGAAGAGCGGCATGGCCACGCGGCCGTTTCCGCCATGAAGCTTTCAGACAATCTGGTCCTGGCCCGCAGCCAGTCGGACCGCAAGGCCTTCCTCGGTTTTCTCGGTATCATCCGCCACGGCGCGGTGAGATCCGCCGCCCGGCGCATTTCGGAAGCGATGGACGTGCGCAAGAGCGGTGATGATCCGGCAGCGGGTTCGCTCTCCGGCGGCAATCTGCAGAAATTCATCGTCGGCCGCGAGCTCGACCGCCAGCCGGCGGTGCTCGTCGTCAACCAGCCGACCTGGGGCGTGGATGCCGGTGCGGCCAGCCGCATCCGCCAGGCGCTGGTCGACCTGGCAAAAGCCGGATCGGCCGTCGTCGTCATCAGCCAGGATCTCGACGAGATCTTCGAAGTGGCCACCGATATCGCCGTCATCTCGGAGGGCCGTCTTTCCAGGCCCTATGCGGCCGGCGAACTGACGCGCGAAAAGATCGGCCTGCTGATGGGCGGTTTGCATGACGGCAGGCATGCCGCGGAGGCCGCTCATGCGCATTGAGCTTGAAAAGCGCCCGCAGGTCTCAAGACTCTTCACCTTCGTTTCACCGCTTCTTGCCCTCGTGCTGACGCTGATTGCAGGGGCGATCATGTTTGCCATGCTCGGCAAGGATCCGGTCGAAGCGCTGGACGCCTTTTTCCTTGAGCCGCTGCTCGAGGTCTGGTCGCTGCACGAACTGGCGGTCAAGGCGGCACCCCTGATCCTGATCGCCGTCGGTCTTGCCGTCTGTTACCGCTCCAACAACTGGAATATCGGCGCCGAAGGCCAGTTCACCATCGGCGCGATCACCGGCTCCTATATCCCGATCGTCTTCTACGACTGGCATTCGCCGCTCGTGCTGCCGCTCATGCTCATATTGGGCGCGCTCGGCGGCGCATTGTTTGCCGCCATTCCGGCGCTCCTGAAAGCGCATTTCAGTACCAATGAGATCCTGACGTCGCTGATGCTGGTCTATATCGCCCAGCTCTATCTCGACTGGCTGATCCGCGGTGCATGGCGCGATCCGAAAGGCTTCAACTTCCCCGTCTCGCGCGATTTTGCCCCCGAGGCGATCGTACCTGCGATATGGGAGGAATCCGGCCGTGCCCATTGGGCCTTCATTTTCGCCATCGTCGCGGCGATCCTCGTCTGGTTCATGCTGCGCTTCACGCTGAAGGGCTTCGAGATCGTCGTGCTCGGCCAGTCGGAACGGGCAGGGCGCTTTGCCGGCTTCTCGTCAAAGAAGATGATCTGGTTCAGCTTCCTCTTCTCCGGCGCGCTCGCCGGCCTTGCTGGCATCTGCGAGGTCTCGGGCTCGATCGGCCACCTGCAGCCGGCGATCTCGCCGGGCTATGGCTTCACCGCCATCATCGTCGCCTTCCTTGGCCGCCTCAATCCGCTCGGCATCGTCGCGTCGGGCCTCGTACTGGCCCTGACCTATCTGGGTGGCGAGGCGGCGCAGCTTTCGATCGGCGTTTCGGACAAGGTCACGCGCGTCTTCCAGGGGCTGATCCTGTTCTTCGTGCTCTCCTGCGACACACTGATCTATTACAAAATCCGCATCGTCTGGTCGCGGGTCAGGGGCGGCGCCGTATGAGCATCTTCGAAGCCATTCTTCTGACGGTCATCACCGCCTCCACTCCGCTTGTCATCGCAGCCCTCGGCGAACTCGTGACGGAGCGCTCCGGCGTCCTCAATCTCGGCGTCGAGGGCATGATGATCATGGGCGCCGTCGCCGCTTTTGCCGGTTCGCAGATATCCGGTTCGCCCTATGTCGGCATCGTCTGCGGTATCGTCGCCGGCGCGCTTTTCTCGCTGCTCTTCGCTTTCCTGACGCTGACGCTGGTGGCAAACCAGGTGGCGACCGGCCTGGCGCTGACCCTGCTCGGGCTCGGCGTCTCCGGCCAGCTCGGCGAGCCCTATGTCAGCGTACCCGGCATCCAGCTGAAAGAGATCGTCGTTCCCGTCCTGTCCGACATTCCGGTGATCGGCCCGGTCCTCTTCAAGCAGGACCTGATTTTCTACCTGTCGATCGCCTTGCTCTTCGGCGTCAGCTGGTTCCTGTTCAGAAGCCGTCCCGGCCTGAAACTGCGGGCGATCGGAGACAGTCACGGCTCAGCCCATGCGCTCGGCATTCACGTCATCCGCACACGCTATCTGGCCGTGATGTTCGGTGGCGCCTGCGCGGGCCTTGCCGGTGCGCAGCTGTCGCTCGTCTACACGCCGCAATGGGTGGAAAACATGTCGGCCGGCCGCGGCTGGATCACGCTGGCGCTGGTCGTCTTCGCTTCCTGGCGCCCGTGGCGGGTCTTTGCCGGCGGTTATCTCTTCGGAGCGGTCACGATCCTGCAGCTCCATGCGCAGGCCTTCGGTCTCGGCATCCCCGCGCAGTTCCTTTCGATGCTGCCCTATGCCGCGACTATTGTGGTTCTCATCATCATTTCTCATAATCGGCGCACGACGTTGATCAACACGCCCGCGTCGCTTGGAAAAGCCTTCGTGCCGGAGCGATAGAACAAGAACACCAAGACGGGTTTCCGGAAAATCTTCAAACCAACAGGGGTCATCATGAAGAAGTTCGCACTCACACTTGCCGCAACGGCCGCAGCCGTAATCGGCATCTCCTCCGCCGCCGCGGCTGCGGACAAGACGAAGGTCTGCTTCGTCTATGTCGGAGCGCACAATGACGGCGGCTATTCGCAGGCGCACGATGTCGGCCGCCAGCAGGTCCAGGCCGAGTTCGGCGACAAGATCGAAACGCCTTACCTTGAAAACGTGCCGGAAGGCCCGGATGCCGAGCGCGCCATCGAGCGTCTCGCCCGTTCCGGCTGCAAGCTGATCTTCACGACGTCCTTCGGCTTCATGGACGCGACGGTCAAGGTCGCCGCCAAGTTCCCGGACGTCAAGTTCGAACACGGCACCGGCTACAAGGCCGGCCCGAATCTGGCGACCTACAACTCGCGCTTCTACGAAGGCCGCTACATTCTCGGCCAGATCGCCGCCAAGACGTCGAAGAATCACGGCGCCGCCTACATTGCCTCCTTCCCGATTCCGGAAGTGGTGATGGGCATCAACTCCTTCGAGCAGGGCGCCCGGTCCGTCGATCCGAGCTTCAAGCTGAAGGTCATCTGGGTCAACACCTGGTTCGATCCGGGCAAGGAAGCCGACGCCGCCAAGGCCATGATCGACCAGGGCGTCGATGTGCTGACGCAGCATACCGACACGACCGCGCCGATGCAGGTTGCCGAAGAACGCGGCATCCATGCCTTCGGCCAGGCGTCCGACATGATCGCAGCCGGCCCGAAGGCGCAGCTGACGGCAATCGTCGATACCTGGGGCAACTACTACTCCAAGCGCGTCCATGCGCTTCTGGACGGCACCTGGAAGTCCGAGCAGAGCTGGGACGGCCTGAAGGACGGCATCCTCAAGATGGCGCCTTACACGAACATGCCTGACGACGTGAAGAAGATGGCCGAGGAAACCGAAGCCAAGATCAAGTCCGGCGAACTGCATCCCTTCACCGGTCCGATCAACAAGCAGGACGGGACGCCCTGGCTCAAGGCCGGCGAAAAGGCCGATGACGCCACCTTGCTCGGCATGAACTTCTATGTCGAAGGCGTGGACGACAAGCTGCCGGCGCAATGATCTGATCTTGTAACTCGCAGTTGCGAAAAGGCGTCCTGAAAAGGGCGCCTTTTTTGCTGCAGCGCATACTAAAATACCGATTTACAAAAGTAATACTATATGATTTTTTGACCCTGCGCCGCGAGGAGCGGCTTTGGGAGGAAATCATGAAATTGAAGACTGCACTTTTGAGTGCCACGGTTCTGGCTGCCTGCATGTTCGGTTCTGCTTCGGCTGCAAACCTGACGGTTGGCTTCTCGCAGATCGGCTCGGAATCGGGCTGGCGCGCGGCTGAAACGACCGTGACTAAGCAGCAGGCTGAAAAGCGCGGCATCGACCTGAAATTTGCCGATGCCCAGCAGAAGCAGGAAAATCAGATCAAGGCTCTCCGTTCCTTCATCGCCCAGGGCGTGGATGCCATCCTGATCGCTCCCGTCGTCGAAACCGGCTGGGATGACGTTCTCAAGGAAGCCAAGGAAGCCAATATTCCGGTCATCCTGCTCGACCGCACGATCAAGGCTCCCGATGACCTCTACCTGACGGCTGTCACCTCCGATCAGGTTCATGAAGGCAAGGTTGCCGGCGACTGGCTGGTCAAGACCGTCGGCGACAAGAAGTGCAATGTCGTCGAACTTCAGGGCACGACGGGTTCGTCGCCCGCCATCGCCCGCAAGAAGGGCTTCGAGGAAGCCATCAAGGGCCACGACAACTTCAAGATCGTCCGCAGCCAGACCGGCGACTTCACCCGCACCAAGGGCAAGGAAGTCATGGAAAGCTTCCTGAAGGCTGAAAACGGCGGCAAGGACATCTGCGCCCTCTACGCCCATAACGACGACATGGCTGTCGGCGGCATCCAGGCGATCAAGGAAGCCGGCCTGAAGCCCGGCAAGGATATCCTGATCGTTTCGATCGACTCCGTGCCCGATATCTTCAAGGCCATGTCCGAAGGCGAGGCAAACGCGTCCGTCGAACTGACGCCGAACATGGCCGGCCCCGCCTTCGATGCGCTCGACGCATACCTCAAGGACAAGAAGGCGCCGCCGAAGTGGATCCAGACGGAATCCAAGCTCTACACCCAGTCCGACGATCCGATGAAGGTCTACGAGGAAAAGAAGGGTCAGGGTTACTGATGTGAAGCTGGAACCGCACCGGCCCCTCATGGGCCGGTGCGGAACTGCCGGTACCATCAGGGCGTCATGCCCGTGTTTGGTACAGGCTCAAGGCGCAATATCAGGAAACAGCAACCCTCATGGTTCACAATTTCGAGAATATTCTCGCAGCCTCCGGCATATCGAAATTCTTCCCCGGCGCCATCGCCCTGGACAAGGTGGATTTCACGCTGCGCCGGGGCGAGGTACATGCGCTTCTCGGTGAAAACGGTGCCGGCAAATCGACGCTCATCAAGTGCATTACGGGCGCCTATCGTCGCGACGCCGGCAGCCTGACGCTGGATGGCGGCGAGATCGACCCGGCCGATACGCTGGCCGCCCAGAAGCTCGGCATCGGCACCGTCTATCAGGAGGTCAACCTCCTCTCCAATCTGAGCGTTGCCGAAAACCTGTTCCTGGGCCGCCAGCCGAAGCGGTTCGGCATGATCGATGCCCGCACGATGAACAGGAATGCCCGCGAGCTTCTGGCCGGCTACGGCCTGGATATCGACGTGACCGCGCAGCTCGACCGCTATTCGGTCGCCGTCCAGCAGATCGTGGCGATCGCCCGCGCCGTCGATCTCTCCGGCAAGGTCCTCATTCTCGACGAGCCCACCGCCAGTCTCGATACGCACGAAGTCGAGATGCTGTTCGGCATCATAAACGACTTGAAAAAACGCGGATTGGGCATTGTCTTCATTACTCATTTCATAGAGCAGGTCTATGCGGTCAGCGATCGCATCACCGTGTTGCGCAACGGCCGGCTTGTCGGGACGCATGAGGCAGCCGAACTGCCGCGGCAGAACCTGATCGCCATGATGCTCGGGCGCGAGCTCGCCCAGACGGAACACGCCGCAAGACAACACGCAATTGCTGCCGGTGCGGTCAGATATGCCTTCGAGGGTTATGGAAAGCGCGGCAAGGTGAAGCCCTTCGATCTCGAGGTTCGCGTCGGCGAGGTTGTCGGCATCGCAGGGCTTCTGGGTTCGGGGCGCACGGAAACGGCCGAGCTTCTCTTCGGTATCGAGAGCGCCGATAGCGGCGTGGCAAAGATCGATGGAAAGCCTGTGGCGCTCTCCAGCCCGCGCATGGCAATTGCCAGGGGCTTCGGTTTCTGCCCCGAGGACCGCAAGACGGATGGCATCATCGGCGACCTGTCGATCCGCGAGAATATCGCGCTTGCCCTGCAGGCACGCCGCGGCTGGGCGCGGCCGCTTTCGCGCGCCGAGCAGAACGCGATCGCCGACGACTATATCAAGGCGCTCGATATCCGCACGACCGATCGGGAAAAGCCCATCCGGCTGCTTTCCGGCGGCAATCAGCAGAAGGCGATCCTTGCCCGGTGGCTCGCCACCAATCCGGATTTCCTGATCCTCGATGAACCGACGCGCGGCATCGATGTCGGTGCGCATGCCGAAATCATCAAGCTCATCGAGCAGCTCTGCGCCAGGGGCATGTCGCTGATCGTCATTTCCTCCGAGCTGGAGGAACTGGTTGCCTATAGCTCGCGCGTCATCGTGCTTCGCGATCGCGAACATATCGCGGAACTGACCGGCGAGCGCATCAGTGCCGCCGGTATCGTTGATGCCATTGCTGCAGCCGACAAACGAACGGAGGATGCATGACTGCCTCGCTGAAGGCGCTTGGCTTTCGTCTTGCGCCACAATTGATTGCGCTTCTGGTTGTTCTTCTGTTGAATTTCAGCTTCTTCCCGCAATTTCTTAATGTCATTGTTCAAAACGGTCGCCTCTATGGCAGCATCATCGACGTGCTCAATCGCGGCGCGCCCGTGGCGCTGCTGGCGATCGGCATGACGCTGGTGATTGCCACCAAGGGCATCGACCTGTCGGTCGGCGCGGTCATTGCGATCTGCGGCGCGGTTGCCGCCTCGTCGATCGTCGAGGGCAATTCGCTTGCCTATACGCTCGCGCTGACTGTCATCGTCGGCCTGCTCTGCGGGGTCTGGAACGGCTTCCTCGTCGCCGTCCTCAATATCCAGCCGATTATTGCAACCCTGGTTCTTATGGTCGCCGGCCGCGGCATAGCGCAGCTCATCACCGAGGGCGTCATCATGACCTTCAACGATGACGGGCTGATCTTTTTCGGCAGCGGCTCCTTTGCCTTCCTGCCCATGCCTGTCGTCATCTGGCTGATTGTCGGCCTGCTGGTCATCCTGCTGGTCCGCCGGACAGCGCTCGGCATGCTGATCGAGGCGGTCGGCATCAACCGGCGCGCCAGCACGCTATCGGGCGTGCAGACGCCGGTGCTGCTGATGGCGGTCTACATGCTGAGCGGCCTTTGCGCTTCCGTGGCGGGCATCATCGTGGCCGCGGACATCAAGGGGGCCGATGCCAACAATGCCGGCCTCTGGCTGGAACTCGACGCCATCCTGGCGGTGGTTGTCGGCGGCAATTCGCTGCTTGGCGGCCGTTTCAGCATCGTCGGCTCGCTGATCGGCGCCATGATCATTCAGGCGGTCAATACCGGCATCCTGCTCTCCGGTTTCCCGCCGGAGTTCAACCTCATCATCAAGGCGGTCATCATCATCGTCATTCTGGTCATCCAGTCGCCGGCAATGTCGTCGCTGACCGGCTTTCTGAGCCGTCGGACGGACGCGGGAGAGCGCAAATGAATTCCAAATACCTGCCGCTCCTGGCGACGATCGTCATCTTCATCCTCGCCTATGCGGTCTGCACGCTGCAATATCCGAACATGCTGTCGACGCGCGTCATCGGCAACCTCCTGACCGACAACGCCTTTCTCGGCATCGCCGCCGTCGGCATGACTTTCGTCATCATTTCCGGCGGCATCGATCTGTCGATCGGCTCGGTCATCGCCTTCACCGGCGTTTTCCTGGCTGTCATCCTGCAGAATACCGGCATTCACCCGTTGGCGGCCTTTGCGATCGTTCTCGTCATCACCACCGCTTTCGGCGCGGTCATGGGCATGATCATCCATTTCCTGCAGATGCCGCCCTTCATCGTCACGCTTGCCGGCATGTTCCTCGCCCGCGGCATGGCCTATGTGCTCTCGATCGACAGTATCCCGATCAATCACGAATATTATTCGACGTTGACCAGCCTCTACTATCGTCTGCCCGGCGGCGGCCGGCTGACGCTGATCGGCACCATCATGCTGCTCGTATTTGCGGCCGGCATCTTCATCGCTCACCGCACCCGTTTCGGCACCAATGTCTATGCGCTGGGCGGCGGCGTGCAGACGGCGCAGCTGATGGGCGTGCCGGTGGCGCGCACGACGATCCAGATCTATGCATTGTCGGGTTTTCTGGCGGGTCTATCCGGAATCGTTTTTTCCCTATACACGTCTGCCGGATATTCTCTTGCAGCGGTGGGTGTCGAACTCGATGCCATCGCGGCAGTCGTCATCGGAGGGACGCTGCTGACGGGAGGAGCGGGATTCGTGGCAGGGACCTTCATCGGTCTGCTGATCCAGGGGCTCATTCAGACTTACATCACTTTCGACGGCACGCTGTCGAGCTGGTGGACGAAAATCCTGATTGGCCTGCTGCTTTTTGCGTTCATGATAATGCAGAAGGCCATCCTTTTCCTTTCCGGTCTGAACAGGAGATATGGCTAGGAGGAGTGACGGATTGCGCGACAGACCGCTTGAAACCCGAAAGGCAGGGCGAAGAACCCGAACAAGCCACGCGCATGTCGTCGATGAACTCGGCCGGGCAATCGTTGCCGGCACCTATCCTGTCGGCACGATCCTGCCCGGAGACGGAGAGCTGGCGCAGCGCTTCAAGGTCTCGCGCACGGTGCTGCGCGAAACGATGAAGACGCTTGCGGCCAAGGGCATGGTCGTTGCCAAGGCGCGTGTCGGCACGCGTGTGACGGAAAAGAACTTCTGGAACATGTTCGACACCGAAATCATCTCCTGGCATTTCGCCAACGGTGTGAGCGAAGAATTCCTCCTGCACCTTTACGATATCCGCCTGGCCTTCGAACCATTTGCCGCCGGTCTCGTGGCCGAGCGTGCAAAGCCGGCCGAGATCGAGTTGCTGCGCGGCCTGGCGCTCGACATGGCCGAAAGCGGCCACACCGCCGACAGCCTGGCACTTGCCGACCTGCGGTTTCACCTTGCCGTTTCCGAAGCATCGCACAATCCTTTCATGCGCACGCTCGGCGGGCTCATCGAAGCAGCACTCGTCGGCATGTTCCGCATGAGTACGCCGCCCTCGCAGAGCGGTTTCGCCAACATCGCCGAAACCCACATGCGCATCGTCGATGCCATCGCCGCAGGCGACACGGCCGCGGCGCGCAAGGCGATGGAGGATGTCATCATCGAGGGCAGGGAACACGTCCACGAAGCCTTCTCCGCGCTCTCCGAGCCCATCGTTTCCCTGCCGATTTCGTCTTTTTGAAGCCTCGCCTTGCTGCTATGAGCGGCAGACCATCCGCCTAGCAATGGATTCTCGGAGTCTGCCCATGGAACGCACCTGCCTTGCCGTCATTCTCGCCGCCGGCGACAGCACGCGAATGAAATCCGCAAAGTCGAAAGTGCTGCATGAGGTGGCCGGCCGGCCGATGATCGCCCATGTCGTCGATGCCGTGGCGGCGACCGGCATTTCCTCCGTCGCGCTCGTCGTCGGTCGCGACGCCGAGAAAGTGGCGAAGGCTGCCGAGATCGGCGGCGTGAAGATCCAATCCTATCTGCAGGAACAGCGCCTCGGCACCGGCCACGCCGTTCTCGCCGCCCGCGAGGCGATTGCCGAGGGCTATGACGATATTCTCGTGACCTACGGCGATGTGCCGTTGCAGACATCAGGCCCGCTGCTCGAAGCCCGCAAGGCGCTCGCCGAAGGCAGCGATGTGGTCGTCATCGGTTTCCATACGGAGCGCCCGACCGGCTACGGCCGCCTGCTGGTCAAGGACGGAGAGCTGATCGCCATCCGGGAGGAAAAGGATGCGACCGATGCCGAACGCGCTGTCAAATGGTGCAACAGCGGCCTGATGGCGATCAATGGCCGCAAGGCGCTCGACCTCCTGTCGCGCATCGGCAACAGCAACGCAAAGGGCGAATATTATCTGACCGATCTCGTTGAGATCGCCCGCTCGCTGGGCGGTCGCGTCACCGCCGTCGATGCGCCCGAGGTCGAGATGACCGGCTGCAACAACCGTGCGGAACTCGCCGCGATCGAGCGGTTCTGGCAGGAGCGGCGCCGCCATGAGCTGATGCTTTCGGGTGTCACGATGATTGCCCCGGAAACGGTTTTTCTCAGCTACGATACCGTCATCGGCCAGGACGCGCTGATCGAGCCGAACGTCGTCTTCGGCCCCGGCGCGGTCATCGACGGTGGCGCGGTCATCCACGCCTTCTCGCATATCGAGGGCGCGCATGTGAGCGAAGGCGCAACAGTCGGTCCTTTCGCGCGCCTGCGTCCGGGTGCGGATCTCTCGGCGGGCTCCAAGGTCGGCAATTTCTGCGAGGTCAAGAACGGCAGGATCGGCGAGGGAGCCAAGGTCAACCATCTGACCTATATCGGGGATGCCGTCGTCGGATCGGGCACCAATATCGGCGCCGGCACGATCACCTGCAATTATGACGGGGTGAACAAGTTCGAAACCGTCATCGGCAAGGATGCCTTCGTCGGCTCCAATTCCTCGCTGGTCGCTCCCGTGACGATCGGCAACGGCGCCTATATTGCCTCGGGCAGCGTCATCACGGCCGATGTGCCGGCCGATGCGCTCGCCTTCGGTCGCGCCCGCCAGGAGGTCAAGCCCGAGCGGGCGAAGGCCCTGCGCGAACGTGCGCTCGCCATCAAGGCGGCGAAGAAGGCCAAGGGCTGAGCCCTCTTCCGTAACGTGCGGAAACCGAAAGTGACCGCACGACCAATTGAGAAATAAGCGGGAATCGCTAGGACTGGCGTCGATATTGATGCCTGAGGGGACGTTTGCATGTGCGGAATTGTGGGGATCGTCGGAAATGCGCCGGTTGCGGGCCGTCTCGTCGATGCGCTGAAGCGGCTGGAATATCGCGGTTACGATTCTGCCGGCGTTGCCACCATCCATGAAGGCGTGATGGACCGCCGCCGCGCCGAGGGCAAGCTCTTCAACCTCGAGAAGCGCCTGGACAGCGAACCGCTGCCGGGAACGACGGGCATTGCCCATACGCGTTGGGCCACCCATGGCGTGCCGAACGAAACCAATGCCCATCCGCATTTCGTCGACGGCGTCGCCGTCGTCCACAACGGCATCATCGAGAATTTCTCCGAACTGCGCGACGAGCTGACCCACGAAGGTGCCGCCTTCCAGAGCCAGACCGACACGGAGGTCGTCGCTCACCTCATGGCGAAATATCTGCGCGAAGGCCTGTCTCCGCGCGACGCCATGCTGAAGATGCTGAACCGCGTCACCGGCGCCTATGCGCTGGCCGTCATGCTGAAGAGCGATCCCGGCACGCTCATGGCCGCCCGCTCCGGCCCGCCGCTTGCCGTCGGTTACGGCAGGGGCGAAATGTTCCTGGGCTCCGATGCCATCGCGCTTTCGCCCTTCACCAACGAAATCACCTATCTCGTCGATGGCGATTGCGCGATCATCACCCGCGACGGCGCGACCGTGCTCGATTTCTCCGGCAAGGTGGTCAAGCGCCCGCGCCAGGTTTCCCAGGCGACCGCCTATGTGGTCGACAAGGGCAATCATCGCCATTTCATGGAGAAGGAAATCTACGAGCAGCCGGAGGTCATCTCCCACGCGCTCAGCCACTATGTGGATTTCGCCGCCAATACGATCAGCCCGAATGCATCCGCGATCGACTTCAAGGCGGCGACCGGCCTTGCGATCTCCGCCTGCGGCACCGCCTATCTTGCCGGCCTGATCGGCAAATACTGGTTCGAGCGCTACGCGCGCCTGCCGGTCGAGATCGATGTTGCCTCCGAATTCCGCTACCGCGAAATGCCGCTGCAGCCCTCGCAGGCCGCGCTCTTCATCTCGCAGTCGGGCGAAACCGCCGACACATTGGCGTCGCTGCGCTACTGCAAGGACAACGGCCTGAAGATCGGCGCCGTCGTCAACGTGCGCGAATCGACCATTGCCCGCGAATCCGATGCCGTCTTCCCGATCATGGCCGGCCCGGAAATCGGCGTCGCCTCCACCAAGGCCTTCACCTGCCAGCTGGCCGTGCTTGCCTCGCTCGCCATCGGCGCCGGCCGCGCCCGCGGCACGATCGGCGCCGACGACGAGAAGGCGATGGTGCGCCATCTGGCGGAAATGCCGCGCGTCATGAGCCGCGTGCTCAACCTCATCCAGCCGCAGATGGAAAGCCTGTCGCGCGAACTTTCCAAGTGCAAGGACGTGCTCTATCTCGGCCGCGGCACCAGTTTCCCGCTTGCCATGGAAGGCGCGCTGAAACTCAAGGAAATCTCCTACATCCATGCCGAAGGTTATGCCGCCGGCGAATTGAAGCATGGGCCGATCGCGCTGATCGATGAAAACATGCCCGTCATCGTCATCGCCCCCTACGACCGTTTCTTCGAAAAGACCGTCTCCAACATGCAGGAAGTGGCCGCCCGCGGCGGCCGCATCATCTTCATCACCGACGAGGCCGGTGCTGCCGCCTCCAAGCTGCCGACCATGGCGACGATCACGCTTCCCGTTGTCGATGAGATCATCGCGCCGATGATCTTCTCGCTGCCGATCCAGCTGCTCGCCTATCACACGGCGGTCTTCATGGGGACCGATGTCGACCAGCCGCGCAACCTCGCAAAATCGGTGACTGTGGAGTAAGCCCGGATGGGCTGAAACATGTTGTGCAGCAACGCGAATTCTGGCAATTTTGTGCCTGCGGACACAGGGGGAAGGCCGGTGAAACGGCCTGTCTAGAGACTGAAACGGAGTTCATCAGAAAAGATGACCGATAAGGCCCCCCGAGTGCCGGTCGCCATGCGGCTGAGGAATAATTTCCTCGCTGGTTTGATCATCTGCGCACCGATCGCCATCACGATCTGGCTGACCTGGACCTTCATCCACTGGTCGGACAGCTGGGTGCGGCCCTATATCCCGGCACGCTGGAACCCCGAGAGTTATATCAACGTCGCCATTCCCGGTTTCGGCCTGCTGATCGCCGTGGTGCTGATCACCATTGTCGGCTTCCTCGGCAAGAACCTGATCGGCCAGAGCATCGTCCGTTTCGGCGAATCGATCGTCCAGCGCATGCCTCTGGTGCGCACCATCTACAGAAGCGTGAAGCAGATCTTCGAAACGGTGCTGAAGGAACAGTCGAATTCCTTCAAGAAGGTCGGCCTCATCGAATATCCGGGGCCGGGCCTGTGGTCGCTGGTTTTCGTCGCCACCGACGCCAAGGGCGAGATCGCATCGAAGTTCAACGCGATGGGGCAGGATATGGTCGCCGTCTTCCTGCCGCCGACGCCGGTGCCGACGGCCGGATTCCTGATCTTCGTGCCGCGCGACAAGATCACCGTGCTCGACATGAGCCCGGAAGATGCCGCCAAGTTCCTGATATCGGGCGGCCTTGTCGCCCCGGAACATGTCCCGGTCCTGCGCCCCAAGCCGAAGGCGATATCGAAGGTCGATTAGGCTCTAACCCGCTCTCAGGAACCGGATCGCCTCATCGCGGCGGAAGAGATAGAGCAGGGTGCGCACGGCCTCGCCGCGCTCGCTCGTCAGCTCGGGATCGCGCTCGATAAGATAGGCTGCATCCTTGCGGGCGATCTCCAGGAGATCGGCATGCGCCTCCAGGCTCGCGATCCGGAAACCTGGCGTGCCGGACTGGCGCGTGCCGAGAAGCTCGCCTTCGCCGCGCAGTTTCAGATCTTCCTCGGCAATGCGGAAACCGTCTTCCGTTTCACGCATGATCGAAAGCCGGGCATGGCCGGTTTCGCCAAGCGGCCCCTTGTAGAGCAGGATACAGGTGGAGGCCTCGTCTCCGCGCCCGACACGGCCGCGAAGCTGGTGCAGCTGCGCCAGGCCGAAGCGCTCGGCATGTTCGATCACCATGATCGTCGCATCCGGCACGTCGACGCCGACCTCGACAACGGTCGTCGCCACCAGCAGCCGCAATTCGCCGCTCTTGAAGGCCAGCATGACCGCATCTTTCTCCGGTCCGCTCATGCGCCCGTGGATGAGGCCGATGCCGGGGCCGAGGGCCGAGACGAGCGTCGCGTGCCGCTCTTCCACCGACATCAGATCGAGTTCTTCGGATTCTTCCACCAGCGGGCAGATCCAGTAGGCCTTCTTGCCGTCGGCGAGCGCACTCTTCAGCCGGCCGACGATCTCGCCCGTGCGCTCGGCCGGCACGGTGATCGTCTGGATCGGCTTTCGCCCCGCCGGCTTCTCCGTCAGTTTGGAGACGTCCATGTCGCCGAAGGCCGCCAGCACGAGCGTGCGCGGGATCGGCGTTGCGGTCATGACCAGCATATGCGGCGAGATGCCCTTCGCCGTCAGCCGCAGGCGCTGGTGCACGCCGAAACGGTGCTGCTCGTCGACGACGGCCAGCATCAGGTTCTTGTAGTTGACGCTCTCCTGGAAGAGCGCATGCGTGCCGATAATGATCTGCGCTTCGCCGGACGCGATACGCTCGAGAATATCCTCGCGCTCACGCCCCTTGGTGCGACCCGTCAGCACCTCGACGGCAAGCCCGGCGGCATCGGCGAATTTCGAGATTGTCGCATGATGCTGGCGGGCGAGGATTTCGGTCGGCGCCATCAGCACGGCCTGTCCGCCGCTTTCTATGACGGCAGCCATCGAAAGCAGCGCCACCAGCGTCTTGCCGGAGCCGACATCGCCCTGAAGCAGCCGCAGCATGCGCTCATTGCCGGCCATGTCCCTCAGAATGTCGGCAACGGCCTGCGTCTGGCTGCTCGTCGGCGAAAAGGGAAGGTCCCGCAATATCTTGCTGCTGATTTCTCCGGTGGCATGCACGGGCTGGCCGGCGACCTTTCGCAGCCGTTGCCGCACCAGCGCCAAGGACAGCTGGCCGGCGAGGAATTCGTCATAGGCGAGCCTGCGCCGGGCAGGGGTTTGCGGGTCTATGTCGGACGTATCCCGCGGCTCGTGCAACATATGGAAACTGTCGCGGATGGAGGGCAGGCCCTGTTTCTGCGACAGCGAAAGATCGATCCATTCCGGCAGCTCCGGCATGCGCGGCAGCGCCGCCTCGATGATCTTGCGCAGCGTCTTCGGGGAAAGCCCCGCCGTCAGCGGATAGATCGGCTCGACCAGCGGCAGGTTCTCACCCTCGCTTGCCTTGACGATGTAATCTGGGTGAACCATCGAGGCGCGGCCGTTGAACCAGTCGACCTTGCCGCTGACGGTTACGTCCTCGTCGATCGGCAACTGCTTTTCCAGCCACGCCGCCTGGCCGCGGAAGAAGACGAGCGTCAGCTCGCCCGTCTCGTCATGCAGGAAGACCCGGTAGGGAACGTTGCGATTGCCGCGCGGCGGCGCCTGATGCCGATCGACACGCGCCGTGATCGTCACGATCGCGCCTTGCGGCGCGCGGGCGATTCCCGGCTGGTTGCGGCGGTCGATCAGCGAGGAGGGCGCATGGAACAGGAGATCGATAACCCGGCAATCCTCCGGTGTCTCGCGCCCGAGCAGCTTGACGAAAAGCTCCGAGATCTTCGGGCCGACGCCCGGAAGGCCCGAAACGGGAGAAAACAGCGGATCGAGAATGGCGGGGCGCATGGATGCCAAAATGCGATGAACAATAGGGCCTTGGCAAGGCTGACAAGCCGCTTTCGAGGGTCTATAGAGGCGCATCAACAAGGAAGGTGATGCCATGACAGGAGTAACGCTCACGAGCGCCGGTCTCGACCCGCGCCGACGCCGGATTCTTTTCCGCTGCTGGCATCGCGGCATCAGAGAGATGGACCTTGTCTTCGGTCAGTTCGCCGAAAACGAACTTCCCACCATGAGCGAGGCCGAGCTCGACGAGTTCGAGACGATCATGGCCGAAGAGGATAACGACCTCGTGCGCTGGATCATGGGAACCTGGCCGACGCCCGAGCATTTGCAGACCCCCATGTTTGCCCGCATCGCCGCCTACAAGCCCGATTTCGAGACGCCCCGGATACCGGAATGATCCCTGGTTTTGACGCCAAGAAACTCGCAGCCGCCGCCGAGCCGCTGACGATCGGCAACGTGCCGGCCGGCATGGAGCCGCTATTGCTCGCCGAACTCGCCCGCAACGGCGAGCCGGTCGCCTATGTTCTGTCGGACGGCCATCGCATGGCCGATCTGGAGCAGATGCTGGGTTTCGTGGCGCCCGATATTCCGGTTCTGACGCTACCGGCCTGGGACTGTCTACCCTATGACCGCGTCTCGCCGAGCGCCGATACCTCGGCGCGCCGCCTCGCGGCCCTCTCCGGCCTGATCGCGCACCATAAGAAACCGCATGCGGCCATCGTGCTGGTCACGGTCAACGCCATGCTGCAGAAGGTGGCCCCGCAGGACATCATCGAAAGCCTGGCTTTCTCGGCGCGCCCCGGCAATCAGGTGCGCATGGACGATATTGCCGGCCGGCTGGAGCGCAACGGTTTCGAGCGGGTGGCCACCGTGCGCGAAGTCGGCGAATATGCCGTGCGCGGCGGCATCCTCGATGTCTTCGTGCCCGGTTCGGAAGAGCCGGTTCGCCTCGATTTCTTCGGCGATACGCTGGAATCGATCCGCAGCTTCGATCCCGCCAGCCAGCGCACGACGGGGCAGGTACGCTCCCTCGATCTCAATCCCATGAGCGAGGTGACGCTGACCCCGGATACGATCAGCCGCTTCCGCAAGAATTACCTCTCCGCCTTCGGTGCGGCCACGCGCGATGACGCGCTCTATCTCGCCGTGTCGGAAGGTCGCCGCTACCCTGGCATGGAACATTGGCTGCCGCTCTTCTACGAGAAGCTGGATACGGTGTTCGATTACCTCTCCGGCTTCCGCATCGTCACCGACCATACGGTGCGTGAAGCAGCCGAGGAACGCTCCAAGCTCGTCTATGACTATTACGATGCGCGCCTGAATTCCGGCCAGCAGGGCAAGGGCCAGATGGCGCAGGGCACGCCCTATAAGCCGGTGACGCCCGGCCAGCTCTATCTCGACAGCAAGACCTTTGCGCGCACGCTCGATGCGATCAACGCGATCAGGGTCTCGCCCTTCAACGAGCACGAGGGGGAGGCGCGCCGCGTCGTCAATCTCGATGCGCGCCAGGGCCAGCGCTGGGCGCGCTCCAATGCCGAAGGCGGCGGGGATGCCGAGCGTGTCAACATCTTCGACGTGGTCGTCAGGCACATTGCCGATAAACGCGCCGGCGGCGCGAAGGTCGTCATCACCGCCTGGACCGAAGGGTCTCTGGAGCGCCTGCTGCAGGTTTTGAACGAACACGGCCTCGAACGCGTCAAGCCGATCGCGGCGCTGAAGGATGTGTCGGGCCTCGCGAAAGGTGAGGCGGCGGCAGCCGTGCTCAGCCTCGAATCCGGCTTCGAGAGCGGCGATCTCGTCGTCATCGGCGAGCAGGATATTCTCGGCGACCGCATGGTGCGCCGTTCCCGCCGCCGCAAGCGCGCCGCCGATTTCATTTCCGAAGTCGCCGGCCTCGACGAAGGATCGATCGTCGTCCACGCCGAACATGGTATCGGCCGTTTCGTCGGGTTGCGCACGATCGAGGCGGCAGGCGCCCCGCATGCCTGCCTCGAACTGCAATATGCCGACGATGCCAAACTCTTCCTGCCGGTCGAAAACATCGACCTGCTCTCGCGCTTCGGTGGCGAAAGCACCGACGTCCCGCTCGACAAGCTTGGCGGCGGCGCATGGCAGATGCGCAAGGCCAAGCTCAAGCGCCGCCTGCTGGATATGGCCGATGCGCTGATCCGCATCGCCGCCGAACGCTTGACGCGCCACGCGCCGGTGCTGACGACGCCGGAAGGGCTCTATGACGAGTTCGCCGCCCGTTTCCCCTATGACGAAACGGAGGATCAGGACAACGCGATCGAAGCCGTGCGAAGCGATCTCGGCGCCGGCCGCCCGATGGACCGCCTCGTTTGCGGCGACGTCGGCTTCGGCAAGACCGAAGTGGCCCTGCGCGCCGCCTTCGTTGCGGCCATGAACGGCGTACAGGTTGCCGTCGTCGTGCCGACCACGCTGCTCTCCCGCCAGCATTTCAAGACATTCTCCGAGCGTTTCCGTGGTCTGCCGGTCCGCGTCCAGCAGGCCTCGCGCCTCGTCGGCTCCAAGGAACTGGCGCTGACGAAAAAGGAAGTGGCCGAGGGCAAGACGGATATCGTCGTCGGTACCCATGCGCTGCTCGGCGCCGGCATCAAGTTCGCCAATCTCGGCCTGCTGATTATCGACGAAGAGCAGCATTTCGGGGTGAAGCACAAGGAGCGCCTGAAGGAGCTGAAGAGCGACGTCCACGTCCTGACGCTCTCGGCAACGCCGATCCCGCGCACGCTGCAGCTTGCCATGACCGGGGTGCGCGAGCTCTCGCTCATCACCACGCCGCCCGTCGATCGTATGGCGGTGCGCACCTTCATTTCGCCCTTCGACAGCCTCGTCATCCGCGAAACGCTGATGCGCGAGCACTATCGCGGCGGCCAGAGCTTCTATGTCTGCCCGCGCCTTGCCGATCTGGCGGATGTGCACGCCTTCCTCCAGTCCGACGTGCCGGAGCTGAAGGTCGCCGTCGCCCACGGCCAGATGCCGGCCGGTGAATTGGAGGACATCATGAACGCCTTCTACGAAGGCCGCTATGATGTGCTGCTCTCGACGACCATCGTCGAATCCGGCCTCGATGTTCCCACTGCCAACACGCTGATCGTCCACCGCGCCGATATGTTCGGCCTTGCCCAGCTCTACCAGCTGCGCGGCCGCGTCGGCCGTTCGAAGGTGCGCGCCTTCGCGCTCTTCACCCTGCCGGTCAACAAGGTGCTGACGGCAACCGCCGAACGCCGCCTCAAGGTGCTGCAGTCGCTCGATACGCTCGGCGCCGGCTTCCAGCTCGCAAGCCACGACCTCGATATCCGCGGCGCCGGCAACCTGCTCGGCGAGGAACAGTCCGGCCATATCAAGGAGGTCGGCTTCGAGCTTTACCAGCAGATGCTGGAAGAGGCCGTTGCCGAAGTGAAGGGTATCGACGAGATTGCCGATACCGGCTGGTCGCCGCAGATTTCCGTCGGCACGCCGGTCATGATCCCCGACAATTACGTGCCGGATCTGCATCTGCGCATGGCGCTCTATCGTCGTTTGGGCGAACTGACCGATCTCAAGGAGATCGACGGCTTCGGCGCCGAGATGATCGACCGCTTCGGGCCGATGCCGGCGGAAGTCCAGCATCTGCTGAAGATCGTCTATATCAAGTCGCTCTGCCGCACGGCCAATGTCGAAAAGCTCGATGCCGGCCCGAAAGGCGTCGTCGTGCAGTTCCGCAACAAGGAATTCCCGAACCCGGCCAATCTCGTCGGCTATATCGGCAAGCAGGGCACGATGGCGAAGATCCGCCCCGACCACAGCCTGTTCCTGACCCGCGATCTGCCGACCCCGGAAAAGCGCCTGCAAGGCGCCGCTGTCATCATGACGCAACTTGCGGAACTCGCAAAAAGCTGAGGGCAGCCCGGCTAAACCGGACTGCCCCACTGTCTTCCCAATTTGACGATGCTGGCGCGGGTCAGTTCAACCCGGCGCGCGCTTCGGCCTTCGCCTTGGCGATCTCGCGGAGCGCGCCCGCCAGCACATCCGGCGTCTGTGCGCCGCTGACGGCATATTGCTGGTCGAAGATGAAGAAGGGCACGCCGTTGACGCCCATGCGCTGTGCCGCGTCGATTTCCGAGAGAATGACGCTGCGGTCGGCATCCGAAGCAAGCAGGGCGGCGATGACCGAGCGCTGCAGGCCGGCTTTCTCGGCGATATCGAGCAGCACTTCGTGATCGCCGACATTGCGGCCTTCTTCGAAATTGGCCCTGAACAGCGCCGACACGACCGCTTCCTGCTTCTGCCGGTCCTCGACCACGGCCCAATGGATCAGCCGATGCGCGTCGAGTGTGTTCGGGCCGATCTTGATGGCTTCGAAATCGAAGTTGATGCCCACCTCGCGGCCATAGTCCGTGAGCATCTTGTGCGCCTGCGCCACGCGTTCTGCGCCGCCAAGCTTCTCTTCCAGCATCTTCTTCTGGTCGACGCCTTCGGGCGGATAATCGGGGTTGAGGCGATAGGGACGCCAATTGATATCGACGCCGATTTCATCCTGCACCTCGGCGATAGCCAGCTCCAGCCGCGCCTTGCCGAGATAACACCAGGGGCAGACGACATCGGAGACGACGTCGATGGTGATGCGTTCCATTCCGATTTCCTTGTTCTGTAACCTCCGATGGCGCAGGGCCGAGATCGGAGCAATGTTCCGGACGATCTTTAGAGGAAGGTCGCGGCAAGAGAAAGGAAATAGAGCGGCGCGCCGGATGATGTGACTATTGCGCGCTCGTATCCCACCAGGTCTGCAGCTGGTAGCCGTAGAGCGGCATCTTGTCGGGACGCCCGATGCGCTTGTTGCGCGCCACCCATTGATGATCGATGTGATACAGCGGCAAGACATAGTGGTTGGAAAGCAGCAGCCGGTCGTAGGAGCGCACCGAAGCCGTAAAATCCTCGGTCGAGCGTGCCCGCAGCAGGTGATCGATCAGCGTGTCGATATTCGGATCGTTGGCGCCGGCGAAACTGTCGGTGCCCTCGCGGGTGCGGGCTGCGGACGACCAGCGGCCGAGCTGCTCGTTGCCGGGTGACAGAGACGAAGTATAGGCCTTCATAATCATGTCATAGTCGAAACTGTTGGTCCGGCTCTGATATTGCGAATCATCGACGGTGCGGATCGAGGCGGCAACGCCGATCGTCTGCAGCGAGCGCTGGTAGGCGACGGCGAGTTTTTCCTGATCGGGGTTCTGCGTCATGATCTCGAAGGCGAGCTGCTTGCCGCTGGCATCCGCCATCTTTCCGCCCTGGATCGTGTATCCCGCCTGTTTCAGAAGATCGACGGCCTGTTTCAGCACCTTGCGGTCGCGTCCCGAGCCGTCCGTCTCCGGCAGCTTGTAGCTGCCGTCGAGAATGGCGGGATCGATCTTGTCCTTGATCGGGCCGAGCAGTTCCAGTTCGCGCGCATCGGCCGGCACGCCAAAACTCGAAAGGTCGGAATTCTGCCAGAAGCTTTGCGTGCGCTTGTAGGCGCCCGAATAGAGATTCTTGTTGGCCCATTCGAAATCGAAGACCAGCGACAGGCCCTCGCGTACCTTGATATCGGCAAAGATCGGCCGCCTCGTATTGAAGACGAAACCCAGCATGCCGCTCGGCAGTTTCGGCTGGAAGACATCCTTCACGACAGTCCCTGACGTCGCGGCCGGGAAGTCGTAGGCGCTCGCCCAGTGCCCCGGATTGCCGTCGAGATAAATGTCGATATCGCCTTTCTTGAAGGATTCGAAGAGCGTCGTATCCTGCAGGAAATATTGCACGCTGATCTGGTCGTAATTGTCCATGCCCACCTTGGCCGGAATATCCTTGCCCCAGTAGTTCGGATCGCGCTCATAGGTGATGCTCTCGCCGGGCTTGAGGCTTTTGACCTTGTAGGGGCCGGATCCCACCGGCGGCGTCAGGGTCGTGCGGTCGAAGGTTTCCGGGTCGATCGCATGTTTCGGCAGCACCGGAAACAGGCCGAAGATCAGAGGTGTCTCGCGATCGGCCTTGTCGTTGAAAGTGAAGCGCACCCCGTGTTCACCGACCTTCTCCATCTTGGAAACGACGTCGAGACGCCTGGAGAAGGGCGGACGGCCCTTGTCGCGCAGCAGTTCGAAGGAAAACATCACGTCCTCGGGCGTCACGGGCTGCCCGTCGGACCATTTGGCCTTGGGATTGAGGTTGAACTGCACGAAGGTGCGGTCCTCGTCCCATTCCACGGTCTCGGCGAGTAGCCCGTAGAGCGTGAAAGGCTCGTCGCTGGAGCGCTGCAGAAGCGCCTCGTAGACCAGGTTGCCGAACTGCGGATCCCACATGCCGCGCGCGGTCGTGCGGTTGCTCTTGATGATGAACGGGTTCAGGTTGTCGAAGGTACCAACCACGCCATAGGTGATCTTTCCACCCTTCTTCACGTCCGGATTGACGTAGGGGAAGTTCTTGTAGTCGGCGGGCAGCGCCGGTGTGCCGTGCATGGCGATACCGTGCACGGGCTCTGCGGCGGCGGCACTGGCGGCAAGCGCAAAAGCGGCGAAAAGGGCGATCCGGAGCATTGCTGAAATTCCTTGATGCGCGGCAATGGGCACGATTCGCCGGAAGGGTAGCATGTGACAGCTCGATTCCAACCGCAGCCGCCGCTTTCTTTACCTATGTGCCAAAATGCCCGCGAAATTGCCAAAGAAATGCTGGATATCTTCAGCGGTGCGATGTAACACGTGACCCGAAGTTTTTGGGGTCATGCATTTGCCTTAATTTTCCACGAGGTGGAGTGCCGAACGACCCGGTGGTTGGGGCGGCCGAACGTAGCCCCGCAACGGATATCAGGAGACGGAATTCGTTATGATGTTCAAGTCTGAAAAGAAAATGCGGGCAGCACTGTCCGTTATGGCAGTGGTCTTCGGTGCTTCGGCTCCGGTTTCGTCCTTCGCACAGGACGCGGCCGCCCAGGCTCCGGCAGTGTCGGCAGACGCGCCCGCACAGGCTGTCGGCGCGCCGCGCCTCGGCTGGTACAAGACCTGCAGCAAGCAGGAAGACAACGACATCTGCGTTGTTCAGAACCTGGTTCTTGCCAATGGCGGCCAGCTCGTTACGGCCGTTGGCCTGATTTCGGTTTCCGGCAAGATCAACCGCAAGATCCTTCAGGTTTCGGTTCCGGCCGCACGCCTGATTCCTCCGGGCATCAGCATGCAGATCGATGGCGGCAAGGGCCAGAAGCTCGATTACGCCGTCTGCCTGCCCGACAAGTGCACCGCTGAAATCCCGCTGACGGACGCCATGATCGCAAGCCTCAAGAAGGGCAGCGACGTGGTCTTCACCTCGATCAACTTCCGCCGCGCTCCGAACCCGATCAAGGTTTCGCTCGAAGGCTTCACCGGCGCTTATGACGGCGAACCGGTTTCCGAATCGAAGCTCGCCGAAAGCCAGCGCAGCCTGCAGGACAGCATGCAGAAGAAGGCTGAGGAAGCCCGCAAGAAGCTGGAAGACGCCCAGAAGGCAGCAAAGGCCCAGTAATCAGGGCTTTCAGGAATTCATGAAAAACCCGGTCACGAGCCGGGTTTTTTGTTGCCCAAAAGAAAGGCCCCGTCATGCGGGGCCTTGTCGCGGAGGTCATGGGTCCGACTTAGTGGGCGAAGCTCATCTTGGGTTTGAACTGGCCCGTCGGGCTGCGGTCGAAGATCTGCTCGACCTGCGGATTGCGAAGCGGCGTGTCGCTCTCGTCGCTTACCAGGTTCTGCTCGGAAACGTAGGCGACATATTCGCTTTCGTCGTTTTCGGCGAGCAGATGGTAGAACGGCTGGTCCTTGCTGGGGCGGACTTCCGCGGGAATGGAATTCCACCACTCTTCCGTATTCGCGAACTCCGGATCAACGTCGAAGATGACGCCGCGAAACGGAAAAACCTTGTGCCGGACCACTTCGCCTATACTGAACTTTGCAACTCTTTCTTTCATGGTACGACTTCCTTTCTCACCCAATTTGGTGATCGGTCCCCCGCAAATCAAGATTTTCGCGGGATTTCGTCACATGACTGTCATCTGCGCCCATCGGTCCTCCTGGCCTCCGGATCGAAAAAAGCCCCGGCGAACCGGGGCTTTCAAGTCTTGTCTTATGCCGAGTAGTACATGTCGTATTCGACAGGATGCGGCGTCATTTCGAAGCGCATCACTTCGGCCATTTTCAGTTCGATGAAGGCATCGATCTGATCGTCGTCGAAGACGCCGCCGGCCGTCAGGAACTTGCGGTCCTTGTCGAGGCTTTCCAGCGCTTCGCGCAGCGAACCGCAGACGGTCGGGATCTTCTTCAGTTCCTTCGGCGGCAGGTCGTAGAGGTCCTTGTCCATGGCCTTGCCGGGATGGATCTTGTTCTTGATACCGTCGAGGCCGGCCATCAGCATGGCGGCGAAGGCGAGATAGGGGTTGGCGGTCGGATCCGGGAAGCGGACCTCGACGCGTTTTGCCTTCGGGTTGGAGCCGAACGGAATGCGGCAGGAGGCCGAGCGGTTGCGGGCCGAATAGGCGAGCAGGACCGGTGCTTCATAACCCGGGACGAGACGCTTGTAGGAATTCGTCGACGGGTTGGTGAAGGCGTTGATCGCCTTGGCATGCTTGATGATGCCGCCGATGTAGTAGAGGCAGGTTTCCGAAAGGCCGGCATATTCGTCGCCCGCAAAAGTCGGCTTGCCGCCCTTCCAGATCGACTGGTGCACGTGCATGCCCGAGCCGTTGTCGCCGAAGATCGGCTTCGGCATGAAGGTTGCCGTCTTGCCGTAAGCGTTGGCGACCTGATGGACGACGTATTTGTAGATCTGCATCTTGTCGGCGTTGCGGACCAGCGTGTCGAACTTGATGCCGAGCTCGTGCTGGGCGGCAGCCACTTCATGGTGGTGCTTTTCGACGACGACGCCCATTTCGGAGAGAACCGTCAGCATTTCCGAACGCATGTCCTGGGCGCTGTCGACAGGCGGAACCGGGAAATAACCGCCCTTGACGCGCGGACGGTGACCGAGGTTGCCGGTCTCGTAATCGGTATCGTCGTTGGACGGCAGTTCGGTGGAATCGAGCTTGAAGCCGGTATTGTACGGATCGGCCTTGTACTTGACGTCGTCGAAGACGAAGAATTCGGCTTCCGGGCCGACGAAGATCGTGTCGCCGATGCCGGATGCCTTGAGGTAGGCTTCGGCCTTCTTGGCGGTGCCGCGCGGGTCGCGGTTATAGGCTTCGCCGGAAACCGGGTCGAGAATGTCGCAGACGATGACCATGGTCGACTGAGCGAAGAACGGGTCCATATGCACCGTTTCGGTGTCGGGCATCAGCACCATGTCGGACTCGTTGATGGCCTTCCAGCCGCCGATCGAGGAGCCGTCGAACATCACGCCATCGGCGAACATGTCTTCATCGACGCAGGCTACGTCCATCGTCACGTGCTGCAGCTTGCCCTTGGGATCGGTGAAGCGCAGGTCGACGAACTTGACGTCGTTGTCCTTGATCTGCTTCAGGATTTCGCTTGCACTCGCCATAAGATGCTTCCTCTGTTTTGTGATGACTTTACGTTATGTGCGATGAGGATAGATGGCCCTGCCGGACGGCAAAGCCGGTCAGATGGCATCGATACCGGTTTCACCGGTGCGGATGCGGATAACCTCCTCGACGTTGGAAACGAAAATCTTTCCATCGCCGATGCGCCCCGTCTGCGCGGCCTTGCGGATAGCGTCAATCACGGCTTCCGCGTTTTCGTCTGCGAGCACGACCTCAACCTTCACCTTCGGCAGGAAATCGACGACATATTCGGCGCCGCGGTAGAGTTCGGTATGGCCCTTCTGGCGACCGAAGCCCTTCGCTTCCGTGACAGTGATACCCTGCAGACCGACTTCCTGAAGGGCTTCCTTCACCTCGTCCAGCTTGAAAGGCTTAATGATCGCTTCGATCTTTTTCATGAGAAAATGTCTCTCCGCTTCTCCCGTTACAGCAGGAACTTTCCCGCTCGCGGGATATGATGCAGATATCGTGCCAGTTTGAAATCCGTCTCGGTCAAAAAATCGCGGAATTTTACGTGCGCGGCTCTGTTTGCCTGCATTTGCATGTCGTTTTGATGAAAAACGAGGTTCGCAAGGCTGCATTTTTTGCAAAACTGGCGTGAAAAGCGAAAAAATCGTCCCGACGTCAATTTCGGGAGGTCATCATCGATTCGATTAAAAAATATGCATATGCCTAAAGAGTGTGCTTTTGTTTTTGTGGCCATGCGGTTGTTTTTTAGGCGCTTTTTGAATTGAATGGTGTGATGAGCGAACGCCTTCCAGATCTTCTCCTGACGCCTGCTGAAATGGCTGCGGCTGATAGGGCCGCTGCCGCATCCGGTATCGATACCTACGGCCTGATGGAGAAAGCGGGGGCTGCGGTCGCTGCCGCTGCATTGCGTCTCTATCCGGGCGCGCAGCGTTTTGCCGTATTCTGCGGTCCCGGCAACAATGGCGGCGACGGTTATGTCGTCGCCCGGCTTCTGCGGGAGAGCGCCGCGCCGGTGGAGATTTTCCATCTCGGCGATCCGGACAGGCTCAAGGGGGATGCGGCCCGCGCAAAGGCGGCCTGCGGGCGGACGGGACAGGATATAGGCCGCTACGCACCGCGGCAGGGCGACGTCGTCATTGACGGCCTCTTCGGAGCCGGCCTTGCGCGCGATGTTCCCTCTGACGTGGCCGATCTGATCGGCAAGGTCGGGAAGGCGGGCATTGCCGTTGTCGCCATCGACCTGCCATCCGGCCTTGACGGGCGCACCGGCGCGGTGCTCGGAGCCGCCTTCCGCGCGGCCCATACCGTGACCTTCATGACCCGCAAGCCCGGCCATCTGCTGATGCCGGGCAGGGAGCTTTGCGGCCGCCTGGAAATCGTCGATATCGGCATTCCGGGCCGCATCGTCAGAGCACAGACGAATGGGCGCGTGGCCGAGAACACGCCGGCCGTCTGGCGCGCCGCCATGCCGGCCGAACAGCTGGAAACCCACAAATACAAGCGCGGCCATCTTGTCGTGTTTTCGGGCGAGGCGAGCAAGACGGGGGCGGCCCGAATGTCCGCGATGGCCGGCCTGAAAGCCGGGGCAGGGCTGGTGACGATAGCCGCGCCGACGGAAGCCCTCGCAGCCAACAGCGCCCATCTGACCGCCGTCATGCTGCACGCCATCGATGATGCGGCGGCATTGGGGCACTGGCTTGAAGACGCACGGCTTCAGACTTTCGTCCTCGGACCCGGATTCGGGATTGGAAAGAGAGCCCGCAAATTCGTATCCCTGTTGCGCGACCGCCGTCTCGTTCTCGACGCGGACGGGATCAGCTCGTTCAAGGACGACCCGCAGGCACTGTTCACGCTGTTTAAGGGAGAGCCGCGCCTCGTTCTGACGCCGCATGACGGCGAGTTTGCCCGCCTCTTTCCCGATATCGCCGCCGACAAGGGGGCCGGCAAGGTGGACAAGGCACTGGCCGCAGCCAGCCGCTCCAACGCCGCGATCATCTACAAGGGGGCGGATACGGTCATAGCCTCGCCGGACGGGCGGGCGCTGATCAACACCAACGCGCCGGTCTGGCTCGCCACTGCCGGCTCCGGCGATGTGCTGGCGGGTATTGTCGGCGGCCTGCTCGCCCAGGGTCTGCCGGCCTTCGAGGCAGCCGCTGCCGCTGTCTGGCTGCATGGTGAGGCAGGCCATCGCGCCGGCAAGGGCCTGACGGCCGAAGACCTCGCAGCCCAGGTGCTGCCCTTCTGATGCATGTCACATAGCAGCGTGCCGCGGTTTTTGGCAGCAACGCGCGAAAACAGGAGCCAGGCGCGGCGAGCGAATCTGAAAGATTGCCCGGCACGCCTGAAACGATCAGCCGTCGACCCGCTTCTGCAGGGCAATCGCCCCGTGCGGCGCATTGACCT
Source organism: Rhizobium sp. KDH_Rht_773_N (assembly GCF_052946295.1). Lineage (NCBI taxonomy): Bacteria > Pseudomonadati > Pseudomonadota > Alphaproteobacteria > Hyphomicrobiales > Rhizobiaceae > Rhizobium > Rhizobium sp. KDH_Rht_773_N. The sequence goes on along the minus strand of NZ_CM129525.1, from coordinate 4,376,648 downwards.
TGCCCTCGTGGATCATGAAGGCAAAAACGTCACGCGGCTCGGCCTTGACCTTCCTGTTCTTGTCGATCAGCGGCAAGTCGTCAGGCACTTTGCCTTCGGACCAGGCCTGAAGCCGTTTGGTCCAGTCCTTCAGCTCCGGTTCCGGATAGCAGGTCGCAATATCGTCCGATCCCTTCTGCAGCCGGGTATAGACGAAATCCGCGGTCACATCGGCGATCATCGGATAATCGAAGTGCTCGGCGCAGACAGGTGCCACGCCGTATTTTTCGAGCAGGGCGACGAATTCCGGCACCTTGAAGGAATCGTGCCTGACTTCCACGACATGGCGCAGCTTCAGCCCGTCCTGCTTGTCCGGCAAGAGCTTGAGGAAGGCTTCGAAATCGTCAGGCTCGAATTTCTTGGTCGGCGCGAACTGCCAGAGCAGGGGGCCGAGATGGTCGCCGAGTTCGCTGATGCCGGAGGAGAGGAATTTCTCCATCGACTCCCCGGCTTCGGCAAGCACGCGCCGGTTCGTCGTAAAACGCGTCGCCTTCAGCGAAAAGATGAAGCCGTCGGGCACATCTGCCGCCCATTTGGCGAAAACCGCGGGTTTCTGCGTGCTGTAATAGGTGCCGTTGACCTCGATGACCTTGAGCTGGCGGCTGGCATAGTTCAGCTCGTCCTTCTGCTTGAGATCGGCAGGAAAGAAATGGCCGCGCCACGGCTCGAATGTCCAGCCGCCAATTCCCACGCGGATCGTGCCCGATTTGCTCATTTCGAACTCTCCATAATTTCTCTTACCAGCGCGTCTGGGAGATCGTTTGGAAAGTGTTCCTTATCCAGTCTCTCCACCTCCGCGATAGGATCAACTGAATCGCCCTCGAAAATAGATGGACTTACCTCAAATTCATACAAAGGAATGGCCGACACCCATAGTGCTTTCAAGGTATTTAAGGAGTTTTCAGGTAGGATATTTTCTTTGAGCTGTAGTTGGTTTTCGTCAGCGGAGTTCCCGATTGAAAGTATAGCTGAGAAAATACTACGTTTTTGTTCTCTCGATAAATCTGGATTTGCTTGGGTGTACTCTAGATAGACCGCGGAAAGGTGCTCCCAGTATTCAATCTCGCGCGAAGGGTGCGCATCTCTTCTGAATCCGTCAATCCAGAATTTCATGGTGTGGCCATATACCTCAAACAAGGCGGCTCTGATGAGGCGGATTCGACCGATCAGGTCTGAGGGCAGCGTTGGATGCTGTATGGGGCTCTGTTTAATGTTTTTTGTAGGAACTTGTCTGATTTCGGCTCCCTGTAACATCCGGTAATATGCGGTCCGCCTCAATATTCTTGTGAAAATATCTGGACGTATTACCTTTATAATCTCAACTGCAGCCTGAAGGGGTGTGAGATCTTTAGAATTAACAGCGAGTTTGTCTGCAAGCGGTGGACTAAAATTCAAAATATCTTGATGGGAAACGTTGTGCCAGACGGGAAGGATGATCTTGTTTCCGCTCAGTTCGCGTGCCGTTAATCCCCGAAGTTCATATTCTGGCCAACTCTTCGATATAAAGGCAGGAGAAAGAATAACTAATCCATAGTTTGATTTAGACAAACCTCGATCAATACTCCTGCTGAGGCTATCACCAATTTTCAGTGTAAACTTATCGTACCAAACCCGTACCCCAAATGCGGCTAACGCCTCCGCGAGGGGTTGAACAAAGATCTCCTTATCCTCAGATGCGTGAGAAATAAAAATATCCCAGCTTTCCAAATGATCGTCCATTATTTCCCTCGAAATGTTGTCATTCCGCCGCTGCAACCACCTTCTTGACCGGCCGCCGCTCCAGCAGATCCTTCAGGAATTGTCCGGTATAGGAGCGCTTCTCCTTGACGATCGTCTCGGGCGTGCCGACCGCCACGATCTCGCCGCCGCCATCGCCACCCTCCGGGCCGAAGTCGAGGATCCAGTCGGCGGTCTTGATGACTTCGAGATTGTGCTCGATAACGACGACCGAATTTCCCTGGTCGACCAGCTCGTGCAGCATTTCCAGAAGCTTGGCGACGTCGTGGAAATGCAGGCCGGTGGTCGGCTCGTCAAGGATATAGAGCGTGCGCCCCGTCGAACGCTTCGACAGTTCCTTGGCAAGCTTGACGCGCTGCGCCTCGCCGCCCGAAAGCGTATTGGCCTGCTGGCCAACCTTGATATAGCCAAGGCCGACATCGAAGAGCGACTGCAGCTTGTCGCGCACGGCCGGAACCGCCGCAAAGAATTCCACGCCTTCCTCGACCGTCATGTCGAGCACGTCGGAGATCGATTTGCCCTTGAAGGTCACGTCGAGCGTCTCGCGGTTGTAACGCTTGCCGTGGCAGACGTCGCAGGTGACATAGACGTCGGGCAGGAAATGCATCTCGATCTTGATGACGCCGTCGCCCTGGCAGGCCTCGCAGCGGCCGCCCTTGACGTTGAAGGAGAAACGGCCCGGCTGGTAGCCGCGCGCCTTGGCCTCCGGCAGGCCGGCGAACCAGTCACGGATCGGCGTGAAGGCGCCCGTATAGGTGGCCGGGTTCGAGCGCGGCGTGCGGCCGATCGGCGACTGGTCGATGTCGATCACCTTGTCGATATGCTCGAAACCGTCGATCCGGTCATGATCGGCAGGAATTTCTCGGGCACCCATGACGCGGCGCGCCGCCGACTTGTAGAGCGTTTCGATCAGGAAGGTGGACTTGCCGCCACCGGAAACGCCCGTCACAGCCGTGAACACGCCGAGCGGGATCGCCGCCGTGACATTCTTCAGATTGTTGCCGCGCGCGCCGACGACCTTGATCTCCTTGCCCTTCTTGGGCTTGCGCCGCTCGTCGGGCAGGGCGACGCCGAGTTCGCCCGACAGATATTTGCCGGTCAGCGACTTCGGATTGGCCATGATTTCCTGCGGCGTGCCGTGCGCCACCACCTGGCCGCCGTGCACGCCGGCCGCAGGGCCGATATCGACAACATCGTCGGCCGTCAGGATCGCGTCCTCGTCATGCTCGACGACGATGACCGTATTGCCGATGTCGCGCAGGTGTTTCAGCGTCTCGAGCAAGCGCGCGTTGTCGCGCTGGTGCAGGCCGATCGATGGTTCGTCGAGCACATAGAGAACGCCGGTCAGGCCGGAACCGATCTGCGAGGCAAGGCGGATACGCTGGCTCTCGCCACCGGAAAGCGTTCCGGAATTGCGCGACAGGCTCAGATATTCAAGGCCGACATCGTTGAGGAAGCGCAGGCGGTCGCGGATCTCCTTGAGAATGCGCACCGCAATCTCGTTCTGCTTGGCGTTGAACGTCGCCGGCAGCGCTTCGAACCAGTCGCGGGCGACGCGGATCGACATCTGCGTGACCTCGCCGATATGCAGCTTGTTGATCTTGACCGCGAGTGCTTCCGGCTTCAGGCGGAAGCCGCCACAGGCCGGGCAGGGGGCCGCCGACATGAAGCGCTCGATATCCTCGCGCGCCCAGGCCGAATCCGTTTCCTTCCAGCGCCGTTCGAGATTGGGCACGATACCCTCGAAATTCTTCGAGGTCGTGTAGGAGCGCGCGCCGTCGGCATAGTGGAATTCGATCTTCTCGTCCGTACCGTTCAGGATGACGTCCTTGGCCTTCTCCGGAAGATCGTTCCAGCGGCTGCCGAGCTTGAAACCGAAATGTTTGCCGAGCGCTTCGAGCGTCTGGTTGTAATAGGGCGAGGTCGATTTTGCCCAGGGCGCAATGGCGCCATCGCGCAGCGTCCGCTCCGGTTCCGGCACGATCAGGTCGGGATCGATCTTCTGCTGTGAGCCGAGGCCGTCGCAGGTCGGGCAGGCGCCGAACGGATTGTTGAACGAAAAGAGGCGCGGTTCGATTTCCGGAATGGTGAAGCCGGAGACCGGGCAGGCGAATTTTTCCGAAAACAGCACGCGCTCATGCGTCTCGTTGAGCGACTTGTTGGCAGAGCCGCCGGCCGCGGTTTCCTCGGGCGGCAGCGGCTTGTCGGCGAACTCGGCAACGGCAAGCCCGTCGGCGAGCTTCAGCGCCGTCTCGAAACTGTCGGCCAGGCGCGAGGCCATGTCGGGGCGCACGACGATACGGTCGATGACCACGTCGATATCGTGCTTGTATTTTTTGTCCAGTGTCGGTGCGTCGGCGATCTCGTAGAACTGGCCGTCCACCTTGACGCGCTGGAAGCCCTTTTTCATGAGCTCCGCCAGTTCCTTCTTGTACTCGCCCTTACGGCCGCGGATCATCGGCGCCAGAATGTAGAGGCGTGTGCCTTCGTCGAAGGCGAGCACCCGGTCGACCATCTGGCTGACCGTCTGGCTCTCGATCGGCAGGCCGGTCGCCGGGGAATAGGGAACGCCGACGCGCGCAAAGAGCAGGCGCATATAGTCGTAGATTTCGGTAACGGTGCCGACCGTCGAGCGCGGGTTGCGCGAGGTCGTTTTCTGCTCGATCGAGATGGCCGGCGAGAGCCCGTCGATCTGGTCGACATCGGGCTTCTGCATCATTTCCAGGAACTGGCGGGCATAGGCCGAAAGGCTTTCGACATAGCGGCGCTGGCCTTCGGCATAGATCGTGTCGAAGGCGAGCGAGGATTTGCCGGAGCCGGAAAGCCCGGTCATGACGATGAGCTTGTTGCGCGGCAGATCGAGGTCGATGCCTTTCAGATTATGCTCGCGCGCGCCGCGGATGGAGATCGTCTTCAGTTCGCTCATCGTCTCTGCTTCAGGTCGTTTGGGGAATAACAGCCCTTATTTAGTGATGCCGACGGTCGAGTCGAGGCTGAATGTCCGGAACAACAAATGTTTTCGATTCTGTTGACAGGATCATAGCGAATAATTAGAACAAATAAAGAACAAAATTCCTTGTGGATTAAGAGGGCCTGGATGCGCATCGCATGTCCTCTATGGTTTAAGGTGCGCCGATGATTTTTGAACGCCGCCGGTCAGGGCGGCAGTAAGGTGAATGGTATGGCTGGCAGTGTGAACAAGGTAATTCTTATCGGAAACGTGGGTGCCGACCCCGAAATCCGCCGCACCCAGGATGGCCGGCCGATCGCCAATCTTCGCATCGCGACCTCGGAAACCTGGCGCGACCGCAATTCCGGCGAGCGCCGCGAAAAGACCGAATGGCATACGGTCGTCGTCTTCAACGAAGGCCTGTGCAAGGTTGTCGAACAATATGTGAAGAAGGGCGCCAAGCTTTATATCGAAGGCGCGCTGCAGACCCGTAAATGGCAGGACCAGAACGGCAACGACCGTTACTCGACCGAAGTCGTGCTGCAGGGCTTCAATTCGACGCTCACCATGCTTGACGGCCGCGGCGAAGGCGGCGGCGCAAGCTCCGGCTTCGGCGGCGGTCGTGGCGGCGATGATTTCGGTGGCGGCGGTTATGGGGACGATTACGGCTCCGGCCCGTCTTCCGGCGGCGGTCGCAGCGGCGGCAATCGTGGCGCCGGCAGCAGCGGCGGTGGCGGCAACTTCTCGCGCGATCTCGACGACGACATTCCGTTCTGATCGAAGCTGTCAGAATGAATTGACGACGGCGCCTGTTGGCGCCGTTTTCATGTCGGCGTGGCGCTTATCAGATTGAGGGCGGACTTTGCGCCATCGACGACGAATTGCGCTGCAAGTGCGGCGAGGATCACCCCGAGAAGGCGGGTGAGGATCGCCCGGCCGGTCACGCCGAGGAAGCGGTCCAGCCGGTCGGCGAGGAAGAGCACCACCAGCGTGATCAGCAGGCAGCCCGCGATGACGCCGATCAATTGCGCGCGCTCGACCGTGGAGGGCAGGGTGCCGCCGAGCAGGATCGTTGCCGAAATCGCGCCCGGCCCGGCAATCAGCGGCAGCGCCAGCGGGAAAACGGCGATATTTTCGATATGGTCCTTGGTGATCGCCACTTCCGTGGTCTTTTCCTTGCGGTCCTGCCGCCGCTCGAACACCATTTCGAAGGCGATCCAGAACAGCAGCAGGCCGCCGGCCAGCCGAAAGGCGCCGATCGAAATGCCGAGCACGCCGAGCACGCTGGAACCGAACAGCGCAAAGACCGCAAGGATGATGAAGGCGATCGTCACGCCGCGCAGCGCCACCTGCTTGCGCTCCGGGCGGCTCATGCCGACGGTGAGGCCGAGAAAGAGCGGTGCAAGTCCTGGCGGATCGATGGTGACGAGCAGCGTCGTGAATGCGTTAATCAGTTGGTCGGCGCTTGCCATCGGTTCTCCAAAACCCCATATACACGCTTGTTTTTGATGATTGTGATGCGCGGCTTCCGATTTGGCAAATACATGATCTCCTTTCGTCTTTCACCATGGGCAAATGCCGCGATTTGCCCTCTTTAGACCGCAAAAGCCTGTTCAAAACTGCCGGCCAAATTGGCGTGGGAACAGGCTTTCCGCTATAAATCTTCGAGTGATTCTAGAAGAGAACGTGAACCGTTTTGACTGAGCAAACACCCCCCGGCGGCGGGAAGCTCCCGCCAGGCATCGAGCCGATCTCCATTATGGAGGAAATGCAGCGGTCCTATCTCGATTACGCGATGAGCGTGATCGTGTCCCGCGCACTTCCCGACGTGCGCGACGGCTTGAAGCCCGTGCACCGGCGCATCCTCTATGGCATGTCCGAGCTCGGCATCGACTGGAACAAGAAATACGTCAAATGCGCCCGCGTTACCGGGGACGTGATGGGTAAATACCATCCGCACGGCAATGCCGCGATCTATGACGCGCTCGCCCGCATGGCGCAGGACTGGTCGCTCCGCCTGCCGCTGATCGACGGCCAGGGCAATTTCGGCTCCGTCGACGGCGACCCGCCGGCAGCCGAACGCTACACCGAATGCCGCCTGCAGAAGGCGGCGCATTCGCTGCTCGACGACCTCGACAAGGAAACGGTCGATTTCCGCGACAACTACGACGGCACGCTGTCCGAGCCGGTCGTGGTTCCCGCCAAGTTCCCGAACCTGCTCGTCAACGGGGCAGGCGGCATCGCCGTCGGCATGGCGACGAATATTCCGCCTCACAACCTCTCCGAGGTCATCGACGGCTGTATTGCGCTGATCAACGACCCGGCAATCGAACTGCCGGACCTGATGCAGATCATTCCGGGTCCCGACTTCCCGACCGGCGCCAAGATCCTCGGCCGCGCCGGCATCCGTTCGGCCTACGAAACCGGCCGCGGTTCCGTCGTCATGCGCGGTGTTGCCACCATCGAGCCCATGCGCGGCGATCGCGAGCAGATCATCATCACTGAAATTCCCTATCAGGTGAACAAGGCGACGATGATCGAGAAGATGGCCGAGCTGGTGCGCGAAAAGCGCATCGAGGGCATCTCCGACCTGCGCGACGAATCCGACCGTCAGGGCTACCGCGTCGTCGTCGAGCTGAAGCGCGACGCCAATGCCGACGTCATCCTGAACCAGCTTTACCGCTATACGCCGCTGCAGACCTCCTTCGGCTGCAACATGGTGGCGCTGAACGGCGGCAAGCCGGAACAGCTGACGCTGCTCGACATGCTGCGCGCCTTCGTCTCGTTCCGCGAGGAAGTCGTTAGCCGGAGAACGAAATTCCTGCTCCGCAAGGCGCGTGAACGTGCCCACGTCTTGGTGGGTCTCGCGATTGCGGTTGCCAATATCGACGAAGTCATCCGCGTCATCCGCCAGGCACCGGACCCGCAGTCGGCCCGCGAAGAACTGATGACCCGCCGCTGGCCGGCGGAGGATGTCGAGAGCCTGATCCGCCTCATCGACGATCCGCGCCACCGCATCAACGACGACCTGACCTATAATCTCTCGGAGGAGCAGGCTCGCGCCATCCTCGAGCTTCGCCTCGCCCGCCTGACGGCTCTCGGCCGCGACGAAATCGGCGATGAACTCAATAAGATAGGCGAGGAAATCAAGGATTACCTCGATATCCTGTCGTCGCGCGTGCGCATCCAGACGATCGTCAAGGACGAGCTTGCCGCCATCCGCGACGAGTTCGGCACTCCGCGCCGCACCGAGATCGTCGACGGCGGTCTCGAAATGGACGACGAGGACCTTATCGCCCGCGAAGACATGGTCGTGACCGTCTCGCATCTCGGCTATATCAAGCGCGTCCCGCTGACGACCTACCGGGCGCAGCGCCGCGGCGGCAAGGGCCGTTCGGGCATGACGACCCGCGATGAGGATTTTGTTAGCCGGCTATTCGTTGTCAATACCCACACGCCGGTCCTGTTCTTCTCCTCGCGCGGTATCGTCTACAAGGAAAAGGTCTGGCGCCTGCCGATCGGCACGCCGCAGTCACGCGGCAAGGCGCTCATCAACATGCTGCCGCTGGAACCCGGCGAACGCATCACCACCATCCTGCCGCTGCCCGAGGATGAGGACAGCTGGGATAACCTCGACGTCATGTTCTCGACGACGCGCGGCACTGTGCGCCGTAACAAGCTCAGCGACTTCGTGCAGGTGAACCGCAACGGCAAGATCGCCATGAAGCTGGAAGAGGAGGGTGACGAAATCCTCTCCGTCGAGACCTGCACCGATCAGGACGACGTGCTGCTGACGACGGCGCTCGGCCAGTGCATCCGCTTCCCGGTCGATGACGTCCGCGTCTTTGCCGGCCGCAACTCGATCGGCGTGCGCGGCATCAATCTCGGCGAAGGCGACCGCATCATCTCGATGACGATCGTCGGCCATGTCGATGCCGAGCCGTGGGAACGCGCCGCCTACCTCAAGCGCTCCGCCGCCGAACGTCGGGCGACGGGCGTGGACGAAGAGGATATTGCGCTGGTCGGCGAGGAAGTCACCGAAGAGGGACAGCTCTCCGACGACCGCTACGAAGAGCTGAAGGCGCGCGAACAGTTCGTGCTGACGGTTTCCGAAAAGGGCTTCGGCAAGCGGTCGTCTTCGTATGATTTCCGCATCTCCGGCCGTGGCGGCAAGGGCATCCGCGCCACCGACACGTCGAAGACCGGCGAAATCGGCGAACTGGTCGCCGCCTTCCCGATCGACGATGGCGACCAGATCATGCTCGTTTCCGATGGCGGCCAGCTGATCCGCGTTCCCGTCGGCGGCATCCGTATCGCCAGCCGCGCAACCAAGGGTGTCACGATCTTCTCGACCGCCAAGGATGAAAAGGTCGTCTCCGTCGAGCGCATCAGCGAGCCGGAAGAGGAAGAAACGGCCGACAATGGTGACGAAGCGGTGCTTTCCGAAGGCGGGGCGCCTGCCGCGGGAGAAGCCGACGAGACCCCGTCGGGCGAATAATTTTACCACATTCGCGTTGCGAACCGGGCGGCCCCTGCCGCCCGGTTTTTTATTGCGCTATGAAGAACTTGCCGATTCATCCGGAGGGGGAATGTTATGGGCAGGTGGACAAGGCGGGGGGTGCTGGCCGGCATTTCGGCCGCAGCCGGCGTTGCGGCGGGGCGTTTCCTGCTTCAGCCGCAAAGCGATCCGGGACCGGCCTTTCCAGCGGAGATTCCCGTGGAGGACGGCGCGATCGTTCTCAACGATGCCGGAGAGCTGACGCCGACGCGGGTTGCGGTCCATCTGACCGCCAGGGAGCCGCCGCAGGACGCCATGACCGGCCGGTTGCGCACGGCGCTCGCCGAGGCCGCCAAGGCAAACAGACCCTTCATCGCCAGCGCTGCGCGCCATTCGATGGGCGGCCAGAGCCTTGCCGAGAACGGCACGGCGCTCACGCTCGATCAGGACTGGCTGGAGGCGGATACGACCTCAAGGACCTATCGTGTCGCCGCCGGAGCCCGTTGGTCGACGGTCATTTCCAAGCTCGATGCCATCGGTTTCTCGCCCGCCGTCATGCAGTCCAACAATGATTTCGGCGTTGCCAGCACATTCTCGGTCAATGCCCATGGCTGGCCGGTTCCCTTCAGCGGATGCGGCAGTACGGTGCGGTCCATCAGGCTGATGACAGCGGACGGCAATCTCGTGTCCTGCTCGCGCACGGAAAATGCGGAACTCTTCAACCATGCCATGGGTGGCTACGGTCTTTTCGGCATCATTACCGAGCTCGAACTCGACATGGTGCCGAACCTGTTGCTGGAGCCGAGTTTCGAGCATCTGGCGGGCGAGGATCTCGGGCGCCGTTTTGCCGAGGTTCTGGCGAGCGACAGCACCATCGCCATGGCCTATGGCCGCATGGATATCTCGCTCGATCGCTTCTTCGAAGATGCACTGCTGATTACATATCGCGCTGCGTCGGTCCAGACCAGGATACCTCCAGCTTCCGGTTCCGGTTTCATAAGCCACGTCTCGCGAGACATCTTCCGCGCGCAGCTCGGTTCGGACAGGGCCAAGCATCTGCGCTGGTGGACGGAGGCCGTCGTCAATCCATCGATCGCAGCGCAGGCGACGCGCAACAGCCTGATGAACGAGCCCGTCGTCACGCTCGATGACCGGGATCCGTCCCGCACCGATATCCTGCACGAATATTTCGTCGCGCCGTCGCGTTTCGCCGATTTCGTCAATGCCTGCCAGGAGGTCATTCCGGCTTCCTACCAAGAACTCCTCAACATCACGCTGCGCTATGTCGATACCGATCGCGACAGCGTGCTGGCCTATGCGACGGAGCCTCGCATTGCCGCGGTCATGCTCTTCTCCCAGGAGAAAACGGTAAGAGGCGAGGCCGACATGCAGCGCATGACGCAAGCCCTGATCGAGCGCGTGCTGGCCATCGGCGGCAGCTACTATCTGCCATACCGGCCGCATGCCAGGCTGGATCAGTTTACCCGCGCCTATCCGCGCGCCGGCGAATTCGCCGCCACCAAGCGCCGGCTGGATCCCGCCCTTACCTTCCGCAACCGTTTCTGGGATCGCTATCTCGCAAGCCTCTAGGGGGATCATCATGTCCAGGCTTCGGCTGATCGCCATGCTCTATACTGTGGTTCTGCTCTTTGCGGCCGCTTTGAACTATATTCCCGGATTGACGGATGCGCAGGGACGCGCGTTCGGCATCTTCGCGCTCGATATCTATGACGACAGCCTGCATCTGGCCTCTGCCGCCTGGGCCGCCATCGCTGCCTTCCTGTCTGCCCGTGCTTCCCGAAACTTTCTTTTCTATTTCGGTCTGCTCTATTTCAGCGATGGCCTGCTTGGGCTGGCAACCGGGTCGGGCTATCTCGATCTCGGCATCGTCAACTACGGCATTCAGGATCTTCCCTTCACCTTCAAGATCCTCGCCAACCTTCCGCATCTCTTCCTGGGCGGCGCAGGGATTGCCTCCAGCTATATCTTCCGCCGGGAGGCTCCGTGATGCGACGCCTTGTCAAGACCGTCGGCTGGCTGCTTGCGATGCTCGTGGTCGTGGTCCTGCTGCTGTTGAGCCCCGTCGCCTATGTCGAGACCTTCTGCCATGCCGATCCCGAGCCCGACGGCTACAAGCCGCTGATAGCGGATGCCGAATTCCGCCGGCAGGAGGCCAATACCTACCTCACCTATCCCGAGTGGCACATCGTCTATGCCTATGACGGCCTTGCCGAAATCCTGAAAACGGGCGACGAACATGGCTTCGGCTATTTCTCCAGCGTGCGGGATTTCTGGACGGCCGATTGTGCGCTGACGCGGATTGCCGATCGGCATGGCGGCGCCGACAGCGAGACGCGCATGATGATAGCGACGATCGGTGTCAGCTTCACGCTCGAAATGGGCCTGAAGGCCGCCTATGAGGAAACGATAGGACGGGTTTTCGCGCTCTGGCGCGGGAGTGAAAAGACGCCCCAGGATATTGTCGCCCGCGATATGGCGATCGATTATGCCGCCTTCCTTCGCCAGACCCCGTGGTACAAATATCCCTTTCAGCCCTGGATCGAAAGGCTCTGGGCCGCGCCGGTGGAAGAGCCGCTGCGCGGCTGGGAGCGCCGCCTGGCGCTCGGCGGCGAATGGCGCGCCAAGATTGCCTATGCCGGCGTGATCGCCAGCGCCGTTGCCGCAACCGGCGAGGCGAAGCTGACGATCCGATCGGTCGTTTCAGGCCTGCCGGCCGCCGCGCTTTCGGCTATTCCCGACGTATCGGTCATTTCGGAAAGTGCCGATGGCGTGCTGATCGAGACGCCGCGCTACGACCGTTTCACCCATATCCTCGCTGAGATCGCCACGGCGGGTGGCGCAATCCGCGAGATTGCCGGCAATGACGAGATCATGGTGTCGCTGACTGTGCCGCGGGGGACGGAGCCGGACAATCTGCCCGGCGAGGCGATTGCGCGCCTGTCTCGCACAGGTTTTGCCAGCGACCGTCTGCTCGTTTCGGTCAGGATGGCCGATCTTGCGCCTCTGCTCAAAGGCCGGCCGATTGCCGATCCCGGGCTCGAACATATATTCGATTTCTGAAACATCGGACGGATGGCCCCTTGATCAGACGCTTGGCGCGCAGGACAGGCATTGCGATTGCGGTCGTCGCCGCAGTCTTCGGGCTGTTTGCCGTCGTCTTTGCCGCAACCGGTAAGGCGCCGGCCGCTGTGATTTTTCCCGCCGCCAGCATCGAGCCCGGCGCCTTGCCGGAGGGCGTTTCGATCCTGCGGTGGGGCAGGGGCTTTGCCGTCGTCACGAGCGAGCGCAGCGATTATGTGCTCGCGCTCTATGGCAGGGGCGCGCTGCTTGTCCTGCCGCTGCGAAAGAGCGGCTGCCTGGCGCTGCGGCCGTCGCCGGCATGAGAAAAGCCGGATGCAGAACATCCGGCTTGCGTTCAGGCTTTGCGCTGGGGGAGCGGCTTTAGAAAGCGCTGTGCTTCTCGTTCATCGATTTCACGTCCTCGCTTTCACGGCGCAGCGCGGAAATCGTTGAGGTCACGGACACGATGAACATGATGCTGATGAGTGCTGTCAAAACTGTCAGGATCGTGAACATGGTGGCGTTCCTTTCTGTCGAGGGTTGCGTTCACGCCCCTCAGTACTGGCCGAGAACGCTTACGGAGCGAGCCGAAGCGTAGGGACCATATACTTTGGAGGTATCGATCTTCTGGTTGTCATAGAGAGCGACTGTGGCAGTCAGCATGCCTGTAACCATTGCCATCCAAAGCACGTTAATCATGGTGATCTTACCAGGCATCTTCATTCCCTTCCTGCCGCGCTTTCGCATCTCATATGTGTCGATCAAATGAACGCATCCGTCTTTAAATGGTTCCCGCCGGATGTTGACGGGGTGTTTACCAACCGTGTTCTGAAGCGACCTTGAATACCTCGTTCATCTGCCGTTCAGAATTCAAATCGATTAGACCGCATGCGCCCGAGCTGGCGCATGATGGCCGCATGTTCGTTGACCTCGGGACGCACCCAGCCAGGCTGACGCCGATCTGCGAGATAGCCGTAGAAAAGTTCTGCAACCAGCGAGAAAATAACGGCAATTGCAATCAGGATGATCAGCATGATCAAGGTCTTTCCGGGGGAAATGCCACCGGGGCCGGCGGCATCTGTGTTGACGATCCGAATAAAGCAGATCGCATCTGAAGAGGTCTTGAACGCGCCGTTCATTCATCGTTCAGCCGCATCGGCCGGCACGGCTAAATCACTTGCGGGAAACCGGCTTCCATGACAAAAGGCGTGAAACAAACGGCCGGGCCAGATGACGACAGCTTTCTATCCGGGGTCCTTCGACCCGATCACCAACGGACACGTTGACGTGCTGGTCCAGGCGCTCAACGTCGCCGGGAAAGTGATCGTTGCAATCGGCATCCACCCCGGCAAAACCCCGCTCTTCTCCTTCGAGGAAAAGGCAGCGCTCATCCGCGCGTCTCTGGCCGAGGTCTTTCCGGATAAGAGCGCCCATATCGACGTTGTCTCCTTCGACAATCTCGTGGTCGACGCCGCTCGCGCACATGGCGCAAGCCTTTTGATCCGCGGCCTGCGCGACGGCACCGATCTCGATTACGAAATGCAGATGGCCGGCATGAACCGGCAGATGGCCCCTGATATCCAGACCATTTTTCTGCCGGCAGGCACGGCCTCGCGGCCCATTACCGCCACATTGGTGCGCCAGATCGCAGCCATGGGCGGCGATGTCAGCGCCTTCGTGCCGGCGGCCGTCCTGCAAGCCCTGAAATCCAAGCGCAAAGCCTAGGCGGACCTCGCCTCAACGGAGCTCACATGAAACTCTTCTATCTTGCATTTGCCGGCGTGCTCTATCTCGCCTCCTTCGCGGGCGACGCCTTTGCGCAGGCTGCCGATCACTACATGACCATCCAGTTGAAGAGCGGCCCGGTCGTCATCCAGCTTCTTCCCGATGTGGCGCCGAAGCATGTTGCGCAGATCGAGGCGCTGGTGAAGAAGGGCGAGTATGACAATGTCGCCTTCCACCGCGTCATCCCCGGCTTCATGGCCCAGACCGGCGACGTGAAGTATGGCAACATGGAAAAGAACTTCGACGCGAGCCTTGCCGGCACCGGCGGCTCCGACCTGCCGGACCTTCCGGCGGAATTCTCCAAGACGCCTTTCGTGCGCGGCACGGTCGGCATGGCGCGCGCCCAGGATCCGAACTCCGCCAACTCGCAGTTCTTCATCATGTTCGCCGACGGCTCCTTCCTGAACGGCCAGTACACGGTCGTCGGCAAGGTTGTCTCGGGCATGGAAAACGTCGACAAGATCAAGAAGGGCGAAGGCCAGAACGGCGAAGTCAGCGATCCTGACCGCATGATCAAGGTCACGCTGGGCAAGAACTAAATTCAAGACGAGAAGGAGAACGACAATGGCCGAGATCAAGGATCCGGAAAACACCATCATTCTGGAAACCACCAAGGGCAAGGTTGTCATTCAGCTTCTGCCGCAGGTCGCCCCCGAACATGTCAAGCGCATCAAGGAGCTTTCCCGCGAGAAGGCCTATGACGGCGTCGTCTTCCACCGCGTCATCGCCGACTTCATGGCGCAGACGGGCGACGTGGAGTTCGGCAAGAAGGGCGGCGAGAACTTCAACCCGGGCCGCGCCGGCATGGGCGGCTCTTCCAAGGATGATCTCAAGGCTGAATTCTCCGCAACGCCGCATGTCCGCGGCACCTGCTCGATGGCCCGTTCGCAGAACCCGAACTCGGCCAATTCCCAGTTCTTCATCTGCTTTACCGACGCTCCGTGGCTGAACAAGCAGTACTCCGTCTGGGGCCAGGTCATCGAGGGCATGGAAAACGTCGACAAGATCAAGAAGGGCGAGCCCGTTTCCGATCCGGATTCGATCGTCTCCATGCGGGTTGCCGCCGACGTCTGATTGTGATTTCTGCTGGAACCCGCCCTTGCGCGAAAGCGCGGGGCGGGTTTCGCTTTGCCCGAAAGTGCCTCGATGCGCGTAGACCTCTTCGATTTCGACCTGCCGGATGAACGCATTGCGCTGCGGCCCGCCGAGCCGCGCGACAGCGCGCGCCTGCTCGTCGTCGATCCGAATGGGCAGGCGCAGCTGTCGGATCACCGCGTCTTCGATCTGCCGTCCTTCCTGCGGGCCGGCGACGCACTGGTCTTCAACGATACCAAGGTCATTCCGGCCCAGCTCGAGGGCATCCGCCATCGCGAGGGCGCAGGCGGCCAGCAGGTTTCGGCGACGCTGCACATGCGCGTCGGCGCCAACAAGTGGAAAGCCTTTGCCAAGCCCGGCAAGCGCATCAAGGAGGGCGATCGCATCGCCTTCGGCCACAGCGGCGAAAGCTGCCTGATCGGCGCGCTCGATGCCACCGTCGAGGAGAAGGGCGAGGCAGGCGAGGTGACGCTCGCTTTCGATCTTTCCGGTCCAGCGCTGGACGAGGCGATCGCCAGCGTCGGCCATATCCCGCTGCCGCCCTATATCGCGGCGAAGCGGCCGGAGGACGAGCGCGACCGCGCCGATTACCAGACCATCTACGCGCGGGAGGAGGGTGCTGTTGCTGCCCCCACCGCCGGCCTGCATTTCACTCCTGCTCTTTTCGAGGCCCTCGACAGGGCCGGCATCGAACGGCATTTCGTGACGCTGCATGTCGGCGCCGGCACCTTCCTGCCGGTCAAGGCCGACGATACCGACGATCACAAGATGCATCTGGAAAGTGGTTACGTCAGCGCCGAGATCGCCGCGCGGCTGAATGCGGTCAGGCAAAGGGGCGGGCGCATCATCTGCGTCGGCACGACCTCGCTGCGGTTGATCGAAAGCGCCGCCGAAGAAAGCGGCAACATCAGGCCCTGGGCTGGCGCCACCGGCATCTTCATCACGCCGGGCTACCGTTTCAAGGCGGTCGATGTCCTCATGACCAACTTCCACCTGCCGCGCTCGACGCTCTTCATGCTGGTTGCCGCCTTCGCCGGTTTCGAAACCATGCACGCGGCCTATGAACACGCCATTGCGACAGGCTACCGCTTCTATTCCTATGGCGATGCGAGCCTCCTTTTCCGGAAAGACCGATGACGACTGAGAACTTCCAGTTCACCCTGAAGAAGACCGATGGCGCCGCCCGTCTCGGTGAGGTTTCCATGCCGCGCGGTGTCATCCGCACGCCGGCCTTCATGCCGGTCGGCACGGTCGGTACGGTCAAGGCCATGTATCTCGACCAGGTGCGCGACACCGGCGCCGACATCATTCTCGGCAATACCTACCACCTGATGCTGCGTCCGACGGCCGAGCGTGTCGCCCGCCTCGGCGGCCTGCACAAGCTCATCCGCTGGGAGCATCCGATCCTGACGGATTCTGGCGGCTTTCAGGTCATGTCGCTTTCCGGCCTGCGCAAGCTCGACGAGCAGGGCGTCACCTTCAAGTCGCATGTCGACGGCAGCCTGCATCACATGTCGCCGGAGCGTTCCATCGAGATCCAGGGCCTGCTCGGCTCCGATATCCAGATGCAGCTCGATGAATGCGTGGCATTGCCGGCCGAGCCGAAGGAAATCGAGCGCGCCATGGAGCTCTCGCTGCGCTGGGCCGAACGCTGCAAGGTCGCTTTCGGCAATCAGCCCGGCAAAGCCATGTTCGGCATCGTCCAGGGCGGCGACGTGCCGGCCCTGCGTGTCCGATCGGCCGAGGAACTCGCCAAGCTCGACCTCAAGGGCTACGCCGTTGGCGGCCTTGCGGTCGGCGAGCCGCAGGACGTCATGCTGAAGATGCTGGAAGAGACGCTGCCGGTCCTGCCGGGCGAAAAGCCGCGTTACCTGATGGGCGTCGGCACGCCTGACGATATCCTGAAATCCGTTGCCCGCGGCATCGACATGTTCGACTGCGTGATGCCGACGCGTTCGGGCCGTCACGGCCTGGCCTTCACCCGCCGCGGCAAGGTCAATATCCGCAACGCCCGTCATGCGGAGGATATGCGCCCGCTCGACGAACAGTCGAACTGCCCGGCAACGCGCGATTATTCCCGCGCCTATCTCCACCATCTCGTCCGGGCCAACGAGGCGCTCGGCGGCATGCTGCTCTCCTGGCATAACCTGAACTACTATCAGGAACTGATGCAGGGTATCCGCAAGGCGATTGCCGAAGGCCGTTTCGCGGATTTCATGGCCGAGACGATCGAGGAATGGGCAAGGGGCGATATCGAACCGGTGTAAGGATCAGTTCGTCCTCGCGGCGGACGCGACAGGTTTGGCGGTTGGAGTTTCGGGCACAAGCATCGATTTCAACCTCTTGCGCACCGGCTCGTCAACAGCCCAACCCAACGCTCGAAAAACAGAGACCAACTGGGGCCGTTGAAGGGAAAGAGGCTTTCCACGCCTGTGCTGGGAATAAACAGGGCCGCTTTCAGCGGAAGCTCGGTCAGCTTGAAGACATCCCATCCGTTTTTAAGGGCGTAGCTGGCCAGGCCAACCGGAAGAAAAAGAAGATATGGGGGCCAGACAGCACCTCATATGCCCTTGCTGTCGGTATTGGGCACGATCTGCACGCCGTTGATCTTGAAGCTGCCATCAGGTTGACGAGCGACTTGGTAGATTGCCGTCCAGTCCTTGCCGTCGCGGCCTGAAATCAGCACTTCCTGATAGATCATGGCCCCGTCGTCGATCGATCTGCTGCGCCCGAAGGCATAGTTGCCGGGGTGATAAACCGGCTCGTAACTCTTCTTCACCATGGCGAAGAAGACATTCTTGTCGGGATACATGGCCTTGATGCCGGGCGCGGCGAAGGAATAGGCCGTATCCGCATCGTCCTTGAGGAAGGCCCGGATCTGCGCCTCGATCATCGTCTGCGTCGTCTGGACGGGATCTTCGGCATAGGCGGGCACGCCCGACATCACGGATACGGCACACAGGATCAGCACTGCGAAGAATGCGCGCATGGGATCGCCTCCGGCTATATCCGGACAAGTGTAGGCGATTTTCGGCGCAAGGAAAGAGCCGGTCAGGACCAGCGGCGGAAGAGGGCGCTGGCGTTCACGCCGCCGAAGCCGAAGCCGTTGGTGATCGCGTATTCCATCGCCACCTTGCGGGCCGTGCTGCCGACGAGATCGATGCCCTCTGCCGCCGGATCGGCCGTCTCCAGATTGCGCGTCGGCGGGGCGATCTGGTCGCGCAGCGCAAGGATCGTGAAGATGGCTTCAAGCCCGCCTGCGGCACCCAGGAGATGACCGGTCGCGGATTTGGTGGCGCTGACGGCAATGCCGCCGTCGCGGCCGAAGACCGTACCGATCGCAGCGATCTCGCCTTTGTCACCGACTGGTGTCGATGTCGCATGGGCGTTGAGATGCTTGACCTCGGAGACCGGAATCTTCGCCTGCCGCAATGCCGCTTCCATCGCCCGGCGGGCGCCGTCGCCGTCTTCCGGCCCTGCCGTCATGTGATAGGCATCGGCTGCCGTGCCGTAGCCGACCAGTTCGGCAAGCGGCGTCGCCCCGCGCGCCAGCGCGTGCTCAAGTGTTTCGATGACGAGAATGCCGGCCCCTTCGCCCATCACGAAGCCGTCTCGGGCCGTATCGAAGGGACGCGAAGCAAGTTCCGGCCTGTCGTTGAAACCGGTCGAGAGTGCGCGGGCCGCCGCAAAGCCGCCGAGGCTCACCTTGTCGATGCAGGCTTCAGAACCACCGCAGATAGCGACATCCGCCTCGCCGGAGCGGATCAGCCGCGCCGCATCGCCGATCGCCTGAACGCTTGCGGCGCAGGCCGTCACCGGCGCGCCGAGCGGTCCCTTGAAACCATAGCGGATGCTGACCTGACCGGCCGCCAGGTTGACGAGGAAGGACGGCACGGTAAAGGGCGAGAGCCGCCGCACGCCGCGTGTCTCAGCCGTGCGCACCGCATCGGCGATCGCGGGGAAGCCGCCGACGCCGGACGCGATGATCGTCGCGGTCCGCTCGCGCTCATCCACGCCCTCGGGCATCCATCCGGCCTGGCGCACCGCTTCGTCGGTCGCCATCATCGCGAACTGGATGAAGCGGTCCATCTTCTTTTGATCCTTGGGCGAGACCGCGCGGTCGGGATCGAAGCCGGCTCCCGCATCCTCCTCGAGCGAGGGAACGACGCCGCCGACCTTTGCAGCAAGGTCGCCGACCACGTCCTCCGGCAGCACGCGCAGACCGGAACCACCCGCGACAAGCCTGTTCCATGCGGTCTCCACGCCGACGCCGAGCGGCGAAACAAGTCCCATGCCGGTGACAACAATGCGTTCCATGGATTCGTCCTTTCTAGAGCAAGTCCAGCATAAATGCGCAGTCGGTTTGCGTTCGGAATTGCGCAAAAACAAAGAGATCGAGCATTTCCGGCACTCCGGGGGAAACGAGGTTTTCTAGGCATCGATGCCAAGATAATAAGCGCGCATGCGAGCAATCCGCTCGCGGTCGCTTTCCTCGGCTGCCGGCCCGGGCAGCAGGCAGGTGTTTTCGGGCTTGAGTTCTTCGCCATTGGCCGCATCCACCAGGACCGGCCGGCGTTCCTCACCGGAGGCGGCATTGCCGAGCAGGAAGGCAAGGTCCTCTTGCGGAACGTGCCGGCGTCCCCAGGAAAACAGAGCCATCAGAACAGGGAAGAAATCGCGCCCCTTGGCCGTCAGAACATATTCGTAGCGGGCAGGGCGCTCGCTATAGAGCCGCTTCTCGAACAGCTCCTCGTCGATCAGATGCGCGAGCCGTCGCGTCAGGATATTCGGCGCAATGCCGAGGCTCTTCTGGAATTCGTCGAAACGCGTCAGCCCCTGAAAGGCGTCGCGGAGGATCATCATGCTCCACCAGTCGCCGACGCTGTCGAGCGCGCGCGCGGCCGGGCATCTGAAATTGGCGAAGCTTGTTCGTTGCATGATGCAAGTCACTACAGAAGTCACTTGCATCATGCAAGTCACTTGTCAGTCTTTGTCCCGCCCGAAAATCTGCGCCGGAAGAACGCCGGTTACGAGATCCCCGCGTGGCCGATGGGGCGCATCCACATCGGCATGCGGCAAGAAAAAGGGCTCCGCAAAGGAGCCCCGTGAGGTCCGCCGCCTGAAGACGTCGCGCCGCTTTCAAAGAAACAGGAAGTCGTCGTGATGAAGCGTCGCCAGATTGGTGAGCGTCGCAACCTGAACGGCCGCACCGCGCCCGTTTCCGTCGGCATCGTAGAAAAGCGCGCCGCTGGACTGGTTGTAGATGAGCCTGTCGTTCCCATCCATTGCCTTGATGCCGATAACGAAATTGGCCGATGAGAAGCTGGACGGATCGATCGCTGCGAAGATGTCATGGTCGAGCACGATCTTGTCGCCGGCCGCTGCGGAAAAATCTTCTATCTTGTCGACATTGCTCGCCTTGCTCGGCTTTGTGCTGAATACGAAATAATCCGCCCCGGCGCCGCCGTTCAGGGTGTCTATGCCGCCGCCGCCGATCAGCCGGTCGTTCCCCAGACCGCCGTAAATGATGTTGGCGCCGGTATTGCCCGTCAGGACGTTGTCCGCATCGTTGCCGGTGGCGCCGAGCGCTGCCGAACCTGACAGCGTCAGATTTTCCACCGTGCCCAACGCATTCGCCAGATTGAAGGAAATGGAGGAGACGACGGTGTCGTTGCCGCCGCCGTTGGTCTCGTCGACGATATCGCCGGCAGATTCGACCGTATAGGTATCATCCCCCAATCCGCCGGCCATGCGATCGGCGCCCTTCATGCCGTTGAGATTGTTGTCCCCTGAATTGCCGGTGAGGATATTGGCTGAGCCGTTGCCGGTCGCATCGATATCGGCCGTGCCGATCAGGACGAGGTTCTCGACGGTCCCGGTCACATGGTCCGTGTCTCCCAGGCTGAGGGAAATGTAGGATTTGATCGTGTCCTTGCCGGAGCCTCCGGCCTCTATGACCATGTCGTCGGCATTGTCGACGATATAGGTGTCGTCACCGGCCTTGCCTGTCATACTGTCGCCGCCGGCGCCGCCATTCAGCACGTTTGCCCCGGAATTGCCGACGAGAATGTTGGCGAGGCCATTGCCGGTGGCGTTGATGCTGGCGCTGCCGGTCAGGGTCAGGTTCTCCACGGCGCCGATCACATGCGCAGGATCCCCGAGGCTGAAACTGATCGACGACATGACGGTATCGGTCCCGCCGCCGCGGCTTTCGTCGACGATGTCGGTCGGCGAGGTGACGGTGAATATATCGTCGCCGGTACTGCCATAAATGTGGCCGGGTTCCTGCGGCGCCCCTGCGCCCGCTGCGATGTTGATGATGATCGGATGGTCGACGACATCCACGTTCAGCGAGGAGACGTTGCTGAAGCTCTTGACGGGCGAGCTGCCCGTCAGCGGATCGTAGACCTGCACCGTCCCGAAAGCGCCACCCAGATTGACGTTGACGCTGGCCGTTGCCGCCTGGATCGCCTTGTCGGTCGTCTGGTTCCAGATATCCGGTTCGTTCCAGATGATGATCTGGTAGCTGCCGTCGGATTTCTCCGTCAGGTAGCTTCGCGCCGTCGATGGCAGCCCGCTGATCGAATAGTTGAGCGTTCCCGGATTGAAGGTCGCCTGCGTTGCCCCGTCATCCCCAAGAATTTCCGTCAGGTTGTGGATCGCCGTTGCAGCCGGCTTGGGGGAATAATCCAGGCGAAACAGCCCGAAATGCTTTTCCTGGTCGGCGCCTCCCGGATCGGAATAGGCATCGAGAAGCTGATAGATGAACGTCCCTTTCGATCCGAGAAAGGCGCCGTCCATCAGCGTGTTGAGAAGCAGCTTCGCCTGCGTCGTCTCATCGACGCCTTCCCAACCGCCATTTGTATCGGCGGTCAGCGACGTGTGGTAGCCGATTTCGGTGATGGTCAGCGGCTTGCCGGGGTCGGCGCTCATCTGGTTGCCGGATTCGCGCTGGAGCCAGGTGAAGGGCTGGTCGCCCTCCTTCGCATAGGTGTGGATCGTCGTGTAGTCGTTGGAAGAGGCAACCGTGTAACCGGTAAAGCCGAGAACCGGAATGTCCTTCAAAAGCGGATCGGCATTTACCGCGTTGAACAGGTCCTTCTGGTAGGCGAGTGCGGCGGCCTCTCCCGACAGTCCCTTGTAGGAGACGGGCCAGTTGTTGACTTCGTTCGGGCCTTCGATGCCGACGATCGAACCGGGATGCGCCTCCACGAAGGCGTGCAGCCTCTGGACGACGGTGGCAGGAGTATCGTCACGCCCCGAGACGAAGACGAATTTTACGCCGGCATCCGCCGCATCCCCGAGATGGCCCTGGCCATAGGGGTCGGAAGCGGGGGTAGGGGCATGATCGCGAACCGTGTCGAGGCCGAGATAGTCCAGGGCTTCAACAACCTCTGCGATATTGGCGTATTTTCCATCCGTGTAATCGATGTGCGTATCAATTCCGAAGGAGTCGATAACATCATTAATTCTAACAGCTTGGACCATTATTGCGCTCCTCGCCCGGAAGTAGAATTTGCTGCTTTGATGGTATAGTGATTCTCTTCAAAAGCAATTTGACTCTATACAGTGGAATCCGCCAAAGTTATGGTCTGTTAATCATATTGTATTGCTCGCAATATGTTTGCGAAGCGGCGACTGAATTGCCCTGTACAATCAGCCAGGATGTTCCACGGAGATTCGATATTGAACGGACTTGGCATCTCGCCGGCTCGTCAGGGCGGGAAAGACCTCGCCGCAGAGGCGATGCGACGCAGCCGCGGAGGTTTGATTGCCGTCGCCGTTGCCAGTGCCCTGGTCAATTTGCTTTATCTGACCAGCTCCTTCTTCATGCTGCAGGTCTACGACCGCATCATACCGAGCCGCAGCATCCCGTCGCTGATTGCGCTCGCTCTTCTGGCATTGCTGCTTTATGCCTTCCAGGGCGCTTTCGATCTTGTGCGCGGGCGCATCCTCGTGCGCATATCCGGTGTCTTCGACGAGGTGATGAGCCGCCGTGTGTTCAAGGCGACGCTCAAGGCGCCGCTCAAGGGCAGGGCGGCGGGCGATGGCCTCTCCCTGCTGCGCGACTTCGATCAGGTTCGCAGCTTTCTTTCCAGCTCCGGCCCATCAGCCTTTTTCGATCTGCCCTGGGTGCCGCTTTATGTCGGCATCTGCTTCCTGTTCCATCCCATCATCGGCATCATTGCCATTTGCGGCGCGCTGATCCTGATGGTGCTGACCTATCTGACGAACAGAAGTTCGCAGGCTTCAACCAAGAGGGTCCACGAACTCGCGACCGAAAGAAACGCGCTCGCAAGTGCGGCGCAGCGCAATGCGGAAGTGGTCCAGGCCATGGGCATGGCCGACGAACTCGCCGACAACTGGTCGGCACGCAACGATGCCTATCGCGAAGTGCAAGGCAGCAATGCCGATACGGTCAACGGCTATGCGATCGTCTCGAAGATCTTCCGCATGGCGCTGCAATCGGGCGTGCTTGCCGCCGGCGCCGTGCTGGTTATCGAAAACATGGCTTCGGGCGGCATCATCATTGCCGCATCCATCCTGACATCGCGGGCGCTGGCACCGGTCGAGCAGGCGATCGCCAATTGGAAGGGCTTCGTCGCGGCCCAGCAATCCTGGAGCCGGCTGCGCCAGATGCTGGCCCTGTTGCCGGAGACGGTTTCGCCGCTGGCGCTGCCGGCACCCTCCCATGAGCTTTCCGTCGAGGCGGTCTCAAGTGGCCCGCCCGGCAGGCAGGAACTCATCGTCCAGGGGGTCAGTTTCACGCTGGCGGCAGGCAGCGCGCTCGGCATCATCGGCCCGAGCGCTTCGGGAAAATCCTCGCTGGTGCGCGCCATCGTGGGCCTCTGGCCCGTGTATCGCGGTTCGGTGCGCATCGACGGCGCAGCGCTCGGCCAGTGGGATGACGCCGCGCTCGGGCGCCATATCGGCTACCTGCCGCAGGATGTGGAACTCTTTGCCGGCACCGTCGCGCAGAACATTGCGCGTTTTCGCAGGGATGCGAAGGCAGAGGAAATTATCGCGGCAGCGCGCAATGCCGGCGTTCACGATCTCATCCTGCGGCTCCCCAAAGGCTATGAGACCGAAATAGGGCCTGATGGTTCCATGCTCTCCGCCGGCCAGCGTCAGCGCATCGCGCTTGCCCGCGCGCTCTACCGCGATCCCTTCCTCGTCGTGCTCGACGAGCCGAATTCCAACCTGGATATCGACGGCGAGATGGCATTGGCGGGTGCGATAGCGGGCATTCGCCAGCGGGCCGGCATCGTCATCGTCGTCGCCCATCGTCCAAGCACGCTTTCGAGCGTCGATCTCGTCCTGGCGATGCGCGACGGGCAGGCGCTGGCTTTCGGTCCGAAGGACCTCGTGCTTGCCAAGGTCGTCCGCACCGAAAATCTGACCGAACAGCCAAGACATGCGGCATTGAAGGTGGTTGGCGACGAAACGGAGCAAGGCAGATGACGATGCAGTCGCAACGCTCGCTGAACCGCCATATCCTGTCCGTCTGGGTCCTGTCCGTCGCCCTTGTCGGCGGCATGGGAGGCTGGGCCGCTTCGACCGCGCTGTCCAATGCCGTCGTCGGGCAGGGGACTGTGATCATCGACCAGAACGTGAAGAAGATCCAGCATCTGACGGGAGGCATCGTCTCGGAACTGATGGCGCGGGAAGGGGCGCATGTGCAGGCCGGTGACGTCCTCCTGCGTCTCGACAGCGCCTCGGTAAAGGCCAATCTCGCCATCATCGACAGCAATCTTGCCCAGCTTCATGTGCGGCGCGCGCGCCTGCAGGCCGAACGCGTCGGCGCGACGGAATTTTCCACCGACGACCTTGCCGCGGATGGCATCGATATCGCCGCCAACAGGAACCTCGTCGACGGCGAGCTCCAGCTCTTCAACGCTCGCCAGTCGTCGCTGCTCGGCATGCGCAGGCAGCTGGAAGAGCGCAAGGCGCAGCTAGCCGAGGAGATACAGGGCGATACGCTGCAACTCGCATCGATCGACGAGGCGATCCGGCTCGTCGATCAGGAATATGATGCCGCAAGCAAGCTCTATGACCAGCAGATCGTCACCATGCAGCGGGTCAACAGCCTCAAGCGCCAGCGTGTCGAGCTCGACGGAAATCGCGGCGAGCGCCTTTCGGCCCGTGCGCAGGCCGAAGGCAAGATCGCCGAGATCAACCTGCAGATCCTGCAGCTCGACGAGGATCGAAGGACGGAGAATTCCAAGGACCTGACCGATGTCGAGGCCAGGATTTCGGAGCTGCAGGAGCGCCGCATCGCAGCCGTCGATCAGCTGAACCGGCTGGAGCTGCGCGCCCCGATGAGCGGGCGCATCTATCAGCTGACTGTCCATACTGTCGGCGGCGTCGTCAATCCCGGCGAGGTTCTGATGCTGCTGGCGCCGGATCAGCGCGACCTGACCATCGAAGCCAAGATCGCCACGCGCGATATCGACCAGCTTACGCTCGGCCAGAAGGTCGATATCCGCTTCAGCGCCTTCGACCAGCGCACCACGCCGGAAGTGCAGGGCGATGTCGTATCGATTTCGCCCGATGTCGTGACCGAGCAGCGCAGCGGCCTGGACTATTATCCTGTGCGCATCAAGCCGGAACCGGCAAGCCTGGAGAAGCTCACCGACATGGCGCTCTATCCCGGCATGCCGGCCGAGGTCTTCATCAAGGTCGCGGACCGCTCCGTCATCTCCTACATGACGAAGCCGCTGATGGACCAGATCAGCCATACGTTCCGCGAACAGTAGCTGGCCGGCCGAAGGGCAGGAGGGCCGGGACGGCTTCGCCCCGGCGCATCCTGTCGCTCACGCCGCCCTGGCGATTGCGCCATGCGGGTCGAGAACGAATTTCGTCGCCGCACCCTGGTCGAAGCTTTCATAGCCCTGGGCGGCGTCTTCCAGCGAAATCACCTTCGCGTTGACGATGTCGGCGATCGGCAGGCGATCGTGCAGGATCGCCTGCATCAGCTGCCGGTTATATTTGAGCACCGGCGTCTGGCCCGTGTGGAAGGATTGAGCCTTGGCCCAGCCGAGGCCGAAGCGCAGCGACAGGCTGCCGTGTTTTGCGGCATCGTCCACCGCGCCCGGATCTTCCGTGACATAGAGGCCGGGAATGCCGATGGAGCCGGCGGCGCGGGTAATTTCCATCATCTGGTTCAGCACGATCGCCGGCTGCTCGCCGCCGGAATGTCCTCGCGCTTCGAAGCCGACGGCATCGATGGCGCTGTCCACTTCATTGGTACCGACCACCTGCGCGATCATGTCTCCGAGCCGGTCGCTCTTTGAGAGATCGATGGCTTCGAAGCCGACCCGGCTCGCATGGGCGAGGCGGTCCT
Source organism: Rhizobium sp. KDH_Rht_773_N (assembly GCF_052946295.1). Lineage (NCBI taxonomy): Bacteria > Pseudomonadati > Pseudomonadota > Alphaproteobacteria > Hyphomicrobiales > Rhizobiaceae > Rhizobium > Rhizobium sp. KDH_Rht_773_N. Next base: position 4,350,119 of record NZ_CM129525.1, on the reverse strand, counting down.
TGTTGAAGTCGCCGATCATGACGACGGCCGCACCGAGGATGCGCGCGGAGGCGGCCGCCGCGAGCCCGACCGGACCGGCGCCCGCGACATAGACCGTCGAACCGACGCCGACGCCGGCGCGCACCGCGCCGTGGAAACCGGTCGGAAGGATATCGGACAGCATGGTGAGGTCGCGGATCTTGGCCATCGCCTTGTCGCGGTCCGGAAATTTCAGGAGGTTGAAATCGGCGTAGGGGACCATGACGTAACGCGCCTGGCCGCCGATCCACCCGCCCATGTCGACATAGCCGTAGGCGCCGCCGGCGCGTGACGGGTTGACCGTCAGGCAGACGCCGGTGTCCTGCGATTTGCAGCAGCGGCAGCGCCCGCAGGCCACATTGAAGGGCACGGACACGATATCTCCGACATCGAGCATTTCGACATCGATGCCTTTTTCGATGATTTCACCGGTGATTTCATGTCCGAGCACAAGGCCGGGCATGGCTGTCGTGCGGCCCCGCACCATGTGCTGATCCGAGCCGCAGATATTGGTGGAGATGACCTTCAGGATAACGCCATGTTCGATGCGGCGGCCATCCGGCGCTTCGAGTTTCGGATCGTCAATGTCGCGGACTTCCACTTTTCCGGGCCGCAAATAGACGACGCCACGGTTCTTGCTCATTTCCGTCTCCTCCGTTGAAGTCAGGGCAACGCGCGAGCAGCTCCTCCCGCTGCGGTTGCCTGTCACAGAGTAGACCAGAAAGATCGATGCGCCGTCCCGAAAGCGACGCTTTGCCGGCGGAAACCAGCAAAACCGGGCCAGGCGCCGGACGCATGATGCGGTCCGGCCACTCGCCCGGCGGACCCCGGGGCAGGCGGCTTTTCCCCGGCAGGCGGGGTGCGTTTTGCCGGGGCGCCGCGTTGGCGCCGGCACGGCTTCCGCTTCAGCTGCAGTGAGGGCCTATCTTACCGCCGCCGGCAACACTTCGAATTTCCAGAACTTGTCCGGCTGGAAATAAGTCGTGGCGAACCGGCGAATATCCTCGGCGGTGACTTTCTCGTAGCCGCTGAGATTGTTGCGTATTCGATCCAGGCGGCGAGGGTCCGTTTGAGCGCCGTTCAGATACTGTACCCAATATTCGTTGCCTTGTTGCTGGTGCCTCAGCGTCTCGACAATCGGCGCGCGGGCGCGCACCAGTTCGTCCGGCGACACATCGTTTGACCTGAGATCGGCGGCGATCCTGTCCACGAGCGCATAGAAATTTTCGACCTTGCCCGGTGTCGTCTCGACATAGAGATAGGCGTAGCCATAGCCGGGAATGTCCCATGACAGGTCCATTGCAGCCTGCGGGCTGTAGGTTGCGCCTTCCGCGATGCGGAACTGTTCGATCAGCCTGTTTTCGAAGATCTGGCCGGCAATATTCGCGACAAAGCCCCGCTGCATGTCTGAAAGCATATCCCCGACGGGAACGGCCACGATCGCTGCGGCATTGTCGGACCGGCCGTTATGGGTCCGCAGGACCGGCTTTTCGGCAGGGACGGGAAAATGCACGTCGTTTGCCATATCGCCTGGCGCCGTGTCCGGTCGGGCCGGCAAAGCGCCGAAGGTTTCGGCCGTCAGGCGGATCGCATCGTCAATCCCTATATCGCCGACGATGGTGATATCGATCGGACCGGTGGAGACGTGGGGCCGGAACAGTGCTTCGAAATCTTCAAGCCTTGTGGCGGACAATTGTGCGCGGTCAGGAAAGGTCCAGCGTGGATCGCCGGAATGCACGAGGCCGGCGAAATCGCGGCTGATGACGGCCCCCGGCGTCGCATCATACTGATCGAGATTGTTCAAATACGCCTGCTGGACGCGCTTGAAAACCTCCGGTCGATAGGTGGGATCGGAAGTGTAGGCGGCCATGATCTGCAATTGGGTCGCAAGATCCCCCGTCTGTGTCTGGCCGGTGAATTGAAAGGAGCTGTCGCCCACGGAAAAGTCGATGCCGGCGATCTTGGCGGCCAGCGCCTTCTGCAGATCCGGATAGTCCATGGCCCTGGTGCCTGACAGGACGACAGCCGGCGATGCCCAGATCGCCAGGGGATGGTCGTTCGGCAGGCCCAGCCGGCCGTGACCGATATCCTCGCGCACCAGCACCTCGTTCGCGCGCAGCTTGGTCGGCTTGATGGTGAGCCGCACGCCGTTGGCAAAGCGCACCATCGTCAGGCCGAGATCCTCCACGGCCTTGCGTTCGACGACAGCACCGGGCTCGCCGAAATGCGTATAGGGCCAGACGACGGCTGCCGCGGAGGAGGGCGCCGTGACGGGAACCGCACGGGAGGCGTCATAGACCTGCCGCAGGTCGTTTGCGCCACCCTTTGGTGCCTGTGCGGTCTGCAGCACGAGTTGCGGGCCGTTGCCGGAAAAGAGCCGAGCCAGCGTCTGGTTGACCTCGGCCGCCGTCAGCCCAGTCGCGATGTTTTCGAACATCGACAGGTCTTCGGCAGGCGAGGTGAAGACCTGGTTGTCATCGACGCTGTTGGCCAGCAGCGAAGCGATATCGGTGCTGGTGCGCGTCTGAGCACCCGCGGCAGCGGCCTCGAGCAGCGAGCGATATTCCGTGATTTCGCGATCGACCTCTGTCTGGTCGGCCCCGAACTGCTGGAAGCGGCGCTGCTCCTGATCGATGGCCGCAAGCGCCGCCTGCCACTTGTCCGCCTCGGAATTTGCCATGACGACGACCAGATGGGCAGAATCGAAAAGATCCTGCGATCCGACGGTGGCGCTGAGGAAAGGCGCATTGGCCCTGTTGGACATGGCGCCCAGCCGACGCTTGAGAACCAGAAGTCCAAGATCTTCGATCAGCTGCTGGCGGCGCTTGGCGAACGTGTCGGGAGAGGCGTCGTAGGGGCGCGTCCAGGCGATCTTTACATTCGTGGTGCCGCCGGGGACCGTAATGATCTCGGCACTTTCGCTTTTCGGCCGGAGCGTGCCGAGATCGGGTTCAGGCGGGGCAGGGGTGGTGGCCTTCCAGTCGCCAAAGCGTTGCCGGATCTGGGTTTCGATCGTGTCGGGATCGACATCGCCCACGACGATCAGCGTTGCGCGCTCGGGCCGGTAGTTGGCCCGGTAGTAGTCGCGCAGCAGATCGACAGGTGCGTTGCTGATGATGTCGACCTTGCCGATGGGAGCGCGCTCGCTCACGCGCTGGCCGGCGAGCAGAGAGTTCGTGACGCCGATTGCGGCGCGATATTGCGGCGTGTCGCGCAGCCGTTCTTCCGACAGGATGACGCCGCGCTCTCGATCGAAAGCGCCGGCATCGAGCGTCAGTTCGCTCGCCGTTTCGCGCATCAGCATCAGTCCGGTGGCGAGCGTGTCCGTATCGACCTCGGGCAGGTCGAGCGCATAGACGGTCTCGTCGTAGGAAGTGTTGGCATTGGTATCAGGCCCAAAGGCCAGGCCCTTGCGCTGCAGGATGCGGATCATCTCGTCGCCGGCGACATGCGTCGAGCCCTTGAAGGCCATATGTTCGAGGAAATGCGCAAGTCCCTGCTGATCGTCCCGCTCGTCGAGCGAGCCGGCGCCGATCCGAAAGCGGATGGCCGCCTGTCCCGGCGGCGTGGCATTGCGCATGATCGCAAACCGCATGCCGTTTTCGAGCGTACCGAAACGAATGCCGGGTTCCGCCTGCAGGTCGCTTTGCGTCTGGGGCCAGGGTACGGACGGATTTTCCGCAAAGGCCGGCAGACCCGATGCGAAGAGCGCGGCAAGCGCTGCCGCCAGGAGTTTCGAAAGGATAGGGAAATTCATATATTTGAGGGGCATTTTGTCCTGGCGCGGCCATTGGGAGGTGTGTGACATCGGCCGGACTATCAGGCAGGTCGCGACTCGCATCAACGTCTATTTTCCGTCACGGATAAGAGTTGAAAGGCGCGCTTGCCTGCAGATTGGGCAATTCAGGGAAGGGTCCCTTGTATTTCGCCCGTAGTTCCGCCCCGCGAAATATGCGGGGCGGCACCTGGTCGGTTCAAGGACATCCAGGCAGGGGCGCGGAAGCTACAGGGGAATTCCGCCGACGCCGGTGCTGGGCGGGCCGCTCGGGGCCGATGGAGCAGTTGAATTGGACGGGTGGACCGTGCTCGAGCTCCCATTCGCTTCGCTTGGTGAAAATTTGGAAAGATTATCAAGGAGCTCCTGGTTTTCCTGCTGTTCTTTCGCCAATTCCCTCCCGTCACTGACGAGTGTGCACCCCTGGAGGAGGCTCGCTGCGATTGACAGCGCTGCCGGAAGCAAGAGTTAGGTATTTGATACGCCGGACTTGAATTGGCATGTGAATAGGGTCCCTCAGCAAAAAATCTGCGCGCGGTTTTCTTTGACGCGTCGCGCTCGTGATGGTTTCAGCCAGTTATTGCCCTCTGTCTCCGCCTTCTGGAGGGATTGGATCGTCAGATCGGCAACAGCGGTCGTGGCTATCAGGCAATTGTTTGCCCAATATTTGAGAATTGAAAAAACCGGTCTCGTGATTGGTTTGAGCAGGCCGAGCGGCAGCGCCTGCCGCCAGAGCGTTCTCTGGCCTAGCCGCTTGCACCATTGGCAGCGATGTTCAGGCTGAGGTGAGGGAGCCTATGCTGCTAAGCACGAAGTCAGGCACGACCTTCTGGCCGTACAGTCGCGACAGATGCGCAATCATGTTGCGCATGATGTTTGCACGCCCTTCCTCGGATCTGACATGGCGCGTGGACGTAAAGTAGAGATACTCTATCGCCCTTGTCGCGCGATGGGAGCCGAGTTCAGCAGCAGCACGCTCTGATACGTTCGGTAAGGCCTGGTCCGGCTGAACGGCCAGCCAGCCGATCATCAGGGCGATCTCGGGCGGGCAATCCGTACCGAGGTTGCCCATATCGGTGGCCTGGGCTGCCGAAGGCGCGTTCTGGCCTGCAGCGAGCAGCGCGATATATTTCAGGACCCTCATATGGCGGTGGAATTCCGAGCCCGGTTCGGCCGCCCGGATGCCCTGATTGAAGAAACCGACAGCTTCGTCGAAATGACCGCGCGCAAACCGGAGCTGCCCGAGAATGGGCAGGGCGGCAGTGAAATCCTGGATCCGGGTGAGGGCGCGCTCGACGATTTCCTCGGCGAGTTCAAGATGGCCGCGGTTGATGAAATAGAGGAGCTTGGCGGCTCCCAGCATCAGCAGGGGTTTGTCCTCTATTTCTGGCAGGCACTCCAGCACGGTGGTTTCGATCTCGCCTTCTATGCGATCGCGTTCCGCAAGGTCTATGCCTTCGAACGGGCTGGTAAGCACAAGGCGCGCAAAGAGGTGCAAACCCCACTGGATCGCGGCGTCCGCATCGAAAGGATCCTGCTCGCGGCCTTTGGCAAGCTGTTCGCCGCTTGCCAGCCATTTCGGATTTGAGACGGACAACAGCGTGGAAGCGCTTCGGTGCCGAACTTCAGGCGCTTCATCCGTGGGGACGCCGAGCCCGTTCGACGCCTCTTTGAGGGCCTGTTGCAGCACGCTGACAACGCCTTCGGAGACGCGCGACGCCTCGTTTGCAAAGGCCCCGTCGTCGGCAGAATCGAGATGCAGGCGAAACGCTTTGACGATGCGCTTCGACGGCATTTCCCGCAAGGTGGCCGCGCAGTTGATGCGTCCGGCATCAGCGTGAAAACCCACCTGCAGAAAATAGCGCAACCTGTCATAGGCCGCGAGAAGATGCCGCTCGAGGACAACGACCTTGTAGCCGGCGCCGATACCGGCGGCAATCATCTCCTGAAGCTTGCCCATCAGGGACAGGCTCTGCTGACGCAGCGGGTGGCTCTGGAGCTCGAAGGTCGGACCGATAATGAGGAAGGCATCGATCGGATCGGTCCGGGACGGGGTCGCGATCCAGACATAGCCCTCGCCATATTGCGTTGCAATGAAACTGGGTGACTTCGCGTTGTCGCCGAGCTTCAAGCGCAACCTGTTGACCAGAAAATCGATATTGCGGTCGGATGGATCGGAGCCCGGTTGAGCGATCTCATCCAGCAGGCGGCTGCGGGTCATGAGGCGTCGCGGATTGCCGGTGAAGGCCAGAAGAAGGGCGCGTTCGTTCCTGGTGAATTGCAGTGTCTGCCCGTTGCGATGCACGAACATGCACGTCTCGTCTATGATAACATCTCCAAAATGGAGGTTTTGTGCCTTGGCTGAATCCGCAAATGAAATCATCTCAATTCCAACGCCTGACGGGCGCCGCAGCCAATGAGACGCTAAGCGACCGACGCCCAAACCCGACTGCGCGTGCTTATAAGATCAGTATGCGTAAAACAATATACGTCGTTTGACAGAAGCGATCGGCGCTCACAGCTTTCGACGACGTGGAGCCGGGATGCCATCCCGTCAATCGGCGAGGGTGCGCTGCAGATCGCGTTCGCTCATCGCAATCAGTCCCATCCGCTTGTCTCCCACGTCATCAAAACGTCAGGAGAGTGACATTCCAACTTTGCAGAAACAGGACATTCTAACTTTGCGGTGGAGAATCTAATCCAAGTGCATCATGCCTGTCTTAGAGGGTAGGGGATCAGCCTCCCTCTTGCAAATGCGCCATGAACACCTCGGTTGGTGTCCTGTATCCGAGGCATTTGCGCGGTTGATCGTTGATATGGCGCGTGAGATGGAGAAGGTCGCGTTGTGACACAATTGTCAGGTCTGTGGTGCCTGGCAGAAAACGTCGAATGCGCTTGTTGGTGTTCTCGACGGTTCCTTTTTGCCAAGGCGCACTTGGGTCGCAAAACCAGCTCCGCGCGCCGATCCCTTCTTCCAAAGCCCTGAATCCGGCAAACTCGGTACCGCGATCAAACGTGAAGCTTTGACGCGCAAAAGCCGGCAAAAGAGAAAAAGCTCTGATGATCTTGTCCATGATCGGGCGAGAATGCCGGCTTGGATTCTTGATGAGAACGGTGTAGCGGCTCTTACGCTCCACCAGGGACGTGACGTTGGCACGGCCGAGGGGACGCTCAAAGATGAGAAGGTCGCCCTCCCAATGCCCAAACTGCGATCTATCTCCAATAAATTCAGGACGTTGGGATATGCTATGCGAGGCTGGAAACACACCGTCACGCGGCTTCCTGGAGCGCAGTGGACGACGTTTGCGACGCGCCTCCGGGAGATACTGATAGAGACCAAGCCCGTAATCTTCCTTGCTGTAAATGAAGCGGTAGATTGTCTCTTTACAGACGCGGACGAGGCTGCGCCCCTCCAGCAACAGGCGCCCGGCAATCTGCTCCGGAGACCAGCGTGCCTCCAACTGGTTGATGATCTCCGTGCGTAAATCCGGGTGCCGCCGCAACTTTCTCAGCCGGCGTCGCCGCTCCTTAGAGATATCGTGCGCTACCGTGCTGTAGTAGCCGTCGTAGTCCGGCAGTTCGCGATCGTGAAACGTGTTGCGCTTGATCTCGCGGTAAATCGTCGAACGATGGCGGCCAAGCTGACGTGCCATTTCGGTGACGGGAACTTTTGCCGCCACCAGCTGATGTAGGCGTCGTCGGTCGGCGAGAGCAAGCTGCGTATAGCATCGGGACATGCTAAAATCTCCAAAGTGAAGCCGTTGAAATCATTGGCATGTCGCACTTGGAAATAGAATGTACCCGGCTACATATGAAGATCGCATAAGATAGATTATGGAACTAAAACCTATACCGGATGGCTCTACTCGGCCGCCTGCATCTCCGGCTGCGGCCAGCGTTGCAGCGCTTCCCGCCCGGCATCCGTCAGCCCATAGATGCCTCTGTCGAGCCGCTCGAACCAGCCGTAGACATTGGATCGCAGGATCTTGGCTGCCTCCGGCACGCCGGTCCTGATGTCGCGTGTGCGCAGCGGTCCTGACGCCAGAGCTGCCGCGCAGCCGAGTGCCTGCTGGCGATATGCCGTCATGAGCGGAGTTCGCGTGCTGCCGCCGAGCGCCGGATCGCCGCGGCGTTTCTGGTGCTCGCGCATGAGCCGCGAACGCCGCTTCGGATTTGTCCGCGGCATCGGCGATACGGAGCCGACGATGACGCTGACGTCGCCGGCATCCGAGATTCCCAGCATGCCGATACCGAGCCTGCGGCAGAGGTCGCGGTAGCGCTTGTCGGCCTCGCGGCCCTTGCCCTTGGCCGAAATCCGCGCCGCAATCCAGACTTCGTCGGAAATGGCCGCGCGATCGACGGCCTGCAGGATGAGTTCGAGATTGAAGCTCATCTTCAGTTCGCAGACCACGACCACGGGCGGATCGTCGTCGCTCAAGCCCACGAGATCGCAGCCGCCGACTTCGCCCTTGACGACATAACCTGCCTTTTCGAGAAAGCCTTTGACGGGCAGATAGAGCGACGTTTCCATGGGCCTGCGGATCGAAGAAAAGAATCGTTCCATAATCTACATCGATCCGCCGATACGCGACACCGTATCGATCGCATCAGCCGGATACACGGCATGGCCGTGGATGGCCGTCAATGCATCCCTTCTCAGGTTGACGGAAAACCCTCAAGACGCTAGCACGCTCCAAGCGTATTTGGGGGTAATTCAATATGGACATTTTCACAGCAGCCGGTTTGACGGCTCTGCTGCAGGTCATTGCTATCGACCTCGTTCTCGCCGGCGACAATGCCGTCGTCATCGGCCTTGCTGCCGCCGGCCTGGAAGCCACACAGCGCCGCAAGGCGATCCTTGTCGGTATTCTCGCGGCCACAGTGCTCCGCATCCTGTTTGCTTCCGTCGCCGTCTATCTGCTGGCAATCGTCGGATTGCTGCTCGCCGGCGGCCTGTTGCTTCTCTGGGTCTGCTGGAAGATGTGGCGTGAGCTGCGCGCCGGCCATGGCGAAGAGCATGCGAGCGAAGCCGGCGCGTCAGCGCCGAGGAAGACCTTCTTTCAGGCCGCGACTCAGATCGTCATCGCCGACGTTTCCATGTCGCTCGACAACGTGCTGGCCGTTGCCGGCGCAGCCCGCGAACATCCGAGCGTCCTGGTCCTCGGCCTCGGCCTCTCCATCGCGCTGATGGGCATCGCCGCGAACCTCATCGCCCGGTTGCTCAACAAGCATCGCTGGATCGCCTATGTCGGCCTGCTGATCATCCTCTATGTTTCCCTGGAAATGATCTACCGCGGATACCTCGAGGTCACGCACTATATCGCCGCCTAGACTTCGACCTCAAAGCTCATCTGGTCGAACGCCGGCACCACATGGTCCGGCGTTTGCGCCATGACCACGTCATAGTCGAGCGGCGTATGCATGTGCGTCAGGATCGCCCGCCTGGGCTTGAGCCGCTCGATCCAGTCCAGCGACTGTTCCAGTGAAAGGTGGCTGGGATGGTAGGCATATTGCAGGGCGTCGATGATGAGCATGTCGAGATCCCGCAGCTTTTCCACCGTCTGCGGCGGAAAATCGCTGACATCGCTGCAATAGGCCACATTTCCGATACGAAAGCCGAGCGAATGAATGTCGCCGTGCTGCTGCAGATGCGGCATGAAGGTAATCGTTCCGCCCGGCCCGTGGATTTCGACGGGCTTTTCCAGGTCCTCTATCACGATCGGCAGCGCAATCGGCGGATAGTTGCTGCCCGGCGGCGTCTCCAGGCAATAGCCGAAGGCCTCCCGCAGCCGGCTCATGGTGAACTGGTCGGCAAAGATCGGCACGCGCCGGCGGGTATTGTGGAAATAGCCGCGAAGGTCGTCGATGCCGTGAATATGGTCGGCATGCGGATGGGTGTAGAGGACCGCATCCACATGATCGACCCCTGCCCTGATCATCTGCTCGCGAAAATCCGGACCCGTATCGATAACCACGGTCGTTGCCGCGCCATCCGCCGAAAACTGCTGCACCATGAAGGCCGAGCGTGTTCTCCTGTTCTTCGGATTGTCCGGATTGCAGGCACCCCAGTCACCGGTAATGCGCGGCACGCCGGGCGACGACGAACAGCCGAGAATGGTGAACCGCTGCCGCCGTATCACGCCGCTAGATCCTCGGCATTTTGGAAAACAGGCGGAAAGCGTTGTCGGTGGTGATCCGCGCGAGCTCCTCGTAAGCAAGGCCGGTCGTCTCGGCAAGAACCTCGGCCGTGTTCACCACATAGGATGGCTCGTTACGCTTGCCGCGCCAGCGCTTGGGCGCGAGATAGGGCGCATCCGTTTCGACGAGCAGCCGGTCGTGCGGGATGGTCTTGGCGATCTCGCGCAGCTCTTCCGATTTCGGAAAGGTCAGGATGCCCGAAAAGGAGATGTAGCCGCCAAGCTCGACGCCGGTCCTTGCCAGTTCCGGACCGGCCGAGAAACAGTGCAGGATGAAGGGGAAAGCCCCCTTCCCCGTCTCCTCGGTCAGGATCGCAGCCATGTCGGCATCGGCGCTGCGGCTGTGGATGACGAGCGGAAGCTGCGTTTCCCGCGCCGCGGCGATATGGCGGCGAAAGCCGGTCTGCTGGTCCTCGGGCTTCTGCGTATCGTAGAAATAGTCGAGACCCGCCTCGCCGATCGCGACCACCTTCCGATGTTCATTGGCAAGCCGCACAAGGTCTTCCGTCTGGATATCCAGTTCGTCGGCCGCATTGTTCGGGTGCGTGCCGACCGAGCAGAAGACGGAAGGATATTTTTCGGTGATGGCAAGCAGCCCGTCGAGCTTGCGCACCCGGGTAGAGATCGTCACCATCTGTGCGACGCCGGCCGCATGGGCGCGCGCCACGATCTCGTCGCGCTCCGCCTCGAAATCGGCAAAATCCAGATGGCAATGCGTATCGACCAGCACGGCCTTAGGCCTCCACCGGGGCAACGTAGCGCGGGAAGACCGGCGTCGGCGCTTCGAGCGCAGTTCCGGGCACCAGGCGGCCTGCTTCGCCGAGCGCTGCGAAGTCGCGCTTGTCCGCGGGCGCGGCCACGAGGTCGAGCAGCTTGCCCGCCGATTCCGGCATGAACGGCTGCAGCAGGATGGCGATCTGGCGCACGACTTCGGCGGTCACGTAGAGCACCGTGCCCATGCGCGCCGGATCGGTCTTCTTCAGTGCCCAGGGCTCCTGGCCGGCGAAATAGCGGTCGGTCTCCGAGACGACGGCGATGATGGAGGCGAGCGCGCGGTGGATGAGCTGCTTGCCCATGTCTTCGCGCGTCGAGGCATGCAGCGCGTCTGCCTGCGCCAGCATCGCCTTGTCCTCATCGGTCAGCGGCCCGCATTCCGGGATCTTGCCGTCGCAATTCTTGACGATCATCGACAGCGAGCGGCTGGCAAGGTTGCCGATGCCGTTGGCGAGATCGGAATTGATGCGTGTGCCGATCGCCTCCTCGCTATAGCTGCCGTCCTGGCCGAAGGAGACTTCGCGCAGGAAGAAATAGCGCACCTGGTCGAGGCCGAAATGGTTCACGAGATTGACCGGATCGACGACGTTGCCGAGCGACTTCGACATTTTCTCGCCCTTGTTGAGCAGGAAGCCGTGGGCAAAGACGCGCTTGGGCAGCGGCAGCTTCGCCGACATCAGGAAGGCCGGCCAGTAGACGGCGTGGAAGCGGATGATGTCCTTGCCGATGATATGCACGTCGGCCGGCCAGTATTTCGCCCGCGGTCCGTTGCGGTCCTCGATATAGCCGGTGGCGGTGATGTAGTTGGTCAGCGCATCGACCCAGACATACATGACATGCGAGGGATCGTTCGGCACCTTGATGCCCCAGTCGAAAGTCGTGCGCGAAATCGACAGGTCTTTCAGGCCGGACTTGACGAAGGAGATCACCTCGTTGCGGCGCTCGGCCGGGCCGATGAAATCGGGGTTCTCTTCGTAGTGCTTCAGCAGCCGATCCTGGTATTCGGAGAGCTTGAAGAAATAGCTTGCTTCTTCCACCCATTCGACAGGCGTGCCTTGCGGGCCGTAGCGCACGCCGTCGGCGCGCAGCTCCGTTTCGTTTTCCTGGTAATAGGCCTCGTCGCGCACCGAATACCAGCCGGCATAGGAATCCTTGTAGATGTCGCCATTGTCGGCCATCAGGTTCCAGATGTTCTTCGACGTCTCGTGGTGACGCGCCTGCGTGGTGCGGATGAAGTCGTCGTTCGAAGCGTTGAGCAGCGCCGCCATCGCCTGGAACTCGCCGGAATTGCGGTCGGCAAGCGCCTGCGGCGTGATGCCTTCGGCGCGCGCCGTCTGCTGCATCTTCTGGCCGTGTTCGTCCGTCCCCGTCAGGAAGAAGACATCCTTGCCGTCGAGACGCTGGTAGCGCGCCATGGCGTCGGTCGCGATCAGTTCGTAGGCATGGCCGATATGCGGCTTGCCGTTGGGATAGGAGATCGCAGTCGTGATGTAGAAGGGGGTCTTGTCTGTCATGGCGGCCAATTCCGGCTTACTCTATAAAAATCGTCAGCCGCTCTTAGCGCATGTCTCGGGTAAGCGAAACATCAAGTTTGGCAGCCGCCGACGATTTCGCGGACACTCAGTCGTGAACTTGACTCGCGTTCTGACGCAATCTACCCCTTGTGCCGCAACAGGGCGGGACAGAAGCGAAGTGCCATTTTTCTTGATCTGCAGTCGTCAGGGCCGCGCGCCGTCGGAGGCGCATATTTGACGTTCGAGCCTCTTTATTCCCTGTCCGGTCTCATGGTGGGAGCGCTGGTCGGCATTACCGGTGTCGGCGGCGGCTCGCTGATGACGCCCCTGCTCGTGCTTCTCTTCGGCGTGCATCCGGCAACCGCCGTCGGAACCGATCTTCTCTATGCGGCGATCACCAAGACGGCGGGCACCGCGGTTCACGGCATGCATGGGCGTGTCAACTGGAGGATCGTCGGCAGCCTTGCCGCCGGCAGCGTCCCGGCCGCCCTCCTCATGCTCTGGCTTATGGCCGGTGTCGATCGCAAGAGCATCGGTGTCACCAGCTCCATCACGACGGCACTCGGCTGGCTGCTGGTCATGACCGCGATCATGCTCGTTTTCCGCAGCCAGATCCTTGCATTCGCCCGCCGGGCGATCGGCGAGCGCATGCCGCCGAAGCCGGCGACCATCGCCTTCTTCACCGTCGTTCTCGGCATCGTTCTCGGCGTGCTCGTGACCCTGACATCGGTCGGTGCAGGCGCCATGGGCGTCACGATCCTGCTCGTGCTTTATCCGCGGCTCGACGTGCGCGAGATCGTCGGTTCCGATATCGTCCACGCCGTACCGCTCACCCTTGTCGGCGGCATGGGATACTGGTTCATCGGCGAGATCGACTGGGCAATGCTCTTGGCCCTGCTGGTCGGCTCCATTCCCGGAATCGTGCTTGGCAGCCTGCTTGCGCCGAAACTGCACGAGCGCACGATCCGCATCGTGCTGGCGGTCACGCTGACCATCGTCGCCTGGAAGCTGCTGGCCGGCTGACCGGGCAACCCAGGCGACCAGCATGTCGAGCACGCTTCAGGCGCGCGGCTGCTTGATGTCGGAGAGCACTTCCATGATCGTCTGCTTGCGATCGAGATTATAGGCGTCGGAGACGGTCAGCTTCCCGGTGATTTCGGAATAGAGCCGCGCCAGGCGCTCGGCCGCCGCGATCTGCCCCCCGCCGGCCGCAAGGCGCGCGCGGTTCATGATGTCGTCGCCGACATGGCTGACGAAGAAATCGAAGATCGTATCGGCTTCCTTGCCCGAAAGCGCATCCGCAAGCCTGTGCATGGCCTTGCGCGCCGCCGGCCCCTCGGACGACAGGACGTCGTTATAGGCCTGGATGATCTCGCCGCCGCCATAGTTCAGCAGCTTCAGCGCCTCGCCGACGCTGCCCTTGGCGGCCGAAAGCAGGGCCTGCCCCTCCCCCTGGATGCCGAGATGCGAAAGGGCTGCGACCAGCGCGTTGTCGTCAAGCGGCGAAAGTTTCAGCGGCAGGCAGCGCGAGCGGATCGTCGGCAGCAGCTTTCCCGGCGCATGCGAGAGGACGAGGAACATCGCCCGCTTCGGCGGCTCCTCGAGGATTTTCAGGATGGCGTTGGCGGCATTGCGGTTCATGTCGTCGGCGGGGTCGATGACGACAATACGCCAGTTGCCGGTGCCTGATGTCTGCGAGAAGAATTTGCCGGCGCGGCGCACCTCGTCGATGGTAATCGCCGATTTGACCTTTCCGGTCTTCTCGTCGACCGGGCGGGCAAGATGCAGGAGATTGTGCGAGGCGCCCGAGGTGATCTGCCGGCTGACGGCAGAGGCCGGGTCCGGATCGGCAATGCGCTCTGGCGCGCTGGCGGGATCGGGATGCGACAGGATATGATTGGCGAAGCGGAAGGCGAGCGTCGCCTTGCCGATGCCCTCCGGGCCTTCGATCAGGATCGCATGATGGCCCTTGCCGGAGCGGTAGAACTGCGCCAGAAAATCCTCGGCCTCGTCATGGCCGAAAAGCTTCGTGTTCTCGGCCGGCCAGATGGCGCCGTCGAGCAGTCCGGGCCTTTCCTCACTCATGATGGGCCGCTTCCGGCATCCGCTCTGCGGCGGCCGGTTCCAGCAATTGCCTGACGATGGCGAGGATGTCGGCGGCAATCGCCTCTTCCGGCTGCGCGGCATTGACGACATGGCAGCGCTCCGGCTCGCGCGCGGCGATGTCGAGATAGGCTTCGCGCCGCTTCTCGTGCGTTTCGAGCGTTTCCTTCTCGAAACGGTCGGGGCCGCCGGTATTCCGCTTGATAACGCGTTCCAGCCCGAGCTTGGCGGGAATGTCGAGGATCAGCGTGCAGTCGGGCACCACGCCGTTGATGGCGATGCGCTGCAGCGTCTCGATGAATTCCGGCTCCAGGTTGCCGGTAACGCCCTGATAGACGCGCGAGGAATCCATGAACCGGTCGCAGAGCACGATCTTGCCCCTGGAAAGCGCCGGCCGGATGACCTCTTCCACATGGTCGTTGCGGGCGGCTGCAAAGAGGATCGCCTCCATGCGGGTCCCGAAGGCTTCCGCGGCACCCGAAAGCAGCACGTGGCGCACCGCTTCGGCGCCCGGTGAGCCGCCCGGCTCCCGGGTCAGCAGCACGTCATGGCCTTCGGCTCGAAGGGCCTCGGCGAGGCGGCGGATCTGCGTGGACTTGCCCGCGCCCTCTCCGCCTTCAAACGTAACGAACAATCCTGTACCGGACGACAATGACACTTTCCCGCATTCTGAGCGCCGCGCTCATCCTCTATCTATCCGAAGATAGTGCGGAACGAAACCTTTTGCCGCGGCGACATATTCACCTTCCCCGGCAAATTGCGGCAACAATGTTCGGCTCAGCTCTGCTCGGACGTATCCCAGAGCCACGAGAAGAACAGCGATTCGCCAAGCTCGAGCAGCGCGTCGACCGCGCGGCTGCTGAGCGAGCCGACTTCCACCGATTGCACCGTATAGAGCGGCACTTCGCGCAGCATCCTGTTGCCGGATACGATGCGCAGCGTGCCGACTTCCGTGCCGGCCTTCACGGGCGCCGTCAGCGGCCAGTGATAGACGATCCGGGCGGCCAGCCGGTCCGGATTGTTGATCGGAACATAGACGCTGACCGGCGCCTTGGCGACGAGATCGACGGTGCGCGCCGTGCCGCCATAGACGCTTGCCGCGCCGATGACTTCCTTGTCGGCAAAGACCTGCCGGCTCTCGAAGGCCGTCAGCCCCCATTCCAGCACGCGCTTGGCCTCTTCCGTGCGCTCCTTGTCGGAGGCGATGCCCGCAAGCGCCACGAAGAGCCGCCGTCCGTCGCGCTGCACCGAGGCGACGATCGAATAGCCCTCCCCTTCCGTAAAGCCGGTCGCCAGGCCGTCCGCGCCGAGATCCATGCCGAGCAGCGGATTGCGGTTACGCTGG
Organism: Rhizobium sp. KDH_Rht_773_N; assembly: GCF_052946295.1. Taxonomy (NCBI): domain Bacteria; kingdom Pseudomonadati; phylum Pseudomonadota; class Alphaproteobacteria; order Hyphomicrobiales; family Rhizobiaceae; genus Rhizobium; species Rhizobium sp. KDH_Rht_773_N. The sequence continues at coordinate 4,334,393 of NZ_CM129525.1, read as the reverse complement.
AAGATCTTGTTCCACTCGAAATCCGGCTGGGCGAAATAGGAATAGAGAGAGGGATAGGATGTCTGCAGATCGGCAGCGAGCGTCACCAGTTCCCTGGCCGTCACCTTGCTCTTGCCGTCGGGAAGGCCGGTGGAATTGCCGAAGACGGCCTTGTCCATGCCGAGATCGCGAGCGCGCCGCGTCATCGAGGCCGCGAACTGGTCTTCGCTGCCGGCCATGCCCTCGGCAAGGATGATGCAGCCGTCATTGGCGCCCTGGATCGCCACGCCCTTGATCAGGTCCTCGACGCGAACCCTCGATTTCAATGCCGCAAACATCGTGGCCGCACGCGAAGGCGCGCCGCCCGTGCGCCAGGCATATTCAGAGACGGGATATTCGGTATCGAGCGAAATCTGCCCCTTGCTGACGGCATCGAAAACGAGATCCATCGTCATCAGCTTGGCAAGCGAGGCAGGCGCAAATACCTGGTTCTCGTTCTTGGCGAGAAGCACCGTTCCGGTCGAGGCTTCGATCATGTAGGCCTGTGCGGCCTTGGTGACGAAACCGGCCTCGGTGCCTTCTGCGGCAAGGGCCGCGGAAGCGGGCAGGAGCAGGCATGCAAGGAGGCGAAGCAGCGGCTTCAACATCGCAATTCCCATTGATCGTGCGGATTGATTCAGGAGGGTAAAGCGAGCCGGAAGCCGATGCAATTACACTTTATTGTGCGATTTATCGCGCCTTCGCACTGCCGCCGTTCTGACGTTTGAAGGAGGCCAGGATGGATTCCTGCGTCAGCCCGTCGTTGCGCACCATCACGGCGTCGAAGGCGAGCGGAACCTTCACCGTGACCGCCTCTTCCTGATAGTTCATGGCAAGCGAGGCGCCCTTCGACCAGCCGTTCGGCCGCTCGTAGGGAACGGGGCCGATGTCCGGCAGGACGACCATCTGTTCCATGGCCGGCGCGGCATTGTAGGCCGGCGGCGGGGTCAGGAAATGACCGCCGGCCGGCGCCTGCATCGGCACGGGCGCGAGAGCCGGAGCCGCATTATACTTCGCGCTCGGCGTATTGCCCGCATAGGCGGTCGAGGAGAATGGCACCGGCACGTTGGCGGGCGACGGATCGGAATAGTCGCCGAGGCTCTGGAGCTGGTCGCCGGTGATCTTCTTGCTGTTGGAGGCGACCATGACGCCGGTCGCAATCTGCCCCTCACCCGGATAAATGCCCGGAATGCGGCTGCCCTTCGGAATATAGGAGGCCATCAGATAGGGCATGTCGTGGCCGTCGAGCGGCGCCTTGCCGACATATTGCACGCGCACCTTGCCGGTGCCGCTGTGCTGGAGGTCGAGCATGGAGGCAGTCTTGTTGGACAGGTCGATGATGCGGCCTTCGTGATAAGGCCCGCGATCGTTGACGCGCACGATGATGGACGAGCCGTTTTCGATATTGGTCACGCGCGCATAGCTCGGCAGCGGAAAGGTCGGATGCGCGGCTGAAAGGTGCATCTGGTCGTAGACTTCGCCGTTCGCCGTCAGGCGGCCGTGAAAGGCAGAGCCATACCAGGAAGCGATACCCACCTTGTTATAGGAATAGTCTTCCTTGGGGTAATACATCTTGCCCTTCACCACATAGGGATCACCCACCATGTAGCGGCCGCCGCCCTTGGGGATATTGTTGCCGGTGGCAACGCGCGGGCTGGCTTTGACGCCATATTCGCTCTCGGAGAAATATTCCTTGCCGTGGGATTTCTTCTTGGGAACCGCCTGTGTCGTGCCGCAGGCCGCCACAGTTGCGCACATGGCCGATACCGCCAGCCACCGTGCCGCCGTTGCGAAAGACGCCGCCCCGTAATTCAGTTTCATATGCCCCACGCCGTCAAAGACTAATATGGTTAAGGAACTCGTTTTTAAATGAGTTGGAGTTGCCTTATGCCCTGCCTGCCTAACGAGACTTTAATCTTGTGGATATCGTGGCGAATTTGCGAACGATTTCGCGACGATAGGTCGAATTCTAACGCTTATGGTTAATGTTTGGTTGATTTTAACCTGTGCGGGAACGAGATGGCGGCGGTTTTACTGCGCGACCCCGACGCTTTCTTTCGCGACAGCCTGTTCGGTGCGCCGCCGTCATACTGTCCCGCAACGGGACATTTCCTCCTGTCTTTATAAATAGTTGCGTAAGGCAGGTAACGTCCCGTTAAGGATGCCGCGGAAATGATTGCGTTCTGTCAAGATGCATGACGCGTCGATTCCAGAGGATGAGAAGCCTCAGTTTCCGATCAAGGCGCCGCATGACATCGATCAATACGAATACATCCGCAATCGCTGCCCTGCAGAGCCTCAGGTCCGTCAACGCAAGCCTGCAGACGACCGAGCGGCATGTCTCGACCGGTTTGCGTGTCGAGAAGGCAGCGGACAACGCCGCCTACTGGTCCGTCGCAACGACCATGCGCTCCGACAACAAGGCGATATCGGCCGTTCAGGATGCGCTCGGCATGAGCAGCGCGGTAGTCGATACCGCCTATACCGCGGTTTCCTCCTCCATCAATGTCATGTCCGAGATCAAGTCGAAGATCGTCGCGGCCCATGAAAAGGGCGTCGACAAGACCAAGATCGACGAGGAACTCACCCAGCTCAAGCAGCAGCTGAGATCGACGATCGAATCCGCATCCTTCAACGGCGAAAGCTGGCTGGTCTGGGATACGGGCGACGATTCCAACGACAAGCAGATCGTCAGCTCCTTCGTGCGCGACGGCAATGGCGGCGTGCAGCTGGCGATGATGACCTATCCCATCAATACGCCGCCGCCGCTCACGGATACGAACGTCCAGTATTTCGTCGATAACGGCGGTTCCGGCGAATACGGAATTCTCTCCAGCGGGGCCTTCGCATTCCAGGCCGGTGCGGCCAAGAACTATATCCTGCTGAAGGGAGCGACCGTACCGGCCTCCTCCGTCGAGATCACCCTCGACAATTCCACGACGACGGCGGAGCTGGAGGATATGCTGAAGACCGTGGAAAGCATGACGAAACAGATGATTGCCGTCGGCGCGACGCTCGGTTCGCTCAGCAAGCGCATCGACATGCAGGCATCCTTCGCCAGGGATCTGAGCGAATCCATAGACAGCGGCATCGGCCGGCTGGTCGACGCCAATATGGAAGAGGAATCCTCCCGCCTCAGCGCCGCCCAGACCCGGCAGCAGCTCGCCGTGCAGTCGCTGTCGATCGCCAACAGCGCGCCGCGCAACATCCTCAACCTCTTCCAGGGCTGAAGATCTCAAGCGACAGCCGAGGCCGGCGCCAGCCGCAACGCCGGGCGATCGGGGCAGTTTATCCGCTCAATTGCCGTTCGACACGTCGGAGCACGTTGACGCTGGAGGGCGAACCGCTATAAAGCCTGCCGAACCGCGATTTGTTGGTCGAGGCAGGCAGTCTTCGTCAAGAACGGACTTCTTCCGGCAATGACCAGCCAGATCAATCGATGGAAGAGTGTCCGAGTGGTTTAAGGAACCGGTCTTGAAAACCGGCGTGCGGGAAACCGCACCGTGGGTTCGAATCCCACCTCTTCCGCCATAAGCTCCTGAAAAAATGCGTGTTCTCACCGTTGGCGGGCCGGATCTGCATCGGCTAATCCGATGGAATCAGTTCAGGCTGCTCTCGCCGAATCCTGTTTCGTTGCCGCTCGGATTTGAGCTAGGCTCGGCCGACGATACCGAGAGCCGGATTGCGTTGTCGGGGCGGGCTGAAATTCGGCCGGAGACCCCTCCCCGCAGCCGGACGACGAGAGGGGAGTTGCATGGCGGAGGTACTGGACCTCGACTGCGTCGTCGTGGGCGGTGGGGTCGTGGGGCTTGCGGTGGCGCGCGAACTTGCCATGGGCGGCCGCGAAGTGGTTCTTCTCGAAGCGGAGCCGACGACCGGCAGCGTCACGTCGGCCCGCAACAGCGAGGTCATCCATGCCGGGCTCTACTATGCCACCGGCAGTTTGAAGGCAGAACTGTGCGTGGCCGGAAAGCACAGGCTCTACGACTATTGCCGGCTGCGAAACGTCCCGCACAGGAATTGCGGCAAGCTTGTCGTTGCCGCAAGCGAGGCGGAACTTGGCTACCTCGAAAAGCTTTCCCGGCAGGCTCGCGCAAATGGCGTGGAAGACTGCTATCTCATCGATGCGGCGGAGCTGACCCGCAGGGAGCCTCAGATCCGAGGCTTCGCAGCGCTCGTCTCTCCCTCGACGGGGCTCATCGACAGTCACGGCCTGATGCAGGCTTACACGGCCGATATCGAGGCCAATGGCGGAGCCGTCGTCTGCAATTCTCCCGTTGTCGAAGGCGAATTGGTTGCGGACAGGGTTCGCCTTTCCGTCGGCGGCCGCGATCCGGCCATAATCGAAGCGCGGCTTGTGGTGAATGCCGCCGGTCTGAACGCATGGGCGCTGTCCGGGAGCCTGCTGGGCCTGAATGCGGGCACGATCCCGCCCCGTCACTATGCCAAGGGATGCTATTTCGCGCTGACGGGCCGCGCGCCCGCGACGCAGCTGATCTACCCGGTTCCCGAACCCGGCGGCCTCGGCGTGCACCTGACACTGGATCTTGCGGGCCAGGCGCGTTTCGGTCCCGACGTGGAATGGGTGGAGGCGATCGATTATGACGTCGATCCGATCCGTGCCGACAAATTCTATTCCGCAATCCGCCGCTACTGGCCCGATCTGGCGGACGGTGCGCTGCAACCTGCCTATGCAGGCATCCGTCCGAAAATCGCCGGACCGGACGCCGGCGGCGGCGGTGATTTCGTGATCCAGGGGCCGCAACAGACGGGTCATCCCGCCTATCTGGCGCTCTACGGAATAGAAAGCCCTGGCCTCACTGCCTCGCTCGCCATGGCGCAGAAGGTGGCGCAGCTTGCCGGATAAGGCAATGCGTTCTTCCAGACCTGCCGGATTGGCGACGATTGAACGGGATGTGTGCCTTCGGCTCGGATGAGGCCGGGCCGTCCTACTGGAACAGCGTGAGCACGTTCTGCGGCGCGCCATTGGCGATCCACAGCGATTGCCGGGCGAGCTGCTGCTGGGTCTGCAGGGCCGTCAGCCGCGAGGATTCCTCTTCCATGTCGGCATCGACAAGCCGCCCGATGCCGCTTGCGACGGAATCCTGCAGGGTATCGACGAAATCGTCCTGCATGTTGAGGCGCTTGCCGATATCGCCCAGATAGCTCGCGGCCCGGATGACCTTCTGATCCATCATGTCGATGCCGCCGATGTAGTTCTGCAGGTCGTTGGCGGGGTTTGTGATATCGATGCCGGTAATGTCGAAATTGGGGGCAAAGCCGATATTGTCGCTGACGCCGAACAGATGAATTGCCGATCGGGTTGCCCCCTTGTCGGGATAGAGCGCCGGATCCGCCTGAAGGACGATATCGGCGCCTGCCGCGGCAACCTGCACGCCGCTTCCGGCAAGCACGGCGCTCAGCACGCGCGCATAGTCGCCGGCGGTATTGATCTTCCCGTCACTGGTGCCGAGGACGCTATCGACGAGGTTTCGGTCGATGGTCACGTTTTTCACAGGCCCGCTGTTGGCCTGCACGCTGAAGGAAAACTTGACGTCGCGATGAACGAAGAAGGGACCGGCAAATGTGAACGGATAGCTCGCGACCGTACCGTCCTGCCGTTGGGCCGGCGGAGCGCCGAGCCCGAAATTATAGCCGCCGGCAACCGTCGAATTCACGTTCGAAACGACCATGCTCGATTGGCTGGCGCCCGGAATTTCGCCGCTGGTGAAGATGAGTTCCCCCGCGGAGGCAACGACGCCGCCCGGCGACCAGCTCATGTTGGACATGGCCGCGCGGATGACCGCGGCAAGATCGTCGGCGGTGTTGATCATGCCGTTGCTCGTGCCCAGAGTGGAGTCGATCGTGTTCTTGTCGATCGTGACCCTGCGTGTCTCCGCACCGTCGACCGTGAGATCGAAGGTCATGCTGTCCGTTACCGTGAAGGCGGCGGTGCTTGGGTCGGGCAGGAAATTCGGGCCGAAGAACCAGAAGAGACTGAAGCCCCTTTGGCCGGTTCCGACAAAGTCGGCATTTCTCAATCCGCCGATAAGGCCAAGCGATTTCTCGTCGGCCTGCAGCAGCCCTCCCCCGGTCGAGTTGAAAAGCGTCAGCTGCGTCAGGTCGACATCGGTCGTCCCCACGCCGACGCTGCCGTCGGCCCCGCGAAGGAGGGCGGAAACGATGCTCTTGTCATATCTGCTCATCGCATCGAGGCCGGAAATATCGGTGTTCAGCCAGTTCTCGCCGGAGAAGGAGGCTGACCCGGCCGTGGCCACAAGCCTGCCGCTCAGCGCATCGAGTTCCTCCTGGATCTTTGTCCTGTCGGCGCTCTTTTCGGTTGCCGCAATCAGTTTGGCTTTCATGTCGCCGATAATGTCGACGATCGAGGCGAGAGCCGACGAACTCGTATCGACCAGCGCCTCGCCGAGACCCAGCGCGTCGGACACTGCCGAAAGGCTTCTGTTGTCCATGCGCATCGTGGTTGCGACAGACCAATAGGCCGCATTGTCGGACGCCTTCGCGATGCGCAGGCCGCTCGAAACTCTGTCCTGCGTCGAGTAGAGATCCGCCGTCACGGAGCGGAGGGTTTGTAACGCCGCAATGCTGGAGTAATTGGTGTTGATAGAAGACATATGCGGCCTGAAATACGAGAAACAGCAAGGTCGATGAATCAATCTTCTTGAGACTTTGTTAGCCATGAATTGACGTCAGGTTAGGTTAATCCTGCGTAAAGGGAGGCGCGAAATCTCGGATTGTTTTTACCGTTGCCTGTACTTTTATTGGTCTTTCTTGCGCCCGCGCATTTTCATCGAAAAACACTCTTTCCGTGCCGCCGCGAAAGGGTTTGTCGCCTGATATTGCGGATCGCCGCTCGCGCCTTTGCCGCGCCCGACATCCTGCCTATCCCCCGACATCGCTAAGTCGCTGCCCTGGCGGAACTTTTTTCGGTTGTGCGCGTTTAATCCCTCGTTTTTCCCAGGAGGGAGCTTGCTATGGAAAACGAAGGTGTAGGTTGGATTGCAGCCATCATTATCGGCGGTTTCGCCGGATGGCTGGCGGAGAAGTTCATGCACAGCAATATGGGCGTGTTCATGAACATAATACTTGGCATCATAGGCGCGATCGTCGCCAACTGGATTCTCGCTATCCTCAATATCCAGCCGCTGACCGGCTGGCTCGGATACCTGATCACGGGTTTTGTCGGGGCATGTATCCTGATCGCGCTCGGACGCCTCGTCCGCCGCTGACCTGACACGGAAAAGATTGTCGGCAAAGACTGAAAGGCCGGGCGCCACGCGTCCGGCTTTTTTCGTCTACCGGCGGCTGAGAAGGCCGAAGAGATAGGCGACACCCGCCGTAATGGCGATCGCCGTCAATGGCTCTTCACGCACTTTGTCGCGCACGCGCTCGGTCATGACGGAGGCTTCGTCGGCCACTGCGGTCCTGGCGCCCTGCCCGAGCGCGATCACGCTCTCCGAAAGGCGGGCCAGGTCCTCGCGCAGCGCAGCAACCTGCGCGGACAGATCTTCGGCGGCAACTTCCGCCTTGACGCGCGCAGCGGTGGATTCGGCGGAAGCGGTTTTCAGTTCGGCCATGGTCTGCTCCTGTTTGATGGAATGCCGCTTCAACGACATGAAGGCTGGAAAGGTTCCGCAATCCGGCATCTTTTGTCTCTCGCGCAAGCCTCGCGAAGGCGTGTGCGGACCCTGCAAGCTTTTCGTGCGACAAGCCTTCATTTCCGCGCAGCTTTGTTTTATGGAACGACGAATGTCTGCCCTTCCGGGCCAATGATAATGCGAGGTTTGCGTTTCCATGTTCCATCTTCTGAGAAGAGCCGCTCAGACCTGGGTTGCCAAGCTGCTCCTGCTCCTGCTCGTCGCCTCCTTCGGCATCTGGGGCGTGTCGCGCGAGCTGATAAGCGGCGGCAGCAGCACGACGGTCGTCACCGTCGGCGACCAGCATGTGGACGTCAATGAATTCCGCCTCGCCTACCAGCGCCAGGTTGCCCAGATCGGCCAGCAGTTCGGCACGCGCCTGACGCCGGAACAGGCCCGTGCCTGGGGCGTTGAACGGCAGGTGCTCGCCCAGCTTCTGGCCGGCGCCTCGCTGGACCAGCTTGCAGACGATATGGGGCTCGGTCTTTCGGAAGACCGCCTTGCCCAGCTGATCGGTGACGATCCGGCCTTCAAGGCCCTCAACGGCCAGTTCGACCGCTCGCTCTTCACCTCGCGCCTGCGCAATGCCGGCATCCGGGAAGACGACTATATCAAGGATCGCAGCAAGCAGGCCGTGCGCAGCCAGATCATCGAAGCCGTCGCCAACGGCTTCCAGGCGCCGGCGACGCTCGTCAACGCCCTGAAGCTCTACGGCAACGAGAGCCGCAGCGTCGATTACCTGCTGCTGACCAACGCCAATATCGAGCCGATCAAGGCGCCGGCCGACGATGTGCTCTCCAAGTGGTTCGAAGACGCCAAGCAGCGCTATCGCGCGCCGGAATACCGCAAGATCGCCTATCTCAAGCTTCAGCCCGACGATATTGCCGATCCGGCGACCGTCACCGACGACCAGATCAAGGAAGCTTTCGACAAGGCCAAGGCGGCCTATACGACGCCGGAAAGCCGCACGTTGGAACAGCTCACCTTCGCCAGCAAGGATCTCGCCAATGCGGCTGAAAGCGCGCTGAAGACCGGCACGAGCTTCGACCAGCTCGTCACCGACCAGGGCAAGACCGCAGGCGACGTGCTGCTCGGCGAGTTCACCAAGGACAAGGTTCCGGACCAGGCCGTGGCCGACGCCGCCTTCGCGGTGAAGACGGACGGCGGCACCACGGCTGTCGTCGACGGTACCTTCGGCCCGGTCATCCTGCGCGTGACCAACATCAAGCCGGAAACGACCAAGAGCTTCGACGAGGTGAAGGAAGAGCTCCGCAAGCAGCTTTCGCTCGCCAATGCCTCGCAGGAAGTCATCAACGTGCATGACCGGATCGAGGACATGCGCGCCGGCGGCACCTCCCTTGAAGAAATCGCCAGCCAGCTCAAGCTGAAGGCCGTCGTCATCGACGCCGTCGACATGACGGGCGCCGACAAGGACGGCAACCCGGTCAAGGATATCCCGGCCCAGCAGCAGCTTCTGCCGGAGGCCTTCAAGACCGATGTCGGTGCCGATGCCACAGCCATCGCCGTCGGCAATGACGGTTATGTCTGGTTCGACGTGCGCGACGTCATGCCGGAGCGTGAACGTCCGCTTGCCGAGGTGCGTGACAAGGCGGTTCAGGACTGGACGGCCGAGCAGCAGAAGGCCGAGCTTGCCAAGAAGGCGGACGAGCTGAAGGCCGAGGCGCAGAAGGGCACCTCGCTTGCCGATATCGCCGCGCCGCTTGGCATCGCCGTCGAAACCAAGAGCGGCTTTACCCGCTCGACCGACGATCCCGTTCTCGGTCGCGCCGGTATCAACGCCGCCTTCTCCGGCCCCCTCGACACCGTCGCGGCGGCTGTCGGCGCCGATCCGAGCACGCAGATCCTGCTCAAGGTGACAGAGGTCAACGCCGAGCCGACGACCGATGCCTTGAACAACCGCGACCAGCAGATCGCCACCATTGCAAATCAGGCCGGTGATGACATTCTGGATCAGATGGTCAATCTGTTGCAGAGCCAGTACGGCGTAACGGTGAACCAGAACCTCGCCGAACAGGCGACCGTCCGCTAGGGGGAAGCGACGCATGACCGATCTGAAGCCGCTTCTGGCCAAGGCAGCAAGCCGCGAGCCCCTGACCCGTGACGAGGCCCGCCAGGCCTTCGATATCCTGATGTCCGGCCAGGCAACGCCTTCGCAGATCGGCGGCTTCCTGATGGCCCTGCGCGTCCGCGGCGAGACGGTCGACGAGATCGTCGGCGCCGTTACGACGATGCGCTCCAAGATGCTGCGGGTTGTGGCGCCCGCCGACGCGATCGATATCGTCGGCACCGGCGGCGATGCCAGCGGCACCTACAACATCTCGACGCTGGCGGCGCTGATCGTCGCCGGCACGGGTGTTCCGGTCGCCAAGCATGGCAACCGGGCGCTGAGTTCGAAATCCGGCGCCGCCGACAGCCTTGCCGCACTTGGCGTCAACCTCGAAGTCACCCCGGACATGATCTCGCGCTGCATTGCCGAGGCCGGCGTCGGCTTCATGTTCGCGCAGCAGCATCATTCGGCCATGCGCCATGTCGGCCCGACGCGTGTCGAGCTCGGCACGCGCACGATCTTCAACCTGCTTGGCCCGCTCTCCAATCCTGCCGGCGTCAAGCGCCAGCTTCTCGGCGTCTTCGCCCCCCAATGGGTCGTGCCGCTCGCCGAGGTCATGCGCGATCTCGGCTCCGAAAGCGTGTGGGTCGTGCATGGCGACGGTCTCGACGAGATCACCACGACCGGCAAGACCAGCGTCGCAGCGCTCGAGAACGGCCAGATCCGCACTTTCGAACTGTCCCCGGCCGATTTCGGCGTCGCGCCCTGCGTGCTCGCCGACATCAAGGGCGGCGACGGCGTCGTCAATGCGGCCGCGCTCCGCGACGTGCTTGCCGGCGCCAGGAACGCCTACCGCGATATCGCGCTCGCAAATGCCGCCGCCTCGCTCGTCATTGCCGGCAAGGCCGAGACGATCCGTGACGGCATGAAGCTCGCAACGCAATCGCTGGACAGCGGCGCGACGGCCGCCGCACTCGACAAACTCGTCGCCGTTTCCAACGATATCGACTAGGATCGTCTCATGACCGATATCCTGAAGAAGATCGAAGCCTACAAGCGTGAGGAAATCGCTGCCGCCAAGGCAAGGACCCCGCTTGCGGATCTGAAGGCCATGCAGGCCGGCCAGTCGGCGCCGCGCGGCTTCCGCAAGGCGCTCGTCGCCAAGCGTGATGCCGGCGAGATCGGCCTGATCGCCGAGATCAAGAAGGCAAGCCCCTCCAAGGGCCTGATCCGCCCGGATTTCGATCCGCCTGTTCTCGCCAGGGCATACGAGGCCGGTGGTGCGGCCTGTCTTTCGGTGCTGACCGATACGCCGAGCTTCCAGGGTGCGCCGGAATTCCTGACGGCAGCCCGTGCCGCCTGCGCCCTGCCCGCTCTGCGCAAGGATTTCATGTTCGAGACCTATCAGGTCCACGAGGCCCGCGCCTGGGGCGCCGACTGCATCCTGCTCATCATGGCCTCGCTGAGCGACGACGATGCCGAACGTCTGCAGGACGAAGCTTTCTCGCTCGGCATGGACGTGCTGGTCGAAGTTCACGACGCGCCGGAAATGGAGCGGGCACTCAAGCTTTCCTCGCCGCTCGTCGGCATCAACAACCGCAACCTGCGCACTTTCGAGGTCAGCCTGACGGTCAGCGAGACGCTGGCGGCCATGGTTCCGGCAGACAGGCTGCTGGTCGGCGAAAGCGGCATCTTCACCAACGGGGATTGCAAGCGCCTGCAGGCCGCCGGCATCAACACCTTCCTCGTCGGCGAAAGCCTGATGCGCAAGGACGACGTGGCGGCCGCCACCCGCGCGCTGCTCTTTGGCGAAGCCGCCATTGCGGCCGAATGACATGAGCGGCGAAAAGCCCGGCCTTACCCATATCGATGCCGCCGGCGAGGCGCATATGGTCGATGTCTCCGACAAGGCCGAGACCGTGCGCATCGCCACCGCCGAGGGCCATGTGAAGATGGCGCCGGAAACGCTGGCACTGATCCGTGAAGGCAATGCGAAAAAGGGCGATGTCATCGGCACCGCCCGCCTTGCCGGCATCATGGCTGCCAAGCGCACCGCCGATCTCATTCCGCTCTGCCATCCGCTGATGCTGACGAAGGTCACGGTGGAGATCGGGGAAGACGCCGCCCTGCCCGGCCTGCGCGTCACCGCGACCGCCAAGCTCACCGGCAAGACCGGTGTGGAAATGGAAGCGCTGACCGCCGTCTCCGTCGCGTGCCTGACGATCTACGACATGGCCAAGGCCGCCGACAAGGCAATGGAGATCGGCGGCGTCCGCCTGCTCGAAAAATCCGGCGGCAAGTCGGGCGATTTCCGCCATCCGGAGGCAAGATGAACCTTCTACCGGTCGCCGAGGCTCTGAGCCGGCTGCTCTCCAGCGCAAGGCCCGTTACCATGTCGGAAAGGCTGCCGCTGGCAGCCGCCGAAGGCCGCGTCCTGGCCGCCGATCTGACGGCCGGCCTCACGCAGCCGCCCTTCGACGCATCGGCCATGGACGGCTATGCCCTGCGCCGTGAAGACGCGCCGGAGCCGGGCGCCGTGCTCAAGGTCATCGGCACCTCGTCTGCCGGCCACGGTTTTGCCGGAAGCGTCGGCCAGGGCGAGGCTGTGCGCATCTTCACCGGCGCGCCCGTTCCGTCAGGCGCCGACAGCGTCCTGCTGCAGGAAGACGCGGAAAAGATCGAAGGCGGCATCAGGACGAATTTCCCGGTGCGGCAGAGCCAGCATGTGCGCCCGCGCGGCCAGGATTTCACCGAGGGCGAAGTCGTGCTGCCGGCCGGCACCGTGCTCGATTTCTCGCGGCTGACGGTGGCTGCCGGCATGAACCGGCCCGAGGTCGAGGTGCTGGCCCGCCCGCGGATTGCCATCCTCGCGACAGGCGACGAACTGCTGGCGCCGGGAAGCACGCCCGGCCCGTCGCAGATCATCGCCTCCAATACGTTCGGCGTTGCGGCCCTTGCCCGCAGGGCCGGCGCCGATGTGCTCGATCTCGGCATCGTGCCCGATGACAAGGCGCAGATATCGGCGGCAATCGACAGGGCGCGCAGCGCGAGCGTCGATGTGATCGTCACGCTGGGCGGCGCCTCGGTCGGCGACCATGATCTGGTGCAGGCGACGCTGATCGAGGCAGGCATGCAGCTCGATTTCTGGCGCATCGCCATGCGCCCCGGCAAACCGCTGATGGTCGGCACCTTCGGCAAGACACATGTGCTCGGCCTGCCCGGCAATCCCGTTTCCAGCCTCGTCTGTTCGCTGCTCTTCCTCGAGCCGCTGATCCGCAAGCTTGCCTCGCTGCCGCCGGTCCGGCGCGAGGTCATGGCGGAAGCCGGCGTCGCATTGCGCGCCAACGACCACAGGCAGGATTACGTGCGCGCCAGGCTTTCGAAATCGGCGACCGGCGGCTGGCTGGCCGAACCCTTCGACAAGCAGGATTCGTCGATGATGAAGACGTTCGCCTATTCGGACTGCCTCATCATCCGTCCGCCGCATGCGCCGGAACTGCCGGCGGGGGCCGCCTGCCCGGTCATGCTTCTGCGGCCAGATCTGCTCGCCTGACCTTTCCTGACGTGACGGCAATCCAGAAGCAGATCTGCGCCAGCACGCTCGCGCCGAGAATGACGGTCGCTGCCGCAAGGCCCGGATCGCCGCCGATGCCCGAGAGCGCGCTGCAGACGGCTCCAACCGCCATCTGCGTCGATCCGTAAAGACCGGAAGCCGAACCCGTGACCTTCGGATTGACGCTGACGGCCAGCGTCAGCGCGTTTGGCGAGGCAACGCCGGCGCCGATCGTATAGACCATGATCGAGCTCATCATCGGCAGCAGCGTCAAATGGTCCGTTGCCGCCAAGCCGAAAAAGACCAGTGCGGCGCCGATGCTGACGAGATTGGAAATCACCATCAGCCGTTTCATCGCAAACCGGCCGATCAGCCGCGTGGCGATCATGCTGCCGATCCAGTAGCCGAAGATCAGCAGCGCCAGACAGAGACCGACTGCGGTTGCGGGGCGGCCGAGTTCGTTGATGACGATGAAGGGCGCGGATGCCGTAAACGCATACATGGACGTCGTCGCACAGCCGCCGCCGATGGCGTAACCGACAAAGGAGCGCGAGGCGAGCAGGCCGAGATAATCGCGGCTGAGCGACGTCACCGATGCCTCGGCGTTGCGCGCGCCGGTCTCCGGCACCTTGCGCCATGTCAGCAGCAGGTTGACGATGCCGAGCACGCAGAGCGCCACGAAGATCGAACGCCATCCGAGCGTGGCCGCAAGCGCCCCGCCGGCGATCGGTGCAAGGCCCGGCCCGACCGTGACCATGAGGTTCATGATCGCAAGCCGCTTGGCCGTTTCGTCGGGGCTTGACGTGTCGCGCACGATGGCCCGCGCAATGACCAGGCCGGCGCAGCCGCCGAGAGCCTGAAAGAGCCTTGCCGCGATCAGGGCATGCACGCCGGGCGAGACCAGCGCCGCAACGCCTGCCATCGTATAGAGCACGAGCCCGCTCATCAGCACCGGCCGGCGGCCGTAGCGGTCCGATAGCGGGCCGTAGACGAGCTGGCCCACCGCAAGGCCGAAGATATAGAGGCTGACGGTCAGCTGCATCTCGCCGATCGAAGCGCCGAGATCGGCTGCCGCCGCAGGCAGGGCCGGCACGAAAATATGCATGGCGAGCGTGCCGCTGAAGGTGATGAGCCCGAGCAGCCAGATCGGTATGTGAAGCTTTGCGCCAGGCGGCCGGGCTTCAATCATCGGGCCGGGATGCGAATTCACTGTTCTGGCTCCTCGAGCTGTCGGGCAAGCACGTCGCTGATGTGGCCGAGCACGCGCCATGTGGTTTCGATGTCTTCGCGCGGGAGAAGGGCAAGTGCTTCCTCGCGGATGCCCTGCGCCACGCGTTCGACCGCCTCCACGGTCCTGCTGCCCTCCTGCGTCAGCAGGATTTCTTTCGCGCGCCTGTCCTCGCCTTCCCGCCGCTCGACCAGCCCCGCCTTTTCCAGATTGTCGAGCAGCCGCACGACCGAGGAATTGTCGAGCGACAGCGAGGCCGCCAGCGCCTTCTGGTGCATCGGGGTCGGCGATCGGGCGATGCGCAGCAGCGGCAGCCATGTCGCCTCCGTCAGCCCGAAAGGCTGCAGGCGCTGGTTTGCGACCCGGCGCCAGTAGCGCGCGGTCTGGGAGACGAGGCTCCCGAATGAGGTTGTGATCGTATCGTCGGTCATGGGAATATCGATGGGATAGCAATAGATGACATATCATCTATTTAGACGCAAGACCGAAGGCGGATGGCCCGACCGAGGCCATCTGCGGCCTTTCACCTCAAGCGGAACACCGCGCTGGTGGCGGTCGGGCTGCCCCTGGCGCCGCCGAAATCGGCAACGGCATAGTCTGCGATCCGCAGAAGGGAGCCGGTCGGCAGAGGCGCCCTGCCCGGATCGCCGATGAGCACATCGAGACCGGCCGTGCGGCAGCGCCGGAAAAAAGGCAGGACCCGCTCCGCCAGCGCCTCGTCGTAGAACACGTCACCGGCCAGAACCACGTCGGCTGCGGGCGGCGCGCCGTCGATAATGTCGCCGAGCCGGACGTCGATGGAGACCCCATTGGCTGCGGCATTCAGCCGTGCTGCAGCGATCGCTTTCGCATCGATATCCACGGCGAGCACATGCGCTGCTGCGCATTTCATCGCCATGATGGCGACAAGGCCGGAGCCTGTTCCGAGATCGACGACACGTTTGCCGGCGACCTCCTGCGGCTGGTCCAGAAGGTAGCGTGCGAGTACCGCGCCACCTGCCCAGGGATAGGCCCAGTAAGGCGGCATCAGATCGGAGCCGTCGGCCATTGCAAGGCGATAGAGGCCGCTCTTCGGTGTGGCTGTGTGCAGCCGGATACCCGGTATCGACGGTATTTCCGCAAGCGGCAGGTTCGCCCGGATGAAGGCCGTCAGGTCGGGATGGTCATCTGCGGGAGCCGGTCTCATCTGCCGTCGGTCGCTTCTCGTTGCTGCAGACCGATCCGGCCATGCGTGACGCATAATACCTCGCTGGACCTTTGTATAGTTATGGAAGCCCGCCTGCCGGCGTAACTTTCGCCCGCGACGCCGAAGGGCATCGTTCCCATTTCCCGAAGCAGGAGGACTCCATGATGCAACCGATCACCAGACGTTCATTCTCGGCCGCTCTCGTTGCAGGGGCCGCGCTCAGCATGTTTCCGGCCGCCGGCCGGGCCGCCGGCGTAACCAGGGCGAAGAACGTGGTTCTCGTCCATGGCGCCTATGCCGACGCATCCTGCTGGCTGGATGTCATCCCCCGCCTGCAGGCGGCCGGGCTCAATGTCATGGCCGTGCAGAACCCCCTCACCTCTTTTGCAGACGATGTCGAAGCCACAAGGCGCACCCTCGCCCTCATGGACGGGCCGACCGTGCTTGCCGGCCATTCCTATTCCGGCATGATCGTCACCGAAGCCGGTGTCGATCCGAAAGTCACGGCGCTCGTCTATATCGCCGCGCGTGCGCCCGATGCCGGCGAGGATTATACGGCACTCGCCAGGCAGTACCCGACGCCGCCGGCCAGCGCCGGTCTCGTCCACAATGGCGGTTACGCCCAGTTGAATGAGGAGGCTTTCGTCAGGGATTTTGCCGGCGATCTGCCGGTCGCCCGCGCCAAGGCGCTCTATGCCGTGCAGGGCCGCATTTCCGACACGCTGTTCAATGCCAGGACGACCGTTGCCGCCTGGCGCTCCAAGCCGTCATGGTATGCCGTTTCGAAGAACGACCGCACCATCAATCCCGATCTCGAACGCTTCATGGCAAAACGCATGAACGCAACGACGGTGGAACTCGACGCCAGCCACGTTTCGCTGATTTCCCAGCCGCGCGCCGTCGCCAATCTCATCCTCGCAGCAGCCGGTCGAGGCGAGCGCAGCTGAGATCTGCGCTGCGGTTCTGCGGCCGCGACACGTGAAAACAAAGAGCTAAAGCGCGGCACGCGAATCTGAAGGATCGTGACGCGCTTCAGCCGGCCGCATCGCCTTACCGGTGCGGCCGGCGACCGCCTCAGCGGTCTTTCTTCTTGGCGAACTTGCCCTTGCCGCCATCAAACCTGGGGCCATCGAACTTGCCCTTGCCGCCCTCGAATTTGCCGCCCTCGAATTTCGGCTTGCCGGGCTTCTTGGTCCAGGGCCTGTCGTCCTGGCGCTCCGCGCCGGCCGGCCTGTCCTTGTTGAACTTGCCCTTCGGCTTGTCGCCCCGGAAGCGATCGTCGCCGCGCTCTTCGAAGGATTTCTTCGCGTAGGCAGGCTTGCTGAAATCCGGCGTGCCGTTCAGCCTGACCACGCGGATGCCGCGCTCCATCGTCTTGTTGGGGCCGAGCGCACCGAGAAAACCGTCGGCGCTGTCGGCCGCGATTTCCACGAAGGTTTCGTCCGGCTGCATCTTGATCGCGCCGATCTCGCGCTTGGTGAGATTGCCGTTGCGGCACAGCATCGGGATCAGCCAGCGCGGTTCGGCATTCTGTTTGCGGCCGACGGAAACCGAGAACCAGACACTCGGGCCGAAATCGTCGCGCGGCCCCTTCTGCGCCGGTGCGAATTCGCGTGCCTCGCCATTGTCGCGGCGCTTGCGGGCGCGGTCGTCCTGGACGGAAACCTCGATCAGGTCTTCCGGCGCCGACTGGTTGGCGCGGTAGAGGCGCACGAAGGCGGCGGCCAGCGTCTCGGCGCCGTGGCTGGCGATGAGTTTCTGCACCAGATCCTGTTCTTCGTCCTGTGGCCTGTCGGCAAAGATCGGATCGGCCAGCAGCCGCTCGTCGTCCCGCGCCATCACCTCTTCGGCGGAAGGCGGCCGTGCCCAGCTGGCGGCGATGCCGGCATTGTCGAGCAGGCGTTCGGCCTTGCGCCGCACGTTGAGCGGCACGATGAGCGCGCTGACGCCCTTGCGGCCTGCGCGGCCCGTGCGGCCGCTGCGGTGCAGCAGCGTTTCCGGATTGGTCGGCAGGTCGGCATGTACGACGAGATCGAGGCCCGGCAGGTCGATACCGCGCGCCGCCACGTCGGTCGCGATGCAGACGCGCGCACGCCCGTCGCGCATGGCCTGCAGCGCATGGCTGCGCTCGTTCTGCGTCAGCTCGCCCGACAGGGCCACGACATTGAAGTTGCGGTTGTGGAACCGCGCCGTCAGGTGGTTGACGGCCGCGCGCGTCGAACAGAAGACGATCGCATTGCGCGCTTCGTAGTAGCGCAGCACGTTGATGATCGCGTTTTCTCGGTCGCTCGGCGAGACGACGAGCGCGCGATATTCGATATCGACATGCTGCTTTTCTTCCGCCTGCGTGGAAATGCGCACCGCGTCGCGCTGATAGCTCTTGGCGAGCTTGGCGATAGCTGCGGGCACCGTCGCGGAGAACATCAGCGTGCGGCGCTCGTCGGGTGCCGATTCCAGGATGAATTCCAGGTCTTCGCGGAAACCGAGATCAAGCATCTCGTCCGCCTCGTCGAGCACGACAGCCTTGAGATCGGCCATGTCGAGCGCATTGCGGCGGATATGGTCGCACAGGCGCCCCGGCGTGCCGACGACGATATGGGCGCCACGTTCCAGCGCCCGGCGCTCGCTGCGGATATCCATGCCGCCGACGCAGCTGACGATGACGGCGCCGGCCATTTCATAGAGCCATTCCAGCTCGCGCTTGACCTGCAGCGCCAGTTCGCGCGTCGGTGCGATCACCAGGGCAAGCGGGGCGGCCGCCGGCGCAAAGCGCTCGACGCCATCGAGCAGGGTCGGCGCAAGCGCCAGCCCGAAGGCGACGGTCTTGCCCGAGCCGGTCTGCGCGGAAACGAGAGCGTCGGAGGCGGCAAGCGCCGGGTCGAGCATCGCCTTCTGGACAGGAGTGAGCTCGGTGTAGCCGCGCTTCTGCAACGCCTTGGCGATCGCCGGAACGACGCCGTTATATTCAGTCATTTGTTCGATCTTTCGGAGCTGTCAGGCGCGTCAAGCGCCGTAGCCGGACTCGTCCGGCCGAAGAGTTGGGCCGTTCCTACTCGCTCCGGCTGCGATTGTCAAAGTGTCTCGCCACGCCATGTGTAGATGGCGATGCCGCCGGAGCGGCCGCGAAGTTTCGTCTCGAACGGCCCGGTCAGCCGCCCCGTCCGCAATGGAATGGCGTCGGGACCGGCGGCATCGAGCAGGCTGGCGCTGAGCGCAAGCTCGGCACCCCGGCTGGCGGCGACTTCCATGAGGCGCTGCGCGACATTCACGGTATCGCCCGTCGCGGTGATCTGCTGCCGGTCGCCGCTGCCGAGACGCGAGGCGACGATCGTGCCGCAATGGGCGCCGAGCTTGAAGCCGATCTTCCTGCGGCGAAGCTCCGGATGACCGGCAAGGAAGAGGCGGGTGCGCTCCGCCAGCCGTACCGCGCAGGCCGCAGCCCGGGCCGCATCGTCGGCTGCCGGTGCCGGCAGCCCGAACAGCATCATGGCGCCGTCGCCCATGAAGCTCGTGATCGCCCCGCCGTGCTGGCGCGTCTCCTCGTCGATCAGTTCGAAGAAGCTGCTGAGGATCTCCCGCACGGCAGCCGGCCCGACGGCCTCGCTGAGGCCGGTGAAACCCGAGAGGTCGATGAAGACCACGGAGGCGTTCTGCCGCACCGGTTCGGCAAGGAAGGCCGGATCGCGCGCCAGCCATTCGCCGAGACCCGGCGCCTCGATGCGCTGCAGCCGCGCCGACTGGTCGGCGAAGTGCCGCGCGCGGCTGCGGTCGCGCCAGAGTTCGGCAGCGCCGAAAATCAGCGCCGGCGGCAGGCCCGCCGCAATCGGCAGGGCCGCGCTCAGCCAATAGCCGTTCGCAAAGGCCGCGAGGTTGAGCATCGCCCAGACAATGACCGTCAGGCCGATGATGACGAAACCGAGCGCGCTTCTCCGCCACGCGATCAGCGCCACCAGCAGCATGGGCAGGATAACGGCGATGCCGGCATCCGCCTGCCGCACCTTGTGGTCGCGCACCATGCCGTCGCCGGCGATCAGATGGGTAATCGCCGTCGACATGACCTCGACACCCGGCAGAATGGGATCGAACGGCGTCGGGAAGACGTCGCCGCCGCCAGTGACCGTCGCGCCGATCACAACCACCTTGCCGGCAACAGCATCTGCCGGCAGCTTGCCGTCGAGCGCATCGGCTGCGCTGAACGTGCGGATACTGCCTGCCGGTCCGTAGAAGGTGAGCGGCAGGCGCTGGCCGGTATCGGTCGGAATGCGGTGAGCGCCGAGCCGGATGTCGTCCGTCTCGATCAAAGGTTCGGCGCCAAGCGCAATCGAGGCCGTCCGCAGGGGAAAGGCCGCATCCAGCCGGCCGGGTGCGCGCGAAAACAGCGGAATGAAGCGCGGCACGCCGCTCTGGTCCGTTGCGACATTGACGATGCCGAGGGCTGCCGCGTCCTCAAAGCGCGGCTGCGGCAACAGAAGCTGCTGCGCCTCCGGAACCGCCGCCAGCGGATCTTCCGCGTTCGCCGTCACCGGCTGGAGACTTTGCGGAAAGGTTGCCGCGCCGGCAATGATGCTCGGTGTCGCCTTCAAGGCAGCGGCGAGCGCGGCATCCCCCTCCTCCGGCCCGGGATCGACAAGCAGAATGTCCAGCGCCAGCGCCTTCGGCTGCAGCGTGCCGATGGATGTCACGAGGTTGGCGAGCGTGGCGCGGCTCAGCGGGTAGCCGTGCGCTGCCGCCGTGCGGTCATCGATCGCGATGATGGAAACGATGTCGGGCGGCGTGCGAACCCCGGCGATCGTGCTGCGCAGGTCGGCCAGCGTCGCTTCCATTCGCTCCAGCGGGTCGAAGCCCGGCCGAAGGTGAAAATAGCCGAGCATCGCGCCCCACAGACCGGCGAGCAGCAGTGCGGTCACGGTCTGGAAGCGATGGTTCATGGTGTCTTACTGGCCGAGGCGTGCAAGAAGTGCCGCAGCGCGTTCGCCGGGCCAGGTGCGCACCGTCAGCGGCTCCGTCCCCCGCTCGACATCGACGCCCTCGCCTGGACCCAGCACCACTGCGGCGCCAGCCGGACGACGCACGCCGACGCGGCCGCGGGTGACGAGTACGGATGTCGTGCCGCTTTTGACGTCGACGGCCCATTGCGTGCCCCGCACGGCGGCGATCGCCTGTGGCGTCACCACCTGGAAGCCACCGCGATGTTGGGCGCTGTCGACATCGACGAGCACGGCCTTGCTGCGCAGGGACAATGAATCCGGGCTGCCGTCGCGATTGCGGTCGGTCAGCCTGAAGGATGCCCCGCGTTCGGCGGTGATGCTGACGCCGCCCGGGCAACGGAAAACCTGGTTGCCGTTCGCCGCTCGCGAGATCGCACATCCGGCAGACTGGGCATTGGCTGCGCCCTCAGGCAGCAGGCCGATGATCAGCACAGCCGAAAACAGGCTGCGGGAGAATGCTGGCATGGCTTTCATGATCCGCCCCTCGTGACCGTCAGGTGCATTTCTGAATGCGCCGGATGGCCCATACTAACGCATGTCGCGCAAAAGTGTGCAGCGGTTTTGCAATCACGATCCCTATGCAAAAACTGGAAGTTGCGCAAGCCACCCGGAGAGCTTCAGCGTTCGGGGCCGGCCGGTGACGGACCGAAATAACGGGCACGCGGGCGGATCAGATGGCCGCTCTCGATCTGCTCCATCGCATGGGCGAGCCAGCCCGCCGTGCGTGCCAGCGCGAAGATGATGATCGGCGCCTCCTCGGGCAGACCGAAGGCCGCGGTCATGGCCGCTAGCGCGAAATCGACATTGACCTTCTCTCCCACCATCTCTTCTCCGGCCCGCTGCACGTCAAGGAAGACGGCCGGCATGTCGAAGGTCGAGAGCAGCACCTTGGCCCTTACGTCGCCGTCAGGATAAAGCTGGTGCCCGAAAGCGGCCGGCTTGCTTCCCCGCAGCAGCAGGCGGCGGATCGCCTGTTCGGCGCCAATGGTTGCGGCGGCCTCGGCAAGGGCATCGACGCCGCGCCAGGCCGAGCCATGCAGCGGCCCGGTCAGCGTCGCAAGGCCCGACAGAACGGCGGCAGTCAGCGACGCGCCCGTCGAAACCGTGACCCGCACCGCGAAGGTGGAAGCGTTGAGTTCGTGATCGGCGAGCATGACAAGCGCGATCCGCAGGCAATCGGCGGCCTCGGGCCTGCCCCAGCACATGGCCAGGCGATGATGCAGGGGATGGTCCGCAGACCCTGGTGCCAACACGTCCGCAACGGCTGAAAGCACATTGCATGCCTCCGCCTGCAGGGCTGAGCGCGCACGCCCGAGCGACGGCAGGTCGGTGCCCGCCCGCCCGGCCAGCGCCAGAAGCGCTGCCTGGATGGAAGGCGAAGCCGGCTCCGGCGAAGCGTTCGGTGGGCAGGAAAAATTTTGCGCGTCCCACAGCAGGCGCGCCGTCTCTTCCAGCGTCGCATGAGCGGAGAGCGCCGCTGCGTCCTGCCCCCGATAGAGCAATCGTCCGGCCACGATGGTCGAGATCGACGAGGCCAGCACCGGATCGCCCCAACGGATCGCCTCGGCGGCGACCGTCTCGCTCTTGCGCCGGCCGGCATGGCGCTCGGCAAGCCGCTTGACGTCGCTTTCCTGGTAGAGGCTGCGGCGCGGATCGGCCGGGTCGGCCTTGGCGCGGATGCGGCCGCGGCTGACATTGGCATAGAGCGTCTGCGGCTTGGTGCCGAGTTCGGCCAGTGCTTCCTCTGCCGTCAACCAGGTCATGGCTGCCTCATGTTGATCGATTGCATCAAGATTGACGTCAATCAAACTAGGACAGATCTTTGATCCGGTAAAGGAGAAAGACCCATGAAAAACGGTTTGGAAGATGTCATTGCCGCTGAAACCCAGCTCTCGGATGTCGACGGCGAAGCCGGCCGGCTGATCATCCGCGGCGTATCGCTGGAT
The DNA here is from genome assembly GCF_052946295.1 of Rhizobium sp. KDH_Rht_773_N. Classification (NCBI taxonomy): domain Bacteria; kingdom Pseudomonadati; phylum Pseudomonadota; class Alphaproteobacteria; order Hyphomicrobiales; family Rhizobiaceae; genus Rhizobium; species Rhizobium sp. KDH_Rht_773_N. The sequence continues at coordinate 4,311,748 of NZ_CM129525.1, read as the reverse complement.
CATCTGGCCGGGCGCAGCACCTATGAGGATGTCGCCGCCCTGCTGCTGGACGGCCTGATCGAGCCGCATCTCGACGCGGGCGAATTGCGCCGCCGGCTCGGCGAAGCGCGAACGGAGGTCTTCGTCCAGGTGGAGGCTGCCGACTCGCGCCTGCTGGCGCTGCCGCCCGTCGATGCCATGCGCGCGCTCCTCGCCCGCCTGCCCGATGGCGAGGATATCGATACCGCACTTCGCCTGCTCGCAGCCCCTGCCGTCTTCCTGCCCGCGGTGCTGCGCCTGCAACGCGGCCAAAAGCCGGTCAGGCCCGATGCCGGCCTGCCGCAGTCGGCCGATATCCTGCGCATGCTCTCGGGCGCGGTAGCGAGCGCCGAGCAGGCCGCAGCCCTCGACACCTATCTCGTGACCATATCGGATCATGGCCTCAACGCCTCGACCTTCGCCTCGCGCGTCATCGCCTCCACCCGCGCCGGCCTTACATCCTCGGTTCTGGCGGCGATCAGCGCCCTCAAGGGGCCGCTGCACGGCGGCGCCCCGGGACCGGTGCTCGACATGCTCGACGGTATCGGCAGCCAGGCCAATGCCGGTCCCTGGCTGCGGTCCGCGCTCGATCGCGGCGAACGGCTGATGGGTTTCGGCCATCGTATCTACCGCGTGCGCGATCCGCGTGCCGACGCCCTGAAAAACGCGCTGAAGCCGCTCGTCACTGCCGGCCAGGTCGATGCCGCCAGGATCGCGCTGGCCGAAGCCGTGGAGCAGGCCGCGCTCGCCATTCTCAAGGAACGCAAGCCCGACCGGCCGCTGGATGTGAACGTGGAATTCTATACCGCGCTGCTGCTGGAAAGCCTCGGCTTTCCGCGCGAAGCCTTCACCGGCGTCTTCGCCATTGGCCGCACCGTCGGCTGGATTGCGCATGCCCGCGAACAGGCTTTGGAAGGTCGCCTCATCCGCCCGCGCTCCGTCTATGTCGGGCCGCTGCCGGAAGCGGCGTGACGGAAAGAGAAAGGCCGCTCCCTCCCCCCGGAGGAAGCGGCCGATATTTCAGACCAGCCGGCTCTGTTCCGTCGCCGCTTCGATGAAGCTTGCAAAGAGCGGATGCGGGTCGAGCGGGCGGGATTTCAGTTCCGGATGGTACTGAACGCCGATGAACCACGGATGGTCAGGATATTCGACCGTCTCCGGCAGCACGCCGTCAGGCGACATGCCGGAGAAGACCAGGCCGCAATCCTCCAGCCGGTCCTTGTAGTCGATATTGACTTCGTAGCGGTGGCGGTGACGCTCGGAAATATCGGTCGAGCCGTAGATCTCCGAAATCTTCGTGCCCTTCTTCAGCGCCGCCTTGTAGGCGCCAAGGCGCATCGTGCCGCCGAGATCGCCCGATGCCGTGCGCTTCTGCAGCTCGTTGCCCTTGACCCATTCGGTCATCAGGCCGACGACCGGCTCCGGCGTCGGGCCGAATTCGGTGGAAGAAGCGTTGGGAACGTCGGCGAGATTGCGCGCCGCCTCGATGACGGCCATCTGCATGCCGAAACAGATGCCGAAATACGGCACCTTGCGCTCGCGGGCAAAACGCGCCGCATGGATCTTGCCTTCCGAACCGCGCTCGCCGAAGCCGCCGGGGACCAGAATGCCGTGGACCTTTTCGAGGTAAGGCGCCGGATCTTCCTTTTCGAAGACTTCCGACTCGATCCATTCGAGCTTGACCTTGACGCGGTTGGCGATGCCGCCGTGATGCAGCGCTTCGATCAGCGACTTATAGGCATCTTTGAGGCCGGTATATTTGCCGACGATCGCGATCGTCACCTCGCCTTCCGGCGTGCGGATACGGTTGCAGACCTCTTCCCACTGGTCGAGGCGCGGCTTGGGCGCCGGCTCGATGCCGAAGGCGGCCAGCACTTCGTCGTCGAGGCCTTCCTTGTGATAGGCCATCGGCACGTCGTAGATATTGGCAACGTCGAGCGCCTGGATGACGGCGGACGGGCGCACGTTGCAGAACAGCGACAGCTTGCGGCGTTCGGCCTCCGGGATTTCCCGGTCGGCGCGCACCAGCAGAATGTCGGGGTGAATGCCGAGCGCCTGCAGCTCCTTGACGGAATGCTGCGTCGGCTTGGTCTTCAATTCGCCCGCTGCCGGAATATACGGCATCAGCGTCAGGTGGACGTAGATCGCGGTGCCGCGCGGCAGGTCGTTGCCGAGCTGGCGGATCGCCTCCATGAAGGGCATCGCCTCGATATCGCCGACCGTGCCGCCGATCTCGCAGATGACGAAATCGTAGTCGTCATTGCCTTCGGTGACGAAGTCCTTGATCTCGTTGGTGACGTGCGGAATGACCTGGACGGTCGCGCCGAGATAGTCGCCGCGGCGTTCCTTGTCGATGATGTTCTTGTAGATGCGGCCGGTGGTGATGTTGTCGGTCTTGGTCGCCGAGCGGCCGGTGAAGCGCTCGTAGTGGCCGAGATCGAGGTCGGTTTCCGCGCCGTCGTCGGTGACGAAGACTTCGCCGTGCTGGGTCGGGCTCATCGTGCCCGGATCCACGTTCAGATAGGGGTCGAGTTTGCGAAGCCGCACCCGATAACCACGGGCCTGCAACAACGCTCCGAGAGCTGCGGCCGCAATTCCTTTTCCGAGGGAAGAAACCACGCCGCCAGTGATGAATACGTATCGCGCCATGGGAGTCACCGGATACCTTTTCAAAAACGATTCCACCAGCCCAAAAATTCTTTTCCAGAATTTTTGGCGCCGAGATGAAATCCGGACAAAAGAAAACCGGCAGACCCGAGGGCCTGCCGGCGGTTCATTTTCTGGACCGGCTTATTGTCCCGTGGGGACGCCGGAAGGCTGCGCCGGCGCGGTCGCGGCCGGAGCTTCCGGCTGGGCCGGAGCCGCTGTCGTCGGAGCGGCCGGAGCAGTCGCCGCAGGAGCGTTTGCAGCCGGTGCCTGAGTTGCGGGAGCCTGAGCGGCCGGTGCCTGCGCTGCAGGCGTTGGCGTTGCCGGCGCGGCGGCGCCGCTGTTCGGAATGCCGCTATTGTCGGTCGGCTGGGCCGGAGCGGGCGTGTTGCCGCCGCCAAGCGAATCGAGAATGCCGTTGCCCTGCCCGCTCGTTGCCGGAATGCGGTCGAGAATATCGGTCGGGCGGCTTTCGTAACGGGTCAGGATGCCGAGGCCGAGCGAGGTGAGGAAGAACAGCGTCGCCAGGATCGCCGTCGTGCGCGTCAGCGCATTGGCCGTGCCGCGGGCCGACATGAAGCCCGATCCGCCGCCGATGCCGAGGCCGCCGCCTTCGGAGCGCTGGATGAGCACGACGCCGACGAGCGCGAGCACGATCATGAGATGGATGACAATCAATACTGTCTGCATGGGTCCAGTCCTGCCCGTCTGAGGACGGACATAAAGTAAAAATCTGGCGGCTCTTTACATGAGGTCATCTGCTATTCCAAGCCCTTCGGCCAGGAATATGCAATCGCTTCAGGCAAGCAGCGTTTCGTATGTGCCGTAGATGGCGAGGAAGTCGCTGGCTTTCAAGCTCGCCCCGCCGATGAGCGCGCCGTCCACATTGTCGACGGCAAGCAGTTCACGCGCATTTGCGGGCTTGACCGAACCGCCATAGAGAATGCGCATCCCCTTGCCCTCGTCGCCGAAACGCAGCACGAGTTCGTCGCGGATGAAGGCATGGACGATTTCCACATCCTTTGCCGTCGGCGTCAGCCCGGTGCCGATCGCCCAGACCGGCTCGTAGGCAATGACGGTATTTTCGGCCGTCGCCTCGTCCGGCAGCGAACCGGAAAGCTGGCGTTTCAGGATATCGAGCGTCTGGTAGGCGTCGCGCTCGTCGCCGGTCTCGCCGATGCAGACGATGGCGGTGAGATCGGCCTGATGGGCGGCCTGCGCCTTGGCCCGCACCATATGGTCGGTTTCGGCATGGTCGATGCGCCGTTCCGAATGGCCGACGATCACATAGGTGCCGTAGCAGTCGGCAATCATCTCGGCCGAAATGTCGCCGGTATGGGCGCCGCTCTGTGCCTGGTGGCAATCCTGCGCGCCGATTGCAAGCGGGCTGTCGGTCGCAAGCGCCGTTGCCACGTAAAGCAGCGTGGCCGGCGGGCAGATCAGGGCTTCGACCTTTTCCGACAGCGGGACCATGACGCCCTGGGCAATCGCCTTGATCTGGTCCAATGAATCGCGCGTGCCGTTCATCTTCCAGTTCCCCGCCACGAGCGGGCGTACGTCAGGTGTCATGCTGCTCCTCCCAAAATCCGCCTGTTCGGGCGGCCTTAGCAAAAGCCTGCAACAAAGGAAAGCGCCGCGCGCATCGTCGGGGGAATATGATCGTTTGAAAGCTCCGCGCGGCGCAAAATCCGTCCGTTCAGGCCGCCAGAATCCAGTTCAGCACCTTTCGCCAGTCGATCATGCGGATCGGCGTGCCGTGATTGCCGTTCTGGAAGAGCGTGAAATGTGCCGGGTATTTCGCCTTGTTGAGTTTCTCGAACAGCGCCTGCTGCTCGGCGGCCGCATAAACGGGGTCGCGGCTGCCATGGGCAAACCAGAGCGGCAGCTTCGCCTTGTAGAACGGGCTCTTCACGAAGTCGGGGTCCGAAACGCCGCTCATGATCAGCATGCCCTTCAGCCGCTTGACGCTATCGGCATCACGCGAGATACCCCAGCAGATCTGGCTGCCCATCGAGGCGCAGCTCAGGATGACCGGGCGGCCGGGAGACTGTGCGCTCGCATAGCGGATCAGCCCGGCGATCGCGGCGACCCCGCTGGCATCGAAGGTCCTGACCGTCGGCGAATAATAGACCCCGCCATTGCCGGCCGTGAGGTTCTTCAGCCGGTTGAAATTGCCGCCGAAGGAATAGTCGTTGGCGCCGAGCCGCCGGTCGCCGTCGCGGCCGTGGATGAAGATCACCGTGAAGGCGGCATTCTCGGCCGGTCCCACCCTGGTGACATCGAGCCTGACGCCGTCGAGCGACAGCGTTTCGTCGGCCTGCATCTTCCTGACGCCAAGCGAGACATATTTCTGCTGGGCGCGTTTTTCCGGGATCTGGTCGCGTCCGTTGATGTCGCGCATCTCGTCGTAATCGATCGCTTCGAAAGCGCCGCCATCGCCCGTCTGCAGCACGGTCTGTTTCGAAAACAGCTCGTCCTTGTAGGGCGGCAAGGCGTCGCCCGCGGCAGCCGTCGCGGCTGCGGACAGGAAAAAGGCCGCAATTGCAGTGATTATGGTGCAATGACTTGTGGACATCGGCATTGAGATGGTTCCCAGAGAGCTGCCGCGACTTGCCATTCGGCGCCCGGCAACGCAAATCACATCTTGAAAAGCTCCGCAAATCCGGGGCGCGTCGCGTATCGGGGCGCTTTCTGTCAGAATTCCCCTGATTCGCAAACGCGATACGGACTGTGACTAGCGCGGGCCAGCGGCGGCCCTTTACGAGAATAAGATCTGAACGGTTCCATGGAAGACAGCAACGACCTCTTTTCCGGAATGCCTCTGACGCAAAAGCAGGAGGAGGCTGCAAAGCCCGCTGCGCCGGCTGCCAAGCCTGCCGCCGCTCCGGCAGCCGCCCGCCCTGCCCCGGCAGCGTCGAACGGCGACGATTACGGCGCGTCCTCGATCCGTGTTCTGGAAGGGCTGGAACCGGTACGCATGCGTCCGGGCATGTATATCGGCGGCACGGACGAAAAGGCGCTGCACCACCTTTTCGCGGAAGTCATCGACAACTCGATGGACGAGGCGGTGGCCGGCCATGCCGATTTCATCGACGTGCATCTCGATATCGAGGGCTACCTCACCGTCACCGATAACGGGCGCGGCATCCCGGTCGAAAACCATCCGCAGGTTCCCGGCAAGTCGACGCTCGAAGTCATCATGACCAAGCTGCACGCCGGCGGCAAGTTCGACGGCAAGGCCTACGAGACATCGGGCGGTCTGCACGGTGTCGGCGTCTCCGTCGTCAACGCGCTGTCCGATCATCTCGAAGTCGAGGTGGCGCGAAACCGCAAGCTTTATCGCCAGCGCTTCTCGCGCGGCCTGCCGCAGGGCGGGCTTGAGGAACTGGGTGACGTGCACAACCGCCGCGGCACCAAGGTTCGCTTCCATCCCGACCCGCAGATCTTCGGCGATCATGCGAAGTTCGACGCGGCGCGCGTTTTCCGCATGGCCCGCTCCAAGGCCTATCTTTTCGGCGGCGTGGAAATCCGCTGGAGCTGCGATCCCGGCGTCCTGCCCGAAGGGTCCGAGGTGCCCGACAAGGCCGTCTTCCATTTCCCCGGCGGCCTGAAGGATTACCTGCAGGCGACGATGGGCAAGGAATTCACCGTCACCCGCGAAATCTTCGCCGGCAAGAGCGAAAAGGCCGCCGGCCACGGTGCGCTGGAATGGGCGATCACCTGGTATGGCGGCGATCCGCAGGTCCATTCCTATTGCAACACCATCCCGACGCCCGAAGGCGGCACGCATGAGGCGGGTCTGCGCATCGCGCTGACCAAGGGCCTGAAGAGCTATGCCGAACTGACGCAGAACAAGCGCGCCGCCCAGATCACCACCGACGACGTGATGATCTCCGCCGTCGGCATGCTCTCGGTCTTCATCCGTGAGCCGGAATTCGTCGGCCAGACCAAGGATCGCCTGGCAACCGTCGAAGCCCAGCGCCTTGTCGAAAACGCGCTGCGCGACCCCTTCGACCATTATCTCGCCGACAATCCGGCCGAAGCCGAAAAGCTGCTCGACTGGGTGATCGAGCGCGCCGAGGAGCGCCTGCGTCGCCGCAAGGAAAAGGAAGTCAACCGCAAGACCGCGGTGCGCAAGCTGCGCCTGCCCGGCAAGCTCGCCGACTGCTCGCAGAACACCGCCGAAGGCGCGGAACTCTTCCTGGTCGAGGGTGACTCGGCAGGCGGCTCCGCCAAGCAGGCGCGCAACCGCGCCAATCAGGCGATCCTGCCGCTGCGCGGCAAGATCCTCAACGTCGCCAGCGCCGGCCGCGAGAAACTGTCCGCCAACCAGCAGATATCCGATCTCATTCAGGCGCTCGGCTGCGGCACGCGCTCCAAGTACCGCGAAGAGGATCTTCGCTACGAACGCATCATCGTCATGACCGATGCCGACGTCGACGGCGCGCATATCGCGTCGCTGCTCATCACCTTCTTCTATCAGGAGATGCCGGAGTTGATCCGGGGCGGCCACCTCTTCCTTGCCGTGCCGCCGCTCTACAAGATCACGCAGGGGGCGAAGTCCGCCTATGCCCGCGACGACCAGCATCGCGCCGAGCTGATGGAGACGGAGTTCAAGGGCAAGGCCAAGATCGAGATCAGCCGCTTCAAGGGTCTCGGCGAGATGCTGCCCGCGCAGCTCAAGGAAACCACCATGGACCCGTCCAAGCGCACGCTTCTCAGGGTGCTGATCGACGACGTGGATTTCGAGGGCACGCGCAACGCCGTCGACGATCTCATGGGAACCAAGGCCGAGGCCCGCTTCCGCTTCATCCAGGAGCGCGCCGCCTTCGCCGAGGACCTTGATATTTAAGCCGTAACGAATTCATCGAACTGACGAAGAACCGTAACGAGTCCGTCAAAATACCGGCGCAATAGAGCGGCCGGCGCTCTGCCCTCGCAAGAGGTCACTGCAGCGCCGGCCCTTTTGTTTCAACCCTTTGCCGGATTTTGCCATGACCAAGCGTTTTCTCGCGACTGCCGCTTTCGTTCTCCTGTCCAGCACCGCCTCCGTTTACGCCACCGATCTTGGCGCGACCGTCGAGACGGCCTGCCCCTTCGGCGATTGCGCGGCAGCCATCTCCCTCTCCTATCTCGGTGAATTCGTCATCCCCACCGGCCATATGGAAAACGGCGTCGAGTTCGGCGGCATTTCCGGCCTCGATTTCGATACCGCCACCGGCCATTACATCGCCATCAGCGACGACCGCTCCGAAAAGGCGCCGGCCCGCTTCTACGATCTCGATATCGACGTGAGCGCCGCCGGTCTCAAGGGCGTCACCATCGTCAAGCACACCACGTTTCAGGACAAGAACGGCCAGCCCTTCGCCATCCGCACCGTCGATCCCGAATCCATCCGCTTCGGCAAGGACGGCATCTACTGGGGCAGCGAAGGCGATGCCAAGGCGCTGATCGCCCCCTTCGTTCGCGTCACCTCTCCCGACGGCGCTTTCGTGCGCGAGTTCAAGCTGCCGGACGGTTTTGCGCCGACCGCCGACAAGTCCGGCGGCATTCGTGACAACCTCGCTTTCGAGGATCTGGCCGTGTCTCCGTCCGGTGACGTTTTCGTCGGTGTCGAGGCCGCCCTCTATCAGGACGGCCCGAATCCGAACCTGACGACCGGCAGCCTCTCGCGCATCATCCGCTACGACGGCGCAACCGGCGAGCCGAAGGCTCAATATGTCTACCCGGTTTCGCCGATCCCGCAGGCGGCGACCAAACCCGACGGCGGCAACGACAACGGCATGTCGGAAATGATCGCCCTTGACGATCACCGCCTGCTCGCCGTCGAGCGCAGCTATGCGCAGGGCTTCGGCAACAACGTCAAGCTCTTCATGATGGATCTCGACGGCGCGACCGACGTTTCCGGCATCGCATCGCTTGCCAGGAACGACCAGCGCGTCGTTCCCGCCCGCAAGAGCCAGGTGCTGGATCTGCGTGCCATCGGCCTGCCGCCCGACAATATCGAGGCCATGGCGATCGGCAAGGCGAAGGACGGCACCGACGTTCTGATCCTCGGTTCGGACAATAATTTCTCGACCGGCCAGAAGACGCAGTTCTACGCCTTCAAGATCAATCGCCGTCCGCAATAATATCGCGGCGAAAGAGCGCCTGAACAACCACGCTTTGTATACGCTTTAGCCGGGCGGACCTTGAAACCGCCCGGTTCATAGCCCATAAACTAGGACAACAAGAAGAAGAGGCGCGCGTGGGTGTGTTTGATCGTCAGAAAACCAATACCGAACCGCGATGGCTGGGGCCGTCGGCGACGACACGGACGCCGCTGATACCTTCGATCTCGGCTGCCCGCTGGCTGCTCGTGCTCGTTGCCGCAGCCGGCGTTTATTTCTTCTACGGTTTCGTCGTGCCGGTGCTTGCAGCACTTGTCATCGGCTTCGCAAGCTGGCCGCTTTATCGCAAGCTGCTGGCGCGTGTGGGCGGCAATACGACCGTTGCCGCGACCATCGCGATCGTCCTCATCCTCACCTTCCTCATCATTCCGATCGGTCTTGCGGTTGCCTATACGTCGGGCGAAGTGCGCACCTGGGTCGCCTGGGCGATCCACGCCAACCGCTTCGGCGCGGAAACACCGCAATGGATCATCGCCCTGCCCGTGGTCGGCACCTATCTCGACGAGGCCTGGACGAAATATATCGGCACGCCGGGCGCCATGGGTGAACTCATCCAGGCTGTCAGCGGTGCCAATATCGGCAATATCTATCGTGCGGTCCTGGCCGCCGGCGGCGGCGCCTTCCACCTGCTGCTGACGCTGCTCTTCATGCTGATTGCGCTTTTCTTCGTCTATCGCGACGGCTTCTCCTTCTCCAAGCAGATCGACATGCTCGGGGAGCGCATCCTGCCGAACCGCTGGGAGCGCATTTCCCGCGTCGTGCCGGCCACGATCAGTTCCACCGTCATGGGCATGACGCTGATTGCGATCGGCGAAGGCATCGTGCTCGGCGCCGCCTACTGGATCGCCGGGGTGCCCTCGCCTGTCACCCTCGGCGTGCTGACCGGCGTCATGGCGCTGATCCCCGGCGGCGCGCCGCTCTCCTTCACGCTCGTATCCGTCTATCTGCTGGCCAGCGGCTCACATGTCGCCGGTATCGGCCTCTTCGTCTGGGGGACGGTCGAACTCTTCATCGTCGATAAGACGCTGCGCCCGAAGCTCGTCGGCGGACCGATCAAGCTGCCTTTCCTGCCGACCTTCTTCGGCCTCGTCGGCGGCGTGAAGACGATGGGCTTCCTCGGCCTTTTCATCGGCCCGGTGCTGATGGCGCTGCTGGTGGCGATCTGGCGCGAATGGATACACGAAGTCCGCACCGCCGATGCGGGACCGGGACCGCAGGTCATTCTCGACGAGCAGGCGCCGCCGGTGCAGCGCGCGGCCGAGGGCTGATCAGGCCAGCCGCTTTTCCATGAAGAGGCTCAGCGGATCCGGCTGGTAGGAGCCGAAAGGCTCGATCTCGACATATCCGTATTTCCTGTAGAGACCGATTGCCTCGGGCTGGTAGATGCCGGTCTCCAGGCGGATTGCCTCAAGGCCCTTCTCCCTGCCGATTTCCTCCAGCCGGTCCATCAGCCTGCTTGCGACCTTCAGGCCCCGCGCCTGCGGATCGACGAACATGCGCTTGATCTCGGCCGTCCCGTCGCCTGCCTCCACCAGCGCGCAGCAGCCGACGATCTCGCCGCCGTTGCGCGCCACGAGAAAGCTGACGGCCGGCTTTTCCAGCGTCGAAATATCGACGAGGTGATTGCTCTCCGGCGGATAGAGCGACTGCGCATAGGCGTCCGAAAGGTCGAGAAGGCGGATCACGCCATCCTGGCGCGGCGGCTCGAGGGCGATGGTGACGGACATTTGCTCTCCTGTTTCCACGACACGCGCAATTTCCCCGTACATGACAGGGAGTTAATCTCGCTGCCTTCATTCCGTTGGAATTGTGTTTTCGAAGGTGATGACACGTTCAATAGCCACGGAGGCAAAATATGCAAGCCGTCCTCATCGCCATGACGATCCTCGGTTGCGACGATTCCGTCAGCCAGTGCAGCTACGTCGCCACGGTCGACAAACGCTGGGAAACCGTGGTCGCCTGCGATGCCGAGGCCGAGCAAAGGCTGAAGACCTATGCCAATGCCAGCTATCCGACCGTCATTGCCGTCTGCGAGGCGCCAAAATCGCTTGCCGCCGCCGAACCGGCCAAGCCGGCGCCGGCCGCTCCGGCAGCGCCTGAAATATCCGAGCAGCGGGATGGTCTTGGCGGCGTCGTGGATACGATCGCCGGGCGCGTTCGCGCCAGCCTGCCTTCCGGCCAGGACGTGAGAAGCACCCTGGCGAAACCGTTGCACTTCGTCTCCGCAAGCTATTCCTGGGCTGCCGCCCGTATCGCCGATTAGGCCGCCGCAAGCGAGGCGTAGACGCGCGCCGAGCGGCGCTGCTCGGCCACATGCAGCTTCTCCACCATGTCGAGAAGTTCGCCGACCGCGTCGTGCTGGCCTGCCCTGTTGTGGAACGTCTGCAGCAGGCGCCCGCAGATGCTGCCGAGCAGCGAGGCCGACGACTTGCGCGAAGCTTCACGCCACAGAAGCGTCGCCTCCACAAAGATGATGCTGATGTCGCGCGGCAGGCCGGCGGATTCATAGAGTGCACGCACGGCATGCATACGCCCGGTGGCCAGGATTGCCCGCACGCGGCGGTCGCTGCAACCTGACAGGTTGACGATGGCGGAGGCGAAGAATTCCACCTTGCCGCAGCAGAGCGCATGCATGAGGAAGGACGGCGTCAGCCGTTCGTTCAGGCGCAGATGCTCGACGAGATCGGGCACTTCGACCGGTGCGATATCGCCGGCGATGGAAACGATCGCCGCTTCCGTCGCCTCGCGGCTGATGCGCTGCAGCCGCTGCAGGCCGATCGCCGCCTGCGCCAGCGGCAGGCCGACCAGCGCATTGCTGACATGCTGCGTCAGGAGCTGGCGGGCATCGGCCGGCAGGTCGGTGCGGTCGAGCAGCAGGTTCCTGATATCGCTGATATCGCCCAGCCGCTCGGCAATCCGTTTCAGCGATTGCGCGGAGATCGCGGCACCGTCGTTTTCCAGCAGGCAGAGCACTTCATCCTCGTCGCCGACTTCGGCAAGGGCTGCCGAAACCGGGCGCGCCACATGGGCGCGCGCCGCAATCAGCATTCGCGTCGTGGCAGTGCCGCGTGCGGCAAGATCGACGAGATCGGCATCGGTCAGGACCGGCGAGCAGGTGACCGCGTGGCAGGCGATTTCCGGCTGATCCTCGGCAAGCGAAAGAATGATGCTGCGCGGCGCATGCGGCGCCCAGGCAATCGCTTCGGCAAGTGCAAGGCGCACACGCGGCGACGGATCGTCGAGCAGATAGGTCATCGCCTTCTCGGCCGCCTCGCGCCGCTCCTCCGACATTTCCGACCGGAGATAGACACGTCCCAGAGCACTCGCGGCGGCAGCCCGGTCAGCGGCCTTGGCCGTCTCGGCCCAACGAAGAAATGCCTCAATGATCACGACCACGCCCCAGCACTGAACGCGATTCCTTCGCGCCTCATTCAATACAGGGACGGTAGCCGGAAAAAGTTTAAGATTGGTTCACCATGTTTGTTAGGACTTGCGCGGCAGTCGTCAGGCTTTCGGCCGGAACATTTCGAAGACATCGCTGCCCTCGCAATAATCCATATAACCCATGCGCGCGACCGGCCGCGCCAGGGCCGCATCGAACCGGCCATCCCTGACGACGGCCTCATCGATACGGATGCCGACGACCTGGCCGAAGACGAAGACATTCTCCGTGGCTTCGCCCGAAAGCGTCTTCGGCTCGATGATCTCCGTCACCCTGCATTCCAGCACGGCGAAAGCCTCCGCGACACAGGGCGCATCGATGAGCTCCGCCTGCTTCGGCGTCAGCCCGGCATAGTCGAATTCGCTTGCGCCATACGGCAGCGCGGCCGACGAAAGGTTCATCCTTTCCGCCAGGTGGCGGCTGACGAAATTGCAGGTGAAGACGCCGGTTTCCCGCGCGTTCCGCTGGCTGTGCTTGTGCCCGCTTGAGGAAAACATCACCAGCTTCGGCTTGTCGGCAACCGCGTTGAAGAAGGAATAGGGCGCGAGATTGAGCGACCCGTCCCTGCCCTTGCTGCCGATCCAGCCGATCGGGCGCGGCGCGACGATTGCCTTGAAGGGGTCGTGCGCCAGCCCGTGCCGGTTCGTATCCGTCGTATAGAACATCAGTCTTCGCCGCCGACCCAGGTGACGGTCTCGATCAGTTCGGGGCGCGGACGCTCGACGGGCGGGAAGGTCGTGGAGCCGATATGGATGAAGCCGGCGACCTTTTCGCCCGGCTGGACGCCGAGCAGCGGATAGGCGCGCTCGTCGAAGGCGAACCACTCCGTCAGCCAGTTGGCGACATAGCCATGCGCATTGGCGGCCAGGATGACGTTGAGGCACAGGGCGCCCGCCGACATGATCTGCTCCCATTCCGGGATCTTGAAATGCGGGCCGGCCTTGCTGACGATGCCGACGACGACGGGCGCGCGGGTAAAGCGGGTGCGCTCGACCTGGATCATCTCCTCGGAGAGGTCGGGCTTGGCGTCGAGCGCGAGTTTCAGCAGTTCCTCGCCGAGCCGCACGCGTTCTTCGCCGCGATAGACGATGAAGCGCCAGGGGGCGAGCTTGCCATGGTCGGGAACGCGCGATGCGAGACGCAGGATTTCCTCGATCTCGGCCTTTTCCGGCCCCGGTTCGCACATCTGGAACGCTGGGATGGAGCGGCGCACGGCGAGGTAATCGATCAGTTTGATGTCGGATTTCATGCGGGAGAAACTCTCATTTGTATGCAGAGGGAGGCCGGAGGTCTTGAATTTGCCATGGCATTGGTCTTGAAGTGGACTCTGCGATTTCAGAAGTCAATCGGTTCACGAACAGGATGTCTGGCATTTTGCCTTTTGCACGGATCGGCCTTGCTATTGCCCTTGTCATGCTGACGTCGTTCGGCGCTGCCGCCCAGGACGCTTTCAAGGATTTCAAGCAGCTCGAATCGACCCCGAAAATGCCGAAGCTCAACGCGTTCATCGCGCCGGGGGCGGCACGGGAGGGCGTGCATCTGCGTGACGTCTCGCTGGAAGCCAAATTGACGGCTGACGGTGCGCCCGTCGAGGACGGGCTTTCCTGGTATGTATTCAGCCCGGTCGCCGGGGCCGACGGCAAGCTGCCGCTGATCGCAAGCTCTCGTGGCGGCACGGCGGAATTCCAGCTCGCAGCCGGAGACTATTTCGTCAACGTTTCCTTCGGTCGCGCCGGCGTCACCAAGAAGCTGACGGTGCCGGATGAAGGCGAGGTCGACAAACAGGTGATGGTGCTCGACGCCGGCGGCCTTCTGCTCAATGCCGTCTCCGGCTCCGATGTCCGCATCCGGCCGGATGAGCTGAGCTTCTCGATCTATTCCGCCGAAGTGCGCGACGACGGCGAGCGCGGCCTTGTAATGGCCGATGTGCCGCCAAACACGGTCGTGCGCCTCAATGCCGGCACCTATCACGTCGTTTCCGAATACGGCAACGTCAACGCCACCATTCGCGCCGACATTCAGGTGGAGGCCGGCAAGCTCACCGAAGCAACGATCCAGCACCGGGCAGCGCAGATCAATTTCAAGCTGGTCTCCGAAACCGGCGGCGAAGCGATTGCCGATACCGCCTGGTCGATCCTGACGGCCGCCGGCGACAGCGTCGGCGAAAGTGTCAGCGCCTTCCCGACCATGGTCCTGTCGGAAGGCGAATATACGGCGGTTGCCCGCAACAAGGACAAGATCTACCAGCGCGACTTCACCGTCGTTGCCGGCGTCAATACCGATGTCGAAGTGCTGATGAAGGATCAGCAGGCCCAGCAGCCGATCGCCCCCGCTGCCACGGCCGTGCCGCCGGGACAGAGCGCGGCAGCGCCCAAGGGCGTGCCCCAGCCGGGCGGCGAGATACCGCCGCAGCCGCCTCTGCCGTCCTATGAAGATCTGCAGAACGGCGGGGATGGCGCCAGCCTGGACTGACGCCAGCTTCGACCGTCAGGGATTTTTTTCAGCTTGCGCGCTTGAGGAAGGCCTTCTTCTTCGGCGCCATCGAGAAGACGGCGTCGAAGAGACGGGCGAGCAGATCCTTGCGGTCGCTGCCGCTGCTCAATTCCTCCCAGGACAATACCTTGCCCACATGCGCGGTGATCGTGCTGCCTGAAAGGCGGCGGAATTCGCGGATCAGCAGCGACAGGCGCAGCGTCATCGAAACCCGGCTGGCGAGATGGAAGAGCCGGCCGTTCTGGCCCTCGAAATAGATCGGCAGCACGCTGGCGCGCGCCGCCTGGATAAGCTTGGCCGGAAACATCTTCCACGGCAGGTCCTCGGCACGGCCGAATCCCTTCTTGGCAGTGGCCACGCCGCCGGCCGGGAAAACCACGATCGTCGTGCCTTCCTTCAGCAGGCGCACCGCCTCGTGCCGGCTCTTCATGTTCATCGCCATCGCTTCCTTCGTCTCCTCGAAGGAGATCGGCAGCGAATAGGGGGCCATCTCGGGCACCTTCAGGAGATCGTTGTGAATGAGCACCCGGAACGGCCGGCCGAGCTGTTCGGCAAGCGCCAGTACGGCAATGCCGTCGCCGATTCCGAAAGGATGGTTGGCGACAATGACGATCGGTTCGTCCGGCACGGGCTCGAGCGGCCAGTTGCCCTTCACATCGACCTCGACATCGATCAGGTCGAGCATCTTGCCGAAGACCCGGTCGCTCTTGCCGACGATATCGCTGCGCCAGATGTCGTAGAGCCGCACATAGCGGTCACGGCCGGAAAGACCCTCGATGGAGCGGATGAGCCAGCGCTTCAGGCGCGGGTCCCGTTCGTTCGCGTAGGAAAGCTCTTTGAAGCGCACTCGAATGCCTGCCGGGATGAACCCGTCCCCTGTTTTGTGGCGGCTATATTGCTGTTGCATGTCAGATTTCTGACAGCGCCGGGCACGTCAATGCCGGGCGCTGCCATTGTCCAAAGGCCGATTTCAGGCTGCTTTTGCCTTCTTTGCCTCAAGCTTACGGCGGATATCGGGCGGCGTTGCCTCCAGGGCAAGGCTTTCGATCGCCGAATCGAGCGACATCGACACCTGTTCCTGGCTGCCGAGGCGGCGGATATTGACCGTGCGCTCTTCCGCTTCCTTCTTGCCGCAGACGATGATGACGGGAACTTTCGTAACGGAATGTTCGCGGATCTTGTAATTGATCTTCTCGTTACGGAAGTCGGTCTCCACATGCAGTCCGGCCTCGCGCAGCGCGTCGGCCACTTCCTGGCCGTAGCCGTCGGCTTCAGACGTGATCGTCGCGACGACGACCTGCAACGGCGAGACCCACAGCGGCAGATGGCCGGCGAAGTTCTCGATGAGGATGCCGAGGAAGCGTTCCATCGAGCCGCAGATGGCGCGATGGATCATCACCGGCTGCGTCTTTTCCGAATTGCTGTCGATGTAGAAGGCGCCGAAGCGTTCCGGCAGGTTGAAGTCCACCTGCGTCGTGCCGCACTGCCATTCGCGGCCGATCGCGTCCTTCAGCGTATATTCGAATTTCGGCCCGTAGAAAGCGCCCTCGCCCGGCAGGATGCCGGTCTTGATGCGGCCCTCGGACTGCGCCTCGATCGTCTTCAAGACGTCGGTCATGACGGCTTCCGCACGGTCCCACAGCGCATCGGTGCCGACGCGCTTTTCCGGCCGGGTGGAAAGCTTCACGACGATTTCCTTGAAGCCGAAGTCTTCATAGACCGACAGGATCAGGTCGTTGATCTTCAGGCATTCGGCCGCCATCTGCTCGTCGGTGCAGAAGATGTGCGCGTCGTCCTGCGTGAAGCCGCGCACGCGCATCAGCCCGTGCAGCGCGCCCGAGGGCTCGTAGCGATGGACGAGACCGAATTCGGCGAGACGGATCGGCAGTTCGCGATAGGATTTCAGGCCGTGTTTGAAAATCTGCACGTGGCCGGGGCAGTTCATCGGCTTCAGCGCGAAGACGCGGTTATCCGCTTCCTTGTCTTCCGGATGCGTCATGGCATGGGCCGATTTCACGGCGAACATGTTTTCCTGGTACCAGCCCCAGTGACCCGAGGTTTCCCAGAGCGCGGTGTCGAGCACCTGCGGCGCGTTGACTTCCTGATAGTCGACGGCAAGACGGCGGCGCATGTAGGCGACGAGCGACTGGAAGATGCGCCAGCCCTTGCCGTGCCAGAAGACGACGCCTGGGCCTTCTTCCTGGAAATGGAACAGGTCCATTTCGCGGCCGAGCTTGCGGTGATCGCGCTTCTCGGCTTCCGCCAGCATGTGCAGGTAGTTGTCGAGTTCGGCCTGGTCGGCCCATGCCGTGCCGTAGATGCGCGAGAGCATGGCGTTGTTGCTGTCGCCGCGCCAATAGGCGCCGGCAACCTTCATCAGCTTGAAGGCGGTGCCGATCTGGCCGGTGGAGGCCATATGCGGGCCGCGGCAGAGGTCGAACCAGTCGCCCTGATGATAGATCTTCAGGTCCTGCCCTTCGGGAATGGCATCGACGAGCTCGACCTTGTACTGCTCGCCCTTGGCGGCAAAGACTTCCTTGGCCTTCTCGCGCGACCAGATTTCCTTGGTGAAGGGCGCGTTGCGGGCAATGATCTCCTTCATCTTCTTTTCGATCTTCGGCAGATCGTCGGGTGTGAAGGGCTCGTTCTTGGCGAAATCGTAATAGAAGCCGTTCTCGATGACGGGGCCGATCGTCACCTGCGTGCCGGGCCACAATTCCTGCACGGCTTCGGCCATCACATGCGCGGCATCATGGCGGATCAGTTCCAGCGCACGGCCGTCCTTGCGCGTGATGATCTCGATCTTGCCGTCGGTCACGGCATCGGAAAGGTCGCGCACGGTGCCGTCGATGGCAATGGCGACGGCGCTCTTGGCAAGCGACTTGGAAATGGATTCGGCGACATCCTTGCCGGTCGCGCCAGCCGGGAAGCTGCGCACGGAACCATCGGGAAATGTCAGGGAAACGGATTGGGACACTGAAATTCTCCTTGTCCAGTCCCGCCAACGAATGCGGGTGGTTGAAACGGAAGCGTCATTCCATTCGGAAAGCGCTGCCGCCTGATACTGACATTTGGTGTCTGAGTAAAGGAAAAGCGAGGCGATCGGCTAGCGAAGGAGGATGCGGCTCCTATCCGCCGTAGGTCCTGGTGTAGCTCGCGAGCGCCGATTTCAGGGGCTGATCGATCTCATCGTCCAACGGCCCATCGTAAAGGCCGCGTCTTGAAAGACTTCTTTTCAGCGCCGTGCGCGTGAAGGGCGAAAACACCTTCAGTTCGTCGGTAATCTGTCCATCGCCCTGGCGGATTGCGAGCAGGATGTTCTCGGCCGCATTATCCGAGCTGAAGGTCGCGTCATAGGCATAGGCCAGCCGATAGGCAGCTCTTGCGAAGCCCGCATCCGTCGCCCGCAAATACCATTTTATGGCTTCCTGTCGGTCGACCGAAGTTCCCCGGCCGTCATCGTAGAAACGCCCGAGCGCGAACATTCCTGCGGCCGAATTGAGCTCGGCGGATTTCTTGTAATATTTGAAAGCGATTGCCTGATCCTGATCCTTGCCGTTTTCATAGTACCACGCGAGATTGAGCGCGCCGGCCGCAGATCCGGAATCGGCCGCCTTCTGATACCAGTCGCGAGCGATGGTCTGGTCTTCTTCCGTGCCGATGCCATTCTGATAATAATAGCCGACGGCATTCATTGCCTCGGGATATTGCTTGAAGGCAGCCATCATGAACCAGCTGAGCGCCTTGGAGCGATCAATGGGCACGCCCTGCCCATATTCGTACATATCGCCCAGGGAATATTGTGCCTTCGCATTGCCGTAGGCTCCGGCTTTCGTCAGCCATTCCAGGGCCTTGCCATAATCTTTCTGGTTGCCGTCCGCTGAGCGATAGAGCATTCCGAGCCTGTACATCGCGTCGGCGGATTTCTTGTTGGCCGCGGCTTCGTACCATTCGATCGCCTTGGCATAGTCGCGGGTGACTCCGTCGCCATCCTCATACTTGATTCCGAGCAGGATCATCGCCGAAGTGTCGCCGGCAGCCGCACCCTTCTCGAGATAGTCGGTCGATTTCCCATCGTCGCGCGGCAGGCTGGCATCATTGGCATACATTGCACCAAGCTCGGCGAAAGCCTGTGTATATCCGTTCTCCGCAGCAGCTTTGAACCAGCGCACCGCTTCTCTCGAATCCTGGACTGTCCCCTCGCCCCTTGCGTATAGGAGCGCGACGGAATACTGAGCCGTGGCCGAACCGCCTTCGGCCGCCTTGAGATACCAGGCGAAAGATTTATGGGCATCGGCGCTGGTGCCGGAACCTTGATAGAGGCGGTCGGCAACTTCGAGAAAAGCCTTGGAATCCCCAGCATCGGCCGCCTTCTGGAACCACTCGAAAGCCTTTTCCGCGTCCTTCGGAAGGCCCTCGCCCTTTTCATAACCATAGGCAAGCTCCCGCATGGCGTATGTGCTGCCAGCCGCTGCTGCCTTCTGGAGCCATTTCAGGCCGTTTTCGACGTCGCGAGGGCCGCCCACTCCAAAATAGAGTGACTCGCCGAAACGACTGGCGCCGTCAGGACTTCCGAGTTTGGCAGATTTCTCATACCAGATGCGCGCTTCGCCCGCGTCAACCGGCACACCTTTACCTCGCTCATAGAAGACGCCGACCTCTGACATGGCATAAGCATCCCCACGGGAGGCGGCTTCCTTCATCCAGTAGAGGGCTTGGCCATAACGCGGATCAGGCATCTTGGAGAAAAGCAAAGCCTTGCCTCGGTAGCCAAGCACGCTTCCTTGCGCAATTGCCTGATCAAGCAGGCCCTCGGCCTTTGCGAAGTCGCGCGTCCTTTCCTTGCCCGCGACATAGACATCTGCCAACGCCTTCATGGCATCGCCGTCGCCAAGGTCCACTGCTTTCTCAAGGAGATCGACGGCCGTCTTTTTCTGAGCCTTGTCGCCCACACGCAGGTAGTGTCGCGCAAGAGCCCGCATCGCATCGGTGGAACCTCTGCGCGCCATGTCGTCCAGCAAGGCAACGGCACGGACCGGGTTCCTTTCTGTTCCAATGCCTTCCATGTGAAGATACGCGACATCTATGGCCGCGCCTTCGTCGCCCAGCTCCGCCGCAACTGAAAGCAGCCCAAAACCTCTATTGGCATCGACAGGAATGCCAATCCCATCCAGATACATCCACGCAAGGGATCTCTTGGCGGGAATGTAGCCCAGCCGGTCTGCAAGTTCGAAATAGGTCCGGGCAGCATCGAAATCCTGTGCGACACCCCACCCGAGCTTATACATCTCTCCGAGATATTCGGCCGAGCGCGGATCGCCTGCTTCTCTTGCCTTTTCCAGCCAGGACAAGGCTATCTTGAAGTCGCGTCCGCGCCCGAAACCGTAAGCATATGCCGTTGCCAGGTAGTCCATCGAAGCGGCATGTCCCTGGGCGGCCAATGCCTCAAAGCCGCTGAGCGCTGACTCATATTGCTGGAGGTTGAACTGGCTTGCGAGCACGAAATAACGGGCATCGACAGAGCCTGGATCCGCCTGCAGATAGGTTTCGCAGGCGGAAAGCGCATCCCGCCAATAAGCGAGATTGTCAACGAACACGCCATCGCGCGCGAGGTAGCGGCACTTTGTTTCCGATGCTGTTTGGGCTGCGCTTGCAGCAGTTGCCGGAAAATTGACAGTGGCAAGGGCAAGAAAAAACGACGCGGTGGCGAAATACCGAGAGAACTTCATGAGTACAGCATCTGAAAAATCGTGCGGGGAACTACAGTGATATCCCCAACTTATTCAACTGCAAGTGTAATTTTCCGCCCCCGATGAAAAGCAACGAAGGCGTGTTCTTCCTGCACCTAAAGCACCATTTCGAAAAGGCCGCGCACGGTGTTCCAGTTGCGCAGCGTGCCGACACCCATGCGCTTGGTGCTGAGCGCAGACAGCAGTTTGGATTGGCTCGGCTTGCCGTGGAAATCGATCCAGAGATCGCAGCCGATCAGTTCCATCCGCTGCCCGTCGGCAAGCAGCGGTTTTAACGCTTCGACCTTTTCCGGATCGATCGGCAGCCGGCTGACGCGCACGATCACCTGATCGCCTTTGCCGTCCTTGAAGGGATTGGCGCTGCAAAGCGCCATCCAGGTGCAGTCGCTGCGCACGATGATATCGACATGCTTGCCGAACTTTTCTTCGAAAGCCTCTTCCAGCTGCTCTTCGACCTCGTGCGGCCGCATATTGTCTGCCTCGAAAACGAGGTTGCCGGTTGAGACCAGCGTGCGCGGTTCGCGATAGCCGAGTTCTTCGGCAAGCGCGCGCAGATCCTCCATGATCACGCGTCGCTCGGAACTCAGCACGATGCTGTGCAGAAGTGCGATGAAGGTGCACACCTTATGCCTCCTTTCGCCCGAGCGCGAAATAACGCCAGGGCGTGAACCAGCGGTAACGCATTGCAAGATGTTCCGGCACGGGGTCGAGCCCGCTCGTGCCGCCCGGGCCGCAGCGGCCCACGCGGAAGAGCGTCATCCAGCCTCCGGCCCAGAGCCCGTGGCGGGCGACGGCCTCGTAGCCGTATTCGGAACAGGTCGGGATGTGCCGGCACGAATTGCCGACGAAGCCCGAAAGCGTCAGCTGATAGAGGCGGATCAGCCCCATCCCGAAAAGCCGGTCCGGCGTCTTGCGGAACGGGCCGGCATAGTTGCGGGAGAATTTCTGCGGCCGCGCAGGGCGAGGTTCGGGCGCGGCGGCACCGCCCTCGTCCTCCTCTTCGCGCAGCAGGCAGAATTCACACATGGCTTACGCCTCGATAGCCTCCGCGCGCCTGGCCTCGACCTGGCTGATGGCGTCGACAACGGCGTCGAAGGTCAGCATGGTGGAGGCGTGGCGCGCCTTGTAATCACGCACGGGAAGAAGATAGCGCATGTCGGCAAACCGTCCATCCGGCCCCTCGCCGTCTGCCTTCAGCATGGCAAGCATGTCCTCGCGCGCCTTGCGCACCTCGCCTGCTGTCGCGCCGACGACGTGGCGGGCCATGATCGAGGAGGATGCCTGCCCGAGCGCGCAGGCCTTCACGTCATGCGAAAAGGCGGTGATCCTGTCGCCGTCCATTTTCAGCCAGATGCGCACCTTCGATCCGCAGAGCCTGGAATGCGCCTGCGCGCTCGCATCCGCATCGTCAAGCGTGCCGGTCAGCGGAATATTGCCGGCAAATTCGAGGATTTTGCTGTTATAGATGTCGTCCATGACGGATTTGGCTCCAAAAACGCCTAAAAGCGACGCTAATTCCTATGTGATTGTCATGTAAACAAAAAACACACAGTCAAACGACAGCATACTTACATACCGGGGTCGTCTTCCTATATGTATGTCGTTCGAGGGTCATTGAAATGCAATGGCCTCGGATAAGTTTGATTGGGAAACCGTGCCGGAAGGGTTCGAGAAAGCGAGCCTGGAAAGCCCCGGAGCCTGCCAAAGGTGCAAGAATTCCCGCTTGGGGTACCAGTGGCTAGTCCGAATACGGTCCGCGTTGCGGGCCAGGAGACCATTGAATATGGACGCCATCGTCAAGAATTTTCCGCATACCGTCCGTGAATCCGATCGCCCCTCCCAGCAGGAGGCAGAGGACGCCGTTCGCGTCCTGCTGCGCTGGGCCGGCGACGATCCTTCGCGCGAAGGCCTGCTGGATACGCCTGCCCGTGTCGCCAAGTCCTATCGCGAGCTCTTCGCCGGCTATGAGATGAGCCCGGAAGACGTGCTCGGCCGTACCTTCGAAGAGGTTGCCGGCTATGACGACATGGTGCTGGTGAAGGACATTCCCTTCTTCTCCCACTGCGAACATCATATGGTGCCGATCATCGGCAAGGCGCATGTCGCCTATATGCCGGACGGACGCGTGCTCGGCCTTTCCAAGATCGCCCGTGTCGTCGAAATCTACGGTCGCCGCCTGCAGACCCAGGAAACGATGACCTCGCAGATCGCCACCGCGATCGATGAAACGCTGCGCCCGCGCGGTGTGGCCGTCATGATCGAGGCCGAACATATGTGCATGGCCATGCGCGGCGTTCAGAAGCAGGGCTCGACCACATTGACGACAACCTTTACAGGAACGTTCAAGACTGAACCGGCCGATCAGGTCCGATTCATGACAATGGTAAGGGGCCGCTGACACCGGCTCCCTCAGGAGGGCCGCGATGCGTGAACTGATTTTCAACCAGCCGTCTGACGACAAGTCCGAGCTGGAGGATGCCGGCGATTTTACGCCGCGCTTCGACGATCGCGGCCTGATTACCGCCATCGTCACCGATGCCGGTGACGGTGAGCTGCTGATGGTCGCCCATATGAATGCGCAGGCCCTGGCGCTCACCATCCAGACCGGCATCGCCCACTATTTCAGCCGCTCGCGCGGCAAGATCTGGAAGAAGGGCGAAACTTCGGGCAACCTGCAGACCGTCAAGGAGATCCGCACCGATTGCGACCAGGACGCCATCTGGCTGAAGGTCGAGGTCGCCGGCCATGACGCAACCTGTCACACGGGCCGACGCTCCTGCTTCTACCGCACCGTCACGCTTGAGGACGGAAAGCCCATGCTGACCATCGTCGACGACGACCTGCATTTCGATCCCAACGACGTCTACGGAAAATAGGCTTCATCCCGGCCGCCCGCCCCTTATTGCGACGCCGGTCGCCTCTATATACAATTTGGAAAGGGTTCGGGGCGGTTAATAGGAACCCAGTAAGGGGCCAAAGTGTTCTGCCGGGAGGAAGGAACGCCATGTTGGGCTGGAGTATGAATCGTCAAAGCTCCGACGGGGGCGGTTCGAGCTCGGCGATGCGTGACGATGCGCCGGTTTCTCCCCCGCTCCCCGTTCCCGAAAAGAAAGCAAAGCTTGCTCTTGCGCTCGGCGGCGGCGCTGCCCGCGGCTGGGCGCATATCGGCGTGTTGCGTGCGCTCGATGAGGCGAGCATCGAAATCGGCATGATCGCCGGCACCTCGATCGGCGCGCTCGTCGGCGGCTGCTATCTCGCCGGCAAGCTGGACGAGCTGGAAAGTTTCGCCCGCTCGCTCACCATGCGCCGCATTGCAAGCCTTCTCGACCTGACGATCGGCGGTTCCGGCCTGTTCGGCGGCATGCGGCTGACCAAGCGCATGCAGGAACATCTGGAAGGACTGACGATCGAAGATCTCGACCGACCCTTCGTTGCCGTGGCTGCGGAGGTCAATACCGGCCACGAAGTCTGGATCGCCAACGGCTCGCTGATTACGGCGATCCGCGCCTCCTACGCCCTTCCCGGTATCTTCGAGCCGGTGCGCAGCAACAATCGCACGCTCGTCGATGGTGCCCTCGTCAATCCGGTGCCGGTGTCCGTCTGCCGCAGCTACGAGCAGCCGCTCGTCGTCGCCGTCAATCTCAACTACGATCTCTACGGCCGCTCCGCCGTCGTCCGCCACAATGCCAGCCTCTCGCCGGCCGAAGTGCAGCAGCAGAAGGATGCGCCCTATTCCGCACGCATGGGCATGACCGGCGTGATGGTGCAGGCTTTCAACATCATCCAGGACCGTATCGCGCGTGCCCGCCTTGCCGGCGATCCGCCTGACATTTCGCTGCAGCCGCGCCTGTCGGATATCGGCCTGTCGGAGTTCCACCGTGCGGGCGAAGCCATCGAGCGTGGCTATGAGGAAGCCCGGGCAAGGCTGCCCGAACTGCAGCGCATGCAGGAACTCTACGCCAGGCATCCCTGAGGCATAAGCAATTCCAGCAAAAGTGCGCAGCGGTTTTGCGTCCGGAATTGCGTAAGACAAGAAAAGCAATTCCAGCAAAAGTGCGCAGCGGTTCTGCGTCCGGAATTGCGTTCAGACAAAAGAGCAATTCCAGCAAAAGTGCGCAGCGGTTTTGCGTGCGGAATTGCGTTCAGACAAAAGAGCAATTCCAGCAAAAGTGTGCAGCGGTTTTGCGTGCGGAATTGCGTTCAGACAAAAGAGCAATTCCAGCAAAAGTGTGCAGCGATTTTGCGTCCGGAATTGCGTTCAAACAAAGAAGCAATTCCAGCAAAAATGTTCAGTGGTCTTGCTGGAATTACATCGAATAAAGGATCGTTCAGCTTGCAATATAGGCCTTGATCTCTTCGGCCTCGCGCTCGACCTCGGCAATGCGCGACTTCACGACGTCACCGATCGAAATGATGCCGGCGAGCTTGCCGTTGGCCTCGACCGGGACGTGGCGGAAGCGCTTGCTCGTCATCAGCTCCATGAGCTGGTTGACCGAGGTCTGTTCGTTGCAGCGGAACACCTTCGAGGTCATGACGGAAGACAGCGCCTGGTCGAGCCCGTCCTTGCCGGATTTGGCGATGACATGCACGAGGTCGCGCTCGGTGAACATGCCGGAAATCTTGTTTTCCATGCCGACGACGACGATCGCGCCGATCTTCTTCTTGCTGAGAATCTGAGCCGCCTCCGCAACCGTGGTATTCGGCCCGGTGGTGACGACGTCACGACCCTTCAGATCGAGTATTGCTTTGACGGAACTGGCCATTTGTACCTCCCATGGCGAAAGTGAAACACTTGTCGGGAACACAGGCTCCGCGGCGGTCTCTCCTCCCGTCGCGAATTGGTCAATGGTGCACTGCTTGAGTCAGGATTGCAACTCGTCGTCAGGATACGGTGCGGGTTCTTCGGGCGGTTTGCGGTCAAAGAACGCAAAAAGGAGGAAGCCGAAGACGAAACCGCCGATATGCGCATCCCAGGCAATCTCCTGGCTGCCGTCGCCGACGAGCGGCACGCCGACGGCAATCAGCGCATTGCCGATCAGCCAGAACAGCATGAAGATGATTACGGTGCGGCTCCGCATCGCCTGCGGCACAGACAGGCGCGGATTGAGATGCGCCGGGCGCGGCCCCGCCCGCCCGGATGGGAAGGCAAACCGGCAGGCCGCCCCCATCAGGCCGGAAACCACGCCCGACGCGCCGATGAGCAGCCCTTCGCTGCCCCAGTTCAGGGCGGCATGCAGCGCCGCCGAGGCGACAGCGGAAAGGACCCAGAAGACGACGAAGCGGAACGCGCCGATGCGGCGCACGACCGGCGCGCCGAAAGCCATCAGCCACAGCCCGTTGAAGACGATATGCTCGATGCTGCCGTGCAGGAGCGAATAGGTGACGGGCGTCCAGTAGAGCTGCGGCCCCTGCTCTGCGAGCGAAACGGCATAACGCAGCGGAATGAAGCCGAAATTGAACAGGAACCAGTCAAGCCCGTCGCCCGGCAGCAGCGACTGCCCAACGTAGATCAGGATCAGCAGCAGGAGCGTGGCAAACAGCGCCGGCGGAAGATTGAAGACCGGCTGGCGCGGCGGCCGGGCCGGCGGTTCGGGCTGCGAAGGCTGGAAAGCCTGGTCAGGCCCGGACGTCTCTTGGTTCATGCTCTCATCGCCTCGTTGAAGGCCCCAGCCATACAGGAGCCGGCATCAAAAAAAAAGCCGTCCGGAACCGGCCGGACGGCTTGCCTGGATGCTCCCCGAGGATGACCCCCACCCTGGCAGTCGCGTGCAGAACTTCATTATCAGAAGTCGTGAGGAAACGGTCTCACGGCGGCGTCCGGCGCTCAAGTGAAACCCATTCTTAACCTTAACTCGCCGGATTTGGCATGAAATCCGCAAGGCAGAAGGTGAAGGGGCGAAAATCGCCCGCCAATGAACCGAAATGAGACACTGCCATGCGCCTTCAGATCACGATCGACATATTCGACTACTGGAACGCTCTGCGTGGCGGGCTGGACGCCCCGCTGAAGTCGCAGATCGTGCCCGGCGCGATCCCTCACCTCCTGTCCAGCCTCTTCATTCTGGAGGCCGGCGCGGACCGGCACATCCGTTTTCGCCTCGCCGGCACGAAGATCTGCGATCTCTTCGGCCGCGACCTGCGCGGCGAGCGTTTTTCCGCCCTCTGGGCCAACAGCCAGCATGAGGATATCGAAAGGACGGCGGAGGGCGTCATGGCGCATGCCATCCCCACGCTTTTCAACGCAACGGGCTATAGCACCGCCGGCCACCATGCTGCCTTCGAGATCGTCATGATGCCGCTGCGTTCGCCGGAAGGCGGCTGCGACCGGCTGCTCGGCGCCATCGCGCCTGCCCTTGCCGCAAGCTGGCTGGAGATCGTGCCGCTGGAGCTTCTGGCCCTGGACCGCAGCCGGCTGCTGCACGACAAGTTCGGCCGCACGGCCCCGCTTCAGCCGCACCGCCCCGTCGAAATCGTCCCCGAAAAACAGGCGACCTTCGGCCGGTCAATGCTGCGCGCCATGTCGCATTTCCTGCACGGGGCAGCCGCCCGCTGACTGTCCCGTTCCGGGACGCGGCCCCTAGTACTTTAGGGTTATGCCGGGGTGGCTTTCCACAACCTTCTGTTAAGGGATTGTGGATAAGGATTGGGCTCGACGATTTCATGAAGAAGCCCTTTGATGCACTCGTTCCAGCCCGCTCAGACGCAACGGCCTGCGCCTCGCCCCGAACAGGGGGTGTTCCAGCGTGTGCCCATCAATATGCAGGGCCGGCTGATGCTTGCGAATTATGAGGAATTCGAGTGCATGGTGATCGATATGTCGCCCGGCGACATGTATGTCACCTGCCCCGGCCGGCCGCGTGCCAACGAACGCGTCGTCGCCTATATCGACCATCTCGGCCGTGTCGAAGGCCATGTGCAGACGGTCGACATGCGCGGCTTCACCATGTCGATCAACGCGACCGAGCGCAAGCGCGAGAAGCTCGCCGCCCAGCTCACCTGGCTTGCCAACAAGCATGAACTCGGCCTGCCCGAAGACCGCCGTCACGATCGTCTGACCCCGCGCGAAACCAGGACCGAACTCTCCCTGGAAGACGGCACGCGCTACATCTGCCGCATCATGGACCTTTCGCTCTCGGGTGCCGCCGTCGATGTCGAGGTGCGCCCGCCGCTCGGCACGCCGGTTCGCCTCGGCAACATGCGCGGCCGCGTCGTTCGCCACTTCACGGAAGGTGTCGCGATCGAGTTCCTGTCGGTCCAGTCGCGCGAGACGCTGCGCGAATTTCTTTAAAAATCCGAGACTGTGCTCCGGGTCATTTTGACGAGCGTTGAAGAAGGTCGAAGCCTTCGTTGAGATAATGCGTTAGCGGATGCGCGGCGCTATCTTGCCGCCAGTTCTCTTTCGCAAACCGTAGCGTGCCCATCGCCATCATCGCTGCCAGCCGCAATTCGGGGCGTCTGGCCGGATCGGGCCATAATTCGTACATCGCCTCGGCCAGCACCTCCTCCATCTGAAGAAGAAGCGCATCCTTGCGCAGGCGAAGCGTCTCCGTCGATCGCAGGATTTTGTCCGCGAGGATCGATTCGCTGGTCTGATAGCGGGAAGCAAGGGTCAGGAACGTCTTGCGCGCCGCCTCGAGCGGTGATTGATCCGGTGACTGCTCCAGGAATGTCGGGCGCAGCATGAGGGGGATGTCCCCGCTCTCATGCGCAAGCAGCACATCCTCCTTCGACTTCAGATAATAGAAGAATGTCCGCCGCGATATGCCCGATGCCGCCGCGATCGCGTCGAGCGTCGTCGCCTCATAGCCGTTTTCCATGAAGAGTTTCAGGCCGGTCTTGGCGATCCGGTCGAGTGTCGCCCTGCGCTTGTTTTCGCGCAGGCTGATGTGAGGTGTGTCTACGGTTTCCATGGTGAGCACTCTTACCGCAAAAATGCAGCTTGCAAAATTTACACTGAGTGCGATATGTAATTTTACACTGGGTGTAATTATTTCAACGGAGCATTTCTCATGGATGGGACAGGCGTGCGTTCGACAAAAGTTTGGTTCATCACCGGTGCCTCGCGAGGTTTCGGGCGTGTATGGGCAGAAGCTGCCCTCAAGCGCGGTGACAAGGTCGCCGCCACGGCGCGAAACCGCGATGCGCTCAATGAACTCGTGGTTATCTACGGAGATGCGGTGCTGGCGCTGGCGCTTGACGTGACAGATCGTGATGCCGCCTTCTCAGCAGTAGAAGAGGCACATCGCCATTTCGGACGTCTCGACGTCATCCTCAGCAATGCCGGCTACGGCTATTTCGGCGCCATCGAAGAAATCGACCCCGAACAGGCCAGGGCCAATTTCGATACGAATGTCTTCGGCACGCTCTGGCTTATGCAGGCCGCATTGCCGATCCTGCGGGCACAAGGAAGCGGTCACGTCATAACGGTGTCGAGCATCGGCGGCGTCATTGGTTTCCCGACCGGCGGAACCTACACGGCGACCAAGTTTGCGGTCGAAGCCATGTCTGAAGGCCTTGCCGCCGAAGTTGCCGCCTTCGGCATCAAGGTGACCATCCTCGAGCCTGGTCACTTCACCACCGGCTTCGGCTCCTCCGCGCAATCTGCACCAGCGATCGATGCCTATAACCCGATCCGCCAAGCCGTCCGCTCTTCTTTCAAACCGGAGGATTTCGGTGATCCGGCAGCAACCTCGGCCGCAATCTTTGCAGCCGTGGACGCGGAGCAGCCACCCCTTCGCCTCGTGCTCGGTTCCGCGATCGTCGCAAAGTTCAAATCGGTCTACGAAGCGCGCTTGAACAACTGGACCAAATGGGAAGCGGTCTCGACGGCAGCCCAAGGCGGTTTGGAAGCTTAAAGCTCTGCTGGTCAAAACTTTGGGGATCGCCACTGACCACGTTCTACCAAGAATCGCAGGTCTCTCCTTCGGCGGTCCCCGCGTCTGTCATCAATACGTCAAGGATGTAATGGATACAGCGCGCCTCAACGAGAGGCGCCCCATGTCGGTCCTGTTTCCCGAAATCGAACCCTATGAACACGGCCTGCTCGATACGGGCGACGGCAACCTCATCTATTGGGAAGCCTGCGGCAATCCGGCGGGCAAGCCCGCGCTGGTGCTGCATGGCGGGCCGGGGTCCGGCTGTTCGACAACGGCGCGGCGCTATTTCGATCCTACCGCCTATCGCATCATCCTCTTCGATCAGCGCAATTGCGGGCGCAGCCTGCCTGACGCCGCCGATGCCGCGGCCGACCTCTCCCGCAACACGACCGCCCATCTCATCGACGACATAGAGAGGCTTCGCAGCCTCTTCGGCGTGGAAAAATGGATTGTCTTCGGGAATTCCTGGGGCTCCACGCTGGCGCTTGCCTATGCGCAATCCCATCCCGTTCATGTCGGCGGCATCGTCATCGCAGGTGTCACCACGACACGCCGCAGCGAGATCGACTGGCTCTATCGCGGCATGGCGCCGCTCTTTCCCGAGGAATGGCACCGCTTCGGCGAAGCGCTGCCGCCGGACCTTCGCGACATCGACCGGGTGAGCGCCTATCACCGGCTGCTCAACGATCCCGACGAACAGGTGCGGCTGGACGCGGCGCGCGACTGGCATGAATGGGAGGCGGCGACGATCCTCCTTGCCGATCCCGCCGGCCTTCCCCGGCGCTGGTCCGATCCGCGCTACCGTCTGACGCGCGCCCGCATCATCACCCACTATTTTCGCGCGGGTGCCTGGCTGGAAGACGGCGTCCTGCTCAAGAATGCCGGTCGCCTCGCCGGCATCCCCGGTATTCTGATCCACGGGCGCTTCGATATCGAAGCGCCGCTTGTCACCGCCTGGGAACTTGCCCGCGCATGGCCGGGCTGCGAACTCATCGTGCTGCCGAAGGCGGCCCATTCCACGGCCAATGCCGATATCGCCGCCGTGATCGTTGCCGCGACCGACAGATTCCGCGATCTCTGACGAAATTATTTTTGAGGCGGAAAATCGGGACATGAGGCGGAATCGGCTTTCCGGACGGCAATTCCGCCTGTTTCCGCGCCTCGATCCCAGCCTTGCTGCCCGACGCCCCGGCCGCCGGCCGCCGGAGAAATTTACCCGGCCTATCCGATATCGTTAACAGCCTGCCCGTTTTCCGGCCTTTTGCGGCCCGAAAGCCTTTTTCCCAATCCTTCAATTTTAATCGAATTCGAGACGAATGCGCGTCTAATTTGATGCGTATTCGATATGGATTTGAATCAAGTTCGACGCGCATTTGAATAGATTAAGCCATTAATTTTATTGCGTAATTTTGCGTGAGATAAAAACGTCCGTGTCATTGTCCTTCCCATAACGGGGAGACGATAATGGCAATTGGAAATCTTCTGAAAGGCGGCCTTCTGGCCCTTGGCATGACAATGGCAATGGCGGGCGCAGGACAGGCGTCATCCGCCAGCATGACGCTCGCAGGCAATGCGAGCCCGCCGATCGGGCACTATGAATTCTGCCAGGCCAATCCGGGCGAATGCGCCTATGCCGGCGGCGATGCCGGCCCGGCGATCCTGACCGAGGATCGCTGGAAGGAGATCCTCAAGGTCAACTACACCGTCAATTCCACCATCCAGCCGATGACGGACAAGGAGATCTACGGCGTCGAGGAGCGCTGGGCCTATCCGCGCACCGTCGGCGACTGCGAGGACTTCGCCCTGCTGAAGCGCAAGATGCTGATCGATGCCGGCTTCTCGCCATCCGATACGCTGATCACCGTGGTCCTGCAGCCGAACGGCGAAGGCCATGCGGTGCTGACCGTGCGCACCGACCACGGCGACTTCATTCTCGACAACATGCGCAACAAGGTGCTGCTGTGGTCGGATACCGAATATACCTACCTGAAGCGCCAGTCCGCCGACGATCCGGCCCGCTGGACGAAGCTGCAGGACGGCCGCGCCGTGGCTGTCGGTAGCGTGAAGTAACTGGCTTACCGGCCCCGGTCAGTCCCCGCATCCCCGTCCCGACCGGCGCCCAGAGCCGTTCCCGCTGTCCCGGGAGCGGCTCGCTTCTTTTGTGGCAGATCCTTCCGGTTAAGTTAACGAGCCATTAACTCTCGCTATCCCATCATCTCCGCGAGATTCATCACCGGCACCGACGACTCGTGTTTTCTTACGGCGGCCCGATATCCGAGGACGACGATGAGCCATTCCGCCGTGAGCCATCCTGCCGAACAGCCCCTTCTTTCGACCCGGTTCCTCATCCGTGTCACAGCGACGATTGCGGTTCTGGCGCTGGCGACGGTGGCGATCAGCATTGCCGGCCGCTGGTTCGGCCGGCACATCTCGCTTGCCGGCAATACGGAAAGCGAGGCCGCAATCACGCTCACCATCGGTCGCGACACAATCGCCCTGCCCGCCAATACGATTCGCTTCCCCAGCGAACGCCATGACGGGCCGGCCGAACGCGTGGATCTCTATCTCGCCTGGCCGCAAATGCAGGGCTACAGCAAGGAAACGCGCGAGCGTTTCGACGATATCGCCCAGTCGTCCGGCCTGATTTTCCTGCAGATCACGCAGGGCACGATGTCGCGGGACATGTCGGGCCGGCTGGAGCCGATCTATTCGCATCTGATCGAGGGTGCTGCCGAACCCTTCGCGCATGGCCTGACGCTGCATCGCCTGCGCGCCGATGCCGGCTACAACGGCGAAGTGCTGCTGACCGCGCCGCGCGAAAACGGTGCCGCCTATGTGGTGCGCTGCATCCTGCCCGCTTCTGCCGACATGGCGACCAGCGGTGACTGCCAGCGCGATATCAAGGTCGGCAAGGACCTCAGCGTGCTTTACCGGTTCTCAAGCCGTCATTTGGCCGACTGGGACCATATTGATGCCGCGATCAGGACCTTTGTGGAAACCCGGCTCCTGAGCCGGTCTGCAACACTCCGCTAAAATCCCCGCAAATGTCTGAAGAAACGATTCATCATAAACGGATTGGTAACGCTGAACCGGTAGTTTTCCAAGACGGCCGGTTGCGCAGTAGGGGGTGCGTGGCGGGCCGAATATCCGAAATGCAAGCGAAGAGTGGAATAGTGTCAAGGTCAATTTCCTCCGTACCGTCGCCGCGGTCCGCCGGTTTCCTCGCAAAGGTGCTGATGATCTTTTCGATGGCCGTCGCGGTTGTCGCGGTCGACTCGGTCAACGCCGAAGCGGAAGCTGCAAATCCGAAATATGCCGGTATCGTCGTCGATGCGCGGACGGGAAATGTTCTCTACAGCGAGAATGCCGACCGCCTGCAATATCCGGCGTCGCTGACGAAGATGATGACCCTTTACCTGACCTTCGAGGCGCTTGAGCAGGGCCGTATTCGCCTCGATACGCCCGTCCCCTTCTCCGCTCATGCCGCGGCCCAGGCGCCGACCAAGCTCGGTGTGCGCGCCGGCAGCACGATAACGGTCGAACAGGGCATCCTCGGCCTCGTGACGCTGTCTGCCAACGATGCCGCAACCGCGCTCGGCGAAATGCTCGGCGGTTCTGAGGATCGTTTCGCCCAGATGATGACGGCCAAGGCCCATGCGCTCGGCATGACGCGCACGACCTATCGCAACGCCAACGGCCTGCCGAACACCGCGCAGATGACGACGGCCCGCGATCAGGCGCGTCTCGGCATCGCCCTTCGCCAGCATTTCCCGCAATATTACGGCTACTTCAATACGCGCGCCTTCAAGTTCGGCAACCGCGTGATCCGCAGCCATAACCGCCTGGTCGGCTCCGTGCGCGGCGTCGACGGCATCAAGACCGGTTATACCCGCGCTGCCGGCTTCAATCTGGTCAGCTCCCTGCAGATCGACGGCAAGTCGATCGTCGGCGTGGTTCTCGGCGGCGCGTCCACGCCCGCCCGCGACGCGC
Organism: Rhizobium sp. KDH_Rht_773_N; assembly: GCF_052946295.1. Classification (NCBI taxonomy): domain Bacteria; kingdom Pseudomonadati; phylum Pseudomonadota; class Alphaproteobacteria; order Hyphomicrobiales; family Rhizobiaceae; genus Rhizobium; species Rhizobium sp. KDH_Rht_773_N. Next base: position 4,278,363 of record NZ_CM129525.1, on the reverse strand, counting down.
AGATGCGCAGGCTGCTTGCCACCTACCTGCCGAAGGCCTCCACCAGCGGAGGCGCGCTCGTCGCCCAGGCAAAGCCCATGCCCGAGATGATCGAGACGCCTGCTCCGGTCTCTCCTGCCAGGGTCGCCAAGATGGCCGAAAAGAAGACGATCGCCGCCACCCAGCCGCCCGTCGCGGCCGCCGCTGCCGATCTTGGCCTGCCGCACAAGGGCCCGCTGCCGGACAGCCGCTATCAGGCGGCAGGCACGGAAGTCGCCTATGCCGAGACCGCCGCACCCAGAACGGATAATCCCCTGCTGGCGCAGCCGATGCCGTCTCCGACCAAGGTCAAGACCGTCGCGATCAAGGAGCAGCAGGAACAGGCTTCCGTCGCCGTGCCGACGCCCGCACCCGCCTATATGCCGCCGGAACAGGGGGATACGTCCGTCGACGAGCTGACGACCGCCTCCACCAAGGTTGCGCCCGCCAAGGATGCCGTCGTCAAGGACATGCCGCAGCCGTCGGGCTGGGTCGTCCAGATCGGCGTCTCCTCCAGCCGCGAAATGGCGATGGACCTTCTGGCCAGCGCCAAGGCCAAGGGTGGCAAGGCGCTGAGCTCCGCCAAGCCCTTCGCTGTCGCCTATGCCAATGACGGCGATCAGGTCTATCGCGCCCGCTTCGGCGGCTTCGATGACCAGCGAGATGCGGTCAACGCCTGCAAGGCCCTGAAGAAGGCCGGCGTCAAGTGCTGGGCGGCCGCCCAATGAGCGATCTGGCGCTGCTTATGACTGATGTGGCAGCGCCCCTGCCTGCCGGCTGCGGTACTCGCGCCGCCGGCAGTCGATCCTAGTTCGGTTTGTATTGCGTACGAGGAAGATGATGTCGATCAACGAGAATGTACCAAATGCGCCTTCAGGGCGCCGGGCGGTCAACAAGGGCCGCACCGGCCTGCATCCGTTGCACGAGGCAGCATTGCGTCTGGCTGAAATCGGCCTGCAGCGCCCGAAGGCGAAATCGGCCAAGACCCGCGATCTCATCAACCTGCTTCTGTGCCACGGCGCACGCGCCTGGCGCTATTCGCAGCCGGAGGCGCATATTCACCTGCACATCACATCGCCCGACGGCCATTCGCCGGTCGTGCTGCGCCTGCGGTAAGCGCGGTTCAAGAAACTGCGACGCAAGACCGACGCTTTCAGAGCAGGCCGAGTTCCGACAGCTCGCGGCGAAGATCCGCGGGCATTTCCGTAATGCCGGCGCCGAGACTGTCGATATCGCGCGGCACGTCCTCATCGGGATAGTAGCGCCAGCCCTGGAAGGCCCGCTTCGGTTGCACCGCGGTTTCGATGACTTCCGGGCCAAGCACCAGATGGCAGCGGCCGATCCCCTCTCCGTCCGTAAATGTCTGGATGTCGAGAATCTTCTGTCGCGCCTGCACCTGCCCCTTGATGACCCAATAGAGCGAACCGCCGTCGAGCAGTTCTTCCACGCGCTTCGGCACCATGCGGGTCGTGTGGACCGAGTGCGGTTCCATTCCGGCGGCGATGGCGCGCAGCGAGCGCTCGGCCACCCATTCGCGCAGGTCTTCGATCGAGTCGCAGCCGACGCAGAGCTTGATGAGATTCAGTGCCATGCTGCCGTTGAAATCCTTTTGGCCGGCAGCGTCAAGCGGCTAAAGCATGCCGCGCAAAAGTGTGCAGCGGTTTTGCGAAACGACATGCGTCTGGCGGGAAATTCGAACGTCGACGAGATCAGCATTCGACGACGTTGACGGCGAGCCCCCCGGTCGAGGTTTCCTTGTATTTCTCGCTCATGTCGTAGCCGGTCTGGCGCATCGTCTCGATACAGGCATCGAGCGGCACGAAATGCTGGCCGTCGCCCTTGACCGCGAGCGATGCGGCCGTGACCGCCTTCACGGCGCCCAGCGCATTGCGCTCGATGCAGGGAACCTGCACAAGGCCGGCGACAGGATCGCAGGTCATGCCGAGATGATGTTCGAGCGCGATTTCCGCCGCATTCTCGATCTGGGCCGGCGTGCCGCCCATGACGGCTGCGAGGCCGGCGGCTGCCATGGCGGCGGCCGAACCGACCTCGCCCTGACAGCCCACTTCCGCGCCTGATATCGAGGCATTGTGCTTGATGATGCCGCCGATCGCCGCTGCCGTCAGCAGATAGTCGTGGATGCCCTTCCGGTCCCAGTCCTCGTGGAAATGCTCGTAATAGCGGATCGTCGCCGGAATGACGCCCGCCGCGCCGTTGGTCGGCGCCGTTACCACACGCCCGCCGGCCGCGTTCTCCTCGTTGACCGCCATTGCATAGACGCTCAGCCAGTCGTTGGCGAGCAGCGGGTTGGAACGGTTGCTGCGCCACTCTTCCTGCAGCTTGTCGTGAATATGCTTGGCGCGGCGCTTGACGTTGAGGCCGCCGGGCATGACGCCCTCGACCTTCAGCCCGCGCTCGATACAGGCGCGCATGGCTTCCCAGATACGGTCGAGACCGGCATCCAGTTCTTCGCGGCTGCGCTGGCTTTCCTCGTTGGCGCGCTTCATCTGCGCGATCGACAGGCCGGACCGTTCGGCCATTTCCAGCATCTGCCTGGCGGTGGCGAAGGGATAGGGCACCTTGTAATTGCCCTGCGCCGCCTTTTTGCGCGCCCGCATCCGCTCCAGCTCCGTATCGGTGACGACGAAACCGCCGCCGACCGAATAATAGATGCGCTTGACGAGCAGCCGTCCGTCCTTGTCGTAGGCGGAAAAGCTCATGCCGTTGGCATGGCCCGGCAGCGGCTGCTTCTTGTCGAAGACGAGGTCGGTCTTCGGCTGGAACTGGTAGGGCGGATGTCCCTCCGGCGTGATCCGGCCGCTCTTTTCCACGCCGTCGATGATCGCGTCCATGCGATCCGGATCGACCGCGTCCGGCGCCTCGCCCATCAGGCCGAGGATGACCGCCCTGCCCGTTCCGTGGCCGATCCCGGTATGGGCGAGCGAACCGTGCAGACTGACCTTGATGGCGGCAACCTGCGCGCCGACGGAAGGACGCGGCCATTCGTTGGACAGGATGAGATCAAGGAACCGGTTGGCTGCCGTCATCGGCCCCATCGTATGCGAGCTCGACGGCCCGACACCGATCTTGAACACATCGAATACCGACAGAAACATGAAGGCGCCTTCCAAAATTCACGATGCAGACTATGCGAGCCCGGTTCGGCATCCGCGCGGCGGACCGACATCGCCTTGAACCGGTGCGACATCGGCCGGGACAGTAGTGTGTTGCAGCCCATCTTGCTAGCGATTCTCATCTTGCCGGTCATTGCAGCATTCGAATGCATCTGTAGAGTGGCCGCGTTTATACGGGAACTGACTCGCTGATGATGACGACCGCGGATTATATCGCGCTTGCCTTCTTTATCCTTATCTGGATGGGCTATTCCTGGCTGCTGCACGGCCAGACCTTCTTCGGGCGCACGAGCCTGACCCATGCGATGGCGGAGCGAAGGCGTGAATGGATATATAATTCCCTGCGCCGCGATTTGAAGATGATCGACACCCAGATCATGGCCGGCCTGCAGAACGGCACGGCCTTTTTCGCCTCGACCTCCATTTTCGCGATCGGCAGCTGCTTTGCCCTGCTCGGCGCCACCGAGAAGGTGGATGCGGTCTTCGCCGACCTGCCCTTCGTCTTCCACAGCGGCCACGCCGCCTTTGAAATGAAGGTCGGCGGACTTGCCGCCCTGTTCGGCTATGCCTTCTTCAAGTTCGGCTGGTCCTACCGGCTCTTCAACTATTGCACCATTCTCTTCGGCGGCATTCCGATGGTGCACGATTCGGAGAAGGACATCATTGCCGCCGAGCGGGCGGCAGAGCGTGTCATCCGCATGAACGTCATCGCCGGCGGCCATTTCAACGAGGGCCTGCGAGCGATTTTCCTGTCGATCGGCTATCTCGGCTGGTTCATCAATCCCTATGTTTTCATGGGCACGACATCCATCGTCGTTTTCGTCCTCGCCCGCCGGCAGTTCTTTTCGGAAGCGCGCCTTGCCATCATGGATGCGAACCCGCCACCAAATCTCCATCTTTCTCCTGTTGTGCCCAGCAAGCCGTCAGCGACCGACGGTGACGAACTGTCCGGGGGATTGTGAATGACGGTGCCGGCAACGGAAGCGGCGGCTGTGGCAAGACCGCCGCGGATAGGCCTTGTGGATACGGCCCGCGGCGCGGCCCTCATTGCCATGGCCACCTACCATTTCAGCTGGGATCTGGAATTCATGGGCTACCTTGCGCCCGGAACGGCCGAGACCGGCTGGCTGAAGATCTACGCCCGCGCAATCGCCACCACCTTCCTGTTCATCGTCGGTGTCAGCCTTGTGCTGTCAGGCCGGCCGGAAATCCGCTGGCCTTCCTTCTGGAAACGCTTCGCCATGATTGCGGGCGCCGCCCTGCTGATATCGGCTGCAACGGCCTATTTCGTGCCCGGCCAGTGGATCTATTTCGGCATCCTGCATTGCATCGCGGTTCTGAGCCTCATCGGCGTCATCTTCCTGCGTCTGCCCTTGCCCGTGACGCTGCTTGTCACGCTTGCGCTGTTCGTCGCCTGGATCGCCGATACGTTCGTCATGCCCGGCGTGCTGGATTCACATCTGCTCGATCCGAAATATTTCGCCTGGCTCGGTTTTGCCGCCATGCCCGACCGGTCGAACGATTATGTGCCGCTCTTTCCCTGGGCGACCGCCCTCTTCCTCGGCATGAGCCTCACGCGTCTCGCCTTGCGCACGAACCTGCCGCAGCGGCTGGCGTCCCTGGGCACGGGCGGCACATGGCTTGCGCGGCTCGGCCGCCACAGCCTCGCCTTCTACCTCGTCCACCAGCCGGTGCTGATCGCCATCGCCTATGGCCTGACCTTCGTCATCGCGCCGCCAAAGCCCGATCCGGCTGCGACCTATCTGCGCCAGTGCAACGCCTCCTGCACGGTCGAACAGGGCGAAGCGCTCTGCCGCAGCTTCTGCCAGTGCACGCTCGACCAGCTGCAGGCGCAGCAGCTCTTTGCGCCGTTCCAGACAGGCGCGGTCAAGGCCGACGACGAGCGGATCATGGCGCTTGCCAGCCTCTGCAGCGCTCAGATAGAGCCCGAGCCGGCGCCGCAGTCCGAACCGCAGCCCCAGCCCCAGCAATAATCAGGTGGTGACGCCGATTTCGGCGAGGCGGCCGAGGCAGGCCTCCTCGATATTGTCGAGTTCGGTGATCGTTTCGTCGATATCCTTGCGCTTCTGGCGCAGGTCCTCGCGTTTTTCATCGACGCGCTTCATCAGGAGCTTGAGCTGGCCGAGCTCGCCCGGCGGCTCCTTGTAGACCTGAATGATCTCGCGGATTTCGGCAATGGTGAAGCCGATGCGCCGGCCGCGCAGGATTTCCTGAATGAGCCGCCGGTCGGCCGGGCGGAAAAGCCGCGTGCGTCCGCGCCGTTCCGGATGGATCAAACCCTCGTCTTCATAGAAGCGAAGCGTGCGCGTCGACACTCCGAATTCGCGCGTCAGCTCCGTTATGGTATAGTATTTGTTCACTAGCATCTCATCCCCGTCATCGACCTGACATATTATTGACTTTTACGTAATAGTCAATTTCGGCCGCGGTTCAGATGCCGAACCACCATGTCGCGATGCCGAGGAAGGCGAAGAAGCCGGTGCAGTCCGTCACCGTCGTGACGAAGACGGACGAGGCGATGGCCGGGTCCGCTCCCATCTTGTCGAGCAGCAGCGGCAGAAGGATGCCGGCAAGCGCTGCCGCCATCAGGTTGATGATCATCGCCGCGCCGATGACGGCGCCAAGCTGGTAGTTGTGGAACCAGGTGCCGGCGATCACGCCGAGAAGAATGGCGAAGAGGATGCCGTTCAGGATCCCGACCCCCGCCTCCCTTCGGATGATGCGGCCGGCATTGTAGATGTCGAGATCGCGGGTCGCCAGCGCGCGCACCGTCACCGTCATCGTCTGCGTGCCGGCATTGCCGCCCATGGAGGCGACGATCGGCATCAGCACGGCAAGCGCGATCATCTTCTCGATCGAGCCGTCGAACAGGCCGATGACGCTGGCCGACAGCATTGCCGTACCGAGATTGATGAGCAGCCACAGGAAGCGCGAGCGCACGGTCGAGATCACGTTGTCGGACAGTTCTTCGTCGCCGACGCCGCCGAGGCGCTTGATGTCCTCGTCCGCCTCTTCGTGGATCACGTCCACCACGTCGTCGATGGTGAGCACGCCGACGAGCCGTTCGTTCTCGTCCACGACAGCTGCCGAGAGAAGGTCGTATTGTTCGAAGAGCTGGGCCGCTTCTTCCTGGTCCATCTCGGCCGGAATCGGGTGGTTCGTTTCCCGCATGATGGCTTCGATCTTCGTCTGCCGCTTGGTGCGCAGGATCTGGTCGAGATCGACGGCGCCGAGCAGCTTGAAGGTCGGGTCGATGACGAAAATCTGCGAGAAGGAGTAAGGCAGATCCTCTTCCTCGCGCATGTAGTCGATCGTCTGCCCCACGGTCCAGAAGGGCGGCACGGCGACGAATTCCGTCTGCATGCGGCGCCCGGCCGAGCTTTCCGGATAATCGAGGGCGCGGCGAAGTCGCACCCGCTCCGTAAAGGGCAGCTGCGCCAGGATCTCTTCCCGGTCCTCCTGGTCGAGATCCTCGAGAATGTAGACGGCGTCGTCCGAATCCAGCTCGCCGATGGCGGCGGCAATCTGCTCGTTCGGCAGCTGGTCGACGATCTCGCGGCGGATCGTCTCGTCCACCTCGGTCAGCGCCGTCATGTCGAAATCGTCGCCAAGCAGGTGCACCAGCGCAAGGCGCTGATCCGGCTGGATCGATTCCAGCAGGTCGCCTATTTCCGATTCGTGCAGGCGCGCGACGTTCTGGCGCAGAAACAGCGTGTCGCGATCGGCAATGGCCGCACCCAGCCGCGCCAGGAAATCGCTGCGCACATTGCCGTCTTCGTTATAGATATCGACGTCTTCGTCCGTCGGACGTTTGCGAATGCGGTCTTCGGTATCGGTCGTCGTCATTGCCGCCCTCGCATCTCTATCTGATTTCAAAGACTATCGAGCCGCATTCGAAAATGTTGGCTGAAAACGCATTGTCAACAAGCGGATAAGCGAATTCCGCCCTGCCCTCGCCAAAGCCGGAATCCTTGACCGCCCTGCTAGCCGAAAGCATTTCTGCCGTAAAGCGCAAACCCGTGCTTTCTGATGACAATGCCGGTGGACGGTTATAGTTTCCGCTGCCATTTGTCGAAGGGAAGCCCAGCCGTGCCGATCCGCCCGATTCTCCGCTATCCGCATCCCGGTCTCAAAACGGTCTGCGCACCCGTGAACTCGTTCGATTCGGCCCTGTCCGAACTGGCGGACGACCTGCTGCAGACCATGCGCGCAGCTCCCGGCGTCGGCATCACCGCGGCCCATATCGGCGTCTTCCAGCGCCTGACCGTGCTGGAACTCGACAAGGGTGACGTGCGCATCTACGCCAATCCGGAAATATCGTGGTTTTCCGACGAGACGATGGTCCATATGGAAGGTAGCGTCTCCATGCCGGGCGCTACCGACGAGATCACGCGCCCGAAGGCGATCCGTTTTCGCTATCAGGATCTTCAGGGCAATCGCCACGAGGAAGAGGCGTCGGGCTTCCTCGCCGTCTGCATCCAGCACGAGGTCGATCAGCTCGACGGCATTTTCTGGCTGCAGCGCCTGTCGCGGCTGAAGCGTGAGCGGCTGGTCAGAAAGTGGGAAAAGACGAAAAGCTGAAGGCCAGGCCATGAGCGGCCGAACCGATAGCGCATCACATGCGCAACCACCTGCAGGCGACCGGCGTCGATGCCCGCATCGCTTAGAGGATTGAGGCGAAAAGACACGAAATCGCCACATTTCGGAACCCGGAAACGGATGACTTTCCGGTTTCGACGTCTCTAAAGTTACAAATAGTTAATCAATTAAAGATTGCAGCATTGTAATGTGGGTGAAAGCCCTGACATCTCAGTCGATTAACTGTGCCGGCTAAGGTAACGCGCCCGTCAAAAATCATTGACAAATATGTGATTTCATTTGGACAAAACGCCGCAACGCTGCTGTCACTTTTCTCACAAAATTGCCAAAATTGGGGAGCGGACTTGGTCTTGCCGAGGGTTGGTTTTACGTTGTTGAATTCAACAACAGATTGAGGAGAATAGCCCCATGCGCATCAAATTCGCCGCTGCCGCCACCCTGTTTGCCGTCGGCCTCGCCAGTGCGGCCTTCGCACAGCAGACGAAGTACAACGACGACTATTCCAACGACAGCGACGGCCTCTACCAGACCCCGGTCGCACCGGCAAAGCCGGTCCATTATCCGACGCACGTGACGCCTCCGGCCTATTCCGGCGACTATACGAACGATAGCGACGGCTTTGCGCCGGTAGCGATGGCAAAGCCTGCGAAGGTCGACAATACGGCGACCGCCAGCATCAAGCCGCTTCCGGATTGCCACAGCATGGTCGGCCCGAAGGGCTGGCGCCAGAAAGGCGCCGACAGCGGTGCCAGCCGCACCGAAGCCTGCCGCGAAATGCACTGACAGGATCTGGAAAAGGGCCGGTTTCCGGCCCTTTTCTCTTGTAATTTCAATGTCTCGTGCGGCGTAATCCACATCCCGGACAAGCTTTTAAAAAAAACTGTCACATCGTGCTTGTGTCCGTCAGATGCTTTTGCTACATGCTGCCTCGCCGACGCAAATCGGCCCTACCACGATGCGGTCGTGGCGGAATTGGTAGACGCGCAGCGTTGAGGTCGCTGTGGGGCAACCCGTGGAAGTTCGAGTCTTCTCGACCGCACCAAAGAAACCCGCTTCGGCGGGTTTTTCTTTTTTGGACAAGGGTTTAGTTCTCTCGTTCGGATCTCGCTGCCGGAGAGCAAGGCTCTTTCCGACGATATCCCTTCTCCTCGATAGCAGAGCAAATCTTGGCGGCATCGACTGCAATTCTGGTGCGCAATCTATCGCTTGACTTCTATCTGGAATTGAGAACATAACTGGAACGGTTAAGATTTCAGGGGTGTTCATTTCATGAAGACGATTTCGACCGGCAATTTTTGACGAGACGCTAGACGGACGATCGGCCGCTAGAGCCGGTTATCGTGCGGGATAGACCCGCTCGCAACCAATCCAGCCTTTTCACGTATTTGAACGCAAGCCGGATATTTCCGCTTGGCGCTTTCTCGCTCTGCCTGCGCAAGCGCATGGCATCGAACGATTTGGGGATCGCATGACACCGGAAGATCGCTACCGATATACCAAAGGAGGCGTGAAGCTCGCCATCCTTGGAACGTTTGTTTTCGGGATCTATCTCGCAGTGAGTTCCATGGGCGAGACCGAGACGGCGGCCTACAGGACGCTCGACGAGTGCCTCAAGGACGGCAAGTTCGGTCCTGACGACTGCAAGAACAGCTTCGCGACTGCCCGTGCCGAGCATCTGAAAAATGCACCTTCCTATCAGAATCGTGAGGATTGCGAGGAGGAATTCGGCAACGGCCATTGTGAGGTGACAAGTTCGGTACATGTTGCCGGCGGAGGGCACTACAGCCCCTATCAATCAGGCTATCTCATCGGCCAGCCCGAAACGAGCGCCAATGGCGTTTATTATCCGGCGGTACCGGCATCGGCACTTTATGAAAGCAGTCATGTCTCGGGCTTCGTGAACGCTGCCGGCCAGTTGGTCACCAGTAAGGTCGGCGGCTTCAAGATGACTTATTCCGATGGAGCCCGCTTCAGTCCCGATGTCCGTACGACCACGCTTGCCCGCTCCGGTTTCGGCACGCGTCACTCTTCCGCGTCCTGAGGGCTCAAGATGAAGCGTATCGCGACAGGCGAAAGGCCGGACTGGATCCCGAAGCTCGAAGCGCTGGATTTCACGTTCCACCACATGTATGGCGAACTCTATTGGGACGAGCGCAACGCCTATCAATTCACGCTCGCTCAGATCGAGGACGATCTCGAAGACCCGACCAACGAGATCCTGCAGCTCTGCTACGGGGCGGTGGACCGCATCTGCGCCGATCCCGCCCTGATGACGCGCATGGCGATCCCGGCCGAGTTCCATGAGGCGATCCGGCGTTCCTGGAAATGGTCCGAGCGCGATATCTACGGCCGCTTCGACCTGCGCTACGACGGCAGGAGCCCGGCAAAGCTGTTCGAATTCAACGCCGACACGCCGACGTCGCTTTTCGAAAGCGCGGTCATCCAATGGGAATGGCTCCAGGACATGAAGCGATCAGGCCGGCTCGATGCCGGTGCCGATCAGTTCAATTCGATCCACGAGAAGCTGATCGACGCTTTCCGGTATTTCAAGAATTCGAGCGATAGCGGCGTCTTCCATTTCGGCTGTGTCACCGACAATGAGGAAGACTACCTGACGACGAAATATCTTGCCGATGTCGCGTTCCAGGCGGGCTTCGAAGTCGTGCTGCTCGACATGGAGGAGATCGGCGTCGATGCCGAGAGCTGGTTCACCGATCTCGAGGATCGGCGCATGGAGGATCTCTTCAAGCTCTACCCTCTGGAATTCATGGTCCACGAGGATTTCGGCCAGCACCTGCTCTCCACCGGCACCAAGATCCACGAACCGCTGTGGAAAATGACGCTGTCGAACAAGGGTCTGCTGCCCGTTCTCTGGGAGATGGCGCCGAACCACCCGAACCTTCTGCCCGCCTATTTCGCCGACGACCCGCAGGCGCTGCGCCTCGAAAACGCGGTCCGAAAGCCGCTCCTGTCGCGCGAGGGCGCCAACGTTACGCTGACATCGGGAGGAGTGACGGTCGCTGTGGACGGAGATTATGGCGCGGAGGGCTATATCGTGCAGGAAGCCTGCCTGCTTCCGCAATTCGGCGACGATTATGCCGTGGTCGGTTCCTGGGTCGTCGCCGGCGAAGCCTGCGGCATCTGCATCCGCGAGGACAAGTCGCCGATCACCCAGAACCTCTCCCGCTTCGTCCCGCATTTCATCATGGACTGAGATACGGCATCGAAGGATGTCGAAAAGGCGCGGCAGACCGGATCGCCGCGCCTGATGCCTGATCGGCGCCAGGCCGTCGCGGCGCGCGATCAGCCGAACGTGAAGGTGAATTTGCGGCTGCCGATCGAGCCCGAACCCGTGCCGCGCACGCCCGTCGAGACGAAGGTGAACGAGCCGCTCTGGCCGTTGCTGCAGGTGAAAGTGCCCTCGCCGTTACGGTGCGTCACGTAAACGAAGTTGCCGTTGCACTTGAGGCCTTTGGTACTCGTCAGTTCCAGTGTCCCGGCGCCATCGGCATAACCTGTTGCCTTGCCCGTAAATTTCTCGTCGCCGCTCTCGGTCTGTCCCTTGAGAGGAAGCGTCATCGCACAGCCGGACAGGAGCGCGACGAGCAGCGCGGAGGAAAATATGCGTTTCATGAATTACCCCAATAAGATGATTTGCGCGCCGACAATATCCACATGATTGCAGCTCTTTCCAGAAGCGGCCCGACTTATCCCCAGCACCTGGGGCGATGCGTGCGGCCGGCGTCCCGGCCACGACGCAGGCTGAGCCGCAAAGAGCGATTGAATCGCGCGCCGCCGAAGTCCATATAGAGGCCCGCGACCGCCCTCTCCTTTTGCGGATAGCGCCAGGGACTGCCATGCTACGCACCGATCTCGATTTCTCCATGCTCCCGAAAGCCGGTTCGCGCCCCGTGCGCTGGCGTATCTCCGATGGGCTCGTTCCCTATGCGGAAGCGGTGGAGACGATGGAGCGCGAAGTCGCGGCGATTTCCGAGGGCGGCGACGAGCTTGTCTGGCTGCTGGAACATCCGCCGCTCTATACGGCCGGCACCAGCGCCGACGCCAAGGATCTCGTCCAGCCCGATCGTTTTCCTGTTTTCGCCACCGGCCGCGGCGGCGAATATACCTATCACGGCCCCGGCCAGCGTGTGGCCTATGTCATGCTCGATCTGAAGCGGCGCCGGCAGGATGTGCGCGCCTTCGTGGCCGCGCTCGAAGAGGTCATCATCCGCGCGCTCGGTTCGATGAACGTGCGCGGCGAACGCCGCGAGGATCGTGTCGGCGTCTGGGTCCGCCGGCCCGAGCGGCCGCTTCTGCCGGACGGCACCATGGCGGAAGACAAGATTGCCGCCCTCGGCATACGCCTGCGCAAATGGGTCACGTTTCACGGCCTGTCGCTGAACGTCGATCCCGATCTCGATCATTTCAACGGCATCGTGCCCTGCGGCATCTCGGCCTATGGCGTCACCAGCCTTGTCGATCTCGGCCTGCTCGTGACGATGGCCGATGCCGATATCCGCCTGCGCGCCGCCTTCGAAGAGGTCTTCGGCGAGACCGTCAAGGATATGCTGCACTGTCCCTGATTGCCGGCCTTGATCGGACTGCCTTCCTGTGGTTGATGACACCACCCGCAAGAAGCAGCCGCCATGTCCGAATCTCCTTCCGCACAGAATCCGCTCCAGGGCATGGCCATCATGGCCGGCGCCATGGCCATCCTGCCGACGATGGACGCGATCGCCAAATATATGGCGACCTTCGAGGCCATGTCGCCGGGACAGGTCACGTTCTACCGCTTCTTCTTCCAGCTCGTCTGCACCCTGCCGATCCTCCTTGCAATGTTCGGCAAGCAGGCGCTGTCTGCCAGGCGCCCGTGGATGAACCTGTTGCGCGGCGCGCTGCATGGCGCAGCCAGCCTGCTCTTCTTCGTCGCCGTCAAATACATGCCGCTTGCCGATGTCTTCGCCATCTATTTCGTCGAGCCCTTCATGCTGACGGCGCTCTCGGCGCTCTTCCTGGGCGACAAGGTCGGCTGGCGGCGCTGGCTGGCGATCGTCGTCGGTTTTGGCGGCGCCATGATCGTCATCCAGCCGAGTTACGAGATCTTCGGCCTGAAGGCTCTGCTGCCGGTCTTCTGCGCCTTCCTCTTCTCGCTCTATCTCTTCCTCAACCGCGCCATCGGCGAGGCCGATTCGCCGCTGACGATGCAGACCATGGCCGGCATTGGCGGCACGATCTTCATGGCGGGCGCAATGTTTGTCGGAAACGGCCTCGGCAATGCCGACTTCACGCCCTCCCTGCCCGCCTCCTGGCTCGGCCTCGTGCTCCTGCTGATCCTCGGCACGATATCGGGCTATGCGCACATGCTGGTCGTTAAGGCTTTCCGTCTTGCGCCGCTCTCGCTCCTGGCACCCTTCCAGTATTTCGAGATCATTTCGGCAACCGTGCTCGGTTATGCCCTCTTCGGCGATTTTCCGAATGTTTCCAAATGGATCGGCATCGCCATCATCGTTGCATCGGGCCTTTTCATCATCTGGCGCGAGCGTTTGCAGGCGCGATCATTAAAATCCGCATGAAACGCCAAATCGGCGGTTAACTTTCCTTCTTGAGGGATCTTCAATTCCGGACCGATAGAACCATTTCCGGCTTCATGATGAAGTCTGGAGATAAAACATGAGTGAGTTTCGTCTCGCTTTTCCGGCATGTGTCATCGCCGGGAAGCATCGGCTGACGGCCGAAGACATCATACTTCTGCGCAAACACACCTTTCCGGAGGGAATCCGGACATCCGATCATGTCGTGGTGATGCTGGCGCTCAATAATTCCTGCCCCGAAAAATGCTCCGAGTGGAATACGTTCTTCATCGAGCAGCTGGCAGGCTTCATCGTCGACTACACCTATCCGCAGGGCTCGCTGGACGAGATCAACGTCGCATGGATCATGCGCATGTTCACGACCGATGGCGTGGTGAATTCCGCGCTCGAGCTCGAGCTCATCCTGCACGTCATGGAACTTTCCGCCCATGTGCCCGATGAGCTGCGCGCGCTTGCGCTCGACCAGCTGCGCCTGGCGCTCGCCGAAGATATCGGCGGCTACAGGCTGACCCGCGCCGCCGACCGCAAGAGCATCACGCGCCAGGACGTGGATTACGTCATGCGGATTCTGCGCAGTGTCAGCGAAGGCGGCGTCATCGGCGTCTCGCCGGTCGAATACGGCGTCCTGCAGCGCATCGACGCGGTGGCCCAGCCCGGCGCCAACCATCAGCGCTGGGGCGAGATCATGGCCGCGGTGGAACTCAGGGATTATACCCAGCCGAGGCGAAGCCGCTGGCTGCGGATCATCGATGAAGAGCCTGTCGTCGCCGCCGCAGTTGCCTGACCTGCCGAATCTTCAGACTGCCTCTGGTTCTTCAGCCCAATTGTGCGTTCCGGCTTTTTATGCGTAAAACTCCGGAACGCATTTCCTGGGTGGAGTCTCGATGTTCAAGAAAATCCTGATCGCCAACCGCGGCGAGATCGCCTGCCGCGTGATCAAGACCGCGCGCCGCATGGGCATTGCCACCGTTGCGGTCTATTCGGATGCGGATCGGGATGCCCTGCATGTCGAGATGGCCGACGAGGCCGTTCATATCGGTCCGGCGCCTGCCGCCGAAAGTTACCTCCTGGCCGACAGGATCATCGCCGCCTGCAAGGCGACCGGTGCCGAAGCCGTCCACCCCGGATACGGTTTCCTGTCCGAACGCGCCTCCTTCTGCGAAGCGCTGGAAAAGGAAGGCATCGTCTTCATCGGTCCCAAGCCGAAAGCCATCATGGCGATGGGCGACAAGATCGAATCGAAGAAATTCGCCAATGCCGCCAAGGTTTCGACCGTTCCCGGCTATCTCGGCGTGATCGAGGACGCCGCCCATGCCGAAAGGATCGCTGCCGAGATCGGCTATCCCGTGATGATCAAGGCGTCGGCCGGCGGCGGCGGCAAGGGCATGCGCATTGCCTGGACGCAAGCGGAAGTGCGCGACGGTTTCGACCGTGCCCGCTCGGAGGCCAAAAGCTCCTTCGGCGACGACCGCGTCTTCATCGAAAAATACGTGGTCGATCCGCGCCATATCGAAATCCAGGTTCTGGCCGATGCGCACGGCAATGTCGTCTATCTCGGCGAGCGCGAATGCTCCATCCAGCGCCGCAACCAGAAGGTCGCCGAGGAAGCGCCCTCGCCCTTCCTCGACGAGAAGACCCGCGCCGCCATGGGCGCGCAGTCGGTGGCGCTCGCCAGGGCCGTCGACTACCAGAGCGCCGGCACGGTGGAATTCATCGTCGACCGCGACCGCAATTTCTATTTCCTCGAAATGAACACCCGCCTTCAGGTCGAGCATCCGGTGACGGAACTCGTGACCGGCATCGATCTCGTCGAGCAGATGATCCGCGTCGCCACCGGCGAAAAGCTGGCTTTCGCGCAGAAGGATGTAAGGCTGAACGGCTGGGCGATCGAAAGCCGCCTCTATGCGGAAGATCCCTACCGCAACTTCCTGCCCTCGATCGGCCGGCTGACACGCTACCGCCCGCCGGCCGAAGGCCGCACCGGCGATGTGGTCATCCGCAACGATACCGGCGTCTTCGAGGGTGCCGAAATCTCCATGTATTACGACCCGATGATCGCCAAGCTCTGCACCTGGGCGCCGAGCCGCCTGCAGGCGGTCGAAGCCATGGGCCAGGCGCTCGACGCTTTCGTGGTCGACGGCATCGAGCACAACGTTCCCTTCCTCGCAGCGCTGATGAAACATCCGCGCTGGCGCGAAGGGCGCCTCTCCACCGGCTTCATAGCGGAGGAATATCCCGATGGATTCGCGCCGATGGCGCCCGACGCTTCGGAAGAAGCGGCGCTTGCGGCCATCGCGCTCTCCGTCAGCCTGATCGATTCTGCCCGCCGCGAGGGTTTTGCCGATCGCCTGCGCCAGGCAAGCGGCCCGCTGCGGGAGGAATGGGTCGTCAAGCTCGGCGGCAATTACGTGCCGGTGAAACTGGTCGATGGCCTCGTGACCATTCCTTTCGAGATGGAAATGGAAGTCGGCGGCCGTACCGAAACCGTTGTTACCGATTGGAGACCGGGCGATCCGGTCTGGCACGGCAGGATCGCCAGCCGACCGGTGACGGCGCAGATCCGCCCGATCCTGAATGGCCTGCGCATCGACTGGCAGGGCCTATCGGTCAAGGCGCGGGTCTTTACGCCCCGCCATGCCGAGCTTGACCGCCTGATGCCCGTCAAGCTGCCGCCCGATACGTCCAAGCTGCTGCTCTGCCCCATGCCGGGCCTCGTCGTCTCCATTGCCGTCTCCGAGGGCCAGGAGATCAAGGCAGGCGAAACGCTGGCCGTCGTCGAAGCCATGAAGATGGAAAACGTGCTGCGTGCCGAGCGCGATCTCGTCGTCGGCAAGATCAAGGCCGCGCCCGGCGAAAGCCTGGCGGTCGATGCCGTCATCATGGAATTCGCCTGAGGCGAAGCCGATTTTCAGGAAATACCCGCGGCGAAGCCGATTTTCAGGAAATATCCGCGGCGAAGCCGATCTTCAGGAAATGCTCGAGGCGAAGCCGATTTTTGAGGAAACGCGCACGGCTTTTTCCGCTTGAGCCATCCTCTTGCGGCGTGCAAGAATCCACCACGCAAATCACGAGGAGATCGACCATGGATGTTCGCGCCGCCGTTGCCGTTCAGGCAGGAAAACCGCTTGAGGTCATGACCGTTCAGCTGGAAGGGCCGAAGGCCGGCGAAGTGCTGGTCGAGGTCAAGGCGACGGGCATCTGCCACACCGACGATTTCACCCTTTCCGGCGCCGATCCGGAAGGCCTCTTCCCGGCCATTCTCGGCCATGAGGGCGCGGGCATCGTCGTCGATGTCGGCCCCGGCGTCACCTCGGTGAAGAAGGGCGATCACGTCATTCCGCTCTACACGCCGGAATGCCGCGAATGCCCCTCCTGCCTGTCGCGCAAGACCAATCTCTGCACCGCGATCCGCGCGACCCAGGGCCAGGGCCTGATGCCGGACGGGACCTCGCGCTTCTCGATCGGCAAGGACAAGATCCACCACTATATGGGCTGCTCGACCTTCGCCAATTACACGGTTCTTCCCGAGATCGCCGTCGCCAAGGTCAATCCGGACGCGCCCTTCGACAAGATCTGCTATATCGGCTGCGGGGTGACGACCGGCATCGGCGCCGTCATCAACACCGCCAAGGTGGAGATGGGCGCCACGGCCATCGTCTTCGGCCTCGGCGGCATCGGCCTCAACGTCATCCAGGGCCTGAAGCTTGCCGGCGCCGACATGATCATCGGCGTCGATCTCAACAACGACAAGAAGGCCTGGGGCGAACGCTTCGGCATGACGCATTTCGTCAACCCATCCGAAGTGGGCGCCGATATCGTTCCCTATCTCGTCAACATGACCAAGCGCGGTGCCGACCAGATCGGCGGCGCCGATTACACCTTCGACTGCACCGGCAATACCAAGGTCATGCGCCAGGCGCTGGAAGCCAGCCACCGCGGCTGGGGCAAGTCGGTCATCATCGGCGTTGCCGGCGCCGGCCAGGAAATCTCCACCCGTCCCTTCCAGCTCGTCACCGGCCGCACCTGGATGGGCACGGCCTTCGGCGGTGCGCGCGGCCGCACCGACGTGCCGAAGATCGTCGACTGGTACATGGAGGGCAAGATCCAGATCGATCCGATGATCACCCACACCATGCCGCTCGAAAAGATCAATGAAGGCTTCGAGCTCATGCATTCCGGCAAGAGCATCCGCAGCGTCGTGCTCTACTGATCGCTCATGAATCTGCTGAAAAACTGGAAGTTGAAACTGAGGTACGGAAAGCTGAAAACGGCTTTCCGTCACTTCACGGTGATTGCCGACGGGGAGATCGCCGAGGCCAATCCGGATTTTGAGACCACGGAAGGCGCGGCGGCCTTCTTTTCGATGCACGCCTGGGCCGCGGATGGAGACGAAGCTACGGATATGGCCGTCAAGATAGGACGGCACGTCGGGTTCAACGCCACTGGCCGCATCTATCTGTACTCGACCGATCCGCAGGAGCCCCCAAGAGACCAGCCATTTGCTTACGGCCTAAATTTTCATCAATATCTGCGCGGTGACGAGCATATGGAGGAAGGTTCTCCTTTACCGAACGGCGGCATCCACTGACTTGTCTTGTCGAGCACTGCCAGCCACCCGTTCCAAGAAACAACCAAGGCTTCGAGCTTATGTATTCCGGCAAAAATATCCGTAGCGCGGTTTTGTATTGATGGTTCCACTTAGCTATACGGTCGATCTCAAGGGGCTTGACGAGCTTTCCGCGCGGGAGCTCTACGATCTCCTGAGAATGCGCGTCGATGTCTTCGTCGTTGAGCAGAACTGCCCCTATCCGGAACTGGACGGCAAGGATATCGACGCCCTGCACCTGCGGCTCATGGACGGCGGCGAACTGCTGGGCTCGACGCGGATTCTGAAGCCGTACGGCGAACAGCATCCGGCAAAGATCGGCCGTGTCGTCGTCTCGCCGGCTCATCGCGGCAAGCGGCTCGGCGATGCATTGATGAAAGAATCGGTCGCCGCCTGCGAAAAGCTCTTTCCGGAAAATCCCGTTGCCTTGTCCGCGCAGGCACATCTGCGCCGCTTCTACGAATCCTTCGGTTTCGTCAAGACTTCCGAGGAATATCTGGAAGACGGCATTCCCCATATCGATATGGTCCGTCAGCTGGCCACTCGGCCGGCGTGAGGTCTCGCCATGATCTATGTCGATGCCGATGCCTGCCCGGTCAAACCCGAAATCCTGAAAGTGGCCGAACGCCTCGGTTTGGAAGTGACTTTCGTCGCCAATTCCGGCCTGCGCCCGTCCCGCGACCCGATGGTCCGCAACGTCATCGTCTCCAACGCTTTCGATGCCGCCGACAACTGGATCGCCGACAATGCCGGCCGAGGTGATGTCGTCGTCACCGCTGATGTGCCGCTGGCGGTCCGCTGCGTTGCCAAGGGTTCCTTCGTCACCGGCCCGACAGGCCGCGTCTTCGACGAAACCAATATCGGCATGGCAAGCGCCATGCGCGATCTCGGCGCGCACCTGCGCGAAACCGGCGAGAGCAAGGGCTACAATGCGGCCTTCGGCCCCAAGGATCGTTCCCGATTCCTCGAAACCTTCGATCGTCTTTGCCGCCGGGCGAAGAATACCTGAGCCCCGTATGCGACCAGGCGGAAATCGGGTGGCATGGCAGCTATGCCAATTCCTAGCTTGAAGTGAGCCGTTCCCTCGTCCATATCACATGCGACGCAGACGACTGCGGCGCCGGGCCTGCCCCGGTCGCAAAAGTCGCGGGGACGGCCTCGCTCTTGACAAGGAGAGTATGATGGCCTGGTTTCTGCTTTTTCTCGCTGGCCTTTTTGAATGCGGTTGGGCGATCGGTCTGAAATATACCGATGGCTTCACCCGTCCCGTCCCGACGATCCTCACGGTCATATCCATGGTGGTGAGCGTCATATTGCTCGGACTTGCCGTCAAAACCCTGCCGATCGGCACGGCCTACGCGATCTGGACCGGTATCGGCACCGTCGGCACCGTCCTGCTCGGCATCTGGCTTCTGGGCGATGCGGCGCAGGCTTCCCGCCTGATCTGCATCGCGCTGATCGGCGCCGGCATTGCCGGCCTCAAATTGACGGCCTGATAAGGAAATATTGGAAATGGAAAGCAGGCTGCGGGCGCTCAACCGCCCGCAGCCTCATCTGTCAGGCTGCCGCGTTTCTGTTATCGACCGACCACGCACCGGCGCCGGCAAAGAACAGGTAGAGGAAGACGAAGCAGAACAGGATTGCCGCATCGCCCTGGTTGAGGGCTGGGAAGAAGCTGTGCGGCATATGCGCCATGAAATAGGCGATCGCCATTTCGCCCGACAGCAGGAAGGCGACCGGCCGCGTGGCGAAACCGATCAATATCAGGATGCCGCCGACAAGCTCCAGCAATCCGGCAATGAGGAACAGCGTGGACAGCGGACCGTCGCCCTGGGCAGCCGGAAAGCCGAAAAGCTTCATCATGCCGTGCTCGATGAACAGAAGCGCGGTCATGATTCTGAGAGCGGCCAGACCATAGGGGCGGTAGGCAGACAGACGCTCGAAAGTTGACATAAAGACTCTCCTTAATGGTGTGCTGCCGAGCGTTACCGCGTCTCTAACAGGGATTGAAGACACGGTTTGCTGACAGGCGTTCACAACTTCGACAGTGGGTAAACACCTGAAGAGGCTCCCTTATTCGATCATAGCGGAATATTGTCATGCTTCTTCCAGGGATTGCTGAGATCCTTGTTCCTCAGCATCTTGAGACCCCGCGCCAGCCGCCGCCGCGTCGAATGCGGCATGATCACCTCGTCGACATAACCGCGTTCGGCCGCCACGAAGGGCGACAGGAAACGATCCTCGTACATTTTCGTATGGGCGGCGATCTTTTCGGGATCGGCGATGTCCTTGCGGAAGATGATCTCGACGGCGCCCTTGGCGCCCATGACCGCGATCTGCGCCGTCGGCCAGGCATAGTTGAGGTCGCCGCGCAGGTGTTTCGAGGCCATCACGTCATATGCGCCGCCGAAGGCCTTGCGGGTAATCACCGTCAGCTTCGGCACCGTCGCCTCGGCATAGGCAAACAGCAGCTTGGCGCCATGCTTGATGAGCCCGCCATATTCCTGCGCCGTGCCCGGCAGGAAGCCCGGCACATCGACGAACGTGACGATCGGAATGTTGAAGCAGTCGCAGAAGCGCACGAAACGCGCCGCTTTCCGCGACGCGTCGCTGTCGAGCACGCCGGCCAGCACCATCGGCTGGTTGGCGACGAAGCCCACCGTCGATCCCTCGATGCGCCCGAAACCGCAGACGATGTTCTTGGCAAAGCTTGCCTGGATCTCAAAGAAATCCCCCTCGTCCGCCACCTTCTGGATCAGTTCCTTGATGTCGTAGGGCTTGTTGGCATTGGCCGGGATCAGCGTGTCCAGCGAACTGTCGGCATCTGTCACCGACTGGTAACATTCGATCTCCGGCACCGGCGAAGTGTTCGACTGCGGCAGGAAATCGATGAGCCGGCGCACTTGGCTGAGCGTATCGACATCGTTGTCATAGGCGCCGTCGGCAATCGAGGAGCGCGTCGTATGCACCGTTGCGCCGCCGAGTTCCTCCGAGGTCACGGTCTCGTTGGTGACGGTCTTGACCACATCGGGGCCGGTGACGAACATGTAGGACGTGTCGCGCACCATGAAGATGAAGTCGGTCATGGCAGGCGAATAGACGTCGCCGCCGGCGCAGGGTCCCATGATGACGGAAATTTGCGGAATGACGCCGGATGCCAGCACATTGCGCTGGAAGACCTCGGCATAACCGCCGAGTGCGGCCACCCCTTCCTGGATGCGCGCGCCGCCCGCATCGTAGATGCCGATGATCGGCGCGCGGTTCTTCAGCGCCATATCCTGCACCTTGATGATCTTCTCGGCATGGGCCTCCGAAAGCGAGCCGCCGAAAACGGTGAAATCCTTGGCGAAGACGAAGACCGTGCGGCCGTTGACCGTGCCCCAGCCCGTCACCACGCCGTCGCCGGCAATGCGGCTCTTGTCCATGCCGAAATCGGTGGAGCGGTGCTCGACGAACATGTCGAACTCCTCGAAGGAACCTTCGTCGAGGAAAAGATCGATGCGTTCGCGCGCCGTCAGCTTGCCGCGCTGATGCTGCGCGTCGATGCGCGCCTGCCCGCCGCCGAGACGGGCAATACCACGGCGGCGTTCGAGCTCTTCCAGAATATCCTTCATGATCTCCC
This sequence comes from Rhizobium sp. KDH_Rht_773_N, assembly GCF_052946295.1. Taxonomy (NCBI): domain Bacteria; kingdom Pseudomonadati; phylum Pseudomonadota; class Alphaproteobacteria; order Hyphomicrobiales; family Rhizobiaceae; genus Rhizobium; species Rhizobium sp. KDH_Rht_773_N. The sequence continues at coordinate 4,256,772 of NZ_CM129525.1, read as the reverse complement.
CTCGCCGCTGTCGGCGGCTTCATGGCTGGAGCAATCCCGGCAAATGCGTGCAGCGGTCTTGCGTCCGGTATTGCTCAGGAACTAACGCCCGCTGAGTGCGAAGGCGGAGCGTACGCGCGCTGCTATATCTTCTGCAAGGATATCGTCAGCCAGATAAGGATCGGCGGTGAGGCTGGTGACTTCAAAGGAGGTCACGGCAATGACCGATCCATCCTCCACGGAAGCGGCATCGATGCTGACCTTGGCGACGTTGCGGTCCTTCTGGAAGCCGAGCCCCTTCTGGACTGAAACGATGCGGATCGTCAGGACGACGCGCGGCAATTCGGTGGTGCGGACCGTCGCGCGTATGGCGGCGTTGACGCGGTCGCTGATGCCGGAGAGCAGCTCCGCCGACATGGTGGTGCTGGACAGCACGACCGCGCTGCGCACGTCATAGATAGGTTTTTCCTGCTTCTTCGGCATGAGGCTTACACAGGCCGTCAGCGCCACGCACACAAGCGCCATCAGGCAGAACCTCGACCTCAACCGCGTCATTCCAAATTCCTGCAAATCCCCGTCCGGAGTCGCAGATTTCGTCATGAAGCCGGTCAAGGCAATATGATTCAGGCCCTTAGCGTGAAAAAAACATCGGTCGCGGCCTTAAAGTCCTCATGGCGCTTGGCGCGGCGCTGTTCGGCTTCCTCGTCGCTTCCCCAATGTTCGATGGTCCAGTCCTCGTCGAGATGGGCAAGCGCCCAGCCCTCTTCCGGCGTAATCCGGCCCTCGGCAATGGCGAGCGCCAGCAGTGCCGAACCGGTGAGTGTCGTCACCGTGTGGAGAGCGGCAAGCGCGAGCGCGCCGTCATGCCGGCGCAGCGCCGAGCCGAAGGCCGCGATCGCCTCGCGCGGCTGTTCGTGATGCATCACGCCTTCGACGAGAATGAAGCGCGCGCCGAGATCGGCGGCAGCCCAGTCGAGCACCGGGTCCCAGCGCTCCGTCTGCCGTTCGACCAGCTTTTCCGGGCCGTCGGCGCGGTAGCAGAGCAGATCGCTCGACGAAAAGCGCAGGATATCTTCGAACACGGCCTGCGTGTCGGTGGCGACGCCGTCGATCGCCGTGTTGACGAGGCGCGTCACCGGCATCAGCGACGGGTCGATCACTTCGACCTGCGCCTCCCATTCGGCGGCCACAAGCTTCGCCAGCGCCTCGTTCGGCAGCGCCAGAACCTGCCGGGCCGGCGTGCGCACGGCCTTGCCGTCAAGCATAATGGCAAAGCCCTCCTCGACCGGCTCGACCGACACGGTCTGATAGAAGCGCTTCGGCAGCGGCTTCTTCATCTGGATCTGCGCGCGGCGGATCGGATCGGGATGGCTCAGGCCTTCGGAAAGGTCGTTCAGCAGGTCGCGCATGGGCTCACCTCAGGAAAAATGGCGCAGGATCTCGTCAGGATGATAGGCGATCGCATCGGCGCCGTTGGCGATCAGTTCATCCACGCTGGCATAGCCCCAGGCAACGCCGATCGCCTTGGCGCCGGCAGCCTTTGCCATCTGCATATCGTAAATGGCATCGCCGATGACAATGGTGTCGGCGGCATTCATGCCGGTTTCGTCACAGCATTCGCTCACCATGGCCGGATGCGGCTTGGAAGGGCAGTCGTCGGCGGTGCGCGCCACGATGAAGTCGAAGCCGTGCGTATCCATGACCAGCTTGAGCCCGCGCCGGGATTTGCCGGTCACCGCGCCGATCAGCAGGTCCTCGCGCCGGCTGGCGGCATCGATCATCTCGCGGATGCCGGGAAAGAGCGGCTCCCGGTAGTCGAGATCCTGGCGCACGACCGAAAACAGCGATTTGTAATGCGCCGTCATGTCGATGTCCTGCTGCTCGACATGCGGCCGGCCCTGCATGCGGGCGATGGCGATATCGAGCGACAGGCCGATGATCGCCTTGGTGTCCTCGAAACGTGGCTCCGGCTTGCCGAATTTTTCGAACGTGCGGCGCATGGTTTCGTGGATCAGCCCGGCACTGTCGACCAGCGTGCCGTCACAATCAAAAAGCGCGAGCTTCATTCTTCGTCATCCAGGATCGGGGCTGAGTTCTCGTCGAAACCGAGCAGGTTCCAGCTCTGCACCATATGCGGCGGCAGAGGCGCGGTCACCCGCAGGCGCCCTCCCGAAGGGTGCGGAATATCGATATGGCGGGCGTGCAGATGCAGCCGCTTCTGGATTCCGCCGGGAAAATCCCAGTTCGGGTCCTCGTCGAAATATTTGGGATCGCCGATGATCGGATGGCCGATATGCAGCGCATGGACACGAAGCTGGTGCGTGCGCCCCGTATAGGGTTCCATCTCCAGCCAGGCGAGGCGCTGGGCCGCCGTCTCGATGATGCGGTAATAGGATACGGCATGATCGGCCCCCTCCTCGCCGTGTTTGGCAATGCGCATCCGGTCGCCGTCGATCGTCGGCTCCTTGACGAGCCAGGTCGAGATCTTGTCCTCGCGCTTGCGCGGCACGCCCTTGACCAGCGACCAGTAGGTCTTCTTGGTATCGCGCTCGCGGAAGGCGGCGGTCAGCTTCTGCGCCGCACCGCGCGTGCGCGCAATGACGAGCACGCCGGAGGTGTCGCGGTCGAGGCGGTGGACGAGGCGGGGCTTTTCGCCCTTCTGGTTCGTCCATGCTTCCAGCATCTTGTCGATATGGCGCGCGACACCCGAGCCGCCCTGCACGGCAAGGCCGGCCGGCTTGTTGAGCACGATCACCTTGTCGTCCTCGTGCAGCACCATGCGCGCCAGAAGCTCGGCATCGCCGGAATGTTTCAGGTCCTTGCCGGCGATCGGGCCGGACTTGACCTTGGCGTCGACCTCGAGGGGCGGCACGCGCACCATCTGGCCGGGCTGCACGCGCGCGTCGGTCTTCACCCGCCCGCCGTCCACACGGACCTGGCCGGAGCGGAGAAGCTTCTGCAGCTGGCCGAAGCCGAGGCCCGGATAGTGGATCTTGAACCAGCGGTCGAGCCGCATGCCCGCTTCGTCGGGCTCCACCTTGATGTGTTCTATGCCTGCCATGGAGTTCTTTCGGAAAATATGCGGCGCGATCAAAGGCGGCGCCTCTCTTGCCGCTGCCTTTAGAGCATTTTTCAGAAAACGGAAATCGGAATCGAAATTAGATCAGAGCGCGCATCAGCCCGAGGCCTGCGATGACGGCCAGCATCGAGAGCCCGACGCTCGCTGCGATATAGATGCCGCCGGCAAGGATCTCGCCGCGCTCGAACAGCGTGATCGCATCCAGCGAGAAGGCGGAAAACGTGGTGAAGCCGCCGAGAAAGCCGGTGATCAGCAGGAGCCGCAGTTCCGTCGACGCGTCGAAGCGGCGCGCAATCATCTCGGCAAATACGCCGATGACGAAACAGCCGACGACGTTGACGGTGAGCGTTCCCCACGGGAAACTCGGCCCCATGAGCCGCACGGAGCCCAGGCCGACATAATATCTCAGAAGCGAACCGATTGCGCCGCCGACCGCGACGAGCAGAGCTTGGAACATGGCTCCGGTCTATTGCGATTCTGCCCTTTTTCCAATCCAATCTGTGGAATTCTTACCAACCGGTAAAATGCGAGTGATTTTGTTAAGCCGAACGCGAAGATCCCGCGGGTATGACAGGCGCATGACACAGCTTGTTACCATATCGGCGAGCACAGCCGCCCTTGCCTTCGAAACCCTGCGCATCCCGCAGCGCGTGGCAACGGGCACGGCCGCACGCGAGGCGCGCAAGATTGCCGAACGCCAGCTCAACCAGAGCAGCGGCAACCCGGAAGAAACCACCAACGTCATCCAGAACACCGAAGTCGCGCTCGATCTGATGACCAAGGGTTTCCGTCAGCCACAGGCCGGGTTGCAGCAGGCGCTGCAGTCCTACGAGGATGTCTGAGATCTAGGGATCGCCGGGAGGAGCGGAGCCCGCGACGCGATCGCGGGCTTTTGTTCGTCAGGACCTATTTTCCCTGCGCCGACAGCACGTTCAGCACCAGATCGACCTTGCCGGCCTTTTCGAAGCTCAGCGTGACCGGCACCTTGTCGCCCTGCTTGAAGGGCGTCTTCACCTTCTGGAACATCAGGTGCAGGCCGCCGGGCGCAAGTGTTACGGTCTGGCCGGCGGGAACCGCAATACCGTCCTTCAGTTCGCGCATCTTCATGACATTGTCCGTCATGGCCATCTCGTGAAGCTGCACCTCGTCGGCATTGGGCGACGTGACCGACACCAGGCGGTCGTCGCTCGAGCCCTTGTTCTTCACCGTCAGGAAGCCGCCGCCGACGGGTTGGCCGGGCAGCATCGCCTTGGCAAAGCCGCCGGAGATTTCGAGATCGCCGACCCCGACCACCTCGCCGCCGGCCGGTATGGTCATGGAGCCCATCTTCATGCCCTGCATGGTCTGATGGTCCTGGGCGATCGCCGATCCGGCAAACGCGGCGGAACACAGAAGGGCGGCAAAACCGAACGTCCTGATCTTCATTCAATATCTCCTTGCTCGTGAAGCCTTTCCCGATGAGATTACAACATTCTGCCGCGGCAGGTTTGCGTTGGAGCAAAGGCGGTTGGCGAAGGACATGCCGAATGGCGCGTCCCTGACCCGCGATAGCCAATTTCGCCCGCGAAGGCAAAGGCCCAATTGCCGCGTCCGCCAGCCGCTCTTCCGGGGCCGCGACAAAAATTTGTGCGACACCGACATTTTGCTTGCCAAGGCCTGCCACCCCCGGATAATTGCCGCAACCTTGTTGGGAGAAGCCGGCTGCGATGCCGGTGCCGAAGGAGCAACCGCCCCGGAAACTCTCAGGCAAAAGGACCACAAGGGGCAGACGGAACTCTGGAGAGAGGCGTTCTCGAAACGTCCGCCGAAGGGATAACAATCTCAGGCACAGGGACAGAGGGGGCTCAAGGAGACAAGGCGCAGCCGCGCCTTCAGTTTTGAGCCCGCGCCCGGAATTTCCGGCGCAAACCCCGGAGGCGTCTTTTGGACGATACTGCTGCCCTCAAGAAAACCCCGCTACACGCGCTGCATCTGTCGCTCGGCGCCCGCATGGTGCCCTTCGCAGGCTATGACATGCCGGTGCAATATCCGGCCGGCGTCCTGAAGGAACACCTGCAGACCCGCGCTGCCGCCGGCCTCTTCGATGTCTCCCATATGGGCCAGCTCATCATCAAGGCGAAGTCCGGCAAGTATGAGGATGCGGCACTCGCCCTCGAAAGCCTCGTACCCGTCGATATTCTCGGCCTCGCCGAAGGACGCCAGCGCTACGGTTTCTTCACCGATGAAAATGGCGGCATCCTCGACGACCTAATGATTACCCATCTCGACAACCATCTTTTCGTCGTCGTCAACGCCGCCTGCAAGGATGAGGATGTCGCGCACCTGCAGAAGCATATTTCCGATACATGCGAGATCACCGTTCTCGACCGCGCCCTGATCGCCCTGCAAGGCCCGCGCGCCGTCGAAGCGCTCGCCGAACTCTGGGCCGATGTCGCCGCCATGAAATTCATGGACGTGCGCCACTGCCGCCTGCACGACGTTTCCTGTCTCGTCTCGCGCTCGGGCTATTCCGGCGAGGACGGTTTCGAAATCTCCATTCCCGCCGACAAGGCCGTCGATGTCACCAACCGGTTGCTTGAGCACCCCGATGTCGAGCCGATCGGCCTCGGCGCCCGCGATTCGCTGCGCCTCGAAGCCGGCCTCTGCCTCTATGGCAACGATATCGACACGACGACTTCGCCTGTCGAAGCCGCCATCGAATGGGGCATGCAGAAGGCCCGCCGCACCGGCGGCGCCCGCGCCGGCGGCTTCCCGGGTGCCGAGCGCATCCTCGGCGAACTGGACAAGGGCGTTTCCCGCAAGCGCGTCGGCCTGAAGCCGGAAGGCAAGGCGCCGGTGCGCGGCCATTCCAGGCTCTATGCCGATGCCGAGGGCAAGACCGAGATCGGCGAAGTCACTTCGGGCGGTTTCGGCCCTTCGGTCGAAGGTCCCGTCGCCATGGGCTATGTGCCGGTTGCCTATGCCGCCCCGGGCACGCAGATCTATGCCGAAGTCCGCGGCAAGTTCCTGCCCGTCACCGTGGCCACCCTTCCCTTCATCACGCCGACCTACAAACGCTGACCCCTATTGCGAGAGGATTTTTCCATGCTGAAATTTACCCAGGAACATGAATGGCTGAAGCTCGAAGGCGATGTCGCGACCGTCGGCATCACCACCTATGCTGTCGAGCAGCTCGGCGACCTCGTTTTTGTGGAACTGCCGGAAGTCGGCGCCACCTTCTCCAAGAATGACGATGCGGCGACCGTCGAATCCGTCAAGGCCGCCTCGGAAGTCTACTGCCCGCTCGATGGCGAGATCGTCGAAGTCAATCCGGCCATCGTCGCCGATCCCTCGCTCGTCAATTCCGACCCGCAAGGGGCCGGCTGGTTCTTCAAGCTCAAGCTCAAGAACCTCGGCGATGTCGACGGCCTGCTCGACGAGGCGGCCTACAAGGAGCTGACCGCGTAATGACGACGCCTACCGAATTCCAGTTTACCGACTATCAGCCCTATGACTTCGCAAACCGTCGTCATATCGGCCCCTCGCCGTCTGAAATGTCGGATATGCTTGGTGTCATCGGCTACAAGAGCCTCGATGCGCTGATCGACGCGACCGTGCCGCCGGCCATCCGCCAGAAGGCGCCGCTCGCCTGGGGCGCGCCGATGACGGAGCGCGAGGCGCTCGACAAGCTGCGCGAAACCGCCAACAAGAACAAGGTTCTGACCTCGCTGATCGGCCAGGGCTATTACGGCACGATCACGCCGCCGGTCATCCAGCGCAACATCCTGGAAAACCCGGCCTGGTACACGGCCTACACGCCCTACCAGCCGGAAATCTCTCAAGGGCGCCTCGAAGCGCTGCTGAACTACCAGACGATGATCTGCGACCTGACCGGCCTCGACGTCGCCAATGCCTCGCTGCTCGACGAAGCAACGGCCGCTGCCGAAGGCATGGCCATGGCCGAGCGCGTTTCCAAGTCGAAGGCCAAGGCCTTCTTCGTCGATGCCGATTGCCATCCGCAGACGATCGAGCTGATCAAGACCCGCGCCGAACCGCTCGGCTGGTCTGTTGTCGTCGGCAACCCCTTCACCGATCTCGATCCGGTCGATGTCTTCGGCGCGATCTTCCAGTATCCGGGCACGCACGGCCATGTGCGCGATTTCACCGGCCTGATCTCCCGCCTGCACCAGACGGGCGCGATCGCCGTCGTCGCCGCCGATATCCTGTCGCTGACGCTTCTGAAGTCGCCGGGTGAAATGGGTGCGGATATCGCCATCGGTTCCTCGCAGCGTTTTGGCGTCCCCGTCGGCTACGGCGGCCCGCATGCCGCCTATATGGCGGTCAAGGATGCCATCAAGCGCTCCATGCCCGGCCGTCTCGTCGGCGTGTCCGTCGATGCGCGCGGCAACCGCGCCTATCGCCTGTCGCTGCAGACGCGCGAGCAGCATATCCGCCGCGAAAAGGCGACGTCGAACATCTGCACCGCGCAGGTCCTGCTCGCCGTCATGGCCTCCATGTACGCCGTCTTCCACGGCCCCAAGGGCATCAAGGCGATCGCCCAGCAGGTCCACCAGAAGGCCGTGCTGATGGCCAAGGGCCTGGAAAAGCTCGGCTACACGGTCGAGCCGGAAACCTTCTTCGACACGATCACCGTCGATGTCGGCCACATGCAGGGCCTCATCCTGCGCGCAGCCGTCGCCGAAGGCGTCAACCTGCGCAAGGTCGGCCAGACGAAGATCGGCATGTCGCTCGACGAGCGCACCCGCCCGGCAACGCTGGAAGCCGTCTGGCGCGCCTTCGGCGGCAATTTCCAGATCGCCGATTTCGAGCCCTCCTATCGCCTGCCCAAGGATCTCCTGCGCACCAGCGAATACCTGACGCATCCGATCTTCCACATGAACCGCGCCGAAAGCGAGATGACCCGCTACATCCGCCGGCTCTCCGACCGCGATCTGGCGCTCGACCGCGCCATGATCCCGCTCGGCTCCTGCACGATGAAGCTGAACGCCACGGCCGAAATGCTGCCGATCACCTGGCCGGAATTTTCCGACATTCATCCTTTCGTGCCGGCCGACCAGGCGCTCGGCTATCGCGAAATGATCGATGACCTGACGGAAAAGCTCTGCGCCGTCACCGGCTACGACGCCTTCTCCATGCAGCCGAATTCCGGCGCGCAGGGCGAATATGCCGGCCTTCTGACCATCCGCAATTATCATATTGCCAACGGCCAGGGTCATCGCGACGTCTGCCTCATTCCGACTTCCGCGCACGGCACCAACCCGGCCTCGGCCCAGATGGTCGGCATGAAGGTGGTTCCGGTCAAGGCGAAGGAAAACGGCGACATCGACATGGACGATTTCCGCGCCAAGGCGGAAGAGCATGCGGCAAACCTGTCCTGCTGCATGATCACCTATCCGTCCACGCACGGCGTCTTCGAGGAAACCGTCAAGGAAATCTGCGATCTCGTGCACAAGCACGGCGGCCAGGTCTATCTCGACGGCGCCAACATGAACGCCATGGTCGGCCTCGCCCGCCCCGGCGATATCGGTTCGGACGTGTCGCACCTCAACCTGCACAAGACCTTCTGCATCCCGCATGGCGGCGGCGGCCCCGGCATGGGTCCGATCGGCGTCAAGTCGCATCTGGCCCCCTACCTGCCCGGCCATCCGGAAACCGACGGCCGTTCGGGCGCGGTTTCGGCAGCGGCCTTCGGTTCGGCATCCATCCTGCCGATCTCCTGGAGCTACTGCCTGATGATGGGCGGCGAAGGCCTGACGCAGGCAACCAAGGTTGCGATCCTCAACGCCAACTATATCGCCGCTCGCCTGAAGGGCGCCTACGACGTGCTCTACAAGTCGGCCGCCGGCCGTGTGGCGCATGAATGCATCATCGACACGCGCCCGCTGGTCGATAGCGCCGGCGTCACCGTCGATGATGTCGCCAAGCGCCTGATCGACTGCGGCTTCCACGCGCCGACCATGAGCTGGCCGGTTGCCGGCACGCTGATGATCGAGCCGACCGAGTCCGAGACCAAGGCCGAACTCGACCGTTTCTGCGAAGCGATGCTGGCGATCCGTCAGGAAGCCCGCGACATCGAGGAAGGCCGTTCGGACAAGCTGAACAACCCGCTGAAGAATGCCCCGCATACGGTGGAAGACCTCGTCGGCGAATGGGATCGCCCCTATTCGCGCGAACAGGCCTGCTTCCCGCCCGGCGCCTTCCGCGTGGACAAGTACTGGTCGCCGGTCAACCGCGTCGACAACGTCTATGGCGACCGCAACCTGATCTGCACCTGCCCGCCGGTCGAGGCTTACGCCGAGGCTGCCGAATAGCGAGGAGCGATCGGGCGGAGCCCGGGCAATCGCCCCGGTAAGCCGATTGCAGCGACGAACGCCCTGAACCAACGCAAAGGGCTTGGCAAACAAAGGCCCCTTCCATCACGGGAGGGGCTTTCCTAGTTTCGATAGAATGCACGAAGGAAGGTGACACCCATGCCCCAGGATCAAAGCGAAGCCAGAATGCAGGCGCCCTGGTCGAAGCCTGTGCTCATCGCCCTCGAAGAGCCCGGCAAATATATGAGCATCGATACGACCCAGGCCGCCTCCTGGGCGATGATCGAGGACTGGCCGACGGAGGACGGTGCGGCACTCGACCAGGCGCTGCTGGTCTGCGCCGATGTCATCAAGGGCAAGCGCACCGGCGAGGACGCGCGCAAGGCATTCATCGCCGCTGCAATCGAAGCAGGACTGGATATCAAGGCCTGAGCGGCGGCACGCGGCGGAAACGGACGATGCGCGGCCGTCCATGCCTGAAGACGAGAGCAAGCCGGCGGACTTTTTCTGGACTTTGATCGGCGCGAGTGAACCGTTTTCGGTTCTCTGCGTAGAGGTTCGTGCTGGACGCTGCAAGACCAGCCGGGAGAAGGGTTGCCTGCCCCTGTACCGGGCGCCCTTCTCCTGCATATGCCCCCTGCGGCGGGTTAACCTTACCCGCTAACCGTCTCTCCAGCCTCCGCTCGCCTGCAGGCGTCATTTCTGGCATGGAGGGGCCACGCCCCTCGTAGCTCAACGCAAGAGCAGCTGTCCAGTTTGCAGCCGATCCAGGTTCGATTCCTCGGCAGGGGCACCAGTTTCCCGGTCCCCTGCTCTCTGGCATCGAAGCGCACCCGTCTGCGGCTCAGAATCGCTCGCCGACCATCTCCTCGCTCCTGGCCCACAAGGCCCTCGCCGTCTCGGGATCGAGCGCGTAGGAGCGGACGCCTTCGGAAACGGGGCTGATCTCCGCATCCGTCACTTCGGAGACGTGGCAATTCTCGCAATATTTGCCGCCGACCACGTCCGGCTTGGCAACGAAACCTGCCCAGACGGAGGTAGCCGCCCCCTGCGGGATCGTCTTCCATGCGAAGGGCGGTTTGCCCTCGGCGGCAAGGGCCGCGTTGATCTGCGCCAGCATGCCTTCGATCATGCCGGGGTCGAGATGACGGCCGAGTTCGGTGTGGATGCCGCCGGGATGCAGCGCCGTTGCACGAATGCCGCGCGCGCCAAGGCGCCGGTCGAGTTCCACTGCGAAAAGAATGTTTGCGGTCTTCGACTGGGCATAGGCCGCCCAGGGTTCGTAGGTCCTGTTCTCGAAATTCAGGTCGTCGAGGCTGAAGGGCGCCATGCGGTGGCCCGAGGATGCGACGATCACAATGCGGCCGCCCGATCTGATGAGCGGCGCGACGCGGTTGACCAGCACGAAATGGCCGAGATGGTTGGTGCCGAACTGCGTTTCGAAACCGTCGGCGGTGCGGCCGAAGGGGGCGGCCATCACGCCGGCATTGGCAATGACGACATCGAAGGGGCGGCCGTCGGCCACAAGCGCATCGGCGCAGGCCCGCACGCTCGCCAGAGAAGCAAGATCGAGCTCGACAAGCTCCAGGCTGCCGCCATTGGCCGCGTCGGCGCGCACGACCTCCGTTGCCGCTCTCGCCTTCGCGAGGTCGCGGGCCGCACCCACGACCTGCGCTCCGTGGGCTGCAAGCACGCGCGCGGTCTCGACGCCGAGGCCGGCCGAGACACCCGTCACCAGAACGCGCTTGCCTTTGAGGTCGATGCCGGCGAGTACCTCGTCGGTGGTCGATGTCGCGCCAAAAGGTCCACTCATGATTATCTCCTATGATCATGGACGCACCGCTCCGGGCTGGTGGGCCATTGCCCGCCGGCCTCTGATGGAATAAAAGGAGGATGCCTCCAGATAAATACGGAGGGTGCCTCCGCTTATCAAGGGGACTTCTCGAAAATGGCCGGAAAAAATGACGGACCCACCGCGCGAAAGCCGCGTGCGGATGCCGAACGCAATCGTCTTCTGCTGCTGGAAGCGGCAAAGACCGTGTTTGCCGACAAGGGTTCCGGTGCCAGCCTTGAGGAAATTGCCCGCGCCGCAGGCGTCGGCATCGGCACGCTCTACCGCCACTTTCCGACGCGCGACGCGCTGGTTGCCGCCGTCTATCGCAACGAGACGGCGCAGCTTGCCGCTGCCGCCAAAAGCTTGTCCGAACTGCACCCCCCCGTCGAAGCGCTTCGCCTGTGGCTGGTGCAGTTCGTCGATTATGTCGTGACGAAACACGGCATGTCCGAACTGCTGGATTCGCTGGTCGGCGGCACGTCCGAACTCTATGCCGATTCCGTCGTGCCGATCACAGATGCCGTCAACCTGCTGATCGACCGCGCCACGGCAGCCGGCGAGATCCGCCTGACGATGGATCCGCTCGACCTTCTGCGGGCGCTGGCCGGCGGCGCGAGCATCAGCTGCGGCCCCGCCTGGCGGGTTGCGGCACGGCAGCTGATCGACATCCTGATTGCGGGAATGGGCGTAAACCGCTGAGGCCCCGTGCCGTTCCGGCACATCAGGCGCAAATCCCCTCGCCTTTCGCTAACCGAAACCGTTCAGCATTCCCTAAGCCCTTGCCGGTAAAACACTTGTGTCCGCAAACAGGAAAACGGTCGATGGGCATTTCTGCTATCACGCATACGGCGCTTTCGGGAATGCTGGCGCAATCGACGCGCGCCGGCGCGATCGCCAACAATGTCGCCAATGCGAGCACGCCGGATTATGGCCGGCTGAACACCAGCTTCCAGTCCGTTGAACCCGCGGGCGTCCAGGCAAGCGTGACCGCGACGGACCAGGGCGTGGATTTTGCCACCGAGCTGACCGACCTCATCGAGACCGAACAGAGCTACAAGGCCAATGCCGTCGTCTTCGAAACCGGCGCCGATCTCTGGGACGTGCTGATGAGCATCAAGCGCGATTGATGCAGCTGACGCGTCACACGACCGAATAAGCCACCGATCCCAGCGCGATGGCGCCGAAGGCGATCAGCATGTAGCTCGTCGCGCGGCCGACCTTGGCCGTGAAATCGCTGGAGAGCCTGTCTCTGGCAAGGCTGACGGCACCGCTCAGGCAAAACCACCAGGCGAGCGATCCCAGGAAAACGCCCGACACGATGACGGTCGAGCTGAATCGGCGCGTTTCCTCCGTCAGGCCAAGCCCGGCAAACAGCGCCCCGAAAGAAAGGATCGTCGCCGGATTGGAGATCGTCAGCAGAAAGGTCGAAAGGGTCGTATGCAGGAAGTCGGCCGCATCGATCTTCGCCGCCTTGATTCTCCCCCTGTTCTTCAGTCCCCGCCATCCGAGCCACAGCAGCATCAGCCCGCCGCCGAGCGCCAGGGGAATTGTGGCCATTGACATCGTTTCGGAGAAGACGGCAAGCCCCGCCACCGCGACCACCGCATAGCTCGCATCCCCCAGCGCGGTTCCGAGCCCGCCGGAAAAACCGTACCAGAACCCCTTCTCGATGCTTCTGTTGATGCAGAGCGTTCCGATCGGCCCGAGCGGCGCGGTGATGATGACACCCAACAGGGCGCCTTTCAGGAACAGGAAGAGCATTGTCCGCTTTTCTTCTTCTTGGTCGCTTGTCTGCTGTCGGACAGGCTCGTCAAAATCAAAAGGCCGCCAATTATGGCGGCCATCAGGCAAATTCAATGAAAATCGTCAATGCTGGGCCGCAACCACGGCATCGCCGCGCGCGGCAAGTGCTGCAAGATCGGCGGGCTTCAGCTCGACCGATTCGCCGCAGCCGCAGGCCGACGTCTGGTTCGGGTTGGTGAAGGTGAAGCCGGAACGCAGGGTCGTGGTTTCAAAGCCGAGTTCGGTGCCGAGCAGATAGAGAACGGCCGAAGGCTCGATCCAGACCCTGGCGCCATCGCGCTCGATCAGATCGTCCTTGGCATTGGGCTCCGTCACCAGGTCGATGGTATATTCCATCCCGGCACAGCCGCCCTTCTTGATGCCGACGCGAATGCCCTTGGCATCCGGCCCGCCATTTTCGACGATCGCCTTCACGCGCTCTGCGGCGGCTGCCGTCATGCTCATCACTGCAAAGCCCATGGGCCAGAACTCCTTCCACGACCGGGGTCAAGATCCGGCGCTTCATGACAGAATGTAGTCTCCGTCCGTAAACGGATCAATACCAGCCGACGGCGACCTGCGCCTCTTCGGACATCCGGTCCGGCGTCCACGGCGGATCGAAGGTCATTTCCACCTCGACGCCCGAAACGCCTTCGACGGCGCCGACGGCATTTTCCACCCAGCCCGGCATTTCGCCCGCGACCGGGCAACCCGGTGCCGTCAGCGTCATGACGATCTTGACCATGCGGTCGTCTTCGATGTCGATCTTGTAGACGAGGCCGAGCTCGAAAATGTCGGCCGGAATCTCCGGGTCGTAGACGGTCTTGAGGGCGCCGATCACGTCATCGCTGAGCCGCGCCAGCTCCTCTTCGGGAATGCTGGAATGCACGATGCCCTCGCGCACGTCGATCTTCTCTTCATCCAGGCTCATGGCTTCTTCCTCAAGCAAAGAACTTGCGCGCATGGTCGAGCGCCTCGGCCAGCGCATCCACTTCCGCACGGGTATTGTACATGCCGAAGGATGCACGGCATGTGGAGGTCACGCCGAAGCGTTTCAAGAGCGGCATGGCGCAATGCGTGCCGGCGCGGACGGCGACACCGCGGCGGTCGATCACCATCGAGACGTCATGGGCATGGATGCCCGCCAGTTCGAAGGAGAAGATGGCGCCCTTGCCCGGCGCATTGCCGAAGACGCGCAGCGAATTGACGGACTTCAGCCGCTCTTCCGCATAGGCCGTCAGATCCGCTTCATGGGCTGCGATATTCTCGCGGCCGATCCTGTCCATATAGTCGAGCGCATAACCGAGCCCGATCGCCTGCACGATCGGCGGCGTGCCGGCTTCGAAACGGTGCGGCGGATCGTTGTAGGTGACGATGTCCTCGCTCACCTCGAAGATCATCTCGCCGCCGCCCTGGAACGGCCGCATCTCCTTCAGCCGGTCCTTCTTGCCGTAGAGCACGCCGATGCCCGACGGGCCGTAGAGCTTGTGGCCGGTCATGACATACCAGTCGCAATCGATATCCTGCACGTCGACCGGCAGGTGCACCGCACCCTGCGAGCCGTCGATCAGCACCGGAATGCCGCGCTCATGGGCAATGCGGCAGACTTCCTTGACCGGCACGATCGTGCCGAGCGCGTTCGACATATGGGTGATGGCGACGAGCTTGGTCCTGTCGGTCAGGCTCTTCTCGAATTCCTCGATATGGAAGGCGCCCTCGTCGTCGACAGGCACCCAGACGAGCTTGGCGCCCTGCCTCTCGCGGATGAAATGCCAGGGCACGATATTGGAATGGTGCTCCATGATCGTCAGCACGATCTCGTCGCCCTCGCCGATCTTGGGCATGCCCCAGCCGTAGGCGACCGTATTGATCGCCTCCGTCGAGTTCTTGGTGAAGACGATGTCGTTTACCGAAGGCGCATTCAGGAACCGGCGAACCTTTTCGCGCGCCGCTTCATAGGCTTCCGTCGCCGCATTGGAAAGGTAGTGCAGGCCGCGATGCACATTGGCATATTCGTGACTGTAGGCATGGGCGATCGCGTCGATCACCGCCTGCGGCTTCTGGGCCGAAGCGCCGTTGTCCAGATAGACCAGCGGCTTGCCATGCACCTTCTCCGCAAGGATCGGGAAATCCCTGCGGATGGCTTCGACATCATAGGCGGTTGCCGGCACGATCTTGTCCATGGCGCTGTCCGATCAGGCGTGCTTTTCCAGCCAGGCCGAAATGACGCCTTCCAGCGCCTCGACCAGGGCTTCGTCTTCCAGTTCCTCGACGATCTCGGCCACGAAGGCGTTGACCAGCATGGCGCGCGCCTTGTTTTCCGGGATGCCGCGGGCCATCAGGTAGTAGAGATGGTTGTCGTCGATATCGGCAACCGTCGCACCATGGCCGCACTGCACGTCGTCGGCGAAGATTTCGAGCTCGGGCTTGACCGAGAATTCGGCGTCGTCGGACATCAGCAGCGTGTTGCAGGCCATCTTGGCATCGGTCTTCTGGGCATCGGGCGCAACCCGGATCATGCCCTGGAACACGCCCTTGGCGCGGTCGAAGACGACATTGCGGATGACCTCGGTGGAGCCGGTATGCGGCACGTTGTGGCCGAGAACCATCGTCACGTCGGTATGCGTTTCGCCGCCGAGCAGGTTGATGCCGCGCAGCGTCAGATCGGCGCCCTCGCCCGTCACCTTGATGTTCAGTTCCTGGCGCACCAGCTTGCCGCCGGCATTGATGACGAAGAGCTTGAGCTTGGCATCGGCGCCGAGATCGACACGGATCTGGCCGAGATGCGTATCCTCGCCGCCCTGCTGCTGCAGGATGATCCAGGTCAGTTCCGTGCCCTGCCCGACCGTGATGTCACTGACATGCGACACGAGCGCGGCATTGTCCGTCACCGACTGGTGACGCTCGATGACGACACCCTTCACATTGGCGCCGAAGGCAACCGGCAGCCGGCTGTGAATATCGCCGCCGGCATGGACGAACTGGATTTCCAGCGGCTCTTCAAGCTCGGTGCCGTCGGGCACCTCGACCGCATAGCCGTCCTTGACGAAGCTGCCGTTGATGCGGCCGACCGCATCGTCGCGGCCGAGCGCGTCGAGACCCGCGATCGCCGAACCGTCGGTCAGCTTTTCCGAATAGGCTGAGACCATAAGATCGCCGGCGGTTGCCTTGTGAACGGGCCTGCCCTGGATCACCGCAAGAACCGGCGAACCGTCGATCAGCGGCTCCAGCGCTTCCGAGCCGGCATCGCCTGCCTGGACCGGAACGTTGCGCAGCAGGTTTTTCAGGTCCGTATAGTGCCAGGCCTCGATGCGGCGCGTCGGCAGCCCCTGCTTCTTCAGGTCGTCGAGCAGCCGGTCGCGCAGCGCAGTCACCGCGCCATTGCCCGGCAATTCGCCGATCTGCTGGTTGAAGGCTTCGATCAGCGCCGATTCGGCCGCGGTCAGGCGGCTCGTCGTTTGCATGTTCATGGACGTCGTCCTTTCCGCCACGCTCAGGCTGCGGCGCCGATAATGTCGGCGTAACCGTTGGCTTCCAGTTCATGGGCGAGCGTCTTGTCGCCTGATTTGATGACCTGGCCCTTGTAGAGAACGTGGACCGTATCCGGCACGATATAGTCGAGCAGGCGCTGGTAGTGGGTGATGACGATGACGGCGCGGTCGGGCGAGCGCAGCGCGTTGACGCCATCGGCAACGATCTTCAGCGCGTCGATGTCGAGACCGGAATCGGTTTCGTCGAGTACGCAGAGCTTCGGCTCCAGCAGCGCCATCTGCAGGATTTCGGCACGCTTCTTCTCGCCGCCGGAGAAGCCGACGTTCAGCGGGCGCTTCAGCATGTCCGTATTGATCTGCAGCTTGCCGGCAGCCTCCTTGACGCGGCGCATGAAATCAGGCGTCGTCAGTTCGTCTTCGCCGCGCGCCTTGCGCTGCTCGTTCATCGCCACCTTCAGGAACTGCATCGTGGCAACGCCCGGAATTTCGACCGGGTACTGGAAGGCCAGGAAAATGCCCTTGGAAGCGCGCTCGGCAGCGTCGAGTTCGAGAATGCTTTCGCCGTTATAGAGAATGTCGCCCTCGGTCACTTCATAGTCTTCGCGACCGGAAAGGATGTAGGAGAGCGTCGACTTGCCGGAGCCGTTCGGCCCCATGATGGCGGCAACTTCGCCGGCCTTCACGGTCAGGTTCAGGCCACGGATGATCTCGGTGCCGTCTTCGGCGATGCGGGCATGAAGGTTCTTGATTTCAAGCATTTCGTTTTTCCTGTCCATAAGCGGGTTCAAGGGCCGCTTGAATGACCGTTCGCACCGGTCTCGATCGTTATCCTCGGAGGCGAGGATCAAATTTGCTTTGTCTGCGGCCACGGCAAATCCTCGGGACAAGCCCGAGGATGACGGAGGCATGCTTAGCCGACGCTGCCTTCCAGCGAGATGCTGATCAGCTTCTGCGCCTCGACGGCGAATTCCATCGGCAGTTCCTGCAGGACTTCCTTGACGAAGCCGTTGACGATCAGCGCGATCGCCGCTTCCTCGGGAATGCCGCGCTGCAGGCAGTAGAACAGCTGATCCTCGGAGATTTTCGAGGTGGTCGCCTCGTGCTCGAACTGCGCCGTCGAATTCTTCGCCTCGATATAGGGCACCGTATGGGCGCCGCACTTGTCGCCGATCAGAAGCGAGTCGCACTGCGTGAAATTGCGCGCATTCGACGCCTTGCGGTGGGCCGAAACCTGGCCGCGATAGGTGTTCTGCGACACGCCGGCGGCAATGCCCTTGGAAATGATGCGGCTCGACGTGTTCTTGCCGAGGTGGATCATCTTGGTGCCGCTGTCGATCTGCTGATGGCCGTTGGAAACGGCGATCGAGTAGAACTCGCCCCTGGAGTCATCGCCACGCAGGATGCAGGACGGGTACTTCCAGGTGATGGCGGAGCCGGTCTCGACCTGCGTCCAGGAGATCTTGGAACGGTCGCCGCGGCAATCGCCGCGCTTGGTGACGAAATTGTAGATGCCGCCCTTGCCGTCCTTGTCGCCCGGATACCAGTTCTGGACCGTCGAATATTTGATCTCGGCATCGTCGAGTGCGATCAGCTCGACCACGGCGGCATGCAGCTGGTTTTCATCGCGCTGCGGCGCGGTGCAGCCTTCGAGGTAGGAGACGTAAGCGCCTTCCTCGGCGATGATCAGCGTGCGCTCGAACTGGCCGGTATTCTTCTCGTTGATGCGGAAATAGGTGGAAAGCTCCATCGGGCACCGCACGCCCTTCGGCACGAAGACGAAGGAGCCGTCGGTGAAGACCGCCGAGTTCAGCGTCGCATAATAGTTGTCGGTCGTCGGAACGACGGAGCCGAGATATTTCTGCACGAGGTCGGGATGCTCGCGGATCGCTTCCGAGATCGACATGAAGATCACGCCGGCCTTCTTCAGCTCTTCCTTGAAGGTCGTGACGACCGAGACGGAATCGAAGACAGCATCGACGGCGATCTTCGGCTTTTCGACGCCGGCGAGGATTTCCTGTTCCTTCAGCGGAATGCCGAGCTTTTCGTAGACCTTGAGGATCTCGGGATCGACTTCGTCGAGCGACTTCGGACCCGGCGTGCTCTTCGGCGCCGCGTAATAGTGGATCGCGTTGAAATCGATCTTCGGATAATCGACGCGGGCCCAGGTGGGCTCTTCCATCGTCAGCCAGCGCTTGTAGGCTTCCAGGCGCCATTCGAGCATCCATTCCGGCTCCTGCTTCTTGGCGGAGATCAGGCGGATGATGTCTTCGGAAAGGCCCTTGGGCGCCTTGTCCATTTCGATGACGGTTTCGAAGCCGTATTTATACTGGTCCACGTCGATCTGACGGACGCGATCGACTGTTTCCTGGACAGCAGGCATGTCGTTCTCCAATCTCGCCGGAGAAAAGGTCCGGCAGCTTGTCGTGCGGGCAATTTTCTTTTGCCCCTGATATAAGCGGCCAAAAGAGACTTTTCAGCCCAATTGGCAAGCGGAAATTTTCGTTTCCGCAAGTTTGTGAGGCGTTCAGGCCGCCTCGCCCGCCGGCTTTCGCCGGGAGGCTATTTTCGCAAAGGCGGCAATGGCCCTGTCCACGTCTTCCTCCGTGGTCGAAAAGCCGAGCGACATGCGCAGGGCTCCGAGCTTCGGATCGCGGCCCATCGCCGTCAGCACATGGCTTTCGCCGACCTTGCCGGAGGAGCAGGCAGAGCCCGCCGAAAGGGCGACGCCCTCGAGGTCGAAGGCGATCTGCCCGGTCTCCGCCTTCAGGCAGGGAAGCGTGAAGAAGATGGTATTGGCAACACGCGGACCGCCGGCGCCGTGGATGATGACATCGGGTGCGGCCGCCCGCATGCCGGCTTCCAGCCGGTCGCGAAGGGCGGCAATGGCGGCATTGCGCTCTTCAAGGTTCTGCAGCACGGCTTCTGCCGCAGCGCCGAAGCCGATCAGCGCCAGCGAATTCTGTGTCCCCGAACGGTGACCCTTCTCCTGGCCGCCGCCGCGGATCAGCGCCTTCGGCATCAGCGCTTCGCCGCGGGCGATCAAGGCGCCTGCGCCCTTCGGCCCGCCGATCTTGTGGGAGGAAACGATCATGAAATCCGCGCCGATGCGCTCGATCTCGATCGGCAGGCGACCGGCCGCCTGCACGGCATCGACGACGAAAAGCCCGCCATGGGCGCGCACCATCCGGCCGGCTTCCTCCACCGGCTGGACGATGCCCGTCTCGTTGTTGACGAACATGATCGCCACCATCGGCAAGCCGCTCGTCTTGTCATGGGCGTCGAGCAGGGCCGCAAGCGCGGCGAGATCGACAATGCCGGCATCCGTCACCGGGATTTCCGTTGTCTTGTCCTTCGGGAAGCGCCCGCCTTCGCGCACCGCCAGGTGCTCGACGGCGGAATGATAGAGGCGGCCGAGCTTCAGCGGCGTGCGCCCCATGCTGAAATCCGGCGTCAGCACCATATTGGCGGCTTCCGTGGCGCCGCTGGTGAAGATCACGTTGGCGGGGTCGGCCCCGGCCAGCAAAGCCACCTTGCGGCGTGCGCCTTCAATGGCGGCGCGGGCCGCGCGGCCTTCGCCATGCACGGAATTGGGATTGCCGAAAACATCGACGGCACGCATGATCGCGTCACGCGCTGCAGGGTGCATCGGCGATGTTGCGTTCCAATCGAGATAAAGGCGTGGCGGCGCCATTGTCTTCGGTCCTGCGCTTGACGAGCTTGCTTCGGGCGCGGCGGTGCATTTTTCTTGAAATTTCCGCCGGGCTTGCCTTATGACACGTTCCACGCTGCGTGGATCGCCATGCAAGTTTCGAATTGTTCTAAACTGCGTTTTAGAAAAGCTGACAACCGTCGTCAAGTCATGTTGTCGCCAAACGTAGCGTGGACGCGAAATAAAACCCGGAGTACCGATGCCCGAAGTCATTTTCAACGGCCCTGCCGGCCGTCTTGAAGGCCGCTACCAGCCCTCCAAGGAAAAAAGCGCACCGATCGCCGTCATTCTGCACCCGCATCCGCAGTTTGGTGGCACGATGAACAACCAGATCGTCTACCAGCTCTTCTACATGTTCCAGAAGCGTGGTTTTACGACGCTGCGCTTCAATTTCCGGGGCATCGGCCGCAGCCAGGGTGAATTTGACCACGGCGCGGGCGAGCTTTCGGACGCCGCCTCGGCGCTCGACTGGGTTCAGGGCCTGCACCCTGATTCGAAGACCTGCTGGGTCGCCGGTTATTCCTTCGGCGCCTGGATCGGCATGCAGCTCCTGATGCGCCGTCCGGAAATCGAAGGCTTCATGTCGATCGCGCCGCAGCCGAACACCTACGACTTCTCGTTCCTGGCGCCCTGCCCGTCCTCCGGCCTGATCATCAATGGCGAGGCCGACAAGGTCGCGCCCGAAAAGGACGTCAACGGCCTCGTCGAGAAGCTGAAGACCCAGAAGGGCATTCTCATCACCCATCGCACCGTGCCGAACGCCAACCACTTCTTCAACGGTCAGGTCGAAACGCTGATGGCCGAATGCGAGGATTACCTCGACCGCCGCCTCAACGGCGAACTGGTGCCGGAACCGGCAGCCAAGCGCATCAGGTGATTTCTTGGTACGTCTCGTGGTGGATACGAACGTTTTGATAAGCGCTTGTATCGGCCGCGGGGCGGCGTCACGCGTTATAGAGGCTTGTCTCGAAGACCGCGTCATACCCTGTATTTCCGGGCCGCTGCTGCTGGAATATCACGATGTTATCGGCCGTGACGAGATTTTCCGTGCGGCCCGATTGAACGCAAGTGAGCGGACGTTCCTGCTTGATGTGTTCGTTTCCAAATGCAGGTTTAGCATTCTGCACTTCAAATGGCGGCCCAATCTTGCCGATGAAGGCGACAATCACCTTGTCGAATTGGCAATCGCGGCGAACGCGCATATTATCGTCACATCGAACATACGGGATTTTTCCAGATCGGAGCTCAAATTTCCGCATTTGGTCGTGCAGACGCCTGAGCTTTTCATGGAAAGGTTGCAGCAATGAGCGCAATTACAATCGAGCTTTCCGAAAGCATTCGCGAAAAGATCGAATTTATCGCAACCGAGAAGGGGCTGCGAAGCGAAACATTGCTGGAACACATGGCCGAAGACCTGGTTCAGCAATTCGAAGCGATCAAACTCTACCAGGAGATGGCCGAGCGTGGTCGCGGCCGTGAAAACGAAGCTCTTGAGCTTCTAAGGCGTTGAATAACGGCTTCGTTGCGTTTCAAGGCTCCGCCAGAATGCCGCCACTGACCGGCTGGCTGACCCCCGTCGTGCCGGGATAGGTCAGCGGCAGTCCTTCCAGAGACCGCACCGCCAGATAGGCCCAGGCCTCCGCCTCCATTGCGTCGCCGTCGAAGCCGGCCTGTTCGGCGCTCATGACGGTGGAGCCCTTCCTTCCGGCCAGTTCGGCAAACTCCGCCATGATCGCGCCGTTCAGCCGCCCGCCGCCGCAGACGATGTAGACGGACGGGCTCTCGGGCAGGTAGGCGGCCGATTTGATGATCGAGGCAGCCGCCACATGGGCCAGCGTACGCGCACCGTCCTCGAGGCTCGCCTCGCCGTCGCCGAGCGGCTTGAAGTCGCCCCGGTCGAGCGAACGGCGGATATTGCCCTCGAAGAACGGGCTGTCGAGATAGCGGGCGGCAATATCGGCCACCACCTGCCCGCGCCCGGCAATCTCGCCGCCGGGATCGTAGGTCTTGCCGGTCTGCATCTCCACCCATTGGTCGATCAGCGTATTGCCGGGGCCGCTGTCGAAAGCGGCGATGCGGCCTTCCGCGCCGATATAGGTAAGGTTGGAAATACCGCCGATATTGACGAAGCAGACGCTTTGTCCACCTTTCTGGAAGCGCCCGGCAAGGGCTGCATGATAGGCCGGCACCAGCGGTGCGCCCTGCCCGCCATGCGCCATGTCGTTGGCCCGCATATCGTAGACGACGGGAATGCCTGTGCGTTCGGCCAGAAGCGCGCCGTCGCCGATCTGGATCGTCAGCGCATCGTCGGGCCGGTGCAGCACGGTCTGGCCGTGGAAACCGAGCACGTCGATCTCGCGGCTGCCGAGGCCGAATTTCTCGAGAAATGCCCTAACGGCATCTGCATGACGTTCAGTGAGTTCGGCCTCGATCTCGCGCAGTTCGTCCGGCCGTGCCCTGCGATCGGTGAGCGGCCGCGCCAATTCCAGCGCCCGTTTCAGCCGCTCGCGAAAGCCGCCGTCATAGGCCACGCCGAGAAACGGCCCGCGCTCGATGAAGCCTCGCCCGTCTGTCCGCAGAAGCGCCACATCGATGCCGTCCATCGAGGTGCCGCTCATCAAGCCGATCGCAGTCCTGACGATATCCATTGCGCCGCGCGCCTTTCATGCGATTCCCGGATGCACTTTTGCAAAAACAGTGCTAAACGCGCCGCGACGGTTCAACAAGCGTCAATCCCAATTCCCGTTCGACGTTCAAGAGACGAAACCCATGTCGCAGTTCAAGTCCGATTTCCTCCGCACGCTGCAAGAGCGCGGCTTCATTCATCAGATTTCCGATGAAAGCGGCCTCGACGATCTCTTCGCCAAGGAAACCGTGACGGCCTATATCGGCTTCGATCCGACCGCGCCCAGCCTGCATGCCGGATCGCTCATCCAGATCATGATGCTGCACTGGATGCAGAAGACCGGCCATCGCGCCATCTCGCTGATGGGCGGCGGCACCGGCATGGTCGGCGACCCCTCCTTCAAGGAGGAGGCGCGCCAGCTGATGACCGTCGATACGATCGAAGCCAACATCGCCTCCATCAAGCGCGTCTTCTCGAACTACCTGAATTACGGCGACGGTCCGAAGGACGCGCTGATGATCAACAATGCGGAATGGCTGCGCTCGCTGAACTATCTCGAGTTCCTGCGCGATGTCGGCAAGCATTTCTCGGTCAACCGCATGCTGTCCTTCGACAGCGTCAAGACCCGCCTCGACCGCGAGCAGTCGCTCTCCTTCCTGGAATTCAACTACATGATCCTCCAGGCCTACGATTTCGTCGAGCTCGCCAAGCGTTACGACTGCCGCCTGCAGATGGGCGGCTCGGACCAGTGGGGCAATATCGTCAACGGCATCGACCTCGGTCACCGCATGGGGACAAAGCAGCTCTACGCGCTGACCTCGCCGCTCCTGACCACCTCGTCCGGCGCCAAGATGGGCAAGTCGGCCACGGGTGCGGTCTGGCTGAACGCCGACATGCTCTCGGCCTATGATTTCTGGCAGTACTGGCGCAACACCGAGGATGCCGACGTCTCGCGCTTCCTGAAGCTCTACACGACGCTGCCGATGGACGAGATCGCCCGCCTTTCCGCGCTCGGCGGTTCCGAGATCAACGAGGTCAAGAAGATCCTGGCGACCGAAGTCACCGCGATCCTGCACGGCCGCGAAGCCGCCGAACAGGCGGCCGAAACGGCGCGCAAGACCTTCGAGGAAGGCGGCCTGTCGGAAAACCTGCCGTCGGTCGAGGTCCCCGCCTCCGAACTCGACGCCGGCATCGGCCTGCTCTCGCTGATCGTGCGCGCCGGTCTTGCCGCCTCGAACGGCGAAGCCCGCCGCCACGTCCAGGGCGGCGCCGTGCGCATCAACGATCAGGCCGTCAGCGACGAACGCAAGATGATCGGCAGCGGCGAGATTACCGCCGACGGCGTCATCAAGCTGTCGCTTGGCAAGAAGAAGCACATCCTTATCCGCCGCGCGGCCTGATCTGCGCGGACAAGATGAAATCGCAAAGCCGGCCGTCGCGCCGGCTTTTTCTTTGCGGACAAGCCTCGTCTTTTACTCGGCGTCATCCTCGGCCTTGTGCCGAGGATGTGCTCGGCTGATTTTGCCGGCGGTTTGAAGCAGGCGCCTGTCTCGGCTTTCCCATGCTCATTGGAATTCGAAGATCTGGCGGAAAACGCCCGGCGCGATCACCGAGAGCGGATTGATCTGCAGGTTCGGCTGGTCGAACTTGCCGGTCAGCTTGAAGGTGATGCCGATCAGCCCGCGGTCAGAACCGTTGCCGAGGATGACGCCGATCAGCGGCAGTTCGGCAAACAGCCGGTTCAGCCCGTAGGCCGGCATGAAGGTGCCGGTCAGGTCCATTCTGCCCTTCGCGTCGCGGACCACGCCCTGGAACGTGGCGCCGATCTGGTCGCCGCGCAGCACGCCGTTTTCGATGGAGACCGCCCCGCCGCGCGAGACGATGCGCGCAAAGCCGCGCTGGAAGCGCTGCGAGGACGTGTCGATATCGCGCTTGACGGCTTCGCTGAGGCTGCGCTGGTCCGATCCGACCGGCGTCGAGACGATGGAACGCAGGCGCTGCTCGTTGACGATCGAGAAGCGGCGCACGTCGAGCGAGCCGTCCCAGCCGCTGCCGGCGCCGAGGCGGATCGAAAGATTGAGCAGGCCGCCCTGCATATGCTGGTAGAGATCCGCGAAACGCGAAACGGAGCCGGCATCGCCGCTGGTGATGTTGATGACGCCGCCGCCCTGCATCTGGCTGACGACCGCCTCGCCGCTATCGGTGACGCCGGAGAAATTCAGCGCCTGCAGCCGGCTGCCGCTCAAGGCGATCTGCGCCTGGAAATTGCCGATCTTCTCGTCGTTGAAGCCGATAATGTTCTGCAGCTTGGCCTTGACGGTCACGCTGCTGTTGTCGCTGCCGTCGCTATCGCTGTCCGAATCCGATTTCAGCCGGGCGATGATCGGGCGCGCGTCGGCGCTGGCGCCGGAGACGGAAATATCGAAACCGCCCTTGTTGCGCCTCAGCGAGAGACCGAAATCATCGACGGAGGACAGTTTCACGCTGTCGAAATCGGCCGATATCAGGCCGTTCTTGCCGATCACGAGCGCGCCCGTCGCGCCGAAGCCGTCCCCCTTGAGGCGGAAATTCTTCACCTGCGTATTGTCGGCCGGGCCGGAAACCTCGAATTCGGCATCGGCGGGAATGCCGACGCCCTTGGACCAGCCGATCCAGGGCAGATCGAGCGAGGCCTTGCCGAGATCGAGCTGCACGTCCTGCCGGTCCTCGTCGAGCCGCGTCAGCACCAGCTTGACGCTGCCCCCGAGGATGCCGGACAGGCCAGGCAGCAGCCTGTCGCGCTGGTCGCCGTTCAGCGTTGCCGTGATCACGCGCTGCGGCTCGATGCCGGAGGATTTTTCGACGGGTTCCAGCATGTCGATATCGGCGGTAACGCCGTCGATATCGGCCTTGCCCTTGACCTTTACCTGCTGCGGATCGGCATCGAGCGTGCCGTCGAGATTGGTGATCGCGCGCCCCGAAAACGGCTTGGCAAGCGCGACATCGGTAAGCTTCATCTGCGCGTGCCACTCGGGCGGCGGCGGGTTCTGCGAGGACAGAAGTCCGAAATGCGCCTGCACATGCGCGTCGATATTGCCCTTGAGGTCATCCGGCGTGAAACCCGCGCGCTGCAGCACCTTGATCGGCTTGTAGGTCAACAGCTCGCCCACCGCATCGGCCGAACCCGAAACGGAAATGTCGATATCGGCCATCAGCGGCTTGTCGTAGACGGACGGCATCACGAAAGTGCCCGGCTGCAGCGCGACCGAACGACCCGACGAGAAATAGGAGGTGCCGCTCTTCAGCGAAATCGTCGCTTTTCCGCCCGTCAGGTCGAAATGCGCCGCGGTGTCGCGCACCGGCGGTATTTCGCCGGCGACGTTCATGCGCGTTCCGTCTATGTCGAAGGCGATGCGCAGCTGGTTTTCGTCGAGCCGCAGCCCGCGCCCGCCCGCGGCCTCGTCCAGGCGCCCCGCCGGAATGAAGACCGAAATGGACGCGTCGCTGACCGTGCCGCCGAACAGGTTCGCAAGCACCCAGACCCGCGCCTTGGAGGCCATCCAGAAGGGCCAGAGCTGCTTGACCGCCGTCGTCTGCATCCGCTGCGACTTGCCGGCAAAACTGATCTCCGGCGATTTGTCGTTCAGCTTGATATGCAGCGCCCCGTAGAGGGAGCCGAGCGGCGAGGACGCGACCATGTTGGCGAACTGGAATTCGCGGCCGGCAACGAGATAGCGCCCGGTCGCCTGCAGATCGAAGGACAGCGGCTGCTCGCCGGAATTGGGGGCGGCGGTGCCGCCGCTGATCAGCGCATCGATGCCGAACCCCTTGCCCGCATCGGGATCGAGCTTGTCGAGATCGATGACGGCGCCGGTCAACGGCAGAATGGTGGTGCCGAGCTGCAGCTGCGATCTGGCGATCTCCAGCGTCTGCTTGTCGAAGTCATAGCCGAGGTTGATTTGCCCGTCCGTCAGCTCCTGGGAATCGCCATCGACGTAAATCAGCCCCGGATCGAGCTTGAGAGCGGCGTTGAGCGACGGCTTGACGCCATCGGCGGCCCTGACGGCGGAAATGGTGAGGTCGCCGAAGGCGTTGAGGCCCTGGCGGATATCGCCCTGTTCGTTGCGCTTCAGCGCGAAGGGCGTCAGGTCGGCATGCGACAATGTGGCGACGAGCCGGGATGCGCGCCCGTCCGCCTGCTCGGTGATCACGTTGAGACCGGCCGCCTCGCCGTTGATGGAAATCTGGCCGCTGAGCTGCAGCGCGTTCGGCCCGGCATGTTCGAAGGCGAGATTGTCGACGACGAGCGAAAGCGGCCCGTTCGCGGTATCGGCGAGCTTGATGTCGATGCCGGAGATGCGCACCGAATCGGTCGCGCCGCGCTCGACGAAGGCTTCGAACAGGTCGAGATGCGAGAAGATCGACTCCATCGCCGCCGGGATCGCATCGACGCGCAGGTCGTCGAGCTTGACGGGAGCGCCCGACGGAAGCAGCGACGTGTCGAGCGCGATATCGTCGGCTTCGACGGACGATATGGCGATGCGGCCGCGGAAGAGCTGCAGCGGATCGAGCGCCATGCGCATGGAGGCTGTGGTGGAAAGATGCTGGCCGCTCTGCTGGTCGATCATGTTGACGTCGCGCGCTTCGAGCGCCAGCCTGAAACCGGAGGTGAAGCGGATGACGGTGGAGCCGACTTCGGCGCGGTAGCGCGGCCCGAGGGCGCCGTTCAGCGCCGATTGCGCCTGCTGCGACAGCGGCGCGTCGATAATCCCGCTTTCGATGGTAAAGACGATCGCCGCCAGGATGAACAGGATCACCGCGCAGAAGCCGCCGGTGGCCCTTGCGGTGCCGCGCATGCGCGAGCGCGGCGGCGGGCAATGCACGATGAGCGGGTCCTCCACCTGGGCGGAGGGCAGGTTGTGCAATGCGACGATGTCCTTCTTGCGAAACGTGACTTTTTCGCCGCGGATGGCTGACATGCGCCTTGGGAAACTCCTGAATCTGATCTGAATGACTCTGGGCGGGACGCCGTTTCGTCCACTATATACCCTGTCTGATATAGTATCTCTCCTAAACCCGGCAAAAGAAAGTTTTGAGAATGTCCGCTCCCGGTATTGGCTCTGCCGCTCCCGATTTCAGCCTGCCCCGCGATGGCGGCGGGCGCATTTCGCTCTCGGATTTCCATGGAAAGCCGGTGGTCCTGTTCTTCTATCCCAAGGACGACACGACGGGCTGCACGACCGAATCGCTTGACTTCACAGCCCTTGCCGATGAGTTCGCCGCCGCAGGTGCCGCCGTCGTCGGCATGTCGCCCGATTCTGCCGCCTGCCACGACCGTTTCATCAGGAAGCACAAGCTGACGGTGGCGCTCGCCTCCGACGAGGAAAAGACCACGCTGCAGGCCTATGGCGTGTGGAAGGAGAAGAAGATGTACGGCCGCACCTTCATGGGCGTCGAACGTACCACCTTCCTGATCCGCAGGGACGGCACGATTGCCACCATCTGGCAGAAGGTCAGGGTGGCAGGCCACGCCGCAACGGTGCTCGAAGCCGTCAGGAACCTCGCCGCGTGACGTCCATCACATCGCTGCGCGGCGGCGCGATCGATGCGATCCGCTCGGCCGATCTCGATCGCAAGACAGAACTCGCCCAGGAGAGCGCAAACAGGTGGTTCGCGCGGCGCATCTCGCTGCGCTCGCCGCTGGATGCGCCCCTGCCCGAGCGTCCCGGCCGGCCGGAAAAGCCGCTGCTGGTGCCGCCGACCCAGGTCGAGAAGCGCTCGCTGCACACGGTGCCCGGCCGCATCGCGCTTCTGCACGCAATTGCCCATATCGAGCTCAACGCCGTCGACCTGGCGCTTGATATCGTTGCGCGGTTCGCCTCCGCCCATGTGCCGAATTCCTTCTTCGACGGCTGGATGCAGGTGGCCTTCGAAGAGGCCAAGCATTTCCGCATGGTGCGCAAGCGGCTTAACGATCTCGGCGCTGATTACGGCGATCTGCCCGCCCATGACGGCCTCTGGCAAGCCGCGCACTCGACCCGCAACGACCTGACGGCGCGCCTTGCCGTCGTGCCGCTGATTCTCGAAGCGCGCGGCCTCGATGTGACGCCGGCCCTGCAGGCGAAAATGCGCGAGACCGGCGATCTCGAAAGCGCCGCCGTTCTCGACGTGATCTACAATGACGAAAAGGGCCACGTCGCCGTCGGTGCCAAATGGTTCCGCTTCCTCTGCGCGCGCGAGAAGCGCGATCCGGCGCGCACGTTCCAGGAGCTGGTGCGCGCCAATTTCCGCGGTCCGCTGAAGGCGCCCTTCAACGATGTGGCGCGCGCCGAAGCCGGCCTGACGCCCTCTTTCTATCGTTCGCTGACATCGACCAGCCAGAGCTGAACTGCAAGCTTCGACAAGGGCGCGTAAACTGACCGTTAACCATAAATGTATGTAATCGTTTCCCAATGAGGCGGGCGCTGAAAAGCGAATCTTTGGGGGACCCTCCGTGACGAGCGGGCATCACAGTCGGGTATTCGGCAAGAGGGCACAGGAACACATCCTCATTCTCGCGAGCGGCGACAAGGTGCGCCACATGACGGTGAAGCCGTGGATGGCGGCGCTGGCCTTCTGCTTCGTGGGCGTCTTCTCGATCGGCTACCTGCTTGCCACCTCCTACCTCGTGCTGCGCGACGATCTGATCGGCGCCACCATGGCCCGGCAGGCCCGCATGCAGCACGATTACGAGGACCGCATCGCCGCCCTGCGCGCCCAGGTCGACCGCATCACCTCCCGCCAGCTTCTCGATCAGCAGGTGGTCGAGGACAAGGTCGACAAGCTGATGGAACAGCAGATGGCGCTGACGTCGCGCCACGGGAAGCTCGACAACCTTCTCGACCGTGCCGAAAGCTCCGGCCTGACGGGCAAGGACGCCGCCGCGGCGGATGCGCAGGTGCAGTCCCCGGCGCAATCCTATGCGCCCGAGTTGAAGGACAAGCATGCGTCGCTGAGCGGCGGTGCCGAGGCCATCGGAAAGCTTCTGGCCGGCGACAGTCAGCCGGCCGATGCCGGTGCGCCCGACAATTCCACCCTCGCCTACGTCCCGTCGGAGGAGACCGTCGGCGATCGCGCCGACCGCATCTTTTCCAAGGTCACGCTCTCGCTGAAGGCTGTCGAGCAGGACCAGAAGAACCGCATCGACCAGCTGACGAGCGATGCCGGCAATGCCGCCGATACGATCGAAGGCGTGCTCGACCGCTTCCATATTTCCGTTCCGGCCGAGGCGGTCGCCGCAAAACAGGGCGAGGACAGCGCCGTCGGCGGCCCCTATGTGGAGCCTGAAAGCAACGACGATTTCAACAATTCGCTGGCCCAGCTCGACAGCGCGCTGACGCGCCTGGAGGCCGTGCGCAGCATCGCCGAATCCCTGCCCTTCCGCAATCCGGCCATCGGCAAGGAAATCACCAGCCCCTTCGGCAACCGGCGCGATCCGTTCCTCGGCCGGCTGGCGCTGCATTCCGGCATCGATTTCCGCTTTTCGCCCGGCGAACGAATCCGGCCGACCGCACCCGGCAAGGTGATCGCCGCCGGCTGGACGGGCGGCTACGGCAACATGGTCGAGGTCGATCACGGCAACGGCATTTCGACGCGCTACGGCCACATGTCGGAAATTCTGGTCAAGGTCGGCGACACGGTGGACCGCAACGATGTGATCGGGCTGGCCGGCAGCACCGGCCGCTCCACCGGCACGCACCTGCACTATGAGGTGCGCCAGGATGGACATGCCGTCGATCCGATCTATTTCATGAATGCCGGCCTTAAACTTGCCACTTATATAAAATAGCCGGATCGCAGTAACGAACGCTTCACCTCGCTCCCAGGGGTGGAGGCGCTATTCCTTGACTTGCCGGCCGTTTCGGACTATGTCGCCCAACATTGCGGCATGCAATCCCGCCGACTCGCCAGAGACCGGCCGAACGGAACGGAAACAGTTTTCCCTTTGACGACATTTGCTGAACTTGGTTTGAGCCCCAAAGTGCTCTCCGCTGTTACCGATGCGGGCTATACGACCCCCACTCCCATTCAGGCCGGGGCAATTCCCTTCGCGCTCGAGCGCCGCGATATCTGCGGCATCGCGCAGACCGGCACCGGCAAGACGGCATCTTTCGTTCTTCCCATGCTGTCGCTTCTGGAAAAGGGCCGCGCCCGTGCCCGTATGCCGCGCACGCTGATCCTGGAGCCGACCCGCGAACTGGCCGCCCAGGTTGCCGAAAACTTCGAGAAATACGGCAAGAACCACCGCCTCAACGTCGCCCTCCTCATCGGCGGCGTATCCTTTGAGGAACAGGACCGCAAGCTGGAGCGCGGCGCGGACGTTCTGATCTGCACGCCCGGCCGCCTTCTCGACCATTTCGAGCGCGGCAAGCTCTTGATGAGCGGCGTCGAAATCCTCGTCATCGACGAAGCCGACCGCATGCTCGACATGGGCTTCATCCCCGATATCGAGCGCATCGCCAAACTCATCCCCTTCACCCGCCAGACGCTGTTCTTCTCGGCCACCATGCCGCCGGAAATCCAGAAGCTCGCGGACCGCTTCCTGCAGAATCCGGAACGCATCGAGGTCGCCAAGCCCGCTTCGGCGTCCAAGACCATCACCCAGCGTTTCGTCGCCTCGCATGGCAAGGATTACGAGAAGCGCGCCGTGCTGCGCGATCTCATCCGCGCCCAGGAAGACCTCAAGAACGCGATCATCTTCTGCAACCGCAAGAAGGACGTCGCCGAACTCTTCCGGTCGCTCGACCGCCACGGCTTCTCCGTCGGCGCGCTGCACGGCGACATGGACCAGCGCTCGCGCATGACCATGCTTGCCAACTTCAAGGACGGCAACATCAAGCTGCTCGTTGCCTCCGACGTCGCCGCCCGCGGCCTCGATATTCCCGATGTCAGCCACGTCTTCAATTTCGACGTGCCGATCCATTCGGAAGACTATGTTCACCGCATCGGCCGCACCGGCCGTGCCGGCCGCTCCGGCGCTTCCTTCACCATCGTCACCCGCCATGACCAGAAATATGCCGACGCGATCGAAAAGCTGATCGGCGAAAAGGTCGAATGGCTGAACGGCGATCTCTCCGCCCTGCCGCCGGCCGAAGAAAGCCGCGACAGCGAGCGTTCTCCCCGTCGCGGCAAGGGTCGCGAGCGGGACAAGGATCGCGGCCGCGACCGCCGGTCTTCGAGTCATAAATCTGATATCAACGCCGAAGATAATGGTGGCGTAGTCGTGGAAGCAGCAGCAAAGGCCGACAGCGTGAAGAACGAGCGCAAAGCAGAACAGAAGCCGCAGAACAATGCGCGCGGCAATCGGCCCTATCCCGCCAACGACGACAATCGCGAGCGCCGCCGCCACCGCGATCACGACGACGGCCCGACGCCGGTCGGATTCGGTGACGATATCCCTGCCTTCATGCTGATCGCGGCAAACGCCAAGGTCTGAGACCCTCGATGGGCAAGCCCGGCATCGATTTCCCCGGCCTCGGCGTAGGCCTGGTGATTTTGCGCGACGGCAAGATCCTTCTCTACAAGCGTATGCGTCCGCCCGAAGCCGGCTACTGGAATATCGTCGGCGGCAAGGTCGATCATATGGAGCCGGCCGAGGAAGCCGCGCGCCGCGAGGCGGAAGAAGAAACCGGCCTCACCATCGGCCGTGTCGAGCCGATCGGCTCGACCGAGCAGATCATCGAGGCCGACCGCCAGCACTGGATTTCCCTTCTCTATATCGCCCGCGACGTCACGGGCGAACCGCAGCTGACGGAACCGGACAAGCTTTCGGATTTCGGCTGGTTCGGCCTTGCCGACCTGCCCGAGCCGCTATCGGCTTTCACCAGGGCTGCGCTGTCGGCGCTTCCGCCCGGCGCGTTGCGCTGATCACTCGGCCCGCAATGCGGCTTCATAGGCAAGCCGCACCCAGCGCGCCATGACGTCCGGGTCGTCATAGGCCTCGTCGGGAATGCTCCAGTAGGGCATCTTCACCGGCGCGCCCTTCTTTCCCTCGTAGAACCACTGGCTGGCACCTGCCGCGGCAAATTCCGGCGCGCTCTCCTCGTCGGCCTTCAGCAGGATTTCGTCGCGCACTTCGAGCGCCAGAATGCGGCCGAGATGGTAGATGCCCTTGCCGCCGAACATGCGCTTGATGGTGACGGGTCCAAGCGACTGAAACATTTCCTCGATGCCGGCATTGTCCATGGTCTGTCGCCTATATCGAATGGTAGCCGCGGTGCAGGTAGAGAAGCGCCGGATGGACTTCGGTGAAGCGCACGGCGGCGACCTCGCCGAAGATGACATTGTGGGTCGGCATTTCCTTGATGTCCGTCACCCGGCAGTCGAAAACCGCAAGCGCATCGGCAAGCACGGGCGCGCCGGTTGCCAGCGTTTCGAAACGGGCGCTTTGGAAACGCTCCTCGTTTTCCAGATGCGTGCGGCCCGAAAAGGCGTCGGCAACGTCCTGATGGTGGGCGCCGAGCGAGTTCAGCGCGAATATGCCGCTGCGCCAGAAAATCTCGTTCTTCACATTGGTATTGTTGAGGCAGACGAGAACGGAAGCCGGATTGTCGGACACCGAACAGGCGGCCGTGATGGTAACGCCGCGCCGGGCCTGGCCGAGCGCCGTCGTCACCAGCTGCACATGGCCGGCGTAGCGGCTCATGGCATCGCGATAGAGGCCGGGATCGATATGCTGCCTGTTCAACACGTGCTTCTCCGCAATCCGCTTCTTGTTCTTGTTATTTCACCAATATGGCGGGCATCAGTTACCTTTTCTACAATAGCGCCCGCTAAAAGCTGCAGAACGCGCTTGTTTTTCTTTGACGATTGCCGCCGTGCGGATAAAAGGGCATGGACCAGACGAGAGACCTGCACCTTTCATGACGAGCCTGCGTGTCATAGCCGCCCTCCTGACGCTGATGGCGTTGACGGCCGAAAGCCGCGCGGCCGGCGTGACGATCGGCGTCGTGGCGCCGCAGGAAGGCACCTTCGCCTCGCTCGGCGCCCAGATCTCCGCCGGCGCGGGTTTCCAGATCCGGCAGGCGGGCGACACGCTCGTTGCCGTCAACGAAACCTGTCAGGACAATAGCGGCCAGGCGATCGCCGATGCGCTGATCGCCGCCAAGGTGCAGATCGCCATCGGCTTCCTCTGCAGCGAAACGCTGGAAGGCGCGCTGCCGAAGCTCAAGGACGCCAATATTCCCGTCATCACCGTGTCGGTGCGCTCGCGCATCCTGATGGAAGATTCGCTGAAGAACGGCTGGCCCCTCTTCCGCCTGGGACCGCAGGACAGCGACGAAGCCGCCCGGATCATCCAGATCATCCTGCAGCAATGGACGGCGTCCCCGATCGCCCTTGTCGAGGACGGCACGATCCACGGCCGCGAACTGACGGAGGCCGTGCGCAACGCGCTGGAGGAAAACGGCCTGAAGCCCGTCTTCACCGATACCTACCGGCCGGGACAGGATCAGCAGGTCGGCCTCGTGCGGCGCCTGAAGCGGGCCGGCGCCACCAAGGTCTTCATCGGCGGCGACAGGAACGATGTCGCCACCATCGCCCGCGACGCCGAGGCCGAGAACATCCAGCTCGACATTCTGGGCGGTGACGCGATGCGCGCGGCGAACCAGCCGCTGGCGCTGATGGACGGCGTGCGCGCCGTCGCCATTCCCGAATATGCGCTTCTGCCGGCGGCGGCGGCAAGCGTCGAGGCGCTGCGCGCGGCCGGAACCGAGCCGGAAGGTTATGTGCTGCCGGCGGCCGCAGCCGCGCTGATTGCCGATCAGGCCGTGCGGGCCGCCGTGGCCGAGGGCAAGCCGGTGGCCGAAAAGCTGATCGGCACGCAATTCGATACGCCGATCGGTCCGGTCACGTTCACGCCGGCTCATGAACTGGCGCAAAATCCCTATCGTCTTCTCGAATGGCGCGGCGGTGCTTTCGTCCCGTCCGCCGACGGGACGGACTGACCTGTTGAATATGCCGTGAGGCGGCATGCCGCTGCCGGCTGAGATGGAGACCGAGACCCATGACGACACTGCCCATCCGCATCGCCCCGTCGATCCTGGCGGCTGATTTTGCAAAGCTCGGCGAGGAAGTGCGCAACGTCACCGCGGTCGGCGCCGACTGGATCCACCTCGACGTCATGGACGGGCATTTCGTGCCGAACATTTCCTTCGGCCCCGATGTCATCAAGTCGCTGCGCTCCTATACGGACGCGACCTTCGACTGCCATCTGATGATCTCGCCGGCCGATCCCTACCTGGAGGCTTTCGCCAAGGCCGGTTGCGACCGCATCACCGTTCATGCCGAGGCCGGACCGCACCTGCATCGCTCGCTGCAGACCATCCGCCATCTCGGCAAGAAGGTCGGCGTCACGCTCAATCCGGCAACCCCGCTCTCGGTGATCGAGAACGTGCTTGACGATATCGACCTCATTCTCATTATGTCCGTCAACCCCGGTTTCGGCGGCCAGAAATTCATTCCGGCAATGACAGGCAAGATCGCAGCGGCGAAGTCACTCATCGGTGACCGCCCGATCGAGCTTGAGGTGGACGGCGGCGTGACGGTTGATACCGCGCCTGCCGTTGCAAAGGCCGGCGGCAATGTGCTTGTCGCCGGATCGGCAATTTTCAAGGGCGACACCGTCGAGGCCTATCGCCAGGCGATATCGGCCCTTCGCAACGCGGCTGAGGGAGCTCGCTAGATGACGAAGCGCATGTTCATGGGCGGGTTTCTTGCCGCCGTGCTGACCGGCATGGCCGCAACGGCCCATGCCGGCGATATTGCCAATATTCAGCCTGTCGGCTTTTCCGCCGACGGCAAGGTCTTTGCCTTCCAGGAATTCGGCATGAAGGACGGCAAGGTCCCCTATTCGGACACCTATTTCATCGATACCGACACCGGCGCCGATCTCGAGGGCACGCCCTTTCATCTGGAGCTGACGGACAAGGACGCCAATCTCTCCAAGGCGCGCCGCCAGAACCTGACGGCTGCCCGCCAGCAGATGGACAAATACGACCTTCTGACCAATCCCGGCCTGATCGCGGCCTTCAATCCGCCGACCGAACTTGGCTCGCCGATGAAGACGATCCGCTATACGCCGCTTGCCACCGACGGGCCGGCACGCGGCGCCTATACGCTGCTGCTCGGCGATGCGCAGGTCGCCGCCCCCGACGCCTGCAAGGGCATGAACAACCGTGCCGTCGGCTTCACGCTGCAGCTCATCGAGAAGGACGGCGCGCCGAACCGCCAGCTCGTCCATGAGGACAAGGCCATTCCGGCCGAGCGCGGCTGCGCGGTGGAATATCGCATGGGCGGCGCCCTCGTCTATCAGCCGGAATCGGGCAAGCCTGTCCATATCGCCCTCGTCCTGGCGCTGAGCGCGTCTCCCGACGGCCGCAACGGCCGCTGGATCGCCGTTCCGGTTCACCCCTGAGAATGAACCGTCTGCGGGCGGCATGGCCGTCCTTTCCGGAACTTTTCGTCGGCGCCCCGCTCTGGGGCGTCCTGATGCTGATCTCGGCGATATCGGGCCTCTACCTGCGCAATCGCCTGGAGACGAGCCACGTCCTCGATCTCGCCATCCTTTATTTCGGTGGCGGCCTGCTTTCCTGGCCCTTCAACCTGCTGGTCGGGCGCTATCTGGCGCTCGGCCATCGGGTGGAAGCGCGTTTTGCCGCCTTCTTCCTGGCGTTGACGGTAGGCACGGTGCTGATGACGGCCTTTCTCTTCGCCATGGATTACCGGATTTTCTATTCCCGCTGGCACGCGCCGTTCGGTTCCTTCATCTGGATGCTGCAATTCATCTTCACCAGCGTCAGCGCCGTTTATCAGTTCCTCGTCATCGGTCTCGGGCTGTTCCTGCCCATCGGCCTTGTCTGCCTGCTTGCCACCAGTCTGGCTCTTGCCAAACGCATGCGTTGAGATTGCCGGCCGTCTTTGCTACAGGGGCGGCAGCTACTGTCACGAAATGAAGGCGCTCGCCCATGATCCCTCGTTATTCCCGGCCAGAGATGGTCGCCATCTGGTCTCCCGAAACCAAGTTCCGCATCTGGTTCGAGATCGAGGCGCACGCCTGCGACGCGCTTGCCAACCTCGGCGTGATCCCGAAATCGGCGGCCGCCACCATCTGGGAAAAGGGCGGCAAGGCGACCTTCGACGTTGCCCGTATCGACGAGATCGAAGCCGTCACCAAGCATGACGTCATTGCCTTCCTGACCCACCTTGCCGAAATCGTCGGCCCCGACGCCCGCTTCGTGCACCAGGGCATGACCTCCTCCGACGTACTCGACACGACGCTGAACATCCAGCTCGTGCGCGCCGCCGATATCCTGCTTGCCGACATGGACCGCGTCCTGGCGGCACTGAAGGCGCGCGCCTTCGAGCACAAGGATACGATCCGCATCGGCCGCAGCCACGGCATCCATGCCGAGCCGACGACGATGGGCCTGACCTTTGCCCGCTTCTACGCCGAGATGAGCCGCAACCGCGCCCGCCTCGTCGCGGCCCGCGCCGAAATCGCCACCGGCGCCATTTCCGGCGCCGTCGGCACATTCGCCAATATCGACCCGCAGGTCGAAGAGCATGTCTGCGCCGCCCTCGGCCTCGTGCCGGAGACCGTTTCCACGCAGGTCATCCCGCGGGACCGCCACGCCATGTTCTTCGCGACACTCGGCGTCATCGGCTCGTCGATCGAAAACGTCGCGATCGAGATCCGCCACATGCAGCGCACCGAAGTGCTGGAAGCGGAAGAATTCTTCTCGCCGGGCCAGAAGGGCTCCTCGGCCATGCCGCACAAGCGCAACCCGGTCCTGACCGAAAACCTGACGGGCCTTGCCCGCCTCGTGCGCATGTCGGTCGTGCCCGCGATGGAAAACGTGGCCCTCTGGCACGAGCGCGACATCAGCCATTCGAGCGTCGAGCGCGCCATCGGCCCGGATACGACCATCACGCTCGATTTCGCGCTGAACCGCCTGGCCGGCGTCATCGAAAAGCTCGTGGTCTATCCCGAGAACATGATGAAGAACCTCGACAAGTTCCGCGGCCTCGTCCATTCGCAGCGCGTCCTGCTGGCGCTGACGCAGGCCGGCGTCTCCCGCGAGGACGCCTATCGCCTCGTGCAGCGCAACGCCATGAAGGTCTGGGAACAGGGCAAGGACTTCCTCGAAGAACTGCTGGCCGACACCGAAGTGCGCGCGGCCCTTTCGGAAGCCGATATCCGCGAGAAATTCGATCTCGGCTACCACACGAAACACGTCGATACGATCTTCCGCCGCGTCTTCGGCCAGGCCTGACCGGCCGGGGTCATGGCATGAAACGGCGCCTGCGGGGCGCCGTTTTCATTTGCGCTTGCGCGATGCTGTCGCCGGCGCCGCGCGCTTCCTTTTCTCCGGCTTGGCGGCGGGCAGATCGGCCTGCTTCTCGGTCGTCCGGCGGGCCTCGGTCTCGCCCCTGCCCTTGGCCGCCTTGGCCACCAGCCGGTCGAGATGCTTGAGGTCCTCCTCATCGAGGTTTTCGATGCCGATGAAGCGGTTCTCGGCATGGCTCGTCAGGATGATTTCGTTGAGCTTGGCCTGGATGGCGCGGGTGTCGCGCGTCTGCGCGTTCTGCAGCACGAAGACCATCAGGAAGGTGACGATCGTCGTGCCGGTATTGATCACCAGCTGCCAGGTTTCGGAATAGTCGAAGACGGGGCCAAGCGCGGCCCAGATGATGACGGCGATGAGCGCCAGAATGAAGCTTACGGGCTTGCCCGCCCACTCCGATATCCTGGTGGCGAAGCGGGCGAACACATGACGTACGGTCACCTGGAAATCCTCCTTCGAAGCCGGCGCAAGACAAACTCCAGGCACGGTTGCGAGGTTCCGGGCGCTGTGGAAATTCCGGGGTATCGGGAGAGTTTGCGATACCCCGGCAACGGGCCGCTGCCGCTACATGGCTTCGCGGGCAATCAGCTTGCGGTAGAGATGCCATGTCGCATGGCCGAGGATGGGAATGACGAGCGCCAGGCCGACAAAGACCGGGATCGTGCCGATGACGAGCAATGCCGCGACGATCAGGCCCCAGAACAGCACCGGAACCGGATTGGCGGCGGTTGCCCGCACCGAGGCGACCATTGCGGCCACCGCCCCGCAATCCCTGTCGAGCAGCATCGGGAAGGTGACGACCGTGATCGCCAGAACGACGAGCGCAAAGCCGAGACCGACCAGATTGCCCCACAGGATGAGCTGCATGCCTTCCGGCGTGCCGAACACCTGCTGCAGGAAGAGCGAGGTGGAGCGCGGGAAAACCTCGCCGAGGAGATTTGCGTAAATGGTCTGTGCGGTGACCAGCCAGACGGTGAAGATGCCGAACAGCAGCAGGCCGACGGCGATGATCGACGGCAGGGCCGGTGAACGGCGCACCTCGAGCGCATGTTGCCAGGACGTGTCGAGCCCGGCCTCGCGCCGGCGGCTGATTTCATAGAGACCGACCGCGGCGAGCGGGCCGATCAGCACGAAGCCCGACATCAGCGGAAAGACCATCGGTGCGAGATTGGCGCCCGAGGTCAGCATCGTCAGGAAGATGCCGGCGATCGGATACATGAGACACAGGAAAACGTAATGCGAAGGCTTCTCGCGGAAATCCTCGAAACCCAGCCTCAGCGCATCGAAGACGTCGGCTATGCTGATGCGATTGATCGCAGGCCGTGCAAAACTTTCGCCGGCACCTGTCATGACATGAAATGTCGCCATGGCTTTCTCCTCCTCAGCCAAGATGAAGCCGGAGGCGAGTATGTCGGCACGATAGGCCGACACGAGAACGCAACCGGCACAAAGTGACAATAGCAAATTTCTTGAGCTAAGTCGCTCTTTCCCTTGACATCGCGGTTAAGCTTTCTCACATCGGCGCACTATGAAAGCTTCAGACGCAGATATTCTCATCGTTCCCGGCTAT
This sequence comes from Rhizobium sp. KDH_Rht_773_N, assembly GCF_052946295.1. Taxonomy (NCBI): domain Bacteria; kingdom Pseudomonadati; phylum Pseudomonadota; class Alphaproteobacteria; order Hyphomicrobiales; family Rhizobiaceae; genus Rhizobium; species Rhizobium sp. KDH_Rht_773_N. The sequence continues at coordinate 4,217,029 of NZ_CM129525.1, read as the reverse complement.
ACCAATTCCGGCCCCGACCATTGGCAGAGCCGCTGGGAAGCGAAACTTTCCACCGCGCGCCGCGTCGAGCAGGCGGAGTGGTCCAAGCCCGTGCGCGAGGACTGGGTGGCCCGCATCGCCGAAGAGGTGAACGGCTGCACGCGCCCCGTCGTGCTCGTCGCCCACTCGCTTGGCGTGCCCTCGGTGATCCACGCGATCCCGCTGTTTCGCAAGCGCGTCGCCGGCGCTTTCTTCGTGGCGCCGCCCGATGTCGCCAATCCGGATATCCGCCCGAAGCACCTGATGACCTTCGGCCCCTACCCGCGCGATCCGCTGCCTTTCCCGTCGATCACCGTCGCCAGCCGCAACGATCCTTTCGGCACCTACGAACATGCCGACGATATCGCCAGCAGCTGGGGTTCGTTCCTGGTGGATGCCGGCGAATCCGGTCACATCAATGCCGAATCCGGCCATGGCCCCTGGCCCGAAGGCACGATGGTCTTTGCCCAGTTCCTGAGCCGCCTGCCCGGCTGACCAGGCCGAAAAATCCGGTATTTCCAGAGAATTAAGCGATGGCTTTCTAAGCATTTCTTAATGGAATGGCCGCAGACTGCGCTGACGCCAGAAAAGCGAGAGCGCCCGTGAAGCAAAGCCAGCCGCCAAAAGCCGCCGATGCCAGTCGTGACGAGCCGGCGGCCGACGGGTTTGCAAGCTACACCGACGATTCCGATATTGCCGAGCGCGAGAGCCGGTGGAACTATGCGCTCGTCGGTTCCGGTCTCGGTGTGTGGGACCACAATTACCGGCTCGACAAGAAATTCTATTCGCAGACCTGGAAAAGCATTCGCGGCATGGCGCCCGACGAGCAGGCCGACGGCGATTACGAAGCCTGGCTGCAGCTCGTCCACCCCGACGATCGCGATTTTGTCGTCAACGCCATCGAGCGCCAGAATGCCGGCGACCCCGACTATCATGTCTTCGAGTATCGCGAGCGGCACCGGGACGGCCACTGGGTCTGGATCGAATGCCGCGGCGCGCCCGTCGAATGGGATGAGAGCGGCGCGGCCCAGCGCGTCGTCGGCACCGACACCGACATCACCGCGCGCAAGGAAACCGGGGAGATGCTGGCGCAGCTTTCCCGCCGCCTCGACCTTGCCCTGCAGATCAGCGATATCGGCGTTTTCGAAGCCGATATCGATCATGAAACCGTGGAATGGGACGACAGGCTGATCGCCATCTACGGCCTGAAGGGCTTCGATCGCCGGACGGCGGTGACGGCCTGGCCGCAGGCGATCCATCCCGACGATCGCGAGCGCGTGCTCGGCACCGTCGAGCGCCATGTCCACGACCAGACCGGCTTCAATCACGAGTTCCGCATCGTCAGGGGCGACGGCGCCGAGCGCATCATCCGCGCCCGCGGCGCCTTCTTCGTGGACGGCAACGGCTGCCGCAAGCTCATCGGCGCCAATTGGGACGTGACGGAGGAAGTGGCGCTGCGCAACGAATTGCAGCGCGCCAAGGACCTGGCCGAAGCGCGCAACCGGGAACTCGAAGCCGCCAAGGAAAGCATCGAGCATCTGGCCCTGCACGACTATCTGACCGGCCTGCCGAACCGCCGCTATCTCGACAAGATGGTCGAGGCCTATTCGGCCCGTTGCCGCGAGGAAGGCACGGCGCTCGCCATCCTCCATATCGATCTCGACCGCTTCAAGCAGATCAACGACACGCTCGGCCACCGCGCCGGCGACCATATGCTCAAACATGCCGCCCGGGTGCTGCGCGATTCCATTCGCGCGACCGATTTCGTGGCGCGCATCGGCGGCGACGAATTCGTCATCCTCTGCATCGTCGATACCGCCTCGAAGAAGATTGCCACCGTCGCCGAGCGCATCATCCGCGAATTGCGCAAGCCCATCAAATATGAGGGGCACGATTGCCGTTTCGGCGCCAGCATCGGCATCGCCATCGACGCCGGCGCGAGGCTCGACGAAAAACAGCTCCTGCTCAATGCCGACATCGCGCTCTACCGGGCCAAGGGCTCCGGCCGCAACCGCCACGAATTTTTCTCCAATGCCGCGCGCCGCTCGATCCTGACGGCCAAGCGCCTTGCCGACGAAATCCTGATCGGCCTGGAGCGCAACGAATTCGTGCCCTTCTACCAGCCGCAGTTCGATGCCCGCACGCTCGACATTGCCGGCATCGAGACGCTCGCCCGCTGGCAGCACCCCGAACACGGGCTGCTGGCGCCCGATCGTTTCCTCGATATCGCCGAGGATCTCGATGTCGTTTCGACCATCGACGCGCTGATCCTCGAACGCGCCATCGCCGACCGCAAGGCCTGGATCGGCGAAGGTTTTGCCGTCCCCCGCATCTCGGTCAATGTCTCCGGCCGGAGACTGTCCGATCCGCAGCTCGGCAAGAAGCTGCGTTCGCTGAAGATCGAGCCCGGCACGGTGTCCTTCGAACTCCTGGAATCGATCTCGCTCGACGATTGCGACGATGCGGTCGCGGCCAATCTCAAGAAGCTGAAGAAGCTCGGCATCGATATCGAGGTCGATGATTTCGGCACCGGCCACGCCTCGATCGTCAGCCTGCTGCGGCTGAGCCCGAAAACGCTGAAGATCGACCGCGAACTGATCGGCCGGCTGCCGCAATCGGCCGAGCAGCGCAAGCTCGTGCGCTCCATCGTCGAGATCGGCCGTTCGCTGAACATCCTCGTGACTGCCGAAGGTGTCGAGACGACCGATCACGTCCGCATCCTGCAGGAGATCGGCTGCGACATGCTGCAGGGTTACGCGCTTGCCCGGCCGATGCCGGCCCGGCAGATCCCGGCTTTTGCCCGCGAGGAAGGCTGGCGGCGTCCGGAGGGCGAGGCTCGCGCGCTGCAGAGGGCTCTGCGCCGCTCCGTTTCCAGGACGGCCTCCAGATAAGGGCCTGCATAACCCGTCCGGGATTTTGCCTTCATTCCACCGTAAGGAAAAAGGCGGTAGTCTCCCCTTGGCAAGATTTCGATTCTCTATGCGGTTTTCCCGCCCGAGGCCGGAAACCGGGGAAGGAGTGACAGGCGGATTGTGAAACTCTCTCTTTTCCTTTAAGGGGACGCCACGAGATCGATCCACGCGCGCCATCCCAAGAGCGCCAACAGCTAGAGAATAACCACAATGAACCGTCGCCGCCGTATCTACGAGGGCAAGGCAAAGATTCTGTATGAGGGACCTGAACCGGGCACGCTGATCCAGTTCTTCAAGGACGATGCCACTGCTTTCAACAAGAAGAAACACGAAGTCATCGATGGCAAGGGCGTCCTCAACAACCGTATTTCCGAATACATCTTCAGCCATCTGAACAAGATCGGCATTCCCACCCACTTCATCCGCCGGCTCAACATGCGCGAGCAGCTGATCAAGGAAGTGGAGATGATCCCGCTCGAGATCGTCGTGCGCAACGTCGCTGCCGGCTCGCTCGCCAAACGCCTCGGCATCGAGGAAGGCGTGGTCCTGCCGCGCTCGATCATCGAATTCTATTACAAGTCCGACACGCTCGAAGACCCGATGGTCTCCGAAGAGCACATCACCGCCTTCGGCTGGGCCAATCCGGCCGAGCTTGACGACATCATGGCGCTCGCCATCCGCGTCAACGACTTCATGACCGGCCTCTTCCTCGGCGTCGGCATCCAGCTTGTCGATTTCAAGATCGAATGCGGCCGCCTGTTCGAAGGCGACATGATGCGCATCATCCTGGCCGACGAAATCTCGCCCGACAGCTGCCGCCTCTGGGATATCGAGACGCACAAGAAGATGGACAAGGACCTCTTCCGCCGCGATATGGGCGGTCTGCTGGAGGCCTATTCCGAAGTCGCGCGCCGTCTCGGCATCATCAATGAGAACGAGCCCGTGCGCGGCACCGGCCCGGTTCTGGTCAAGTAAAAACCGTCTGGTCAAGCAAAGCAGGGAAAAACAAGTGATCAAGGCTCGCGTCACCGTCACGCTGAAAAACGGCGTTCTCGATCCTCAGGGCAAGGCCATCGAAGGCGCGCTCGGCGCGCTCGGCTTCGGCGGCGTCGGCCATGTCCGCCAGGGCAAGGTCTTCGACCTGGAACTGGAAGGCACAGACAAGGCCAAGGCCGAGGCCGATCTCAAGGCAATGTGCGAAAAGCTGCTGGCCAATACGGTGATTGAGAACTATACTATTTCTCTCGACTAGGGGTTGTGAGGAATAATCGATGGCTGAAGTGAACCAAGAGCTTCTGTTTGAAATCCTGAGGAGGATTCAGACAGATGTGTCTTCCGTAAAGGAAGGGCAGCGCGATATGCGCCAGGAGATGGTCAGCTTTCGAAACCACATGCATGTCATGCAGGGCGACATAAACAATCTGCGCGGTACGATTGGCCAAATTCTTGATCGGCTCGACCGTATCGAAAATCGTCTCGAACTTCGAGAACTGGCAGAAGCACAAGCAAGGTTTGAACCGCAACCATGAAATCAGCCGTCGTTCAACTTCCGGGCCTCAACCGCGATCGCGACATGATCGCCGCTCTCACCAAGATCTCCGGTCACAGGCCGGTGACGATCTGGCAGACGGAGACGGAAATCCCTGACGTCGATCTGATCGTCATTCCCGGCGGCTTCTCCTACGGCGATTACCTGCGCTGCGGCGCCATTGCCGCGCGCATGCCGGTCATGCAGGCGATCATCGAGAAGGCCAACAGGGGCGTGAAGGTTCTGGGCGTCTGCAACGGCTTCCAGATCCTCGTCGAGGCCGGCCTGCTGCCCGGCGCCCTGATGCGCAATGCCTCGCTGAAATTCGTCTGCCGCGAGATCAAGCTCGAAGTCGTCAATGCCGAGACGGATTTCTCCCGCGCCTATGAAAAGGGCCAGATCATCCGCTGCCCGGTCGCCCATCACGACGGCAACTATTTCGCCGATGCCGAGACGCTGTCCGCCATCGAAGGCAATGGCCAGGTCGTCTTCCGCTATGCGGAAGGCACCAATCCGAACGGTTCGGTCAACGACATCGCCGGCGTCATGAATGCCAGGGGCAACGTTCTCGGCATGATGCCGCATCCGGAAAACCTCATCGAAGCCGCCCATGGCGGTTCGGATGGCCGCGGCCTGTTTGCCTCGGCGCTCGACGTCATCGCTGCCTGATTTCCGGCCAGAGAACAAGACAGATGCGCCCTCGCCTTTTCGCAGCCATTGCTCACGCCGCTGCCTTTGCCGGCCTTGCCGCACTCGTCGCCGCCTGCCAGTCCTCGACACCCGCAAAGGGGCCGGACCGCAGTGCGCTGTCGACGATGGAGCGTGTGGCGCTTGGCGCCAACAGCTGCTGGTTCAAGTCGGGCGACGCGGCTTTTGCCGCTTACAAGCTGGCACCGGAACTCAATTCCTTCTCCGGCCGTCCGCGCATTCTCGTGGTGCACAAGGGCAGCCCGGAAAGCCGGCCGCTGCTCGTCGTGCAGGCGGAAGGCAATCCGGCGAGAATGCAGGCCTTCGGCCCGATGATGTCCGAGCCGGTCGCCGGCCGCATCGCCGCCGATGTAACCCGCTGGTCCGGCGGCAACCGCGCCTGCAGCTAAAGCAATTCCAGCAAAAGTGGGAACCGCTTTTGCTGGATTGCTCCAGGCTCCGGGCTCAATCCCAGAAAAACGATTTGCTGACTTCGCGTGCGGCATCGGACCGCGACAGGCCGATATCCTTGAGCTGGTCCGCCGTCAGCCCGCGCAGCGCGCGGCGCCCCTCCCGCTTCTGCTGCCACAGGCAAAAGGCGGCCCACAGCCGGCCGAGCCATGTCTTGGCCGGCGCCTGCCTGGGGAGAACAATCGCATGCGGGCTATCGATAGAGACAATCGATACAATATCGCACTTTACTTGAGGTACAACGGACATCCTTGGCTCCTGTTGTTTCCGCTCATGGGATTGTCACATAGTCTTGACAGGGTAAGGGTGACAATCTAATCATTGTCACCATGACAAATTGGCTCCCCGATCTCTCGCAGGGCTCCGGCCCGGTCTATATGCGGCTTGCGGACAATATCGAATCCGCCATTGCTTCCGGCGCCTTGCCGGCGGGCACGAAATTGCCGCCGCAGAGAAACCTCGCCTATGACATCGGGGTGACAATCGGAACAATCGGCCGCGCCTATGCGCTGGTGCATGAACGCGGTCTCGTTGCCGGCGAAGTCGGCCGCGGCACCTATGTGCTCGACCGCGCCAATACGCCCCCGAGCGAACAGGCCGATCCGCTTACCCTTTCTCTGAGCGGCACGCGCATTGCGGAGGCCCCGGCAAACAAGCTTCGCTTCGACACGACCGCCGCCCCCGATCTCGGTCAGGGCAAGGTCATTGCCGGCATCATGGCCGAGATCGGCGAGCAGCACCTGGCGGAAATCTCCTCCTATTCGCGCAGCTTTCCCATGAATTGGTTCGAGGCCGGCCGTCTCTGGCTGGCGCGCAACGACTGGTCGCCGGAGGTCGAAAACGTCGTCCCCACGCTCGGCGCCCATGCCGCGGCCATTGCCGTCATCGCCGCCGTGTCTGCGCCCGGCGACAAGATCGTCTTCGAAAACCTCACCTATACGCAGGTCAGCCGCAGCGTGCGCCTGCTCGGCCGGCGTGCGCTGACGGTCGAGTCGGACGAGAACGGCGTCATCCCCGAGGATTTCGAGCGGCTCTGCCAGCAGCAGCATCCGAAGCTTATCTTCCTGATGCCGACGGTCCACAATCCGACGCTCGCCATCATGCCCTATGCGCGGCGCGTCGCCATTGCCGAGATTGCCAGGCGCCACGGTGTGTGGATCATCGAGGACGATCTTTACGGCGGCATGGCCAATGACGAGACGCCGCTGCTGGCCTCGATCGCGCCCGACCGCACTTTCCTGGTCAACGGCCTGTCGAAATCGGTTGCCGCCGGCGTGCGCGGCGGCTGGGTGGCCTGCCCGCCGCATTTCGCCCAGCGCATCAAGGTCACGCACAAGATGGTGACGGGCGGCCTGCCCTTCATCCTCGCCGAAACCTGCGCGCGGCTGGTCGCCAGCGGCAAGGCGCACGAGATCCGCAATACATGCGTCGTGGAACTGTCTGCCCGCGTCGGCCTCGCCCGCGAGCATCTGCAGGGCTTCGAATTCGAATCCCACCCGCACGCGCCCTTCCTCTGGCTCAAGCTGCCGGAGCCCTGGATGTCCGGCACCTTCAAGAACGCCGCCTACCGGGACGGCGTGCTGGTGGACGACGAGGACGAGTTCAAGGCCGCCCGCGGCGAGAAGGCCTACCACCGGGTGCGCATCGGAATCTCCTCGCCGAAGGATAGAAGCGAGATGCTGTCTGGGCTTATGATCTTGAAAAGACTGCTGGAAAACGGCGGCTCGGCCTATGACGGGGAGATCTGAACTGTTGCAATTCGGTGTCAGGAATGTGGAAAAGCCCCTGATCGGAAGAGCGGCGCTTTACCGCTGATGCCTGCATGTTACCTCTGTCCTGTCCCGCTGTTCAGGCGGGAATCAAAGGACAGCAGATGAAATTCGATCTTCCTTCGTTCCTGCTGCGCCTGTCCGGTATCGCGTCGGTCGCAGCAATTGCCAGCAGCTTGGGAATGTCATCGGCGGCGGCGGCCGCAGACAAGGTCTTCGACGAATTGCGCTTCGGCGCATCCGCCTCCATCCAGGGCGGCCATTCGGGTGAAGACGGCGTCTTTCCCGAAATAACGGCCCTTTTCGACCCCTTCGGCTTCGAGCAGGCGACGGGCTGGAAACAGCAGCTCATGCACCCGCGCGTCCATGTCGGCACCTCGATCGGCACGGCTGGCGAAGCGACGCAGTTTTTCGCCGGTTTCACCTGGACCGTCGATCTCAGCGACAGGATCTTCGCCGAGGCCGGTTTCGGCGGTGTCGTCCACACCGGCGATCTTCGCGGCAATGACGACGGTCCGGATCTCGGCTGTCGCGTGCTGTTCCACGAATATCTCGGCGCCGGCTATCGCTTCGACAGCAACTGGAATGTCATGGCACAGCTCGCCCATTCCTCGAACGCCAATCTTTGCGACGGCCCGAATGACGGCATGACCCGCGCCGGGCTGATGGTCGGCTACAAATTCTGACCGTGGCGACCGCCGGAGACGGCATTGTAAAGCTTATGTGCCTGCCCTCTGTTGACGGCAGGCATTTTCCTGTCGCGCGCGGTTCCTACATAAGCTAAAGACACGACAAACGCGCTAGAGCATGTCCGTTATTCGCTTGAATCGCAGGCATGCTCTATCTCTTTGTTTTCACGCATTCCGGACGCAAAACCGCTGCGCACTTTCGCTGGATTGCTCTAGGCAGGGACTTTCAAGAGCTCATGACCATTCCAAACACCATCAAGATCACGCCGGAACTCATCGCCTCGCACGGTCTCAAGCCGGATGAATACCAGCGCATTCTCGATCTGATCGGCCGCGAACCGACCTTCACCGAGCTCGGTATCTTCTCGGCCATGTGGAACGAGCACTGCTCCTACAAGTCTTCCAAGAAGTGGCTGCGCACGCTGCCGACCAAGGGGCCGCGGGTCATCCAGGGACCGGGCGAAAATGCCGGCGTGGTCGATATCGACGACGGCGATTGCGTGGTCTTCAAGATGGAGAGCCACAACCACCCCTCCTATATCGAGCCCTATCAGGGGGCCGCGACCGGCGTCGGCGGCATCCTGCGTGACGTCTTCACCATGGGCGCGCGCCCGATCGCTGCCATGAACGCGCTGCGCTTCGGCGAGCCCGACCATCCCAAGACCCGCCACCTCGTCGCCGGTGTGGTTGCCGGTGTTGGCGGCTACGGCAATTCCTTCGGCGTGCCGACGGTCGGCGGCGAAGTGGAATTCGACGCCCGCTACAACGGCAACATCCTGGTCAACGCCTTTGCGGCAGGTCTCGCCAAGTCGAACGCCATCTTCCTGTCGGAAGCCAAGGGCGTCGGCCTGCCCGTCGTCTATCTCGGTGCCAAGACCGGCCGCGACGGCGTCGGCGGCGCCACCATGGCATCGGCCGAATTCGACGAATCGATCGAGGAGAAGCGCCCGACCGTTCAGGTCGGCGACCCCTTCACCGAAAAGTGCCTGCTGGAGGCCTGCCTTGAACTGATGCAGACGGGTGCCGTCATCGCCATCCAGGACATGGGTGCCGCCGGCCTCACCTGCTCGGCTGTCGAAATGGGCGCCAAGGGCGACCTCGGCATCCTGCTGGAACTCGACAAGGTGCCGGTGCGCGAAGAGCGCATGACGGCCTACGAGATGATGCTGTCGGAAAGCCAGGAGCGCATGCTCATGGTCCTGCAGCCGGAAAAGGAAGAGGTAGCCAAGGCGATCTTCGTCAAGTGGGGCCTCGATTTCGCCATCGTCGGCAAGACCACCGACGACCTGCGCTTCCGCGTCATGCATCAGGGCGAGGAAGTCGCCAACCTGCCGATCAAGGATCTCGGCGACCAGGCGCCGGAATATGACCGCCCCTGGCGCGAATCCGACAAGCGCGCGCCCCTGCCGGCTAATCTCGTTGCCGCTCCCACGGATTACAACGAAGCGCTGCTCAAGCTCGTCGGCTCCGCCAACCAGTCCAGCCGCCGTTGGGTCTACGAACAGTACGACACGCTGATCCAGGGCAATTCCCTGCAGCTTCCGGGCGGTGACGCCGGTGTCGTGCGCGTCGAGGGCCACCCGTTGAAGGCCCTCGCCTTTTCCTCCGACGTCACCCCGCGCTACGTCGAGGCCGATCCTTTCGAAGGCGGCAAGCAGGCCGTCGCCGAATGCTGGCGCAACATCACGGCAACGGGCGCCGAGCCGCTGGCTGCGACCGACAACCTCAATTTCGGCAATCCGGAAAAGCCCGAAATCATGGGCCAGTTCGTCGGCGCCGTGAAGGGCATCGGCGAAGCCTGCCGCGCGCTCGACTTCCCGATCGTCTCCGGCAACGTCTCGCTCTATAACGAGACCAACGGCGTCGCCATCCTGCCGACGCCCACCATTGCCGGCGTCGGCCTGATGCCCGACTGGCGCAAGATGGCCCGCATCGGCAGTGCGGCCGAAGGCGACAGGGTCCTGCTCATCGGCACCGACGGCAGCCATCTCGGCCAGTCCGTCTACCTGCGCGATATTGTCGGCAGCGCGGAAGGCCCGGCGCCGGAAGTCGATCTCTTTGCCGAGCGCCGCAACGGTGATTTCGTCCGCTCCGTCATCCGCAACGGCCAGGCGACTGCCTGCCACGACATTTCCTCGGGCGGTCTTGCGATCGCGCTCGCCGAAATGGCGATGGCCTCGGGCAAGGGCTTGCGCATCAGCCTCAGCGAAGGCAAGGGTGCCGCGCATGCCCTGCTCTTCGGCGAGGATCAGGCGCGCTACGTTCTCACGGTCCCGAAGGATGTCGCCGATTTCGTCTGCGCCAATGCCGAAGGCGCCGGCGTGCCCTTCCGCCGTCTCGGCGCCGTCCAGGGGGATGCGCTCGTCGTCGACGATCTGATCGCCCTGCCGATTCAGCAATTGCGTGATGCCCATGAATCGTGGTTCCCTGATTTCATGGATAACAGCGGCGAGCTGGTCGCTGCGGAATAATGTATAGGGAGTAACGATCATGGCGATGACACCCGGCGATATCGAAGACATGATCAAGGCCGGGATTCCCGGTGCCAAGGTAACGATCCGCGATCTGGCGGGCGACGGCGACCACTACGCCGCCGAAGTCGTCGCGGAAGCCTTTCGCGGCAAGAGCCGCGTGCAGCAGCATCAGATGGTTTACGAGGCGCTGAAAGGCAACATGGGCGGCATCCTGCACGCGCTTGCCCTGCAGACCTCGGCGCCGGATTGAAATCCGGGTTCAACTGAAGAACGGAAACGAACGGCCCGGCTGGAAGAATTTTCCCGCCGGGCCTTTTGACGATCGGACGGACCCGCGCGAAGGCGATCGACGCTCTCTCTCGGTTTGCAGGTTCAGGCCGGAAGCTTGCTCTGCTCGGGATAGGCAAAGACGGAGGCCGGCATCGGCCCGGCGGTCAGCAGCGTGAAATCGAAGGCGGATTTCGTGTCCGGCCCCAGCACATATTGCCGGTGCACGCGCAACTGATCCCCGCGGATCTTCCTGTAATGCTCTGGCGTCAGCATCTGCCGGACGCGGATATGGATCATGCTGGCCTGCGGCGCGTCCGGGTGGCCGGAAACGCTGACGACCGGCACCTTGTAGAAATTGATCGAGTCCGTCAGGCACTGCACGTCCAGCCAGAAAATATCCGGGCAACGGGCAATCAGACCGACGCGCGAGCGCAGCAGCGTCGCCGACGACATCAGCGCGCATTGCAGGATGGCGCAGCCGAGTGTCGCAAACACCACGCGCTTGCCCTTGAAGACGTCCGGCTCCCGCTCCAGCAGGATGCCGACGACATGGGCGGCGACGCTGGAGCCCATGCTGTGTGAGGAGATGACATATTCGTCCGCCTCCTCGTCGAGCGCTGCGCGCATCGCGCTTGCGCATTGCTCCAGCCAGTCGTTGAATTCGGGCCTGTCCATGCGCGCCAGCGCCACGGCCATTTCCCAGTCGGCGAAGAGGTGCAGCGTGTGGAACCGCTCCGAAAAGGGCAGAAAACCGAAGATGAAGAAAACGGCCGCCAGCGGCGCGCTCCAGCCGAAGTGCCAGCCCGGAAGGCCGAGCCAGTAATGCAGCGTCAGGATCTGCAGCGCGACGAGGATCGCGAACGCCGTCAGCAGGAAGGGAAAGATGAAGAACAGGCCGAAGCGCCAGGCATGGCGGAAATAGCCGGCCATGCCGCCCTCGCGCACAACCTGCCAGAAGCTGGCAAAACCCGACGCGATCCGCCCGGCCGTATTGCCGGCGCGCAACCGCTCCACCAGCTCATTGTGATCGAAGACATGCACGCGCGTCTGCGTTTGCCAGCCGTCGGCACCGGTGCCGACATCGAAGGAAACATGGTGCCCGTCGTCGGCGGCACCGGTCGCGACATTGTAGCCCCAGACGGAGGCGCTTTGCCTTGCACTGCGCTCGTAGCGCGCCCGATGCGCTGCGCCATCCAGCGGTTCGAATCCGGGAAAATGCAGCACCACCCGCTTTTCGACGAGTTTCATAGTCTTTTTCTTCTTTCAGGCGGGTTGAATGCGCCGTTGATCGAGTGACCGGTTCGCTTGAAAATACGGCGAAAAAACGGATAAAAACTTCGAGCCGCCTTGCTAAGCGAACTCCTCGGGAATTCAATAGGAAAAGCGGCGTTTCGATAGGATTGAGGGGGATTTTGTGGCCAATCTCGTGAACGAACTTGTATCAGGCGTCATCGACAGCGTGCTGAAGGAAATTTTGAAGAAGACGGCGGGCCGCACCACGACCAAGCGCAAGCGCCGCAAGGCCGCATCGGCCGCAACGGGCCGCACTACCCGCAAGGCAGCGTCGGTGAGCCGCAAACCGGCCCGCAAACAGGTGAGCAGGCGCCGTACCGCCGCCGGCCGCAGCAAGCAGCGGCGCGCATAGGCCGGCAGGAGCTTCAGACCTTCTCCCCCATCACCAGCCGCATCGTCTGCACCTTTTTCATCAGGTGCTCGGTCAGGAAATCGAGAACGATGCGGATGCGCGGCGTCTGGCGGTTGCGCTCATGCGCGAGCAGCCAGACTTCCTTGCCGGTCTGCACGTCGACCGGCATGCAGCGGATGAAATCCGGCTCGTTCGTGCCGATCATGTCCGGACAGATGCCGATGCCGTCACCGGCCTTGACGCTGAAGAAGGCGGACATGAGGCTGCTGTGGCGCAGGACGATGTTATCAGGCGGAAAATGCGTGTTCATCCACTCCGTCAGCCTGTCCGGCCGCGCCCGCTCGACGATGCAGATGAAGCCGTGCTTGCCGAAATCGGCCGTCGTCGTGGGGTAGCCGTTCGCCTCCGCATAGGCGCGGCTGCAATAGACGCTCCAGGTGTCGTTGATGATGCGCCGCCCGAAGAGCGCGCCGTCCGTCGGCGGGTCGCCGGCCCGCAGCGCAATATCGGCCTCCCAGGACAGATCGAGATAATCGTCGCTCGCCACCAGCTCGATCCGGATATCGGGATTGAGCTGGCGGAACTGCTGCAGCGGAAATTTCAGGAAATGGCTTGAGATCAGTTCCGGCGTCGTCAGCCGCACCGTGCCGCTCAAACCCCGGCAGATGACGCGGGCCTCGCTTTCGAAGGCCGAATGGGCAGCCTCCACCGCCTCCAGCTTGCCGAGCAGGCCAAGCAGCGTATCGGTCGGCACATAGCCGCTGCGGCGCTTTTCAAACAGGCTCAGCCCAAGCTGGCCTTCGAGCACGGCAATGCGGCGCATGACCGTGCTCTGGCTGGTATTGAGCACGCGCGAGGCCGCGAGCGTCGAGCCCTCGCGCACCACATGCAGCAGAAATTTGAGATCGCCCCACTCCACCATGCGTCCATTATGCAAAAATGCAGAACCAACTTTCAATATCGGTGTTTGAGCCCGCCCAAGAATTGCCTTAGCAGATCGCCGCCGCCGTTTCTATTCCCGGGTAGTAAATATCATGAAGCTTATATACGATCCGACCTCGACATCTTCGCGCATCGCCTCTTTTTTCCTGTTTGACCAGAATGTCGAGTTCGAAGAACAGATCATCTCGATCGCCGACGGAGAGCAATACACGGCCGAATTTAGCGGCATCAATGCCAATGCTCAGGTTCCCGTGCTGGTCGATGGCGATTTCACTGTGGCGCAGAGTTCGGCGATCATCCGCTACGTCGCCCTGAAATATGAAATGCCCGTCTATCCGGCGGAACTGCAGGCCCGCACCCGTGTCGACGAGGCCATCAGCTGGTTCCAGACGAATTTCCACGTCTTCCACTGCGTCCTGCTTTCCTACACCCATATATTGCCGCCCCTGCTGGCGCTGGAGGCAAACACGCTTGCCGCGATGCGCGCGATCGGCGCGCAGGGCAGCCGCAAATATCTGCAGGTTCTCAACGACCGCATGATCGGCGACGGCGAGTTCGTCTGCGGCAGCGAAATCACGCTTGCCGACTATGTCGGCGCCGCCAACGTCACGCTCGGCGCTTTTGCTGATGTCGATCTCTCCGCCTTTCCCAACGTCCTGCGCTGGCTTGCGACGCTGAGGGAACGCCGCGGCTGGAACCTTGCCTATGGCGATTTTGAACGGGCTGTTGCCGCAAGGCAGCGTCCGGCCGCCGCTTGAACCATATCTTCCTGGGAGGTCTTCAAATGTTTCGCATCCTGAAAATCGTTCTCGCCGCACTCGTCGTTCTCTGTCTTGTAGCGGTTGGCGCCGTCTACAGCCTGTCCGAAATGCGGCTTGCAAGGAGCTACGATCTGGCGGCGGCCGATTTCACCGTCAAGACGACGCTGTCGCCGGAGGAATCGGAACGGCGCGCCCGCACTTTCATGTGCGGCGGCTGTCACCGCGATGCCGGCAACGTCCTGGTGGACGACCCCGCGCTCGGCCGCCTCGTCGCGCCGAACCTGACGCGGCTGGTTCCCGAATATACCGATGCCGAACTGGTGCGCCTCATCCGCCACGGCATCAAGCGGGACGGCACCGGCGCCGTCATCATGCCGGCCAGCAACCTCTCCAACATTTCGGACGAGGACATGGCCGATATCATCGCCTGGCTGCGCAGCCAGAAGCCGCTTCCCGATGCCGTCGACGGCGGCACGAGCTGGGGGCCTGTCGGGCGAATCGCGCTGGCGCTCGGCCAGATCCCCTTCGAGGCCGACGACGTGGCGCCGGATTTCAAGCCGGCGGCGGCGCGCCCGGCCGATATCGGCGAATATATGTGGAAGACGGATTGCAGCCACTGCCACAATCTCGACACCGAGAAACAGTCGGCCGCCTTCAAGGCCCCTGCCCTGAAGCCCCTGGCGCAATCCTATCCGCCCGAACAGTTCAAGGCCCTGCTGCGCACCGGCAAGGGCATGGGCGGGCGCGACCTCGGCGTCATGACCGAAGTCTCGCAGTGGGACTTCAGCCACTTCACCGACAGCGAGATTGAACAGATCCAGGCTTACCTCGCCAGGGAGCAGTAACACATGGGCAACAATACCAGCCGCAGAGTGTCGCGGATTGGTCTTTTTTTGGTTTGGGCGGGTGGAATTCCCGCCCCCACATGCTATCTAAGGAAAATGATTGAAACGGCGGGCCTTTAACCTGCCTGTTGAAAGGATTAGGTCCCATGAGCGGTATCAACGAATTCATCGACAACGAAGTCAAGAGCAACGACGTCGTCCTCTTCATGAAGGGCACGCCGCAGTTTCCGCAGTGCGGTTTCTCCGGCCAGGTCGTGCAGATCCTCGACTATCTCGGCGTCGACTATAAGGGCATCAACGTGCTCGCCGATTCGGAAATCCGCCAGGGCATCAAGGATTACTCCAACTGGCCGACGATCCCCCAGCTCTACGTCAAGGGCGAGTTCATCGGCGGCTGCGACATCGTCCGGGAAATGTTCCAGGCCGGTGAGCTCCAGCAGCATCTCCAGGAAAACGGCGTCACGGTCAAAGGCGCCGCCTGATCGGTCATCGGGCGTCCGTCCGGTTTCCAAATCTGTATTTTGAGTTCGAGGCGCTGCGCCAAGCAGCGCCTTGACCTGTTTATGGGAATTTCATTGTGACAGATTCATCACAAGCCATGTCCGCGGGTCGGCTGCCCATGGGCAAGCTGGAATTTATCGCGCTTGCGGCTTTCATGATGGCCGTCAACTCGCTGGCGATCGACATCATGCTGCCCGCATTGCAGCAGATCGGCGCGAGTCTCGGTGTCGAAAACGAAAATCATCGCCAATATGTCGTTTCCGCCTATCTGTTCGGCTTCGGCCTCGCCCAGCTTTTCTACGGCCCGCTGTCGGACCGCTTCGGCCGCCGCGTTCCGCTGCTGATCGGCCTCAGCATCTACGTCGTTTCCGCTTTCGGCATCGCCGTCGTGCCGACCTTCGCCGGGCTTCTGGCGCTGCGCTTCATCCAGGGCCTCGGTTCGGCCGCCACCCGCGTCATCACCATCTCCATCGTCCGCGACGTCTACGGCGGCCGGCAGATGGCGGAAGTCATGTCGCTCATCATGATGGTCTTCATGATCGTGCCGGTCATTGCGCCCGGCAGCGGCCAGATCATCATGCTCGTCAGCACCTGGCACATGATCTTCGTCTTCATCGGCACGATGGCGACGGCCGTCGGCATCTGGATGTATCTGCGCCTGCCCGAAACGCTGGATCCGGCCAATGTGCGCCCGTTCACGGCGCGCTCCATCCTGCAGGGTTTTGCGATCTTCCTTTCCAACCGCATCGCCCTCTGTTACACCATCGCCAGCACGATCCTGTTCGGCGCGCTGTTCGGCTTCATCAATTCCGCCCAGCAGATCTATGTCGGCATTTACGGGCTCGGCGTATACGCGCCGGTGGCTTTCGCCGGCGTGGCCCTGTTCATGGCCTTCTCGTCCTTCATCAATTCCCAGCTCGTCGGCCGTTTCGGCATGCGCCGCCTGTCGCACGCCTCCATCATCGGCTTCTGCCTCTTGAGCTTCGTCTGGCTTCTGGTGCAGGCCTTCGGGCCGCAGCCGATGCCCTTTGCGATCTTCATCGTCTTCTTCGCGCTGGTCATGTTCCAGTTCGGCTGGATCGGCTCGAACTTCAATTCGCTCGCCATGGAGCCGCTCGGCCATCTCGCCGGCACGGCCTCCTCGGTGATCGGCTTCATGAGCACGGTCGGCGGCGCCTCGATCGGCGCCATGATCGGGCAGGCCTATAACGGCACGGCAACGCCGATGATCGCCGGTTATTTCGTCGTCTCGCTGATCGGCATCGTCTTCGTGCTGATCGCCGAAAAGGGCCGGCTGTTCAGGGCACAGCACGCGCCGCTGTCGAAGGACGCATCGCTTTCGAGCTTCACCGATATCGGCCACTGATATCGGGCACCGGAAGCTTCCAGACACATCAGGCGGCGGGGCATTCTGGTAGGGGCTCGCCGCATCCCGCTTCATTCGGCCGCGTTGCGGCCGCTCTTGCGTCATTCAGGGGGATTCGAATGACTCCGACACACAAACCGCATACGGAAAACCAGGGTTCGGCCCGCATCGGCATGGGCTTCGTCGAATTCGTGGTGACGATCGCCATCATGACCGCCTCGATCGCCATGGCGATCGACAGCATGCTGGCGGCACTGCCGAGCATCGGCCATTCGCTCGGCGTGACCAACAACAACGACACGCAGCTCGTCATCGGCGTGTTCTTCTTGGGCTTCGGCGCCTCGCAGATCGTCTTCGGCAGCCTGTCGGATGCCTTCGGCCGCCGCAACATCCTGCTCGGCGGCCTCGCCTGCTATGTCATCGGCATGTTTGCGGCGGCCGCCACCGGCAGTTTCGAAATGCTGCTGGTCATGCGTTTCGTCCAGGGCATCGGCGGCGCGGCCGTGCGCATCACCACCATGGCGATCGTGCGCGACTGCTTCGGCGGCCGCGAGATGGCCCGCGTCATGTCCTATGTCATGATCGTCTTCATGATCGTGCCGATCGTTGCCCCCTCCGTCGGCCAGCTGATCATCACCTATGCCGAATGGCACTGGATCTTCATCCTGCTCGGCGTCGTCGCCTCGATCCTTTTCGTCTGGGCGCTCCTGCGCCTGAAGGAATCGCTGCCGCCGGACGAGCGCATTCCGCTCTCCTTCGCCGCCGTCGCCGATGGCTTCAGGACGGTTCTGACCAACCGCATCACCTGCGGCTACATGATCGGGCTCACCATGTTCACCGGCGTCATCAGCGCCTATGTCATCTCGGTCCAGCAGGTCTTCGGCGAGGTCTACGGCCTCGGCGACTGGCTGCCGATCGCCTTTGCCGCGACGGCAGGCGGCATCGCGGTCGCAAACTTCCTGAACGGCATGCTGGTGCGCAGCTTCGGCATGCGCCGCATCTCCCATGCCGCCATGCTGCTCTTCACCATCATTTCGGCAATCGGCTTTGTCGCAGCACTCGGCGGCACGCCGTCCTTCGCCTTCTCCTATGCGCTCTTCTCGATCCTCCTGATGATGTTTGCCGTGATCGCCACCAATTTCACGGCCATCAGCCTGGAGCCGATGGGCAACCTCGCCGGCACGGCAACGGCGGTGACGGGTTTCGTCTCCACTACTTTCGGCGCCGTTCTCGGCGGCGGCGTCGGCCAGCTCTTCAACGGCACCGTCCAGCCGCTCTTCGGCGGTTTCGCGCTCTTCGGCGCCATTACCATCGTCATGGTGCTCTGGGCCGAAAAGGGCAAGCTTTTCACCCACCCCGGCGACAGCCCGCAGATCGACCCCGGCGCCGTTCACATGTAATGGTGCTTGAGCGCCAATATTGGAAAGTGATGATGAGCCGTTTCTGGAGCCCCGTCGTTCATTCCCTGACACCCTATGTGGCGGGCGAACAGCCCGTCATCGAGGGCCTCGTGAAGCTGAACACCAACGAGAACCCTTACGGCCCCTCGCCGCATGCGCTGGCGGCGATTGGGCAGGCGGTCAACGACACGCTGCGCCTCTACCCCGAGCCGACCGGCCTGAAGCTGCGCCAGGCGATTGCCGCGAGCCACGATCTCGATCCCGGCGAAGTGTTCGTCGGCAACGGCTCGGACGAGGTTCTGGCCCACACGTTCCGGGCGCTCCTGAAGCACGAGTTGCCCCTGCTCTACCCCGATATCAGCTACAGCTTCTACCCGACCTATTGCCGCCTCTACGGCATCGAATTCCGCGAAATCCCGCTGGACGAGAGGATGCGGGTGAGGATCGAGGATTACCGCCAGCCCTGCGGCGCGATCATCCTGACCAACCCGAACGCACCGACCGGAACGGCGCTGCCGCTCGCCGCGATCGAAACGCTGATATCCGAGCACCCCGATCAGGTCGTCGTCATCGACGAAGCCTATGTGGATTTCGGCGGCGAGAGCGCCATTCCGCTGGTCCGGAAATACCCGAACCTGCTCGTCGTCCAGACCTTCTCCAAATCGCGCGGCCTCTCCGGCCTGCGCGTCGGTTTCGCCGTCGGCCAGCGCCCGCTCGTCGACGCGCTGGAACGGGTCAAGGACAGTTTCAATTCCTATCCGCTGGACAGGCTGAGCCAGGCCGGCGCCGTCGCCGCCTGGGAGGACCGGGACTGGTTCGAGAAACATTGCGAACTGATCATCGCCAGCCGCGAGCGGCTGACGGCAGCCCTTGGCGAACTCGGCTTCGAGGTCCTGCCCTCATCCGCCAATTTCGTCTTTGCCCGCCATAGCATCCGCGGCGGTGCGGAGCTGGCGGCGGAACTGCGCAAGCGAGCAATCCTCGTCCGGCATTTCCGCAAGGAGCGCATCCAGGATTTCCTGCGCATCACCATCGGCACCGATGCCGAATGCGACAGGCTGCTGGACGCGCTGAGGGAGATATTGGCCTGAACGCACGTTCAGGCCATCTCGGCCTCAGACCGTGAAAACCTCGCGGCGCAGGATGTCCCAGCTCTCCCTGTCGGGCGCAATCAGCAGTCCGCCGGTGACATGGTGCGGCAGATAGGCCGAGCCGTCGAAACGGGCGGCATGGGCGCCGGCTTCCTGGCAGATCAGCGTGCCGGCCAGATGATCCCAGGGCATCAGCTTGTTATACATCAGGTAATGCACATGGCCGCCGGCAAAGGTGCGGTATTCGTGGGCAGCGCAGCGGTAGTTGGTGAGGAAGCGCACCTTGGCGAGATTGCCGAGGATTTCGGCGCGCTTTTCCTGCGGCAGGTAGCCGGTGGAGGCCATGCCGACCATCTGGTCGAGCGCAACCGGCGCCGCCACCTTGAGCCGCTGCGCCTCGCCGTCCGGCCGCCGCAGCCAGGCGCCGCCGCCCTTTTCCGCCATGACCCAGTCGTCGCCCATCGGATCGTAGATGATGCCGGCAACCGTCTCGCCCTTGGAAACGACCGAGGCCATGACGCCGAAGGCCGGAATGCCGGCAGCAAAGTTGAACGTGCCGTCGACCGGATCGACGACGATGGCGAGATCCGCCCCCGCGAGCCTGTCGAGCAGCGACGCGTCGGCGGCAACCGATTCCTCGCCGATGAACAGCGCTTCCGGCCAAAGGCGCCGGGCTTGCGCCTTCATCAAACGTTCGGCCTGCTCGTCCGCCTCGGTCACGAGATCGGTCGCTTCCGTCTTGGCGCGCACGTCGCCGCTGGCCAGCCGGCGAAAGCGCGGCAGGATCTCGGCTTTCGCTGCCTGCCGCAGGAGATCGGCAAGTTTCATCGTATCTATGGCAGTCGTCATGGCGCTTTCCTTTCGGTCTATCGGTGGCCGACGATCTCGCTGCGGATCATCTGCCAGCTTTCCCTGTCGGGAGCCGAGATGATGCCGCCGGAAATCTCGCCCGGCCTGTAGGGCGTTCCGTCGAATTTCGCGGTATGGCCGCCGGCTTCCTGATGCGTCAGCACGCCGGCAAGATGGTCCCACGGCATCAGCTTGGCATGGCCGATGAAATGCAGTTTGCCGGACGAAGCCATCCAATATTCATAGGCCGAGCAGTTGAAGGCGAAGGTCATGCGGATCTTCGCCATGTTGCCGGCAATGCGCGAACGATCCGGCTCCTCCATATGGCTGCAGGCCATGGCGCCGACCATGCGGCCAAGCTCGACCGGTTCTGCGACCTTCAGGCGGACCGGCTCGCAATTGCGCTTCTGCTGGAAGGCGCCGGCACCCTTGAGGGAAATGACCGTATCGCCGAGCGCCGGATCGTGAATGATGCCGGCAACCGTCTCGCCCTTGACCATTACGGCGAGGATCGTGCCGAAGACCGGCAGGCCGGCGGCGAAATTGAAAGTGCCGTCCACCGGATCGATGACGAAGGCAAGATCGGCATCGGCAAGCGCCGGCACCACCGACCGGTCCGCCTCATAGGCCTCCTCGCCGACGATGAGCGCATCGGGAAAGCGCTCGCGGATCGCTGCCGTCAGATAGGCCTCGGAGCGCAGGTCGGCCTGTGTGACGAGATCGACGGAGGAGGTTTTTTCGGAAACATTGGCGGCGGCCGCATTGCGGAACCGCGGCATGATTTCTTCTTCGGCGACATGCCGCAGGCAATCGCCGAGAAACTCTATGTCATTGTCTGAGAAAATCATTCTGGACTCGTTGCATGGATCTGCAGAGGCTCATAGCAAGTCCGTTATGACGTTTGGGTGACGCTCAGCGCAGAAAAGTCGAAAAGTTTGGGGTCGAGCAGATGCGACGGGTTCACATGCGCGAGCGCCCGCAGCATCGTGTCCTTGCGGCCGGGCATGCGGCGCTCGATATCGGCAAGCATGTCCTTCATCGCATTGCGCTGCAGGCCGTCCTGCGAGCCGCAGAGATCGCAGGGGATGATCGGAAACTGCATGGCGGCCGCGAATTTCGCCATGTCGTCCTCCGCGCAGTAAGCGAGCGGACGCAGCACCATCAGGTTGCCTTCGTCGTTCAGAAGCTTCGCCGGCATGGCCGCCATGCGCCCGCCGTGGAAGAAGTTCATGAAGAAGGTTTCGAGGATGTCCTCGCGGTGATGGCCGAGCACCAGCGCGTCGCAGCCCTCCTCCCTGGCGATGCGGTAGAGATTGCCGCGCCGCAGGCGCGAGCAGAGCGAACAGTAGGTCGCCCCCTCCGGCACCTTCTCCTTCACGATCGAATAGGTGTCGCGATATTCGATCCGGTGTTTGACGCCGATCCTGGTGAGATAGTCCGGCAGCACATGTTTCGGAAAGTTCGGCTGGCCCTGGTCGAGATTGCAGGCGATCAGTTCCACCGGCAGCAGGCCGCGCCATTGCAGGTCGAGCAGCAGCGCCAGCAGCCCGTAGGAATCCTTGCCGCCGGAAATGCCGATCAGCCAGCGCTTCTGGCCCTTCAGCATGTCGAAATCGTCGAAGGCCTGGCGCACCTGCCGCAACAGCCGCTTGCGCAGCTTGTTGAAGGAAACGGAGTGAGGCGCATCGGCAAACAGCGCATGGCCGATGCCGGGGTCGGCCGCTTCCAGATCGTCGGCAATATTGGCTGCGATATTCATCTTCCTACCTGTCTGCTGTGCCTGCCCTGCTTAGCAGAAAGCCGCAGCCCAACACAGCCTCAATCGCCGAAAACGGACCAGCCGGTGCGCGCCGCCAGCATCTCCAGCGCCACGGCGCCGAGCTGCGAATTGCCGACCTTGTTCAGCCCCGGCGACCAGACCGCGATGGAGGCGATGCCGGGTGCGACCGCAAAGATGCCGCCGCCGACGCCGCTCTTGCCCGGCAGGCCGACATGATAGGCGAAATCGCCCGATCCGTCGTAATGGCCGCAGGTCAGCATCAGCGCGTTGATGCGCCGCGCGCGCTTGGGCGAGACGACCGAATGGCCGGTCAGCGGATTGCTGCCGCGCGCCGCCAGGAACAGGCCGGCGCGGGCGAGCTGCTCGCAGCTCATCGACAGCGCGCACTGGTGGAAATAAACGCCGAGCACATGGTCGACCGGATGGTCGAGATTGCGGTAGGAGCGCATGAAATTGGCAAGCGCGAAATTGCGATAGCCGGTTGCCGTCTCCGAACGCGCCACCTTGTCGTCGATGGTGACGGATTCGTCGTCGGCGAGGTAACGCACGAAGCGCAGGAGCTCGCCGATCGCCTCACGCGGCGCATGGCCGGCCATGACGACGTCGGTGACGGCGATCGCGCCGGCATTGATGAAGGGATTGCGCGGGATGCCGTGTTCGTGCTCGAGCTGGACGATGGAATTGAAGGCCGATCCCGACGGTTCGCGCCCGACCCGCTTCCACAACCCCTCGCCCACCTTGCCGAGCGCCAGCGTCAGCATGAAGACCTTGGAAATGCTCTGGATGGAGAAGGCGACGTCGGCATTGCCGACGCTATGGACCCTGCCGTCGACGGTGACGACCGACAGGCCGAACTGGTTCGGATCGATCTTGGCAAGCTCGGGAATGTAATCCGCGACCTTGCCCTCGCCGATGCGCGGCGCCAATTCCTTGTAGATGCTGTCGAGGACTGCCTGCAAATCCACCATGACTTCTCTCCGAAGACAAAAAAGCCGCCTTGGAGGGCGGCTTTTCCGTATGCGAAAACGTCTCGCGCCCTGCTGCGCCGCACATCGAAGATGTGCAAGGGACGCAGCAGCACTTATAGAGACGCATAAGCCTCTCCGACAATCGAAATCGATTGTCGGGGTTATGCGTTAACGCGAATAGAATTCGACGACCAGATGCGGCTCCATGACGACCGGGTACGGAACGTCGGACAGCGTCGGGACGCGTGCGAAAGTGGCAACCATCTTGTTGTGGTCGACTTCGACATAGTCCGGAACGTCGCGCTCAGCGAGTGCAACGGATTCCAGAACGGTCACGAGCTGCTTGGACTTTTCACGAACTTCGATAACGTCGCCGGCCTTGCAACGGTAAGAACCGATGTTGACGCGCACGCCGTTGACCGTAACGTGGCCATGGTTGACGAACTGACGGGCAGCAAAGACCGTCGGAACGAACTTGGCGCGGTAGACGATCGCGTCGAGGCGGGACTCCAGAAGACCGATCAGGTTTTCCGAGGTGTCGCCCTTGCGGCGGGCTGCTTCGGCGAAGATGGCGCGGAACTGCTTCTCGCGCAGGTCGCCGTAGTAACCCTTCAGCTTCTGCTTGGCGCGCAGCTGCACGCCGAAGTCGGAAAGCTTGCCCTTGCGGCGCTGGCCGTGCTGGCCCGGACCGTATTCGCGGCGGTTCACCGGGGACTTCGGACGGCCCCAGATGTTTTCGCCCATACGGCGGTCGATCTTGTACTTGGACGATTCGCGCTTGCTCATCGTATTTCCTTTCAAAGTGTTGTGACGGTCTGTTACCAAACCGCGCGAAGGAAACACGCCCTCCTTTGATCCCGTTTCCGGGAGCCGACAGGATCTTTCCGTTACGCGAACGGATCTGATCCACGGGACATGTCAAATGAAACACCGGACATTGCTGCCCGGTGCTGGCGCGGTCTTTAGGGATAAGTCACAGGATTGTCAAACAGAATCTGCCGTTTCAGGGCCGTTCTCGCCTGCCCGCTCGAGCGAACCGGCAAGCTTGCGCAGCAACCCCGCCAGTGCCTGGCGCTCCCCATCGTCCAGCCCATCGAGATGCGCAAGCTCCCGTTTCATATCCTCGCGAAAGGCGTTTTCCGCGCGGCGGATGCCCTCGTCCGTCAATACCACTTCGAAGCTGCGCTTGTCCTGCGCCGATCGCTCCCGGCGGATAAGCCCCGATTTCTCCAGCCTGTCCAACCGGTGCGTCAGTCCGCCCGAGGAGATCATCAGCAGGCCGTAGAGTTCTGTCGGGATCATCCGGTAAGGCGGTCCTGCCTTGCGGATTGTCGCGATCACGTCGAACTCGCCCCTATCAAGATCGAATTCGGCAAATGTCGCTTCGATCGACGGTCGCACCAGATTGGAGATCCGGTAGATGCGCCCGAGAATGCTCATCGGCGTCGTATCGAGATCTGGCAACTCCGCGGCCCAGAGCGCGCGCAGCCGGTCCACATGGTCTTCCGTTTCCATGATCACTCCAAAACTATCTTGACGAGAAGATAAATTGAGGGAATTATCTTCTCGCAAAGATAATTCATAGCGAAGCCTGCCGAGTGATCAAGGAGGAAATCATGTTCCATGTCATACCGCGTGAAAGCCAGCAGCAATTCGCCAACCGCACCATCCGCTTCGAAGGCGGCGAATATGGCGCCCCCGTCTCGATCTTCCTGATCGACAACGAGCCCGGCCAGGGGCCGGAACTGCATGTTCATCCCTATGCGGAAATGTGGATCGTGCGCTCCGGCAAGGCCCGTTTCACCGTTGGCGAAGAAACGCTGGAACCCAATGTCGGCGATATCGTCGTCGTCAATGCCGAGACGCCGCACTGCTTCAAGAATGTGGGAACGACACGGCTGGAACTCACCTGCATCCACGCCAGCCCGGAAATCATCCAGAGCTGGGTCTGAGCAAGCTTATTCGGCAGCGCTCTTCAGAAAGTCGCTATCGGGCGCGTCGGCCGAACCGGGTGCCGTCTCTGCCTGCAGGTCCGGAAAGGCGACGATGCGCTTGCCGGTAAAGTCCGTATGGACGACGATCAGCCCCTGCTCTTCGAAATAGCCGAGCAGCCGGCGTGCGCGCCGGGCGGAGTGGGTGCCATAGGCCCGTGCGATGCGGGCATCCGAAGGGCAGGCCTCGCCGCCGATCGCAGCCTTCGCCATCATCAGGAACACGCCCTGCAGGTCGTCGGTGACGCCGTTGGAGAGCGACAGCGCCGTCGCCCAGGCCTCGCTCGCCGCCATTTCGGGATCGACGCCGGAGCGCGACACCGCCACGCGCCGCCGGAATTCCGGCAGCGACATCGGCGGGCCGGGAACGCGGCGCATGCGCAGCCGAACGAGGAATTCCTGATAGAGAACGGCATCCGTGCGGAAGCCGGAGCCCGGATCGTCGAGGATTTCGGCGAGCACGCCGGCAAGCCGCTCCTCGCGCTCTTCGGCCGACAGCTCCGGCTGGGCCGCCCTGGTTTCGGCAGCCTGCACCGGGCCGGCTGCGGGCGTGGACCGCGAGAGTTCGGCCAGGATATCGGTGGTCGGGCGCGGTGCGGGCGGCGCGCGGCGCACGATCGGCCGCTGGAACTCTTCCGGATCGGGCGTGAAGATCAGGTCTTCCACATCCTGTGGCGAATCCGGCAGCGGCATCAGCTTCGGGCTGGAAGAGCGCGCAGAGGTCTCGACATTGCCGATCTGGATCGGCAGCGGCCGGCGCGACAATGCCGGGCCAAGCGCCACGAAATGGCCGCGCTTCAGGTCGCGGAACATTTCGGCCTGGCGGCGGTCCATGCCGAGCAGGTCGGCCGCGCGCGCCATGTCGATATCGAGGAAGGTGCGGCCCATCAGGAAATTCGAAGCTTCGGCCGCGACGTTCTTGGCAAGCTTGGCGAGCCGCTGCGTGGCGATGACGCCGGCAAGCCCGCGTTTGCGCCCGCGGCACATCAGGTTGGTCATGGCGCCGAGCGAGGCCTTGCGCGCATCTTCCGAGACGTCGCCGCCGACCGAGGGCGCAAACATCTGCGCCTCGTCGACCACGACGAGCACCGGATACCAATATTCGCGATCGGCATCGAACATGCCGTTGAGGAAGGCGGCCGCCGCCCGCATCTGCTGCTCGATATCGAGCCCTTCCAGCGTCAGAACGCAGGAAACGCGGTGCTGGCGGATACGGTTGGCAATGCCGGCAAGCTCGGCCTCGGTGCGCTCGCCATCGACCACCACATGGCCGAAGCGATCGGAGAGTGTCACGAAATCACCTTCGGGATCGATGATGACCTGCTGCACCCATTGGGCCGATTGCTCCAGCAGGCGGCGCAGCAGATGCGATTTGCCGGAGCCGGAATTGCCCTGCACGAGCAGACGCGTCGCCAGCAATTCCTCGATATCGAGCGTCGCCGGACCGCCGGACGCCATTCCCATATCGATGCCAACCTGCACGTCCCATTCCCCTTACAAATTCCAGCCCACGTCTCTAGCAGATTCGCAGGCGCTGTTGTCTTCAAACCTTCAAAAACCCACAGGGAAAGTCCGCTGGGGAAAGATGCCTCACACCGCCTCGCGCTCGACGAGGCCGCCCGCCATCTCTGCCTGCGCCGGAATCAGCAGGCGGGTGCAGAGCAGGCTGACGAAAAGCGGAAGCAGCAGGACCGCAAGCCCTGCCCGCAGACCCAGATGTTCGCCGAGAAAGCCGATGATCGGCGGCCCGATGAGAAAGCCGCTGAGCGCCGCGAAGGAGAGCGTCGCAACGCTTGAGGCCGGCGGGCGGTCGGTCAGCGAAGCGACGGCCGTTACCGCAAGCGGAAAGCCGACCGAGACGCCGACACCGACTGCGGCAAAACCCAGCAGGGCAAGCGGCGTCGCCGGCGCAAGGAGAACGACGAGCATGCCGGCAAGCGAGGCGATGCCGCAGCCGCGGGCAATGGCAACCGCGCCGAACCGGCCCTTCATGTAGTCGCCGCTGAAGCGTCCCGCCGCAACCATGAAAGCGAAGACCGAATAGCCGAGGCCGGTCTGCGCACCCTCGCTATTCATCACATCGCGCAGATAGACCGCCGACCAATCGGCGATCGCGCCTTCCGTCATCGTCACGCCGAAGACGAAGGCGCAGATGCCGAGCAGGGCAAGGCTCGGCGGCTTGAAGCCGGTGCTTGCCTGCGCATTCTCCGCTTGGTGACTTTCCGGCAGTTTCGGCAGGCGCAGGCTGGCAAGCAGCGCGACGGGCAGGATGACGATGGCCGTAACCAGGATCGACGAGTGCGGCGAAAGCCCGATGGCAATGGCACCGACGCCGAGCAGGCTGCCGGCCATGATGCCGAGGCTCCAGAAGCCGTGGCAGCGGCTCATGATAATCAGCCCCGTCGCCTTTTCCGTCACGTCGGCCTCGACATTCATGCCGAGTTCCACCGTCGAAAGCGCCACCCCGACGATCATCAGGGCAAGGAACAGAAGCACGGCGCTCGGCGCGAAGGCCGGCAGCGAAACCACGGCAAGAAAGAAGACGAAACCGTAGACGATCGCCATGCGCCCGCCGATGCGCGAGACGAGGCGGCCGGCAAAGGGCAGCGTGATCAGCGTGCCGATCGGCAATCCGAGAAGGGCAACAGCAAGATCGGCGGTGCCGAGTCCCAGTTTCGCCTGGATGTCGGGAATGCGCGGCAACCAGGCGCCGAAGGCGATCGGTTGCAGAAAGAAGATCAGCATGACAAGTCTTTGCAGCGGCACGGCGCATCCCTTTGCATCTTGAGCGGCAGAGACCCGCTTGCGATTCCCCGCGGCGATCTTGCGCGATGAGGCCGGTGAAATAAAGCGCTGCGCCTTACCGCGTGCTCAGCCCGAAGCCCTGCATCAGCCGCCGCGTGGCGAAATCCGGATTGCCGGACGTAAAGACGGCGAAGTCGAAATGATCCGGGTGCACGGCATCGGCCACCTGCGGCACCAGCGAACGGGCGCGCCGCGCAATGGCTTCCGCCGGATCCAGCCAGTCGACCGGCCACGGCGCCAGCCGGCGGAACAGATTGGCCATGAACGGATAATGCGTGCAGGCCAGCACGACGATATCGGTCTTGCGCCCTTCCCTTTCGACGAAACATTGTTCGATCTCGGCCATGACGGCCTCGTCGGAAACCGCATCGCCGCGGATATAGGCCTCCGCCATGCGCGCCAGGTTCTCGGAGCCGACGAGCCGCACATGGCACTGCTGCGCGAAGGACTGGATGAGATCGCGCGTATAGGCGCGCCTGACCGTGCCGGGGGTGGCGAGCACCGAGACGAGGCCGGAGCGCGTGCGCTCGGCCGCGGGCTTGATCGCCGGCACCGTGCCGACGAAGGTCATCTGCGGGAAGGCGGCGCGCAGATCCGCCCCGACCAGCGTGAAGGCCGTGTTGCAGGCGATGATGCAGACTTCGGGATCGTATTCTTCGAGCAGCCGGGCAAAGAGCCCGATCACCCGCTCCTTCAGCGCCTGTTCCTCCCAGCCGCCATAGGGAAAGCCGGCATCGTCGGCCACATAGATGAAGCCGCGCTCGGGCATCAGCACGCGCGCCTCGCGCAGCACGGTCAGCCCGCCTATGCCTGAATCGAAAACGAGGACGGGTTTCAGTTCACTTGTCGGCGCTGTCATCGGTGGGCGCATCCTTGCCGGATCGGGTGAAACCGCCTTTGCGCGGACTGTTGCGCGTGAAGCGGTCGAGGGAGGAGATGACGCCGCGCAGCACGCTGATTTCCTGCTCCGTGAATGCCCGGCGGGAGAGAACGGCGCGCAGGTTGTCCACCATTTTCGGCTTTTTCGAGGGCGGATGGAAATAGTTGCGCGAATCCAGCGCCTCTTCCAGCTGCTCGAACAGGCCGAACAGCTGCTCCTTGGTGGAGGGCCGCTGTTCCAGGGCCTGGAACGGCACCGCTTCCAGATCCTCCATGCCCGATTTCATCCACTCATAGGACATGAGCAGCACGGCCTGGGCGATATTGAGCGAGGCAAAGGCGGGATTGACCGGGAAGGTGACGATCTCGTCGGCAAGCGCCACTTCCTCGTTGGTCAGGCCCCAGCGCTCGCGGCCGAAGAGGATGCCCGTCGCCTCGCCTGCCCTGAACCGGTTGCGCAGGTTTCCGGCAGCAAAGACCGGCGAGCGCACCGGCTTGTAGTTGTCGCGGCTGCGCGCCGTCGTCGCGTAGACGAAATTGAGGTCGGCGATCGCCTCTTCCAGCGTGCCGAAAACCCTGGTGCCTTCGATCACGTGATCGGCCTTGGAGGCGGCGGCCTGCGCCTTCTCGTTGGGCCAGCCGTCGCGCGGATTGACGAGGCGCAGATCGGCAAGCCCGAAATTCGCCATGGCGCGCGCCACCATGCCGATATTCTCGCCCATCTGCGGCTCGACCAGAATGATGACAGGCCCTTCGGCCAGAAGTTGACGCTCGCTGTTGGTACCCGCCATGTGCTTCCTATTCCTGATTTACCGGCGCAATAGCTTTGCCGGCCGCAACAGGCAAGTCCTGCGCCTCTTCCGGGTAGAGCCGCTCCAGCGTCGAGCCGATCATTTCCACCGCAAGCCGCGCCCCTTCCCGCCAGAGCGGCAGGTGGCGGCCGGTCGGCCGCATCTGCTTGCGCACGATCAGGAAACATTCCGAACCGCGCGGCGCCGCCGCATCCAGCAGGCCGAGATCGGCGGCGATGCTGCGCTGCAGATCGTCATCGACCGCATCGGCCATGTGGTTTCGCGCCAGGATGCGCGACCAGTAGGTGACGGAAAGGAAGATCGCCAGCGTCTGGCGGATTTGTCCCGGCCTGGTGACAATGGACCAGGTCGAGCCGAGCGGGCGGGCGGCCAGCGTGACGTCGCGGTAGCAGGCATCGACCTTCTGCGAGATGACGATGAGTTCCGGCTGGCTCTTCTTCTCCGATACGGCCGACAGCAGCTCCTTCAGGGCGTCGAACCATTTGGCGAGCGCCGTATCCAGCGTCCCGCGCGTGCGCGCCGGCAGCACGAGGAAGGCAACCAGCGTTCCGGCGACCGCGCCGATCAACGTCTCCTCGAGGCGCAGCTTCAAGAGATCGAAGGTCAGCACGCCCATCATGCCATAGACGAGGCAGAGCACGATCGAGACGAAAAAGGTCATCGTCGCATAGGAAATCTGCAGGAAGTAGAAGGCGAGGAAGATGCAGGCGACCGAAACGGCGACCGCTATCGCCACATGCCCTGTCAGCAGCGTCGCCAGAACCAGGCCGAAGGCGATGCCGAACAGCGTGCCGATCGACCGCTGCAGCGCCTTGATGGCGGTGTCGCCGCGCGAATTGGTATTGGTGAACACGAGGAAGGAGGCCAGCACCGCCCAGAACCAGCGTTCGCGCGACAGGGCAAGCCCAAGCGTCATGGCAATCGCCGCAGCGAGCGTGATCTGCAGGGCCGAGCGCATGAGCGGGTTCTTCAGGGAAAAATCGATTGCTGCCGCTGCGCTCGCCTCTTCCACCGAGGCAATCTCGGCAAAGTCGGACCCGCGCCCGGCATCGATGGTTTCGGCAAGCTGCCGGCGGGCCGCCGCAAGCCAGAGCAGCGCGCGCGCCGTCTCTCCCCGCGGCTCGCCTTCCCTCTCCTCGGCCGCCTTCTCCTCGGCCGAAAGTGCGGCGCGGTCGTCCTCGATCACCGCATGGACGAGCGCAAAGGGCGGCGGGCTTTGAAAGCTCAGCACGATGGCGCTCTCGGTCGCCAGATGCGCGTCGAACAGGCGGATCGCCAGCTGCGCGGCCGGTGCGGAGGCGCCGTCGAAGACGCCGCCCGGCGGGCGCGGAATGAAGCTCTCGGCCATCAGCACCACTTCCTTCAGCCGGTCTTCCAGCTGGCGCAGTTCCTGCCGGTCCGCCTCGTTCACCGTTCCGACAGCGGCCAGTGCCGCGAGCTTGTAGAGGATCTGGT
Organism: Rhizobium sp. KDH_Rht_773_N; assembly: GCF_052946295.1. Lineage (NCBI taxonomy): Bacteria > Pseudomonadati > Pseudomonadota > Alphaproteobacteria > Hyphomicrobiales > Rhizobiaceae > Rhizobium > Rhizobium sp. KDH_Rht_773_N. The sequence goes on along the minus strand of NZ_CM129525.1, from coordinate 4,186,121 downwards.
TGATGCGGCCGCGCACGCTTTCGAGCGAACGCAGGAGGTCGCGCCGCCAGTTGTCGGGCAGGAGCACCGCCCTCACCCAATGGCTGACGAGCGCGGAGACGACAGGACCGATGACGATGACGGGCAGTTCCTCGACCGTCGGGTGGAAATAGGCGCCCATGAAATAGGAGGTGAAGGCGAACATGCCGATCGCAAAGCCGCGCGGCCCATAGACGCGTCCGATGGAGGCAAGGCAGATCACCACGAGGAAGATGAAATCCGAAAAATACCGATAGGGCTCGAGCAGCGCCGCAATGCCGACGACGATCACGCTCGCCAGGCAGCCGAGCAGCCGCGTGACCAGCTGGCGCGCCGAGCCCTTGTCGCGCACGGCGACCCCGCCTTCGATCGACAGCACGATGCCGAGGGCATAGGAGGCGATCGGCAGCGGCACGACAAGCGCGTGGATCAGAAGCAGGATCGCGAAGGACAGGCCGATCGACAGCGTGACGCGCGTGCCCATGCGCAGGCGCGAAAGCGCCGGGTCATTGGCGAGCAGCCAGTCTCGGAACTCGAATCCGGAAATCACCCTTGCCAATCCTCATGCGCGCCAGCGCCGGCGGCGCCCGAGAGCGAGATACCGCTGCCCCGGCAAAAATCAAATCGCAGCCGGTGTCGCCGGCCGGTGACGCCGAAGAAGCCTCATTCGCCGTTGGCGATCTGCACCATCGCTTCCTTGAGCGAGATCGGCCCCTGGCCTTCCTCGCCCTGGATCATGATGTCGTCGATGACCGGCTTGCCGTTCTCGTCGATCACCTCGAAACGCACGGTCGTGAAGGCATCCTTGTCCGGCGTGCCTTCCATGCAGGTCGCCGCCTTGAACTTGACCGTCACCTCGGTCGTGCCGTTGGCCGGCTGGCCGCTTTCCATCGAAAGATCCTGGAGCGGACAGGCATCCTGGCCGTTGACGATCACGTCGTAATCGAAGGGGGAAATGCCGTCCTCGTCGGCGGCCGGGTTCTGGGCGGCCGCCTTGTATTTCTCGGCAAAGTCCTTGCTGTAGAGCCGGCCGAGCGTGGCCTCGTCGAAAATGTCGATCCAGTCGCTGTTGTCGCCCGCCCAGTTCTTCTTCGTATCCTCGATGATCTCCTTGACCGGCGCGGTCGCGTCCGCGGCGGCCGAGACGCCGGGCAGGACGGACGAGGCGGCAACGAGGCCGGCGAAGAGAACGGCGATCTTTTTCATGGCGAAATGTCCGAGACTCGGGGCTTGTGCCGGCGAGACTAGCCATTTTCCCGCGCTTGGCAAAGGCGGCAAAAACGTCACGGCGCCTGCCCGTTCTGCTTTGCGTTCCCGGCTCACAATGCTATAGCGCTCCGGACCCACATCACCCACCCGGGACAGCTGTCCCTTTCTTAAGCTTACGAGGCAGATACATGAAGAAGATCAAGGTCGCCAATCCCGTCGCCGATCTCGACGGCGATGAAATGACTCGCATCATTTGGCAGCTCATCAAGGATAAGCTGATCCATCCGTATCTCGACCTCGACATCGACTATTACGACCTCTCGGTCGAAAACCGCGACGCCACCAACGACCAGGTGACGGTCGATGCCGCCAACGCCATCAAGAAATACGGCGTCGGCATCAAGTGCGCGACGATCACGCCGGACGAAGCCCGCGTGAAGGAATTCAACCTCAAGGAAATGTGGAAGAGCCCGAACGGCACGATCCGCAACATCCTCGGCGGCGTCATCTTCCGCGAGCCGATCATCTGCCGCAACGTTCCCCGCCTCGTTCCCGGCTGGACGCAGCCGATCGTCGTCGGCCGTCACGCTTTCGGCGACCAGTATCGCGCGACCGACTTCAAGTTCCCCGGCAAGGGCAAGCTGACGATCAAGTTCGTCGGCGAGGACGGCACGGTCATCGAGAAGGAAGTCTTCAACGCGCCGGGCGCCGGCGTCGCCATGGCGATGTACAACCTCGACGAGTCGATCCGCGAATTCGCCCGCGCCTCGATGATGTACGGCCTGATGCGCAAGTGGCCGGTCTACCTGTCGACCAAGAACACCATTCTCAAGGCCTATGACGGCCGCTTCAAGGACATCTTCCAGGAAGTCTACGAAGCCGAGTTCAAGGCGCAGTTCGACGAAATCGGCATCACCTACGAACACCGCCTGATCGACGACATGGTCGCCTCCGCGCTGAAGTGGTCCGGCGGTTATGTCTGGGCCTGCAAGAACTACGACGGCGACGTCCAGTCCGATACCGTTGCCCAGGGCTTCGGTTCGCTCGGCCTGATGACCTCGGTTCTGCTCACGCCCGACGGCAAGACGGTCGAGGCCGAAGCCGCCCACGGCACGGTCACCCGCCACTACCGCCAGCACCAGAAGGGCCAGGAAACCTCGACGAACTCGATCGCCTCGATCTTCGCCTGGACCCGTGGCCTCGCCCACCGCGCCAAGCTGGACGACAATGCCGAACTCGCCAAGTTCGCCTCCACGCTGGAAAAGGTCTGCGTCGACACCGTCGAAGCCGGCTTCATGACCAAGGACCTGGCGCTGCTCATCGGCCCCGATCAGCCGTGGCTCTCCACCACCGCTTTCCTCGACAAGATCGACCAGAACCTGCAGGCCGCAATGGCCTGAGCCCTGCTCGCGCAGAGATCGAGAAACCCGGCCTTCGCGCCGGGTTTTTTGTTGCCGGATAAAATCGGATCCCGTCGCTAATTTAGTAGCAACTTTCGCAAATAAGCCTCGCGTAAGTTGCAAGGCCTATCTGGAAACTCACCCGGACATGGAGGTTCCGATGGTCAAGACGAGTATTGTCCCCGAATTCCTGCAGCTTGTAAGGCTTCTCCCGCGGCGCGAGGGCCAGGATATGATTGTCTTTTATCTCGATCTCGCTTTGCTGGAGACCGGGACGCAATATTACAATCAGCGTTGGCGCTCCCCTCCCGGCGAGGCTTCCGGGATCACGCCGACGCCGGTCGCGCCGCCTGCGGCTGTGAAGGTGCCGCCCTCTCCAAGGGTTGAAATCTCCCGCGCCGGCGCTACGAAAACAACATGGGAGAGAGGAGACCAGGATGAGCGAGGAAATCACCTTTTACACCAATCCGATGTCGCGCGGCCGGATAGCGCGGTGGATGCTGGAGGAGACCGGCGTCCCCTACCGTACTGAAATCCTGACCTTCGGCGGGACGATGAAGGGCGCGGACTACCTTTCCGTCAACCCGATGGGCAAGGTGCCGGCGATCCGTCACGGCACGACGATCGTGACGGAATGCGCGGCGATCTGCGCCTATCTTGCGGATACGTTTCCGCAGGCGGGCCTCGCGCCGCAGCCCGATGAACGCGCCGATTATTACCGCTGGATGTTCTTCGCCGCCGGGCCGCTGGAAGCTGCCGTCACGCTGAAGGCGCTCGGCTTCGAAATCCCGCAGGAGCGGTTGCGCATGGCCGGCTGCGGTTCCTTCGGCGATGTCATGGGCACGCTGGAAAAGGCGGTCTCGGCCGCCTCCCCCTATATTGCCGGCCAGCGTTTCACGGCCGCCGACGTCTATGTCGGCTCGCATATCGGCTGGGGCCTTGCCTTCGGCAGCATCGAAAAGCGCCAGGCCTTCGTCGACTATTTTGGCAGGCTGTCAGAACGTGATGCCTATAAGCGGGCAACGGCGCTGGATGAAGCGGCGGCGAAGGCGATGCAGGCCGCCTGAGCGTTTCGCTCAGGCCAGTGGCATATAGATATCGGTCAGCAACTCGGTCGGCGCGACCTCGCGCGGATTGTTGAGATATTCCTCGAACATGACGCGATCCCGGATCTGCCGGCCGGAGGCTGGCAGCCACTGGGCGTAGAGCCACTGATAGGCCTTGTGCATGTCGGCATAAGGCCCCTTGTGATGCAGCACGGCATAATCGCCGCCTTCCACCAGTCGCCGCTCCAGGGGAGCGTTGGCGGTCGTCTCCTGCCCGGCCGTGACACAGGCGACGGAGCGCAGCTTTTCCGGCAGCACGAGATCGGGATCGTCGAGATAGACGCCGATCATCCGCATCTCGGGCCTTGCCAGCCCGCGGGCGTAGAGCGTGCCGAACAGCGTTTCGAAAGCCTTGCCGATCTCCATGTAGGAGCCGGTATGGGCAACGCCGACGAGTTCGAGCGGCGGGATGGTTTTCAGGGTGACATCAAACATGGCTGGTGCCTTTCCGGAGATTGAGGGTTCGAACTGCTTGTGGCTTCCCTCTTTCCGGTAGCGCGCCGGCGGCATGCCGTAGACCGATTTGAAGATGCGGTTGAAGGACTGGAGATTGGGATAGCCCGATCGCTTCGCAATCTCGCTGACGCCAAGCTCGGTGCGGACGATCTCGCCCGCCGCGCGATGCAGCCGCAGCCGCTTGACGGTCGCCGCCAGCGTCTCGCCGTAGATCGCCCGATAGATCCGGTGCCAGTGATAGCTCGACAGGCAGGCGATCTCGGCCAGCCGCTCCATATCCAGATCCTCGTCGAGATGATCGTGAATATAGGCCGAGACCCGTCTCAGACGGTCCTCGTAAAGCGCCCATGCCGTTTCGCCTGTCATGTCGAACCTCGCTCTTCGATCGGCCGCAACAAAGCATAACCCGATTTGACAAATCCTGCGGACTTGAGGCTCGCATGAAAGCGCGTGGCGATTAGCCTTGGCGCACGGCCTGCGCCCGCTCCTGAAGCTCGGACAGAATCTGCTCCACCGGATGGTCGAGACCGCTGACCGAAAAGGTCAGATAGTCGTTCGACTTGCCGAGCGCCTTGTTGTTGAGGCGCGTCATGCGCGAGATCGTCAGCCGTGCGGCTGCGGCCGGTGTGATCTGGAGTTCGATGAAGGGCTGCCTGTGCACCTGGAATGCGCGGACAGCCACAAGGTCAGCCCAACCGATCCGCTGGGGAGCGACTTCGGTCACCAGAAGGCCCTCGTCAGCAAAATCCATCACCGGACGCCGGTCAAACGCCTTCCGGAGGAACGCGATGAAGGCGACGAGAAAAAGCACGCCGAGGAGGCCGAGCACGACGGATACGCCGTTCACGCCTTCCTTCTGATAACCGGCGAAGCTGAGGGCGGCCAGAAGCGCCGTCATCAGCAGCGAGAGAACGGCAAGACCGATCGTCTTGCCTGGAGAGCGATGGACTTTCACAGGGAACCTCCTGCCCTCCGGGTCTTTGTCGATCAGCTGGCGAGTGCCGCTGCGACAGCCTCAAGCGCTTCATCGGCCTTGGATCCATCCGGGCCGCCGGCCTGCGCCATGTCGGGGCGGCCGCCGCCGCCCTTGCCGCCAAGCGCTGCAGAGGCGACGCGAACCAGATCGACGGCGCTGAAACGATCGACGAGATCGGGCGTGACGGCCACGACCGCGCTCGCCTTGCCGTCTTCGGACACGCCGATCAGCGTCACGACGCCGGAGCCGAGGCTGGCCTTGCCGTCATCGGCGAGACCCTTGAGGTCCTTCGGATCGACGCCGGCCACGGCCTTGCCGAGGAACTTGACGCCGGCGACCTCGCGCACGGCATCGGCAGAACCGCCCTGCCCGCCGCCCATGGCGAGCTTGCGCTTGGCATCGGCCAGTTCCTTTTCCAGCTTGCGGCGCTCGTCCATCAGCGCCTCGACACGCGCCACAACGTCCGAAGGCTGGACCTTCAGCGACGCGGCGAGCGTCTTCACGCGCTCGTCCTGCTCGGCAAGATATTCGCGCGCCGATTCACCGGTCACGGCCTCGATACGGCGAACGCCCGCACCGACGGCGCTTTCGCCGAGAATACGCACGAGACCGATCTGGCCGGTCGCCGAGACATGCGTGCCGCCACAGAGTTCGATCGAATAGGGCCTGTCCTTCTTGGCGCCGTGCAGGCCCGTGCCCATCGACACGACGCGCACTTCGTCGCCGTATTTTTCGCCGAAGAGCGCCATTGCGCCTTCCGCGATGGCATCGTCGACGCTCATCAGGCGTGTCGTCACCGGCGCGTTCTGCAGCACGATCTCGTTGGCCATCTCTTCGACGACCTTGAGCTCTTCGGCCGTCATCGGCTTCGGATGCGACACGTCGAAGCGCAGGCGCTCGGGCGCGACCAGCGAGCCCTTCTGGGCAACGTGCGTGCCAAGCACCTCGCGCAGCGCCTCATGCAGAAGATGGGTGGCCGAATGGTTGGCGCGCAGGCGCGAACGCCTGATATGATCGACCGTCAGCGCGACGGCTTCGCCGGCCTTGACCACGCCTTCGACAACCGTGCCGGAATGCACGAACAGGCCCTCGCCCTTCTTCTGCGTGTCGGAAATTTCGATCCTGCCGTGATCGGTGGAGATCACGCCGGTATCGCCCATCTGGCCGCCGGATTCGCCGTAGAACGGCGTCTGGTTGACGACGATCTGCACCTTGTCGCCGGCCCTGGCTTCGGCTGCGACAGCACCGTCCTTGACGATCGCCTGCACCACGCCTTCGGCCGTCTCGGTGTCGTAGCCGAGGAATTCGCTCGCGCCGTGTTTTTCTTTCAGCTCGAACCAGACCGTTTCCGTGGCCTTCTCGCCGGAACCGGCCCAGTGCGAACGGGCCTCGGCCTTCTGGCGCTCCATCGCATCGGTGAAGCCGGAAATGTCGACGCCGATCTCGCGGGCACGCAGCGCGTCCTGCGTCAGGTCGAGCGGGAAGCCATAGGTATCGTAGAGCTTGAAGGCGGTCTCGCCGTCCAGCATGTCGCCCTTGGACAGGTTGACGGTCGCGTCCGAGAGAAGCGACAGGCCGCGCTCCAGCGTCTTGCGGAAACGGTTTTCCTCGAGCTTCAGCGTTTCGGAAATCAGCGCCTCGGCGCGCACCAGCTCCGGATAGGCGCGGCCCATCTCCTGCACCAGCGTCGGCAGCAGCCGGTACATCAGCGGCTCCCTGGCGCCGAGAAGCTGGGCGTGGCGCATGGCGCGGCGCATGATACGGCGCAGCACGTAGCCGCGGCCCTCATTCGACGGCAGCACGCCGTCGGCGATCAGGAAGGCGGAGGAACGCAGGTGGTCGGCGATGACGCGGTGGCTGGCATTGCCCTCGGCCTTGACGCCGACGGCATCCTCGATCGTGCCGGTCAGCGTGCGGAACAGGTCGGTATCGAAAACGCTCTGCACGCCCTGCAGGACGGCCGCCATGCGCTCCAGGCCCATGCCGGTATCGATCGACGGACGCGGCAGCGGGTTGCGAACGCCGGGCTCGGTCTGTTCGAACTGCATGAAGACGAGGTTCCAGAATTCCAGGAACCGGTCGCCATCCTCTTCCGGCGAGCCGGGAGGGCCGCCCCAGATATTCTCGCCCTGGTCGATGAAGATTTCCGAGCACGGGCCGCAGGGGCCGGTATCGCCCATCTGCCAGAAATTGTCGGAGGTCGGGATGCGGATGATCTTGTCGTCGGAGAAACCGGCGATTTTCTTCCACAGCGACGCGGCTTCCTCGTCTTCCGAATAGACCGTCACCAGCAGCCGGTTCTTCGGCAGGTCGAAACCTTCGGTGACGAGCTTCCAGGCAAGCTCGATCGCATTCTCCTTGAAATAGTCGCCGAAGGAGAAATTGCCGAGCATTTCGAAGAAGGTCAGGTGGCGCGCGGTATAGCCGACATTGTCGAGGTCGTTGTGCTTGCCGCCGGCGCGCACGCATTTCTGCGAGGTCGTCGCCGTCAAATAGGGACGCTTTTCGAGGCCGGTGAAGACGTTCTTGAACTGCACCATGCCGGCATTGGTGAACATCAGCGTCGGATCATTGCGCGGCACGAGCGGGCTTGATGGAACGACCTCGTGGCCGTTCTTCTTGAAATAGTCGAGGAAGGTCGACCGGATATCGTTTACACCGCTCATTTCATGCCCTTCGATGCTGCCAGCAGGCAGGTAAAATTAAATCCATCGGCTTTTATCGTCCGGCCCTGCCACTGTCCAGCATACAAACAAAGTCCGGCACACAAACAGAACCGGCCGCATTCTCGTGAGGGAATGCGGCCGGTTCGAATTCGCTTTGCGCTCAGGCTGGATTACATGTCGCCATCGCCTGCATCGTCGCCGGCGTCCGGGCCGCCGTTCTGCAGGAAGCGGTCGGCGATCAGGCCGGCATTCTGGCGAAGCGCGGTCTCGATCTCGCGGGCGAGATCCGGATTGTCGCGCAGGAAGATCTTGGCGTTTTCGCGGCCCTGGCCGAGACGCTGGCTGTTATAGGAGAACCAGGCGCCGGACTTCTCGACGATGCCGGCCTTGACGCCGAGGTCGATGAGTTCGCCGGTCTTCGACACGCCCTCGCCATACATGATGTCGAATTCGACCTGCTTGAAGGGAGGCGCCATCTTGTTCTTGACGACCTTGACGCGCGTCTGGTTGCCGATCACCTCTTCGCGCTCCTTGACCTGGCCGATACGGCGGATGTCGAGGCGGACGGAGGCATAGAATTTCAGCGCGTTGCCGCCGGTCGTGGTTTCCGGCGAACCGAACATGACGCCGATCTTCATGCGGATCTGGTTGATGAAGATCACCATGCAGTTCGACTTGGAGATCGAGGCCGTCAGCTTGCGCAGCGCCTGGCTCATCAGGCGGGCCTGCATGCCCGGCAGGTTGTCGCCCATTTCGCCCTCGATTTCGGCACGCGGCGTCAGCGCTGCAACGGAATCGACGACGAGAACGTCGATGGCGCCGGAGCGCACCAGCGTATCGGTGATTTCGAGCGCCTGCTCGCCGGTGTCGGGCTGCGAGATCAGAAGGTTCTGCAGGTCGACGCCGAGCTTGCGGGCATAGACCGGATCGAGCGCATGTTCGGCATCGACGAAGGCGCAGATGCCGCCCTTCTTCTGCGCCTCGGCAATGGTCTGCAGCGCCAGCGTCGTCTTGCCCGAGCTTTCCGGACCGTAGATCTCGATGATACGACCCTTCGGCAGGCCGCCGATGCCGAGAGCGATATCGAGGCTGAGAGAACCTGTGGAAACCGTTTCGATCTCGACGATGTTCTCGTTCGAGCCGAGTTTCATGATCGAGCCCTTGCCGAACGACCGCTCGATCTGTGAGAGTGCCGCTTCGAGCGCCTTGCTTTTGTCCACCGATTTGTCCTCTACGAGCCGCAATGAATTCTGAGACATTCGATCCACCTTTAGGTTATTGACGCTGCTCTAGCAATGTCGCCGCTGATGCGAAGTTTGTACCCCATTTGTTCTTATTTCGCAATGGGGTTGCAAATATCTGAAAGAAAAAGGTAAAACGGCCCGTGTTCTATTTTTGTTTTATCGATGCAAAGCAACGGCTTAGTGCGTCCCGCCCTGTGGATGCGACAGCGTCCGCCGCCATTCGATTCGCTTGCGGAGTGCAGAAATGAACGCCAGGATTCTCGTTCTCGGCGGCGCCCATATCGATCGCCGCGGCCGTATTTCCGGCGAGACGGCACCGGGCGCCAGCAATCCCGGCACATGGTTCGAGGAACCGGGCGGCGGCGGCTTCAACGCGGCCCGCAATCTTGCCCGGCTCGGCTTCGACGTGACGATGATTTCGCCGCGCGGCGGCGACCCGATCGGCGAGATGGTGAGCGAGGCGGCAGACTTTGCCGGCATCGACGACCGCCCCTTCGTCTTCCTCGACCGCAAGACGCCGAGTTACACGGCGATCATCGAGAGGGACGGCAATCTCGTCATCGCGCTGGCCGACATGGAACTCTACCGCTTCTTCGTGCCGCGCCGCCTGTCGATCCGCTGGGTGCGCGACGCCTTTGCCGCCACCGATTTCGTCCTCTTCGACGCCAACCTGCCGGAGGAGACCGCAGCCGCGATCGTTTCCAGGGCCAATGCGCTCGGCAAGCCGGTTGCCGCGATTGCCATTTCCCCGGCCAAGGTCGTGCGCCTTCTGCCCTGCCTTGAAGGCATCGACTATCTCTTCCTCAACGAAGCCGAGGCCGCGGCACTGACCGGCGAGCGGCCCGACGATGCCGCCGCCTGGCCATCCCTGCTCGGTGACATCGGCATCGGCGGCGCGGTCGTCACCCGCGGCCAGCGGGAACTCGTCGCCTTCAAGGACGGGCGCGCCCTTCTCCTGCAGCCGCCGATCTCCGATACTGTCGCCGATGTCACCGGTGCGGGAGACTCGCTTGCCGCCGGCACGCTGGCGGCCCTGATGCTCGGCCATCCGCTGGAAGAGGCGGTTCGCCACGGCGCGGCGGCGGCCGCACTCACCGTCCAGTCGCATCACGCGGTGAGCGAAAATCTCTCTCCCGAATTGCTCCGCGACATGCTTTCGCTTGTCCCGGCGGCGAGAATTCTGCAATGAAGCGGCAACATCGATAAACGGATACGGATCATGACCAAACCCTTCTCGCCCCTGCTGCCGATCTCCTATTCGAAGGAAGTGGCCGCCGCCAAGCAGCGCGGCGCCCCGATCGTCGCCCTCGAATCGACCATCATCACCCACGGCATGCCCTACCCCGGCAATATCGAAATGGCGCGCAGCGTCGAATCGATCATTCGCGACCAGGGTGCCGTTCCCGCCACGATCGCCGTCATCCACGGCACGCTGCATATCGGCCTGGAGGCCGCCGAGCTGGAACAGCTCGCCAGGGCCAAGGACGTGATGAAAGTGTCGCGCGCCGATATCGCCTTTGCGATCGCCGAGCGCCGCACCGGTGCCACCACCGTTGCCGCCACGATGATTGCGGCCGCGCGCGCCGGCATCAAGGTCTTTGCGACCGGCGGCATCGGCGGCGTGCATCGCGGCGCGGAAGAGACTTTCGATATTTCCGCCGACCTTGAAGAACTCGCCCGCACCGGCGTCATCGTCGTCTGCGCCGGCGCCAAGGCGATCCTCGACATTCCGAAGACGCTGGAAGTGCTGGAAACCCGCGGCGTTCCCGTCGTCACCTATGAAAGCGACGAATTCCCGGCCTTCTGGTCGCGCTCCTCGGGCATCCCAAGCCCGCTGACGTTGAACAGCCCGGCCGCGATCGCCAATTTCCAGACGACCCGCGAACAGCTGGGGATTGATGGCGGCATGCTGATCGCCAACCCCGTTCCCGAAGCCGATGAAATCGCCCGCGAGGAAATGGAAATCTATATCGAGCGCGCGCTCGACAGCGCCGAACGCGACGAAATCACCGGCAAGGCGGTAACGCCATACCTCTTGAGCACGATCTTCGACCTGACCGATGGCCAGAGCCTGAAGACGAACATCGCGCTGGTGGAGAATAATGCGCGGCTGGCGGCAGAGATTGCCGTGGCGCTGGGCGAGTAATGAATGACGGGGCGGGCTGGACCCGCCCTGCCGACGCATTTGTGCGGCAGAATTCCCTGTCGAAAGGGGGGGCCGCACGCACTGCCGGCGCTGACCGCCTGCATCACTCGACCCGTCAGCTATCCAGCGTCTCTTTCACCGCCACGGCCAGCTGCTTCAGCGAGAACGGCTTCGGCAGGAAGCCGAACTTGGCTTCCGGCGGCAGGTTGCGGGCAAAGGCATCCTCGGCATAACCGGACACGAAGATGAATTTCAGGTCCGGATATTTCTTGCGCAATTCGCGCAAGAGCGACGGCCCGTCCATTTCCGGCATCACCACGTCGGAAACGACGATGTCCACCTTGCCTTCGAGCTCGTCCATGATGTCGAGCGCTTCTACGCCCGAGCCCGCCTCATAGACCGTATAGCCGCGCGTCTCCAGCATGCGCTTGCCGCCGCGGCGCACCGCCTCCTCGTCCTCGACGAGCAGGATGACGGCAGAGCCCGTCAGGTCTTCCGGCTGCTTCGGCTGCACCAGTTCCACGACATTGGCGCCGCCCGAAGCAACCGCCTGATCGGCGGCATCCGCTTCGGCGGCGACGGCCGGCTCGACGATATGGCGCGGCAGGAAGATGCGGAAGGTCGTGCCCTTGCCGACTTCCGATTCCGGCTGGATATAGCCGCCGGACTGCTTGACGATGCCATAGACCATGGCAAGTCCGAGGCCGGTGCCCTTGCCCACTTCCTTGGTGGTGAAGAAGGGCTCGAAGATCTTGTCCATGATCTCGGGCGCGATACCGGTGCCGGTATCGGTCACTTCCACCAGCACCATGTCCTCATGCGGCATGTAGGAATAGTTGAAGGCCGCGACTTCGGCGGCAGGAAGGTTACGGGTGCGCAGCGTCAGCGTGCCGCCCTGGGGCATGGCGTCGCGCGCGTTGACGCAGAGGTTGATCAGCACCTGCTCGAACTGCGACAGGTCGGTCTTCACCGGCCAGAGATCGCGGCCATATTCGACATCGAGCTTGACGTTCGTGCCCGAAATCAGCCGGTCGACCAGCATGCGCAGGTCGCCGACGACATCGGTGAGGTTGAGCACGGTCGGCCGCATCGTCTGCTTGCGCGAAAACGCGAGCAGCTGGCGCACGAGAACGGCGGCGCGGTTGGCGTTGCGCTTGATTTCCATCAGGTCGGCAAAGCTCGCGTCGGCCGGCCGCGCCTGCAGGAGCAGGTGGTCGGAGGAGAGCAGGATCGCCGTCAGCACGTTGTTGAAGTCGTGCGCGATGCCGCCGGCAAGCGTGCCGACCGCGTTCATCTTCTGCGTCTGGGCCATCTGCGCCTCAAGCGCCTTCTGCTCGGTCACTTCGACCGCATAGACGATGGCCGCCTCCTCGGGCGCCTCGTCGGACTGGTCGATGACGGCGTTGACGTAGAAGCGAAAGAAGCGCGCCTCGTCGGTCGGCGTGCGGGAATCGATCGGCGCGATATCGCCCTGCCGGTCCTTGGCGGCGGCAAGGGCTTCGGCAAGCTGCGGCCGGTCGCTTTCCTGCACGATGGTTTCGAGCAGCGCGCCACGCTCCAGATCGTCACGCGAGACGATATTGGAAAAGAGTTTCAGGAACGGCGCGTTGGTGCGCAGGATCTTGCCCTTGCCGTCGACGGACGCAATCGCCATCGGCGTATTGTTGAAGAAGCGCGTGAAGCGCATGGCCGCCGCCGAGGCGGACTGCCCGCTTTCCTCACCCGCATCGCGCGTCAGCACGATCGTGCGGCTTTCGCCGGGCGCCCCGTCGCGCATGGACGTGACGCGGTGGATGATCTGCACCGGCAGGCTCTGGCCGTTCGATTTGCGCAGGTCGAGGTCCAGCGTCACGGTCTTCTTGAGCCCCGGCTCGGCCTGCACCGACTGGATCAGCGCCAGCCCCTCGCCGGCGACGAGATCGCCGATATTCATCGAGCCCGGTATGAATTTGGTGAGATCGAGGCCCAGCCACTCGGCCAGCGTTGCGTTCAGGTAGAAGATCTCGCCCTTGCGCCCGGCGGAGAAGAAACCGGACGGGGCGTGGTCGAGATAGTCGATCGCGTTCTGCAGCTCCTTGAAGAAGCGCTCCTGATCCTCGCGCTCGGCGGTGATGTCGGTAATCTGCCAGATCTGCAGCGGCTTGCCGTCGCCGTCTTCCGCCTTCAGGAGCCGCGCCTTCAACCGATACCAGTGCGCGCCGGCGCTGCTGCCAGGCCCGACGGCGCGCAGCAGGCGGAATTCTTCGCGCCCTTCCCGTCCCTCGCGCAGACCGTTCACCAGCCGGTAAAGCGCCTCGTTCGATTCGCGGTGGCGCGACAGCAATGTCTCCAGCGTCTGCACCTCGGTCGCCTTGCGCGCGCCCGTCAGCGCCCCGTAGGCGGCGTTGGCATAGACGATGCGCCCCTTGTCGTCGGTAATCAGCGTTCCGTCGGGATGGCTGTTCAGGAAAGCGCGCGCCAGGCCGTCGGACTGGCGCTGCGGCATGACCTCGATGAAGCCGATGACGGAGGAGACGAGGAAGAAGATGCCGACCATGGCAAGAACGCCGAGACAGCCGAGCACCAGCTCGTTGCCGAGCGAATCCTTGAAGAAGACGAAGGCGGCCGCCGCCGCGATCAGCACGATCGCCAGCAGAATGATGCGTATCGCCGTGCCCGAACGCCCCTCGCGGTCCACAAGCGGCGCGTTATAGTCGTCGACCTGACGCGATTTCGTCATCTATTCCTCGCATGAGCCTTATCCGCCCCGCGCGTAACACCGTCGCGCAGCGGGAATCAGGCATTCTTCTCCTTCTTATCAACTTGCCGCGCCGGCAAAAACAGCAGGCTTTCGTGAGACTGCTTGAATTCACAGGCAAACGCGCCAGTTTGCCCGTGAGTTCGCCGGCCTGCGCGCAGCCGGTCCCGGCCAAATGGCCGCAGAACACGAAATCGCGTTCGCCGGTGACTGGACAGACAGGCCGGCTCTTGCCTAAGGAGCGGAAACGTCGTCTGTTGTGCCAAAATGCGAAATGGAGTGAGTGCCTATGTTCGATGATGTTGTAGGGGCATACGGTAGCAACTTTCTGGTCGCCGCCGGCGGCGTCGGCCTTGCCCTCATCCTGCTCGTCCTGGTTCTCTGGTTCCTGCGCAGCCGCGCCCCCTCGCCCTTCGTGCGCGGCGGGCGCAACCGCCAGCCGCGCCTGCAGGTGCTGGATGCCGCCGCCGTCGATGCGCGCCGCCGCCTGGTGCTCGTGCGCCGCGACAACGTCGAACATCTCGTCATGATCGGCGGCCCGACCGATATCGTCATCGAAAGCCGCATCCTGCCGGAAGGCGAAGCCGAAACGGCGGGTGATGCCCGCCCGCAGCCGGCCGAGGAGCCGGCGGCCGTCCAGCCGCGCCGCGAACCGCCGCCCGCCCCGCAGCCGAGGCCGGTCGCCCCTGTCGCCGCACCGCCTGTCGCCGCACCGCCTGTCGCCGCACCGCCTGTCGCGGCAAGCGCCGAGCCCGATTTCGAACCCTACAGCCCGGCACCGGCTCCGGTCATCGCCCCGCCGGTCATCGCACCACCGGCCGAGCCCATCCGCCAGCGGCCCGAACCTTCGGTCGCTCCGGCCGTTGCGCCGCCCATGTCCGGCCAGCAAATGACCGGGCAGCAAATGACCGGGCAACAAATGACCGGGCAGCAAATGACCGGGCAACAAATGACCGGCCAGCAAATGTCCGCGCCGCAGGTTTCCGCCCCGCCGCTTACAGCCGAGCGCGACGGCCCGCAGCGCGTGTCGCAGCTTCCGTCCCGCCAGCCCGAACGCCCCGCGCCGCAGCCTGTGCCGGATGCCGCCAGTGCCGCCGATATCCTCGACGCAGCCCGCCAGCGCGTGCTGCCGCAGCAGCGCATCGAGCCGGAAGTGTCGGCCCCGCCGGCCCAGGCCATGCCCGTCGCCTCCCGCGGCACGCCGCTCGCGGCTGAGGACGGCGGCCTGCAATCGGCCGCCATCCGCCGCGATTTCCAGCGCATCCTCGATGAGGAAATAGCAGCCGGTCCGGCCGCCGAGCGCGTGGTTCCCGCACCCAATGCGCAGCAGGCGCGGCCCGCCCCGCAGCCCGGCCCCGCCCAGCCGGGATCGATGCCGCGCCGCGACCCGGAAATGGCGCCGATCACCGGCGCCGATGCCGCCCTTCAGAAGGAAGTCGCCCGCATTTTCGGCGAAATGAGCGTCAATCGCGACAAATAGCAGTCGGCTTGCGTGAGCCCGGCGCAAAACCGCCAAAACAAAAAGGCACCGCGATCGTCTCGCGGTGCCTTTTCAATTGCCGGTTGGGTCAATTGCCGGTCGGGAGCGCTTATTCGTCCCGGTAAACCTTTTCGCGGCGCTCGTGGCGCTCTTGCGCTTCGATCGACAGCGTGGCGATCGGGCGGGCGTCGAGGCGCTTGAGACCGATCGGCTCGCCGGTTTCCTCGCAATAGCCGTAGGTGCCGTCTTCGATGCGCTGCAGGGCTGCGTCGATCTTGGAGATCAGCTTTCTCTGGCGGTCGCGGGCGCGAAGTTCGATGGCCCGGTCGGTTTCGGAGGAGGCACGGTCTGCAAGGTCGGGGTGGTTTGCGCTTTCTTCTGCGAGGTGATCGAGAGTTTCGCGCGCTTCGCGGAGGATGTCGTTTTTCCAGGCGATCAGCTTGGCCCTGAAATAGGCCCGCTGATTTGCATTCATGAATTCCTCGTCCTCCGAAGGAACATAATTGCTAAGATCGATCTTCTCACTCAACGCGATTCTCCTGAAGAACATCTCATCTGGCCGGGTGTATATCCCAAGCGCTATCCGCGATTCAAGCCAAATAAGACAGGTAAACAGATTTTTAAATCTGTCACAATTTTAAGCTAACAGTCTATTTTCTCACCATTATTCGGAACGGCGATTTTAGCTTCGCCATCAAAACGCCCTCTCCGCCATGCCGTTTCGCGCCGTTGAGGGCCGGCCGGCAGTTGACGTTGCCGGACCGCAACCGCTACTGAAAAGGCTCCGTTCGAAGCTGGATTTGCCCATGGCCGCCCTCCTGCCTCCGCCCCATCGGATCTACCTGCTGCGTCATGCCGAAGCCGCCTGGGCCGAGCCCGGACAGCGCGATTTCGACCGCCCGCTCAGCCGGAAAGGCTTCGGCGATGCCGAGATCGTCGCCGACCGCGCCGCCGACAAGGGCTACCGTCCCGATATCCTGATCAGCTCGACGGCCCTTCGCTGCCGCGACACCGCCGAGGCCGTGCACCGCGCCATGGGAGAGGCGCTCGACATGCGCTTCGTCGACACGCTCTACAATGCCTCGCTCGATACCTATCTCGAAATCATCGACGCGCAGGATGCGGCAAGCGTCATGCTCGTCGGCCATAACCCGACCATGGAGCAGGTCCTTTCGGCGCTGATCGGCCAGAAGGCCATGGCGGCCTCCGTGCCGAAAGGCTTTCCGACAGCCGGGCTCGCCGTCATCGATTACGTCGCGACGACGTCGGCCTGGCGTCTCGTCGATTTCGTCATCGACTGAGCTTTCGCGCCGCTTCTTTTTCAGGCAGGGACGGTTTCCTATATTGCGGACAGTGCCATCAGGGATCCCGATTTGCCGCCACGCCTGACAACCTTTGCCGACGATGCGCTGATCGCGCTTGATAACCTTGCCGACCGTGCCAGCGGTCTCGTCAATCCGACCATCCGGCTCGGCGTCACCGGCCTTTCCCGTTCCGGCAAGACGGTCTTCATTTCGTCGCTGGTCCACAATCTCCTGCATGGCGGCCGGCTGCCGCTCTTCGAGGCGGTGCAGTCCGGCCGCGTTTCGGCCGTTCGCCTGGAGCCGCAGCCCGATGACGCCGTGCCGCGTTTCCAGTACGAGGATCATATCCGCGCGCTGGTGAAGGAGCGCATCTGGCCGGATTCCACCCGCGCGATTTCCGAGCTGCGCATCACGCTCGACTATCAGAGCGCCAGTTCCTGGACGCGCATGTTCTCGCCCGGCCGCCTGTCGATCGATATCGTCGATTATCCCGGCGAGTGGCTGCTCGACCTGCCGCTGCTCGGCAAGGATTTCCGCACCTTCAGCGAGGAAACCATCGCTCTTGCCGCAACCGGCATCCGCCGGGAACTGTCGAGCGGCTGGCTGGCGCTGACCAAGGCAACGGACATCCACGCCACGGCCGACGAGATGGCCGCCCGCGCGCTTTCCGCGAGCTTCGCCGATTATCTGAAGGCCTGCAAGACGGACGAGCGCTCGCTCTCCACCCTGCCGCCCGGCCGTTTCCTGCTGCCCGGCGATCTCGACGGCTCCCCTGCCCTGACCTTTGCCCCGCTTGCCCTGCCGCCCGAGGGCCGCGCCGGGCGCGGCTCGCTCTGGGCGATGATGGAGCGCCGTTACGAGGCCTATAAGTCCGTCGTCGTCAAACCCTTCTTCCGCGAGCATTTTGCCAGGCTCGACCGGCAGATCGTGCTGGTCGATGCGCTGCAGGCGATGAACCGCGGCCCGGAGGCCGTGCAGGATCTGGAGCGCGCCCTGACCGACGTGCTCGCCTGCTTCCGCCCCGGCACCAATTCCATCCTGTCGTCGCTGCTCGGCCGGCGCATCGACCGCGTTCTGGTCGCCGCCACCAAGGCCGACCACCTGCACCACGAAAGCCATGACCGGCTGGACCGGCTGACGCGCCGTCTCGTCGATCGCGCCATCGACCGCATCGGCATGGCCGGCGCCGGCATCGACGTCATGGCGCTCGCCTCCGTGCGCGCCACGCGCGAGGCGACCGTGCGCCGCGACGGCCACGACCTGCCCGTCATCGTCGGCACGCCCATGGCCGGCGAAAGGATCGCCGGCGAAACCTTCGACGGCGAGCGCAAGACGGCGATCTTCCCCGGCGATCTGCCGGACAATCCGGAAAGCCTGTTCGAGCGCATCGAGGCCGGCGACAGTTCGGTCGAACTGCCCGACGTCAGCGTCGTGCGCTTCCGCCCGCCGCAGCTCGAGGAAACCGGCGGCGGCATCAAGCTTTCCGTGCCGCATATCCGCCTCGACCGCGCCATGCAGTTCCTGTTCGGAGATCGCCTCGCATGAGCAAGCCGCCGATCGACCAGCCCAATCCGCCGCGCCGGGCGCCTGCCGCCTTCGCTTACGAGGAAGAGAACGCCGCGCCCGAAACGCCGCGCGCCGAGCGCCGCAAGCCGGCAAGCTTCTCCGGCGAGGTCGTGCTGACGCCGGACGAGGACGATCCCTTCCTCAATCCGGAACAGGATCCGAGCCCGCTGCCTGTCGCCAGCCCGCGCAAGCGTCGCACCTCCCTTGCCGGCATTGCCGCCGGCGCCTTCGGCATCCTGCTGTCGCTCGCCTTCGGCCTGTGGACCGACCGGCTGATCCGCGATCTCTTCAGCCGCGCCGACTGGCTCGGTTACACCGCGCTTGCCGTCCTCGCGATCGGCATCCTCGCCGTTATCGCCATCGCCATCCGCGAGACGGCGGGCATGATGCGCCTTGCCGCCGTGCAGACCGTCAAGGCCGAAGCCGATGCCGCGATCCTGGAAACCCGCCCCGCCAGGGCGCGCGCGGTCGTCGCCCGCCTGACGGGGCTGCTTGCCAGCAAGCCTGAAACCGCCAGGGGCCGCGCCACGCTGAAGGAGACCGAAGGCGAGGTCATCGACGCGCCGCATCTGATTGCGCTTGCCGAGCGCGAGCTGCTTGCCCCGCTCGACCGCCGGGCACGCGCGCTGATCGTCAATTCCTCCAAGCGCGTGTCGATCGTCACCGCCGTCAGCCCGCGCGCCGTCGTCGATCTGCTCTACGTGCTCTACGAGTCCGCCCGCCTGATCCGCGCCATGGCCGAACTCTATGGCGGCCGGCCCGGCACGCTCGGCATGCTGCGACTGATGCGCGACGTGCTCGCCCACCTTGCCGTGACCGGCTCGATCGCTGTCGGCGACAGCCTGGTGCAGCAGGTCCTTGGCCACGGCCTTGCCTCGAAGCTGTCGGCCCGACTCGGCGAAGGCGTCATCAACGGCCTGATGACGGCGCGCATCGGCATTGCCGCCATGGATCTCTGCCGCCCGCTGACCTTCCGCGCGCTGAAACGGCCGGGAATCGGCGATTTCATCGCCGACCTGACGCCCTCGATGACGGCACGCAACGGCAATCCTTAAGAAGGCGGCGAATTTCGCCGCATTGCCGGCCGATTTCGGGTGGCGCGAAAAATCATAGCGGATTCAAGGCGCTATAGCTGCGGCCTCAGAGACGTCGCCTTGCGAAAGCCTTGTATCTCCATGCATTTCAGCGCCGCCGGAAAGAAATGATTAACCATTCTTCGGCAAAACTTCCGACCAGTTCCCGAGTGGTGTTTGCCAAGGAAAATCCATGTACTCGCGCAAGTTTCTTTTTGTATGCGGCCTGGCCGCCGCGGCATTGTCTCCGGTGGCAGACGTCGCTTCCAACGCCACTGCCGCAACCCGCGACAAGGCCTTCTTCGAATCCGTTGCCGGCACCTGGAAGGGTCCGGGCGAAATCGTCGCCGGCAAATACAAGGGCACCAAGTTCACCTGCAATCTCGTCGGCTCGCCGACCGAGGATTCCTCTGCCGGCATCAAGCTGGACGGCACCTGCCGCGTCGGCGTCTTCAAGCAGCCGATGACCGCCGTCATTTCCCAGTCCGGCTCCACCTACAAGGGCAAGTTCCTTGACGGAGCCGAAGGCAAGGGCCTCGATGTCGTTTCCGGCGCCGTCACCGACGATACCGTCGTTGTCGGCATCAACCGCGCCAAGCTGAACGGCGCCATGATCGCCCGCGTGCGCGACGACAAGACCATGAACGTCACCGTTTCGGTCAAGGTGGAAAGCCAGATGATCCCGGTCATCGGCCTGACCCTGACGCGCCAGGTGGACGAAATGGCGGTCGGCTCCATCCAGTAAGCCGTCTGCTTCTCGCGGGTTTTCCAAGCGGCGGTCTCCCGCCGCTTTTTGTTTGGCCAAAATTTATCGCCGAGCGGGATCGTTTCCCCTCGCACGTCGTTCTTCCTGGATGCCGGGGCTTGTCCCTGCGCAACCAAGGAGGCCGATGACATGAACACGGACGACAAGGATACTTCCACCAAGAGCCTGAGGCTCGCCGAGGAATATCTGCGCCTTGGTGGACGCCGCCGCTGCAAGATCGACGACAACATCACCACTGTGCGCCAATGGGAAAAAGACCCGCCGGAGGCCGAACGTTTCTGGCAGGAACGGGTTCAGCCGCTGTCTGCCGCTGACCGCAAGCAGGTGGAGGATTTCCTGCCCAGCATCAATTCGCCCTGAAGACAGGCTCGGCAGGGCTTTATGCCGTCAGGGCCTGCGCCACCAGCCGCGGTCCTCGTTGGCGATCTCGATACCCGCGACGTCGGCGCCGGCCAGCCAGTCGGAGACAGCCCTGCCCCGGACCGTGAGTGCGGGCGCGATATCGGCAAGCGGCATCAGCACGAAGCCCCGCTCCGTCATGCGCGGATGCGGCAGTTCCAGCCGCGGCGCGTCCTGCTCGACGCCCTCGAAGGTCAGCACGTCGATATCGAGCGTGCGCGGCCCCCAGCGCTCGATGCGCTCGCGCTTCATGTCCCGCTCGATCGACAGGCAGAGGTCGAGCAGCGATTCCGGCGCCATCAGGGTTTCCACCGCCGCGCAGGCGTTGAAGAAATAGGACTGGTCGGTCTTGCCCCAGGGCGGCGTGCGGTAGAGCCGGGAGACGGCGGCCACCCGGCAGTCCGCGCGGGCGTCGAGCGTGGCAAGCGCTGCCGCCATCGCCCTGACCGGATCGCCTATATTGCCGCCGAGGCCAAGCGTTGCGAGACGGAAGGGATTATCGGGCACGATGCTCAACAGTCACCTGCACGAAGTCGAGCACGCCGGGGATCGGCGCATTCGGCTTGCGCACGGTGATCCTGGCCCGGATGATCTGCGGGAATTTCTTGCACAGTCCCTTGGCGATATCGAGCGCCAGCGCCTCGATCAGGTAGCGCCGCTGGCCGACGACGATTTCCTCGATAATGGTGAAGGCGGTGCCGTAATGCACGGTTTCGTCGATGGAATCGTTTTCCAGCGCGCTGCCCGCTTCCACCTCCAGTTCGGCATCCACGAAGAAACGCTGGCCAAGGAATTCCTCCTCGGCATGCACGCCGTGGCGGGCGAAGAAGGCGCAGTTCTGCATCAGGATCGTATAGGTGCCCATGACGGCCTCTTCTCTAGAGCGTGTCGTGCGAAGGTGTGCGGCACCTCTGCGATAGCGACATGCGTAAAACAAAGACTTAAAGCGGGATGCGCGGACCTGAAGGATCGCGACCTGCCTTGGAATTGCTGTTCCGGGCGGCCAGCATAGCATCGGCGACGGCAAGCGCATCCCTGTTGATTGCGACATTGTGCACGCGAAAAACAGCGGCACCCTGCAGCCTCAGAAGCGCGCTTGTCGCAGCCGTGGCGGCATCGCGCTCGGCCGGCTGCCGGCCGGTGACGGCGCCCAGGAAGCGCTTGCGCGAGGTGCCGGCCAGAAGCGGCAGGCCGAAACGGTGCAGCTCTTCGAAACGTGCCATCAGTTCCAGATTTTCTTCCGGCGTCTCCTTGGCAAAGCCGAAGCCGGGATCGAGCACGATGCGGTCGCGCCCGACACCGGCGGCAGACGCGATTTCCAGCGAGCGCTCGAGAAAGAAGACCTGGTCGTCG
This sequence comes from Rhizobium sp. KDH_Rht_773_N, assembly GCF_052946295.1. Classification (NCBI taxonomy): domain Bacteria; kingdom Pseudomonadati; phylum Pseudomonadota; class Alphaproteobacteria; order Hyphomicrobiales; family Rhizobiaceae; genus Rhizobium; species Rhizobium sp. KDH_Rht_773_N. Next base: position 4,164,222 of record NZ_CM129525.1, on the reverse strand, counting down.
ATGATATCGGCAAGCTTTGCCCGGTCGCGGCCCGTATGCATGATGCAGAGCCCCGCCCCGGTCTCTGCCGAAAGCGCGGCGATGGCAGGCTCCTTCTGCAGGCCGAAGACATCGTTGACGATATGGGCGCCGGCGCCGATGGCAAGCCGCGCCGTTTCGGCGCGATAGGTATCGATGGAAATCAGGGCCTGCGTGCGCGCCCTGAGCGCCTCGATGACCGGCAGCACGCGCGCCTGTTCCTCCGCCGGGCTGACGGGGGCCGCGTCCGGCCGCGTCGATTCCCCGCCTATGTCGAGAATGTCGGCCCCGTCGGCGACCGCCTGCAGCGCGTGTTCGACGGCGCTCTCCACCGTGTCGTAGCGCCCGCCGTCGGAAAAGGAATCGGGCGTCACGTTGACGATCGCCATGATCGCCGAGCGCCCGTTGAGCGCGATCTCGCGGCCATGGGCCACGCGCCAGACACTGCTTTCCAGCTGCTTCATCCGTTTCGTCCCGTCTCCTCGCCGAAGCCTGTCGCAGCCGCGGATCGGCCCGCCGGGCTTCGAATCTGTCCGGCCCATGTCGTTGCCGCAGAGCCGTTTCGCACTTTTGCGCGGCATGCTGTAGCCAAAAAAGCCGCCGTCCGATATTGCGCTTGCGGTGGCTATGCCCCAAGCTCCCCCGAACTTCAACACGGGTACAGTTCAGAATGCCGCTTGCGTTGCGTTATATGCGCCTGCCCATCGCCTTTTTTGTGATTGCCTTTTTCTGCGGCACCGCGGCAGCCGAAGTCATTGCGACGAAAAGCTATTCCTATTTCGACATCAAGGGAAAGACGGCCGACGAGCTGGACGACGAGCTGAGCCGGCGCGGCCCGACGGCGAACGGCTCCTCGGCCCGCCATCCCGGCGCCACCAAGATCCGCTTCGGCGGCGAGGCGACCTATATCCAGGACAATGGCCGCTGCCGCGTCGGCAACGTCAAGGTCACGGTCCACACGCAGATCATCATGCCGCGCTGGCGCAACCGCAAGGGCGCGAGCCGCGAACTGTCGATGATCTGGGATGCGCTGTCGAGCGACATCAAGCGCCACGAGGAGCGCCATGCCGAGATCGCCCGCACCCAGGCGCGCGCCATGGAACGCGAACTGAAGGCGCTGCCTGCGCAGCGCAGCTGCGAGCTCATGCAGGAACTCGTTTCGGACAGGTCGGCGCGCGGAATAGAAGAGCACGACAGGTTGCAGGCGCGATTCGACCGTGTCGAGGCGGTCAATTTCCAGAATCGCATGCTGCGGCTGCTCAATAACAGACTCAGAGGCAAGGGCGGCGAAAGATAAGCCTTTTTTGCCCTCAGCGCGAGCAGAGATCGTTAGCTGCACAATGAAACCTGTGCGAAGCTTGTGGACGTCACAGCCTTTTACCGGTCATTTTTCATTCTGGTGGACTCAACCGGAACGCGGTAATATGACTATATTCGAAAGTGCAGTGAGGCAGCTGGCTTTCGTGACTGTGTTCTCCTGGCGCGTTCCGAAGCCGCGGGTGTTCCTCCCTCATCCGTAGGTAATGCGCCCGCCTCGCCTCGCCCGCCTCCGGCGTGCGAGGCTCTCTTTTTGAAGAGCTTGCGGGAAATCAGGCCTGCCGTTCCGGCACGTGAACGGTCAGCCCGTCATAGGCGGCCTTCATCCTGATCTGACAGGAAAGGCGCGAGGTCGGACGCACGTCAAAGGCGAAATCCAGCATATCCTCTTCCATCGCCTCCGGCGGGCCGACGATTTCGCTCCACTGCTCGTCGACATAGACGTGACAGGTCGCACAGGCGCAGGCGCCGCCGCATTCGGCCTCGATGCCGGGCACGGAATTGCGGACCGCGTTCTCCATCACGGTGGAGCCTTGATCGACATCGAGATCGAAGCGCGTTCCGTCAAAGGCGACGATGGTAAGTTTGGGCATCAGGACTATTTCCGGTCTTTCGTAGGAGATGGGCGGATTTTCTTCCGACAATTCGGCGTGTCAGTCAACATTGCCGGCATGCCTCGAACGTCGCAGATCGGGCAGGCTTGCGCCATTCAGAATGCGTCATGGCCCTGGTCGCAAAAAGACCCGCCGTTCCCGAATGGAACAGCGGGCCTGGTGTCTTGCCGATCTGTCCTGCCTTATCCGCGGCAGAGTTTCAGAATGAAATTCTCCGCATCGACGACAGCCGCGCCGAGCGCCGCCATCGCGGCGGCGTCGCCATTGTTCTCTTCCACCGCTTCGGCCGACTGCGAAACCCGGAAGGCGCCGACGGAGCTTGCGGCTCCCTTCAGGCGATGTGCCGCAGCGCCCACCTTGGCGGTTTCGCCGCTTGCGATCTCCTGCAGGCAGGCCCGCGCCTGGCGCGCAAACATCTGGAGAACTTCGATTTCCACCGTCTTGTCGCCCATCGTCTGGCGCGCAAGGTGAACAAGGTCGATCGGCCGGACCTTGGAAGGCGAAGGACCCGTGGAATTGTCCGGTGCCTCGAATGCGATATTCATTGCTGCCATTTGCCAATTCTCCCGTCTTGTATCGTCCGCGCTTGCTTCCGTTGTGCGGTCGGAGAATGGCGATCCCGTTAAATTCCGGCGCCTTCGCGGCGGAAATCTGACCGTATGGTTAACGTCCCTTAAATAACGCTAAAATATCGGCTTTTGGGCGGCTTCCGAAATTTAAAGGTGTTAACAACAGGTTAAGAGCCATGCAAGGCAAGGGTTCGTTAATTGTCTCGGGGGCGCAGATGTGTCACTACGATACTGTTGAGGCGGGCTCCTGCCGCGCGCCTTTGCCGCCAGAGTGGATAATGGTAGTGTTTTGATACCTTTCGTTTGAAAAATCGGCTATCTACTCTGAAATGACATGCTTATCCGTCCGTCTTGGGATGGAAGGCTGGAACGGCGAAGGTTCATCCGGGCGAAGGCGATGGCCCGGACGCGCTGCCGGGCTGGCCGGGAATTGCGAGGCATACCGGAATGGCGAATAACAAATACAATGAATCGATCGAGGACAAGGCGTTCAAGGCATTGGACGAGGCGCTTCAGATTGATTTCGGCCAGGAGAACGTGCCGTCTCGCCGCGGCAGCGCGCCCCATGCCCCGGAGGCTAATGTGACTGAACCATCCAATGCCCGTAATCAGTCCCAGGAAGAAACGCAGCGCCGCCGCGGCCGCGCCGCCCGCACCGGCGATCAGCAGGCTCCGCGCGCACCGGCCTTTTCGCCCGCCAACGACGCCAGCCGCAACTCGCCGGCCTCGCTGCTGAAGTCGCTGGAAAGCGGCTCCAGCCGCCCTGCCCTGCGCACGGCCGCCCTCGTCTCCATCCTCTGGGTCGTCATCGGCCTCGGGCTGATGTTCATGCTTTATGCGCCGCAGATCTCGCAGATCCGCTCGCTGACCGACCTTGCCGCCCTGCCGGGCGTGATTGCCGGCATCGTCGGCATCGTCGTGCCGGTCATGATGTTCTACGCCTTTGCCATCATGATCTCGCGCGCCCAGGACATGCGCAACGCCGCCCGCTCCATGGCCGAAGTGGCATTGCGCCTTTCCGAGCCGGAAACCATCGCCTCCGAACGCATCATGACGGTCGGCCAGGCCGTGCGCCGCGAAGTCTCGGCGATGAACGAAGGCATCGAGCGCACCATTGCGCGCGCTTCCGAACTCGAGACGCTCGTGCATTCCGAAGTGAATGCGCTGGAGCGCTCCTATGCCGACAACGAACTGCGCGTGCGCGGCCTCGTCCATGAACTCGGCTCCGAGCGCGAAGCGATCGTCAACCATGCCGACCGCATCCGCTCCTCCATTGCCGGCGTTCACGACCAGCTCAAGGAAGAACTGTCGCTGGCGACGGAAGAGATCGCCATCCGCCTTGCGACCTCCGGCGAAGCCTTCGCCTCGCTCATCGATACGCGCGCCGCCGCGATCATGGAAAAGTCCGACAGCGCCATGCAGTCGCTCGGCACGCTGCTGGCCGCCAAGGCCGATACGCTGCTCCACACGCTGACCGCCTCCGGCCTTGCGATCGGCAACGAGTTCGACAACCGCCTGGATGCGCTCACCAACACGATCAACGAACATGGCGAGCGCCTGCTCACCCAGTTCGAGACGCGCGCCTCGACGATGGATGCGAGCACCGAGCGCCTGAACGCGGCGCTGCAGGAACGCACCCAGCAGCTCAACGAAATCCTGATTTCCCGCACCCGCGAGATCAACGAGAGCCTGACGACCGGCGAACGCACGATCGGCGGCACGCTGGACGACGTGCTCTCCAGGCTGAACGCCGCGCTCGACGAAAAGGGCGCGAGCTTCCGCCAGAGCCTGCAATCGACGGCCGACGACGCGGTCATGGATCTCGACGTGCGTTCCGGCTTCTTCGAGGAACGCCTGCAGACGACCGTCGCCCAGCTTTCGACCGCCTTCGACGAGCGCGTCGCCGAATTCACCGATGCCTTCGACAAGCGCTCCGGCTCGCTCGATACCAAGCTCATCGAAAGCCTCACCCGCATCAACGAGACGCTGTCGGGCAACGCCGATTCCATCGAAGGCATCCTCACCAGCAATATCGATCGCCTCGGCGCGTCCATGAGCGAGCGGTCGCTGGCGCTGGCGACCGCCTTTGCAACCGGCCAGGAAGTGCTGGAAAACACGCTGGCCAACCGCGCCGACGAAATCACCTCGGCACTGACGGCCCGCACCGGCGAACTTGGCTCGGCGCTGAGCACGGCCACCTCGGAAATCTCGCTGGCGCTTGCGGCCGGCACCTCGGACCTGCAGAACAACCTCGCCGCCCGCGCCGCCGAATTCCGCGAGACGCTGCAGACCACCACGAGCGAACTTGCCGCTGCCGTCGATAGCGGCACCGAAAAGGTCACGAGCGCATTCGGCGGCCGCGCCGAAGAGCTGAGCGGCGTTCTCGCCGCCCGCGCCGCCGAGATCACCGATGCGCTGAAGACGGCGCACAGCGATCTCGACAGCGTGATGGCCGAACGCGGCGGAGCGCTGATCGGCGCGCTCGCCGACCATCACAGCCGCTTCGACGAGGCGCTCACCACCCGTTCGGAAGCCATTATCAATACGGTCTCCGGCACGCATGACCGTCTTGCCGAGACGCTCGACGAAAAGGCGATGGCGCTGGCGATTTCGCTCAACGAAACGCAGTCGCGCATCGAAGACACGCTCACCACCCGTTCGCAATCGCTCATCGATGCCGTGTCCGGCACCCATGACCGCCTCTCCGATACGCTGGACGAGAAGGCGATGGCGCTCGCCATCTCGCTGAACGAGGGCCAGGCCCGTATCGACGACACGCTCTCGACCCGTTCGGAGGCGCTGCTCAGCGCCGTTTCCAGCACCCACGACCGCCTTGCCGAAACGCTGGACGAAAAGGCGATGGCGCTGGCGATCTCGCTGAACGAAGGCCAGGCCCGCATCGACGACACGCTCTCGACCCGTTCGGAGGCGCTGCTCAGCGCCGTTTCCAGCACCCATGACCGCCTTGCCGAAGCGCTCGACGAGCGGGCGATGGCGCTCGGCATTTCGCTCAACGAAACTCAGTCGCGCATCGAAGACACGCTCTCGACCCATTCGCAATCGTTCCTCAGCGCCGTTTCCGGCACGCATGACCGCCTTGCCGAAACGCTGGACGAAAAGGCGATGGCGCTGGCGATCTCGCTGAACGAAAGCCAGAGCCGCCTGGAAGACACGCTGACGGCGGGCGCCGACGCGCTGGTCAACGCGGCCGCCGGCACGCATGAGCGGATTACCGCCTCGCTCGGCGAAAGCCAGCTGCGCATCGAGGAAGCGCTCGCCAGCCGCGCCGAATCCATCGTCCTTGCCGTTGCCAACAGCACCGACCGCCTGTCCGACACGCTTGACGAAAAGACCATGGCGCTCGCCATTTCGCTCGACGACGGCCAGAGCCGCTTCGAATCGGCGCTCGAAAACCGCAGCAACGCCATCATGGACACCGTTGCCAATGCCGAAGAGCGCGTCGCCGGCGCCTTTGCCGACCGCACGGAAGCGATCCGCGCCGCCTATACGGACAATCAGGCGCGCCTGGAAACCGCGCTGGCCGAGCACACGTCCACCCTCTCGGAAGCCCTCGACGCCGGCAGCGCCCGCATGGAAGGCATCATCGGCAGCATGACGGGCCGCATCGAGAACGGCCTGACCGACGCCGAGCAGCGCATGGCCGCCCTTGCCAACGACGCGGCAAACAATGTCGAAGGCGGTCTTGCCGCCGCCCATGAGCGCATTCGCACCACGCTCGAAGACCGCACCAATGCGATCACGCTGACATTGAGCGAGGCGCACAACCTCATCAACGACACGCTCTCCGAACAGGCGACCTCGATCGGCACCTCTGTTGCGACCAGCATCAGCATGCTCGAAATGTCGCTGGAAGATCGCGAGGCGGCGATCCGCCAGGCGATCGACAACAGCGCCCAGTCGCTCGAAGAGCGCATGCGCGAGGGCGCCGGCCAGATTGCGGGCCGCTTCCAGGAAGCCGCCGACACGATCTCGCGTTCGGCCGTCGATTTCTCCGGTCATCTCGACCAGTCCGTCGACAGCCTCACGGGCCGCTTCACCGAAACCGGCGCCCGCGTCGAAGCCAGCCTTGCCGCCATCGAGGCGCGCATCGCCGATGGCGTCGAGGGCGTGGTCGGCAGGGTCGATGCCGCAGGCAGCCATCTCTCCGGCCTTCTGGACGACGGTATCTCGCGTCTGGGCTCGATCGGCGACGACGCCGCCCAGCGCATCGCCACGACGCTCGGCACCAGCGCCGCAAACCTGACGCAGGCGCTCGACAGCCGCACCGCCAGCCTGACCGAAACCTTCGACGGCCGCGCCGCCAGCCTGACGGATGCGCTGCAGGCCGGCAGCGCCAACCTCACGCACGCTCTCGACAGCCACAGCGCCCATCTCACCGAGGCTCTGGACAGCCGCCGGGCGCAGCTTGCCGAAACGCTCGAAAGCGGCAGCGCGAACCTGGCCCAGTCGATCGACGGCCGCACCGCGGCCCTGAGCGATATGATGGATCGCGGCACCGCACGCATCGAAGAGCGCCTGTCCACCATGGACCGCGCCCTGACCGTCGGCCTCGACGCCGTCAACCGCACGATCGAAGGCAAGGCCGCCGGCCTTGCCGCCAGCCTGCGCAGCGCCGTTGCCGAAGCGGCCGAAGGCATGGACGGCGAAGCCGTCAAATCCTCCGAACTGCTCAGCCGCACCGGCCAGCAGTTCGCCGACGCCATGGACGAGCGCTCCTCGCAGATCGTCAACCGCGTCGCCGAAGCGCAGAGCCGCCTCGCCGGCCAGGCTGCCGCCGTTGCCCAGACCTTCTCCGAAGCCGGCAACGTCATCGTCAGCAAGGTGGCGGAAGCCGAAAACATCGTCAGCGGCCAGGTCAGCGCCATCAACCGTGCGCTGGCCGATGCCGGCCAGACGCTGGAGGCGCACGGCAATTCGATCCGCTCGACGCTGACGGATGCCGGCAGCCAGATCACCTCCAGCATGGCCGAGGTCGACCGCGCGCTGGAAGCCCGCAGCAGCATCATCCGCTCCAGCCTGGAGCAGCGTGCCCGCGAAATCGACACCACGCTCAGCGATATCGACAAGGCGCTGGAAGCGCGCGGCAATTCGATCCGCGCCACGCTCGACGAGCGCACCCGCGACCTGAACTCCATGCTGGCCGGCCGCTCCACCGAGCTGACGCGCATCCTGGACGAGACGGCGCGCCCGATCATCGACCGCTACAGCGATGCCGGCCAGGAAGCCGCAGCGCGCATCACCGCGGCCGCGAGCCTCAGCGCCGAGCGCCTGCGGGCGGAAAACGACGCGCTGACCCAGGCCGTCGCCGCCCGCGCCGAAAATGTCGCCAATGCCGTCGCCGCCATCGAGAACAACCTGACGAACAACGTCAACGGCCTTGTCCAGCGCCTGTCGGAAAGCAGCGCCGCCATGTCCATGATGATGACGCGCGCCGCCGATCAGCTGAGCGGCGTCGACAGCCGCCTCGGCGACACGACGACGCGCTTCACGGACTCGGCCGCCAAGGCTGCCGAAATGGTGTCCGCTTCCACCCGCCTGCTCGAAGGCAAGGTCGATCGCCTGTCGGATATATCCGGCCAGACGCTCGCCCAGGTCGGCAGCATCATCGGCCGCTTCGACGACCATTCCAAGGTTCTCGGCCAGGCATCGCATCTTCTCGCGGCCGCCCAGTCCGGCCTCGTCTCCACGCTGGAAGAGCGTGAAGCCGCCCTGCAGACGCTGGCAAGCGGCCTCGTCCAGCGCTCCGGCGAGATCGAAAAGACCATGCGCGGCCTGGGCGGCATGATCGAAACCGTCTTCGAACGTGCGGAACAGCGCTCCAACCAGGTCACGGGGACTCTGCGCCAGAGCGTGCAGGCCTCCTTCGCCGATATCGGCCGCGTGCTTTCGGATACGGAAAAGCGCGCCGAGGAAGCAGCCTTGACCATGCGCGAGGCGATCAACCGCGCCGGCGAAGAGGCCAACGCGACGATTGACAACAGCTTTGCCAATGTCGAGCGCCGCTCCGGCGATCTCACCAACCGCCTGCGCGGCGGCCTGACGGCCTCGCTGTCGGAAGTCGAGCGCATGCTCGGCGAAGCCGGCCGCGCTTCCGACAATGCGGCGCAGAACCTGCGTGAATCGCTGCGGGACGCGATCGACGAAGCGGTCGGCCGCTTCTCGGGCGCCACCGAAGAAATCCGCCGCTCGGCGGCCGATATCCGCAACGAACTCGACGCCACCCGCGCCGAGCTGAAGCGCGGCGCCTTCGACCTGCCGGAAGAAGCCAAGGAAAGCGCGTCCGCCATGCGCCGCGCCGTCGCCGAGCAGATCAAGGCCCTGCAGGATATTTCGCAGATCGTCGGCCGTTCCAGCCACCGCCTGGAAATCTCCGAGCCGGTCGCCCGCTCGCTCGCCCAGGCGGAGCCGGCGCCGCGTGTCAGCCAGCCGGTGATCCCGGCGGCGCCGGCCCCGCAGCCGGCTCCGACGGCCCGCCAGTCGATCGAATCCATGGGCCTGCGCGGCACCATCGCCCCGAACCCGGCAACAGCCCCTGCGCCGGCCCCGCAGCGTCCGGCTGCCCAGGCTCCCCAGCCGGCACCGGCTGCAGCCCGGCAGGAAGCGCCGCGCCCGGAAGCCACGAGCGGCGGCTGGATCAGCGATCTCCTGCGCGGCGCCTCGCGTGACGAGGCCGAGGAAGCCTCGCGTGCGGCCCCGGCCCGCCCGGCAGCGGAAGCCGCAGCCCCTGCTCCCGCCCAGCGCGCCAACGATGCCCGCAACCCGCGCCATGTCGTCGAATCGCTGAATTCGCTCTCGGTCGATATCGCCCGCGCCATCGATCACGACGCTTCGGTGGACCTGTGGCGCCGCTACCAGCGCGGCGAGCGCGACGTCTTCACCCGTCGCCTCTACACGCTGAAGGGCCAGCAGACCTTTGACGAGATCAAGCGCAAGTACGACCGCGAGCCGGAATTCCGCACCGCTGTCGACCGCTACATCGGCGATTTCGAAAAGCTGCTTGCCGATGTCGCCCGCACCGATCCGAACCGCACGGTCACGCAGTCCTACCTGACTTCCGATACCGGCAAGGTCTATACGATGCTGGCCCATGCGGCAGGCCGGCTCAGCTGAGCGCGCGCCGAAAGATGGTGAGACAAAAGGGGTCATCTGTGGATGGCCCTTTTTTATTGCCCCTGCTCCTTCATTCCGTCACAAACATTCCCGATCCGCATCCATCGACGGGCCGGGCCGTATCAGGCCATGGCTCCATCAAGACCTTTGCCAAGCCAATCGCTTGCCACGACAGAGACCGCAGACATTGATGACCAAGACGACCTCCCGGCTGATCGCCGCCGCCCTGTCCTCCGCATTTCTTCTGGGCGCATCCATGCAGGCCGAAGCCGGCCAGGCAAGCATCCTCGTGGACGTGCAGACCGGCCAGGTGCTGGAAGCCTCCAATCAGGACGAGCTGAACTTCCCGGCATCGCTGACCAAGATGATGACCCTCTACCTCACCTTCCAGGCGCTGCATGAAAAGCGCCTGACCTGGGACCAGAAGATCACCATGTCGGAAAATGCCGAGAGCAAGGAGCCCTTCAAGCTCGCCGTCGGCGCCGGCCGCAAGGTCACGGTCAAGGAAGCCGTCGAAAGCATCGTCGTGCTCTCGGCCAATGATTCCGCCGTGGCGCTTGCCGAACAGCTCGCCGGCTCGGAACAGGCTTTTGCCACTGTCATGACGGACAAGGCTCGCGCGCTCGGCATGAAGGACACCGTCTTCAAGAACCCGTCGGGCCTGCCCGATCCCGAACAGGTGACCACCGCCCGCGACATGGCGACGCTCGGCGTGGCGCTGATGCGCGACTTCCCCGAGGAGTTCAAGCTCTTCTCCATGCGCGGCTTCCAGTTCCGCGGCATGAAGCTGCGCGGCCATAACAACCTCATGTACCGCTATGCCGGCGTCGACGGCATCAAGACCGGCTTCACCGATGCCTCCGGCTACAATGTCGTGACCTCAGCCGCCAAGGACGGCCGCCGCGTCGTCGGCGTCGTCATGGGCGAAAAGACCGCCAGCCTGCGCGACGACAAGATGGCCGGCCTGCTCGACAGCTACCTGCCCCAGGCCTCGACCGCCACGGCCTCGGCAACGGGTGGCACGCCGTCGATGACGGATGCCCAGCCGACCAAGTAAGGCCTCCGGACAGGCCGGAAACGAAAAAGCCCGAAACCGCCTGACGGTTTCGGGCTTTCTCTTTCGGAAGAGCAGGCTCAGACCGACTTCAGCGTCCAGCCGACGATCTGGTCGGTCACGGCCGTGAACGCCCGGTCGAGCCCCTTCACGAAGCCCGCATTGTCGCCGCCGGCCGCAGCCGTTGCGCGGAAGACCTGCTGGGCGCGCACCGTGCCGTTGCGGTCGTTGAGGATCTTGACGGAAATCTCGACCACGGCCTTGTTGCCCGAGGAAGCGTCGATCTCGAAGGACCGGATATCGCTCACCACCTGATAGTCGATCGCCAGTCCCTGCCCCGGCTTGCCGACGCCGCCGAGCTTGCCGGAATTCTCGAAGGCTTCGACGAGCTTCGACTGCACCATGCGCGGCAGCGTATCGCTCCATTGGGCGCGTGCCAGATACTGGATTTCGGAGGGCGAAACGCGGATGACGATCTGGTCGCTGTTCAGCGCCTTCAGAGCCGTCGGATCGGCAATCAGGATCTGCTTGTTTTTGGCCGACGGGCCGGTGCCGTCGACGTTGGCTGCCGAGAGATCAAAGGTGTCGTTCTTTGCCGTCGTTCCGCAGCCTGCCAGAAGTGCGGCCGTCAGCGGCAAAATAATCGCCGTTCCGCGGATCCAGGAACGGCGCGACATCACATGCGATAGACCCATATTACGCTACCCCTGACCTCTGTTCTTCTTTCCCGCAAATCCTGACTGAAACTGTTGCCTGCAGCTCGGCAATTCCGCACGCAAAACCGCTGCGCATTTTTGCCGGAACCGCCTCAACGCCGCGTACGCCCGTCATACTGTTTCACCGTCGGCCCGCCGAAGATGATCCGCTGCGGGTTCTGGTCGAAATTGGTAATGGCATTGTTGAGATTGTTGGCCGTGCCGCGCAGCTCGTTGACCAGCGTCTGCACGTCGCTCAGGCCGCTGCCGGAAAAGCGCTGCAGATTGTCGGCGATCGGCCCGATGCGGGCATTGATGCTGTCGGCCACCTTCTTGAAGGATTCGAGCGTCGCGCGCGCTTCGGTGAAGAGCGAATTCGTATTGTCCGAGCCGAGCAGCGCATCGACCTTGATGAGAATGCCGTCGACACGCGTCGAAGCCGAGTTCAGCTTGTTCGCCATCTGCTGCACGTCCTGGATCGTCTGGTCGATATCCTTCTTCCGGTCGGCCACCGTATTGGTGACATCGCGGATCGAGGCGACGGCGACGCGTGCATCCCTGGTCGCCTGGGCGATATCGTCGACCGAGCCCTTGATCTTGTTGGCGTCGATGGCGGCCACCAGCGTATCGACGCGGTCGAGCGTCACCTGCGCCTTCTTGCCGAATTCGTTATAGGTCGTCACCGTCTGGTCGACCTTGTCGACCAGACCCTTGAGATCGCCGGACGCATCGGCGATATCGCGGCTCACCTTCTCGGCGTTTGTCAGGATCGTGTTGATCTTCTGTGCGTCGACGGCCTTCACCAGATCCTCGACGGCGGCAAGCGTGGAATCGACCCGGCCCGAGACGTTGCGCACCGTGTTGGAGAGGTCGCCGACGCTCTGCAGGAAACTGTCGATATTGCCGGAATTCTTGGCCAGCGCATCCGAGAAGGTCTCGGCATTCTGCAGCGTCTTGGTCAGCGGCCCGCGCGCATCGCGCACGAAGCCCTGCACGTCGCCGACCGCATCGTTGGCGCGGTCGAGGATCTTGTCGGCGGTGGCAAGCAGGTTGGTGACGCTCGACTGGTCGGCGACGATGACGGCGCGTTTGCCGCTTTCCAGCGCCTGCTGGAGAATGTTCTTGTCTTCCTTGCGCCCGCCCGAAAGCTCGATATAGGCCGCACCCGTCAGGCCCTGGATTTCAAGGGCGGCCTTGGTGGAGGGATAGATCGGCGCGTCCGAGCGGACCTCGGTGAAAGCCAGCGAATATTGCGGATCGTCGGCATCGATGGAGAGCGTCTGCACCGAGCCGACCTGGATGCCGTTGAAGCGCACGGGCGAGCCGACGCTGAGGCCGTTGGCGGAGCCCGGAATGCGCACGATCAGCTCGGCCATCGGCCCGCTGCGGCCATATTCGGCCATCCAGTAGACGAAGCCGAATGCGGCCGCGATCACCAGAACGGTGAAAAAGCCGACGATCGTGTAATTGGCTCTGGTTTCCATCGTCTCCGGTCACTTCCCGCTGTCATGCTGCGCCCTTGCCGGCGCGTCGTCCTGCGGCACGATCGAGCGCGCCCGCTTGCCCCTGAAATAGGCCTGCACCCACGGATCGTCGTAGGCCAGCATGTCGTCGATCGTTCCTTCCACCATTACCCGCTTCTTTCCGAGCACGGCAATACGGTCGCAGACCGAAAACAGGCTGTCGAGGTCATGCGTCACCATATAGACGGTTAACCCCAGGCTATCGCGCAGGTTGGCGATCAACTCGTCGAATTCGGCAGCACCAATAGGATCGAGGCCCGAGGTCGGCTCGTCGAGGAAGACGAGTTCGGGATCGAGCGCCAGTGCGCGGGCAAGGGCCGCGCGCTTGATCATGCCGCCCGAAAGCTCGGACGGATATTTGTCGGCCGCGTCGGCCGCCAGACCCACCATGCGGATCTTCAGATGCGCCAGCTCGTCCATCAGCGTCGCCGGCAGATCCAGATATTCGCGCATCGGCACCTGGATATTCTCCTTCACCGTCAGCGAGGAGAAGAGCGCGCCCTGCTGAAAGAGAACGCCGAGACGCATGTCCAGCGCATTGCGCTCCGGCTCGTCCAGCTCGTCGAAATCCTGGCCGAGAATCCTGATCGTGCCGGAGCGGCGCGGCAGGAGGCGCAGCACGGTGCGCATCAGCACCGATTTGCCGGTGCCAGAGGCGCCGACGAAACCGAGGATCTCGCCGCGGTAGATATCGAGGCTGAGCTTGTCGAGCACCACCTTGGAGCCGAAACCGACGGTGACGTCGCGCGCCGAAAGCACGACGTCGCGCCCCCCGTTCTGGGTGCCGTTCCTGCCCGTTTCGATCGGTTGCTGATCCACGTTGCCCGCCATGTCAGAAATCGATCGCTGCATAGAACATCGCAAAAAGCCCGTCCATCAGGATGACGACGAAAATCGCCTTCACGACGGAGGCCGTCACATGCTGGCCGAGCGATTCGGCGCTGCCGCCCACCTTCAGCCCCTCGACGGCTGCGACAATGCCGATGACGAGCGCCATGAACGGCGCCTTGATCATGCCGGCAAGCACGGTCGAGAGCGTCACCGCCTCGTGCAGGCGCGACAGGAAGGTGGCGAAGGTAATGCCCGAATAGGCATAGGCGACGGCGGCGGCACCCGCGAGCGAGGCAAAGTTGGCGATCACCGTCAGAAGCGGCAGCGCCACGGTCAGCGCCACCAGCCGCGGGAAGATCAGGACGCCGATCGGGTTCAGCCCCATCACCTTCAGCGCGTCCACTTCCTCGCGCATCTTCATGGAGCCGATTTCGGCGGTGATCGCGCTGCCCGAACGGCCGGCGATCATGATGGCCGTCAGCAGCACGCCGATTTCGCGCAGCTGCAGGATGCCGACAAGATCGACGACGAAGATTTCCGCGCCGAAGTAACGAAGCTGGAAGGCGCCCTGCTGCGCGATGATCGCGCCGATCAGAAAGGACATCAGCAGGATGATCGGAACGGCGCGCACGCCCATATGGTCGATCTGGTTGACGATCGAGGCCGGAGAAACGCCGCTGCCGCGGCCGAACTTCATCTGCGCGCCGCGCACCGCCGAGCCGAGGATATACATGGCGGCGGCCAGGTTGTCCCAGACGTCGAGCGTCATGCGCCCGATCGGCGCGAAGATGCGCTCGGTTATCGACAGCCGCTCCTTCTGCTCGGGCTCCTGCTTTTCGGGCTCCCTGGAGAAAGTGGCGATCAGCTCGTCGATATGCGGGTTGGTTCCCTCGAAGCGAACCGTCTGTCCGGCCTCTTCCTGCTGTTTCTTTAGCCGGCAAAGAAGCCAGATGCCGGCCGTATCGATATCGGTGACGCCGGAAAGGTCGAGCGTCAGGTCGCCGCTGTTGCTGCGCGAAAGCTTGTCGAAATCCTGCAGCACGAGATGGATGTTGGCGCTGCGCCAATTGCCTTCAAGATGCACGTGCTGGCCCGAGCCACCGGCTCGGTCGTCCACATGCAGCGAGGCGGCGTTGCGTTTCTCGGACTTCAAAATACTTGTGTCTTTCAATGCTTGCGGCGACAGTTCCGACTCGCGAACACTATATTCGCCGCCGGCGCGTCAATATACAGAAGCAACGCGCAATTTCCATGCTCGCAGGAGAGCAAATATGCCGCGTCACCTTGATATCCAGATGAATTCATTCCCGATTGCCGGAACTTTCACCATCTCGCGCGGGGCAAAGACCTCGGCAAAGGTGATTACCTGCACGCTGACGGAGGCAACGGCCAGAGGGCGCGGCGAATGCGTGCCCTACCGCCGCTACGGCGAGACGATGGAAAGCGTCATGGCGCAGATCGAAGCGGCCCGCCCGCTGATCGAGAACGGCGTTTCGCGCTCCGAACTGCTGCACGCCATGCCGCCGGGTGCCGCCCGCAACGCCGTCGATTGCGCGCTCTGGGATCTCGAAGCCAAGCTGACGGGCAGAAGCGTCGCCTCCCGCCTCGACCTGCGCAAGCTGAAGCCGCTGACCACGGCCTACACGATCTCGCTCGGCGAACCCGACGTGATGGCGGCCCAGGCGCGCGAACATGCGCAGCGCCCGCTCCTGAAGGTGAAGGTCGGCACGGGCGACGACGAAAGCCGCATCCGCGCGGTGCGCCAGGCCGCCCCGAACGCCGCCATCATTCTCGATGCCAACGAGGGCTGGCCGGAGGATCGGCTGGAGCATCATCTTCGCATCGCCGCCGAAGCCGGGATCGCGCTGGTGGAGCAGCCGCTGCCGGCCGGCCGCGACGACATGCTGGCCGAGATCGCCCGTCATGTCCTTGTCTGCGCCGACGAAAGCGTCCACCACACCGGCGATCTCGCAAGCCTTGCCGACCGCTACGACGCCATCAACATCAAGCTCGACAAGACCGGCGGCCTGACGGAAGCGCTTGAAATGAAGGAGGAAGCGCAGCGTCTCGGCTTCTCGATCATGATCGGCTGCATGGTCGGCACGTCGCTGGCGATGGCGCCGGCGGTCCTGCTGGCGCAGGATGCCGATTTCGTCGATCTCGACGGCCCGCTGCTGCTTGCCCGCGACCGCGAGCCCGGCCTGACCTATGCCGGCTCCCTCGTATCCCCGCCCGAAGCCAGCCTCTGGGGCTGAAGGTAATAGGCGATGATGACGAGCCCGAGCCCGAAGGCCGCCACGCAGGCCATGACATAATAGCTGTCGAGGCCGAGTGCGGCGTAGATATAGCCGGAGGCGATCGTCATCAGCCCCGAGGCCATGCCGATATAGAAGAAATAGGCGCCCTGGGCCGAGGCCTCCTGCGTCTCCTGCACGGTCGCCACGATGCGCCGCTGCACGCCCGTATGCACGAAGGCATAGGTGAAGCCGTGCAGGCATTGCAGCGCGAAAAAGCCGATGAAGCTCGTCTCCGTCGGGAAGAAGACCCAGCGGCAGATGCTGACGGCGCAGCCGAAACGGATCAGCGTCCAGGCGTTGAAGCGGCGGTTGAGGCGGCGCGACAGGAAGAAGACCGTCACCTCGGAGGCGACGCCCGCGCTCCAGAGAATGCCGACCTCGGTGCCGGAAAAGCCGAGCTGGTGCCAGTAGATCGAGGAGAAGGCGTTGAGCAGCGCATGGCTTGCCTGCTGGATCGACACGCCGAGCAGCAGAAGCAGAAGATGCGGCTCGCGCAGCCCGCTGCCGGTGGTGGCCGGAAGGTTGATCGGCTGGCCGCGCCGCCGCGTCGGGCCGATGCGCGGACAGAAGATCGCCATGACGATGGTCAGCAGGAAGCCGAAGATCATCACCGGCAGCACCATGCCGCCGCCCCAGCGGCCGACCAGCTCGCCGCCTGCCAGCGTCGAGACGATGAAGGCGACCGAGCCCCAGACGCGCATGGAGCCGTAATCGAGCCCCCAGCGGCGCACGCCCGAAATCACGATCGATTCGACCACAGGCACATAGGGCGCAAAGGTCGCGCCCTGCAGCGCAAAGACGATCAGCACCGGCCAGAAATCCGTCGTCCAGTAGAGCGCGATGGCCGTCAGCAGCGACAGGATGCCCGACCAGAGCAGCACATGCGCCCGCTCCTGCATGCGGTCGGCAAAGACCGCCACGATGGGCGCCACCAGAACGCGCACCACCATGGGCACGGCGAGAATCGTGCCGATCTGGTGGTCGTTGAACTGGTGGGTCGACAGCCAGACGGGAAAGAAGGGCAGGACGATACCGTTGACCAGCAGCGGCGCGCTGTAGCACAGCGCGCTGAGCAGCCGGAAGCGCGGTGGCGCTCCCTCGCCCCTGGAGGGATTTTGAGCGGGAATCATGATGGACCTGAAGGAAACTCTGCGTTGCCTAACACATCCAATCAGACACGACTATGGCGAGAAATAGCCCGATCGAAACGATACGGATAGAATTCGAAACGATTTAAAAAAATAAATAGGGCCTGTCGCCCGAAGGCAACGGCTAAATTCATGGTGCACCGGCGGCAGGCCGCCGATGCGGTACGCACACATTATTCAGGCAGCCTGCGGGGCGAGATCGCCCTCCTCAAGCAATTCGACAGATGTCAATGCCGGCACGTTGCTGGTCAGCGCGCGCCAGGTGATGAGTTCGAACGTACCGTCTTCATGCTCCACGATCGCCGTGCAGCTTTCCACCCAGTCACCGGTATTGATGTAGCGGATGCCCTCCATATCCTCGATCACCGCATGATGGATATGGCCGCAGATGACGCCGTCGGCGCCGCTCTTGCGGGCTTCCTCGGCCACCACGCGCTGGAACTCGCCGATGAAGTTGACGGCGTGCTTGACCTGCAGCTTGGCCCAGGCCGAGAAGGACCAGTAGGGCATGCCGAGGCGGCGGCGCACGGCGGCGAGCACCACGTTGATGCGGATCGCCATGTCGTAGGCCCAGTCGCCGAGATAGGCGAGCAGCCTTGCGTTGCGCACCACGACGTCGAATTCGTCGCCATGCAGGATCAGGTATTTCTTGCCGTCGGCGCCGTCATGGACGATTCGGTCGACCACTTCGATGCCGCCGAAATGCGTGCCCGGAAAGGCGCGCAGGAATTCGTCGTGATTGCCGGGGATATAGACGACGCGCGTGCCCTTGCGCGCCTTGCGCAGCAGTTTCTGGACGACGTCGTTGCAGACCTGCGGCCAGTACCAGCTGCGCTTCAGGCGCCAGCCGTCGACGATATCGCCGACGAGGTAGATCGTGTCGGCCTCGTGATACCGCAGGAAATCCAGCAGGAAATCCGCCTTGGCGGCCTTCGAGCCCAGATGCAGATCGGAAATGAAGAGGGTGCGGAAGCGCCGGGGTTCCATCATGTCTGTCACAAGCCTTTCCGCTCGTGTCCCATCGTTCTTCGTCTGGTCTTCCAAAATCAGACTCGTGTATCA
The DNA here is from genome assembly GCF_052946295.1 of Rhizobium sp. KDH_Rht_773_N. Classification (NCBI taxonomy): domain Bacteria; kingdom Pseudomonadati; phylum Pseudomonadota; class Alphaproteobacteria; order Hyphomicrobiales; family Rhizobiaceae; genus Rhizobium; species Rhizobium sp. KDH_Rht_773_N. Next base: position 4,145,963 of record NZ_CM129525.1, on the reverse strand, counting down.
GGAAGATGACAAAGCGCGGGAAAGCCCTGCAAAGCCGTTCATACAGGCTAGATGTGGAGCGCCTGGTGGCCTTTCCACGGTGCTTCACCGGGAACGCCAACCGAACCTCCCGTTCGAGGCTCTGGCCGGCTTCACGCCAACACATTCACATTCCGGCGCTGGCGCGAAACTCCTTCCCTAAAACATCAATCCTCAGGCAGTGCGCACCGTCGCCATCGGTTTCACGTTCTGGTTCATCCGGAACAGATTGTTCGGATCGTAACGCCGCTTGATCTCAGCAAGGCGGGCGTAGTTGGTGCCATAGGCGGCTTCGACGCGGTCGGTTTCGTCGTCAGGCATGAAGTTGATATAGGCGGTTCCCACAGCATGCGGCTTGGTGGCATCGAAAAGCTCGCGCGCCCAGCCGACGCAGCTTCCGTCCATCCCGGTTTCCCGCCAGCGGGCATGCACATTCATGACGAAATGCGAGCTGCGCTGCGGAAACGCGGTGGCCTCGTTGGCCACGCGCCCGGCAGCACCCCCGACATGGCCGATGAAGATCTCGCATTCCGGGCCGGGCAGCCTGCGCACCGCCTTGAGCAGCACGTCGATCGCCGCATCGGACAGGGAAGCGAAATCCTGGCTCTTCCAGTAATTGCGCGCACCTGGTGTGAGCAGCGGATCGAAGGCCTGCTGCCAGCTGGTGAACGGCATCGGGCCGACGATATCGGCAATCGGCTTTCCGATAGCGCGCAACCTGGCAGCAGCCTTCTCACCCGCCGCGACACCTCCGCAATAGCACATCGCCAGCACCACGATCTCCTTGCCGTGCCATTCGGCCGGCAGGAAGGGCAGCGGCGGCGCCTGACGCATCACCACCCAGCAGGTCAGTTCGTCGGGCGCCGCCTCCAGCGCTTGCCGGTATTCCTTCAGCACTTTTTCCGCATCGGCGAAGGGATGCACGACGAGCCCGGCGAGAACCTCGGTGTCGAGCGGGTTGAGCTTGAACTCGAAGGAGGTCACGACGCCGAAATTGCCGCCGCCGCCGCGCAATGCCCAGAAGAGATCGGGCTTATCCGTCTCGCTCGCCTTGACCAGTTCGCCATCCGCCGTCACCACGTCGACCGAGAGTAGATTGTCGAGGGTCAGTCCGAATTTGCGAGTCAGCCAGCCGAAGCCGCCGCCGAGCGTCAGGCCGGCGATGCCTGTCGTGGAATTGATGCCGGTCGGCAGCACTAGCCCGAAGGCCAGCGTTTCCTTGTCTACATCGGCAAGGGTTGCACCCGGCTCGATCCTGGCGCGCCGCGTCTGCGGATCGACCCGCACCGATTTCATCGCCGACAGGTCGATGACGACTCCGCCGTCGCAGACGGCGTTGCCGGCAATGCCGTGCCCGCCGCCGCGCACCGAAACGAGAAGATTGTTGTCGCGCGCGAACCGCACCGCCCGAACGACATCGGCAGCGCCCGCGCAGCGCGCGATGAGGCCGGGCCGCCGGTCGATCATCGCATTCCAGATCGCCCGCGCCTCGTTGTAATTCATATCCTTGCTGGTCAGGAGACTGCCGCGAAATCCGGCGGCAAATGCATCGATGGCCACGTCATTGACCATCGTCTGACCCCTTTGCAGGGTCGTGAGGTTCAAGTTGTCCATGATTTCCTCCATGCGACCGGCGCCCCGCACCGCCGCGCGTGTATTCTGCGCTTGCCGCCCTCACCAGACAAGTTTCCCCAAAAGGATTAGCTGGCGGCAGCCGTTCGGCACCAAGAGCCGCCCCGCCCCCGCACGAAAACTTTCCCCACGCCGCATTTCCGTACTGTCCAGGCCGGTCGATTGATGTATGGAGGAAGCTCCAAAAGACTTCGAACAACGCTGGAGGCGGCGATGGATCACCAGGAGAAATCCAAATCGGAAAAGAATCTGACGGGCGGCAGCCTCGACGAGCAGGCGCTCTTCTTCCATCGCTATCCGCGCCCCGGCAAGCTGGAAATCCAGGCCACCAAGCCGCTCGGCAACCAGCGCGACCTGGCGCTCGCCTATTCGCCCGGCGTGGCCGCTCCCTGCCTCGCCATCCGTGACAATCCGGAACAGGCTGCCGATTATACGTCCCGCGCCAACCTCGTCGCCGTCATCTCCAACGGCACCGCCGTTCTCGGCCTCGGCAATATCGGCCCGCTGGCCTCCAAGCCGGTCATGGAAGGCAAGGCGGTGCTGTTCAAGAAATTCGCCAATATCGACGTCTTCGATATCGAAGTGGATGCGGCCGACGTCGACCAGATGGTGTCCACCGTCGCCTCGCTGGAGCCGACCTTCGGCGGCATCAACCTCGAGGATATCAAGGCGCCGGAATGTTTCCGCATCGAGAAGCAGCTGCGCGAGAAGATGAAGATCCCGGTCTTCCACGACGACCAGCACGGCACCGCCATCATCGTCGCCGCCGCCATCCTCAACGGCCTGGAACTCGCCGGCAAGAAGATCGACGAGGTCAAGATCGTCGCTTCGGGCGCCGGCGCGGCCGCGCTCGCCTGTCTCAACCTGCTGGTGACGCTTGGCGCCAGGCGCGAAAACATCTGGGTCCACGACCTCGAAGGCCTCGTCTATGAAGGCCGCGTCGAGCTGATGGACGAATGGAAGGCCGTCTACGCCCAGAAGAGCGACACGCGCACGCTCGCCGAAAATATCGGCGGCGCCGACGTTTTCCTCGGCCTGTCGGCCGCAGGCGTTCTGAAGCCGGAACTGCTGGCCCAGATGGCCAAAAAGCCACTCATCATGGCGCTCGCCAACCCGACGCCTGAGATCATGCCGGATCTCGCCCGCGCCGCCCGCCCGGATGCGATGATCTGCACCGGCCGCTCCGACTTCCCGAACCAGGTCAATAACGTCCTCTGCTTCCCCTATATTTTCAGGGGCGCGCTGGATTGCGGCGCCGAGACGATCAACGAGGAAATGAAGATGGCCGCCGTGCGCGCCATCGCAGCCCTTGCCCGCGAGGAGCCGTCCGACGTTGCCGCCCGCGCCTATTCCGGCGAAACGCCGGTTTTCGGCCCCGATTACCTCATCCCCTCGCCCTTCGATCCGCGCCTGATCCTGCGCATCGCGCCTGAAGTCGCCAAGGCTGCGGCCGAAAGCGGCGTCGCGCGCCGCCCGATCGTCGATTTCGATGCCTATCTCGACCAGCTGAACCGCTTCGTGTTCCGCTCCGGCTTCGTCATGAAGCCGATCTTCACGGCCGCCAAGACGGCCGAGCGCAAGCGCGTCATCTTCTCCGAAGGGGAAGACGAGCGCGTGCTGCGCGCCGCCCAGGTGCTGCTCGAGGAAGGCATTGCCGAGCCGATCATCATCGGCCGCCCGCAGGTCATCGAGACGCGCCTGAAGCGCTACGGGTTGCGCATCCGCCCGCTGCAGGATTTCGAGGTCATCAACCCCGAGGACGATCCGCGCTTCCGCGAATATGTCGATCTCTACCTGCAGCTCGTCGGCCGTCGCGGCGTGATCCCGGAAGCGGCGCGCACCATCGTGCGCACCAACACCACCGTCATCGGCGCGCTGGCGCTGAAGCGCGGCGAAGCCGATGCGCTGATCTGCGGCCTCGAAGGCCGTTACGAGAAGCACCTGCGCGACGTGCGCCAGATCATCGGCAAGCGCCCGAACGTGCGCGATTTCTCGGCCCTCAGCCTGATGATCTCGCAGCGCGGCGCCACCTTCTTTGCCGATACCTACGTGACCTTCAACCCGACGGCGGAAGAGATCGCCGAGGCGACGGTTCTGGCAGCCGAGGAAATCAAGCGTTTCGGCATCACCCCGCGCGCCGCCCTCGTCTCGCATTCGAACTTCGGCTCGCGCGAATCCGAAAGCGCCACCAAGATGCGCAATGCGCTGCAGCTCGTGCGCGAGGCAGCACCCGATCTCGAGGTCGACGGCGAAATGCACGGCGAAAGCGCGATCTCCGAGGAGCTGCGCCGCCGCGTCATGCCGCACACGACGCTGCATGACGAAGCCAACCTCCTGGTCTTCCCGAACCTCGATGCCGCCAACATCACGCTCGGCGTCGTCAAGTCGATGACCGACGGCCTGCATGTCGGCCCGATCCTGCTCGGCACGGCCATGCCCGCCCACATCCTGGCACCGTCAGTCACCTCGCGCGGCGTGGTCAACATGGCGGCGCTCGCCGTCGTCGAGGCCTCGCAGCCGGCCTAGGCATGTCAAGCCTGTCGGGGACGCCCTATCGAGCGGCGTCCCCGATCCGACAGTTCGTCGGCGCGCTCGTTGCCGGCAATACCGGAATGGCCCTTGCACCAGGCAATGCCGATCGCCGGATTCTGCAACAGCCTGAGATCGACGGCCCTCCAGAGGTCCGCATCCGCTATCGCCCGGTTTCGGGCCTTGCCGCCTGGATTGCTCTTCTTCCAGCCGTTGTTCCGCCAGATCGCCCGCCAATGGTTGCAGCCTTCGACGACGTAGACGGAATCGGACCAGATCAGCGCCGGCAGGCCCGCCGCCGCGCCGCCGATCCAGGCCGCCGCCTCAAGCACGGCGGTCAGTTCCATCCTGTTATTGGCCGAATTCTCCGCGCCGCCGAAGCCTGCGGCGATTTCGGCGCCGTCGCGGTAGGCGACGAAGGCCCATCCTCCCTGCCCGGAACCGGGCTCGAAACAGCCGTCCACGAAAACGTGAAGGCCCTGTCTGCCCTGCGGCATTGCCGATGCGGCTGCGCGGGAAAGCATGTCGCGTGGGATATCTGTCATATCAACTGTTTAGCTGTCACGGATGCCCCGCGCGATTGCGGGAGCGGCGGGAGCGGAGCATCGGGTGTTCTGGATAAGATCGCAAAAATGCGCTAGGAATTCATCCGAGCTTATTAAGGGAAATACGTTAAGACAAAGCGCGGCGGATTGAAGCCGCAATTCGCCGATGGATGCATTTTCTCACTCCGGAACGACGTCGTGAAGCGCCGAAACCTGTATCTCGTCTTCTTTCTGGCATTCGCGGTTCCCGCAGAGGCGCAGACCAATGCGATCTGCGAGGATCTGCGCGGGCGTCTTGCCGACCTGCCGCAGGTGATCGGCAATGCCAACGGCACCGAGATGCGCCAATATGCGGGCGCGCTGGCCGAACAGAATCTGGAATTGCGCAAGGTGCGCGGCGATCTGCGCCGCTACGGCTGCACGTCCGGCAGCATGGTCGTCGTCGGCGGCGAGAATGCCGGTTTCTGCGAAGAGCTGGAACAGGCGCAGGCAAAGATGGTGGACAATATCCGCTACCTGCAGGACCGCCGCGACGCGTTGCGCCAGTCCGCTGTCGATCCGGCCCGCGAAGGCCTGCTGGCCGCGCTTGAAGACAATGGCTGCAACAGCGAGAGTTTCAGCGAACCCGCACAGGGCGACCTCTATGCGCCGGCCCCCTCGATCGAGGAACAGGCCATGCGCGGCGATACGTTCATTCCCCTCGGCGGCGGTGAGCGCTACGGCCTGCCGCGCGCCGAAATGCTCTCGCCCGTCAGCACCATCTGCGTGCGCACCTGCGACGGCGGCTTCTTCCCGATCAGCAACAACGCCACCTCGGTCGATTTCGGCCGCGATGCCGCGACCTGCGCCAAGATGTGCCCCGGCGTGGAGACGGAACTCTATTATCGCGATATTTCCAGCACCGAAGCCGCAAACATGATCTCGACGGCGACGGGCGCGCCCTATGGCGCGATGAAGAACGCCTTCGCCTACAAGACCCGCCCGCCCGGCGAAAAATCCGCCTGCTCCTGCAACCTGACGGCCTATTACGAGGAAATGCGCCGGAACCAGACGGTCTCCGCGCCGGCGCCCGCGCCGCAGGGCTCGATCACCACGATCCGCACTCAGGCCCCGAAGGCCGCGGATACGCCGCCGCAGCCGCAGGTGCCGGATCGCCCCTACGATCCCGCAACCAAGGTTCGCCAGGTCGGCCCGCAATTCCTTGCCGGCGATCAGGGCAAGATCGATCTCGCCAATCCGGCCGTGACAGGCCCGCAGCCGCAGCAGCAGCCGTAGGAAACGGCGCGGCCTTAGCCTGCCGCCTGCCCCCAGCCGTCATGGAAGACCAGCTCTTCCAGCGCCAGGCGCTGCCGCCAGCCCTTGACCGCCAGTTCCGGCTCTTCATAGAGCCGGTCGACGAAACCGGCGCAGAGCCAGGCCACGACCTCGATATGATCGGGTATGCCGAGAATCTGCTTCAGGTCGCCCTCGCGAAAGATGCTGACCCAGCCGATGCCGACGCCTTCGGCTCGTGCCGCAAGCCACAGGTTCTGGATGGCGCAGACGGTGGAATAGCTGTCCATGCGCGGATTGTGCGTGCGCCCCAGCACGACGCTGCCGCTGCGGGTGGGATCGCAGGTGACGCAGATGCCGAGCGGCGCCTCGACGATTCCTTCAAGCTTCAGCGCGCGATAGGCCTGCCGCCGTTCGGCCGCAAACATCAGGGCGGCCTCTTCGTTGGCCTTGACGAATGCGTCGCGCACCCGCGCCCTCACCTCGGCGCTTTTGACCAGAACGAAATTCCACGGCTGCATGAAGCCGACCGAAGGCGCGTGATGGGCGGCCGTCAGAAGCCGCCTGATCAGGTCGTCCGGCAAGGGATCGGGCAGGAACTCGCCGCGCACGTCGCGCCGCGTCATGATTGCGTGATAGACGGCCTCTCGTTCGGCCGCAGAAAAACCGGATGCCGGGCAAACGGCATCGTCAATGGGTCGCATCGTCAAATCCCCAACAACGCAACCGCCCGCCGTCCGCGCGGGTTAGGTCTATCTTGCCAGGCCGGTCTTCTGACTCGGCGTCATCCGCCCGGCCGCTGCCTTCCCGGCCCTGCGGCCAGTGGCGTCATGAAGCGGCGGGCGTCGGCCTTACAGCGTTGGGCACGTTCCGGCCTTGCACCGGATTCCCGATTCTCCCGCCTGTGACGGCGGGCACCTGACAATCGGATCTATGGCGCGGAAACGGCACGACGGCAAGCCGCTGCGACATTGATTTCGTGGACAGGCTAAAAATGCTGGCCTAGAAGGAAGCCAGAATCCGACCGGTGCCGAAGGCGCCGAATCCCATCCCGTTGCATTCCGGTTGCCCGTGTCCCGTCTAACGCCGATGATCCTTGCGGTCGCCCTGTTCATGGAACAGATGGATTCGACCGTGATTGCCACCAGCCTGCCGGCCATTGCCGCCGATATCGGCACCTCGCCGATCGCGCTCAAGCTTGCGGTAACGAGCTACCTCGTGGCGCTGGCGATCTTCATTCCGATCAGCGGCTGGATGTCGGATCGCTTCGGCGCCCGCAACGTTTTCCGGCTGGCGATCTTCGTGTTCATGGTCGGCTCGGTCGCCTGCGCCTTTTCCAATTCCATCGCCGCCTTCGTGATCTCCCGCCTCATCCAGGGCGCCGGCGGCTCGATGATGACGCCGGTCGGGCGGTTGCTGCTCGTGCGCGGCACGCCACGTCACCAGCTGGTGAATGCCATGGCCTGGCTGACCATACCGGCGCTCATCGGCCCGATCATGGGGCCGCCGATCGGCGGCTTCCTGACCACCTATCTGAGCTGGCACTGGATCTTCTGGATCAACGTGCCGATCGGCATTATCGGCATCGCTCTCGTCACCCGCTTCCTGCCGGCGGTCGAGCCGCGCAGCCCCAAGCCGATGGATTTTCCGGGCTTCTTCCTTTCCGGGATAGGTTTTGCCGGTTTCGTCTTCGGCATTTCCGTCATCAGCCTGCCGGCCGTTCCCATCGTCTACGGCTATGTCACCGTCGCCGTCGGCATCCTCTCCGGCATCCTCTATTTCGTGCATGCGAAACGCACGCCGCATCCGCTGCTCGATCCGAAAATGTTCCGTTATCCGATGTTCCGGGCGGCGATTCTCGGCGCTTCGAATTTCCGCATGGGGCTTGGCGCGCTGCCCTTCCTCCTGCCGCTGATGCTGCAGCTCGGTTTCGGGCTGACGCCGCTGCAGTCCGGCTCGATCACCTTCGTCAGCGCGCTCGGCTCCATGGGCTCGAAATTCGCGGCATCGCGCACCTACAATGCCTTCGGCTTCCGCAACGTCATCGCGCTGACGACCTTCCTGGCGGCGATCTTCCTGGGCATCAACGGCTTCTTCACCGCCGAAACGCCTGTCTACGTCATCATGGGCTGTCTTCTCGTCGGCGGCCTGCTGCGCTCCATGGCCTTCTCGGGCGTCAACGCCATGGCCTTCGGCGATGTGGACGAGGCGGACAGCAGCCAGGCAACCGCCATCAATGCCGTGGCGCAACGCATCTCCATGGCCATGGGCGTTGCCGTGGCCGGCACGATCCTGGAAGTCTCCGCAAGCTTCCATGGCGGCAGGCTCACGGTCGGCGATTTCCACATCGCCTTCTTCATCGTGGCGACGATCTCGGCGCTTGCCTGCATCACCTTCCTGCGCCTGCCCGCCAATGCCGGCGAGGAACTGACGACGCGGCGCCGCAAGAACCGGCATCCGGAAGAGGCAATGGCGGAAAGCCGCTGAAAACTTCACGGACCCGTCATTTTTCCTCACAGATTCCGCGTGACAATTCCAGTTCGCATGTCTACATAGGCGGCATGTCGATTTCGTCCGTTTACGCATCGCGATTTTATTCGTACCGCTGCTTCCAGCGGATGCGGGTCTGTGCGTAACCGAAACTAACGCGACGACAACCCGAACAGCCGCTAGTCTACCTGGCGGCTTTTTTGTTCCGCACGGTATGACCAAACAGGAGAGCATACCGTGACCGATACCATTGATGATCTGCGCATTGTCGAGATCACCCCGCTGACCAAGCCTGCCGACATCCTCTCGGAAATCCCGCGCGACCGCGCCGTCACCGAGACCGTGACCGGCACGCGCGACACGATCCACAATATCCTGACAGGCAAGGACGACCGCCAGCTCGTCATCATCGGCCCCTGCTCGATCCACGATCCGGCAGCCGCCCGCGAATACGCCTCCCGCCTCGTCGAGCAGCGACGACGCCTCTCCGGCGATCTCGAAATCGTCATGCGTGTCTATTTCGAAAAGCCCCGCACCACCGTCGGCTGGAAGGGCCTGATGAACGACCCGCATCTCGACGGCAGCTACCGCATCGAGGAAGGCCTGCGCCTCGCGCGCCGCCTGCTGCTCGACATCAACGCCATGGGCCTGCCGGCCGGCTGCGAATTCCTCGATACGATCACGCCGCAATACATTGCCGATCTCGTCAGCTACGGCGCCATCGGCGCGCGCACGACCGAAAGCCAGATCCACCGCCAGCTCGCCTCGGGTCTCTCCTGCCCGATCGGCTTCAAGAACGGCACGGACGGCGGCGCGCGCATTGCGCTCGACGCCATCGTCGCGGCCTCCCAGCCCCACCATTTCCCGGCTGTCACCAAGGACGGACAGGCCGCGATCGCGTCTACCCGCGGCAACGAGGACTGCCACATCATCCTGCGCGGCGGCAAGCGGCCGAACTACGAGGCTGCCGACGTCCAGGCCGTCATCGCCGAGGCGATCAAGCTCGGCGTCGATCCGCGCATCCTCATCGACGCCAGCCACGCCAACAGCAACAAGGACCCGATGAACCAGCCGAAGGTCGTCCGCGACGTCGCCGGCCAGATCGTCGCCGGCAACCACCATATCAAGGGCATGATGATCGAGAGCAACCTCGTCGCCGGCCGCCAGGACCTCGTCCCCGGCAAGCCGCTGGTCTACGGCCAGTCGATCACCGATGGCTGCATCGGCTGGGATATGTCGGTCGATGTGCTCGAGGATCTCGCCAAGGCCGTCCGCGAACGGCGGAAGGCTGCTGTCGCGGCTTGAGTTGCCGCATCAAGCGCGGCGGGTAAAGCCCGCCGCCTATTCACAGGGCGGTGGGGGGGCAGCCGGGCACCGCACAGGTCTATGATCTGCAGTTCCCGACCGGCTCTCGGTCGTTCAAAGACCCGAGTGGGGCAATATCCATTGGCACCGGTCTACAGTGCCCGCTTTATTTGCGCGATGGACGCCAAGGGGATCGCCCCTGGGACTTGATCCGTCAAGCTGGAGTAGAGGTCAAGGTAGCGTTTAGCGCATACCTTCATGGAGAGCTCTTCCTCTATATATTGGCGAGGGCGGAAGGTATCGACCCGCTTCCAGAAATCGGCAAGCCTGTCGGGGAAATCGGCGATCCGGAATGTGAGGCCGCAGCGGGCATCAAAGTACGGGACGCTGCTAACCTCGAAGTCAGGCGGGACGCGATCGATGATTTTCGGGTCAACGAGCCGGCCCTCATCCCACGCGAGGACCGGCACTCCGGCCGCAAGGGCCTCCTGGTAGGCGAGCCCTTGCGTCTCGTGCTCGCAAACGAAAAGCATGGCGCTCGATCTGGCGAGCGCCGCGTTATAGCTATCCTTGGTGTGTTTGCCGTAGCGGATCACTTCGAAGGTGCGGCCGGCGCGGGAAAGCTCGGCTGTGATCTTGTCAAGGATGGCGGGTACCTGCGTCTCGCGATGCCACCTGATTTTGTCGTAGATGAGGAAATCGACCGTTTTCTTCTCCGTCAGCGGCTTCGGCATGTCGATACCGGCGGGCCAGACCCTCAGTTTTTCACCATATTTCGGGAAGCTGAATCTAAGTGCCCAATCGCACGGCTGGATGATGTTGACGAAGCGGCCATCGTTTGCAACGCGTTCCGGCGAGCCGGGATCTCCATGGCCGAAGAGGATCGGATTTGGCCCTTCCAGTTTATCGATGATGGAGGCGTAGCCGGCGACGCCGATCGGGTAGTGAGGACGCTTTCGCGCGGCCTCGAAATCATTGACGCGGACATCGCAGCCATATGCTTTGAGGGAGCGATGCAGGCTGGAAAAGGCCGTGTAGAACCCACTTCGGTCATGGATTCCTCGCCATTTGCAGTAGAGAAATCTCGCGGCCTCACGGGCCTTCGACCGCACTTTGCCGATGCGCGTTTTCTCAGCGCGCATGTCGAAGCCGTCGTAAAAAAGCAGAACGAGCGGACCTTTACTGGTCGCTTCCAGACGCGAAAAAGACATATTAACCTGCCCAGCCATTTATCAAATGTGAAGGGAAGTTATAATTAGAGATGAGGAAGTTCAATCTGGAAACGAGTGCTTTACAACCGGCGTTAGCCGATTGGTTAGCTGGTAAGGTTACTGCGGCGGGGCTCCCGCTTGCAACATAATCGCCGTAAAAAAGGCCCCGCGGTCAGGCGAGGCCCCGAAATGTCGGGCAAGGCGTTTATTTGGCAACATCTCAATCATGGGCTGAGTCTTTAAGATCACCAATACCTGAATTCTTGCGTCGAGCCGGCCCTGCACCCCGCCGCCCCATCATCAAATGGCGGTGCGCCGCCCTCAAGCCTTCGCCGGGAAATACCGCACATAGGCGAATTCCTCGCCATCCGGCGACCAGTTCGGCACGTTGATCGTGCCCTGCCCGCCAAACAGCTCGAACAGCTCCGTCAGGTTGCCGCCGTCCATGTCCATCATCCGCAGGCGCACGTTCAGATCGCGCGGATGGTCGAAGACGTCGGGGTCGTAGGAGAGGATCAGCACCTTGTCGTTGTCGGGCGACGGATGCGCAAACCAGTTGCCGTAATTGTCCGATGTCACCTGCTCAAGACCCGTGCCGTCCGGGTGGATGCGCCAGATCTGCATCAGGCCGGTGCGGCTGGAATTGAAATAGATCCACTGCCCGTCGGCCGACCAGTCCGGCCCGTCGTTGCGGCCCTCGCCATGCGTCAGCCGCTTCTCCTCGCCGCCATCGACCGAGATCGTGTAGATGTCGAAGAGGTCGTTGCGGATGCCGCAATAGGCAAGCTCGCGCCCGTCGGGCGACCAGCCGTGCCAGTAGGACGGCAGGTTCTTCGTGATCAGCCGCGGCTTGCCGCCCTCGATCGGCAGGATATAGATCGCCGACTTGCCGAACTCGGTCTTGTCGGAAATGACGATCTGCTCGCCATCCGGCGAAATGCCGTGGTCGTTGTTGCAATGGACGGCAAAGCCGGTATCGACCCGCTCGACGAGATCGCTGCCGTCGAGCCGCAGGCGATAGAGCAGCCCGTCGCCGTTGATCAGCAGATAGGCCCCGTCCCGCGAGAAATTCGGCGCCTCCACCAGCGCTTCCGTCTGCCAGACGACACGGCTTTCGCCCCGCCGCACATTGTAGATTTCAACTGAGCTGCGCATTCATCCCTCCCAGGTTCTTGAAGCGTCTCAGCGATCCCGGAATCGATTGGTGATCGGGTAGCGCCGGTCGCGGCCGAAATTCTTCTTGGTGATCTTCACGCCCGGTGCCGACTGGCGGCGCTTGTATTCGGCGAGATAGAGCAGATGTTCGACGCGGTGTACCGTCTCGACATCATGGCCGCGCGCCACGATTTCCTCGACCGCCATTTCCCGCTCGACAAGGCATTCCAGGATATCGTCCAGCACCGGATAGGGCGGCAGCGAATCCTGGTCCTTCTGGTCCGGGCGAAGTTCGGCCGACGGCGCCTTGTCGATGATGTTCTGCGGAATGACCATGCCGGAAGGGCCGAGCGCATCCGGCGGCACGTTTTCGTTGCGCCAGCGGGCGAGCGCATAGACCTGCATCTTGTAGAGGTCCTTGATCGGGTTGAAGCCGCCGTTCATGTCGCCGTAGAGCGTGGCGTAGCCGACAGACATTTCCGACTTGTTGCCGGTCGTCACCACCATGGAGCCGAACTTGTTGGAGATCGCCATCAGGATGACGCCGCGTGCGCGGCTCTGCAGGTTTTCCTCGGTGATGCCGCTGTTCGTGCCTTCGAAAAGGTTCGACAATGCCGAGGAAAAGCCCGTCACCGGCGCCTCGATTGGCACGATATCGTAGCGGCAGCCAAGCGCCTTGGCGCAATCGGCCGCGTCCTTCAGCGAATCCTCGGACGTATAGTGATAGGGCAGCATGACCGTGCGCACCCGCTCTTCGCCGAGCGCGTCGACGGCGATCGCCGCGCAGATCGCCGAATCGATACCGCCGGAAAGGCCGAGCACGACATTCCTGAAACCGTTCTTGTTCACATAGTCGCGGAAGCCGAGCAGGCAGGCGCGGTAATCGGCCTCTTCGCCCTCGGGAACGCGCGCCATCGGCCCTTCCGAGCAATGCCAGCCTTTTTCCGTGCGCTTCCATGTCGTCACGGCGAGCGTCGCTTCGAACTGGCTGAGCTGGAAGGCGAGCGACCTGTCGGCATTGAAGGCAAAACTTGCGCCGTCGAAGACGAGTTCGTCCTGGCCGCCGAGCTGGGCGGCATAGACCATCGGCAGGCCGGTCTCGATCACCTGCTTCAGCACGACCTGATGGCGGATATCGACCTTGCCGCGATAATAGGGCGAGCCGTTCGGCACGAGCAGGATTTCCGCCCCGCTTTCGGCCAGCGTCTCGCACACGCCGAGATCGCCCCAGATATCCTCGCAGATCGGAATGCCGATGCGCACGCCGCGGAAATTCACCGGACCGGGCATCGCGCCCTGGTCGAAGACACGCTTCTCGTCGAACTCGCCGTAATTCGGCAGGTCGATCTTGTCGCGCACCGCAATCACCTTGCCGCCATCGAGCACGGCGACGGAATTGTAACGCCCCGTCTCGTCCTGGCGCGGAAAGCCGATGACGATGCCCGGCCCGCCATCGGCCGTATCGGCCGCCAGGCTTTCGACGGCCTTCCAGCAGGCGCGGATGAAGGCCGGCTTGAGAACCAGGTCTTCCGGCGGATAGCCCGAGATGAAAAGCTCGGTCATCATGAGCAGATGCGCGCCCTGCCGGGCCGCGTCCGCGCGCGCCTCGCGCACCTTGGCAAGGTTTCCGGCGATATCGCCCACCGTGGGGTTCAGCTGGGCGATGGCGATGTTGAAGATCTGGGAGAGAGCGTTTTCCTGTGTCATGTCATTCATTTAATCCGCCCCTTCGTGCACCGCAATAAGCCGCTTGAAAAGCCGTAGCGATCTGCGGCGAAAATTTGATGAAGGCCGCGCCGGCGCCCGAACCCATCCCTGCGTTTGCCTTGCGCGACGCCGATGCGCATTGCAATTTGCGGCATTGGCGGAATACTGCGCGCCAATTCGATCCATTTCCGGGACAATGCCATGTATAACCTTCCGAATTTCGTCCACCTGCATTTCGGCAAGCCGGCCGACGAACTCGGCGATATCGAAAAGCGCGTGATCGCCAAGGCGCACGAACGCAGGATCATCTCCACCGACGTCAACGCCGCCTTTTCCGCCGAAGCCTCCTTCGGCGAGCGGCTGGCCGACAGCATCGCCCGCGTCGGCGGTTCCTGGTCCTTCATTCTCGCCTTCATCGGCTTTCTGGTGGTCTGGACGATCGTCAACACGGTCATCCTGCTGTCGCGCGCCTTCGATCCCTACCCCTTCGTCTTCCTCAACCTGATCCTCTCCATGCTCGCCGCCATCCAGGCGCCGATCATCATGATGTCGCAGAACCGGCAGGCCGAGCGCGACCGCTTCGAAGCCGCCAAGGATTATGAGGTGAACCTGAAGGCGGAACTGGAAGTGCTGTCGCTGCACCAGAAGATCGATATGCACGTGCTGACGGAACTGACGGCCGTGCGCGAGGAAATCGCCCGCCTGCATTCCATTCTGGGAGAGCGCGGCCAGGCCTGATGCGCAAACGAAATTTGCAAAGGAATCTTTGCAAAGATTTGTTTGCGGTATTATGCTGGCGGCATGAAGACACCAGCCGATCCTGACGCAAGGCCAGCAATCTCCCGCAACGTCAGCCGCGTCGTTCCCGATGTCACGGCCCTGAAGGCGCTTGCCCATCCCGTGCGCCTGCGCATGCTCGGCATGCTGCGCATCGACGGACCCGCCACGGCAACCGAGCTTGCCGTGCGCCTCGGCCTCAACAGCGGCGCCACCAGCTATCACCTGCGCCAGCTTGCCCAATACGGTTTCATCGAGGATGCGCCGGGTCCCTCGCGCCGCGATCGCAGATGGCGCGCAAGTCACGAGATCACCTCGGTGCCGGCCGCCGAAAGCGAAGGCGAAGCTTTCGACATGGATGTCGCCTTCACCCAGGCCGCGTTGTCGCTGCAGGTCAGCCTGATGCAGAAGGCGGTCGAGGAATATGCCGAACTGCCGCTTGCATGGCGCAGGGCGAGTGCGGCCAACGACATCGTCATACCCCTGACGCCGGCACAGGCCGAAGCGCTGACCGGGCGGCTGAACGATATCGTGATGGAAGCGATGGCCGCCGCCCCGCCGCTCGGAAAGCCCCTGCCCGCCGATATGGTGCCCTTCTCGGTCATGCTGCACGCCTTCCCCTATCCGGGCCGGGTGCCGCATGGCGAAGACGGGAACGGGCCGTGAGCGGGCGCCGCCCCTTCCTCGCGCTCGCCCTTGCCGAAACGCTCTCCCTGTCCGGCACGCGGCTCTCCGGCGTCGCCATTCCCTGGCTGGTGCTGAGCACGACGGGCAGCCCGGTGCTGACCGGTCTCGTCGCCATGATGGAAATGCTGCCCTATGTCGTCGCCAAGGCGCTGGGCGGCCCCCTGATCGACCGGCTCGGCGCCCGGCGGATCGCCATTGTCTGCGACGCGGCATCGGTGGTCGCGGTCGGCCTTGTGCCGTTCCTGCATCTCTTCGGCCTGCTGAGCATGCCGCTCCTGCTTCCGATCGTCTTTGCCATGGGCGTGCTGCGCGGCCCCTCCGACGCCGCCAAGCAATCCATGGTGCCTGATATCGCCGATCTGGCCTCGGTGCCGCTGGAGCGCGTGACAGGCGTCGTCGGCGCCATAGAGCGCCTGGCATCGACGGCCGGAGCGGCCGGCGCCGGTGCATTGATCGCCCTTGCCGGGCCGGGCCAGGCGCTGGTCGTCAACGCTTTCACCTTCGCCGCTGCCGCCGTGACCGTCGCAGCCGGCATCCCCGCCTTGCCGCGTGCCCCGGCGGCCGGACCGGCCGGTATCTCCGCCTACGGCCGGGAACTGGCGGAAGGCTGGCGTTTCCTGCGCGGCGACGCGGTGCTGGTCGCAATCGTGCTGATGGTGGCAACCACCAACCTGCTCGATCAGGCCTTCGCTGCCGTCCTGTTGCCGGTCTGGACGCAGGCCTCGGGCAATGGGCCGGCCCTGCTCGGCATCATGTTCGCCGCCTTCTCCGGCGCCTCGATCGCCGGCGCCATGCTTGCCGCCATCATCGGCGAGCGCCTGCCGCGCCTTGCCGTCTACACGGTCGCCTTCCTGCTGGCCGGCTTTCCGCGCTTCCTGGTCTTTGCGGTGGATTCGCCGCTCGTGCTCGTCTTCGCCACGCTCGCCATTGGCGGCTTCGCCTCGGGTTTTCTCAATCCCATCCTCTCGGCCGTGCTGTTCGAGCGCATCCCGAAGCCGTTGACCGGCCGCGTCACGTCGCTGAACGCCGCGCTCTGCTGGGCGCTGCTTCCATTCGGAGGGCTGGTCGGCGGCGTGCTGATCGATGCCCTGGGCCTGTCTGCCGCCCTGCTCCTGACGGGCCTTGCCTATCTCATCGCCACGCTCGCTCCCCTGGCGCATCAAGGCTTTCGCGGCTTCGAAAGGAAGAAACGTGCGGACAACTTGCTGTCTTCGTAGGCCCGCTACGCCTTTTTGCCCATTGCCGTCATTTTTGCTTTGCATCAATTTACGACGGTTAACGCGTATCGCCGCCGCAAGCGGGTGAGCGTGGCCTCGTCGAAGGGGCGCGCGCAAGCCCGCCCGGAGGCGAACGTGCCTACGCATGTTTGAACGCAGTTTTGCGCTGGCGGCGGACCTTCTTCCGACAGGCGGCGCCGCAGCCAGTCCAACATCACCAGAAAATCGGAGCCAGACCATGCCTTTCATCAAGACTACGGACGGAACTGAAATCTTCTACAAGGATTGGGGTTCGAAGGACGCCCAGCCGATCGTCTTCCATCACGGCTGGCCGCTCAGCGCCGACGACTGGGACGCGCAGATGATGTTCTTCCTGGAAAAGGGTTTCCGCGTCATCGCCCATGACCGGCGCGGCCATGGCCGCTCCACCCAGACCTTCGAAGGCAACGAGATGGACACCTATGCGGCCGACGTCGCCGCGCTGACCGACCATCTCGACCTCAGGAACGCCATCCATATCGGCCACTCGACCGGTGGCGGCGAAGTCGTCCATTATGTTGCCCGCGCCAAGGAAGGCCGCGTCGCCAAGGCGGTGATCATCGGCGCCGTGCCGCCTGTCATGGTCAAGTCGGACAAGAACCCCGGCGGCCTGCCGCTCGAAGTCTTCGACGGCCTGCGTGCGGCTCTCCTTGCCAACCGCGCCCAGTTCTTCCTCGATCTCCCGACCGGCCCCTTCTACGGCTTCAACCGTGAGGGCGCCAAGGTCAGCCAGGGCGTCATCGAAAACTGGTGGCGCCAGGGCATGATGGGCGGCGCCAAGGCCCATTACGATTGCATCAAGGCCTTCTCCGAAACCGACTTCACCGAAGACCTGCAGAAGATCACCGTGCCTGTTCTCGTCATGCACGGCGACGACGACCAGATCGTCCCCTATGCCGATTCCGCGCCGCTTTCGGCCAAGCTTCTGAAGAACGCCACGCTGAAGACCTATCCCGGCTTCCCGCACGGCATGTGCACCACGCATCCCGAAATCATCAACCCGGACATCCTGGCCTTCATCAAGGGCTGAGTTTCCTGGCGAACATGGCGGAAGGCGCGTCCCCGCGGCGCGCCTTTTGTTATGGATGGTGCCGGAACTGGCCCCCGGCAGTCCGAGACGTGACCCTTGCCGAAACAGGCCGTCGTCGTCCACTCTGCGATTCCGCTCTGGTGCCGTGCGCAGATGAAGGAAACAGTCCTTGGAAATTCCTCCCCAGTTTCATATTGCGCAAACGCCCGGCTGGCTGGTGAACCATCGCATCAATTCCGCCCTGCCCGGCTATCTCATGGTCAGTTCCCGAAACTTTACCAACGACCTTTCGGACCTGTCGCCGGAAGCGCTCGCCGAACTCGGCCCGCTGCTGGCGAAAGCACAGAAGGTCCTCGGCGGCAGGCTCGCCGCAAAACGCGTCTATATCGGCCGATACGGCCACACGCCCGGGCTTCCCGTCCACTTCCACATCATCCCGGTCTATGACTGGGTGGAAGCGCTCTTCTGGCGCGACGAGCGATACCGCCTGCTCCAGACCTTTGCCGAAGGCCCCGGCGAAACCCCGACCGACGGCGCCGAACTGACCTTCTTCATCTGGCGGGAATTCTGCGAAAGGGCCGACGCGCCCGCGATCGAAGGACCGCCCGTGGCGGAAACGATCGAATTGCTGCGGGAGGCCATGCGCAACTGATGTTTGCCGACCAGCCATTCAGCATCCCTGTCGACCGTATCGACTGCCGGCTTTCGGGCCGCTTTCAGCTCCCCGACGCGCTCGAGGCCGGCCGCAAGGCGGCCTGGGACAAATTCCTTGCTCGCCATCCCGCCGGTTTCGACGGCGCCTTGCTGCGCATGGCAGATCATCGCATCGAGCCCGACAGGCTGACCATACAGGCCCAGGCCACGTCGTTCTCCGCCTATGTGATCACCCGCCATCCGGGCTTTGCCGACGAGCATCCGCAGGCGGAGCGCGCCGACCCGCTTGGCCTGACCGCACTCGTGGTAACGGCAGACCAGCACGTCATCGTCACGAAACGCAGCCTCACCGCAGAACAGAACCCCGGCGCAGTTTATTTCGTCGGCGGCTATGCCGAGCCGGCGGCCGGCGAAACCGTCGATCTTTTCGAGGAGGCCGCCCGCGAAATCGCCGAGGAGATAGCCGTCACCGACCTGCTGCGATCGGACTCCTTCGCCATTGGCCTCGCCTACGATCCCGTTTTCTGCCATCCGGAACTCTTCCTTCTGGCGCCCAGCCGGGCGACCGCCGCCGACATTCTCGACGGCGCCCGCCACGCGCCGGACCGGAACGAGGCGGCTGGACTGTTCTCGTTGCCGTTGAGCGATCTTCTCAACGAGGAGGGTCTTCCCGAGCACACACCGCGCACCTGGAGCTTTCTCAAGGGGCAAGGCTTTCTCCGCCAGCATTTTCGTGAGCGTCACGCCCTGTAACGGTCAAGCCGGTTCGGCCCGATGGCATCAATCCGGACATCCTTGCCTTCATCAAGGGCTGAGTTTCCTGGCAAACATGGCGGAAGGCACGTCCCCGCGGCGCGCCTTGCGCTACGGACGGATCAATCCCCACGCGCCGTCATGGCCTGGCCGCCCACGTCACCGCTCGGAGACTGTTCCAGAAGCATGCGAAACAGCAAGCACCATTGCGGGTGTCCGATATCGTCAAGGGCTTCGGCCTCGCCGGGCGTGAGCCATTGCATCGCCGTGTGCTCGTCGCCAAGCAATACGGGCTCCCCGCCCTGCCATTCGCTGACGAGAAAGAGATGGTAGGTGGTGCCCTGTTCGGATTGCTCCGCGACCTTCCGAAACCGCAAGGGAGTGAGGCCGATTTCCTCTTTTGCCTCGCGCACCATTGCCGCCTCGGGAACCTCGCCCGTCTCGACATGGCCGCCGACCAGATCCCAGCAATCCGGAAACCGCTCTTTGTGCCCTGCGCGTCGGACCAGCAGAACCCGGCCTTCCCGCCAGAAGATGGCGCATGCAATATCGGTCAAAACATTCCCTTTCGATGCGTCCGCAGCTTGCATCAGCGGCAGGCGAAAGTCATGTCCTCGTGCCCTTGCCGAGGCCCGGCGAAACCCCGACCGACGGCGCCGAACTGACTTCTCTTCATCTGGCGCTTGAGCATGCCGGAAGAAAAGAGTCTTTCGCGCCCAATGACTTGGGCGCACTGGATTCCTGTGACAGGCACAGGAATTGTCTGTGCGATCCATGCTTTACTATCGGAGAAGCTGGTTTTGAACCCCGGGACGGCCATCCCGGGGTTCGCGCGGTCAGGCGCCCGTACAGGAATTGGTTTTGACAACCGACCTCATGAAGGGACCTCATCGCTCCAGCTTCGCATCGCTTGATGACTTGACTGGGCTATCCGTCGGACACGCCCGCAGACAATTCGAAGCATGGAGCCCGATTATGATGACAGAACCGGCCAAAATCCAGTCCATCCTCGGTCTGGACGTCTCGTGCGATACCGTTGCCCTCTTCGATAGCCGCACCCATCGCAGCATCACCATTGCCAACGATCCCGACGCGCTGCGGGCGGCCCTGCAGCCCTATCAGGCCAGCGCCACGCTTGCCGTGTGCGAAGCAACCGGCGGCCACGAGGACACCGTGCTCGGCGTACTCCTGGAACTGTCCATTCCAGCCCATCGCGCCGATCCCGCCAAGGTCAAGGCCTATATCCAATCCTTCGGCAAACGCGCCAAGACCGATCCGATCGATGCCCGATGGCTGGCCCGCTACGGACAGGACCGTGCCGAGGCGCTGCCACAATGGCAACCCAAAGACCCGATCCGGCAAAGACTTACGCTGCTCGTCGCCCGCCGGCTCGATCTCGTCGCCATGCGCGTCCAGGAGCAAAATCGCCTCAAGGCCCCGCGCGGCAGCTTCCTCGCCGACGATATCAATGCCCATCTCGATGAGCTCAACCGCCATATCGCCGCCCTCAATGCCGAGATCGACAGCCTGATCACCCAGGATCACGATCTGACATTGCGCGCCAAAGCACTGCGCTCGGTCCCCGGCATCGGCCCCGTCCTCATGCCGATGCTGCTGGCCCTCATGCCCGAACTCGGCAGCCTCAATCGTCGCCAGGTCGCAAGCCTTGCCGGCGTCGCACCCCATCCCAAAGACAGCGGCAAGGTCAGCTGGCACCGCGCCACCTTCGGCGGCCGACGCACGATCCGCCCCGCGCTCTTCACCGCAGCCCTCACCGCCTGCCGCGGAGACGGACCGCTCGCCACGGCCTACAAAACCATGGTCAAGGCCGGAAAACCAAAACGGCTCGCCCTCACCGCCCTCATGCGAAAGATCATCACCATCGCAAATGCCCGCGTCAGGGACGCTCTCAAGCCGAAAACCGAAAAAATGCCGGCATAGGCTTTAACTGACTTGGTGAGGTGGTGAATGGGCGACCGCCCAACGACCAGAAAGCCCAGCTTCGCAGCCGGGCATTCCATTCTACTGACTACTCACTATTCGCCATCCGATCGAATTGCTGCGGGAGGCCATGCGCAACTGATATCTGGTGAACGACTTGAGCATGCCGGAAGAAAAGAGTCTTTCGCGCCCAATGACTTGGGCGCACTGGATTCCTGTGACGGGCACAGGAATGAGGTGGTGAATGGGCGGACGCCCAACAAACAGAAAGCCCAGCTTCACAGCCGGGCCTTCCATTCTACTCACTACTCGCTATTCGCTATTCTCCATCAAGCGCTCGCAGCCACCGCTTCTCGTCACTGACCTTCTTCATCCGGCGGCAAATTCTGCGAAAGGTCCGACCCGCCCGCGATCGAAGGACCGCCCGTGGCGGAAACGATCGAATTGCTGCGGGAAGCCATGCGCAACTGATGTCTGGTGAACGACTTGAGCACGCCGGAAGAAAAGAGTCTTTCGCGCCCAATGACTTGGGCGCACTGGATTCCTGTGACAGGCACAGGAATGGGGTGGTGAATGGGCTGCAGCCCAACAACCAGAAAGCCCAGCTTCGCAGCCGGGCCTTCCATTCTACTCACTACTCACTATTCACTATTCGCTACTCACTATTCACTATTCGCCATCAAGCGCTCGCATCTGAAGACGAATTTGAACAGGAGGACGCAGCCGAACTGATCGAGCAGGAGCAGCCGTGCCGACGGACGTGTTCGCATCAAACTTACCTCTTGTGCCATCGCTCATCAGAATGGCAGTAAAAGAAAATCACAACTTCCGGTGCAAGAAAATATCAAATGCTTCGTTTCGCCTTCCGCTTCGCAATCGCCGTCTTTCTGACCTTGCTCACCCAGATTGGCGGTATCGCTTATCTCGTGGGCCTTGCAGTTACGCGCCTCTGGGGCGTGCGCAGATGGGTGCCGAAGCTTGCAATCTTCCTGTTCGTCTATACTAGCCTGATACTCGCCACCAGCATCGTTGCACCGATCTTCGGGCGTGTTCCCCTGTCCTGTCTGGCGGACGCTTCGGATAAGCTCGTCGTCCGCTCACCGATCTACTGTGCTCTCAATCGCAACTATGTAACGCCGCGTCTGCGCGATCTGGCCCATGCGTTGGCCGATCACATGGACAAGGAATTTCCCGGAACGACGACGATCGCGCTGGATGCCAATTTCCCCTTCCTTGCCGGCTTTCCCCTGCTGCCGCACCTGTCGCATACCGACGGCAGAAAGCTCGACCTCGCCTATTACTATAAGGATGCCAGCGGCAACTTCCTCGATGGCGGCACCCGCTCACCGATCGGCTATTTCGCCTTCGAGCAACCCGCCGATGGCGAGGAGCAGCCATGCAAAGGACGGAATGACTGGCTGACCGGGCGATGGGATCTGGATGTGCTGCAGCCGCTGTTTCCGGACTATCGGCTTGAGGAGCAGCGGATGGTTGCCGCGATCAATTGGCTGACCGCCGAGGGCGTGAGCCGGTTCGGAGTGGACAAGGTATTTATCGAGCCGCATCTGAAAAATACGCTCGGTATTTTCGACGATCATGTGCGTTTTCAGGGATGCCGGGCGGCGCGCCACGACGACCATCTGCATGTTCAGGTG
This sequence comes from Rhizobium sp. KDH_Rht_773_N, assembly GCF_052946295.1. Classification (NCBI taxonomy): domain Bacteria; kingdom Pseudomonadati; phylum Pseudomonadota; class Alphaproteobacteria; order Hyphomicrobiales; family Rhizobiaceae; genus Rhizobium; species Rhizobium sp. KDH_Rht_773_N. The sequence continues at coordinate 4,123,346 of NZ_CM129525.1, read as the reverse complement.
CAGTGATGCCATCTCCTCCCTCATCTCTGTGCCTTGTGCTGGCACGAGGGCACAGAGATGAGGGAGTGTGGGGTGTCCCGCTCCACAAACAAAAAGCCCGGCGCTCGGCCGGGCCTTCAACTCTACTCACTACTCACTACTCACTATTCGCCACTCACTATTCGCCACTCACTACCCGCCATCAAGCGCTCGCAGCCATCCGCTTCTCATCCCGGCCACCCTTCATGCGCTCGGCCAGCAGGAAAGCCAGCTCCAGCGCCTGGTCGGCGTTGAGGCGCGGGTCGCAATGGGTGTGGTAGCGGTCCTGCAGGTCTTCGGCGGTGACGGCGCGGGCGCCGCCGGTGCATTCGGTCACGTCCTTGCCGGTCATTTCGACATGGATGCCGCCCGGATGCGTGCCTTCGGCGCGGTGGATCTGGAAGAAGCTTTCCACTTCCGAGAGGATGCGCTCGAAGGGGCGCGTCTTGTAATTGTTGAGCGTGATCGTGTTGCCGTGCATCGGGTCGCAGGACCAGACGACCTTCCTGCCCTCGCGCTCGACGGCGCGGATGAGTTTCGGCAGGTTTTCCGCCACCTTGTCGTGGCCGAAGCGGCAGATCAGCGTCAGGCGGCCGGCCTCGTTGGCCGGGTTCAGCGCGTCGATCAGCTCGATCAGGTTGTCGGGCTGCAGCGACGGGCCGCATTTCAGGCCGATCGGGTTCCTGATGCCGCGGAAATATTCGACATGCGCATGGTCGAGCTGGCGCGTGCGGTCGCCGATCCAGATCATGTGGCCCGAGGTGGCGTACCAGTCGCCCGAGGTGGAATCGACACGGGTCAGCGCCTCTTCATAACCGAGCAGCAGCGCTTCGTGGCTGGTGAAGAAATCGGTCTCGCGCAGGCTCGGATTGTTTTCCGAGGTGATGCCGATCGCCTTCATGAAATCCATGGTTTCGGTGATGCGGTCGGCAAGCTTGCGGTAGCGCTCGCCCTGCGGGCTGTCCTTGACGAAGCCGAGCATCCACTTGTGCACGTTGTCGAGATTGGCATATCCGCCCATGGCGAAGGCGCGCAGCAGGTTCAGCGTCGCGGCCGACTGGCGGTAGGCGTCGAGCTGGCGCTCCGGCGCCGGGATGCGGGCTTCCGGCGTGAATTCGATGCCGTTGACGATATCGCCGCGATAGCTCGGCAGCGACACGCCGTTCTGCGTTTCCATCGGCGCCGAACGCGGCTTGGCGAACTGGCCGGCGATGCGGCCGACCTTGACCACCGGCAGCTGTGCGCCAAAGGTCAGGACGACGGCCATCTGCAGGAAGGCGCGGAAGAAATCGCGGATATTGTCGGCGCCATGTTCCAGGAAGCTTTCGGCGCAGTCGCCGCCCTGCAGCAGGAAGGCGTTGCCTTCGGCCACATTGGCAAGCGCGCTCTTCAGGCGGCGGGCCTCACCGGCAAAAACGAGCGGCGGATAGGTGGCAAGGGTGGCTTCCGTCGCCGCCAGCGCAGCCGCGTCAGGATATTCCGGAACCTGCTGGATCGGTTTGCTCCGCCAGCTGCTCGGGGTCCAATTCTGTGCCATGTCACTCATCTGCTTCCCCACCCGGTTTGCCCCGGATGCCTGCCCGTTAAAGATTGCGGCGGCTTATAAACCTTTCGGCATCCCTTGCCTAGCGCATTCGGCGCCGCGCGGGCGTTTCCGCAAGCGGCCGACGGCACCGTGCCGGCCGTGCCGGTATGGCGCAAAATTTTATGGTTAAGGCCGCATTTATCATACTATTTTCCAGCTAATTTAGAATCTGAAGGTACAGCTACCCCTAAAAAACGGGGGTTGAATATGCATTTCCTTTTGTCCGCTTTCTTTTCGGACCGATCCGGCAATTTCGGCATCATGACGGCGCTCCTGATGGTGCCGCTGGTCGGCTCCGCCGGCCTGGCGCTCGACTATGCCCATGCGCTTAGCCTGCGCACCCAGCTCTATGCGGCGGCCGATGCCGCAGCCGTCGGCGCCGTTTCCGAGAAGTCGGATGCGGTGGCCGCGGCCATGACCATGCAGGGCGACGGCACGATCTCGATCGCCAAGACGGATGCCCGCAACATCTTCTTCTCGCAGATGTCCGGCGAGCTGGCCGCAACCCCGGTGGAGCTCGCCATCGACGTCACAAAGACGGCCAACAAGATCAATTCGCAGGTCGTCTTCAGCGCAACCGTGCCGACCACGTTCATGCACGTGCTCGGCCAGGACTCGATCACCGTTTCGGGCATGGCGACGGCGGAATACCAGACCGCCTCCTTCATGGATTTCTACATCCTGCTGGACAATACGCCGTCCATGGGTGTCGCCGCGACCCCGGCCGACGTTTCCAAGCTGGAGGCCAAGACCGGCTGCGCCTTTGCCTGCCACCAGATGGACCAGAGCAGCAACAATTACACGATCGCCAAAAGCCTCGGCGTCGCCATGCGCATCGACGTGGTGCGCAAGGCGACCCAGGCCCTGACCGATACGGCCAAGACCGAGCGCGTCAGCGCCGACCAGTTCCGCATGGGCGTCTACACGTTCGGCACCAAGGCGGAAGACGCCAAGCTGACGACGATATCGAGCCTCACCTCTGACCTGACGAAGGTGAAGAACTATACCGACGCCGTCGACCTGATGACCATTCCCTACCAGAACTACAACAAGGACCAGCTCACCAGCTTCGACAGCGCCATGAGCCAGATGAACACCATCATCACCCCGGCCGGCGACGGCACGTCGAATATCAGCCCGGAAAAGATCCTGTTCTTCGTGTCGGACGGCGTCGGCGACAGCTACAAGCCCTCGACCTGCACCAAGAAGACGACCGGCGGCCGCTGCCAGGAGCCGATCGACACGTCCTTCTGCAAGCCGCTCAAGGATCGCGGCGTCAAGATCGCCGTGCTCTACACCACCTACCTGCCGCTGCCGAGCAACAGCTGGTACAATGACTGGATCAAGCCCTTCCAGAACGAGATCCCCTCGCGCATGGCCGCCTGCGCCTCGCCCGGCCTCTATTTCGAGGTATCGCCGACCGAAGGCATTGCCGAGGCCATGAAGGCGCTGTTCCTGAAGGTCATCCGCGCTCCGCGCCTGACCGGCTAGAAAGGAAAGGATCTAGGTGGTGGACTCATAAATTCGCATCCACAACCTGGCCGAGGCGAGAGCGACGGCAGCAAGGAAGTTGGTGGCGAGCTTGTCGTAGCGGGTGGCAACCCTCCTGAAGTGTTTGAGTTTGCAGAAGAAGCGTTCGACGAGATTGCGCTGTCGATAGGGGCTTGGATCGACTGATCTCTGGACCCTGCGGTCGCGCTGGGTTGGGATGTGGGCCTCGCCGCCGCGTTGTCGAACCAGGTCGATTAGGTACTGCCAGTCGTAGCCACGATCGGCGATATTCAGTTGGTGTGACGACAGCAATGACCACTTACGGCGCAAAGCGGCCTATGAGACATACACCAAAGCAGAGATTCCACTTGAGCGTCAAAGGGCTTGCCGCTATTTCTTGTTAAACGGAGCCCATCCAAACTTGCTGCCGGGTTAAAGGGCCTGAGGATATTTCTTTGACGACCATGTTGATCAAGGTCGAAGCGTAATCGGTGGACTTCGACAAATCAGTGGGTCGTCTCATGATGAACGTTTTCTTCAGGTTCACTCCGTCGAATGTTGCCGCTCTGAAAAAGACTTTGCGAACCACTTACACGCAAATTAAGTCCTCACACCTAGATGAGGCTATTGCGGCATCGTTGGGCTTCAAGTCTTACGCTGCAATGCGACCCTTCCTGCACGAGGTCAGTAGATACGCCAGACTGGTGGTCCAAGCAGATCACATGCTTCTTTTGCTGCGGCTGGAGGAACTAGGGTATCACGATTTTGGCCCAGAGGAATTGGGGCGTCTGATGTGGAAGCTCAAGTTTCCGGAAAGTGTCCATGATGAGGAAGTCGAAAAGGTCGTGCAAGAGCGGCGTCGTCCAACCGCCGCTAACCTGTAGCAGCGTTTACATTGTAGTCCGTTTGCGGCCAGAAGCGGACTTCGAACTCAAACATCATTGAAATTGACAGCCACTCGTCCGTCTATGGCCTAGATCTTCGGCCGGATCACATGTGATGGATCGAATTTTCATCGTCGGCAATGGCGGATGCGGCAAGATTGGCCGGGGAGTCGTCGGCGAAGCCGGCTTCCGCGTACTCAATTAGACGATCTGCACTGGTCACCGAGTTACGCAGGCGAGCGCCCACCTAGAGCCTTTCCTGGTTAAATTGAAGCATTCTGCCGGAGCAGGTTTGTGTCAGGGCAAAGGCTGACGGAGAAGGGCATACCCCAAGGTACGTCCGAGCCGATCGCCTTTGATCCTGGCGCAAAGATGCCCTGCCCTGCTTGATTTGCAAGCAAACCAGCGGGGTTGGCTGAAACGGGCCGCCTGATCGACCGGCCGGCTTGGCCGTAGATCTAGACGCGCTGCCCGTCGCGGATGCGGTAGCTCGGCGCATACATCGTCACCAGCTCTTCGGCCGCCGTCGGATGCAGCGCCATCGTGCGGTCGAAATCGTCCTTGGTGCAGCCGGCCTTCAGCGTGATGCCGAGGATCTGCGCCATTTCGCCGGCGTCGTGGCCGAGAATATGGGCGCCGACGACCTTGCGGCTTGCGGCGTCGACGATGAGCTTCATCATCATCTTTTCCGCCCGGCCCGAGAGCGTGGCTTTCAGCGGCCGGAACTGGGCGCGGTAGACTTCCAGCTCCCTGTAGCGCTTGCCAGCCTCTTCCTCGGAAAGGCCGACCGTGCCGATCTCCGGCTGCGAGAAGACGGCGGTCGGGATAAGGTCGTAATCCGGCCTGGTCGGATTGTTCTTGTACTCGGTTTCGATGAAGCACATGGCCTCGTGGATCGCCACCGGCGTCAGCTGTACCCGGTCGGCGACATCGCCGAGCGCATAGATGTTTTCGACATTGGTGCGCGAATATTCGTCGACGATGACGGCGCCGCGCTCGTTGAGCGCAACGCCCGCCTTCTCAAGCCCCAGCCCCTTGGTATTCGGATCGCGGCCGAGCGCCAGCATGACGACGCCGGCATGCAGCGTCTCGCCCTTCATCGTCTGGATGACAAGGCCGTCTTCGCCCTTCGTCACCTTCTCCATCACATCCTGGCAGAGGATGCGGATGCCCTTGGCGACCATCGCCTCGTGCAGCCCGCGGCGCAGATCCTCGTCGAAGCGCGACAGGATCTCGGTGCCGCGATAGATCAGCGTCGTCTCGACGCCGAGCCCGTGGAAGATATTGGCGAATTCGACGGCGATATAGCCGCCGCCGGCGATCAGGATGGATTTCGGCAGCTCTTCCAGATGGAAGGCCTCGTTGGAGGAAATGCAAAGCTCGTGGCCGGGCAGCGCCTCGTGCGGGTTCGGCCTGCCGCCGGTCGCAATGACGATGGTCCTCGCCGTCACCGTCTCGCCGGTTTTCATAAGCTTGATCGTGTGGGCGTCGACCAGTTCGGCCCGCGTCTCCAGGATCTCGGCCTGGGCGCCGGCAAGCCCCTTCTTGTAGAGCCCTTCCAGCCGCGCAATCTCGGCGTCCTTGGCGGCGACGAGCTTCTTCCAGTCGAAGGCGCTTTCGCCGACCGTCCAGCCGAAGCCGGCCGCGTCCTCGAAATGCTCATGGAACTGCGAGGCATAGACGAAGAGCTTCTTCGGCACGCAGCCGCGGATCACGCAGGTGCCGCCATAGCGATATTCCTCGGCGATCGCCACCTTCTTGCCGAGCGAGGCCGCGACGCGCGCGCCGCGCACGCCCCCCGAACCGCCGCCGATGACGAAGAGGTCGTAGTCGTAGGAAGGCATGATGATCTCCGCAGGAATCGAAAGAAGGGTCTTTCACACATAGGGACAGGCGGAGAAAAACAAAAGCCCGGACGAGGCCGGGCTTTTGCGAAAGGTGAAGGCGGCCTTACGGCTTGGCCGGGGCAGCGGCCGGAGCCGGCGCCACCGGGCTTTCGGTTGCCGGCGGCGGAGCCTTGATGACCTTGGAAAGCTCGGCATTGCTCTGCTTTTCCAGGTCGCGGGAAATGCCCTGCGCCCAGATATCGGCAGCCTTGGCGGTTTCGCGCGAGGCGACCGGGCCGTCGCGCAGCAGCTTCTTGCCGACGTCGGAATTGTAGAAATCGGCAATCGCCTTCAGCTCGTCGACCGTAAACGCCTTGGCATAGGTCAGCGCCGCTTCCTTTTCCAGGTCGGCGCGGCGCGGTGCGAGCGCCAGCGCCTGGGCATCGACGGTCGCGGTGATGACGTCCTGGTAGTTCGGCGAATCCTGGATGAGGCCGGCCTTGAGGCGCTCGGCCAGACCCGGCAGGATATTGTCGTACTGCGTGGTTGCGCCGATCGCGTCCATGGCCGCGCGGGCGGCCTTCAGCTGCTCTTCGGATACTTCCTGCGCTCTTGCGGCAGAGCCGAAGGCAAGCCCGGAAAGAACGATGGTCGCAGCGGCAAGACGGCCAAGACCTGCAATGTTCATCATGAGTTTCTATGCTCCTGTTATCTGTTTGCCTGCAGCGTGCGGGCACCTGCAGGACCGGCAATGATCGCAAGCGCCGCCATGTTGATGAAAAGCCCGTGCTCCACGACACCGGGTATGGAATTCAGCTCCCTCGAGAGCGCCTCTGCATCAGGAATGCGGCCAAAAGATGCATCGATGATGTGATGTCCGCCGTCGGTGGTAAACTCTCCGTCACCGGACTGACGCAGCGTCAGTTCGCCGGAAAGACCAAGCCGCGCGGCGGTCTTTTCGATCGCGATACGCGTCGAAACGAGGCCGAAGGGATTGACTTCGATCGGCAGGGCGAAAGCGCCGAGCGTATCGACCAGCTTGCTTTCGTCGGCAATGACGATCATGCGCGTCGAGGCGGCCGCCACGATCTTCTCGCGCAGCAGCGCGCCGCCGCCGCCCTTGATGAGCCTGAGCGCCGGATCGACCTCGTCGGCGCCGTCGATCGTCAGGTCGAGCTGCGGCAGTTCGTCCAGCGACTTCAGGGGGACCCCGAGTTCGACGCAGAGCCGCGCCGTGCGCTCGGACGTCGGAACGCCCTCGACCTTGAAACCGGCCGCCACCTTTTCGGCGAGCAGCCGGACGAATTCTTCCGCCGTGCTCCCCGTCCCGATTCCGAGGCGCATGCCATATTCGACATGGACAAGCGCTGCCTCGGCGGCCTTGATCTTCATTTCGCGGGCATCCATGCGCCGCCAGCTCCTGATATTGCGTTGGATGTGCTGTTTACACGGCTCGTATTGCAAACGAAAGCCAAAATCATCGTCCTGCGATTGAAAGCCACGCGTTTCGGCTGCGACTTTTCCGTAGCATGTCGCAGCGTTGCTTTTCGCCCGTCCATCGCCTACTGCGGAATGATCTTATCCCGCAAAGAGGCACGACTTTGACCCGCGCTCCCGAAAATAAGGCCCTCATCGTTTTCGATCTCGACGGCACCTTGCTCGATACCAGTGTCGATCTCGTCGACAGCCTGAACCACACGATCGCGACGATCGGCCTCGTGCCCGTCACCTATGACGACCTGACCTCTCTCGTCGGCCAGGGCGCCCGCGTCATGATCGAGCGCGCCGGCAGGATGCAGGACAGGCCCGTCTCGCAGGAAGAGCTGCCGTCCCTGGTCGAGCGCTTCGTGGATCATTACATCGCCAACATGCCGGGCCACACCCGGCCCTATCCCGGCCTCGTCGCCGCCATGGATCGGCTGAAGGCCGACGGCTACGCGCTCGCCGTTTGCACCAACAAGATGGAAGGGCTTGCGACCACCCTCCTCCAGAAGCTCGAGCTGACGCATTATTTCGATGCGATCATCGGCGGCGACACGTTCGAATACCGCAAGCCCGATGCCCGCCATCTGACCGGCACGATCGAGCGCGCCGGCGGCGATGTCTCCCGCGCCGTCATGATCGGCGACAGTATCAATGACATTGCCGTGGCGAAGAATGCCGGCGTGCCTGTGATTGCCGTTCCCTTCGGCTTTTCGGACGTGCCGGTGGCGAGCCTCGATCCGGATACCGTCATCGCGCATTTCGATGAGCTGACGGGGGAGCTGGTGGAGAGCCTGCTGCGGGGCAGCAGATCGAAAGTCGCCGTCTGAGATACGTTTCCCGAAAAGTTTCCCCGGCCGATTTCCGCCGACCGTATCTGCGCGGCAACGGCAAGCACCGGAACCCGCGAGCGGCCAATCGGCCGCTGAGATGGGCTTCCCGCGCTAATTTTCCGGAAGACCGAGACTGGCGAGGTCTGCGACTTCGCGTTCGACAATGGCGGGATCGCTGTAGAAGAAGAGCTCGCGCCATTTGGCCTGCGTGAAGTCGGGATCGAAGGCGAGGCCCTTCTGCAACTGGGCTGCCGCTTCCTCGGTTCGGCCGAGCCGCTTCAGAACGATTGCCTGCATCAACGGACTGAAGAAGTCGGTCTGATCTATCTTCAATGCGGACAGCGACTCCTCAAGCTTGCCTTGCACCGCCAGGGCCCAGCCTCTGTAGAAGGCCAGTTCCTGAGATGTCTGGGGGCTTGCGGCCTGCCGCGCCTCTGCACGGTCGATCCATTCCAGCGCCTGCGCGGGCTTTCCTGCCGCCACCAGTATCTGGCTGAGAGCGCCAAGCATCTGCGCGTCGTAAGGCGACAGGCGGATCGCGTCATCAGCCTCAATAACTGCCTCTGCAAACTTCCGTTCCGTCATACGGACGAAGGCCGACAGATAGTGGCCCGCCCGCCGCTCCATCGGTGAAAGCGTCGGTTGGGCCATCGCCTCGCCTGCGAGCCTGGCTGCCTCGCCATAGTCCGATGTCGGGCTGTCACTCCAGCCGTTCCAGCCTCGCGTGAAATAGGCAAGGCCGAGCTTGATCTTGAGGAGAGCGGAATCGGGGAATTTCGCAAGTCCGTCCGTCAGTACCTGACGCGCCTGTTCCGTCGTTCCGGGACTCAATTGCACCAGCAGATCATTGCCGCGGAGATAATAGTCGTACTCTTCGAGATCGGCGTGGTCTTTTCCCCAGCTTTGCCGATACTGCGCCTTCTTCAAGGTGCCGGCGTCGCCCGCCAGGACGGCAACGATCTTCTCCGTGACCTCGTCCTGTATTTCCCAGGGGTCGGTGCCGGAGCGGTCGAAACGCTCGGCCCAGACATTCTCGCCAGTCCTGGTCTCGACGAGCTGGGCCACGATGCGCAGCCGGCCGGAATCCATTCGGACGCTCCCTTCGAGAACATGCGTGACGCCCAACTCCGAGCCGATCTTGCGCAGGTCGATCGGTTCGCCCTTGAAGAGGAATGACGAATTGCGGCCCAGCACTTTCAGATCGGGCACCCGCGACAGCATGGAGATGATGTCCTCGGCCACGCCATCGCCGAAATAGCCAAGCGCCGCATTGCCGCTCATGTCCTTGAACGGGAGCACGGCGACGGAAGGGAGGGCTGTGGCGACCCGCTGGCCCGAACCCGGCCGCATGAAGGTGTACCAGCCGCCGGCCGCGAGCACGACTGCGATCATCACCGTAGCCCATCTGAGATGGGCCGAATATTGGCGCAGGCGCAACCGCCAGGGCCGTCCGCCCCGATCCATCCGCACGCGATAGGTGCGCACGGGCCTGGCGATATTCTTGACCCGTTGATCTCCTGCAGGATCGAGGGGCAATGTGAGCTTGCCCTGCAAATGATCGTAGGCGGTGCCGGAGATCAGAACGCCGCCAGGCTCGCAAAGCTGCTCGAGGCGAGCGGCGATATTGACACCATCTCCCAGCAGGTCGCCTCTTTCGACGATTACGTCACCCAGATTGATGCCGATGCGAAAGACGATGCGCCTCTGGGGCAAAACATCCGCCTGCCGCGCGGCAACCGTTTTCTGCATGGCGACCGCGCACTTGACCGCATCGACGACGGAGGCGAACTCGGCAAGAACGCCATCTCCGAGCAGCTTGATCAGGCGGCCATTGTGTTCCGTCAGGAGTGGATCAACGACCTCGCGGTGAATATCGTTCAGTGCATCGACGGTGCTGACCTCGTCCTGCTCGACAAGACGAGAATAGCCGACGACATCCGCCATCAGGATCGCCGCGAGCCGCCGCTCGACGCCCGCTGTTGTCATGGGTACATCCCCTCGACGCACAAACCATGCTTGGCACGGCCACTGTCTGGCAGCGGCGCGAAGCTCTCTGGCACTGTACCACCACCAGGTTGCGGTGGCGAGATTCGTTGGTGCGCCGGTGACAGCGCTCCGAGGATAGCGTCCACGCACAAAAAACGCCCCGATACGGGGCGTTGCAGGGACGGCGCTCATGCCGGTCCGGACAGTTCGGCATTTGGACAAGTGGCCGGGTCAGAAGACCGCCCGCTTGAACTCCGTAATGCCAGGCGTCAGATCTGCGCCTCACGCGCCTTCGTCGTCACGTCGAACGCCTTCAGCGTATAGGCATCGCGCCCGTAGACGTCGTCGAAATACTCGATCACGCCGTCCTTGTTCGGCCATGCGGTGAAATAGGACACATAGACCGGGATCTTCTGCGGCACCTTCACGGCATGGTTCTGGCCGGTCGCGATCTGCCGGGCCACATCGTCGACCGTCGTGCCGAGCACGGCTGCGGCCATGGCGCGCGGGTCGGACAGGCGCACGCAGCCGTGGCTGAGAGCCCGCATGTCGCGCTTGAAGAAGCTCTTGGACGGCGTGTCGTGCATGTAGATGGCGTGGCTGTTCGGGAACAGGATCTTCAGCTCGCCGAGCGCATTGTCGCTGCTCGGCGGCTGGCGCACCGAGATGTTCTGCGTCGAGCCGTACCAGTCGACGCTGGAAGACGGCACGGCATGGCCGCCGACTTCGACTTCGTAGCCGAGCTGGTCCAGATAGTTCGGGTCGGCGCGCAGCTTCGGCAGCATCTCGTTGATGATGATCGACTGCGGAACACCCCAGAACGGATTGAATTCGACGGTTTCGATCTCGTCGTCGAAGAAATAGGTCTGGTTGTTCTTGCCGCCGACGACGGTGCGCATCGCCAGCTGCTGCTTGGAGTCGTTGTAATAATAGGCCATGAAGGCGGGCTGGTTGATCATCACGTAACGCGGGCCGAGATCCTCCGGCAGCCAGCGCGCCTCTTCCATGGCGACGACGAGCTTGTCGATCTTGGAGGCGTTGCTGTCGCCGCCGGTCATGGTGCGCACGGTCGCCTGGCCGATCACGCCGTCCGGCTTCAGGCCGTGTTCCTTCTGGAAGTCCTCGACCATCGACACGATCTCGGGCGAATAGTCGCTGCTGCCCGCATAGGCCGCAAATGTTGCCGCGTGCGCGCTCTTCAGTTCCGGCGAACCGTGCTTCTCGATCGCCTTGACGATATTGGCCACTTCCGGCGAGCTGTCGCCGGGGCGCAGCAGGCGGTCCAGCGAAATGGTGATCCGCTCTTCATTGCCGCCGTCGGCCGCGCGCAGCTTGGCAAGCTCGGCCTTCAGCGCCAGGAACTGCGGGCTGTCGGGGTTACGGCTGGAAAGATAGGCGGCGACGTCGGGGCTGAGGCGCGAAAGCTTCAGCACCGGATCGAGCTTGACGACCTTGCGCTGGAAATCATGGTAGCCGGAGAGCTTGTTGGGATCGATGCGGCCGCGCGTCGTATCCTGCACATAGGCCAGGACCTTGGCGGACAGCGCCAGTTCGAACTGCGTCAGCGCCCGGTCGCGGGCGTCAGGGTCGGGATTGGCCGGATCGATCGCCGGCTGGGTGACGGCGTAATCGGCCGGATCGAGGCCGACGCTTGCCGCATCGGCAAGCACGGCGAGCGCCGCCTTGCCGCGCTCGTTGACACCCTCGCCGGAAACCCAGACGAGCGGGTTCTTGCCGTCGCCGTAATAGGCCTGCAGCGCTCTGGCGACATCGGCATTGGCGCGAACCTTGGCTTCCGTCAGGAAGTGGCGCTGCGGGGCGACGTCGGTCGTGGCCGCACCCGAAACGTCGGCCACCGCGCCGGTCACGACCGGATCGGCAAACTTGGTCGTGTCGACGAGCTGCAGCGTTTCAGCCTTGTAGGTGTAATAGCGCGGGCTGGAAACCTTGGGCAGGGCCGCTTCCGGATCGAGATCGCCGCCAAGGCCGCCGTTGCGATTGCCCGGATTGCCGCGAACCGGAGCCGAAGGGTCCATGAAAATCGTGCTCTGGCCCCTCGCCCGGTCGCCGCGCAGCATATCCATCAGCGTATAGGCATGCGCAGGAACCGCGCCCATCACGCAGGAAAGTGCCAATGCGGAAACCGCGCTTTTCAAAACGAACTTCATCTTGTTTTCCAGTTCCAGTATCATGCTGTTCGAGCAAATGGCTCAGATCAATTCTTCCCGGCAGCCGCGGTCCATTCATCAGAAACCGGCCTGCGCCGCCAGCGTTTTCAGACTCAACTTTGTGTGACGGGGTTGAGCGCAACGCCGGCCAGCAGTTCACACAAAATTATGAAATTATTAGTTAATTTTTTACCGAATTTTCCCGCCCGAGAAAGTGCGCTTTCTGCCGCCATTTGCATTAATTTGCCGGCGTGGCCGAAAGAACACGCTGGCTGCGGCGCCGAAGGACGATGCAAAACATGAGATCCATCATCAATATTTCGCACGGCGTCCGGTTTTCTTGGAAAGCGTTCCACCCTATAAGTCCCTCATCTTCAAAAAACTGCCCTTAACAGCATGTGACAGGAAGGCCGCAAGCCATGAGCTCCACCCGCACCGAAACCGACACATTTGGCCCGATCGAAGTTGCCAGCGACCGCTACTGGGGCGCCCAGGCGCAGCGTTCTCTCGGCAATTTCAAGATCGGCTGGGAAAAGCAGCCGCTCTCGATCGTGCGTGCGCTCGGCATCGTCAAGCAGGCGGCCGCGCGTGCCAACATGGCGCTCGGCCAGCTCGATTCCACCATCGGCAAATCCATCGTGGATGCGGCCCAGGAAGTGATCGACGGCAAGCTGAACGACCATTTCCCGCTGGTCGTCTGGCAGACCGGTTCCGGCACGCAATCCAACATGAACGCCAACGAAGTGATTTCCAATCGCGCCATAGAAATGCTTGGCGGCGTCATGGGTTCCAAAAAGCCGGTGCATCCGAACGATCACGTTAATATGAGCCAGTCGTCGAACGACACCTATCCGACGGCCATGCACATCGCCTGCGCCGAACAGATCGCCCATCACCTGCTGCCGTCCCTGAAGCATCTTCATGCCGCGCTCGACATGAAGGTCACGGAATTCAGCCACATCATCAAGATCGGCCGCACCCATACGCAGGATGCGACGCCGCTGACGCTCGGCCAGGAATTCTCGGGTTACGCCGCGCAGGTGGGCTCGGCCATCAGGCGCATCGAGATGACCCTGCCCGGCCTTTGCGAACTCGCCCAGGGCGGCACCGCCGTCGGCACGGGCCTCAATGCGCCGGTCGGTTTTGCCGAAAAGGTCGCCGAGGAAATCGCCGCGATCACCCGCATGCCCTTCGTGACCGCGCCGAACAAGTTCGAAGCGCTTGCCTCGCATGATTCAATGGTCTTCGCGCACGGCGCGATCAACGCGGCCGCCGCTGCCCTCTTCAAGATCGCCAACGACATCCGCCTGCTCGGCTCCGGCCCGCGCGCCGGCCTCGGCGAACTGGCGCTGCCGGAAAACGAGCCCGGCTCCTCCATCATGCCCGGCAAGGTGAACCCCACCCAGTGCGAGGCGCTGACGCAGGTCTGCATCCATGTCTTCGGCAACCACGCGGCGCTGACCTTCGCCGACAGCCAGGGCCATTTCGAGCTCAACGTCTACAATCCGATGATGGCCTACAACTTCCTGCAGTCGGTCCAGCTGCTCGGCGACGCCGCCGTCTCCTTCACCGACAATTGCGTCGTCGGCATCGAGGCCCGCGAGGACAATATCAAGGCCGGCCTCGAACGCTCGCTGATGCTGGTGACGGCACTCGCCCCGAAGATCGGTTACGACGCGGCGGCAAAGATCGCCAAGACGGCGCACAAGAACGGCACGACGCTGAAGGAAGAGGCGCTGGCGAGCGGGCTGGTGACGTCGGAAGAATATGACGCGATCGTGCGTCCGGAGACGATGATCAGCCCGAAGTGAGTGGATGCCAACGCGATGATGAAAAGGCCGGAGTTTTCGGCCTTTTTTGTGCTCTAGCTCAGCCACTGCGACGGATCGCGCATTCCATGCACGATGGCGATAATCAGTATGCCGTAAGGCGCCGGCTCATAGATGGCGATATATCTGCCTTCGATAATCAGGCGGACGGTTGCCGCAATTTCCGGGCGTGCCGGTCCCATCTCCGGGTGAAGTGCCACCAATTGGAACTTCTCGAAAAGCCTGTTCAGCAAATTGTCAGCCGCGGGTTCGTTTTCGGCGGCAATATTGAACCAGATGTCACGAAGATCCTGCTGGGCACGAGGCGTAAGCTTGTAACTAGCCACGAGTGGAGCGTTCCGCCTTCAGTCCCTTCAGAAAGGTCGCGGGATCGACATCCTCTCCGCCGCCGCTGGCTTTGCCGTCGCTGTAAGCTCGCTTGAGCTGTTCCAACTCCAGCGCACGGATATCTTCGCGCTGCTCCCACAAACGAAGTGCATCGCGCACAATTTCGCTGTTCGAAGCATAACCGCCCTTCTCGATGGCGGCCTTCATTCGCGCCGACTGCTGGGGTGTCAACGATACTGTAAGAGTGCGCATATCGGTCTTCATTCCCAACCTCATACCACAACCAACAATTTCTAACAAACTTTGTTAGATACGCCGCGTCACTTTTGTCAACAATCCCCCACGCTCGGCAATTGCTTTTGCACGGCACCACATTTAGACCGGTTCCAAACTATCCCACCTAGAAAGGTCACTTCGATGGCTGACGATCTCTTTCCCCTTGGCGCCGACACCACCCCCTACCGCAAGATCAGCAGCGACTACGTCTCTGTCGATACGTTCAAGGGCCAGGAGATCCTGACGGTCGATCCCGAGGGCATCCGCCTGCTCGCCGAAACAGCCTTTTCCGATATCAACCACCTCCTGCGTCCCGGCCACCTGAAGCAGCTCGCCGCGATCCTCGACGATCCCGAAGCCACCGACAACGACCGTTTCGTCGCCTACGACCTCCTGAAAAACGCCAATATCGCCGCCGGCGGCGTGTTGCCCATGTGCCAGGATACGGGCACGGCGATCATCATGGGCAAGAAGGGTCGTCGCGTCTGGACGGAAGGCGGCGATACGGCTGCCCTTTCGAAGGGCGTGCTCGATGCCTATGAGAAGAAGAACCTGCGCTATTCGCAGCTCGCCCCCATCAGGATGTTCGAGGAAAAGAACACCAGGAACAACCTGCCGGCGCAGATCGACATCTATGAGGAAGGCACCGATAGCTACGACTTCCTCTTCGTCGCCAAGGGCGGCGGCTCGGCCAACAAGACCTTTCTCTATCAGGGCACGCCCTCGCTTTTGACGCATGACCGCATGCTGGACTTCCTCAAGGAGAAGATCCTGACCTTGGGTACGGCAGCCTGTCCCCCCTACCATCTGGCTGTCGTCATCGGCGGCACCTCGGCCGAGATGAACCTGAAGACCGTCAAGCTCGCCTCCACGCGCTATCTCGACGAACTGCCGAGCGAAGGTTCGGAGAGCGGTCACGCCTTCCGCGATATCGAGATGGAAAAGGAAATCCACAAGCTGACGCAGAACCTCGGCGTCGGCGCCCAGTTCGGCGGCAAGTATTTCTGTCATGACGTGCGCGTCATCCGCCTGCCCCGCCACGGCGCCTCGCTGCCGATCGGCCTCGGTGTCTCCTGTTCCGCCGACCGGCAGGCCAAGGGCAAGATCACCCGCGACGGCATCTTCATCGAGCAGCTGGAGACCGATCCGTCGAAATACATGCCCGAGATCGACGAGGCCAGGCTTTCCGAATCCATGGTGCGTATCGATCTCAACCAGCCGATGGCCGATATCCTTGCCGAGCTTTCCAGGCACCCGGTCAAGACGCGCCTGTCGCTGACGGGCACGATCATCGTCGCGCGCGACCTGGCCCATGCCAAGATCCGCGAGCGGCTGGAAAAGGGCGAAGGCATGCCCGACTATATGAAGAACCACCCGGTCTATTATGCCGGCCCGGCCAAGACGCCCGCGGGCTACGCTTCCGGCTCCTTCGGCCCGACGACGGCAGGGCGCATGGATTCCTATGTCGACCAGTTCCAGTCCTTCGGCGGCTCGATGGTCATGCTTGCCAAGGGCAACCGCTCGCGCGCCGTGCGCGAGGCCTGCAAGACGCACAAGGGCTTCTATCTCGGCTCCATCGGCGGCCCGGCCGCGCGGCTTGCGCAGGATTGCATCCGCAAGGTCGAGGTGCTGGAATATCCGGAACTCGGCATGGAAGCCGTCTGGAAGATCGAGGTCGAGGATTTCCCGGCCTTCATCGTGATTGATGACAAGGGGAATGACTTCTTTCAGGAGCTGAATCTGGGCTGACGGGCGATTGCTCTACCGCACCGAGGCCGTCTGCGACTGATCTATATTCGCCGTCGTCAGGGGATTTTCCCTGGCGGCGATATCGCCGGCACCAAGCACATCCTCCGCCTTCACGCTGGCGAGGATGTCGGTGTTGAAGATGCCGTTGAAAAAGCCGCTCTGCTGCAGCAGGAAGGCAGCGCCGGCGACGATGGCAAGCGCGAGAATGGCAGGCGACGTGTGGCGAGACGATTCCATGATCTCATGCCTCAAGAGGACCGTGGCCCGGTCCTCGCAATTCAGGTTTCATGGGACAGAATCTGGTATTGCGCACCTGCGGCCAGTAGATCGGGGAACGAAGACCAACCGTCAACAAAATAAAAACAATCCCTGAAAAGACAAAATGACTGAACTTTTTTGACGCACCTCGCGCATAAGAGGTGTGTCCGCCACAGTGGAGCTTACAAATATCCGAGAAAAATCATAGGGCTGATCGTAGTATTCGCGACGATCAAACTTATCGTATGTAATCTTTGGTATATGTCGCTTTAATCATTTCCCAAGAAATCTAAGATAACAAATAGAAGATTGCTTAAGAATTGGATGAGGAGTTGCCGGAATGAATACGGCCGTTGCGCCCAAGGTGCAGGTTCCCGATGTGGCAGGTCAGATCACCTATGCCATGCGCTCCATGGGCGTTGCGCCAATTCCGCGCAATTACGAACTCTTCTACGAGGCCTATATCGGCTCGAACCCGGCGCTGACCCGCGACCTTGCCGCGCTCGGCAGCCAGGCCACGCAGGCCGAGCTTGACGCGCTCGGCGCCCAGCACTGCGCCCACACGGCCCCTGCCAAGATTTTCGACGACGCCCACAGCCGCATTGCCAGCGAGCTGGAAGGCCTGTTGCGCGTGCTGCGCCAGGAGCAGACCTCGCTCGAAAGCTATAACCGGCTGCTCAACGAGACCTGCAAGCGCATCAGCTCCAAGAGCACGAGCAGCGCGGAACTGATCGAAAGCGCCATCGACCTGCTCACCCAGGCAACCGGCGATACGATCACCCACGGCGAAAAGACCGTCGAGGACATGGTCCAGCGCTCGCAGGAGATGGATCAGGTCCGCAAGGAACTGGACGAATACAAGCGCATCGCCAATACGGACTCGCTGACGCGCCTTTCCAACCGCCGCGCCTTCGACGACCGGCTGGCCGCCATCTTCAACAACCCGTCGCTGCGCCCGGTTACGGCCCTGGTTCTTGCCGACATCGACAATTTCAAGAAGATCAACGATACCTACGGCCATCCGGTCGGCGACAAGGTCCTGGCGACGGTCGCCTCCGTCATCCGCACCAACGTGCGCCGCGACGTCTTCGTCGCCCGCACCGGCGGCGAGGAATTTGCCCTCATCATCGACGGCAATACGCTGGAGGAAGTAACGGCGATTGCCGAGCGCATCCGCCGCACGCTGGAATCGACCCCCTTCAAGAACTCGCGCACCCGCGTCAATTACGGCCCGGTGACGGTCTCCATCGGCATCTGCATGGCGTCCAATGCCGACGATGCCGGCGAGCTCTATTCCAAGAGCGATATCGCCCTCTACAGCGCCAAGAATGCCGGCCGCAACTGCACCGTCGTCTACGAGGACGGCATGCAGAAGGAATTCACCAAAAGCTGGCTGATCTACAAGTCGTAATCAGGCCGCAGGCCTGATCCGCAGGCCCGATCTCCCGAGACGGGCCTTCCGTCGATCGTCCCGAATCTGCCGCATCAGGCCCGGACCGCGCGCGCGTCGCCCGTCAGCGCCAGGCGCAGGCCGAGGCCGAGCATGACGAGCGCGGTAAAGCGCTTCTGCCAGACGAGCAGATGCGGGCGGCGGGAGATCCAGTCGCCGAGCCCGCCGGCCCCGAGCGCCACGAGCGTCAGCACGACGAAGCCGGAGAGTTTCTGCATCCCTCCAAGGATCAGCAGCTGGGCGGCGACGGGCCAGCCATTGTGCGGATCGACGAATTGCGGAAGGAAGGCCAGCATGAAAACCAGCACCTTCGGGTTGGTCAGGTTGCTGACCATGCCCTCGCGCAGCGCCGTCCAGCCGGAGACGGGAACGCGCTCGACGGCCGGATCGAGCCTTCCGCGCGATTTCAGCAGCAGCTTCAGGCCGAGCCAGATGAGATAGGCAGCCCCTGCCCAGCGAAGAACGGCAAAGGCGAGCGGCGAGGTCTGGATGATCGATGCGATGCCGAGCGCCAGAAGCGGAAGCTGGACGAGCCCTGCCGCAAGCGTGCCGCCGACGGCCGTCAGAAAGGCCACGCGCCGGCCCTGCCCTATGCCGCGCCCGATCACCAGCAGCATGTCGGGACCCGGTGAGAGCTGCAGGGCGAGAAGCGCCAGGAAAAACGGGATCAGCGTGCTTGAAACGAACATGTGTCGACCTCCCGGTATGCGTCACCTTCCGATACAGCCGATAACATGCCGGAGGCCGCATGCAAACTGCGCGGAAAAGCCCGCGTCAGATTACCTCGATCCGGAAATCCGCGCCCTCCCAGCGCCCGGTCTCCGTCCAGAAGATCGTAAAATCGATCGTGCCGGGGCCGAGCGCCTGCGTCGGCAGGTCGAGGACATGCATGCCGAAGCCGGTATCGCGGCACGGGCTGTCGGCGGCCGTGGCCCAATGGTCGGCGGACCAGCGCACCAGCGCGGGCGACGGCAGCTCGATGCGCAGGCGCCGGCCGGCCGGCATCCGGTTCCGCCGCGCCGCCGGCCGCCAGCAGAACGGCGCCGGCGCCGGTTTTGCCGCGATGTAACGCGCGAAGGTCTGGGGCGGCATGTCGAAGACAACGCCGTCGCGCAGCGAGCGCAGCAGCTTGATATGTTCGGCATGTGCCCAGACGAGCGGCATGGCGCTGCCCGAGGGACGGCCGAGGAAAAGCTCGCGCTGCGGCACGTCTTCGCTGTCCCAGATCTGTTCGGGCAGCAGCCCGCCTTCGCTGGCCGAGGCTTCCAGCGCCGCAAGCAGGCGCCGCGCCTCGTCCGCCCGCCCGGCGGCGAGTTCGTAATGGGCGCGCTCGCCGGTCAGGAGCGGCCACAGCCTGCCGATGCCGCTGCCGGCGAAGGGCGCGCCGTCGATGCGCTCGCCATAGCCGTCATTGTTGTAGCGGTACCAGTAGGGACCGGCCGCAAGGTCGCGGCGCAGTTGCGCATCGATCGCCGCGACCGTGCCGACTATGCGCGGATCGTCGGCGGCCCTGAGCCCGAAACGCACCAGCGCCAGCGCATCCGGGCTGATGAGCAGGTCAGCCTCCAGGACGGCGTCGCCGTCGTCGCGGTTGCGGATCGGGATGAAGTCACGCCGCAGTGACAGGCCGCCGTCGGTGGCCGAGGCGATGCGCACATAATAGCCTTCGATACCGAGCCGCCGCGACAGCTCGGTATCGGTGGCATAGGTCCATTCCTCGATCCGCTCGTTCCAGCCGTCGGCCACCTCGCGCAGATAATGCGCCGCATCCAGCCTCCCCGCCGCTTCCACCGCATCGGCAGCCGCAAGCAGGCCGGCGATCTCGACGGCGAGCGTGAAGGGCGAATAGCCGGCATCCTCCTCCCAGCGGTCCTCCTGCGTGGCGGGTCCGTTTTTCACGATATAGCCCGCCGCCGCCTCGATCATCGGCAGGTAGCGCCCCCGCTCGGACCCGTCGATCGCGCCCGAGCGCAGCAGCATGTCGTAGAGCAGGATCGGAAAGGCCGTCTCGTCCATCTGGATGCCGTACCAGTAGGGCCTGCCGTCCAGCCAGGCATTCTGCACCCAATGGCCGTCGCCTTCCTGGATGACGGCGAGATAATCGAGCACGGAACGGGCATCGGCCACCGCCCCGGCCGCAAGCAGGCCGCCCGCCGTCTCCACGAGATCGCGCGTCCAGACCAGATGGTAGCCGCCGAGATCGTCGTCGCTCTTGCTGAAACCCCAGGGGATGGACAGGCTGGCGATGATGGCGCCGGAAGCGTCGTCGCGATGGGTGGCAAGCACGCCGGTGCTGACGCGGTAGCGGTTCAGCTTGCCGGGATCATGCGGTTCGTCGAGCGCAAGCAGGCCGGACTGCCATTCCCGCCAGCCGGCGCGATAGTGTTTCAGCGCCGGCTCCGCGCCCTGTTCCAGGCTGAGCAGCGTGCGCAGCGCCGCCTCCTCCGGCTGCGTGCCGAAGCCGATGGCGACCAGCGCGCGCCCCTGTTGCGACTGGATGTCCAATGTCCCCGACAGGGCGACGTTGCCGGACCTGGCGCAGCAATATTCCTCCTTCAGCCCCTCGCCGCGCGACAATGTCTGCCAGCCGTCGGAAAAGCCGACATAACCGGCCGAGCGCGCCAGCCAGGGCACCGAGGCGGCAACGGCGAGCGCCCGCCCGGAGCCTTCGGCAAAGAGCATCGGCCGGCCCTTGAAATCGGCGTACCAGCCGGTGTTGTCGCTGCCGCCATTGACGAGATGCGGCGCCACCAGCGCATGCAGCCGGTAGTCGGAGAGGCGGCCCGCCAGGGCCTCGAAGCGGATATCCTGCAGCACCACCTCGCGCTCGGGATCGGAAAAGACCGTCTTGGTGATGCGATAGCGGCCGTCGCGGGCGGTATTGACGAGGCGGAAGGCCGGAATGCCGTCCTCGATCGCCTGCACGCGGTGATCGGCATCGCGCTTCTCCTCGGCAAAATAGCCCTCGGCGGTGACGATGAAACCGAAATCGCGCACGCAGGCCATGTCGAGCCGCGGCGCGTAGATTTCGTTGAGGATGCCGTGGCTTGCGGTGAACCAGACCGAGCTTGCCGAACTGACGGAAGTGCCCACCGCGCTCTTGTCGCTCGAGGTCCAGCGGGGCTCGATGCCGGGCGCGCCCGGTGGCTCGACGGAGCCGGGTGGCAATGTCGGGAAGGCCAAGTGCTGTTCCTCCGCTTGAAGGGTCTCCTCCGGAATGCGCTATCCTGGGATGAAATTAAGCAATCTGCAATATACCGGGCTTGACAGCCGGCTTCTATCTTGCGCCCGATAGAGTGGCGCGGGGAAGATCGGGGCATGGCCCGGAGAGGAGCGTCTGATATGGCTGATATCACGGAGGCACCGGAAGCGAAGCGGACACGCGGGCAGGCAAAGCCGAAGGCGGAGGCGGCCAAGGCTGGCCGCATCGTGCTTGCCGTCGATATCGGCGGTTCGCATGTGAAGGCGGAACTCAGCAGCGGCAGCGAGCGGCGCGCGGTCGTCTCCGGGCGCGGGATGACGGCGGCAAGGATGGTCGCCGCCCTCAGCGAACTGACGGCCGACTGGCACTATGACGTGGTTGCCATGGGTTATCCCGGCCCGGTTGCCGCCCACCGCCCGGCCGCCGATCCGTTCAACCTCGGCCCCGGCTGGAAGGGCTACGATTTCGAGGCGGCCCTCGGCAAGCCGGTGCGCATGGTCAACGACGCGCTCATGCAGGCGATCGGCAGCTACGAATCCGGCCGCATGCTCTTCCTCGGCCTCGGCACCGGGCTCGGCTCGGCCATGATCGCCGAGAATGTCTGCATGCCGCTCGAACTGGCCCACATGCCCTACAGGAAGAAGACGTTCGAGGATTATGTCGGCGAACGCGGCCTCGAAGATCGCGGCAAGGGCAGATGGCGCAAATCGGTCTTCGACGTCGCTGGCCGCCTGAGCGCCGCGCTGCTGCCGGATTACATCGTCATCGGCGGCGGCAATGTCGACCGGCTCAAGGAACTGCCCCCGAACTGCCGGCGCGGCAACAACGACAACGCCTTCCGCGGCGGCTTCCGCATCTGGCTGGACGACAGCCTGCGGCTCTAGGGACTGTACTCATAAACGGGATTCCCTTTGAGGGTCGTTCATGATTCAAACTCCGAAGGAGGAGTTTGCATGGCACGATTCGACCTCACTGATCGGGAATGGGCGCTGATTGCGCCGCTTCTTCCCAACAAGCCCCGTGGCGTGGCGCGGGCGGATGATCGGCGCGTTCTGAACGCGATCTTCTACATCTTGCGAACCGGCTCGCCGTGGCGCGATCTTCCGGAGCGCTACGGCCCTTACACGACGGCCTACAATCGCTACAATCGGTGGGCCAAGGCGGGCGTGTGGCTGCGGGTCTTCGAGGCGCTTGCAGCCGCTTCGCCCCAGTCGATGCAATTGATCGATTCCTCCATCGTCCGCGCCCACCAGCACGCCGCCGGTGGTAAAAAGGGGGTCCGGATCACGCCATCGGCCGGTCTCGTGGAGGACTGACCAGCAAGATTCATGTCGTGGTCGACGAACGGGGCTTGCCGGTTCGGCTCGCGCTGACGCAAGGGCAGGCTTCTGACAAGGCCGCCGCGCCCGGCCTGCTCGAAAGGCTTCCTTCAGCGTCTGTCGTCATCGCCGATCGTGGCTACGACTGGCAGCACCTAGTCGACCTGGTTCGACAACGCGGCGGCGAGGCCCACATCCCAACCCAGCGCGACCGCAGGGTCCAGAGATCAGTCGATCCAAGCCTCTACCGACAGCGCAATCTCGTCGAACGCTTCTTCTGCAAACTCAAACACTTCAGGAGGGTTGCCACCCGCTACGACAAGCTCGCCACCAACTTCCTTGCTGCCGTCGCTCTCGCCTCGGCTAGGCTGTGGATGCGAATTTATGAGTCCACGACCTAAACGCCCTGCGGCGTGCCGACAATCGCAAACAGAGCGTCGGGGCAGCCTCGCCTCTTCCGCAAAGGCCCGGCCGATGTCATAGCTTGTGGCAACCGAGGAGGACGATATGACTGAAATGACGGTTCTTGCATTCGCGCTTGTGGCATTCATCGGCATCGCAACGCCCGGCCCGACGGTGCTTCTGGCACTCACCAACGGCTCGAAATTCGGGGTACGCCGGGCGGTATCCGGCATGGCCGGCGCCGTCATGTCCGATTTCGTGCTGATCGGCGCGGTGGCACTGGGGCTCGGCGCGCTGCTGGCCGCTTCGGAATTCTGGTTCACGGTCGTCAAATGGGTCGGCGTCTGCTACCTCGCCTTTCTCGGCGTGATGCTGCTGCGCTCGAAGGGAACGCTGGATGTCTCGCTGCGCTCCGAAAATGGCGGCGCATCCGCTTCGCCGGCGGCGATCTTCCTGAAGAGCTTTCTCGTCGCCGTCACCAATCCCAAGGGCTATCTCTTCTTCTCGGCCTTCCTGCCGCAGTTCATCGACCCGGCCGGCCCGCAGGTGCAGCAATATGCCGTGCTCGCCCTCGTCTTTGCCGGCATCGATTTCATGGTCATGTTCGGTTATGCCCTGCTCGGTTCGCAGGCTGTCCGGCTGCTGCGCAAATCCGGCGCGCTCTGGCTCGACCGTATCTGCGGCGGCGCCCTGCTGACCCTTGCCGGCTCGCTCGCCCTCTATCGGCGCGCGAGCGCCTGACCGCCGGCGGGCTTCCGACCCTTTCCGTTTTCAGTTCCGCGCGGCGGCGGGATGCGGCGCCGCGCCTCCTGGCCGTTTACGCGCCGATTTACGGTAACGTACTTATCCGGGCCCGGCCGATCTGCATTCAATAGACCCCAGGCGGGCGCCGTTCAGGCAGCCGCAGCGGGAGGGTTTTGGAATGCGGACAGGATGCAGACTGGCGGGTGCTGCGGCCATTGCCGCCATCGCCTGGACAGGCGCCGCCAGGGCCGACACGATCAGCTACGCCGATGCGATCACCGTGCTGGCAAAGGATTGCGGCGCCGATATCCGGAAGCTCTGCAAGGGGCTGAACCTCGGCAACAACAGGATTGCCGATTGTCTGGCGCAGAATGCCGCCAAGGTTTCGCCGGCCTGCACCTCCACGCTCGCAAGCGTTTCGGCATCCATCCAGAAGCGGGAACAGGCGCAGGCGTCCTACGGCAAGGTCTGCGCCGGCGACATGGCGCGCCGCTGCAACGGCGTCGTCGGCGACGGCTACATTCTCGCCTGCCTGATCAAGACGGCAAAATACGTCAGCGCCCGATGCAACCAGACGATATCGGATGCGGGCTGGAGGTGATGTGATGAGAATGCGAAAGACAGCGCTTGCCGGCTTTGCCGCCGCCCTGCTCGTCCCTGCCGTCGCGCTCGCGCAGCAGATCTCCGAACAGCGCCTGATCAACGGCCTCGGCAGGCTTCGCGGCGCGGCCCCGATCGTCGATGTCGAGCTTTTGCGGCAGGAGGCGATGAACGGCGCGGGCAAGCAGATGTCCGGCCTGCCGAACTGGAGCAAGGTCGCGCGCCTGCCGCAGATGGTCGTCGAGATCGACTTTGCCAACGATTCCGTCGCCATCGAGCCGGAATCCTACCGCACGCTCGGCATGATCGCCGATGCCCTGCACCATCCGAACCTCTGGGCCTACAAGTTCCTGGTCGTCGGCCATACGAGTTCGACCGGCAGCGACGAGCACAATCTCGATCTCAGCCAGCAGCGGGCCGAAGCGATCAAGGAGATCCTCTCGACCACCTTCGCCGTCGATCCCACCCGCCTCTACGCCGTCGGCGTCGGCGAATATTTCCCGATCGAGGGCACGAAATCGGAGGCCGCCAATAACCGGCGGGTGCAGCTCTACAATCTCGGCGTCTTCACGAAGAGGCCGTGAGCGGACACGGGCCGGACGGTTGTCTCCGAGTGGTGACAGTACCGAAAGCCTATTTCTGCCCCGCCCCGCCGGCATCCGTCCTTTCTCCCATGCGCGCGACCAGCAGCGAATAGGCCACGTAATATTTGTAGATATTGCTGACATACTGCACCGTCTCCCGCCCGACGATTTCGGAGGCGGCATTCTCCACATTGCCGAACCAGACATTGGGATCGAGCCCCATCGTCCCTGCTCTGTCGCGGAACTTGCGCAGGTTGCCCGGCCCGGCATTGTACGCGGCAAAGGCAAAAAGCTGCCGGTCCCTGGGGCTGAGGCCCTCGTCGGCGATATAGGTATCGATGAGATGGCGCAGATATTTGGCCCCGGCCTCGACGTTGCGGTCCGGGTCCCTGTCGATGCCGCTGATGCCGATCACCTTGTCCCTGGCCGTCGAAGGCAGCATCTGCATGATGCCGACGGCCCCGCGCGGCGAGCGCCGGGACTGGTCGAGCTGCGATTCCTGATAGCCCTGCGCCATCAGCATCAGGTAATCGAAGGAATAGCTGCCGCCATATTTGCGGAAGATCTCCACGAGCGTGCGGAAGCGGGCGACATCGTCGGGCGAATAGGCGTGCCTGACGATCTTGTCCTGCCTGTAGAAAGTGTTTCTGAGGATATTGCCGAAGGTCGTGCCGACCTTGTGGCTGGCGACGAAAGCGTTGAGTTCGGCCTTCAGCTGCGGGCTGTCCTTGCGGATTGCCCAGGCGATCTTCCCCTGCGACGACAGCACGATATCGTGGCGCACCTTCATGTCGGCAAAGACATGCGTCCAGATATCCGCCTTGTAGGCATCGACGATGGTAAAGGGCAGAAGCTCGGCATTGACCATTTCCATCAGGTCCTCGTCCTCCAGGCTTTCCTCCATGAGGTCGATGACGATTTCCGCCTTGCCGGCGGCCGCAAGCTCCCTGTTCTTGGCCACAAGATGCTCGTGATAGCTGCTGGAGGCGCGCACGGCGACATGCTGGCCCGAGAGGGCGTCGAGGCTGGCTGTCGGCGCAGCGTTCGCGGACGCGACCAGCACTTCCTCGGCGTCGGCATAGAGCGGATCGGTGAAATCCACCTGTTTCAGCCGCTCCTCGGTGATCGTCAGGTTCGCCATGACGATATCGCCATAGCCCTCGCTCAGCGCGCCCAGCAGCCGGTCGCGCGGCATCGGCACGAAGACGATATGGATGTGGTCGATCTGCTTCTTGCGGTCCCTGTTGAGAACCTTTTCCAACTCCAGCCCGAACTGCACCGCCGTGCCGTACTGGCGCCCCTTGTCGACGAAATAGATCGTCTTACTGTAGGGCACGAGCACGCGCACGATGCGCCGCTCCTTCATCGCGCCGAGATCGATCACATGCCTTTCGACGAAACGCGGAGCGCCCGCGTCCTGCGCCGCCGCCGTCGCAGGCAGGACGGCAGCAAGCGCGAGCACAAGCAGCACCCTCGGAAACGGGCTCATCGCGGCCTCCCCGGCATCGGCCCCTGATTGCAACACGGATGACCGCATCGGCTGGCTCCTGCGATTGCGCCCCCGCGGCGGTCTCGGCTGGGCCTATTGCGGCGCCAGCCGTTCCAGTTCGTTCAGCCGTTTCAGGGCTGCCTGCTGGCGCAGCAGGCCGTAATTGATGCCGGCCGCATTCAGCGAGTTGCCCTCCTGATAGGGGAACTGGTCGAAGTCCGCGAAGAACACCTTGATCTTTCCCTGGATCGGCACGAGCAGCCAGATGTTGCGCGCGAGGAATTCGATTGCGCCGCCGCCCTCATGCATGCCGCGTTCGTAGGGGTCCATGCGCAGGTTGGCGATATTGGCCCAGGCCGGCACTTCGCGCGTGGCCGTGGCGATATTGCCCTCGCTGTTGATCGCGAAGCTGAGCTTCCAGTCGTTCCACCGGATGGCGTTGAGATTGCCGCCCTGGTCGAAATAATAGACGGAATCGCGCGGTCCGCTATCGGTGTCGCCCTTCAGCATCGGCAGCAGGTCGTAGCCGTCGAGATGCACCTTGAAGGTCTTCGCGCCGGCCTGGAAGCCCGTTTTCATCTGTTCCTTGAGATCGCTCATGCCGGCCGCACTGGCGAAAGTCGGCATCCAGTCCATCAGCGTGACGATATCGTTGATCTCCGTTCCGGGTTTGACGACACCCGGCCAGCGCACCATCATCGGAATGCGGAAACCGCCCTCCCATGTCGTGCCCTTCTCGCCGTGGAACGGGGTCATGGCGCCGTCGGGCCAGAGCGCCAGTTCGGCGCCGTTGTCGGTCGTGTAGAGAACGATCGTGTTGTCGGCGATGCCGAGCTGGTCGAGCTGGTCGAGCAGCTGGCCGACATGGCCGTCATGCTCCACCATGCCGTCGGCATGGATGCCCTTGCCGGTCTTGCCGAGCGACTCCGGCTTGAGATGCGTGAAGACATGCATGCGCGTCGCGTTGAACCAGCAGAAGAAGGGCTTCCGGTCCCTCGCCTGCCGTCCGATGAAATCCTTGGCGGCGGCCAGGAATTCCTCGTCCACCGTTTCCATGCGCTTCGTGTTGAGCGCCCCCGTATCCTCGATCTTGCCGCCGGCCGTCGCCTTGATGACGCCGCGCGGGCCGTATTGCCGGCGGAAGGCCGGGTCCTTCGGATAGAAATAGCCTTCCGGCTCCTCCTCGGCATTGAGATGGTAGAGATTGCCGAAGAATTCGTCGAAGCCGTGTTTGGTCGGCAGGTGCTGGTCCTGGTCGCCGAGATGGTTCTTGCCGAACTGGCCGGTCGCATAGCCCCTGGTCTTCAGCACGTCGGCAATGGTCGGCATCCAGTCCTGAATGCCGTGCGGATCGCCCGGCATGCCGATCGTCAGAAGGCCGGTGCGGAACGGCTCCTGCCCGAGGATGAAGGAGGCGCGCCCGGCCGTGCAGCTGTTCTGGCCGTAGGAATCGGTAAAGATCGCCCCTTCCCTGGCGATACGGTCGATATTCGGCGTGCGGTAGCCCATCAGCCCCATCGTATAGGCGCTGATCTGCGGTATGCCGATATCGTCTCCGAAGATGACGAGAATGTTCGGCGCGCCGCCGCCCTGCGCCGGCGCGGCCTGCTGGGTCTGGGCGGCGGCCTGTTCGCCTGCCGATGAAACTGCGAGCGCCGTCAGCGCCAGCGACGAACCGCCGAGAAGAAGGCTGCGGCGGCTGACGGATACGGTGTGGTCATCCTGCTTTCGAATTTCGACGTTTTCCATCGAAGATCTCCCTTGAGATGAAACCCCGGAAAACCCTTCGCCTATTTTGGAGGCTGCGTAAGTACGTTACGGTAAACGGCGCACGTAAACGGGCCTCGCGCGCCCTTCAGCGCGGCCAGCCGTCGCCCCCGGATTCGCCGCCCTTCTGCAGGCTCTGCAGCATATGGATGAGCCGCGGCGCCATGTCCCGGATTTCGGTCAGGTGAATGGCCGTCAGCCGCCGCAGCACGTCGTCGGCCTTTTTGGTCAGTTCCAGCGTCTGCCGCCGCTTGTCGGCCGGGTCTGTATGGCGGGAGACATAGCCGGCGGCCACCAGCCGGCCGACCAGTTCGGTGGCCGAATGCGGGGCGATCACCAGCCGCTCGGCCAAAAGGCCGACCGTCATAGCATCCTCGCCGCGATGGCCGCGGATGGCGAGCAGCGCCTGGTGCTGCTGCGCCGGCAGGCCCTCTTCCTGGGCCGCCGACGCGCTGAAATCCATGAAGCGGCGCAGCGTGTAGCGCAGGTTGGAGAGCGCCTCGTAATCGGCATCCGTCAGATCGGCTTTCGGCTGTCTCACCCTGCGTCTCCTGCTCTCATTGCATCCATGCGGCCACTTCCATCTGCCGGTGATCCTGCAGCATGCGCAGCGCCTGCATCAGTTCCGGCGCCATCTCGCGGATCTCGTAGAGATGGGCCGATGTCAGACGACGCAATAGCTCTTCCGCCTGCCCTGTCAACACGACGGCCGGCCGCCGCTTCTGTTTCGCCTCGATGGTGACGTGCCCGGCCGCCTGCAGCGAGGCCGCCAGACCGGCGGTTTCGGCCGCCGTCAGGAAGAGCTTGTCGGCAAGGTCAGGCAGGCTCATGCGCCCGCCGGCGCCAAGCCCCTTGATCGCCAGCAGCGCCTGGTGCTGCTGGCGCGTCAGGCCGAGCCTTTCGGCCGCCTTGCCGCTGAACTCCCGGAACTTGCGGATCCTGTATCGCAGATTGGCAAGCGCCTCATATTCGATGTCCGACAGGGTGCGGTCATTGTCTGGCATGGTTCCAGCTCCCGATTTTGGCTGTTGATTTATATCGTACTACGATATATTTGCGACGGAAACGAAGCCGTCAACAGGACCCTCGATGCCTGCCCATAAAAACGCTCATCGCCCCCATGATTTCATGGGCGGCCTCTCCCGGCGCGAGGCCGGGGATTTCACCACGGACAAGCGCGTCCTCGCCCTCGTCGGCATGGCGCTGATCGTCGGCACCGGCGGCGCCCTGGCCGCCTGGGTCCTGGTCAGCCTCATCTCGCTGGTGACGAACCTCGTCTGGTTTCACCGCTTCAGCATCGCCGCCGTGTCGCTCGCCCAGGCGCCGCGCTCCGCCTGGATGGTGCTCGTTCCCGTTATCGGCGGCCTCGTCATCGGCCTGATGGCCCGCTACGGCTCCGAAAAGATCCGCGGCCACGGCATTCCCGAGGCGATCGAGGCGATCCTGATCGGCGGCAGCCGCATGTCGCCGAAAGTCGCGGTCCTCAAGCCGCTCTCCTCGGCGATCTCGATCGGCACCGGCGGCCCCTTCGGCGCCGAAGGCCCGATCATCATGACGGGCGGCGCGATCGGTTCGCTCTTTGCCCAGTGTTTCCACCTGAGCTCGGCCGAGCGCAAGACGCTGCTGGTGGCCGGTGCCGCCGCCGGCATGACGGCGATCTTCGGCTCGCCGATCGCCGCCGTCATGCTCGCCGTCGAACTGCTCCTGTTCGAATGGAAGCCGCGCAGCTTCATTCCGGTGGCCGTCGCCGCCTGCGTGTCGATCTGCTGGCGCCCCTTCCTGTTTCAGGCCGGCCCGCTCTTCCCGAAGCAGTTCCACATGGACCTGCCCTGGTGGGGCATTCTGCTCTGCGCGGCGATGGGCATCGTCGCCGGCCTGCAATCCGGCATTCTCACCACGCTGCTCTACAAGGTCGAGGATCTCTTCGAAGCCCTGCCGGTCCACTGGATGTGGTGCCCGGCGCTCGGCGGCCTCTTCATCGGCCTCGGCGGCCTGATCGAGCCGCGCGCGCTGGGCGTCGGCTACGATATCATCGACGGGCTGCTGAACAGCTCCATCCTGCCCGCGGCA
Organism: Rhizobium sp. KDH_Rht_773_N; assembly: GCF_052946295.1. Lineage (NCBI taxonomy): Bacteria > Pseudomonadati > Pseudomonadota > Alphaproteobacteria > Hyphomicrobiales > Rhizobiaceae > Rhizobium > Rhizobium sp. KDH_Rht_773_N. Next base: position 4,093,007 of record NZ_CM129525.1, on the reverse strand, counting down.
GTGCTGACGATCCTGCTGGTCAAGGCGGCGATCTGGCTGGTCGCGCTCTCATCGGGCACGTCGGGCGGCGTGCTGGCGCCGCTCCTGATCTTCGGCGGCGCGCTCGGCTGGCTGGTCGGCCTGTTCCTTCCCGGCGATCCCGGCTTCTGGGCGCTGCTCGGCATGGCCGCCATGATGGGCGGCACGATGCGCGCGCCGCTGACCGGCACCTTCTTCGCCGTCGAGCTGACCGGCGACGTCTCCTCGCTTCTGCCGCTGCTGGCGGCGACCGTCTCGGCCTACGCGGTCACGGTTCTCCTGCTGCGCCGCTCCATCCTGACGGAAAAGATCGCCCGCCGCGGCCAGCACATCACCCGCGAATACGGCATCGACCCCTTCGAATTCTCCCGCGCCCGCGACATCATGATCAGGGAGGTCGATACGTTCCCGGCCCATATGACGGTCGGCGAAGCGATCCATTTCTTCGTCGCCACGCCCAAGACCCACCGCATCTATCCGGTCGTCGACAGCCGGGGTGTCGTCAAGGGGCTGGTCTCGCGCGGCGACGCGCTGCGCTGGCAGGCCGACGGCACGCTTGCCGACCAGATGCTCGGCGATTTCGTCTCCGACGCCTCGCTGCCATCGGCCCATCCCGACGATACGGTCGGTTATGTCGCCGACCTGATGCTGGCGACCGATGCCGGCCGCATCCCGATCGTCGATCCCGAAAACGGGCAACTGCGCGGCCTCGTCGCCCGCAAGGACCTCTTGCGCCTGCGCCGCCAGCTGAAGGCGAGCGAGACGGAACGCCAGCCCTATTTCGGGCCGCGGGCGCAGACCGGCGAAACACGCAGCTGAAAGGCGTCGGCAGGCCGGCTATTGCAGCAGATGCAGGCCGGCCGCGACGAAGGCGAGCCAGAGCGCTTCGCTCCAATGGTTGAAGCTTCCGGCAAGGTAGCGCTGCCGCGTGAAGGACGCGACCATGACCATCAGCGCGGCATAGAGGATGAGGCATTCCGAGACCGTCTCAAGCACGCTCGACCGTGCAAAAAGGGCGATGGCGAAGGCGATATAGCACTTCCAGACGAAACGCCCGACGGTTGCCCTGGATATCGCGTCCAGCTCGACCGGCCCGGCCGTCCGCATCAGCCCGCCACCCACAGGATGCAGGCAAGGCCGGCAAGGAAGACGGCGAGAACGAGCGCCAGCCGCAGGAATATCCAGAGGTCGTCCGCGTGATCGAAGGCGGCCTCGCTCCTGTGCCGCACGCCGGAGGACGGGTGAGACTGGCTCACATGGCGCATGCGCGCCTGCAGGTAATAGGCCCACCAACGACCGTACATCGCCTTTTCCTTTCGATCATGCACATTGCGGGCGCACGACGCATCCGCAGACAGTGAGCCTATCGCCAGGGGCATATGTTTTCGATTGGAGGAGACGGGCAGCGGCATAAGCATCGCGTAAAGACCGGGCCATATCCGGCATCCGCCTTTATGCGGCCCTTATAAAAGACCGCCTCTTTCCGCATGGAATTCAAATGCGAACCTAGCCAATTTCCTGTCAGGAGGATCAGACCATGTCTCCTGACAAGACCATGCCTGCCCCGCAGGCCGAAGCGGCGGTTGCCGAGTTCAACATCGAAGACGGCCTCGACGTCTCGCAGGTGCCGCCGCTCGTGCGCTACCTCGCCTGCCTCGTCATGACGGCGATGGCGACGGCCATTGCCGCCGGTTTCGACCGTTACGAGGCCATTCCCAACCTGTCGCTCATCTATGTCCTGCCGGTCGTCGCCGGCAGCGTCCTCTTCGGCCTCGGGCCGGCGCTGTTTTCGGCCGTGCTCGGGGCGCTTGCCTATAATTTCTTCTTCACCGAGCCGCGCCTTTCGCTGGCCGTTGCCGATACCGCCAATATCTGGGCGATCGTCCTGCTCTTCGTCGTCGCCTGCATCATCAGCGCCATCACCGCCTGGGGACGTCGCAAGGGCATCGATCTGGAGCGAAGCCGCCGGATGCAGGCCGCGCTGAAGACCTATGCCGGACGCATGGCGGCAAGCCGCTCGAGCGAGGACGCCACCAAACTGACGCTTGCCGCCGTCACCGGCTTCTTCCAGTCGCCCGCCGTCGTCGTCTTCGCGGCAGAGGCGGAGGGCGAACCTCGGGTGCAAGGCGCAGAACGGCTTTCGGCAATCGAGATCGAGGCGGCAAGATCCGCATGGGATTTGCGCCTCGCCGTCGCCGGCGGCATCTATCCCTATGACCAATCGCGCTTCGATTTCTGGCCGGTTTCGACCTTCGGCACCCGGAGCGCCGTCATCGGCGTCGCCTTCGATCCGGACCGGCGCCCGGCCAATCCCGATGCCATGATGGATATCGTCGCCCTGGTCTTCGGCGCCGCGATCGATCGCTGCCGGGCCTGACCGGCTCCCTGCGGCGGCGCCCCGGCGCCTATGCGGTTCTTATATTTCCCGCCCCGCAGCCCTATCGATTTCCTACGGGCTTGTCGGGCAGAGTCCCCGGCGATCCCGATTTTGACCTTGAGGAAGAAACCATGTTCGGCCGCAACGGCGTAACCTATCTGGCGCGTGAACGCGAAATCATTGCCGGCAGCGCCGGAAGCAGAAAAACCCACCGGCAGTTCCTGGCAAGCCTGCTGGCCGCAGGCGTGCTCGTCCTCCTTCTGGCCGGCGCAATCGCCATCCGGCTGATGCCGCACGGCCCCTCCTTCTAGGGCCGGCCGGCGGAGGCAGGATCGCCGCGCGTCAGCGGCCGAGCCAGCGATATTCCTCGATCGATACCTTGCCGGTCTTCTTGTCGTAGAGGCAGATCAGGTTGACGTTCCTGACCCGGCTCTTGCCCTTGCCCATCGCGCCGCGCAGCAGCACCGCCACCTTGCCCGTCGCATCGTCGAAGACGACAGGCGCGCTCGCCTCCGGCGTATCCATGCCCGACTGGCCGATGCAGGTGCCGTTCACCTTGGCGAAAAGCGCATTCCACGCGCCGTCGCTGGAGGCGGCCGCAAGCGGGGCCGATGCCAGCGTCGCGGCTGCGGCAATCGTCGTAATCCTGATCATTTTCAAACCCTTGTTGTTTGGAAGGAATCGCCCGTCGTCCGGGACCTGCCTGGTGACCGGCGAGCGGGGCCAAAACAAGGCGATGGGATCAGGCGCGTGCGGCGTCCGCAGCCGATCGAAGCCGCGCGCTCACGGCCCGAACTGCTCGTCGAGCCAGTCCAGCACCCGCCTGTTGAGCAGCGACCGGTTCTTCATCTCGCAATGGCCGTCGGCGCCCTCCGTGGCGGTAAAGCGCAGCAAGGTTTTCGGGCAGCGCAGCGCATCCATGTAGAGCGCGGCATCGCTGGAGAGAATGTCGTTTTCCGCCTGGGTAATCAGCGTCGGGCAGCGAATGCGCTCGGCATGTCCCCGCATGGTGAAAAGCTCGGCCGAAGCGAGGTAGGACCGGAGATCGCCTACCCCGTGCACCCAGAACCCGCGCTGCACGATCTTCCAGTTCAGCACCGGACTGGCGCGCACGAAGGCATCCATCCCATCGATGACCTCCTGGTCGAGCGCGCCGAGATCGGCCGCCGCTTCCGCCGGCAGGCCGAATTTCTGGATGACGATCCTGCGAAAGCCGTCGGCAATGCTCCAGGTGCCGGGATCGGCAATCAGCGCGGCGATGCGCGGCTCGCCCGCCGCCCCGCGCGGCGCCAGCAGGCCGCCGAGGCTCCAGCCGCTGAGCGCGATGCGATCGGGATCGACGAGCGGATAGTTGACGGCAAAATCCACCACCGCCCGGATCACCACGTCCCAATCCGGCCGCAGCGGCACATTGTGCTCGTAGAGCATGGCGCCCTGGCCGGGACCGTCGAAGAGCAGGCTGTGATAGCCGCGCCGCGAGGCGGCGACGGCGGAGGCGAAATAGGTATCGGTGACGGTGCAGTCATAGCCGTTGTTGAAGATGACGAGCGGCCGCACCTCATGTTCGAGGCCCTGCGCCGGAATGAAATATCCGGGCATCGCCGTCTCGCCGAGCGCGATGGCAAGCGGTTCGATGGCCGGCGCCGAGAGCGCAAGCCCCTTCTCCAGCGCATCCGTCTGCTTGCGGAAGGCCGAAAGCAGGCGGGCATCGACGGGCGCGCCGTAGAGCGGATGGTAGGACGTGGCATAAAAGACGCTCGCCCGCAGGTAAAGCTCGCGCGCGCTGCCCTTGTGGCCCCTGGAAAGCGCTGCTTCCGCTTCGCCCTTCAGCCGGTCGCCGGCCGCAATCCAGGCCGCGTGGAAGGCGGCGTCATCGCCGTCGCCGACGGCTTCCGCCACCGCCCGGATCTCCCCGAAATCCGCCCCGCCATAGGGAATATAGGCAATCGGCCAGCTGCCGAAATCCTCATGCAACGCGTTCCTGAACAGCATGCTCATCGCCAACTCCCCCAATGGCTGCCGTGGCTGCGATGGCGGTAGTATAATGGCGCCCTGCCGCCCTGTCACGAAAGCGCGCCGCCCCTTTATTCAAGGTTGTGCTTATGCGCTTCCCGTGCAAGGCTGCTGCCAGCGGGAGGAACTGCCATGAATGGTGCGGACAGCCTGTGTGACACGCTTCTGGCAAACGATGTCAGGGTGTGTTTTGCCAATCCCGGAACGTCGGAAATGCATTTTGTGGCCGCCCTCGACCGCAAGCCCGAGATGCGCTGCGTGCTCGGCCTTTCCGAGGGCGTGGTGACGGGGGCGGCCGACGGTTATGCGCGCATGACCGATCACCCGGCGGCAACGCTGCTGCACACCGGGCCGGGCCTGGCGAACGGCCTTGCCAATCTCCACAATGCGCGGCGGGCGCGGGTTCCCGTCATCAACGTCGTCGGCGATCACGCCTCCTACCATCTGCCCCTCGATGCGCCGCTGACATCCGATATCGACAGCCTGGCCGGCGCGATGTCCAACTGGGTGCACCGCATCCGCAGCCCGGAAGAGATCGTCGGCGCGACGGAGGCCGCCTACCGCGCCTGCCTGTCACCGCCCGGTGTCGCAACGCTCATCCTGCCGGCGGATGCCGCCTGGGGCCATGTCGAAGCGGAGCGGCCGATCCGGCTGTCCCGGCCGGCACCTCATGCCGCCAACATGGATAGCGTGCGCGAGGTTGCCGCCGCCATCAGGGAAACGCCCGGCGAGGTCGGCATTCTCGTCAGCGGTGCGGCCGCCCGCGCCGACTGTCTCGAGATCGCCGGCGCAATTGCCGCCTCCAGGGATGTGCGCCTTTTCTGCGAGATGCAGCTGCCGAGGGTCGAGCGCGGCCGCGGCCGCGTCGCCCTGACCCGCATTCCCTACCCGATCGACGCCGCCCTGGAACTGCTTGCCGATATCGACGTGCTCGTCCTGGCGGGCGCGCCCGAGCCGGTGGCCTTCTTTGCCTATCCGGGCAAGCCCGGCCGGCTGGTGCGCAAGGGCTGCAAGGTTCTGACCCTTGCCGGGCATGGCGAGGACCTGAAAGGCGCGCTGGAGGCGCTGAGGGACGAACTCGGCGCCCGCCAGTCGCTGCCTCCGGCGCGGCCCTCGGCCCTTGCCGACGATATCGTTCCCTTCGGGCACCTGACCGAGGACGCGATCGCCGTGATGGTGGCCGCCAGGCTCCCTGACGACGCCATCGTCTGCGACGAGGGTGTCACCTCCGCCCGTCGCTTCTTCGAGCTCTCGGCCGGTGCCGCGCCGCACGATTACCTGATGAACACGGGCGGCTCGATCGGCTGCGGCATTCCGCTTGCGACGGGTGCCGCCGTCGCCTGTCCCGGCCGCAAGGTCATCAACCTGCAGGCCGACGGCAGCGGCATGTATACGGTGCAGGGCCTGTGGACGCAGGCGCGCGAAAATCTCGACGTGGTGACGGTCATCTTCGCCAATCGCGCCTATGCCGTGCTTCACGCCGAGATGCGCAATGTCGGCGTCGACGGCATCGGCGAGAACGCAAGGCGGATGATGGATCTCGACCACCCGGCCTGGGACTGGGTCGCCGTCGCCAGGGGCATGGGCGTCGATGCCGCCGGCGCCCATAGCTGCGAGCAGTTTGCCGATCTCTTCGACAGCGCGCTGAAGCGCCGCGGGCCGTTTCTCATCGAGGCGATCATCTGAGCCTTCGGGCCGCCCGGTTGGCAAGCCGGCCTCGCCTCACGGGTCGCGCCGGCCCTGCGAATTGCTGCGATAGGGATTGCGGTCATAGATCCGGTAGCCGCCGCCGGAATAGGTTTCCCGATAGCGGCCATCCAGCTGCTGGCTCGTCTGCGAATGCAATATCCCGTTGCGATAGGTATTGTAGCCGCCGCCGAGGTTCTGCTGCGTCGTGTAGGTATTGCCCGAACTGTCTGTCGAGCACGGGCGGGAAACCAGTTCGCAAGACGCCGAGGCATTGCCGGCGGCAAGCAGGAAAATCGAAAATAATACAGCCTTCACGGCAATCTCGCCTGGCGCGAATCCAATGCCGCGCATCTGCACTGTAACCCAGCGGCAGAAAAAGAACAAACAGGAAACATTCGCGCGAGGCTGCCCTGTCAGGCCGCTTCCCGCACGAAGGCGCTGCGCAGCCAGTCGAGGAAATGGCTGGCCGCCGGCGAAAGCGTCCGGCCCGGTTTCATCATCGCCACGAAACCGTCCTCGTATTTCAGGAACGGGGACCGTTCCACCAGCTTGCCGCTCTTCAGCTCGTTCAGCGCAAAACGCCGCTCCACCAGCGCCACGCCGAGCCCGGTTGCCGCGGCGCTGACGCACAGATGCATATGCGGGAAATAAAGCTCCGATTGCGCCGAGACCCGGTGGCCGGTCGCCGCCTGCCAGCTCGTCCATTGCGCGCTCATATCGTCGGGCGAAATGCGCGTCGGGAAGCTGATCTCGGCGCCCTCGGCGCGGAAGGGATAATCCGGCGCCGATACAAGGCCGAAGGAAACGGAGGCGAGCGGCACGAATTCGCCCTTCACCAGTGGCCGCGCCAGCCGGTCCCAGCTCAGCGTGAAATCCACCCCGTCCCTCGCCCGGTTCGTGCCGCCGTCGCGCGCGCTCGACGACATGGAAAGCTGCACGCGGATATCGGGATGGAGGCTGTAGAATTCCGCCAGCCGCGGCACGAGCCAGACCATGGCGAACGTGGCGCTGCAGGCAATATGCACGCTCGCCTCGTTCCGGCTCGCCTTCAGCTCCTGATAGCGCTCCTCCAGCAGGTCGAAAGCGCGCGAGACCGTGGCGAAGAAGGCCGCCCCGTCCTCGTTCAGGCGAAGCCCCGTTCCCGATTTTTCGAAGACGGGAATGCCGAGCTGCTCCTGCAGGAGCTGCAGCTGCTTGGAAACGGCGCCATGCGTGCGCCCCAGCTCGTCTGCCGCCCGTGTCACCGAGCCGAGACGTGCGGTGGCCTCGAAGGCCTTGAGATAGGAGAGCGGCGGCAGGTTGCGGGCCATGATCGTCCAATATGTGAGTTTTTCTAACGTATAAGGTCAAGATAACGCGCTTTTCCGATCTCAGAAACTGCCATAAAACCGTTGCAAATCAGCAAAGCGACCGAAATTCCCCTTTGGCTATTCGTTAACGATAGGTGAGTTTTGCAGACAAAGAAAGGAAATTTCATCATGCATGTGGCCGACACCCTGCGGCTGTGGCGCGAACGCTGGACCGAGCGCCGCCTTTTTGCCCGCGAACTGGACACGCTGCCCGACGAGACGCTGCGGGATTTCGGCATGAGCCGCGAAGCCGCCTACGAACAGAGCCACCGGCCCTTCTGGCGCGCCTGACCGGCGGATTGCCGCACCGCTTGCCGGCATTCGGCCGCACCCCTGCAAGACATGCGGAACCTCGAACCGGGCAGCGCCGTTATAGGTGCGACCGTCTGCGAGATTGCACCCATGTATGTCATCCTCGGCGCGTCCGGACACATCGGCTCTGCCGTCATCGACGCATTGCGGGCGTCGGGCGACACGGTGATCGCCGTCGTCCACAGTGCGGAAAAAGCTGCCGCCATCGAGCGCGAGGGCGTTGAACCCGTCATTGCCGATGTGGCCGATACCGAGCGGCTCCGCTCCGTCCTGCAGAAAGGGCGCCGCGCCTTCCTCCTGAACCCGCCGGCCGATATCAGGCGTGATACGAACGCCGAGGAACTGAAGACCGCCAGGAGCATCGCCGCAGCGCTCGACGGTTCCGGCCTCGAAAAACTCGTCGTGGCCTCGATCTACGGCGCGCTTGACGGCGCCGGCATCGGCGATCTCTCGGTGCTTTACGACTTCGAGCGCGAGGTGAAGGCAAGCGGCATTCCGGCCGCCATCAACAGGGGCGCCTATTACTTCACCAATCTCGACATGCTGCTGGAACCCGCCGGCAAGACCGGGCGCCTGGTCACGCCCTTCCCCGCCGACATGAAGATACCGATGGTTTCGCCGCGCGATCTCGGAGAGATCGCTGCCGCGCGCCTGAAAAGCCCGATCGACGATATCGGCATCGACTATGTCGAAGCTCCGGAGCGCTATTCCTTCGCCGATGTCGCCGAGGCGTTCTCCTTGCTCCTCGGCCGTCCCGTCACGGCCGAGACCATACCGCGCGAGAAATTCGAGGACTATTATCTCGGCCTCGGTTTCTCGTGGGCGGCCGCCCGTTGCCATGCGAAAATGACCGAAGTCACCATCGATGGCCGGGCCGAAACGCCCGACCGCCGCCATTGGGGCAGGACGACGCTGGCCCGGCATCTTGAGGCGCTGCAGGCGCGGCGCTGACGGCAGCGCCTTCGGATACACGCCGATACAAAAAGCCCCTTCCACGGAAACATTCCGCATTCATTGCCCTGCTCAGATAGGCCCGTCGCCCGATCACGGGTTTCAGGCAATCTGACGGAGGATAGACAGATGAGGACGATCATGACCCTGGCAGCCGGCGCGCTTGTCGTGGCCGGCGCAATGCAGCTGACCGCGGCCAATGGCGAGGAACCGATAAGCCGCACCGATCTCGTGAAAGGCGATATCGACGTGCCCGGCCACGAGGCGGCGCAGGTGCGCGTCGATCTCGCGCCCGGCGCCTTTGCGCCGAAACACCGCCACCCCGGCGAAGAAATCGCCTATGTCATCGAAGGCACGCTGGAATATGAACTCGACGGCCGCAAGCCGGTAACGCTCAAGGCCGGCCAGTCCCTGTTCATCCCCGCCGGCGTCGCCCATTCGGCCAGGAATGTCGGCGACGGCAGGGCCTCGGAACTGGCGACCTATATCGTCACCAAGGGTTCGCCGCTCGTTGTCCCGCTGAAGTGACCTGCCGGAAGCGGGCCACCGGCCGCGCTGGCGGTGGCCTGCGAATTCGCGGGGCCGATCAGCCCGCCACGCGGGCTCCAGCCGGCTGCAGCGATGCCTTGCGGGCTTCGATATAACGCTTGAGCGCGGCCGGCTCGTCGGTCTGGATGGTGCTGACGCCGGCATCCATCAGCCGGCCCCAGACGGCGTCCGGTTCGGCAAGCGCGCGCGGATCGGTCCATTCGCCGCTTGCGGCCATATCCAGCGTGTTGAACCAGATCGCCATATCGGCATCCCGGAACAGTTGCCGGTTCTCCGCGATCGTATCCAGACGGTCGAAGCGCAATTCGCACATGAAGGGCCTGATTTGCGAGAGCAGCGCAAGCTTTTCGGCGACATCGCCGGCCTTGAAATGGGCCATCGCCATGAAGGGCACGCCCTCGATATTCTGGGCGCGCACCCAGTCGATATCCTGGCGGCTCGCCACCACCGTCTTCAGATCGACGCAGGATGCCACACCCATCTCGCGGGCGCAGGCCGCGACCTCCGAAAACAGCCCGCGATCCTTGAGATCGAGATCGGCGAAGATGCGGCCACGAATGGTCTCGAACGCCTGCTTCAGCGTCGGGATGCGCTGATCGGTCAACGCGCGGTGCTCGCCGCCATTGTCCTCGCGCAGCGCGATCGCCTGCAGTTCGGCCATCGTGAAGCTTTCCGCGTCACGGTCGATGCCGGCCATGCGCAGGAGCGTATCGTCATGCATCAGGAAAAGCTCGCCATCCGCGCTCTTGCGCACATCGATCTCGGCGATATCGGCACCGACGGCGATGGCCTTTTCGATCGAGGCCAGGCTGTTTTCCGGCGCGCCATGCCAGGCGCCGCGATGGGCGACGATGGCGCAGGAACGGTTCGGGTCGGCGATGAAGTCTTTGTAGCTCATGGTCTTTCCTTGATGTGTCAGCCACGGCGGCTGGCGAGGTATGATTTCAGTGCGACCGGCTCGTCGGTCTGGATGAGGGAAATGCCGGCCCCGATGAGCCGGCCCCAGATGGCGTCGGGATCCTGCAGGGCGGCGCTATCGGTGAAGCCGGCAAAGGCCACGGGATCGAGCGTATTGGCCCAGAGCGCCATGCCTGTTTCGCGAGCGCGCGCATGCAGTGCCGAAATATCGTCGATCCGGTCGAAGCAGACTTCGCAGACGGGCGGCGCGAGCCGGAACAGGAGATCCAGCTCGGCCTCTGCATGAGGAGCGCCGATCCGTGACTTGGCCATGAACAGCACGCCATGCGGGATCACCGTTTCGCGCACCCAGGCCAGATCCTCGGCTGTGCGAAGGTTGCCCCAGAAATCCACCTCGTCGGCGACGCCCATGTCGCGAGCGCAGGCGATGACATCGGGAATGATCGTCCGGTCCTTGACGTCGAGATGCAGGAAGATGCGATTGCGGGTGAGATCGAAAATCTCCCGCAGGCTCGGCAGCCTCTCGCCGCTCATCCCATTGCCTTCGCCGCCGTCGCGGTTTTTCAGCGTGAGCCCGGATAAATACCCGGAAGTCAGTTGCTCCGGCGCAGCGTCGATGCCGGCCATGCGTTGCAGCGTCTTGTCGTGCAGCAGGAAGAGGCCGCCGTCGGCGCTGCGGCGCACGTCGATTTCGACCACGTCGCAGCCGGCGCGGATCGCCGCTTCGATGGCAGGCAGGCTGTTTTCGGGGGGCGTCGCGCCATATGCCGCGATGCGCCACGACCGCGCAGTCCCGCTTGGGGTCCCGCACATAGTCCGTGTAATTCATGGGAAGGTCTTTCAATGGTCGGTGAATGCATCCGCGATGGCGCGCCCCGTCTCGCCGTCGAACAGGTGCAGGCGGGATCGCGGCAAGCGGAAGGAAAGGTCCGCGGCGGGATCGATATCGGCGCCGAAGGGGGTCGCGATGCGGATGGAGGTGGCGGATAGATCGGCTGACAGAACCGTATGCGAGCCGAGATCCTCGATATGCCTGAGCCGTCCCTTGAGCGCGCCATCGGCGCCGAGGGTGATGTCCTCCGGGCGGATACCGAGCTGGAAATTGCCCGGCTTGCGGTATTCTGCAATCGCCTGCCCGTCTGCCAGACGCAGGACCGAACCGTCGCCCGTGACCGGCAGGATATTCATCGGTGGTGCGCCGATGAACTTCGCGACGAAGACCGAGGCCGGGCGATGGTAGATCGCCTTTGGCGTATCGAACTGCTCGACGCTGCCCTTGTTGAGAATGAGTATCCGATCGGCAAGCGTCATTGCCTCGACCTGGTCATGGGTAACGAAAACCGTGGTCGCGCCGATGCGCCGGTGCAGGTCGGCAAGTTCGACGCGCATGTCGTGGCGCAGCTGCGCGTCGAGATTGGAAAGCGGCTCGTCGAAGAGCAGGATGCCGGGCTCGCGCACGATCGCCCGACCGATCGCCACGCGCTGGCGCTGGCCGCCGGAAAGCTGCCCCGGCTTGCGATCGAGATAGGCCGAAAGGCCGAGCATGTCGGCAACGGCGCCGACGCGCTGCCTGCGCTCGGCCCTGGGCAGGCCGGCGACACGCAGGCTGTAGGCCATGTTGTCGAACACGGTCATATGCGGATAGAGCGCGTAATTCTGGAAAACCATGGCGCAGCCGCGCTGCTTCGGCTCCAGGCCCTGCACTTCGCGCGCGCCGAACAGGATCTTGCCGCCGCTGACGGCCTCGAGCCCGGCGATCATCTGCAGCAGCGTGGACTTGCCGCAACCGGACGGTCCCAGAACGACGGTGAACTCGCCGGCGCGCAGCTCGACATCGAGCGGCGCAATGACGGTCGATTTGGCGTCATAGGCCTTGGTGACGCCCGACAGCGTGATGGTGGTGGCCGCGGTGCGGATGGCTGTATCGATGGCGTTCACGTCATTTCTCCGAAAGAACAAGGCCCTGCACGAGGTAGCGCTGCAGCAGCGCGATCATCGCAAGGGGGATGACCGAGACGACCACGACACCGGCCATGATCATCGGAAAATCGGGGATCTCGCCTTCCATGTCAGGCGCCAGCCGCGCCAGGCCGACGACGGCGGTGGTCATGTCGGGCTTGGAGGCGGCAACCAGCGGCCAGAGATATTGCGTCCAGCCGCCGAGGAAGGTCAGCACGAACAGGGCGGCAAAGGAGCTGCGCGAGATCGGCAGCAGGATATGGAAGAGGAAGCGGATCGGCCCTGCCCCGTCCATGCGCGCCGCCTTGAAAAGATCGGAGGGCAATGTGCGGAAAAACTGGCGAAACAGGAACGTGCCGGTTCCATGCGCGACGAGCGGCGCCACAAGGCCGAAATGCGTATCGAGCACGCTGAGTTCCAGATGAACAGGCGCGCCGGATACGGCCTCGATCAGCGCATTGGCGCCGGTCAGATCCAGCAGCCCGTTCAGCGGCGAAAAGATGTTGGCCGCCACCTGATAGGTGGTGATGACGCGAATATCGATCGGCAGCATGATCGTCGCCAGAACCGCCGCAAAGGCCACGCCCGCCCAGCGGATGCGGAAATAGACGAGCGCATAGGCGGTGAGGAAGGACAGCGCGCAGGTGAAGAAGGCATCGTAAAGGGCCACCAGCATGCTGTTCAGCATCTGGACCGGAATGCGCGTTTCGCCAAAGACCCGCATCACGTTGGCGATGAACTGGTCGCCCGGATACCAGGCGAGCCCGTTGCGCAGCAGGAACTCGTAGGACTGCGAGGCATTGGCGAGCGTCAGGTAGAGCGGCCCGAGAATGAAGACGATGCCGACGGCCAGGATGGCGCTGGCGGCGAAATTGAGCGAGCGGGCATTTTCGATCATGGCTGGCCCCTACCGTTCGTAACTGACGCTGCGGCCGAGAAGCAGGAACTGCGCTGCAGTGAGGATGACGACGAAGACCATCAGGATGGCCGTCTGGGTGGAGGCGCCGGAGAGATCGTAACCGCTGAAGCCGTCCGTATAGATCTTGTAGACGAGCAGGTTGGTGGCCCCGCCCGGCCCGCCCTTGGTGATCGTGTCGATCAGCGCGAAGGCCGAGGTGACGCTTTCGGTGAATTCCAGCACCAGCGTCAGGAAAAGCTGCGGCATGATGAGCGGCAGCTGCACGTCGAAGATGCGCCGCCACGGCCCTGCCCCATCCATCGCAGCCGCCTGAAACATGGTGCGCGGGATGGATTGCAGGCCGGCGAGCAGGATGACGAAATTGAAGGGAATGCCGCCCCAGACATGGGCGACGATCAGCGTGATGAAGGCATCCGTACCATCGAGACCCGGCGCCCAGGCGCCCGGAAAGAAATGGTTGATCGGCGCCAGGATGCCGACGAACGGATTGAAGATGAAGGCGAAGACGACACCGATCGAGGCGCCCGCCACGCCTTTCGGCCAGACCAGCACGTTGCGCGCCGCGTAGGAGAGACGGATTTTCCGGTCTGCGGCGACCGCCAGGATCAGCGGCAGGAGAACGGCGAGCGACGAGGCGAAGACCATGAAGACCACCGTCAGCCAGCCGGCGTCCCAGAATTCCGGATCGGAGAGGACCCGGCGGAAATTGTCCCAGCCGACGAATTCCGACCCGCCGCCGAACGGCCGCTCCAGGAAGAAGGACCAGTAGAAGGCCTGCACGACCGGCGCATAGAAGAAGATGACGATCAACAGCAGCAAGGGAGCGGCCAGCAGAAGCGGCAGCCAGCGATGGCTGAAAAGCGAGGATTCCGACGACATCACGCATGTCCATTTCGAGAAAAGCCGGTGCGGCGACGGGGGAGCGCCGCACCGGAGATGGATCAGGGCAGCTTTGCCGTCTTGTAGGTCTGCTCGAAGCGGCGCAGCAGCTCGTCGCCACGCTTCTTGGCGCTATCGAGCGCCGCCTGCGCGGTCTGCGTGCCGGCAAATGCCTTCTGCGTTTCTTCCATGAAGATCGAGCGGAACTGCACGTAGAAGCCGAGGCGGATGCCGCGGGTATCGGGCGTGCCCGGCTCGTTCATGGATTCGATGCCGACGCCTGCCGTCGCATATTTCGTGGTGCCGGCGTCGGGGCTCTTGGCGATGGCGTCGAGCACGTCGTTGGTGACGGGCACGTAGCCGGTGGAGGCGGTCATGAACATCTGCTGTTCGGGCTTGCGCAGGAAATCGAGGAAGGCCTTGGCGCCGTCGATCTCGGCCTGGTCGTGGCCCTTCATGATGTAGATGGAGGCGCCGCCGACGAACGTGTTGTGGCGCTCGTAGCCCTTGTACATCGGCGTCAGGCCGACGGAGAGCTCGTACTTGCCGGCAAAGGCCTTGGACGAGTCCGTGTAGGAGCCGGAGGAATTTTCCATCATCGCGCACTCGCCGGAATTGAAGGCGGCGGTGTAGTTGCCGGCCTTGGTGTCGCTGGCGATCCTGACGAGGCCTTCCTTGCGCCAGTCGATGAGGTTCTGCAGGTGTTTGGCAAAGAACGTGGTGTTGAAGACATATTCGGCATCGAGACCGTCATAGCCGTTATGCTCGGAAGCGATCGGCAGGCCGTGCCGGGCGGAGAACTGCTCGAACATCGACCAGGGCTCGCCATTGGTCACATAGGGGCATTCGTGGCCGGATGCCTTCAGCCTGCGGGCAGCCTCGACAATGTCTTCCCAGGTCTTCGGCATCTCGGTGACGCCGGCTTTTTCGAGCTCGGTCCTGTTGACGTAGAAGAGCAGCGTCGAGGCGTTGTAGGGCTGCGAATAGAGCTTGCCGCCAGACGTTTCGTAATAGGAGCGCGCGCCCCTGATGTAATTGTTCCAGTCGACATCGGGCAGCACGTCCTGAACCGGGACGACGGCGTCGGAGAGAAGCAGGTCGAGCGTGCCGGCATCGAAGAACTGGATCAGCACCGGATGCTTGTTGGAACGGTAGGCGGCAATCGCCTTCTGCATCGAGACTTCATAGCTGCCCTGCCCGACGCAGCTCACATGGTCTTTCGACTGCGCCGCGTTGAAAGCATCGCACTGCGCCAGGATCGCCTTTTCGACGCTTCCCGTATTGCCGTACCAGAATTCGAAATTGGCGGCCCGCGCAGATGTACACGCAGCCGTCAGCATGGCGGCGGCAGCCACCAGAATGGAAATCTTCATTTTTCCCTCACCTGAAATAGGAGACCCGCCGGACCGGTGCCCGGATCGTGAACGTCGGCTTAATACACTTTATGTGTAACAAATACATGACGCCATCCGGCTTGATCGTTCATGCAAAGCCCGGTATGCACGTGCCGACGACCGCCACTGGTTTCAGTGTTACACTTTTGTAGTATATTCGAGGTGTGTCATGGCTTATTTTCCGGAACCGCTGATCGCGTCGCGTTTTCTGCGTCAGGGTGAGGAAGTGGTCGTCTCTCCCAACGAGCGCAGCCTGCTGAAATTGCTCTGGCGCCATCCCGGCCTGTCGCGATCCGAGATCACCAACCATACCGACCTCACGCAGCAATCGGTCCATCGCATCATCGACCAGCTCGTCGAGCGCGGCATCGTTTCTCTGGGGTCGCCGAAACCCGGCCTTGGCCGCGGCCAGCCAAGCCCCATGCTGCGGCTCAACGGCCTGCACGCCTATTCTGTCGGCATTTCCGTCAATTCCGACGTGGTCGATATCTGCCTTGTGGACCTCGCTGGCAACGTGCTTGGCGAAAGCAGCGTCTCGCTGCGGGAACTGAGCATGGCCCAGGCGCTCGACCGTGTGCGCGAACGCATTGGCGAACAGCAGCAGCTGAACGGTCTCGACGAGGAAACCCTTTTCGGCATCGGCTTCGGCATTGCCGGCTTTCACGTCTCCGGCACGAAATACAATGCGTCCATCCCGCTGCACGAATGGTCGCTGATCGAACTCGGACCGCTGCTGACCGACCTCTTCGGCAAACCCGTCTGGGTGCTCAACGGCGGCAGCGCCGGCGCCGTCGCCGAGGCCATGTTCGGCGCAGGCCGCTTCATCCGGCATTTCGCTTATCTGAGCTTCAACTACGGCTTCGGCGGCGGCCTGATCAGCGATGGCGAATTATTGCCCGGCGGCAATGGCAATGCGGGCGAATTTTCGCAGATGTACGACGACGAGGAGCTCGTGCGCCGCCCTGCCCTGCAGTTTCTGCTCGAGCGGTTGCGGCGCCACAATGTCGATGTGCCGTCCATCCCCTATCTGCGCAAGCATTTCGATCCGAAATGGCCGGGCGTGGTGGAATGGATCGAGGAGATCACCCCGGCCTATAACCGGCTCGTCAACGCCATCTGGGCAATCTACGACCCGCAGGCGATCGTCTTCGGCGGCCAGGTGCCGCCGGCAATGGCGCAGATGATGGCCGAGCGCACGGAGCTTTTCGGCCGCCCGCGCTACGGTGTCGCGCGCCCGCATCCCAAGCTGGTGATTTCGGAGATATCGGGCGATGCAGCCGCTATGGGGGCGGCGATCGTTCCGTTCAAATCGACGTTTTACTGACCGGTCCACATTGCCGAAAAATTTAACGGCGAGGTCGTTCCTTGTGGCCCCCTCATCCTCCCCTTTTCCGTGCCTGTCATAGCGATGAGGGAAGAAGAAACCCTCACCTCACCACATCGTCCTGGCAGCCCTGACAGGCCATTCCCGGTCATAGGTCTCGTGGTCGAAATCGCCCACCGCATCCTTCAGCATCTGCCCCGGCGTCGGCAGCCTGGCCGGATCGACGAAATGCTCCGCGTTCCACAGTTCCGCCCGCATCACTGCCCGCGCGCACTGGAAATAGACCTCGACGATGCTGATGACGATGACCGTGCGCGGGTGTTTGCCGTCCATCTCGAAGCTTGCAAGCAGCGCCTCGTCGTTCGAGACCACCCCGCGCCCGTTGATGCGCATGACCGTATTGGAACCGGGGATCAGGAACATCAGCGACAGGCGCGGGTCGCGCACGATATTGGAGAGCGAATCGACGCGGTTGTTGCCGCGCCAGTCGGGAAGATGCAGGGTCGTATCGTCGATGATGCGCACCACGCCGCCGAGATCGCCGCGCGGCGAGCAGTCGAGCCCTTCCGGGCCGACGGTTGCGAGCGCCATGAAGGGCGAGATTTCGATCATGCCGCGGTAGAGCGGCGTCAGCGCCTTCGTCACCTTGTCGACGGCCGCCTGCGACAGGCCCGCGCCGTAGATTTCGTTGAGCTCTTCGATCGTGCTGATGATCTTCATCCGTATGTCGCCCCGCTACCGGCCGCCCGGTCGGCGGCCGGGCGGACGCTACACCGACGCGCGCCGTGCCGGAAGCTCGAAAATCGGAATGATTTCGGCATCTTTCCTGATCGTATCTTCGGCGAGAAAGGCCGCGACTTCGTCAAGCACCGGCCTTGCCGACATGATGCGCCGGTGGCCGAAGCCGTTTGCCCAGGAAAGCCGCACATGCGCGCCCGAGGCCGCGTAGCGGCGCGCATGGGCCGCACCCACTTCCTTGTCGTCCTCGGCATGAATGACCAGCACCGGCCTGTCGATGCTGCCGGCCCCGCCGCCCGCGTCGAAATCCTCAAGCCTGCGCCCGGTGATGCGCTGGACGACGTCTTCGAGGGCTGCCTGCGCGGCCGGCTTCAGCCGCAGCATCCGGCCGAAATCGGTAAACAGCCACTGCATTTCGCTGGGTGAGCCGATCAGCACCAGACGCTCGGCCGAAACCGGCGTCACGCCGGGCAGGATGGCGAGGGACGATACCATCAGCGCCGCGCCGCCGAAGGAATGGCCGACGACGGCGTCGAAACGGCCGAAGCGCTCTTGCGCCGCCGCAATCGCCTTCACCGCCAGCGCCATATGCAGGAAGCGCCCGCCGGCCCGCCCGTGGCCCGGAAAATCGAGTGCGATCACCTCCGCGCCGCTCTCGGCCAGCATCGTCACCAGATCGGCCATATAGGCCATGCCGGAACCCCAGCCATGCGTGACGAGGTAACGCTTGCGCCGCCCGCGCGCCCCGCCGTTCAGCCGGTAGGCATGGGCGCGCCGGCCATCGACCGGCAGCAGGAAACGCTCGGCGCCGGCAAGCCTGGCAAGACCGGCGGCATGGGCCGCCCTGGCTTTCTCGCCCTTGGGCCTTGCAGGCGGGGTTCGGCAGAACAGGCGGAAGGCGGCCTCGCCGGCCAGACGCGGCGAAACGGCCTGCATGAGCGAAAAGGCGAGGCGCGTGACCTCAAGCGCAAATTTTGCCATGATGGGATTCCAATAATGTTCAACACTGAACAATAAAGTACAACGATGAACAAAAATCAATCCCTGCCCTGGGATCATCCGCGGTTTCGCAGCTGGATCGCGGTGGCTCGCGCCTGCCAGCTCATGCAGCAGTCGCTGGCGCGCTCGCTATCCGACCTCGATATCAAGCCGCCGCATCTCGATATCCTCGTCAATCTCTACCGCTTCGAGGGCATTTCGCAGCAGGAACTGGCAAGGAAGCTGCTGGTCGGCCGCTCCAACATGAGCATGCTCCTGCCGCAGATGGAAAAGCGCGGCCTGATTGTCCGCCGCGACGACGAGCGCGACAGGCGCGTGCTGCGCCTGCACCTGACCCCGGAGGGCCGCAGGATCACCGAACAGGCCATGGCCATCCAGACCGGCCTCATCGACCGCGTCCTGTCGGCCGAGCCGATCGAACAATGCATGGCGACCGCCGATTCGATGGAGCGCATCATCGGCGTGCTGCTGCAGGATCTGAAGGACGAGGACTAGCGACCTTCGACATCGGCGGACGCGGTAGTTTTCACGTCATTAACGCGTTATCGCTCTTAGGTGTCTGTGTTTTACAACTGACAATCTTTCCATAGGTGGCTTTTGCGAGAAGAAAACGTCGAAATTTACTCGGACCTGACCAATGCTGCCGTGCTCCGACACCCAGCGCGGGCATTTCCGGGCGTGCTGCTGCAGGGGGACACTCTCTATATCCTCTACAAGCAAGCCAATCTGGCGTGTAGCGAAGTTGGACCGGGAGCGCCAGGTTACGAGGAACTGGATGACCTTCGCAACAAGCTTCAGCTTTATCTCGACCACTACAAATCGGTTCTAAAAGAACACGGTATGAAACTGCCATTTTTCGAAGCACCCCTTCCCTAGAAGAGCAGCCGCATCCTCAGTGCAGCGTCGGCCCGGCCGGCGCCCGCGTCAGCGACTTGTATTCCCAGGCCGCCACGACGATCAGCACCAGCGTCGCCAGGATGCCCATCACATAGACCTGCAGGAAGGGCGCGGCGAAGGCCGAGAGCAGCAGGAAGACGATGCCGGCGAGATGGGAGAGCGGCAGGCGGCCGCTGGTGGCGCCCTTGAACCAGAGATTGCCGATCAGGAACAGGCCGGAGCCGCCGAGAACCGAGGCGGCAATGGCAAGGTTGCCGGTCTCGTGCGGATGCTCGAACATGAATTCCACCGCCACGGCATGCACGATGATGCCGGCGAGAACGGGCAGATGCGCATAGGTGAAGGCCAGCCGCGCCAGGCTGCCCGGCGTATCCTCATGCTCGATGCGGTGGGCGGCGCGCTGGTGGCCGAAGCGGAAATAGAGCCACCACATGGCGACCGTGCCGATGAAGCCGATCGCGAAGACCACGCCGGTCAGCGGGGAAAATTCCATTTCGGAAAAGGTGCGGCCGGACACCAGGATCGCCTCGCCGAGGCAGATGATGATGAAGAGCGCGCAGCGCTCCGCCATATGGGCGCCGGAAACGTCCCATTCCTCCGTCCGGGAGCGGCCGAGGCCGGGCACGGCAAAGGCGAGCGCCGGCCCGCAATATTCGACCGCGAGCGCCACCGCCCAGCAGATCAGCCGCGCCTCGTGCTCCAGAAATCCGCCGGCGATCCAGAACAGGCCGGAGAAGGCGAAGTAGATGGTGATGCGCACGAAATTGATATAGCTCGACCGGCCGACCGGCCGCATCGCATAGCTGGTGAAGGCCGAGCGGCCGACCTGCATCAGCACGTAGGCTGTTGCAAACAGCAGGCCCTTCTCGCCGAAGGCCTCGGGAATGGCGGCCGACAGGACGAGGCCGAGCAGCATCAGCACGATCAGCATGGAGCGCACCGGCATGCGCTCCGGGTCCAGCCAGTTCGTTGCCCAGGCGGTGAAGATCCAGACCCACCAGACGGCAAACATCATCAGCGCCGCCTCGATGGCGCCGAGCGGCGTGTAATGGGCAAACAGCGCGTGCGAGAGCTGGGAAACGGAAAAGACGAAAACGAGATCGAAAAACAGTTCGAGGAACGTCACCTTGCTGCCGGCATGCCCCTTTGCCCGCAGCCAGCTCCCGTTTTGCGCCTGTGTCATGTGCCCCCTCGCCCTTTGCTGATCGTTACCGCGGCCGCTCCGCCACGTCGCGGCTCATTCCCTTTTCCTTGAGCTCCTCCTCGTAAGCCGAGAACAGCTCGAAGCCGCGCTCGCCGAGTTCGCGCAGGTAGGTCCAGGTATAGATGCCGGTATCGTGCATGTCGTCGAAGCCGATGCGCACCGCGTAATTGCCGGTCGGAATCATCGAGACGATGGCGACGTTGCGCTTGCCCGGTACCGTGACCTTCTGCCCCGGCCCGTGCCCCTGCACTTCGGCCGAGGGCGAAAGCACCCGCAGAAGCTCGGCCGAAAGGTCGAAGCTCTGCCCGTCGTTGAAGCTTACCACCAGCCTCTGGCGGTCCTTGGAGACCCTGAGTTCGGTCGGCCAGATATCGCTCATGTCAATGTCCTCTTCTGATGCGAGGAGTAGGCGCTGATCTTTTCCGGCGCAAGCGCAATTTGCCGTCTCTCGGAAAGCTGTTTCCCTTGACGCGACAATAGCATATGCCCACATTCAGGCGAGTGCGGAGACGAACGTGAACACGAGAGTTGGAACGATAGGCAATGCCGCGCCGCTGGTGGCGGACGCATCCCCCATGATCGACCCCTTCGGGCGGGCTGTTACCTATCTGCGCGTGTCCGTCACCGACCGCTGCGATTTCCGCTGCACCTATTGCATGGCGGAAAACATGACCTTCCTGCCGAAGAAGGATCTGCTGACGCTGGAAGAGCTCGACCGGCTCTGTTCCGCCTTCATCGCCAAGGGCGTGCGCAAGATCAGGCTGACCGGCGGCGAGCCGCTGGTGCGCAAGAACATCATGTATCTCGTGCGCCAGCTCGGCCGCCAGATCGGCTCCGGCCTCGACGAGCTGACCGTGACCACCAACGGCTCGCAGCTCGCCCGCCATGCCGAGGAACTTTACGATTGCGGCGTGCGCCGCATCAATGTCTCGCTCGATACGCTCGATCCGGAGAAATTCCGCAGGATCACCCGCTGGGGCGATTTCGCAAAGGTCATGGAAGGCATTGACGCCGCCCAGAAGGCGGGGCTGAAGATCAAGCTCAACGCGGTGGCGCTGAAGGATTTCAACGAGGCCGAGATGCCCGCCATGCTGCGTTTCGCCCATGGCCGCGGCATGGACCTGACCGTCATCGAAACCATGCCGATGGGCGAGATCGAGGAAGACCGCACCGACCAGTATCTGCCGCTGTCGAAATTGCGCGCCGATCTCGAAAAGCAGTTCACGCTTGCCGATACCGACTACCAGACCGGCGGCCCTGCCCGCTATGTGACCGTCGCCGAGACCGGCGGCCGCCTGGGCTTCATCACCCCGCTCACCCATAATTTCTGCGAGAGCTGCAACCGCGTGCGGCTGACCTGCACCGGCACGCTCTACATGTGCCTCGGCCAGAACGACGCCGCCGACCTGCGCGCCGCACTGCGCGCCACCGAAGACGACGGCCTGCTCCACGCGGCCATCGACGAGGCCATCACCCGCAAGCCCAAGGGCCACGATTTCATCATCGACCGTACCCACAAGCGGCCGGCGGTAGCACGACACATGAGCGTTACGGGTGGGTGAGTGACGGTGCTGCGAAGCGGGAGCAATCGATCCAGTGAATCGATTGCAAGACCGAACGCCCTGAGCCATGCGAAGGGCCGGCACGTCTCTACACTCTCGAAATCGAACAAGGAGATGTTGAGCCCGGAGCCCCCTCATCCGCCCTTCGGGCACCTTCTCCCCGCCGGGGAGAAGGGGAAATCCGTGGCGCGGTCTTTTACCAGGCAGGACGCTTCGATGGGGATATGAACGATGCAGCACCGCCCCTTCTCCCCGCTGGGGCGAAGGGGGGGACTGCCGCAGCCTTTACGACAAACCGGGCGCCTCGATGGAGTAGAACGTCGCCGCACCACCCCTTCTCCCCGGCGGGGAGCAGGTGGCCCGAAGGGCCGGATGAGGGGGCCGCGGGCACTGCCCTGTCGCCCAAATCCCGCCGCCGTTTACGGAATATCCTGAGCCCCGATCTCCGGGCAGCTCGCCTCGTTGCCGAAGGTGATCTCCTTGCGATCCCCATTCAGCGTCTGTCCCTGGAAGGTCAGCACGTTTTCGTCGCGATAGACGATCTCGCTCTGGTAGATGCCGGCGCGGATCGCCTTGTTCTGCGCCTTGCTGACATTGCACTGTCCGACGCGCGGCGCAACGTGCCAGGTGGACGTGCCCTGCTTGTCGGTCTGCCAGCCCTGCCCGAAAGCCAGCGTCGAACTGGCGAGCAGGGCGAATGCTGCGAGTGGAGCGATGGATGGCTGAAATAGCTTCACGATGTTACCCCGGTGCGAATTCCGTGATCGATATGTCAGCTATTAGCGGAATATGTCTAACGGATCGTGCAAGGGCCGGAACTCCACCCGACAAAAAAGGCCCCGCAAAAGCGAGGCCAGGTGAGTGGAATTCAGTCCGATGCCGGATCGTTGTCAGTGCCAGGTCTGGCTGTCGTACCAGTCGTCGATATCGCGGCGGGCGCGGTCCCTGGCGATGCCGTAGCGCTCCTGCAACTTGCCTTCCAGCTGTTCGCGGCGGCCGGCAATCTGGTCGAGGTCGTCGTCGGTGAGCTTGCCCCACTGTTCGCGGACCTTGCCCTTCATCTGCTTCCAGTTGCCTTCAACACGGTTCCAATCCATCACGCTTTCTCCTTCGTTGGACATGGTTGGAAAACGACCGGACCGGCTAATGGTTCAAAAGAAAAACCCGCGCTGCGGAAAGCGCGGGCTCCGGCATCCCATTCCCGGCAATGCGGCTTACGCCGCCCGCCCCGCCCAGCGCTCCCCGCCGCGGCCATAGCCATGCGCCTCGCCCTCGTCGCCGGTGCGGAAGCGGTTGACCTTGTCGGAAAGCATGTCGACGCGCTGGCGCAGGCCCTGGATTTCGGCATTGTTCTCTTCCACCATCGCCGCGTTCTGCTGCGTGATCAGCTCGACGTCATGCACCGCCTTGCTGACCTCGTGGATGCCGGTCGACTGTTCGCCGGTGGCGGCCGAGATCTCGGCGACAAGGCGCTGGACGCCGCCGACATGGGCGATGATTTCGGAAAGCGCCCGGCCGGTCTCCTCGACGAGCTGCACGCCGCTCTGCACCTGGCCGGAGCTTGCCGAGATCAGTTCCTTGATCTCGCGGGCCGCCTTGGCGCAGCGCTGCGCCAGTTCGCGCACTTCCTGCGCCACGACCGCAAAGCCGCGACCGGCCTCGCCGGCCCGCGCCGCTTCCACGCCGGCGTTGAGCGCCAGCAGGTTGGTCTGGAAGGCGATCTCGTCGATGACGCCGATGATCGTGGCGATCTTCTCGGAGGAGCGGTTGATCTCGCCCATCGCGTCGACAGCCCTGGCGACGACCTCGCCGGAGCGGGTGGCGAAAAGCTGCGTCTCGTCGACGGATTGCGCCGTCTGCCTGGCGCGCTCGGCGGTGGAGCGGACGACGTCGCTCAGGTGCCTGAGCGCCCGAGAGCTTTCCTCCAGCGCCGCCGCCTGCTGTTCCGTGCGGCGGGCAAGATCGTCGGCGGAGGACGCGAGATTGCCGGTGCCGCCCTTGATCTCGACGGTGGCGCCGCGCACGTCGGCCAATGTCTGGCGCAGCGCTTCGACGGCGTGATTGTAGGTATCGGCCATATCGACGAAATCGGCGGCGAGATCGCGGCGCATGCCGATTTCCAGATTGCCTTCGGCAAGCTGCTGCAGCACGTCGGACAGCGCATTCAGCGCCTGTTTCTGCTCGGCCTCGATCCGGGCGCGCTCGGCGGCGCGGCGGCTGGCCTCGTCGGCGGAAAGCGCGCGCGCAGTTTCGGCCTCCCTCTCAAGGCGGACGTTTTCGACCGCCGCATCGCGGAAGACGGCGACGGAGCGCACCATGTCGCCGATCTCGTCGCCGCGGTTGCGGCCTTCGATGGCGACTTCGAGATCGCCGTTCGCAAGCCGCGTCATGACCTCGGAGACGCGTTTCAGCGGGCCGCGCAGCGTCTCGACCAGCATCAGCCCGCCGATGATCGCAAGCAGCGTGCCGAGGATCATGGCAAAGACGGAGACTTTGGCCGAACGCTCGCTGTCTTCCTTGCCAAGCTCCTGCGCCTCGCTGACGAACTGGCGAAGCGAGGCCATGGCGCCGGACAGGATTTCGGAGGACTGCTGGCGCGCCGCCTTCCAGTCGGCAGCCGCTTTCAGCATGTCGGCCGAGCCTGACGTCAGCGATGCGGCGGCCGGGCCAACCTTGTCGGAGAAGGCCTTCAGCACGCTATCCCTGGCGCCGAGCGTGGAAATCCGGCCGGCGGTTTCGGTGAGCGCCTTGATGTCGGCAAGCACGACCTCCCGCGAGGCGGCAACGCGCGCGCTCAGCATCTGGCTGACATGCACCTGCAGGCGGTCGGCGATATCGCGCACCTGATCGACCGAAATCAGCAGCTCGCGCTGTTCGGCAATGCTCTTGTCGAGGCTGACGAAGCGGGCCGACGCCGTATCGCTGTTCTTGGCCGACTGCAGCGTCATCTGCCCTTCGGTATTGACGAAGCCGGTGAGCAGCGGCGCCATGCCGGAGGCTTTCTCGTCCGGCGTGCCGTTGCCCTTCAGCAGCGCGTCGAGCTTGTCTGCCGTATTGGCAAGCTGCTCGATCAGCGGCAGGCCGTCCTTGGACACCATGCTCCTGGCGACTTCAAGCTGTTTCAGGATCTCGGCAATATGCTGCTGGGCCGCTTCCACCTGCTCTTCCGGCGTGAAGCCCATCTGGATATCGACGCGCATGGCGCCCATGATATCGGTCAGCGACTTGAAGGCGGCGGTATCGTAAAGCAGCGCCTTGGCGAAGGCTTCCTTGTCGGTGAAATCCTTGCGCACGGTGGCTGCCTGCCCGCCCGCTTCGTCGGCGGCGGCCGAGATCGCCTGCACCGTCTTGTTGATGGCGGCGACACTGGCGTCCTCGCTCTGGCGCAGCCCCCACAATGTCTCCTGCTGCCTGCGCATGGCGGCGGCAAGGCCGCTGACTTCGGTAAGCTGGCCGCGCTGGTCGTCGGTCTTCAGCAGGCCGTTCAGGCGGACCACGCCGCTTTCCTGCGCGTCGATCGCCTTGCCGAAATCGGCCTTGCTCGCATCCGTGGGGTCGGAGACGAATTCCTGAAGCGCGGCCTGCAGGTTTTCGAAATCGGAAATGTTCTCGATCGTGGCGCGCGTCACCGTCATATGGCCGTTGAGAATATTGGCCGTGTGATAGCCGAGGATGCCGACGCCGGCGATCAGCACGACGAGCGGGATGACGAACAGCAGGACCTTGGTAACGATACGACGGCTTTGCAAAAGTCGGTCGATGAAGTGCATGGGGAGCGGCGCCTTGAAACGATGGTACCGTCCATTCCGCAATCATTCCGGATGGTTCGGCGGCTCCCTCCATCATGGAGAGTGGCGCCATCTTTCGCCGAATCGGTTGATACAACCTTAATCCGCTACCGGAAAATCTGGGAATTATCCTTATATTTCTAATATTTGCCGCAACTGCACGGAGATCCGCCTGCCCTTACGGCAGGTTGTGCTGCGCTGCAGCATCGAATTATCGCAAGTGTGGCATTCCTCCGATACCCCTGGCCGCCTTTCCCTTCTAAAAGAGCCTGCAAGGTAAGGGAATCTCCAGCATGCCGCGATCACGCAATACCCAGGGCGCCATCTATATGAGCATGGCGATGGCGGGCTTTTCTTCGAGCGACGCGCTCTCCAAATCGGTCATCTCCTATATGAATGCCGGCGAGATCATGTTCCTGCGCGGCCTGTTCACCAGCATCCTCGTCTATCTGATCGCCTGGAAACTGGGCGCCTTGCGCCCCTGGCGCGTCATGCTCAAGCCCGTGATCGCGCTGCGCATCGCCTGCGAGATCATCGCGGCGGTCACCTACATTACCGCGCTCGGCATGATGCCGATCGCCAATGCCTCGGCGATCCTGCAGTCGCTGCCGCTGGTCGTCACCTTTGGCGCCGCGCTGTTCTTCAAGGAGCCGGTCGGCTGGCGGCGCTGGATGGCGATCCTCGTCGGCCTGATCGGCGTGATGATCATCATCCGTCCCGGCCCGGAAGGCTTTACCGCCGCCGCCCTGCTCTGCGTCGCGAGCGTGGCCTCCACCGCCGGGCGCGACCTTGCCACCCGCAGCATAGCCAAGGACATTCCCTCGCTGATGATTACCACGGTGACGGCGATCTCGGTCGGCATCTTCGGCGCGCTGATGATCCCCTTCCTCGGCGGCTGGCAGCCGGTCAGCGCCACCTCGCTGACGCACCTGCTGCTGGCCTCCGTGCTCGTGCTGGTCGGCTACCAGTCGGTCATCCTTGCCATGCGCACCGGCGAAATCTCCTTCGTCGCGCCCTTCCGCTATACGAGCCTGATCTTCTCGGCCCTGCTCGGCTTCTTCTTTTTTGCCGAAGTGCCGGATGTCTGGACGCTGGCCGGCGCCGCCGTCGTCATCGCCTCCGGCCTCTATACGTTCTATCGTGAGGCCAAGCGCCACGTGCCGCCGGTCGCCCAGGAATCGGCGCCGCGCTCGCCCGTGTGAGATTGAGGATATGGCCATGACGGATTTCAGGCTCGACCAGTCGACCATTCCGGGCGTCGTGCTCGCCGGCGGGCGTTCCTCGCGCATGGGCCGCGACAAGGCGGGCGTGATGCTGGGCGGCCGCAGCCTGCTCGATCACGCACTCTCCCGCCTTTCGCCGCAGGCGGTCTCGGTTGCCGTCAATGCCGACAGGGCGGACGGCCACCGCCTGCCCGTCGTTTCCGACCGCATTGCCGGCAAGGCGGGGCCGATGGCCGGAATCCATGCCGCCATGGCCTATGGCGCCGCCCTGCCCGCCACCCATGTCGTCACGGTCTCCGTCGATTGCCCCTTCTTCCCGGCCGATCTCGTCAGCCGGCTTGCAGGCGCGCTAAGCCATCCCCAACAGATCGCCATCGCCGCCTCCGAGGGCCGCAGCCATCCGGTCTTCGGCCTCTGGCCGACGGCGCTCGCCGCCGATCTGGAAGAATGGATGGGCATCGACGACAAGCGCCGGGTGCGCGACTTCCTCCTGCGTCATGACGTAACGGAAGTCGCCTTCCCGCTGCATCCCACCCGCGCCAGCCTTCTCGATCCCTTCTTCAACATCAACACGCCTGATGATTTAATGGAGGCCGAACGCTGGCTGGCGGCGCTTGGCGCGTGAAGGAGACGGGCGATGGCACAGAAGATCTTCGGCATTGCCGGCTGGAAGAATTCCGGCAAGACGGGGCTCGCGGTGCGCCTCGTCGAGGAATTCACCCGCCGCGGCTACCGCATCTCCACGATCAAGCACGCCCACCACGATTTCGACATCGACAAGGTCGGCGCCGACAGCTACCGCCACCGCCAGGCCGGCGCCCATGAGGTGACGATCGTCTCCGGCACGCGTTACGCCATCATGCACGAGCTGCGCGGCGCGCCGGAGCCGAGCTTCGAGGATATACTGGCGCGGCTGGCCCCCTGCGACCTCGTTCTGATCGAGGGCTACAAGCGCGAGCCGATCCCGAAGATCGAGGCGCGGCGGCTCGAGGCGGCCAATCGCCAGCCGCTCGCGCCCGACGATCCGCATATCGTGGCGATTGCGGCCGATCATGCGGTGGAGGATGCCGGCGGGCTCGCCGTGTTCGATCTCAACGATACGCTCGGCATTGCCGATTTCGTGGCGCGCACGGTCGGGCTTGCTCCCCCGTCTCCCCGGCGGGGAGAAGATGTCCGGCAGGACGGATGAAGGGGTGAGCGATACCAGCAGCGAACCTCTGGGCGGATCGCGAAGACGCAGCACCGTCGACGCCGCAAAATGATAAGGGCGAGGCCTCGCAGCCCCGCCCTCCCCATTCGGCATCGCCGGCAGATTACCTCTGCGCCACCGGCCGCACCAGCGGCGTCACGCGACGGATGGTTACGCGCCGGTTCTCCTGGTTCGGTCCGTCCGTGTTCACCTTCAGGTAGCGCTCGCCGTAACCCTGCGTCGCAAGGTTCTCGGGCGGGATGCCGTAGACGTCGGTCAGCACGTTGGCGACCGATTCGGCGCGCTGGTCGGACAGGATCAGGTTGCTCTGGTCGGAGCCGACGGCATCCGTATGGCCCTCGATCAGGAAGGTCTCGCTCGCATCCTTGTCGAGCACTTCGTTGATCGCGTCCGCCACCTTGCGCAGCGTGCGCGCCTGGCTCATCGGGATTTCGGCGCTGCCGGTGGCAAAGGTCACGGTATCGAGATCGATACGGCGCACCTTGTCGCGGATACGGGCGGAATATTTCACCTCGTTCAGCGAATAGACGCGTTCCACCGGCTCGACGGGCGGCTCGCTCAGGAACTCGTAATAGTCACGGTCCGGATCGGTGCTGGTGTCGATGATATAGTCGTTCAGCGGTACGCGCAGGCGCATCGGCGGCAGGTCGGCGCCCGGATCCTCGAAATAGTCGCGGTCGGGATCCTCGTAGAGCTCGGGCGCGTAGTAGAGCACCGTTTCGCGACCGCGCGCATCGACGCGCGAGCGCTGGATGATGTCGCCGTAGCGGTTGCGGATCGTCACGATGCGATAGCCCTCGGGGCGCATGATCGTCTCGCGGTAGCGATCGCCCGCAAGCTCCTCGTAGACTGGCCGCTCGCCGTCGCGCAGGAAGCGGCGGTCGTCGTCGCTGCGCACGACCGTGCGGCCGCCGAACTGGATGATGACGCGGCTGTCGTCGGTGCGCTCGCCGTAGTCTGCGCCATCAGGCCGGGCGAATTGCGGCCGGCGGTCCATGCGGCGGCCCTCTTCGCGGGTGACGGCCTCGATGCGCACCGGCGCGCGCTGCTGGCCGCGGCTCAGCGATTGCGCCTCGGCATCGGAGGTCGGCAGCTTGAAATCCTGGCTGTCGGCGCGCTGGCGGTCGCGGTCGCGACGGCCCTGCCGTCCCTGGCTGCGGTCGGCATCCTTGTCGCTGTCGAGAACGGCAGCGCCGTTTTCGACCGGCAGAACGATGGTCTCGCTGCTCTTGGCCGGGTCCTGGGCAATCTCCTTGCGGCGCTCCAGCTCCTGCGGCGTGACCTTTTCCGGCGCCGGAATTGCCTGCTCGGCCTGCTGCGGGGCACCGGCGGCCGGCTGTTCGCCGGGCTGGGGCGCGGCGGCGGCGGGCTGTTCGGGCTGCTGGCCGGTTGCCGGCTGTGCGGCCTCACCCGTGGCAGGCTGTTCGCCGGCGGCAGGCTTTTCGGCCGTTGCCGGCTTTTCCGCCGGAACGGGTTTTTCCTCGGCGGGCTGTTCGGCCGTTACGGGCTTCTCAGCCGGCGCGGGCGCCGCGTCGGAAGGGGCGGCCTGCTGCTCGGCTGCGGCGGGCCGTTTGCCGCCGGCCGGGCGCTTGCCGCCCTGCTGCTCGGCCGGCTGTTCCGTACCCTGCTCGGCCGTTGCGGGCTTCTGGCGCTGGCGCGGCTTTTCGGCGGGCTGGTCCGCTTCGCCGGCGGCGGGCGCCTCGGCTGCCGGCTGCTGCGCCTCGGGGGCGGCCTGCCCGGCATTCTGCTTGCGGTCGCGCTGGCGCTTCGGCTGTTCCGCCTGGGGCTGTTCGGCCTGCGGCTGCTCGGCCTGCTGCTCGGGCTGGGCCTCGCGCTGACGGCGCGGCCGCTGCGGCTCTTCGGCCGCCGGTGCCTGCTGCTCGGGTGCGGCCTGTTCGGGCTGGGCCTCGCGCTGGCGGCGCGGGCGGGCGGGCTCTTCGGCAGCCGGGGCCTGGGCTTCGGGTGCGGCCTGCGGCTCCGGCGCGCGCTGGCGCCTCGGCTTTTCCGCCGGTTCCTGGGCGGCCTCGGCCGGCGCCTCGCGCTTCCTTGGCTTTTCGGCGGGCGCCTCCTGCTGCTGTTGCTCCTGCGCCTGCTTCTTCTTTTTCAGAAGCTCCTCTTCCGAAGGCGCATCCTGCGCAACCTCATAGCTGCCTTCGACGACCGGGCGGACAACACCTTGCGCAGCCACGCCGGCTGCGGCGTATGCGCCTGCCGGCGAGACCACGAAAGAGAGGGAAAGCAGCGGAAAGGCCGCACCGGCAAACAGTCTTGATTTCATGCCCATAAGGGATTTCCTCGTCCTTTTTCTGATTTCAGCCGGGGCTGACTGCCCGGCAATCACGGCTTTTTGTGCACCAAACGAAGCACAAATCGCTAAAATGCGGATTTGTTCCTGACGCTAGGAAGAACGGGATTAACCTTAGCTGAACATGCCGGACGGCCCCTGTTCATCTATGCGGCCGGTTGCGACGCACAACTGCGCGGGGATTCCTGTTGCAATTTTGCGAAAAAAGGTTTGATTATCGCCGCAAGACGGTGGTGGCACCGTCGAAGTGTGCGGCCGCCGGCGAACAACAAAAAGACCCGGCGACACCAACAGAGAGGATCCTCATGCGCATTTCCACCAAGCTCCTTGCTGCAGCCTCGCTCGCGGCAATGTCCCTGTTTGCCGGATCGGCCCTTGCCGACGGCGAAAAATACGTGATCGGCACGGACTCGACCTACCCGCCGTTCGAATTCGTCGACGCCAGTGGCACCATTCAGGGCTTCGACATCGATATCGCCAAGGCACTCTGCGCCGAGATGAAGGCCGAATGCTCCTTCGTATCGACCGACTGGGACGGCATCATCCCGGCGCTCAACGCCAAGAAGTTCGACATGATCGTCTCCTCCATGTCGATCACGCCCGAGCGCCTGAAGCTCGTCGACTTCTCCAACAAATACTACAACACCCCGCCGGCAATCGCCGTGCCGAAGGATTCCAAGATCACCGACGTTGCCGGCCTCAAGGGCAAGGTGATCGGCGCGCAGACGTCCACGACGCACGCCAACTACGCCGAGAAGCACCTCGCCGATACCGAGCTGAAGCTCTACCCGACGGCTGACGAATACAAGCTCGACGTTTCCAGCGGCCGTGTCGATGCCGTCATCGACGACGTCGTCGTTCTCTCCGAATGGGTCAAGTCCGACGCCGGCTCCTGCTGCAAGATCCTGACGACCCTGCCGGTCGACAAGGAAATCAACGGCGAAGGCGCAGGCATCGCCATCCGCAAGGGCGATCCGCTGAAGGAAAAGCTCAACACGGCGATCGCCGCGATCCGCGCCAGCGGCGAATACAAGAAGATCCAGGAAAAGTACTTCGATTTCGACGTTTACGGCGAATGATAAATTCGCTATCTGGCCGATGAAGGAAATGGCGGAAGGCTTGCTCTTCCGCCATTTTTGTTTGACAAAGGTGGCAAGATCAAAACGGCAAAAGCCGTGAGGGGACTTCTGGCATGGGCGGATTGTTTTCCGCGCTCGGCTCCTTCTGGAGCGCACTTGTGCACATTTTCGACCCGCTCTGCGGACCCGTCGGCATCTTCACCTGGCTGGCACCTTCGACGATCCTTTCCTGCGGCGATGCCGGCTGGGGCGACGAGATCGCGCTCGGCCTGCAGGTCACGGTTTCGGTGGCGCTCGTCACCCTGCCGATCGGCCTCGTCATCGGCTTCCTCGTGGCGCTCGGCCAGCAGTCGGAGGAAAAATCGCTGCGGCTGGCAGCCGGCATCTACACCACGATCTTCCGCGGCCTGCCCGAGCTTCTGACGCTGTTCATCATCTATTACGGCATGCAGATCCTCATCCAGTACCTGCTGGATCTCGCCGGCTATGACGGCCCGCCGGTTGAAATCAACGCCTTCCTGGCCGGCGTGATCGCGCTTTCGGTGGTCTTTTCCGCCTATTGCTCGGAAGTGCTGCTGTCGGCCTTCCGGGCCATTCCCAAGGGGCAGTACGAGGCGGGAGACGCGCTCGGCCTGCATCGCGGCCGCACGCTGCGCCTCATCATCCTGCCGCAACTGATCCGCATTGCGCTGCCGGGCCTGACGAATCTCTGGATGGTGCTGCTGAAGGACACGTCCTACGTTTCGATCATCAGCCTTGCCGATATCCTGCGCCAGACGAGCGTGGCCGTGCGCGTGACCAAGGAACCCTTCTTCTTTTACGGCATTGCCTGCTGTCTCTATCTGGTGCTCGCCATCCTCTCCTCCTTCCTGCTCGTCTATATCGACCGCTGGGCCAAGCGCTCGGAGGTCCGCCGATGAGCTACGCCGAAACATTGATCCCGCCGCAGCCGGCGCCCCGCGCGGTCGCAAGGCCCGTTACCGGAGCGCGCGTCGGCGGCTATATTCTCGTCGCCTTCTGGGCGCTGCTCGCAGCCCTTCTGGTCTACACCGTCATTGCCGGCTGGGATCCGGAGAAGTTCACCCGCTACGGGCCGCGCTACCTGCACGGATTGTGGGTGACGCTGAGCATCGTCTTCCTCTCCGTCATCTTCGGCGCCGTTCTGTCGCTGCCGCTCGCCATGGCGCGCCTGTCGAAGAACCGGCTGCTGAACTGGCTCGCCTACGCCTATATCTATTTCTTCCGCGGCACGCCGCTGCTGGCCCAGCTCTTCCTGGTCTATTACGGTCTCGGCGTGTTCCGCCCGCAGCTGGAAACCGTCGGCATCTGGTGGTTCTTCCGCGATGCCTGGTATTGCGGCGTCTTTGCCATGACCATCAACACCGCCGCCTATCAGGCCGAAATCCTGCGCGGCGCAATCCAGAGCGTGCCCTACGGCCAGCATGAAGCCGCAGCCGCCCTCGGCATCCACAAGAACATCGCCTTCTGGAAGATCGTGCTGCCGCAGGCCCTGATCGTGGCGCTGCGCCCCTATGGCAACGAGATCATCCTGCTCATCAAGGGCTCGGCCGTCGTTGCCATCATCACCGTCCTCGACCTGATGGGCGAGACGCGCTACGCCTTCTCGCGCACCTTCGACTACCAGACTTATCTGTGGGCGGCGATCTTCTACCTCGCCATCGTGGAAGCGCTGCGCCACCTCTGGAACTGGATCGAGCGCCGCCTGACGCGCCATCTGAAGCGCTGAGGAGATTTGGCAGCACTCTCCTGCGGCTGCTGTCAAGTCATTGAAATCAAAAACAAATAGATCTTTTGCCTGCAATCTGTCAAGCTTCGGTTAACCACCGCGTGATCTCATATCACGTGGCGCTGACAAGCGCGGAGTGGGAACGAGAAGAAGCGAGACAAATGCACAAGGACATGGAAAAGCAACTCAAGGGTTACGGCCTGACGACGGCCCAGATCCTTTACCGCATGCCGGATCACCCGGCCTTTCTCCAGACCTATATCTGGCAGGACTACGACCTCGCCCCGGACTTTCCGGAAATGCGCAGTTTCCTGAAGTTCTGGCAGGAAAAACTGGACGGGCCGCTGCATTCGGTGCGCTATACCCACCGCAGGCTCATTTCGGCAACGGAGTGGCGCTCCCTTAAGGGCGAATTCATATTGCACTGAAATTGCGGTTGCGATGGTAAGCTGCGGGCTCTACAACGCCCGCATGAACAAAAAGAAGATCGACGAAGAGGCTCTCGCGGAAGCCTATAACCGCGCTCTTGCGCTTGAAAAGGCCGGCGATATCGACGCGGCCGTCGAAGCCTACCAGGAAGTCCTGGCAATCGATCCCGACGATCACGGCGGCGCGGCCGTCCGCATCGCCTCCATGGGGCGCGGCGAAACGCCCGTCCGTGCGCCGGACGCCTATGTCGAAACCCTCTTCGACCAGCATGCCGAGGTCTTCGAGGACGTGCTGGTGGAGCAGCTCGGCTACCACGTGCCGATGCTCGTGCGCCAGCGCCTGCAGGACCTGAAGCTCGGCCCCTTCAAGCGCATGCTCGATCTCGGCTGCGGCACCGGCCTGACCGGCAGCGCGCTGAACGACCTCTGCGACGAGATGGTCGGCATCGATATTTCCGAAAACATGGTCGTCATCGCCGACGAGAAGGAAGTCTACGAGACGCTCTTCGTCGCCGAGGTCGAGGATTTCCTTGACGACAACGAGGAAGATCCCTTCGACCTCATCACCGCGACCGACGTGCTGCCCTATCTCGGCGCGCTGGAGCCGCTGTTCTTCGGCGCCGCCGAAAACATGAATCCCGGCGGCATTTTCATCTTCTCCTCCGAAACCCTGCCGGAAAAGCTGGCGGAAGGCCGCCCCTACATAGTCGGCCCGCACCAGCGCTTCATCCACAGCGAGGCCTATATCCGCGAGCGCCTTGCCGCCACCGGTTTCGAACTGCTGGAAATCATGGAGATCAACGTGCGCATGCAGGAAGGCCAGCCAAGCCCCGGCCATCTGGTGACGGCGCGCTACAACGGCTGAGGACCTCCCTGCGCCGGCGCAGCGTCGCGCGCAGAAACAGGCACTCGCAGCCTGAAGCAGTTCCAGCAAAAGCGGGAACCGGTTTTGCGTCAGGAATTGCGGCAAAAACAATACGCTGGAGCATTGAAGGCGACTCCGTTTTCGCCGGAAACGCTCTAGTGTCCGCCATCGCCGCCGAGGATGGCGGACAGCAGCCGCCCTTCCAGCACCGCCAGATCGGGATTGCCGTGGCGGCGGGGATGCGGAAAGGGAATGGCGAGATCGAGCGCGATGCGGCCCTCCTCCAGCACGATCACCCGGTCGGCAAGATGCACGGCCTCGCTGACGTCATGCGTGACGAGCACCGTCGTGCAGCCGAGTTCGCGCCACACGCGGTTCAGCAATTGCTGCATGCTGATGCGGGTCAGGGCGTCGAGCGCGCCGAGCGGTTCGTCCAGCGCCAGGATGCCGGGCCTGCTGACGAGCGCGCGGGCAAGCGCCACGCGCTGGCGCTGGCCGCCGGAAAGGCGCGAGGGCCATTCGCCGGCCTTTTCGGCAAGCTGCACCTCGGCAAGCACGGCTTTCGCCTCTTCCCGCGCCCGCCTCTTCTCGATGCCCTCGCCGAGGCCGACGGCGACATTGTCGGCGACGCTGAGCCAGGGCAGAAGCCGCGGCTCCTGGAAGACGATGCGGGCATTGGCGCCGGTCTCGGAGCCATCGGCACCCTCGAAGCGCAGATCGCCGCCCGTCGGCTCGTCGAGGCCCATCAGGATGCGCAGCAGCGTGCTCTTGCCGCAGCCGCTCTTGCCGATGACGGCAACGAACTGGCCGGCCGGAATATGCAGGTTGATGCCGCGCAGCACCCGGTTGGCGCCGAAGCTCTTTTCGAGGCCGGAGAGCGTGATGGCCGCAGCCCCGGTTGCGGCGGCGGCCGGCCGATGCTCGCCATATTCGGCCGTATCGGCCGGATGGAAACGTTCATGCGTGACGACGGTCATGGCATCGGCTCCTATTTGGCGTAAGCCGGGTTCCACTTGAGCGTCTGCCGCTCGAGCGCACGGGCGACGACATCGGCAAGCTTGCCGAGCACCGCATAGATGACGAGCGCCAGCACCACGACATCGGTCATCATGAATTCGCGGGCATTGTTGGCCATATGGCCGATGCCGGAGGATGCGGCGATCGATTCCGACACGATCAGCGTCAGCCACATGATCCCCAGCGCATAGCGCAGGCCGACGAAGATCGACGGCAGCGCGCCGGGAAAGATGACCTTGCGGAACAAGGTCCAGCCGCTCATGCCGTAGACCCTGCCCATCTCGACCAGGTCGCGGTCGACGTTGCGCACGCCGTGATAGGTGTTGAGATAGACGGGAAAGAGCACGCCGAGCGAGGTAAGGAACAGTTTCGATTCCTCGCCGATGCCGAACCAGAGGATGACGAGCGGGACCATCGCCAGATGCGGAATGGTGCGCAACATCTGCAGGGTCGTGTCCGTCAGCTGCTCCGACAGCTTCGACACGCCATTGGCGATGCCGAGCAGGAAGCCGAGGGAGCCGCCGACGATGAGGCCGGCAAAGGCGCGCGCGGCGCTGACCAGCACGTCTTCAGGCAGCTGCCCCGAAACGGTCGTCGTCCAGAAGGCGGCCGCGACATCGGCCGGCGACGGCATGATGCGCGAGGAAATCCAGCCGAGCGACGAGCCGATCTGCCAGAGCGCGACGATCGCAATCGGCACCAGATAGGGCAAGAGCCTGTCGCGGCCGGGCAGCGGCAGCCGCAAACCTGCCCTGCCCCCGTCTGCCCGCGTCTTGCCGGTGGCGGCGCCGGCCCGTGCGAGCGGCGTATCGAATGTCGACATGGATATTTCCTCGCGCTTGGCTTCAGGGCAATTCCGGAAAGACGGTGCGGTGTCCGGCCGGAATCGCGTTGGAAACCGGCCCCGATCAGGAGCCGGAAACGACCTTCAGGTTGCCGCCATGGCTGCCGCCGGCAAAAACCTTCTTGCGGCCGAACTCGTTGTTGAAGCTGAGCCGCTGTTCGTCCCGCGTAATGCCGAGTTCCGGGAAGAGCAGTTCGGCGACGCGATAGGCCTCTTCCAGATGCGGATAGCCGGAGCCGATCACCGTATCGATGCCGATCTCCTGATATTCGCGCAGGCGCGCGGCAACCGTTTTCGGCGAGCCGACGAGCGCGGTGCCCGCGCCGGCGCGCACCAGGCCGATACCGGCCCAGAGGTTCGGCGACACTTCCAGCTTGTCGCGGCGGCCGCCGTGAAGGGCGGCCATGCGCTTCTGGCCGACGGAGTCGGATTCCTTGACGAAACGCTCCTGCGCCTCGCGAATCGTGTCGTCGTCGAGATGACGGATCAGGCGGTCGGCGGCGTCCCACGCCTCCTCGTCCGTTTCGCGCACGATGAAATGCAGGCGGATGCCGAAGGAGACCTCGCGGCCCTTGGCGGCGGCGGCCGCGCGCACCTTCTGCACCTTTTCGGCAACCTGCGCCGGCGGTTCGCCCCAGGTCAGGTATTTGTCGACGCGGCCGACGGCAAAATCGATGCCGGCATCCGAGGAGCCGCCGAAATAGAGCGGCGGGCGCGGCGTCTGCACCGAGGGAAAGCCGAGGCGGGCCTCGGTCGCCTTGATATATTTGCCGTCGTAGCTCGCCACACCCTTTTCCAGCAGTTCCTCGAAGACATGGAAGAACTCGTCGGCATGGGCGTAGCGCTCGTCATGCTCCAGGTGGATGCCGTCGCCGGCAAGCTCGGCCGGGCTGCCGCCGACGACGATGTTGAGCAGCAGGCGACCGTTGGAAATGCGGTCCAGCGTCGTGGCAAGGCGGGCATAATAGGCCGGAGATGCCGTGCCGGGGCGGATCGCCACCAGGAACTGCAGCCTCTCGGTCCTGGCGGCCAGCGCCGAAGCCATGACGAAGGATTCCTCGCAGGCCACACCCGTCGGCAGCAGCACGCCGGAATAGCCGAGACGGTCCACGGCCTGGGCGATCTGCGAGAGATAGCCGATTTCCGGGGCGCGGTTGAGATCGGTGGAACCGAGATAGGTGCCGTCTCCCGATGTCGGGATGAACCAGAGGAAATTGATCGGGTCGGATGAAGCGGTCATGGACGCATTCCTTCTTATGGATATCTGAAATCAGCTGCCTTGGAGCCTGCCGATATCGTGACATAGACGACTAATTATATCGACAATATCAATTTTCTATTCCGGCTCGGTCTGGAGAATAATTTTGCCGGGACCCGCGGCATGGGCACGTTCCCATGCCGCGGTCCCCAGGCCCTGCCCCAGCACCAGAGCAAACGACGGCGCCGGCCAGTTCGCCCAGCGCCTGACCCAGTCTGGTCGCCCAGCGCCTGACCCAGTCTGGTCGCCCGGCGCCTGGCATGGTCAGGTCGCCCGGCGGCTGACGCAGTCAGCTCGCCTTTGGGCGCCAGACGATATCGCCCGTCGCAAGCTTCTTCGGCACGATGCCGAGATTGTAGAATTCGTCGGCAAGCGCCTGCTGATAGCTGGCCGCCGCATCCGTCACCGTCGAGACGCTGCCGAGATCGGCACCGGGGCGCGTCAGCGTCACCCGCGTCACGTCGGCCGGAACGCCGGTGATTTCCGAAAGCTCCTTGACCGTCTCGTCGAGATTGTCCTGCGCCGAGCGGCCGACCTTGGCGAGCTCGTCCAGCACGTTGACGATGACCGTGCCGTTCTCGTCGGTGAAATCCTTGTTGGCGAGGAAATAGCTGTAGGAATCGACGATGCCTTCCGCCGTCGTCAGGATGCGCGTTTCGGGATCGGCCTCCGCGATGGCGAGATAGGGATCCCAGATCGACCACGCATCGATGCTGCCGTTCTTGAAGGCGGCGGCCGCATCCGGCGGCGCAAGGTCGAGCGGCTGCACGTCATCCAGCGTCAGACCCGCCTTGCGCAAGACCTTTACCGTTACGTTATGGGCGCTGGAGCCGCGCTTGAAGGCGAGCTTCCTGCCCTTCAGGTCTTCCAGCGTCCTGATCGGCGAATCCTTGCGCACGAGGATGGCCGAGCCCGCCGGGCTGCCGCGATAGATGCCGACATAATAGAGCGCCCCGCCCGCCGCCTGCGCAAAGAGCGGCGGCACGTCGCCCGTGGCGCCGAAATCCAGCGCGCCGGCGCCAAGCGCTTCCAGCAGCGGCGGTCCTGACGTGAATTCCGACCAGCTCACCGTAAGGCCCTGGTCGGCAAGCCGCTTTTCCAGCGCCCCGCGACGCTTGGCAAGCGCCAGCACGCCGTTCTTCTGCCAGCCGATGCGCAATTCCGTCGCCGCCGCCCGCGCCGGCCTGACGGACGGCAGAGCCACGGTGGCGGCGCCGGCTGCCAAGAGCCCCAGTGTCTGTCGACGTGTAATCATCTCTGTCCCCTTTCCTGCTGCCAGGCGCTGCTGCCGCGCCGGCCGCTCCGTTTCGATGGGGCTGATGATGATTTAGTCTATAAACTAGATCGACAACTAATTTTATCATATCAGCGAGATCTGAAACTTTCCCGACCCCGTTTTGTCCGGCCCGGAGAAATTTTGTTCCAGGCGCGGCCGTCCGGCCCGCCTTCGTGGCTTTCCGCCGCCTCCCGTTTCGGCTAATCCTCTGACCCTGTTTGCAAGCGGTTATGGAGGACAGCATATGGCGAAAGTCGCTTTCATCGGTCTCGGCGTCATGGGTTTCCCGATGGCGGGACATTTGAAGACAAAGGGCGGCCACGATGTCACCGTCTACAATCGCACGGCCGCAAAGGCCGCCGCCTGGGCGGAAAAATTCGCCGGCAAGGCGGCCCCCACCCCGGCGCAGGCCGCCGACGGCTGCGATTTCGTCTTCGTCTGCGTCGGCAATGACGACGATCTGAGGCAGGTCACGACCGGCGAGGACGGCGTGCTGAAGACCATGAAGCCGGGTTCGGTGCTGATCGACAATACGACGGCGAGCGCCGAAGTCGCCCGCGAGCTTTATGCCGCCGCCAGGGCCAAGGGCGTGGATTTCATCGACGCTCCCGTTTCCGGCGGTCAGGCGGGCGCCGAAAACGGCGTGCTGACGGTCATGTGCGGCGGTGACGAAGCCGTGTTCGAAAAGGCCCGCCCCGTCATCGACGCCTATGCCCGCATGGTCGGCCTGATGGGACCTGCCGGTTCCGGCCAGCTCACCAAGATGATGAACCAGATCTGCATCGCCGGCATCGTCGAGGGCCTTGCCGAAGCCGTGCATTTCGGCAAGCGCGCCGGCCTCGACATCGAAAAGGTTGTCGACGTCATCTCCAAGGGCGCTGCCGGCTCCTGGCAGATGGAAAACCGCCACAAGACCATGAACCAGGGCAAATATGATTTCGGCTTTGCCGTCGACTGGATGCGCAAGGATCTCGGCATCGTGCTCGCCGAAGCGCAGCGCAACGGCGCGAGACTGCCGCTGACGGCCCTGGTCGATCAGTTCTACGGCGACGTTCAGGCACTCGGCGGCAACCGGTGGGACACGTCCTCGCTGCTTGCGCGACTTGAGAAATGATCGGCCCCTCCTCGAGCGCGGCGGACCTGATTGCGCATCTGCGCACGCTGCGCTCTGAAGACAATATTGCCGGCATGGCGCGTTTCGGCATCGCCACCGAAGGCGCCATCGGCATTTCCAATCCCGACCTGCAGAAGATCGCCCGGCTGGCCGGCAAGGACCAGGCCAGGGCAAGGGCGCTCTGGGCAAGCGGCATCCGCGAGGCGCGCATGCTGGCGCTCTATACGTTCGAGCCGAAAGAGCTGACGGCGGCCGAGGCGCGTGAACTGGCCGCCGGCTTCAACTCCTGGGAAATTGTCGATTGCGCCGCCGACCTCTTCGTCGAGGCCGGCCTCGACGCGCTGATTGCGGACTTTGCCGCAGACGAGCGGGAATTTGTCAGGCGCACCGCCTTTGCCATGATCGCCGGGGCGGCCGTGCACCGCAAGCAGGACCCGGACGAAAGCCTGCTCGCCTATCTGCCGCTGATCGAAGCCCACGCCACCGACGGCCGAAACTTCGTGCGCAAGGCCGTCAACTGGGCGCTGCGCAACATCGGCAAGCGCAACGCCACCTGCCATCGCCCTGCCCTTGCCCTTGCCGAACGCCTTGCCGCGGGCGCCGACAGGACCGCCCGCTGGATCGGCAAGGATGCCGTTAAGGAGCTGACCAGCGAAAAGCTGCTCGCCCGGCTCCGCGCAACCGGCCCTACTGGGCGGCGATCGCGGCCCCGGTCGTGACGATCTGGTTCTGCTTGGATTTCTCGACGAGGAAATCGATCAGCGCCCGCACCGCCGGCGGCATGCCCTTGGTCGTGGTGAAGACGAGATAGAACTGGCTCTCCACCGTCTGCCATTCCGGCAGCACGCGCACCAGCCGGCCGGACTGGAGATCCTGCGCGCAGGCGTTTTCGAGGATGAGCCCGTAGCCCACGCCGGCGCGCGCCGCATCCAGGATCGCCGTCATGCTGCGGCAGGTGAGCCGCGGCTGGTGGCGCACCACCTTCTTCTCGCCGTCCGGCCCCACCAGTTCCCAGGTATGGAAGGACATCCAGGTGGTCATGGCGAGGGTCGGCGCATTGCCGAGATCGTCGACGCAATCGAGCGCGCCCATGCGCTCGATCAGCGACGGGCTGGCGACGAGGATGCGCCGCGCCCGGTCGAGCTTGCGCATCGTCAGGCTGGTCTGCGTTTCCGGCTCGCTTGCCGCGCGCACCTCGACGTCGATGCGCTCGTTGATGAGATCCGTGCGCCGGTCCGAGCCGATGATCTGCAGCTTGATCTTGGGATAGCGCTCCAGGAATTCCGGCAGCACGGCGCCGAGCGAAATATCGATAAGGCCGAGCGGGCAGCCCATGCGCACGATGCCCTGCGGATCGGACTGCGCCTCCGTGACGATCGACTTGGCGCGATCGGCCTCCCGCAGGATCGTCTGGCACTGCTCGTAGAAGGCCTGGCCGATCTCCGTCACCCGGAAATGGCGCGTGGACCGCTCGATCAGCCTTGCTCCAAGGCAATCCTCCAGCCGGCTGACGCGCCTGCTCAGCTTGGACCTCGGTATTTTCAGGGTTCGGCTTGCGGAAGCGAATCCACCGCTGGAGACGACGGCGGCAAAATAGAAGTAGTCGTTAAGATCGTCCATTAAGGAAACCTACCCGAGAGTAGTAATGATTGCCAGCCTCTGAAATGCTTATAGCGGCGACCTGTCACGTTACAGTCACATTATTGGCATCGTTTCGCGCAGGGTAAACCTATCCGAACGGTTGGCTTGCCGGATGCATTCGCACAATGAAAACGTGTATGTCGCGCGATAAAACGGGGCGCGATCGATCAGAAGCAACGAATAGGCTGATAATTTCTAAATCTGCTCGACGTCGGGAAAACCGACCGACGAAACGAAACCGGCAAGCGTGGCGGCGCTTCTGGCTTCCCACCGGCTTTCAACTGCAAAGGACTGGCCCAGCAGGGAAAACCGGACCAGTCCCTCGTTACTGATCGGAGGTCATTCTGATCAGAAACTCGTGGGGTTAGGAGACCCCCGGCACGAGGCCGGGGGTTCCGTCGCTCAGATTAGAACGAGCGCTGCAGACGGAAGTAACCGGTCGTGACGTCGTCGCCATCTTCCGGATCCAGGTACTGGACGGAAGCCTTGGCGTAGAAGTTGTCAACGATCTGGTAGTCAACCGTCAGACCGACCTTCCAGGCATCGCCGAGACCGTCGAAGTCATCCGGAACAGCCTTGGAGCCGCCGAAGTAGTTGCCGTAGTACTGAACAGCCGGAGTGATCTTCAGCTTGTCAGTTGCCTTGATGGCGTATTCGGCAGCAACTGCCCATTCAGCCGACGAGTAGTAGGAGTTCGGGCCGCTGGAGTAAACAGCTGCGAGGCCGAGCGTGCCCGGGCCGAGTTCAGCCGTACCCATAGCGCGGATAGCGCCGTCTTCGTTGTCGAAGTCGTAGCCGCCGGTGACCTGGTAGCTGAAGGCGCCAGCCGTGCCGCCGATGCCGAAGGCAACGCCGACGTTGTTCGGATCTTCGTCAGCCTTGAAGACGCCGTCTTCCAGTTCGTCGACGCTGAGGCCAGCGTAGAAGGAACCGGTTTCGTACTGATAACGGATGGAGTTATGCAGCGTTACGACGGAGCCGATGTCGTCCGTTTCGCCGGAGAGACCATCGTCCCACCAGGAGTAGAAGAGACCAGCGCGGAAGCCTGCGACGTCGAGGTAAGCCGAGTCGAGGATCGTTTCCTGGTCCGTTGCGTTGTCGGCATTGGCCTGGAGAACGATTACGCCGGTGAGCGGGCCGTATTCGGTGTCGCTCTTGGCGGTGAACTGAACCTGACCGCGGGTCTTGGCATTCCAGTCGGCGTCGCCGCTTTCGCCCGGACCAACGTCAACCTGGAAACGGATGTAGCCTTCGATCTTCAGGCAGGTTTCCGTGCCCGGGATGTAGAAGTAGCCGGTGCCGTAAGCGTCGCAGACGCGAACGTACTCAACCGGCTCCGGCTCTGCAGCAACGATTGCGTCTGCTGCGAGTACCGGGGTCGATGCAGCAAATGCTGCTGCCGACGCAAGCAATACCATCTTGATGTTCATTGTAGAATTCCACTCCTTTGTCGATCGGGGCTTTACTCTGTTTCCGAAGATCCAAAGCCGACCCGTTTGAACAGCCTCACGGCGTGCGGATCGATCGAACCGCCGAACGTTCATCCCACAGACATCAAATTGTATCAATTCGTGAACGGCGCCATCGCACGGCATGCACATGCTTTCTGCATGGGGCGTGGTTTTTATACAACAATTTCAAGGAGTTGGATGATTAACGCACGAATGCCGCCGCGGTAGCCAGTGGCTATCGCAGGCGGCTGAAACGATCCTCCCAAAGCGCCGCGAAACCGGAGCAGAAAGCTCGAACGATCTCGCGAAGCAGCCGGACATTAGCGCCGGCTAAGCATCATATAAAGATAGGAGATTAGGACATGGTGTCCTGAAATCGAACCTAATGGTGCAGAAAGCGACCATAAATCGATTTGGGGCCTACTTTGTGTTGTAGAAACAACCAAAGACTCGCGCTCTGGCATCGCTTAAACGTTTTGCCAAAGGCTCAGAAAAATTCGTGCAAGGCGCGATATTGCGCTGCACGGACATTACAAAAGTGTTCCAGATCCCCCGGACCACCCGCACGAATCGGCCCCCGTGCCTCCCAACGTCGGGGCCTGTTCATGACGTGCGTGGCTTCGCACAGTTCCATGACAGGAAGATTACAATTTGGAAAGGTTTCGCGCCGCCGTCAAGTGGCAGCTGCGGCGCGCCGCACTCCGAGAAATCACGGATGAACTTCT
Source organism: Rhizobium sp. KDH_Rht_773_N (assembly GCF_052946295.1). NCBI lineage: Bacteria > Pseudomonadati > Pseudomonadota > Alphaproteobacteria > Hyphomicrobiales > Rhizobiaceae > Rhizobium > Rhizobium sp. KDH_Rht_773_N. The sequence goes on along the minus strand of NZ_CM129525.1, from coordinate 4,048,985 downwards.
CCTTACGCAAACGGGCGCGATTCGCTCGCGCCCGTTTGCAACCGTTAAATGCCTTGCCGCAGGCCCTGCCCGCTCAGTCCTCGTTGGACTTGGCGTTTTCGAGAATCATGTAGTCGAGCGGCAGCTGCGTCGAATATTTGATCTGCTCCATGGCGAAGGCCGAGGAGACGTCGCGAATCTCGATCTTGGCGATCATGCGCTTGTAGAAGGCGTCATAGGCGGCGATGTCGGGCACGACGACGCGCAGCAGATAGTCCACGTCGCCGCTCATGCGGTAGAATTCGACCACCTCGGGGAATTCCGCCACGACTTCGGAGAATCGGCGCAGCCACTCGATGGAATGGGTCGCGGTGCGGATCGACACGAAAACCGTGACCTTGGTGTTGACCTTTTCCGGATCGAGGATGGCCACGCGGCGCTTGATGACGCCGTCTTCTTCCATCTTCTGGATGCGCCGCCAGCAGGGCGTCGTCGAAAGCCCGACCTTCTTGGCAAGGTCGGCAACGGCGAGCGTCGAATCTTCCTGAAGCAGGCGCAGTATCTTTCGGTCGAGGCGATCCATGCGAAAATAAGTCCCTTTCGAATTATTTTCTTTGTATAGCGCGATTCCGGCCGACGAAAAGAATTTTGTTTCAGAAGGCAAGCATTTTGATTCGCCGGCGCAGCTCCGGAAGCAGTTCTTCCTCGAACCAGCCGTTGCGCCTGATCCAGCCCGTATTGCGCCAGCTCGGATGCGGCAGCGGCAGAACGGCAGGTCTGCCCTGTTTGGCGAGACCGTCGCGCCAGTTCCGCACCGTCTCCGTCATGTTTTCGCGTCGTGACGCGCCCATGTGCCAGGCCTGCGCATAGGAGCCGACAGCCAGCACCAGCTCGATCTGCGGCATGGCCGAGATTGCCCGCTCCCGCCAGGCCGGCGCGCACTCGCGCCGCGGCGGCAGGTCGCTGCCCTTGGCATCGTAGCCCGGAAAGCAGAATCCCATCGGCACGATCGCGAATCGGTCCCGGTCGTAGAAGGTCGGCCGGTCCACATCCAGCCACTGCCGCAGCCGGTCGCCGGAAGCGTCGTCGAACGGCAGGCCGCTTTCGTGCACGCGAAGCCCCGGCGCCTGGCCGGCGATCAGCACCCGGGCGCGCGAGGAGAGCACGGCAACCGGGCGCGGCTCGTGTGGCAGCCGGTCCGCGATGCCGCGCAGCGGCGCATCGCGACAGATCCGGCAGGCCGATATCTCGGCCCGCAGCCCGTCCAGCCCGTCCTCGCCCGATACCGCCTTCATTGCCATCCCGTCCATCCGCCGATCGGCCGCGGCAAGCCGGACTTTCCGTGCCGGGCCTCGTCCCTGACGTCGCGCGGCATGTCGAAACGGCCGGCCCAGAGCCCGAGCCTGCCCGCCCTCGCCTGCTCTTCCTCGCGCACGTAGCCGCCATAGGAAACCGCCATGCCGGAGGCCACCATGCGCGCGTTAATATTGCCGGCATCATTGTGGCAGGTGACGAGCAGCCGGTCGTAACGGTCGCGCTCGCTTCCGCCGCATTGCGTGCCGGGCTGCGAAACCAGTTCCTGCAGCGCCCGTCGCGCCTGCCGGCCGCAGGCCCATTCCTGCCCCTGGCGCTCGCAGGTCTGCGACAGTTCCGGCGCGTCTATGCCCTTGAGCCGCAGGCGCTGGCCGTCGAGAACCAGGCTGTCGCCGTCGGCGGCGCGGAAGGCGCCCTGATGCCGAATATCGGGCCTGTCGCCGAGCTTTTCCGCAATTAATGCAACGAGAACAAGAAAAGCCAGCGCGGTTGCACCGTCCCGGGTCAACACAAGAAGCCGTGCCACGCTTTTGCCTCCTTGCAAAACAAACCCTTGGCAAAGATGGCAAACATCTTCTTAAGAATTTCCGGTTAAGCTCTTATTCATCTGCAGGACAAGTTTCAACGTGCACATGAGTACCGGCGTCAGCACATCAACCGACAAGATCATTGTCGACAAATCGCGCGGCCACCGCAACAAGGCGGTTTCCAAGGCCGTGCGGCAGACGCGCGAACGCCTGCAGTCGGGCCACGCCTCCAGCTCCGCCTTCGATCGCGACATGCTGCAGATGTATGTCGCCGCCGTGCTGCAGGGCGCGGCGATCATGCCGCTCTTCGTCATCATCGTGGCGGCCCTCGGTACCTATTTCATCGAGGATGCGAGCCTGTTTTTCTGGGCGCTGCTGACGCTCACCTGCCACGCCGTCAACATTCTTCTGGCGCGCCACGCCCGCAAGCAGGAAATCGCCGCCGAAACCGTGCGCCGCTGGCGCAATCTTCTGCTGGCCGGCCAGTTCCTGATCGGCTGCTGCTGGGCGATTTTTGCCCTGCAGGGCTGTTCGGCCTGCGAACCTTCGAGCTTCACGCTCTATAAGGGCGCCACGCTGCTGATCGCCCTGTCGGTCACGACCATGTCGAATTTCATGCTGACGCCCGCCGTGATCGTCGGCTTTGCGCCCGCCGTCGTGGCGCTTGCCGCAAAGAGCGGCCTGTCGCGCGATATCCTGGAGCTTTCGCTGGCCGGCGTCTTCACCACCACGGTCGTCTTCTTCAATTACATCAGCGACCGGCTCTTCCAGTCCAGCCTGAAAATCCTCTCCTTCCAGTCGGAAAAGGACGACCTGATCGCCGAGCTGGAAGTGGCCAAATCCATGTCGGACGAAGCCCGCCGCCGCGCCGAGGAGGCGAACCTCGCCAAGTCGCGCTTCCTCGCCTCCATGTCGCACGAGCTGCGCACGCCGCTGAACGCGATTCTCGGCTTCTCCGAAGTCATGTCGGCGGAGGTCATGGGGCCGCTCGCCAACCCGACCTACAAGGAATATGCCGACGACATCCATCGCTCCGGCCAGCACCTTCTCGATCTCATCAACGAAATCCTCGATCTCTCGCGTATCGAGGCCGGCCGCTACGAGCTCAGCGAAGAGGCGATCTCGCTGCTCGACATTACCGAAGACTGCATCGGAATGGTGCAGCTGCGCGCGCGCGCCAAGAACATCTCCATTACCGATCAGGTAGAGCGCCAGCTTCCGGCGATCTGGGCCGATGAAAAGTCCATGCGCCAGGTCGTTCTCAATCTTCTTTCCAATGCCGTGAAATTCACACCCCAGGGTGGAGAAATAAACGTCAAGGTTGGGTGGACGGCCGGCGGAGGCCAGTACATCTCCATCCGCGACAACGGCCCCGGCATTCCCGAGGAGGAAATCCCGGTCGTACTCTCGGCCTTCGGCCAGGGCTCGATCGCCATCAAGAGCGCCGAACAGGGCACCGGCCTCGGCCTGCCGATCGTGCAGGCGATCCTTGCCAAGCATGACGGCCAGTTCATCCTGAAATCCAAGCTGCGCGAAGGCACCGAAGTCATCGCCATCCTGCCCGCCAAGCGCGTGCTGCAGACCATCCCGGCGGTGGAAGAAGCCCAGCCCGTCGCCAAGAAGCGCAAGAGCTTCGCCTAGGCGTTTTTAGAAGAAGAGATGCCTGCAGATGACGAAGCCGAGATAGAGGCAGCAGGCGGCGATCATGCAGCTGACGGCAAAGGAGCCGAGATCCTTGGCATGTTTGCCGACGATGGAAATCTCCGGCGAGATCCGGTCGATCACTTCCTCGACCGCCGTATTCATCGCCTCGATGGAAAAGAGCCCGAGGAAAAGCACCGTCGTGACGACGAATTCGGTGGCGTCCGCGCCGATGAGGAAGAGCACGGCCAGCGCCGCCGCGAAGAAGCCGAGTTCCTGCCGGAAGGCCGATTCCCTGACGACCCGCAGAAAGCCCGCCCAGGAATAGCTGGCTGCCGCCACGAAATGGCGAAATCCCGTTTCCTTGGTCACGGCAGGTTTCGTCAAGGGCGCCTCGCCTCCTCCGGGCCGGTCTTGCCGCCGGCTTTGATTTATAAGCGACTACGCAGATACCGTTTCCCCGGCCTGCGCGCAAGCAAGGCGCAGGCCGCTCGCCGGTTGCCGCATCGGTCGCCGGATCAATGTTTTCCCGAAACGCCGGCCTGGGCGAAGGTCGCCATGCCGGAATGGCAGGCCGCCGCCGCCTTGACGATGCCGGCGGCAAGGGCAGCACCCGTGCCTTCGCCGAGCCGCATGCCGAGCGCCAGAAGCGGCGTCTTGCCGAGCTGTTCGATGGAGCGCAGATGCCCCGGTTCGGCCGAGACATGGCCGATCAGGCAATGGTCGAGCGCCGACGGATTGACGGCCCTGAGAATCGCGCCGGCCGCCGTTGCCGTATAACCGTCGATCAGGACGGGGATGCGCTCCATGCGGGCGGCGAGAATGGCGCCCGCCATGGCCGCGATCTCGCGGCCGCCGAGCCGGCGCATGATTTCGAGCGGGTCGTTCAGATGGTCGCTGTGCAGCGCGACGGCGCGCTCGACCGCATCGATCTTGCGCTCCAGCATCTCGCCCTCCGAACCCGTGCCGGGGCCGACCCAGTCGCGCGCGGTGCCGCCGTAAAGCGCGTAGTTGATGGCGGCCGCGATCGTCGTGTTGCCGATGCCCATTTCGCCGATGCAGAGCAGGTCCGTGCCGCCGGCGATCGCCTCCATGCCGAAGGCCATGGTGGCGGCGCAATCGCGCTCGGAGAGCGCCGGCTCCTGGGTGATGTCGCCGGTCGGATAGTCGAGCGCCAGATCGAAGACCTTGAGGCCGAGATCGTTGGCAACGCAGATCTGGTTGATCGCCGCCCCGCCGGCTGCGAAATTCTCCACCATCTGCTGCGTCACTTCCGGCGGGAAAGGCGTAATACCCTGGCGCACGACGCCATGGTTGCCGGCGAAGATCGCCACCAGCGGCCGGTTGACGGCGGGCGCGCGGCCGCTCCAGGCGGCAAGCCAGAAGGCGATTTCCTCGAGCCGCCCCAGCGCGCCCGGCGGCTTGGTCAGCTGCGCGTCGCGTTCGCGGGCCGCCACCAGCGCGCGGGCGTCCGGTCCCGGCAGGTCGCGGAGAAGGGCGCGAAAATCGTCGAACGGCAGGCCTGAAACGCTCATCTGAATGGCTTTCCTTGTCTTCTTGTCTTTTCCCGGCAAATCGGGTTCCTTGCGTGGCGACTCTCTTAAAGCGACCGGCCACGGCGAACAATGTCAAAAAGCAAGCAACGCCAAAAGCCGCAGGAAGACGAACGGGCCGCCGGAGAGACGGGGGATCGCAGACAGTGATAAAAGACATCGTCGTCGATGCGGCGCGCGCCGTGGCCTTTCTCAGCCGCATTCCCATGCCGCCCTGGCTCTTTGCCGGTTATGACGGCAAGCTCGGCCGGCTGGTGCGCGTCTTTCCGCTGGCCGGTCTTGCCATCGGCGCCCTGCCCGCGCTCGTCTTCTTCGTCATGCTTGCCCTGCGCGCCGACCGGCTGATGGCGGCGCTCGTGGCGCTCGCGGTCCAGACGATCCTGACCGGGGCGCTGCACGAGGACGGGCTCGCCGACACCGCCGACGGCATCGGCGGCGGCAAGACGCGCGAGCAGAGCCTCCTCATCATGAAAGACAGCCGCATCGGCAGCTACGGCGCGATCGCCCTCATCCTGTCCTTCGCGCTGAGGGCTTCGGCGCTCGCCGCCATCGCCCGCGAAGCCTCGCCCTTTGCCGCCGCCCTTGCCATTCCGGCCGTCGCGGCGCTGAGCCGCGGCGCGATCGCCTGGCACTGGCAGCGCCTGCCCGCCGCAAAGCCGGACGGGCTTGCGGCTTCGGCCGGAAGGCCGGCGGAAGTGACGATGCAGGTCGCCCTTGTTGCGGCAGGCTTCATCACCGCCATTCTCGTCTGGCCGGCGCTCGGCCTGCTGCCTTTCGTCTCGGCCCTGCTTGCCACCGGTTTCTCGACGCTTTTCTTCACCTGGTTCATCCGCCGCAGGCTTGCCGGCCACACCGGCGACACGCTCGGCGCCAACCAGCAGATTTGCGAGGTCGCGGGTTTCTGCGCCCTTGCCATGGCTCTCTGAAATCCCGATATATCGCCCATGCGAACACCCTGCATCCGCGTATGCTTTCTGGATCCCCTGACCGGTCTCTGCACCGGATGCGGCCGCACAACGGAAGAAATCGCCGGCTGGATGCGCTTTTCGGATGAAGAGCGCAAACACATCATGGCAAGCCTGCCCGCGCGCCTCGCCGCGCCTGCTCCCGAACAGGCAAAGACGCTGGAGGCGGCCGGCTGATGCGCCTCGTCCTGCTTCTTGCCGTCATCCTCATCGGCCTTGCCGTCCTGCTTTTCAACAGCGACCAGAGCCGCATCATGGGCCTTGCGAGCGACGATTTCGGCCGCTTCGTCTACCTGCTGCCGATCGCCCTGATGCTGGCCGCCGGCATCTGGGGCAGCCGCCGCAATATCGGCGAGACGATGCGCCAGTTCCTGATCTGGCTGGTCATCATCCTGGCGCTCGCCACCGCCTATCTCTACCGCTACGACGCGATGGCCGTCGGCAACCGGCTGCTTGCCGGCCTTGTGCCCGGCCGCGCGGTGATCGTCACCACGAGCGAAGGCGGGCAGGAAGTCATCGTCCACAAGATGCTGAACGGCCATTTCGAGGCGGAAGTCTCCGTCAACGGCCAGTCGGTGCCCATGCTCGTCGATACCGGCGCCAGCATGGTGGCGCTCTCCCACGCCGACGCGCTGCGCATCGGCATAGACCCGAAGCAGCTCACCTATTCCATGAGCGTGATGACCGCCAACGGCCGCGCCCGCGCTGCCCCCGTCACGCTGGATCAGGTGGCGATCGGCCCGATCGTGCGCAGCAACGTGGCCGCGAGCGTGGCGGAAGACGGCCGGCTGGACCAGAGCCTGCTCGGCATGAGCTTCCTGGAAACGCTGGGCTCGCTGCAGATGCAGACGGACGAACTCAGGATGCGGGACTAGGCTGTTTTGGCCGGTCGCCACCCCCCGTCCCTCATTGCTGTGGCCTCCCCGCCCCTCACCAAGTCAGTTAAAGCCTATGCCGGCATTTTTTCGGTTTTCGGCTTGAGAGCGTCCCTGACGCGGGCATTTGCGATGGTGATGATCTTTCGCATGAGGGCGGTGAGGGCGAGCCGTTTTGGTTTTCCGGCCTTGACCATGGTTTTGTAGGCCGTGGCGAGCGGTCCGTCTCCGCGGCAGGCGGTGAGGGCTGCGGTGAAGAGCGCGGGGCGGATCGTGCGTCGGCCGCCGAAGGTGGCGCGGTGCCAGCTGACCTTGCCGCTGTCTTTGGGATGGGGTGCGACGCCGGCAAGGCTTGCGACCTGGCGACGATTGAGGCTGCCGAGTTCGGGCATGAGGGCCAGCAGCATCGGCATGAGGACGGGGCCGATGCCGGGGACCGAGCGCAGTGCTTTGGCGCGCAATGTCAGATCGTGATCCTGGGTGATCAGGCTGTCGATCTCGGCATTGAGGGCGGCGATATGGCGGTTGAGCTCATCGAGATGGGCATTGATATCGTCGGCGAGGAAGCTGCCGCGCGGGGCCTTGAGGCGATTTTGCTCCTGGACGCGCATGGCGACGAGATCGAGCCGGCGGGCGACGAGCAGCGTAAGTCTTTGCCGGATCGGGTCTTTGGGTTGCCATTGTGGCAGCGCCTCGGCACGGTCCTGTCCGTAGCGGGCCAGCCATCGGGCATCGATCGGATCGGTCTTGGCGCGTTTGCCGAAGGATTGGATATAGGCCTTGACCTTGGCGGGATCGGCGCGATGGGCTGGAATGGACAGTTCCAGGAGTACGCCGAGCACGGTGTCCTCGTGGCCGCCGGTTGCTTCGCACACGGCAAGCGTGGCGCTGGCCTGATAGGGCTGCAGGGCCGCCCGCAGCGCGTCGGGATCGTTGGCAATGGTGATGCTGCGATGGGTGCGGCTATCGAAGAGGGCAACGGTATCGCACGAGACGTCCAGACCGAGGATGGACTGGATTTTGGCCGGTTCTGTCATCATAATCGGGCTCCATGCTTCGAATTGTCTGCGGGCGTGTCCGACGGATAGCCCAGTCAAGTCATCAAGCGATGCGAAGCTGGAGCGATGAGGTCCCTTCATGAGGTCGGTTGTCAAAACCAATTCCTGTACGGGCGCCTGACCGCGCGAACCCCGGGATGGCCGTCCCGGGGTTCAAAACCAGCTTCTCCGATAGTAAAGCATGGATCGCACAGACAATTCCTGTGCTTGTCACAGGAATCCAGCCACCGCGCGTCCGCGCGGTGAATGACTCTCCCACGAGAAGGAATCAAAAAAGTCTTTCCTGCTCAAGGACTTGAGCAGGCTGGATTCCTGTGACAGGCACAGGAATGAGCGACTATCTGGTGTGTCAAGTTGCATGTGCGAATTCCCTTCGCGCATCTCGAGCTTTTGCATTGAGAATGACGAGGAGCTTTCTGGCGAGCGCGATGCGAATGACCATTTTCGCTTTGCCTGCGGCTTGCAACCGTTGCTGGAAGGCGCCCAGATGCGGATCGTATCTGGCAGCAATGGCGGCGATCAGGAAGAGGATGCCACGTGGCCCCTTGCGACCGCCGCGCACCGGCCGTGGTCCGCTTTTCTTGCCGCTGTCGTTGGCAATCGGCGCAAGGCCAGCCAACTTGACGATAGCCTTGTTGGAGATATGACCGATCTCCGGCAGCTCGGCCATCAGCCGGGCAACCGTGCGCGAGGCAACACCCTTGATGGAGCGAAAGGCCTTGTCGAGGCCGGCCCAGAGCGGATCGTCGTCGATCATCGAGGCGATCTCGCCTTCCAGCCTGCGGCTCTGACGCACCAGAAGCGCGATCACCTCGTTGAGGCTTTCAACGGCCTGTGCATCGCGGGCAACGCTTCTGCGCTGCTTCTGGATGATCAGGTCGCCGGTGACCTGGGACAGCCGCGCCACCAAGGCCTGCAGCCGCATCTGCGCCGGCTTCGGCGGTGGCGAGGCACGCAGCGGCCTGGCCTCGGCATAATGGGCAATCACCGCCGCATCGATCTGGTCGGTCTTTTCCAGAAAGCCCATGGCCTCGGCAAAGCGGCGCACATTGCGCGCATTGGCAAGCGCGCAGGCGACCCCCATCTCCCACAACAACAGAAAGGCCGGCCGCTCGTAACCGCCAGAGGCTTCCATGGCCACAAGCTCGACAGCCTCGGCAAGGCACAGAGCGCCAAGCGCGCCAATACCGGCCGCATCGTTGCTGAAACGCTGCGAAATACCCAACGGGCGGATGAACACATCCAGCCACTCCTTCGAAACATCCACTCCACATATGATGCTGTTCACGGTAACCTGCCTTGTGCGTGCGGTTGGAACCAAGCGACTGTTCGGTCGTACGTGACGATGGCGACGATCCCTGGCTCATCCACGGTTGTAGCCGGAGGGAGAACGGGCGACGCCGCCACGCCTCTTGCCGGGTGGCCACCCGGCAAGAGGCTCAGTCGCTTCCTTCGCACAAAATCATCAATGTGCAGATACAAGGGAGGTTGGAGGGGCGCTCGTGTGTATCCGGCGCCCTTGGCGGGAGGGCTCAGACGGGCAAACACGCGCCAGGCCCAGCCTGGGCAATCACCGATCGATCGTCGCCATGATCCAGTCGGCATAGCGGTTCCCCGAAATCGTCCCCGTCACCAGCGCCTCGTCCAGCCGCCGCATCTCCCCGTCATCCAGCCGGACGGAAGCAGCCGCGATATTCTCCTCCAGATAGGTCCGCCGCTTGGTGCCGGGGATCGGCACGATATCCTCGCCCTTGTGCAGCAGCCAGGCGAGCGCCACCTGCCCCGGCTGGACACCCTTTTCCGCAGCCATATCGAAGACGATCCGCGCCGCCCGCTTGTTGGCATCGTAATTCGCCCCCTGATAACGCGGATCGATGCGCCGCGTATCGCCCTCCGGATAGTCTTCCGCACGCTTCACGTCGCCGGCAAGAAATCCGCGCCCCAGCGGGCAGAAGGGCACGAGGCCCACCCCCATCTCGCGCATGACCGGAATGATCTCCGGCTCCAGATTGCGCTCCCACAGCGAATATTCGCTCTGCACCGCCGTCACCGGATGCACCGCATGGGCGCGGCGCAGATTGGCGATGCCGATCTCCGAGAGGCCGAAGAAGCGCACCTTGCCCGCCCTGACGAGATCGCCAACCGTGCCGGCCACGTCCTCGATCGGCACGCTCCTGTCCAGCCGGTGCTGGTACAGGAGATCGATATGGTCGGTCTGCAGCCGCGTCAGGCAGCCTTCGACCACGCGGACGATAGTCTCCGGCCGGCTGTCGGCGCCGACGATCCTGTCGCCATCGAAGCGCGAGCCGAATTTGGTGGCGATGACGACCTTGTCGCGCCGGTCCCTGAAGGCCTTGCCGAGCAGCGCCTCGTTCCTGAACGGCCCGTAATTTTCCGCCGTGTCGAAGAAATCGCAGCCGAGTTCGATGGCCCGGTGCAGCGTCGCGATCGATTCGGCCTCGTCGGCCGGCCCGTAGGACTGGCTCATGCCCATGCAGCCGAGGCCGATCGCCCCGACCTCCAGCCCCTGGCTGCCAAGTTTGCGTCTCTTCAATGTCATCCCGCTTCTCTCTGAACGTAACCGCCGGTCTGGCGGCAGGGGCAAACGTAAGGCGGCCAATCCGGATTATGAATGCTTGAGAGTGCGGATGAGTTGCGCGATAGTACGAGAATGAACGCCGATCCCTTTTCCGACATCCTGAAATTCACAAAGGCCGAAACGCTCCTGACCGGCGGCTTCACGGCGGGAGGCGATTGGGCGATCCGCTTTCCCGTGCCGAAGACGATCAAGTTCTTCGCCGTGGTGAAAGGCAGCTGCTGGGCCGCCATCGACGGCGAGCCGGGGCCGGTGAGGTTCGAAACCGGAGATATCGGGCTGCTGGCGGCGCGGCGCGCCTTTGTCCTGTCGAGCGCGCCTGACCTTGCCGCCGTCGACGCGATGAGCATCTTTTCCGGCGCCGGCCGCTCGACGGCGCAGCTCGGTGACGGTGCCGATTTCGCCCATATCGGCGGCCATGTGCTGCTCGATCCGGTCAGTGGCCGCCTGCTGGCGGATGTCCTGCCGCCGTGGATCCACATTCGGGCCGCCTCGCAGCAGGCCGGCAACTTCCGCTGGCTTCTCGATCGGCTGGTGCTTGAGCAGGCGAGCGGCGAGCCGGGCGCGCAGCTCGCCTGCGCGCAGCTGGCCCAGCTTCTCTTCATCCAGGTGCTGCGCGCGCATCTGAAGACGAACGGCCTCATGCCCGCCAGCTGGCTGCGGGCGCTCTGCGACCCCAGGCTTTCGCCGGCACTGCGGCTGATGCATGGCGATCCCGCGCGCTCCTGGCATCTGGAGGAGCTTGCCGGCGCCTGCGCCATGTCGCGCACCACCTTCGCCTTCCACTTCCGCACCGTATCCGGCGTGGCGCCGCTGACCTATCTTTCGCAATGGCGCATGCGCCTTGCCGAACGAGCGCTGACGCAGGAGACGACGCCCGTCGCCGTGATCGCCCGATCGCTCGGCTACAGTTCGGAGAGCGCTTTCAGCAACGCGTTCAAGCGCATGACCGGCGCATCGCCCAAGGCCTGCCGAGATGCCGCCAGGGCCGCCGGTGCGCCCGACGATCTTGCCGCGCTCGAAATGCAGGCCTGAAGGCCGCATCCGCCTTGCGGCATCCGCCTTCCCGCCCTAGTCTTCCCGCATCCCCCGCCAAAGAGGTCCATCCGCCAATGTCCACCACGATCGCATTGTTCGGCGCCGGCGCCATGGGCAGCGCCGTCGGCCGCCGCCTCGTCGAGTCCGGAGCCAGGGTCGTCACCTTTCTCGAAGGGCGCAGCAGCGCCACGCTGGAGCGCGCCCGCGCCGCCGGGCTTGAAGCCGTCCCGCTTCCGGCCTTCGGCGAGGCCGATATCGTCCTTTCCATCGTGCCGCCGGCCGAGGCGCTGGCCGTGGCCGAACGCGTCGCCCCGGTGCTGCGCGCCGGCAAAGGCAAGCCGGCCTTTATCGATCTCAACGCCGTCAGCCCGAAAACCATGGAAAGGCTCGCCGCCGGCCTTGCGCCGACAGGCGCCAAGGTGCTCGACGGCTCGATCATCGGCGGCCCGCCTGTTCCGGGCAAGGCCGGCCCGGTCGTCTGCCTCAGCGGCGATCTGGCCGGCGAGCCGGAGCTGCTCTCCCGCTTCGGCCTGAAGATCCGCCCGGTCAAAGGCCCTGTCGGCGCCGCCTCGGCGCTGAAAATATGTTACGCCGGCATCAACAAGGGCATTGTCGGCCTCTCCTCCGCCATGCTGCTGGCCGCCGCCCGCAACGATGCCAGCGAGGCCCTGAAGGTGGAACTGGCTGAAAGCCAGGCCGAACTCGTAAAGCGGCTCGGCCATTCCGTTCCCGACATGTTTCCCAAGGCCTATCGCTGGGTGGCGGAAATGGAGGAGATCGCCGAATTCCTGGGCGCGGACGATCCCGCCGCCCTGATCTTCAAGGGCATGGCCGGCCTCTTCCAGACGATCGCCGACGACCGCAACGGCAGCCGGGAATTGATCGCCACGCTGGAGCGGATGCTGGAAGGCGGCCACTAAGCCCGTCAGAGGCCGCTGAGGAAATCGACGATCGCGGCGCTGACGATTTCCGGCCGCTCCTGCGCCAGCCAGTGGCCCGCGCCGGGCACGAAGCGTACTGCCCTGAGATCGCTCACAAGCCCCGGCATGGCATCGATGATCTCCCGCATTCCGGGCATGGCAAGGCCGGTATCGCGTTCGCCGGCCATGAAGAGCGCGGGAATGGCGACCTTCAGCCCCGCAAGCGCCTTCTGCAATTCCCAGTTCCGGTCGAGATTGCGATAGTAGTTCAGCCCGCCGCCGAAGCCGGATGCCCGGAAGGCTTCGACAAAGACATAGAGATCGGCCTGGGGCAGCCAGCCCGCAAGCGTCCCGCCCTCCGGCAGGCCGGCAAGCAGGCCGGATGCGCGCGACACCATGGCGAACGGGTTCGGCGTTCCGTCTCCCGGCAGGCGCGGCCCCGCCTCGCCGCTTGCGGCGTGATAGATCCTGCGCAGCGTGACCTCGGCGTCGCGCTCGAATTCGGCTTCGGCCGCGCCCGGCTGCTGGAAATAAAGCAGATAGAAAAGCTGGTCCGGGGTCGCCGGAAAGATGGTGGTCGGCGGCACCGGCGGCTGGCCCATCATCGGCACGCCCAGGGCGACGACGCCGCCGAACCTGTCCGGACGCATCAGCGCCGCCTGCCAGGCAACCGTCGCGCCCCAGTCGCTGCCGGCGATAACGGCCTTTTCCGCACCGAGCGCATCGACAAGCGCCACCATGTCGGCCACGAGATCGAAAAGCGTATAGGCGCCGGCCGCCTCGGGGCTTTCCGTGCCGCCGTAACCGCGCATATCGGGCGCCACGGCATGAAAGCCGGCCGCCGCCAGCGCCCGAACCTGATGGCGCCAGGCATGCGAGGTCTCGGGAAATCCGTGGCAGAGCAGCACCAGCGGCCCCTCGCCGGCTTCGAGGATGCGCATCCTCAGCGTTGCGGTTTCGATCGTGCGGTGCTGCATCCTGGCCTCCTGAAACGATGCGGGCGGCCGGAAGAACCGGCGGCCGCGAAATGGAATCTTTAATTCCGTATCTTTTTGCGTTACAGAAACTTGCACCACAGCAAGCGGAAGTCAATACACCGTAACATCATTTGTTACGCTTTATCGGGAGGCACGGATGCGGCAAGACGGAAGACTGGCGCGGATGATCCATGTCCTCGTCCATATGGGCCTGCTCGGCGGCCGGGAGACATCGGAGCGCATCGCCCAGATGCTCAACACCAATCCCGTCGTCGTGCGCCGCACCATGGCTTCGCTGCGCCAGCACGGCATCGTCGAATCCGAGGGCGGGCGCGGCGGCGGCTGGTCGCTGACGAAGCCGCTCGAAGAGATCACCATTCTCGACGTGCAGCGCGCCCTGCAGGGCGAAACGCTGCTCGACGCGCCGCTCTCCAACGATCACCCGTCCTGCCCGGTGGAGCGCGCCGCCAATGCCAGCCTGCAACTGGCCTTTCAAACCGCGGAACAGGCCCTGGAGCGGGAATTCGCCAGGGTGACGCTCGCCGATATCGGCAAGGCCGCCATGGTCAGGGCGTGACGAGATCGGCGTGGCCGAATCCCCTGGAATAATCGAGCACCGAAATCAGCTTCGGCACGACGCGGAAGATGCTGATCTGGTCGCGCGTCGGCATGGAGACCGCAAGATCCCGCTGCGCCGGGTATTTTGCCGGCATCATGCGCAGCACCCGGTCGGCCTCGTCGGGATCTTCCACTTTCCGCGCGAAGGCCGCCATCGACAGGCCGGTGATCTGCATCAGCTGGTCGGCATCCGGGTTGATCGTCAGCGACACCCTGTTGTCGCGCGCGATATTTGCGGCCTTCTGGCTGTCGGGGCTGCAGAGAAAATAGAGCGTCAGCCCGTCATTGACGTAGCCGACCGTCGTCGCCTGCGGCCAGCCGTCCGGCCGCAGCGTCGCCACGCTCATGAGCCGCTGCCCGTCCAGTATCGCCAGAATCCTCTTCCTGATCGCCTCGTCCATATACGCCCCCATTGCGTTTTACGACGAGGCCAGACTGCCGCCGCGACCGGGCGGCGGCATTGACGCATATCAACGCAAGGCGGCCTCGCGGACGGCATTAGCCTGCGGCAGCCGGCCGGGCGCGCCACCATTTCAGCACACGCAGCGCCCGCAGCGTCACCCAGCGCGAGGGCTCGCCCTCGCCGTCATCCATGACGAACCAGCTGCGGCCCGACAGGCGCCAGTCGAGCGGCCAGCGTCCGTCCTCCCGCTGCCGCGAGCAGAGGTATTCGATTGCCTCTCCAAGCCGCGGATCGGGTTCCGCGCCCGAAAGCATCGCCGAAGCGCGGAAATAGTCGAGCCCGCGCAGCACGTCGAAGCGCCAGCGGTTCGGATGCAGGAACTGCAGGAATGTTTCGTCGACCGGGGCGCCGGTACTCAGCCGCCGAATCAGGTGCCGCGCCAGCAGGTAATCCTCGCCGGAGCGCCGCGCCGCGCGCGATTGCGCCGTGCCGCCGGTCGCCCGCTCGTATTCCAGCAGCCCTTCCAGCACGTTGATCGTCGTATGGAAGGAGGAGCGCAGCGAGCCGTTCGCCCGCTCGCAGTTCCAGCCGCCGTCGGCCTGACGCTCGCCGAGCAATCGTTCCACGATGGGCGAGACATCGACGCCGAAATAGGCGCCGTCGGCGACCGTGCGGCCGTTGATGCATTCCTCCACCTCGCCTTGCCAGAAGGGCTGGCCGCCCTCGTCCCAGCGGCAATTGGCGCCGATGAGCGCGACGGTCCGCCTTGCCGGTTGCGAGCGCGGATCGAGGCCGAATTCGCGCAGCTGCGTCAGCGAGAAATTCGTCGCCGTCCAGGGCTGGCCGCTCGCCTGCCACTCCTCGCGCGTGAAGCCGGCGGGCAGGAAAGAACCGCCCGCCCACTGCCCGTCCGCATCCTGAAAGGAGAGCAGCCGCGCGCCCCATCCTTCCGTCTCGACCTTCTGCCGCTCGGCGGCCCAGACCGGCTCCGGCGCGTCGAGGAGATCGCGCAGCACCTGCCAGCGGATGGCGGGATCGGAGGCGAGCAGCCATTCGATCACGGATGTCTCTGACGGCATCGGCAAGTCTCCCTGTCGCCTGTCGGCCCGGTCGTTGCCGCCGAACGGCGCCTGTGCGATTGTCCGGCACAGTTTTCAGGCAGGCCGCGCTCCATCCATGACCAAAGCCAAAAAGCCCCCGAGATTGCGGCCGGCCGTGCTTGCCGCGCTCACGCTGCCGCTTGCCGCCTGCATGCCCGGCGAGGCCGCTTCCTTATACACGAAGGCCCTGCCCGAAGCACTCGAAACGACGGGCCATGTCCGATGGGGCAGCGACGGAAACTGGTTCGACATGTTTCTGCCGCTTCGCCCCGAAACCTGCGGCGCCGCCGGATCTTCCGGTGACGCGGCTCTCACGCCGGCCAGGCCATGCCGGCGACCGCGCAGCCCACGAGCACGGGAATGACCGCCAGCCTGAAGCGGAAGATCGCGATCGCGGCCGCAAGGCTGAGCAGCAGCGACGGAAGCGACAGCGAGGTCCAGACGGGCAGCTCGATCGACAAGGGGCCGATCTTTCGAACCTCGGCGCTGCGGAACAGGAAGTGCAGGCCGAACCAGATCGCAAGGTTGAGGATGACGCCGACCACCGCCGCCGTGATGGCCGACATTGCGCCCGCCAGCGCCGCATTGCCGCGCAGTCTCTCGATGAAGGGCGCGCCGAGGAAGATCCAGAGGAAACACGGAACGAACGTCACCCAGGTCGTCAGCACGGCCGCGCATGTCGCCGCCGTCAGCGGGTTCAGGCTGCCGGGATCGCGATAGGCGCCCATGAAACCGACGAACTGCAGAACCATGATCAGCGGGCCGGGCGTCGTTTCCGCCATGCCCAGACCGTCGAGCATGTCGGTGGGTTTCAGCCATCCGAAATGCTGGACGGCCTCCTGCGCGACATAGGCGAGCACAGCATAGATGGGCTAATCGGCTCTGTGCCTCAAGCTGGCCGATCGGAGAACGGGAAGCATCGGACGGTGGCTGATGATAAAACGCGGTCAGTATGACGCAGCCACATTTTATCATCAGAGAGAGGAGCGCATCCATGAAACATTATGTCGGTCTCGATGTCTCCATCAAGGAGACGAGTGTTTGCATTGTCGATGAGAACGGGAAACTCTGCCGAGAACGAAAGGTCGCGTCACACCCGGATGACCTCGTCGCTATTTTGAACGATCCGGCGCTAAACCTGGACAGGATCGGTTTGGAGGCCGGTCCATTATCGCAATGGTTATTCGACGGATTGGCTAAAGCAGGCTTCCCGGTCGTCTGCATCGAGACTCGCCATACCAAAGCCTTTCTTGAAGCACTCCAGCAAAACAAAAGTGACCGGAACGACGCGAGGGGCATCGCCAATATGATGCGCGTCGGCTTGTTCAAGGATGTGCATGTGAAGACGCTTGGGAGTCAAAAGCGCCGCGCGTTGCTGACAGCACGCTCTTTGCTGCAGGAAAAGGCGATCGATCTTGAGAACGAGATGCGCGGCCTTCTGCGCAATTTTGGACTGAAGGTCGGCCAGACCTCTGGCGGCACCTTCGAGCGGAGGATTCTGGAACTCGTAGAAAATGATGCTGAACTGGTAGAGATCATGCAGCCTCTGCTCGACGGCCGGCGCAAATTGCGAGAGGGTCTTGCCAAACTCGAGAAGCGGGTTCGCAGCGAGGCAAAAAATGACGACGTTTGCAGGCGCTTGATGACTGTGCCTGGGGTCGGCGCTGTCGTCTCGCTCGCCTACGTCGCGACTGTCGACATCCCGACGCGCTTCCGGCATTCACGTTCGGTGGGAGCGGTACTTGGCTTGACGCCTGTACTCAACCAATCGGGCGAGGTGAGCCGGGTTGGGCATGTCTCACTTCGCGGCGATGCCATGATGCGACGGCTTCTTTATGAAGCCGCCCAATCAATGATGACCCGCGTAGTGAAATGGTGCTGGCTGAAGGCTTGGGCCATGAATGTCGCGAAGCGACATGGCAGCAAGAAAGCGAAGGTGGCATTGGCTCGTCGTCTCGCGGTCGTCATGCATCGAATGTGGGTGGATGGTTCAGAGTTTCGCTGGACGAAAATAGAGCCCCCTACGTCGGTGGCAGCCTAGCTGAGGGACCGAGAAAATATCTTGAAGCCAATTCAGAGTTCCGCGTAGCAGCGGAAGGCGTCCTTCGCGGACGACGGTGATGCGAGTTCGTGGCGGCGTTTATTCCGATGAATTTTCATCAGGATGCAGCATAGATTGGACCGCATTATCTACGGAACCCCATCATGGGAGGGCTTTGTGCCGATCCCGGAGAGAAGCGCGGGCCGCGAACGTCAAACGCTATGTGGTGTACAGGTATGACCGGCCGGCGTTTGCCGAGCAGCGATTTCGGCTGCTCTGCGCCAACAGCAGACTTCGGGCAACGCGAATCTGAGATCAGAAACCGGAGTTTCTCTCGATTGCATTCGGCTCATCAGTCGAACTCTGCTTGGGACCGTTTGACAATTTCGCCGTTGACTCTTTAACGCGGATAGAGTTAGGTTGCGTTAAGTCTAATGCGGACTTGATGAGGTGGCGTTATGTCGAATGATGAGGGGCAAGTTGACGCCGAAGGCGATCAACACCCGGCCAATAGCGGGATGCCTGATCGACGCAAAGGCGTGAGTCTGTTCGGGGTCTCGGTCGAATACGGGCTTCACACCCTGCTGTGGCTCATCTCCGAGCATCCGAAGCGCGCGAGCAGCCGAGACCTCGCAGAGATGCAGGGCGTTCCCACCGCCATGCTGGCGAAGATCATGCCGAAGCTGGAAAAGGCCGGGATCGTCTCATCGAGCGATGGGATCAGCGGCGGCTACGAACTGGCCAAGCCGCCAGCGAATATCTCTGTGCTTGAGGTCGTGGACGCCATCGAGGGCGATCGAAAACTGTTTGATTGCAAGGAGGTCCGTCGAGGCTGTGTTCTGTTTGGCGGAACGCCGCCACCATGGTCGGTGGATGGTGTCTGTCGCATTCATGCGGTCATGCTGCGCGCTGAACGGCGCATGCGTTCTGAACTCGACAAGACGAGCCTTGCCGATCTTGCGCAGGGCGGAAGACCGGAAGAATTCGAAAACCTTGTCGCGGACTGGTTCCGCGACCGGACATCGGCACGGGAGACGGCGCGCGTCACGGCGCTGAGAGAAGGACGCCGCTCTCCACGCTGACGACACCACGGAGAATTCGGAAATTCCTGCCGACGGCGCGCTGTGCCGGCGACGGGAGAACTGCAACCATGAGAAACAGGAAAGGAACCATCCATGGCCCGTCTGAACTGGTACGAAGTAGCTCCCGAGGGCGCAAAGGCGCTGTTCGGTGTCCACCACTACGTCACGAAGAACACTAATCTGCCCGAGGAGCTAATCCACCTCGTCTTCCTCCGGGTCTCCCAGATCAATGGCTGCGCCCACTGCATCGACATGCATGGTCGCGATCTTCGCAAGACCATGTCGGTCGACAAGGTCGCTCTGGTATCGGTCTGGGACGAAGTGCCCCATCTGTTTACCGACCAGCAACGCGCAGCCTTGGCTTGGGCCGAAGAAGTGACCCGGGTCAGCGAAACGCACGCATCCGATGAAGCGTATGCCGCAGCAGCCTCGGCCTTCGAGCCGAAGGACCTGGTCGATCTGACGATCACAATCGCAGCGATGAACGCTTTCAATCGTCTGGGTGCCCCTTTCCGTCTCCCGGTGTCGGCCAAGGCGGCCTGAGCCAACCAAGGCGGGCGGGGCATCTCCACTCCGTCCGCCGAACTCGGTCCCAGCAGTCTTGCAATCATTTCAGGCGTGTCACGACCGCTTAGGGCCGACTGCGGACGATGCGTCCCGTCGGCTTGGGATCGGCGGGAATGTGCTTGACGTTACCCCGCCGATTAGAGAAGGCGCCGCCGAACGTCACCAGAGCCATCTTGCTGAAGAACACGCCGATCTGCGTGAAGATATCTCCGGGGCCGAGGAAGAGATAAAGCAGCAGCAGCGGCAGCAGCCAGAGCGCCACGAAAACCGCCGATATCCGCAGCGACCAGCCAAGGTTCGGCCGCGCATGCGGCGGTATCTCTTCGCCGAGCAGCGCCTCGGCGTCGGCCAGGACCGCGCCGCCGCCCGCCTTGTGCCCGCCACCGCCCTGAAACAGGCGCGAGCCCGACATCGACCCGACGAACCCGATGACGGCGGCGGCCAGGATGATGACGGGAAAAGGCACGTGCAGGACGAAGATCGCCAGGAAAGCGGCCGCAGCGATTGCAATCATCGCCCTGTTCCTCAATGCGCGGCCGCCGACCCTGACGACAGCCTGGACGACGACGGCAAGGACGGCCGCCTTCAGCCCGAAGAACAGCCCCTCGACGGCATCGACGCTGCCGAGGCTCACGTAGAGGTAGCTGAGCGCCAGGATGGACAGAAAGCCCGGAAGCACGAACAGGATGCCGGCCACCAGGCCGCCGGCGGTCCGGTGCATCAGCCAGCCGATATAGATGGCAAGCTGCTGCGCCTCCGGTCCCGGAAGCAGCATGCAATAGTTCAGCGCGTGCAGGAAACGCTGCTCGCCGATCCACTTCCTCTCGTCGACGACGATGCGGTGCATGACGGCGATCTGCCCGGCCGGCCCGCCGAAGCTGAGGGCCGCGACCCGCAGCCAGACGCGAAAGGCCTCGCCGAAGGTGACGCCATGCGGGTTCGGCGACGCGCCGGCGGCGGGCGTCGCGGGGCTGACGGCGCTGGTCATGTCAGCCTCCCTTTTTCGGCGAGGGCCAGTTGTGCGTCTCGTCCGTGGCGTCGCGGCACCAGCGATAGAAGGCATCGTAGAGCAGCATGCCGGCATCGAGCTGCCTGAGATCGTCGACGAACATGCGCGACAGGCCGAGCGAGGCGGCAAGCAGGCCCGCCACCTCGGGCGCAAGCTCCGGGCGGGCGGTATCGGCGCCGCGGACGATCGTCGCAAGCCTCGACAGCGGCTCCGAAGCAAGACCGAATTCCTCGACCATCACGTCGAAGGTGCAGAACTCGCCACGATGGCTCCAGAACACGTCCTCGACATCGAACGGCACCGCGCCGAAGCGCTCGGCAACCGGGGAGACGTCCGATGTCGGCACGAAGAGAAAGACGGCCTGCGGATCGACGAAGCGCCGGATGAGCCAGGGGCAGGCAATGCGGTCGATCTTCGGGCGCGCCCGCGTGACCCAGACCGTCCGCCCCTGCCCGTCGCGTGGCGGCAGCCTGCCGGCGGGCACGGCCGCGCCGCCGGCGCCCGTCCAAGCCTCGAAGCCGCCTTCCAGCACTTCCGCGGCCGTGCCGGCATGACGGATATGGGCGGCGACCCCGTGGCTAAGCTTTCCGCCCGCCTGGCAGACGACCACCACCGGGCCGGCAAGACCGCCGGCCCATTCCGTTACATCGCTGTGGGATCTGCGGATCGAGCCCGGCACAAGCCGCGGATCGCGGGCGAAATCCTCTTCGCTGCGCACATCGACGATGACGGGCGCATTGGGCGTGCCGACCATGCGGGCAAGCTTGTCTGACGATATTTCGAGAAATGACGGCATGACGCGTCCCTCCGTTGTTCGGTTTCATGGACGCGATTCTTCGGCATGTCGCCTCGTGGGGTGATCGCAACCCCATAGCGTTTTTATGCGCGCCGCCGTTTTTCGTGTCAAGCGGCCGCCGGCGGGCGCGTGTCTGTCGCAACCTCCCGTCAGTTCCGCCCGCCGTTTGCGCGGATCACCTGCCCGTTGACCCAACCGCTTTCGCCGCTCGCCAGAAACGCGACGATCCGGGCGATATCCTCCGGCTGGCCGAGGCGGCCGAGCGGGATTTCGCTGGTCAGGCGCTCGATCACCTCCGGCGGGCGGCCGGCGAGCAGCAGTTCGGTCGCGACCGGGCCGGGAGCGACCGCGTTGACGGTGATGCCGCGCGGGCCGAGTTCCTTGGCGAGGATGTGGGTCATCGCCTCCACCGCCGCCTTCGTGGCCGTGTAGACGGCGTTGCCCGGCGAATAATGGCCGATGATGCTGGTCGACAGGTTGACGATGCGCCCGCCTTCGGCCATGCGCCTTGCGCCCTCGCGCATGCCGTTGAACGTGCCGGTCAGGTTCACGGCGACCAGCCGGTTGTAGTCCTCGTCGCGGACCTCTGCGAGCGGCCCGAAAGCGGTGACGCCGGCATTGTTGACGAGCACGTCCACCGTGCCGAACTCCGCCTCGCCGCGCGCGAAAAGGTCCGCCACCGCCCCGGCATCCGAGACGTCGGCGCGGAGGGCGAGCGCATGGCCGCCCTCGGCGGCGATGGCGGCCACCACCGCGCCCGCGGCGGCGGCATCCGCGGCATAGTTGACGATTGTCCGGAAGCCGTCGGCCGCAAGCCGCCTGGCAATGGCTGCGCCGATGCCCCTGGAGGCGCCGGTCACGATGGCGGTCTTCATGTCCCTGGTCATGTCGTTTTTCCCTTCCGTTCCGGCAGAAGCGGTCGCAGGCGCAGCAAGGCGCATCCGCATCACCGCCCGGTGACACGCCGCAAGAACCGGCTTGCCGTGCTGCCCGACCGCTTGTGCGCTCGATCTGACGGCGATAATGTGAGCGATAACTCGCTTTTTCGCCACTCGCATTTGAGGCCCATGCCCGACAGCCCCCACAAGAGCCGCTCAACGCCCAGAAAAGCGCCGCGACAGGCCCGTTCGCTCGCAACCGTCTCGGCCATCGTCGAGGCTGCGGCTCGCATTCTGGAAGAGCGCGGTCATGAGGGCTTTTCCACCAATGCGGTGGCGGAAAGGGCCGGCGTCAGCGTCGGCTCGCTCTACCAGTATTTCCCGCGCAAGGACGCGCTGATCGGCGCCCTGATCCAGCGGCAGGCCGTGTCACTCATCGGTGACGCGGAAAAGGCCGCCGAGCAGCCGACCGGGCAAGCCGCGCTTTCGGCCCTGATCGCGCCCTGCGTCCACCACCAGCTTGAGCGCCCTGCCCTTGCCCGCCTGCTGGATTACGAGGAGGCGCGCCTGCCGCTCGACCCCGAGACAGAGCGGGTCAAGCAGCGCTTTTTCGAACTCACCCGCGCCACGCTCCTTCGCCCCGACCTGCCGCGGCAGCCCGATACCGATCTTGCCGCGCATGACGTGGTGGCGATCGTCAAGGGCATGATCGATGCCGCCGGCGAGCATGGCGAGGAGGACAGACAGGGGCTGACGGAGCGCGTCCGCCGCGCCGTCATCGGCTATCTCGCCACCGCCCCGGATGCCGGGTGATCCAGAACAAAGCCGCGGTCCTGGAGTGCCGCCGCGGGTCTTCATGGGCAGGATCGACGCGGCGGCCCATGTACGGTCCTCACACCCATCATCGCCTACACCTACCAGATCGGCGTGGTCCTCTGCCCGATCGGCATCATCATCTGGGTCGCTTCGCCGGGTAAAAGTCAGGCCGGAATCGCCCTGGCCCTGGGCGGTGTGTTGTTATTTGTCATGCCGCGAGCGCGCTGCGCGCGCCAACTGGACGTGACGGGAAATTCTCAGGATTCCTGCTCATCCACGTCGTCGCCTTCGCGGAACAGGGCATCATAGTCCCGGCCGCCGTAAAACACGTTGACGATCTCGACGGCGTCGGTGACGTGATAGGCAATCACAGCGGAGCGCTCAAACGGCACGGTTCGCAAGCCGGGCGAAAGATCGTCCCGAGGACGGCCGCCATTCGGCGCATCGCCGATCTTGCGGCACCTCGCCATGATGCGCTTCACAAAGCGGTTGGCCGTGACATGGCTTTGACTCATGTCGGCAATGAGGATGTAGATCTGGCGAAGGTCGTTAAGCGCCTCGGGCCGGTAGATGACCCTAGCGCGCCGCATTGCGGGATGCTTTTTCCTGACCTTTCATGAAACGGTCCATTTCCGCGTCCGCCTCGTCTGCCGACAAGCTTGGGCGTGGATCATCCAAAGAACGTCGAATGCGCGCGCGCATGGCATTAAGCCGCTCGGCGTCTTCAAGGCGCTGACGCTGCCAGACGCGCACCGCATCGCGCATCGCTTCGCTTGTCGTCGCGAATTCCCCAGCCTCGACCGTATCGCGAATACTCTGCAACATATCGGCGGTCAGGGTAATGGTCACCTTTTCGGCATTTCGCATGGTCGTAAACTTTCCTCGGTTGCTTATAAAGTATGATAAAATCATACCTGACACCAGCAAAACATCATCGTCGTTGACAAGGCGAACCATGCACCTTTCTGAAAAAAGGCCGCCAGATCCGCTCTAAACGAGCCGGTGATATTTATCACGATGGAAGCATAATTCGACATTTTGCGCCGACCTCGGCCGCGCAAGTGCTTGCAAAAGTATCGATACTCATTCCGTCGGCTGGCTCGACAACGCCAGATTTGGTTACCACGCCCTCCAGAAACGCCGCCTCACCCTCTGCCCGGCGAAAAGTCATATCGACATAGGCACAATAGTAAACCGAGACGGGTCCGATCTGGAGACGCTGAATGAAAACACCGGTTTCTGGATCATCGAATGGAATACTAAGAGCCGGAGCTGCCGCGTCCAAATTAAAGGAGAACGTCGTACCGACTTCCATTGTGAGATGTAGGCACGTCAAAATCTCCTCGTGGCTGTCGAGGATATCGGAACAGTCGGCGGAACTGTTTGACCGGCACGGCGCGCTCTTCATGGATAAGGAGGATGACGACGGGATTCTTCCACGGCTCGTCTCAGGCCGCGATGAATCGCTAGTTCAGCAGGTATTCGAGAGCTTTTACGCGATCAATCTTACCTACGATATGACGGATCAATGGATCAGGCGCCCCGGCCCGTTCACCTATAACTACCGATGGCTCAGCCAGAACGGCAGCCATGAGGATATAAAAGGCTTTGCTAATCAGCACTTTGAAATGATCTACGGCGTGAAGCCGGACACCGTGGTCAATCTGGCTACGTGAGATGCAGACTATTCAAGTGTGGGAATGAGCGTCCTTCTTGTCACGTTTGGTTAGATCGATTCCGATCACAGTGATGTCGTCGATGCCCGGATAGCGCGGTGATAGTTCAACCCATTTCTGTTGAAGCGCCGCGACCAAACCATCGAAGTCTACGCGGCCAAGTCCGCCGGGAAGATCCCAGTTGGTTTTCTCGCCCCTTTGAACCAAGACAAAAATGCCCCGGTTTGATCTGTTGTCTCGAAGATAGTCGCCGCAGAGTTGATTTTCGAGCCGCTCAAAAAGGTCTGGCCCGCTCCATTTGTCGGCAAGCTTTAGCTCGCCCGGCACCGGAGCATCAAAACCCATTCCATGAAAGCGGAGATCAGGCTTCTTGGCGTCGGCGAGTTCCTCTTCCTGCGGGATCGCATAACGGCCAAACGCTTTATCGCGAAGTTCCTTTCCGATGTATTTTCGCATGTCGGTTTCGAGCTGAACCGTTCGCAAGATCGCAGCGATGCTGCTATCCCCGTTCTCAAGCTCGTCTTTCAGGTCGCTGAGCCGAAGCACAGCAAGCTCCGCCAGTTCCCGATGATTGGTCGGGGTTCTCTCCAGTTTGTCATTAAGTTCTCGCACCCCCGCAGGAGGGATCGCATCAAGATCAGCGTCCCTTTCGGCTCTCTCCTTTGCGAGGCGCGCGAGCCAAGGACGCTCGGGGAATGCTTCGGCGATCTCGTGGATTGCCAGAAATGTCTCCTTTCCCGGTGTCTTCAGAAGGGCTTCCACGAGGTTGTTACGCGCATCCTGTGCGTTGTCCCTGAGACCGGGCGAGTACACACCAGTGCCCGCCCGCTCGATATCATCCTCCCGCCGGACATGCTGACTGATCAGCAAATAGAGGGATTTCAAATACGAAGGCGCGTGGAAGGCGTCTCGGGCCGCACCATCCTCGCCCCTACGCCCGCTGAACAAATGCGTGACATAGTTCATCGCGAATTCGATACGC
Organism: Rhizobium sp. KDH_Rht_773_N; assembly: GCF_052946295.1. Classification (NCBI taxonomy): domain Bacteria; kingdom Pseudomonadati; phylum Pseudomonadota; class Alphaproteobacteria; order Hyphomicrobiales; family Rhizobiaceae; genus Rhizobium; species Rhizobium sp. KDH_Rht_773_N. The sequence goes on along the minus strand of NZ_CM129525.1, from coordinate 4,023,574 downwards.
TTTTCGGTGTCAGTGATCGCATCAAGCCGAGCGGATAGCGCGGGAATGGCGTCTTGCGGTGCCACACCTGTCCACACGGCAAACCAAAATGCGGCATTCGTGGAATCGCCGAGAGCGGCGCATTTTGTTGCGGCGAGTGCGCCAAGATCGGTGTCTGAGACGGACGAGCCCTGCAGGATCTTCAGAAGCTTACCGAGATTGTTGAGATTGATGGGCTCGGCCGTTTGCAGAAGGCTGTAGAGCTGAGGGGCGAGTTGCTCCCAGCACCACTGGCCCGACCAGCTGACATCATTGAGTATGTAGTTTCCGTCGATATCGGCTTTCTCGCTGGAAAGTTCATACCTGATCTCTCCCAGCAAGAACGCCGTCACCGTAGCTGGGTCGGTTTCAAACAGCTTTGGAAACCAAGTCGGGAACCCGTTGAGCTCAAATGAGGCATAGCGGCACGCCAGTTCGACCTCGGAGGGGCTCAGCCCTGAGGGCCATCCGGGCGTTTCGTGAAACTCTATATCAAGGCCCACAAGACCAAAGATCGTGTCGTGAGAGGTCTGATTGCTGGGCGCGCCCTCGGATTGCAGCGTCGGTGTATAATGCCGCCAAAATTCAACTGCGGAGTCGCGATAAAAACGAGCGATCGGCTCGCCAAACTTTGGGATCAGCTTTTGCCAATTGTACTCGGTCCATTTTCTGCCGAAGTGCCGGTCGTCGCGGCAGCAGTCAAACAGGTAATGCGAAGCGTTAAGAATCTCTCCCGGCTTGGCTTTCTGGGACGCGGATAGAGATTCCAACTCCTTCTCAAGATAGTCCTTCCATCCCTCGTGGTATTGAGCCTGTTTGGCTTTATGAGCTTCCCTCTGCTTCTTCCACTTGCGCTCCTGGGCCTTCCAACCACGAGGTTCAGGTTGGGCAGGCGGCTTCAAAAACGTACCGAGCCGCGCCACGAGTTCATCGTTGCCTGCCACGAGCCTCTTGAGCTTCTCTCGCCAGTCACGAGGACGGCTGAAACGGCGGTACAGGTCGAAAGCCAACGAGAGCGCGACAAGCTTGTTGTCCTGTTCACTCTGGTTTGCGATCTCGCCGCTCACATAGTCGAAATCGGATTCGCCAAAAGCCCAAAACGTCCCGAAAATGGAGGCGCGCCAAAAATCTGTCAGGCGCTCGCCCTTCTGCACTGTCCCTTCCCGTGTCCGTTGCACTTCGAACCAGAAGAAAGCCCGGTTGAGTTCCGGCCAGGACGAAACAAGCTCGGCAAAGTTGGTTTTCTCATCCGAAATTTCATCGCTCTGATAAGCGCGAGCACCTGAGATCATGCGCATGATCGTGAAGCAGGCAGGCTCAAACGCCCTTGGATGACGCGCCGAGATCAGCCGCTCAACGGCTTTTGCGGCCGAGGGCAAAAGCCACTCAAAGCGTTGCGAAACATCGTTGAACCGGCGCTCGATCACGGGCGGCTGGCTCAGCATTGGAAGAAGGCCGACGGCGAACGCATGAACCACATCGAGAGGGGCACGCTGGACGAAACTTTTCAGCTGTTCGCCCAAGCCGTCTACGCCATAACGTTCCTTCGGCTGGCTCCTGGCAATGGCGCGCAAGAACCACTCCAAGTTTTCAAGACCCGGGGGGAGGTCTTCGACAAGCTCTGCCAACAGGGTTCGACTAAGTTCATTTTCCTCCGAAACAAACGTATCGCGGACTCTTCTCTGATCGGCCTCGGACGCAATAGCCTTGAGCGCTCGAAATGCGTTCTTGCGGCTATATTCTTCCGCGCCGCTCGAAAGAGCGATCTCCAATACCTCCGGAAGCGCGCCCTTCAACTGACCCAACCAGACCATGCGCAAGAGGAAGGACGACAGATCATCATTGCTCGCGTGCGATCGAATGAGCGCTCGAATGTCGTCCGTGAGATCCTCATTTGCGAAGCGCTGGACCGCCGCGTAATCATGGATCGATCGGCTCGACGTCCCGGCGGCAACTTGAGCGCATACGTCACGAAGGATTTGCCGGCGATCCGCGATGGGAAGTTGGCTCGGATCGCCACCTTCCAGAGCAATTTCGGGAGCAATCTGCTTGATGCGCTCTCTGATCTTGTCGTCAAGCAGGGCAAGCCACGGCAAAATCGGGCGCAAGGTGGGAGTTACGACTAAAGTGCCGTATTGCTCACGGAAAAACATCGCCTCTATTGACCGCCGCGAGGTTTCGCGGGCGAGCAATTTTGCGAACCATTCGGCGGCGAGATACTCGCGAACCGACCGATGGTGAAACCTCACCGCGCCATAAATTGCTTCATCGAAGATTGGACGAGCAAGGAGAGCCGCCTGTTGCGCTTCGTCCCAATCGGGAAGCACGGATTTGACGGGAATCCCCTTCGTATTATCCGCCCCATCCGGCACTCGAATTGCCGGGTCTTTCGAAAGCGTCGTGGCGGCAGCGAGCAGCATCGCGCCCTCCCGCGCTCGCTCCATTGCAAGGGGACGCACTTCGGCCCGCCCTTGGTCACGTTCGCTAAGGCGGCGTTCAATGCTGTTGCGCATGATCTCCAGCCGACTGCCAATCCGCTCGTTGGCGAGCCAGAAGGCCGTTAGGTCTTCGAGGTCTTGCGGACGCGTGGTAAAGGACCACGCATCGGCTCTTTCCACGGCATCGAGAAAAGCTTTGGTGTTGGTAACGCCGCGAGCCGCAATAAAAAGAGCAATCTGCTCTGCGTCGAGGTCGCTAAGCGTGACGATCTTGAAACCGGGAGCGCCGTCACTGCCTTTGTCACGCGTCTCGGTCTGTATCGTGTCTTCAAAGTCGTCGGATTCGGCTTCTCCTTGTTTCTCTTGTGTCTCCTGCACAGTGACCGGCGCCGCATATGGCAGATGAGCAAGGCAGTGCATGAGATCCGTCTTGGGTCGCCAAGCCGTTGTGCGTCCTGTGATTATGATGTGAGCGCGATCCTTAGCCGTTCCAATAAGCGCCCCGAGCTTGGTGATCGCAAGCTCGAAGTCGCGAGGATTGCGAAGACGCGCTTCGTCCACGGAATCAAGGAGAAGCCAGCCTTCTTCATTGCCGTCCAACCACGCGCAAAATTCAGGATAAGTTCCCACTTCGAACGCGAATTCGAAGTCGCGGGGAATGTTCTCTAGGCGTAAAAAGAATGCGCGTTTGCCTTCGCTTCGAAGCGTTTGAGCGATGCTTCGTATCTCTGCGGTCTTGCCAGACCCGGCCTCGGCAAGGATGACCAGACGATATTCGTTGACGAGATCACCCCAGGAAAGGCGATCACCGACGTGGAAGGCGTGGCCGACATCGATGCTGTCATCTTCGCTCGCGTATTTTGAGAGCTCGTGAAACGTTCTTCCGAGCTGCACGAAATCGAACGCGAACGTTTCGGCGGGGGAAATAGTTTTCAACTGGTTCATGACACTGCAACCTATCATATGTCGCAACATGAACAAGCAGAGAACATCTGATTCACAGGAATGCTGATAGACGAACGTTATGTCTAGATCGTCAGGGCGAGGCCGCCGACGAAGCAAGGGAGACCGGCGCGTCATGGGCGGGATGCCGGCCGTGGAGGCGGCGCGGTTTCAGCCTGTCCTGCGATGTCAGCGGATTGTCGGCATCGAACGAGAGAAAGAGCGCCCGCAGTTCCGGCTCCTCGACCAGCAGCGCCGCCTGCGCCGGAGAGATCCAGATCTTCTGCCTCTGGGCATATTCGGCGCAGTGACCGGCCTCGCTCTTCAGCCGCAGCAGATGGAGTGAAACCCTGAGCGGATTTCCGGGATCGCTGAGATCGGCATAGTGGGCGAGCGGCTTCTTGCGGACCTTGCCGCTGACGCCCACTTCCTGCAGCGCCTGGCGCTGGGCGCAGCGATAGGGCTTTTCCCGCCTGCCGGGAATGCCTGTCGGGATTGTCCAGCGGCCGGTCTCGCGGCTTGCGATCAGCAGCACGGTCAGCGCGCCGCCCCTTTCCACCCGGCAGCAGATGGCGCCGCTCCTGTCGATCCTGCGGCCTGCGGCACTTGCGGATCTGGTCTCGTCCCGTTCGGATGAATGCGCAATCATATGCATGGTCTGCCTGCTCTCTCCTTCTTCTTGCAGGGAGATTAGGGCGCAACATCCGATGGAAAATAGAGACCCCTGAAAATTGAGGTAGCGCGGACCGGCCGGCCCGAAGAGCCGCCTGTTTCAGGCCCCGGCCGCTCGTGCCGCAAAGACACGCCCGATCACCGGGACCGCCGACATGGCCCGCGGCCAGCCGGCGTAGAAGGCGATATGGGCGAGCATTTCCGAGGCCTCCTCCTGCGTCAGCCCGTTATCCATCGCCCTGCCGGCATGGAAGGGAAGCTGTTCCGGCTGGCCGATCGCAATCAGCGCGGCCACCGTTATCAGGCTGCGGTCGCGCGCAGACAGGTCCGGCCGTCTCCAGAGGTCGCCAAACAATACGCGGTCGGTAAGGTCCGCCAGCGCCGGAGCCGTCGGCGCGACCGTCGCGGCCACCCGCGCCGCCCGTGCCGCTTCGCCCTCCGGCGGCAGGTCTATCGGCGCCCGGTCGCTGCCGGGGACCGGACCGATGCGGCGCTCTTGGAAGACCGCGCGGGTCTCGGCCACCGCCGACATGGCGTTCGGCCATCCCGCATAGAAAGCGAGATGGGTGAAGACTTCGCCGAGTTCGGCCGGCTCGACGCCGTTGTCGAGCGCGCGGCGCACATGCGAGCCGATCTGCGCCACCTTGCCGGTCGCGACAAGAACCGCCACCGTGACCAGGCTGCGGTCGCGCGGCGCAAGCTGCGGCCGCAGCCACACCTCGCCGAACAGGACGTCGTCGGTGAAATGGCCGAGGCCGGGCGCGACCTCATGCACGACATCTGGCGCGACGCGCGCGCGTCCCGCCCTTTCGAATTTCGTCACCATCTGAAATCTCCTGCCGGCTTTTCTCAGACCCTGAGCAGGGCCTTGATGGCGCGGCGCTCGTCCATCGCCCTGTAGCCTTCGGCCACATCCTCAAGCGGGATCTGCAGGTCGAAGACCTTGCCGGGGTTGATGGTGCGGTCGAGGACGAGATCCATCAGATAGGGCAGATAGCGGCGCACCGGCGCCGGCCCGCCGAGCAGGCTCTTCTGCTGGAAGAACAGCTGCTGGCCGTCGAGCGTGACGCCGTGCGGCACGCCGACGAAGCCGATCTTGCCGCCCGGACGGGCGCAATCGACCGCCTGCCCCATCGATTCCTGCGTGCCGACGCATTCCAGAACGCTGTCGGCGCCGACGCCGCCGGTCAGTTCCCGGATCCGCGCCACCCCTTCCGCACCGCGTTCGGAAACGATGTCGGTCGCGCCGAATTCCAGCGCCAGGTCCTGGCGGCTCTTGTGGCGGCTCATGGCGATGATGCGCGCCGCACCCATCTGCCTTGCGGCAAGCACGCCCATCAGCCCGACGGCGCCGTCGCCCACGACGACGGCGGTCGAGCCCTCCTGCACGCCCGCCGCGTCCGCCGCATACCAGCCGGTTCCGAGCACGTCGGAAACGGCAAGCAGGCTCGGGATCAGGTCGTCGGAGGGAAGCGCCGAGGTCGCAACCAGCGTGCCGTCGGCCAGCGGCACGCGGGCAAAGGGCGCCTGCGCCCCGCTCATGAATTCGCGCTGCTCGCAGGACGACTGGAAACCGAACCGGCAATGCGGGCAGGTATTGTCGGACAGGCAGAAGGAGCCGACGACGAACTGGCCGGGCCTGACCGTCTTCACCGCGCTGCCGACCTCCACGACGATGCCGCAATATTCGTGGCCCATCGCCCTCGGCTCGTTCACCTCGTTGAGGCCGCGATAGGGCCAGAGGTCCGATCCGCAGATGCAGGATGCCGAGAGCTTGATGATCGCGTCGGTCGGCTTCTGGATCGTCGGCTCGGCGACTTCCTCGCAGCGCACGTCGCCGGGGGCGCGCATGATTGTTGCCAGCATGGCTATGTCCTTTTCTGATCGGTCCGCGCGTCCCTGAAGCGGGTCCGCACGGTGGTCAGGATCGAATCTACCACCCCTCCATTGATCGGATTAGATGGGCTGTTCGGCATGCGGTCATGAATCCCGTTCATGACTACATGCCGATTGCGCGGGCTAATCGAAGCCGGCCGGCTGGTCTATCTTCCGGTCATCCAACGGAAAGGCAAGATCATGAAAAAGCGCATTCTCGGCCGGGGCCTGGAAGTCTCGGCCCTCGGGTTCGGCTGCATGGGCCTCAACTTCTCCTACGGCCATTCGCTGGCGACCGGCGACAGCGTCAGGCTGATCCGCGACGCCGTCGAGCGCGGCGTGACCTTCTTCGACACGGCGGAGGTCTACGGCCCCTTCACCAACGAGGAGATCGTCGGCGAGGCGCTGCGCCCCGTGCGCGATCAGGTCGTCATCGCCACCAAGTTCGGCTTCCGCTTCGAAGACGGCAAGCAGGCCGGCCTCGACAGCCGCCCCGACAATATCAGGCGCGTCGCCGATGCCTCGCTGAAGCGGCTCGGCATCGAGGCGATCGATCTCTTCTACCAGCACCGCGTCGATCCCGAGGTTCCGATCGAGGATGTCGCCGGTGCGGTCAAGGATCTGATTGCCGCCGGCAAGGTCAGGCATTTCGGCATGTCGGAACCGGGTGCCGCCACCGTGCGCCGCGCCCATGCGGTGCAGCCGGTCACGGCGCTGCAGAACGAATATTCGCTCTGGACGCGCGGCCCGGAAACGAACGGCATCCTTGCCGCCTGCGAGGAACTCGGCATCGGCCTCGTGCCATACAGCCCGCTCGGCAAGGGTTTCCTCACCGGCGCGATGAGCAAGGACAGCAAGCTCGCCGACAATGATTTCCGCAAGAACCTGCCGCGCTTCACGCCCGATGCGATGGAGAAGAACCAGGCGCTGGTCGATCTCATCACCCAGGTCGGGCAAGCCAAGAAGGCAACGCCGGCCCAGGTCGCCCTTGCCTGGCTGCTGGCGCAAAAGCCCTGGATCGTGCCGATCCCCGGCACCACCAAGCTGCACCGGCTGGAGGAAAACCTCGGCGCTGCCGATCTCAGCCTGACGGCCGGCGAACTGGCCGATCTGGAAGCGGCCGCCGCAAAGATCCAGGTCGAGGGCGACCGCTATCCCGAGCGGCTGATGAAGATGACCGGCCTCTGAGGCCCGCCCTCCCAGCAAGGCAGGCCGGGGCCGGAACACCCCGGCCTCGACCCGCTTGCCGAAAGAAGACGCATGGCCCATGAACTTGCAGGCTCCGCCGACGACCGCGCGGAAACGATTGCCCCGTCCCCGCCCACTGCGACCCCGCCCGCCGCGACGCCGCCCCGCCTGCGCGTGCTTGCGGTGCTGAGCGCCCTCATGGGCTTCGCCTCGATCTCCACCGACCTCTACCTTCCCGCCATGCCGGCGATGGGCCGCGATCTCGGCGCCGATACCGGCTCGATCGAGCTTACGGTGTCGGGCTTCCTCATCGGCTTCAGCCTCGGCCAGCTCTTCTGGGGTCCGCTCGGCGACAGGTATGGCCGCCGGCTTCCCGTTGCCGTCGGCCTGTTCTTCTTCGTCATCGGCTCGGCCGGCTGCGCGATCTCGAACTCGGCCGGCGAAATGATCTGCTGGCGCGTCGTGCAGGCGGTCGGCGCCTGCGCCGGCGTGGTGCTGGCGCGCGCCATGGTGCGCGATCTCTATGAAGGAAGCCGCGCCGCCCAGATGCTCTCGACCCTGATGACCGTCATGGCGATCGCGCCGCTGCTCGGGCCGATCGTCGGCGGCCAGATCCTGGCGCTCTCCGGCTGGCGCACGATCTTCTGGGTGCTGGTCGCTGTCGGCCTCGCCACGCTCGCGGCCCTCTTCACCATTCCCGAGACCCTTGCCGAAGAGCGGCGCAACCGCGCGCCGATCATGTCGGCGCTCGCCGGCTACGCCAGCCTGATCCGCAACCGGCGGCTTCTCGGCTTTGCCGCGGCCGGCGGCTTCTTCTATGCCGGCATCTACGCCTATATTGCCGGCACGCCCTTCGCCTATATCGACTATTACCGCGTCGCCCCAGAACTCTACGGCATCATCTTCGCGCTCGGCATTGTTGGCATCATGGCGACCAACATGCTGAACTCGCGCCTCGTCGCCCGGCTCGGCACGACGACCATGCTGAAAATCGGCACGTCGGGCGCCATGATCTCCGGCCTTGCCACCCTTGCCGCCGGCATGACCGGCTGGGGCGGCCTCTGGGCGCTTGCCGCCCTGCTCTTTCTCTTCGTCTTCTGGTCGGGCCTGATCGTCGCCAATTCCATCGGCGGCGCGCTGCAGGATTTTCCCGCCCGCGCCGGCGCCGTCTCCGCCCTCGTCGGCGCGCTGCACTATGGCAGCGGCATCGCCGGCTCGGCAGCCGTCAGCGCGCTGGCCGACGGCACGCCGCGCCCGCTCGCGCTGGTCACGGCCCTTGCCGGCATCGGCAGCTTTGCAAGCCTCTCGCTCGTTGCCGCAAGGCGGCGGTCTTGACCGGGCGGGTTCATGAGCGGAAACTAGGAACCGGCAGCCCATCCATTAAAGGCATTCATGAATGAAGCGCGAGGAACTGGCCGATCTCCATGCCTTCCTGGCCGTGGCCGACGAGCAGAACTTCACCCGTGCCGCCGCCCGGCTCGGCACTTCGCAATCGGCGCTCAGCCACACGATCCGGCGCCTGGAAACCCGCCTCGGCGTGCGGCTGCTGACGCGCACGACCCGCAACGTCGCCCCGACCGAAGCCGGCGACCGGCTGATTGCGACGCTGCGGCCGGCGCTCGACAGTATCGGCGCCGAACTGGCCTCGCTCGGCGAATTGCGCGAGCGCCCCGCCGGGACCATCCGCATCACGACCGCCGAACATGCGGCCACCACCATCCTGTGGCCGGTCATGAAGAACCTGCTGCACGACTATCCCGATATCCATGTCGAACTCGGGCTCGATTCCAGCTTCACCGACATTGTCGCGGAACGTTTCGATGCCGGGGTGCGGCTCGGTGAAGCGCTCGCCAAGGACATGGTCGCCGTCAGGATCGGCCCCGACCTGAGAATGGCGATTGTCGGTTCGCCCGACTATTTCGCCCGCCATCCCGTGCCGAAAAGCCCGCAGGACCTTGCGGCCCACCAATGCATCAATCTCAGGCAGCTGAGCGGCGGCGGCTTCTACGCCTGGGAGCTGGAAAAGGACGGCCGCGAGCTGCGCGTGCGCGTGGACGGCCAGCTCGCCTTCAACAATACCGGCATGATCGTGCGCGCCGCCGTCGCCGGCTTCGGCCTCGGCTTCGTCATGGAGGACATGGCCGAGGCCGAACTCGAATCCGGCGCGCTCGTCCGCGTGATGGAGGACTGGTGCCCGTGGTTTTCCGGCTACCACCTCTATTACCCGAGCCGCCGCCAGCCCTCGGCCGCCTTCTCCATCCTCGTCGATGCGCTGCGCTATCGCGGCAGGCCGTAGGTCCCTACTGGAACAGGCCGGCAATCCCGTAGCAGGCGGCGGCGATGGCGGCGGCCGCCGGCATGGTGACGACCCAGGCGATGACGATATTGCCGGCGACACCCCAGCGCACGGCCGAAAGCCGCCGCGCGGCGCCGACGCCGATGATCGCGCCGGTGATCGTGTGGGTCGTCGATACCGGAATGCCGAGCCATGTCGCCGCAAAGAGCGTCAGCGCCCCGCCGGTCTCGGCGCAGAAGCCCTGCATCGGGTTCAGCCGGGTGATCTTCGAGCCCATCGTGTGAACGATGCGCCAGCCGCCGAAGAGCGTGCCGAGCGCCATTGCCGACTGGCAGGAAATGACGACCCAGAGCGGCACATGGAAGCTCGGGCCGAGCTGCCCCTGGCTGAAGAGAAGAACGGCGATGATGCCCATGGTCTTCTGCGCATCGTTGCCGCCATGGCCGAGCGAATAGAGCGAGGCCGAGACGAACTGCATGACGCGGAAGGTGCTGTCGACCGCAAAGGGCGTCTGGCGCACGAACATCCAGGAGACGACGAGCACGAAGAACAGCGCCAGCAGGAAGCCGATCGCCGGCGACAGGACGATCGCGCCGACCGTCTTCAGCAGGCCGCTCCAGACGATGGAACTGACGCCGACCTTCGCCAGCCCCGCCCCGACCAGCCCGCCGACCAGCGCATGCGACGACGACGAGGGAATGCCGAACAGCCAGGTGACGATGTTCCAGACGATCGCCCCCATGAGCGCCGCGAAAATGACCTGCGGCGAGACGATCGCCGGATCGATGATGCCGGTGCCGAGCGTTTCGGCCACATGCAGGCCAAAGAACAGGAAGGCGATGAAATTGAAGAACGCCGCCCAGGCGACGGCATATTGCGGCCGCAGCACCCGCGTCGAAACGATCGTCGCAATCGAATTCGCCGCGTCGTGCAGCCCGTTGAGGAAATCGAAGAACAGCGCCACGCCGATCAGCCCGATCAGCAGCGGAAGGGAGAGAGTGGCTTCCATCAGACGTTCTCGATGACGACGCCGCTGATTTCGTTCGCCACATCCTCGAACCGGTCGACGATCTTCTCCAGGTTGCTGTAGAGTTCGCTGCCGATCATATAGGCCATGGCATTGCCGCTGGCGCCATGCCGGCGATAGAGGTCCTTCAGCCCCTCGTCATGCAGCTCGTCGGACCGGCCTTCGACCCGCGTGATCTCCTCGGCGATCGCCGAGAGCCGGGAGGCATTGGCGCCCAGCTTGTCGAGCAGCCCGATCGCCTGCTGCATGAGGCCCGCGGCCTTGACGATCTCGCCCCCCATTTCCTGCATCAGCGGATCGAAACGCGACTGCTCGAACAGGCGGATGATCTTGACCGTCTTGTGCATCATGTCGATCGCATCGTCCATGGACTGGATCAGATCCTTGATGTCGCCGCGGTCGAAGGGGGTGATGAAGCTGCGGCGGATCGCCTGCAGCACTTCGCGGGTAATCTGGTCGGCCTCCTCCTCCAGCGCCACGATACGGTCGCAATTCTCCTCGACCGCCTCGCCCTTCAGAAGTTTCTCCATCGCCTCGGCCGCCGTCACCACGGTTTTCGCATGCCTGCAGAACATCTCGTAGAAGCGGTCTTCCCGCGGCATCATCTTGCGAAACACGCTCATCATTCCGGGCGATCCTTCCCTTGCGGACGACGGTCATCAAAGACTGTCATAAATGTGTCATAAATCGTCGCAGGGAATTGATCCAAAATGTAAAAATTGGCAATGCTCGGCGTCATGAAATCCAGCAAAAAAGGCACAAAATCCGACGCTGGGCCGGCAAGGCCCCTGTTGAAACAGCTTGCGGAGCGACCGCAGCAGCTTTTTTCCGGCGCCTTTCGCCAGCAATACGGCGCGCTCTGCTTCCGCTACAGGAACGGCGGGCCAAGGACCGATCATTCGGAGATCGAAATCCTCGTCGTCACCACCCGCGACAGCGGCCGCTGGATCATTCCCAAGGGCTGGCCGATGAAAAAGAAGAAGCCGCACGAGGCCGCCGCCATCGAGGCCTGGGAGGAAGGCGGCGTGCGCGGGGCGGTGAGCAAACAGCCGGTCGGCCGCTACACCTATCTGAAGGAGCTGGACAATGGCGACGTCGCGCCCTGCATCGTCGATATTTTCCAGATCGAGGTCGAGCATACGCAGGACCGGTTCCGCGAAACCGGCCAGCGCCGGCTCGATTGGGTAAGCCCCGACGAGGCGGCCCGGCGCGTGCGCGAACTCGAACTGAAATCCCTGCTCGTCGATTTCCGCCCGCGGCAGGGCAAGCAGGCGCGCAAAAGCAAGGCCTGAGCCGCAGCCCTTGCTGCTGCCTCATTTACATCGGCGTTTACGGTAACGTACTTCTCCCGGATGAAGGCTTGTGAAAGGCTCCTCCCCGCAAAGCCGCGCGAGGGGGAAGAGCCATGAGAGGGTCCAAGCCTGCATCCGCCACAATGCCTGCCGGCATTGCCCGCCACGCCGCCATCGCCACGCTGGCGCTCGCGCTCGCCGCGCCGGCCGGGGCGCAGACGGCCATGCCCGTTACCGTCGACAATTTCGCCCGCGCCGAATCCGACCTCTATTTCGGCAGCGCGGTGAAGGATTCCGGCGGCAAGACCGGCAGCTTCCATCATCACCGCGAGCCTGTTGACATCGATCAGCAGCCGGTCATCCGGACCAATCGCGATACGCTCTACTCCTCCGCCGTCATCGACCTCGATGCCGGACCGGTCACCGTCACCCTGCCCGATGCCGGCAAGCGTTTCCGCTCGATGCAGGTCATCAACGAAGACCATTACGTCGTCGGCGACGTCAAATATGATGCGGGCAGTTATACCTACGACCGGGCGGCGGCAGGCACGCGCTACATCTTCGTTGCGATCCGCACCCTCGTCGATCCCGGCAATCCCGAAGATCTCAGGCAGGTTCACAGCCTTCAGGACGCCATGACGATCAGCCCGGCAGACGCCGGAAAATTCGAAGCGCCGGACTGGGACCAGGCGAGCCAGAAGGAGATCCGTGACGCGCTGATCGTGCTGGGCGCGACCATTCCCGATTTCCGGGGCGCCTTCGGCACCAGGGACGCGGTCGATCCGATCCGCCACCTGATCGGCACCGCGGTCGGCTGGGGCGGCAATCCCGAGAAGGACGCAATCTACCTGAACGAGACGCCGCCGAAGAACGACGGCGAGACGGTCTACCGGCTCACGGTCAAGGATGTCCCCGTCGACGGCTTCTGGTCGGTCAGCGTTTATAATGCTCAGGGTTATTACGAGAAGAACAAGCTCGACGCCTATACGCTGAACAACATCACCGCCGCCAGGGAGGCCGACGGCACGGTCAAGGTGCAGTTCGGCGGCTGCGACGGCAAGATCGCCAATTGCCTGCCCATCGTGGAGGGCTGGAACTATACCGTGCGCCTCTACCGCCCGCGCCAGCCGATCCTGGATGGAAGCTGGACGTTCCCGAAGCCGCAGCCGGTCGCGCAGTAGGCTGTGGGGCGCGCTGCCGCCCCGTCAGTTGCGCAGCCTGTAGCCCGTCTTGAAGATCCAGCCGAGCGTGGTCAGGCAGATCAGCAGGAACAGCGCGATCATGCCCAGGCTGACCAGCGGGTTCACATCCGCAATCCCGTAAAAACTCCAGCGGAAGCCGCTGACGAGGTAGAGAACCGGGTTGAAATGGCTGACCGCCTGCCAGAAGGGCGGCAGCATGTTGATGGAATAGAAGCTGCCGCCGAGGAAGGTGAGCGGCGGCACCACCAGCATGGGGATGAGGTTCAGCTGCTCGAAATTCGTCGCCCAGATGCCGATCATGAAGCCGAACAGGCTGAAGCTGACGGCGGTCAGAAGGAAGAACAGCACCATCATGAACGGGTGCTCGATGCGCACGTCCACGAAGAGGTTGGCGGTGATGAGGATCATCGTGCCGATGATAAGGCCCTTGGTGGCGGCCGCCCCCACATAGCCGATCAGGATCTCCGTCATGGCGACGGGCGCCGACAGGATCTCGTAGATCGTGCCGGTGAATTTCGGAAAATAGATGCCGAAGGAGCCGTTGCCGATGCACTGGCCGAGCAGCGTCAGCATGATGAGGCCGGGCGTGATGAAGGCGCCGTAGGAAACGCCCTCCACCTGCTGGATGCGCGTGCCGATGGCCGCCCCGAAGACGATGAAATAGAGCGAGGTGGAAATGACGGGCGAAATGACGCTCTGCAGCAGCGTGCGCCGCGTGCGGGCCATCTCGAAGAAATAGATCGACTTGATCGCCTCGAAATTCATTTTGCCGCTCCCACCAGCGATACGAATATGTCTTCGAGCGAGCTCTGGCGCGTCGAAAGATCCCGGAAATTGATGTTGTTTTCGCCAAGCCGCGTCAGCAGCGAGGCCACGCTTTCGTGCTCGTTGCGCGTGTCGAATTCGTAGACGAGCCGGTTGCCCTCGGCCTCGATCGACAGGCCGTTGCCGGCAAAACAGTCGGGCAGGCTCTCCAGCGGATCGTTGAGTTCGAGGATCAGCTGCTTGCGGCCGAGCTTGGCCATCAGCGCCTGCTTGTCTTCGACGAGCAGCAGCTCGCCGCCGTTGATGACGCCGACGCGGTCGGCGATCTCCTCGGCCTCTTCGATATAATGCGTCGTCAGGATGATGGTGACGCCGGAGGCGCGCAGCCGCTCGACCACCTGCCACATGTCCTTGCGCAGCGCCACGTCCACGCCCGCCGTCGGCTCGTCGAGGAAGAGGATCGAGGGCTCGTGCGACAGCGCCTTGGCGATCAGCACGCGCCGCTTCATGCCGCCCGAAAGCTGGCGCAGCATATTGTCCTTCTTGTCCCACAGCGACAGGTCGCGCAGCACCTTTTCGATATGGGCCGGGTCCGCCTTCCTGCCGTGCAGCCCGCGCGAAAAGCTCACCGTGTTCCACACCGTCTCGAACTGGTCGGTGGTCAGTTCCTGCGGCACGAGGCCGATCATCGTGCGCGTGGCGCGGAAATCCTTCACCACATCGTGGCCGTCGACGGTGACGGTGCCGCCGCTCGGATTGGCGATGCCGCAGATGATCGAGATCAGCGTGGTCTTGCCCGCCCCGTTCGGCCCGAGCAGCGCCAGGATTTCGCCGCGCTCGATCTGAAGGTTGATGCCCTTCAGCGCCGCAAAGCCATTGGCATAGGTTTTCGTGAGATTCTGGACGGAAATGATCGGTGCCATGGGGCTCTTTGCGGATATCGGATCGAATTTGGCCCGCTATATAGCCGTTTTGTGAAAGTTTGACATCCCGAAGGGGCTGAACACAGCATTCACGCCATCGGCCTACCGGGCCGCAAAACCGGCGGGCAGCCCCGTCCACAGGATAATGCGGCCGGCAAAAAGAAAGTTGCCGGCAGGCCGCCGATGTCATCAATCGGTGATGTTCGTCCCGCATAAAAACACGCGAGGACAGCACCGGCTCCCGCCCGCCGCCCACCCCTTTGCGGAGCCGCCCTTTCGGCGATCTCGTTACGCCCTTTCTGCTGGCCTCGGCATTGTAGTGAAATTGATTGTCAGTCACGAAATGCCAGGAACCGGCCAGTACCCCTGTTCAGCCGTGTTCGTCTAAGCCGGCCCTGGGCCGGCTTTCTTTTTATCCTTAGCCGGCTTGAAGGGCGCCTCAAAGCTGCCGGCGCATCGACGAGCCCGAGCGCGCCGGACAGGAAGGCGTGAAGGCGGCGGTTTCAGTCGTCGAGGCTGTCGAGAATATCGTGGAGAAGCCGTTCGGCATAACGCATCGTTTCGAACTGCTCGTCCGGCGACAGCTTGTGCGCCACGCATTCGGCGCGGATCGCGGTCCTCAGCTTCGCCAGAAGGGCCGCCTGCTCGTAGGGCGTGAAGGCGCTGTCGCGAACGGTGATCTTCGCGATCGTTTCCAGAATGGCGATGCGCCCCTCCACCTGCCTTGCCGAGCCGACATAGGACGGCCGCTGCGGCCGGAGGTTCCGGCGTGGGAATGTTACGATATTGCTCATGCGCCCCTCACAGGGCCGGTGTCTTGAAATCGGATCCCGACAGCATGGTATGCAGCTTGTATTCGCTGTCGGCACCCTGCCGGTAAAGGTCGATTGTCACCCGAGCGAGTTCGCGCGCCTCGGTGCAGTCGCGTGAAATGCCGCGCTCTGCGCAGAGCCTGTCGAAGGCCTTCTGCACGATCGCAAGCTCCACAGCACCGATCCAGCGGTCCGCAGGCGCATCCGTTCCGATCTTCGGTTGCATGATCTCCTCCCGATCGCTCCGTAAAGATGCTGCCAAACGCGCGACGCGGCAGAGAGTTCCACACAAAATTCAGGACGCAAAAATTTTCCCCGCAGCGCGCGGGCATGGCCCGGTTCGGGGCCTGCCGGCACCCCCGCAAGCGCCTCGAAAGGAAAAACCAATGCGCTTAGTCCCCCTGTTTTTCCGATGGCGTTGCCGCCCGTGGCCGTTACACCCCGCCCCCGAAAAAGGCGAGCCGGGTGAGGATCGTATAATCGGCTTCCGATACCATCAGCGCCACGAAGACCAGCACCAGCAGCGGCGGCAGCAGGATGGCGTAGACCAGGGCCAGCCTCTCCCAGGCCATGTGCATGAAGACGGCGACGATCAGCCCCGCCTTCAGCATCATGAACAGCAGGATCAGCGTCCATCTGAGATAGCCCTGGATGCCGAGATAATCGACCATGTAGGAAAAGGCGCTGAGCACGAAGAGCAGGCCCCAGACGAGAAGATAGAGCCGGATCGGGTGCTGCTGCCCGTGTTCCGCCGCCCGGACCGCCGGGCTTTGCGCATGTGCCGTTGTCTCGCTCATGACGACCTCACCACAGATAGAAGAAGGCGAAGATGAAGACCCAGACCAGGTCCACGAAATGCCAGTAGAGGCCCATGATCTCGACGGCCTCGTAGCGGCCCTTCCGGCTGGTGAAGAAGCCGCGCCGCTCCACGTCGAAATCGCCGCGCCAGACCTTGCGGGCGATGATGAGGAGGAAGATGACGCCGATCGTGACATGGGTGCCGTGAAAGCCGGTTATCATGAAGAAGGTCGAACCGAACTGCGCCGCCCCCCAGGGGTTTTCCCAGGGGCGCACGCCTTCGGTAATCAGCTTCGTCCATTCGAAGGCCTGCATGCCGACGAAGGTGGCGCCGAGCAGCGCCGTCAGCAGCATCAGCACGGCCGTCCGGCCGCGCTCGCGGCGATAGCCGAAATTGACCGCCATCGCCATCGTGCCGCTGCTGGAGATCAGCACGAAGGTCATGATGGCGATCAGGATCAGCGGAACATCCTGCCCGCCTATATGCAGGGCGAAGACCTCGCTCGGGTTCGGCCAGGCGACCGGGGTCGACATGCGCGCGGTCATGTAGGCGATGAGGAAACAGCCGAAGACGAACGTGTCGCTGAGCAGGAAGATCCACATCATCGCCTTGCCCCAGGAGGCGGTCTTGAAGGCGCGCTGGTCGGAGCTGAAATCGGCCGCGACGCCGCGCAGGCCGGCCGGCCTGACGCTTGCTTCCCCATGTGTCCCGACAGTCTGTGCCATCCGTAACCCCCTAGTTCAGCAATGTGCGGCAGAGATCGACGAAATCGTTGGCCCAGCCGGCAAAGAGCGCAAAGAGCAGCAGCCAGACGGCGAGCATGAAATGCGAATAGATGGCCGACAGCTCGACGCTGAGCCGCAGCCTTTCCGACGGCGCGTCCGGCGAAAACGACCGCACCGTCGTATGCGCGAGCACGCCGAGTCCGCCGAGAATATGCAGCCCGTGCAGGCCGGTCAGCATGTAGAAGAAGCTGTTGGCGGGATTGTCGGCAAGCACGTAACCGGCCGCCACAAGCTCCCGCCAGGCCTGCAGCTGGCCGGCGAGGAAGAAGGCGGCAAGCGCAAGCGCCGTCACCAGCGCCGGCCGCAGGCTTTCCATGCGCCCGTTGCGCGCCTCGTGCCGCGCCCATTGCAGCGCCGCGCTGCTGAGCGCAAGGGCGGCCGTATTGACCCAGAGCAGGCGCGGAACCGGCATTCCCCACCAGTCCGCCGAGCCCATGCGCATGAAATAGGCGCTGACGCCAAGGCTGAAGAGCGCGCCGACGACGCCGAGAAACACGAAAAGGCCGATCTTGACCGCCGGCACCGGCTGCCGGTGGCGGCCGGCATCGTCATGGGCCGGCAGCTGCAGAGAGCCGGTTTCCAGCCACGGTTTCGAGGTCAGCCGCTGCCCGGAGAGCCACCAGACGATGATGGCGCCGATTGCGGCAAGGAAGATCAGCGTGACGTTCATGCCGGAACCTCGCGGGTGACGCCGCCGGCAGCCGGCACCGTCTGCGGGATGAAATCCTCCGCCGCGCCGGGCACGCTATAGTCGTAGGCCCAGCGGTAGACGACGGGCAGGTCCTTGCCCCAGTTGCCGTGCGCGGGCGGCGTCTGCGGCGTCTGCCATTCGAGCGTCGTCGCCCGCCACGGATTGCCGCCGGCCTCCCGGCCCCGCAACAGGCTCCAGAAGAGGTTGAACAGGAAGAGGACCTGCGCCGCCCCGACGATGAGCGCCATGACGGTGATGAAGACGTTCAGCGTATGGGCCGAAGCCGGCACGAAGGCCGTCTCCCCAAGCTCGTAATAGCGCCGCGGCACGCCGAGCAGGCCGAGATAATGCATCGGAAAGAAGATCGCGTAGGTGCCGAGGAAGGTGATCCAGAAATGGATCTGGCCGAGCGTCTCGTTCAGCATGCGCCCCGTCACCTTCGGATACCAGTGACAGATCGCCCCGAAGATGACGAGGATCGGCGCGACCCCCATGACCATGTGGAAATGCGCCACGACGAACATCGTGTCCGACAGCGGCACGTCGACGACGACATTGCCGAGGAACAGGCCCGTCAGCCCGCCGTTGACGAAGGTGACTATGAAGGCGAGCGCAAAGAGCATCGGCAGCGTCAGGTGGATATCGCCGCGCCACAGCGTCAGCACCCAGTTATAGACCTTGATGGCGGTGGGAACCGCGATGATGAGCGTCGTGGTGGCGAAGAAGAAGCCGAAGGCCGGGTTCATGCCGCTGACATACATGTGGTGCGCCCAGACGACGAAGCTGAGCGCCCCGATGATGACGATCGCCCAGACCATCATGCGGTAGCCGAAGATGTTCTTGCGCGCATGCGTGCTGATGAGGTCCGAGACGATGCCGAAGGCGGGCAGCGCCACGATATAGACCTCCGGATGGCCGAAGAACCAGAACAGGTGCTGGAACAGGATCGGGCTGCCGCCGCCATGCTGCAGCTGCTCGCCCATTTCCACGATCGCCGGCATGAAGAAGCTGGTGCCGAGCAGGCGGTCGAACAGCATCATGACGCAGGCGACGAAGAGCGCCGGAAAGGCCAGAAGCGCCATCACCGTGGCGGTGAAGATGCCCCAGACGGTGAGCGGCATGCGCATCAGCGTCATGCCGCGCGTGCGCCCCTGCAGCACGGTCACGACATAGTTCAGCCCGCCCATGGTGAAGCCGATGATGAAGACGATGAGCGAAACCAGCATCAAGAGGATGCCCCAGTCCTTGCCGCCGGGCGTGCCGGACAGGACGGCCTGCGGCGGATAGAGCGTCCAGCCCGCCCCTGTCGGGCCGCCGGGGGCGAAAAAGCCCGCGACCAGGATCAGCACCGCAAGCAGGTAGATCCAGTAGCTCAGCATGTTGGCATAGGGAAAGACCATGTCGCGCGCGCCGACCATCAGCGGAATGAGGTAATTGCCGAAACCGCCGAGGAAGAGCGCCGTCAGCAGATAGATCACCATGATCATGCCGTGCATGGTGATGAACTGGTAATAGTGGTCGGCATCGATGAAGGCGAAATAGCCGGGAAAGGCAAGCTGCAGCCGCATCAGCCAGGAAAGCACCAGCGCCACCATGCCGATCGCGATGGCGGTCAGCGCATATTGCACGGCGATGACCTTGGCATCCTGGCTGAACACATATCTGGTCCACCAGCTTTTCGGGTGATAAAGCTCGACATCCTCGACTTCGGCGGAGGGGATGCTGCCGGATGGAATCTCGACCATATCTCTCTTCCCTTTCCTTCCCGATGCCGCGCGGTGCTTGCCTGTTCAGTTTGCCGGCGGCGGCTCTCCCGACGATGCGGTGAGCTGTGTGAACGTCTGCTGCTCTCCGAGCCAGGTCCGGTAGTCGGCGTCCTCGTCGACGACCACGGTGCCGCGCATCTGCGGATGGCCGACGCCGCAAAGCTCGGCGCAGAGGATCTCGAACGTGCCGGTACGCGTCGGCGTCAGCCAGAAATAGGTGACCATGCCGGGGATCATGTCCATCTTGGCGCGGAATTCCGGCACGTAGAAATCGTGGAGCACATCGACCGAGCGCAGCAGAACATGCACCGGCTTGCCGACCGGCAGGTGCAGCTCGCCGCCCTCGACGATGATGTCGTCGAGGCCGCTGGCGTCGTTCCTGTCGAGGCCGAGCGGGTTTTCGGGCGTCACGTCGCGCGTGGCGGCGCGGCCGAGCTTGCCGTCGGCGCCCGGCAGGCGGAAGCTCCACAGCCATTGCTGGCTGACGACCTCCACCGCGGCGGCATCGGCCGGCACGGTGATGAACTGGTTCCAGACGACCAGGCCGGGCGCCAGCATGGCGGCGACGCCGACCGCCGTTCCCGAGGCGAGCAGCACTTCCAGCCGGCGGTTCTCCGGCTCGTAATGCGCCCGGTTGCCCGGCCTGTGGCGGAAGCGGTAGACGCAATAGGCCATGAAGGAGACCACCGCCACGAAGACGATGCCGGTGATCCAGAAGGTGATGACGAGCGTGCTGTCGATATAGTTCCAGTTGGACGCGATCGGCGTCCACCACCACGGGCTCAGCACATGAAACAGCACGGAGCCGACGACAATCAGGACAAGGATCAGCACAACAGCCATTTCCGCCCCTCCCCGAGCAGGTTGACCGTGAAACCGCATTCCGCAAAAAGTCCGAAATTATTATCGCACAGATGGAAAATATCGACAATTACGGCAATTTAGGCATGTGCCGGCCGGCCGCCGACCGACCGTTCGGAGTATGCCCCTACTGCGAATATTGCTTGAGATAGGCGATGAGATTGGTGATCTCCTGATCGTCCTTGACGCCGACAAAGGCCATCTTGGTGCCCTTCACCTTCGCTTTCGGATTGTGCAGGTAATCGCGCAGCGTCGCCTCGTCCCAGACGAGGCCGCCCTCGCCGGCCGCCTTCATTCCGTTCGAATAGGCGAAATCGGGATGCGTGCCGGCCTGCCGGCCGAACAGCTTGTTCAGCGACGGGCCGACCTTGTTCGTATCGGAATCGACGACATGGCAGGTCGCGCATTTCTTGAAAACCACGGCACCGGCCGTCGCATCGCCCTCCTGCGCCGCTGCGGCGCCGGGACAGAGGGCAATCAGGCACGCACCGATCAGCAGAACGAGACGGTAAACCACGGCAAACCCCATCCTCCTCAAGGTTGCCCAGCCACGCCCGCCTCCGCGACATTTGCGCGAACGGCGGTTGCGATCTTTCAAAATCTAGTCCTTCGCGGGAGCAAGTCAACGGCACCGCGATTGCGGCCCGCCGGCGCCCGCGCCGTCAGCCCTGCCGCGGTCCGGCATCGGCCACGACACGAGCGGCTCTTACGAAAATGCACAGGCCATGCAGTCGGTCAGAGATCCCGGCACCGTATTGATCTCGACCCTCGAAAATGCGATCTGCGACACCGCAGCGTCGCCGGCAAGAACCTTGGCCGGAGGGGCGACAAACGAGGACAGGACATGAGCGGCACGATCGAAACCATCACCCTCTGGCGCCCCGTCGGCCCCGAAGAACTTGCGCTCATCCGCGATCTCGGCATGCGTGGATTTCCGCCGCGCCTGCCCGACCAGCCGATCTTCTATCCCGTGCTTTCGCAAGACTACGCTGTCAAGATCGCCCGCGACTGGAACGTGCCGCGCAGCGGCGCTGGATTCGTTACGAAATTCGAGGTGCGCAAGGACTATCTCGACGCTTACGCGGTGCAGGAAGCCGGCGGCCGGGCACATCTCGAATACTGGATACCCGCCGAGGAAATGGACCGCTTCAACGCCGCCATCGTCGGCGTGATCGAGGTGACGCAGACCTTCCCGTGATGTCCGCCTACTTGCACACGACCCTTCCGCTCTTGCGCGACATCAGGTCGAAGTGGAAATGGTTCCAGTGCTCGGGATTGTAGCCAGGGCCAAGTACCGTGGTGAAATAGTTGCAGCTGTCGGTCCGCACCGCCTTCAATAGCCGCCCTTCGCGGAAGGAGAACAGGCCCTTCTTGCGCACGTCGATCTCGTGGCCGTCCTTCAGCACGAACTTGCCGACATCGATGGCGTTGCCCTTGGCATGTGCGGAGATCGGATTGTAGCGCTGCAGGCTGTTGTTCATGCGCCGGCAGGAATAGCCGCCGAGCGGCTCGATGGTCTTGATGCCGGTCCAGTAGCGGAAGCGGGCCGAAGGGGCGAGTTCGTTCTTCACCCATTTGGCGAAGGCGAGCGTCACCTGGCAGTTGAGGACCACCGCCGGCTTGACGCCGATATTGCCCGAAAGGCCCTTCAGCGAGACGGGATAAGGCACCTGGCAGGACGGCCCGTTGGAAATCGGCGGGCGATCCTCGAAGATCACGCCCAGGCGCTTCAATTCGCGCCGGCAGGCAAGCTCGGAAGCCGGCATGACGCCGGGATCGACGGGGGCCGGCTGGCTCATCATCGGATTGCCGGGCCGCAGCATGGCGACTTCCTGCGGCTCGTCCTCTTGCGGAACGCGGGCCGGCGCCACGACCGGGCTGCCGTCGCTCCAGGTCTGGGCGCGGCTGCCGGCGGCGCGCATCGGCGCGCGGCCGATCTGGCCGGCGGCAACCGGCTGCGGCATCGTGCGCTGGTTGAGCTGGGTCGGATTGTCCGTGCCGATGCCGTCGACCACGGGCTCGCTCGCATTGACCTCGGCAATCTGCTGCTGCTCGTCCTCAGCCAGCCCGACGACGGGATCGTTGCCCGCCCCGGCGCCAAGCTCCTCATCCATGTTGACGCCACCGGGCGGAATGGCGAGCGGCTTCACGCCGCCCCAGTTGCCGTTCGAAGCGACCTGCTGGCCCTGCCCCTGATACTGTCCCTGCGCAAGCGCCTCGTCGCTGTCGATCATCGGCAGGCGCTGCCCCGGCTGGCCGGCACCGGCGGCCGGCGCGCGCATGTCCCGGCCCGTGCCGGCAAGGTTCGGCGTATCGAGATAGTCGGCCTGCCCCTGCATATTGCCGACGGGCGCATTGGCGGCGGGATAGGGCTGGTTCTGGGCCGGCGCCATGCGCACCGGCTGGCGCGGCGAAATGGAGCTGACCCGCGTGCCGCGGTCGATATTTTCAGGCGGCACCAGCCCGTCGCTGATCGAACAGGTGGTCAATGCCGCGGAAAGCAGGGCTGGCAGGGCGGCACGCCGGAGAAGGGAGACAAACGCCATACTTATCGCTTCCGCTTTCCGTTCTTATTCTGGGCAGCCTGTGATCTGAAAACCTCGATTCAAATTTAAGTAAAAACGGTGAATGAAAGCTTTACGTGTGGAGAATGGCGGATCGGGGCCGCCTCCTCGCGCCAAAGAGGTATGTGAGCACCTTCGGGAGGCGATGTTAGCGGGCTGGACCTCCGAGGCCGGCCGCTCCTCGAGGGGCGAAGCACGAGACCTATGGTTAGCCCCGAAACCACCGAGAGCAAAAAGAAAAAAGAGCCACGGCATGCCCTGCCGTGGCCCGTCGCATCCTGAAATGCTTCCCGCCTCAGGCGGCCCGGCTGATCCGCGCAGCCTGCCCGCGCAACTGGAACTTCGACAGGAGCGAGCGCAGCTGCCGGCTCTCCTGCGCCAGCGTCTGGCTGGCCGCCGTGGTTTCCTCGACCATTGCGGCGTTCTGCTGGGTCATCTGGTCCATGTGGTTGACGGAGGTGTTGATCTCGTGCAGCCCGGTTGCCTGTTCGCGGGCGGCGGTCGCAATCGAATCCACATGGGCGTTGACGCGGTTGACCAGTGCCTCGATCTCGACCAGCGCGTCGCCGGTGGAGCGCACCAGCGCCACGCCGCCTTCGACTTCGGCGGCCGAGCTCGAAATCAGCGCCTTGATCTCCTTGGCGGCATTGGCCGAGCGCTGCGCCAGCTCGCGCACTTCCTGCGCGACGACGGCAAAGCCGCGGCCGGCCTCGCCCGCGCGCGCGGCCTCCACCCCGGCGTTCAGCGCCAGGAGGTTGGTCTGGAAGGCGATCTCGTCGATGACGCCGATGATCTGGCTGATGCGGCTCGAGGAATCCTCGATGCGGCTCATGGCCGAGACGGCGTTGCGCACGATCTCGCCGGACTTGCCGGCGCTCGTCTTCGTTTCCGCCACCATGGCGCGCGCCTCGTTGGCCCGCTCGGAAGCGGTGCGCACGGTGGCGGTGATTTCGTCGAGCGCGGCTGCCGTCTCTTCGAGTGCCGCGGCCTGCTGCTCCGTGCGCTTGGAAAGGTTGCCGGTCGCCTCGCTGATGTCGCGGGCGCTGTCGTCGACGACATGGCTCGATTCGGCGATCGCATGGATGACGCCGTTCAGCGCATCGACCGCCGCGTTGAAATCGCCGCGCAGCTTGGCGTAATCCTGGCCGAGATCGCCGATCGAAACGGTGAGATCGCCGGCCGCCAGCCGCTCCAGCCCTGCGCCGAGCGCCTGCATGGCTGCCGTCTGGCGCTCCGAGGACGAGCGCAGGCTCGCCTCGTTGCCGCGCCGCTCGCTTTCGATCTCCCGCTGGCGCTCGTCCTCGCGCACCCGCAGCTCTGCCCGCTCGGCAACCGAATCGCGCAGCACGATCAGCGATTTCGCCATCTGGCCGATCTCGTCGCGACGATCGGCATCGGTGATGTCCACGCTCGCATTTTCATCGGCAATCGCGTTCATCGCCGCCTTGAGGCGGGCGACCGGCCCGGTCACGCTGCGCACGATCGCATAGGCGATGGCAAGCGTGGCGAGCGCGCCGGCAAGGCCCACCACGGCCGTCCACATGGCGTTCTGGTAATAGAGCGCGGCAAGGTCATCCGCATAGACGCCGGTGCCGACGATCCAGCCCCAGGGCGCAAAACCCGCCACATGCGAATATTTCAGCACCGGCTGGTCGGC
The DNA here is from genome assembly GCF_052946295.1 of Rhizobium sp. KDH_Rht_773_N. NCBI lineage: Bacteria > Pseudomonadati > Pseudomonadota > Alphaproteobacteria > Hyphomicrobiales > Rhizobiaceae > Rhizobium > Rhizobium sp. KDH_Rht_773_N. Next base: position 3,999,001 of record NZ_CM129525.1, on the reverse strand, counting down.
GCCGGGCTTCGGCCAGTAATAATCGACGAAGCCCTGCCCGCTCGCCTTCACCGTATTGACGAATTCGACGAAGAGGAACTTGCCCTTCGGGTCCTTGTTCTGGCTGAGATCCGTGCCGTTCATTTCCGGCTTGATCGGATGCATCACCATGACCGGCTTCATGTCGTTGATCCAGAAATAGCCGGTGCCGTTGCCGTAGCGCATGGAGGCGATCACATCCTTGGCCGCCGCCTGCGCCTGCTCGCGGGTCATCGTGCCCGCCTGTTCGAGCTTGTAATATTTGTCGAAGATGGCAAGCGCGGTGGCGTCCATCTGCGCGAGACCGGCTTTGCGCTCGGCCTCCAGCTCGGAATAGGAATAGTTGAGGAAGAAGATCATCGTCGCGGCCAGCACGGCAAGCGTAAAGGCGACGAGGCCGTAAAGGCGGGTTGAAATCCTGATGTTGCGCATGGGGTTCCCGGCGATTCTTATATCTGACAATGATCAGATACTGATGTGAGCCGCTTACCGGACCGTAAAACTTTATTAGAATACAATGAAATAACGCTGCGTAAGGCACTCCCGACGGCCTTCGCGGCAAGATCAAGCAATTGAATTAAAACCGGATTTTAACGCTTGAGATTTTTTTGAGGCAGGCGGCGATTTTCGCCGCCGCGGGGCGCAAACCGGTGTTTTTGCGCCCTTTCCCAGCGGCTGGCCTTTGCATTAGGGTGATTCCAGATGAATCACCGGCCAAACGGAGAGCCCTGATGACCGATGCCGCCAAGCCCACGGGCGAACTCACCCTGCGCACGCTCGCCATGCCCGGAGACGCCAATCCGGCCGGCGATATTTTCGGCGGCTGGGTCATGGCGCAGATGGACCTTGCCAGCGGCATCCGCGCCGCCGAGCGCGCCAGGGGCCGCGTGGTGACTGCCGCGGTCAAGGAAATGGCCTTCGAACTGCCGGTCAAGATCGGCGATACGCTGTCGGTCTATACCGATATCGAACGCGTCGGCCGCACCTCGATCACGCTGCGCGTCGAGGCCTGGGCGCACCGTTCGCGCTATAACCAGCAGGAAAAGGTCACGGCCGGCACCTTCATCATGGTGGCGCTGGACGAGGACGGCAGGCCCAAGGTCGTCCCGCAGGAGTGAGGCGATGCTGCAGACGGCCGCGACACCGGAAGTCTACGTCTACATCCGCACCGTGATGTCGATGGTGATCGGCCTGTCGCTCGCCCGCCTGCTCACCGGCCTCGGCGGTATCGTCCAGTCTCCGGGCAAGAACCGCGTCTACTGGGTGCATCTCGGCTGGGTCGCCTCGATGTTCCTCTTCATCATCCATTTCTGGTGGTGGGAATATCGCCTGCAGTCGCTCGCCGTCATTTCCTTCGGCGTCTATCTCTTCCTCATCAGCTTCTGCTGCCTGTTCTTCTTCCTCTGCGTGCTGATCTTCCCGACGACGCTGGAGGATTACGGCGGCTACGAGGAATATTTCATCTCCCGGCGCCGATGGTTCTTCGGCATGCTGGCCGTGACCTATGTGGTGGATTTTCTCGACACGCTCCTGAAGGGCAAGGCCTATCTGGCCGCACTCGGCTGGGAATATCCGGTGCGCAACGCCGTATTCATCGCGCTCAGCATCGTGGCGGCCTGGACGGCGAACCGGCGCTTTCATGCCGTCTTCGTGAGCGTCGGGCTGCTCTATCAGATCTCGTGGATTTTCAGGCTCTACGATCTGATCTGAAGGAAGAAAACCGCCCCCCACAAGAGAGAGGGGCCTTCTTTCGCGCACAAAAAGAAAAACTCGCCCCATCGACCAGCTTCGCGCAAGTACAGCCAAGCATTGTCCGGCCCATCAGGATGATCCCGATCAGGAGACCAACAATGCGCATCGATGGAAGCACTCCGAGCTACTCCGCCTTCTCGACCCAGAAGAAGAGCGCCGCCGCCGGCTCGGCCTTTGCCGCAAGCCTCGACGATTTCGACCAGCCGGTCGGCGAGGATACGTCGGGTGACGAAGAAGGCGGCTCCTACGATTTCAGCCACATGACGCCGGCCGAAATGCGCGATCTTTCCACCGACCTCTACGATTCCGGCGAGCTCGACCTTGCCCAGGTCCTGCAGCTGCAGCTTTCCGGCCGCCCCTTCGGCAAGATCGCCGCCGACGGCACGCTGCTGCCGCTTTCCGAAGCCGAAAGCTCCGCCTATGACAGCACCTCGCAGGACTTCATCGGCATTGCCAGCAACGCGATGGACGAAATCGAATCCCAGGGCCGCGCCGCCGACCCGACCTCGGGTTATCAGAGCTGGCAGGGCATTCTGTCTGTGCTGAACAGCCTGCAGGTCAATGGCGGGGTGGAGGACGAGGCCTGACTGGACAGGCCTTTTTGATGTGATTTGAGAGGGTTGGCACGCCGCTCCCTTCCACCGTGCGCTCCTTTTGAGGGCGAACGAGCCACCCCAATCTCCCTCCTGTGCCTGTCACAGGAATCCAGCAGCCGCGTGTCCACGCGGCGCGAGACTCTTCCTTGAACGCAGCGCCAATAAGCCGACTACAGGCGATCCCGATGAGGGAGTCCTTTCAGCCTGCAGACGCAAGCTGGCTGGCAACTGTATTCTCAGGTGGGGTTGAGCATGGTCTTGTCCCTGAGCAAAGCGTTGGCTGTGACGAGGATTTTGCGGGCGATGGCTATGGGCATGACCTTTGCCGCCATGCCCGACACCGGCTTTGGGCGGCGACGCCCCCTCCCCACCCTCATCCCTGTGCTTGTCACAGGGATCCAGCCTGCCCAAGTCCTTGGGCAGGAGAGACTCGTTTGCTTGCTGCATATGGGAGTCATTCACCGCGCAGACGCGCGGTGGCTGGATTCCTGTGACAGGCACAGGAATGAGCGACTATCTGGTGTGTCAAGTTGCATGTGCGAATTCCCTTCGCGCATCTCGTGCTTTTGCGTTGAGAATGACGAGGAGCTTTCTGGCGAGTGCAATGCGAACGACCATTTTCGGTTTGCCTGCGGCTTGCAACCGTTGCTGGAAGGCGCCCAGATGCGGATCGTATCTGGCAGCAATGGCGGCGATCAGGAAGAGGATGCCACGTGGCCCCTTGCGACCGCCGCGCACCGGCCGTGGTCCGCTTTTCTTGCCGCTGTCGTTGGCAATCGGCGCAAGGCCAGCCAACTTGACGATAGCCTTGTTGGAGATATGACCGATCTCCGGCAGCTCGGCCATCAGCCGGGCTACGGTGCGCGAGGCAACACCCTTGATGGAGCGAAAGGCCTTGTCGAGGCCGGCCCAGAGCGGATCGTCGTCGATCATCGAGGCGATCTCGCCTTCCAGCCTGCGGCTCTGACGCACCAGAAGCGCGATCACCTCGTTGAGGCTTTCAACGGCCTGTGCATCGCGGGCAACGCTTCTGCGCTGCTTCTGGATGATCAGGTCGCCGGTGACCTGGGACAGCCGCGCCACCAAGGCCTGCAGCCGCATCTGCGCCGGCTTCGGCGGTGGCGAGGCACGCAGCGGCCTGGCCTCGGCATAATGGGCAATCACCGCCGCATCGATCTGATCGGTCTTTTCCAGAAAGCCCATGGCTTCGGCAAAGCGGCGCACATTGCGTGCATTGGCAAGCGCACAGGCGACCCCCATCTCCCACAACAACAGAAAGGCCGGCCGCTCGTAGCCGCCGGAGGCTTCCATGGCGACGAGCTCGACCGCCTCGGCAAGGCAGAGCGCGCCAAGCGCACCGATACCGGACGCATCGTTGCTGAAACGCTGGGAAACACCCAACGGGCGGATGAAGACATCCAGCCACTCCTTCGAAACATCCACTCCACATATGATGCTGTTCACGGTAACCTGCCTTGTGCGTGCGGTTGGAACCAAGCGACTGTTCGGTCGTACGTGACGATGGCGACGATCCCTGGCTCATCCACGGTTGTAGCCGGAGGGAGAACGGGCGACGCCGCCACGCCTCTTGCCGGGTGGCCACCCGGCAAGAGGCTCAGTCGCTTCTTTCGCACAAAATCATCAATGTGCAGATACAAGGGAGGTTGGGGTGGGCCTCCGGGCAGGACGGTTGCGAGGGCTGGGTGGGGCACGGGAATGAGGTGGTTGGGGTGGGCCGCGGGCGGGGCTGCTGCGAGGGCTGGGCGAGGCACTGTTGGGGTGAGCCTTCCGGCAGGACGGTTGCGAGGGCTGGGTGAGGCGCCGTTGGGTGGCGCTGAAAGGGCCGTGTCGGGTGGCGGAGGCTGCGGCGGTCTTTGCCGCCATGCCCGACGCCTGCTTTGGGCAGCGACGCTCCCCTCCCCACCTCATCCCTGTGCTTGTCACAGGGATCCAGCCTGCCCAAGTCCTTGGGCAGGAGAGACTCATTTGCTTGCGGCATATGGGAGTCATTCACCGCGCGGACGCGCGGTGGCTGGATTCCTGTGACAGGCACAGGAATGACGGAGGTCGGGGATAGCTCACCGCGTCCCAACGGCCCCCTCACCCTAACCCTCTCCCCGCTGGGTAGAGGGGACGTGGCACACGACTCCTTTGAGAAAACGGAAACGTCGCGGCATCCCTCTTCTCCCCAGCGGGGGTCCGAAGGACGGGTTGAAACCCGTGGCTCAACCCCGGTCAGGGGGCCTGAAGGGTCGGATGAGGGGGCCAAGACCACAGCGTCATCCCAAAAGCACCCATCACCCCCGCAAGAACTGCGAGCCGCTGTCGAAACTCAGCCCCGGAAAAATCTTCCCCGTCAGGTCCTCGGCCGACACATCGAACTGCCGGTAGAGCATCGCCGCCGCAAGCTCGCGCACGTCGGCCGTCGGCATCAGGTCGCGGTCATCCAGCAGCGCCCCGTCGCCAAGCCCCGGCCATTTGCCGAGAATGCGCCCGCCGTCGATAGCCCCGCCGGCCAGCACCGCGCAGCCGCCGGTGCCGTGATCCGTCCCGCCGGAGCCGTTCTCGCGCACCGTGCGGCCGAATTCCGTCATGGCAAGCACCACCGTCTTCGACCAGACATCCGGCCCCATCGTCGCCTTCAGCGTCGTGATCGCCCGCTCCAGGTCCTGCACCGGCCGCCTGAACTGGCCGAGCTGGCCGACATGCGTATCCCAGCCGGTGATGGAGAAGCTGGCGATGCGGTAATCGCCCTTCAGCATGTTGCCGGCGAGAGCGGCCACGTCGCCGATCTTCTCGCCGCGCTCCCCGGAAGGTTCCGACAGCATTGCCGCACTGTCGGCCCGCATCGCCTCGTCCATCGCCTTCGCGAAGGCCGGATCGCCGGCATAGAGCCGCATCAGGAACTGCATCTCGTCCTTGGCCGGCCCGAGATTGGAATCCGATGCCCAGACATCGACATTGTTCGGCCCGGTCAGGATCAGCTCGGTGGACGTGTTGACGTCGATCGCCTTCCGCGCAGCCGGGCGCGGCATGACGGCAAGCGCCCGGTTGAGCCAGCCGGTCTTTTCCTCGGCCACATGCTCGCCGCCCGATTCCAGCATGTCCTGCCCGTCGAAATGGCTGCGCTGGTCGCGGTAGGGCGTGGAAACGGCATGCACGAAGGCAAGCTCCCTCGCCTTCCACAGCGGCATCAGGCCGGCCGCCGCCGGATTGAGCCCGAAGTGGCCGTCGAGATCGAGAAGCCCCCTGTCGGGCGTGAGCGCGAGCGTGGGCCGCAGCGCCGCAAAGCCGGCATCGCCATAGGGCTGCACGAGATCGAGCCCGTCCATCGCCCCGCGCAGCACGATCGTCACGAAACGGTTGTCGCCGGGCATCGCCGCGAAGGTGACGGGCGTAAGGACGGGAGCGGCGGCAAGACAGCAGGCGGAGGCGAGGAAACCGCGGCGCGAAAGCGTAAAGCCTGTCATGACGGAGATCCTTATCGGCGGTTGAATTCGGGGGAAGCGAGCACCAGCGTCAGCCCGCTCGTCCGGCTCGGCGCCTGCGAGACGACGCGGATCGTCTCGTCGCGGGCGGCATCGGCAAGCGTGGCCTTCAGGAATTGCCGCGGATCGGCATCCCTGCCGAACTGGGCGCTGGCGCGCCGCGCCCAGGCAAGCCGCTCGGAAAGCTGGCTGGCGGTGATCCAGGCGGAGAAACTCTCCTCGAAGCCGGCCGGGCTCGGCGGCAGCCATGTCGGCTGGCCCATGCGCCGCAGCGCGCCCTGCCCGAGCGCGCGCGCCGTCCGGAAGGCCTTGCGCCGCTTGATGCGCGCCTCATCCTCCGGGCCCGGCGGCGCCTGCATGGCCTGCTGGCCGGCGCCCGCATCCTTCTTCTGCGCCATGGCGGCCATGTCGTCGCCGTCGGCATCCTCCTGCCGGTAGGCCTGCATGAAGACCGCGACGTCGCCGGCGCCGGCGCCGCTATCCAGTGCCCGAAGCCCGCTGACGATATAGTCGAAAGGCTGGCGCGCCTTGGCGCCCTCGTTCGCCCAGGCGGCGGGATGGTCGAGCATGGCGCGGTAGACGGCGGTCAGGTCGCCATCCGTCTTCATCCAGGCCTCGCTCATGGCCGCGACCATCTCCTGCGGCGGCTGGTCGGAGACGAAATGCACCGCGAGCTTGCGGCTGATATGCCCGGCCGTCTTGGGATGCACGGCGAGATCGTCGAGCATGGCGAGATAATCGCCGCGTGTGCGTTTCGCCCCGCCATAGCCGACGCCGAGGACCCGATGTTCGCCGGGTTCGGAAATCTGCGGCCGGAAGGCCGTCTGCATCTGCTGCTGGTCGACCGTCAGCCCGGTCAGCACCATCGCTGCCGCGCGCACGTCGGCCTGCGTATAGCCGCTGCCCGCGCCCAGCGTGTGCAGTTCCAGAAGCTCGCGGCCGAGATTTTCGTTCAGCCCCTTGTTGCGCCGCATGCCGCCCTTGGAATCCGGCCCCAGCGATTGCGCCTGATCGAGATAGATGAGCATGGCCGGATGCGCGGTGGCGGCGCGCAGCAGCGTCGCGAACTTTCCGCCCATGAAGGGCCGGATCGCCTCGGCCTCATAGAGCGGCACGATCAGCCGCATTGGCACGCTCTTGGCGGCGCTGGTGGAAAAATGGTTGGTCCAGAACGTCGCCAGCCGCTCGTTGAACCCGTCGGGCGAAAGCACCGCCTGCATCAGCCGCGCATTGGCATCCATCTGGAACAGAAGCTGCGCGCGCCGCTGCAGGGCGCGCCGCTGCTGCCGGCGCGCGAGATCGTCGCCGCCGGCCTGCCGGATCTGTTTCAGCCGGTCCTGCAGGTCGAGGATTTCCGCCTGCCGCGCCGCAACGCCGCCCACGGGAAAACCCGGCACGGCAGCCGCGCCGCGGCCGACCTGCGCAATCAGCTCATCCTTCGTCTGCGCCAGCGCCTCGCCCGGCCGCAGCCCGTAGCCGAAGCGGATCGCCGCCATCGTCGGAAAAGACAGGCTCATGACCGTTCACCTCTTCATCACCGGATAGTGACAGGGTCTCAGCCAATTGCGACGCCACGGTGTAGGAAATGCGGCGATTTCCCGACATGGACGATTTGTAATCTGTTGAAATCGTTGGAGACTATGTCCGGAAGATGAAGGACGCCCCAACCGCGATCAGCGCAAAACCGATCGCATGGTTCCAGGTCAGGTTCTCGCCCAGCCAGAAGATCGAGAAACCGGAAAAGACGATGAGCGTGATGACTTCCTGCATCGTCTTCAGCTGCGCCGTCGAATAGACCGTGGAGCCGATGCGGTTGGCCGGCACCGCCAGGCAATATTCGAAGAAGGCGATGCCCCAGCTGGCAACGATGGCGATGAAGATCGCGCTGCCCTTGTGCTTCAGGTGGCCGTACCAGGCGAAGGTCATGAAGATATTGGAGGCAAAGAGCATGATCACCGGCCAGAAGGCGGCCGGATTGAGCGAAAAGGGCATGGTCGATCCTGTGGGCTGATCCTGCGGATGAATTGCGAACGGGTGAAACACGAGCCTTTTACCCGCGCCTTGCGGGCAATCAAGTCTCCAGGCCCATATTGCCCTGCCGGCCGCATTATTGGGATGAGCGATAAAGACGCGGGCCGGACATGTCCTGCGGCGGCTCGCCCTCCACCATCACCTTGTTGCGCCCGCCCTCCTTGGCCGCATAGAGCGCCCTGTCGGCGCGCGCGATCTGCTCGTAGAGGGAATGGTCGGCGGCACTCGCGCCGGCCACGCCGAAGCTTGCCGTGATTCCGCCGGCCGGCTTGCGCTCGACCGCCGCAAAGGCCAGCCGCACCCGGTTGGCGAAATCGGCGGCGGCCACCAGCGGCGTGGAAGGCAGGAAGACCACGAATTCCTCGCCGCCGAAACGCGCCGCAAGGCCGCCCTCCGGCAGCCGCGCCTCCAGTATCCCGGCAAAGGCGCGGATCATCTCGTCGCCGGGGCCATGGCCGAACGTGTCGTTCACCCATTTGAAATTGTCGATGTCGCAGATGATGACGGCGCCTTCCGCCCCCTTGCGCTCCCCGGCCAGACGGTCGAAGCCGCGGCGGTTGAGCATGCCGGTCAGCGGATCGCGCTCGGCCGCGTCGCGATGGGCAACGATCGTGTCGAACGTGGCGGCCGCCAGCGCAGACAGCGCAAAGACCAGCGCCAGCACCGATGCCGAGGCCTGCATGGCGAAGGCATATTGCGACGCGATGAAATCCTCGTGCCCGCCATAGGAGGGCACGACGAAGACGAAGACGATGTTGCGGACCACCGTATCGGCCACCACGAGGCCGGAGACGGCGACGAGCACCCTGTCGGCCGCGTGGCGCATATGTTTCAGGCTGGAGACGATCGCAAAGGCAAGCAGCGCCGCGCAGCCGAAATCGTCGAGCAGGAATTCCGCCGGAATGCTTCCGCGCACCAGCACCGCATAAAGGATGCCGGCGTAGACCGCCCCGGCAAAACCCAGACGCAGCGCCAGCCGCGACGGCTGCCCGAAACGGGCAAGCAGCGCGCCGCCATAAAAGACGAAGGAAATGAGGAAGAGCGCATCGGCAAGCAGCGAGGCCCTGCGCTCGCCAAGCAGGCCGTCGACCAGCGGCACGGAAAAGGCCGCCGCCGCGACCAGATAACCCGGCCCCCACAACGTCGCCTCCCGCGACCCGAAGCGGCCGACGATCAGAAAGGTGCAGCCGAAAATCAGCATCATGACCGGCAGCAGGAAGGCGAAATTACTATCCATGTATCCTCGCGGCGGGACGTGGCACGGAACCGGCGCAGCCACGCAAGCTAGGGCAATGATCTTAAGAAAGAAAAAACCGGCCGGGGCAAGAAACCGGACCGCGATCGACCATGCCGCCGCGCCCGCAGCCGCAGGGAAAGGCCGCCAGCCTCCGCCGCCGGCCTCTGCCTCATGCAGCTTCCCTGCCGCGCAGTTGTCTTAGTGGGGTGGGCCTCGCGGCAGAGCGGTTGCGAGGGATGGGTGAGGCGCTGGTGGGTTAGCGCTGAAAGGGCCGCGTCGGGTGGAGGAGGCTGCGGAAGGCCCCTTGCCGCCATCCCCGACGCCTGCCTGACGCCGGCTTTGGGCAGCGACGCTTTCCTCACCCACCTCATCCCTGTGCCTGTCACAGGGATCCAGCCGGCTTGCGTCCGCAAGCCGAAGAGACTCCTGAAGAACAGACCGCTCGCCTTGTGCCAGGAGAGAGGAAGCCGGCTGCTCTCCCGCGTATTCGCCAACACTGGGAGCTTGCCGCGAGAACAAGAGTCTTCCGCCGCGTGGACACGCGGCTGCTGGATCCCTGTGACAGGCACAGGGATGAGGAGGATTGGGTGGCGGCCTCGCCCCACTGAGGCAACTGCGCAGTATGGACGCGCTAGACAGCGGATCGCCAGCCTACCTTTCCGCCATTTCAGTGACATCCTTCGTGCAGGCACGAGGCAAGGAGAGTGCCACCGACTTTCCCCCGCAAGGCCTTTGCCCGGTATGGGAGCGTTGGTTGGCCGAGCGGCTTCCCTCACCCACCTCATCCCTGTCCTCGGACTTGTTCCGGGGACCATCACAGGGATCCAGCCGGCTTGCGTCTGCAAGCCGAAGAAACTCCTGAAGAACAGACCGCTCGCCTCATGCCAGGAGAAAGGAAGCCGGCTGCTCTCCCGCGTATTCGCCAGCACTGCAAGCTTGCTGCGAGAACAAGAGTCTTCCGCCGCGTGGACACGCGGCTGCTGGATCCCTGTGACAGGCACAGGGATGAGGTGGTTGGGGTGGGCCTCGCGGCAGAGCGGTTGCGAGGGATGGGTGAGGCGCTGTTGGGGTGGCGGTGAAAGGGCCGTGCCGGGTGGAAGAGGCTGCGGAAGGCCCTTGCCGCCATCCCCGACACCTGCCCGACGCCGGCTTTGGGCAGCGACGCTTCCCTCACCCACCTCATCCCTGTGCCTGTCACAGGGATCCAGCCGGCTTGCGTCTGCAAGCCGAAGAGACTCCTGAAGAACAGACCGCTCGCCTCATGCCAGGAGAGAGGAACGCCGGCTGCTCTCCCGCGTATTCGCCAACACTGGGAGCTTGCCGCGAGAACAAGAGTCTTCCGCCGCGTGGACACGCGGCTGCTGGATCCCTGTGATGGTCCCCGGAACAAGCCCGAGGACAGGGATGAGGTTGGGTGGGGTGGCGGCCTCGCCCCACTGAGGCAACTGCGCAGTATGGGAACTGCGTGAGGCGGAGGCCGGCAACCCAACTTCCCTCATGCCAAAATGGCGAGGACCTTCGTCAGTGGCAGATCCCTGCTGACTGGCAGGAACGTGCATGAATTCCAAAGGTGCCAAGCTGAAAGTGTTCAAGACAGCTTAAGTCAGAGGAATAGGCTATGCCGACATGAGCAACCCACCGTTGATGAGGTTCTCTCGTCGGATCATAATCTTTCGTTGGGTAGTAAAATCTCGACATACATTGCGATGGAGGCGTTCCTGCCGGTAGAACTCCGGCCTGAATCAATATCTGCATATTTTTTTGTGCATCAGCCGTCTGCATGAAATCGGCAACGATCGGCTTGAGCTCGGGATAATTTTCTATGCAGTCGCCGAGCCCCTTGCCGCTGGTATTCTTGTCGATAAAGACAATGTAACCAATGCTGTTTTCGGCTTTCTTCAGTTCGTTCGGCTTATTCCCATCCAGGACCGTATAGCCTTGCAGCACGATGGCTTTTTCGATCAGCGACCTATACTGCCCAACCTGTTCATCCGAATGCTCCGAACAAACTATGAGCGTCTTTGGCGTAGTCTCATCTTTCCGGTCGGGCATATTCCATTCGATCGCCCAAGGAGCGCTCGGGTTAAGAGGAGATTCGACTGGGGAAACTTCCTGCACCGCTGCAACGGCGTAGGAATGAGATACAAGAACGAAGATGGCAAAGACGATGCATCTAGAGAACATACACACTCACCAATCCTGATCCGCTCGCCTTCTATGGATGGCAAATAGCCCGACCGCTGCGTCACGATTAAACATCATACGCCTATCGTCGTTACAATAGCGGGGAATATCCCCGCAACCCGGCATCGATGGGCGCTTGTCTTAAATCGGTCGGCATGAAAGGCTTGGTTTACCAAGTACTTAAAGAGGGAACCGTGCGGACCCTGGGGCAGACGATGATGCTGTCTGGACCATGTTCCGACACTGGCCTCGAGCGAAACGTCGATAGAACTACGGCCCAGACCCCACCGCCCCAACATCGACTGCCTTGCGATAGGCGCGGTCAGGGCAGCGGAACCGGGTTGTCGCTGAGGGTTCTCAGATAGGCGATGACGTCTATGCGATCGGCTTCATCGGGCGCGCCGCGCACCTCCATGTTCACGCCCGGCGTCGTCAGCGACGGCCCGGCGATGAAGATGTTGAGGTCCTCGTAGGTCCATGTCCCCTCCCATTCCGACAGGGTTCTGGAATAGCGCGCGAACTCTGTCGAGGCCTTGTCCCGTCCCACGACGTTCCACAGGTTCGGCCCATTGCGGGATATGTCCTGCGGGCGCCTGGCATGGCAACTGGCGCAATTGGAGGCGAAGAATACCGCGCCCTTCGCCGGGTCCCCGTTTGCCAGTTTCGCGGAAATGGGCTCGGGTTTCTGTATGACGACGCCGTGAGCCAGAAGGTAGCCGGCGATTTCGGCGCGGCCGTCGCGCCTTGCCAGATGATAGGCGGTGATAATGCTCGGCAGGCGGGCGGGATCACCGCGCACCCATATGGCATTGACGTCGGCGCCAGCCTCGACAAGGGCCTTCACGCAGTCCAGACAGCCGCCCGCGACCGCGAAGTGCAGCATGCGCTCGCCTCGCGCCGCCGCATTGGGATCGGCGCCATGCGCCAACAGTATCCGGATGAGTTCGGGAGAACCTTTCAGGACGGCAGCGGTCAGGGGCAGGCCGATCGCCGACTCGCCATTCACGTTCGCACCGCGCGCGATCAGCAGTTCCGCCGCCTGCGGATGGTCGCCGCGAACAGCCAGAAACAGCGGCGTGGCGCCCTTGTCCTGCTGCTCGATATCGGCCCCTGCGTCGAGGGCGGCCGCAATCGCCGCCAGGTCGCCCTTGCCGGCCGCATCGTGGAGCGGGCCGCCCTGGGCCGTTGCAAGAACACTCAGACAGATGAACACGCTTGCCGGGAACACACGCATCTTCGGTTCCTCCGCCGGACCCGCGACCGGAAAGGATACACCCGATCCCCCTGAGCGAACAGCCCGGCGCCGGTTCGGCCACGCGGGCACGGTACACCCTCCGTCCTTCCGGGCTGCCGGTCGGAGGCGGCCACCCTACGAAGCCCGAAAGCCGCCCTCGCCGCCGATCCACCGCAGCCACGGCCCGGCATGGAACAGGCTCATCAGCAGGTACATCGCCGCCATGCCGCTCATGCCGGCCGGCCCGTGCATCGGCATGCCGGAACAGATCATGCCGGCTGCCGGCTCTCCTGCCGAAAGCGCTGCCATGAGGGCGAAGGTCGGTGCCGCCGCGAGCGAGAGCCCGCGCGCAAGGCCCGCCGTCAGGCGGGAGCCGGCGCAACGGCCGGCCCCAAGTGTGGATGTGGAGGCCGAGGGGCGCATCAGGCGGCCTCGTAGCGGTCGTGGTGGCGCCACCAGACACCCGTCTCGTTGCGGCCGAGCGGCGCGCGGTCGAGCCACTGGTACATGCCCCACACGCCGTCGAGCCCGCGGGCATAGGAGGAATAGGTGTGGTAGATTTCGCCGCCCTGCATGATAAAGGCGCTGAGGCCGGGGCGGTCGCGGGTATAGGTGGCGATGTCGGTGCCGGTCATGGAGGCGATCTCGGCGACCGGCCCTTCGCTGCCGCGCAGCTCCCATTGCTGCACCGTCCTGCCGGCCTGGGCGTCGAGCATCGGCGGCTCGCGGCGGTAATTATAGTCGATGCCGCCGCCCCGCTGTTCCTCCGGCGTGAACCAGACATTGAAATCGTGGTTGAAATCGCTGCCGCCGGACGAGGCCCAGTCGAAGCTCCAGCCCATGCGGCGCTTGAACTCCAGAAGCCTGGCGAGCGGGGCGCGGGAGACGGCGCTGAAGGCGACGTCGTGGTTTTCCAGATGCACGGCGACGCCGTTGAAACCGTCGGCGATCGACGAGCAGGAGGGGCAGCCGGCCGTATAATCCGGCCCGAACATGAAATGGTAGACGATGAGCTGCGAGCGGCCCTTGAAGAGGGCGGCGAGCGGCACGATGCCGGCTTCCGTCTCCAGCCGGTAATCCTTCTCGATCTTCACCCAGGGCAGCTCCCGGCGCAATTCGGCGATCTCGTCGCTGCGGCGCGTCAGTTCCTTTTCGTGCTCGAGCAGCGCCAGCCGCGCCTGCAGCCATTCCGCCCGTGTTCCGGTCTTGTGCATCGTCATCGCTCTTCTCCTCATTGGCATCGAAACCTGTCAGACGGCGGGCCGTTGCCTGCCGATGGGGAATAAACTAGGTCTGGAAGGCCAAGCGGTGGGAGTTACAAGTGTGACGGGATTCCGATGGACTCGCTGATAACAGCCGCCGCGCAGGCGCTTGCCGTCGGCGATGCGCTGGGCGCCATGAAGCGCGTGGCGCTGCGCAACGACCCGCCGGCGCTGGCGCTGCGCGGCATCGCCATGGCCCAGCTCGGCGATCTCGCCCGCGCCAAGGCGCTGCTCAAGGGCGCGGCCCTTGCCTTCGGCCCGCGCGAGGCGGTGGCGCGTGCGCGCTGCGTCGTGGCGCAGGCCGAGATCGCGCTGGTCTCGCGCGATCTCACCTGGCCGGAAAAGGCGCTGGAGGCGGCCCGCCTGACGCTCGAGCGGCGCGGCGACCGCGTCAACGCCGCCCATGCCCGCACCCTGCAGATCCGCCGCCTGCTGCTGATCGGCCATCTGGATGCGGCCGAAAGGCTGCTTGCCGATCTCGACCCCTCGCCGCTGCCGCCGGCCGCCCGCGCCGGCCACGAGCTGGCCCTTGCCGGTGTGGCGATCCGCCGGCTGCGCACCGGCCCGGCCCGCGCCGCGCTGGCAAGGGCCGCCGAGGCGGCGGCGAAAGCCGGCATTCCGGCGCTTGCCGTGGAGGTCGGCGAAGCGGCAAGGGTTCTGGACGCGCCCGCCGCCCGGCTGCTCGAGGGCGGCACGCAGCGCCTCCTGCAGCTGCAGGAGGTCGAGGCGCTGCTTGCCTCCGGCACGCTGGTCGTCGACGCCTGCCGCAACGTCGTGCGCGCCGGCGGCGCCATCGTGCCGCTCGCCAGCCGGCCGGTGCTCTTTGCGCTGGCCCGCGCGCTTGGCGAAGCGGCACCCTCCGATATCTCGCGCTCGGCCCTGCTTGCCCGCGCCTTCCGCGCCCGCCATGCCGACGAATCCCACCGGGCGCGGCTGCGCGTCGAGATCGGCCGGCTGCGTGCCGCCCTTGCCGGTCTTGCCGAGGTGAAGGCGACGAGCCACGGTTTTGCCCTGCTGGCGCATGGCGGGCGCGCCGTCGTCGTGCTCGCCCCGCCGGTGGAGGAGGACCATGCGGCGCTGCTGGCGCTTCTTGCCGACGGCGAATCCTGGTCCAGCACGGCGCTGGCGATCGCCCTCAGCCTCAGCCCGCGCACAGTGCAGCGGGCGCTCGATGCGCTGGCGGCAGCCGGCAAGGTGCAGTTTGTCGGCAACGGCCGCGCGCGCCGCTGGATGATGCCGCCGGTCGTCGGCTTCCCGACAACATTGTTACTCCCCGGCCCGCTGCCGAGCGACTAACATCGTCTGGCCAACGGAGGATGGAGCAGATGAAGACATCGCAGGCAGAAATCGTGCGGGAATACGGCCCGTTCGAGGGCGCGCGCAATATCGGCGGCGTCACCTATGACGGCAGCAGGGTCTGGTTTGCCGCCGGCGAGAGCCTGCGGGCGCTCGACCCGGCAAGCGGAGCGGAACTTGCCGCCATCGATATCGCCGCCCATGCCGGCACCGCCTTCGACGGGCGCTACATCTTCCAGATCGCCGAAGACAAGATCCGCAAGATCGACCCTGAAACCGGCGCCGTGCTCGCCACCATCCCGGCCCCCGGCAAGGGTGCCGATTCCGGCATGGCCTGGTGCGAGGGCAGCCTCTGGGTCGGCCAGTACCGCGAAAACTGCATCCACGAGATCGACCCGGAAACGGGCGCGATCCTGCGCACCATCCATTCCAGGCGCCATGTCACCGGCGTCACCTGGGTGGACGGCGAACTCTGGCACGCCACCTGGCAGGACGACAGGAGCGACATCAGGCGCATCGACCCGGCAACCGGCGAGGTGCTGGAACGGCTGGACATGCCCGAGGGCACCGGCGTTTCCGGGCTGGAAGCCGATGGCGGCGACCTCTTCTACGCCGGCGGCGGCGGCAGCGGCAAGGTGCGGGCCGTCAGGCGGCCGCGGTAAACCGGCGCGAAGGCTCCGCCCCGCCTCACCCCGGCACCCTGCCCCGGCAGGCCCAGGCGACGGAGGCGAAGGATCGCGGCCCGTCCGGCTCGCCGGCCTCGTAGGCCTGCCTGACGGCGGCATCGACCTTCGCGCGCATCGGCGCATCGAGCGCCGCCACATATTTGCCGAGCGGGCCTTCGCCGGCCGCGATCGGGTCCCAGTAATCGGCAAAGGAACTGTAATCCATGCGGATCGTCAGCGACGTCTCCTCGACATCGGCAAGGCCGCCGGCGGCAAAGCTCGCCTTCATTTCCCCCGGCCGCATCATCGGCTGGAACGAGTAGCGGTGGCGCATGGCCTGCGCATTGGCGTCGATCATGGCAACCGTATCCCACGTCATGCGCATGCAGGACATGCCGCCGTAATGGTCCCAGACGGCGGCGGCAACCGTGCCGCCCGGACGCACGACGCGGGCCATCTCGGCCACCGCCTTGCCGGCCTCCGGCACGAAATGCAGCACGAGCAGGCAGAGCGCCCGGTCGAAGCTTGCATCCGCAAAGGGCAGCGCGCAGGCATCCGCCTGCCGGATCGTGACGCGCGGGTCCCGGTTGCGCCGGCTTGCCGCCTCCACGAAGACAGGCGAAAAATCGATGGCCGAAATCGCCTTCAGGCCGGCATGCCCGGCGAGCGCGAAGGTCAGGCTTCCCGTGCCGCAGCCGACGTCGAGAACGCTTTCGCCATCGCCGAGCCCGGCAAAATCGATGAAACCGGGCGCGAGCCTCCTGCTCCAGCGCCCCATCAGCTGCTCGTAACCCTCGGCACTTCCGACATTGAAACTCGAC
This sequence comes from Rhizobium sp. KDH_Rht_773_N, assembly GCF_052946295.1. Classification (NCBI taxonomy): domain Bacteria; kingdom Pseudomonadati; phylum Pseudomonadota; class Alphaproteobacteria; order Hyphomicrobiales; family Rhizobiaceae; genus Rhizobium; species Rhizobium sp. KDH_Rht_773_N. Next base: position 3,982,417 of record NZ_CM129525.1, on the reverse strand, counting down.
GGCATCGCAGTCTCTCCCTTCGAACGGGACAATGTCTGGCCCGAGTTTAGGACCGCCCGACCGGCGCCGCAAGCTTTCGCTGGCTGGAGCATTTGCCGGCGAGGCTCCGGTTTCGACGGCGGACTGCGCAAAGCAGGTCGCGCTGCAGACCGGACTGGCGCAGGCTATGGAATTTCGCGGCAGAATCTCATATCGACAACTCAAGATGGTATCGCGCGCATGTTTGCAATCGCACGACACCCGGATAATTAACTTGCCGATTTGTACCTTATACGGTACAAGGAGTTCCGATGAAGCGCATCACAGCGAGGTTCTTCGTGACCGAGGAAGGCGCTGAACCGGTTAAGGACTGGCTTCTGTCGCTCGACAAGGACGATCGCCGCACAGTTGGAGCCGACATCGCAACCGTTGAGTTCGGCTGGCCGGTCGGTATGCCGACCTGCAGGCCTATCTGTGATGGCGTCCGGGAAGTCCGATCCAGCATCAAGGGCAATACGGTTGAAGCCAGAACCTATTTCGGAATCGATGATGGCATCATGCTCTTGCTTCACGGCGAAGAAGGCAAGGATGGTCAACAGGAAGCGATCAAACTGGCAATCAAACGCTGGAAAGAGCATCAGGAACGGTCGAAACGCCGAAAGAAGTCGCAGAAGAGGAAAAACAAATGAGTGACCTGAATTCTTCCGTTGGCGGCACGCTTGAAGACTTCCTCGCAGAGCTCGGCGAAAAGGAAGAGGTCTATGGTGAGGCGATCAAGCGGGTTTTGACATGGCAGATCGAAGAAGCCCGGAAGGCACAATCGATCACCCAGTCGGAAATGGCCGCCAAAATGGGCACGAGCCGAACTCAGGTGAAAAGAGTGCTCGACCCTCGCAATGTGGCCGTTTCACTTGAAACACTCGACCGGGCTGCCCGTTCGGTGGGAAAAAGGCTAAAGGTTGAACTCGTCGACGCCTGAAAGAGCCTAGCCCAGAGATGAAGAGCCGGATCGCAGATCTGCGATCCAACGATGACGATCCGGTCACGCGGAAGCTCCGCCGCATGGACGACCATCTTCTGTCTGATGGCGGTTCCCGCATAATTGCGCACTGTTGCTGGAATTGCTCTTTGCCTCCACGCAATTCCGGACGCAAAACCGCTTCACACTTTTGCTGGAATTGCTTTTGCCTCCACGCAATTCCGGACGCAAAACCGCTTCACACTTTTGCTGGAATTGCTCTTTGCCTCCACGCAATTCCGGACGCAAAACCGGTTCCCACTTTTGCTGGAATTGCTTTAGTTCATGAAGACGATGGCGCCGTTCAGCGCCGCGGCATAGGCGACCCACAGGCCGTAGGGCACGAACAGCGCCGACGAGAGCCGGTCGCGTTTCCACGACAGGCCGATGAAGGCAAGGATGGTGAGCAGCAGCGGGATGATGACCATCAGCCCCAGGCCGGGCGAGCGCAGGCCGAAAAAGGCCGGCGACCAGGCGAAGTTCAGCACAAGCTGGGCGATCCATGCGGTCATGACGGGCGAGCGCGGGCTGCGCGCATAGCTGCGCGCCCCGGCAATGCCGACGAGGATGTAGAGCACCGTCCAGACCGGGCCGAACAGCCGCTCGGGCGGCGTGAACCAGGGCTTGGCGAGCGACTGGTACCATTCGTCCGGCAGGTTGATGAGGCCGACGAGCAGCCCGCCGCCGAGCGACAGCAGAATGAAGAGCAGATAGTGGTCGAACCGGTGCAAGAAAAACCCCGTCATGCGTGACGGTTGAAGTGGCGTCCTCCGGCCGGCCGTCAAGGGTGCCGCCGAACGGCGGCGGCACGGGACGGATGCGAAAAACGTCCTGCCGGGCGGCGTTCAGGCCGCGGCAAGCTGCTACCTGCCGCCGGGCTCGGACAGCTGCTGCATCACCCGGTCGAGATTGAAGCTGGCAGGCTTCTGCCGGATCGGAAACTCATCGAAGCTTTCGAGCCACCTTGCGGCAAAGGCCTGAGCGGGGACCTGCACGAATGCGCGCTCTGCCATCCACATGTCATATTGAATGGACTCGTCGCCGCGTTCGAACGGGTCCGCGCGGAGATTGAACAGCTTCGGCAGCCGAAGGTTGGTGAATTCGCCGCTCCATACGCCGATGCCGGTGTGGTCCTGCTCCTTGAAGACCATCTTCCAGTCCTGCAGGCGTATCGCCACCAGCTCGCCGTCGTCGTTCCAGTAGAGGAATTCGCGCCGGGGGGCGTCGTTCACCTCGCCTCTCAGAAATGGCATGAGGTTGTAGCCGTCCAGGTGGACCTTGAACGTTTTCGCACCGGCATTGTAACCGGCCTTCACCTTGCCGACGATATCGGCCTCGCCTGCCGCGGCGCAGAAAGTCGGGATCAGGTCGTAGTGGGAGAACATCTCGTTGTAGACCGTGCCGGGTTTTATGACGCCCGGCCAGCGGATCAAGGTCGGCACGCGGTAGCCGCCCTCCCAATTCGTGGCCTTTTCGCCCCGGAACGGCGTGTTGCCGCCATCCGGCCAGGTCATCGCCTCCGCGCCGTTGTCGGTCGTGTAGACCACGATCGTGTCTTGCGCCAGGCCGAGATCGTCGAGTTTCTTCAGCAATTGTCCGACGGTGCCGTCATGCTCCACCATTCCGTCGGGATAGAGCCCCTTGCCCGTCACGCCCTGGGACGCCGCTTTCAGATGCGTCCAGACATGCATGCGGGTGGAATTGAAATAGCAGAACCAGGGCTTGCCGCTGTTGCTCTGCCGCTCGATGAAATTCATGGCCGCATCGCAGAATTCCTGGTCCACGGTTTCCATGCGCTTTCTCGTCAGCGCGCCGGTATCCTCGATGCGGCCGTCGGCGAAGGAATGGATGACCCCGCGCGGGCCGAAGCGTTTGCGGAAGGCGGGGTCCTTCGGGTAGTCGGGATTTTCCGGCTCCTCCTCCGCATTGAGGTGGTAGAGATTGCCGAAGAACTCGTCGAAGCCGTGGTTGGTGGGCAGGAACTCGTCCTTGTCGCCCAGATGGTTCTTGCCGAACTGGCCCGTATTGTAGCCGAGCGATTTCATGAATTCGGCAACCGTCGGGTCTTCCGGCCGCAGCCCGACATCGGCGCCGGGCAGGCCGACCTTGGTGAGCCCGGTGCGGATCGGCGACTGGCCGGTGATGAAGGCGGCGCGGCCCGCCGTGCAGCTCTGCTCGCCGTACCAGTCGGTAAACAGCGCGCCCTCCGCGCCGATGCGGTCGATATTGGGCGTCTTGTAGCCCATCATGCCGCGATGGTAGATGCTCGGGTTGAACCAGCCGATATCGTCGCCCATGATGACGAGGATATTCGGCTTGCCGCCGGCCGCACCCGTCGCGGCCTGTTGCGCGCTCGCCGCCGGCGCGCTCGCCGAAACGGCAAGTGCCGCAAGCGCCAGCGAACTGCCGCCGAGCAGGATGTCGCGCCGGCGCACCGCGCCTGTCTCCTCCCTGCCGTCGTTGATGATTTCGTCCCTGCCGTCTTCGCTCATGGCGGTTCCTCCCTCGCCTCTTGCGGCCGTCCGGCCGGCACCCGAAGATGCGACTTGAGGGAGACAGCAAGACAGATCGTTCGCCCGGCCGGAAGTACGTTACCGTACGGAAGGCGTAAACGCCGTTGCCAAACGGCCCGGACTGGCGGAAGCTCTGCCTGCAACGGGGCATCACGGCCATGACGACAGCGGCGAGCGCAAGGCATCAGGCAAGGCCCGGCAGCGCCGGCATCTGCCGCGGCTGCTGGGACCAGATGCATATGCCGATCCCGATCGGCGGCCCGCTTTCGCTGCCGCTGCGCGCCTTCGGCATCACCCGGAGCAAGATGAACCCGGATATCTGCACGATCTGCGAGCGCTCCTTCCAATATGTGAAGAAAAAGCGCCACATCACCTCCGGCGCCACCATCCTCTTTGCCGATATCCGCGATTATACCGGCCTTTCCGAGCGCACGGACGCCGCCGAACTCGGCCGCATCGTCAGCCTCTTCCAGACCCGCGCGGCCGAGGCGATCTGGGCCAATGACGGCATCGTCAACAAGCAGATGGGCGACGGCCTGATGGCGATCTTCAACTTTCCGATCAGGCGCCAGGACCATGCCGCCGCCGCCATCCAGGCCGGCAGGGATATCCAGCGCTTCTGCGGCGAAGCGCTTGCCGAAATCGACCCCGGCCAGCCGCTCGGCATCGGCGTCGGCATCCATACGGGCGACGTGCAGATCGGCGAATTCTCAAGCTTCCACAGCGATTTCACCGCCATCGGCGGCGTCGTCAACCAGGCCGCAAGGCTGGAATCGCAGGCAGCGGCGGGCGAGATCGTGGTCTCGGCCGAGGCAGCCCGCCAGGCGCCGGCGCTGGTGGCCGGAAGCGAGCCGCGCATGCTTTCGCTGAAGGGCATCGGGCAGCCGGTGGAGGCACGGGTTCTGCGGGCGGGCTGAGCGCGCAAAGCATCGCATGCCCTGCCCGTCCCCTCGCTTGCGAATGCCTATTGCGGATAGGCCAGAACAGGCGAACCGGATTCCCACTCTTCCATCGTCCGAAGAGCAATCTCGATCAACCGCGGCTCGGCTATCTCCAATCCCTGTTCCCTGGCCCCATCGAGCAAAGGCCCGGCGCCGCCTGCCTTAGCTTGGCAAAGCTCACCAAGCCTGCTGCGTCGGCATCACGAATACTTCGGCAATATCCATGTGCGACGGCGATTGCAGCGCAAACAGCACCGTATCGGCAATATCCCCCGCCTTCAGAAACTCCATCTGCGTCTTCAGCTCCTCCATCTGCCGGCGCACGGCCGGGTCCGAGATCTGCTCGAGAAGCTCGGTCTCGACAGCACCCGGCTGTACGCAGGTGACGCGGATATTGTGCTTTTTGCCGAGTTCGATGCGCATGCCATCAGACAGCGCGGTAATGGCGTGCTTGGTCGCGCAATAGACCGTCAGGCCCGCAAAGACCTTGCGGCCGGCAATCGAGGAGGTGTTGACGATATGGCCGGATTTCGCGGCAATCATGTGCGGCAGCACGGCGGCGGTGGTGTGGAGCACGCCCTTGATATTGACGTCCACCATCCGGTGCCATTCCTCCACTTTCAGCGCATCGACATCCGAAAGCGGCATCAGGCCGGCATTGTTGAAGAGGATATCGATCGTGCCGAAGGCCGCAGCGAGCTTGGCGACGCCTGACGCCACCGAGGCGCTATCGACGACATCCATTTCGAGCGCAACCGCCTGCCCGCCATCCCGCTCGATCTCGGCAACCAGCGCTGCCAGCCGGTCTGCGCGCCGCGCCGCAAGCCCGACCTTGACGCCATTCTTCGCAAGCTTCAGCGCGGTCGCAGCGCCGATGCCGCTTGATGCGCCGGTGATGAGAGCCGTCTTTCCCTGGATTGACATGGTTTCATTCCCTTATCTGCCGCCCTTGGGACGGCTGGTTTCGACGGGAACAGGCTAGAAAGATCGCCGCGCGCCTTCGCTCGGCCGCTTGCTGAAACTGTCGGGGATTTGCTGTGAACGAGAGCCAGTCCGGCAACACCGGGCAGCGCCTCGCGCCCGCAATGGCCTAGCCGCGATAATCGCGCGGGCTGACACCAACCTGCCGGCGGAACACCTGCGCGAAATGGCTGGGGCTGGAATAGCCGAGATCGAGCGCGATCTGGATGATGCTTTCATCCGTTTCGCGCAACAGCCGCCGCGCCTCGGCCATCTTGAGCTGGATGAAATAATCCGATGGCGAAGAGCCGGTCGATTGCTTGAAGACGCGGGAAAAATGAAAGGCGCTGAGCTCGGCCGCAGCCGCGAGGCTTTCGAGACTGAAGGCCTGATCAAGCCCCGCCTCCATCATCCGCACCACCTTCTGCAGCTTGAAGGCCGGCAGCGCCCCGCGCCGGGCGGGCACCGCGCCATCGCGCTTGCCGTAGTGCCGCACCAGATGCACGGCGAGCGCCTGCGCAAGGCCCTGCACGACCATTTCGCTCGGCTCGGCCGCCTCCGTCAGCTCTTTTAGGACCATCCCCATCAACCCCGAAATCGCCTCGTCCCGTTCACCGGATACATCCGCCAGCCGAAACCGCTCCCCGCCCTCGCCGCCCAAGACCTCCGCTACCGCCCGCTGGTAGATCGGCAGCCCAAGATAGAGATGCATGACACAAAGCGCCTCACCCGCACTCGTCTCCCACCTCAGCTCATAGGGCGTCTCACTCTGCGTCAGATAAAAATCCCCCGCCGAAACCTCCACCGCCATCCACTCCCCGCCGATATCGCGCTCCTCGACGCGAGCCGAGCCGGAGACGATCCAGACCACAAGCGGCTCGGCAACGGCGGGTATGAGGAGATTGGTTTCGAGCGGTTGGTGGGAGAGAAGGTGGACGGAAATGGTGCTCCATGCCGGGCCGTGGCTGGTGGCCAAAAGGCGGGCGTGGATGCGCTGGCTCAGGGCTTCGGGGGTGGATTTATGGGGCATGGGTTGTCGATTTCGAAGATGAATGGGGCCGCATCGCCCTATACTCCTGAGAGGGCTTGCAGCTTCGCATCTATATAAGCCACCACCCCGGATTGTTTGTCGTTTTTCTAAAAGAGCGCACCTAGCAAGAACTCACGTTGCAAACCGTGCCCTATTGATGATACTCAACCAAGAGTTGGAGGGGCCGATGTTTGAGATTCAAGACAATGACTCGAGACTGCTGCAAAAGGCGATTAAAGACGGCCAAGCCGTCCTTCTTTTAGGCGCGGGAACTTCTGCTACATCTAAGAACGTCAAAAACGAGCCGGTGAAGCTCGGCGGAGCGCTAGCGAAAACCCTTACTGAAATGGCGGGATTACCATACTCGGGCGAAAAACTCCCTGAAGTACTGGAAGCCGTAATAGGTAGCAGAGTAAGCATTGACCAATTCCATAACCTTATTCGCCAAGAATACAGCCTTTTGCGTCCCTCCGAGGAACTGTCCGCACTTTTCCAGTACACTTGGAAGCGTGTTTACTCTTGGAATGTCGATGACGCCATTGAAAGCACCAAAAGCGGCGTACAAATTCGCAGATATATTAACGGACTTTCGGACAAAGTTTCCGCTTATGAGGGCGTTGAGAATGTTCAAGTAGTCCACCTGCACGGTGAAGCCGTTAAACCTGAGCATGGCTTCATTTTTTCACCTAAAGAATACAACGCCCGACTCAATGAAAATCGCCACGACTGGTATCGACAAGCGGCATCCGACTATGCTGCGCATGTGCCAATTTTCATTGGAAGCCGCATGGAAGAGCCCATTTTGTCCGCGGAACTGGACAGGGCGCGACCTTCCGCTGATTCCCGTCTTGGTGCGGCATTCCTAATAACGCCTGACGAGTTTACACCCCTCCAACTTGCCGGCTTTTCCGCAAAAAATATCATAGTTATAAAAGCGACACTTGCGGACTTCGTTGACTGGCTACGCAGGACAATCGGTCCACAGTTAACGCCCCTCGACGTTAGCAAAACGACAAACTCATTCGCGGTAGACCTTGCCACCCGGATCACTCCCACTCGCGCCGAGGTCGATACCGCGCAAACGATATTGCTTCACAGTTGGTCCGATACGAAAAGCAAAGCCGACAGTTTGCAAGGGTTGGCGCTCTCGCAGGCCGCTCGGTCTTTCCTGGAAGGCCAACCGCCAACTTGGAAGATAGCTGCAACAACTGTCCCTCTCTGGCTTTCACAGACCGACCACTTGTATCGAGCACTGACCGCAGCAATCACCGCCCACGACCGGATGTTTCTAGTTTACGGGCAGTCCGGCAGCGGGAAGACGACCGCGCTGCTTCAAGCACTCATCAAATTTATGCAAGAGCATGAGGCGCCGCCAATCTATGAGCTTAGGGGCGACGTCAAATCGTTGAAAGCCTCATTGGATCTAGTTCATAGATTACACAAAGATGACCACGCCGTCGTTTACATAGGCGATGCTTTTATCTTCAGCGACAGCATCGAAGAGGATGTTCTTTCAATCCCGCATGGCAATCTTACCCTGATCAGTAGCGCCCGAACAAATGAATGGCGGCAGCATATCGAACGTCGGATTGGTGATTTCTCTACCTCATTTGAGTTTCAGCGTTTCGTCCGCGCTGATCATCAGGGCTTGGTGGATCGGCTACTCCAATACGTACCGGCTCCGGCGTTTAGAAAATTGACGCCTCAAAAGCGACTGGAAAAGCTAGCCGAGTCCGATGACCAATTGCTAATTGCCCTCAAGGAAGCAACGGCTTCCGAAAGATTCACAAAAGTCATCACCGAAGAGTATGAAAATCTTCCGCATGAAGACTGCCGAAAACTATTCCTCATCGTCGGGCTAGCAACTATTGCTCGCACCGGCATTGCGAAGGGAGCGGCGCGGGAAGCTTACCAGCGGATAAGACAGACCCTTTCTTTTGAGGGGGCTCTGAAGCATCTTGAAGGTATCATATCGGTCAACCAATCCGATAGGTACGTCGCTCGGCATGAGATCTATGTCCGCCATATCATCGAAAACGTTGCCGACTTTGGTCAGCTTATTATGGCTGCGGTAGAGGTTCTCCAGTCTTATACAAAGTACAACCTACCTATCGTCAAAAATACCAGCCGTCTCGATGGCATTTTGTTTAAATTCATCTTGAATCATAATTTCCTAGGGGAAATATCTCGTCGTCGCAACGAGGTTGCGGAGGGCCTCAAAATCTACCAGACTTTCGAAGTCGATTTTCAGTTAGACGGTCACTTTTGGCTTCAGTATGGCCAATATCTCGCTATGTTCGGTGAGCTTGAAAGTGCGCTGCCCATTCTGGAAAAATCGATTGCGGCTTTTCCTGAGAATACTTATGCCGTACACGCCTTGGCCGACCTGCAGCTTAGAGTGGCTGCCCGCCGCCCCGAATATGATGCTGAGACCGTGCGCCTCTTAGGTAACGCATCTGCCACGCTTGAGAAATTGCACTCAAGCCAAGTTAGCGACGCTGACTACTACCCAATTGTCACTCTTGCCGAGAAACATGTAGGCGCACTCGTCAAGCATCGCCAACAAAATTCGGCAACTGAGGCAGCCCGCCGCTATTTTCGGATTATCTCTGATTTGCCGTATGCGAATGAGCCAATGACTAGAGCGAAAACGCGACTGGCGCAGCTCGTGACTCACGGCACGTGGGGTGATGAAGAAAACTCCTCCACGGAAAGAAAGTCGTCTAAATCATCCAAATCTCGGAGAAATCGCGAAAAATACCGGCGTGAAAGGTAACATCGTGGAGAAAACAAAAACGCAACCAACGCCTTTGCACTGCTTGAGTGGAGGTCCAACGAGACTGATAATAGTACAACAAAATCAAGAAAAATTTGACGACATCGGACCTCGCGCCTGTTATCGTTTTCAGCTAATTAATTGGCTCGCAGCCCCTTGAAGCAGCCTTAACCTGCCTCCCCTCACTCCCCCACCACCCCTCCAGCCTTCTTCCACGCATCAATCCCACCCTCAATATGGCACGCGCTCCCCACCCCGGCATCCTGCGCCGCCTGCACCGCCATCGCCGACCTCTCCCCGAACGCACAGTAAAACACCACCCTTTTCCCCGTCGCCACCGCCAGCTCATGCAGCATCCCGCCGGCTGAGAGGTTCTCCTGCAGGTCCGCATAGGGCGCATGCAGCGAGCCGGGGATGACCCCGTGCCGCTCCCGCTCGCTCCTCTCGCGCAGGTCCACTATGACAACATCGCTCCTTCCCCGCAGCGCCAGCGCCTCCTTCGCGCTCACCGCCCAGCCTTTTCGCGCAATCTCCTCCTGGTGCAGCCCGATATGGATATTGGCGGGCACGGCGACGTCCATCATCTTGGGGTTGGGCAGGTGCAGGTTGTTCATCAGCTCGACATATTCGTCGATCGATTTCACCTGCAGGCGCGGGTTGAAGCGTTTTTCCTCGCCGATGGTGGAGACCGTGTCGCCCTTGTAGTCGTGGGCGGGGAAGAGCAGCGTTTCCTCGGGCAGGCGCAAGAGCTTGTTGAAGATCGAGTCGTACTGGGCGCGCGGATCGCCGTTCTGGAAATCGGTGCGGCCGGTGCCGCGAATGAGCAGCGTGTCGCCGGTGAAGATGCGGTCGCCCATCAGGTAGGAATAGGAATCGTCCGTATGGCCGGGCGTATAGAGCACGTCGAGGCTCAGCCCCTCGATGGTGACGCGGTCGCCTTCGGCAACGCGCATGGCAACGACATCGGCCTTGGTCTGCTCGCCCATCACGGTGATGCAATGGGTCTGGTCGCGCAGCGCGCCGAGCCCGGTAATGTGGTCGGCATGCAGATGCGTGTCGACGGCCTTGACCAGCTTCAGGTCCAGCTCGCGCACGAGCTGCATGTAGCGCTCCACCTTTTCCAGCACGGGATCGATAATCAGCGCCTCGCCGCCGCGCCTTGAAGCGATGAGATAGGTATAGGTGCCGGAAACACTGTCGAAAAGCTGCCGGAAAATCATGGTCGCCTCCGCTGCCGGGCCTCTCCGTCTTCCCCCGGGTTGCAAACCGCATCGGACCCCGCACGCCGATGATAAGCTTGCGCCGGAAAAAGCGGAAGCAGCCGGCGGGCGCCGATCGCGGCTCCGCCTTCGCCCAATCGGAGTAGCTGACGCCGCGTAAGCTTCGCTTCCCCTTACGGCAGGCCCGGCCGCAAAGCGCAGGCCCGCGGGCGGCCGCGGTGCGGGCAGTTATAAATCCGCTCAAACACCCGTTTTTACTGTACGAAATTTATGCAAATGCCCGGCCGCAAAGTACCGCCGGGCATTTATTAAGCAATGCCTGAAATAATACGCCGCGATTTAAAAAGTGAAATTGCGAACGCGTCATTCCGGCCTACAATGCTCCACGCTGGATGCTGCAAAACCAGTGGAGAAGGGTTGCCTGAACTCCTAAGCGGGCGGCCCTTCTCCTTCCATAGCGCAAGCGCCGGCCTGTTTCTATTACATGCGTAACATCGCGAACGGGCATGGAAAAAATCCCGCAGGCGGACGGGGGCGGCACGGCGACATGGGCAAACGCCGGTTGAAGAACGCAATCCGTGCCCTAGAACCTCCCCGGAGGGGACGTGTGAGGGAATAGCGATGATCAGAGAGAAGATGTCGGCGGGCCAGACGCCGATGCAGGAAGAGGACGTCGCCCTTTGCCAGCGCGTTTACGAGCATATCTGCACGGCACGGCATATCGCCACCGACGGCGAACGGGAGGAACTGGCCATCCAGATCCTGCATTTCTACCAGCACGGGGTGAAGGACCAGGGCAGCCTGGAGCGGCTGCTTCTATAAGCTGCGGACATGCCAGGGCGGCGCAGGCATGTCCGGTGATGTCGCCAGCCGGCGGCATCGCATAACTGCAGGGCGGGCGTATCCGGGTGCCCTGCAGTTACGCCCTCCGCCTGTGGGGCGGGCTCCGGGCAGCACGGTTGGGAGGGATGGATGAGGTGCTGTTGGGGTGGCGGTGGAAGGGCCGTGCCGGGTGGTGGAGGCTGCGGAAGGCCCCTTGCCGCCATGCCCGACGCCTGCTTTGGGCAGCGACGCTCCCCTCCCCACCCTCATCCCTGTCCTCGGGCTTGTTCCGGGGACCATCACAGGGATCCAGCCTGCCCAAGTCCTTGGGCAGGAGAGACTCGTTTGCCTGCTGATTGAGAGAGTCATTCACCGCGCGGACGCGCGGTGGCTGGATTCCTGTGACAGGCACAGGAATGAGGGAGGTTGGGGTGGGCCTCCGGGCAGGACGTTGCGAGGGATGGGTGAGGCACGGGAATGAGGTGGTTGGGGTGGGCCGCGCGGCAGGACGGTTGCGACGGCTCGGTGAGGCACTGCTGGGTGGCGCTGAAAGGACCGTGTCGGATGGTGGAGGCCGCGGAAGGCCCCTTGCCGCCATGACCGACGCCTGCTTTGGGCGGCGACGCTTCCCTCCCCACCCTCATCCCTGTGCCTGTCACAGGGATCCAGCCTGCCCAAGTCCTTGGGCAGGAGAGACTCGTTTGCTTGCTGATTGAGAGAGTCATTCACCGCGCGGACGCGCGGTGGCTGGATTCCTGTGACAGGCACAGGAATGAGCGACTATCTGATGTGTCAAGTTGCATATTGGAATTCCTTTCGCGCATCTCGTGCTTTTGCGTTGAGAATGACGAGGAGCTTTCTGGCGAGCGCGATGCGAATGACCATTTTCGCTTTGCCTGCGGCTTGCAACCGTTGCTGGAAGGCGCCCAGATGCGGATCGTATCTGGCAGCAATGGCGGCGATCAGGAAGAGGATGCCACGTGGCCCCTTGCGACCGCCGCGCACCGGCCGTGGTCCGCTTTTCTTGCCGCTGTCGTTGGCAATCGGCGCAAGGCCAGCCAACTTGACGATAGCCTTGTTGGAGATATGACCGATCTCCGGCAGCTCGGCCATCAGCCGGGCAACCGTGCGCGAGGCAACACCCTTGATGGAGCGAAAGGCCTTGTCGAGGCCGGCCCAGAGCGGATCGTCGTCGATCATCGAGGCGATCTCGCCTTCCAGCCTGCGGCTCTGACGCACCAGAAGCGCGATCACCTCGTTGAGGCTTTCAACGGCCTGTGCATCGCGGGCAACGCTTCTGCGCTGCTTCTGGATGATCAGGTCGCCGGTGACCTGGGACAGCCGCGCCACCAAGGCCTGCAGCCGCATCTGCGTCGGCTTCGGCGGTGGCGAGGCACGCAGCGGCCTGGCCTCGGCATAATGGGCAATCACCGCCGCATCGATCTGGTCGGTCTTTTCCAGAAAGCCCATGGCCTCGGCAAAGCGGCGCACATTGCGCGCATTGGCAAGCGCGCAGGCGACCCCCATCTCCCACAACAACAGAAAGGCCGGCCGCTCGTAACCGCCAGAGGCTTCCATGGCCACAAGCTCGACAGCCTCGGCAAGGCACAGAGCGCCAAGCGCGCCAATACCGGCCGCATCGTTGCTGAAACGCTGCGAAATACCCAACGGGCGGATGAACACATCCAGCCACTCCTTCGAAACATCCACTCCACATATGATGCTGTTCACGGTAACCTGCCTTGTGCGTGCGGTTGGAACCAAGCGACTGTTCGGTCGTACGTGACGATGGCGACGATCCCTGGCTCATCCACGGTTGTAGCCGGAGGGAGAACGGGCGACGCCGCCACGCCTCTTGCCGGGTGGCCACCCGGCAAGAGGCTCAGTCGCTTCCTTCGCACAAAATCATCAATGTGCAGATACAAGGGAGGTTGGGGTGGGCTTCGGGGTGAAAACGGGCAAGGTTGAGCGTGTGGCTCCGCTCCGCGCGTCGGGCGCCTGACGGGGTGAGCCACGGACAGCCAGCGCATCCTCCCCTCATTCCACCTGACGAGGTTGAGCAACACGCTCCAGCACATCCTCCCCTCATTGCCGTGCCCGTCACAGGAATCCCCCCGGCCCGCGTCCACCAGCCGAAACGCCCCCCGCCCCGGCCGATCGCAAACCGACCGCGCCCGGCGCCCCCGAACCCCGCGCACACGGTTGACCTCCGCGCACGAGCCCTACCTAACCTTCCGGCAACATCTGAAGGAGGCTATGGTGACGGCACTCATTGAGGATTACGCGCTCATCGGCGATTGCGAAACGGCGGCGCTCGTGTCGAAAAGCGGCTCGATCGACTGGCTGTGTTTTCCGCGCTTCGATTCTCCCGCCTGTTTCGCCTCCCTGCTCGGCACCGGGGAGAACGGCTTCTGGTCGCTTGCGCCGGCGGGCCGATACGGCGCCACGCGCCGCTACCGCGACGACACGCTCATTCTCGAAACCGAGTTCCGCACGGAGACGGGAACCGCCGTTCTCACCGATTTCATGCCGCTGCGCGACGGCGCCAGCGACCTGATGCGCATCGTCGAGGGCAAGAGCGGCAGCGTCGCCTTCGCGATGGAGCTGAACCTGCGCTTCGATTACGGCCGCACCGTTCCCTGGGTCACGCGTGGCGAGGACGGCGGCATCGCCGCCATTGCCGGGCCGGACCGGCTGGTGCTCAATTGCGCCGTGCCGCTGCAAGGCCGCGGGCCGAGCACGGTCGGCGCCTTTACGGTCGCGGCCGGCGAGCAGCAGATCTTCACGCTCACATGGTCGCCCTCGCACCTGCCGCCGCCGGCGCCGCGGCAGGTGGAATATGCCCTGCCGGATACGGAGGAATTCTGGCTCTCCTTCGCCGCGAAATGCCCCAGGGTGGGCCGCTGGACGCAGCAGGTGAAACGCTCGCTCATCACGCTGAAGGCGCTGACCTACATGCCGACAGGCGGCATCGTCGCGGCAGCCACGACCTCCCTGCCGGAAAAGATCGGCGGGCCGCGCAACTGGGACTATCGCTATTGCTGGCTGCGCGACGCGACGCTGACCCTGCTCGCCCTGATGAAGCTCGGCTATTACGATGAGGCCACCGCCTGGCGCCGCTGGCTGCTGCGCGCCGTCGCCGGGGCGCCGGCCCAGATGCAGATCATGTATGGCGTGGCCGGCGAGCGCAACCTTCTGGAATGGCAGGTGCCCTGGCTGAAAGGCTACGAGGGTTCCGCGCCGGTGCGCATCGGCAATGCGGCGGCCGAGCAGGTGCAGCTCGATGTCTATGGTGAGGTGGCCGACGCCATGCTGCAGGCCCGCAAGGGCGGCCTGCCGCCGCATCCGCGCGAGCGCGAACTGGCGAAGGCCATCCTGCCCTTTCTGGAAAAAGCCTGGCTGGAGCCGGACGAGGGCATATGGGAGGTGCGCGGCCGGCGCCAGCATTTCACCTATTCCAAGGTCATGGCCTGGGTGGCCTTCGACCGCGCCGTCCAGATCGCCGAGGCCGACGGCGAAGCCCACGCCGCCGCCCGCTGGCGCGCCCTCGCCGACCGCATCCATGCCGAAGTCTGCGAAAAGGCCTTCAATGCCGAGCTCGGCTGCTTCACCCAGGCCTATGGCTCGAAAGCGATGGATGCCAGCCTGCTGCATCTCGGCATGGTCGGCTTCATCGCGCCCGACGACCCGCGCTATGTCGCGACCGTGGAAATGGTGGAGCGCAAGCTGCTGCGCGACGGCCTGCTGCTGCGCTACGAAACGCAGGAGGTGGACGACGGCCTGCCGCCCGGCGAAGGCGCCTTCCTCGCCTGCAGCTTCTGGCTGGTGGACGCGCTGAACATGATCGGCCGGCGCGAGGATGCGCTCAAGCTTTTCGAGCGGCTGCTGGCGATCTGCAACGATGTCGGCCTGCTGGCGGAGGAATACGATCCGGCCGAGGGGCGCATGCTGGGCAACTTCCCGCAGGCCTTCAGCCATATCGGGCTGATCAACAGCGCGCTGAACCTGGCGCGGGCCGAGGGGCCGGCGGATCAGCGGGCGGCGTGACGGGGTGGGAAGCTTGGGCTCTATGCCGTCTGCTTCACATAGATCTCGGGATCGAAATCAACGCGCCTGACCTTGCCATCGGGCGTTTTCAGGACAAGCTCGACGCCGCCCCCGATAGAATGCATGTAGCGCACGATCGATGACAGAAGGACGTCGTCAGCGCTTTCGATCTTCGAAACGGTGTTCTGCGTCATGCCGGCGCCGGCGGCAACCTCCTGCTGCGTTGCCTGCATCGCCTTGCGCACTTCCGCCAGCGCCTTGCCCAGACGCCGTTCGTGACGTTTCGCATCGAGACGCGCGCGAACATCCTCGGGAAGCTCCCCGCGTAACGTCTTCCAGTCAGTCATCCTTCTTTCCCTTCAACCACGCCGCAAAACGCGCATCGGCCTTGTTGATCAGCTGCTTGTAGAACAGGGCTTCATTCATGCCTTGCTTGTCGCCACCGCAAAGAATGATGGCGCTCTGCGCCGGATCGAAGGCGAAAGCAAATCGCCAGACCTGTCTTGCAAACCGGACCCTGATCTCTTTCATATTCGCATGCGCCGAACCCGAGAGCGTATCGACCTCCGGGCGCCCCAGAAACGGACCGTCATCTTCCAGATGGTCCAGCACCTCGCCGACCAGTTCCTTCAATCCCATGTCGAGCTCTTTCCACTCAGGAACGAAATCGGGATGGAACTGCACCCGGTATGTCATCTATTGCCTCAGAAATATATATTTAAAGATATAAAATCAAGATCGGTTGCTTCAGCCCGTTCTCATTTTGTAAAGGCGAGCACCGCAGCGCGACCATCCTCGATATCGACGGCCACGAGATAGCCACTAAACGTATTGGCGACGAGTTTTCCGCCTTCAAGCCTGACGGCGACGAAGCAGTCCGGGAAGGCCGAACCGGACGGCAGGGAGGCCTTCCAGACGATATCCCCGCCAGCATTGACACGCATGAGGTTCCGGCCGTCCTTCACCTCCTCTGGCATGTAGTCGCAGAGCAGGATGCTTCCCCCGCCATCGGGAAGATCGATGCGGTCCATGATCCCGCTGGACATCCTGCCTCCGTTACCTCTGCTCGTGTTCGGTCCGTGTTAACACGCACTTGGCGGGATCGCGAGATATGGATTTCCGATTGAGGAGATCAGACATGGCAGGCTGTCTCCGATGGACAGTGTCGCAAGCCGAAACGCCGATTACTTGCGCCCGACGCCTCCTCCCCACCCCTCATCTCTGTGCCTGTCACAGAGATCCAGCCGGCTTGCGTCTGCAAGCCGGGAAGACTCCCTAAAACGTGCCCGGCATGGAGCATTTTTCAAGAGCCGGTGGGCCGCAGGATTCTTCCGCCGCGTGGACACGCGCCTGCCGGCAGTCCCTCGACCTTCCTCATCTCTGTGCCTGTCACAGAGATCCAGCCGGCTTGCGTCTGCAAGCCGGGAAGGCTCCCTAAAAACGTGCCCGGCATGGAGCATTTTTCAAAAGCCGGTGGGCCGCAAGATTCTTCCGCCGCGCGGACACGCGCCTGCTGGCAGTCCCTCGACCTCCCTCATCTCTGTGCCTGTCACAGAGATCCAGTCGGCTTGCGTCTGCAAGCCGGGAAGACTCCCTAGAAACGTGCCCGGCATGGAGCATTTTTCAAAAGCCGGTGGGCCGCAGGATTCTTCCGCCGCGTGGACACGCGGCTGCTGGCAGTCCCTCGACCTCCATCTCTGTGCCTGTCACAGAGATCCAGCCGGCTTGCGTCTGCAAGCCGGGAAGACTCCCTAGAAACGTGCCCGGCATGGAGCATTTTTCAAAAGCCGGTGGGCCGCAGGATTCTTCCGCCGCGTGGACACGCGGCTGCTGGCAGTCCCTCGACCTCCCTCATCTCTGTGCTTGTCACAGAGATCCAGCCGGCTTGCGTCTGCAAGCCGGGAAGACTCCTCAGAAACGTGCCCGGCATGGAGCATTTTTCAAAAGCCGATAGGCAGCAAGATTCTTCCGCCGCGTGGACACGCGGCTGCTGGATTTCTGTGACAAGCACAGAAATGAGGGAGCTAGGGTCGGCGCTCGTGCCCAGAGTGAGGGGGCTCCGTCGCGCAGCCTCGCCTCACAATACAAAACCGCCCGCCCACCCTCACTATTCCAAAATCCGAACGATTCATTCGTTTCCCTTTTGTACTCTTTCCCCCTTCCATTTCGGCATGACTCCCGCCATATTCCGCGCATGGCAAGATCTCCGAAGAAATCCCCCGCCTCGACCGGTTTCGAGGAAGCCCCCCAATCGTCTTTTACCGGGACGCCCTTCGAGTGGAACGAGAAGGATAAGCGAGTCCCGGCAGAAGACTCCGCTCCCCTTTCCGGCTCGGTGGCCGATTGGGTGAGGCAGCTCGAGGCCGATGCCGAGGCCGCCGGCATCGAAAGCCAGCGCGAAATCGCCTCCAGGGCGGGCAAGCATCGCAAGAAGGTGGAGAACGAGGCGCGCAAACACGCCGAGCAGGTTGCAGGGGCGAAGCGTAGCGGCCAGGCGGCCGCCGGTCGTCCGGCGCCCGCCACGGAGGCCAGCCCGAAGGGCGGTACGGCCGTGAGCGTGAACAGGAAGGCGACGGTGAGCAAGACGGCGCGCGGCGTCTCCATCGGCGGTTCCACCGACCCGAAGACGCGTGCCGCCGCCGGCCTCAACCCCGTGGCCGGCCTCGATATTTCGCTGGAGGATGCCGACAAGATCTCGCCCGGCGGCGTCACCGCCACGGTCGAGGCGCTGTCGAAGCTGATCGAGAGCGGCAACCCGCTGCACAAGAACGGCAAGATCTGGACGCCGCACCGCCCTGCCCGGCCGGATAAATCCGAAGGCGGCATCACCATCCGCATGGCCTCGGAATACAAGCCCGCCGGCGACCAGCCGACGGCGATCCGCGATCTCGTGGACGGGCTGCAGAGCGGCGAGCGCAGCCAGGTCCTGCTCGGCGTCACCGGCTCGGGCAAGACCTTCACCATGGCCAAGGTGATCGAGGAAACCCAGCGCCCGGCCCTCATCCTCGCGCCGAACAAGACGCTGGCCGCCCAGCTCTATTCCGAATTCAAGAATTTCTTCCCCGACAATGCGGTAGAATATTTCGTTTCCTACTACGATTATTACCAGCCGGAAGCCTATGTGCCGCGCTCCGACACCTATATCGAGAAGGAAAGCTCCATCAACGAGCAGATCGACCGCATGCGCCATTCGGCCACGCGCTCGCTGCTCGAACGCGACGATTGCATCATCGTCGCCTCCGTTTCCTGCATCTACGGTATCGGCTCGGTCGAAACCTATACGGCCATGACCTTCCAGATGAATGTCGGCGACCGGCTGGACCAGCGCCAGCTGCTGGCCGATCTCGTGGCCCAGCAATACAAGCGCCGCGACATGGATTTCACCCGCGGCTCCTTCCGCGTGCGCGGTGACACGATCGAGATTTTCCCGGCCCACCTGGAAGACGCGGCCTGGCGCATCAGCATGTTCGGCGACGAGATCGACGCCATCACCGAATTCGACCCGCTGACCGGCGCCAAGACCGGCGACCTGAAATCGGTGAAGATCTACGCCAATTCGCACTATGTGACGCCGCGCCCGACGCTGAACGCGGCGATCAAATCCATCCGCGAAGAGCTGAAGGGCCGCCTCGTGGAGCTGGAAAAGGCCGGCCGCCTGCTGGAGGCCCAGCGCCTGGAGCAGCGCACCCGCTACGACCTGGAAATGCTGGAGGCCACCGGCTCCTGCCAGGGCATCGAGAACTATTCGCGCTATCTCACCGGCCGCGACCCCGGCGACCCGCCGCCGACGCTGTTCGAATATGTGCCCGACAATGCCATCGTCTTCATCGACGAAAGCCATGTCACCATTCCGCAGATCGGCGGCATGTATCGCGGCGACTTCCGGCGCAAGGCGACGCTGGCCGAATACGGCTTCCGCCTGCCCTCCTGCATGGACAACCGCCCGCTGCGCTTCGAGGAATGGGACGCGATGCGCCCGGATACGATCGCCGTGTCGGCCACGCCCGGCAGCTGGGAAATGGAACAGGCCGGCGGCGTCTTCGCCGAACAGGTCATCCGCCCGACCGGCCTTATCGATCCGCCCGTGGAAGTGCGCTCCGCCCGCAGCCAGGTGGACGACGTGCTCGGCGAAATCCGCGAGACGGCCGCAAAAGGCTATCGCACGCTCTGCACCGTGCTGACCAAGCGCATGGCCGAGGACCTGACCGAATACCTGCACGAACAGGGCGTGCGCGTGCGCTACATGCACTCGGATATCGACACGCTGGAGCGCATCGAGATCATCCGCGACCTGCGCCTCGGCGCTTTCGACGTGCTCGTCGGCATCAACCTCTTGCGCGAGGGCCTGGATATTCCCGAATGCGGCTTCGTCGCCATTCTCGATGCCGACAAGGAAGGCTTCCTGCGCTCGGAAACCTCGCTGATCCAGACGATCGGCCGCGCCGCGCGCAACGTCGACGGCAAGGTCATCCTCTATGCCGACACGATCACCGGCTCCATGCAGCGCGCCATGGACGAGACGGCCCGGCGCCGCGAAAAGCAGATGGCCTATAACCAGGAGCACGGCATCACGCCCGAAAGCGTCAAGGCCAAGATCTCCGATATCCTCGACTCGGTCTACGAGCGCGACCATGTGCGCGCCGACATCTCAGGCGCTTCCGGCAAGGGTTTTGCCGATGGCGGCAACCTCGTGGGCAACAACCTGCAGGCCCATCTCAACGCGCTGGAAAAATCCATGCGCGACGCCGCCGCCGACCTCGACTTCGAAAAGGCCGCCCGCCTGCGCGACGAAATCAAACGCCTCAAGGCCGTCGAACTCGCCGCCATGGACGACCCGCTGGCGCGGGAGGAAGCGAGGTCGATGGAAGCCAAGAGCCGCGGCGGCTCCCCTTCTCCCCAGCGGGGAGAAGGTGCCCGCAGGGCGGATGAGGGGGCCACACCCTCCTACTTCGCCAAGCCGGAACTCGACGAAATGGGCGGCCGCAACGCCCGCCCGGTCCCCGCCGACGGCAAGACCCTCTTCCGCCGCAACACGCTGGACGAGATGACCGTGGGCCGCACCGAAAAGCCGGTGACGGGCCACGTGCCAGAAAAGCCGGACGCCGCCAAGGGCACGAAGCGCTTCTCGCCGCTGCTGGACGGCCAGCCGGGGCATGATGATGTGCGCCCGCTGGTGAGGGGGAAAACGGGTGTCGGGAGCTATGAGGACCCCGGCGAGCAGCGGCGCAAGGGGCGGACGAAGGGGAAGACGGGGCGGCCGGGGCGGTGAAAATTGAAAAAACGCTCAACACGTCCGGCTAATCGGCTATTGCCGAGGTAAGGATACGATTAAAAGCTAAATCTAAGCTGGCCAATTCCAAGTTCATCCATGATGAGCTCTTTCGTCTTTCCCGATCTGAATACTCTATAAAAGGATTGAGACTTATATTTCTCCGCAATACTTGAAACTACAACTTTAGCGCGCTCGCAATAATCGTCAAATTGATGCTCGGCGGGAAGGAATAGACCGTCACCCCCCATCATCAATGATATGCAATACATTATATACCACTGAGTGTAGGCTATAAACTCATTATTGTTATCAAAATTTTCTTGCTTACGCAGAAGAGTAAGATCCGCTTCGCGTACAGAATTAACGAAAAGATACAATCTTGCGAGTTTTACAAGATAATCACCGTCCAGCTTCTCAGAAAAAATTAGATTATACATAGATCCAAAAATCTCGTCGGACGCCGTCTTTGCCAAATGCGGGGCATGAAGGCGATATGCCAAAATTGCTTGGCCCAATTTTAATGAATCGATACGATCTCTTTCATCGCCAATTTCAAATTGGTTCTTTTTCCGCTCATATAGCAAGCCGTTATCTTCAAAAACTGCGCCGATCTTCTTTTGAATTGCATCATTGGCCTTGAGATCACGTGGTGCAATACGGGCTTGACTATTTGTTGCTATTGCAATCTGCTCGGAGATATCAGGTCGGCTTGATGCAAAGATCTTCACCAGCAGCACTACTTCTCCGACTTTGTCCGGATCCCTCTTGTAAGCCTCCAAAAGGGAGTAAGAAGTTTGAGCTCCGTTGACAATCTGAAAGTCAGTCAGGTGGATCTTGGATCCCCTCACCTTCTGATGAGTGAACTCCTTTGCGATAATCGTAATACCATTGTTCAGGTACCAGAAAAGATGATTTTCTTCCGAAAGGGCACTCTGATGAATCTGACGGTTATATCCGCCGTCCAAACCCAGAAAACCACGAATATTCTCATCGAAGAGATGTCGCTTTATGGCGCCACCTTCATTCGAGATCATCTCGATGTAAGATCTGGCATCTACATTTGCGACTAATCCTCGAATGTCGCAATCTGCTCTTTCATACTTTTGTACATCAACAGTATCAAGTATACCGTTTTCTTTAGTTCGCCCATCGCTAGATATTAAGCTTATGACGCTCTGATAGGACAATTCTTCTACAGAAATAAATTCGTATTGCGAACAAAAGGCATCCAGTCTTGTCCGCTCATGCGCTGCGAGCGGCAATGCATTTGAGACAAGGAAGATATGTATGTATATCATATTCCCTTGATCAATCAGGCGCCATATATCGAAGATCTTTCCCCGCAAAAGCGGATTTACAGACTCGGGCAGTCCAGCAACTCTATCTACTAAGTCCCGTATAAATGAGATTAGCTTATCGATTTCATTCCCCGGAAAATTTCTGCCAGCGCTTTTAATAGTAGAAGCATATTTGCTTTGAACAATGCTGATATGTGCGACGTTACCAGATTCTTGAATATATACCGCATCGACTCCCCTATCTCTCCCACCGTCAGTGATAAGCGAGGATATATCCTCACCAGACCTTGGAAAAAGTGTGTCCAATATCAGATAAAGGAAACCAGTCGAACGATCATCAAGTCCAATTTTATCGGCAGATCTTTTTACTTTACTTTCAATTAGCGAAAATTCGAGGTCGGTTATCTGGCGCATATCAATTCCGTTGGGTTTAATCAACTCAAAATAGTCAGATTCGCTGATCGCACAATCGCTATTGTCAAAACATCATTACAGCCGGGGTAAGCGCTGCCGATATAGAGTCAGTGCCAAGACTGAAACCGTAGACCGGCGCGTAACTGTCGCCGGATGACAGATTCCCATTAACTAGGAGTTGCAATGCCGCGAATCTATGGCAATTTAACCTGATGATGTATTCTAAAGCGAAAATTGATAAAGCCGGGTCTGTTCTCTCGAAGCCGCTGACCGAAATTACTGAAGAGTCTATTGAATTGGAGTATGCCTTCGATGACTTTCGAAAACGGCATCTCGCCCCCCTATCGGAGCTCACACTAGATATACAGAAGATGCTCACCGAATACGGTGGACGTTACTACATTGCACAGAGATTGAAACGGAAGCCCCAGATTCTCAGAAGTTGAACAGATTTAGCGTTCGCTTGACGCAGCTTCAAGATATTGGGGGACTGAGAATAATCGTTGATAAGAACACCGACGTCGATAATCTACTGATATTCCTAGAACAAAAAATACAAAAGCAAAAGAGTTTGCATTTAAAGAAGAAGACAGATTACCGCGAAAAAGGACGGGATGTAACCGGATATAGGGCTGTACATCTGATAATAGAAAGCGGGAAACTTAATCTTGAGTTACAGATTAGGAGTAAAATTCAACATTATTGGGCGGAAAGCATTGAACGGACTTCCGTAATATACGGTTACCTGCTCAAAGAGCAGGAAGGTGATACCAATGTCATAAACTATTTCAAGGAACTCTCGGACATATTTTTCGAGATGGAGGCTGGACGTCTTCCTAGCGTTCGACAGAAATTGAGCCTTAATGCTTTAAGAGAAGTCGCGGAAAAAATAATAAAAAATTCCGACCGAGGTAACGTCTTGGCGGGTTATGTGAACGACGACATCATCAAAACACTGATTGAGATAGAAGCGAAAAATCCAAACGGGCTGAATAACTGGATATTGGTTTTCGATTGGTCGAGCGGAAACTTTGTCACTTGGGACGTCGTTGGGCGCGATCCAGCAACCGCAGTCGAAACCTACATCAAGTATGAGAAGCAATATACAGAAGATCGGAAGTTCGAAGTTGTACTAATTGGATCATCCGATATCGCTACCGTCAAACAAACGCATAGTCATTACTTTGGAATTGATTCTTTTGAAGATATACTCGAGAATCTTGATCAATCGATTATTGGATTCTCGGAAAGAATGGAGCTTGATGTCGGCGCACGTCAAATTCTTGCTGTAATGACAAGAAAGAAATACTGGGGAAAGAAGGAAATATCCCCTAACACGTTAAAGAATCACTATTGCCAAACGGTTCTGACGTTTGAGGCTTCGTTGAAGGCCTTGGCAGACAAGGGATTCCTCAATCAGAGCTCGATAAACGGGCCGGTGTCTCTCAACATAAAAAAGAGATCACTGGTAGAACAGCAGCTTTGAAACCCGGTGGTAATTTCGAGAGAGGTGAACGTTTGGTGAAATTTGACGTCGGCTCGGCGCCTCTTGGGCGTAGATCTGTCGCAGTACCCAGACACCAACTAAACCCACACACCCGTCACCCACCGTCCCTGCCCCACCCCCGCGGGTACACGACCACACTGGAGCGGCGACATGGCGGCCTATACGACCGACGATGCGAGGACACGATTCCCCCCCGCAATCACACCCACTACAACCACGGTGAGAATCCGTGACAAGAAGTGACCCCGCCCCCCTGAATTGTGGCGGGCATTCACCAGATTCGATGAACATATCCTGATGGCGGCTACACAGAGCCGCTTGATAGGAAAACGACTATGTCTACGCTTCGTAAGATCGCAGCAACGGGTCTTGTCTCCCTGACCCTTGCACTTGGCTCCCTCGCAACGGTAACGCCCGCGCTGGCGCATGGCGGCGGCGGTCACGGCGGCGGGGGGCATGGGGGCGGCAGCCACGAGGCGGGCGAACATGCGGGTCGGATGGGAATGGGCCGTTTCGCCGGGGAGGAATATCGCGGCGGGGCGTTCTTCCGCCACGACCGTTTCGACGGGCGGTTCAGGGATCGCGGCCCCGTCTTCTTCGGCAGCAACGACGATTACGACCGCTGCCAGTGGCAGTGGGTCGCCGCGCCCGACGGGCATACGATCCGCGATGAAATATGCTACTGAGCGAAGGCAGGCGCAGGCTCCCGCCGGCGCGGCGGTGACGGGCGCGGGCCGCAACCCGGCGCCCGCGCGGGCCTGAGCCGATCGCCCCGGCCTTGCCGCAGCTTCTCCTCGCGAAACGCTGCGGCAGGATCATGACGGCCTTTGGGCCTCGCCCCGGCTGAGGCGGCGCGCCGGAGCAAGCTTTGCGGTGCGCGCAACGGCCCTTTCCGCCGCCCGCATGGACAGAAACGACCGACCGGACCGGATTAAAGCCAATGCCAGACATCCGCATCGACCCCTTCCCCTCGCCCGAAGACCTGGCCGCCCTCTGGGCCGCCGCCTGGCAGGGCGCGCGGCCGCCGGATTTCGCCCGCATCCTGCCGCGCAGCCTTGCCCATCTCGGCGCCTATGACGAGGGGCGGCTGATCGGCTTCGTCAATGTCGCCTGGGACGGCGGCATCCATGCCTTCCTGCTCGATACCTGCGTGCATCCCGATCTGCGCCGGCGGGGCATCGCCGCCGCGCTGGTGAGCGAGGCGGTGCGGGTGGCGCGGGCGCGCGGGGCCGAGTGGCTGCATGTGGATTTCGAGCCGCATCTTCAGGGCTTTTACGCCGCCTGCGGTTTTGCGCCGACGGCGGCCGGGCTGATCCGGCTCGCCTAGAGCAATTCCAGCAAAAGTGGGAACCGGTTTTGCGTCCGGAATCGCGGGGAAAACAATAAGCTAGAGCATTGAAGGCGACTCCGTTTTCGCCGGAAATGCTCTAGTCTCGGCCGAGATTACGACAGAAGCGGCCGGTAGCCGCCGCCCTCGCGCCGGGTCAGGAAGAAATGCAGCAGGTTGGCATAGCCGCGCGCATCGTCGATGGCGCGGTGCGTGTGCTCCACGTTGCCCAGCCATTCGGCGGGATAATGCCGGATGTCGCATTCCCACGGCTTGCGCCCCGTCGCGCCCGCCACCAGCGAGAGGATGCAGAGCGGCGGATGGCGGAACAGCCGGTCGCCGATCCACGGCCCCTCGAACAGCGGCCGGCCGGTGAAGCGCTTCAGGTAATGGTCGATCCAGGGCGCGTCGAGCGCCACGGGATGGGCGGCGAAGATCGGCTCGGCGCCGAAGGACGAAACCCAGGAAACGAAGCGGGCCATGACATCGGCCGCCGGCTGCGGGTTCTCGCTCGCCGCCGCAAGCGCCTGAGGATGCGCCTGCCAGAAGGCCATGGTCACAGGATCGCGCCCCGCCCCCTCCAGCGGCGCCAGCACGGCCTCGAACTCGCCAAGCGCCTTGCCGGCCTCCGACAGGGCGACGCAGGCGAAGGAGAGCATGGAATGCCGGCCCGGAACGGGGCCGTCGAATTCGCAATCGGTGACGATGTAGATATGCGGCACGCGGGCTTTGCTCCTGCTTCGGGATTGGGCGAGCATAGCGGGATATTTGCCGCTTGCCACCGGGCTTTCTGCGCACGGCATTCGATGGGGTTGCCGTGAGGTGAGGAGTCTTCCGCCGCGTGGACACGCGGTGGCTGGATTCCCGTCACGACCACAGGAATCGCTTGGAGAAGCCTCAGCCGCTAGCCTTCGTCCCGCCCGCGGCTGCCCGTTCCAGCAGGGCCGCGGCAACCGTCTTTGCCGAGGCGAAGGCGGTCGTGTCGCCGGTGGCGTGGGAGAGCAGCAGCGCGCCCTGGAAGATCACGTTGAGCTGCTTTCCCAAAGCCTCCGGCTGCGCAAGGCCGGCCTTGCCGCAAAGCTCGGTGAACCTGGCTTCCGCCCGCGAGGCGGCGTGGCGGCCGAGGGCGACGATGCGTTCGTGTTTGCCGGCATATTCCTGCGCCGCCTTCAGGCCGAGGCAGCCGCGCGTCAGGATGCGCCTGTCCTGGCCGTGGCCGGTGTCGAAAAAGGCGGCGATCTGTTGCCTCGGGTCGGAAATGCTGGAGACCGGGTCGAACAGTTCCTGCACGATGAAGGCGCCGTAAAGCACCAGCACGGCCTCGATCAGCTCCTCCTTGGAGGAGAAATATTTGTAGATCGTGCGCTTGGAAATGCCGCTGCCGGCCATGGCCGCGTCGATGGCGGTGGCGTGGAAGCCGCCCTCGTAGAAGCGGTCGAACGCCCATTCGACGATTTCGCGCTTCTTGCCGTCGATGTCCAGATTCTCGTGCCTCATCCGGGCTCCCCCACTGCTGACCGCTTTTCCAATAGCAAAGCCGGTTGACCAAGTAAACGGTTCGGTTTACATCTCCGCCCGCGGTAAACGATCCGGTTTACCTCCATCGCCAACCTGTCGAGGTCATCATGTCCCTATCGAAGAAAGTCGTCCTGGTATCGGGCGCCAACAAGGGCATCGGCGCCGCCACCGTGCGCCGGCTGCTCAAGACCGATATCGCCAGAATCTACGCGGCGGCGCGCAATCCCGCCGCGCTGCCGGATTTCGGCGACGCCCGCGTCGTGCCGCTGCAGCTCGATGTCACCGATGCCGCCTCCGTGCGCAGGGCGGCCGAGGCGGCCGGCGATGTCGACCTGCTCGTCAACAATGCCGGCACCATGGCCTGGGGCGACTGGATCACCAGCACCGACGCCATGGTCGAGGCCGACATGAACACCAATTTCTACGGCACGCTTGCCGTCATCCGCGCCTTCCTGCCGGCCTTCCTCGGCCGCGGCTCGGGCACGATCGCCAATGTCGTCAGCATTGTCGGCCTTGCCGCCACCGCGCCGATCTCCGGCTATTCGGCCTCCAAGGCGGCCCTGCAATCGCTGACGCAATCGCTGCGCGCGACACTCGCGCCGAAGGGCGTTTCCGTCATCGGCATCTATCCCGGCCCGGTCGATACCGATCTTGCCGCCGCCGTGCCGCTGGCCAAGGTCACGCCGGAAGAGGCGGCCGAAAACATCGTGCTCGGCCTCGAAAAGGGCGACACCTATATTTTCCCCGATCCGCTGGCAAAGCAGATCGGCCACCTCTTCGCCACCGACGGCCACCAGCTGGAAGCGGCGATGAATATCGGCGGCTGAGCCGCGCCTTCCCGAAAATCACGGCAACGAACCCGGTGGCGGCCGAGCGGGGCCGCCGCCGCTGCCCCATCGCGGCCGGCATCCGGCCCGGCGCGACACACTGAAAGGACGAACGAATGGGCGATCTTCTCGATCTGGTATTCGAGGCGCATGGCGGGCTCGACGAATGGCGCAAGGTCGCCTGTGTCGATCTGCGCCTGACGATGCGCGGCGAGGCGGCGATCAAGCGCGGCGGCGGCCTCAAGGACGTGCAGGTCCGCATCGACACGCGCCGCCGGCGCACGCTGATCACCCCCTACCCGGCGCCCGGCCGCCGCGGCCTCTTTGCCGACGGCCGCGTGACGATAGAGACCGATGCCGGCGTGCCGGTCTCCGGCCTTGCCGAACCGCGCCAGTCCTTCGCGGGCTACGAGGTCTTCACGCCCTGGAGCCCGGAACAATTCCTCTATTTCGTCGGCTATGCGCTCAACAACTACCTGACCATGCCCTTCCTGCTCGCCGAAAACGGCGTCACCTGCGAGGAGCTTGCCCCGCACGAGGAACATGGCGAGACCTGGCGCGTGCTGAAGGCCACCTTCCCCGCCGGCCTGCATGTGCACTGCCCGGTGCAGACCTTCTATTTCAACAGCCAGGGCCATCTCGTACGCAACGACTACGCCCCCGAGGTCAGCGGCGGCGGTGCCGCCTCGCACTATACCTACGACCACCGCTTCTTCGACGATTTCCTCTTCCCCACCCACCGCCGCGTCGTGCGCCGCGACGAGACCGGCCGCAGCCTGCTCTCCGCCCCGTCGATCTTCGTGCTCGATATCGGCCAGGTGGTGGTGACGCGGGGGTGACAGGCGGGGCGGAGTGCCGGTGGGCCGCGGTGCGTGGAGCCCCCGCCGGCATATCCCCGGCAACTACCAGTCGACCGCCGCCGGCTTGGGGATGCGCGCCATGATATCCGCAAGGCTCGTTCGCGCCAGCCGCGCCACCAGGAGCGCCTCGGCATCGTCGAGCGCCGCCTCCACGCTGCCGAGCAGCGCCCGCTCGATGGCGCAGCCCGGCGGGTTTTCCTCGCCCTCGATCTCCATGCGCAGGAAGCGCTCGCCGAGTGCGGCATAGACATCGGCAAGCGTGATCGCGTCCGGCGCGCGCGCCAGCAGCCAGCCGCCGGAATGGCCCTTTTCGGAGGAGACGAGGCCGCTTTCCCTCAGAAGCCCCAGCGTGCGGCGCACGACGACCGGGTTGGTGCCGCTGTGTTCGCCGATCTCGCCCGAGGTCAGCGGGCGCGGCGGCGTCAGCGCCGCCAGATGCGCCAGCGTGTGCAGCGCCAGGGAAAACCGGCTGTTTCGCTTCATCGATGCCATTCCTTCAATTATGTAACTTTTAATGTTGCGTGAATGACGCAACCCGTATAGTTACATGATAACATCAATTGGAACATTGTCATGGCCTCGATCGAAACACGCGCGCAATCGCCGGCCGCGGCGCTGGCGGCGATCTATTGCTTCAGCGCCGGCCCTGTCGGCTTCGCCATCCAGAAATACCTGACGGCCTGGTTCGGCCCGGCGGAAATCATCGCCGTGCAGATGACGACGGGTGCGGCGGCGCTGTGGGCCGTCTCGCTTTTCCTGCAGCGCCGGCCGGTCGCGCCCGCCGAAAGGTGGAAACCCTTCGCGATCGGCATTCTCCATCCCGGCATCTTCATGATCGCGTTCACGGCGGCAAGCCGCAGTCTCGATGGCGTCACCCTCATCCTGCTCAGCGCCTTCATGCCCGCCGTCGTCGGCCTCGCCGCAAGGCTCTTTCTGGGCGAGCCGCTGAAGGCCACCACCTTTTTCGGTATGGGCGTGGGTTTTGCCGGCCTGCTGCTCGTCATGTCCGAGCGGCAGGCCGGCGGGCAGAATTCGGCCGGCGGTTATCTCACCGCGCTCTCGGCGCTCGGCCTTGCCGCCTGCGGCCAGCTCGCCGGCCGGGCGCTGCACACACGCTCCGCCGTGCCGTGGACGGTCGTGGCGACCATGCAGGTTTCGGGCGCGGCCGCCGTCGCCTGGGCCGCAGCTCTCGTCACCGGCTTCGGCATGGGGCTCGCGGATGCCGCGCGGCACTGGCCCTCCCTCGCCTATATCGGGCTGGTGGCAACGGCCGGCGGTTACTTCGCCTATAATTTCGCGCTGTCGAAAATGCCGGTGCTGCAGCTCGGCCTCCTCTCCTCCGTCGGCCCCGCCACCGGCGCCGTGGCGGCAGCGGTGATTTTCGACAGTCCGTTCGGGGCGCGCACGGCCGCGGGCGTGGCGCTGATCGTTCTCGGCACCGCGCTGCCGGGCTTGATTACGCTCGCGCGCGGCAGGACGGCGGCGCGTCCGGAGTGATCGCAGCCCGCCCCTTGCCCCACGAATTTACGCCGGCGTTTACGGTAACGTACTTCCCCGCCATATGCGCGATTGGTTAGGACTCCCCCCAAGCCGAGAAGCGGAAGCGGAGGGGTTTCTGTGAGACATCGCCAAAGCGAAAATCCGGGCCGGCGGCGCCTTCGTGCGGGAGCCATGATCGCCGCCGCCGCCATTCTCGTCGCATCGGGCCCCGTCGCATCGGGCGCCCGGCGCGCCGAGGCCGCCGACGACCTCGTCATCGCCGTGCCGAACTGGCCTTCCGGCCAGGCGACGGCCAATATCCTCAAGGTCGCGATCGCAAGGACCTTCGGGCTGAAGGCTGAGCTGCGCCCGATGGGCGAGCTTAGCGCCTTTGCCGGGCTCGAAAGCGGCGAGATCGACATTCACCCCGAAGTCTGGCGGCCGAACCTCGACGCGGCGATCGAAAAATATGTCGACGGCAGGAAGGCGGTGGTGCTGGCCAAACGCGCCGTCGCCGCCTGGCAGGGCCTCTGCGCCACCGAGGATGCGGAAAAGGCCGATATCAGGAGCGTCAAGGACCTTTCCGACCCGAAGAAGGGCGCGCTGCTCGACACCGACGGCGACGGCCGCGGCGAACTCTGGATCGGCGCCGCCACCTGGACCTCGGCCGGCATCGAGCGCGTCCGCGCCATGAGCTACGGTTATGCCGGCAACCTGGCGCTGGTGGAGGCGGAAGAGGATGTCGGCATGGCCGCCGTCGATGCGGCTGTCGCCACCGGCCGGCCGATGGTCTTTGCCTGCTATGCGCCGCACAACGTCTTCGAGCTGCACAAGGTAACGCGCCTGCAGGAGCCGGCCTATGACGCGGCGCACTGGAAGATCGCCCCCGGCAGCGATCCGCAATGGATCGCCCATTCGAAGGCCGATGTCGCCTGGCCGCCGTCGAGCTTCCAGATCGCCTGGTCCGCCGCCTTCGGCGCCCGCCATTCCGACGTCGCCGCCTTCCTCGACAGGATAGACCTGACGCCGCAGGAAGTGACGCTGATGACCTATGCGCTGCAGGTGGAGCGCACGCCGCCGGCCGACTACGCGGAAAAATGGGTGGCCGATCATGCCGCCCGCATAAAAGGGTGGGCAAAGCCATGAGCCTGACATTGCAGAAAGCCGCGCTCGCCGCCCTCGCCCTCGGCCTTGCCTCCCATCTTGCCCTGGCCGCCGGCACGCAGATCTACGATCCGAAGACGCGCCAGTGGGTCGATTACGACAAGAACACGGCGCGCAAATATTACGCCCGCAACAAGCAGGTGCCGGATGCCTTCCGCCGGCAGGTCGTGACCTTCCGCACCGCCGAGGAGCCGGGCACGATCATCATCGACGGCAACCAGCATTTCCTCTATCTCGTCCAGCCCGGCGGCCAGGCGATCCGCTACGGCATCGGGGTCGGCCGCGAAGGTTTCGGCTGGGCCGGCATCGTGCGCGTCGGCCGCACCGCCGAATGGCCGACCTGGACCCCGCCCGCCGAAATGGTGGCCCGCGACCCGAACGCCGCCAAATGGGCGGCCGGCCAGCCGGGCGGCCCCGACAACCCGCTCGGCGCCCGCGCGCTCTATCTCTATGCCGGCGATGCCGACACGATCTACCGCATCCACGGCACGCCGGAATCCTGGACCATCGGCCTCGACGTCTCCTCCGGCTGCATCCGCATGAACAATGACGACATTATCGACCTGCATTCGCGCATCAAGGTGGGCGCCAAGGTCATCGTCCTGATGCAGGGCGCCGCCCTCTACAAGGGCGTTTGAGCGGAGGGCGTCTGAGCGGGCGCGGCCGGCGGCTTCAATCCGAAACGGGGGAAACAGAATGCGCATGTCCTTTGAGAGCCGGCCGCTCCTGGCCGCATGTCTTGGCGCCGTCGCCGCCGCACTCGCCGCCTGCCAGTCGTCCTCCCCGCCGCCCGACCAGATGTCGCGCACGGCGGTCGAGACCGCGCCGGCCGACCTGCAGCTGCTCTGCGCCGATGCTGTCGCCAAACAGGCCGGCCTCGACCGCGCAAAGATCCTGCCCACCAGCTCCCGCCCGGTCGAAGCCGGCGGCTTCACCGTCGACCTCGACGCCTCCGGCCGCAAATTCGCCTGCACGATCGACAGGACGGGCGTGGTGCGCAACGTTCAGGCGGTGTGAGCGCGGCGGTTCGGGGTGCGCGTGGGGCCCCGGCGCGGGTTGGCGGCTTGCCGCTGGCGTTTTGCCGTGTGGTACCCCACGACGGCATCAAACGGCCCTGCCGCCCCGCCCCTATTCCCCGGCCGGCTGGATGCTCGGATAGGCGGCCCCGGCTTCGCCGCCCAGCCGCTCCAGCATGATCTCGATCAGCGCCCGCACCTTGGCCGGCACATGCGGCCCCGGCGGGCGCACCACGTAGATTGCGCCCTCGTCGAGATAATAATCGACCAGCAGCGGCACCAGCGTGCCGCGGCGGATCTCGTCGGCGACGATGAAGGAGGGCAGTTCGGTGACGCCGAGGCCGGCCAGAACCCAGCTCAGATGCACTTCGGCATTGTCGGTCGAAAGCCGCCCGCTCGGGCGGATCGACACCATGCGCTCGCCG
This sequence comes from Rhizobium sp. KDH_Rht_773_N, assembly GCF_052946295.1. NCBI lineage: Bacteria > Pseudomonadati > Pseudomonadota > Alphaproteobacteria > Hyphomicrobiales > Rhizobiaceae > Rhizobium > Rhizobium sp. KDH_Rht_773_N. The sequence goes on along the minus strand of NZ_CM129525.1, from coordinate 3,950,004 downwards.
GCGCGGAAGCGCCATTCCGGCGTGCTGCGGCCGGAATAGATGATGCAATCGTGCGAGAGCAGGTCTTCCGGCCGCTCCGGCCGGCCGTGGCGGGCGATGTAATCGGGGCTGGCGACGATGAAGGGGCGCACCGGCGCGATGCGCCGCGCAATCAGCGAGGGGTCGCGCAGCTCGAACAGGCGGATGGCCGCGTCGTAATGTTCGTTGATGAGATCGACCGCCCGGTCGGAAAAGGACACGTCGAGTTCGAGGCGCGGATGGCGGCCGGCAAGCTCGGTCAGGATCGGCCCGAGATAACGCTGGCCGAAGGCGAGCGGGGCGGCAAGCCGCAGCCGCCCGGTGACATCGCCGCCGGCATAGGTGGCGACCGCGTCGCGCGCGTCGTCCAGCTCGGCCAGGATGCGCCCGCAGCGCGCCTTGAATTCGAGCCCGGCTTCCGTGGCGCTGATGCCGCGCGTGCTGCGGTTGATGAGCTGCGCGCCGAGATCGCTCTCCATGCGCGCGATGCGCCGGCTGACGATCGATTTCGACACGCCGAGGCTCTGGGCCGCGCGGTTGAAGCCGCCGCTTTCGACCACCGCCACGAAACTCCTGATATCGTCCAGATCGATCATCCGCGTTCCACTGGACGCAACACCCTGTTGCCGCAAGCGGGCATTGTGCCGCCCTTCCCCTCGCTTTAACCTCGGTTCACTCTATTCGGCCCGATGGCTACTATCATGACGGATATGGCGCCGCCAGTGGCGGCCGGAGGCGGACGCGTGCCCGATGACGGGGTGCGCCCGCAACGGGCAGGCATGCCGCAGGCAGAGCGTTGCCCCTCCTGAAACATTCGGGCTGGAAAAGGCGGGCCGCGGGCGCGGCCCCGAACCGATTGGCGCCGCATACCAGGAAGAGCACATGGCCGACACGCCGACAGCAAGGAGCCTCCCTGCCCGATGGAGCGAGGCGGGGCGCAGAGAAGCCTCTGCCGCGCAGGCGCCGATCGTCGTCTTCCGGGGCGGCGCCGAGGCCGGGCCGCCGCCCGCCCGCCCGCGCGGGCAATCCCGCCACGGCGCCCTCATCCATTCGCTCCCGGTCCCGGTGCTGCAGTTCGACGCCACCGGCCTGTGGGCGCTCTTTTCCGCGATGAAGGCCAGGGGCCATGCCGAAAGCCTGTTTGCCAACGGCATGTGGCAGGGCGGCATTTCCAAGGCCGGCCTCTTCGTCGCCGATGCCAACGAGCCGGCCGTCTCGCTGCTGCAGGCCTCCGCGCCCGCCGACCTGACGGGGCCGGCGAGCTACCTGTTTGCCGCCTCGCCCCAGACCCTGCAGCGGCTGCTGCGCGCCTGGTCGGAGGGAGCGAAACTCTTCAGCGAGCAGATGAAGATGCGCAATTTCCGCGGCGCCACGCTGGAGGTCAAGCTCTCGGTCGCCCTGCCCGCGCCCGCCTTCCCCTCTCAGGACGGGTGCGAACCCCTGCTCGTCGTGCTTGAGGACGTCACCGGCCGGCGACCGGCGAGCGAACTTGCGGGCGACCACGCGCCCGACCCGCTGCATACGGCGCGGCTTGCCACGCTCGGCCGCTTCGCCACCTCGATCGCCCATGAGGTGAACCAGCCGCTGGCGGCCATCGTCACCGATTGCGAAACGACCATGCGGCACCTGGCGCGCGACGAGCCGAACCTGGCCAAGCTCGGCGAACTGGCGGCGCGCATGGCCGCCAGCGCCAGGCGGGCGAGCGAGATCGTCAGGCGCGTGCGCGCCATGGCGAGCGGCCGCACGAACACGCCGGTCCCGCTCGATCTCAACGAGATCGTGGGCGAGGCGCTCGCCTTCCTGCGCCACGAGACGGACATGCACGCAGTCACGCTCTCCACCGACTGCCGGCCGGGCCTGCCGGCCTTCCGCGGCGACCGCGTGCAGATGCAGCAGGTCGTCGTCAACCTGCTGGTCAATGCCGTCGAGGCCGCCGTCAGCAGCGGCAGGCGCCCGCCCCGCATCGAGATCGCCACCGGCGAGGCCAAGGGGCGGCTGGAATTTTCCATCCGCGACAGCGGCGACGGCATCGCCGCGGCCGACCTCGCCCGCATTTTCGACTGCTTCTACACGACCAAGGAAGACGGCGTCGGCGTCGGCCTTTCCATCTGCCGGTCGATCATCCTCCACCACGGCGGCGAAATCACCGCCGCCAATGCCGGCGACGGCGGCGCGGTGTTTCGCTTTTCGTTGCCGGTCGGCGAGCGGGGGGATGGATAGCGCTGGGGTGTGGGAACTCGTCAGGCGTTGTGCCGTGGGGTACCCCCCTCTGTCCTGCCGGGTCCTTCGGACCCCCCACAAGGAGGGAGATTGGCTAGGGGCGCCGGTTTCCCCAAACAATCAGCGTTTGCAAACTGCACAACGTTAGAGATGGGCGAAGGTCCCGCCTCTGACCGATCTCCCCCTTGTGGGGGGTCCGAAGGACCCGGCAGGACAGAGGGGGGCGCCACGCTGTACAACGCTCAATGCTATCAAATACTTACCAGAAACCCCCTCTCCCCCTCAAGCCCCCACCTTCCGGTAGGCGGCAACCGTCATCCATACGGCCGACAGCAGGAAATAGAACGCGCCGAAGCCCGCATAAGGCGCAATGTCGAGAATGCCGGGCACTGCCGTGCCCAGCGCCCGGCTGATCATGAAGCCGCCGGCGAGTGTGGATTGGGCGCCGCTGAGCACCATGACCCATTGGGCGCCGTAGCTGCGCCAGCGCCGCACGGCGGCGGAAAGCTGCAGCAGGCCGGACAGGATGGCCCACAGGCCGAAGACGCCGAGCACGGCATGGGTGCTGTTGGCGACGGCAACCGCGACCGCAAGCGTGGTGATCGTGCTGACGGCGACGTTGAACGCCTGGGCGGGATTGGCCTTCAGCCCGCCATTGGCGCGCGCGTCCACGAGATTGGCCGCCGCATCCCAGGCGGGATAGAGGACGAGCAGCGCCGAGACCAGCGCCGGCTGGCCGGAAAAGACGACGGCGGCGGCCACCCAGCCGACCGAAAAGACCGCGCGGACGAAATAATAGGACCGCAACCAGCTGGACGGGGCGGAAGGTTGGTTCTGCATGACGGGCTCCTTGTTTGCCTTTTGCCTCCCTACTAGTAGGTAGATCAAATCGCCGAGTCAACCCGCCCGCGGCCCGCCCTGCCCGCAGCCGCAACACAAGCGCGTGAGCGCGCCGAACTTGACAGCCTTCCTACCCGAAGATAGGCAGGCGGCATGGAACAGACGACTTCGGAAAAGATCCTCGACATCGCCCAGTCCCTCGTCATCGCGGGCGGCTACAACGGCTTCAGCTATGCCGACATTTCCGAGGCGGTCGGCATCCGCAAGGCGAGCATCCACCACCATTTCCCCACCAAGGCCGAGCTGATGCAGGTCCTTGTCGAGCGCTACACGCAGCGCGCCCGCGCCGGCCTGAAGGCGATCGGCGCGCATGTGCCGGACCCCGCCGGCCAGCTGCGGGCCTATCTGGCCTATTGGGAAAAATGCATCCTCGACGCCTCGCAGCCCTTCTGCGTCTGCGCCATGCTGGCCGGCGAAATGCAGATGCTGCCCGCCCCCGTGGCCCTGCTCGTGCAGGCCCATTTCGAGAATCTGGCGGCCTGGCTGGCATCGGTGCTGAAGGCCGGTGCGGACGCCAGACTCTTGCGGCTGGACAAAACGCCCGAGGAGGAAGCCGACATGCTGATGGCCTGCGTCCACGGCGCCATGCTGTCCGCCCGCGCGCTCGGCAATCCCGGCCTGTTTGCGGCAATCGTCGGCCCGCAGCTTGAAAGGCTCAAGGCCTAAGCGCGCCCATATCTGCCGGCTCTCAATGCGCGAGCAGCAGCGGCAGCCGGCAATCCTCGACCATCCTTCGGGTGACGCCGCCGAACAGGCTCTGCTGCCATCTCGGGTGGTTGTAGGCGCCCATGACGATCAGCTCTGCGCCGGTGTCCACCGCATGTCTGGCGATGATCGCGTCGGCGCTCTTTCCTTCGCTCGAAAGGCGGTCGACCTGCACCTTGACCCCGTGGCGCGCGAGAAAGGCCGCAATGTCGGCGCCCGGCTCTTCGCCGTTCACGCCCATGCGCGCGACCGGATCGACCATGGTCACATGCACGAGCCCGGCCCTTTCCAGAAGATCGAGCGACTGGCGGGCGGCCCGCGCCGCCTCGTTGCTGGAATCCCAGGCCAGCACCACGGCCTTCGGCGGCGCGGCGAAGGCATGCCCGCCGCGATTGATCAGCACCGGCGTCGGCGCCTGGAAAAGCGCGCCGTCGAAGATCCGCCTGCGGAAGTCCGCGTCGTCTGCCGCCTCGCCTCCCAGAAGCACGATATCGGCATAGAGGGCGCGCTCGGCGATATCCTCGTCGGCCCATGCGAATTCGGTGTAGAGATCCTGAACCTCGAACGAAAGGTCGCGGCCGGACAGCGCCGCCTTGATCTTCTCCGCCGCCGCGGCGAGTTCGTCGATCTCCCTGCGCCTCTCGTCCAGCCAGCTGGTGGAGACGACGTCATATTGCCCGAATGACGGCGCCGCGCCGATGGAGACGACAAGCGCGGTCAGATGCGCCCCGTGGGTGGCGCAGAACCCCGCCGCGCCTTCCAGATCCCGCTCGTAGCTGCTGCTTTTGAGGATGCTCAGAACTGTCGCAATGGCCATGATGGCTGCCCTCCGTGATGGACATCGCCACGGTAGCGATCCGGCCGGGGGCGGTCTTTGACATCGGTCAACAGGGATTTTTGGCGACATGCGCCGCCGCGTGAGAAACCGCAGGAACGGTCGGGCGCGCCGGCGAGGAAGCGCGCGACTTCCCGCTCTATTGCCGGCGGCTGACCTTCTTTCCCGAGGTGGCGGAGCACGAAACGGTCGCCGACCTCTTCTTGCCGCTGAAAGAGAGCAATTCCAGGAAAAGTGGGAACCGGTTTTCCGTCCGGAATTACGAAAAAACAATAGGATAGAGCGCTTCCGCCGATTCCGTTTTCGCCGGAAGCGCTCTAGCGGCGGCTCAATGGCACAGCGCAAGGGTGCGCCGGCGCCCTTCGCTCCTCTGCGGGCGGCGACGGTCCACCGAGAGAATGTCGATCAGGTCGGCGAGCCGGAACTGGTGTTCGACGCCGCCGACATCGATGAAAAGCTCGCCGCCGCTGATGTGTAAACCGACGGCGACGAAGTTTCTCTCTTCACCCTCATCCAATACCGAAACAATAAACAGAGGCCCCTCCCTCTTTCGTCTATTCCTTTTTATAGAGTAAATCGGTGAATGCTTTATTATTATCAGTTAATAATAATTTCTATTCAACGGATTGCAATCTTTCCCTGCGCGGCCGGAAAACGCGGGGGGCACGCGCAGGCTCAGCTTTCGCCGGCCGGCCGCCCGGCGGCGGCGGACGCCCGAGCCGCCTTGCCCCGGTTGACCAGCAGGCGCGACAGCACGTTGCGTTTCCTGCTGCGCGGCACGAGGTCTATGTCGCTGACCAGCCTGGCGCCGCCCTCGCGCCGCTCCAGCGTGATCTTGCGGCTGTGGAAGACTTCGAGTTCGGCCCGGTGGGCGACGCTGACGATGGTGACTTTCGGCAATTCGCGGATCAGCATGTCCATCATCCGGTCCTGGCTCTTCTCGTCAAGCGCGGAGGTGGCCTCGTCGAGCACGATGATATCGGGATCGTGCAGCAGCAGGCGGGCGAAGGCGAGGCGCTGCTTTTCGCCGCCCGACAGGATCTGGTCCCACGGCGCCTCCTCCTCCAGCTTCTCGTTGAGATAGCCAAGCCCGACCGTCTCGAGTGCGGCGCTGATCTCTGCGAGTGGCCAGCCGTCGGCGGCCTTGGGATAGGCGACGGCCCGGCGCAGCGTGCCGGAGGGAATGTAGGGCCGCTGCGGCAGCATGAACAGGCGCCTTCCGGGGTGGAAATCGACGCTGCCGTGGCCCCAGGGCCAGAGGCCGGCAATGGCGCGCACCAGCGTGCTCTTGCCCGAGCCGGATTCGCCCGAGACCAACACCCGCTCGCCGGGCTCGATTTCCACCTGCGTTTCCGTCACCACGGCGGTGCCGTCGTCCAGCGATACGGCAAGGTCGTTCAGCGCAAGCACCGCCTCGCCCTGCGTTTCGCCGCGCTGGATGCGCCCCAGCGCATCGCTCTTTTCGGCCCGCTCCAGCCCGTCGAGCGACATCATCAGCGAGGCGACGCGGCGCGCGCAGGCGTTCCAGTCGGCAAGGCGCGGATAGTTGTCGACCAGCCAGCCGAAGGCGGTCTGCACGATGGCGAAGGCGGATGCCGCCTGCATCACCTCGCCGAGCGTCATGCTGCCTTCGAGGAATTTCGGCGCGCAGAGCAGCACCGGCACGACCGGCGCAACCAGCATCGACCCGTGCGAGACGAAGGTCGTGCGCATATATTGCCGGGCAAGCTGCGCCCACTGGCCGAGCACGTTGGAAAAGGTGCGGTCGAGATCGTTGCGCTCCTCCTCCTCGCCGCCGAGAAGGGCGATGCTCTCGCCGTTTTCGCGCACATGCGTCAGCGTATAGCGAAACTCCGCCTCCGTCTGGTTCTTGACCTCGGAGACCGCGACGAACCGCCGGCCGATGACGGCGATGGTGGTCGAGGTGATGGCGGCGTAGAGCACGGCGGTGACGACGAGGAAGCCGGGAACGGTGATGCGCGTGCCGCCGACCGGCAGGGTGAGCGCCCCGCCGATCGCCCAGAGAACGACGATGAAGGTGGAGGCCGACAGGAAGGCCGAAATGACGCCGGCGGTGAAATCGACGGGCGATTCGGTGGCGATGCGCAGGTCTTCGGAAATGCGCGCCTCCGGGTTCTTGTGGTCGCCGCCGATCAGGTTCAGCTGGTAATAGCGCCCGTTCGCCAGCCAGCGGGCGATGAGGCCGCGCGCCAGCCACTTGCGCCAGCGCCGCTGGATCATCATGCGCACATAGACCTGGCTGGTGACGAGCACGACGCTGCCGGCCACGAGCGGCAGGAAGACGGCGCCGAGATAATAGACGGTGGCCGCGTCATGCCGCTCGATGGCGTCGAATATGGCGCGGTTCCACCTGTTGATGCCGTACTGGAAGCCGACATTCATGCAGATCATCGCCACCAGCCCGACCGTGAAGGGCCAGGCGAACCCGTCCCCGCCGCGCCCCCAGAAGCCGCGCGCGCTGATCCAGAACCGTTTCAGCAGATATTTCTTGCGCGCCCGCTCCGCCTCTTCCGGAGTCAGGCCCGGATCGGGTTCGATCATGTCGGGCGGCGGCCCGGCCTCGACGGCCGGCGCCTGCGCCGGGGGCGATACATCGGCACCATCTGCCTCGGCGCCGCCGACCGATGTGGAAGGAATTTTTGCGTCGGTCATGAGCGCGAAAACGGCCAAGGGGCCGAAAGGTTTCATGCGGGCGCGATCGGGCCGGCCTGCGCCGCGGAAAAACCGGCCCGGCCCGGCGGCGGGCCTGCCCTAGCCCTTCTGGTCCGTGCGCCCCTCCAGCCGCAGCCGGCCGTCGAGCGCAAGCGCGATCCGCCCGCGGCCGAGCCGCTGCAGGCGCACCGGCAGCGCCTTTTCGTCCAGCCGGCGACGCAGAAGCAGCAGGCGGGTTTCGAGATTGTCCTTGAAGTCGGGCAGTTTCAGCGTCGCGTCGAGGCGGATTTCGCGGTTGGTGAATTCCAGCCGGCCGCTTTCCAGATGTTTCTCCAGCATCGAGGCGAGCAGCCGGCCGGCCACGCCCTTGATGACATATTCGCCGTCGATGAAGATGCTGTCGTCGAAGCGGTGATGCACCACATGGATGGAGCGTTCGGGAGGCGGAGCCTCGCTTGCCGCCGTCCTTGCCGGCTCGCTGTCGAGCGACAGGACCTCGCTGAGCGCCAGCGACGTCGCCGCCTGCCGCGCCACGATCGAAAGCGCCGCCTCGTCCTCTCCCGAAAAGGCCAGCCGTTTCCGGCTCTCGACGAAGAGCACGCCGCGCAGCGCGCCGGCGGCAATCATCGGCACGGCGATCTGGCTCATCGCGTCGGGCATGCCCGGCAGCGGGATGGAGCGGGTGCGGTCCTCGTCGGCGGCCGAATCGCGCACGGCCGCGCCGAAGCGGCGGATGCGGCTCATGTCGCTGACCTTGACCAGCCGCCCGCCGCCGGCCGCAGCGCCGATGACGCCCTCTCCGACCGGCACGTCCGAGCCGATGCCCGAATGTTCGTAGCCGAGGCTGCCGATGGTGACGAGCTGGCTGCGCTCCTCGTAAAGCTGCAACAGCAGGCTCTGGCCGAAGCCCAGATGGTCGCGGATGCCGGCAAGCGTCGCGTCGACGATGCCGTCGGCATCCGTCTGCGCGCCGATCGCCTCGACGATGGCCGCCGCGGCGGCGATCCTGTCGCGCTCCGGCTCGTCCGGCTCCGCCGTCGCGACCTGCGAGGGGATCGCGTCGATGCGTATCACGCGGAAAACGTCGAGATTGCGCAGCTTCATGATGCCGGCCATGCCGACCTGGGCGCTGCTGGCATCGAGCTGCAGCGACAGATGATCGAAGAGCGGCCCCTCGTCCACCGAATAGGCGAAGACCACTTCGAGCCGGAACTGCGCGGCGTTGCGCGCATCGACCAGCAGCACGGCGGCATGCGGGTTGAGCCGGATATTGGCGGCCGTCTTGGCGAAGAACTGGTTCGACAGCGCCACATGCCGGTCGTCCACCATCGCCACATGCGAGAGATAGGAAATGTTCGGCAGGCCCTCGGCATCGGCGGTCGAGATGATCGAGGGAATGACGCCTTCGAAACAGGCCGAGAGATCGGAGAGCTTGAGACTCATGGCGCGGCACTCCAGATGCGGCTGCCGGCCTGCGCGCCCGGCGTCTGCACGAAGATCGCCGCCGCATGCAGCGTGACGACCACGGCCTGCCGGTTGCCGAGGACGGGCATGATGAGCTCCGGCAGCAGGCCGAGCTTCATCTGGGTGGAGACGACATCGACGATATAGCGGTCGGAACGCTCCATCTCCTCGCCCGTGGCCGGCCGCAGCTCCGCCCGCCCCTTGACCTGGTAGGAAACATAGTCGGACGGGCGGGTGAAGGTGGCCGCCGCCTTGCCGTTCTGCCTGAGATTGGCGATCGTCTGCGGCCATTGCCACTCGGAAACGACGATCGAGACGGTCTGGCGCTCGCGGCATGTCCAGGCGCCGGCGCCGCGGGCAATTTCCGGCCGGCCGGCCGCGCTCGCCGTGCCGATGATCTGCATCACCGGGCTCTCCATGAAAGCCGCAATATCCTCCTGAAACATGCCCTTCCTCAAAATGCGCTGCCCGCTCCACTTAGGCAGGTTTTAGGATTTTCGCCAACCGGCTTAGTGAGCTTTTAGGAAACGGCGGCCGGCAAATTCGCTAGAGGGCCCGCACCGCAAACGGAGCAAGCCATCTCATGTCCGACACATCCATCCTCACCATGCCCGACAACAGGGTCGCCGTGATCGGCGCCGGGCCGGCCGGCCTCGCCGCCGGCCGCTGGCTGATCGCCGCCGGCCTGGAACCCGTCATCTTCGAAGCCTCCGCCCGCCTCGGCGGCCAGTGGAACCCGGCGGCGGCAACCAGCGCCACCTGGCCCGGCATGCGCACCAATACCAGCCGCGTCATGACCGCCTTTTCCGATCTCGACCATGCCCCCGGCAGCCACACCTACCTGCGGCAGGAAGAGATGCTGGACTATCTGGAACGCTACGCCCTTTCCTCCGGCCTGATGCCGCATCTGAGGCTGAAGACGCGGGTGGAGCGGCTGGAGCGCGCCGGCGCCGGCTGGCTCGTCCGCTCCGGCAGCGATGCCGGCAGCCGCGTCGAGGCCTTCTCCCGCGTCGTCGTCGCGACCGGCCGGCAGGCCCTGCCCGACGTTCCCGACATCGCCGGGCTTGAGGGTTTCACCGGCTCGCTCGGTGCGGCCCACACCGCCCAATATGCCGGCGCCGAACGCTATCGCGGCCGCAGCGTGGTCGTTGCCGGCTGCTCGGTCAGCGCGCTCGAAATCGCCACCGATATCGCCCAGGGCGGAGCGGCCAGGGTCGTCGTCACCAACCGGAGACAGCGCTACGTCCTGCCCAAGCTGATTGCCGGCGTGCCGACCGACCATGTGATGTTCAACCGCGCCGCCGCACTGATGGAACGCGTGCTGCCGCCGGAAATGCTGGCCGAAGGGCTGACGATGAAGATCCGCCAGCTGGCGGGCTCTCCCGGCCAGTTCGGCGCGCCGGAGCCTTCGGGCAATGCCTTTGCCGCCGGCATTTCGCAGTCGCAGGGCTTCCTGCCGGCCGTTGCCGAAGGCCGCATCGAGGTCAGGCCGTGGATGGAACGCATCGAGGGGCAGACCGTGCATCTGCGCGACGGCAGCAGCGTGCGGGCCGACGCCATCCTCTTCGGCACCGGCTACCGCATGTCCATGCCCTGGCTTTGCGAGGAGCTTGCCGGCGCAATCGGCCTCGATGCCTATGGCGTCGATCTCTTCGACCACACGTTCCATCCGGATCTGCCGGGCCTTGCCTTCCTCGGCCTCTTCGATCTCGTCGGCCCGGCCTTCCCGGTTCTGGAGCTGCAGGCCCGCTGGGCGGCGCTCTGCCTTCGCGAGCCGGCGGCGCTGCCGCCGCGCGAGGCGATGCTTGCCGGCGTCAGCCGCAGCCGCGCCACGCGCTCCGGCCCGGTCAGCCTGCCGATGCATGCCGCGGCCCTCGTCTTTGCCCGCCACGCCGGCGTCGAGCCCGATCTCGCCCGCTGGCCGCAGCTGAAGCGCGCCCTGCTCTTCGGGCCGCTGTCGCCCGCCTCCTTCCGCCTGCAGGGACCGCACGCGCTGGCCGATGCCGCCGCCAGGGTCGAGGCGCAGGCGGCCGAATTCGGCGCCATCACCTCGCCCGATTTCACCGCCGAGGAACTGGCGATCCGCAATCTCCTGGCCCTCGACCCGCTTCAGGCCGCCGTCTGAAGCCCCTCCCACAGCAAACCTCACGAAAAGGAACCGCCGCCATGAACCTTCTGCGCCTTCTTGCGCTCGCAGCGCTGGCCGCAATGCCCGCCTTCGCGCAACAGCCGGCACCCGCCCCTTCGGGCGCCTATGTCTCCGATCCCGCCCATACGAGCCTGACCTGGAAGATCGGCCATTTCGGCCTGTCGAACTATACGGCGCGCTTCACCGGCATTGCCGCCGAACTGGCCTGGAACGCCGAAAATCCGGCGGCCTCGACGCTGACAGCCACGATCGATCCCGCCTCCGTGCGCACCGATTTCCCCCTCCCCGAAGTCGAGGATTTCGACGGCAAGATCGGCAAGGGCGGCGATTTCCTGGCCGGCCAGCCGATCCGCTTCGTCTCCACCGCGATTGCCGTTACCGGCCCGAAGACCGGCAAGGTGACGGGCGACCTCACCTTCCGCGGCCAGACGCATCCGGCCGTGCTCGACGTCACCTTCAACGGCTCGATGGCCGAGCACCCGATGGAAAAGGCCCCGAAGCTCGGCTTTTCCGCAACGGCGACGATCAGGCGCAGCGACTGGGGCCTCGGCATTTATCTGCCGGTGCTGAGCGACGACGTGACCATCCTCATCGAGACCGAGTTCGCGCCGCCGAAGAAGGCCGTGAACTGAGGCCGGGCATCGGCGGCGGGCGGGCCTTGCGGCGCAGGCTTCGCCCGCCCGCGGCCGTCACATCCCCTTGAGGAGCCGGAACGCGATCAGCCACATGACGAAGGCGATGACGGTTTCGAGGATGCGCCAGGCGGCCGGCCGGGCGAAGATCGGCCGCAGCCAGGCCGCGCCATATCCGAGCGTGAAGAAGAACAGGAAGGAGCCGGTCGCAGCCCCCGCCGCAAAGGCCGCCTGATGGCCGGCAAAACGCGTCGAGATCGAGCCGAGCAGGATGACGGTGTCGAGATAGACATGCGGGTTGAGCCAAGTGAGCGCCAGGCACATGGCCATGGTGCGGCCGAAGCCCGCGCCCGCCCCGCCGGCCACGTCCAGCGCGCCGGCGGAGCGCACCGCCGAAAACAGGCTTCTTGCCCCGTACCAGAGCAGGAAGGCCGCCCCGCCGTACCGCATGACCGGATCGAGAAAGGGCATGAGGGCGACCACCTGCGCCAGGCTGGTGACGCCGAGCACGATCAGGACCGCATCCGACAGGGCGCAGGCCAGGCAGACGGAAAACACATATTGCCTGCGCAGCCCCTGGCGCAGGATGAAGGCGTTCTGCGCGCCGATCGCCACGATCAGGCTCAGCCCGGCGGTCATGCCGGTGAAATAGGTCGTAAGGTCCATGATATCAGGGCTTTCCGTCTCTTTGCTCACGCACTCCCTAGACGGATGGCTGACATTAGGCTAATTAATCATCCTTACGTTAATGAAGCGCAGCTTAACTTGATCGACTATCCCGCCCTTCGCGTCCTGCATGCCGTGGTCCAGACCGGAAGTTTCGAAAAGGCCGCAGCCCTGCTCAATGTCACGCCCTCGGCCGTCTCCCAGCGCATCCGCCAGCTGGAAGAGCGCGTCGGCGCCGCCCTCGTGGTGCGCGCAACGCCCTGCACGGCGACGGAAAAGGGCGACTGGCTCTGCCGCCACATGGAAAATGTCGGCATATTGGAAAGCGAGCTGCTGGAGCACCTGCCGGCCCTCAGCGACCGCGACAGTCCTCAAGAGCGCGTCACCCTGCAGATCGCCACCAGCGCCGACAGCCTCGGCACCTGGTTCCTGGAGGCGATGGCGGATTTTTCGAAAAGCTCGAACTACCTGCTCAACATTTCCGTCGACGACCAGGACCACACGGCCGAATGGCTGGAGCGCGGCCGCGTCATCGCCGCCGTCACCAGCATGGAAAAGCCGGTCGCCGGCTGCCGCCGCTATTCGCTCGGCGCGCTGCGCTACCACGCCACCGCCAGCCCGGAATTCGTCCGCCGCCATTTCCCCGACGGCGTGACGAAGGAAGCGCTCGCCCGCGCCCCCTCGCTGACCTTCAACCAGAAGGACCGGCTGCAGGCGGAATGGATCCGCCGCACGCTCGCAACCGAGATCAACGTCCCGACCCACTGGCTGCCCGCCACCCAGGGCTTCCTCGACGCCGCCCTGCTCGGCATGGGCTGGGGCATGAACCCGATCCAGCTCACCCGCGACCACATCGCCGCCGGCCGCCTCGTCGAACTCATCCCCGCCACGCCGCTCGACATCGTCCTCTACTGGCAAATCAGCCGCCTCGCCGCCGACCGGCTGGCGGCCCTGACGCGCACGGTGATCGACGTAGCACGCCGCTCGCTGGTCAGCGCCGACGTGCTGCACCTGCGCCACCGCGCCGGCTGACGGGCAAGGCCACCAACGCATCCTCCCCTCATTGCTGTGACAGGCACAAGAATGAGTTGGTTGGGGCGGGCCTCCGGGCAGGACGGTTGGGAGGGACGGGTGAGGCACGGGAATGGGGTGGTTGGGGTGAGCCTTCCGCCAGAACGGTTGCGCGGACTGGGTGAGGCACCGTTGGGGTGGCGGTGGAAGGGCCGTGTCGGGTGGTGGAGGCTGCGGAAAACCCCCTTGTCGCCATGCCCGACGCCTGCTTTGGGCAGCGACGCTCCCCTCCCCACCTCATCCCTGTGCCTGTCACAGGGATCCAGCCTGCCCAAGTCCTTGGGCAGGAGAGACTCATTTGCCTGCTGCATATGGGAGTCATTCACCGCGCGGACGCGCGGTGGCTGGATTCCTGTGACAGGCACAGGAATGAGGGAGGTTGGGGTGGGCTTTGGGTGAAAACGGGCAAGGTTGAGCGTGTGGCCCTCTCCGCCCGTCGGGCGTCTGACCGAGGTTGGGGTGGGCTTCGGGTGAAAACGGGCAAGGTTGAGCGTGTGGCTCCGCTCCGCGCGTCGGGCGCCTGACCGAGGTTGCGCGGGTCTCAACCCGTCCTTCGGCCCCCAGGGGAGAAAGGGAATCCGCAGAGCCGTCCATGACCCGCTGAAACCCATTCCCCATTCCCTATTCGCTATTCGCCACTCGCTATTCCCTACTCACTACTCACTACTCACTACCCACTACTCACTCCCCCCACCACAAGCCTCAACCAACATCCCAAACAGCCATCCGAGCCCGGCATCCATCATCGCGGCGTGCGGGGCGACGGCGTTCAGGCGGAAGCGTGGCAGGGCAAGCGGCGCGTCCGCGGTCACGAGGCCGAAGCGGGTGGCGTAGAGGGCGGCGAAGCGGCGGGGCACGGCGACCAGCATGTCGCTCTCGCCGGCAATGGCGAGCGCGAACATGAAATTCGGCACCGTCAGCGCCATGCGCCGGCGCAGGCCATGCTGTTCGAGCGCGGTATCGACGAAACCGTGCGGATCGCCGGCGAGCGACACGACGAGGTGCCGCATGCCGACATAGCGCTCCAGCGTCGGCGCCTCGGCAAAGGGGTGGCCGGCGCGCATGGCGATGACGAAATCCTCCTCGTAGAGCGTGACGCAATGGAAGCGCGCCGGAATGTCGTCGGCCGGCATGACGGCAATGTCCATGGCGCGCGATTCCAGCTCGGCAAAGGCGCCGCGCCAGGCCCGCGCCGGCGCGCTCTCGCCCTGTTCCGGCAGCAGCTGGCGGATGCTGATGGCGACCCGCGGCGCAGCCTTTGCCATGAGCGCAAGCAGCGGCGACAGGAAGACGGCCGAAACGCCGTCGGGGGCGCCGAGCGTGAAGCGGCGGCTGGAGCCGGCCGGATCGAAAGGCTCGGCCGTCGCCACCACGCTGCGCACCCTGGCAAGGATATCGGCCACCGGCGGCGCAAGCTCCAGCGCCCGCGCCGTCGCCACCACGCCCTTCGGCGTGCGCACGAAGAGCGGATCGTTGAGCATGCGCCTCAGACGCTGCAGCCCGTGGCTGACGGCGGAGGGCGAAATGTTCAGCCGGTCGGCGGCGCGCCCGACATGGCCCTCCTCGATGACCGCTTCGAACAGCACGAGCAGGTTGAGATCGGCGCGGGAAAGATCAATTTCATTCAGCATATCGCTGAAATCATATCATTGGATTCAGCAGGTGGAAACTGGCATTCCGAAAGCAGCCCGGCCGCAGCGCCGCGCCTCCGCGACCGGACACGAAAGCCAGACACGAAAACCAGACACGCGGGGCCGCAGGTGCGGGAATTTTCGCGCGGCCCGCCCAAGCAGAGGAACACCTGATGTCACCGTCCAGACGAACCCTTCTTGCCGCCGGCGCGACCGGCCTTGCCTCCCTTGCCGCCGGCCTGCGCGAGGCCAGCGCCGACATGCCCGCCGCCGACATGCCCCCCACCGACATGCCCCCGGCCGAGCGGCTGGCCCGCCTTTCCGAAGAGGCCAACGGCGCGCTGCTGCGCGGCGAAGTCGATGCCTACCGGGCGCTGGTGCCGCGCACGCAGGATTTCACCCTCATGTCGCCCTTCGGCGGCACGCCCTCGCACGAGGCGGGTTTTACCGAAAAGACCTGGGAGGGCATGAAGACCTTCTTCCGGAACGGCGTGCTGAAACAGGAACTCGTCGCCGCCTATGCCGGCACGGACATGGTGGCGCTTGCCGTCATCGAGCGCGCCAATGTGGAAGTCGGCGGCCTGCCGGCGCAGGACTGGGCGCTGCGCGTCACCCTCGTCTACCGGCGCGAGCAGGGCCAGTGGCGCCTTGCCCACCGCCACGCCGACCCGATCAGCCACGCCATCACGCTGCAGCAATCGGCGGCCCTGGCGCGCGGGGCGGCCTCCTGATGCGGGCGGCGGGCCGATAGCGGCCCTGCGCCTCGCGCAACCCGGCCATGGCGCAGAAGCGCCATGCGCCGACATGAGCCAAAAGGAGAATCTGAAATCAGAAAACGGAGTTTCCGGTCCTGGCGTCCGTGCCATCCATGGCCTGCCCGCAGATGGCGGGCGACATGAGACAGGATAGACGACATGAACCAGAACTATGCGCTGGCGGCCACACCGGAGGCGATCGTCCCGGCCTTGCTTGCCCACCTCAACTCCCTTGACGTCGAAACGATGCTCGGCTTCTACCACCCGCAGGCCATGATTATCGATGCGGCGGGCCACGAGCACAAAGGCCGCGAGGCCATCGGAGCGGAACTTGAGAAATATTTCTCACTCGGCCTGCAAATGTCGATCACGCAACGCCACCTGTTCGTCGCGGCCGATACGGCCCTTCTCATTCTCGACTGGTCCTATATCGGCACCGCCCGCGATGGTACTGAGGTCAACATGGTGGCAACGGCAACGGATATCGCGCGACGGGGGGACGACGGCTTGTGGCGTTATCTGATCGACAATCCGTTCGGATCGCAGCGCCGGGACCGGCCCTGATGGCACAGGGCACGAATCCCTGCATCGAAGGCCCGTGGCGCGGCGTCGTCACCACCGGCATCTACTGCCGCAATAGCTGCGGCTCCCGCGTGCCCCGCGCGGAGAACCTGCGCCTTTTCCGATCCGCCGAGGAGGCCGAGCGGGCCGGATTTCGCCCCTGCCGCCGCTGCCGGCCGAACGAAGGAAATTTCGAGCAGCGAAACGGCGAGATCATCGCCGAGGCATGCCGGCTGATCGAGGAAGCCGACAGTCCCGCCTCGATATCGGCGCTCGCCCATGCTGTCGGCGTGAGCGAAGGCCATTTTCACCGGCTTTTCCGCAAATATACCGGCCTGACGCCGCGCGCGTACCGGGAGCAGAAGCGGGCGGCGGACGTGCGGGAAAATCTGGTGCGCGGACGCCCCGTGACCGAGGCCTTCTACGACGCGGGCTATGGTTCGAGCGGCCGGTTCTACGCCGTCACCAACAAGTCCCTCGGCATGACGCCGCGCCATTTCAAGGATGGCGGAGCGCAGGAAACGCTGCTTTTCGCCGTCGGGCAGACCTCGCTCGGGGCAATCGTCATCGCCTCCAGCCTGAAAGGCATAGCCGCCATCCTCATCGGCGACGACCCGGAGGCGCTGCTGCGCGACCTGCAGGATCGTTTTCCGAAAGCCACCCTAGTCGGCGGCGATGCCGATTACGAGCGCACGGTCGCCCAGGTCGTCGGCCTGGTCGAAGCGCCGAACCTTTCGAACGATCTGCCGCTCGACATTCGCGGAACCGTCTTCCAGAGGCGCGTATGGCAGGCGCTGCAATCGGTGCCTGCCGGCAGCACGGTCTCCTACGACGAGATCGCAAGGCGGGTCGGACACCCGCGGGCGGTCAATGCGGTCGCCAGCGCCTGCGCCTCCAATCCCCTGGCGGTCGCCATTCCCTGCCACCGCGTCGTCAAGAGCGACGGCACGTTCTTCGGCTACACCTGGGGGCTGGAACGAAAACGGGTGCTGCTGGAGCGCGAATGCGCCGCCGCGCAGGCGACGAAAGCTTCCACATAGGCTGCGCCGCCGGGCGCCCCCGACCTGCCGACCGTGTCTGCGGCCGGTCGCCACAAATTGCCGACGGCGCCAGGCGCCGGCGACGAAACGTCATGACCCATCCTTTACGAAAGGCAAACATATGGCCCGCCTGAACTGGTATGAAATCGCGCCTGATGGCGCAAAGGCATTGCTTGGCGTGCATCACTACGTAACGAGGAACACGGGCCTGCCCGAAGAACTGATCCACCTCGTCTTCCTCCGGGTATCCCAGATCAACGGCTGCGCCCATTGCATCGACACCCACGGCCGCGACCTGCGCAAGACCATGTCGGTCGACAGGATCGCCCTGGTGCCGGTATGGGACGAAGTCCCGCATCTGTTCTCCGACCGGGAGCGCGCCGCCCTTGCCTGGGCCGAGGAAGTGACGCGGCTCAGCGAAACGCACGCCTCCGATGCGGCCTATGCGGCGGCGGCCGCCGCCTTCGGCCCGAAGGACCTCGTCGATCTGACGATCGCCATAGCGGCGATGAACGCCTTCAACCGCCTCGGCGCCCCTTTCCGCCTTCCCGTGGCCGCCAGGGCGGCTTGATCCGGCTCGCACCACGGCGAGGCGACGATGCCGCCTCGCCATTGGCGCGTCAGGCGAACGCCGGCTCGCCCGTGGGCGCGGCGCGGTAGGCTTCGCGGCCGCCGACCCAGGTGCGGCGCACGGCGGGTGCGGAACCTTCGGGCCATTCGACCAGCACGAGATCGGCCCGCTTGCCGGGCTCGATCGCGCCGCGGTCGAAAAGGCCGCTGGCGCGGGCCGGGTTGGCGGAGACGAGCGGCCAGAGCGCGTGCAGCGGCGCCACGCCGTCGGCCTTCAGCCTTGCGAGGCCGAGCAGCATGGCGGGGTAATAATAATCCGAGGCGAGAATGTCGCAGAGGCCTTCGCGGATCATGTCGGCCGCGCCGATCGAGGCGAGATGGCTGCCGCCGCGCGTGGCGTTGGGCGCGCCGAAGACGATGAAATCGCCGGCGTCGCGGGCGGCCCGCGCCACGCGCCGGTTCATCGGGAATTCCGAGATGCGCGCGCCGCGGGCGCGGAAGAAATCGCGCGTTTCGATCTGGCTGTCGTCATGCGAGAGCATCGGCGCGCCGGCAGCCTTTCCAAGCGCCGCCACCTGCTCGATCGCATCGGGCACGTCCGGGCGGCGCGCCCACATGTCGCGCACCAGCGCCACCATGTCGGCCACCGGGATCTTTGCCCGCTTGGCGCGCTCGGCCATCTTCTCGGCGAAGGCCGGCGTTTCCGGATCGACCGTCGGGAAGGCCGGGTCGAGATCGAAGGGCCGCTCCTGCAGCGGCGTCGAGGGATGCAGCATCACCATCGAGGTGTGGTCGTTGAAGGCGACGGACGGCAGGCGCGGGCCGGCCAGCGCCTCGCGGATGAGATCGATCGCCTCGAAGCAGAAGGTCTCCCAGCGCAGCTGCACGCGGTTGTCCACCGTCAGCCGCGGCGCCAGCGCATCGAGCGCGCGCACGATCGCATAGCCGGTTTCGACCGAGCGCAGCCCCGGCTCCCAGCTCAGCGTCAGCGCGTGATAGGCGGTCGCAATACCGTTGGCGGCAAGCTGGCGGTCGGTCTCCAGCAGGGCCGCGGCCACCGGCAGCATGGTGCCGGGGCGCGGCATGACCTGCCGCTCGAAAGCGTCGCCGTGAATATCCACGAAAGCGGGGCCGAGCAGATGGCCGCGTCCGTCGACGACGTCTGCCCCGTCGCGCGCGACGTCGATGCCGCTGATCCGGCCGTCCTCGATGCGCACGGAGGCAATTTCCAGGCGCTCGCCGAACACCACGCTGGCGCCCTCGATGATCACTGCCGGATTGTTCTGCATGGGTCTCGTTCCCGAAAAGGAGTGGCGCGGCGGCGGAATCGGCCGCGGGAGCCGCTTCTAACCAGCCCGCATGACAGATTTGCGACCGTCCTGCCGTTTCGGCCGCATTTGCCCTCGGCCCGGCGGCAGCGGGAGACGGGCGGCGCAATCCGCTTTACGGACACGCCCGCCGGTGGCAGGCTTGGACCGGGCGAGCGGCGGGGAAGACATGGCAAGGCAGGCGGACAGGACGGGGCAGCCACGGCGCAGGCGCGGCAAGGGCGCACCCCTGCCCGCGCTGCTGCAGGGCCGCGACCGCGACGTGGAACTGATCGCCAGCCTGATCGCCCGGATCGATCACGGCGGCTCGACGCTCGTCATCAGCGGCGAACCGGGCATCGGAAAATCCGCACTTCTCGACGAGGCACGGCGCCGGGCCAGGGGGCGCGACCTGACGGTGCTGAGCATGACCGGCGTCCTGGCCGAGGTGCACCTGCCCTTCGCCGCGCTGGAACAGGCGCTGCGCCCGCTGATGCAGGAGGCGGCCAATCTGGTGCCCCGCCAGCGCTCGGCCCTGCTTTCGGCCTTCGGCCTGCATGAGGGCGCGGCCGCGCCCGACATATTCCTGGTGGCGCTCGCGGCCCTCTCGCTGCTGACGGAAAGTGCCGCGCAAAAGCCGATCCTCCTCATTGCCGACGACGCCCAGTGGCTGGACGAGGCGACCTACGAAGTGCTGGCCTTCATCTCGCGCCGGCTCACCTCCGACCCCGTGCTGCTCTTCGTCGGCATGCGCGACGGCTTCGAGCGCCTGTTCGACGACGCGGCCAACCTGCGGCTCCGGCTCTCCGGCCTCGGCGAAGCCGATGCCGGCCGCCTGCTGGATACCCATGCGCCCGGCCTTTCGGCCGAGCTGCGCGGCCGCTTCCTGAAGGAGGCCGCCGGCAATCCGCTTGCCCTCATGGAACTGCCGCGCGACAGGCGGGCGGCCGACATCCGCGATACGACATGGCTGCCGCTGACCGACCGGCTGGAGCGCGCCTTCTCCGCCCGCCTTGCCGATCTTCCCGCCGCAACGCGCATGCTGCTTTTCGTGGCCGCCGAAAACGACACGACCTCGCTGCACGAGATCCTGCGCGCCGGCCGGGCGCTGATCGGTGCCGCCGCCGATGTCGGCGCACTGGCACCCGCCGTTGCCGCCAGGCTGATCGACGTGGACGAAAGCGAGCTGCGCTTCCGCCACCCGCTGGTGCGCTCGGCCATGCATCAGGCGGCGGACCTGGCGACGCGCCAGCGCATCCATGCCGCCCTTGCCGTGATCGTCGAGGCCGAACTCGACCGGCATCTGTGGCATCGCGCGGCGGCGACGATCGGGCCGGACGAAGAACTGGCCGGCGAATATGACGCGATGGCCGGCCGCGCGCTGCGCAAGGGCGCCGTCGCCATGGCGATCGAGGTGCTCGAAAAGGCGGCGGCGCTCAGCGGCACGCCGAAGGCGAGGAGCGACCGTTTCCTGCGCGCCGCCGAGCTTGCCGCCGATCTCGGCCAGCCGGACCTTCTGGAGCGCCTGCTGCGCCAGGCCGATATCGGCGAGCCCGATCCCGTCGCTTCGGCGCGCATCGGCTGGTGCCGCGAGATGGGCCAGCCGCCGATGGTCAGCGACCCCGCCAGGATCCCGAGCCTTGTCGGCCTTGCCGCCACGGCGAGCGCCGCCGGCGCGACCGACCTGGCAGGCAACCTGCTCTGGCGCGCGGCCCAGCGCTGCTGGTGGAGCAATGCCGACGCGGCGGTGCGCAACAGCGTCCTGACGGCGGCCGGCAGCCTCGCCCTGCCCGAGACCGATCCCTGCCTGATCGCCATATCCGCCTATGTCGAGCCGCTGCGGCTCGGCGGCGAAACGGCCGCCCGGCTGCGCCAGCTTGCCGGCACCGGCGGCGGCAATCCGGTCGCCGCCCGCATTCTCGGCAGCACGGCCAATGTCGTCGGCGCCTTCGATCTCGGCGTCAGCTTCCTTGCCCGTTCGGCCGCCGCCCTGCGCGACCAGGGCCGGCTCGGCGATCTCGCCCGCGTGCTCTTTGCCCAGGCCTGGGCGGAAATGGAGGTGGGCGACTGGACGGGCGCGATGCGGGAGGCCGAAGAATCCGTCCGCTTCGCCGAGGATACGGGCGGCACGCTGTGGGTGGCCGCCGCCACGATCGTCAAGGCGCGGCTTTCCGGCATGATGGGCAATCTCGACCAGTCGCAGGCCTATGCCGCGCAGGCCGAGCGGCTGGTCGTTTCCGTCGGCGCGAGCTTCCTTCTCGCCATGCTGCAGACGGCGCGCGGCATCGCCGCCATCGGCGCCGGCCGCCACTGGGAAGCCTACGAGCACCTGCGCCGGCTTTTTGCGCCGGCCGACCCCGCCTTCAATACCGGCATCCAGTTCTTCGGCCTTGCCGATTTCGTCGAGGCCGCCGTCATTTCCGGCCATGCCGAAGAGGCGCAGGCGGTGATCGGGCAGATGGCCGATATTGCCGGCCCCGCGCCGGTGCCTTGGGTCGCGACCATGCTGTGCTACGGCAGGGCGCTGCTGGCCGCCCCCGCCGATGCCGAGCGCTTCTACCGCGAGGGCCTTGGCCCGCCGGCGCGCAGATGGCCCTTCCTGCGCGGGCGCATCCTGCTTGCCTACGGCGCCTGGCTGCGCCGCCAGCGCCGGCCCGCCGACGCGCGCGCGCCGCTGCGCGAGGCGCGCGACATTTTCGACGCGCTGAGCGCCCTGCCCTGGAGCGAGCGCGCCCGCGAGGAGCTGCGCGCTTCCGGCGAGACGAGCCGCCGGCGGACCGAATATGTCTGGGAGAGCCTGACGCCGCAGGAGCTGCATATCGCAGAGCTTGCCGCCGAAGGGCTCTCCAACAAGGAAATCGGCGCAAGGCTCTACCTCTCGCACCGCACGGTCGGCTACCACCTGCACCGCATCTTCGCCAAGACCGGCGTCACCTCCCGCGCCGCCCTGCGCCCCATCCTGGCGGACGCCGCGACACCCGAAGGGTAATAGATCAACCTGTCATCCGACTGGTCATTTGACAGAAGCGGCGGCACCGCGCCCGGCGCTACCAATGGGGCTGCGTGCAACCTTCCCGGAGAAAACGACCGTGAAACTCTTGCCCCTACTCGCAACCCTCAGCCTCGGAGCAACCCTCATGATTCAGCCCGCCCAGGCAGCCCCCGACGCCGCCACCGACCCGCGCATAGACCCCCAGGTCCGCGCCTTCCTGAACGAGATCAACAAGGACCCGAGCCCGTTCTGGGAGCTGCCGCAGCCCAAGCCCCAGGAGATCCTGACCGGGCTTCAGAACATGACGCCGGTCGATACGTCCGGCGTCACCACGACCGAGCAGACCATCACCCAGGACGGCCAGAGCGTGAAGCTCTACATCATGAAGCCCGAGCATGTGACCGGCAAACCCGGCGTGCTGCTCTTCATCCATGGCGGCGTATGGATCGTCGGCAATTTCGACAACCACAAGCGCCTGCTGCGCGATCTCGTGGTCGGCTCCGGCCAGGTCGGCGTCTTCGTCGAATATACCTCGCTTCCCGAGGCGCGTTTCCCGACCCAGCTCGACCAGTCCTACGCCGCGCTGAAATGGGTGGCGGCCCATGCCGGCGAATTCGGCGCCGACGGCAGCCGCATCGCGGTGGCCGGCAATTCGGTCGGCGGCAACATGGCGGCGGCGCTGGCGCTGATGGCCAAGGACCGCAACGGCCCGAAGATCAGCTTCCAGGCCCTTCTCATTCCCGCGACGGATGCCAGCGTCGATACCGGCTCCTACCATGACTATGGCGAGCAGCGCTTCCTCGCCCGCGCCTTCATGAAATACGGCTGGGATCTCTACGCGCCCGACGCGAAGACCCGCGACAACCCCTATGTCTCGCCGCTGCGCGCCAGCCTCGACCAGCTGAAGGGCCTGCCGCCGGCCCTCGTCATCACCGCCGAGAACGACCCGCTGCGCGACGAGGGCGAGGCCTATGCGCGCAAGCTGAAGGAGGCCGGCGTCAGCGTGGCGGCTGCCCGCTACAACGGCACGATCCACGATTTCGTGCTCCTGAACGCGATCCGCAACGTGCCTTCCACCGAAGCGGCGATCGAGCAGATCAACGACAACCTGCGCCGCTATCTGGCGCCCGCGGCGCACTGAACCCCGCGGCGGCGCGCGCGCGTCCCACGCGCCGCGCCGCCTGTCCGGCGCCGCAAGGATCAAATCTTTGAATGGCAGCCATCGGCGCGGGGCGATTGGTCGCAGGCCGCGACTCTGATAGCCAGGGCCGATGAGCGCGCCCGCAAGACCGTCAGCCCTGTTCTTCCTCATCGCCGCCGGCACCGTTCTCGGCATTGCCGGGACCGATCTCGTGCTGCCGGCCGTACCCAGCCTGCCGGCCCAGCTCGGCGGCAGCGCGGAGACCGCGCAGCTGGTGCTTGCCGCCTATGCCTTCGGCACGCTGGCCGGGCTCCTGACCTTCGGCGAACTCGGCGCGCGCTTCGATCCGCGCAAGCTGCTTATCTGGTCGCTCGCCCTCTTCGGGCTGGCCTCGCTCGCCGCCGCCGAATCCCCCTCGATCGAATGGCTGATCGCCCTGCGTTTCGCCCAAGGCGCCTTCGGCTCCGGCCCGGCCGTCTTCGCCCCCGGTTTCATCCACGGCCTCTTCCCGCAGGACAGGGCGGCCGCCGCCATGGGCCGGCTCGGCTCCATCGAATCGCTGGCGCCGGCGCTCGCCCCGATCGCCGGCGCCTACCTGCTGGAGATCGGCGGCTGGGAGATTTCCTTCGTGCTGCTCGCCGTCTTTTCGGCGCTGATCGCCGCCGCCGTCTTCTGGCAGCGGGACCGTTTCCCGCGCCGGCAGGAGACGGAAGAGCATCACAGCTATCTCGCCATCCTGAAAAACCGCGAATTCGTGAGCTATGCGCTCAGCCAGGCCCTGTCGCTCGGCGGCCTGCTGGTCTTCGTCTTCGGCCTGCCGGCCGTGCTGACCGGCCCGCTCGACCGGGGCATCGAGGCTTTCGTCATCCTGCAGGTCAGCGGCATTGCCGTCTACATCGTCTCGGCCAATTCCTCCGCCTGGGCGGCGGCCAGGTTCGGCACGCTGCGCACCATCCGCGCCGGCACGGCAATCATGCCCTGCGCCTTCGCGGCGATCTCAGCCTATGCGCTTGCCGGCGCAAGCAGCCTGTCCGTGCTCGTGCCGCTCTGGGCGCTCGTCAATTTCGGCTTCGGCATCCGCGGCCCTGTCGGCTTCCACCGCGCCATATCGGCCGCCCGCGGCGACCATTCCCGCGCCGCCGCAATCGTCGTGGCCGCCATCCTCGGCACGGCCGCCCTCGGAACCACCGCCGTCGCCCCCCTCATCTCCATCGGCCTCTGGCCGCTGGCGATCGCCGGCGCCGCACTCACCGCGCTCGCCCTGCTCTCGCTCGTGCCGCTGCGCGCGCCGGAGGAAAGCCTCGGCCGGTAGCCGGGCGCTGCCAGGCATCGCGCCCCGGCACAAGGCGGGGCTGATTGCGGCGCCTTTTCCGCGGGCCGCGCTGTTTCCGGCCGGAGGGCCTTTACGCCGCAAGACGGCTAGGATTGCCGCAGCGCCTCGATGACGAGCCGGAAGGCGGGCGAATTCTGCCGGCGGCTGGGATAGTAGATGTAGTAGCCGGGGAAGAAGGGCGACCAGTCGTCGAGGATGCGGACGAGCCGCCCCGCGGCAATGTCCGCGGCGACCAGGTCTTCCGGAACATAGGCGATGCCGTATCCGCGCACCGCTGCGTCGATCATCGCGTAGGAGGTGTTGAAGATCAGCTGTCCGTCCACCCGCACGCGCAGCTCGCGTCCATCCTTCTCGAATTCCCATGCATACAACCCGCCCGACCGCGCCTGCCGGTGATTGATGCAATCATGGCCGACAAGGTCCTGCGGCACCTGCGGGGCCGGACGCTTGGCCAGGTAATCCGGGGAGGCAACGGCGACGAGACGCCAGTCGGGTCCGATGCGAACGGCAACCATGTCCTTGTCGAGGCTCTCGCCGAGGCGGACACCCGCATCGAACTTCTCTTCCACGATATTGCGGAAACCGTTGTCGCTGTTCAGCTCGACCTTGATATCCGGATACCTGCTCAGCAGGGGGCGCAGCTTCGGCCAGACGACGCTCGCGAGCGCGTGGTCCGACAGGGTGATCCTGACGGTGCCCGAGGGCTTGTCCCTGATCTCCATCAGCTGGTCGATCTCCGACTCCAGCTCCTCGATGCGCGGCGCGAGCGAGCGGATGAGCCTTTCGCCCGCCTCCGTCGGCGAGACGCTGCGCGTGGTGCGCGTCAGAAGCCGCAGCCCCATGCGCGCTTCGAGTTTCTTGATCGTGTGGCTGATCGTCGATTGCGACGTTCCGAGCTTCGCCGCCGCTTTGGTGAAGCTTCGCTCCTCGGCCACGACCAGGAACCAGAGCATGTCGTTCAGGTCTTCCCGCTTCATTCCGCATGCCCTCTGCATTCGTCGATTAATGTCAGAAATCGATAAGTCCAAGCGAATTGCAAGTGCTAATCTTCGCAGTCGCTCCGGATTATGTTTGCGGGCATGGATCAGCAAACACTCGTTCGGCCCCATATCCCGGCCAGTTCCGCCCCCGCTCCCGCCGCATGGGGCGCGGTGCTGGCGATGGCTCTTTGCGTGGCCGTGCTCATCGCATCGGAATTCATGCCGGTCAGCCTGCTCTCGCCCATTGCAGGCGATCTCGGCGTCACCGAGGGGCGCGCCGGCCAGGCGATCTCGATATCGGGTGTCTTCGCCGTCCTGACCAGCCTCTTCGTCGCGAACCTGACCCGCGGCATCGACCGCCGCCTCGTGCTCGCCTCCTTCTCGGCGATGCTCGTCGTTTCCGGCACCGTCGTCACCTTCGCGCCCGATTACCTGACGCTCATGGCCGGACGCGCATTGCTGGGTGTCGCCATCGGCGGCTTCTGGTCGATGTCGACAGCCATCGTCATGCGCCTCGTTCCCGCCTCGTCCGTACCGAGGGGCCTTGCGATGCTGAACGCCGGCAACGCCATCGCCGCGACGGTCTCCGCCCCGCTCGGAAGCTGGCTCGGAAGCTATATCGGCTGGCGCGGCGCCTTCTTCGCCGTTGTGCCGCTGGCCGTCCTTTCCCTCGTCTGGCAGTGGGCGAACCTTCCCGCGCTGCCGCCGGAGAGAACGCAGGCGCACGGGCAAAAGCCGTCAAACGTCTTGCGGCTGCTCATGCGCCCGCCGGTCGCAACCGGCATGGCATCCATCCTGTTCCTGTTTGCGGGCCAGTTCGCGCTCTTCACCTATCTGCGCCCGTTCCTGGAAACGGTGACGCATGTCTCGATCCCGGTGCTCTCCCTGCTGCTTCTGCTGATGGGCCTTGCCGGGGTCGCCGGAACATACTGTATCAGCCATCTCCTCCACGCCCGGCTGTTCGCCATTCTCGCCGCCATTCCACTGGTCATGGCCGCCATCGCGATTGGCCTTGTCGTCTTCGGCTTCTCGACGGCAATCACCGCAATCCTCCTCATCGGCTGGGGCCTGTTCGGCACGGCAGCACCTGTCGGCTGGGGCACGTGGCTCGCCCGGACGATGGCTGACGACGCGGAGGCCGGCGGCGGCCTGCAGGTTGCCGTCATCCAGCTCGCCATCACCGCCGGCGCCTCACTGGGCGGCACGCTTTTCGACCATGCCGGCTGGCGGGCGACCTTTGCGCTCGCCGCCGTGCTTCTGGCGGGCTCGTCCCTCCTGGCTGCAGCCGCATGGCATCAGGCGAGGACCGCGCGATGATCGGCCGCCGCCATCTCATCGGCGCCGCGCTGGCCGCGGCCTTCCCTTCCATGCCGCTTGCACGGGCAACGAGACAGGAGCCGTCCGCGATGAAATTCAGGATGACATTCGACCGGCACTCGATGACGGCAACCCTCCACGACACGCCGGCGGCGCGCGAACTCTTGCGGATGCTGCCGCTCGACCTCGCCATCGGCGACTATTCGACCAACGAGAAGATCGCCTACCTGCCGCGCAGGCTGACCGAAATCCGCGACGAACCGTTCGGCGGCGAACGTCCGGGCGACATCGCCTACTACGCCCCCTGGGGCAATCTCGTCTTCTATTACGCCAGCTATCGCTATTCGAAGGGCCTGATCCGCCTCGGCCGCTTCGACGACGGTTTCGAGCCGCTTCTGATACGCGGCGACTACCCGCTTCGCATCGCTCCCGCCTGAGAGATGCGCCCACCCGCCGCGCGCGGCGAATTGCAACTTCCCCTCCAGGAGACCGCAGATGACCGAAAAGAAAGACCCTATCGACACCACGATTTCCGCCACGGCCCGGACTGCGGGCATCGACCGGCGCCAGCTGCTGAAAATGACCGGGGCCGGCGTCGTCGCATTCGGGGCGGCTTCCATCTTCGACACCACAAACGCAAAGGCTCAGGACATGTCCAACGGCGCTGCCAATTTCTACACCAGCGACAAGGTCACGCTGCAGAAAGTCACCTTCAGATCGCTCTACCGGATGAACGTCGCCGGCAACCTCTTCCTGCCGAACGACCTCGACCGCGCGGCAAGGCACCCGGCCATCGTCGTCGGCCACCCGATGGGCGCCGTAAAGGAGCAGAGCGCCAACCTCTACGCCACGAAGATGGCGGAGCAGGGCTTTGTCGCCATGTCGATCGACCTTCCCTTCTGGGGCGAAAGCGAAGGCCAGGCGCGCAACCTCGTCTCTCCCGACATCTACGCCGAGGCCTTCAGCGCCGGCGTCGATTTCCTCGGCAGCCAGAGCTACGTCGACCGCCAGCGCATCGGCGGCATCGGCATCTGCGGCAGCGGCAGCTTCATCATCAGCGCCGCCAAGATCGATCCGCGCATCAAGGCCGTGGCGACCGTCAGCATGTACGACATGGGCGCGGCCTTCCGCGACGCGCTCAACAAGTCGCAGAGCGTCGAGCAGCGCAAGCAGATCATCGCGGCCGCCGCAGAGCAGCGCTGGAAGGAATTCGACGGCGGCGCCATCCAGTATGTCGGCGGAACGACACTGGAACTCACCGCCGACACCGATCCGGTGCAGCGCGAATTCTACGATTTCTACCGCACCGCGCGCGGCGAATTCACCCCGGCCGGCGCAACCAGGGAAACGACCACCAAGCCGACGCTGACCAGCGTCGTCAAGTTCGCGAACTTCTACCCGTTCAACGACATCGAGACGATCTCCCCGCGCCCCATGCTGTTCGTCTCGGGCGACCAGGCGCATTCGAGGGAATTCAGCGAAGACGCCTACAGGCGCGCTGCCGAGCCGAAGGAACTCGTCTGGGTCAAGGGTGCCGGCCATGTGGACCTTTACGACCGCGTGGACCTGATCCCCTTCGACAGGCTCGCCGGCTTCTTCGATCGCCACCTCGCCTGAACCATCGGCCGGCCATGGCCCCGATCGAACGGAGAACCCTTCCGTCAGGGCTCTCCGCAGGTCCGGCCGCCACGCAACGGGAGAATGGCGATGAGCGATCGACGGCAGGCGCTGACATCCGGGCCTGCGTGGTTGCGCGCATGTTCGGGGGGAGTGGAAGCTCTGGTCGACTGGCTGGCTCTCTCGCTGATCGGCGCGGTCACGGGCCACCGCTTCGACGACCGCCATTGCGCTTCGCAGCGTCGCAACGACTTTCCGCAAGAGGATTCGCAAGCATGAACACACTATTCTGGAAGCTGGGATCTGCCGCAATTGCCGGCCTCCTCGTCCTGGGCGGCGGCTACCTCGCATCCTCGCCTTCCCCGGCGCTTGCCGAAGCGAACGCCGTGACCTTTCCTCCGCTTGACCGGCTCGTCCACTACACGACCGTGCGCCGCGGCGTGACCCGCGAGCACATGCTGACAAGCAACGAGGCGCTGGCCGCCATCAGGGCCGGCCGGCCGGTGCCGACGGGAACGCATGTCGTGCTCGTCGATTACCAGAGCGACGTCCTGCACCGCTATCTCGTCTCAGAGAAGACCGGCGACGGCATGGACGACTGGCAGTACCAATGGTTCTGGCCCGACGGCACGGTGAAGGCCGACGAAGACACGGCCCGCTGCTATTCCTGCCACCGCTCGCAGCAGGAGCGGCAATTCATGTTCACCCATGCCGACGCCATGGCCTTTGACGGGACGACGCAATGACGCGGGGCCGGTCCGGCGCATCGGTCCTGCGCAGGCGCCTGCTCCTGCCGGCGGCGATGGCCGCGTCGCTGCTGCTGGGCCTTGCCTACTGGTGGCTCGGCAACCTCGCCCACGAGATAACCGGGCTCGCACTCTTCGTGCTGCTGGGCTGGCACGTCGCCGTCAACAGGAGCTGGTTCCGAAACCTCTTCAGAGGTCCCTACGGCCTGAAGCGCACGCTCGTCGTTGCGATGCATCTCGCCCTCATCCTCAACATGGCCGTCCTGCTGGTGACGAGCATCGCCATCTCGCAGTCGCTTTTCGCCCTGCTCGCCTTGCCCGATAGCGTGACGGCGCGCGAGGTTCACTGGTTTTCGGCCTATTGGGCGATGATCGCGGTCGGCAGCCATATCGGCCTCCACTGGCAGCGCGTCCTGAACCTCGCGCAGAACCGGCTAGCGATGCCGCTGGAGCGCCCTGCCGTCGTCATCGGCGCGCGGATTGCGGTGATCGCGCTCGCGGCCTGCGGCGTCCGCAGCTTTGCCGTGCTCGGCGTGTGGACCAGGCTCACCTTCGGCTACAGCCTCGATTTCTGGGATTTCACCGCATCCGTGACGCCGTTTTTCGCCCACTGGGCCGCCGTCGTCGCGCTGCCGGCCATTGCGGTCCACTATCTGGTGACGACGAAGAGAGCCGGCCGGCGGTCATCGGCCTGGTGATATCGACGCGACGGCCGGGAACCAGGAGCGATGCCGCCCGGCATCGCGCCCCGGCGCCGGCGGTTTCCGCATCGGCTATTGCTTTCCCCCTCCGCTTCAGGTTCGAAGCCCGGCCGCACGCCGCCGCTTGCAAAAAACACGCTTAACGCGAGCGGCAACAGCCGCATGGCGGCCTGCCGAACCGGCCGGAGCAGGCGATGCCGGAAAGCGTTAGCAAACGACTAACATATTGATTTACAAAACGGTCACATTTGAAACGCCTGTTGCCGCC
The DNA here is from genome assembly GCF_052946295.1 of Rhizobium sp. KDH_Rht_773_N. NCBI lineage: Bacteria > Pseudomonadati > Pseudomonadota > Alphaproteobacteria > Hyphomicrobiales > Rhizobiaceae > Rhizobium > Rhizobium sp. KDH_Rht_773_N. The sequence goes on along the minus strand of NZ_CM129525.1, from coordinate 3,919,712 downwards.
CGGCAACACTCCCTCCCGTTCAGCGCATTTCGGCCTGATTTGCGGCCGGCCGATCGCTTGCGCGAGTGGCCGAGTCACGGCAAAAACACAGCCTGAAGGCGAATTTATATTAGAGATAACTTTATGAGGTCGGGAATGGGTTCCAGCATTCTCTCTGCGCGAATTCTCAAAAAACGGGCTCTTCGCGCCGGCGTCAGCCTTGCCGCGCTGGCGCTGCCGGTGGCGCTCGCCTCGCCGGCTTCGGCCAGGGAATATCTCGTCGGCAACGAGACGGCGCTGGCCGCCGCCATCACCGCGGCCAATGCCGACGGCGACGCCAGCGCCACCATCGTGCTGACGGCGAGCTTCACGGTGACGGCCTCGCTGCTGCCGACGCCGGCCAGGCCGATGACGATCGACACCCGCGGCTTCACGCTGAACGGCCTCAGCGGCGCGGCGATCGCCGCCCTGACGCTGGACAATACCGGCGGCAACCCGATCACGCTCGAAGGCAGCTTTACCGGCGGCGACGGAGCGGGCGCGACCGCCGGCGGCATCGCGGTCTATACGCGCTCGACCGTCAACCGCTCCTCCGTCATCAACAACGCGACGCTGACGGGCGGCACAGGCGGTGCCGGCGGCGGCGCGGGCGGCATCGGCGCGCGCATGGTATCGACGACCTTCGTCAACAACGCCACGATCCGCGGCGGTGCAGGCGGCGGCGCGGGCGCCGGCGGCGCGGGCGCGGATATCACGCGCAATTCCGTGCTGACCAATTACGGCCTCATCGAGGGCGGCCAGGGGGCGACGGGCGGCAGCGGCGTCGTCTTCAACGGGCCGATCAACGCCAGCACGCTCGTCAACTACGGCACGATCCGCGGCGGCGCGGGCACTGCCGGCTCCATCAGCAGCTCCGGCGCCCTGGTGCGCTTTGCCGATACGCACATCGTCAACAACGGCCTGATCGAGGGCGGAACCGGCGGCGCCGGCATCGCGGCCAGCAACGGCACGCTGAACCTCGACATCGTCAACAGCGGCACGATCCGCGCCGGCGCCGGCCAGACCGACGCGATCGGCCGGGCGGCGGCGGCAACGACGGGCACGCTCACCCTCGAACTGCGGCCGGGCTCGGTGATCGAGGGCAATGTCGTCGCCGGCGCCACGCCGACCACGGACGTGCTGCGCCTCGGCGGCACCGGCAGCGACAGTTTCGACATTTCGGCAATCGGCGCGGCGCAGCAATACCGCGATTTCGACATTTTCGAGAAGACCGGCAGCAGCACCTGGCTTCTGACCGGCGTCGCCACCGCGACCACGGACTGGACGATCTATGACGGCACGCTCCTGGTCGGCGACCACAGCGCCGCTTCCAGCGTCATCGGCAACATCACCAATTTCGCCACGCTCGGCGGCAGCGGCACGATCTTCGGCGACGTGAGCAATTCCGGCACCGTCGCCCCCGGCAATTCCATCGGCACGCTGACCGTCTCGGGCAACTATACCGGCAACGGCGGCACGCTGCTGATCGAAAGCGAGCTTGGCGGCGATGCCTCGCCGAGCGACCGCCTCGTCGTCACCGGCAACACGGCGGGCACGACCGGCATCAAGGTCGTCAATCTCGGCGGCGGCGGGGCGCAGACCGTCGAGGGCATCAAGATCGTCGATGTCGGCGGCACATCGGCCGGGCAGTTCTCCCTGCTCGGCGACTATGTCTTCCAGGGCGACCAGGCCGTGGTCGGCGGCGCCTATGCCTACCGGCTCTACAAGAACGGCCTTGCCACCCCGGCCGACGGCGACTGGTACCTGCGCTCCGATCTCGCCTTCCCCGGCGCCACCGGGCCGCTCTATCAGGCCGGCGTCCCGCTTTACGAAACCTATCCGCAGCTGCTGCTGGCGCTGAACGGGCTTTCGACGCTGCAGCAGCGGGTCGGCGACCGCTACCGCCTGGACGACGCCGATGCGCCGGGCAAGGAGGGCCCCGACAATGTCTGGCTGCGCAGCGAGGGCGTGCATGCCGGCATAAAGCCGCAAGAAAGCACCAGCGGCAGCGATTACGACTACGATCTCTTCCGCCTGGAAGCGGGCCTCGACGGCGAGCTCTACCAGGACGGCAACGGCCGGCTGATCGGCGGCCTGACCCTGCGCTACGGCACCGTTTCCGGCAATGTCGGCTCGCTTTACGGCGACGGCAAGATCGACTCGACAGGCTACGGCATAGGTGCGACGCTGACATGGTACGGCGAGGACGGCACCTATCTCGACGCCCAGGGCCAGATCACATCCTATGACAGCGACCTCTCGTCCGATCTCGTCGACGGCGCCCTCGAAAGCGGCAACAACGGCTTCGGCTATGCGCTGAGCCTGGAGGCCGGCCGGCGCTTTGCCGCCGCCGGCCCGTGGTCGCTGACGCCGCAGGCCCAGCTCGTCTATTCCTCCGTCCGCTTCGGCGATTTCGACGACCGTTTCGGCGCGCCCGTCTCGCTCTCCGACGGCGACAGCCTGCTCGGCCGGCTCGGCGCCGCGCTGGAGCGCGAGGACAACGTCGAGCGCGCCGACCGCCGGAAGGCGCGCGTCAAGCTCTACGGCATCGCCAATCTCTACGGCGAGTTCCTGGACGGCACGGCCGTCGATGTCGCCGGCACCGGTTTCGAAACCGGCAACGATCCGCTCTGGGCCGGGCTGACGCTCGGCGGCTCCTACAGCTGGGAGGACGAGCGCTACTCGCTCTACGGCGAAGTGGCGGCCCGCTCCTCGCTGAAGACCTTCGCCGACAGCTACGCCCTCGCCGCCACCGCCGGCTTCCGCATGAAGTGGTAGCGCGACCGGCGGGCCGGCAGCCGGGATGGCCGCCACCTCACCGCAACGAACGCAATCACCGCCGGCAAGGCAGACAAAAAGCACGGTACCTTTGTCGGGTCCGTGCTCTTCCAATGTGTTCGCGGTGGCAGCGCCTCCCCGGCCTGAAGGGAATGCTCTTCATGCCACATGCAATGTTGAGGGGCAGCGCCTGCCAGGGTCAGGAGGCAAACTCCCGCCCGCATCGGCGCCGGCGGCTCATGCCCGGCCGGCTTGTGGCATTTGCCGCACAATGCCGTAGTTTTGCTGGAATCGCTTTTCAAGGAGACATTCATGACCTCTTCCCCTTCCCGGCTGCGCATCGCCGTGCTCTTCGGCGGCCGTTCCAGCGAACACGATGTCTCCATCCTGTCGGCGACCAATGTGATGGGCGCGCTCGACCCGCAACGCTATGACGCCCTGCCCGTCTTCGTCACCCGCGACGGCCGCTGGCTGCAGAGCCGTTTTGCCGACGGCGCGCTCGCGCGGCCGGAAAGCGGCACCGAGCTTTGCCTCGTGCCCGGCGGGCATGGGCGCCTGCTGGCAATCGCGCCCGATGGCAAGGCGGCCGAGGCCGGCAGGGTCGATATCGTCTTTCCGGTGCTGCACGGGCTGCATGGAGAGGACGGCGCCGTGCAGGGCCTTTGCCAGGTGGCGCGCGTGCCGCTCGCCGGCTGCGGCATCCTCGGCTCGGCCGCCGCGCTCGACAAGGATATCGCCAAGCAGCTGCTGAAGGCCGCCGGCCTGCCGGTGGCCCGCTCGCTGACGCTGCACGAGGAGGCGCCGCCGGCGCTGGATGCGCTCGAAGCCGCGCTCGGCCTGCCGCTCTTCATCAAGCCCGCCCGCCAGGGCTCCTCCGTCGGCGTGCGCAAGGTTTCCGGCAGCCAGGAATTCGCCCCGGCGCTCGAAGAGGCCTTCAGCCACGACCGCAAGCTCATCGCCGAGGAATTCATCGCCGGGCGCGAGATCGAATGCAGCGTGCTGGAAGACGCCAAGGGCGGCCTCTTCGTCTCCCGCCCCGGCGAGATCGCGCCCGCCGAAAGCCACGGCTTCTACAGCTACACCGCCAAATATCTCGACGAGAACGGCGCGGCCCTGAAAGTGCCGGCCGAGCTGCCCGCCGAGGTCGAGGCGAAAATCCGCGACATGGCCGCCCGCGCCTTCCGGGCGCTCGGCTGCGACGGCATGGCCCGCGTCGATTTCTTCCTGATGGACGACATGCGCTTCGTCGTCAACGAGGTGAACACCATTCCGGGCTTCACCGATATCAGCATGTATTCCAAGGCGATGGCGGCAAGCGGCGTGGCCTATGGCGAAGTGATCGACCGGCTGGTGGAACACGGGCTGGCGCGCGGGGCGTGAGACTTCGGCGCACGGCGCCCCTCGCTTCGGCGGAGGGCGTGTCGCGCGGCCCAGCCTCTGCCGGAGCCACCCTTTCAGAGCGGATTCCCGCCCGCAGTGGACGCACGCCGGCGGACGTATTACACTGCAACCGGACTTCACAGACATGCCTGCATTGCACTCGTTCCACGGGAGGGGGAAGTGCCGATGTTCAGAACGTTTGTCAGTGCCGCGTCTCTTTTGACCATTCTCGTCGCAACCTCCGCCCCGGCGCAGGAATCGCTGATGGACGCCGGCGAGATCGATCCTGCGACAGTCGCCAAATTCTACAAAAAGCCGGGTTATTCGCCCTATGCGGGGCGCAATTTTCCCACACGCGTCTTCTTCGGCGACCAGCACCTGCACACCGCCTGGTCGGTGGATGCCGGCATGTCCGGCGCCACGCTGACGCCGGAAGATGCGGTGCGCTTTGCCCGCGGCGAGGAGGTGACCTCCAATACCGGCCAGCCCGTGCGCCTCAGCCGGCCGCTCGACTGGATCGCCGTCACCGACCATTCCGACGGCATGGGCGTGATTTCGGAGCTGAAGGGCGGCAATCCGCAGCTGATGGCCGACCCGGTGCTCAAGCGCTGGCACGACATGATGCAGCAGAGCCCGGATGCGGCCGCCGCCGCCACGATGGAGCTCATCAAGGCGCAGTCCAACAAGCAGCTGCCGCCCGCCATCATGGACCCGAAATTCGCCAATTCGGTCTGGCAGAAGAACAACCAGATCATGGAGAAATACAACGATCCCGGCCGTTTCACCGCCTTCATCGCCTATGAATGGACCTCCAACGCCGGCGGCGGCAACAACCTGCACCGCAACGTGATCTACCGCGACGGCAGCGACAAGGCCGCCCAGATGATCCCCTACACGACCTTTGAGAGCGAGAACCCGGAGGACCTGTGGCGGTGGATGGCCAACTGGGAGCAGAAGACCGGCGGCTCGCTGCTCGCCATCCCGCATAACGGCAACCTTTCCAACGGCCGCATGTTCGAGCTGACGACCTTCACCGGCGGGCCGCTGACCAGGGAATGGGCCGACGAGCGGCGGCGCTGGGAAGTGCTGTTCGAGCTGATCCAGACCAAGGGCCAGAGCGAATCCCACCCCTCGCTTTCGCCCACCGACGAATTCACCGCCGGCTACGAGCTGTGGGACCGCGGCAACCTCAACCTCGTGCCCAAGCAGCCGGGCATGATCCAGTACGAATATGCGCGCGAGGCGCTGAAGAACGGGCTGAAGATCGAGCAGGAAATCGGCTCCAACCCGTTCAAATACGGCTTTGCCTCCGGCAGCGATGCCCATACCGGGCTGACGGCGATGGAGGAGGACAATTATTTCTGCAAGTTCGTCAGCTGCGAGCCGCGGCCCGAGCGCTGGAGCGAGGACGCCATGAAATTCGGCGACCGCGTCGTCAAGGGCTGGGAGGTGACGGCGGCCGGCTATACCGGCGTCTGGGCGAGCGAAAACACCCGCGAGGCCCTGTGGGACGCCATGAAGCGCAAGGAGACCTATTCCACCAGCGGCCCGCGCATGATCGTGCGCTTCTTCGGCGGTTTCGATTTCGTGCCCGCCGATGCGACCAGCAGGACGCCGGCCGAGACCGGCTATGCCAAGGGCGTGCCGATGGGCGGCGATCTCAAGGGCGCCCCCGCCGGCAAGGCGCCGACCTTCCTCATGGCCGCGCTCAAGGACCCGCTCGGCGGCAATCTCGACCGTATCCAGATCATCAAGGGCTGGGTGGACAAGGACGGCAAGACGCAGGAGAAGATCTTCGACGCGGTCTGGGGCGATGCCGACCGCCGCAAGCCCGGCAGCGACGGCAAGGTGCCGCCGGTCGGAAGCACGGTCGATGTCGCAAACGCCACCTGGACGAACACGATCGGCGACCCGGAACTCGCCGCCGTCTGGACCGACCCGGAATTCGACCCGGCGCTCGGCGCCGTCTATTACGCCCGCGTGCTGGAAATACCCACGCCGCGCTGGACCGCCTATGACGCCAAGCGCTACGGCGTCAAGATCGACGCCAACGTGCCGATGGTGACGCAGGAACGCGCCTTCACCTCGCCGATCTGGTATTCGCCCTGACCTGACGGAGCCCGCCCCGTGATCCGCCTGTTGCGCGAGCCCCTGCTGCAGTTCATGGCCCTCGGCGCGATCCTCTTCTGGCTGACCGCCCTGCCGGGAAAGACGCCGGAGGCGACGCCCGAAAGGATCGTCGTCACCGCGGCCCGGATCGACAATCTCGCCCGCTCCTTCGCCACGGTCTGGCAGCGGCAGCCGACGCCGGACGAATTGCGCGGCCTCGTAGAGGACCATATCCGCGACGAGGTCTATTATCGCGAGGGCATGGCGCTCGGCATCGATGCCGACGATATCGTCATCCGCCGCCGCATCCGCCAGAAGATGGAATTCTACGCCGAGGACGTGGCGGCGGCCGAGCCGACGGATGCGGAGCTTGAAGCCTATCTCGCCGCCCACCCGCGCAATTTCCGCATCGAGCCGACCGTCTCCTTCCGCCAGGTCTTCCTGAGCGCCAGGCGCCAAGCCAGTCTCGACGCCGATGCCAGGACCGTGGCGCTGGCGCTTGCCCGGCCGGGCGCCGATCCGGCCGCCCTCGGCGACGGCTTTCTGCTCGGCGCCGATTTCGAGGGCCGCGACCGGCGCGCCGTCGCCACCGATTTCGGCGAGCGTTTCGCCGACACGGTCTTTTCCGTGCCGGCCGGCGCCTGGCAGGGTCCCTTCGTGTCGCCCTTCGGCCTGCATTTCGTCTTTGTGCGGCAGCGCTCCGAAGGCGGCCAGCGCCCGCTTGCCGAGGTCCGCGACATCGTCGCGCGGGATTGGGCGAGCGCCCGGCGCGTCGAGAAACTGGAACAGTTCTACCGCACGCTGCGCGCCCGCTACGAGGTGGTGGTGGAAGAGGCGCCGCCCGGTGCGGCGGGGCCACGCCCATGACATGGCTGCGGCTCGCCCTCGCCCTTCCCTTCATCCTTGCCCTCGCGCTTGCCGCCCCGCCGGCGGCCGCCCATGAGGTGCGCCCCGCCTATCTGGAGATCAGGCCGCTCTCGGCCGAGCGCTACGCGCTGCTCTTCAAGGTGCCGGCGCTCGACGAGAACTATCGGCTGGGCCTCGATCTGCGCCTGCCCGAAGAGGCCCGCGACGTGAGCCCGCCGCAGGTGACCTTCGAGGCCGGCGCGCAGCTGGAGCGGCGCGTTATCGAGATCCCCGGCGGCCTTGCCGGCAGGCGCATCAGCATCGACGGGCTGGCGGCGACGGTGACGGACGTGCTCGCCCGCGTCGAGCATTCCTCCGGCCTGTCGCAGGTCGAGCGGCTGACGCCGACGCGGCCGGGCTTCGAGGTCGCCGCCTCGCCCTTGCTCGCGCGGCGGGCGCTGACCTATTTCCTGACCGGTGTCGAACACATTATCGGCGGCATCGACCACCTGCTCTTCGTGCTCGGCCTGCTTCTCCTGGTGCGCGGCTGGAAGCGGGTCGCCCTCACCATCACCGCCTTCACGGCCGCCCACAGCCTGACGCTGGCGGCCGCCACGCTCGGCCTCATCCATGTGCCCGCCGGCCCGCTCGAAGCCGCCATCGCCATGTCCATCCTGTTTCTCGGCGTGGAGATCGTCCATGCGCGGCGCGGGCAGGTCACGCTCGGCACCCGCTACCCCTGGGCCATCGCCTTCGGCTTCGGCCTGCTGCACGGCTGCGGCTTTGCCAGCGGCCTTGCGGCGACGGGCCTGCCGCAAGGCGACATTCCCTTCGCGCTGCTCTTCTTCAACCTCGGCGTCGAAGCCGGCCAGCTCGCCTTCGTCGTCCTGTGTTACGCGCTCGCCCACGCCGCCCGCGCCGCGCAACTGCCGCTCACCCGAACCGCCGGCCTGCTGCCCGCCTATCTGGTCGGCACCGCCGGCGCCTACTGGACCATCGCGCAGACGCTGCCGCTGCTGTGAGGTGCTTTTCTTTGGGTCCGAACGATTGAGCGTTGTGCCGTATGGCACCCCCCTCTGTCCTGCCGGACATCTCCCCCACAAGGGGGGAGATCGGCCAGAGGCGCGACCTTCGCCCATCTCTAACGTTGTGCAGTTTGCAAACGCTGATTGTTTGGGGAAACCGGCGCCCCCAGCCAATCTCCCACCTGTGGGGGGGCCCGAAGGACCCGGCAGGACAGAGGGGCGTACCCCAAGCCGCAGCGCACAATGGGATCTCCCGCCCCACCCCACAATCTCGAATCCCGATATCGCTTTTCGAGAGCGCCCGTGCTACCATGCCGTATGGAACATCAGGACCTTCTCTCCGGCTTCATCCGCCTGCACGTCCTGCATCATGCGGCCGAGGGCGATCTGCATGGGTTATGGATGATCGAGGAGCTGGCGCATCACGGCTACAAGGTCTCCGCCGGCACGCTCTATCCCATGCTGCACGCGATGGAGAAGAAGGGGTATCTCACCTCGCGCACCGAGCGCGTCGGGCGCACGCATCGGCGTATCTACAATGCCACGCCCTATGGCGTGGCGGCCCTGAAAATGGCCAGGGAAAGGGCAAGGGAGCTGTTTCGTGAAGTCGTCGGCACAGACAATGGGTGAGGAGGCGGCCGGGCCGCGGCAGGGCACGGCGGGCGAGGTCTTCCTTGCCTTCCTGAAGCTCGGGCTCACCTCCTTCGGCGGGCCGATCGCCCATCTCGGCTATTTCCGCGACGAGCTGGTCGTCCGCCGCAAATGGATCGACGAGGCCGGTTACGGCGATCTCGTGGCGCTCTGCCAGTTCCTGCCCGGCCCGGCCTCCAGCCAGGTCGGCTTTTCGCTCGGCCTGCTGCGCGCCGGCCCGCTCGGGGCGCTGGCCGCCTGGGCCGCCTTCACGCTGCCGTCGGCCTTCCTGCTCGTGGTCTTCGCGCTTGCGGCCACCGGCCTCGAAGGGCCTGCCGGCGCCGGCCTGCTGCACGGGCTGAAGATCGTCGCCGTCGCCGTCGTGGCGCAGGCGGTCTGGGGCATGGCGAAAAGCCTGACGCCCGACCGTGAGCGCGCGGCAATCGCGCTTGCCGCCGTCTTCGTCGTCACCTTCTGCGCCGGCGCGATCGGCCAGCTCGCGGCGATTGCGGCCGGCGCGCTCGCCGGCCTGGCGCTCTGCCGCAACGGGTCGGTGACGGGCGAGGCGCATCTCTCCTTCCGGGTGTCGCGGTCCTTCGGCCTTGCCTGCCTTGCCGCCTTTTTCGGCCTGCTCTTGGCGCTGCCCGTTCTCGCCTCGGCCGCCGACCTGCAGGGCCTGTCGCTGTTCGATGCCTTCTACCGCTCGGGCGCGCTGGTCTTCGGCGGCGGCCATGTCGTGCTGCCGCTGCTGCAGAGCGAGGTGGTCGGCCCCGGCTGGATGACGAACGACACGTTTCTCGCCGGCTACGGCGCCGCCCAGGCCGTTCCCGGCCCGCTCTTCACCTTCGCGGCCTATCTCGGCGCCGTCATGGGGCCGGCGCCGAACGGCATTGCGGGTGCAGCCATCTGCCTTGTCGCGGTCTTCCTGCCGGGTTTCCTGCTGCTGCTCGGCGCCCTGCCCTTCTGGGACGGTTTCCGCCGCCAGCCGGCCGCGCAGGCCGCCATGCGCGGCGCCAATGCCGCCGTGGTCGGCATTCTCGGGGCGGCCCTCTACAGCCCGGTCTGGACCAGCGCCGTTCTGGCGCCGGCCGATTTCGCGCTGGCGCTTGCGGGCTTCCTGCTGCTTGCCGTCTGGAAAGCCCCGCCCTGGATCGTGGTCGCGCTTCTGGCTTTCGCCGCCACGGTCCTCAACCTTGTCTAGAGGAGGAATGACCATGGCGACTGTCAGCGTTCGCTACATCGTCGACGACGTCGATGCGGCAATTGCCTTCTATACGCAATCGCTCGGCTTTTCGCTTGCCATGCACCCGGCCCCGAGCTTCGCCATGCTGACGCGGGGCGACCTGCGCCTGCTGGTCAACGCCACGACCGGCCCCGGCGGCGCTTCCCAGCCCATGCCCGACGGGCGAAGGCCCGCGCCCGGCGGCTGGAACCGCATCCAGATCGAGGTCGGCAATATCGAGGCGGAAGTCGCGCGCCTGAAAAAATCGGGCGCCCGCTTCCGCAACGACATCGTGGCCGGCATCGGCGGCAAACAGGTGCTGGTCGAGGACCCCGCCGGCAACCCGATCGAACTGTTCGAGCCGCCGGGCAGCTAACGCGACACGAAACCGGCGGCACCCGCCGCCGGCGCGCGCCCGTTGTGAAGCGCCGCCATCGGGATTATACAGGAACGAGCTATTCCTATAGGAGTTCGCGATGGCGTCCACGATTTCGGCAAATGTCGATGGCAAGACCGCCACGAAGCTGAAAAAGGTCGCTTCGCCGGAAAACAACCAGGAAACGATCGTCCGGCTGGGCCGCGAAATGATGGCGGCGGCGGCAAGGCTGCGCCTTGAGAAGGCGAGTGCCGACCTTGCCGCCGAGCATCGCTTCGGCGGGCCGGAACACGCCTCCGGCGAGATCGACATGCTGGACGAAGCCACAGCGCTCAGCCGTTCGACTTGATGCGCTGGATACGCCTGGGCTACGATTTTTCGCCCGCCGCCCTCTGGGATTCCATCCGCAAGCCCGCAGGAGAGCGCCGCCCGTGACCGCCGCGGCCGGTCAGTCCACGCCGGCCACGTCCGTCGGCCGTCCGTAGGCGCGCAGGATCGCGGCGACGAGGCCGGGGAAGCGTTCTTCCACCTCCGCGCAGCGCGAATGGTTGCGCATTTCAATGCCGTGGCGCTCGCCACGGATGAGGCCGGCCTCGCGCAGAACCTTCATATGCTGCGACAGCGAGGATTTGGGGATGACGCGCCCGCCGAGATTGGAAAGCGCGCTGCAGGTGCCGCTGGAGCCGGCGCCGGCGATCTGCGCGAAGATCGCCACGCGCTCGGGATCGGAGAGCGCATAGAGGATCGCCTCCGGCTTCAGGTCCTCGATGGCTGGATGAAAAAGCGGTCTCATGAATTTTATATAGGGCCACTTGATATTACGATCAACAGTTCCGAATTTCTGAACTACGGAACAAGGCCGCCACTCCCGGCGGCCCTCCGGATCGAAAGGAACTGATATGTCCAAGCTTGCTGGAAAAGTCGCCGTCGTCACCGGCGCCTCCAAGGGGATCGGCGCCGCCATTGCCAGGGCGCTGGCCGCCGAAGGCGCGAAAGTGGTGGTCAATTACGCATCGAGCAAGGCGGGCGCGGATGCCGTCGTCGCGGCGATCGCGGCCGCCGGCGGCAAGGCCGTCGCGGTGCAGGGCGACGTTTCGAAGGCCGAACAGGCGCAAGCGCTGATCGACGCGGCAATCCGGGAATTCGGCCGCCTCGACGTGCTGGTCAACAATTCCGGCGTCTACGAATTCGCCGCGATCGAGGAGATCACCGAGGAACACTATCACCGCCAGTTCGGCGTGAACGTGCTCGGCCTGCTGCTGACCACCCAGGCCGCCGTCAAGCATATCGGCGAAGGCGGCAGCGTCATCAACATTTCCTCCGTGGCGACAAGCCTCGCCCCGCCCGCCTCCGCCGTCTATACCGGCACGAAGGGCGCCGTGGACGCCATTACCAGCGTGCTTGCCAAGGAGCTCGGCCCGCGCAAGATCCGCGTCAACGCCATCCTGCCCGGCATTGTCGAGACCGAAGGCACCCATAGCGCCGGCGTGATCGGTTCCGATTTCGAGCATAACGCGGTCGCCCAGACCCCGCTCGCCCGCATTGGCCAGCCGAACGATATCGCCACCGTCGCAGCCTTCCTCGCCTCCGACGATGCCGGCTGGCTGACCGGCGAAAAGCTCGTCGCCAGCGGCGGTTTCCGCTAAGCCTCGATGCCGTGCGTGCCCTTCGGGGCGCGCACGCCCTCTGCCCTCACCCCTTCATGAGTTCGCGCCCGATGCGCTTGGGCGGCTCGCTGCGCAGGACGATCGCGGTATTGACCGAGCCGTAGCGCGCAACCGCATCGACGATGCCTTCCAGCGCCGCCGGCGACGGCACGATGACCTTCAGGTGGAAACAGTCTTCCCCCGTCAGCCGGAGAACCTCGATGACCTCCGGCATCTCCGAAAACTGCTTGAGGCAGGTCTTGATATGTTCGTGCGTGGTGCGCAGGCGGATGATCGCCATCATGCCGAGCCCGACCGAAGCGGGATCGATGACGGCCCTGTAGCCGCTGACGATGCCGCGCTCCTCAAGCCGCTTCAGCCGCTCGGACGCCGCCGGCTGGGAGAGGCCGACCCGCCTTCCGAGTTCGGACACGCTGATGCGCCCGTCACCCTGCAGGATCTCGATCATGGCAATGTCGGTCGGGTCAAGCTCGAAACGGGGATCGGAATTTTTCGCCATCGGCCTTGAATCCATCGGTTTGGGCTGAGTTTTTCCGATGAATGCCAATTTATCCCGCCGCCGTAAACGGCCATCCTCGCGCATCGACCACGAGAGGCCCTTCATGACCGACATCATCCACCTGCCCGGCATCGGCAATTCCGGCGAATTCCATTGGCAAAGCCGCTGGAAAAGCGCCGATCCCGCCATCCGCCGCTTCGCGCCGGCAAACTGGGACGAGCCCGACCTGCCCGACTGGATCGCGGCCCTCGATGAGGCCGTGCGCGCGGCAGAAACGCCGCCCCTCCTCGTGGCCCACAGCCTCGCCTGCCTGCTCGTCGCCCATTGGCAGGAGGTCTCGGACCTGCCGGTGAGGGGCGCGATGCTGGTCGCCGTGCCGGACCCGGCCTCCGCGGCCTTTCCCCCGCAGGCGGCAGGTTTCGCCGACGTGCCCGACAAGCGCTTTCGTTTTCCCTCGCTGATCGTCGCCAGCACCGACGATCCCTACGGCTCGCTGACCCATGCCGAGAGGCGGGCCGGGCAATGGGGAAGCGAGGTGAAGGTGATCGGCGCGGCCGGCCACATCAACGGCCAGAGCGGGCTCGGCGACTGGCCGCAGGGCCTGGCGCTGCTGAAAGACTTCGCCTCCCGCCTGTAGCGGGCCGCAGCTCGCGGGCGGACGGCGGGCGAGGCCCGCGCATCACGGCCGCAGCGACAATAAGCCCTTGCCCCTGCCGGCCCGCGGCCGTTGCCTGCGCCGCGCAATGGCCTATCTTCCGTCGCGGTCTCTTCGCCGGAAAGCGGGATGGTTTCATGTGCCGCATTGTGCTTCGCCTGCCGCTTGCCGCCTTCCTCTTCCTCCTCGGCGCCGCCGCCGCTCATGCCGATGAAACCCTGTCCTACAGGTGGCAGGGCGTGGACCGCACCGCGATCCTGCATGTGCCGCAGGCTGCGGCGGGGCACGCCGCACCGCTCGTCATCGTCATGTACGGCTCCGACGACAAGGCCGCCAGTTTCCAGAAGAACAGCGGCTTCGACGCCGTCGCCGACCGCGAGAATTTCGCCACGCTCTATCCCGAAGCGATCGACGGCGCCTGGAACCTCAAGTCGAAGCGCCCCGCCGTCAACGGCGAGCCGGTGGACGATATCGGGTTCTTCCGCACCATGATCGACGATCTCGTCAGCCGCGGTATCGCCGACGGCACAAGGATCTACGCCACCGGCTTCTCCTACGGCGCGCTGATGACCTATACGCTCGCCTGCGCCCTGCCCGACAGGATCGCGGCGATCGCGCCGGTCGCAAGCGCCATGAACGAAGCCCAGGCCGAGGCCTGCAACCCCGCCCGCCCCCTGCCGGTCATGATGGTGAACGGCACGAGCGACGAGGTGCAGCGCTACGACGGCTATATCCGCTCCTTCGGACGGCTGCTGTCCGTTCCCGAAACGACGGAATACTGGCGCCGCGCCGACGGCTGCACCGGCCAGAGCGCCACGCCGCTGCCGCACCTGAACCCGCACGACCTGACCCGCGCCAGCCTCGTCCAATGGTCCGGATGCCGGCCCGATACCGGCGTGCAGCTCTACCGCATCGAAAACGGCGGCCACTGCTGGCCACGCCTTGCCCCGCCCGCTCCCGCCGACGGGCCGCGTTTCGGCGGATGCAGCAACGATATCGAGACGGCGGCCGAAGTCTGGAATTTCTTCAGGCGCTACCACGGCGCATGACCGGGCGAGAGCTCCCCTCCCCACCCTCATCCCTGTGCCTGTCACAGGGATCCAGCCTGCCCAAGTCCTTGGGCAGGAGAGACTCGTTTGCCTGCTGATTGAGAGAGTCATTCACCGCGCGGACGCGCGGTGGCTGGATTCCTGTGACAGGCACAGGAATTGTCTGTGCGATCCATGCTTTACTATCGGAGAAGCTGGTTATGAACCCCGGGACGGCCATCCCGGGGTTCGCGCGGTCAGGCGCCCGTACAGGAATTGGTTTTGACAACCGACCTCATGAAGGGACCTCATCGCTCCAGCTTCGCATCGCTTGATGACTTGACTGGGCTATCCGTCGGACACGCCCGCAGACAATTCGAAGCATGGAGCCCGATTATGATGACAGAACCGGCCAAAATCCAGTCCATCCTCGGTCTGGACGTCTCGTGCGATACCGTTGCCCTCTTCGATAGCCGCACCCATCGCAGCATCACCATTGCCAACGATCCCGACGCGCTGCGGGCGGCCCTGCAGCCCTATCAGGCCAGCGCCACGCTTGCCGTGTGCGAAGCAACCGGCGGCCACGAGGACACCGTGCTCGGCGTGCTCCTGGAACTGTCCATTCCAGCCCACCGCGCCGATCCCGCCAAGGTCAAGGCCTATATCCAATCCTTCGGCAAACGCGCCAAGACCGACCCGATCGATGCCCGATGGCTGGCCCGCTACGGACAGGACCGTGCCGAGGCGCTGCCGCAATGGCAACCCAAAGACCCGATCCGGCAAAGACTTACGCTGCTCGTCGCCCGCCGGCTCGATCTCGTCGCCATGCGCGTCCAGGAGCAAAATCGACTCAAGGCCCCGCGCGGCAGCTTCCTCGCCGACGATATCAATGCCCATCTCGATGAGCTCAACCGCCATATCGCCGCCCTCAATGCCGAGATCGACAGCCTGATCACCCAGGATCACGATCTCACATTGCGCGCCAAAGCACTGCGCTCGGTCCCCGGCATCGGCCCCGTCCTCATGCCGATGCTGCTGGCCCTCATGCCCGAACTCGGCAGCCTCAATCGCCGCCAGGTCGCAAGCCTTGCCGGCGTCGCACCCCATCCCAAAGACAGCGGCAAGGTCAGCTGGCACCGCGCCACCTTCGGCGGCGCACGATCCGCCCCGCGCTCTTCACCGCAGCCCTCACCGCCTGCCGCGGAGACGGACCGCTCGCCACGGCCTACAAAACCATGGTCAAGGCCGGAAAACCAAAACGGCTCGCCCTCGCCGCCCTCATGCGAAAGATCATCACCATCGCAAACGCCCGCGTCAGGGACGCTCTCAAGCCGAAAACCGAAAAAATGCCGGCATAGGCTTTAACTGACTTGGTGAGGGAGGTTGGGGTGGGCCTCCGGGCAGAACGGTTGCGGGGGATGGGTGAGGTGCTGTTGGGGTGGCGGTGAGAGGGCCGTGTCCGGTGGCGGGGGCTGCGAGGACTGGGTGCGGCGCTGTTGGGGTGGGCCGCGGGCGGAGCTGCTGCGGGGGCTGCGTGAGGCACTGTTGGGGTGGCGGTGGAAGGGCCGTGTCGGGTGGTGGAGGCTGCGGAAGGCCCCTTGCCGCCATGCCCGACGCCGGCTTTGGGCAGCGACGCCCCCTCCCCACCCTCATCCCTGTGCTTGTTGTAAAGCCCGGAAACATACCTGACAGATGTTCGGAGACATACCTGACAGTCAGTCCTGGCTTTTGAGGTTGATTTTTGCGACCTGCGTTGCGCCGAAGAAGACGCCGTAGAGACCGTCTTGCTGGAGCGGTCGGATGGCGAGGGGTTCGGATCTGAAGGCGTTGGGCACGCGCCAGAAGCGTCCCTTGAAGCTGACATAGCCCTTGGTCGCTCCGACGCGGCGCACGATGTCCGAGCTGTCATAGACCGGTTCGGGCAGGCGGTCGGGAAAGGGGCGCGGCGACGGCCTGTAGCGGCTGGCCGGCACGGCCATGTCGATGCCCTGATGGGGACGGCGATGGTTGTAGATGTCGCGCCAGCGGTCGAAGGCGCGCTGCGCCTGGGCGTGGCTGGCGAGGGCTGCAAAGTCGAAGACCTCGGCCTTGAGGCTGCGGTGGAAGCGCTCGTTCTTGCCGCGGCCCTGGGGATGGTAGGGCCTGGCATGGATGACGTCGATGCCGAGCTTGAGCAGCCAGATGCGCAACCGTGTCCATTGATTGGGCACGCCGGTGCCCCATGGCGGGCCGTTGTCGGTATAGATGGCCATCGGCAGGCCGTGGCGGCGCAGGATGGGCTCCAGCCGGGCGCGGACGGTCTGCATGCGCTCGTCGGCGCAGGCTTCGAGCCCGACGGCGAAGCGGGAATGGTCGTCGATGATGGTCAGGGGATGGCACCACAGGCCCGAGACGAGTTGCGTGCGCCCCTTGAAGTCCATCTGCCAGAGCAGATTGGGCGCCTCGCGTTCGAAACGGCCGAGCGCCGGCTGCCCGCCCCTCTGGGGCATGATGCGGTCGTGACGCACCAGGATGGCATGGACGGTGGAAGCAGATGGCGGCGCCGTTCCCAAATCCTGCAGCCGGCGGGCGATCTTGCGCGCGCCCCAGGCCGGATGTTCGTCACGGATGGCGAGCACCGCGCCCTCGAGACCGGCTGCGGTACGCCGTGGGCTCGCATGCGGCCGGCGCGATCGGTCCTCCACCGGCTCGCCCGCCTGCAGGCGCCGCAGCCAGACATAGCCCGTCTGCCGGCTGATGCCGAAACGCTGGCAAAGCTGAGAGACGTTCGCCCCTTCAAGCCCGGCCAGCCGACAGAATTCCAAACGCTCATCCACAACAGACCTCGACCGCCAAACCATCCAAACCTCCCGAGAAACCATCTCGGAAGTGTCAGGTATGTCTCCGAACATCTGTCAGGTATGTATCAAGGCCGTACACTTGTCACAGGGATCCAGCCTGCCCAAGTCCTTGGGCAGGAGAGACTCGTTTGCTTGCGGCATATGGGAGTCATTCACCGCGCGGACGCGCGGTGGCTGGATTCCTGTGACGGGCACAGGAATGAGCGACTATCTGATGTGTCAAGTTGCATATTGGAATTCCTTTCGCGCATCTCGAGCTTTTGCATTGAGAATGACGAGGAGCTTTCTGGCGAGTGCAATGCGAACGACCATTTTCGGTTTGCCTGCAGCCTGCAACCGTTGCTGGAAGGCGCCCAGATGCGGATCGTATTTGGCCGCGATGGCGGCGACCAGGAAGAGGATGTCGCGCGGTCCCTTGCGCCCGCCGCGCACCGGCCGTGGCCCGCTTTTCTTGCCGCTGTCGTTGGCAATCGGCGCAAGGCCAGCCAGCTTGACGATAGCCTTGTTGGAGATATGACCGATCTCCGGCAGCTCGGCCATCAGCCGGGCTACGGTGCGCGAGGCAACACCCTTGATGGAGCGAAAGGCCTTGTCGAGGCCGGCCCAGAGCGGATCGTCGTCGATCATCGAGGCGATCTCGCCTTCCAGCCTGCGGCTCTGACGCACCAGAAGCGCGATCACCTCGTTGAGGCTTTCAACGGCCTGTGCATCGCGGGCAACGCTTCTGCGCTGCTTCTGGATGATCAGGTCGCCGGTGACCTGGGACAGCCGCGCCACCAAGGCCTGCAGCCGCATCTGTGCCGGTTTTGGCGGTGGCGAGGCACGCAGCGGCTTGGCCTCGGCATAATGGGCAATCACCGCCGCGTCGATCTGATCGGTCTTTTCCAGAAAGCCCATGGCCTCGGCAAAGCGGCGCACATTGCGCGCATTGGCAAGCGCGCAGGCGACCCCCATCTCCCACAACAACAGAAAGGCCGGCCGCTCGTAACCGCCAGAGGCTTCCATGGCCACAAGCTCGACAGCCTCGGCAAGGCACAGAGCGCCAAGCGCGCCAATACCGGCCGCATCGTTGCTGAAACGCTGGGAAATACCCAACGGGCGGATGAAGACATCCAGCCAGTCCTTCGAAACATCCACTCCACATATGATGCTGTTCACGGTAACCTGCCTTGTGCGTGCGGTTGGAACCAAGCGACTGTTCGGTCGTACGTGACGATGGCGACGATCCCTGGCTCATCCACGGTTGTAGCCGGAGGGAGAACGGGCGACGCCGCCACGCCTCTTGCCGGGTGGCCACCCGGCAAGAGGCTCAGTCGCTTCTTTCGCACAAAATCATCAATGTGCAGATACAAGGGAGGTTGGGGCGGGCCTCCGGGCAGGACGGTGGCGGGGGATGGGTGAGGCACTGTTGGGGTGGTTGGGGTGGGCCTTCCGGCAGGACGGTTGCGGGGCTGGGTGGGGCACCGTTGGGGTGGGCCTCCCGGCGGAACGGCTGCGAGGGCTGGGTGAGGCACTGCTGGGTGGCGCTGAAAGGGCCGTGTCGGGTGGTGGAGGCTGCGGAAGGCCCCTTGCCGCCATGCCCGACGCCTGCTTTGGGCAGCGACGCTTCCCTCCCCACCCTCATCCCTGTGCCTGTCACAGGGATCCAGCCTGCCCAAGTCCTTGGGCAGGAGAGACTCATTTGCTTGCGGCATATGGGAGTCATTCACCGCGCGGACGCGCGGTGGCTGGATTCCTGTGACAGGCACAGGAATGAGGGAGGTTGGGGTGGGCCTCCGGGCAGGACGGTTGCGGGGGATGGGTGAGGCACGGGAGCCTCCGGGCAGAACGGTTGCGAGGGCTGGGTGAGGTGCCGCCTCGCTCCTCTTTCCCCCGCCCGTGATCCTGCCCGCAGCCGGCGGCCGAAAGGGTTCCGCGCGGGGCCCTCGCCCGCCCCCGGTTTGCCCGCCGTCTCACCGGGGCATACTCAGCGTATCTATTTCGCGCCCTGCCCCCAAAATGCGCCCGCACGCCATTGCCCTTCACCGGCGCAGACGTATGGTGCCAGCCGTAAGTGGTTGATCTCCAACCACGAAACCCGAATTTGATGGAGTCGTTGATGAAATTTGTGTCTTTGCCGGCGCGGCGTACGGCTGTCGCCTTCTGCCTGGGAATGGCTTTTGCGGCAAGCGCCGTGATCCTGTTCCAGCCGAGCCGTTCCGAGGCCCAGTGGGCGGCCAACCAGCCCTATATGCAGTCGGCCCTGAATTCGCTGCTGGCGGCGAAATCCTCGCTGCAGAAGGGCGCCACCAACAAGGGCGGCCACCGGCTGAACGCGATCGACCTGGTCAACCAGGCGATCGTCGAGGTGCAGGCCGGCATGGCTGTCGCCAACTGACGGGCAGCCGGAAGATCGCGATCGGAAGGCGCCCCCGCAAGGGCGCCTTTCTGTTTGCCGCTATTGCACGTGGCAGCTGGTGGAGCGGCCCGGCGCCTCCAGCTGCGCGTCGTCGCCCTTGATCCAGAACACCACCGTCCCGTCGGTATAACGCGCGCCGGAGCCGGACATGCCCTGCGGCAGGCGGAAACTCTGCCCCCCGGTGGTAATCAGCACCTCGTTGCTGGCGGTCACGAAACTTGCCGTCAGATCCTTGCCGTCGTCGCAGCGATAGGCGATGCCCGCCTTGTCTTCCGCCAGCGCCGGCCCAAGGCCCGCCACAAGCGCCAGAAGCGCCAGCCCCGACACGCCACCCTTCATTCTCGTCATGCCAGTCTCCCTCGGTTGGAAAGGGTGCGACGCTAGCAGCAGATCATGTCATCGTCTTTGCCCAGCGTCCCGGCAGGATTTGCCCGGCGTATCCCCGCCCGCCTTCGTCCGCCCGGCGCTGCCCGTCTCACGCCCGCCGCTCGGCCCGCAGCGCCGGCAGCTGCGGGATGGCGCCGGTCAGTTCCGCCACCCAGCGCGCCGATTCGGCATCCGGGTGCGGCGCCGGCGCGCGGTCGTCGGGCGGCAGGTTGGTGACGCGCAGCGCCCGCTCGCGCGCTTCGCCGGGCGTGATGCCGAACTCGCGGCGGAAGGCGCGGATGAAGGTGGCGTCCGAGCTGAACTGGCATTCGATGGCGACGTCGATGACCCGCCAGGGGCGGAAGGCCGGCGAAACGAGGATGGCGAAGGCGCGGTGCAGGCGCCGCTGCTGGATGTAGCTTGCCGGGCTCTGCGGCGCAAACAGGCGGTAGAGGCTGGCGCGCGACAGCGCAAACCGCCGGCTGAGGCTCGCGACATCCAGCGTCGCCGTGCCGAGATTGTCCTCGATATGGCGCTTGATGGCGGCAAGCAGCGCCTCCTGCGAGGGGCTGGCCACCGGGCCGGCGCTCTCGCTGCGCTGGTCCATGCCGCCGGCGGCAAGCTGCGCCAGCGATTGCGCCGCCGCCTGCCGCTCGGCCTGCGTGAGCTGCCGCGCCACCCGGCGCAGCGCCAGCATATGCTCGCCGATCAGCGCCCCGAAGGCGCTCTCGCGCCTGGCGATGACGATGGCCGGCTGCGTGTCGATCGCGGCAAAGAGCGGCGCCAGAAGCGGGCGCGGCAGCATGAAGCTCATGACCTCCGTCGCGCCGTCGTCGCCCGGAATTTCCCGCGTCAGGTGCGGCTTGCTCATGTTGATCAGGCTGACATCGCCGGCCCGCTGCAGGAAGCTGCGCTCGCCGACGACGAATTCCGCCCCGCCGCCGAGATACATGACGAGCTGGAAATGGTCGAGGCCGCGCGCGATATGCTCCGCCGTGCGGTTGTAGCGCAGCGCGCTCGACCGGCTTTCGAGCAGCAGCGCGCTGCCGAGATGAAGGTTGCTCGCCACCACCCGGAAAGCCTCCGCCTCGCCGAGGATCGTGGCGTCGCAAATATCGGCGATCAGCTCGCACAGGCGCGCAAAACCCTGCTGCGGCGAACCGAAGGCGGCCGTATCGAACAATAGCGGCTGCCCGTCCGCACCGGGCACGGCTTCAACGCTCATCTGAACTCTCGGGGCGCGCGCGAATGGCAACGACGGGACGAAACCGGCAGGCGATCTCCGGCAGCCCTCTATACCGCGCAAGGCCGGTTGCCGTCAAAGCCGCAATGCGGGCGCGGCGGCAGGCGCCACCAAGGAAAACATTCCCACCAGCGCCAATCCCCCCGGCAAAACGGCCCGCCCTCAGTCCTCCGCCGCCGCCCCCAGATAGGCGGCGAGCATGGCGCGGGCGTGCCAATCGCGGGCGTGCCAGTCGCGGTCGTACCGGTCGCGGCCGGCGCTTTTGCCCATCAGTTCGGCCGGCACTTTCCAGCCGGGATCGATGCCTTCCATGTTGGGCAGTTCGTGGGCGATGCCCTTGTGGCAGTCGATGCAGGTCGCCTTGCCGGGCAGCAGGTAGCGGGTGTGGATTTCGGCGGCGCGTTCGGTCTGTTTCGTCAGGTCCATCGCGCCCATCGAGTGGCAGTTGCGGCATTCCAGGCTGTCATTGGCCTTCAGCCGCGCCCATTCGTGCTCGGCCAGTTCCAGCCGCCTGTCGAGGAATTTCTCGCGCGTGTTGATCGTGCCGAATATCTTGCCCCAGACTTCCTTGGAGGCCTGCATCTTGCGGGCGATCTTGTCGGTCCACTGGTGCGGCACGTGGCAATCCGGGCAGGTGGCGCGCACGCCGGAGCGGTTGGAGAAATGCACGGTGCGGCTCAGCTCCTCGTAGACATTGGCGCGCATCTCGTGGCAGCCGGTGCAGAAGGCCTCGGTATTGGTCACTTCCAGCGCCGTGTTGAACGCGCCCCAGAACATGACGCCGCCGATGAAGCCGCCGAGCGTGAGGAAGCCGAGCCCGAGGGTCGCCGCCGGCGAGCGCACGAGCCGCCAGCACCACAGCGCCATCGCCTTCAGCCGGGCAATCATTGCTCGCTGCCCGCAGGCCTGAAGCCGAGCTCGCTCATGTCCTTGAACGTGTTCGGCACCAGCGGCCTCGTATCGGCCTGCGGCACATGGCAGGCGGTGCAGAAATAGCGCCGGGGCGAAACGTCGGCCAGCATCTGCCCTTCGCGGTTCATGAAATGCGTGACGCTGATCATCGGCGCGCCGGAACCTTCCGTCAGCTCGCGCCGGTGGCAGGAAAGGCAGCGGTTGGCATTGACCGTCAGCTGGTAGCCCTCGATCGAATGCGGGATGACGGGCGGCTGGTCGGGATAGTTGCGCATCTTTCTTACGTCGTCGGTCACCCATTTGGGAACCGGCTTCACATCCGTGTTTGCCATCGGGTCGTCGTTGCCAGAAAGCGGCGCCACGGTCTGGGCCAGCGTGACGGTGCCGGCAAGGACCAGCAGGGCGACGGCCGCAAGCGCCCGAGCCCGCCCGGCGACGGCGCGCCCCGCGGTCAGGCGGCGGGAAGGATCTTGACTGCGCATTTCTTGAAATCCGTCTGCTTGGAGATGGGATCGGTGGCGTCGAGCGTCACCTTGTTGATCAGCTGGCTGGCGTCGAACCAGGGCACGAAGATCACGCCGTGCGGCATGCGGTTGCGCCCGCGAATGTCCACGCGGCTGATGATCTCGCCGCGCCGCGAGCGGATCTTCACGGCCGCGCCCTGGTTGATGCCCATCCGGCGGGCGTCGTCCCCGTTCATGAAACATCGCGCGCCGGGAAAGGCGCGGTAAAGCTCGGGCACGCGCATCGTCATCGAGCCGGAATGCCAATGTTCCAGCACCCGGCCCGTCACCAGCCAGAAATCGAACTCCGCGTCGGGCGATTCGGCCGGCGGCTCGTAGGGCACGGCCAGGATGACGGCGCGGCCGTCCTTCTGCCCGTAGAATTTCAGCCCCTCGCCCGCCTTGACATAGGGGTCGTAGCCCTCGCGGTAGCGCCAGCGCGTCTCCTTGCCGTCCACGACCGGCCAGCGCAGGCCGCGCACCTGATGGTACGTGTCGTAGGGCGCCAGATCGTGGCCGTGGCCGCGCCCGAATTCGGCATATTCCTCGAACAGCCCCTTCTGGATGTAGAAGCCGAAGGCTTTGGCCTCCCGGTTCTCGTATTCGCCCGTCACCTGCGAGAGCGGGAATTCGTCCACCTTGCCGTTCTGGTAGAGCACCTGGTAGAGCGTCTTTCCCCTGTATTGCGGGTTCTTGTCCAGGATCTCGGCCGGCCAGACCTCCTCGGTGGTGAAGCGCTTGGAGAATTCCACCATCTGCCAGAGGTCCGAGCGCGCCTCGCCCGGCGCATTGACCAGCTGGTGCCAGACATGCGTGCGCCGCTCGGCATTGCCGTAGGCGCCCTCCTTCTCCACCCACATGGCGGCCGGCAGGATCAGGTCGGCGCTCATGGCGGTGACGGTCGGATAGACATCGGAAACGACGACGAAATTGTCCGGGTTGCGGTATCCCCTGTAGGTCTCGTTGCTGGTGTTCGGCGCGGCCTGCACATTGTTGTTGACCTGCACCCAGTAGAAATTCAGCTTGCCGTCATGCAGCATCCGGTCCTGCTCGACGGCGTGATAGCCGGGCTTGTCCGGCAGCAGCCCGGCCGGCAGGTTCCAGATCTCCTCGGCATGTTTGCGGTGCTCCGGGTTGGTGACGACCATGTCGGCCGGCAGGCGGTGGGCGAAGGTTCCGACCTCGCGGGCCGTGCCGCAGGCCGACGGCTGCCCCGTCAGCGAGAACGGGCTGTTGCCGGGCTCGGAAATCTTGCCGGTGAGCAGGTGCAGGTTATAGACCATCTGGTTGGCCCACACGCCGCGCACATGCTGGTTGAAACCCATGGTCCAGAGCGACATGACCCTGACCTTGGGATCGGCATAGAGTTCGGCAAGCTGCTCCAGGAAGGCGCTGTCCACGCCCGAAAGCTCGACCGTCCTTTCCAGCGTATAGTCGGAGACGAGCTGCCTGAAGGCCTCGAAATCGATCGCGTCCATGCGGCCGGCATCGGCAGCCCCCGTGGCCTTCATCTCCAGCGGGTTGTCCGGGCGCAGGCCGTAGCCGATATCGGTCGCCCCTTTCATGAATTTCGTGTGCCTGTCGACGAAATCCTGGTTGACGCGGCCGGTCCGGATAATGTGGTTGGCGATATAGTTCAGGATCGCAAGGTCGGTTCCCGGCTTGAAGATCAGCGGAATATCGGCAAGGTCCATGCTGCGATGCGTGAAGGTGGAAAGCACGGCCACCTTCACATGCTCGTGGCCGAGCCGCCGGTCGGCCACCCGCGTCCAGAGAATCGGGTGCATCTCGGCCATGTTCGAGCCCCAGAGCACGAAGGCGTCGGCATTTTCGAAATCGTCGTAGCAGCCCATCGGCTCGTCCATGCCGAAGGTGCGCATGAAGGCCACCGCCGCCGAGGCCATGCAATGGCGGGCGTTGGGATCGAGATTGTTGGAGCGGAAGCCCGCCCGCATCAGCTTCGTTGCCGCATAGCCTTCGAAGATCGTCCACTGGCCGGAGCCGAACATGCCGAGCGCCGTCGGCCCCCTGTCCTTCAGCACCCGCTTGGCCTCGGCCGCCATCACGTCGAAGGCCTCTTCCCAGGTGACGGGCTCGAATTCGCCGTCCTTGGCGTAGGCGCCGTCGCGCTTGCGCAACAGCGGGCTCGTCAGCCGGTCCTTGCCGTACATGATCTTGGAAAGGAAATAGCCCTTGACGCAGTTGAGGCCGCGGTTGACCTCCGCCTCCATGTCGCCATGCGTGGCGACGACCTGGTTTTCCTTGACGCCCACCATGACGCCGCAGCCGGTGCCGCAGAAACGGCACGGCGCCTTGGACCATTTGATTTCCAGCGCCGCAACACCGCCCGGCACCGATTGCGCAGCCGCAGGCGGCGCAATGCCGGCGGCCGCCGCCGCAATCGCCGCCGCCTGCGCCTTCAGGAGGTCACGCCGCGTCAGTTCGCCCGTCATCGCCTGTCTCCTCCATGTCCAGTGCCTGTTCGAAAACCATGTGGGCGGCCAGCACCCCGTCCATGCCCGAAATGCCGATCAGCCTTTCGCCGAGCGCGGCGGAATGCGGCCCCTCGATCACCACGACGATCTTGCCCCGCGCCGTCGCATGCACCTCGACGCCGGCAAGTCCGGCAAGGCGCGCGGCGATCTCGCCGGTCAGTTCCGGCCGCGTGAGCACGACGGCGCTGGAGATGTGGTGGCAGCCGTCAGGCATGGGCGGCCTCCCCCCGGCGGGCCGTCATGGTGATGGCGGCGGCGGGACAGAGCCCGATACAGGCGCCGCAGCCCGTGCAGGCATCGGCATCGAGTTCGGGAACGAACGGCCCGCCCGGCCGCGGCCGGAAGCGGATCGCCCCGGCCGGGCAACTGTCGCGGCAGGCCTGGCAATCGACACGGTTGAAGGCAAGGCAGCCCTCGCCCACCACCGCATGATGGGCAAAGCCGCGTGCCGCACCGGCGGCAAAGACGGGCTCGGGACAGCGCTCGGCGCAGCGGCCGCAGAAGATGCATTCCCCCTGCCCGAAATCCACCACGGCAACGCCCGAGCGGATTACGATGACCTGCGTCGGGCAGGCCTCGGCGCAGGCGCCGCAGCCCGTGCAGTTGCGGATCGAGCTTTCGCTTGCGCCCGGAGGCAGGATCCGCAAGGCGCCCTCAGGCGGCCTGCCGGTCAGGAAATCGCGTCGGCTGCGGGCGGGAAAGGTCATGGCCGGCCCTCACTCCGACGAGCCGGGAGGGGCAGGATTGATCTCGTGCGGTCCGGGCGGGCCGTAGACGATCTGGTACATCCACACCAGGAAGCCGTAACCGCCGACCACGCCGACGGCCAGCACCGGCCATATGCCGAAGGCAAGCACGGCGAAGGTCAACAGCTCCCGCCTGCGCCTTTTCCTGAATGCCTCGACGGAACCCCCGACCTCGGCCACAACATCCTCCCGGAATTGCCTTGGAAACGTGACATATGCCTTCAAGCCGGTGCGGCCGGCTCCTGCCGGCTCAATGCGAGCGCTGCCCCTCCTGCCCGTCCTCGCGCTCGGCCGCCGGCACGATGATGCCGGAATAGAGCACGGGCGAGCCGCTATGGTCGCGAAAGGCGCGGCCGAAGGCGGCGACCAGCCGGTATCGCCCGTCCCGGCCCCGCACGCGGTACGTATCCTGCTGGGCGATATCGGCCACCAGCACTTCGGAAATCTTCCTTGCGAGCTCAGGCTGGTCGTCCGGGTGGACGCGCCTCAGATAGGTTTCGAGCGGCAGGCCGCGCACGGTGGCGGCGGGATCGAGGCCGAAAAGCTCGGCAATCGCGCTGTCGGCAAAGACGAGGTCGCGCACGATATCCCATGTATAGATACCGGCATCGGCGGCCACGTCCTCGAATATTTCGAACGCGTGAACCGATTGTCCAGTCATGGCCTCGCCTCCCCCCCCCTTGTTTATTAGAATCTCAACTAAGGGCGAAGCGGGCAAGGTCAAGGTGCAAGCTTTCGCTTTGCCCGGCCGGCCCGGTTTTTACTTCGCGAGGTTCCGGGCCATGCGCAGATGCTCTTCCAGGTCGGGCAGCGTCTTGCTGGCCCAGGCCTTCAGCGCGGCATTGTCGCCGCCCTCGCCGTAGCGCGCGAAGAGATCGACCGCCTGTTCGTGCGCCTGCGCCTGGCCGGCAAGATATTGCCGGGTGAAATCCTCGCCCTGCAGGCCCTTGAGTGCGGCGAGCGCGGCCTGCTGCGCCGCCGTCATGGCCTGCGGGATGCGCGCCTCCACCTTGCCGCCGGCAACCAGCGCCTTCAGCTCCTGCGTCGTCTTGCGGTGGTCCTTCACCATCTCCTCGGCAAAGGCCCTGGCCGGCGCGTCGGCGCGGCGGGCGGCAAGCTTGCCGGCCTCGATCTCGAACATGTCGGCCGAGGCCGCCTGCGCCACGAAATCCGCCGTTTTCGGCGCGCCGCCGGCATCGCCGCCCGCGCCCGCCTGCGCCAGCGCGCCGGAGGCGAGCAGCACGGCAAACCCGGCAAAGAGGAAAGCTTTCATCGTCCCGTTCTCCTGCTCCTGTTTCCCTTTGGCTCCTGTTTCCCTTTGGCCCCCGCTCCGGCCGGAGAACCGGGGCGCCGTCAGGCGAACTTCTTTCGCCGGCAAAAGTTCCATTTTCGCCGCGCCCCGGCGCATTTTCCGCTTGCGGCGGCAGGCACCCCCGGACCTTGGTCCGTATCGGGCCGGCGCGTTTGCGTGCATGATGATCGGCCGGATCGCAATCTTGGGGAGGACGCTGTGATCTACCAACGGCGCAATGTGACGGACAGCCCGCAGGAGCGGCTGTGTTTCGAAAAGGAGGCGGCGGCAGCCCTCACCCGGCATTACCGGCGCCCGATGACCATCCTGTTTTCCTGCCAGCCGGGCCGCAAGCCCAACACGATCGACCTGCGGGCGATCCCCCATTTCCTCGGGCCCGCGCCCGGCCACTGGTCGCGCGGCGCCCCGCCGCATTGAGCCGCATTGCCGGATCGGGCGACAGGGCAAGGGCCGCGCCGCGATCCGGCTTTCCTCGCCGCGCGCCTTCGCTTACAATCGCTGCCGGATAGAGGGGATTCCACCATGAGCGAAGACGCCTTCAACATGTCCATCCGCAAATTCCTGAAGGAAGTCGGCGTGACCTCGCAGCGCAAGATCGAGGAGACCGTGCGCGACGGCCGGATCGGCGGCCAGGTCGGCGGCAAGACGCTGAAAGTCCGCATGACGCTGACGGCTGAAGGCACCGGCCTCAGCCATGTGATCGACGGCGAAATCGAGCTTCCATAGCGCAGGTTGTTTTCCTCGAAACGCGAACGTGCTCCATCTGCTTGTTTTTCCGCAATTCCGGACGCAAAACCGCTGCACACTTTTGCTGGAATTGCTTGTTTCTTCGCAATTCCGGACGCAAAACCGCTGCACACTTTTGCTGGAATTGCTGCGCCGTCAATAATAGGGCGAGAGGCAGGCCTGCCGCCGGCCGTAATAGGGCTGGAACGTGTTGTCATAGGCCCTGTAGGAGCGGTAGCGCGCAAAACACCAGCGCACATGCGCATTGCCGCCATAATAGGCCGGCCGATAGGAGCGCGGCGCATAGGTGCGCGGCGCGTAATAACGCGGGCCGTAATAGGCCGAGCCGTAATAGCCCCGATCGTAATAGCCGGAGCCGTAATACCGGGGCTGCGACAGCAATCCGCCGATAATGACGCCGGTCGCCAGGCCGCCGAGCGCCCAGCCCCAGCCGTCGCCGCCATGGTGGCGATAATAGCCGCCGTGATAGCCGCCGCGATAGCGCACCGGCTCGGCCTGCTGCCCGCCGATATCGGGGGCGGTCATGACGGGAAAGGCCGCAGCCGGCGGTGCGCCCGTCAGCGTCGTGGCCAGCGTCGTGGTCAGCGTCGTTGCCAGCGACAGGGCAATGATTGCGAGCCTCTTCATGGCTTCACCTCTCTCTGCATCGCCCCCGCCCATTATAGCGCGGAAAGCAGGGCGTGGCACCCGATTTCGCCGCCGGCGCCGGGGCCTGTCGCAGCACCCGCCACCCGCTCCTATCACCCGCCTCCATCACCCGCCCCCATCACCCGAATGCAGCATTGACGGCCCGCCTGCCCCGCCTAGACTCCGCGGATGGTCGATCTGCCGGGCTGGGGCCGGCGCATCTTGAGGAGGATGCCATGCGCAAAAGCGATAAGCAGAAAACCGATATGCAGCAGCCTGACATGGAGAAAGTCGATGCGCTCGTCGCCCGCCTCGTGGGCGATCTCGGCGCCGGCGTGTCGGGCGTTCTCGTCGTGCTCGGCGACCATCTCGGCCTGTTCCGGGCGATGATCGACGGGCGGCCGCGCTCCTCGATGGAGCTTGCCGAAACCACCGGCCTGACCGAGCGCAACCTGCGCGAATGGCTGGCGGCCATGGCGGCGGCCGATTACATCACCTATCACGAGGCCTCCAACAAATTCGCCATGACGCCGGAACAGGCGCTGGTCTTCGCCAACGAGGAGAGCCCCGCCTTCTTCGGCGGCGCCTTCGAGATCGTGCAATCCATGTGGATGGACGAGCCCAAGGTGGAGGAAGCCTTCAAGACCGGGCGCGGCCTTGGCTGGCACGAGCACAGCAAATGCCTCTTCCGCGGCACCGAGCGCTTCTTCCGGCCGGGTTACAACAGCCACCTCGTCACCGAATGGATTCCGGCGCTGAAGGGCGTCAAGGAAAAGCTCGAGCGCGGGGCCGAGGTGGCCGATGTCGGCTGCGGCCACGGCGCCTCGACCATCCTGATGGCCAAGGCCTTCCCGAACTCGCATTTCCACGGCTTCGATTACCACGCCCCCTCGATCGAGCGCGCCAGGCGGGCCGCCAAGGAGGCGGGCGTTGCCGACCGCGTGACCTTCAGCAAGGCCTCGGCCAAGGAATTCCCGGCCGGCAACTACGATCTCGTCGCCATGTTCGACTGCCTGCACGACATGGGCGACCCCGTCGGCGCCGGCCGCCACATCCGCGAAACCATGGCCAAGGACGGCACCTGGATGATCGTCGAGCCCTTCGCCCATGACGGCCTGAAAGACAACCTCAACCCCGTCGGCCGCGTCTATTACGGCGCCTCGACAATGATCTGCACCCCCGCCTCCATGGCCCAGGAAGTCGGCCTCGGCCTCGGCGCCCAGGCCGGCGAGATGAAACTGCGCAAGGTGGCCCTGGACGCCGGCTACCACCACTTCCGCAGGGCAAGCGAGACGCCGTTCAACATGATCTTCGAGGTGCGGAACTAGGATTGAGGCGTGGCGGACGTTCGGAAGCCGGCAAGGGTGGGGTGCCGGTGGCGTTGTGCCGTGTGGTACCCCGCTCTGCGCTGAGGTGCGAAGGTCCCGCCTCTGGCCGATCTCCCCCCTTGTGGGGGCGTCCGAAGGACCCGGCAAGACAGAGGCGGCGCCGGATCAGTCGCTGCCTCCGAAGACGATTGCGTAGAGCCATGTGCCGTCGGCCTGGCGGCGCACGACTTCGGTGCTTCTGGCCGCCATTCTGACCGGTTTGCCGTCGGCGTCGGTGCCGGCCATTTCCCAATCGGAAACCAGCATCGCGGTGGCGCCCTCTTCGTCGGGCAGCGCTTTCACCCTGAAGCTGAACCTCGGCCTGAACGCCAGGAACTGCTTCAGCGCCTCCCCTATTTCCGCCCGCCCGCGGGCGGTCCTGCCCGCATCCATGTACCACCGGGCGTCCGGTTCATGCAGGGCCACGCATGTTTCCAGATCGGCGCGGTTCATGGCGTCGAAAAACAGGGCGTCTACGTCTTCCGGTCTTCTGGCCAGCATCTTGCTCTACCTTTGCTGTTGGAGTGGCAGAGGCAGCGATATCACGGGCCTGTTGCCAGCGTTCTGTCAGCATGATGCGCAGGCCGGATCGCAAGAACGGCGAGCGCCGCCGGTTCCGGCTGCCGTCGCGCTACCCCTGTCCCTGCCGGGGGTCCGGCCCGCCGCCCTGCTGCGGCCCGCTCCTGTCGAGCGTTGCCCTCCACCGCGCCAGGAGAACGGGCGGGGCCACGGCGAAGTGCTCGTCCAGAACCTCTATGCGGGTGATCCGGTCCGTCCGGAAATTGCGGAAATCGTCGCGAGATTCGCACCAGGCCGCCAGCAGCCTTATGCCCTCGAAATAGCCGATCAGGAACGGCCACACCGTGCGGCGCGTGGCGGCTCCCTGCGCATCGACATAGCCGATGCTGATCTTGCGGCCGGCATGGATCGCCTTTCGCAGCACCGCCAGATCCGCGCCTTCGGCAAAGGGCACCTCCACCGAGCTCGCCTGCACCGCCGGCTGTTCGATGATCTTCTTCAGGGGCTCGGGGACGGCGGCCACGATCTTCGACCGCAGCGCCACGGCGGCCTTCGCCAGCTGCGGGTCGCCGTGGCCGGCAACCCAATGCACGCCGAGCACCAGGGCCTCGACCTCATCGGCCGTGAGCATGAGCGGCGGCAGGTCGAACCCGTCGTCGAGAACGTAGCCGACCCCGGCCTCGCCGCGGATCGGAACCCGCTCCGCCATCAGCGCCGCAAGGTCGCGGTAGATCGTGCGCCTGGACGTCTCCACCTCGGCGGCCAGCCGTTCGGCGGTCACCGGCCCGCGCCCGGTGCGAAGGATCTGGATGATCTGAAACAGCCGCTGGGCGCGCCTCACGAAAAACTCCCCGTCTCACACGTCATGCCGGGTCTCGCACATCATGCCGACCGCGCGGGCTCGGTCATATCAGGCCGCGCCCCGCGCATCCAGCAAGCGCCGAACGGCGAAGAACCGTCCACCGCGGCAAAGGAAAAGGCGGCGCCCCGAACCGGAGCGCCGCCTTCCTTCATATCAAACCGTGACAAGGCAAGGCCCGAAAGCCCCTAGGTCTTCTTCGCCGCCCTGCTCTTCTTCGCGGGCGTCTCGGGGGCGGGCTGGGCAAGCCTTAGCGCACGCAGCTTTTCCGTCTTCTTCTGCCGGGCGGCGGCCTCGCTTTCGAGGATGTCGCGGGCGACGGAGGTCGTCTGCTCGGCCCTCGCCTGCGGCGAAAGTTTCTCGGGCTTGAAGAACGTGTCCTTCGGCTCGGTCATGCCTTCTCCTTGCCTTCGGGTCCGCAGGGGCGCGAAGCCTCAGCGGCCACGGCCGACCTTCTTCTTCGGCGCCGGCACCAGGCCCTCGCGCTGCGCCTGCTTGCGGGCGAGCTTGCGGGCGCGGCGGATGGCCTCGCTCTTTTCGCGGGCGCGCTTTTCCGAGGGCTTCTCGTAGGCGCTGCGTTCCTTCATTTCGCGGAACACGCCTTCGCGCTGCAGCTTCTTCTTGAGCACGCGCAGAGCCTGATCGACATTGTTGTCTCGGACGAGTACCTGCAAGTTGTCTCCTTAATCAGCGATTGCTGTCATTTTCTGATGCGGATCGAATTGGCATTGATCCAGCTCGATTTCGGCTTTTCGGGCGCCGCCTGCGCAAGCTTGGGCGGCGAAGGCGATGCCTGGACGTCGATATCGTCCTGGCGGATGCTGCGCTCGAAATTCTCGTTATGGAACCGGACGCGATAATGCACGAAGCCCTGCGCGGCAGGCAGGACGGAGAGAATATGGCCCGAACCCGAGGGCTGGGTGCTGCCGAGCACGCCGTGCTTGAGCACGACCGTGTCGCCCGGCCGGTAACGACGATATGCCATGTCGTTTTACCCTCATGGAATGAAAAATAAAAGGCCGGGACTGCTCCCGACCTTCCCGGGCCCTCGCCTTTTCAGGCCGGGCCTGCGTCAGCGTCTGCGCGCGCCAGTACATCCGTGGTCGCGCGAAGCCGTGACAAATTCTTAGGCGGTGCGCAGGTTGTCGGCCGAGTTCTTGCCCGAGCGACGGTCCTGGACGATGTCGTAGCTGATCTTCTGTCCGTCGGACAGCGAGCGCATGCCTGCGCGCTCGACGGCGGAAATATGGACGAAAACGTCCGTGTCGCCGTTATCGGGCTGAATGAAGCCGAAACCCTTGGTAGCGTTGAACCACTTGACTGTACCTGTATTCATAACGATCTCCTTTCAAAGCAACCGTTGGATTTCCCGCGATACCCTGCGGGCTTGGGTCGATTATTTGGAAGGAAATCTGACGAGAGCGAAATGGCTCCGAAACGACGTCACAAGCAATGGTCGATGGGCGCAATATACGCACAATTTTAGATTTGGCAACCGACAGGAAGGAAAAAACTTCGAATCGGGTGCAGGTTTTTTCTGTAAATATCTGGTTTTCCGTCGATTATTTATTTTCCGCCGATCGCTGGGGATGCGCCCGGTGTCGCCCCGCCCCTCCGGCCGGCCGCCACCGCCATACGTCCATATAGCCACGCAGCCCGCCACCATGTAGGAACATATCCAGCCGCAAACCCAACGGGAACCGCCATGCCGACAAAGCCGGTTGAACATGCTGTCACGATCCGCCCCGCCGCGCCGGGCGACATGGAAATTCTCGGCGGTTTCGGCGCCCTGCTGGTGGCGCTCCACCACGAGCTTGACGCCAAGCGCTTCATCGAGCCGGGCAAGACGACGCCGCAGCGTTACGGCCATTTCCTGAAAAGCCAGCTCGCCCAGCCCGATGTCATCGTGCTCGTGGCCGAAGCGCAGGGGCGGCTCCTCGGTTATGCCTATGCCGCATCCGAAGGCTTCGACTATATGTCGCTGCGCGGGCCGGCGGGCCTGATCCACGATCTCTTCGTCGATCCCGCCAGCCGCCGCCGGGGCGTCGGCCGGCTGCTGATGGAGGCGGCGATGGCCGGGCTGAAATCCATGGGCTGCGAACGTTTCGTTCTCTCCACCGCCCACCGCAACGAGGCCGCCCGCAACCTCTTCGCCGCCATGGGCTTCCGCCCGACCATGGTGGAGATGACCCGCGAGGCGGATACCTGAGCAATTCCAGCAAAAGTGCGTAGCGGTTTTGCGTCCGGAATTGCGGCAGGAAGCGCAAGTCCAGCAAAAGTGTGCAGCGGTTTTGCGTTCGGAATTGCGGTGGGAAAAGCGCAATTCCAGCAAAAGTGCGTAGCGGTTTTGCGTCCGGAATTGCGGCAGGAAAGCGCAATTCCAGCAAAAGTGTGCAGCGGTTTTGCGTTCGGAATTGCGGCGGGAAAAGCGCAATTCCAGCAAAAGTGTGCAGCGCTCTTGCCGCCGCAACTGCTCGCAACGATCGCCCGGTCCGCCCGCCCCTCTCCGCCGCCGGTATCCGGCTACCGGATGGGCCACCCTCCTATATGCGCCGTCGCGAATAAAATTGTGCAGTGCGGTTGCGCCGTCTTGCCCTTGCCTTCCGGCGGCGCTTTCTGTGGCTTGCGGATGCGAGGCGGATTCAGGTTCCTCGCCCTCTTTCCCGGCAGGAGCGGACCATGGCAAAGGCAAGTGAGTTGAAGACCGTGCGGGCGCTTGCGATCGCGCTCAGCGCCGCCCTGCTCTTCAGCGGCGCCGCCCGCTGGCCGGAGCTGCCGCGCTCGGGCTTCCTGACCGGCCGCGGTGCCGCCCCGGAGGATGTCGACAACGGCACGGCGGTCTTTGCCGCCGGCGAGAACGGCCAGGGCTACGGCAAGCCGCTCGATATCGAGATCCCGCAATATGCCTATTTCCGGCAGGAGGACAAATATGTCATCGTCCTGCAGGCGGAAAATTACGACGGCCAGAGCATCATCGGCGCCGAGACGTTCGACGGCGAGAAAGTGGTCGGCCTCATCGACGAATTCGACCTGCTGGGCGTCGAGGCGCGCTGACCTGCCTTCCGCGTCGATCCGCGCAAAAAAAGAGGCACGTCGGGAGAGACGGCCTCCAAGTCGCGTCAAGTTGGCCCAGCTCCACAAGGCCGGCTTCACTTTAGCGCCTGGCCAGCCAGCCGCCACCCCCAATCGGGTGATGTTTTGGCGATTTTCGGCAAAAAGCGAGGCGATTCAAGGGGATTTACGTTAGGTGAGCTGGGTGATCCTGGGGAAGTTCGGGGGTGAGGTTGTCGCGCGCGGGTGTTCGGTTCCATTGTCTGTTGTGCCGTGGGGCACCCCTCTCTGTCCTGTCGGGCTGCCGGGGGCGAGCCACCGGTCTCGACCCGTCCTTCGGACCCCCCACAAGGAGGGAGATCGACTCGTGGCTTGACCTTCGCCATCTCTAACGTTGCGCAGTTTGAAACGGTCATTGTTTGGGGAAACCGGCGCCCCCAGCCAATCTCCCCACCTGTGGGGGAGATGTCCGGCAGGACAGAGGGGGACACCCCACGGCACAACGCCAACCTTCCTCCACCCGCAATCCACCGACACACCAGAAATACCCCGCCTCCTTCCTCCCGCCATCTTTGCGGGCGAGGAAACGGGCACGCCACCGGGGAGACGCCATGTTCCGCCGCCTGATTGCCCTTGCCCTCTTTCTTGCCGGCGCGCCTGCCGCCGGTGCCACGGATGCCCCGTCGCCCGCCTGCCAGCGGCAGAGCTTTGCGGGTGCCGCCTATATCGTCTGCGCCGTCGATCCCGCCGGAGCCGAGCTGCGGCTTTTCTGGAAGGATGCGGCGGGCCGGCCCTATCGGCGGTTTTCGGGCCTTGCCGATGATCTCGCCGCCGGCGGCAAGGCGCTCGTCTTTGCCATGAATGCCGGCATGTACCGCGAGGATTTCTCGCCGATGGGGCTTTACGTGGAGGACGGCCGCGCGCTGGTGCCGGTCAATACGCAGGCGCCGCCGAAGCTTTCCGGCCCGCTGCCGAACTTCTTCAAGCAGCCGAACGGCATCCTCTATCTCGATGCCGCCGGCGCCCATATCCTGCCCACGCCGGAATTCCTGAAGCGCCGGCCGAAGCCGCGCCTTGCCACCCAGTCCGGCCCGATGCTGGTCGTCGAAAACCGCATCAACCCGATCTTCATCCCCGGCTCGGCCGACCGCACGCGCCGCAACGGCGTCGGGCTTGCCGCCGACGGCACGCTCTACTTCGCCATCAGCGAGGCGCAGGTGAATTTCCACGATTTCGCCGGCTTCTTCCGCGACGGGCTGAACTGCAAAGATGCCCTCTTCCTCGACGGCGGAAACGGCACCGGTCTCTACGATCCCGCCCTTGGCCGCAACGACACCTCCTGGCACGGCGGCTACGGGCCGATCGTCGCGCTCGTGGCCGAGAAAGGCAATTAGGGCATTTCCGGCGAAAACGGGTTCGCCTTCAATGCTCCGGCCAAACCGGCTCCCGCGTTCGCCGGAACTGTTTTAGGCCGCCGGCTGCATCGCCATGACCTGCCGCGTCTCGACGATCTCGGCGAAATCGGATTCCAGATGCGCCATCGTCACGTCGAAAATGGTGCGGGCGGAAAGATTGGCGTCCGGCAGGTCGAAGCCGAGCACGGCATCCCGGACGACGCTCATCCTGAAGCCGAGATCGGAGCCGGCGCGCACGGTGGTGTTGACGCAGAAACCGGCGACCGCCCCGGCAACATAGAGATGGGTGATGCCGACCTCGTGCAGATAGCCCTCAAGCTCGGTGGAGGCGAAGGCCGACGAGGTGGACTTGACGAAGACGGGCTCGTTGTCGCGCGCCTCCGCGCAGGGCATCGGCCGGCAGCCCGGCGCATCCCTGTGCATGGCCGACGCCGGATCGGCCTCCGCATGGCGGACATGGATGACCGGCCGGCGCGCGGCACGGAAGGCGGCGGCAAGCGCGGCGATATTCTCCCCCGCCTGCCCGTTCACATGCTCGCGCCCGGCATCCAGCCGCTCCTGCATGAGCATCTGCATATCGACGATGAGGAGTGCAGTCGCCATGGCCAGCCGGTCCTTTCCGCGCTTGATGGGCTCTGGCAGAGAGCTCTACCATTTGCGACGTGCCAAGTCGCTCCCGAAATATCGCGATGGGAGCGAGGCGGTGGCGGGGGCTGGCTGGCGGTGAGAGTGCCGCGTCGGGTGGTGGAGGCCGCACAAGGTCCCTTGCCGCCATGCCCGACGCCTGCTTTGGGCGGCGACGCCCCCTCCCCACCCTTGTATCTGCACATTGATGATTTTGTGCGAAGGAAGCGACTGAGCCTCTTGCCGGGTGGCCACCCGGCAAGAGGCGTGGCGGCGTCGCCCGTTCTCCCTCCGGCTACAACCGTGGATGAGCCAGGGATCGTCGCCATCGTCACGTACGACCGAACAGTCGCTTGGTTCCAACCGCACGCACAAGGCAGGTTACCGTGAACAGCATCATATGTGGAGTGGATGTTTCGAAGGAGTGGCTGGATGTGTTCATCCGCCCGTTGGGTATTTCGCAGCGTTTCAGCAACGATGCGGCCGGTATTGGCGCGCTTGGCGCTCTGTGCCTTGCCGAGGCTGTCGAGCTTGTGGCCATGGAAGCCTCTGGCGGTTACGAGCGGCCGGCCTTTCTGTTGTTGTGGGAGATGGGGGTCGCCTGCGCGCTTGCCAATGCGCGCAATGTGCGCCGCTTTGCCGAGGCCATGGGCTTTCTGGAAAAGACCGACCAGATCGATGCGGCGGTGATTGCCCATTATGCCGAGGCCAGGCCGCTGCGTGCCTCGCCACCGCCGAAGCCGACGCAGATGCGGCTGCAGGCCTTGGTGGCGCGGCTGTCCCAGGTCACCGGCGACCTGATCATCCAGAAGCAGCGCAGAAGCGTTGCCCGCGATGCACAGGCCGTTGAAAGCCTCAACGAGGTGATCGCGCTTCTGGTGCGTCAGAGCCGCAGGCTGGAAGGCGAGATCGCCTCGATGATCGACGACGATCCGCTCTGGGCCGGCCTCGACAAGGCCTTTCGCTCCATCAAGGGTGTTGCCTCGCGCACGGTTGCCCGGCTGATGGCCGAGCTGCCGGAGATCGGTCATATCTCCAACAAGGCTATCGTCAAGTTGGCTGGCCTTGCGCCGATTGCCAACGACAGCGGCAAGAAAAGCGGACCACGGCCGGTGCGCGGCGGTCGCAAGGGGCCACGTGGCATCCTCTTCCTGATCGCCGCCATTGCTGCCAGATACGATCCGCATCTGGGCGCCTTCCAGCAACGGTTGCAAGCCGCAGGCAAAGCGAAAATGGTCATTCGCATCGCGCTCGCCAGAAAGCTCCTCGTCATTCTCAACGCAAAAGCACGAGATGCGCGAAAGGAATTCCAATATGCAACTTGACACATCAGATAGTCGCTCATTCCTGTGCCTGTCACAGGGATCCAGCCTGCCCAAGTCCTTGGGCAGGAGAGACTCGTTTCATTGCGGCATATGGGAGTCATTCACCGCGCGGACGCGCGGTGGCTGGATTCCTGTGACAGGCACAGGAATTGTCTGTGCGATCCATGCTTTACTATCGGAGAAGCTGGTTTTGAACCCCGGGACGGCCATCCCGGGGTTCGCGCGGTCAGGCGCCCGTACAGGAATTGGTTTTGACAACCGACCTCATGAAGGGACCTCATCGCTCCAGCTTCGCATCGCTTGATGACTTGACTGGGCTATCCGTCGGACACGCCCGCAGACAATTCGAAGCATGGAGCCCGATTATGATGACAGAACCGGCCAAAATCCAGTCCATCCTCGGTCTGGACGTCTCGTGCGATACCGTTGCCCTCTTCGATAGCCGCACCCATCGCAGCATCACCATTGCCAACGATCCCGACGCGCTGCGGGCGGCCCTGCAGCCCTATCAGGCCAGCGCCACGCTTGCCGTGTGCGAAGCAACCGGCGGCCACGAGGACACCGTGCTCGGCGTGCTCCTGGAACTGTCCATTCCAGCCCATCGCGCCGATCCCGCCAAGGTCAAGGCCTATATCCAATCCTTCGGCAAACGCGCCAAGACCGATCCGATCGATGCCCGATGGCTGGCCCGCTACGGACAGGACCGTGCCGAGGCGCTGCCACAATGGCAACCCAAAGACCCGATCCGGCAAAGACTTACGCTGCTCGTCGCCCGCCGGCTCGATCTCGTCGCCATGCGCGTCCAGGAGCAAAATCGCCTCAAGGCCCCGCGCGGCAGCTTCCTCGCCGACGATATCAATGCCCATCTCGATGAGCTCAACCGCCATATCGCCGCCCTCAATGCCGAGATCGACAGCCTGATCACCCAGGATCACGATCTGACATTGCGCGCCAAAGCACTGCGCTCGGTCCCCGGCATCGGCCCCGTCCTCATGCCGATGCTGCTGGCCCTCATGCCCGAACTCGGCAGCCTCAATCGCCGCCAGGTCGCAAGCCTTGCCGGCGTCGCACCCCATCCCAAAGACAGCGGCAAGGTCAGCTGGCACCGCGCCACCTTCGGCGGCCGACGCACGATCCGCCCCGCGCTCTTCACCGCAGCCCTCACAGCCTGCCGCGGAGACGGACCGCTCGCCACGGCCTACAAAGCCATGGTCAAGGCCGGAAAACCAAAACGGCTCGCCCTCACCGCCCTCATGCGAAAGATCATCACCATCGCAAACGCCCGCGTCAGGGACGCTCTCAAGCCGAAAACCGAAAAAATGCCGGCATAGGCTTTAACTGACTTGGTGAGGGAGGTTGGGGTGGGCCTCCGGGCAGAACGGTTGCGAGGGATGGGGTGAGGCACTGTCGGGGTGGGCCTTCCGGCAGAGCGGTTGCGGGGGATGGGTGAGGCACAGGGATGAGGTGGTTGGGGTAGGCCTTCCGGCGGAACGGTTGCGAGGGATGGTGAGGCACAGGAATGGGGTGGTTGGGGTGGGCCTCGCCCCACTGAGGCGCCTGCGCGGCAGGGAGACTGCACGAGCTGTTGTGAGGAATCCACCCGACGCGTCCGCAGCCCCAAGAATTTTCTTGAAATACCGCACGCCTGCGGGCCATTCTTCAACCATGAAGGGTTATGTCTACATCCTCGCGTCGAAAAGAAACGGCACGCTCTATACCGGCGTCACCCGTGACCTGCCCGGCCGCCTCTTCGAGCATCAGAACGAGCTGACACCCGGCTTCACCTCCCGCTATGGCGTAAAGACCCTCGTCTGGTTCGAGGAGCACGACCTGCTGACGGCGGCGATCGTCCGTGAGAAGACGATCAAGAAATGGCCGCGGCAGTGGAAGCTCAATCTCATCGAGGAGAACAACCCGCAATGGGAGGATATTTCCTGGCATCTGATGGCGTTGTGAGCCTGCCTCTTCGGCCGCCCGCCGGCGCGGCCGCCCGCCGGCGCGCGACAGCCGTCAGGCGGGCCTCGCCCCTTGCTTCACCGGGCCGCGATCGCGCCGCGCCGTCCTGTGTCGCAAATGTGATCGCCCGGCCGGCGCCTTGCCTCTTTTCAATCGCCGCGCGAGCGCCATTTCAACCCTGAGCCGCCGTCGGCGGTGCCGTTTCAAAACGGCCAGAGGGGAATGGCCGTCAAAAGAGGCGCGGTGCAAGGGAGCGCCGTGCCCGCCAAGTGCCTCAAGCCCGGAAAACCCCACCGGGCTTTTTCTTGGCCGCAGCACCCGGCGCAGCCTCACGCCTCCGCCATGCCGGCCATCCTGAGGCCCTGCAGAATCGGTTCGATCCGCTCGGGAAACCTCGCCGCCTGCCCCGCCCGGATGGCCGAAACGGTGACGCCGGGGGAGATCGCCAGCAGGCCCGCGAGGTGCCGTCGCGCCTCCTCCAGGCGGCCGAGCTGGGCGTTGGCGGCGATCAGCATCCAGAAACACGGGCCGTAGACGGCATTGGCGGCCATCGACTTGGTGGCCCAGGTGAGCGCCTGCCGCGGGTTGCCGCGCGCAAGCTCCACATGGGCAAGACCCGTCAGGTTCCAGTGCGCGCCGAGCCCGTTCGGGCTCAGCCGCTCGGCCCGCAGGAAATAGCTGACGGCGTCGTCGAGGCTGTCGCACAGCAGGCTTGCGACGCCGGCGAAATTCAGCACGTCCAGATTGTTGGGATTGAGGGTGACAGCCTGGCGCGTGAGCTCGAAACCGCGATCGTACTCCCGGAATGTCTGGATCAGCGTGTTGCCGCAGATGCCGGCGACGGCCGCGTCGCCGCGGCCGTTGGAAAGCGCGCGCTCGATGTAATCGGCGCATTGCGCCCGCTCGGCGGCCGCCCCTTGCCGCTTCCATCCGAGTGTGACGCGCTGCATCAGCAGCATGACGCCGCAAGAGAGATAGAGCGCGTTGGCGGGCTCCAGCGCCACCGCCTTCTCGATCAGCGCAAATCCGGCTGCGTTGCGCCCCGGCTCGCTGGAATAGAAGCTGCCCATCGCCTGCAGGTAGAGATCGTAGGCCTCGAGGCTTTCCGGCCGCTCCCGGCGCGAGCGGGCCACTTCCGCGCTCTTGATATGCGGCTCGACGATCGACACGACGCTTTCGGTGATGCGGTCCTGAAAATCGAAGACCTCCTGCGCCGAGCCGTCGTAATGTTCGGCCCACAGATGCGCGCCGCTGACGCCGTCCACCAGCTGCGCGGTGATCCTGAGCCGCGCCGCCGCCCGTCTTATACTGCCTTCCAGCACGTAGCGGACGCCAAGTTCGCGCGCCACCGCGCGCACATCGGCCGACCGCCCCTTGTAGACGAAGGAAGAATTGCGGGCGATGACGGCAAAGGAGCGGAAGCGGCTGAGCGCCGTGATGATATCCTCCACCACGCCGTCGGCGAAATATTCCTGTTCGATATCGCCGCCGATATTCTGGAAGGGCAGAACGGCAAGCGACGGCCACATGTTCTCGATGCCCTTCAGCGGCGCGGCCGGCCGGGCCGCCACCGCCCCGGCCGGTCGCCATGTCCAGATATGGATCGGCCGGTCGATGTTCTTCAGTTGCGCCGCGCCGCCGTCTTCGAAGGCGGCATCGACGCGCCCCACGATGCTTTCCCTGACGATGGCGCTGATGCAGATGCCGCCGGGTGCCGCCAGCGCCTCCAGGCGCGCGGCGATATTGACCCCGTCGCCGTAGATGTCGCCGCCATCGAACCTGATATCGCCGATATTGATGCCGATCCGCAGCACGATCTGCGGCCTGCCGGCCTCCGGCGCCGGCCTGTCACCGGCCGCAGACATCTGCAGAAAAAGCGCGCATTCGACCGCATCGACCGCGCTGTCGAAGCACGCCAGCGCCCCGTCGCCCATCAGCTTGACGAGGCGGCCCTTGTGGCGCGCGATCGCCGGCTCCAGGACGGTTTGCCGGTGGCGCTTCAGGGCGCCAAGCGTCGCCGCCTCGTCGGCCGCCATCATGCGGGAATAGCCGACGACGTCGGCCGCCAGGACCGCCGCCAACCTCCGATCGATAGGATCATCCCGCATCGTGTCTTCTCCCGTTCGGAGAGCATAACGGCGATGCGCGCGCCCACCAAGACGCCTGGCAAGGGGCAGCGAGAAATGGCCGGCTGGACGGGTGCAGGGCCGCCCAGGCTGGCGCCCCCAGTCCTTGCCCCCTATTCCGCCGCCTCCCCGCGCTGCGGCTCCGCCTGGCCGATCTCTTCCAGCGGCTCCGGGATCTCCACCTCGTAGGAATATCCCTCCAGCATCGAATAGGTATGCTCGATCGTCTCGATCTGCTTTTCCGTCTTGCGGATGGCGTCGGCGATGGCTTCGCTGCGGGCGCGCATCATGGAGCCGAGCACGTCGGTCTCCGGCCGCCGGCCGAGGCGGTCTATGTGCTTGCGCACGCGGGCGCGGTGGCGTTCCAGCTCCAGGATGTGGAAGCGGCTCTTGACGATATCGTCGGAGAGCTTGCGGCGCATGGCGGCGACGGGATCGAAGCTGCCGGGCTCGCGCTCGTCGAGGATCACCTCGTTGACCAGCGATTCCAGCATCAGCACGCCCTCGAGATCCTTGGGGTCGGCCAGCTGCGGATCGTAGCCCGTATCGTCGTAGACGCGCCGGCGCACCGGATCCTGCAGCAGTTCGTAGGCGATCTGCAGGCGGTTGAAATTGTCGACATCGCCGCCGGCATCCGGGTGCGCGCCCTTGGCCGCCTTGCGCCAGGCAAGCCTGATCGCCTCGCCGCTGGCGTCGCGCTCCAGTCCAAGCATGGCATAGGGATCGATCACGCCGGCACTTCCTTCATTCACTGCTTCGTCCCTCCGAGACCTACCGGCTGGCTCGCGCCGCATCAAGCCCCGAAACACC
Organism: Rhizobium sp. KDH_Rht_773_N; assembly: GCF_052946295.1. Lineage (NCBI taxonomy): Bacteria > Pseudomonadati > Pseudomonadota > Alphaproteobacteria > Hyphomicrobiales > Rhizobiaceae > Rhizobium > Rhizobium sp. KDH_Rht_773_N. Next base: position 3,877,238 of record NZ_CM129525.1, on the reverse strand, counting down.
CTGCCATAATTGCGGCCGCTCGGGACGAAATTGTGGAACGGCCGGATTTTCCCACAGGTGAAGGGTTAACGCGACGGGTTTTTCACAAGCCGCGCGAAATCGGCTCAGCCGCAGGTGGCGCGCGGTCGCCGAAAAGTTGCATCCGCGCCCTCCATCCCGCAATGACACATGTTCATCAGGCCTGGCTAACGCTCCGCCAACCATTTGAATCGTCATCATTTCCCGCGACGCAAAAAGCCATGCCACAATATTGCCGCTTGCTTTTTGCCCGAAATGCTGGCACCAACTGACACACTCGGGCATTTCGCATGCCGGTGACTGGACTGAAGTGGTAATGTCGTGTCGGAGCGCCAATTCCGTGCAAGGCAGCGTGGGTGACGCCCTCGCGCGTAGATGTTCTTTCCCCGTACGTGACGTCTCGACTGACCCTTCGCGTCCGGCTTTCGGGCCGACACGCGAAAGCTAAAGCCGTCCGCCTCCCCTCCGCCGGGGGTGCGGTCAAACTGAAAAATGGGAAAAAGGACTATCCCCATGGCCACCAAGGGCACCGTAAAATTCTTCAACCAGGACAAGGGTTTTGGTTTCATCACGCCGGAAGGCGGCGCCAAGGACGTTTTCGTCCACATCTCCGCTCTCCAGGCTTCCGGCATCCAGTCGCTGCGCGAAGGCCAGCAGGTTTCCTTCGACACCGAGCCGGATCGCATGGGCAAGGGTCCGAAGGCCGTCAACATCCAGGCTTTCTGATCTGGCTTTACTGCTTCAGGCAGGCGACGGCGCTCCGCAAGGGGCGCCGTTTTTCTTTGCGCCGGGACGTTCGGGCGGGCTTGGAAGACTGCGCTCAACCGGGACCGAGATAGGTTCCGATATATTCCCCGCGCTTCCAGAGTTCGGCGCGCAGCAGCGCCGCATGGCCCGCCGATGTCACCGGCCGCAGACACAGCATCCGGTCGGCGATCGCCTCTCCCGGCTGCAGGATCGCCTCGATGGCGGCGGCCTCCTGCGCGATGGCGCCATAATCGGGCAAGGCCTTCAGCCGCCGCTCCGCCACCCCCGCCGCCGCATGCAGCTTGCCGCCGAGCGCCACAAGCAGCGCATCGTCCCCGGCGGGCGCCGCCGGCTCCCCGCCCTGCCCGGATGGCTCGCTGCCGAGGCGCGTCTGGAGAAGGGGATTGTCGCTCGTTTCGAGCGGGCGGGCATGCATGCAAACTCTCCTGTTACACCGTCGCTGCCGTCTGAGGGTTGTACCTGCCCAGGCCGGCAACAATCAAGGAAATTATTCCTATCCTCGATCACGATCCACGCGAAAGGCGGATTTTCAACGGCTTGACGGGCACCGGAAGCCGCAAATCTCCGGCTTCCTGCCGACTGCCGAGCCCGAGGCCGCGCTCAGGCGGGCTCGCCGTGGCGCTCCACCAGTTCGGCCCATTCCATCGCCGCGTGGCGGCCGAGCACCGTCCTGTCGTTTTCGATGACGGCGGCGATGCGGCGGAAGAGCTCGTCGGCAAAGGCTGCCGGGCGGCCGCATTCGCGGTTGCCGGCCCGGCGCAGCACGGTGCCCTCGGCAAGATGCACGGTCTCGACGCTGAACCCTTCCCGGTCGCCCGAAAGCTCGGCAAAGCCGTAGAGAAGCAGGCCGTTGTCGTTGCGCCCGAGCACGGGGATGGTGAGTTCGTCGAAATCGAAGCGGAGCGCAAGGGCATTCATCGGCCGGCGACCTCCTGCTCGATGCGCGCGGCGCGGACAAGCTCGCCCTCGTGGCGGCCGGCCAGCAGGAGGACGAAGCCGGCGGCAGCCATGAGGCCGGCCAGCGGCGCAAGCGTGCGGCCGGCATCGCGCCGGCGGGCGGCCTGCTCCTCGCTCCTTGTTTCGAACTCTCCCGATATCATGCGGCACCTCCTGCAACGGTTTCAGCGATGCGGGAGGATGCGATGCCGATGGTTGAGGCGTGGAATGGCGGGCTCAGGCCTGCAGCGCGCGAATATCCTTGGCGATATCGGCCAGATCGTTGTCGAGCTGGTGGTCGCGCCCCGGCAGCGAGCAGACGACCGCATCCGGGATCGCCCTGGCGTAAAGCTCGATATGGGCAAAGGGCACGGTATCGTCCTCGCTGCCGTGATAGATGAGCACCGGCAGCCCTTCCGGCAGGCCTTCGGAAAAATCCTCGCGCCCGGCGATCTCCCCGCTCTCCCAGCCGCCCGCGCCGATATAGGGCGGCGCAATCAGGATGACGGCGCCGGGCTCGAAGGCCGGCCAGTCCTCGGCCAGCGTGTGGACAAGCACGGTGCCCCCGAAGGAATGGCCGATCAGGATCGCGCCGTCTTCGAGGCTCCGGAACTCGGCGGTGACGGCGGCTTTCCAGGCCCCGTAATGCGGATCGCCCTCGTCCGGCATCGCCGGGTAGCGGATCGCATAGGCCGGGCCGAGCTCGCGCGCGAGGCTGTCGACGAGCTTGTTGTCCCACGCGTCATGCGTGGTTTCGCCGGCGCCCTGGATGAAGAGGATCTGTGTCGGCATGGAGGCCTTTCCGGTTGCGGTCAACAGGAGATGGGGCGCGGCGGCAACGGGGCAAGGCTGGCGGTGGCGACAATTGCCTTGTCGCACATCGGCCGCGGAACCGGCCGGCTGCATGGAGTCCTGATGGCGAATTTCCCGTGTATTGGCTCGCATGAGGCTAAGCGGCGACCGCCCTGCCTCGCCGCAGCATCACCGCGACGACGAAGCCGCAGAGCGCGCTGCCCCCGCCGACCAGAAACACGCTGCCATATCCGGCCCGGTCCGCCAGCACGCCGGCGAGCGGCCCCGTCAGCCCGTAGGCCAGGTCCTGAAAGGCCGAGAAGCCGCCGAGTGCGGTGCCGCGCAGGTGCGGCGCCACGAGATGCACGACCTCGCGGCCCATGGCCGGGAAGATCATCGAGCAGCCGAGGCCGGTCATGAAGGCGCCGACCAGCGCCACGGCCGGATCGGCCGCGCTCCAGATCAGCAGCTGGCCGGCCGCCTCGACCGCCAGCGACACGACGGCGACCGAAAGCCCGCCGTATCGGTCCGGCAGGTGGCCGAAGATGAGGCGCACCAGCACGAAGCCGGTGCCGAAGGCGCTCAGCCCGAGGCCGGCATGGTCCCAGCCGAGATCGCGGAAATAGAGGGTGAAGAAGGAGCCGATCGCGGCAAAGCCCATGCCCTGCAGGCAGACGATCAGCCCGTGCACCCAGATGCGGCCGAGGACGGCGGCAAGCGGCGGCCGCTCCCTGCCTGGATGGGCCGCAGTCGCCGGCACGCCGCGGATCGCGACAAGCCCGAGGAGCGGCAGCACGGCGCTGACGGCCATCGTGCCGGCAAAGCCGAGACGATCGAGCAGGAGAAGGCCAAGCGGCCCGCCTAGGCCGAGCGCCCCGTAAATCGCCGCCCCCACCAGCGCCAGCACCCGGCCCGAGCGCTGCGGCCCGACAAGGCCGATGCCCCAGGCAATGACGCCGACGGCAACCAGGCTTTCGCCGAGCCCGATCAGCAGCCGCCCGGCCAGCAGGGTGGCAAACGCCGCAGCCGGCGCGCGCACGACGAGGCCACAGCCGAGCGACACGGCGGCACCCGCCGCATAGAAGAGCAGGCCGCGCCGCACGGCCACCGCCGCCCCCCTGCTGTCGGCAAGCCCGCCGGCATAACCGCGGGTGAGAATGGTGGCAAGAAAGGCAATGCCGACGCCAAGCCCGGCCCAGCCGTTGGAGAGCCCGAGCGTGCCGGTCACATGCACGGGCACGACGGGCAGCGCAATCGCGACGCAGAGATAGGAAACGAAGAGGATCGCGGTCAGCAGGTAGAGCCTGCCCTGCTCGCGATCGGCGGTAAGACGGAAAGCCATGAAAACCTCCAGGCTGTTCCTCGTCCGACGGGCACAAAAAAACGCACTCCGACCGGCAAGGATCGTTAAGTGCGTTGGTTGACGTCGAACGCTTACGGCCAGAGGACTGGCATGCACTGCGAGATACGGGATATGCGGGCGGGTGTCAACGGCGGGTCGGCGCGGCAGCACTGTCTCCCGATGCGACCTCTGCCAGTACCCGCCTCATGAACAGGCTTATGGGTGTCGCACTATAGGGCGCAAAAGGCTCACACGGCTCGTACCCGCCGCGACGATACAGCTGCTGTGCTTCTGTGTTGCGTGTTCCGTGTTCCGACCTCAAGCAGCATGGCCCGCGCTCCGAGCGCCAGGGCCTGAGCTTCCGCTCGCCGGAGCAGCGCCATGCCGATACCCGCACCCCGCGCACCGGCATCCACGATCATGCGTTTGAGTTCCGTGGTGCCGTCACCTCGCTCAAACAGCACGCAAAGCCCGACCGCGCTTCCGGCGAGACGCGCGATGAGGACATGCGTGCCCGGTCCCGCGAGCGACTGCGCGGTAATCGGCCGGCGGTATTCACCGGGATAGAGTGCTGCGGCGACGGCATCCGACTGCGACAGAAGTGCCGAGACTTCGCTCTGCAACGCAGCTTCAATATTAACGGAAACTTCAAGCGTCACGCGGGAACTCGCTCGTCGACATCGGAAAGGCGCAAGCGAATACGGCTGCCGCACCTTGTCAACAGGCTCGCGCCCTCCGCGCCCCTAGCCGACCACCAGCGGCAGCAGCAGCCCCACCTGCGCCGATTTCATCACGGCGGCGTTGAAGCGGGAGCGGTCCACGAGCACGTCCCGTTTCTTCCCGAAGAACAGGCCGGCGAGCAGGTTGCGGGCCTTGATGCTTTCCAGTTCCAGCCGCCGCGCCAGCTTGCGCGCCCTGTTGAGCGGCAGGAAGACCAGGTCCTTTTCCGGGCGCAGGAAATCGGCGCTCTCGGCCTCGTCCTCCAGAAACCGCTGCTGGATGACCGGGGCCGGTTCGATCTGGTAGGCGGCGAGCCAGGAGCGGTGCCAGAAATGCGCGTCGATCAGCGAATAGTCCGTGGTCTCGGCCAGCATGCGCGCCGCCGCCGCCGGGCCGATGACGTAGCCCGCCAGCCCCACCCGGTTCTGGTAGACGCGGGTGGCGCCGAAGCGGCCGGCCGCGTCCTGCCAGGCGCGGCTGCGCTTGAGGATATGGCGGCGCGGGGCGAATTCGAGGTCGTAGACGCTGTTCCAGCTGTCCGCGCGGGCCTCGATCGCGGCAAGGACGGCGGCGATATCGTCGGAGAGCACCGCGTCGTCTTCGAGGATGAGCAGTTTTTGGCCGTGTTCGACCACGGCCTGCCAGGCCTTGCGGTGGGAAAGGTAGCAGGCAATGTCCTGCCGCCGGGTCGGGCTCGGCCAGTTGCTCGCCGCCCTCTGGCATTCCTCCGCCGAAAGCCCGGCGGCTTCGACCGCGTCGAGAAAGGTGAAAGGCAGGCCGAGTCCGGCCAGCTGCCGGATCTGGAACTCCCGCCGGACGTCCTCCGCCTTGCGGCTGATGATCAATATTTTCAAACGCGTTCCCTGGCGCTGCGCCCCTGCCGTCCCCGCGCAAACATATAGCTATGTTTCAATTCGAACAAAAGTGCGCCACCGACGGCGCCACAACTTTTTCCGGGATGCGCCGGCTTTTTCAGGGCTGCGCCACCCGTGCGGCCCCGTCACTGCGGCCCCGTCACTGCGGATAGAGCGTGGAAACGCGGCCGGCGACATAATAGGCGACGATGCCGATCCATTCGCGCAGGCCGGTGCTGAGCAGCCCGGCATTGATGAGCGGATAGGCGACCGTCACTTTCAGGCCCTCCTTGCCCGTCGTGCGGTAATCGGCGACCCAGGGCGTCACCTCCATGCCGAGATTGCGGAAGATCGCCACCGCCCGCGGCATATGGAAGCCGGAGGTCACCAGCAGGCAATGGCCGAGGTTCAGCCGCTGCAGGATCGCCCGCACATTGACGGCATTTTCATAGGTATCGCGCGAGAGCGCGTCATATTCGACCCGGGCCGGATCGATATGGAAATCGTCGAACATGCGGCGGATGATATCCGCCTCCTTCATGGAAACGCCTTCGAGGCTGCCGTCGCCGCCGGACATGATGATCTTGGCGCCGGGATAGAGGCCGGCAAGCCGCACCGTCTCGATATAGCGGTCGCCGCCGTCGTCGAGATCGTAGCCGCCGCGCGCCCCGTCCACCTGGGTCGGGATGCCGCCGCCGAGCACGATCACGCAGGCGACATCGGCCGGCGGCGCCGGCCGCGGAAACCGGTCTTCCAGCTCCTGCACGACGAGCGCGCCGGCCGTGGTGTAGAAGGTCAGGAATACCAGCACCAGCGATACCAGCCCGACAGCGACGGCAAGCCGCCGGAAGGAAAGCAGCATCAGCAGGACGCTGAGCGCCATCAGGAGGAAGAGGACCGTCACCGGCTGGGAAACGAGCCAGAAAATCTTGGCGAAGAAAAACATGGGTGCAAACCGTCCTGCTGAAATGCGGCCACGAAAACGCAAACGGGGATTCGGGGCAAGGCCGGCTTTCGCTTATGCCCGATATCTGCGGCCGATGCCGGGGGCCCTGCCGCAGATTGGCGGCAAGACCCCTCGCAGACCGGCGCCGGCCCCTACCGGCCGCCAAGCTCCTGCCCGACCAGCGACAGCCAGTAGCGCACGCCATGCGCGATCGCCCTGTCGTCGAAATCATAGGCCGGGTGGTGCAGGTAGGCGCTGTCGCCGTTGCCGATCAGGATCATCGCGCCCGGCCGCTTTTCCAGCATGTAGGAGAAATCCTCCGCCCCCATCGACTGTTCGTAGGCCGCATCCACCCTGCTCTCGCCCGCCACGCGCGCGGCGGCCGCAACCACGGCCGCAGTCCGGCCGGGCTCGTTGACGGTGACGGGATAACCCGGCCGCCAGTCGATCTCGGCCTCCGTTTCGAAGAGCTTCGCCGTGCCCTGCACGATCTCGCGGAAGCGCTGCTCCACGGCCTTGCGCGTCTTGGCCTGCATGGTGCGGATCGTGCCGCCGAGGCGGGCCGAAGCCGGGATGACGTTCAGCGCCCTGTCGTTGCCGGCTTCGCTGAAGGTGACGGAGACGACGACCGGATCGAAGGGATCGGTAAAGCGCGAGGCGATCGATTGCAGCGCCGTCACCATATGGGCGCCGACGAGAACGGGATCGCGCGTCATGTTCGGCGAGGCCGCGTGCCCGCCCTTGCCGTTGATGGTGATGACGAAGCGGTCGGCACCGGCCATGAACGGGCCGGCGCGGGTGGCGAAAGAACCGATCTCCAGCCCCGGCTCGTTATGCATGCCGTAGACCTCGTCGATGCCGAAGGTTTCGAGCAGACCTTCCTCGATCATCACCCGCGCCCCGCCGCCGCCCTCCTCCGCCGGCTGGAAGACCAGCACCACCCGGCCGGAAAAATCGCGGTTTTCCATCAGGCACCTGGCGGTCGCCAGCAGCATGGCCGTGTGCCCGTCATGGCCGCAGGCATGCATGCGGTTGGCATTGCGGGAGGCATAGGGAAGATTGGTCTCCTCCGACATCGGCAGCGCATCCATGTCGCAGCGCAGCGCGATCGTCTTGCCGGGCCCCCTCGTGCCCTCGATGACGGCGACGACGCCGCTCTTCGCAAGCCCGGTCGTGACCTTCTCGCAGCCGAATTCGGCAAGCTTGCCGGCAACGAAGGCAGCCGTCTCCGGCAGGTCGAACAGCAGTTCCGGGTTCTGGTGAATATGCCGGCGCCATCCCTTGGCCTCCTCGGCAACGGCTTCGATATTGCTCATGATTGTATCCTCGTGACGGGTGCGGCCGCGCAGGGGAAGCGGCGGCCGAAGGTGGGTGGGGTGAGCCTAGCCGCTTGCGGGGTGCTTTGCCAACGGGGGATGGGGCGGATTGCGCAAGAAGGCCCCGTCGCCCCCGCCCGACGCCGGCTTTGGGTGGCGACGCTTCCCTGGCCACCCTCATCCCTGTGCTTGTTGTACGGCCTTGATACATACCTGACAGATGTTCGGAGACATACCTGACACTTCCGAGATGGTTTCTCGGGAGGTTTGGATGGTTTGGCGGTCGAGGTCTGTTGTGGATGAGCGTTTGGAATTCTGTCGGCTGGCCGGGCTTGAAGGGGCGAACGTCTCTCAGCTTTGCCAGCGTTTCGGCATCAGCCGGCAGACGGGCTATGTCTGGCTGCGGCGCCTGCAGGCGGGCGAGCCGGTGGAGGACCGATCGCGCCGGCCGCATGCGAGCCCACGGCGTACCGCAGCCGGTCTCGAGGGCGCGGTGCTCGCCATCCGTGACGAACATCCGGCCTGGGGCGCGCGCAAGATCGCCCGCCGGCTGCAGGATTTGGGAACGGCGCCGCCATCTGCTTCCACCGTCCATGCCATCCTGGTGCGTCACGACCGCATCATGCCCCAGAGGGGCGGGCAGCCGGCGCTCGGCCGTTTCGAACGCGAGGCGCCCAATCTGCTCTGGCAGATGGACTTCAAGGGGCGCACGCAACTCGTCTCGGGCCTGTGGTGCCATCCCCTGACCATCATCGACGACCATTCCCGCTTCGCCGTCGGGCTCGAAGCCTGCGCCGACGAGCGCATGCAGACCGTCCGCGCCCGGCTGGAGCCCATCCTGCGCCGCCACGGCCTGCCGATGGCCATCTATACCGACAACGGCCCGCCATGGGGCACCGGCGTGCCCAATCAATGGACACGGTTGCGCATCTGGCTGCTCAAGCTCGGCATCGACGTCATCCATGCCAGGCCCTACCATCCCCAGGGCCGCGGCAAGAACGAGCGCTTCCACCGCAGCCTCAAGGCCGAGGTCTTCGACTTTGCAGCCCTCGCCAGCCACGCCCAGGCGCAGCGCGCCTTCGACCGCTGGCGCGACATCTACAACCATCGCCGTCCCCATCAGGGCATCGACATGGCCGTGCCGGCCAGCCGCTACAGGCCGTCGCCGCGCCCCTTTCCCGACCGCCTGCCCGAACCGGTCTATGACAGCTCGGACATCGTGCGCCGCGTCGGAGCGACCAAGGGCTATGTCAGCTTCAAGGGACGCTTCTGGCGCGTGCCCAACGCCTTCAGATCCGAACCCCTCGCCATCCGACCGCTCCAGCAAGACGGTCTCTACGGCGTCTTCTTCGGCGCAACGCAGGTCGCAAAAATCAACCTCAAAAGCCAGGACTGACTGTCAGGTATGTCTCCGAACATCTGTCAGGTATGTTTCCGGGCTTTACACTTGTCACAGGGATGAGGTGGTTGGGGTGGGCCTCGGGGCAGAACGGCTGCGGGGGCCGGGCGAGGCGCTGTCGGGCGGGCCTCCCGGCAGTGCCGTCGCGGGCTGGCTGGGCGCCCACGCGCCTCGCCCGCCCCCTCAATTCGGCTCCCGGATTGCGTCGTCCAGTCCGCGCAGCAGCGGATAGAGGAAGTAGGAGATCACCGTGCGGTTGCCGACCTTGATTTCGGTGGTGACGGTCATGCCGGGCAGCAGGCGCACGGGCATGTCGGAGGCGTTGAGCCTTGTGTCGGCGAGCAGGATTCGGGCCTTGAAGAAGGGGGCGGCGGCCGGTTGGGACGGGGGGGCGTTCGGGTCCTGCTGGCCGGTCAGGAACGTGTCCTGGCTGATCGTGCGCACCTCGCCCGAGGCCGTGCCGTATTTCTGGAAAGGATAGGCGTCGAGCTTGATGCGGGCGTCCTTGCCGACCGCCACCCGGCCGATGTCGCGCGTGTTGATCGACACTTCGGCCTCCAGCGGCACGTTGATCGGCACCAGGGTGACGACCGGCTCGGCCTCGCGCACGACGGAGCCGACCGAGCGCTGGGCGAGATCGAGCACGACGGCGTCGGCCGGGGCCGTCAGCGCCACCATGGTGCGGCGCAGCTCCATCTTCTTCAGTTCCTCGCCGGCCATGTCGCGCTGGCTGCGCAGGTCGACCAGCTGTTCCATCGCCGCGCGGCGGAAATCCTCGACGAAGGCCTGCCGGTCGGCGCGCAGCTTGGCATAGGCGTGCGCCGCCTCGTCGGCCTTGCCGCGCACGGCGGTAATGTCGGCCTCCACGTCGAGGCGCGCGTCGCGCGAGCCGAGCATGGTGAGCAGCGAGCCGCTCTGCTTGTCGTAGAGCTTCTTGCGCGTCGCCTCGATCTGCGAGAGGTTTTCGCGCCGGTCGTTCAGCACCGCCTCCTGATTGCGGTTGGCCGCAAGCACGGAGGACTGGCCGGCGATCTGCTGCTCGAAATTCTGCATCTGCGCCATGTAGAAGGCCCGCCGCTGGCCGAAGAGCTGCACCTGCAGCTGCTCGTCCGGCGTGCTGCCGGCGATCTTCGCATAGTCCTCGCCGGTCAGCTCCGCCTCCAGGCGCCTGACCTGCGCGTCGAGCGCGGAAAACTTCGCCTTCAGCTGGCCGACATCGGCCTGGCTGAACGTGGCGTCCAGCGTCGCCAGCGTCTGGCCGGCATGGACGATCTCGCCGGCCTTGACGTCGATCGTGCGGATGATCGAGGTTTCCAGCGGCTGCACGACGATGGTCGGCTGGGTGGTGACGAGCTTGCCGGGCGCAATCACCACCTCGTCGATGGAGGAGACCGAGGCCCAGGTGATGGCGGCGGCAAGAAGTGCGGTCACGCAATAGAGCGTCATGCGCGCCACCCGCGGCGGCGCCCGCTCCTCCAGCTCCACCGCGTCGGACTGGAATTCGGCAATGGCCGGCGGCAGCGGCAGGCGGGCGGCAAGCTGCCTGCCCTCGCCCCTGTCCCGGCCCTTCCCGCCGCTGGCCTTCCCGCTGCTCTCGTGGCCCCCGCCTGACGGCACCGGCATGTTGTCTTGCGCTTTTCCGGCCCCGGCGCTCATGCGACCTGCCTCATCTGTTGCGCCCAGAGGTGGCGGTAGGTCATGCAGCGCGACACCAGCTGGTCGTGCCGGCCGATATCGGCGACCTTGCCGCGCTCGATGACGAGAATGGCATCGGCATCGACCAGCGTCGAAAGCCGGTGCGAGACGATGATGACGGTGCGCCCGGCCGCGATCCGGGAAAGGTTGTCGCGGATGATCGCCTCGCTGTCCGGGTCGAGCGCGCTGGTCGCCTCGTCGAAGATCAGCAGCTTCGGGTCGGTGATCAGCGCCCGCGCGATCGCCAGCCGCTGCTTCTGCCCGCCGGAAAGGTTGGCGGCGTTTTCCTCCAGCATCGTGTCGAAGCCGCGCGGCAGGCGCTCGATGAATTCTTCCGCGCCGGCGATGCGCGCAACCTCCATGATCTCCTCGATACTGGCATCGGGCCTTGCGGCGGCGATATTGTCGCGCACCGAGCCGCGGAACAGGAAATTGTCCTGCAGCACGACGCCGATGCTGGTTCTCAGATGCACGAGGTCGATCTCGCGGCTGTCGTAGCCGTCCATGCGCACCAGCCCCTCCTGGCTCTGGTAGAGCCCCTGGATGAGCCGGGTGATCGTGGTCTTGCCCGAGCCGCTCTTGCCGACCACGCCGAAGACGCTGCCGGCCGGAATGGCGAAGGAGACGTTGTCGAGCGCCGGCGCGGTATCGGGCGCATAGCGGAAGGTGACGCGGTCGAACTCGATGCGCCCGTGCAGATGCGGCCTGACCCCGCGCCCGCGCCCGGCCTGTTCCGGCCGCTGGTTCATGATCTCGCCGAGCATGCGCACGGAAAGCGCCACCTCCTGATATTCGTGAACCATGGTGACGATCTGCACCAGCGGCCCGGAAACGCGCCCGGCCAGCATGTTGAAGGCGACGAGCGCGCCGATCGTCATGGCGCCGGAAAACACGTCGAGCGCGCCGAGCCCGATGATCGCCACACTCATCAGCTTTTCCAGAAGCCCCGTCAGCGACTGGGCGATGGTGGAAATCTTGTCGACGCGGAAGCGCACGGAGATCGACTGGGCCGAATAATCGTCCCACACCTTGCGCTGGCGCGGCTCCAGCGCCAGCGACTTGACGGTGCGCATGCCGTGCACGGTTTCCACCAGCAGCGCCTGCCGGTCGCCCTCGGCCTGGTAGAGCGCCTTCAGCCGCCGCTGGAACGGGCCGACGAGCAGCATGACGACGAGCCCGACGAGACCCGCGAAACCCAGCACGACCAGCGTCAGCTTGACGCTGTAGAGCAGCAGGATCGGCACGAAGACGAAGAGCGAGACGCCGTCGAGCAGCGTCAGGAACAGCCGCCCGGTCAGGAATTCGCGGATGCGCCCGGTCTGCTGCATATGCTTGACGAGAACGCCGGCCGAAGCCTGCTCGAACAGCGCGATCGGCAGGTTCAGCAGATGGCCGAAAGTGCGGGTCGCCACCCGGATGTCGATCCTGTTCGTCGCATAGAGCAGCAGGTAGCGGCGCAGGAAGCTGAACGTGGCGTCGAAGACGAGCGCGATCGCAATGCCGACCGTCAGCACCGTCAGCGTCGCGTAGCTCTGGTGGACCAGCACCTTGTCGATGACGAGCTGGAAGAAGATCGGCGTCGTCAGCCCCAGCCCGTAGAGCACGAAGGCGGCGAGCGCCACGTCGCGGAAGAAGCTGCGCTGCCTGATGATCTCCGGCACGAACCAGCTGAAGCCGAAGGGCCGGTCCTCGTCCGACATGCGGTAATTGCGCTTCAGAAGCACCAGCGATCCGCGCCAGGCCCTGGCGAACTGCTCCTCGCTCAGCATCAGCACTTCGGCGCGCGAGGCCAGCGGATCGAGCACGCGGATGCGCGCCGCCTCGCCCTCGCCGACGGCGCCGGCGATCACCACCCAGTTGCCGTTGGAAAGTTCGGCCAGCGCCGGAAAGGCCTCGCCGAGCCGCAGCAGGCCCGCCCAGTCGAGCGTCAGGTGCCTTGCCCGCAGGCCGGCATCCTTGGCCATGCGCAAAAGCTGGCGCACGGCGACGGGATCGTTGCCGACGGCATAATCGTGCTGCAGCCGCTCAGGAGAAAGATCGACGCCGTGGTGGCGCGCGACGAGCGCAAGACAATGCAGGTTCGTATGCAGAAATCCACTCATGGCCCACCCGAAACAATACGAGACCGAGGCTTGTTCTCATGCGGCCGGGGCCTTCCGGCGGGTCCCGGCCCTGCCGCTCAGTTGAAGTTCGGCGAGGCGTTGGACGCCGGGGCGTGCGCCTGGATATCGGCGGCGGCGGCCGCCGACATGTCGCCGATGCGGCGCACCGCGCCTGCCTCCACCAGCCCGCCGAGCGCCTTCTGCATGAGATCGACGGCATTGGCGAAAGCATCCACCGGCATGACGATGCGCTGGCGGAAGACCGGCTTCGGGTTGTTGTTGGCATCGCGCTCGGTCGCCGAAAGCGACATCAGGTCGATGCGCACGATCGTGCCGGTAATGGTGATTTCGCCGATCCCGTCGGCGTAAAGTTCGCTGCTCATCATGTCCTCCTCTGGTTGATCTGTCCGGAAACGGCCTCACGCCTTCCGATGGTGCGATGTTGTCTTTTGTCGATGCATCGGATTATCCGAAAACCGCTTCACACTTTTCGGTCCGATGCATGAATATCGTGTCGCCAGGCCGGAAACGGGTCGCGAAGGCCGATGGCTATCTCCGGCTCGAAACCCGTCTCCTCCCCAGCCAGGCAGTCGTCGAGCGCGGCGCGGATCGCCTCTTCGTCGAAGCCCGAGCCGATGAAGACCAGCTCCTGGCGGCGGTCGCCCCAGGCCTGGTCCCAGTGTTTTTCGATCATCTGGAGGAATTGCGGATGGCGCGGCCAGTAGGCGCGCGCCACCGAGGCCCACCAGAAGCCGCGCGTGCCGATGCGGCATTGCGTGCCGGCAATCGACAGCAGGCCGATCTCGTCCGGCCGCGTCGCCAGCCAGAAATGCCCCTTGGCGCGGATGACGCCCTTCAAAGGCTCGTCCAGCAGGGCGCAGAGCCGCGCCGGGTCGAAGGGGCGGCGGGCGCGGTAGACGAAGCTGGAAATGCCGTATTCCTCGGTCTCCGGCACATGCTCGCCCCAGCCGTAAAGCTCCTTGTGCCAGAGCGGGTGGCGGGCGGCCCTCGCCTCGCTGAACAGGCCGGTATCGAGGATCGCATCGAGCGGCACCTGGCCGAACACGGCCTCCACGACGCGCGCGTCCGGGTTCAGCGCCGCCACGACCTGGCGCACTTCGGCAAGCGTTGCCGGGGCCACGTCGCCCGCCTTGTTGACGATGACGACATCTGAAAATTCGATCTGCTCGACCAGCAGTTCCACCAGCCGGCGCTCGTCGTCGCCGTCGCGCCGCTCGCCGCGATCGGCCAGGAACTCGGCGCTGCGGTAATCGGCGAGCAGGTTGATCGCGTCGACGACGCAGACCATCGTGTCGAGCCGCGCCACGTCGCAAAGCGCCGCCCCGCTCTCGTCGCGGAAGGAGAAGGTGGCCGCCACCGGCAGCGGCTCGGCAATGCCGGTGCCCTCGATCAGCAGGTAATCGAAGCGGCCGGCGGCGGCGAGCCGGCGCACTTCGCCCAGCAGATCGTCCCGCAGCGTGCAACAGATGCACCCGTTGGTCAGCTCCACCAGGGTCTCGTCCGTGCGCGAAAGGTCTGCACCCCCTTCGCGCACGAGGTCCGCATCGATGTTGACCTCGCTCATATCGTTGACGATGACGGCAACCCGGCGACCTTCCCGATTACTCAGCACATGATTGAGGACAGTCGTCTTCCCGGCGCCGAGAAACCCGGCGAGAACCGTTACCGGCAGTCTGTTATCCGCACCCGTCATCGATATCATCACGCTATACCCGATGCTTGGTCTTCCATCCTCGCCGGCGTTACGCCGCGAGCTGCGGCCTGAATGCTACGTCCACATAATAGTTGGTGTTGTTGTAACTGGCGGTCGGGAACAGCCCCGCCGCGCCATAGGCATAAACGCCGTTATTGCCGGCGAGCCCCCGCAGATCCCCGTTCGTCACCTCGCTGCCGAAATAGTTGCCGGTTGCCGAATAGTTGCCTGATGTGGAGTAGGAAACGACATAGGTCGTGTCCGCCTCGACCGCGACCTGCTGGCTGAGCTGGGCCGTCTGCCAGCCGGAGGCCGTCTCGTTGTCGAAGGTGACGCTGGCAAGCAGCGTGCCCGACGCCGTCCACAGGTAGCCGCTGTGCGGGCCGGTATTGTCGGCCCCCTTGTAGAAGCGGATGGCGGTGATCCAGCCTGCCGCATCGGCCTGGAACCGCATGCCGAGATTGACCGGCTGGTTGTCGTTGACCGAGACGAGCGAAGGCGTGTCGCCGGCGGCAAAGAGGTTCTGCTCCGCCCCCGCCGCCGGCTCGTTGACGGTGAGCGCCACCTGCCCCGTCGCCGTGCCGCCCTTGCCGTCCGAGATCTGGTAGCTGAAACCGGCCGGTCCCGAATAGCCGGCATTGGGCGTGAAGGTCACGGTCTGGGTCTGCGCGTTCCAGGCGACCGAGCCGTTGACCGCGCCGCTGACGCCGGTGATCGTCAGCGTATCGCCGTCGCCGTCCGTATCGTTGGCAAGAAGCGCTGCGGCCTGGAGGGCAAGCGGCGTGCCGGTTTGCGTCGTATAGCCGCTGTCGTTGGCGGCAACGGGAACCGCGTTCTGCGCGCCCTGCTGGTAGAGCACGTCCACCCAGTAATTGCTGGCATTGTAGCTTTCGTTGGGAAACAGGCTGCCGGTGCCGTAGGCATAGACGCCGTTGCCGCCGCTGATCGTGCTTGCCGGCGCCGTCAGCGCGCCGCTCGTATGGTCGGTGGTGAAATAGTTGGCGCTTGCCGCATAAAAGCCGTTGGAATGGTAGCTCGCGACATAGGTGACACCCGCCGTGACGTTGACCGGCTGCGCGAAGGAAACCGTCTGCCAGCCGCTCGCCGTCTCGTTGATGAAGGTCGCCTGCGCCAGAAGCTGGCCGCTCGCCGTCCACAGCGAGCCGACATGCGTGCCGGTATCCTGCGCGCTGCGGTAATAGGTAAGCCCGGTAATGCGCCCGTCGGCCGAGGCGATGAACTTGACGCCGAGCTCGACCGAATTGCTGTCGTTGGCGGCTGTGACGCCCGACATGTCGGCGCCGGTAAACAGGCTCGTCGTCTCGCCCCCGCCCGGCTGCGCGTTGACCGTGAGGCTGACGGTGGCCGAGGCGGTGCCGCCATGCCCGTCCGAGATCGTATAGGTGAAGCTTGCCACCCCGGTATAACCGGCATTCGGCGTGAAGATCACCGTATTCGTCTGGCTGTTGAAGGTCACCGTGCCGTTCACCCCGCCGCTCGCACCCGTGATGGCGAGCGGGTCGCCGTCCGCGTCATGGTCGTTGGCAAGCAGGCTGGCGGCGGCAAGCGACAGCGCCGTGTCGGAATAGGTCGTGTAGCCGTTGTCGTTGGCCGCGACCGGCGCGGTATTGGCCGTCGACTGGTTGAAGACGACGTCGACCCAATAGTTGGAGGACTGGTAGCTCGCCGTCGGGAAGGTCGTGCCCGCGCCGTAGCCATAGACGCCGTTCGCCCCGGCAAGGCCGGTCAGCGCGCCGTTCGTATGGGCCGTGTTGAAATAGCCCGAGGTCGCCACATAGGTCCCGGTCGTGTGGTAGGAGGCGACATAGGTGACGCCGGCCGAGATCTGCAGCGGGCTGGAAAAGGCGGCGGTCTGCCAGCCGGAAGCCGACTCGGCAATGAAGCTGACCGTCGCAAGCAGCGTGCCGTCGGCGCTCCAGATCGAGCCCGTATGCGGCCCCGTATCGCCCTCGGCCTTGTAGAAGCGGATGCCGGTGATCGTGCCGCCCGCCGAGGCGACGAAGCGCATGCCGAGCTCCAGCGGCGAATTTTCCTGCACGCTTGGCCCCGTCGGCCCCTCGTTTGCGGCAAACAGCGACTGGCCGGCCGGCCCCGGATCGACGGTAAGGCTGACGCTGGCCTGGTCCGTGCCGCCGCGCCCGTCCGAGAGCGTATAGGAAAAGCTCGCCGGCCCGGCATAATCGGCAGCGGGCGTGAACGTGATGGTGCCGGCCTGGCTGTTCAGCGTCACCGTGCCGTTCAGCGCGTTGCCGACGGCGCTGATCGTCAGCGCGTCGCCGTTGGCATCCGTATCGTTGGCCAGCAGCGAGGCGATGGAAATCGTCAGCGTGCCGTTGCGCGAGATCGTCAGGCCGCTGTCGTCGCCGGCCACCGGCACCGTGTTGGCGCCGGCGTCGAAGACCACGTCCACCCAGTAGTTGGTGCCGCCGGGGCTCTGGCCGGGGAAGGTGCTGGTGCTGCCATAGGCATAGACGCCGCCGCCATCCACCGCCTTCAGCGCGCCGCTGGCATAGGTGGAGCCGAAATAATCGTCGGTGACGGAATAATAGCCGTTGCTGTGATAGGAGGCGACATAGGTGACGCCGGCGGCGATCTGGATCGGCGAGGAGAACATCACCGTCTGCCAGCCGGAGAGCGACTCGCCCGCCGAGACGCCCGTCGCCAGAAGCGTGCCGTCGCCGCTCCACAGGCTGACGACATGCTCGCCCACATTGTAGAAGCCCTTGTAGAAGCGGATGCCCTGCACGAAGCCGCCCGTCGTCGCCTGGAAGCGCAGGCCGAGTTCCACCGGGTCGCGGTCGATCGCCACTTCCGTTTCCGGCTTTTCGGCAAGCGTCCACAGGCCCTGCGTGGACGGCAGGCTGACCGTGACCTGCCGGCCGGCCGAGGGCGCCTCCATGTTGACGCTGTCGTCCACGGCGCGCGACATGATCGTATAGGTGCCGCTTGCCTGCACCACCCAATTATAGGTCCAGCTCTCGCGGCCGGTGGCCTTGAACCAGTGCTGGCCGCCATCGGTGGAAACCTCGACGCCGGCAATGATGCCGCCGCCCGTATCCTGCGCCGTGCCGGTGATGGTCACATGCTGGCCTTCGAGGAAGGAGGCGCCGATGATCGGCGAGGTGATCGTCGAGGTCGGCTTTGCCGTGTCGGTCGATTGGGTGGCCAGAATCAGGCTCGCGTCCAGCGTGGTCGGCTGGATGCCCATGTCGGCGAACATGTTGACCATCGCCTGCTGCACGTTGCGGTCGGTCGGCGTGGACGGCCCCTGGTGGTTGTCGCTGAGGCCCCAGGACCAGAAGACGGTGCCGGCGCCGAAGACCAGCGCGCCGCTGGCCGCCCGGTACATGGTCAGGCTGTGGGTCGCCACCGCCTCGCCCACCGTCGAGCCGTAGTCGCGCAGATAGGTGCTGACGGCGACCGACGACAGCGACAGGTTGACGAGGCCGGCCGGCCGGAAGCCGTTTTCGACATCGCTGTCCCATTCGTAGCCGAGCAGGTTCTGCACCAGCTCGTAGGTCTCGCCCTCGTTGAGCTCCGACACTTCGGTATTGCGCCAGAAGCGCAGGTTCGAATAGTCGTAGGGAATGGAGATCGTATCCTGGCGGTAGCTGTCCACGGTAAACAGCGTGCCGGTCAGCGAATTTTCCGGCTCCTGCCCCGGATCGGCATAACGCGGGTCGCGCCAGGTGCCGGTGCCGGTATCGCTGGGATCGGTGCTCGTGCCCCAGGTCTCCTTGTAGCAGACCATGGTGCGGTAGGCCTGGCCGCTGCCGTCGATGCTGCTTTCCCAGCGCACTTTCCAGTAGCACTCGTTGCCGCTCCAGAAGGCGAGGTTGACGCCGGCATCGCGCGCCGCTTCCACATTCTCGCGCTGCTCGGCCGACCAGTATTCGTCATGGCCGACGGAGAGATAGGCATCGTGGTTGAGCAGCAGCGCGCCGTTGCGCGTGGCGTCCACGCCGGAAATGTAGGAAACCTCGTAGCCGTTCTGCTCCAGCCAGGAAATGGCGGCGGATTCGACGCCGAATATATAGTCGTGCGTGCCGCCGATCGGGCTCGTATTGGTGATGATCGGCCGGTTGTAGCTGACGGCCGAGGCGCGGCCGATGGCGGTCAGCCCGCAGCTGCAATTGGGCGGCAGGTAGCCGATCATGTCGGCGGGATCGACGGGCACCTCGCCGTAATAGAGGCTGGCGCCGCCCCAGGCGTTGTAGGCCTGCCAGGTCGTGTCCGAGGTCTGGAAGACGATATCGCTGGTCGAGGCGTCGTCGCGCACCACGAAGGGGATGATGCTCGCATCCTCCGTGCCGTCCTCGCGCACCAGCTTGGCGAAATAGACGCCGGAAACGGCCTCCTCCGGGATCTCCCAGCCGGCCGAAACCGACCAGTTGCCGCAATCGATGAGGCCGAGCGACATGTCGACGATCGGGTGCGGCTGCACCTGCGCCGTCGTCAGCCGCTGCTCGATGGAATCCACCTTGCGCGCGCCCATGCCGCCGTAATAGCCCATGCGGTAGATATCGATGCGGTAGCTGGTGCTGTCGGTGGCGATCTTGAAATCGACCGTGCCGCCGATATTGGTGCTGATCTCGGTGGCAAAACCCTGGATCGTGCCGTTGCCGTCGCCCTCGATGCCCCATTCGCTGATCGGGTTGCCCGTCTTCATGTTTTCGAGCGCGATCTTGTTGGGCGTGGCGGCAGCCGCTGCCGCTGCCGGCGCGGCAAGCGCAGCCGGGCTCGCCGCCGCCTCGGCGGAAGTCTGCTCGCCCGCCTGCGGCGTGCTGGCCTGCAGCGAAAACGAGGCGATGGAGGATTGCAGCCGCACCGACGCCGCGCCGGAACCGGCGGCGGGATCGACCGGCGTGGCCGTCTTGCCGCCCGCAGCCCCGCTCTCGCTGGCGACAGCCGAAAGGGCCGGTGCAGCCGGCAGGCTCGCCGCCTCCTCGGACGGATCGGGCGCCAGGACCGCGCGCACCGGCGCGGCCGATTGTGAGCCGGCTTCGGACGGCGCCTCGAACACCGCCGCCGCCGAGGCCGTCTTCCCCGACGCCCCGCGCCCGCCAGCATCGCCCGCCGGCGCCGGCGAAACGGAAGCCGCCTGCGCCCCGCCCGGCACCGCAAGCGCGCCCGGCGCCATCATGTCACCGCCAAGAGACAAGGAGCCGGCGGAAGCCCCCGCCGTGAAGGAAAATGCCCCGCCCTGCCGGGCAAGGCCGGGCGACGCGTCTGAAGACACGACCGTCGCACTGCCCAGCACCGCGCTCCAGGCCGCCGGCGCCCGACAGATATTCAGCGTTCCACCCAAGCTACTCAGATACTCGACGTTACTAACGCGAATTCTCCGCATAAGCGGCGTCCCCCCTCTGCCCCTCAACCGACCCGTGAAGCAGCGTTTCAACCACGCATTCTGGCAGCTTTCGCGCGAGTACGGACGACAGCAATAAGGGGGTACGCGGGTGGTGCTGGCCTACGCCGATAGGAGGATGCCGGCGGCGTGCGGGATGACGGAGCAGGACATGGCCGCACCTCCTCTTCTCTTCGTCAGCGGTGCGAGGGGCGAGCTCTTGCCCCGCTCACGAGGCCGTGCGTCTTCTGTTGTGCCGTGCGGCCCCCTCATCCGCCTGCCGGCACCTTCTCCCCGCTGGGGAGAAGGGGAGTGTCGCGACGTCCTGCTCCATCGAGGCGCCCGGTTTGTCGTGAAGGCTGCGACAGTCTCCCCCTTCGCCCCAGCGGGGAGAAGGTGCCCGAAGGGCGGATGAGGGGGCTGCGGGCGCAGGCGAGCCCTGCTCACCCCGCAACATCTGCCCGCAGCCTCAGCGCCAGATCCGGGCTGTCCGAGGTCAGGCTGCCGATGCCGCGGTTCAGCCAGTGGCGGATGGCGGGTTCGTCGTTGAGGGTCCACACGCAGAGGCGGTCGAGCGGCAGGCGGGTGCGGATGAGGTCCCATTCGGCCTCCATCAGTGCGTGATGGATGGCGACGATTTCCACCAGCCCGTCCACGCGCTCGATGAAGGCGCCGAGGCCGCCCTGTTTTTCGGCCCAGGCGGCGTTGACGGAGACGAGGCGCGAGACGGCAGGCGCGTGAAGGCGGCAATCCTCCAGCACCGACGTATCGAAGGAGGTCAGATAGGAGCGCTCGCCGACGCCGAAGCGGGCAAGCTCGGCGGCGACGCGGGCGGCGATGCCGGGATAGGGCCGGCCGGTCTCGTCGATCTTGATTTCGACATGCAGGTCGATGCCGGCGTGCGGGGCAAGCACTTCAAGCACCTCGCCAAGCGTCGGGATGCCCTCGCCCGTGCCCTTCAGCAGCGTCGCCTTGCGGGCCTCGGCCGACAGCTCCTGCACCGGGCCGGACGCCTCGGCGGTGCGCTCCAGCGTGGCGTCGTGGATGACGACGAGTTCGCCCGCCCGCGTCAGGTGAACGTCGAATTCGATGGCATCAACGCCGAGCGTGACGGCGTTGCGGAAGCCGGTGAGCGAGTTTTCGGGCCAGAGGTTGCGGGCGCCGCGATGGCCGGTAATCAGCGTCATGGAATATCCTTCGGACTACTTGAAAATTAGCGGATCGTCGGGTCGAGCTTGTCGCGCAGCCAGTCGCCGACGAGCGAGATGGACAGCGTCGTCAGCATGATGACGGCGGCGGGCGCCAGCATGATCCAGGGCGCGCGCGTGAGATATTCGCGCCCGAAGCCGACCATGTTGCCGAGGCTGGTTTCCGGCGGCTGCACGCCGAGGCCGAGGAAGGAGAGCCCGCTTTCCATCAGGATGATTTCGGGGAAGGTCAGCGTCATCGACACGATCAGCGTCGAGGCGACGTTCGGCAGGATATGGTGGAGATAGACGCGCGAGGGTTTTGCCCCGAGCTGCACCACCGCCGCCGCATAACCCTGCGCGCCGGCGGCAATCGCAAGGCCGCGGGCGATGCGCGCATAGCGCTCCCAGCCGTAGAAGCCCATGAGGCAGACGAGCAGCGGCATGGAGGAGCCGAAGAAGGCGAGCACCGCAAGCGACATGATGAGGAAGGGCAAGGCCGCCTGGAAATCGGCCAGCATCAGCACCAGATGCTCGACGAAACCGCGCAGGCGCGCCGCCAGGAAGCCGAGCAGCGTGCCGAAAACGGCCGAGATGATCGTCGCGCCGAAGGCGATGACGAGCGAAACGCGGATCGACTGGATGAGGCGCGAAAGCACGTCGCGGCCGAGCTCGTCGGTGCCGAGCAGATGCTTGAGCCCGCCCGGCGCCGAAAGCCGGCTGGTCAGGTCCATGGCCGTGATGTTGAACGGGCGGATCTGATCGGCGAGCACGGCCGTCAGCACCATGGCCGCCAGCCAGAGGATGCCGAAGGCCACCGAGGCCGGCAGGTTGCGGCGCAGGAAGGAAACGAGGCGGTTCGGCTTTCGCGAGGCCGGCGCGGCGGCGAGATCGACAGGAACCATCGGCTTTCTCCTCAATGTCCGGCCGCGTGCGAGCGAAGGCGCGGGTCGAGCCAGCCGTAGAGCAGGTCGACGGCGAGGTTCGACACGACCATGACGGCGGCGATGATGAGCAGGATGCATTGCACGACCGCAAGGTCGCGATTGGTGACGGAGACCACCAGCAGGCGGCCGATGCCCGGCCAGGAAAAGATCGATTCCACCACGACCGCGCCCGCGATCAGCGAGCCGACCATGAAGCCGACGATGGTGACGATCGGCACCGCCGCATTCGGCAGCGCGTGGTTCCACACCACGTCGCGCCATGTCAGCCCCTTGGCCGAGGCGGTGCGGATATAGGGCTGGCCCATCACCTCGATCATGGCGCTGCGCGAAAAGCGGGCGAGAATGCCGATGCCGCCGATGCTGAGCGTCAGCGTCGGCAGGATGCCGTGTATCCACGTATCCTGCCCGCCCGAAGGCAGCCAGCCGAGGATGACCGAGAAGACCAGCACCAGCAGCAGCCCCATGACGAAGGAGGGAATGGTAAAGCCCAGCACCGCCAGCAGGATGACGCCGCGGTCGGAAACGCTCTGCCGGTGCAGCGCCGCATAGACGCCGGCCGGAATGCCGAAGACGAGCTTGAGCACGAGCGCCGGCACGGTGAGCTGCAGCGTCGCCGGCACGCGCTCCAGCACCAGCCGGATGGCGGAAGCCTTGTCGCGCATCGACACGCCGAAATCGCCGGTAAAGATCGACTTCAGATAGGCGAGATACTGGACCCATAGCGGCTGGTCGAGGCCCCATGCCTTGCGGAAGGCATCGACCGCCTCCTTCGGCACGTCAGGCCCGAGCATGACCATGGCCGGATCGCCCGACATGCGCAGCACGACGAAGGCGAAGGTGACGACCGCCATGATGGTGAGGATCGCGCGGAACAGGCGCACGAGAACGAAACGGATCATCAAAACCTCCCCTATGCCGCGACCGGCGCGGTCTCGCCCGCCACGACATGGCAGGCGGCGGTGCGCCCCTCGCCCGCCGCGAGCAGTTCCGGCACGACGGAACGGCAGATGTCGCGCGCCATCGGGCAGCGCGGATGGAAGGCGCAGCCGGACGGCCGGCTTGCCGGGTTCGGCGGCTCGCCCTGCAGGATGACGCGGCCTTCAAGCGGCTTGCCGGGAACCGGCACGCTGGAAACCAGCGCCTTCGTATAGGGATGCTGCGGCGCGCGGAAGATGACGTCGGAGGACGCCTCCTCGACGATGCGGCCGAGATACATGACCGCCACCCGGTCGGCGATGTTGCGCACCACTTTCAGGTCGTGGCTGATGAAGACCATGGCGATGCCGTTCTTTTCCTGCAGGTCGCGCATCATGTTGACGACCTGCGCCTGGATGGAGACGTCGAGCGCCGACACCGGCTCGTCGCAGACGAGAAGCTTCGGCCGCGAGGCGAGCGCGCGGGCGATCACCGCGCGCTGGCGCTGGCCGCCGGAAAGCTCGTGCGGATAGCGGCCGGCCTGGTCGGGCCTGAGCCCCACGGCCCGCATCAGCTCCGCCACGCGGTCGCCCTGGTGCTGTCGCGGCATCAGCCTGTGGATCTCGAGCGGCTCGGCGATCTGCCTGGCAATCGTCACGCGCCGGTCGAGGGCTGCGAGCGGGTCCTGGAAGACGAGCTGCATCCTTGCCCGCAAGGCCCGCCATTCCGGGCTGTGGAGCGCCGGCATCGGCTGGCCCTGGAAGCGCACCGTGCCTTCCTGCGCCGCGTCGATGCCGAGCAGCATGCGCCCGAGCGTCGATTTGCCGGAGCCGGATTCGCCGACGATGCCGAGCGTTTCGCCCGGCATGACCGAGAGCGAGACGCCGTCGACGGCGCGCACCGGGCTCGGCCGGCCGAACAGGCCGCGGCGCATCTGGTAGACGCGGACGAGATTATCGGCTTCGATGAGCGGCGTCATTGCAGCAGGCCCTCGGCGATACGCGGCGACCGCGCCTCGGCGGCAGCGGCGGAAGGCACCGGCCGCGTGCAGGCAAGCCTGCGGCCGCCATCCAGCGAAACGAGCGGCGGGCGCTCGCTGCGGCAGGCCTCCACCGCGCGCGGACAGCGCGGCGAAAACGAACAGCCCGCCGGCAGCTCCTTCGGGTTGGGAACGGTGCCGGGAATGGGGATCAGCCGCTCGCGGCCGCCGTCGAGGCGCGGAATGGCGTCGAACAGGCCGCGCGTATAGGGGTGGCGCGGCTCGGAAAACAGCTCGCCGACGCGCCCCTCCTCCACGATGCGCCCGGCATACATGACGCAGACGCGCTCGCAGACCTGGCTGACGGCGCCGAGATCGTGGCTGATGAACACGGTCGCCATGCCGGTTTCGGCGCGAAGGCGGATGAGCAGGTCGAGGATCTGCGCCTGGATCGTCGCGTCGAGCGCCGTCGTCGGCTCGTCGGCGATCAGGAGATCGGGCTGGCCGGCAAGCGCCATGGCGATCATCAGGCGCTGGCACTGGCCGCCGGAAAATTCGTGCGGGTAGAGATCGAAGCGGCGGCGCGCATCGGGAATGCCCACCATGTCGATCAGCCGCAGCGCCTCGGCCCTCGCCGCCTCGCCGGTGAGGCCGCGATGCACGCCGAGCGCCTCGGCAATCTGCCTTCCGATGCGCAGCACCGGGTTGAGCGAACTCGACGGGTCCTGGAAGATCATGGCGATGCGGCTGCCGCGCACGCTTTCCAGCACGCTGCGCGATCCGCCGACAAGTTCGCGGCCCTCGATCGTGACGGAGCCGGAAACGCTGGCCTTGCCCGGCAGCAGGCCGAGGGCGGCCAGCCACGTGACCGACTTGCCGCAGCCGGATTCGCCGACAAGGCCAAGCGCCTCGCCGCGCCCGACATCGAGATCGATGCCGTGGAGAACCTGCACGCCGTCGAAGGCGACCGTCAGGCCCCGCAGTTCCACGAGATTGGAGCCGGTCGTGCCCATCTTTCATCCCCGCTCTTGCTTCATCGAAAAGAAGGGTCCCCGGCGGCGCCCGGCCGCCGGAGACCGCAGTGAAGGACCGGTCAGATCGACCAGTTGCTGGCGCGGAAGTCCATGGCGAAGGCGGGTGCGGCCTTCCACTTCAGCGACGATTTCATGCCGGTGAAGACGGCGTTCTGGTGCAGGACCTGGTAGACCGGGTCTTCGCGCTCGGCGATTTCCAGCATGCGGGCGAAGGCCTTCTTGCGCTGCGCCCGGTCGGTGGAGGTTTCCATGACGACGGCGAGCTTGTTCATCTCGGCATTCGTCCAGTCCTTCTTCTGCTGCACTTCGCCGTTCGGGCCGAACTGCACGACCATCGGCGTGATCGGATCGTTGATCGAATTGCCGGCCGACCAGTCGCGCACGCCCTTGACGCCCTGCGGATCGTGGATCTGCGCCCAGTTTTCCTTCATCTCGATCTCGACGTTGAGGCCGACCTGCTTCCACATCTCGACCATGATCTGGCCGTTGGCCGTCTGGTTCGTGTAGTAGTTGTTGAGCAGGCGGTAGGGGATGGCGTCGCCCTTGTAATTGGCCTGTTTCAACAGGTCCCTGGCAAGCGCCGGATCATAGGCCGGCGGCGCCCAGCCTTCGATGAACATGTCGCTGTTGCGGTAGGATTCGAACTGCAGGCCGGCCGGAATGACCGTCTTGCCGGCCCAGAGCGCATCGACGATCGCCTGGCGGTCGATCGCATGCGTCATGGCGCGGCGCACCAGCGGGTCGGCGAGGATCTGGTTCTGCGTGTTGAAGACGGAAACGCGGTGGTTCCAGATCGTCGAGTTCTGCACTTCGTAGCCGGGTGCGGCCTGCACGGCGGCAATCTGGTCCGGCGGCAGGTCGCAGGCGAAATCATATTCGCCCGAAAGCAGGCCGTTGACGCGCGAGGCGACTTCCGGGACTTCGACGAAGCGGATCTGCTCCAGCGGCGGGCGGCCGCCCCAATAGTCGTCGAAGGCGACGAGCGTCAGCGAAACGTCCGGCTTGTATTCCCCGACCATGTAGGGGCCGGTCGTGATCGGCTTGCGCGACCATTCGGTGAAGCTTGCGGCCTCGTCCCAGGCGCGGCGGTTGGCGATCTGGCTGCCGCCGGAATAGAGGCGGCCTTCCAGCGTCACGTCGGGCGTGGTGTTGTGCAGGCGCACCGTGTACTTGTCGACGATCTCGATGCCGGCAAGCGCCGGCCACAGGCGGCGGCCGACGCCGGGCACGGTGGCCGGCAGTTCCTTGGCGGTGGCCGGCTTGTGATCGGCCTCGAAAATGGTCTTGCCGCCGACCGGCTCCGTATTGCCGAACACGCGCTCTTTGGAGAAGGAGAAGGCCACGTCCTCGGCGGTCAGCTCGTCGCCGTTGTGGAATTTCACGCCCTGGCGCAGCTTCAGCTCCAGCGTCTTCTCGTCGATGCGCTTCCATTCCGTGGCGAGGCCCGGAACCGGGCCCTGGTTGCCCATCCAGTCGCGCAGGATCAGGCCTTCCCAGAGGTTGGGATAGAAGATGCGCTCGCCGACATTGGACTGCTCGTGATAGACGTCGAGCGAATTGTTGTTGGTGATCTTCTGCACCGCGATGGTGACGGACGGGCGCTTGCCCTGGCTGAAGCCGAGGCGCGGCAGGGCGAGCGTGCCGGCGGTGGCGCCGAGAAGGCCGAGCGCGCCGCGTCGATTGATCGAAATCATCGGAAACTCCTTTTGTCTTGACCGCCAAGCCCCCCGGCTCGCGGCCCTCGTTGTTAAAATCAGGCAGATGTCGCCGGATTGACGGCTTCATGAATTTTTCAATAAAGGTGCCCGCCGCGGAGGCCGCGAAGAGCCGTTGCGGCGCGCGTGGGCTGCCCCCCGCGCGCCAAAAGATCAGCCGGCGGCAACCGCCGGCCTGCTTGCCGGCGGCGGGAGGCCCGGCAGCGCTTCCAGCGCAATCGCCAGTTCCCCTGCCCCCGTAACCGTGCGCAGCGCGCCCGCCGCCATCAGCGCCTCGTGCCGGCCGCTGCGCGGATCGGCCGGGTCGACGAAGCCGATCGCCGCCATGCCGGCGGCAACCGCGCCGGCAATGCCGAGCGCGCTGTCGTCGATGACGAGGCAGCGGCGCGGCTCGACGCCGAGCCTGCCGGCGCAGAGCAGGAAGAGGTCGGGCGCGGGCTTTGGCCTTTCCACCATGTCGGCGCTGTAGATATGCGGGGCGAAATCGGCCCAGAGGTCGAGCAGGCCGAGGCTGCGGCGCAGCCTGTCCATGTCGCTGTTGGAGGCCACGCATTTGCGCTGCCTGACATTGCGCACCAGCTCTTCCATGCCGGCC
The DNA here is from genome assembly GCF_052946295.1 of Rhizobium sp. KDH_Rht_773_N. Taxonomy (NCBI): domain Bacteria; kingdom Pseudomonadati; phylum Pseudomonadota; class Alphaproteobacteria; order Hyphomicrobiales; family Rhizobiaceae; genus Rhizobium; species Rhizobium sp. KDH_Rht_773_N. The sequence goes on along the minus strand of NZ_CM129525.1, from coordinate 3,849,896 downwards.
ATCGGCCGCAGCGAGCGGGAAAATTCCGCAAAGAGCGCGCCCTTCGCCTCGGCAAAGACGGGCTCGGGATCGGCAAGGCCGAGTTCGGCCCGGCAGAGGCCGCGCGCCTCCTGCCCCGAAAGGCCGGTGAAGCGGCGGTGGACCTCGCTCTGGCTCAGGGGCACGCCGGCGCGCTGCAGCGCCTGCGCCAGCGTGCCGCTGGCCACCGGCTCGCTGTCGATCAATACGCCGTCGCAATCGAAGATGAGAAGTTCTATCGTCATGCCGACGGCATTACGTTACATATGCTACACCAGTGTGACATTTGTAACGGCAACCTGTGGAAGCCGCTTTGGGATGGGGACGGAATGGAAGCGCATGAACTGAAAATCCGGGCGGCATGGCTCTACCATGTGGAGGGGCTGACGCAGGCGCAGATCGCCGAGCGCATGAACCTCACCCGCCGCCGGGTGAACGAATATCTGGCCGCAGCCCTGGAGGAAGGCATCGTCAGGGTAAGCTTCGCCTCGCCGCCCGGCCCCGGCATGGCGCTGGAATCGCGCCTGCAGGAGCGTTTCGGCCTGGAGGCGGCAATCGTCGTGCCCACGCCCGCCGATCCGCAGCTTCTGCACCAGGCGCTGGGGCGCGGTGCGGCCGCCTATCTCGACCGGCTGATCGCCGCCCGCAAGCCGCGCTCCATCGGCGTCGGCTGGGGCGCGACGCTGCGCGAAACCGTCATCCACATGACGCCTGCAAGCGCGCCCGAGATCGAGGTGCGCTCGATGATGGGCGGGCTGACGCGCGGCTCGGAGATCAACACGTTCGAGATCGTGCGCGCCTTCGCGCAGGTGCTGAAGGCGCAATGCCACTATTTCGCCGCCCCGATCTATGCCGAGAGCCCGCAATCGCGCGAGGCGATCATCTCGCAATCGGTCTTCGAGCGCATCTTCCGCCAGACCTGCGAAGTGGACATATCCTTCTTGAGCGTCGGCGACGTCACCCGCCAGTCGCTGCAGGTGCGCTACGGCCTGCCGGCCGCCACCGACATATCCGACCTCATCGCCGTCGGCGCCGTCGGCGACCTCCTCGGCCGCTACGTCGACACGCAAGGCCACCCCGTCGCCCACCCCCTCAACGCCCAGGTCCTCGCCCCCGACCTTTCCGACTACCGCCGCATCCCCTGCCGCATCATCGCCTCCGGCGGCCCCCACAAACACGCCATCCTCAGCGCCACATTGCGGGCAGGCCTGGCGACCGCGCTGGTGACGGACGAGGAAAGCGCGCGGGTGCTTTTGGCGGAGTGATGGGGGTGTGGGTGGCGGCGGCGGCGGCTGTGCCGTGTGGCCCCCTCATCCGACCCTTCGGGCCACCTTCTCCCCCAAGGGAGAAGGGGGAGACCGCCTCATCCTTTGCGATGCACCAAGCGCCTCGATGGAGCAGGACGTCGCGACACTCCCCTTCTCCCCGGCGGGGGTCCGAAGGACGGGTTGAGACCCGTGGCTCAACCCCGGTCAGGTGCCGGCAGGCGGATGAGGGGGCTCCGGGCGCAGGCGTCGCCGCTGCTGTCTCTCTGCCACGCCGTTTCCGCTGGACGGCATAGGCCGTGCGTCTTCTGTTGTGCCGTGTGGCCCCCTCATCCGACCCTTCGGGCCACCTTCTCCCCGCTGGGGCGAAGGGGGGAGCCTGCCGCACCCTTCACGACAAACTGGACGCCTCGATGGAGCAGGACAGCGCCGCACTCCCCTTCTCCCCTGCGGGGGTCCGAAGGACGGGTTGAGACCCGTGGCTCAACCCCGGTCAGGTGCCGGCAGGCGGATGAGGGGGCTCCGGGCGCAGGCGTCGCCGCCCCTGTCTCTCTGCCGCGCCGCCAATCAATAGGCCCTCGCGTCTTCGGCTGTGCCGTGCGGCCCCCGCACCTGCATGTGGATGGAATTGCTCTCAACGCTGCGGTCGCTGTTGCTGACAATCGCGAGGGCGCCACAGCAGGTACCCTTTGCCCGCTTGTCCCTATTTCGGCCGTTAAAAGTTCCTTTCGACAGGCTGCGGCGCGAACATAGCTGGAACATTTTCATTGACATTATCAATTCGGTTTCATATTTTTGTTTCGTGAAACCGATATGGAACATTCATAACATGCAGCAGATGCGATAAGTACCATGCAGGGAGCAGTTCCAAGATTTCTCAACGAGATTAGCGATGCAGGCGGTCTAAAAGGGACCGATATCGCCAATATCATGGACGTGTCGAAAGCGACCGTCTCGCGCTGGCGTGCCGGCGATATAAAGCCTCAGCCACGTAACGAGCTTATTCTTTCCGATTTGCATTATGTCGTGACCCGCCTGACGGATTATTATTCGGCGGAAGAGATTCGGATCTGGTTTTATGCCCGTCATCCGCAACTAAACGGCGAACGGGCGATTGACCTTATACATCAGGACCGTGCGATCGAAGTACTGAAGGTCATTGACCGCCTCGATAACGAGGTCTTCCTGTAAAGCATGGTTCACGCGCGCAGAAGCCGGGACAATGCGTTGATCGACGCGATCGAAGCGCTCACGCCCGTCCGTTTCGAAGGCACGGTGTGGCGTGTCGTGAGGAAGGGAAGATCGCCCGTCGATTGTGCACGCGCGGGCGGCAGATGGGATGATGGAACTTTCGACGTGCTATACACCTCTCAGAAACGAGACGGCGCGATCGCTGAGATGTTCTTTCATCTCGGACGCGGTCAACCGGTTTTTCCCTCGAAAGTGGAATATGCCGTGCATGAGCTCGAAGTCACGGTCAACCGCGCGCTTCAGCTTATCGACTTGGAGGCTCTGAGGGCACTCGGGCTGGATTCGTCCCGCTATGGGCAGCTTTCGTACGACCGCGTAAGCGATGAATATCCGCGATCGCAGGACATCGCCGAAGCGGCACACTTCCTTGAGTTCGATGGGCTGATTGTCCCAAGTGCTCGATGGGACTGCATGAACCTTATCCTGTTTTGTGATCGTCTGCCGCCTGATGCCATGAAGGTCATTTCGGACCACGGATTGATCGACTGGCCGAGCTGGATCAGAACGAACATCCGCTAGAGCAATTCCAGCAAAAGTGGGAACCGGTTTTGCGTCCGGAATTGCGGGGAAAACAATAAGCTAGAGCATTGAAGGCGACTCCGTTTTCGCCGGAAATGCTCTAGCCGCCATGTTGCGCCCGATCGCAATCCTGTAAAGCGCGCCAATACCGGCCGCATCGTTGCTGAAACGCTGCGAAATACCCAACGGGCGGATGAACACATCCAGCCAGTCCTTCGAAACATCCACTCCACATATGATGCTGTTTACGGTAACCTGCCTTGTGCGTGCGGTTGGAACCAAGCGACTGTTCGGTCGTACGTGACGATGGCGACGATCCCTGGCTCATCCACGGTTGTAACCGCAGGGGGAACGGGCGACGACGCCACGCCTCTTGCCGGGTGGCCACCCGGCAAGAGGCTCAGTCGCTTCTTTCGCACAAAATCATCAATGTGCAGATACAAGGGAGCTCCGGGCGCAGGCGTCGCCGTTTCTCCGCCGCGCCGCCAATCAATAGGCCATGCGTCTTCCGCTGTGCCGTGTGGCCCCCTCATCCGACCCTTCGGGCCACCTTCTCCCCGCTGGGGCGAAGGAGGAGACCGCCGCACCCTTCACGACAAACCGGGCGCCTCGATGGAGCAGGACAGCGCGCCACTCCCCCTTCTCCCCGGCGGGGAGAAGGTGCCGGCAGGCGGATGAGGGGGCTCCGGGCGCAGACCTGTCTACCCGACCCCGTAAGGCCCCCTCGCCCAACCGCCCCCCCGTCAATCGCCGCGTGTCATCGGCGCCGCGAACCGGGTGCCGCCCCCTGCCGCGTGTTGACTCACCGGCGGTTGAACAATAACCTGCTAATTCGGTCGTTAGGCTTGTCCTGAAATGACGGATCCATCTCTCCAGCGCCGCCTTGCCGCCATCGTCGTTGCCGATGTGGTGGGCTATTCGCGCCTGATGGAGGCGGACGAGGTCGCGACGCTGGAAAACCTCCGGCAGTTGCGCGCCGGCACGATCGAGCCGGCCGTGAGGCGCCACAAGGGGCGCATCTTCAAGGTCATGGGCGACGGCTTCCTGATCGAATTCGGCAGCGCGGTGGAAGCGGTGGCGGCGGCCCTGGAAATGCAGCGGGCGATCGCCGCCGTCGATTCTCCCGAAGACCGGCGCCTGCTCCTGCGCGTCGGCGTCAATCTCGGCGATGTCATCGACGAGGGTTCGGACGTGCTCGGCGACGGGGTCAATGTCGCCGCACGCCTCGAAAGACAGGCCGCGCCGGGCGGCATCTGCATTTCGGCCAGCGTTCACGGCGAGATCGTCGGCAAGATCGGCGAGCGCTTCTTCGATGCCGGCGAGCGCTACCTGAAGAACCTCAAGCGCCCGGTCCATGTCTGGCATTGGCCGGATGCGCTGGAGGGCACGTTGCCGCTGCCCGAATGCCCCTCGATCGCCGTCCTGCCCTTCACCAACATGAGCGGGGACGAGGCCGACGCGCCTTTCGTCGACGGCCTGACCGACGACCTCATCACCGACCTGTCCCGCACCGCCGGCCTCTTCGTCATCGCCCGCAATTCCGTTTACGGCTACAGGGGCAAGGCGGTCGATGTCAGGCAGGTCGCCCAGGAACTCGGCGTGCGCTACATCCTGGAAGGAAGCGCCAGGCGCGCGATGGGCCGCGTGCGCATCAATGCCCAGCTGGTGGACGCGCTTGGCGGCCGGCACTTGTGGGCCGAGCGGTTCGACAGGACGGTGGAAGACGTCTTCGGCCTGCAGGACGAGGTGAACGCCAAGATCGTCGAAGCCCTCGTCGGCCGGCTCACCGTCCCGGCGCAGCGCAATCGGCCGAAGAATTTCGAGGCCTACGACCTGTGCGTGCGCGCCCGCCAGCTGACGGAACTGTCGCCGCAAAGCGAGCGCGAGGCCTATATGCTGCTCCAGCGCGCGGTTCAGCTGGAGCCCTCCTATGCCGAGGCGCTCGGCCTGCTCGCCTATAACCGCTGGCTGGCCTGGACGCATTTCGGCGAGCCGGAAGACCCCAACCGCCTGACGGCGCTGGCGTCGGCCCGCAGGGCGGTCGAGCTCGACCCCAACGATGCCGGCTGCCGCTACGTTCTGGGAACCATTCTGGCCTACGAGCGGCGGTGGGAGGAATCGGAGGCCGCCTTCGCCGAGGCCCTGGAACTGGACCCCAACCACGCCGACACCTGGGCCGCCATGTCGGACATATCCGTGCTGGGCGGCAGGATTGCCGACGGGCTGGCGCAGATCGAAAAGGCCCTGCGGCTCAACCCCTATCCGGCCTGCTGGTATCTCTGCCATCTCGGGCAGGCGCAATATGCCGCGCGCGACTACGAGGCCGCCAAAGCCACCCTGCGCAGGGAAGAGACCTATCGCACCAACTCCCGCAAATTCCTGGCCGCCGCGCTGGCCCAGCTCGGCCAGGGCGAGGAAGCCCGGCGGGAAGCAGAACTGTTCCTCATCGCCCACCCTCATTTCACCATCGCCCACTGGCTAAGCTCCCAGCCGCTGCGCGACGCCTCCGTCCGCGACCATTTCGTGGACGGCTTCCGAAAGGCCGGCCTGCCGGAGACGTGAGGGCGGGTGGGGAAAGCACGGTGCGTTCGGGGGGGATGGACGGATATGCGTTCAGGATAGCCGAGACCGCACTGCCGGCTCAATGCGATATCTCTTCTCGAACTCACATAGAACCATTTCGAGCGTTGCCTCGAATGCGCTCTGATCAAACATCATCGATCGTTTTGCCTCATGAAGATAGCGCCAATCGATGAACGCGTCTTTGTGCTGATGCAGAAGGTGACGGATGCTGTAGTCGATATGGAAAAAGTTGGGATGATACGGGATGACAGACCTTTTGAACTCCGCGTCGAGCTTCTCTTGGCTTTCCAGCTTTAGGCCATCAAACAGCTTAACAAGGTCATGCGACTTGATAACTTTCGGATCGTCGTGGTCGAAAACGAACCACGCTTTGAGTGCCAGTTCCATCGCGAGCGCCAAAAGCATGGGTTCAACGCCGACGTGGTTGCTTTCGCTCAAGTCTCCATGCTCTCCGAACTCCCGACCTGGAAAGCTCCGCGTTTTTATAAGTACGGCCCTGGCGGCGTTTCCGATTCTGATGGCTGTCGATAGGCGCGCACTCATTAGACGTTCTTTGGCTTTATGTGGATTGGCCTCGTACTTGACTGAGACGTTACAAGAAGATTGTCATTTTGGACAAGCGCGGAGCCGTAGTTTATCGACAGCAAGCCAACGACCCAAAACGGGCCAACAGCGGACAAGCGACATTTGTTGCGCGCGACAGGGCGGAGATAGACCCGATACCCGTGGCAAGATTTAGTGGGTCGAATTGGCGTCGCGGATCAAGTCTTGCAGGAAACCGGCATAGCCGACTTCCGAGGCGCCCTCGCAGCCGATATAGACCGGACGGCGAAGCTCGATCGATGGCGGGCGACGGCGTTTCATCCGAGATGCGGAACCCCGCCATATGCCCCGCTCAGATAAAAAATGCCTGCTGATAAGTTTTAGCGCCGGCGTCATCGGCTGTGCCGTGTGGCCCGCCCCGCCTACCCCCCGTCAATCGCCTCGCCGATGCGCACGATCGCCTGCTGGTAGACGCCGGCGGCGTTCCAGCCGGCGATGGCGGGGATGTTGGCCTGGTAGCCGGCGCCGGGTTGCCAGCCGTGGGCGCGCAGGAAATTGGCCGTCGAGATCAGGGCCACCGTCTTGTCGCGCATGTTGCGGTTGCCGACGCCGTAGGCCAGCACGTTTGCGGGCAGGAAGCCGGTCTGGCCGATCTCGCCGTGCATGGCGCCGACCGAGCCGGGGCTGAGCGCGCCCATATCCACCAGCCGCAGCGCGGCGATGGCATGGGGGGCGAAGAATTGCGGGCGGCGGCAGTCGTAGGCGAGCGTGAGGATGGCCGAGACGGTGTTCTGGCTGCCCATCGCGGCGCCGAAGCCGGTCTCCATGCCCCAGATGGCGAGCAGCACCCCGGCCGGCACGCCGTAGCTGCGCTCGATGCCGGCAAAGAGCGCGGCGTTCGCCGCCTTGAGCGAGCGGCCCCTGGAAATGATCGAGGCTGCGCCGCGCCGGCGCATGAAATCCTCCACCGAGCCGCCGAAAGCCCGGTTGAGCGCGCGGTCGGCCCGGATCGTGCCTGCGGCGTAATCTGCCCCGGCAAGGGCGGCAAGCCCCCTGGCGCGCACGCCGGCGGCCCTTGCCGTCCCGGCAAACTCCGCCTTCCACGCTTCGAACCCGGCCGCACTCGTGCCGCAGGAGGCCGCCTGGGCATGGCCGGCAAGAAGACAGAGCGCCAGCGCGCCCGCCGCGGCAAGCACCCGTTTTCCGGCAAGCAATCCCATGTCGCCCTCCCGCTCGGCCCGATCGATCGCGCTTCCCTGGGGCGCCGGCCGCAACGCCTGCCCGCGCGAGAAAAATCCGATCCCGCCTATATTAGCGGTTGTGCAAAATAAAACCAGCCGCGGCACCTTCGGGCGCGCGCGCTTCACGGGCCGCCACCGGGCGCATCGGCGGCCGGCGGCCGTGCTCCGGCCGGCGCGGCATCGGCGCACGCCCGGCCTGCGCTGCCGCCTTGAAGACGGCGCGGCCTGCCCTACCTCACCAGACTGCCCGGCTGCGGCTTTCAGGAGGTGAAGGCCGCCGCCCGAGCGCCGCCGCCTTTCGTCATTTCGGGCGGGCGGGTCGGGCGGGCGGGCGCGGGATTTCCACGAACGACAGGAGGATGCAATGGTGTCGCGTAACATGACCGCGCTGCTGGCTATGCTGGCGCTGGCCGGCTGGCAGAACCGGGATCGGCTGAGCGAAATGCTGGGCAAGATCGCCGGCCCGACGCCGGGCGATCCTTCCGTGCGGCCGGGCGGCGGCGCAAGCCCCGATCCGGCAGGCGCGGCAACGGCCGGCGCCGGCGGGCTTGGCGATCTGCTCGGCGGAATCTTCGGCTCGGGCAGCAGCGGCAGGGGCGTTTCCGGCGGGCTGGGCGAGCTGATCGACAGCTTTGCCAGGGCCGGCAAGGGCGATGTCGCCGATTCCTGGGTCCAGACCGGCCCCAACAAGGACCTTGCCGAACCGCAGCTCGCCGACGCGCTCGGCGCCGATACGCTGGACGAACTCGCCCAGCAGACCGGCCTGTCGAAAGACGAGCTGCTCTCCCGCCTCAAGGCCGTGCTGCCGACCGCCGTCGACAAGCTGACCCCGCAGGGCCGCCTGCCGACCGCGGAGGAAGCCTCGCGCTGGTAGGCAGGCGCGCCGGCTCGGCCGTCAGCGGACCGGCCTGTCCGGGCGCGGGTGATGGCCGGCGGCGAAACCGGGCTGCCGGGGCGACCGGCGGCCGCTGCCTCCCGCTTGTGCTCCCCGTTGCACCCCTTTACCGGCCAGCCCCTTCGAGGGCCGCCGGCGCTTCCCCCGCCCGGCCCTCGGCCGGAACGACCGCCCTGCCCGTCAGCGCGTAGCGGCGCAGCGCCAGAACCGGCTTTTCGATGAAGTGCCAGGAAAGTGCGGCCACGCCGAGCACCGCGATATCCGTCACCAGCGTCAGAAGCACGACGCCGGCAACGCTGCCGACGAAGACCGACGGCGCCAGGTAAATCGCCAGCTGGATGAACGGCATGTGGTAGAGATAGACGCCGTAGGAATAATCCCCGCCGCGGAAAATCCTCGGCAGCGGCAGGCGCGACAGGCCGGCATAAATGGTGATGTAGGTAAGGGCCGGGATCAGCACCAGCCGGTTGCCGACGCTTGCGGTCGCCCGCGTGTCGAGCAGGACCATGGCGGCGAGCGCAATGGCGATGCAGATGCACAAAAGCCCCCGGCTCATGGGGATCCGCCCGCGCTGCTGATAGGCGACGACGCCGCACAGGAAGGCGGTGATCAGCTGGGCGCCGCGGCTGACGAACAGCGTCTGCAGCCGCGTGTCGTCCGGCAGGCCATCCGCGGCGTCGATGGGCAGGACCTGCTCCACCGCAAGGCCGGTCACGAAGAAGGCCGCAAGCAGAAGCAGGCTGATGCCCGAGCGGCGCACGGCGCCGGTAACGATCATAGCCGACATGATGATGTAGCAGTTGATTTCCCAGGGGATCGTCCAGAGCGCGCCGTTGACCTGCACGGTCGGGTTTCCGGTGAAGACGCCGGGAAGCGTCAGCTGTATCCGGCCGACGATATTGAGCATATAGGCAAAGAAGCCCGGATCGGTGAAATAATCGGCAAGCGGCAGGCTGGTGACGGCCGGGCCGATGATGAAGGCGCAGATGAGAATATCGACGGCGAGCGCCGGAAGGATGCGCAGCCCGCGGTTGAGCAGGAAGTCCTGCAGGCTGAGGCGCTGGGCGCTGGCGGTGATGAGAAAGCCGCTGAGCGCGAAAAACATCGGCACAAGGCTATATTCGAAAAACCACAGAACAGGGCCGGTGCCCGCCGCCCAGAAGCCGTCGGCCGTGATGACGTGGTAGAAAACGATGGTCAGCGCCAGCGCAAGGCGCAGGAAATCGAAACCCGGACCAAGCCCCCGATAGTCTGCCAGCACCTCGCCAAAACTCTTCATATTCCCTCCGCAAACCATCCCCTGCCCCTTTCGCCTGCCGCATGAAACGCAACCACGGCTGGAAGGAGCCTGTATCGGGCGGCAACTTAGAGGAAAGATTTCAACGAAAGCTTAGCGCCGGGCGGGGGAAATACAGCCGGTGCGGTATATTTTCGGACAGTTCGCCTCGTTTCGGGCTGTGCCGCCAGATCGGTCATCGTGGCGCTCGCATGAAACGGGCATATTCAATCCCGATGTTTCGCGACTGATGCGTGGGCGCTGTTCAGGCGCTTTTCGGCCTTGTCGTCCGATGCGGCCTTCAACAGCGTCTCCCAATCGTCCGGAGGGTTGCCGCCGTCGAGCATATGCTTGAACGTTGCATATGCATCCGACTTCGATCCGTAGGTTCTCAAACTGTTTTCGTCGTTCACCCAGGCGAAAATAATCACCTTGGCCCGACTGCTGTAGCGGAAGAAAAGACGAAATCGCGCCGCGCCGAATTTCGCTCGAAACCAATGGCGCCGATCGGTTCCGAGCGTCTTGCCCTGAACATAGGCTGTCGAAGCCGGGTCCCGGGGGATCTTTTCAAACATCAGTTCCAAGAGTGCGGCCAGCAGTTTGGCGTTGGCGCTCTGCTGGTAGCGCTCGGGGTCCTTGAGCTTCAGCGCATCGACCGCCGCAGTGAGCCTTTCCAGCTGGTCGAGCAGAAGCGGGTGAGCACGTACAGTCCAGCCGTTGACGACGGGCATGGGTCAGATATTCACATCGCCGAGGATGGGCTCGTCCGGATCGACATGCATGCCCTTGGTCAGTTCAACCATCCGCTCGACCAAAGCCTGCGGAAACTCGCGGATACGGTCCGGATGCCGCTGCATATCGTCGGCGAGGAAACCCAGGAAGCTGTCGATCACCGGGTCGTCGTCGGCCTCGTCCAACACCTTTTCGATGGAGACATGCCTGTTCTCGTCGACATAGAACGCAACCCGTCCGCCGTAACCGAGACCGAGCGCCTCGCGCACCGGTTTGGGAATCGTCACCTGGCCTTTCTCGGTGATCGTGCTGATCTTTTTCAACAGGGCGGGCATCCGACCCTCCTTCGGAGTCTCTTCAATCGGTCCCAAAAGTAAGGAATTCCGCTTACTTCGTCAATGCCGGAGTCGCGACCCGACTCCGAACCTTTTCGCGCGCAAAGCTTTCCGCCCGCCCGCAAGAAAACTCACCCCGGCACATAGGTCAGCCGGACCACGCCCGCGTCGATCGCCTCGTTCGCCACCAGCCTGAGCGGCGGCAGCGGCCCGGCGAAGAAGGGCCTGCCGCGGCCGAGCACGACCGGATGCAGGTAGATCCGGTAGGCATCGATCAGCCCGCGCCCGGCAAGGCTTGCGGCCAGCACCGGCCCGCCAAGGCCGATCTCGCCGTCCAGCCGCTCTTTCAGCCCGCCTATCGCCGCCTCGACCCCTTCGCCGATGAGGCTGGCGTTGGGGCCGACCGATGTGAGTGTGCGCGAGACGACCCATTTCGGCTGGGCCCGCCAGGCCTCGGCGAAATCGCGTTCGGCCGCGCCCCATTCCGGCCGGTCCTCGTCCCAGTAGCGCATGATCTCGTAGAGGCGCCGGCCGTAGACGCTGCCCGCAAGGCCGCGCACGCTTTCGATGAAATGGGCAAACAGCGCCGGGCTCGGCCCGAACGCATCATGATCGACATAACCGTCGAGCGACTGGTTCATTCCAAACACGAGCCTTGCCATGCCTCTTCCTCCTCGGCGCGGTAGCGATTGCATTTTGCAATCGGCCGCAGGATAGGCCAACCGCTTTCATTTCGCAATCGGTTTGTCGGAGGAGAGACCGATGGGCGGCAAAGCAATTCCAGCAAAAGTGTGAAGCGGTTTTGCGTCCGGAATTGCGCCGAAGCAAAAACCGGGGCATGTCAGGCGATCCGGTCCTCGCCGGACATGCCCTAGATATCGGACATCCGCAGCTCGATCAGCTCGCGCGCCAGCTCGTAGGTCCCGTCCACGTCGTCGCCGGAGGCCTCCTCGATCATTTCGAGGGCGGCGCGATAGACTTCCCGCTCCTCCTCGGGCGAAAGCAGTCCCTTGTTGCCGAGCGTGGCGATCAGCGAATTGAGGACGGCGGCCGCCGACAGCGTAATTGCCTCGGATGTGAGGCGGGCGGACTCTGGAGACATGTTTATCCCTCGATCGATAGAACAACGCCTGAACAATACGTTGGGCCTGCAACAAGTTCCAAGTCGAAGCCCGCCGGCGGATCGGCTTTATCTTATCGCGACGGCATTGGCTCTGCTACCCCTGATGATACCGTCAATTGGGGTGAGGCTTAGCGGTAGATTTTATCTTGGCGAAGGGGCGATTCCGGCCACCTTGAGGGGGAGATTCGCCTGTTTGCAACTTGGCCTGCATGGGAATGGGACAGTGTTGCGGGGAGATTTTCCGGGCGGCGGCGCCAGGCCGGTCTTCCCGCGTCGGGTCGGTTGATGGCTATGGCGCCTGCGTGCCGCCGATGCTGTGCCGTGGGATATCGCTCCAGGCCGCTGATGTTGTACCGTGGGGCAGCGCTCAATCCCTGCGAACACCAAAAAACGCCGCCACCCCCAGCATTTGAGGGGTCGCAAGTCGCAGAACCCCACGAAAACACCCCTCAAACCCCTTATAGCCCTTTGATCCTGAATAAGAATTTCGTTTAGTGTAGCAAAAACGGCCAAAAATCGGGCTAAGTCATTGATTCTGAATAAGTGATCCACAAAGCCTCAAAAATACGCATAAAGAAATTCAAACAGGGCGAAAGCGCAGAAAAACGAAAAAAAATATAAAAGTTTTTTGCCCTTCCAGCGTCACTTATTCAGAATCAAGCACTTGGCCCCGTTTTGCCTGCATGATGGCAGCACCCGGCCCTTGCGGGCTCAGTGGCGGTGGCCGCGGGGGCGGAACCAGGGGAAGGAGAAGGCGCTGCGCGGCGCCTCGGCGGGCTCGCGGCGGAAGGCGTCGCGGATGTGCTGGGTGTAGTACCAGCCGGGCGACGGCGCGGAAACGAGGTTGATGACGACGGCCGGCGGCACGTCGAAATAGCGGCGGCGGCCCTTCAGGCGGTGCTCGACCACGAGGATGCGGCTGACGGGATCGTAGGCGATTTCCCGGATGAGCCGCGAGGCCAGCTCCATGCGCACCATGCGCGGGCGGGCGGCGGCCTGCGCGGGCGGCGGCGGCGCCGCTTGCGGTGCGGGCGCGGCGCCGGCTTGCGGCGCGGGCGAAGGTGCCGGTGAAGGCGCGGCTTGCGGCGGAGCGGGGCGGCCGGTTCCGGCGCCGCCGTCTCCTCCTCCCTGGCCGCCGCCCTGCGGGCTCATTGCCGGCCTGCGCCTTCGGCTTCCAGCGGGCGGTTCAGGGGCTCGATCTGGGATTCGTAGAAGCCGAGCTTGTCCTCGGCGATGCGCAGGCCGACAATATGGCCCTCGATGACGCCGAGATGGGTGTGCTTGCTGCCGTCGGAAAATTCCACGACCAGCCGCCGCGGCTCCTCGCTATAGCCGATCCTGCTGATTTCCCGGTCCCGGCGTGTCTTTTCGGCGATCCCGATAACAGACTTGAGTTTTTCCAGCATCAGCGGGCTCCTCTATTCTCATAAATTCCTGGCAGATCCGCCGCCTTGGGCAACGAATAGTTTTCAATTCGGTTAAATTGGCTGGTTAAAATCCGGATTTACGCAAAACGGGTCTGTTCCGTGGCGATATACTTGCGGTGACTGCGGCTGAACCTTCCCTCTTTCCCTCCCCCGCCGCACGGCACGCCAGGCGGCTGAGGCACGAAACGCGGCAGGCCGCAAAAAGGTTCCCGCCCGAAAAATCACAACTGCCCCTTCGCCGCGCCAACCCTTGCCCGGCTACCGTCCGGCCGAAACGGGAGTATCGGCGCATGAGCGAAGGGACGGCGCGGCGGCAGCGCCTTGTGGAAGAAGATCGGGCCGGCCCCGAGGAAGGCGAGCCCATGAAGGTCGATGCCGACTGGCTGCTGACGCGCCTTGCCGCCGAGGCCGAGGCCGACATTGCCGATCTCTATGACGAAGCGGGCGACCTGCTGCCGATCCGGCAATGGCCGGCCATCTGGCGGCAGGGGCTGGTGACGGATCTCGAAATCTCCGCCCTTTACGAAGGCACCGGCCGGGAGCGGCGCGAGATCGGCCATGTGAAGAAGGTCAAGTTCGCCGAGCGGCTGCGCCGGCTGGAGCTGATCGGCAAGCATATCCGCATCAACGCCTTCAAGGAGATCGTCGAGCACAAGGGGCTGACGGCGCTGGCCGAGCGGCTGGAGCGGGCGCAGCGGCGCAGCCGCGCCGGCGGCGAGCACGGCGCGGACGGCGAGGATGGCGCGGACGGCGGGGCCGGGCCGGCATGAGCGAGCCCTCCTCCCCCGCCGATCCGAACGACGCACTCATCGAGCTTGCCGCCGCCTGCCGTTTCAGCCCGAAGCGCTGGAGCCGGCTTGCCTGGGACTGGGGCGTGGGCGAGCTTGCCGGCTATGACGGCCCGCGCCCCTGGCAGGACGAGATCAACGAACTGATCGGCGCGCATCTGGCAGACCCCGCCACCCGCTACCAGCCGCTGCAGATCGCGGTCGCCTCCGGCCACGGCATCGGCAAATCGGCCGAGATGGGCATGCTGTCCAACTGGGCCATGTCCTGTTTTGCCGATTGCAGGATCGTCACGACAGCCAATACCGAGGGCCAGCTGCGCACCAAGACGGCGCCCGAGATCGGCAAATGGTTTCGCCTCTCCCTCACCGCCCACTGGTTCGACCTGCAGGCCATGTCGATCAAGGCGCGCGATCCCGCGCGCGGCGAAAGCTGGCGGCAGGATTTCATCGCCTGGAGCGAGCACAATACGGAAGCCTTCGCCGGCCTGCACAACAAGGGCCGCATCATCCTGCTGCTCTTCGACGAGGCCTCGAAGATCCACGACAAGGTGTGGGAAGTGGCCGAGGGCGCGCTGACCGACGAGGATACCGTCATCATCTGGATCGTCTTCGGCAACCCGACGAGAAACAGCGGCCGCTTCCGCGAATGTTTCCGCCGCTTCCGCCACCGCTGGACGGGCCGCCAGATCGACAGCCGCACGGTGCCGGGCACCAACAAGGCCTTCCTGCAGCGCCTGGTGGACGACCACGGCGAGGACAGCGATATCGTCAAGGTGCGCGTGCGCGGCCAGTTTCCCAGCCAGTCGGCCCTGCAGTTCATCTCCGCCGACGATGCCGACGCCGCCCGCCGCGTGCATCTGCGGCCCGAGCAATATGCCTTCGCCCCGGTGATCCTGGGGGTCGATCCCGCCTGGACGGGCGACGACCCGACGGTCGTGATGCTGCGCCAGGGGCTCTATTCGAAGCGGCTGGCGACGATTGCCCGCAACGACAACGATATCGAGATCGCCAACCTCATCGCCCGGCTGGAGGACGAATACGAGGCCGACGCCGTCTTCGTCGACGCCGGCTACGGCACCGGCATCGTCAGCGCCGGCACGGTGATGGGCCGCTCCTGGCAGCTCATCTGGTTCGGCTCCACGAAAGTGCCGGACCCCGGCTATTGCAACATGCGCGCCTATATCTGGGGCCAGATGAAACGCTGGCTGAAGGCCGGCGGCGCCATCGACCCCGCAAACGAGGCGCTCTACCAGGACCTCGTCGGGCCGGAAACCGTGGCGCGGCTCGACGGCCGGATCCAGCTGGAAAGCAAGGAAGACATGAAGGACCGCGGCCTGCCCTCGCCCAACGAGGGCGACGCGCTGGCGCTCACCTTCGCGCAACCGGTGGCAAGGAAACTGCGCCACCGGCCGGGAACCGGGGCGACGGCGGCGGTGGATTATGATGTGTATGGGTAGGTGGGGGGCTGATGTTGTGCCGTGGGATATCGCTCCAGACCGCTGATGCTGTACCGTGGGGTACCCCCTCTGCCCTGCCGGGCATCTCCCCCACAGGTGGGGAGATTGGCTGGGGGCGCCGGTTTCCCCAAACAATCAGCGTTTGCAAACGGCGCAACGTTCGTGAGGTGCGAAGGTCCTGCCACGAGTCGATCTCCCCCCTTGTGGGGGAGATGGCCGGCAGGCCAGAGGGGGTACCCCGCAGCACAGCAGCAGCCGCAGCGAGCCGGCTGCGCCCGTGCCCCCTCACCCTTGTGCGCAGGGGTTGGGCAGGGGTATTGTGCCCCATGCGGCGAGTTCTTCGGCAGCCCGGAGGCAAGCATGACTGAACCCGAGGCGAAACGATTCACCCTTGCCGGCGTCGCCATGACGCGGCTGGTATCCGGCCGGCAGACGGGCGGCCTCTTCTGCCTGTTCGAGAATGCCAGCCCCGGCCGCACCGCAACGCCGGTCCACGTCCATGCCGGCGACGACGAGACGGTCTATGTGCTCGAGGGCCAGCTGACCGCGATCCTGAACGGCGAGCCCCGCACGCTCTCGCCGGGCGAAAGCCTCTTCCTGCCGCGCGGCATCCCCCACCAGCTCACCAACCCCGACGAGCGGCCCGCCCGCTACATCCTGATCGGCTCGCCTGATGTTTTCGAGCACTTTCTGGCCGCCGCCGGCCGCCAATTGCGCCAGGGAGAAACCGCCGGCCCGCCGACGCCCGACGATATCGAGCGCCTGAAAGCCGCCGCCCCGCGCTTCGGCATCACGCTCCTGCCCGGCTGGCCAGCAAGGCCCCTTGGCTAGCTGCCGTACGGCACAGCGACAGCCGCAGGGAGCGGCCGCGCCGCCGCCCCATCACCCCTCCCGCCCCCTCGCCGACCACGAAACCGTGTCGTGGTCCGGGTGCTGGTTGTTGCTCTGCCTGATTGCCGCCGCCCAGTCGGCGCCGTTGTTCTCGGTCGGGCCGGTGTTTTCGATGGCGGTGATCGTGTCGAACCAGGCGACCATGTTTTCCGTGCAGGTATTGGCAAGCGGCGGAAAGGCGCTGGGGTCGTCGAGCGAGCCGATCATCAGGTTGGTGCGGCCGTTTTCCAGGTGGTGGAAAAACAGCGGCGTGCCGCAATTGCCGCAGAAGCCGCGCTCGACGAGCTCCGAGCTTTTCCAGACGCCGGGCTTGCCGCGTGTCCAGGTGAGCGCGTCGTCGGGCGCGGCCACCAGCGCGGCAAAGAGGTTGCCCGAGGCCTTCTGGCACATGCGGCAATGGCACAGATGCGAATTGTCGAGCATGGCGCTGGCACGGTAACGCACGGCGCCGCACTGGCAGCCGCCGCTCACCTCCATCTCGATACGCTTCATTATTTTGCTCCTCCTTGAAGGGTGTTTCGGGTTCGTTCCCTTTTAGGTTACAGCCGATTAGCGTCAATATGGACAATGGGCGGTGTCGCGGGTGGAGGCCCGGGCCGGCGGGCGCGGCAGGTTAATCACAACGGAGCCGCGCCGACTTTATCCACAGGATTGTTTGCCGCCCCGCCGGCGCGGAAAAGCCCGCGAAAGCAGGCCGCAGGCACCCCGCGCGGCCGGACTAGCCCGACTGGTCGAATTGCTGCGCCGGCGGCGCGGGCGTCTAATCTGCCTGTCGCGGTGGAGGAATGAGATGAGACAAGCACCGGGGCTGGGGCTCGTCTTGGTGCTGGGTGGCGAGCCCCCATATTCTGCCGGCCGCCGGGCGCAACCGCGCCGCAACCGCCGGCCTTTGGGGACGCAGGGACACGCCGCCTGCGCAAGGTCCGCCAATGTCGCCATTGCTGGATGCCGACGACCCGAACAGCCTCGATATCGTCTGCGACGTCGTTCTGGTGGACTGGTTCAACGCGGGCGTGGACCGGTTCGACATCCGGGATCTTCGCGAGGAAATCGAGGCGCATTTCAAGGATATGGGCAGGCCCGTGCCGGCGGAGGTCGCCGATCCGCGCACCCTGGTGCCGACGCTGCGCCTGCTGCAGGCCCGCCCGCATATCGTGCGGCCGGCGCGCGTGACCGGCATCGAGTGGCAATTCCTGCGCAACGGCGACCGCGAGTGACGTCCCGCCGGCTGCCGCCGCCTGCCGCTGTCGCTGCGCCACCTCCCCGACGCAGCGACGGCGCGGCCCGCAGGAACCGCCGCCGCAGCAAAAAAGGGGCGCCTTGCGGCACCCCCTTTTTGCCCCCCCGAACCGGCATCCCCCTCCCCAGCCCGGATGCCGGCCCCTCACAATTGCCCCTCTCCCCCCTCATCTGCGTGTTCCCGGCCCCAGCCCGGGTTATGCCACGAAGATCAGGCGCCGCCTTCGGGCGCGATGGCTCCACGCAGTACAGAGGAGCCATCACCGCACAGGGCGGCGCCTGCATTCCTGTGACGTCCTTAGCGCCAGCCCGCGGGCACAGGAACGAGGGGGGAAAGGGAATGCGCCAGGCAGATGCCGGGCCGCATTTGCAAAACCGCTGCCGGAAAAGGGGCCCGCCCCTAAAACCCCTCCTCCGGTTCAGGATGCCGGATCAGCGGGGATTGCGCCCGTCGCGGTCCTTGTCGTGCCGGTCCTTGTCGTGGCTGTCGCGATCCCTGTCTTGACGGTCGCGGTCCTGACGGTCGCGATCCCGGTCGTGACGATCCTTGTCAGGGCGGTCGCGATCCCGGTCGTGGCGATCCTTGTCCTGACGGTCGCGATCCCGGTCGTGGCGATCCTTGTCATGACGGTCGCGATCCCGGTCGTGGCGATCCTTGTCGTGACGGTCGCGATCCCGGTCATGACGATCCTTGTCGTGACGGTCGCGATCCCGGTCATGACGATCCCGGTCATGATGGTCGCGATCCCGGTCATGACGATCCCGGTCATGATGGTCGCGATCCCGGTCATGACGATCCCGGTCGTGACGATCCCGGTCGTGATGGTCGCGGTCCCGGCCATGGTGGCCATGGTCCCGGCCGCCGTGATGGCCGTGGCCGTTGCCGTGATCGCCGTCGCCGTCGCCCTCGCCGCCGTCATCGCCGCCGGGGCCGGAGCCGCCGCCATTGTCGCCGCCGTTGCCCTGGTCGCCGGAAGAGGACCCGTTCGAGGCCTGCTCGCCGGAGCCGGAACGGTTGCCCGAACGCGTGCCGAAACGGTTGCCGCTGCTGTCGTTGTTGAGCGTGCGGCTGTCGTCGTCGGTGCGGATGGATTTTGTCGGCAGGCACAGCCTGGCCTCGATCGAACCCGGCGCTGCCGTGGCGCAGTCGACAACTGCGGGCGCTGCCATCGTCAGGCTGCTGCTTGCCAGAAGGTAAGCAACGGCGACGCTATACTTCGCTGCTTTGCGAATCATCTACTCTCTCCCAAAGTTAACAAACCGTTAACGGGGAGAATTCTTATATTAGCGAAAAGTTAATTCCAAGAATAAACTGTGGATATTGGCACAGCACCTTAATCTATAGTTAATTACGCAAGTAATAAATTTTATTAAAGTTTTAGTATAAACTATGTTACCTTGCCGGCGAACAATAGAAGGGGTGATTCATGCGGTGGCTTGTTTGCCTTGTTTCCCTTGTGTTCTTTCCCGCGCAATTTCAGGCACTTGCCGGACAGGCCCTGCCCGCCGGCAGAAGCATCGGCGCGCCGGTCGGCTTTGCCTCCGCCTGCGCCAGCTACCGCTGGCTCTGCCACAAGGTGGCGGCCCGCGGGCCGGCCGGTCAGGCCGCCATGCCGCTCCTGCGCAGGATCACCCGCGCCGTGAACCTCAGCGTGCGCGCCTCGCAGGACCGCTCCGGCAGCGGCGACGCCTGGACCCTGCCCCTCGGCGGCCGCGGCGATTGCGAGGATTACGCGCTGCAGAAGATGAAGGACCTGATCGACGCCGGCTTTCCGGCCGACCGCCTGGCGCTCTCGGTGGTGATCGGCCCTCGCGACGAAAACCACGTCGTCCTCATCGCCCGCCTCGACGAGGGCGATTACGTGCTCGACAACCTCAACGACGCGGTGAAGAACTGGCGGGCGACGCCCTATACGTTTCTGGCGACGCAGGATTTCCAGGCGAGATCGACCTGGCGCGTGACGCTGGCCGGGCCGCGGGCCAACGAGTTTTCGTGACGGGTGTCATGGTCGGGTGGGTGTGGCACCGCCGGCGAGAGCCCACGCCGCGGCGAACGATGGTGTCAAACACCACCGCCAGCCCCCGCCGCGTCACCCCCTCACCCCAGGCCAAAGGCCGCCCGGGCCATCAGGCATTCCGGGTCGCCCGGCATGCAGGTGCGGCAGACATCCGGCCTGAGCCCGTAGACCAGGCAGGACGCCGCCTTGCCGATCGTGCCCGACAGGGCCGAGCAGCGGTTGCCCTCGCAGCGCATGCCGGAGCGGTCCGGCGCGACGTATTGCGGCGGCAGGAGGTCGAGATCGGCGTCCGGCTCGGTGGAAAATCGCGGCCAGTCGCTGGAATAGGCGCAGCATGCGCCGCAGGTCTGGCAATCGAGGTCGGTCGGCAGGGTCATGCGCCGCTCATAGCGCCTGCGGGCGCAGGATGCAAAACACATCGCCGCCGGGAAGCGTTTCGCACGTCTTTGCACAATACCTGACGCTTTCCCGCAACAATGCTAAAGTAAAACCCTTCCATACCGTTCGAGAGGGCAAGTATCCGCGGGAGAGAGCGATGAACCTGACAAGAAAACAGTTCGGCCTCGGCATGGTTGCCGCAGGTCTTGGCGCCAGAACGACTGCGCAGGCAAGCGAAGTTCCCGGCCAGCAGCCGGCCCCGGCAGCGCAGAACCTGCCGACGACGCCGATGGCGGCGCATCAGGCGAGCTATTTCTTCAGGAATTCCGCTTTCGAATATGTGCTTCTGACCAGCCTCGGGCGCGCCTACCATCAGGGCGGCAATCCCGGCAAGGTTCTCTATCTCTCGCGGCAGATCGAGGACGGCAACTATGACAGCGCCTATGGCGCGCTGGTGGCGGCCGGCGACGAGGCCCGCACGATCGCGGAGGATTCGCTTTCCGGCGGCCACAGGGAGAGCGCCCGCCAGGCCCTGCTCTGGGCGCAGAACTATTACGACAGCGCCATCTATTTCGCCGACGGCACCGGCGACCCGACCAGGGCCGCCGCCGCCTGGGAGATGATGGACGCCTGCTGGCTGAAATCGCTCGCCCTCTTCGATCCGCCGATCGAAGAGGTCGCCATTGCCTATGAGAACACCACGCTGCGCGGCTTTTATTTCCGCGGCAAAAGCAGCGCGGAACATCGCCCGCTGCTGATCCTCGTCAACGGCAGCGACGGCTCGGCGCTGGACATGTGGACGATGGGCGCGGCCGGCGCCACCGCCCGCGGCTACGATTGCCTGACCTTCGACGGGCCGGGCCAGGGCTACGCGCTTTGGAAACAGGGCATGGCCTTCCGCCCGGATTTCGAGCATGTCGTCACCCCGGTCGTCGATTTCGCGCTGGCGCGGCCAGGCGTCGATCCCGCAAGGATCGCCATTCAGGGCATCAGCCAGGGCGGCTACTGGGTGCCGCGCGCCGTCGCCTTCGAAAAACGCATCGCCGCGGCCATTGCCGATCCCGGCGTGACCGACGTTTCCGCCTCCTGGACCGCCGGCCTGACGCCGCCGATGCTGGCCCTGCTGCAGGCCGGCCGCAAGCAGGAATTCGACACCTTCATGGAAAAGGCGCTGCCGCCGGCGGTGAAGAACGCGCTCGCCTTCCGCATGCGCCCCTATGGCGCCGGCTCCTATTTCGACGTCTTCAAGGCGACGATGGATTACCGGCTGGACGACGTGGCCGGCCGCATCGCCTGCCCGATGCTGATTACGGAGCCCGCCAACGAGGCCTTCTGGCCGGGCCAATCGCAAAAGCTCTACGCGATGCTGACCGGGCCGAAGACGATGGCCGCCTTCGCGGCCTCGGACGGGGCCGACCTGCATTGCGAGCCCGGCGCCTACGGGCTGCGCGATCTCAGGATCTTCAACTGGCTGGACGAGGTTCTGGCGCGCGCCTGAGGCCGGACGCGGCCTTTTATCGGCCGCCCGACTGGCCGGCCGGCATGCCGGCCCTAGTTCTTCCCGTGGCGGCGTCCGCGGCAGCGGGCGCCTCGCCCTTCGCAACCGCAAGAGGAGGATTTTTCCATGGGCGTCTTCGACCGCATCAAGAACGCGATTTTCGGCAAGGCGCAGGCCGCACCCGTGCCGGAGCCCGCAGCCGCCGCCCCGCAGGCCGGCGCGCCCGCATCGTCTCCCGCCCAGCCAACGGCCGCGGCCAAGCCGGCCGCCGCCCCGGCGAGCGCCAGCCCGGCCGGCCCGGCCGGCGCCAGCCCCGCCAGCCCCAGCCCGACCAGCAAAGCCGATATCGAGCAGATCCTCAACGCGGCGGTGAAGAAATCCGGCCAGAAGCTCGACTGGCGCCATTCGATCGTCGATCTCATGAAGGCGCTCGGCATGGATGCGAGCCTTGCCGAGCGCAAGGAACTCGCCGCCGAACTCGGCTATACCGGCGATACCGGCGACAGCGCCAAAATGAACATGTTCCTCCACAAGGCGCTGATGAAGAAGCTTTCGGAAAACGGCGGCAAGGTGCCGGCCGACCTTCTGGACTGACGAGGCGGCGGATCGGCCTCGGGCAAAACCACGGGGCCGGTCGTCCGGCGGCGGCGCGATACCGGCGCCAAAAGCCGGCCGGGCCGCTACTGGTTGAGCGCGATCGTCGTCGTCTCCTGCCCCTCGGCGCCCACGCCGCCGCTCATGATTTCCAGCGCGCCGGCAGCCGCAAAGCGCGAGAGCGCGCCGATATGTTCGGAAATCTCGCCGGCGCTGCGCACCGGGCGGCCGTCCTGGTCGGTGGAGATGGACAGGGCCTCGCTGCCTGTCATGCCGACGGCGCAAAGCGCCAGCGCCAGGTCGTCGACCTCCTGGATGCGTTCCGCCAGCAGATGGACCATGCGGTCGCCGTCATGGGCGGCAAAGCGCATGACGTGGTTGTCGACGCCGTGATGGGCGATCGCCACGTCGAAATAGTGGTAGCGGCCGAAATCGTCCTCGCCGGAAAGAATGTCGGCCCCGACGTTGCGCGCAAGCTCGTCCAGCCCGGCACGGACAGCGATATGAGAATGTCTAAGCTTCATATCCATGCTGCATATTTAGGCCAGTTCGCCCCTATTTACAACGGTAGCGGTTAAGCCTGGGCTGGATTTCAACGCAGGCGTAATCCTTGTTGCCCACGACCCGGCGCTTCACGCGCGCGTCTCCGCCGTCCTCCGGCAGGTACCAGTAGGCCCAGACCGGATCGCCGTTTTTCGCGTGCGGCACGGTGGTGGTGAATTGCGTGCCCTGCTCACCCGCGCCAAGCGCGCCCACATAGGCAAGTGCCGCCGGCAGGCCGCCGAAGGCGCCCCGGCCCCAAAGCTCGCGCGACCGGTTCTGGTCGACCGCCACCCGGATCGTCTGCGTGCGGATATTCGCCTTCCGGTGATAATCGCTCCCCATCACCCACCCCCATTGCGCGCAGAAACAAGCGATACACATCCTGCGGTTTTCGTCAAGAGACGAGGCCCGCCCCGAAGCGATCCGCCATGCATCCTTTTTGCCGCTCGCACGTTTCAGCAGCATCAGCGAAAGGAGATGCAGATGGCAGACAGCACGGGCAGGAACGCCGCGGCCGCCGCCCCCGGCGGGGAAAGGCCGGACCATCGGGCCAATGCCGAGGGTTTTGCCAGCGAGGCGGATTACGAGGCCTATCTGGATGCGCCGATCGAGGGCGCGGCGCGCGAGGAGCTGCAGCGCCAGATCGCCGAGGTGCGGGCCGAGATCGAGAACCTCAGCGCCCGTCTGCAGATCATCCGCCATCGCGCCGGCAGCGTGGTGACGGAGAACCTGCGCTGGGCCGATGCCAGCGCCCATGCGCAGCTCGGCGCCTACCCCTGGGCGAAACTCGCCGGCGCCATGGCCGCCGCCTTCCTGGCCGGCCGGGCGCTGCAACGCCTGCCCTTCGGCCCCCTTGCCGGCGCCGCCGCACCGCTGGTCATGGCTGCGCTGCGCGAAAGGCGGCGCTAGCGATCCCGGCAAGGGCGGGAACCGGTTTTGCCGAAATTGCGCTAGCCCGGCGGGCCTTGCATGCCGCCGTCCTCGCCTGCCGCGCGCGCAATGAAACGCTTGGAAACCAGCCAGCAGCCGAGCGCCCAGAGCGCGCCGGCCACCCAGCCGGCCAGCACGTCGGTCGGGTAATGCACGCCGAGATAGATGCGGCTGAGGCCGATGATGACGGCGAGCAAAATGCCCGCCGCCATGACGAAGATGCGGGTGGCGCGCCGGCGCTGCGTGCGCGCCAGAAGCGCCCCGAGGGTGAGATAGGTGACGGCGGAGACCATCGCATGGCCGCTCGGAAAGCTGAGATCGCCGACATCGACGAGATGCGGCACGACATCCGGCCTCGCCCGCGCCACCAGGATCTTCAGCCCCGTGCTCGCCAGCCAGCCGGTGAGCACCGAGAGGAACAGGAAGACGGCGATGCCGGCCTTGCGGTCGAGCAGCAGGTAGGCGGTGGCAAGCAGGGTGAGCAGCGCCAGCACGGTGACGCCGCCGAGGCTGGTAATGTCGCCCACCGCATGGGTCAGCCATGCCGGCCCGATCGGCCGGGAAAGATCGCCCGGCTGGCGCAGCGACAGCAGCACCGTCCGGTCAAAACCCAGCGTCTCGCCCTCCAGCACCTCGCTCGTCAGCCGCTGCAGCAGGAAGAGGCCGCCGGCAAGGCAGGCAAAGGTGATGAGCGTCATCGGCTCATACTGGTTTAGCCAGGATCTGATATGCCGCATTCTGCTCCCGCCCGTTTCGTCGAACACATCAACTGTGTGCAGCCGCGCAATTTTGCAAGGGCGGGCCGGGGTTCGGCGTCTCCGGCAGATGTCTTGAATGCGCTGCGGCTTGGGGTGCCTCCACGGACGTCTTGATACCATTGTTCGCTGCGGCGTGTGGTACCCCCTCTGTCCTGCCGGGTCCTTCGGACCCCCCACAAGGGGGGAGATCGGCCAGAGGCGGGGCCTTCGCATCTCATGAACGTCGAGCAGATCGCAACGCTCATTGTTTGGGGAAACCGGCGCCCCCAGCCAATCTCCCCCCTTGTGGGGGGGGGGCCGAAGGACCCGGCAGGACAGAGGGGGGTGCCACACGGCACAACAGCAACGGCGGCCCGCCCCTGTAGATACCGAAGGACCCAGCAAGACAGAGGGCTGCCCCGCCCCGCAAACCGCAGCTACCGCAGATCCGCCCGCAGGTCGCGCACGCCGCGCCCCAGCCGCTGGCGCAGCAGCGTGCGCAGCGTCGCCCCGTCCACATAGCCGACTTCGGCGGCGATCGCGTCGAGATCGAGTCCGCTGCCGTGCAGCAGCGTCTGGGCGTGTTCGACCCGCAGGTCCTGGAAATAGGCGAGCGGCGATTTGCCGAGCACGGCGTTGCAGCGCCGCTGCAGCGTGCGTGGGCTGGTCGCCAGCGCATCGGCCGCCTGCTGCAGCGAAAAGCCTTCGCTCAGGTGCTCGCGCGCCCAGCGCTCGAAGCGCAGCATCAGCGGAC
Organism: Rhizobium sp. KDH_Rht_773_N; assembly: GCF_052946295.1. Lineage (NCBI taxonomy): Bacteria > Pseudomonadati > Pseudomonadota > Alphaproteobacteria > Hyphomicrobiales > Rhizobiaceae > Rhizobium > Rhizobium sp. KDH_Rht_773_N. The sequence continues at coordinate 3,824,861 of NZ_CM129525.1, read as the reverse complement.
CGGCCTGGGCGAGATGGTTCGGCACGATATAGAGCGCCTGCAGCGAACGCAGGTCGGCCAGCAGATAGCGCGAGACGAGGCCGGCAAGCTCCGGGCTTGCCTGCCGCACCAGCCAGAGCGCGAGGTCGAGATGGCCCATCGCCGCGCCCGCCGTCACGCCGATATCGCTCGGCACCAGCATGCGCGTCTCGTCCACCAGCACCTGCGGATAGCGCTGGCGGAAGAGCGGGGCGAGCATCCATGTCGTCGTCGCCTCGCGGCCGTCGAGCAGCCCGGCCTCGGCCACCAGGAACGTGCCCTTGCAGGAAGCGGCGATCTTCACGCCCTCGCCGTGCCAGCGGCGGATATGGCCGACCGCGCCGGCCACGTCCGGCCGCGACAGTGCCGCCACCACCTCCTGCGGCGCCACGACGCCGAGCGCCGGCACCACCACCCAGTCGGGCTTCGGTTCCGGCGCGATCGGCGCCACCGGCACCGTCAGCCCCTGGGCGGAGCGCACCCTGCGGCGCACGCCGGCCACCGTCACGTCGAAATGCGGCGTGCCGCCGAATTCGCGCGCCGCAAGCCCGTTGGCCGCCGAAAACACGTCCAGCATGACGGTGAGCCCCGTATCCCACAATCCGTCGAGCGCAAGCATGGTGAGCCGCATGGCGTAAATGACCCTGTTATTGTCATTTCCGACAATACCGCTTTCCCCGCCCGGCGGCTAGATCTCTGCGCATCGCCCATTCCAACCCGATCCGAAGGAGATCACCGATGAAAATCATGGCCATCGCCACCGCCAAAGCCCCGCTGACGCCCGAGCAGCTGAAGGAACACCTGCCGCAGGAAGTGCCGGCGACGCTGAAACATTACCTGAGCGGCGAAGTGGAGCAGTTCTGGTTCCGCGAGGGCGCCGGCCCGATCTTCCTGATGAACGCCGAATCGGTGGAAGCCGCCCGCGCCTCGCTCGCCACCCTGCCGCTCGTGGCCGCCGGGCTGATGAGCTACGAACTGATGGCGCTGACCCCGCTGACGCCGCTGGGGCTGCTGATCCAGGGCAAGTGAGGGGACGGGAGGCCCCCTTCTGCCTTGCCGGGGTCGGCGTTCGAACAGGCGCCTTGATACCATTGTTCGCTGCGGCGTGGGGCACCCTCCTCTGTCCTGCCGGGTCCTTCGCCCCCCACAAGGAGGGAGATTGGCTGGGGGCACGGGTTTCCCCAAACAACGAGCGTTGCAAACTGCGCAACGTTAATGAGGTGCGAAGGTCCCGCCTCTGGCCGATCTCCCCCCCTTGTGGGGGGTCCGAAGGACCCGGCAGGACAGAGGGGGGTGCCACACGGCACAACGCGCGCGGCAGCCCGCCCCTTGTCGCGATGCCCCACGGCACAACGCACAACGGCATCAGGCACTTGCCAAAGAGACCGGCCGCCCCCCGCAGCCCGCCCCATCACCCCGACAAATCCATCACCCGACCAGCCAGGCCGCTCCGCCCCAAAAACCCGGCAGCGCCCGTCACCCAACCAAACGGAACCCTCCCATGGACCGCCGCCTTCTCGTTCTCGCGCTCGGCATGTTCGCGCTCGGCACCGACAGTTTCGTCGTCGCCGGCGTGCTGCCGCAGATTGCCCGCAATTTCAATGTCGGGCATCGGTGCCGCCGGCCAGATGACGACCGTTTATGCCGTCACGCTCGCCGTGCTTGCCCCCGTCATCGCCGCCCTTGCCGCCCATGTGCCGCGCAAGCGGCTGCTGCTGGCGGGCCTTGCGGTCTTCGTCGTCGCCAATCTCGCCACCGCGCTTGCGCCCGGCTTTACCGCAGCCCTTGCCAGCCGCGCGCTTGCGGGGCTCGGAGCGGCCATGTTCTCGCCCACGGCCACCGGCTCGGCCGCCTCGCTCGTGCCGGCCGAAAGGCGCGGCCATGCGCTTTCCGTCGTCACCGCCGGCCTTGCGGTCTCGACCGCGCTCGGCGCGCCGATCGGCACGCTGATCGGCGGATTCGGCGACTGGCACTGGACGATGGTCTTCGTCGCCGCCCTTGCCGCGCTCTCCGGCCTCGGCGTGCTGGCCTTCCTGGCCGATATCCCCATGCCGCCGCCGGTTTCGCTCGCGCGGCGGCTGGCGCCGCTTGCCGATATCAGGATCGGCCTGACGCTGCTGACCACGTTCCTGTTCTTCTCCGCCGCCTTCACCGTCTACACCTATTTCGCCGTCGTCTTCGAAGGCGCGATCGGCGGCGACCCGGCCGTGCTGGCCGGCCTGCTGGTGCTCTGGGGCGCGGCCGGCACCGTCGCCAACCTCTTCTCCGGCCGGCTGATCGACCGTATCGGCTCGCGCCGGGTGCTGGTGGCGATGCTTGCCGTCGTGCTCGCCGATTTCATCCTCCTGCCTTTCACCGGCGCCACGCTGGCGCTCGCCATCCCCGCCGTGCTCTTCTGGGGCGCCTGCGGCTGGGGCAGCTCCGTGCCGCAGCAGCACCGCATCGTCGGCATCGCCCCGCAGATCGCCCCGATCGTGCTCGGGCTCAACAATTCCGCCGTGTTCCTCGGCACGACCGCCGCCGGGCTGATCGGCGCCGCCGGCATCGAGCTTTTCGGCGGCCAACGCCTGGGCACGATCGCCGCCGCGCTGGTGGCGGCCGCGCTGGTGGTCTCGGAGATCGCCGCACGGCGCATTGCGGCGGCCGGACGCGGGGCGGAGGTGGCGGCCTAGGGGGAAGCTGTCGGGGGTGTCCGATACCATCAGGTGCTGCGGCATGGGGCAGCCCTCTGCCCTGCCGGGTCCTTCGGCATCCATAAGGGGCAGGCTGCCGCCGTTGCAGGAATGACGAGGAGCGGAAAGGCCGCCGCCGCGGCGGGCGGCGGCCGGGGCCATTGATGCCGGCGGCGGGCGATCTATCTCGCCTGCATGGATCATCTCTTCGATGACAAAAGGCAGGCGGCCGGCCTGCGGCGGGCGCTCCAGCGCATAGAGCGGGGCGAAGGCCGAAGGGCGCTTGCCCTGCAGTGCCTCTTCACCCTCGTCGATATCGCCATTCTCGCCTTCTTCGTGCTCGGCCCCTATTTCCGCGCCGCCCCCACCTATCTCGTCGTCGATTATGCGATCGCGCTGTGGATCGCCGCCGAAATGGGGGCGCGCGCCCTTGCCGCGCCCTCGCTGCGCGCATGGATCCTGCGGCCGATGACATGGATCGATTTCGTCGTGCTGGCCACCCTTCTCTTTCCCTTCGCGCTCTTCAACTTCGCCTTCCTGCGCGTCATGCGGCTCTGGGCGATCGGCCACAGCCCGCTGCTGAGGGTGGCGCTGCGCCGGCTCGGCTGCGCGGACCGCATCGACGTGGTGCGCGCCGTCATCAATTTCGTGGTCTTCCTCTTCCTCGTCACCGGCTTCGTCTACACCTCCTTCTTCTATAACCAGCCGGGCGGCGAAGGCTTCGTCGACGCGCTCTATTTCACCGTCGCCACGGTGACGACCACCGGTTTCGGCGACATCACCCTGCCCGGCACGCTCGGCAAGCTGACCTCGGTCGTCACCATGATCGTCGGCATCTCGCTCTTCGTGCGGCTGGCCCAGGCGGTGGTGCGGCCGCACAAGGTCACCTTCGCCTGCCACCGCTGCGGCCTGCAGCGCCACGATGCCGACGCCGTGCACTGCAAGGCCTGCGGCGAGGTGCTGAACATTCCCGACGAGGGCGCCTGAGCGGGCGGCTCAGAGGCGGATTGCGGCAATGTCATTCAAGGGCCTTTTCGGTGCGCCGGCGTCACGATCGTGTCCTGGCCGCTCCGACAGCGGACCTCAAGTTCGCCGATGTTCGCGATGGCAGCTTGACCCCGGCAGCCCCCGACACCTATATTAATTCATCTCCAGACGGAGTTGAATTAGGACTATCGACATGAGAGACATGGAGTTTACGGTTACCGAAGCGAGTTTTCTGGTGGATCGCTCTCCTGCGGACATTCAAAACGCAGTCGACAAGAAGGTCGTGAAATCCACGGTGGTTAAAACCGGGCCGCGGGCCAAGCGCCTTCTCGGAAAAGCCGAGTTGCGCTTTTTGACCATGGACCGCGAAATTGGTGAAGCGCTCTCCGGTGCAGGCAAACGCCGACTCTACGAGGAACTGTCAAGGCTGCCGCAAACGGCCACGACGGCGCGGGTCGGCGCGATTGCCGTGGACCTTCGAAAGAGCGACGCGAAGCTCAGGAAGAGATTGAGGCTGCTCGAAACGATCAGGGGGGCAATGAAGATGAAGGGAGAGGAACCGTTCATCAAGGGAACCGATGTTCCTACCTATCAGGTGGCGGCCCTGTATCCGGCGGCTTCCATCGAGGAGATTCTGGAGGATTTCCCCTCGCTGAAGCGCAGCCAGGTCGAGCATGCGATCGGTTTTGCGCGGGCATACCCGAAAAAGGGGCGGCCCTATCCTTCGAAATCCCTGAAACGCGGAATTTCCGATCTGATCAGGAGCGGTGTCTTCGACGATGACTGAGACAAGGCCGTCCCGTGCTTAAATACCTGATGGACGAGTCTGTCATTCGCTTCATGGATACCCACAAGAACGTCATCAAGTGGAAAAGGTCCGTCGACGACAGCGCGCTGGCAATATGCGTTCTTACCCTCTTCGAGAAACGGAAGGGCGCTGAAGCGCAGTTGAAAAAGGATCCTGAGAAAGCGCAGGCAAAGCTGGATGCAATTGCCGCATTCGAAGACAGCTTCGGCCCTGATCGCATTCTGAGCCTTGATGCGGCAGCGACGAAGCAATGGGCGTCTTTTGTCGGCGCGAGGGACAAGCACGTGATGGACGCGGGCATAGCCGCAGTCGCGAAAACGCACGGGCTTATCGTCGTCACGCGCAATCTGACCGACTTCGCCAGCTTCCGCGTGCCGTGTCTCGACCCGTTCAGGGACCCGCCGCTGCTGGTGGAGTACGACAACAAGCCGACGAAGGGCAAATGACCGGGCAGCGCCCCGCAAACCGAAACACACCGCCGCCCCGATCAGATGCTGCTATCGGCGGCCATTTGCGTCTATACCGGACTCCCCCGACAGCTTATCCCGAGTCCCTCATGCCGCTTCCCTACCGCAATTCCAGGCTGCTTCGCCGCTCCCGCGTCATCTGGGGATCGTTTTCGCTCTGGCGGCCGCGGCTGGTCTTCTGGTGCGGGGCGCTGGCGATCGGGCTTGTCAGCGTCGGTTTCGCGCGGCTGGCCGATCTCGCGCAGAAGGGTTTTGCGGGGCTGACGGCATCGGGCCAATGGGCGTTTCTGCTGCCGCTGGCGCTCTGCCCGCTCGGCTTCATGGCCTCGGCCTTCCTCGCCGCCCGGCTGTTTCCAAATTCGCAGGGCAGCGGCATTCCCCAGGCGATCGCCGCCCGCCACCTGCGCGAGGCCGAGGACCGCTCGCGGCTGCTGTCGCTGCGCATCGCCGCCGGCAAGATCGCGCTGACCGTGCTCGGCCTGTTCTGCGGCGCCTCGATCGGCCGCGAAGGGCCGACGGTGCAGGTCGGCGCCTCCATCATGCTGGCGGTGGCGCGCTTCAGCGGCATGGCGCAGGCGCGCGGCCTCATCCTCGCCGGCTCGGCCGCCGGCATCGCCGCCGCCTTCAACACGCCGCTTGCCGGCATCGTCTTCGCCATCGAGGAAATGAGCCGCACCTACGAATCGCGCGCCAACGGCCTGGTGCTGACTGCCGTCATCCTCTCCGGCCTTGCCGCGCTCGGCCTTGCCGGCAGCTACAATTATTTCGGCGAGGCCTCCGTCTCGCCCGCCGGGCTGAAGGACTGGGGCCTGGTGCTCGTCTGCGGCATCGGCGGCGGCGCGCTCGGCGCCGCCTTCAGCGGTCTGGCCCTGCATTTCGGCCAGCGCATCCGCCGCTGGGCGCAGCCGCAGCCGCTCCCCCGCATGGTGGCGCTGGCCGGGATCTGCGGCCTGGCGGTCGCCGCCATCGGCATCGCCTTCGGCGGCGCGACCTTCGGCACCGGCTACGATCAGGCGCGCGGCGCCGTCGAGGGCCACGCGCTGCCGCTTCTCTTCTTCGCCGGCAAGCTGGCGGCGAGCTTCCTTTCCATGCTGTCGGGCATTCCGGGCGGCATCTTCGCCCCCTCGCTTGCCGTCGGCGCCGGCTTCGGCAGCACGGTCGGCTCGCTGATGGGAACGGGCATCGCGCTCGCCGCCATCCTCGGCATGACCGGCTATTTCTCCGGCGTCGTGCAGGCGCCGATGACCGCCTTCGTCATCATCCTCGAAATGACCGGCGACCACCAGGCCGTCATCCCCATCATGGCGGTGGCCATGCTCGGCTACATCACCTCCCGCATCCTCTCGCGCGAGCCGCTCTATCACGGCCTCTCCCGCGTCTTCATCGCCGCCGTTGTCAGGGCAAGACGGGCCGAAGCGGCGGGTTGAGCGCGATGCGGGCTGCGGTGATGCGCCGGAGCGGGCGAACGGCCGTCAGGCCCGCCTCAGCGCCTTGATATCGTCCGGATGCCGCTCGAGCATGCGGAACAGATTGACGACGGCAGGCGGCGGGCTGACCTTTCCGGTTTCGTAACGCGAGAAGGCATTGTGTCCGCCGCCGGTCAGCGCGGAGGCTTCCGCCTGGTTCAGCCGCAACTTCTTGCGAATGCGGCGCAGATCCTCGCCGACGGCGCGCCTGTCCTGCAGCACCAGCGCGTCGCTGGCCTGCGCATAGCGCTCGGCGCTTGCCTGATCGTATTCGATCTCGCCGCAGGTACCGCAGCGAAAGCCGGACAGGCCCTCGACATCCGCCACCAGGCCGCGATAGCTCACCTGATGCGTTTCGTTGAAGAACGGCGTCATGTCCGCCCCGGCATCGCAGCAGACGCAGATCCTGGCCATCGTTACAACTCCTTGAACTGGATGACGGGGGCGCCGTCTTCCCTCAGCGTCAGCTTGACATAGGCTTTTCCGGCCGGCGTATCGGCATGATAGACATCCTGCCAGACGCTGCCGTCGCGGTAGGTCGTCATCGACTTGTAGAGATGGCGGCCCTTGAGCGCACATACCACGTCGATCATCTCCGATGTGGTCAACCCCATGGCCCTTCCGCCGTCGATGGCGCTTTTGGTGAAAGCCGCCGCCCTCTTTTCCCTCACGACGACGATGATCGCGGCGAGATCATAGTGAGCCTTCCGTTTTTCCATGCCTAGATTACCCTTTGAGGGTAAAAATTCAAGTCGGCAAATCGCTTTGTCAAAACAGCCTGCATGATCCCTGAAACCGTCGCCGTGCTGGAAGGCACCCTTCACGCTCGAAGCTTGCCCCATCGCGGCGCTGTTTTTCAAGGGTCTTTCCGGCCGGGGCGGCCCTGTCGAACCCCGTCCCCTCACCGCTCCGTCAGCTGGCGCATCACCCGCTCCGTCAGCCGCTCGCATCTCCAGCCGGCAAAGGGGAAGGCGTCGAGCGCCAGCGGGCCGATCATGGCGTCCAGCCGGCGGCGCAGCAGGGCGCGGGCGCGGTGCAGGCGGCTGCGGACGGTTTCGGGCTTGAGGGACAGCAGCTCGGCGGTTTCCTCCACGCTCATCCCCTCGATCGCGCGGGCGATGAAGACCAGGCGGAATTCTTCCGGCAGGCTGTCGGTCGCCTCTTCCACGAGTTTCAGGATCTGTCGCTGCGCCATGGTGGTCTCGGGATTGTCGATGGGCGAACCGGTGGGAAAATCGAGGATGCGGCGTTCGCCCGGCAGCCCCTCGAACGACACTTCCGGCCGGCGCGCCGCCTGGCGCAGCCGCCCCAGCGCCTCGTTCATGACGATGCGCGTCAGCCAGGTGGAAAAGGCGCTTGCGCCGGCAAAATCGCCAAGGTGGCGGAAGGCCTTCAGATAGGCCTCCTGCAGCGCGTCCTCGGCCAGCGCGTCGTCGCGCACGATGCCGCGCGCGATGCGGAAGAGCCGCTGGTTGTAGCGCCGCATGATGGCGCGGAAGGCGCCCGCCTCGCGCGCCAGCGCCAGCGCCACCAGTTCCCCGTCGCTGCGTTCCGCCAGCCCTGTTTCCGCCTGCCGCGCCATGGCTCCTCCCTCTCTCTTTGCGCATTGGATGCGCGGGCGCGCCGAAAGTTCCCGCCATCGCGGAAAAATCTTTTCGGGAACGCCCGCCCGCCGCCGGCATCCAATGGCACGTAGCAACAATCGACCGGCGCCCGTTCGCCGGAAGGAGGACAAAGATGCACAGACACCTTATCGCCGCGCTCGCCGCCCCGACGCTTGCCGTCCTGGCGCTTTCGGTGGCCCCGGCAGCCCTTGCCGCCGGCGCCGCCCCCACCGATCCGCAGATCGCCCATATCGCCTATACGGCCGGCGTCGTCGATATCGAGGCGGCCAGGCAGGCGGTCGAAAAGGCCGGCAACAAGGAGGTCGCCGCCTTCGCCAGGGATATGATCCGCGACCACGAGGCCGTCAACAAACAGGCGCTCGATCTCGTCAAGAAGCTGAACGTGACGCCGGAGGATAACGATACCAGCAGGCAGCTTGCCGCCAATGCCGAAAGGGAGCGGCAGAAGCTTGCCGGGCTGAAGGGCGCCGCATTCGACAAGGCCTATATCGACAACGAGGTCGCCTATCACAAGACGGTCAACGCGGCCCTGAAGACGGCGCTGATCCCGGCCGCGCAGAACCCGGACCTGAAGGCCCTGCTGGAAACCGGCCTGAAGCTCTTCGAGGGCCACCAGCAGCATGCCGAACACGTTGCCGCGACGCTGAAATGAGCGCGCTTCCGGCACTGGCGGCCGCCGCCGCCCTCCTGTTCTGCGCCACCGCCGCCGGCGCCGCCACGATCGAGATCACCATCGACAGGCTGGAATTCCGGCCGGCGACGGTGACGGCGCGGCCGGGCGACACGATCCTCTGGCGCAACCGGGACGTGATGGACCATACCGCGACCGCGAAGGGGAATTTCGACGTGGTGATCCCGGCGGGAGCGTCGGGCTCGGCGGTGGTGAATGCGGATGGGGTGGTGGAGTATCTCTGCCGGTTTCATCCGAACATGAAGGGGCGGATTGCGGTCGGGCGGTAGCCGGGCGCTTGCGCTTCGGGTGAGTGGGGCGCCGGCGGGTGTCGGGCAGGTGTCGGGTTGGCTTCTCTAAATATTTGATAATATTGGGCGTTGCGGCGTGGAGCACCCCCCTCTGTCCTGCCGCACTACCGGGGTCGAGCCACGGGTCTCGACCCGTCCTTCGGACCCCCCACAAGGGGGGAGATCGACTCGTGGCTGGACCTTCGCCCCTCTCTAGCGTTGCGCAGTTTGCAACGCTGATTGCTTGGGGAAACCGGCGCCCCCAGCCAATCTCCCCACCTGTGGGGGAGATGTCCGGCAGGACAGAGGGGGTGCGGCAAGCCGCAGCGCGCAACGGTGTCAAACACCACCGAAGCCCACGCCGGCACAGAGCCGGGCCACACCCGCCCCCTCGGCGAACGCCCCCATGTCACCCCCACAACCTTTCCCCCGCAAGCCTGTCTCCCATCGATGCCGAACCGGCCGCGGGCCATCCGCCTGCCGGCCGACGGTCCAACCCTGACGATCGGATGACGCCCCATGTGCATGTTCTCCTCCCCGCCGAAAGCCGAGCCGCCGCAGGCACCGCCCGAATATGCGCAGCAGAAGACGCCCGATTATGCCGCCGCGCAATCGTCGGCCGCGCGCCGCGCTTCCGACCGCATCAAGGGCGCGCCGTCCACCATCCTCACCTCGCCCTCCGGCGCGCCCGTTCTTGCCGATACGCAATCGCCGGCGCTGTCGGGCAATGCGCTCAAGAAGACGCTGCTCGGTCAGTGAGGCGTGCCATGGAAAACCATCGACGCGATAACGAGACGCAGATTGCCTATCACCGCCGCCGGCTTGCCGAACTGAAAGAGGTGCGCCAGCCCTGGGAGGCGGAGTGGCGGGCGCTGGCCGAGCATATCGAGCCGACGCGGCTGAGGCTCCATTCCGGCCGCGAGGGGCCGCGCTCGCGCGACAGGATCATCGACAGCACCGGCACCCATGCCTACGAGACGCTGAAATCGGGCATGCATTCGGGCCTGACCTCGCCGGCCCGCCCGTGGTTTCGCCTCACCACCTTCGATCCCGACCTGAAGAAGCGGGATTCGGTCAAGGTCTATCTCGCCGCCGTGCAGGACAAGATGCGCGAGGTCTTCGCCGCCTCCAATCTCTACCGCGCCTTCCATATCGGCTATGGCGATCTCGGCCAGTTCGGCCAGTCGGTGGCCATCCTCGTGGAAGACGAGGAGACGGTCATCCGCGTGCAGCAGCTGGTGCACGGCCGCTTCTGGATCGCCAGGGATCACAAGGGCAAGGCCACCACGCTCTACCGCACCTTCCGCTGGTCGGTGCAGCGCATCGTCGAGCGCTTCGGCTACGACAACGTGCCGGAGCGCGTCAGAAGCCTCTACGACACGTCGAAATACGGCGAATGTTTCGATGTCTACCACGCCATCGAGCCGCGCCACGACCGCGATCCCGACAGGATCGACAAGCGCAACAAGCCCTTCCTTTCCAACTACTGGATCGACGAGACCGGCTCCGAACTCTTGGAGGAAAGCGGCTTCGATTCCAACCCGATCATCGCGCCCGCCTGGGAGCTTTCCGAGGACGACCACTATGCGCTCTCGCCCGGCCAGAAGGCGCTCGGCGATATCCGCATGCTGCAGCTGGAGCAGATGCGCAAGCTCGAAGGCATCGACAAGAAGGTGCGCCCGCCGATGAACGCGCCGACCTCCATGCAGAACAGCCCGGCCTCGCTGCTGCCGGGCGCGGTGAACTATGTGGACGATCCGACCGGCAAGGGTTTCCGCCCGGCGATGGAGGTGAACCTCAGCCTGATGGAGCTGCGCGAAGACATCAGGGAAGTGCAGAACCGCATCGAGAAGACCTTCTTTGCCGATCTCTTCTTCGCCATCACCAATATGGACGGCGTGCAGCCGCGCAACCAGTTCGAGCTGACGCAGCGCAAGGAAGAGCAGCTGCTGCAGCTCGGCCCCGTCCTGGAAAACGTCTTCGGCGACCAGCTGGGGCCGACCATCGACCGCACCTTCGATATTCTGGCCGCCCGCGACGAGCTGCCCCCGCCCCCGCCGGAGCTGCAGGGCACGGAGCTGAAGGTGGAATATATCTCCACGCTCGCCCAGGCGCAGCAGGCGGTGGCGACCGGCGCCATCGAACGCGGCGTCGCCTTCATGGGCCAGGTCTCGGCGGTCAAGCCCGAAGCGCTCGACAAGCTCGATGTCGACGAGGCGATCGACCTCTATTTCGACGCGATCGGCGCGCCGCCCTCGATGATCCTCGCCGACGACCGGGTGGAGGATATCCGCGCCCAGCGCGCCCAGCAGATGCAGGCGGCTGAGACCGCGCAGATGGCGCAGCAGGTGGCGCCCGCCCTCAACCAGGACGCCAAGGCCGCACAGGTGCTGGCCGAGGCCAACGAGAACCCGAACGGGGCAGCGCTTCTGCGCCAGCTGGGGCTCGCCTGATGGAGCAGTTTAAGGATCAACCGTCCATCCCGCACAGCATCGGGCAGGACGAAATCACCGCGGCCTTCCGCGAGGTCTTTTCCACCGCATCCGGCAAGCGCGTGCTCTTCTGGCTGCTGGAACAGTGCGCGATCTACGGGGAGGCCTACGCCGGCGAACTCGTGAACGCCACGCATTACACGCTGGGCAGGCAGGGCGTCGGCCGGCGGCTGATCGCCGAGCTCGACCGCATCGACCCGACGCTCTATCCGCGCCTGCTGCTGGCAATCGCGGATCTGAAGGCAAACGACAGGGCAGCGGCGGCAAGCCGCGCCGCAGACGAGGAAGGCGAGGATTATGACAGCGACGTTTAGGATCGGCAGGCCGCAGATGGCGATGAGCGCCGAGGGCGCCGGCAGCGGCGGCAGCAATGGCGAGGATGCGGCCCCCGAGACCGTTCTCTTCCCCGAGGATGCCGCGTCACCGGACGGTGACAGCCTCGCCGAGGAGCGCGGCACCACCGCCGATACCGGCGGCGACGAGACTTCCGGCGATATTGCCGACCGCGTGCCGGATGACGGCCGCTACCAGCTCACCATGCCCGAAGGCATCGCGGTGGACCAGGAGCTGGTCGACGCGCTCGGCCCGGAATTCCACGCGCTCGGCCTCACCAACCGGCAGGCGCAGCAGCTGGCCGACCGTTTCATCGAGATCCAGGGCAAGCGTGGAAGAGCGGCTTCCGAAGCCTGGGCCGGCCGCGTGCAGGGCTGGGCCGACGAGGCCCGCCGCGACCGCGAGATCGGCGGCGCCAGATGGGCGGGCACCGTGGGTGCCGCCCAGCGCGCGCTCTCCCGGCTCGGCACGCCGGCGCTGCGCGACTACCTCAATTCCAGCGGCGGCGGCAACCACCCCGAGATGATCAGAATTTTCGCAAAGGTCGGATCGATGATCCAGGAGGACAACCCACCGAACGGCGGCGCGGGCGGAAACGGCAGGAAGGCCGAAACCGCGCACCTGATGTTTCCCAAAGACGCACCGAAGGGCTGATAAGACATGGCCACCATTGGCAGCTACTACCCCAACCTCGTTGACGCATTCAAAGGCTCGGCCGAAGGCGCCGTCATCGAGCTTCTTTCCCAGCAGAACCCGATCCTCGACGACGCGATGGCCGTCGAATGCAACATGGATGCCGTGCACCGCCATATGGTGCGCACCGGCCTGCCCTCCGTTTCCTGGGGCCGGCTCTACCAGGGCATCAAGCAGTCGAAGGCGACGATGCAGCAGGTGGACGACACGACCGGCTTCGTGCATGCCCGCTCCGAAATCGACATGCGCCTGCTCGATCTCGCCCCGGACAAGGCCAAGGCCCGCCTGGTCGACACCATGCCCTTCATCGAGTCGCTCAGCCAGGAAATGGCGTCGGGCCTCTTCTACCACGACACGGCGACGACGCCGGAGAAGTTCAAGGGCCTTTCGGCCCGCTACTTAGCCTATAACCCCAACCTGCCGAACCCGGCCCAGCCGAACATCGCCAACCAGGTGGTCAACGGCGGCGGCACCGGGGCCGACAATACCTCGATCTGGTTCGTCACCTGGGGCGACCACGCCACCCACCTTCTCTACCCCAAGGGCACCAAGGCGGGTGTGAAGATCGACGACAAGGGCGAGCAGCGCGTGCTGGATGCCAATGGCGACCCCTACTATGCCAAGGAAACGCTCTATACCTGGCATATCGGGGCTGCCGTGAAGGACTGGCGCTACAACGCCCGCGTCGCCAATATCGACGTGTCCGACATGATGGCCGGCAACGTCGATCTCTGGTCGCTGATGCGCAAGGCCTACTACCGCCTGCAGTCGCGCCGGCTGAACGCCAAGGCCAGCCGCATCGCCATCTACATGAACAAGGATGTGCTGGAAGTGCTCGACGTGCAGTCTTCCGACCGCGCGCTGACATCCGACCGGCAGAACACCGTGCACCTGACCACGCAGTTCGTCGAGGGACAGGAAGTGAAGTTCTATCGCGGCATCCCGATCCGCGAGACGGACGCCATCCTCAACACCGAAGCCGCCGTTCCGGCGCTCGCCTGATCGGCTTCATCCAGCCCCGCCGCCCCAAGCGGCGGGCGGCCCTCTTTGAACCGGCCCGCCGTGACGAGCGGCGGGCAGTCCCCCCACGGAAAGGTATCCACCATGATCTTCGACCGGCAGACGCTGCTTTCGGACGCCCAGGCGATCACCGCGACCGGCCCCAGCACCAATGTCATCCATCTCGGCCCGGTCAGGGCCGGCATCACCCGCGATATCGGCAAGGGCGAGCCGATCCCCTTCCTCATCCAGGTGGTGGAAGGCTTCAACAACCTCACCTCGCTTGCCGTCACCATCCAGACCGACGACAACGAGGCCTTCGCCTCGCCGAAGGCCGTACTGACCACCACGCTCGGCCTCGCCGATCTCAAGGCCGGCAGGATCATCCCGCCGAGCCATATTCCGCACGGCACGGACGAGGCCTATCTGCGCCTGCTCTACACCGTGACCGGCACGGCGCCGACGACCGGCAGGATCACCGCCGGCTTCACCGCGGGCGTGCCCTCGCATGGTTGATGTCGTCGCCACCCTGTCCGGCTATTACGGCGGCGCCAGGCGCGACCCCGGCGAGCGTTTCACGCTTCCCGACAGCGTCTGGCGCGACGAGAAGCGCCGCCCGAAATGGGTGCGGCTGGCAAAGGCCGGCGAGAAGGTGCCGCCGCAGCCGGCCGAGCGCAAGGCGCCCGCCAGAGCCGCGGAGCCGGGAAGACCCACCGAGCCCGCGGCGGGCGCCGGCAACGGCGTGCAGGAAGCCCTTGGCGGCCCTGCCCCGGACTGGCTGGCGCCCGAGCTTCTGACCTCCTCCCCGCCTGGCGGCTGACCGAGACCGGCCGGCAGGCACTTTCGGGCGGCTTCGGCCGCTCTCTTTTTTCCGTTCCGCGAGGAAGAGCGCCGATGGCGAAACTCTACAACATGCAGCCCGTGCAGGGCGTCGTCATCGTTGCCGACGGCACGCTGATGTTCAACAACCGCCCCGTCATCGGCATCCGCGAGGCGGGCGAGGCCACGCTCTTTGCCGACAACCGGCCCGTGCTCGGCATCGAGATCGTCAGCGATGGCACGACGATCCATAACGGCCTGCCGGTGCTCGGCGCCGTGCGCATCACCGACGGGCGCAGCCTCTATGCCAATGCGCCCGTCATCCCCGTCAGGAGCGCCGGCGGCGAGCCTGTCGATCCCGACCGCTACATGCTCTTCGCCTCGCGCGGCGGGCGCCTGCCCTCCGGCTATGCGGTCGATACGACCGGCATCGGCCTTACCCATTTCGCAAGCCGGCTCACCTTCGGCAACGCGCCCTACAGGACGAGAGCGCCGCGTTTCCACTTTTCCGGCTTTGCGCTGAACGAAGGTTTCGGCCCGCAGGAAACGATCCTGCCCGGCAACGACGTCATGATCGACGGCGTGGAGCTGATCGTGCGCGGCACCGCCTATCCGGCCGATTTTGCCGGCGCGCCCGGCGCAACGATCGCCTCGGGCTCCAGGGGCGTCTATTGCGACTTCCCGGCCTTTGCGGGCGAGATCGGGCCGCTGGAGGATTTCCACGTCGTCACCCGCTGGCACATTGCCGCCGTCGGCCAGAAATTCATCGGCCCCGCCCGCATCCAGAAGCATCGCGGCGAAAAATACTGGGCGGCGGCCGATGCGCCGGCGCTGGCCGCCCTCATCGCCGCCGACGCCCCGACCACGGCCGCCCTCGACGCCTTCTACGCCGTCGCCCCCGGCAACCAGACGAACAGCCAGCTCATCTGCTACGGGCCGGACATCATGCTCGCCAAGGGCGGCTGGGACGGCCGGCCCGTCGTGCTCGGCGTCGGCGACAGCGTCGGCTACGGCCGCCAGGAAGTCTCGGCCTCCGCCGATGCCAGGGGCAATCTCGGCTGGCTCAGCAAATGGCTGGATGCCGAGGGCGGCCCCGGCCGCATCCCGCATCTCTTCATCGGCTGCCCCTCGGCCCAGTCCGCCCGCGAACTGGCCGCAAGCGCGCTGATGCGCTGGGATATCCTCGACGAGATCAGGGATTTCAACGCCGGCCGCTACCCTTTCACCGTCGTCGTCAACCAGATGGGCACCAACGACGCCAACACCACGACCGCCACCTGGAAATTGCGCCTCACCGGCCTGATCGCCCGCATCAAGGCCCGCCTCGGCAGCGACATGAGGGTGATCCAGTGCACCGTGCCGCCGCAGAACGGCACCACCGCCGCCTATTCCACCGCCGCCGCCATCACCGTCAGCGCACCGGTCTGGACGACGGGCCGCGCCAGCATCAACGACGATATCCGCGCCAACGCCGGCTTCGGCCACGACGGCTGCCTCGATGTCGACCGCGCCTGGACCGATTATCCCGACAACCCCGACAAATTCCGCGCCGCCACCGATCTCGGCCAGATCGGCACCCTCCTCTCCGTCACCCCCGGCGACGGCACGACCACCCACCCGACCGCCACCGCCGACTTCCACCCGAAGGTGGGCGACACGCTTCTCGTCGAATACCAGCCGGGCCTCTACGCCGACCGCGTGGTGATCGACGCCAGCGACAACGGCGACGGCACCTCCTCCGTCACCTTCGCCAACACCTACAACACCGCCTTCCAGCCCAACGCCCGCACCTACTGGGCCATCAGCCCCGAAGGCGTCCACCCGCAACCCGGCTACATCGACCGCTGGATCGTGCCGCGACTGGCGCAGGCGGATAAGGAGAGGCTGGTGGGGTGACGGGGCGGCGTGCGGGCGCGGGAGGGCGGACTGCCGCGCCTGCCGCCCGAACGGAAAAAAGGCCCCGCTCGCGCGAGGCCCCCAATCCGGGGAGAACATTTGTAGGCACCGCGACTATCCTTTAGGTTGGTCGCGCCCGCAATCCGCGAATTTTTACGTGTGTAAAATGAGGTTGCAGGCCCAACCGGGCTTCTGCGCTTCCGCAGCAGGCGCAAGGAAAACGTCGCCACGACGGTCCGTCAATCTACGCGAGCGCAACCGGTTCCCCTCGCCGGTTTGCAACCGGCATGTGACATCTGTTATATCTTTTGCCGGCAATCCCGATTACCAAGGCCGGGAAGGACCAGCTTCGCCTTCTGCCGGATTCGCAGCACGGCAGCGGCAAGCGAGAGCGGGCAGCAGGAAAGCCCACTCGAATCCGCCCACTGCAACCGATTGGAGAAAGCGCTGCCCAGGTGAGAAGCTCACCTGCATACGATACGCGATGAAACCGCTGCACTACCTTCTGATCATCTTCGCCGGGCCGCCATTTCTTGCCGCCGCGCTCGCGCTCGTTTTCTTCGTCATGGCGTCGCCCCATAACGAACAGGCCGACCCTCGCCCGACGGGAACGATCGGCGTCAGGAAAGGCGGCCGGCTCGGCAGTCCCGGCGATCTGGTTACGCCACATCGACCCGGCGGCGACTTTCGATAGATGGCGGAAACGACGGCTGCCTTCGGTCCTTAGTGCTGGTTCAGCGCCAGCCTGATCCGGTAGAAATTCTCCGCGTCCGGTTTGGCCTTCACGTCGCATTGTTTGGTGCCGATCGCCACGGTTTCGATCTCGCGCACGTCCGTGCTCAGCCAGATCGGCGCCTCGCGCGTATAGGAGCGGCCGGGCAGCGCGCGCCAGTTGGCGTAGAAAATGCCCACCTCCTGCCCCGCCGCGTTGAGATAGCTTGCGACGACGCAGACCTGGTCGTCGTCTTCGGGGTCTTCGTTCTTGAGCGTGATGCGCGAGGTGACGGAATTGCTGGCCGGGTCCGCGCGGAAGGCGAAACTGTAATATTGCGGCCGCTTCCAGTCCCACTTGTCCTCGACCAGCTCGCAATATCCGTCCTTGACGGCAAGGCATTGCCGGGCCGCCTGCACGCGCCAGACATAGTTCACCCAGCCGTCCTGATCAGGCACGGGAGCGTGGTCGCTGGTCAGAAGACCGAGGGCTATGGAAAGCTGCTTGAGAGTCGGCATCGCCGGATGCTGACGAAATTTGCTGCGGCGCGCAAGGGATCGATCCGCTTCCCCGCCGCGCTCAGGATTTGCGCGCCAGCGGCGGCAGCGGGACGAGCGGATTGTCCGGATCGTAGCTCGCCGTCGGCCGGCCCTTGCCGGGCTTGAGCACACCCGGCGCAAGCCGGCCCTGCGGCCCGAAGAGCGTGGCGCTGCCGGCGCACAGATGCGCGAGCGCCCGGTAGTCGAAATAGCGGAAGCTGCTGTCGGCAAGGAAGGCGGCCTCGTTATAGGCCTTGCCCTTGATCTCGGCAAAACGCGCCTCGGTCATGAAGGCATAGAGCGCCTTCTTGTCGAGCGCCGCCCCGCTGCAGAGCCTGGCGAGCGTATCGGCAAGCTTCACCACGCGCAATGTCTGGGCATCCGGGTTCGCAAGCGGTTTCAGGGCCTCGGCGACATAATGGTTCCTTGCCGGATCGCCGGTCATGGATTTCTTCCACGACGCCGGCATCTCGTCCGCCGCGGCAAGGCCCGCGCAGGCAATCATGAGGCTTGCGGCCAGCAGGCCGGATCTGAAACTATGGGCCAAGTCATCCCCCATCCGAGCAATCCAGATTGGCTTGAATCCGCAATGCAACGCAAGGTCAAAACTTTTGGGCGGCCGATTTCGAAATATTCCCGTCCGGCCATGCGAAGGCCCGGTTTAGCTTTCAACCTTTCGGGCTCCAACTTCGCGACATGCACCGGTCGTGGTGCAAACTCGAAGGGAAAAAATCCATGAGCAAGTTTGACATCTATCTGAGCCGCAGCGGCACGAACGCAATCTCGGGCGCAAGCCTGCCGATTTCGCTGGCCGACATCGAGGGCCACCACAATGCGGATGCGAGCGCAACCGCCCTTGCCGTGCCGGTCGAAGCCGTCAGCGACGAGCAGTTCTGGACCGTGACCGCCACGGATGCGGCAATCCGCGTCGATTTCCGCACGCCCGTGACCGCCACCACCGGCTGGCTGGTTCATGCCGGCGAAACGCGCTATTTCGGCGCCCGGATCGGCCAGTCGCCGTCCGTCATCCTCGCCTGATCCCCGCGGATCGTGGGCAGTTCGCCGTCCCTTTCACTACAGCGTCTAACAAGGAGAGCATTCACCATGCTTGGCCTTTCTCTCGGCTTGTCCCTCGGGACATCCACAAACATGCCGAACAGTGGCGGGGGCGGCGTCGAGCCCAACCGCTACATGTTCTTCGCCTCCCGCACCCGCATGCCCTCGGGCTTTCTCATGCCCGCCGCAAGCGGCCTCAACTATTTCGCAAGCAAGCTGAAATTCGGAAACGCCTCCTATGTGACGCGCGGCTTCCGCTTTCACTTCTCCGGCTTTGCGCTCAACGAGGGCTTCGGCCCGCAGGAAACGATCCTGCCCGGAAACGACGTGGTGATCGACGGCGTCGATCTCGTCATCGGCGGCGTGGCCTATCCCGGCACCTTCGCCGGCAGCCCCGGCGTGACGATCGCCTCCGGCGCAAAGGGCGCATGGTGCGATTTCCCGACCGCGCCCGATCTCGATGCCGAAGCGGATTTCGTCGTCGTCACCCGCTGGCACGTCAATGCCGGCCAGAACTTCGTCGGCCCTTACCGCATCCAGAAACATCGCGGCGAGAAATTCTGGGCCGCCGCCGACCCGACGGCACTGGAAGCCCTGATCGCAGCCGACGCGCCCGTCACGCCCTCGCTCGACGTGTTCTACACCGTCGCGCCGGGCAACCAGACGAATTCGCAGCAGATCTGCTACGGGCCGGACATGATGCTCGCCAAGGGCGAATGGGACGGCCGGCCCGTGGTCCTCGGCACCGCCGACAGTATCGGTTACGGACGCCAGGAAGTCTCCGCCTCTGCCGATGCCAGGGGCAATCTCGGCTGGGAAAGCAAATGGCTCGATGCCGATGGCGATCTCGGCCGCATTCCCCATATGATCATCGGTTGCCCCTCGGCCCAGTCGGCGCGGGAACTGACGACCAGCGCCTTCCTGCGCTGGGACATCCTCGACGACATCAAGGCCTTCAACGGCGGCAAATACCCGTTCACGGTCGTGCTCAACCAGATGGGCACGAACGACGCCAACACGACGACCGCAACCTGGAAATCCCGCATGACGGGCCTGATCTCGCGCATCAAGGCGCGGCTCGGAAGCGACATGCGGGTGATCCAGTGCACCGTGCCGCCGCAGAACAGCTCCAGTACGGCCTTTGCGACCGCGGCCGGAATCGCCGTCAACGCCGCCGTATGGGTTACCGGCCGCAACAGCATCAACGATGATATCCGCAGCAATACCGGCTTCGGCCATGACGGTTACATCGATATCGACCGCGCCTGGACGGACTATCCGACAAATCCGGATAAGTTCCGCGCGGCCACCGACATCGGCCAGATCGGCACGATGCTGTCCTATACGCCGGGCGACGGCGGGAGCGTCCTGAGTTCGGGTGTAATTGGCGGCTTCGTTCCGAGGGTCGGCGATGTCATTGTGGTTGAATATCAGCCCGCGACATATGCTACCCGCATCATCAATGCAGTGACCGACAATGGCGACGGTACCTATAGTACCGGCTTCACGCTGAACGCCGTAACTGTCTTCCAGGCCAATGCTGCAATCTACTGGGCAGTCAGCCCCGAAGGCATCCACCCGCAGCCCGGCTACATCGACCACTGGATCGTGCCCCGCCTGCCCCAATCTGAGAAAGCGACGCTACTCGGCTGATCCGATCGTCCTTTGTCGGATCCCGCAGGCCCGGTCCGAGCCCCCCTCGAAGCAAGGATTTCACGCTGGCCGGTTACGCCGATAGCGTGAAATTCGGCCGTTTCGACGGCCTGCCCCCGACCCGGCCATCTTCAACCAATCAGGAAAACTGGCCGCGCCGGCCGAGAATCGATTTGAGCGCGCCGAGATGGCCTTCGGCCCTGTCGGCCGAGCGGGGGAAGGCGTCGCGGATATGGCGGGTGTAGTACCAGCCGGGCGACGTGGCGCTAATCAGGTTCTGGTAAACGACCGGCGGCACGTTGAAATAGCGGCGGTGGCCCTTCAGGCGAATCTCGATGTCGAGGACCCCTGTCGACGGGTCGTAGGCAACGGATTTCACGAGTTTTGACGAGAGTTCCATTGTTGCTCCTATGCTGCGCCGCACAATGGAACCACGGTTATGATAATAGTCAAGCCTCCGTAATGTTTCGGGACACTTTACCTCAGAGACCTTGCCTGACGTAAACGCCGCGCTAAAAGGCCGATCCGCCTCACGCGGCCGCCCTGCGGCAAGCCCGCCCCCGCCGCCCCCTTGACCGCAATTTCCGTTTTCCGTTGAACCTGCCCGAGTTCTCCCGCTATATAGGAGAAAACGGAAAATCTCGGAGACAAGCATGCGGCAGGAAGATATCGAGGAGACCGTAGCCGAGAGCGGCTACCGGCAGATCCGGGCGGATATCCTCTTCGGGCGGCTTGCGCCGGGGCAGAAGCTGAAGCTGGAAAATCTCAAAGGCGCCTATGGCACCAGCGTCAGCACGCTGCGCGAGATCCTCAACCGGCTGACCTCGGAAGGGCTTGTCGTGGCCGAGGGCCAGCGCGGTTTCGAGGTGGCGCCGGTTTCGGTGGCCGACCTGCGCGAGATTGCCGGCCTGCGGCTGCTCCTGGAGGAACATGCGCTGGAACAATCCTTCGAACAGGGGGATGTGGAATGGGAGGCGCAGCTCGTTTCGGCCCATTACAAGCTGGCGCGCATGGAAAAGGTGATGGCATCCGGCGATACCAGCCAGGCCGAGGACTGGAAGCGTTATGACTGGGAATTCCATCAGGCGCTGATTGCCGCCTGCGGCTCGCGGCTTCTGATGGAAACGCATTCTTCCGTCTTCGACAAATACCTGCGCTATCAGATGGTGGCGCTTTCCTATCGCGGCAGCGTGGCCGAAGAGGAGCACCGGCAGCTTCTGGAGGCGGCGCTGCGGCGCGACAGCGCGACCGCCAAGCAAATCCTGCAGCGCCATATCCAGGCCGGTGTCGAACATGCGCTCGGCCGCGGGCTGCTCGCCGCCCTGCCCGCCCAGAGATGAAGCGGGACGCAACCTGATGCCGAGCGAAAAACAGATGCCGAAGACGGCCGGCGAAGCCTCCGAAACGATCAGCGACGTCGTCTTCCGGCGCGTCCGGCAGGACATCATTTCCGGCGCGCTGGCGCCGGGCGCCCGCATCAAGCTCGAGCAGGCGCGCGAACATTATTCGATCAGCGTCTCCTCTCTGCGCGAGATCCTGAGCCGCCTTGCCATGGAAAACCTGGTGCTTGCCGAGGGCCAGCGCGGCTTCGAGGTGAGCCCGGCCTCGGTGAAGGAGCTGGAAGAGCTTGCCGATCTGCGCACCGTGCTCGAAACCCACGCGATCGGGCTTTCCTTTGCCGCCGGAAACCTGGAATGGGAAGGCCGCATCGTCGCCGCCCACCACAAGCTGGCCGCCGCCGAGCGCAAGCTGCTCTCCGGCGATGCGTCACGGACGGTCGACTGGGTGCGCTACGACTGGGAATTTCATCAGGCGATCGTCTCGGCCTGCAATTCGGCGACGCTGATGGCGACGTTGTCCTCGGTCTTCGACCGGTTTCTGAGGTACCACATGCTGGCGCGGAGCTTTCGCGGCCAGGCCGTGGTGGACGATCACAAGCTGCTGTTCGAGCTGGCGCTGAAACGCGATGTCGAGGGCGCGCGCGCGGTGATCGTGCGGCATGTGCAGAGCGGGGTGGCGCATGTGCTGAAGAGCGGGCGGATCGGGTGAGCGGCTGACGATTGGGTTTGCCTCACCCCGCATCCCGCGGAATCCCCTCCGGCCGCATCTGCTTCTTCAGCGCCGCAATCCGGAAGATCGCGTTCGGCGCCCCGTAGCCGCGATAGCTGCGCCGCTCCACCACCTCGAAGAAGAAACCCTCTCCATAGGTGCCGCTGTAGAGCTGGAAATATTCCCCCTCGCCATCCCGGTCGTAGAGGATGTTTTCCGCCTTCAGCCGCTCCGTCAGCGCCGGTTCCAGCCCGAAGCGGGCCTCCACGTCGTCGTAATAGTTCGGCGAGATCGGCAGGGCCTTGAAGCCCCTGGCGCGCAAGGCTTCGGCAGTGGCAAAGATATCCTTGGTCGAGAATGCCAGGTGCTGGATGCCGGAGCCGAATTTTTCGGCGATGAAATGGCCGGCGAGCGTGCGGCGGTTTTCAGCGCCGTTCATGGTGATGCGCAGCGTGCCCGCCTCGTTTTCGATCACCTGGCTGCGCACCACGCCCGCCGGGTCGATAATGTCGACCATGGGGGTTTTGCGGGTGTCGAAGATCGAGGTGTAGAAAAGCAGCCAGGTCAGCATCTCGTCATAGGCCACCGTCTGGGCGATATGATCGACCTGCAGGAGGCCGGTATCGCCGGCGTGCTCTGCATCGCCGGCGTGCTTTGCATCGCCTGCGATGCCCTCCTCCGCGACAGGCTCGAAATCGATCTCCGAGAAACGGCCGAGCGGGCTCTTTTCGTCGATGAGGTAGATCAGCCCGCCGCCCACGCCCCGGATCGCCGGCAGCTGCAGCTCGCCCGCCGCCACCGGCTGGGCGAAGGCTTCGGCATCGAGCGCCAGCGCCCGCGCATAGGCCTCCGCCGCATCGTCGACCACGAGCGCCATCGCATAGGCGAAGGTGCCGTGCACGGCATAGGCGGCATTGGCAAAACCTGCCGGATCGACATTGACGAGGATGCGGATCGCGCCCTGCTGGAACAGCGTCACCTTCTTGGAGCGGTGCACCGCCGCCTTGCGGAAGCCGAGCGCTTCCAGAAGGGCGACAAGCTCCACCGCCTCCTCCGCATCGGTTGCGAATTCGACGAAGCCGACGCCCCTGACGGCGGCTCGCTCCGGCATGTCGATGCCGACAGGCGTGTCCACCTTGCGGCGGATCTGGTCTGCCAGATAGATCAGCGAGCGGTGGCCGTCGGCGGCGATTTCGCGTGTCGAGCCGCCGCGGAACTGGTCGTTGAAGATTTCCAGCGAGAAGAAGCCGTCATAGCCGGTGGAGGCCACGGCCTCGGTAAATGCGGTGACGGGCAGGTCGCCCTCGCCCGGCATGTTGCGGAAGTGCCTGGACCAGTAGAGCAGGTCCATGTCGATCAGCGGCGCATCGGCCAGCTGCACGATGAAGATCTTCTCCTTCGGGATCGAGCGGATGGAATTGATGTCGATCTTGCGCGACAGCGAATGGAAACTGTCGAGGATCAGCCCGACATTCTCGTGGTCGGCGCGGCGCACGATCTCCCAGGCATCGCGGTGGTCGTTGACGAAGCGGCCCCAGGCAAGCGCCTCGTAGCCCACCTTCAGCCCGCGTCTGGCCGCCCGCTCGCCAAGCTCGCGGAAATCGGCCGCCGCCCGGTCGATGCCGCCAAGGGCTGCCTGCGAAACGTTGGAGCAGACGAGCACCATGTCGGTGCCGAGTTCCTGCATGATGTCGAACTTGCGCTCGGCCCGGTCGAAGGTGCGGCTGCGCAAGGCATCCGGCATGCCCTCGAAATCGCGGAAGGGCTGGAACAGCGTGATCGTGAGGCCGAGATCGCGCGCCATGCGGCCGACATCGGCGGGGCTGCCGTCGAAGGCCAGGAAATCGTTTTCGAAAATCTCCACGCCGTCGAAGCCGGCGCGCGCGATCGCTTCGAGTTTTTCCGGCAATTCGCCTGAAAGCGTCACTGTCGCAATCGAGGTCTTCATGTCAGCAAATCCTCCTCCTTCGGGCCGCGCTGGCCGCGGCGCGCCAATCTCCTGATGGCATTATGGTGAATGTCGTGAGGATTTCAATTCAATTGATCAAATCAAAAGTCTCATATGATTTTCAAAAACTATGTTGATTTATGAGCGCCCCTCTGGCAAACATGGTTGCGAACAGTCGGGAGAGGATGACTGTCGGGCCGCCCGTGCCCTTGCCCGGCGGCCGTGCAAAAGGAGGAGAATTGCAATGCTGAAGTCTTTGCTGACGCGGCGTGGCACCCTGCTGGGTGCCGCCGCTCTCGTGGCTGCGGTCGGTCTCGCAAACCCGGCCGCCGCCGTCACCCCGGAAGAAATCAAGGCCCGCGGCAAGCTGATCGTCGGCATCCAGGGCGACAACCCGCCATGGGGCTTCGTCACCAGCGCCGGCAAGCAGGACGGTTTCGATGCCGATATGGGTGCGGCCTATGCCAAGGAACTCGGCGTCGAGGTGGAATTCGTGCCGCTCGAAGTCAACAACCGCATCCCGGCGCTGACGTCCGGCCGCGTCGACGTGCTCTTTGCCACCATGGCCATGCTGCCCGACCGCGCCAAGGCGGTGCAGTTCAGCCAGCCCTATAATGCCAATGCCATCGTGCTGATCGGCCCCAAGAACAAGTCGATCAAGACCAACGAGGACATGGCGAACCTGACCATCTCCGTCGCCAAGGGTGCCGCGCAGGATACGCAGGTGACGAAAAACGCCCCGCCGACCGCCACCATCCGCCGCTTCGACGGCGATGCGGCAAGCGTGCAGGCGCTGGTTTCCGGCCAGGTCGATGCGCTCGGCGGCAACATCTTCTACATGGACCGCGTCGAAAAGGCCCGCCCCGGCGAATTCGAAAACAAGCTGGAATTCCAGAAGCTCTATAACGGCGCCTGCACCCGCCTCGGCGAAAAGGAGCTCAACGCCTCGATCAACGCCTTCATCGACAAGATCAAGGCCAATGGCGAACTGAAGAAGATCTACGACAAGTGGATGAAGGTGCCGGTTCCGGAATTCCCGAAGAGCCTCGACGGCATTCCGTTCACCGCCGGCTGACGCCGTCTCTGCCGTCATCCTCGGGCCTGCCCCGAGGATGACGACCGGAGCCAGAGACCCAGCCCCGTTCGAGGTGCGCGACATGACCAGAACCATCTTCGTCCTCAACGGACCGAACCTCAACCTGCTCGGCGAGCGCGAGCCGCATATTTACGGCGCCACCACGCTTGCCGATATCCGGCAAAAATGCGCGGCAAAGGCTGAAAGCCTCGGCTTTGCGATCGATTTCCGCCAGACGAATTTCGAGGGCGAGCTGGTGGAAAGCGTGCATCAGGCCCGCGGGCGAGCCTGCGGCATCATCATCAATCCCGCCGGCTACACCTTCACCTCGATTGCCCTTCTCGATGCGCTCAAGACCTTCGATGCGCCGAAGATCGAGCTGCATATTTCCAACGTCCATGCCCGCGAGGAAATCTATCACAAATCGCTCGTCTCGCGCGTTGCCACCGCCATCCTGATCGGCTTCGGCGCCCGCGGCTACGAGCTGGCGATAGAGGCAATGTCGGGAATGGTGGACGCGGATATGGCGAAAGCGGCAAGGACAGCATGAACTACCAACTGGATTTCACCCCCGTCATCGACGGCATGCCGAGCCTGCTGCTCGGCTGTCTCGGCACCTTCCTGCTGGCCATCTGCGGCATGGCGCTTGCCGTGGTCATCGGCATCGGCGGCGTGGCGCTGAGGGATTCGCATGTCAAGGCGCTGCGCTGGCTGGTGATCGGCTTCGTCGAGCTCATCCGCAACACGCCCTTCCTGGTGCAGATCTTCTTCCTCTTCTTCGCCTTGCCGCTGATCGGCATCCGGCTCGCCCCGACGCCGACGGCAATCATCGCGCTCGGCATCAATGGCGGCGCCTATGCGATCGAGATCATCCGCGGCGGCGTGCAATCCATCCCGCGCGGCCAGATGGAAGCCGGCCTCGCACTCGGCCTGCACAAGGTGCAGGTCTTCCGCCTCATCATCCTGAAGCCGGCGCTGCGGGCGATCTACCCGTCGCTCACCAGCCAGTTCGTGCTGCTGACGCTCTCGACCAGCATCTGCTCGGCCATCTCGGCCTATGAGCTGACCTCGGTGGCGCAGCGCATCGAATCCGACAGTTTCCGCAGCTTCGAGGTCTATTTCACCATCACCGTCTTCTACCTCGTCATTTCCTGGCTGATGATGCGCCTCTTCGCGTTTTTCTCGGCCCGTTATTTCACCTATCCGGTCAAGTGAGGGCGCCATGGGCAGCGAAGAATTCACCTTCCTTCTGATCGGCCTGAAATGGACCGTGCTCCTGTCGGCCGTCGGCTTCGTCTGCGGCTGCGTTGCCGGCCTTGCCGTGGCGCTGGCGCGCACCCGCGGCAACCCGCTCATGGAGCGCGTCATGGCCGCCTATATCGCCGTCTTCCAGGGCACGCCGCTTCTGATGCAGCTCTTCGTCACCTATTACGGGCTGGCGCTGATCGGCTTCAAGCTCGATGCCTGGGAGGCGGTGGCGATCGGCCTGACGCTGCATGCCAGCGCCTATCTCGGCGAGATCTGGCGCGGCGCGATCGAGGCCGTGCCGCGCGGCCAGACGGAGGCGGCCAAGGCGCTCAGCCTCAAATATGTCTCGCGCATGAAGGACGTGATCCTGCCGCAGGCGATCCGCATTTCGCTGCCGGCCACGATCGGCTTCCTCGTGCAGCTCATCAAGGGCACGTCGCTCGCCTCCATCGTCGGCTTCACGGAGCTGACGCGGGCCGGCAACATCATCTCCAACCAGATCTTCCAGCCGCTCACCGTCTTCGGCATCGTCGGCATCCTCTATTTCCTGATGTGCTGCCCGCTGACCATTCTCGGCGCCCGCCTGGAGCGCCGCTTCAACGCGGCCCACGCGCGCTGACGCCGCGCCCTCACGAACTGGACCAGACACCATGAACCCAGACACCATGAGCAACGCACCCGCACCCTCCTCCGAAACCATGATCACCATGCGCCATGTGGAAAAATGGTACGGCGCCTTCCAGGCCCTGCACGATATCAATATCGACGTGCGCCGGGGCGAGCGCATCGTGCTCTGCGGCCCCTCCGGCAGCGGAAAATCGACGCTGATCCGCTGCATCAACCATCTGGAAACCTACGAGAAGGGCGAGATCCGCGTCGGCGGCATCCTGCTCGGCAACCAGGCCAGGGCGATCGACGCCATCAGGCGCGAGGTCGGCATGGTCTTCCAGCAGTTCAACCTCTTCCCGCACCTGACCGTGCTGCAGAACTGCATGCTGGCGCCGATGCGGGCGCTGGGCGTCACCAAGGCCGAAGCCGAGGAGCGCGCCCGCACCCTGCTGGCCCGCGTCAAGATCTCCGAACAGGCGGAGAAATATCCGGTGCAGCTTTCCGGCGGCCAGCAGCAGCGCGTGGCGATCGCGCGCGCGCTCTGCATGCGCCCCAAGGTGATGCTCTTCGACGAGCCGACTTCGGCGCTCGATCCGGAAATGGTCAAGGAAGTGCTGGATACGATGATCAGCCTGGCCGAGGAAGGCATGACGATGATCTGCGTGACCCATGAAATGGGCTTTGCCCGCCAGGTCGCCAACCGGGTGATCTTCATGGCAAGCGGGGCGATCGTGGAAGAGGCGGCCCCGGCCGAATTCTTCACCAACCCCCGCCACGAGCGCACCCGCAAGTTCCTCGGCGAGATCCTGCGCCACTAGAGCAATTCCAGCAAAAGTGTGCAGCGGTTTTGCGTCCGGAATTGCGGAAAAAACAATGAGCTGGAGCATTGAAGGCGATGCTCCGGTCGCCTCAAAGGGAGAAGCTGCATGTCACAACGCCCCCTCGCAATCGCGGTCATGGGCGCCGGGCTGATCGGCAGGCGCCATATCGAAGGCGTGCTGGCCGAGCCGCGCACGGCGCTTGCCGCCGTCATCGACCCCTCGCCCGCCGCGCGCGAGGAAGCCGCAAGGAACGGCCTGCCCTGGTTTGCAAGCCTTGCCGAAGCGCTGGCGGGCGGCGTCATCCCCGATGGCGTCATCATTGCCACGCCCAATCAGCTGCATGTGGCAAACGCGCTGGAGGCGCTGGCGGCCGGCCTGCCGATGCTCATCGAAAAGCCGATCGCCGACGATGCGGCCGCCGCAGCCTCCCTCGTCGCCAGGGCGGAATCGGCGGGCGTGCCCATCCTCACCGGCCACCACCGCCGCCACAACCCGATCATCGCCGCGGCCAGGCGCCTCGTCGAAAGCGGCCGGCTCGGCCGCATCCGCGCCGTGCATGCCAGCTTCTGGGTCGCCAAGCCCGAGGACTATTTCGAGGCGGCATGGCGGCGCGAACCGGGCGCCGGGCCGATCTTCATCAACCTCATCCACGATGTCGATCTCCTGCGCCATCTGATCGGCGAGGTCGAAAGCGTGCATGCGATGGAAAGCAATGCCGCGCGCGGCCATGCGGTGGAAGACACCGCCACCGTGCTCCTGCGCTTTGCCGGCGGCGCGCTCGCTACGCTGAGCGCATCCGACGCCGTGCCCTCGCCCTGGAGCTGGGAGCGGACCTCGGGCGAAAACCCCGCCTTCCCGCGCGAGGACCAGTTCTGCTACCAGATCGGCGGCACGCAAGGCGCGCTCACCATCCCCGATCTTGCGCTCTGGACCAACGAGACCCGCCCCGACTGGCGCGAGAAACTGACAAGAGAGCGCCTGCCCGTCACGCCGGCCGACCCGCTGACCCTGCAGCTCCAGCACTTCTGCGATGTCGTCGAAGGCACCGCCGCCCCCCTCGTCAGCGGCCGCGAGGGGCTGGCGACGCTCGAGGTGATCGAGGCGATCAAGGCTTCCGCCCGCACGGGAAGGACTATTTTCCTAAAAGGTCAGGCATCATGATTTCCGGCACCACAAAGCTGATCGCCCATCTCGGCTACCCGACGGAAAGCTTCAAGGCGCCGCTGATCTACAACCCCTATTTCGAGGAACAGGGCATCGACGCCGTCGTCATGCCCATGGGCTGCCGGCCGGAAGATTACCCCGCCTTCGTCAGGCTGCTCTTCCGCCTGACCAATATCCACGGCGCCCTCGTCACCATGCCGCACAAGATCCCGACCATGCACCTGCTGGACGAGATCTCCACCAACGCCCGCGTCGCCGGCTCCTGCAACGCCATCAAGCTCGGCCCCGACGGCAAGTTGATCGGCGACATGTTCGACGGCGAAGGTTTCGTGCGCGGCCTCAAGCGCAAGGGCCAGCAGATCACAGGCGCCAGAGCCCTCATCATCGGCGCCGGCGGCGTCGGCTCGGCCATAGCGGCCTCCCTCGCCGCCGCCGAAATCGCCCACCTCGCCCTCCACGACGACAACAAGGCGGCGTTGGAAGGCCTGAAGGCCCGCCTCAACACCTGGTACCCCGCCACCCCGGTCACATCAGGCACCAGCGACCCCGAAGGCTTCGACATCGTCATCAACGCCACCCCGCTCGGCATGCGCAAGGACGACCCGCTGCCGGTGGACGTGAACAGGCTCTCGGCCGGAACTTTCGTGGGCGAAGTGGTGATGAAGGAGGAGATCACGCCGTTTCTGGCGGCCGCGCGGGAGAGAGGGTGCCGGTATCAGGTGGGGACGGATATGCTGTTCGAGCAGATACCGGCGTATTTGGAGTTTTTCGGGTTTGGCACGACGACGGCGGAGCATTTGAGGCGGGTGGCGCGGTTGTGATGTGGGGATAGGTGTGCGTGGCAGGGTGATTAACTCATTCGAACCGCTCGTCTCGGTCACGGTCCCGTTTGGTCTCCCATTCACGTTGTTGGGCAATGTCCTGCGCAAGCCGATCTCTTGCATCAATCACAAACGACATATGTTCGGTCGAAATTATGCCGTCTAACTTATCCAACAAGCGCGCATTCGTCTCCATCCGCGCAGCCAATGATCCGCTCCAACTCGTCGGATGGAACCGCTCGATAAACACCGTCAATACGCTTCTGAAGTCGGGAGCGTGAACAAGGAGGGCCTTAGCGTGTTCAGAAAAGTCCCATTCCTGGCCTCCCTCGATCTGGCACGCGAATGTTACGAATGAGGCCGCAATTGGATAGCGGATGCTGGGGTCTTGATCACACCAATCGATAAGCACAGCACAAGGAATTTCGTCTGCGGGGTTAGTGCGATGATCATGAAGATAGTCAAAGACGCCTAAGCTAGCATCACCCATATGCAATTTGCTTTCGAACAGGGCGTCCAAAACTGCAATTGGTTGGGCGCCGAGCAACGCTCCAAGCAGACCATCGTTGTCATAGGAGTGAGCTTCATGGGCCGCGACAGCTTTACTCAACCGGGTAGCAACGGCTGCCGCGATCGGTCCAGCCTCCGGTTCCGTCAGGCAACCTCGTGCGATGAGTGCTAATCGGTAGTCATCACTTCGGTTGTCCTTCGTGAACTTAACTTGTCGCAGAAGCTCTTGACCGGCCTGGATAAGTTCCGGTTCGTATTTCTGCCTTTCTGATCTCTCTAAGTGGAAATGCGTGGAGAGTATTTCTAATGTAACGTCAAAACCGCCAGGTTGTTGCATGATGAGAAGAAGTAGATCTCTTAAGTCCTTACCCGGCAGTTGGTCCGTCGCTCGTCCGTACGCCAGACCTCGATACTTTCCAATTGGCGCATAACCGGAACTAAGCGCTCGCTTTAGGCGATCGACGCCGCGCACATCGAGACCTACAGCGAAATGTAGTTCTGGAACGAACGGGAGCAGGACGGGCTGATCAAACGCTGCATCAAGAAATTCCTGCACCAGATCGCATCCCCGTTGCCAAAGTTCGGCAAGATATCCTCTGAGTAGCTCGACGTTCTGCTGCTCCAACGGAAGCCGTCCAAGGTGTCCTAGCAGTGTTGCCCATGTAGCGCGGTGATCCTTCGACGCGCCGGCAAGCCCTCGGCCGAATGATACAACTCTGATTCCACCGCGTAACAGCGAGGGTAAAAGCTCTGCCAACACCGTATCGTCATCGGCAACTTCAACGCCAAGTTCGTAGGCCATCGTCTCAAGCCGCTCATATCGGCTCGCAGTACCGTCATCGGGCTCCATATCGTCAAGGTCAAGCCCGCTGGACCAGGCGCCTAGTACGATCGCATGGACTCGTTCCTGAAGGTTTGAAGGTCTCAGCTTCGCCTCCAAAGCGCTCAACCTTGAAACGCTTTCTAAGGAGAGCCGCGCTGTGTCGAAACGGATCGTTTGACGGCACGCCAGCCATCCATCACGCCAGAACCACTCCTTTGCGAACCTCAGAGACAAATCTTCCAGTTCATCAAGTATTTGTACAGAGACCCACAAACCGCGGAAATTCCTTGCCAGCAGACGGCGCATATCTGGCTTGAGTATGCCCTCGGCGAGCGCCAGTCGATCGATTAGCGTTAGCGCTGCTTTATACCAGTTGGCTACGTCCTCATCGCCCTGAGGCCAGTAGCCGTAGTCGCGCGAACGTGCCCCAAACTCGAAACCATAAACCGCGCCGAAATGTGTCGTCCTTAAAACGTTGTCCAATGCCCTCAAGCCAAGTGAACGCCGCGTTGATTCCTCTGAGCGAAGAAGGTCCTCGATCACACGTAGCCGCTGTTCGATGGTCGCATGTGTTCCAGAAAGGTGAATGGTGAATAGAGAAACAAAAGTATCCGAAACCTCTTTCGAATGCTGGTCGTGGGCGCTTTGCGTGGCGGCCTGCACGAGTAGGAAGCAACTCCGTTCAAACAGGACGGGGTCATAGGCCAAAGATCGCAACAGATGCCGGTGCTGCCGGCACACCCGCGTTGCCTCCTCTGCATTGCGACTGCCCGCCCGCTCCAAGGCCGTGAGTGTCGCCTCAGGCAGGACTGGAGCGATATTCTTAAACATCGCACGGCCGATCTCGTTCAGAACAGTTACATCTCCAAGGAGTCCCCCGGGTGCAAGCCATCGCTCAACTATGGCGATCGATCTAGGATGGTCATGCAGGAACGATAGTCGTCGTGAGAAAGAGCGAGCCAGGCGCTCTGTCCCACCGATCACAATTTGCTCATTTATAAGATCATACGGAATGTCATCTAGAGCGCGCGCTGCCAGCCGGTTTGCGATAGCGTGTGGCAGTATTGCCCGCCAAACGCCTCGCTGCTGGATGAGGTCTCG
Source organism: Rhizobium sp. KDH_Rht_773_N (assembly GCF_052946295.1). Lineage (NCBI taxonomy): Bacteria > Pseudomonadati > Pseudomonadota > Alphaproteobacteria > Hyphomicrobiales > Rhizobiaceae > Rhizobium > Rhizobium sp. KDH_Rht_773_N. Next base: position 3,792,497 of record NZ_CM129525.1, on the reverse strand, counting down.
GCGAAGCAACTCACCGACATGGCGATACAGTTGCTGAGGTGTTTGACCAGAGAGCAGCGCTAGGCGCGGCAATTCCGCCTCCTCCCCTGTGAACGCCTCTCCCTGGAAAGAATAAATGAGTGAGCAAGTCTGTGCCGCATGCAACAATGCGTCGTTAGGATCGTGTCGCTGACGGAACAGACGTTGGAAAAGCTCATCATCCGAAAGGCCGGCAATGGATTCTGATCGCTCGACAGTGTTGGCGAGAGCAATTGCGATCCTTGCATTCCCGCCGGAGGCCTCGGCGATGGTGCGCGCATCGACTTGGGAAAGATACGGGTAGCGCCGCGCCACCAGCTTCTCGATCAGGTCGGGCGACGATGTGTCGAGGGTAACGACCTGGGTTCCTTCGGGTTGGTCGTCGCGCACGTCGTACTCGACGGTGAGCACGCTGATCGTACTGGTAGGTGCGGTGCAGAGTTCTGAGAGCCGGCGATGTAGATCTGGAGGACAATTATCCACAATAAGAACCGCGCGTGTGCGGGTCGCGATTAGATCCGATGCAAGGCTAGTCGGCTGCGGATCTGGATTGTCATTGAGGTTGGTGTAAACAGCAAGCGAAGGCGGCAACGGACGGGATCCGATCCGGGCGTCAAACAACGCCTCAACAAATCTGGTCTTGCCCACACCTGAGAGACCGACAAGCCGAACCACCTTCCCAACTTGTGCAAGCTCGTCACGCAGCTCATCGATTGCAGCTGCCACTGACTGCGCAATGGAATCGCGATAATTGCCCAGATGAAGGCGGAGCTTTTCGTCGAGCAAATATTCCGAGTCGGGGCCTTCTGCGGCACCGCTCCAGGGCCCATAAGGTCGCCAACCGGTAAAGGAGCGCCCTACACGCTCCTTTACCCATGTTATGAGACCAGGATGACGTCTTACCCAAGTCGCCAATCGCGTGCGATCATAAAAGTCGATTTCAAGCCTGTCGGCATTGGTAACGCCAGTCAATGCTTCGCGCATCGCGCTTCGCCGATTACGAAGGGGGGCGTCGGCCGTGGAACCATGTGAGCTGACGATAATGTAGGCCCCAGCCTCGTCTGCGAGTTCTTGGATGACCGGTCGGATAGTGCCGGCCGGACGCATTTCGTCTAGGATTGCTACCCTCGGCATATCTGGCGTCTTTACTTGAAAGCCTGTCGATGCGCGCGGAACGAATCCGTCAATGGCCGCTTTCGGATTTAACGCCACGCGAACATCAAGGCCACCATCAGCTGCAGTCTGATTGCCACCCCACGTTACGGCCGCAGGCGAGAGGCCCCGACTTGAAAGCTCAGCCTCGCACAAACGTCCGACGAGCTCCCTTAGGTCTGTGTCGTTAAGTCGGGCGATTTCGTCTGATGTGACGTCGAACATGATCAGGAATTGGTGGTTCGAGCTATGCCTTTATTCAGTTGATTCGTACGCTATCAAACAAGCATTGCTGATTCACTCGTTATCGGCCCAGTTCCCCATCAACCGCAAGCCATGATTGCCGAAAAATCGCGACGCATCTGCGGTTGCGGCATCGCCCTCCTACCCTCACGGCCATCTCAGAGTTCGATCCCAGATTCTCCGATAGTAAAGCATCGATCACACAGACAATTCCCGTGCTTGCCACCAGAATCCAGACTGCCCAAATCATTCGGCAGAGTAGACTATTTCCATCGCTGCAATTGAGTCATTCACCGCGCAGACGCGCGGTGGCTGGATCTCTGTGACAAGTGTAAAGCCCGGAAACATACCTGACAGATGTTCGGAGACATACCTGACAGTCAGTCCTGGCTTTTGAGGTTGATTTTTGCGACCTGCGTTGCGCCGAAGAAGACGCCGTAGAGACCGTCTTGCTGGAGCGGTCGGATGGCGAGGGGTTCGGATCTGAAGGCGTTGGGCACGCGCCAGAAGCGTCCCTTGAAGCTGACATAGCCCTTGGTCGCTCCGACGCGGCGCACGATGTCCGAGCTGTCATAGACCGGTTCGGGCAGGCGGTCGGGAAAGGGGCGCGGCGACGGCCTGTAGCGGCTGGCCGGCACGGCCATGTCGATGCCCTGATGGGGACGGCGATGGTTGTAGATGTCGCGCCAGCGGTCGAAGGCGCGCTGCGCCTGGGCGTGGCTGGCGAGGGCTGCAAAGTCGAAGACCTCGGCCTTGAGGCTGCGGTGGAAGCGCTCGTTCTTGCCGCGGCCCTGGGGATGGTAGGGCCTGGCATGGATGACGTCGATGCCGAGCTTGAGCAGCCAGATGCGCAACCGTGTCCATTGATTGGGCACGCCGGTGCCCCATGGCGGGCCGTTGTCGGTATAGATGGCCATCGGCAGGCCGTGGCGGCGCAGGATGGGCTCCAGCCGGGCGCGGACGGTCTGCATGCGCTCGTCGGCGCAGGCTTCGAGCCCGACGGCGAAGCGGGAATGGTCGTCGATGATGGTCAGGGGATGGCACCACAGGCCCGAGACGAGTTGCGTGCGCCCCTTGAAGTCCATCTGCCAGAGCAGATTGGGCGCCTCGCGTTCGAAACGGCCGAGCGCCGGCTGCCCGCCCCTCTGGGGCATGATGCGGTCGTGACGCACCAGGATGGCATGGACGGTGGAAGCAGATGGCGGCGCCGTTCCCAAATCCTGCAGCCGGCGGGCGATCTTGCGCGCGCCCCAGGCCGGATGTTCGTCACGGATGGCGAGCACCGCGCCCTCGAGACCGGCTGCGGTACGCCGTGGGCTCGCATGCGGCCGGCGCGATCGGTCCTCCACCGGCTCGCCCGCCTGCAGGCGCCGCAGCCAGACATAGCCCGTCTGCCGGCTGATGCCGAAACGCTGGCAAAGCTGAGAGACGTTCGCCCCTTCAAGCCCGGCCAGCCGACAGAATTCCAAACGCTCATCCACAACAGACCTCGACCGCCAAACCATCCAAACCTCCCGAGAAACCATCTCGGAAGTGTCAGGTATGTCTCCGAACATCTGTCAGGTATGTATCAAGGCCGTACAACAAGCACAGAGATGAGGGTGGAGAGGGTTGCGGCCGCCTCGCCGCTCTTGCCGGCGCCACCCCACTCCGCATCCCCACACCCTCACCTACAACTTGCACCCCTTCGAAAGCGCCGCACTCTCCATCGCCGAAACCTTCCCCTTCGACACGGCAACCTCGCCCTCCTTGTCCCCGCCGGCCACGCTGCCGATCGGCACGCCGACCAGGAACACGCCGAAAGCGTCTCCATTGGCTGCCGAGATCTGCTGTTTCGAGAGATCGTCGAGCTTCTTCTTTTCCGTCGTGTGGAGTTGGGCCAGCTGCGGGCAGCTGAGATTGGTGTAGGATCGATCGACATTCAGGATTCCCAAATCAGTTGCTGAGTGATTCATAGGCTGCCGTGATGATCACGGAGACCTGTGGATGGCGGCGAAGCGGTATGAACTGAGCGACGGACAGTGGGAGAAGATCGCCTCGTTGCTTCCGGGTAAGGTTGGTGATCCCGGTCGAACCGGTGCGGACAACCGTATTTTTATCAATGGTTGCCTCTGGGTGTTGCGCTCAGGCGCGCACTGGCGTGACTTGCCCGAGCGCTATGGCAAGTGGAAGACGGTGCACAAGCGCTTCAGTCGCTGGTGCCATGCCGGTGTCTGGGAGCGTGTCTTCGAGACGCTGACGGCCGATCGCAACAACCAATACCTGATGATCGACAGCACGATCGTTCGTGCCCATCAGCAGGCGGCCTCCGGAAAAGGGGGGCCAAGGATCAGGCGCTGGGGCGTTCCCGAGGTGGACTGACCACCAAGATTCACATGCTGGCCGATGCGTTGGGCCGACCGCTGCGGTTCATCATAACGGCGGGCCAGGTCGGCGACATCACACAGGCACCTGCACTTCTGGATGGGCAAGCCGCCGAGGCCGTTCTGGCCGACAAAGCCTATGACAGCAACGCCTTGCGCGCGATCATCGCGACCATGGGAGCCGAAGCGGTCATCCCGTCAAATCGAACGCGAAAGATCATCATCGACCATGATGAAGCGATCTACATAAACCGCAACCGCATCGAGCGCTGCTTCGGCTGCATGAAGCACTTTCGCCGTTTCGCAACGCGCTACGAACGCAGAACCATTCACTTCCAAGGCTTCGTCCATCTCGCCGCCGCAATGATGTGGATGGCTTGAATGTCGATCGGTCCTAGGCCTGCATCGGGATGTCGGCCTGCACGATGGCGTCAGGCCGTTTGACCTTGCCCCCAAGTTTTATCCGGTTTTGAGTTCGCTCCAGCGGTTTTGGGTTGCTGTGTTCGGGGCGGTTCAGGGACTTAAATGCCTCCTCGTAAAAATTCTAGTTTCCACGAATGCGAATGCCGCCGTGTGCGCATTGAAAGCGTACAGATTGACATGGAGCCTCAATTCCCATACTCTTAAAGTCGTATGAATGGAGGCTTCCATGCCAAGAGCAGCAATCGAAGATAACGAGCGCATGAGCCTGCGTATTGCAGCGACAGCGAAAGCCAAGCTGTTGCGGGCAGCCATGTTGCGCAATACCGATCTAACCAATTTCGTGACACAATCCGCGCTACGAGAAGCAGAGGCGGTGATTGCCGAAGCCGAAGTCGTCAAGGTATCGGAACGGGACTATCTGCGCATCCTCAATCTGCTGGAAAACCCACCCAAGCCGAATGCCAAGCTGCGTGCTGCTATCGCAGCACTGCCGGATACTCTATGAGCATTCCGCAATGGCATGAGGAACCGATCAAAAAATCTCATCATCGGGCTTCCTTTGATTGTGGCGATGCGCAGATGAACGAGTTTCTGCAACGCTTTGCACGACAGAGCCATGAGCAGAATGCAGCCAAGACCTTCTGTGCAGTCGATAATGCAATACCAAACCGCATCCTTGGTTTTTACACGATAGCGCCCTCGTCTGTAGCGCATGAGACCGTACCCGCACCAATGACGAGAGGGCTGGCACGCCATGACGTACCGGGCTTCAAGCTTGCCCGTCTGGCAACAGACCGTGCCATGGCGGGGCAGGGATTGGGAGGACAACTCCTTGCCGCAGCAGCCTTGCGTTGCCTGCGGCTCGCCGGTGAAGGCGGTGGTATTCTCCTGATTATCGACGCAAAGAGCGAACGCGCCGCCAACTGGTACGCTTCTTTCGGAGCCGAACCGCTACAAGAAAGGCCGCTGACCCTCGTCATGCCACTTGCAACCTTTGCCCCTGATTTGCGCGCCAAAGGTCTGCTGTAAAGGGAGGCGCGATTTGCACTCCTCAACGGTTGCTCGTGCCTGTAGACTATTTCCATCGCTACAATTGAGTCATTCACCGCGCAGACGCGCGGTGGCTGGATCTCTGTGACAAGTGTACGGCCTTGATACATACCTGACAGATGTTCGGAGACATACCTGACACTTCCGAGATGGTTTCTCGGGAGGTTTGGATGGTTTGGCGGTCGAGGTCTGTTGTGGATGAGCGTTTGGAATTCTGTCGGCTGGCCGGGCTTGAAGGGGCGAACGTCTCTCAGCTTTGCCAGCGTTTCGGCATCAGCCGGCAGACGGGCTATGTCTGGCTGCGGCGCCTGCAGGCGGGCGAGCCGGTGGAGGACCGATCGCGCCGGCCGCATGCGAGCCCACGGCGTACCGCAGCCGGTCTCGAGGGCGCGGTGCTCGCCATCCGTGACGAACATCCGGCCTGGGGCGCGCGCAAGATCGCCCGCCGGCTGCAGGATTTGGGAACGGCGCCGCCATCTGCTTCCACCGTCCATGCCATCCTGGTGCGTCACGACCGCATCATGCCCCAGAGGGGCGGGCAGCCGGCGCTCGGCCGTTTCGAACGCGAGGCGCCCAATCTGCTCTGGCAGATGGACTTCAAGGGGCGCACGCAACTCGTCTCGGGCCTGTGGTGCCATCCCCTGACCATCATCGACGACCATTCCCGCTTCGCCGTCGGGCTCGAAGCCTGCGCCGACGAGCGCATGCAGACCGTCCGCGCCCGGCTGGAGCCCATCCTGCGCCGCCACGGCCTGCCGATGGCCATCTATACCGACAACGGCCCGCCATGGGGCACCGGCGTGCCCAATCAATGGACACGGTTGCGCATCTGGCTGCTCAAGCTCGGCATCGACGTCATCCATGCCAGGCCCTACCATCCCCAGGGCCGCGGCAAGAACGAGCGCTTCCACCGCAGCCTCAAGGCCGAGGTCTTCGACTTTGCAGCCCTCGCCAGCCACGCCCAGGCGCAGCGCGCCTTCGACCGCTGGCGCGACATCTACAACCATCGCCGTCCCCATCAGGGCATCGACATGGCCGTGCCGGCCAGCCGCTACAGGCCGTCGCCGCGCCCCTTTCCCGACCGCCTGCCCGAACCGGTCTATGACAGCTCGGACATCGTGCGCCGCGTCGGAGCGACCAAGGGCTATGTCAGCTTCAAGGGACGCTTCTGGCGCGTGCCCAACGCCTTCAGATCCGAACCCCTCGCCATCCGACCGCTCCAGCAAGACGGTCTCTACGGCGTCTTCTTCGGCGCAACGCAGGTCGCAAAAATCAACCTCAAAAGCCAGGACTGACTGTCAGGTATGTCTCCGAACATCTGTCAGGTATGTTTCCGGGCTTTACAACAAGCACAGAGATGAGGGTGGAGAGGGTTGCCGCCTCGACACTCCGCCGGCGCCACCCCACTCCGCATCCCCACACCCCTCACCTACAACTTGCACCCCTTCGACAGCGCCGCACTCTCCATCGCCGAAACCTTGCCCTTCGACACGGCAACCTCGCCCTCCTTGTCCCCGCCGGCCACGCTGCCGATCGGCACGCCGACCAGGAACACGCCGAACGCGTCCCCATTGGCCGCCGAGATCTGCTGTTTCGAGAGATCGTCGAGCTTCTTCTTTTCCGTCGTGTGGAGCTGGGCCAGCTGCGGGCAGCTGAGATTGGTATAGGCCTGCATCGGGATGTCGGCCTGCACGATGGCGTCGGGCCGTTTCGCGCAGGACGCGAGGGCCGCGGCAAGGGCCGCGGCGAGAATGAATTTTTTCATGATGTAACCCCAGTTAGCGGCCGATTTCTAGCATTGCCGCCCGCCTGGCGCGAGTAATGGGGAGAAACAACCACAGGAGAATTATCGCGTGCGGCGGGCGGCCTTTCCGCCGCCGGCCCCGCCATTCGGCGCACCCGCCCCGCAAGCCGGCCCGCGCAGTGGCCCGCCTCACGGTGGCCCGCCTCGCAGTGCCCCCCTCACAGCGGATTGACGTAATTCATGATCGCCACCTGCCGCAGCACCACCCGGCGGATGATGTGGGGGGCTTTCATATGGCCGGTGAAGATCGCCGCCGTGCCGGTGGCGCCTGCCGGCAGGCTGGCGGAAAAGGCCTGGTCGTCGAGGCGCACGCGCACGACGAGCGGCGCCGTCAGGATCGTCGACGGAGCGACCGCGCTGCCCGAGGTCTGCACCTGGCCGGCGGCGACGGCCTGGATGAGCGTTTCCACCTTGCCGGTGAGGATGCGGCCCGGCGCGAACTTGAAGGTGATTTCCACCGGCTGGCCGGGCTCGACATAGCGGGCGTTGATCTGGGCGATCTCCACGCCAACCAGCGTATCCGACGTATCGATGAAGGCCATGACCGGCGCAAGCGGCAGGCTGGCGACGCGCGCGCCCGGCCGCAGCGCCAGATTGGTGACATAGCCGTCGGCCGGCGCGCGCACCACCGTCTTGTCGAGATCCCATTGCGCGCCGGCGATCTCGGCCGTCAGCTGCTCCACCTCCGCCTGCCGCTGCTCGACATCGTAGGCGCGCCCCGCCCCCGTCGCCTGCAGCCGCGTGGTCTCTTCCAGCCGCTGCCGGTTGAGGCCGAGCTGCGCCTTCAGGGCATCGAGCCTGGCCTGATAGGGCTGCGGATCGATCCGGAACAATATGTCGCCGGCCTTCAGCGCCATATTGGCCTTGACCGGCACCTCGGTCACTTCGCCGGCGACATTGGGCACGATCGCCACCGAATTGCGCACCACCAGCGCCTGGCCCTGCGGCGCGCCCCAGCCCATGGGAATGAACAGGCCAACGAGCAGCAGCAGGAAGACGATGACGGGCGAGATCTTCCAGAACAGGTTGAAGCGCACGATATGCAGCTTCACCAGCAGGAAGAGGATGGCGAGATAGACGTTGAGCAGGACGACGATCATGGCGCGCGCTCCGGCGCGTGCCTGCGCGGAATATCGACATAGGCCCAGATGAGAACGAGCGGCCAGAGCGCAAAGCCGAGGAAGAGCGTCACCCAGCCGCCGACGGTGGCGGCCTCCTTCCAGGGATGGTCGCGCCGTCTGGCGATCATGCCGGGAAGCATCGCCATGAAGACGACGACGAAGACCGTGCTGGCAACCAGCACGATCCAGGCGAATAGGTCGATGCCGCTCATTCCCCTCCCCCTTGGCCCCTCTCCCTTGGCCCGTCCCCCTTGGCCCGTCTCCCTTGGCCCCTCTCCCTTGGCCTGCCTCCCCTGGCCTGCCTTCTCCTGACCCGCCTGGCCTGGCCCGGTCCGGCCATACGATAGCCGGGCGCCCGGCCGGGGGAAGTACGCAACCGTAAACGCCTGCCGGCATTTACGTTGCGCAACGGCTGCCGCGCCGCCGCTTTGCCGATCCGGACCGGGCCTGCCGCAGCGCCGCCCGCCCCCCGCCGCGCCCCTTCCGCCTTAAGGCGTAGCCCGTTTGGTGCCTAACCCTTTTGGATGAATTGCGAATCGGCCTCGACGCGACGAAAGTAGCTATGCGGCGGTAGTAGGATTATCAGGACCGAAACCGATGCGGGGGGCTTGCCGAGTATTGAGTGGGAGCCCCTCAATTCCTTGCGGCCTGATCTCCGCCACCGCCGGCCGCCGCTTCCCGATCCGCATCCGTCCGTCTGCCATCAAGGCCGCAGGCAGCTTCGCCGCGCCGGGCGGCGTCTATCCCTGTCCAATCTTCATCCGGGGTGCGGGTGCGGAACGCGGGCGGGCGGCAGCGGCCGCGAGGGCCGGGATTTCAGGTCAGCTATGAGGGCTCGCCACACAATACCAATCGCGAGCCCTGATATCTGCTCAGTCCGCCAGAACGCGTAAGGCGCGTGAAATAAACATGAATAGCGGCAAAAGTCGCGTGAAAAGTGTGTGACACAGACTTGCCGCCGCGCTTGCCGGGCCGTGACGGCGCCTTTGCGGGAAGGCCCAGGAAGCCGCCGAGGGGTATCGGCGGTTTCCTTGGAGAAAGATGAAAAGGGCGTGCCGGATCAGGGTCGGCCACCCCTTTCGTGCCGGGGTTCGACGCCCGGCGGCGATCAATGTAACAGACCCCGCCCCCGCTTCCATCGGACCAAAGTCCGATGCCCGCCATTTGCGCCGGGAAAGGCCGGTTCGGGCCGCTCGCCGTGGCGGCGGGGCGCCTTTGGGGCGCGCAAAGGCGTGCCGCCCGGAGGGCGTACTCCCATCGGCGGCTTGTCTAACCCGGCAAAAAGCGGTTAGCTGGCCTCGCTGCTGGCACATGTCCGCATTTCGGGGGGAATGTCGTGCGCTGGTCCAAACCTCTAAGGCTGCATCTCGGCGTTCTGGTCGTGGCGTCGCTGCTGTGCACCTCCATGCCGATCATCTGGCTGGCCTTCAGCCGCGGCAGCGAGGCCGCCGTCAGCGCCGGCATGTTGCAGATGCGCGAGATGAGCCTGCGGCTGATCGAGGGCTACCGCAACACGCTGCAGGGCGGCACCGAGGCGGTGACGCTGGCCGCCACCCTGCCGCAGCTCGCCTCCCCGCCGCCGCAGGACATGGACGCGAAGCTGGAATTCTTCCTGGAAGCGCTGCGCAACCTGCCCGCCGCCACCAGCATCTATACCGGCTATCCCGACGGCGCCTACCTGCAGGTCATCAACACGCAGCGCCGCGACGTGCGCCGCATCCTCGCCGCCCCCGACGGCGCCGCCTTCGCCATCCGCACCATCGCCGCCCGCCATGGCCCCGCCCCGGTTTCGACGCTGCGTTTCCTCGACGCCGCAGCTACGCCGATCGAGGAGCGCAGCGTCGAATCCTCCTTCGATCCGCGCGAGCGGCCCTGGTACCGGCAGACCGTGCAGCATGGCGGCCTGCTCTCCGTCGGCCCCTATATTGCCGGGACGCTGCAGCTGCCGACGCTGACCATCGCCGCGCCGCTGCGCGAGGACGCCGCCGTCGTCGTCGGCCTCAACATCCACCTGCTCACCGTCAGCCAGCTCCTCAACGCGCGGGCGATCTCGCCGCGGGCGCGCGCCTATATCGTCGACGGCAACGACGACCTGATCGTGCATTCCGACCCGGCCACCATGCAGCGCCTGCTCGCCATCTGGGCCAAGAGCGCCGAGGCGGGCGCCGTCGCGGTCGATACCACCACCGACGGGTTCGACACGAGCCTGGAAACGGTGGCACGGCTGCGCCGCGACCCGGCCTTTATAAACGGCGGCGTGGCGCGCGTCGAAATCGACGGCGAGCGCCAGCTGGTGCAGGTCGCCCCCGTCGGCGTCTCCGGCCTGTTCGGCGACAGCGTGGCGGCCATCGTCGTGCCGCTGGAAGACCTGGTGGCGGAGGCCGACCGGCTGCTGCTGCACAACCTCCTGATCGCCGCCGCCTTCCTGGCCGCGGGGCTGGCCGCCTCCGTGCTCCTGTCGCGCCGGGTCAGCCGCTCCCTCTACCGGCTGGCCGACGAGGCGCGCAGGATCGGCGATCTCGACGTCAGCGAAAAGCCCGTCTCGCACTCCCTGATTACCGAGATCAACACGCTGGCGACCGCCCTTGCCGCCAGCCGCCACGCCATCCGCCAGTTCGCGCTCTACGTGCCGCGCGAAGTGGTGCGCCGCATCGTCAATCCCGAAGGGCGCGCGATCGTCAGGGCCTCGCGCCGCGACGTGACGGCGCTTTTCACCGATATCCGCGATTTCACCACATTCTCCGAACGCAATTCGCCCGAAGACGTGGTCGATACGCTCTCGGCCTATTTCGAGATCCTCAACACGATTGCCGAGCGCCACGGCGGCACGGTTGTGCAATATCTCGGCGATTCCATCTTCGTCATGTGGAACGCCCCGGTGGAGGATGAGAGGCACGCCGAAAACGGCTGCCGCTGCGCGCTTGCCATGAAGGCGGCGGTCGACGCGCTGAACGCGGAAAACGGCCGCACCGGCCGCCCCGCCCTCGTCACCCGCTTCGGCCTGCACACCGGCCCCGCCGTCGTCGGCAGCTTCGGCGCGATCTCGCGCCAGCAATATACGGCCATGGGCGACACGATCAACGTCGCCTCCCGGCTGGAAGGGCTGAACAAGCAGTTCGGCACCACGATCCTCGCAAGCGCGGCCATCCGCGCGGCGGTGGGAAACCGCTTCGCCTTCCGCCCGCTCGGGCTGGTGCAGGTCAAGGGCCGCGCCGAGAAGGTGGATATCTGGGAGCTTACGGGAGAGAGCTAGAGCAAGGCGCGATCACTTCCCTTTGCGCAAAATGTTGCGGTTGGCATCCCCATCGAATTGGAAAGAAAACTTGAACTTCGTCACCTCGGGAAAGGTGATGCCAGACGGCCCGGCAAAGGGCGAGGCTCTCTGAATGATCGCCTGCACGTTCCGTGCGACCAGAGCACGCTGGGCTGCGGTCCCGCCTGTCAGCTTCACCTCCGGCCTGCCGACAAGGCGCCCTTCGGTATCGACCTCAAAACTCGCTGTTCCGCGCATACCGTCAAGTTTGGGGTCCGCGTTCACGACCCAATGTTGCTGGATGGAGTGGCGCACCGCCTGGGCGCGCCGCAAATCGGCCGCGCGATCGGCGCTTTGCGCATGGGCCGGAACGGCAGGTCCTGTCGCCATCGGCAACAGCGTCAGAAGCAACACCAGCCGGACCAGCGCGGCACAGATTTTCGTCATCGGTTTCCCCCAGTCTGGCGGGCTTTCGAGCATCCAAACCGAAGCCCCCCACAAACATCATCCTTTGAAGGGCCGGCAAACGGCCTCTTCCGCTCTCAAACCAGCTTCTTCGCCTCTGTCTTCGCATGCGCGTGATACTTGTCCTCGCGCAGCTTGCCGAACAGTTTCAAACTCTCCAGATGCTCGCGCTGCGCCCGGTAGAACGCGTTCAGGAACAGCATTTCCTCCCCTGGCTTCACCGCATCCCCGTATCCGATCCGTCGCGTGATCGTGCGCACGATCTTGAAACGGCAGGCCCGGCAGGGACCGGCCCGGCCTTGGCATGATCGCGCCCGGTCGATTATCCTGCCTTGCGAATTGGCGAGGCTTTCCACGGGAGGGACACGATGCAGCGCCTGGCGAGATGCTCCTGCGGCAGGCTGTCGGCCACGGCCGGCGGATCGCCGCTGAAAATATCGGCCTGCCATTGCCGGTCGTGCCAGCGCCGCACCGGCTCCGCCTTCGGCGTTGCCGTCTTCTACGCCGCGTCCGATGTCGCGGTCTCGGGCGAGGCCAGCACCTATGTCAGAACGGGCGACAGCGGCAAGGAGCTGACCTTCCATTTCTGCCCGTCCTGCGGCTCGACCGTGTACTGGCAGCCGCAATTCCGGCCGGGGCTGGTGGCGATCGCGCTCGGCTGTTTCGAGGAGAGTTCCGATCTCGTGCCCAGCCAGAGCGTCTACGGCGACAACGCCCATTCCTGGCTCGACCTGCGCTTCGGCTGACCGCCAGCCGCTGCCGGCCGCCTCACGACAGCGCGAAAATCCGCACTTCCCGGCTGATGCCCTGCAGCTCCTCCATGCGCGAGACCTGGCTGATGCCGCCCTGCCGCAGCATGTCGGACACCTGCTCGTTGCCGACGACGGCTTCCGTCGTCAGGATCACCTGCGGCTCGGCAAGGCCCTGCACGCGCGAGGCGATGTTGACGGTCTGGCCGAAATAGTCCTGCCGGTCGTTCATGCTGACGGCAAGGCACGGCCCCTCGTGGATGCCGATCTTCAAGAGCAGGTCCTCGCTGCCGCGTTCGGCGTTCAGCCGCAGCATGGCCTCGCGCATCCGCAGCGCCGCCGCCACCGCCCGGTCCGGGCTCGGGAAGGTCGCCATCACGGCGTCGCCGATGGTCTTGACCACGGCGCCCGCTTCCGAGGCCACGATCTCGTTCAGCACCCGGAAATGCGTGCGCACCAGGTCGAAGGCGGCAAGGTCGCCGACGCGCTCGTAAAGCGCCGTCGAGCCGCGCAGGTCGGTGAAGAGGAAGGTCAGGCTGGTGATCTTCAGCCGCTGGTCCACGTCCAGCGTATCGGTGCGGTAGATATCGCGAAAACTCTGGTTGGTGAGCAGCCGCTTGGCCGTCAGGAACGGCCGCCTGTGGCCGAGAATGTCGTGCAGCTCGTCGCCGGCGATGCAGACGTTGGGCAGCACGCGCCGGTCGGTATGGTTTTCCAGCGTCAGCCGCAGCGAGCCGGGGCGCAGCACCAGCGTTTCGTTCGGCGAATGGCCGTGGCTGATGACCATCGACAGCGCCTGGCGCTCGCCCGTCGGCTCGCCCTGCACGTCGATGAACTGCGCCGAATGCGTCACCGCGTCGAAGATGATGACGAATTGCGGCGGCAGCTGCAGCGAAACGAAGGCCCGCTCGCCGGGATCGAGCTCGACCATTTCGAGCAGGATGCGCGAAAACCGCTCCTCGAGGTCGTCGGGCAGGTCGACGCCGGAGGAAAAGAAGATCTGCCGGTAATATTCGAGCGCCGGCAGCCGGTCCGGCTCGTGGGCGGCGATCCTGCGCACGCGCGGGCTGACGGTGAACGTCACCTCCACCATCTCGTCCAGCGTCGGCTCGTAGCCGGCCGCGCAGAGCGCGCAATGATAGGCCTCCCGGTCGACCATTTTCAGCGTCGCGCCCGTATCGAGCACGCCGCCGCAGCCGGGGCAGAGCACGTTCCAGGTCATCTCGAAGGCGCCGATGCGGGCGGCATGGAGGAAGGCGGCGATCACCTTCTCCTCGTCGAGACGGTGGGCGGCCGCAAAAGCGAGCGCGTTGATGCGGTTGAGCTCGCGGTCGCCGCCGTGCCGCACGACATGTTCGATCCGCTCGGCCGTCTCAGGGTCGGCCGCCTGCCGCAGGGCCGCAAAAAGCCCCTCCACTTCGCTCATCCCGCAAGCCTCCGCACGCAACCCCACGGCCGATATTGCCGGGCGAAGGGCGATTATATCACGGAACGGAAATATGGATATTGCCGGCGCCGCTCACGAACGGCCGCCGGCGATTGCCTCGACGGCAGCGGCGCGGCCGGGCGGGTGGCCTGAGCCGCCCGCCGCCCGCCGCTCATTGCTGGATATCGGGCTCGACCAGCCGCGCCAGGTTGCGCAGCGATTCCTGCCAGCCGAGATAGCAGGCCTCCGGCGGGATGAGATCGGGAATGCCGGCCTGCACGATATTGATTTCGGTGCCGACGGAAACCCTGGTCAGGGTGACGGTCACGTCCATCTGGCCCGGCAGGTTGGCGTCGTCGAACCTGTCGGTGTAACGCAGCCTCTCGCCCGGCACGAGTTCCAGATACTCGCCGCCGAAGGAATGGCTGTGGCCGGTCGTGAAGTTGCGGAACGACATCCGGTGCGTGCCGCCGACGGCGGGCTCCAGATGGTGAACCGTGCAGGCAAAGCCGTTCGGCGGCAGCCATTTGGCCACGGCATCGGCCTCCAGGAAGGCGCGGTAGACCTTGTCCGGCGTGGTTGCCAGGACGCGGTGCAGTCTGATTGTGCTCGGCATGACGATCCTCCTTCGGATTGGGCTTTTGCAATACAGAAAAGACGAAGCCGCCTTCGCCGATCCGACAGCGCGGCGGAATTTTTTTGGTCCCCCCTCGCCCGTGCGGCGGGCCGGCACGTCAAAGATCCTGTCCACAGCAATATTTCGTCCGGCAACATTGCGCGTGTAGCAACGACAGAAATGCACGTTATGCTCGCCGGATTACATCTTATGGGCGCGGGGGAAATAAATGAAACATCGATATATATACTGCGCGGCAGTCTTGCTTCTCTCCGGATGCACGACATTGCCCGCCATGCCTGACGGGGACGATGCCCAAAGCATTATCCAGCTGGCGGATATCGTTCAGTGCGAAATCCTGACGACCTTCAAGCAGGCGAAAGAGAAAACAAAGCTGGATTTCAGCAAGTGGGGAGCAACCTACGTCATCACCCAGAATACGACCGAGACAGACAACGCTCACGTCGATCCGCTGACATGGCTGGCGCCGGCAGGCGTTACCAAGCTTCTCTACGCCTCCAACGCAAAACGCGAGCGGGAGGCTTACCGGAACGGCAAGGTGGAATATAGCGTGCCGGTCGTCGACGATAAATCGCAAGCCTGCGAAAGGGTCGGCAGCTACAAGAACATAAGGGTCGAGCCCAGGGATTTCAGGCTGAGCGAATGGGTAGAAAGAATTTCCCACGGCGAAAATTACGGCCGGATCGACAAGTTCAGCTACTCGGTTCGCGTGCAGGTGACGACGAAACTCGGTATCGGGTCCGAATTCGAGGATGGCAAATGGACCGCGATCGGCGCGGTTTCCCGCAACAGGGAAACCGTCAAGACAGTGGACTTCGCCTTCGCGCAGAGGCTGGAAGAAAAACCGGTCGAGGTGGTGATCGTCGATGTGAAAACGCCCCGGCAACTGGAAACGATCGTTCCGGGGCAAGGCCCGGCCACGGGGCCGGCAGAACAGAAAGGCCCCTCCCCGGTTCCGCAATCGATCATCAGGCAGAACCAGCAGAGCATTCAGGGCCTGCAGCTCGACCGGGTCTCCCCAACCGGGCGGCTGGACAGATAGCGGATACTCCCCGGCTTGCCAGGCGCGCGTTTGCGCGCCTGCCCTGCCGCCCTCCTCGCCATACCCCTCGCCCGTGCGGCGGGCGATCGCCGCTACACGCCGCCGCCGCGCCGGGCCGCCTGCGCGCCCTTGCCGGCGCCCGCCCGCTTGCCCGCCACGTCGAGCAGCCGGCGGAAGGTCGGGCATTCCATATGCGAGGGGGCCGGGCATTCGGCGACGTGGCGCAGCGTGTCGCTGAGCGCGCTGAGTTCGCGGATCTGGCGGTCGATCTCGTCGGCCTTGCGGTGCAGCACGGCGCGCGGCAGGTCCGGGGCGCCGTTCGTGCCGAACATGCCCGCAATTTCCTCCAGCGAAAAACCGGCCGTCTTGCCCATCGTAATCAGCTTCAGCTGCAGGAGCACGTCCGGCGAGAACTGCCGGCGCAGCCCGTGGCGGAAGACGGAGGCGATGAGCCCGATCTCCTCGTAATAGCGCAGGGCCGAGGGCTTGATTCCGCTTCGCGCCGAGACTTCTCCAATATCCAGAAATTTCATGCTTGACCTCAAGTCGGCTTGAATTCGTACCCTGCTCCCGCAAGCCAATTCAAGCAAGAGGAAATTCATATGGAACAGATGGAAGATAGGCCGGCAGGGACAGGAAGGAGGCGCGGCGCCACGCTGACGCTGTCGCTTTCCATGCTGCTCGCCTCGCTCGGCACCAGCATCGCCAACATTGCCCTGCCCCGGCTGGCCGAGGATTTTTCCGCGCCTTTCGCCAGGGTGCAGGGCGTCGTCGTCGCCTATCTCGCCGCACTCACGGTCTGCGTCGTGCTGGCCGGCCGGCTCGGCGATCTCTACGGGCTGAAGCGCATGCAGCTTTCGGGCCTTGCCCTTTTTGCCGTCGCCTCGCTGCTTTCGGCCATCGCCCCGGACCTGACGCTGCTGATGGCGGCGCGCGCCGCGCAAGGGGCGGGCGCGGCCTTCCTGATGACGATCTCGATGGCGCTGATGCGCGAGACCGCAGGCGAGGCGCGCATCGGCCGCGCCATGGGCCTGCTCGGCACCGTCTCCGCACTCGGCACGGCGCTCGGCCCCTCGCTCGGCGGCGCGCTGATCCCGCTTGCCGGCTGGCGCGGCATCTTCTGGGTGCAGGTGCCGCTTGCCCTTGCGGCGCTGGCGCTCGCCTTCGCCACGCTGCCGGCCGACGGCGCCAGAGGGGCAAGGCGCGGGGCCGGCCTGCTGGCCGTGCTGGAACGGCGCCTCCTGCCGAACCTGCTCGTCAATATCGTGGTTGCCGCCGTGATGATGACGACGCTGGTGGTCGGCCCCTTCTATCTCGGCCTGGCGCTCGGGCTGACACCCGCCTGGGTCGGCCTCGTCATGTCGGTCGGCCCGGTGATCTCCATCCTCGGGGGCGTTCCCTCCGGCCGGCTGGTCGACGGCTGGGGGGCCGCCCGCGTGCTCTCTCTCGGCCTTGCCCTGCTGGCGGCCGGCGCCTTCCTGCTGGCGGTCCTGCCGGGGTTTGCGGGCGTTGCCGGCTATGTCGCCGCCATTGCCGTGCTCACCCCCGGCTACCAGCTCTTCCAGGCCGCCAACAACACGGCCGCCCTTGCCGACGTGGCGAAGGACCGGCGCGGCCTCGCCTCCGGCCTGCTCGGCCTGTCGCGCAATATCGGGCTGATCGCCGGCGCCTCGCTGATGGGCGCCGTCTTCGCCGCCGGCGTCGGCACGCAGGATTTCGCCCATGCCGACGCGGCCGCGATCACCGCCGGGATGCGCGCGACCTTCCTGCTTGCCGCCGCCATGACGGCCGCGGCAATGGCGCTGGTTTTTGCCGGCCGCTTCGAACGCGCCCCGGGCAAGGCGTGACATCCCTGCTCTGCGTGCGGGGCCACCCGGCCCCGCCCTCGGCTCGCCCCCGGTTCGCCCCCGGTTCGCGCAGCGCCGCTCAGGCGAATACGGTGATGCAGACGGCCATCCAGATCAACGCCGTCCCCAGCGCCATCGCCCGCCGGGCAACGGCAACCTTGTCCGCCTCTTCCTCCGAAACGGGTGTCGTCACGATCCAGGGCACGCAGCCGAGAGAGGCAAATCCGACGATGGCGATGGCCATCACAAGATAATCGACGGCGCGCCAGCTGCCCTGTTCATACACGCCCCAATAGCCCAGAAAGGCCATTCCCACCGCAAACATGGTGGCGGAGGCGGAGCACAGGCCCGTGACGGACCCGGTCGGTGCGCGCAAGCTGCTTTTTTCACGTATCTGCGAGGTCATGACGCAACATCCGCGATCGTTGGCTGTCTGCCTGCAACTATGTCAGCAATCGGGCGCGGCGTGAAGCGCATCCTGGCGTGCCGAAATGGAGAGGTCGGCGCCCGCAGCCCCCTCATCCGCCCTTCGGGCACCTTCTCCCCCAGGGGAGAAGGGGGAGTCGCCGCAACGTCCTGTCCCAATCGGAACGTCTTATTCTCTCGCAAAGAGTGCCCCGCACTCCCCTTCTCCCCGGCGGGGAGAAGGTGCCCGAAGGGCGGATGAGGGGGCTCCGGGCTCAACCTCGCCTCTTGCCGACCATGCCGGCAATCACCCATCCTCATGTGCGGCAGGGTGGAAACGCCCCGTCGCGCGATAAGTTCGCGCCCGCCGCCGCTAAAAGCGCATCCTGGCGTGAGGAAATGGAGGGGTCGGCGCCCGGAGCCCCCTCATCCGACCCTTCGGGCCACCTTCTCCCCGCCGGGGGAGAAGGGGAGTCGCCGCAACGTCCTGTCCCAATCGGAACGTCTTATTCTCTCGCAAAGAGTGCCCCGGACTCCCCTTCTCCCCTGGGGGGTCCGAAGGACGGGTTGAGACCCGTGGCTCAACCCCGGTCAGGTGGCCCGAAGGGTCGGATGAGGGGCTGCGGTCTCAACCTCGCCTGTCACCGACCATGACGGCACTCGCCATCTTCACCGCCGCCCGGAGCGAAGGGCGGCATCCGCCCTGCCCGCAACCGCAAGCGAGCGCAGCAGGCCGCCCGCCGCCAGCGCAAGCGTCACCGCGCCGGCAAGCGCCAGCAAGCCGCGCGGCCTCTGCCCGCCGGCCTCGTCCGTCCGCCCGCGCCGGGACAGGACGGCATCCGCCTCCTCGCGCAGGGCCGAAACCCGGTGGCCGAGAAGGGCGAGTTGCCGGCGCGCCAGCGTCAGCTCCTCCCGCGCCCTCACCGCTGACGCCTCCTCGCCGGGGGCTGCGCCGAACCCGTCGGCGGCGGCATCCTCGGCATCGGCCAGATGCTCGTCCAGCTCGGCCCTCGTCCTGAATCCGTGGCTCTTGATCGTGGTCATGGCCGTCCTCCTCTCGGCATGTGCGGCAGGGTGGAAACGCCCCGTCGCGCGATAAGTTCGCGCCCCGCCGCTAAAGCAGCCGCACCGACATGCCGCCATCGGCGATCATCGGGCTGCCGGTCATGAAGCTTGCCCGGTCCGACAGCAGGAACATCGCCGCCTGCGCGATCTCCCCGGCCGCCGCCATGCGCTTCATCGGATGCAGGCCGGAAATGTATTGCAGGAATTCGGGATTGTCCTGCCCGCCCGCCGGCGTGACCGTGCCGCCCGGAAGCAGGCTGTTGATCCGCACACCGTCGGCCGCATGGTCGGCGGCGGCCGATTGCACGAGGCCGATCAGGCCCGCCTTGGAGGCGGCATAGGCCCCCATGCCCGGCAGGCCGCCATTGCTGTAGCCCACGAAGGACGAGGTGAAGACGATCGAGCCGCCGCCCTGCGCCGTCATGACCGGCAATTGCGCCTTGAGCGCGAAGAAGGCGCTCGTCAGGTTGGTGGACATCACCGCCTCCCAGTTGGAAAGGCTCATCTGCGCCAGGGCGCCCATCTCGCCGACGATGCCGGCATTGTTGAAGGCGCCGTCGAGCCGGCCATA
Organism: Rhizobium sp. KDH_Rht_773_N; assembly: GCF_052946295.1. Taxonomy (NCBI): domain Bacteria; kingdom Pseudomonadati; phylum Pseudomonadota; class Alphaproteobacteria; order Hyphomicrobiales; family Rhizobiaceae; genus Rhizobium; species Rhizobium sp. KDH_Rht_773_N. The sequence goes on along the minus strand of NZ_CM129525.1, from coordinate 3,772,863 downwards.
GGCATCGAGCGCCCGGCCGACCAGCGCCTGCGCATAGGCCTCCTCCCGCACGTCACCGGCAAGGGACACGGCCGTGCCGCCGCTCTCGCCGATCTCCGACGTCAGCGCATCGAGCATCTGCGCCCGCCGCGCGCCGAGTACCAACCTTGCGCCCTCGGCCGCAAACAGCCGCGCCGCCGCCGCCCCGATGCCGCTGCTTGCCCCTGAAATGACGATAACCTTGCCGTCGAGTTCCATATCCGTACCTCCTGTTGCGATAGGGCATGGGTAGGAGATCCGGCGGGCGGCAGCCACCCGATTCCCGATCGGCCGCCGGGCATGCCGCCCGCAATTCGTCAACGGACGGAAGCCGTTAACCATGCCCCGCTCTCTAGGACCATGGTCCGACGCATGCCGGACCTCGGTCCGATGCAGGCGGCGCGAATCGCACCTAACATCCGCCTCGTCCCGGCCCCGCCCTGCCCGGCAGGCGGTGCCGGGACGTTCGAGGAAGCTTTTCTTGCGGAGGAAAAACGGATGCGGATCGCAACTCTGGCATCGATGGCAGCACTTTCCATCGCCCTGGCGTCGAGCCCGCTGGCCATTGCCGGCTTCGACACGGCCGCGATGGCCAAGGGCGGCGGCAACGGTGGCGGCAATGGCGGCGGTAACGGCGGCGGAAACGGTGGCGGCAATGGTGGCGGAAATGGCGGCAGCCACGAAAACCACGGCAGCCAGGGCGGCGGCGCCCAGGGCGGCAAGTCGCTGCGCGACGGCTCGACATCCGGCAGCGCCGGCAAGGGCAAATCCGGCGAGGCGAAGGCGAAATCGCTCTCCGCCAAAAAATCCGCAACCGGGGCCAAGGCGAAGAATGCGGCCTCCGAACTTGCCGGCCTGAACTCCCTCAACCGCAGCTACAAGGCCTATATGCACACGTCCGATCCGCGCATGAGCGCGATCGCCGCCTATGCCATGGCCTATGCCCAATACGAGATCGACAACGGCATGGAGCCGGCGGCCGACGACCCGCTGCTCGGCGACGCCGCGCTGGAGGAAGCGCTGGCATCCGCAACGCGCACCGGCAAGCTCAGCCCCGCCGCGCTTGCGAGCGCCAGGACCATCCTCGGCGTCGGAGAGGCCGACGGCAAGATCGACGAGATCCGTGAATCACTGTCACAACCCGCCCCGATGACAGTGACAGCCCAATAGCGGCTGCGCGATCCGCCGGGAACCAGTCCCGGCGGATCGGTCCTACCCGTCGCGGGCACACGGTTTTTCCGGAGGGGATGAGGCCGCAAGCGGCGCATCTGCCATGATTTTCCCTCACGCACATCTGCATCCCTGGCGCGATCAGCGATAAATCCTTCTCATTAAAGTTTTAAAAACGCATTCCGGTATAGCCAAAGTCATGGCCTGGAATCTTTTTCACCCAGCCGCCTTTCCATGCGTTCAAGGGCGTCGAAGTCCACATCCTCAAGCGGGACGGATGGTACATAAAATTCTATTTTGTTGATCCGGACACGATCTTCATCAGCGTGCATCGGTCAAGGTAGGCGAGCATGAAAATCTGGTATGCGGGAGACAGGAGCAAGGCGCTCTGCGAAACGTGCCGGAAGGTCGTTACGACGACTTTCGGCTACCACGACGTGCCGTTCGAAAGCGGCATTGCCGTGGCCCGGGAAATCATGGCCGCCACCTGCGACGAGTGCGGCACCGTCGTGGCCATTCCGCCGCAATCCACCCCGGCGATCCGCACCGCTCGCGACATTGCCTCCAGGTCGCTGGAGGTGGTTGTGGCTGCCCCGTTCCTGGAAATGCTGGACCTTGCGGCCTATCGCATCGATCCTTCCGCCGGCTCGACCCTTCGAAAATCGCTGATCGCCTACTTTGTGCACCGGTCGGTGAACGACGAAGCGCTGGTGAAGCGGCTGCGCAGGAATGCGGAAATCCACAAGGCCAAGTGGCAAAGCTGGAAGCATGCCCCGGCAAAGCGCCTTTCGATGAAAGTCACCTCCCGCACGAGCGAGGAGTTTGATGAACTGGTCAAGAAGAGCGCGTTGAAGAAGACGACGCTGATCAAGTCCATCCTCATGGATATCGGCCGCGAAATCGTCGAGCCCGACAATCCGCCGATGATGCCCGAGCTGCGCAGGATGGTCGCAGCGCTCGCGGCGTGAAGATCGCCGGCCGCGCTCGCGGCCCCATCCCCTCCCCGTAGACGACCGGGAGAGGGAACGGGGTGTGCGCCGGCGCGCTGCCCCTCGCAGGCGGCCGGGCGCGGCGGCTCACATGCGCGCCGTTTTCGGGCCGATTTCCGAGGCGATCTCGCTGACGAGATCGGCCGGGAAGCCGCCCTCGCGGGCGTGGCGGTAGACGGTTTCGGCGCTGTCGGCCTCGTGCACGCAATAGATCTTGTCGCCGGCGACATAGCTGGTGATCCAGGTATACGGCCGGTCGAGGCCGGCGACGACCTTGTTGGACGTGGCGGAAATCTCCCTGAGCTGCTCGGCCGTGAGCTTGGATGCGCCGGGAATGTTGCGTTCGATGAGATATTTCGGCATGGCGGCCTCCTGTTTGCGCCTGATTGACGGAACACGAGCCTATGCCCCGCCGCCGGCCGCCACATCGGGACTATTCCCCATTTTGCGCCCCGCCTGTCCCGATTTTGCGCGGCGCCGCTCCCTTGACGATCGCATCGACGTCGTCGATGACCGCATCAAGGTCCTGCCCCAATCCGTTTTCGATATCCCGTCTGGCCTCGGCCAATTCGATGATCTCGCGGCCCTCCGCCGCCAGATATGATTTCAAGGCCCGCACGAACACCCAGCTTCTCGTCCGGTTGCAGATTCCGGCGATCTGCTCGATCTCTGCCAGCACATCCGTCGGCAGCCGCATGGTAATCGGATCAGACAATCCACGCTGCGACATCGTTTTTCTCTCCGTTTGTAATACAAACACCATAGATTGTCTGCGATACCGCGTCAAATCCGCAATCAGGGCCGGCCGGGAATATCGGCGCCGGGCCCGCGATTTTCACGCACCGCCTATTCCCACCCGCTCCCGTTGCTGGCAATAATCCGCCATGCGACTAGTCGAGCGCGAGCCCACTCTCGATCACCTGCAGTCGTTGCTGCGCGAAGCCGCCGACGGCCAGGGTCGCCTCGTCCTTCTCGAAGGGGAAGCCGGCGCCGGCAAGTCCTCGCTTGCGGCCGCCTTTGCCCGCGCCGTGCCTGCCGATACGCGGGTCCTGTCCGGCGCCTGCGAGAATTTCGGCACGGCCGAGCCGCTCGGCCCCTGGCGCGACATCGCGCGCGAGGCGCGCTGGGCGATGGCGCTCGCGCCGGCCTCCGGCCGCAACTGGATTTCGCTCTTTTCCGAAATGCTCGACCTTCTGACCGCCGGGCGCCGGCCGACGCTGCTCCTCATCGAGGATATTCACTGGGCCGACGACGCCACGCTGAACCTGATCCGCTATATCGGCCGGCGCATCCGCTCCGCCTGCCTGCTCCTCCTCGTGACCGCGCGCAACGACGATACGGCCGGCCAGACGCGGCTGCGGCGGCTGTTTGCCGATATCCCGCCGGCCCACTGGCTGCGGCTCGACGTGCCGCCGCTGTCGAAAGCGGCGGTGCTGGAACTTGCCGGAAGCGCCGGCCTCGACGGCGAGGCGATCTTTTCGGCCACCGGCGGCAACGCCTATTTCGTCAGCGAGCTTGTCGAGGCCGCCGGCCGCGGCCGCCAGCCGGCAGCCGATGGCGGGCGCCTGCCGGCTACCATCCGCGATGCGGTGCTGGCGCGCGCCGATGCGCTTTCCGAGCCGGAGCGGCAGGCGCTGCGGGCCGCCTCCACCTCGCCCGATGCCTTCGAGCCGGAGCTGATCGAGGCGATCTGCGGCAGGCCGGCGCGGCCGGCGCTGGAGGCCTGCGCGGCCAGCGGCCTTCTCGTGCCGGCCGGCGAACTCTTCGCCTTCCGCCACGAGATCGCCCGGCAGGCGATCGAGCAATCGCTGCCGCCGCTCGGCCGCCGGGCGATGAACGAAAAGGCGCTCGCCTATTTCCGCCGCAGCGGCGATGCCTCGATGGCGCGCATGGTCCACCATGCCCACGAGGCGCAGGACGTGGCCGCGATCCTGGAGCTTGCGCCGAAGGCGGCGGCCGAGGCCGGAAGGCTCGGCGCCCACCGGCAGGCCATGCGCCATTACGAGCTGGCGCTCGCCCATGCCGCAAGCCTTTGCGATGCCGAGCGCGCCGGCCTCTACGAGGGTTATGCCTTCGAATGCCACCTGACCGGCCAGATGGAACGCGCCATCGCCGCCCAGACGAGCGCGCTTGCGCTCTACCGGGCGCTCGGGGATATCAGGCATGTCGGCGACAACATGCGCTGGCTGTCGCGGCTGAGCTACCTTGCCGGCGACCGCAAGGGCGCCGATGCCTTCGGCCGCCAGGCCGTGGACCTCCTGGAACAGGCGGCCAATCCCGCAGAACCTGGCCCCGCCGAACCTGGCCCCGCAGAACCGGCCCCCTCTGAACCGGCTCATGCCGAACTGGCAATGGCCTATTCCAACCTCTCGCAGCTTGCCATGCTGGCGGGCGACGCCGAAACCGCGACGCGCCATGGCGAGCGCGCCATCGCGCTCGTCGCGAGGCAGGATATCGCAAGGCCCGAAGTGCTCTGCCACGCGCTCAACAATGTCGGCACCGCCATCTGCTGGCGCCAGCCGCAGCGCGCCCGCCAGACGCTCGACCGGGCGCTGGCAATCGCCCGCGAACACGGCTTCCAGGAACATGCCGCCCGCGCCTTTACCAACCGCGCCTGGGTGGAAATCCGCCTGCATGCGGCAGATGCCGCCGAAGCGGTGCTGGCGCGCGGCATCGCCTATTGCATCGAGCACGACCTCGATACCTGGCGCGACTATATGCGCGGCGAGCTCGCCGAACTGCTGACCGAGCTCGGCCGCTGGGACGAGGCCGAAGCCGCCGCCGAAGCCGTGGTCGACAACCGCAATTCGCCCGCGCTCTGCCGCTATCCCTCGCTCGTGGCGCTGGCGACGCTGCGAACGCGGCGCGGCGGCAACGCCGACGAACTCATGCAGGAAATGGCGGCCTTCCTTCAGAACACGTTCGAATTCCCGCGCCTCGCCGCCCATGCGGCGCTTGTCGCCGAACGCGCCTGGCTCGGCCTTGCCGGCCGCGAGCAGGCGCTTGCCGCCCTGCGGCAGGCCGCCGCGCTCTGCCGCGACGACGCCGCCGGCTCGATGCTCGGCTTCTGGGCGCATATGACGGGCGAGGCCGGCCTTGCGCAGGGCGGCGAAAACGCCGACGCCGCCGTCGCCGCCATGCGCCGCGGCCGCTGGCAGGAGGCCGCCGATATCTGGACCGGCCGCCGCGCCCCCTACTATGCCGCCCTTGCCCTGCTCGACGGCGACAGCGACGCGCTCTACCGCGCGCTCGCCGCGCTGGAAGCGCTCGGCGCCACGACCGTCATCGCCCATGTGAAGGAGACGATCCGCAAACGCGGCGGCCGCCTCCCCGCCCGCGGCCCGCGCCCCACCACCCAGGCCAACGCCGCCGGCCTGACGATCCGCGAAATGGACGTGCTGCGCCTGATCGACGAGGGCCGCTCGAACGCCGAAATCGGCGCGCTGCTCTTCGTCTCCGCCAAAACGGTGGACCACCATATTTCCGCGATCCTGGCAAAGCTGAACGCCAGATCGAGAGGCCAGGCCGCCGCCGAAGGGCGCCGGCTGGGGCTATTAGGGTAGCGCGGGGCCGGCAGGGGGGATCGCGGCGGCGTTGAGACGACCGGGTTGGGGTTGTGTCGTGGGATATCGCTCCAAGCCGCTAATGTTGTACCGTGGGGTACCCCCCTCTGTCCTGCCGGACATCTCCCCCACAGGTGGGGAGATTGGCTGGGGGCGCCGGCTTCCCCAAACAATCAACGTTTGCAAACTGCACAACGTCAGTGAGGTGCGAAGGTCAAGCCACGAGTCGATCTCCCCCCCTTGTGGGGGGCCGAAGGACCCGGCAGGACAGAGGGGCGTACCACACGGTACAGCTTGCAATGGGGTCAGACAGCCACGCCCCCCAATCAACCCCGCACGCACGCCCTCACCCGAGTTCCTGCGCAAGGCCGATGAGAATGCCTTCCGGCCCGCGGATATAGCAGAGCCGATACGTATCCCGATACTGCACGACCTCCCCCACAAGCGCCGCGCCGTGCGCGCAAAGCCTCTCGAGCGTCTCGTCGATATCGTCGACGGCGAACATGACGCGCAGGTAGCCGAGGGCGTTGACCGGGGCCTTCCGGTGATCGGCAACGACATCGGGCGCGAGGAAGCGGGAAAGTTCCAGCCGGCTGTGGCCGTCAGGCGTGCGCATCATGGCGATCTCGACATGCTGGTTGCCGAGGCCGGTGACGCGCCCGGCCCATTCGCCTTCGATCATCGCCCGCCCTTCGAGCGCAAGCCCGAGTTCGCCAAAAAAATCGATCGCCGCCGTGAGGTCCTCGACGACGATTCCAACATTGTCCATTCGCTTGAGCGCCATGTTTCCAATCTCCAGGCTGTCGTTCGGCTCGACGAGATCCGGCCTCGTCCGCCGAAGGACGTTCAGGGCGCGCACGATCCGACAGCCGTCCGCCGTTTTCCGCTTCGCCCGCCGCTCAGGCCCTGCCCGCCACCGCAAACAGTTCCGGCACCGCCGGGTTCCGCCCCGCCCGCGGCGCGCACAGAACCACATCGAATTCGGGCGCATCGACGAGCAGCCGCGCCACCACCCCCTCCGCCAGATCGCCGCAGAGCGATTGCGGGATCAGCGCCACGCCGAGCCCTTCCTGCACCAGCCGGATGATCGTGTGCTGCAGGCGCGGCTCGAAGGCGAAATGCGGGATGACGCCGCCGGAAGCGCAATAGGTGGCAATGGCCGTGCGCAGCGTCGGCGCCACCGTCGCGGGGGCCGCGATCAGCCTTTCGCCGGCAAGCGATTGCGGCCCGGCCGGTTCGCCGGCCGCCAGCCGGTGGCCGGCCGGCACGATCAGGCACAGCCTGTCGCGGGCAATCAGCTGCGTGCGCAGATGCGGCGCCGGGCCGGCGCCGAAGGTGACGGCGGCATCCAGCCGGCCCTCGGCCAGCATCTCCTCTATATCGGTCGGGATGCGCTCTTCCAGGATCAGCCGCACATCCGGCCGCGCCTCGGAATAAAGCCGCACCAGCGCCGGGATGACGCTATGGGCGGCATGCATCATGAAACCGAGCTTCAGCTCGCCCTTCATGCCGCCGGCGACGAGGCGCACGTCGCGGCAGGCGGCGTCGAACCCTTCGAGCACGGCGCGGCAATCGGCAAGGAAATGCTGGCCGGCCGGCGTCAGCGCCACGTTGCGCGAATTGCGCTCCACAAGGCGCACGCCGAGCGTCTTTTCGATCGCGGCGATCTGCCGGCTGAAGGGCGGCTGGCTCATGTTCATGCGCGCCGCCGCATGGCCGAAATGCAGGGTTTCGGCAAGCGCCACGAAATAGCGCATATGGCGCGTGTCCATTCGATACCTCAAAAGCATCAATCGACGTTCAAGATGATATTGGATTATCTCGATATCAGGCGCTAGGCAATGATCGCCCCAAGCACGCCCCGCCCGAGTTGCCCATGCTGACCAACCTTTCCATCGTCCTGCCGATCTTTGCCCTTATCCTGGCCGGCTGGACCGCCCGCAAGACCGGCGCGCTCGGCGAAAATGCCACGCGCGAGGTCAACCGGCTGGTCGTCTACCTCGCCCTGCCCGCCCTGCTCTTCGATATCATGGCCAATGCCAGGCCGGCCGACATCTGGCAGCCGGGCTTCATCGTCGCCTTCACGGCCGGTTGCGCCGTCATCTTCGCCGCCACCCTGGCCTGGCGCCTGTCCGGGGGCCGGCCCCTCGCCGACGCGGCGATCGACGGGCTGAACGCGTCCTACGCCAATACCGGCTTCATCGGCTTTCCGCTCGTCCTGTCACTGGTCGGCGACAGCGGCATGGCCCCGACCCTGATCTCCACCATCCTGACCGTCTGCGTGCTCTTTGCCGTCGCCATCGTCCTCATCGAGGGCGGGCTGCAGGCTCAAACACGACGACGCGACATCGCGCTGAAGACGGGCCGTTCGCTGGCCAGAAACCCGCTGCTCGTCGCCCCCTTTCTCGGCGCTCTCGTCATGGTCTCGGGCGCGGCCCTGCCCGCCCCCGTCCATGCCTTCCTGAAGCTGCTCGGCGCCGCCGCCTCCCCTTGCGCGCTGATCGCGCTCGGCCTGTTCCTGGCCGGCTCCAGGGCCGGCGAGAACAGCGCCCGGACAGGCACGGCCGGCATCCTCGTCGGCCTGAAACTGATCGCCCAGCCCGTCGTCACCTGGCTCATCGCCGCCCCGCTCATGAACCTGCCGCCCGCCGCCACCCATACCGCCGTGCTGCTGGCCGCCCTGCCGACCGGCACCGGCCCCTTCATGCTGGCGGAATTCTACGGCCGCGAGGCCAGCCTGACGAGCCGCGTCGTGCTGGCCTCGACCGTGCTTTCGGTGCTGACGATCTCCGCCTATCTGGCGCTGGCCGGGCGGCTGTGAGGCGAAACCGGCGGCCGAGGCGGCGCTCGCGCCGAAAACGATTTGCCGCTATACGGTTCTCATGACGAAAGCGGAACTGAAGCAGGAACCGACAGGCAAATGGGTGGTGCGCGATTCAACGAGCGGCCGCTTCCTTGAAGTGCGCGGCGCCAACTCGCTGAAGTCGGCCAAGCTTCCGCTTAAAAAGGGCCTGGACCTGACCAAGCCGATCGCAAAGCAGGCCCTCAAGGGTACTCCCTCCGAACCCCGCAAATGAAAAACTGATCCGTGCCGGGCGTTTTGCCGGATACCCATGCGCTCTATTGGCTGGTGACAGCGGCCGACACCTTGTCTGGAGAGACTGCGCCGAGTGGGCAAACCCTAGAACAGCCCGATCAGCCGCGCCGAGCTGATGGCAAGACCGGCGATTGCCGTCAGGATGCAGAGGCTCATGAGTACGAGAAAGATCGGTTTCTTCACGCTGTCTCCTTCCGGGCCGGCCGGCCGCCGATGCGTGACCTAGCAGCTGCGCCTGCCCGCGGCAACCGTGCCGGCAGCCGGGGTTTGCGCCGGGCACCCTCCCGCCGGAAAGGAAGGCGGGCGCCGCGCGCCCGTCTCCTGTCGGTGACACGTCAAAACTGCGCCACGCCCCCGTCCACGAAGAGTTCGATCCCGGTAATGTAGCTGCTGTCCTCGCTGGCCAGGAAAACCGCGGCCCTGGCGAGATCGTCCGACGTGCCCATGCGGCCGAGCGGCACGTTTGCCTTCATCATGTCGCGCACGTTCTGGTCGGCAAGCGTGGAAAGGCCGGGCGTTTCCGTATGGCCGGGGCTCAGCACGTTGATGCGGATGTCGCGGCCCTTGAGATCGACGATCCAGCCGCGCGCAAACGAGCGGATCGCAGCCTTCGTGGCATCGTAGACGGAGAAGGACGGGAAGCCCTTGATCGAGGCGATCGAGCCCGTCAGGATCACCGACGACCCCTTCGACAGCAGCGGCAGCGCCTTCTGCACGGCAAAGAGCAGGCCGCGCACATTGGTGTCGAAGGTCTTGTCGAAATGCTCCTCGGTGATTTCGCCGAACGTGCCGAACTCGTAGAAGCCGGCATTGGCGAAGAGCACGTCGATGCGGCCGGCCTTTTCCTTCACGATCTCATAGACCCGGTCGATATCCGCAAGGCTTGCGGCATCGGCCTGGATCGCCTCGATATCGCCGCCGATCTCGGCCACCGCCCTGTCCAGTTCGCCCTGTCGCCGGCCGGTGATGAACACTTTGGCGCCCTCTTCGACGAAGCGTTTTGCCGCGCCGAAGCCGATGCCGGCGCTGCCGCCGGTGATGACGGCGACCTTGTTTTCCAGCTTCCTGCTCATGGTTCCATTCCTTCTGCATCGCGCCGGTTCTTGCCGGCGCCCGTTGAACACGAGGCAGAAATTATGGGCTTCCGGGCGGGCGAAGTAGGAAGCTGGCGCGACTATGACCTATTCCCGTCAGGAATGGGCGGCAGAACCAAGCTTTTCCTCGACGAAGGCGACGAAAGCGCGCGCCTTGGCGCTGACGCCGCGCCCGGCCGGAAAGGCCGCCCACAGATCGAGGGGCGCGAGGCTCCACTCCGCAAGCAGCAGTTTGACCCGCCCGTCGGCAAGCTCGGGCGCGAACATCCATTCGGAAGCCACCGCAAGGCCGATGCCCGCAAGCACGGCCGAGCGCACGCCCTCGGCCGCCGAGACGCGCAGGCGTCCCCGCATGGTGACGGGCGCCTCGGCGCCGTCCTTGCGGAAGAGCCAGGCATCGCGGCCGAAACCCTTGGCATAGACGATGCCCTGGTGGGCGGCAAGATCGCCGGGATGGGCCGGTTCGCCGTGGCGGGCGAGATAGGCGGGCGCGGCCACCACGATGCGCGGCGACTGGCCGATCCTGCGCACGGTGAGCGCCGAATCCGGCAGATCGCCCATCCTGAGCGCGACGTCGATGCCTTCCTCGATCAGATCGATGCGCTCGTCGTCGAGCACGACCTCCATGTCGAGGCCGGGATGGCGCTCAAGGAACTGGCCGAGATGCGGGATGACATGCAGGCTGGCAAAGGCCGGCGCCGCACTGACGCGCAAGCGCCCCGACAGGCTGGCGCCGGCTCCGCGCGCGGCATGTTCGGCCTCGTCCGCCTCTTCGATGGCGCGCCGCGCCCGCTCGTAATAGCTCTCGCCGGCTTCGGTGGGGGTCAGGCCGCGGGTGGAGCGCAGCAGGAGCTGGACGCCGAGATGGGATTCCAGCTGGGCGACGGTCTTGGAAACCGCCGGCTGGCCGACATGCAGCTGGCGGGCCGCTTCCGAGAAGGAGCCGGTTTCGACGACGCGGACGAAGGTTTCCATGGCGGCGAGTCTGTCCAATGTCGGGGCTCCGTGGGTGGGGCTCGATATTCCCCGGAGGAATGAAAATGATTAAATATTGATTGAGCGTTTTGCAACACCATATATTCCCATTGTTGGCTCGACTTATTTTAAGCCTCGCGCAACCATTCGCCGCTAATTTCATTCTTACAATGACTTTCGCACATCCTGTTGACTGTGCGAGGCGGGAATATTAAACCAATAAGTGCTCACTTCAACGCCCGTACGGGGCGTTCGATCTGATGATCTAAGTGAGCGACCAAGGCGGCTCTTCTTCGGGAGGGCCGTCTGTTTTTTGGGGGACTGAATTTGGTCGCATGGGCACTTTATCTCGATGAAACCGGCACCACAGATCCCCATTCCATTCCTCTCAAGCCCGGAATAACTCCCCTATTTACACTTGCCGGCGTAGCTTTACCCGTCGATTCCTGGCGAGAGTATGATCGGGCCTTCCTTCGGCTCAAACGAGAATTCTTCAGCAAGGAGATTGACGCATCCAGTAAAATTGATGCGCTTTGGGAGGTTAAAGGCACCGATCTCTTTGCTGGCATCTGTCCGTGCGCCTTGCCATGCCGCTGACGCGCGACCCCAAGATCCGCGCCGACGCATTGGCCCTTGCGCAAAACAGCCAGCGGGCGGCCGAGCAGGCCGAGGCCAATCAGGCAAGGCACACGAGCGAGAATTTCGTGAGCGAACTGATCGCGGTGCGCGCCCATGGCTGATTTTCGCGCCTACCAGCCCTCCTTCACCGCAGGCGAGCTTTCGCCGGCGCTCGGCGCCCGCGTCGATCTCACCAAATACCAGAGCGGGTTGCGCACGGCGCTCAACGTCTTCGTCCATCCCCATGGCGGCGTTTCGAACCGGGCCGGGCTGCAATTCGTCCACGAGATCAAGGACAGCGCCAAGCGCGCGCGGCTGATCCGCTTCCAGTTCAATACCGAGCAGACCTATATTCTCGAATTCGGCGACCGCTATATCCGCATCTTCCGCGATGGCGGCCTCATTCTTTCCGGCGGCGCCCCTTACGAAGTGGCGAGCGCCTATGCCGCCGAGGACGTGCAGGACCTGGTTTTCGTGCAGGAAGCCGATGTGCTCTATCTCTGCCACGTCAACCATCCCGTGCGCAAACTCGGGCGCCTGGCCGACGACAACTGGACGCTGACGACGGTCGAGTTCAAGCCGCTGATCGGCCCGCCGGCAGGCACGCCCGTCGTCACCAAGCCCGGCTATGTGGCAACCACATACCGCTACCGTGTCTCCGCCGTCGCCGACAGCGGCGAGGAAAGCCTTCCCTCCAATGCCGGCTCCGTGGTCAACGACCTCGCCCTCCAGGGCGGCGTCAACCGTATCGCCTGGGCGGCGGTGGCGGGGGCTGCGCGCTACATCGTCTACCGCGACGACAACGGCATTTTCGGCTATGTCGGCGGCACGACGGGCCTGACTTTCGACGACGAGAACATCACGCCCGACCTGTCCGACACGCCGCAGGCCGGCCGCAACCCGTTCAGCGGCGCCGGCAACTATCCGCGCTGCGTGACCTTCATCGAGCAGCGGCTGGCCTTTGCCGCCACGCTCAACGACCCGCAGGCCGTGTGGCTCAGCCAATCCGCCAATTACGAGAATTTCGGCGTCTCCTCGCCCGCCAAGGCGAGCGACGCCGTGACCTTCCGCATCCGCGCAAGGCAGGTCAACGAGATCCGCGCGATGATTTCCGTGCGCGGCCTGCTGCTGCTCACGTCAGGCTCGGAATGGATCGTCACCGGCGGCTCGGCGGCCGACGCGATCTCGCCTTCCGCCATCAAGCTCGACAACCAGGGCTATCGCGGGGCCGCCCGCGTGCAGCCGATCGTCGTCGGCAATACCGTGCTCTTCGCCCAGCGGCTCGGCGGCGTGGTGCGCGATTTCTCCTACGACTACACGCAGGACAGCTATGTGGGAAAGGACCTGACCATCCTTGCCCGCCACCTCTTCAAGGGCCGCGAGATCGCCGCCTGGGACTATGCGCAGGCGCCCGATTCCGTCGTCTGGGTGGTGCTGGACGACGGCGCCCTGGTTTCGCTGACCTACATGAAGGAACAGGATGTCTGGGCCTGGACGCGGCACGAAAGCGGCGCCGGCGCCGTCTTCGAGGATGTCACCGTCATCGAGGAGGATGGCGAGGACGTGCCCTATTTCATCGTGCGCCGCACGATCGGCGGCCAGCAGAGGCGCTATATCGAGCGGCTGCACAGCCGCGCCTTCGACGACGTGCGGGACGCCTTTTTCGTCGATTGCGGCCTGACCTATGCCGGCCCGCCGGCCACGACCATATCGGGCCTTTCCCATCTCGAGGGCCAGACGCTCGTGGCGCTGGCCGACGGCAATGTCGTGCGCAACCTGACCGTGACCGACGGCGCCGTGCGGCTGCAGAACGCGGCCTCGAAGATCCATATCGGCCTGCCGGTGACGGCGGCGATCGAAACGCTCGATCTCGACGTCGGCCAGGTGCAGGGCCTCGGCACCGTGCAGGGCCGCTCGAAATCCGTCTCCGAAGTGACCTTCCGCGTGGAGAATACCCGCGGCATCTTCACCGGGCCGGAGGACGGCAGCCGCGACGGCGGCACGCTGGTGGAATACAAGCAGCGCCGCAACGAAAACTGGGACGAGGCGATCGGCCTTTATACCGGCGACCTGACCGTCACCCCCTACTGGGACTGGGGCACGAGCGGCGCCATGTGGGTCAAGCAGTTCGACCCGCTGCCGATGACGATCCTTTCCATCATGCCGGATGTCACCCTTGGCCGCTGAAATCACCGTCGTCGCGGCGCGGCCGGGCCATATCCGCGCGATTGCCGCACGCATGCGGGCGGCCGACCGCGAGGAAGTTTTCGCCGCCTCCGGGCGCTCGCCGCTCTCGGCCCTCTCCTTCTCCTACCGCCACTCCTGCCAGGCATGGACCGCCCTCTTCGACGGGCGGCCGGAGGTGATGTGGGGTGTCGGCGACCTCGATATCCTCACCGGCATCGGCGCGCCCTGGCTGCTCGGCACCGATGCGGTGGAGACGAATTTCCGCGGCTTCCTGCGGATCTCCAAACATTGGCCGGCTCAACTGTTGGGCCGCTATCGCTTGCTCAGAAACGTCGTGGATGCGCGCAACGCCGTGTCGCTGCGCTGGCTCGAATGGCTGGGTTTCCGCCTGTTCGAGCCGGTGCAGATCAACGGCCATGCCTTCCGCCTGTTCGAAATGGGCGAGCCCCTGAAACTGGGAGAGACAGATGTGTGATCTTGGTCTTGCGCTGACGCTGGGCTCGACGCTTCTCGGCGCCGCCGGCCAGGTGCAGCAGGCAAAAGCGACGGCGGAGGCGAACAAATACAACGCCCAGGTCGCCGAAATGAACGCGCAGATCGCCGACAAGCAGGCAAAGGACGCCATCGAGCGCGGCAAGCAGGAAGAGCAGCAGAAGCGCCTGCAGACGGCGCAGCTGGAGGGCCGCCAGCGCGCGGCCATGGCCGCCAACGGCATCGACCTTTCCTTCGGCTCGCCGCTCGATACGATCGTCGACACCGCCAGGATGGGCGAGATCGATGCGCTCAACCTGCGCACCAACGCCTATCGCGAAGCCTATGGCTACAAGATGCAGGGCGCCAACCAGCTGGCGAGCGCCAAACTGGACCGCATGCGCGCCGACGCCGCCGTCAAGGGCGGTTATCTCGATGCCTTCGGCACGATCCTCGGCGGCTCGGGCAAGGTTTACACCCAGGCGAAAAGCCTGCGCTACATCTAGGCAGTTCCGGCGAAAGCCTGCCGCGGCCTTGCGTCCGGAATTGCGGTGAAAAAGAAGTGAGGTGAAGAATGCCGACCGTTCCGACCTATCAGGACACCCAGGCGCATGTCGCCCTTCGCCCGGAATATAGCGAGGGCTTTACCGTCAAGGCCGATGCCGAAGCTTTCGGCTCGGCCATCGGCAAGGGCATGCAGGGGCTCGCGACCGGCATGGGCGCGCTCGGCGAGGCCATCGTGCAGGTGGAGCAGCTGGACAATGCCAATGCCGCCAAGGATTCGCTGACGAAATTCGAAGACTGGAAGCGCGAGGCAAGCTATGGCAAGGGCGGTTATCTGACCCTGACCGGCCGCGCCGCCGTGGAAGGCCGCGCCGCCTTCGAAAAACTGGCCGAGCAGAAGCGCGCCGAATTTGGCAAGGGCCTGTCGCCGGGGGCCGCCCGCACCTATGAGGAAACCAGCCGCGCCAGCATGAACAGCCTGCTGGACGTCACGATCCGCCACCAGGCCGATCAGCGCAAGGCCTGGTTTGCCGAGACGTCCCAAAAGAGCATCCAGTCGGCCAGCGATGATGCCGTTGCCGTCTACAACGATCCGGCCAGGGTCGATGCCGCCATCGGCAAGGGCGTCGCCGGCATCGAACATCAGGGCCGCATGCAGGGCTGGAGCCCGCAAGAGCTCGACCGGCAGCGCACCCAATATATTTCCGACACGCAGAAAAAGGTCGCACTGCGGATGGCCGAAGACAGCGCCATCAAGGCCGAGGAATATGCCAGAACCGCCCCCGGCCTGTTGCCGGCGGCCCGCACCGATATCCTGAAAACGCTGCAGACCGCCGTGACCGACGAGAAGGCCCGGCAGAACGCCACCGACATCATCGCCGGCCTGCCGCCGACCTATACCGGCGCGCCTGATGCCAACGGCGCCCCCTCGCCCGCGGCTGTCGATGCCGGAACAGGCGAGCGGCAACCGGCCGTCACGGCAGGCAATGGCCCGCAAACGGATGGCAGCGGCAGCCGAACCGGGGCAGTACGCACGCTTGGCGCGCAGCCTTCGGCGGGCAGGACCGAAGCCCTGCAAACCGCGGGCAACCGAACCGCCGCCCCCCGAACGGCAGGTCCCCAAGCTGCCGGCTCCCAAGCCGCAGGCCCGCAGATGCCGGCCGCCCCTCGCACGCCACCCCGCCAGCCGAGCGGCCCGGAGGATTTCCGCACCGTTGCCGCCGCGCTCGCCTTTCCCGGCAAGGCAAAGGACGATCTGGCACTGGCAGCCTTCGTGAAAAATGCCGCCGGCACCACGGTCGACCCCTCGCTCCAACCCTGGCTCGCCGATGTGACAGGCTCCCTCCTCACCGCCGATGCCGCAAGCTTCCGCCATTTCGGCCTGCCGACGCAGACACCCCGCCCCGGCGACATCGTCGTCCTCGGCCCGTAGCAAAGGAAAGGCGCCGGAAGCGGCAGCAGCAACGACAAGGGCCAGATCGGCCTCTTCGGCGGCTACGATGCCGACGGCAACGTCCTCGTGCGCGTGCCCGACCCCAGGCGCGCGGGCGACATGGCGCTGACGGCCCGCCCCGCAAACGAGGTCGTCGCCTTCCGCACGTCCGGCATCGTCGACGAGAAGACGACGACCCTGCCGAACTACAATCCCGAAAGCTTGCGCAGGATCGAGGAGAGCCTGAACGGCATCACCAGCCCGGCACTGCGCGCCGCCACCGAGCAGCAGCTGAGCGGCTACATGATCTCGCAGAAGAAGGCGATCGACGCCCAGCGCCAGCAGGTGCAGGAATGGGCCAACAACCAGGTCATCGCGGACCCGGCCTTCGACCCGACGAAGCTGCCCGTCCACATCCAGCAGGCCATCGGCCCCGCCGGCCTGCTTGCGCTGCGCGACTACAAGGAAAAAGTCCGCGCCTACGGCCAGCCCGTGACCGATCTCCAGACGCTTTACGACCTGCAGACCGAATTCGCCACCGATCCGGCCGCCTTCGCGCAGATCGATCTCCTCCCGTACCGCTCCAGGCTCTCAGACAAGGATTGGGAAAAGGCCAGCGGCTGGCGGCAGACGGCGCTCACGGATCTGCGCAAGGCCCGGCTCGAAGGCCTCGATATCAATACCGCCTTCGAACTCGCCAGACCCCAGCTCGAAGCCCTTGGTTTCTTCAAGGACGATTCCGGCTTCTTGACCGCCAGCAGCGTGCCCACCCGCGTTGCCCTGTTCCGCACGACGCTGCTCGACCAGATGGATGCGTTCAAGGAGAAGAACAACGGCCAGAACCCGAGCCAGAGCGACATTCAGAAAATGATCAATCGTCTGCTGCTCCCGATCGTCATCACCTCGCCGAACCCTGTCTATGGCGGCTGGGATCCTGGAAAATCCCACGGCTACCTCTATCAGGCAAACAGGCTTGCCGACGACGAGAGCTACGATATCGCCGTGGACTATCAGGATATTCCGCGCGATCTCAGGCTGGCGATCGCGGCGGACCTGACGAAGAAAAACGGCAGGAAGCCGTCGCAGGACGAAATCGCCAGGGAATACGAGCTCTTCATGCTCGATCGTTGACAGGGCGCATCAGGGAAAACCAGGCGGCCCGGCATCGCGCCAACGCCCGGCCGACGCCTCACTTCCCTGTCGAAGCCTTCTCGAACCGAGCCTTCAGGCGCTCCACCTCTTCCGCCGTCCACCCCGGCGGGTCCGTCACCGCAAGCCATGCGTCGATATAGTGTTGCGGCGCATAGACATGGCCGTAGCCCATCGGCGAGGTCGTGGCGATCATCGCGTCGAAGCCGAGCTGCAAGGCAGTGACGACGGGATACCAGCGGAAGGCCGGCGAAACGTCGGGGCCTCTCTCCCCTTTCATCCAGTCCGGTTCGCGGTAGAGCGCGCGCCAGTCGAAGAAGGTGATGGGGTCGCTCGCATATTGCAGGAAGACGATGCGCACCGGGCTCCAGGGCCTGTCGGGCCGGTTGGCCGAGGTCTGCTGGTTGGCAAAGCGGATCATGCTGCCGTCGCGGAATTGCGGCAGCCAGGCGGGCGAGCCGGGATTGCGGTTTGCCGTCACATAGGCCCAGGTGGCGCTGGCAAAAGGCGGCCCGCTCCACAGCGCCCCCTGGAAGGGATCGGCGAAGACATCGTAGAGATTGACGGAGAGCTGCGAATTCAGCGCCCCGAGGCTGAGCCCATGCAGATAGAGCCTGGGGCGACGATCGCGCGGCAGCGTGCGCCAATAGGCATAGATTTCCCTGAACAAGGCGCGCGCCGTATCGGCCCCGTATTCCGGCTCGACCATCAGCGACAGCCAGCTGGCGAGATAGGAATATTGCACCGCGACTTCGGCCACATCGCCATGCAGCAGATATTCCAGCGTATCCGTCGCCTCCGGATCGACCCAGCCGGTGCCCGTCGGCACGATCACGACGAGGTTGGAGCGCCCGAAGGCGCCCTGACGCTTGAGTTCGGCCAGCGCCAGGCTTGCGCGGGCCTCGGCGTCGTCGGCGCTGTTCAGGCCGACATAGACCCGGATCGGCGACTGGGCGGACGACCGCAGGAAGGCGCCGATCTCTTCCGCGGTCGGGCCTGACGTCACGAAATGGCGGCCTTGCCGGCCAAGCTCGTCCCAGTTGACCAGCGATGCGGCGCTTCCGGTTCGGGCCGGATCGGTGGGAACGGACGTGTCGTCATCGATCAATGCATCGGCCTCGCGGAACGAGGAATCGACCACGCGCAGCGCCAGATGGAACAGCAGGCCATCGGCGACGGTCGAAAAGACCAGGACCGCCAGCAGGGTTCCGGCAACGGCTGCGAGCCGGCGCGGAATGAACCGGCGGCTTTTGCCATAGAAGGCGAGCACCATCAGCCCGAACAACCGGCCGATGGCGACGACCAGGACGAAGACGGTCGCAGCCGTCAGCACCAGCAGCAAGGGTTCTGCCGTCGTGACCGGGGCAAGCTGCATCAATGCGCGCACGGAATTCTGCCACGACGACGATTGCCAGACGAAATACGCGGCGATCGCGGCACCGCCCGTCAGTGCCGCGGAGCGCGCCATGCGCCCGGCCGCCGGCAGCAGCCGGGGGATCTCGAGATAGGTCCGGAGCCATTGCAGCAAGACGCCGCAGCCATAGCCGGCCGCCGCGCAGGTGCCTGAAAGCGCGCCCTGCACGAACCAGGCGCGCGGCATGAGGCTCGGCGTCAGCGACAGGCAGAAGCCGACCAGCGCGAAAAACAGCGCCGGATAGGAAAGAGGCCTGACCAAACCTGACTTGGAATGCCGCGTGAACATCTTTCCAGCCCGCAAATGTTGCATCCCCCTGTTTTATGACAGGTTCCGCATACAATCCAGAAGCGTTGTGCCGGCTCGACCACGTCACGGGGCAGAGACATGACCGCACCACCGGCGCCTGTTCCTCCGCAAGCTGCCTTCGGCCGCGTCATGGGGACATGGCGGGCTCGTCGCGCTGATCTTCCGGCCCTGTCATGCCGACAACCTTCCCGCGCCTATGGTCGGCAAAACCAGAGGCGTGATCCATGACCATTTCAAGCGAGATAAACCGGTCCGGCCCCTATAGCGGGGACGGCGTCACCACACATTTCGAATACAAGTTCAAGATCCTCGCGCCCGAGCATCTGCAGGTGATCCGGACGGATGCGTCGGGCACGGATTCGATCCTGGTGCTCGACGCCGATTACACCGTGACCGGCACCGGCAACGATGGCGGCGGAAGCGCGATCATCCTCCCCGCCCCGGCCGCCGGCACCAGGATAACCCTGCTGCTGGACGTGCCCTTCACCCAGGAGACCGACCTGGAAAACCAGGGCGCCTATTATGCCGAGACCGTCGAGCAGGCGCTCGACCTCGTCGTGATGCGGCTGCAGCAGCTCAAGGAACGAGCCGCCCGCGCCGTCACCATTCCGCCCTCCTTCGATCCGGCCACGATCGACAAGCTCATCGCCGACGTGCTGGCGCTCAGCAACAAGGGCGAGGTGCTGGAAGCCGTTGCCGCCGTCTCGCAATATCTGGAGACAGTGGCAGGCCTTGCCGACGACATTCCCGAGGTTGCCGGCCTGACGCAGATCGTCAAGCAGAAAGCCGCCGAAGCCGCCCAGTCGGCAACCGACGCAGGCGCCGGCGCGAGCCTCGCGACCGCCTACGCGGCGAACCCGGAAGACAGCGAAATTCCCGGCTCGGACGGCCTGTTTTCCGCCTTTCACTGGTATCGCAAGACGCTGGCGATCTACAACGACATCACCAACACCCTGGCCGGCTGGCTGCACGGCGCCGCGGCAAAGACCGACATCGTGGACAGCGACGAGTTCGCCATTGCCGACAGCGCCGCAGGCTGGGGGCTGAAGAAGGTCCTGGCGGGTGGTATTGTCAAATATGTCTGTGTTGCTACCGGTCTGGATTTCTTTACGGGGTTCATCCCCGCTTATGTCGGCGCCACGTCTCTGACCATCGGCCCGGGCGTTGGCTGGTTTGGCGGGAAGAAGCATCAGACCAGCCTTGCGACGGCCAAAACACTTGCCCAGCTGCTCGACACAGGATCGGTCCAGGCGTCAAAAACCTACTTCCTCTATGCCATCAGGAAGCTATCGGATGGCTCTACAGATTTCGTCATGTCGCTGTCGGGATCAGAGGCAGGCGTCGTAAAACCGATCGGATGGGAGTGCTTGTCCGGGAGCCGCGTGGGTCTCATCATCACCAACTCATCGGGAAACATTGTTCCATTCTGGCAAACCGGCAACGAAGTCAACACCGACACCTATCCGTGGTTCACCGCCAACAGCAACGTCCAGGGCCTCGCCATACCCGGCAATGTCCCTGTGGGACTGAGTGTCGACATCTGGGTGCTGATTGATACTTTTGTAGCAAACGCGAGCCAGGACTGCATCGGGATCATCTCAGACGCCGCAGCAGCCAGCTACACCACCGGCGCCGCCCACCAGATCCGGTGCCGGTCGCGTTCGGGCAACGACTATCCCGACCAGAGCCTCGCAGCAGGCAAGGCGCGAAGCAATGCCAACGGTCAGCTCTGGAGGTTCGTCGCTGTGACAAGCACGGCCTGCTCAGCCTCCTTTTCTGTTTGCGGCTGGCATGATTACACCTGCAAGAGGTTATTTGCATGACGACTGTGTATGTTCGCTACGACAGCGGCGGAACGATCCTCGAAATATTCTCCCGCGATCAGCCCAACCTGGATCTCACCGCACACGACGACCAGGAACCCGCCATCGCGAAATACCTCCGCGATCCCCATGGCCTCGAAGACCGTTTCCCGATCCTCCGGAAATGGCAGCTCTGGCTCGCCGCGCTTGAGCTCGAGCCGCCGATCTTCAAGGCCGATGTCCTCTCCGTCATCGGCGGCATGGCCGGGCTCTCGGCCAGGGAGAGGGAAACGGTGCGCATCATGGTCGAGGAGGCGCAGGAATATTCCCGCGAGGATCCGCGAATGGATCTGCTCGCAATCGCCATGGGCATTCCGCCGAACCAGATGGACGACCTGTGGAAATGGGCGGCCGAGTTCCGCCCCCTGTAACGATCGGCCCTGATAACGGCGGACTCCGTAACGCCGGGCGGGACCGGCCGGTCCCGCCCGGCAGTCACCTCATTGCGGCAGCGGCCGGCCGGTCTGCTCGGCCATCATATAGGCCGCATACCAGTCCGGCCAGTTCTCGTCGTGTTTTCCGCCATTGCGCTTCTCGTGTTCGCCATGCGCCGCAGCCGCCCTTCGCAGCCCCGCGGCCAGATCCTTCACCGTAGCGAAGGCGGCAAGGTCCGACGTAATGCGCCCCGGCAGCCGGGCGGTGATTTCCTGGAAGAGCCAGCCGTTGCCGTCCGGATCGCTGAAGGCGGCGAAGGAGCGGTAGCTGCCGCGGTCGGGATCGGGGCCGCTCACGCGCCGCCGGCCGAAGAGATAGGGCACGTCCGGCCCGCCATAGACGTCTCCCTCGGGATGGAAGGCCTCGCTGACCGCCACGCCGCGCTCGCGCAGCTCCTTTCGGGCGGCCTCGATATCGGAGACGATGAGATAGAGCCCCTGGGCGGAGCCCGGCGCCGCCGGTGTGACGTTTTTCCCGAAGATGACGGAGGCGTTCGAGCCCGGCGGGGTGAACTGGATCACCCGATAGTCTTCACCCGAGGAATAGTCCGCATCGAGGCGCCAGCCGAGCCCGCCATAGAAGGCCTTGGCCCGGTCGACATCCGAAACGGGCACGACGATGATCTCCAGCTTCATCTCGCTTGTGCCGTTGCCGGCCTTGCTGCTTGCGTCGCTCATGATCTTCCCCCTCCCATCGTCACGACGATGGTGTTGATGATGGTGATGGCGATGCGGCGAATGCATCGCCCGCCCCACTCTACCACGTTGCGGGCCGGTGATCTCCTTTCACGCCTGCCGCGGCATCGCCTTTATGAAATCGATGAAGGCGCGCAGCGGCGCCGGCACCAGACGACGGCCGGGATAATAGAGGAAGGGGCCGGAAAAGCTCTCCCACCAGTCCTCCAGCACCGGCTCCAGCGCGCCGCTGCCGAAATAGGGTTTCAGCCAGTCCTCGAAGGTGAAGACCACGCCCGTTCCGGCAACGGCCGCCGCAACGGCGAGATCCGTGCCGCCGCCGTTCTCGACGATCAGCGGCCCCGGCGGATCGACCCGCACCACCTCGCCGTTGCGCTCGAACTCCCAGACAGGCATGGCGCGCCCGGCAAAACGCCCGCGGATACAGGCGTGCCCCAGCAGGTCGCGCGGATGCTGCGGCCGCCCGCGTTGCGCCAGATAGGCGGGCGAAGCGCCCCCGGCGTAACGCTGGATGCGCGGGCCGATCGGCACGGCGATCATGTCCCGCTCCAGCCGCTCGTCGTAACGGATGCCGGCATCGCAGCCGGCCGCCAGGATATCGACGAAATTCTCCTCGGTGACGATCTCGAGCCGGATCTCCGGATAGGCCCTGAGAAAGGCCGGCACGATGGCCGGCAGCACCAGCCGGGCCGCGCTGACCGGCACGTTGAGCTTCAGCCGGCCCGCCGGCCGGTCACGGAAATCCTTCGCATGGTCGAGCGCCGCATCGATCTCGCCGAAGGCCGGCCCCAGCCGCTCCAGCAGCCCGCGCCCGGCCTCCGTCGGCACCACGCTGCGCGTCGTCCGGTTCAGCAGCCGGACGCCAAGCTCCGCCTCCAGCCGGCGCACCGCCTCGCTCAGCGCCGACGAGCTCATATGCCCCGCCCGCTCCGCCTCGCGGAAACCGCCGGCCCGTGCGACGGCGAGAAAGGCGGCGACGTCGCCGATATCAGGCACACCCTGCTTCATGTTCCGGCCCCTGCCATTGTCCTTAAATCAGGACAGCCCGTCCGCATTATAGCCCGTTGTCGCGGCAATGATACCGGCCTATCTGCTCTCCTGCCCTCAACCGGAGAAGAGATTTCATGTCCACTGTCGAAAAATCGGGAACATTCAGGCTCGGCGACCGCACGGTCAAGCGCCTTGGCTACGGCGCCATGCAGCTTGCCGGCAAGGGCGTCTTCGGCCCGCCGCGCGATCGGGCCGAGGCGATCGCCGTGCTGCGCGAAGCGGTCGAAAGCGGCGTCGACCATATCGATACCAGCGATTTCTACGGCCCTTACGTGACCAACGAGATCATCAGGGAAGCGCTGCATCCCTATCCCGACGATCTTACGATCGTCACCAAGGTCGGCGCTCTGCGCGGCGCCGACGCCTCCTGGAACCCGGCCTTTTCCAGGGAAGAGCTGACCGCCGCCATCCACAGCAACCTGAAAAACCTCGGCCTCGACGTGATCGAGGTGGTGAACCTGCGCGCCATGTTCGATGTGCACGGCCCGGCCGAAGGCGCGCTCGAAGCGCCGCTGACGGTTCTGGCCGAGCTGCAGCAGCAGGGCCTGGTCAAACATATCGGCCTCTCCAACGCGACGGCAAAACAGGTGGACGACGGCCGCAGGATCACGCAGATCGTCTGCGTTCAGAACCAGTATAACCTCGCCAACCGCGGCGACGACGCGCTGATCGACAAGCTCGCCGCGGAAGGCACGGCCTATGTGCCCTTCTTCCCGCTCGGCGGCTTCTCGCCGCTGCAATCCTCGACGCTTTCGGATGTCGCCGCCCGCCTGGGCGCCACGCCGCTGCAGGTCGCGCTCGCCTGGCTGCTGAAACGCGCCCCGAACATCCTGCTGATCCCCGGCACATCCTCGCGCGGCCATCTCAGGGAAAACCTCGCCGTCGCCGATATCGAGCTGCCGGACGATGCGATGGCGCAACTCAACGGCATTGCCGCAGCGTAAGAAACATCGCCCAACGTGAGGCGCCAGGCGCGGCGGCCACCCGCCGCGCCCGCAGATTGACGAATCACGCCGGCATCGACATCTTCACGTCCAGGCGTGGCCTGCGCCCAACCTCCAGCGATCCTCCCCGGCAGGGTCTCTCAAGCGGAGGCAAAGGGACTTCCGTCTCGGGTCCATCAACCAAGGTCCGATCGTGCGGGCGTGGTTGCCGGGGAACAGACGTCCGTGACGGAAAGGCCAGACAATGACCCGAAACGGAAACTTCAAGCGCCGGGTGCGCGCCCGCGCCGCAAAGACCGGCGAATCCTACACCTCGGCCCTCAGCCATATCCGCGAGCCCCGGCCCGAACCGCAAGCGGGCGAGCCCGCCGGCAAGTCGCTCCGGCTCGCCGTCGCTCAGACCACGGTATGCCTCGACCCGCGCGATGCCGATGCCTTCCGCGCCAACGGCGCGGAAATGCGCCGCCTTATGCGCCAGGCGCGCGACGCCGGTGCCCGCCTCATCCACTTCTGCGAAGGCACGATCTGCTTTCCCAACAAGCGGATCCTCTCCGAAACCGGCCCGGCCGAGATCGGCGCGGCCGATTGGAGCCGCTATCGATGGGAGGTTCTTCGCGAAGAGCTGGATGCGATACGCTCATGCGCAAGGGAGCTGAAAATCTGGACGGTCTTCGGCGCACCTCATCGGCTCACCCCGCCGCACCGGCCGCATAACAGCCTCTATATCCTCTCCGACCGGGGCGAGCTGGTGACGCGTTATGACGAGCGCCTTCTCTCCCACACGAAATTTTCCTTCCTGTATTCGCCGGGCAGGATTCCCGTCACCTTCGAGGTGGAGGGCATGCGCTTCGGCTGCGCGGCCGGCATGGAGTCGCATTACCATGAGATCTTCACCGAATATGAGCGGCTGGACGTGGATTGCGTGCTGTTTTCGACATCGGGAGAAGTCCCTTCGGCCGCACCTCCCTTCGCTGCCGAGGTACTCGGGCTCGCGGCCAGCAACACATTCTGGGTGAGCTACGCCACCCATGCGCCGCAAAGCGTCGTCACGCCCTGCGGCATCGCCGGTCCCAGGGGCCAATGGGCGGCCCGTTGCCCGAATGACGGTTCGCCAGGGATAGCATTCGCCGAAATCGAAACCGACCCGGCCAATCTCGCCCGCCCCTGGCGCCGCACCGCGCGCGGCGATCTCTACCGGCCGCACCAGATCGACGGCGATCCGAGAAGCGACAGCCGCGAGGCTTTCTGAACTCCGTCAACGGAGCGGCAGGCGCCTTGCCCGCCGCACGTCACCGGCTCCCCCCATCAAGCGCGCGCCCTGCCGTGTCCCGCTTCTGCCGCGATGGCGCATCAGGTCCTTATTGAAATTCGTTCAGATGGTTGAGGTCGCTCACATAACCAAGGCCCGCAAGCGCGAGCACGACGATCAGGCCGGACAGCACGCAGGCAAAGCGATCACCGTTTTTGCGCCGGACCAGGCGAACGATGAAGAAAACGATCAGGCCCACGACGAACGGCGGCAGGGCTCCGCCGACTATCTCGCCGACAAGGCGCCCTCCCTCCGCCGCCGGATAGGCCGTTGCCGCAGCGATACGGCGCGCCATAGCGCAGACCAGCGCGACCGCCGCCAGGATCGCGATTGCCGCTCCGGTGCCACCTTTACCGCCGGCCGGCGCCCCGCGCACATTCGTCCCGTCTGCCATCGGCATTCCTCCCCCGATTTATAAAACAACTCTTGCGCACCTACCCCTGTCTCTCGGCCGAACGGGAGACAGACATGGATAACATGCAACCTTACGACGACCTGAAACGACGGCAGCAGGCCGCTGCTGCCGCCAGCTATATTCAATCCTCGGATGAAAATCCAGACGAGGTTGCGGATAACCTTAATTTCGCGCGCGAGTATGCGCAAAGAACAGGAAATCCTCTCCCGACCCTGCAGATGGTGAAGGAGTATCGCCCGATGTTTCAACGTCTTATGGACGAGACGCGTGACAAGGTGCTGCTCTCCACCGCAAGGAAAACGGCGACCTGGTACGGCGAAAACCCCATGGCCATCCTTCTGGCGAAGGATGATGTCTACAACCTGTGTTCCTTCGAAGAGATGGTACAGCGGTTCGGTCAGGTGCCCCAAGCTTTCGGGGATGTAAAGCTGCCAGAACGGACGCAGGCCAGCCCACCTGCAAATCCTGAAACTCCCCTGTCTGAGAGCCCCGCAGGCCGAGCCGTGCCGCAGCAGGCGCCGGCCCCAAATCCCGTTGCACCAGGCACTCAGCCTCCCGGTCCGGCAGGTGAGGATGCCGGCTCGCTCCCACAACCCGCAACTCCGCCCGCCGACCCGGCCGGTTCGAACGGCTCCCTTTCCGATCCGCTCGCAGCGCAGCCTGGCGTTCCGCCAGCGAGCCCCGCCGCACCAGCCACAGGTGAGGCTCCCGCAGTCGTTCAAGACACTCGCAGCGATGAAACCAAGGCAAGAGATGCCCTCATCGAAGAAATCGCCGATGCGGCAAAATTGACCGATGAGCAGGCCTACGCTCTCTTGCAGAAAATCCTCTCCCAGGATGCGCTCGATTCTTTTAACGCGAAATTCTATCTGGATGCCGTGCGGACAAATGCGGCTACCCGGGAGGATGTCTTCAAGTACCTGGCGCATTCGTCCAGCCCGGCCGTCAAAAGGACCGAAGAATTCGGACAGAACCTCGTGGAGGTTCCCAAAGGCGTCGCCAGCGCCGCCGTTACCGGAACGGGCCGGATCATCGAGGGGGCAGGCCAGCTTATGGCAATACCCAAATCGGAACAGGAACTGGCCCGCATTGAAAATATTTCCAAGGCTGCGGGCCTGTCTGACAGGGACTATGCGCTGCTGGACACGGAACTTGGCAAATTGCCGGAAAGCGAAGCGGCATTTTCGAGACGAGTCTTGCGGCAAGTTCGAGCGGGGGCACTGACGCCTGAGCAGGCGAAGGCGGAGTTCTATTCCACATTCCAAAATTTCTCCCGCTTCCTCCAGAGCTCGGGTGCAAGCGTGGGAGACTACGGCGAAAATCTTTTCCCCGCCGCACCCGGCTATGAGAATAGCTTGGGTCGTCTGACGGGTGAAATGGTCGGCGCCGCTCTTCCCGGCGTCCTGGCGACCGTAGCGGTTGGAGGTTGGGCTGGCACCGGAGTGGAATTCTTGCGCGCTGCTGGAGATGGCGCCGCTGCAGCGAGAAAAGCCAATCGCAGCGAATCTGATCAAAGCTTGGCGGCATGGACCTATGCCCCGACCGCATTCATCGACAAATTCCCCTTTGACCGGCTGTCATCGCCGGTGCTGACGCGCCTTCACCTGAATTCATCTCTCGAAAAATGGGCAGGCATAGGCTTCAAGGAAAGTTCGGCACAGGCGACGCAGCTCTTCGCGCAGAATTTGATCGAGCATCATCTTATCGACCCCAAGCAGGAGGCGTTCGATAAAGTTGCAGACACCTTTGTGACGGGCGGCATTGCCGGCATCGGTAAGGAAATCATCCAGGATGCCGCCACTGTATCTTTGCGGATGCTCACGCGTGGCCGCGGTTCCCTGCGCTTGTCCATGTCCCGGCCTGAAGCGGCCATCAAGGCCCGCCAGGACCTCGACGACATCGCAGCGACGGTGGAGGCGTCGAAATATCGCGCACGTGACCCGGAAGGCCATCGAGATTTCACCGCAAACGTGCTGAAGGACACTCCCGCCGAACATGCCTACGCGTCGCACGAAGCCGTCGAGAAATATAGCAACGCGACAGGCAGGGATCCGTCCGGAAAAATCGGCACGCACGACGCGCAGGTGGCGAAAGATACCGGCAGCGACCTGAAAATCCCAATGGCCGCCTACCTGCCTCATTCCACAGGCTCCAAGGCGGATGTGGACTTCAGGGACAGTATGCGCTTTGGCGCCGACGCCTTGAACAGTTCCGAAGCCCTTGCCTCGCACGTGGCTGCGCCGGCGCGCCCTCCCGCCCCGATGGGAAAACATAGCAACGCGACAGGCAAGGATCCGTCCGGAAAAATCGGCACGCACGACGCGCCGGTGGCGAAAGATACCGGCAGCGACCTGAAAATCCCAATGGCCGACGACCGTCCTCCTTCCACCGGCTCCAAGGCGAATGTGGACTTCAAAGACACTATGCGCCTTGACGCCGACGCCTTGAACAGTTCGACAGCCCTTGCCTCGCTCATGGCTGCGCCGGTGCGCCCTCCCGCCCCGACGGGAAAACGCAGCGATTCCAACTTCAAACCGATATTCCCTGGCGACCGAAGGCTCGGCGAGGGGGCGCCGGGCTCTTATCTCGAGAAGACGATGGCACGCCCTGCAAACTCCGGAAACACGCACCGTGACCCCAGCGGGCTGAGCATCAAAAGCCTCCGCCAAACCCTTAACCGCTAGTCGATCTGCCGAGAGGTTTCCCGTTGAACTATCTGACCAACGTTTCATCCCCAAGCGAAGTTCTGTCCGCTCAGCCTTTACCCGATGGCGAAGCAGCGCAAGCATATATTCCCACCGCAACCGGCGCTCTCTTTACCCATTCGGATCGCAATCCGCATTCCGCACCCCGCATTCCGAACGGCGCCGACGGCGTGGCGATCCTCGACATTTTCCGCAAGCCCGATTTCTCCGCCGTGCTGCGTGGAGCAAGCCGCTATTTCCTTCAAACCATGCAGGATATGGCGGCACACGACATCCCCATCGTGACCGAAGATTTCACCCATCTTCAAAACTGGTGGCGCGAAAACGCCCGTGCCATCGCCGCCGATGCCACCCGTACCGCATCCGACATCAAGATCACCGCAAAGGACGTGCTCGCCGTCCTCGACCACGGTTCCACCGGCAATCCCCTCAAAGACGCGGCCATCGACGCCGCCATGCAATCCCTCTTTGCAAGCACCGCCGAAACCTACCTCATCGAAGCCACGGCGCCCTCGCCGCAGATGCGTGGCGTCTTCGAGCAGTTCCGCGACTGGCTGACCTCGATCTACCGCCGCCTCGTCGCCCTCGATATCCCCCTCGCCCCCGACGTCGGCGCCATCTTCTTCCGCCTGCTGGCCTGCGACACCGCGATCGACATGGCGCAGGCCGATCTCGGCGGCGAAGAGCCCGTCTTTGCCAGCGCCGAGGCCGCCGGTCTCGCCCAGCCGCGCTACGACCGCCTGCTGAAACTGCGCGCACTGGCCGCTCAAGAAGCCAAATCCCGCCTGCTGCGGCAGATGATGGAGCCGGTGCGGCGCGAGGAACAGGAGGACTACAAGGCGGAAAAGGCGGCCGTGCGGCGCGAGGTCGAAAAGCAAATCGACGCCACCGGCCTCTACCGCGCCATCGAATGGATGGCGAACGGGCGCTGGCTGGATGCGCAAACACCCGCCCCGTCCGGCGACATCCGCTTCGACAGGGCAGCCCTGGAGACGCGCTACGGCGCCGGCATTCTCGATGCCCTGCCCCGCGGCAGGCAGCCGCTCCATGCCGATCGCGGCGGGCTGGACCCCGATATCGTCGCCGATCTCTTCGGCCTCGGCTCCGGCGACGAGCTGGTGGCGGCCATGACGCTGGCGCCCGCCCGCGCCGATGCGATCGCCTTCGAAGTCGAGCGCGTGATGCTGGAGCGCCACGGCGACATGCTGATCGACGGCTCGGCCGAAGAGCGGGCGATTGCCGCCCTGCATAACGACCGGCGGGCCGAATGGCTGGCGGCCGAACTGCAGGCGATCGCAGACGTCGCCGGCAGCGGCGAAATCATGACGCTGGCCGAAGCCAGGGCCTATGCGCGCTCGGCCACCGCCGGCATGGAAGTGGCCGACGCCATGGACGGCGCGCGTTTCCTCGCCGCCGGCCGGCGCACCGGCGTGGAGGCCGTGCGGCTTGGCGAGGAACTGGCCGAGGATGCGGCGTGGCGCGAAAGGGCAAGCCGCAAGCCCGGCACCGGCGATGGAAAGACTTCCCCGCGGGCCGGGGAAGACGAGCGCATCGGCAAGCTGATCACCGCCAGGCGCCGGCAGCTTCTCAACCACGCGATCTATGCCGAAAGCCTCGAAATCGCCGGCGAGGTGGAAAAGATCGAGGCCGAGGCGGCAAGCCTCGCAGGCGGCCCCGCCCGCGAAAGGCTCGCGCAGGCCGTCCTTCGCGACGGCGGCCGCATCGATTATGCCGGCGCCGTCGATGCCCTGCTCGACCGCTACGGCTTCGCCGGCGAGCGGAAAGACGCGGCGCGAGGCCGGGGCGATCCGCGCGTCGCGCTCAGAGACTATATGCAGGCCATGAAGGACGAGGGCCGGGAAAACGAGCTCGCCATTCCCGACAGCGTGCTGATCGGCTCCGGCCGCCAGTCCTACAAGGAGATCACGCTCGAACGCCTGCGCGCCGTCGCCGCCGCCCTTGGCAATATCCAGCATGCCGCCCGGCGCGCCGGAAAACTCGTCGATGCCGATCGCAAGGCCGAACTCGCTGAGACCGTTTCCAGCCTGGTGCGCGGCCTGAAAAGCCGCAAACCGGCAACCGACGAGCCGCTGCGCCCCTTCCACCGCGCCCGCGCGGCCGATGCCGCCCTCACGGATATGGACGCCGGCATCGCCTGGCAGGCGTTCAAGGCGCCGTTTGCGGCCGCCGCGGAAAGGCTGGCGCAGCGCAGGCAGAAGGCCGGCGCCGATCTGCAGGCGCTCTACGATGTCTATTCGCCGCAGGAGCGCCGCCAGATGGGCGAGCCCCGCTACCTGCCGGCCCTCGGCCAGTCCCTGTCGAAATGGGAAGCCATCGCCGTTGCGCTCAATACCGGCAACGAGGTGAACCGCCGCCGCCTGACGGATGCCCGCATCGAAGGCGCATTCGACGAGGCCGGGCTCGATGCCGTGCTTGGCCTCCTCGATGCGCGCGACGCCGCCTTCGCGCAATCCGTCTGGGATTATCTGGCAAGCTTCGAGCCCGATATCGCCGCCCGCGAAAAGCGCCTCACCGGTATAACGCCGCAATGGGTGGCGCCGACCCCCGTCACCATCGCCGGCAAGGCGCTGAAGGGCGGCTTTTATCCGCTGGCCTATGACGGCGCCGAGACGGCGGAGGAGCTTTCGCAGGCGCTGCTCCGCGGCCGCTGCGTCAAATCCGCGACGGCAGCCGGCCACGGCCGCTCCCGCGCCGGCCGCCCGCTTGCGGCGGACATTGCCGTGCTGCACCGCCACGTCAACCATCTCATCCATGACCTGGAACTCTGCGAGCCGCTGGCCAATGCGCGGCGCCTGCTGGAGCACGAGGAGCTGAAGGACGCCATGGCGCGCGCCGGTCGCCTCTTCGAAGGCTCCATCCTGAACGGCTGGATGAACGATATCGGCGCCGGTGCGCTCACGGCTGCCGGCCTCGTCGGCCGCTCGGCCCGGCTGGCGAAAGACAACGCCGTCGCGGCAGGCCTGGCGCAGGAACTCGCCGCAACGCTCTGCAGCCGCTATCCGCTCGCCGACATGATCGCCGCCGCCGGCCGGGCCGATTTCCTGGCCGGGCTGCGCAACGGCTTCGATCCCGAGCTTCCGGGAAGGCTCGCCGGCCGCTCGCCCGAAATCGGCCGGCGCAGCGTTCCCGGCGATCGCGGCACGGCATGGGAGACGACGGCGCTCTGGCTTGGCGAAACGCTGCAATTCCTTCTCGTCGAAATGCCCCTGTGGCTCGCCTGTTATGACAAGGCCGAGCGCCAGCCCGGCGCCGACCAGGCGCGCGCCATTGCCGATGCCGATGCCGGCATCCGGCAGGCGACATCGGGCCTGCGCCCGCGAGGGGCCGAAAGAAGCGAAATCCTGCGGCTCTTCAAGGCGCTCACCGCCCACCTTGCCGGCAAATTCGAGGCCGCAGCCGCTGACGGCAATGCGGATGCGGCGCGCGCCGCGCGGCAGGGCGCTTCGCTCGCCATGGATCTGACGGCGCTCGCCATGGTGGACGCGGTGTTTGCCGCCGCAATCGGCACCGGCACCGGCGATGGCGATGGCGACGCCGCGCGGCTGGCGCGGCAGACCGCCTATTCCGTCATGGCCTGCCTGCCCGCGATCCGCGACGCGAAAACCCCGCCCGCCGGCGGCGGGCCGGCCGCGCTGGCAAAGGCCGTCCGCCCGCCGCGCGGCGATCTCGGCATCGGCGAGGAGCATATTGACGCCATCCTCGCCGCCAGCGGCCTCACGGCGCAATCCCCCGCAGGCGAGATCCCGCGCAAGGTGGCCGCCGGCCTTGCGCAGATCGCAGGAGCGTGATTTTCGCCCTCAACCATCCCCGCCTTATCCATGATGCCGAAAAGGATCGGCATCATGGATGAAACCACCCGCAACGAACTCGACAAACTCCACGGCAGGATCAGCGACTTGAAGGAACGCGTCGTTTCGCTGGAAGCCCAGCAGCCGCATATCAACGCCGCCCTGGTGCGCATCGAAGGCAGCGTCGAAAAACTCGCAAACCGCATCGGCAAGGCCCTCTGGGCCGTCATCGCCATCGTGCTGACGCCGCTGGCCGGCCTGCTGATCAAGGCGATCGCCTCCGGCGCGCTGGCGCGGTTTCTTTGAGCGGCACCCGCAATCGAAAGGCGCGCGCGAGCGCGAAGGCAACGGCCTCAAGCGCCGCCCCGCAAAGCCAATCGCCATTCCGCCTGCGCAACTGTCCGCAATGAGGTAGCAAGTGCCACCAGATCTCCCGCAGCCGAAAAAGCAGGAAGAGATCGGTCTTCGGCAACATAGCTTCAATCGGTACGCGGTTATTGCGCCTTGCGTGACGCCAGCATCTGATTAGTGCGTTGCGAATGCAGCAAATTAGTGCGATATAGATACACCTAATTAGTGTTGAAGCAAGGCACTGGATTAGTGCCGTCGTCGCATCTGCAGGATTTATTAAATGTCAGGACGCCCGCCAAACGAGCGACTTGCCTCATCGCTTCGGGAGCTTCGAGGGGCAACCGAACAAGGGACTCGATCGGCTCTGAAGAGCGACCGATTGAGCAGGGTTCATCGCGAGCGTCTCGCCAATGCGGGATTTGTGGAAGAGATAATGCGCGGCTGGCTCGCAGTTAATTCCCGACCTTCCGACAGGCGCCGGATCGACTCCGAGTGGAGCACTGTCTACTGGGAATTCGTACGGTGCTATCTGGACGATCGCTTTGGAAGCGACTGGTGCTTCTCGCCGGAAACCTCGGTGACTTTGTGGGCCGAAAACTGGTCCGTTGTGCCTCAGATTGTCGTTCGCAGTCCCGCAGCCAACAATCAGGTTCTTCCAATGCCGGGCGGCACGTCCCTTTTCTTGTTGCGGGTTCCGCAAGTCGATCAATCCGTCGTTCACAATGGCGTCCGAGTGCTCGCCAAGGAAGAGGCAATCATCAACAGCGCAAAGAATAGCTGGACCACAAGACCGACCGACATGATCGCCGTCATTGGTTCCATTCGCGGTTCCGCATCGCTGCTTCGCGTTCTCCTTTCCGGCGCAAGAAGCACCATGGCCGGAAGGATAGCCGGTGCCCTGCGCCATCTTGGAAGGAGCCGCGATGCCGATAACATCCTGTCGACGATGAGCGCGGCCGGATATCTCGTACGTGAAGACGACCCGTTCGATGACAGTGGCCACGCTCTGCTCGATGAACGAAGAGCAGCGACACCTGCGGCCACCCGCATCAAGAACCTGTGGGCGAAAATGAGTCGGGATGCTCTGGATAGCATCGATATGGAAGGCACGCGTTTCAACGATATCGACGCCTACATGGAGGAGATCGAAGAGCGATATGTCGCGGATGCTCTAAACTCGCTTTCGATCGAAGGCTATCAGGTGTCGGAGGAACTGATTGAGAGGGTTCAGTCGGGTGCCTGGAATCCCGAGGAACATGCGGGAGATGCCGATGCCCGGAACGCCTTGGCTGCCAAGGGCTACCGCCTCGCGTTCGAAGAGGTGGGAAAGGATATCCGGTCGATCCTTGAGGGAGAAACATCGGGGCCTCTTCTGTCTCGTCGTCATCAGGACTGGTTCAGAGCGATGTTCCAACCATCGGTGCAGGCTGGCATCACAGAGGCCCACAAGCTCGCGGGGTACAGGAGTCACAACGTGTATCTGCGAGGTTCTTCCCATGTGCCCCTGCCACCACATGCGATAGCGGATGCAATGGACGCCCTGTTCGAATGCATTGAGGATGAACCCGACCCACGGGCCAAGGCTATCGTCGCCCCTTTTCTCTTCACCTACATTCATCCCTTTCCGGACGGAAACGGACGCTCCGGTCGCTTTCTCATGAATGCGCTGCTGGCTGAAGCCGGACTGCCGTGGACGGTCGTGCCTGTCGATCGACGCGAAAGGTACATGTCATGTCTTGAGGAGGCCAGCCAGAACGAGAATATCCGGCCGCTTGCGCTCTTTGTCGAGGAACTGGCCAAGGCACCACCGCCGCCACGACCCCAAACGACAGCATGGGCGAGGAAGAAATAGGCGGTCAGGACTCAGGGCACTCATATCTCCTTCGCGCGCGGCACCAGGCGGCACCAACGGCGACACGCTTCCCAAGCCCGAACCGTCGATGAGCTTGCGCGATGGCGCACTTGCGCCGAAACGGAGACTGGTGGCATGTGCCGGCCAGTTCCGCACTTGTCCCGACTACACCCCGCCAACCATCCAGAGGCCATCCTGCCGCCCTCCATCACCATCACGGGCAGCAGACATGACCCTCGTCTTCATCCGCATTCTCCTGCGTTACCTCGCCGCCATCCTCGTCACCCGCGGGCTGATCGCGCCCGATCTCGGCGAGATGATCGCGCGCGATCCCGATGTCGCCATGGCGCTTCAGGTCGCCGCGGGCGCCCTCCTCGCCGCCATCGCCGAAGGCTGGTACTATCTCGCCCACCGCTGCGGATGGGCGAAATGAAGTGGCTGGCCGACCTTCTTCTCGGCGGCATCGTCGAGAAATTCACCGCCCCGCTGCTCTCGGCCTATCAGGCGAAACTGGCCGCCGAGACCGACAGCGAGAGGCTCGCCGCCGACGAGGCCATCAAGGGCATCGAGGCCGCCCGCGATATCGCTGTTGCCGAAGCCGCCGACCGCTGGAGCGCCACCCGCCTCGGCCGCCTTCTCATCGTCATCCCCTTCGGCCTCTGGTGGGCGGCGATCTACATGGTGCAGATCCTCAATCCCTGGTTCGGCCTTTCCCTCGTCGTCATCGACGTGCCGCCGCGCATCAACGACATGGCGCTGGTCCTGATCCCCGCCATCGTCATCGGCGATGCCGGCGCGCTGCTGGCGCGGCGGCTGAAAAGATAGGCAATTCCAGCAAAAGTGTGCAGCGGTCTTGCGTCCGGAATTGCGTTGCGAATAGCAGGACACCGCCTCAACCATTGCCTGCCATCATCCTCCCGTCAGGAGAGCGCTGGGTTGGGGGCCGAATTCCTCCGGTGACCTTGCGAAACGCCTTCGGCCGGAGCCAGGCGCTCTCCTGACACCTCTTGCGAAAGATGCGAGAACGCCCGCCTTCGGCGCAAGGCAGCCAAGCTGCCGGCCCTGATCGCTCGCCGTGCCGCGCCCCAAGAATACCGGCATTATGGAGCACTTGCCCCAAGCCTTGTTGCGGTTCGATGGCCCCTGCTCCATAAATCCGGCAACCTGGGAACCGTCGTGTGGTCTTCCGCATTGACAATTTACGTAAAATACGTAATTTGCGCTTCAATGAAGGAGATAGGTTATGGGAGTGCTTCGAATCCCCGCATCGGATTTCTCTCGTCACTTTGGACGAATTCGCGAAGCGGTGCATAAGGCCGGAGTGATTGAAGTCACGTCGCATAACCGAGTCGTGGGCGCCTACATCAGCGCAGACGAGCTTGAACATTTTAACCGTCTCAAGCGACGTGAGGTGCAGGTGCTTCATGTAAGCGAGATCGATGACGAGCTACTCGCTGAGATTGAGAACGCGGAATATGGCGTGATCTCCAGGTGAAACTGCCGGACCCTGCTCCGGGTCTGGTGATCCGGTTCGATTACACCTGGCACAACGACCGCTTCAAGAAAGAACGCCCGTGTGCCATCGTCCTGGCCTCAAGTCAGACAGGTATGGTCACGGTTGTTCCGATTACACATTCGTACCCGGATATCGGGGAAGAAGAGCAATCGTTGCAGATACCCGAAGATGTCTGCAAAGCAATGGGTTTGGATGAGGACATCAATTACGTTCGACTGAGCGAGGTCAACCGATTTGAGTGGCCTTCGGACCGTATCAGGCCATTGCCAAACGATCCCTCTCGCTGTGACTACGGAAACGTTCCCAAAGATTTCTTCCTGGAAATGAGAAAGCGCCTGGCAGAGGCCGTGCGAGCAGGCAGGCTCCGCACTTCCAAGGTTTGACCAATCCAAAATCCAATATTGCTCGAAACTGTCGCCGGAACGACCGATTGCATTGGGACAGCGTCGGAGCGCAACACCGATTATACCCGTAATGCCGGAAAATTCCCTTCGCGCCTCGGCAGCCTGCGGGTTCTCGTGGATGCTGCCGTCGAATGGCGGGTAGCCCAGCCTTCGGCCGGCCTTGCCATCGTCACCGCGACGGAGCCAGGCCGGTTCGGAAGCGAAATGCCGGCGCTTACGCCAGACCGGTTCCGTCTGCGGGCGAAATGACGGTCACAGCCCATTTGTCCCGGCCTCCGGGCGGCGTATAAGTCATGGGCGGACCCTGCGTTCGGCAATCGAACAAAAGGTTGCGCACAACACTCTCTTGAGGCCGATTGCGTCTGTTCGCATCGATGGATTCGGGAATATTTGCCCATGACGAAGGAAGCCTTCAACGAGATCGCCCTTGTCTGCGCCGAGGAGCGGCCGGACCTCATCCCCGCTTTCGACGAACTGGGCGCGGCCGTCTGGCCGAAGTTCATCGGCGGCGACGCGGCGATCGCCAGCCACTGGGACAGCCTGTTTTCGGGCGCGCTGCGCCGCCACCAGTTCCTCATCCTCGGCCCGGACGGGCATGGCGCCGAACGCGTCCTTGCCACGTCGAACAGCGTTCCCTTCCACTGGCCCGATATCGATGACGAAACCACCCTGCCCGACGATGGATGGGATGCGGTTCTCGCCCGCGGCGTCGAAGGCGCCGCATCGGGGCAAAGGCCGAATGCCCTCTGCGCGCTCGCCGTCGTCGTAACACCGAAGGTGCGCGGTTCGGATCTCGCCGAGCGCCTGATCGAAAACATGAAGAAGCACGCGCGAGACGCCTGCCTTGATGCCCTCGTCGCCCCCGTGCGCCCCACCAGGAAATCCGCCTATCCGCTGGCATCCTTTGCGGATTATGTCGGCTGGACCACGCCGGACGGCACGCCCTTCGATCCCTGGATGCGCAAACATTGGCAGCTCGGCGCCCGGATCGTGAAGATCGCCCCGCGTTCGATGCGCGTCAGCGCGTCGCTGGAACAATGGACCGTCTGGACCGGCCTGCGCTTTCCCGTCTCCGGCCCGTATCATGTGGAAGGCGGGCTGGCGCCGCTGATGGCGGACCGCGAAGCCGATATCGGGCTGTACGAGGAGCCGAACATCTGGATGCGCCACAGGCTGGAGGGTGCCGGACGGTAATGCTGTCGGCGGGCTGATTGAAAGAGAAGTCTGCGACCGTTTACGAAGAGAACCCTTGTGCCTGTTCCTCATTCTTGAGCCGAGGAGATTCCGACTCCTCTGCATTCGCCCCGCGCCTGCCCCCACCACTCCGCCTCCAGCTCAAAAATCTTCCACAATCATCCCGCCTCGCAGAAACCTATTTCCTCAAAGGCTCTCCGAAGCAAATATCCTCCGGTTTAAACTTCATAAAATTTATAGATTATATAATTTGAAGCCATCAGGAGGTTATGATGCCCAAGACCAGTTCCAATCCCGTCGAGCTCGGCACCCGTGCTGCGGATTTCATTCTGCCGGATGCGAAGGGCGTGCTGCACAAGCTCTCCGATTTCGACGGCACGCCGGCCCTGCTCGTGGCCTTCATTTCCAACCGGTGCCCCTTCGTGCAGTTGATCCGCACCGAACTCGCCGCCTTCGCCCGCGAATATGAATCCAGGGGCCTGCGCGTCATCGCCATCAACAGCAACGATGCCGAGGCGCATCCGGAAGAAAGCCTTGCGGCCGTCGGCCAGGAAGCCGAGGCGATCGGCTACACTTTCCCCTATCTGAAGGACGAGGCGCAGTCCGTCGCAAAGGCCTATGGCGCGGCCTGCACGCCTGACCTTTTCCTCTTCGATGGCGCCCGCAGGCTCGCCTATCACGGCCAG
Source organism: Rhizobium sp. KDH_Rht_773_N (assembly GCF_052946295.1). Classification (NCBI taxonomy): domain Bacteria; kingdom Pseudomonadati; phylum Pseudomonadota; class Alphaproteobacteria; order Hyphomicrobiales; family Rhizobiaceae; genus Rhizobium; species Rhizobium sp. KDH_Rht_773_N. The sequence continues at coordinate 3,734,646 of NZ_CM129525.1, read as the reverse complement.
TTCGACGATGCCCGCCCCGGCAACGGCAAGCCTGTCACCGGCAGGGATCTGCGCGCTGCCGCTGACGCCGTGCTTGCCGGCGCGAAACCCGCGCCGGAACAGACCCCGTCGATCGGCTGCAACATCAAGTGGACCGCAGGCAACGAACCCTCCTGGTTCTCAAACGCTGCCTGATGCGGTCGCGCAGCAGCCCTTCGGCTGCCGCGCTATTTCGCATCACTTGGCACGGCAGCCCTCCTGCTGCCGTGCTCTTTTACCATCACCTAGAGATTTTCCGATGTCGCTGAAGCGTAAGGACCTGGCGGGCAGCGGCCCGTTGCATCTGCAGACGGACGTGCTCGTCCTTGGCGGCGGGCCGGCCGGCGCCTGGGCGGCTCTCGCAGCGGCGCAGAACGGCGCCCGCGTCATCCTCGCCGACAAGGGTTATCTCGGCACGAGCGGCGCGACGGCCCCGTCCAACACCGGCACATGGCTGGTGCCGCCGGGCGAAAACCGCGCCCAGATCGTCGAGCGCCGCTGGCAGCGCACTGCCAATCTCGCCGACCAGCGCTGGATGCTGCGCACGGTCGACCAGGCCTATGAGAACCTCGTCAAGCTTGCCGAATGGGGCTACCCCTTCCCCGATGACGAGGATGGCAAGCTCTATATCGCCAACCTGCGCGGCCCCGATTACATGGCCTTCATGCGCCGCCGGGTGCTGAAAGCCGGCGTCACCGTTCTCGATCACCACCCTGCCCTCGAACTTTATTTCGATGGCGAGGCCGTCACCGGTGCTGCCGGCATCGACCGCCAGCGCGAGCGCGACTGGCGCGTGGAGGCCGGCGCCGTGGTGCTGGCAACGGGCGGCTGCGCCTTCCATGAACGCATCCTGGGTGCTGCGGCGCTGACCGGCGACGGCCACCTGATGGCGGCGGAAGCCGGCGCCGGCCTCTCCGGCATGGAATTCACCGGCAAATATACGCTCGCCCCCTACGGCTCCTCGCTCAACAAGGGCCTGCCCTTCCGCTGGGCCTCCTTCTTTCGCGAGGACGGCACGCCGATCCTCGACAGCGACGGCAACCACCTGCGGAACGGCATCGGCGAGCGCGAAAGGGAAATCGCCAGAGCCATGATCGAAGCCCCGGTCTATGCCGTGCTCGATCAGGCCGAGCCCGCCCTGCAGGACTGGCTGCGCCGCGGCCAGCCGAACTGTTTCGTGCCCTATGACCGCACGCCGGTCGATCCTTTCGCCCAAATGTTCCGCGTCACCTTCCGCGCCGAAGGCACGGTGCGCGGCACCGGCGGCATCCGCATCGCCACGTCGGATTGCGGAACCGACGTGCCCGGCCTCTATGTCGCCGGCGATGCCGCAAGCCGCGAGCCGCTCGCGGGCGCCACGTCAGGCGGTGGCGGACCCAATTCCTCCTGGGCCATCGCCAGCGGCTGGTGGTCCGGCCAGGGTGCGGCCGCCCACAGCAAGCGCCGCGGCGACAAGGCCTTCCGCGCCAATTCCAGCCCGCTCGGCCAGGCGGGCCTGCGCCCCGGCGGCACGACGAAATCCTCGCTGACGCCGAAGGACGTCATCGACACCGTGCGCGCCGAAGTCACGCCGCTGGAGAAGAACTATTTTCGCGAGGGCAGCCGCCTGCAGGCAAGCCGGGACAAGCTCGATGCCCTCTGGGCCGATGTCAGAAGCCATCTCTCCGGCACCGGCCTCGACAGGCTGAAGGCGCGCGAGGCGGCCGCCATTGCCGCCCACGGCCGCTGGTCGCTGGCCGCGGCACTCGCCCGCAAGGAAAGCCGCGGCATGCACCGCCGCTCGGATTTCAAGGGCAGCGACCCGGCCTTCGCCCATTCCATCGCCCTGCGCGGCGTCGACGAGATCGTCGTCGAGGCGCAGCCCGAAGCCCGCCGGGAGATCGCATCATGATCGAACTCGTCTCCGAAAGCCGCTGCGTCGAATGCGATATCTGCGTGAAGGTCTGCCCCGCCAATGTCTTCGACGCGACCGACGGCGTGCCGGTCATTGCCCGCCAGGATGACTGCCAGACCTGCTTCCTCTGCGAGATCTACTGTCCGACCGACGCGCTCTATGTCGCCGAGCGCGCCGACGGCCCGCTCGCCATCACCGAAGCGGAAGTGGAAGAGCGCAATCTCTTCGGCAGCTATTCCCGCGCGCTCGGCTGGAAACGCGGCAAGCCCGGCGGATCGCAATTCGATCCGACCCACCGCATCCGCGTCGCGCAAGTCTGAATTGGAGAAGCCCATGGACCGCATCACCGTCACCGATATCAGAAAGACCTTCCAGCTGAAGCCCGGCCAGACGGTTACGATCGACGGGCGCCCCTCAGATCGCGTCACGGTCTTGAACGGCGTCGATCTTTCCATCCGCAAGGGCGAGTTCATCACCCTGGTCGGCCCGAGCGGCAGCGGCAAATCCGTGCTGCTCGACATTATCGGCGGGCTCACCGAAGCCTCCGATGGCGCCGTCAGCATCGACGGCAAGCGCATCGTCAGGCCGGACCCGAAGACCGGCTATGTCTTCCAGCAATATGCGCTGTTTCCCTGGCGCACGGCGCTCGCCAATATCGAATATGCGCTTGAAGTCCACGGCACGCCCAAGCGCGAGCGCACCGAAAAGGCACGCTACTTCCTCTCCCTCTTCGGCCTCTCGGGCTTCGAGGATCGTTTCCCCAACCAGCTCTCCGGCGGCATGCAGCAGCGCGTGGCGATTGCGCGCGCGCTCGCGACCGACCCGGAAGTCCTGCTGATGGACGAGCCCTTCGCAGCGCTCGACGCCCAGACCCGCGAGATCCTGCAGACCGAGCTGCTGCGCATCTGGGAAAAGATCAACACGACCGTCGTCTTCGTCACCCACTCGATCGACGAGGCGATCTACCTCGCCGACCGCATCGTCGTCATGACGGCGCGCCCCGGCACGGTGAAGGAAATCATCGAGATCGACCTGCCGCGCCCGCGCGACGGCGACATCAGAGCCAGCACCGAGTTCAACGCCCATCGCGGCCGCGTCTGGGAGGCGCTGCGCGACGAAGTGAACAAGGCGCAGAAAGACTGGGCGCTCTCGCCCGCCTATGCCCACTGAAGGGAGGACCGCCCATGGCCTATGTTACCGATAAACCCGCCTTCGGCGCCAGCCTCGCTTCCCGCAAGGAAAGGCCCGCGCGCGCAAGACGCCGCCTCGAATTCGGCGCCTTCACCTATGGCCTGCCGCTGATAGCGGCCTTCCTGGCGCTCTGGGAAATCGCCCCGCGCCTCGGCTGGCTGAACCGCATCTTCTTCCCGCCGCTCAGCGAAGTGCTGGAAGCCTGGTATGCGATGCTGCTCGACGGCACGCTGTCGGCCAATATCGGCATCAGCCTCGAGCGCGCCGCCATCGGCTTCCTGCTCGCCGTCGTGGTGGCCGTGCCGCTCGGTTTCCTCATGGGGCGCTACACGCTGTTCGAAAAGGTCTCCGACCTGCTCGTCCAGACGCTGCGCAACACCTCGCAATTCGCCCTGCTGCCGGTCTTCATCCTGCTGCTCGGCATCGGCGAGGCCTCGAAGATCGCCATCTGCTTCTATTCCTCGATCTTCTTCCTGCTCATCAACACGATCTCGGGCGTCAAGTCGGTCGATCCGCTGCTGCTCAAGGCCGCCCGCTCCATGGGCACGTCGGACCTCGACATGTTCCGCAAGGTCATCCTGCCGGCAAGCATCCCGTCGATCGTCTCGGGCATGCGCCTTGCCGTCAAATCCTCGATCTTCGCCGTCATCGGCGCCGAAATGCTGGCCGCCAAATCCGGCCTCGGATTCCTGATCCAGCAATCGCAGCTGATGATGGAAACGGCAGACATGTATGCCGGCATCGTCACCATGACCGCGATCGGCCTCATCGTGAACTACCTGCTCGTCTGGTTCGAGCGCTGGGCCACCGCCTGGAAGGGCAGTTCCGAAATCTCCCACACCTGAATTCCACGTTTCTGAAGGGAACACGACATGACAAGCCTCAACCCATTCCTCCTGCGCCGCACGCTCCTGTCGGGCCTTGCGGCCCTCGCCCTCGCCAGCGCGGCGCTTTGCGCGCCAGCCCTGGCCGAAGACAAGCCCGAAATCATCCGCATCGGCAGCACGGCGCCGGGCCACCTGAAATTCATCCTCGAACGCCACAGCGGCTCGCTCGCCAGGGAATTTGAAAAGGACGGCATCAAGGTGGAGTTCATCGCCTTCACGAATGGCGGCTCGGAAGCCACGACCGCGCTTGCGACCGGCGCCGTCGAGTTCATCTATACCGGCAACAACCCGGCCCTGCGCGTTGCAGCCGCCGGCGCCGACGTCAAGGCGATCGGCCTTTCGAGCTTCGTGAAGGCCAACGGCTCGGCAATCATCGTGAAGGCGGATTCCCCGATCAGGTCGCTCGCCGATCTCAAGGGCAAGAAGGTCGCCTATCTCGCCGGCACGGTGCGCCATTCCACCTTCGCCAAGGCGCTGAAATCCGTCGGCCTGTCGCTCAATGACGTGGAATCGCTCAACCTCGCCTTCGATGCCTCCGGCCCGGCGCTGGTGCGCGGCGATGTCGATGCCGTCGTCGAAAGCGGCGATGTCGCCGCCAAGCTGGTCGAGACCGGCCAGGCCCGCGTCATCCTCGATGCCTCCTCGCATCCGGAATGGTCCGCCCCCTTCGTCATCTCGGCCAATGGCGCGTTCGTCCGCAAATATCCCGATCTCGTCAAGCGCCTGCTGAAGGTCGATATCGAGACCGCCCGCTGGGCCGATGCCCATCCGGAAGAGACGATCAAGATCTTCGTCGACGAAACCAAGTCCTCCGAAAAATCGGTGCGCGAAACCTATAAGGACAATGTCTTCTACCAGGACCCGAAGATCACGCCCGAAGCGCTGGATTCGCTGAAGAGCGAAGAGCAGTTCATGGCAGACGCCAAGCTGCTCAAGGGTTCGGTCGATTACGGCAAGTGGATCGACACCAGCTTCCTCGACGCCGCCTATAAGGAAGTCGACGCCGGAAAGTCGAACTGACGGCACCGCCGCCGTCAGCCCGGGCAAGGCCGCCAAAGGACCCGTCGATATTGCCGACGGGTCTTGCGCTCGCGCAAAGCGCGCCCCGCCCCGCGTTTACCTTACGTATCGTTGCCTACTATCGTGCCGCAGATAAAGAGCATAAACTTAAGCCCAGACTAAAATGCCATCGGGGGAGCGCGGGCATGGGGCAGGACGGCAGGACGATGAGGCGGGGCAGCCGCCGGTGGATGGCGGCGGGCGTAGCCGGTGCGGCGGCCCTTGCCGCGGGGGCGGCAGCGGCGGCCGACGAGGCGGCGACGCAGCCCACTCACGCCGCCCTGACCAGCCATGTGCCGGGTTTCATCACCGCGCCGGGCGAGACCGACATCCTGTTCGTCATCGTCATCGTGATGCTGCTGGTCATCGTTCTCGCCATCGGCAATTTCTACTTCCAGCTCCACGCCGTTCCCGAGCGCATCGCCCACCGGGCCAACAAGGGGCAGCTGGAAATCGTCGCCGTGCTGGCGCTGATCTCGCTCTTCACCCATAACCATATCTACTGGATCATCGGCCTGCTGCTGGCGCTCGTGCGCATTCCCGATTTCGCCACGCCGCTCTATTCGATCGCTCGCTCCGTCGCCCGGCTTGCCAGCGGCGCCCCCGAGCCGGGCCAGCCCGCCGGCACGGCAGCCGCCCCCGGCACCACGGCCGGCGAGCCTGACATCGCCGCCCCGCCCGCAGGCACGCCCGCCGCCCATCCTCCGGCGGCCCATGCCCCGGCAGCCCATATCCCGGCGGCCAATACGCCACCCGCCAACAGGTCGGCCACTCATGCCCCGGCCACTCATGCGCCGCCCAGCCATGCGCCGGTCACTCATGCGCCGGTCACTCATGCACCGGTCGCCGGCGCGCCGATCGCGCCGGTGCCGGCGGCCGCCGTCCACCCGCAGCCGCCGCGTCCGGCCGCGTCGCATCCCGGCCCGCAGGCGGTCCAGCCGGCCGTCAAGAGCGGGCCGCGCGGGGAAGGTATCTGACCATGCTCGAACTCATGCTCTGCTCGATGCTGACCATCCTTCCCGATTATCTCTACCGGCGCTACGTGCAGGACAAGCGCATCGGCCGCGAAATCACGCTCTACAGCATGTGGTACGAGCTGCGCTGGGGCATTTCGGCCTGCCTGATCCTCACCATCTCGCTGATCACGATGATCTTCTATTTCCACCCCTCGACGAAAAGCGTGACCGCCGTCTTCCGCACCGTCACCATCCTGCCGGAAACCATCGGCCGCGTGGACGAGGTCTATGTCGGCCTCAACCAGAAGGTGGAGGCCGGCGCGCCGCTCTTCCGGCTCGACGATTCCGCCCAGAAGGCGGCCCTCGACGTGGCGCGCAAGCAGATCGCCGAGGTCGAGGCCCAGACCAAGGTGGCCGAGAGCGAGCTTGCCAGCGCCGACGGCCAGATCCGGCAGGCGGAAGGCGCGCTGCAGGTCTCGATCGACGAATTGCAGATGAAGACCCAGCTTCTGAAGAACGACGCGGTGGCCCGCCGCGAGGTCGACCGGCTGACCAACACGGTCGAAAGCCAGCGCGGCATGGTCAGCGCCGCCTATGCCAACAAGGAAACGCTGCAGACCAAGCTCAACATTCTCCTGCCGGCGCAGAAGGCGAGCGCCGAGGCGGCCCTTGCCGCCGCCCAGGTCGAGCTCGACAAGACGCTGGTCAGGGCCGGCGTTTCCGGCACCGTCCAGCAGTTCACGCTGCGCAAGGGCGATGTGCTGAACACCATGCTGCGCCCGGCCGGCATCCTGGTTCCGGCCGAAGCCGGCCGCGGCACGCTGATCGCCGGCTTCGGCCAGATCGAGGCGCAGGTGATGAAGCCCGGCATGGTGGCCGAGGCCACCTGCGTCGGCAAGCCCTTCACCATCATCCCGCTCGTCGTCACCGAGGTGCAGGACGTGATCGCCGCCGGCCAGCTGCGCCCGACCGACCAGCTGCTCGACGTCGCGCAGCTCGCAAGTCCCGGCACGCTGACGGTCTTCCTGCAACCCCTCTACCCCGGCGGGCTGGACGACGTGCCGCCCGGCAGCAGCTGCATCGCCAACGCCTATACCAACAACCACGATGCGCTGGCCGACCCCGATATCGGCCTGTTCCGGTCGATCGGCCTGCACGTCATCGACACGGTCGGCGTCGTCCACGCCATGATCCTGCGCATGCAGGCCATATTGCTGCCGGTCCAGACGCTGGTGCTGACCGGGCATTGAGGGCAAGCCGGGCGCCGCCGCCCCGCCTTCCGTCATCTCGGGCTTGCCTTTGCCCCATATTCCAGGGCGCGCGCAGGATACCCGCACCCGCCTCCGCTCACCCGCGCCGGCCGCGCTCCGGGTAGGTCTCCCGCTGAGCCCGCATCAGCGCCGGAAGGTTGCGGATATATTGGGCCGCGCCGTAAAAGACGTTGGCCAGCCCCTCCTTGCCGGAAAGCCGGCGCAGGCTCTGGTTGCGGATCGCGAACGGGTTTCCGTGCGCGGCCGCGGAATCAAGCGCCGCATTGGCCTCCCGGATCGCCCCGAGCTTCTTCAGGGCCAGGTAGAGCGGATAGTAGCACTGCGTATCGCCGGCCCGGATCGCCCGGTCATAGTAGAAGACGGCGCCGGCCAGGTTGCCCTCCGCCGCCGTCAGTCCGCCCAGCGCATACATGGCGTAGACGTCGCCCTGCTCCACGGCGGCGGCATAGTGGTGCTTGGCCCTTTCCACGTCGCGCGGCCGCATGTGATCGTAGATATAGCCGAGCTGGGCGGAGACCGGCCCGTAGCCGTTCTGCGCAAGTTCGAGATAGATCGCCAGCGCCTGCTCGTATCGGCCGGCCGCGAGCAGCCTGTAGGCTTCCTCGCCGTTTCTGGCGGCTGTCTCCCTGTCCACGGCGCTCCCCTCCGGCCCCATCCCGAAAGAACCCGCCCACAAAATACCCAAGGCAAAAGACGCCGCCAAGCTCGCCTATCGGCTGCGCCCACCCTCCGAATGCATGATGCTCGTGGCCGGCCGCTTCGCTGGCAGGCCAGGCCCGCTCCTCACACCCCGCGCATGTTTCCCCACATGAGCACATGCAGCAGAATATCGGCTTGGGAAAGAACTTGCCCGGCCATCGCTGACCCCCAATGTTTAGACTTTAAGGAAAATATCTGATTGCGACGCCGCCCGGAGGCGGGGTGCCTTCGTCTATGACGAAGCTTTCAAGCTTGCCGAGGACCGCGGCCCTGACTGCGGGCCATTCCGGCAGCAGACCACCTCGAAGATGGACCTCCAGGTAGAAGCGGTCCTTCCACGCGATCCGCATCACGCAACGATGCACGTAGGGTTTGATTTGTGGGGAGCAGGTTGCGAATTCTGTTTGGCCAAGATCGTTCTGACCGCGATAAACAAGACGGTAGACTTCAGTCGGCAGGAATGATGATTTTTTAAGAAATGAAAAGCCTTCATAGGTCATACTGGGAATATCTGCGATAAATCCTTGGCGTGCATCGCTTGCCGAAGCGGGGATAAAACCAATGCCAGCGTCAAGCCCGTATCCCTTGTAAAGACGGTCCATTGTGCCTTTCGCCAAGCACTTTTCTGGTCGGGCGGGCCTCACTGTCACAGCAGTACAGTTACGGTTTATCGCCACCCTTATGAGGTTGGACGTTGAGGGAAGCTCCAAAAATTGCCGTCTATTATCTCGCGTTTTCGCCGTCAGTCCGGGCCAAAGTGCGATGAATGAAAATCCGCTTTGTAGCTCATCCGGGGCAGCTTCGGAATTTTCCAGAATCGTCGCCAGATGTCTGACCGGTACGCGAAAAACATAGCCGTCCATCTGAAACTGATAGACATCATCGGAAATCGCTCGTTCGGAAATCAGCTTAACAGTTTTCTTGAACGGCGCGGACTCAGCTTCCGCCGCGTGAAAAGCGGTAGGTGTAAGTAATATGAGTAGGCCCGAAATTAGAAATTTTGCGCTTGATGCGAATGCAAGCGCGTTCTTACATGTCGAACGACCCAAACCCTATGCCCCCCGGAAATCGATTGATGCGTGACCGTATCGGTAGGAAACCACCAACGCAAATTTTAACTTGATTATAATACTCATATTTAAGGTCAAGGAGAAGGGCAATGACGAATTGACGTGGTATCGAAGGCATGGCAAGCCCTTATAAGGAAAATCTTAGATATAGCCGAGCTGGGCGGAGACCGGCCCGTAGCCGTTCTGCGCAAGTTCGAGATAGATCGCCAGCGCCTGCTCGTATCGGCCGGCCGCGAGCAGCCTGTAGGCTTCCTCGCCGTTTCTGGCGGCTGTTTCCCTGTCCACGGCGCTCCCCTCCGGCCCCATCCCGAAAGAACCCGCCCACAAAAAACCCAAGGCAAAAGACGCCGCCAAGCTCGCCTATCGGCTGCGCCCACCCTCCGAATGCATGATGCCGTTGAGCGGCCGCTTCACCGGCAGTCCAAGCCCGCTCCTCACACCCCGCGCATGTTTCCCCACATGAGCACATGCAGCTGCGGCAGCACCCTGGCGCCGAACCAGCGGTCCGACGTGACCCTGTCGACCAGCCAGCGCATGCGGTTCAGGATGCCGTCGAGATCGATCCTGTCGTCATCGTTGACCGGCGGCGTATGGTTGCCGGGTTGCAGGAAGACCGGCAGCGTCTCGAACGACCGGGCGACGGATTTCGCAAAGGCATAATCGTCCTCGTCGAAGATGACGATTTTCATTGCGATTTCAGGGCCGTCGCCGGCCGCCTTCACGCAGTCTCTCAACGCCGCCTCATCGAAGCCCATGCCGCTGGAGGGCGGTTTCGGGCTGAGGATGAGATGGTCGAGCGCCGAGAACCAGTCCTGCGCGATGGAGCCCTGCGTTTCCAGCGCAAACCGGTAGCCGTCGCGCTTGCCCCGCCCGATCAGCGGCGCGAGCGGCTGGATGGCCGGGTTGCCGCCGGACAGCGAAACCGTCAGCGGACGGCGCCCCGACAGCGCCTCCACCTTCGCCCAGATCTCGTCCGCCCCCATCGGCGCCCATTCGTCGCGATAGGCGCTGTCGACGGCATGCAGCGTGTCGCACCACGAACAGCGATAGTCGCAGCCGCCGGTGCGCACGAAGACGGTCGGAAGCCCGCAAAGCGGCCCCTCGCCCTGGATCGTCGGCCCGAAGATCTCGCTGACGCGGATCTTCTGCTCGCGCATCTGCGCGCCGCTCACGGCCGGTACTCCGCCCAGGTCTTCGGCGTCTCGCTGACCCTGACGGCGGACGTTTCCGGCAGGCGCTGCTTGCACCAGTCGTAGAAATGCCGGGCGAGCCATTCCGATGTCACCCTGTCGTGGCCGAGCGCCTCGTTCAGGTGCCGGTGGTCGAAATTGTCGTCGATATAGCGCTTGAGCGGCGCAAGCTCGTGATAGTCGCGCACGAACCCGTCCGCGTTGAGGTCGGCCGCGGCAAGCTCGACGACGACGATATAGTTGTGCCCGTGCAGGCGCGCGCACTGATGCCCCGCGGGAAGATGCGAAAGCTGGTGGGAGGCGGAGAAGTGGAATTCCTTGGTGATGCGGTACATCACTTCACCTCCTCTGCCTTGAAGCCGCCGTCCCTGAAGCCGGCCGTGGCGGCCGCCCAGAAATCCGGGTCCTCGTAGACGGTCGGGTCCGCGACACCGGCGAGATGGAAGGCCTCGCGGCGCTCGACGCATGTTCCGCACCGCCCGCAATGGGCGCTGCCGCCCTTGTAGCAGGACCAGGTCTCGCCGAACGGCGTCCGGTGCCGAAAACCGTCGGCGACGATGTCGGCCTTGGTCGCGTTCACATAGGGCGCAAGCAGCGTCACGTCGGCATAACCGTCGAGCGCATGGCGCTGCATCGTCCCGAAGGCCGCGATGAAGCCCGGCCGGCAGTCGGGATAGATGAAATGGTCGCCGCCATGCACGGCAATCGCCACGGCATCGGCCTGGCGCGCGGCGGCAAGCCCGAAGGCGATCGACAGCATGATGGCGTTGCGGTTCGGCACCACCGTCGCCTTCATCGTCTCCTCGGCGTAATGCCCGTCCGGCACCTGGATGTCGTCCGTCAGCGCCGAGCCGGTCAGGTGTTTGCCGACGCCGGAAATGTCGATGATATCGTGCGGCACGTTCAGCCTGCGGGCGCAGAGCGCGGCAAATTCCAGCTCCTTGACGTGCCGCTGGCCGTAATTGAAGGAAATGAGGCCGATGAGCCGGTGTTGCGCCGCCATGGCATAGGCGAGCGAAACGGAGTCGAGTCCGCCGGAGCAGACGACAAGTACTTTCATGTCAGGATCCCTTGTTTTGTTGAACCGGGTGGGCTGCGACCGGTTAGCGGGGCATTTCCTAAACGCGTGGAGCGTCCATGTCCAGACGTGAAACGGAATGAGCCTTCACGTCCAGGCTCCGAATTCGCCGTAGCCGCCGGCAATCGCCTCTTCCGCAAGCCTGGCGAGCGGTTCGTAATCACCATCAGAAAGCACGTCGAAGCGGACAAGGCCGAGCGTGTCGCGCGCCCCGGCGAGCGCCGGCGCGGCAATGGCGGCGGCAAGCGCCTGCCGCAGCAGCGCCACCCGCTCGTCGGATGCGTCCGCCGCGGTGATGAAGGGCAGGCCCGGCCCGCAGGCCGTCTCGGCAAGGACGCGCACGCCGCCGAGCCGCTGCGGATCGAAACGCCGGATATTGCCGAAGGTGATACAGTCGATCGCCGCGCAGCCGGCCCGCCCCGCGGAAACCGCATCGATGCTCGCCCCATGGCTGCCGGTCTCGATAACGCCGGCAAAGAAGCGGCCGTTTTCGGCAAGCGGCGCGATCGCCGCCCGAAAGAGATTGCTGCCGGAATTGCTGTCGGGACTGTTGATGGCGGCAACGGTGCCGCGCAGATCCGCCAGCGATCGCGCGCCGCTGTCCCTGCTGACGATGACGAAGCTGCGCATCAGCGGCCCGTCGCAGCCCGGATGCGAATAGACCGGCGTCGCCACAAGCCGCACCCTGCCCCGCAAGGTCTTCACATAGGGATATCCGCAGGTCTGCGACAGCATGAGGTCCGGGCGCAGCCAGGCCTCGTCATGCGCGATGCCCGTATCGAGGCGCTCCGGCAGCCCGGCAAGCCCGGCATCTGCCAGATGCGCGCGCAGAAAGGACCACAGCTCCTGCGTGGCCTGCCCGAGCGGCGGCGGCGTCACATACATCGCCAGGCTGGCGAGAGACATTCTGGCCGGCCTATTGCTGCTGGAAGGCCAGCCGCACGCCGAGCGCCATATAGATCGAGCCGACCACCTTGCCCTGCCAGCGGCCGATCGTCCGGTTCTTCGCCAGCCAGCCGCGCACCGAGCCGGCGCCGAAGGCAAGCGCCGAGGTCACGCAGATGCTGAGCGCCACGAAGATGACGCCGAGCAGCGCGAACTGGCCGATCACCGACCCGCTTTCGGGATGGATGAACTGCGGCAGGAAGGCGAGGAAAAACAGCGCCGTCTTCGGGTTCAGGATTTCGGTGAACACGCCCTGGCGGAAGGCCTTTGCCGGGCTGATTGGCGGCGCCGCCGCGCCGACATCGAGATTGCCGGACTTTTCCACGAAGGCGCGGTAGCCGAGATAGACGAGATAGGCGACGCCCACATATTTGACGATCTCGAAGGCGAGCGCCGAAGTGGCAAGCAGGGCCGAAAGGCCGAAGGTCGCCATGGTGGAATGGATGAGGTCGCCCGCCGCAATGCCGAGCCCGGTCGCAATGCCGGCCTGCCGGCCGCCGCTGATCGAGCGCGCCAGCACGAGCAGCGTCGCCGGCCCCGGAATGACCATCAGGCCGAGCACGACAAGAACATAGGTCGTCAAAACAGCTGTCGTCATCGATCGTCTTCTTTCCTTGAAAAACCGCCTGCAAACTACCGGCTTTCGCCATCGATGCAATATCACCAGGGTTTGGCTGCCTGCCGGGGCGGCGGCCGCGAAAATCCGTTGCGCCGGGCCGGGAATGGGCGCAGGCTTGTGGCGTCGGCGCCGTTTCAGGGGCGCGGCCGCTTCCGGCCGCAAGCCCTCGCCGCAGCGCGAAAGACGCGCCGCATAGACCCGTTCGCGTCACGACATCGAGGAGGACACCATGGCCAAGGGGCAATTGCGCAGCAACAAGGAGGCCCGCAAGCCGAAGAAGGACCGCACGCCCGCGCCCGCCGCACCCGCGCCCGGCGCGCAGGTCAAAATGGCCGGCACCGCGACCGCCGAGAAGAAGAAGTAAGGCCCGGCCCGCCTGCGCCACCCATGGCGCCACACATGGCGCCACACACGGCGCCGCGCATATCGAGACCGCGTGCCGATGCCCTGCCGCACCGGGCGGGCCGCCGGCCGCCGAGCGACCTGACCGGCGCTTCGGCGGTCCCGGACCTCTCGGCATGCGCCCCACGATCGCTCGACCGGGTCGAGAGGGTCAGGCCGCCGCGTCCGGCAGGGTAAAGATAAACCTCGCCCCGCGCGGCTCGTTCGCCTCCGCCCAGAGCTGCCCCCCATGCGCCTCGACGATCGAGCGGCAGATGGCAAGCCCCATGCCCATGCCCTGTTCCTTGGTGGAAAAGAACGGCTCGAAGATCTTGTCGGGAAATGCGATGCCGGCGCCCCGGTCGCTGACCTCGACGCGCGCCATGCCGTCTGCCCGGCTCTGGCGCACCTCAAGCAGCCGGCCGCCGGCAAGGTCGGCCATCGCGTCCATGCCGTTGCGCATGAGGTTGATGACGACCTGCTGGATCTGCACCCGGTCGAAGGGCGTGGCGAGCACCATATCCTCGCCGGCGAGGTCGATGCGCAGGCCGTGCCGCGCCGCCTCTTCGGCCAGCAGGTCGCGCGCCTCGGCGACGACGCGGCCAAGGGTGACGCAATCGCGCTTGTCCTCGGCCTGCTTGAACAGCGCGCGCACGCGGGTCACGACATCGCTGGCCGAATGGGCGCTGACGATGATGCGCTCCAGCGTCTTCTGCGCCCGCTCGATATTCGGCGGGTCCGTCATCAGCCAGCGCCGGCAGGCGTCCGAAGAGCTCATCACCGCAGACAGCGGCTGGTTGACCTCGTGGGCGATGGAGGCCGAAAGCTCGGCAAGGCTGGCCGCCTGGCTGGCGCGGGCAAGGCTTTCCTGCGCCGCAAGCAGCTTTTCCTGCACCCGCACCTCGCCGTCTATGTCGAGGCAGACCACGTTCCATTGCACGATCGCCCCCTGCTCGTCGCGCATGGGCGCGGCGCGCGTTTCCACCCAGCGATATTCGCCGTCGTAACGCCGCAGCCGATGGCGGCGGGCATAGGGTTCGCCGGTCTTCAGCGAATGGGCGTATTTCTCCTTCACGCCGGCAAGGTCGTCGGGGTGGACCCCGGCATCCAGCGTGCCGGCAAGGCGGGATTTGCCCGTCCCGTCCAGCGCTTCGAGATCGTAGCCCAGGAAATCCCGCAGTCTCTGGCTGCGGAAGATCGGCTCGCCGTCCGGCGTGGCGCAATCGATCATCGCCGGCAGCGTTTCCACCAGTTCGCGCAGGAAGCGCTCCCGCTCGCGCAGCGCCTCCTGCGTGGTGACGAGATCGTGGACATCGGAACTGACGCCATACCACCGCAGGATCGTGCCGGCCTCGTCGCGCAGCGGTTCGGCCCGCGTTTCCGTCCAGCGGTAGCTGCCGTCGGCGCGGATCTGCCGGTATCGCTGGAAATAGGGTTCCCCGGTCGCAAAGGCATGGCGCGCCGCCCGGATGGCCGCTTGCCGGTCATCCGGATGCACGACGCCGAGCGAGGGCGTTCCGTCGGGCGCGATCATGTCTTCGAGCCCGGCGCCCGTCACCTCGGTAAAGCGCTTGTTGATATAGGTCGGCCGCCCCTCGGCCGTCGTGCTCCAGATCAGCGCCGGCACCGTGTCGATCATCTGCTGCAGCTGCCGCTCGCGTTCGCGCAGCGCCGCCTCGGTGCGCTTGTAGGCGTCGATATCGACGGTCACGCCGTACCAGCCGGTGATGCGCCCCTGCCCGTCGCGCGTCGGCCGCGCCGCCGCCCGGTGCCAGACATAGGCGCCGTTGGCGCGCAGCACCCGGTATTCGAAATTCCAGTGCTCGCCGGTCCTCAGCGCATGGCGCAGCGTCTCGCCGGCCTCCTCCGCGTCGTCGGGATGCACGCCCCGCTGCCAGCCCTGCCGCCCGCCCTCGACGAAGGGCCGGCCGTCGAGAAGCAGGTTCAGGTCCTCCAGCACCATGGCGATCGAGGTCTGCGCCGTCGGCGTCGCGTAGGTGAACTGGCCGGCCGCATCCATCGCCCAGGCGCCGCCATAGAGGTTTTCGATGGCAAGCGCCGTGCGCACCGCCTCGCCGGTCTCGCCAAGCGAACTGGCCGTCGTCCAGCGCTCGTCCTGCCGCGCCACCGCCGGGTCGATATCGACGCTGGCCCCGTATTGCGGCTCCACGCGGAATTCCACCCAGCGGTAGCTGCCGTCGGCCTGAAGCCTGCGGTAGCTGCTGACCTGGGGAATGCCGTGGAAGAAGGCGCGCGCCCGCGCCTGCTCCACCGTCGCCCGGTCGTGCGGATGAACCTCCGCCATCGGCGGCAGGCCGGAGGCGAATTCGCTGCCGGGCGCAACGGCGCCGTCCCTGCCGCTGTCGACATCGATGACGGTGCCGTACCAGCCGGTGATCGCGCCGCTGTCGTCGCGCAGCGGCTGCCCGGTGGTTCGCGTCCAGCCGTAGCCGCCGGATTGCCGCAGCATGCGGTTGTCCATGCTGTAATATTCGCCCGTCTGCAGGCAGCGGCGCCAGAGCGCGGCCGCCCCCTCGTAATCGTCGGCATGGATGGCCCGCTTCCATCCGAATTCGCCGTCCGCCAGCGGCCGGTTGAAATCCGCAAGGGTGAGCCCGAGAAAGGCCAGCACGTCGGGCGTGACGTAAAGGAAGGCGCCGGCGGCATCCGTGGCCCAGCCGACGCCCGTGACCTGCTCCACGGCTTTCGCCGCCCGCACCGCGTCGCCTTCGGCCCGGTCGGGCGCGCCCATCGAAACCAGCGGGCCGACAGACAGCGACAGCGCAAAAAACGCCGCCCAGGCAAGGGCAGGCTCGCGCCAGCCGGCATCGAGCGCCGCCAGCAGCGCGGCAAGGAAAGCCACGGCCAGAACGGCGCAGATCAGCCTGACGGCCCGCCCGCGCGCCCACAGAAAGGCGGCCGCCACCGGGCCGAGCAGCCCGAGCGGCGACGATGTCAGCCAGGTCACGGCAAGACCGGCAAGGCAGGCGGCGGCGGCAAGCAAAAGGCGCCGGCGGGAGGGATCGCGCATCAGCATGCGCGCGTCCCGCTGTCGCGCCGAGGCTGGGGACGGTTGCTGGTGCGGCCACTCTCGGCCGGTGGCGCCCGGTCGGACATAAGCATGGTTCGACCTGATCTCATCATATCGAAGGATTTGCAATAGGCTGCTGCGCCGCAGGATAGCGCCATCCCGGCCAATTGGAAGGGCGCCGGGCGCCGCCGCCGCCCGCCCCCGGCTCAGGCCCGTTTCAGCGCCGCCAGGTCGCCGCTTTCCAGCGCCGCCAGATTGGCCTCGATCCTGTCGATCGGCCAGTCCCACCAGGCAAGCGCCAGGATCTCGCCGATGACCTCGACCGGATAGCGCATGCGGATGATGCCGGCCGGGTTTCCGCCGACCACCGCATAGGGCGGCACGTCGCGCGTGACGACCGAGGCGGCCGCGACGATGGCGCCGGCGCCGATCGTCACCCCCGGCATGACGACGGCGCCGTGGCCGATCCAGACATCGTGCCCCACCACCGTATCCTTCACCGGCAGGTCCTTGTAGCCGAAGGTTTCCGGCTTGAAGATGCGGAACGGATAGGTGGTGATGCCGCCCATCGGGTGGTTGCCCGAACTGGTCATGAAATAGGCGCCGCGCGCGATCTGCACGAACTTGCCGATGACGAGCTTTTCGCGGCTCTCCGGCCAGAGATAGGGCGCCAGGATCTCGGCCGTGTCCTCCAGCCTTCCGTAATGGGTGAAATAGCTGTAGTCGCCGATCTCCATGCGCGGATGGTCGATGACGTTCTTCAGGTACATCGTCGTCTTCGAAACCCGCCCGTCCGGATGGGTGACGGGAAAGGCAAGGTTCGCATCGAGAAGCGGCATGAAAGCACCTCCGCAAGGGGTTTGCCGCGCCAGGGCGCCGCAGCCGGACTGAGGCCGGCACCTGCCCCTATAGCCGATCCGCCGGCAGGAGCCAAAATATCGTGCGCCCGGTCGAATTCCACCCGGCCCGTTCGTCTGTAGAATGAAGGCAAGCCCGCCCGCCATTCGCAACAGGAGGAACCCATGCCGCATTACCTGGTCGCCATCCACCACGCCGACGATTACGACGCCAGCCGGGAGGACGAGGCGATGCACCGCGCCATCGACGCGCTGAACGACGACATGGTCGCCGCCGGAATCCGCATCTTCGTCGGCGGCCTGCAGCCGGTCGGCAAGGCAATCTCCGTGCGCAGGCAGCCGGACGGCGGGCTGCTCGTCACCGACGGCCCCTATCTGGAAACCAAGGAACATATCGGCGGTTTCTGGGTGCTGGAATGCGCCGATAGGCAGGAAGCGCTCGCCTGGGGCCGCAAGGCCGCGCTGGCCTGCCGCGCGCCGGTGGAGGTGCGCCCGTTCCACTGACCGCTGACCACTGGCCAATGACCAATGACCGGCAGGCGCTCCTTCATCGCCCTCCCATCGCGGTGCCGGCGCTGGCGGCGCCGGCAAACGACGGCCGCCGTATGGACAGCGCGCCGCCGGCGCCTATCTGCCGCTTCTGTAGAAATCCAACTGGAGGGAAAGCGATGTCAGAACTCGTAGTGCTTGGTTTCGATACCGCCGACAGGGCGGATGCCGTGCTGAACCGGCTGGTCCAGCTCGAAAAGGAATATCTGGTCGATCTCGAAGACGCCGTCATCGCCGTGCGCGATGCGCAGGGCAAGGTGCGCCTCAAGCAGAGCGTCAACCTGACGGCGGCGGGCGCGGCAAGCGGCGGCCTCTCGGGGGCGATCTGGGGCTCGCTCGTCGGCCTCCTCTTCCTCAACCCGCTCGCCGGCATGGTCGTCGGCGGCGCCGTCGGCGCCGGCTCGGGCGCGCTTGCCGGCTCGATGACCGATTACGGCATCGACGACGACCTCATCCAGAAACTCGCCGACACCATCCCCATCAACAGCTCCGCCCTCTTCCTGCTGATCCGCAAGGTGCAGCCGGAAAAGGTGCTGGCCGAATTCAAGGGCGAACACGCCACCCTCCTGCGCACCTCGCTCTCGCCCGAGCAGGAAGCAAGGCTGCGCACCGCACTGTCGGCAGCACCGGCCGTTGCGACACCTGCGGCCTGAGGCGCCGGCGCAAGACGATTGTGCCGGGTGCGCGTGTCGTGCCCGGCGCATGCGTTTGCGGCCATGGATTGTCGTCGGACAGATCCATGCGAATGGGTGGTGTGGCATCGGCAATTGGTGGGGATGCAACGGTGGTTGTCGAAATGTCGAGCGTCACATCAAGGGATCGTTCAACTCTAATATATTCTTGTAGGCCAAATGCCCCTCCAGAGAAATTTGAACATGGTACAACCCGGGTGTAAGGACACACGGATGACGCCATTGACCTTGCCCCGTTGAAATAATCCATTTTGAAGTAAGCTCTGGCCCATTGAGAGGACCAGGGAATGAAGCGCAACCGTTTCACAGACGAACAGATCATCGGGATTCTGAAGGAGCACGAGGCTGGCACGCCGGTCTCGGAGCTTTGCCGCAAGCACGGAGTCAGCGATGCCAGCATCTATAAATGGAAGGCCAAGTTTGGCGGCATGGATGTGTCGGAAGCCAAGCGACTGAAGACGCTGGAGGACGAGAACACAAAGCTGAAGCGGCTTCTGGCGGATGCGATGCTCGACAATGCTGCTTTGAAAGACCTTTTGGGAAAGAAGTGGTGACGCCCGCAGCAAGGCGGAAAGCTGTCGCGCATATGATGGGTTACCACGAGATGAGCGAACGGCGGGCGTGTAAAGCCATCGGCTTTTGCCGGATGACGATCCGTTACGAAACCAGGCGCAGCGATGACTATGACCTTCGCGAGCGGATGAAGGCGCTGGCGCATGAACGCCGCCGCTTTGGATATCGACGCCTTCATGTGCTGCTCAGGCGCGAGGGTCACCTTGTGAACCACAAGCGGCTCTTCCGGCTCTATCGGGAGGAGAAGCTGACGGTGCGCAAGCGCGGTGGCCGCAAGCGAGCGATCGGCACACGCGCACCGATGCTGATCCCGCTTGCCCTCAATGATCGTTGGTCGCTGGACTTCGTCTCGGATCAACTCACTGACGGACGCAGGTTCCGAGTGCTTACGGTCGTGGACGATTGCACCAGGGAGTGCCTGGCACTCATCGCCGATACCTCACTTTCCGGTCTGCGGGTTGCCCGTGAGCTTGACCGGATCATCGAGGCGCGTGGCAAGCCAAAGATGATCGTCAGCGACAATGGCAGCGAGTTCACCAGCAACGCGATCCTGCAATGGACGGACCGGACCAAGGTGGAATGGCACTA
The DNA here is from genome assembly GCF_052946295.1 of Rhizobium sp. KDH_Rht_773_N. Classification (NCBI taxonomy): domain Bacteria; kingdom Pseudomonadati; phylum Pseudomonadota; class Alphaproteobacteria; order Hyphomicrobiales; family Rhizobiaceae; genus Rhizobium; species Rhizobium sp. KDH_Rht_773_N. Next base: position 3,715,098 of record NZ_CM129525.1, on the reverse strand, counting down.
TATCGCGCCCGGCAAGCCGATCCAGAACGCCTTCATCGAAAGCTTCAATGGGCGGCTGCGAGATGAACTCTTGAATGAGACCCTCTTCTCGTCACTGACGCACGCTCGATCAGCGCTTTCAAACTGGCGCAGCGATTACAACGATCATCGACCGCATTCCGGCCTCGGCTGGCTGACACCTGCCGAGTTCGCTCAGACCATCAACCCGCGACGTGATGCGGTGCTGCGCAGCCGCAATGGCTCCGCACCGCAACCCGCCGCTACCGCCCCAAACACAGCAACCCAAAACCGCTGGAGCGAACTCAAAACCGGATAAAACTTGGGGGCAAGGTCACCATTGCAGAACGGTTGGGGGCCGGGGAGCGAAGTCAGAATTGACCAGAGAGGCGACAACTCTACCATTCATCGCTGTGATACGAAGATCTATTGAGACATTCCTGCCATCCAATCTCGGGTTCAATTGGAATATCACCCCGTCGGAGCTGAGGCGGACCTCTTCAACAAAAGTATACTCTCTCTGAAAAACCTTGAGGTCATCCGAAACCTTTATCCGGTCAGCCCAATTTACAGGCGCTCCGCGTAGTTCAAAGAGAAGCAGCTCCCGCTCCGCTTCAGAACGGCAATATACCCATTGCAAGGCTTCATCGAGCCGCAACGGCGACACCGCAAGAACTTCCGCGCATCGATGCTGGACGATCGAATGATCGCCGCCAATACCGCCTATGTGATAAACTTTTTCAAACGGGATAGTAGAAAAATGCGCTTCGGTTGGGTTGTACACCGTCCCGGGTATTTGCATATTCCTATCGCTAAATTGCGTGCCTGCGCGGGTGAGAATAGCTTCTGCATCAAGGACAAACATGACCAGCACGGGAGCGTGTGACGCATCGCCGTATCGGCCCTCTCCGGGTTTTCTTATCCCCTCGATATGGTATTGCGTCGGTGTGCAGGGGCGAAAGTAAATCCTGACAAAATCATGGGCAGCGTGACTAGCGTCTATGACGCCCGCCGCAGCAACATCGATTGGATGTGGGTTGGTCGGATCGTTGCGCGAGCACAATTGCCCGGACCGCAAAATCGACACCGCATTTTGCAGCGGACTATGATGAAACAAATACCGCGGCCAATTGCTCCTGTATCGATAATATTGCAGCGATAAAGTTTGCTGCCAGCCCATTATATGAGCGCGAGCGAAACCGACGCTTAGTGCCATGACATCTCGGTCTGAGCAGATGGAGGCGGCACTATCGCGCTTCCGCGACTCGAAGGCGCAAGTTCTACAGCCAGTTCGGCCTCATCTCCATCCGCGCGAAGTATTTCGATAGGCCGCACCTGTGGGAGCAAACTTACCAGCGACAGCAACGGCATCCCCCCCTCGGCGTCGATAGAGGCAACCCTATCCTTCGTGAGGAGACCCTTCTGTAGCGTCAACCAAACCGCACGCAGGTCGTCGCGTTGAAGGACCCAAGAATTGTGGTCGATCTCAAGTTCGAGGCCGTCTTCCTTGATGCGCGCACGGATCGGCTTTCTCGTCACAATATCGACCAGCACGTTTTCAGAAAGATCAACTGCCCGATTGAGATCCAACCAAAACGCGTCAAAAGATAGCGGCTTGTGTCTACCGGATTTGATCTGCTCGGCGACATGCTCAAGATGTTCGGGCAATCCGATATCCTTGGTAAAATCGTGAATGTAGATATCTATCGGAAGCTCGGACAAATACTTTTCCATGAGAGGTCGGACATCCGCCCAATCCAGTCCGCCATTGCCGCAACCAAGCCGCGGGAACGAGATCTCTCTGATACCGACCGCCTGATAGGTTGCTACGAACTTTTGCAGGCCCATCTCTATCCACTCGATACGAGAAGGATTTCGCCAATGTATCTTTGTCGGGAAATTCAGGGTGAGATAGTCCTTGCCCCGCCAAAGCCACAATTTGCCGGGCTCCAAGAGCTTTTCGTCGCATATCTTCTGGTAGGCTCGGAACATCTCAGGCTCGCGATTCTTGAATTCCTTCGCGATCCCTTTGCCCATGATCCCGACGCAGTTTACCGTATTGACCAGCGTTTGAGCCGGTGACGAAAACAAGTCTGTACGCCGATATACAAGCATCCAAGACCTCCATAGCGGTGAACACTCATCAGAACAAAGAGTGAACAAATAAGGTATTTGCGACGGCCTTACCAGTCCGTAGATTTAGAGTCCAGCCCCGATCTTAGCATCTCATTCAGAATGGCGACCACTCAATTTCGCCAGATAAGCTTAGGCGAACTTATGCACAGTCTGAACGCTCAGGCTCACACGAAGCTTGTCGCTCCATATCGACAGCCATTCACTCCCGCACCTTCACCCCTTCGCCGAGCGGCGCCTCCAGCCGAAACTCGAAGCCCTCCGCCCCGTAGCTGATCTCCGCCCTGCCCTGAAACGCCGCCGGCAGCAGCCTGCCGATCATGCGCGATCCGAAACCTTCGCGCGCCGGCGCGCCGGTCTCAGGCCCGCCGCGTTCCTTCCATTCCAACACGAACCGCCGCTGGCCGGCCTCGCGCTCCACGCTCCAGCCGAGCCGCACCACGCCGGCCTGCCGGCTCCGCCCCGTATTTCAGGCTGCTCGTACGAACTCATGCGGCATCATAGCACTTGTTGCGATGCGAGATCGACATTGAGGCTGGAGTAGGCCTCCGCAAATGTGCACCGCGCCTTCTCTTTCGCAAATCATTCCCCAAGCGCCGCCGGGCAAGCATCCACTCCCGCCCCCCCCTAGATCAAGCTCGGCTCCGCATCCGGATCGACCTCGTCGAGAATGTCAGGCGAATTGTTCTTGTAGCTCCCCACCCCCGATTTGCCCGGCCGCACCGGCCACATCACCATTTCCTCCGAAGGATAGGGCACCATCAGATCGGCCGGGTCGGGCTCGTCGGAGAGCCACCTGTCGTAATCCTTGCGGTTGAGGATGACCGGCATGCGGTCGTGGATTTCCGCCATCATCGCGTTGGCCTCGCAGGTGACGATCGCGAAGGTGCGGATGCGCTCGTCGGTTTCGGGGTTTCGCCACATCTCCCAGATGCCGGCAAGCGCGAAAGGCTCGCGCGATTTCATGGCGATGGCGTATGGCAGCTTGTTCTTGCCCGCCGGGTCCAGCCCCTTCCATTCGAAATAGCCGTCGATCGGAACGAGGCAGCGGCGCGAGCGGTAGGCGGCGCGGAAGGTGGCCTTGCTGCTCAGCGTATCGGCGCGGGCGTTGACCATCGGGCGAAACGGCGGCTTCGCCCAGCCGGGGATCAGGCCCCATCTGGCCGAGACGAAGACCGGGCCGACCTTGCCGGCGCGGTCCTCCTCCTTGACGATGACGGGATAATCCAGCGACGGCGCGCCGTTGTAGCGGGGAAACTGGTTGCCGAGATTGAGGCTGTCTGCCCGCCTCGCAAACGAAAAGTTCCGCAGCAAGGTTTCAAAATCGCTTTTGACGAAGACCCGTCCGCACATGCGCGCTTCCTCTCCTGCCGGAAGATCCGGCCCTGAACCAGAAGAGACGGCCGAAGCGGACATTTGCCGCCTCCGCCGCCGCTCACTCCCGCACCTTCACCCCTTCGCCGAGCGGCGCCTCCAGCCGAAACTCGAAGCCCTCCGCCCCGTAGCTGATCTCCGCCCTGCCCTGAAACGCCGCCGGCAGCAGCCTGCCGATCATGCGCGATCCGAAACCTTCGCGCGCCGGCGCGCCGGTCTCGGGCCCGTCGCGCTCCTTCCATTCCAGCACGAACCGCCGCTGGCCGGCCTCGCGCTCCACGCTCCAGCCGAGCCGCACGACGCCGGCCTGCCGGCTCAGCGCCCCGTATTTCAGGCTGTTGGTCGCAAGCTCGTGCAGCGTCAGCGTCAGCATCAGCGCCTGCTGCGGCGCAAGGTCGAGATCGGGGCCGGAAATGCGGATGCGCTCGCTGAAATCGCCGACGGAGACGAGGCCCGCCTGCACCAGGCTGTGCAGGCCGGCATCCGCCCAGGCGGTCTCCGTCAATATGTCGGTGGCGCGGCCGAGCGAGACGAGGCGGGCATTGTAGATTTCGGCGGCTTCCGCAAGGTTGCCGGTCTGGCGGAAGGTCTGGTTGGCGATCGATTGCACGAGGCTGAGAACGTTTTTCAGCCGGTGGCCGAGTTCGTGGTTGAGCAGCTTCTGGCGCTCGCGCGCGCTTGCCCGCTCGGTCACGTCGGCGGCCATGCCGAACCATTCGACGATCGTGCCGCCGGCATCGAAGATCGGAACGGCGCGGGTAAAGGTCCAGCCCGCCTTGCCGTCGCCGCGCCGCACGCGATGTTCCAGCTCCAGCGGCCGCCGCTCGCGGATGGCATGCGCAATCGCCATGCGCACCTGCTGGCGGTCCTCGGGAAAGATATATTCCTCCATCCAGCGCTCCGCCGGCCCCGCCTCGTCGGCCGGATGCCCGTGCCCGTCGAGCCGGCGCATCTCCTGCCAGTCCGGGCTCATGCGGAAGATCACGTCGGAACTGGCGTTGATCAGCGCCCGCATCCGCTCCTCGCTGCGCCGCAGCGCCTCTTCCGCGCGCCGGCGCGTGGTGATGTTCTGCATGACGGCGAGCAGGCGCGGCGGCTCCTCGGAAAGCCGGGTGACGAACATTTCCAGCATCATGGCCCGCGCCGCCGATTCCCGCTGGAACCGTTCGGACTCGCCTGTCGCCAGCACCCGGTCGCAAATGTCGAACCAGTCTTCCCCAACGTCCGGAAAGGCTTCGCGGATCGTCCGGCCGCTGAGATCGGCGATGGAAAACATCGCCTGCATGGCCCGGTTCATGGCGACATAGAGATAGTCGCACCGCCCGTCCTGCCCCGAGGGCAGCCGCTCGATGATGCAGGCGCCCTCGTCGATGGAATCGAAGAGAACGCGGTAATGACCGCCGGCGTCCCCGCCTGCCCTTGCCCGACCCGAGCCCTCAGTATCGAAATCCATGCAATCTTCCACGCACCCGCAAAACCGCCGCCGCCCCGGCGCGAAGACGATCCGCAACCGGCGCCCGGCCATGATATCAGGCGCTTGATACGCAGATTAGCGTTTTCTGGATTAGCTGCGAAAATTTTGGACCGGAACGTTCATGAGCGGCCGGTCAAGCGCATCGCGGCGCCAGAGACAGACGTCGATGGTCGCGCTGAAATTACATAGCTGTGAAATACAGACGAATCCGCTGATGTCGTTTGCTGCTGCCGCCTGACCGCAATCGTTGGCGCCTATACAGGAACTCCGAAGAGCGAGATCGTGAGAAAAAGTGGCAGCGGCTAAACCCTCCGCCGATCCATTTCGGCAAGCTCGCGCGCACATCCGACACCCGACCAAGCTCCGTAAGAGCCGATCACATATAGGTTCTGCTTAGCGCGCGAAACCGCGACGTTGAAAATGTTCGGCGAGCCTGCAGCCCAAGCTCTGGCACCATTTTGCGATGCTTTTGGAGCACCGAGAACAAGCATCACACTCTCAGCCTCCCGCCCCTGAACCGTGTGTACGGTGCCGATCCGATCTTCGGCCCACTTTCGGATATCAATCTTCAGCGCAGCAAACAGTGCCGTCTCACGCTCGAGGCGACGCCTCAATTCCTGAGCGACGATACGAAATGGCGTAATGATGAAAAGGTCCGGATCTGCTGCGCCAGCCTCAGCAATCTGTTTCAGTAGCCTCACCACAAATTCACCTTCTGCAGGACACCACTTGGAGTCTGCTTCGCCGTCAATATCGAACCAGGCCGATGGGCCTATCGCCGCACCGACGGTACCGGGATTACGGGCCGAGGGCGCATGAACCATCTGCCCGTCGTAGGCAATTCGATTGGAGATCCCAAACATCGGCTCTTGGCAACGGCGATGAACCAGCAATGGAATGCCGACCTTGCGGGGCTCCTGATCGGACCGGAAAACACCCTGAAATGCAGAGGCACGGTCGGCAAGCGTTTGCACTGAAGCTTCGGGTGCTGCCCAAAGTGGCTTGTCGATTTTGAAGAACCTGCAGATCTCCGCGTTCAAGCGCTCCGGTAGGGTGACAACGGGCGGAATCTGAAGCGGATCGCCAACAACGACCGTGCGGCGCGCGCGCATCACAGCACCAATTGCCGCCTGCGGAGGCGCTTGCCCTGCCTCATCTATCAGCAACCAGCCGATGCTGCCGGCGGGCATATCGCCTAGCATACGCTCGACCGATGCGAAGGTCGTCGAAAGGACAGGAACGACCATGAACAAGGTCGGCCAGAGTTCCCCCAGGAGTTTGCGCTTCGTGTCATCCTGAGGCGGCCCGCCCGAAAAAATGTCCATGAGAATGCTGAGATTATGGAGCACCTTCTGCGCCGCTGCATCGATGAATGCGCGATGGACGGCAACAGCGGCAATGAAGAGCTCCTCGCGCTTGCGATGCAGGCTATCCGGTAGCCACGGGGCGGCAAGGTTCGATGCCTCGTGTCCCTTAGCGAAGAAAGTAGCATCGACCACACGGTCACCAAGCTCCGCCCTGTGTTGCTCGACGCTGCGCGATGCCTCGTCAACGTTTTGCCGCAGTGAAGCGACCGCGCCTTCCAGCCGGCGAATATCGGCTGTCAGCGCACTGAAGGTTGCGTTTGCCTTCTCCAACGCCTGTTTGGCCGCCGAAAATGCGCCCCTCGCCTGCAATGCCGCCTGCATCAGGGGTGCATGTGCATCGGACCAGTCTTTCCAGCGCCGCGTGTGGAAAAGGCGAGAGAAAAAGCCGGGACGCAACGTCAGATGATCAAAGACGTTTCGCTCAGACTGGTCCCTGGTAGCTTGCATATCTGCCAGATGCGTTTCGAGCTTGAACTTATCTGCTTGGGCAGCGGCAAGGCGGGAGAAAGATTGCTTGAGCGCACTCTCCTTCCCGAATAGCTCATCCCGCATCACCGTCAATTTCAAGCAGAGCTGGCGAACAGCTTCCAGCGCCTTCAGTTCCACATCGATTTCGCGCTTCAGCCTCAGCAGAGTGTCTCTGGCGCTCCGCCACCTGATTTTGACAACCTGCGGCGTCGGCGGCTTTTCCGACAGGATGACGGCAGGCGTGCGTCGCTCTATGACCTCCCCAGTCTCGGGGTGCTTAACCTCGCGCACCACGGGATCGCCTTTCACTGCCTTCAGATAGAGACGGAAGCCGTATTCCTTATGCCACCAGAACGACTGCTGGAAATTGAATCGGTTCCCCGCATTGCCAAGCACTGCCGCAATCAGGCCCCACGTCTCGACTGGATCGGCGCGATCGTCGTCGTCATCGGCGTCGAACATCCGCGGCCCATGAACGACATCCGAGATCGACCGGAAATAGCTCAATTCCTCGACCCTCCGCCCCACGGCTTTCGCCGCCGGCAACTCACTGCTGACGTTTTCGACCGCCTTGTTGTTGCTTGAGGCTACGAGCATCTCATAGCCCTTGAGGCTCGGAGCAAGAGTGTAGAGGTGGAAGAAGCCGCTATCCCCGGCTTTCACCTTCTCGCCCGAGGGAGAAAATGCAGCCTCGGGATCATCGAAGGCGGACATTGCCAGGGCACGATCAAGCACATTGGCGGCGACGATATCGCGAAGAAGCGTTGTCTTACCTGTGCCGGGAGGGCCGTTGACGGCAATCATGCCCTCCCCCTTGGCGAGCTCCGCTCGGGCGAGGTTCACGGCGGCTTGCTGCAACAAGACAAGCGGATGCCCGCCGGGGCTCGGCCAGCGCGCTGCCGGCATCATTGCAGGAGCAACTGCCCTTTCCAGCGCCTGTCTGTTGGTTAGCAGATCTGGCGCATCATTCGGCCTTTCCATGCCCAGATAGCGCCGCACGCCATCAGGCGCGGAGCCGCTATTAATAAGAGAACCAGTACGGGACAGATCACCGAGGAAAAAGGAATTCAGAATTGAAGCCTCGGGGGCATTTTTGGCTCTGATATGATGGTAGACACGCAACGCAAAAGACGGCGGCTCAACAAGGTTGTCGGACAAACCGAACTGTTCCACCAGCCAGCGATACGTCCGGTCGATGGTTGCAAGGTCGAGAGGGATAGGTGCGCCGTCGTCGTCCTGCCGGCGGACCATCTCGTCGAGTTTTCCCACGATCTTGTGTTCAATGCTGGGCCAGGCGCCAAGGCTCGATAGTTTCAGCTTCAGGGCAAGCGGCAGCGCCCAGGCAAAACTTGAGACAGCGATGCCATTTTCCTCGACGAGTATACCTTTGCGGTCGACGAGAATGGCTGCGATCGCAGCCTTTTCTCGTAGCCGCGCACCGAGTTCCTCATCCTGACCAAACGCCTTGACCAGTTCTTCGGTCGCCTTGTCCATGGGGATGGCACCGAGGATGATCTGATAGTAGAGCTGATAATTCGGCTTTGAGCGTTCACCTCGCACCCAAGGAAGCGGTGACATCTTAAGTTCTGCGATGCGTCTGCGCTCTCCCCCGGCCATGTCCTCCGGACGCCGATAGGTTTGAGGCGAAAGCGCTTCAAGAGCCGTCCATGCCGCAAGGATCGCCTGCGGCTCATTCGTACTCTTGGGGGGCCGCGCAGAGGGAAGTTCGCCCAGTTCTATCTTTTCCGACAACGGCCCATTCCGGCGCGACGCTGCTGCAATGCCAGATGAACGCGCCCGCGCGGCGCCACCACTTTGGTTGGCATTGCTGGATATTGTCGGCATGGTTGGCGAAGCACTATGCCCCGCCATGGCCGAAGTCGGCTGCCGCGCAGAAATTGTCTTCAGGGCTTCAGCAACCCGTAGACGCAGTTTGGCAGCTCGATCTGTTGATCTCTGCTTCAGTTCACGTTCCAAAGCGCCAAGGATTGCCGCATCTAATTGGCTCTTTTCAAACAAGGCCTCCAACAAATCAATGCGGTGGTTGAAATAAGGGCGAGGGCCTCCCGTCGGCATTCCACTATCCTTCTCTTCCGATTGCATTCGCATGCCAGGCGAGCAATCGAAATCGTCTTATTGCCTCATAGGTTGTTGAAAACGCCATAACACAAAACTAATCTTCTCAGGAAGATGCATGCAAAGGCGATAGTTCGCCCTCCACCCTCACGGCAACACCAGCAGCACCGGCGCCGCCGTCGCCAGCACCACATCCCTGATCGCGCCGTCCGGCAAGACCAGGCTCGCCTCGCCCGTCTTGCGGGCGCGGTCGAGCCTGGCAAGCAGCTGGCGGCCGTCGGCGAGGCCGCAGATCGACAGCGCGCCGATCGCGCCGGGCTCGATGCCTTCGGCGGGTGCGAAGAGCAGCACCGTATCGTCCCACATGCTGAGCGCGCCGGCGCGAGCGCGCACCTGGGCGGCGGCGATCGGGCGCTCGCACCTGCCGGCAAGCGCCAGCCGCGCCCTGTCGAGCACCGGCTGCGGCAGCGGCTGCGGCGCGCAAAGCGCGCCAAGCGCGCCATCCTCGCCGATCGTCGCCGAAAGCAGGATCGTCGCCCCCGCGCCCTCGCCCGGCGCACCGCCATGCCCGGCGATCCCCGCATGGTGCATGACCTCGGTCACGGCCACGCCGAGGAAGGCGGCGATCGCACCCGCCTCCTCCATCGTCATGCGCCGCCGGCCCGAAAAGGTGCGGGAAACGGCGGAGGCATCCTTGCCGAGATGGCGGGCGAGCGCGCGCAGCGATTGCCCCCTCTCGTCAAGCTGGCGGTGAAACCAGTCGCCGTCGATCTCAGCCATCGCCTTTCCCCATCCCCTGTCCGTGCATATGCGGCGTTGCTTATTTGTTGCAAAAAACGCAACGAGACGCAAGCAACCGCACCGGGCTTTTTCGCCTCAACCTTTGACATGGTTGATCTCCTGAAGTTGCAACGCAGCCCGCCCTTCCGCCGGAAAACGCCCCTCCCGGCAGCGACGGGGAAAAGATAGGTATTTTTTCCTATTTTGGATTGACGTTGCGATTTCGACAACATAATCTCCACACCAACGACAAGAGAGCATGACACGGGGGAAGATCGGCATGGCTGAGGCCAAAACGCCCTGGCAGAAAGTCGCCGCCAGATTCGCGCTGACGCCGTCCGGGCTGGCGGCCGAGCTCAAGCGCCACCGCTCCAGGATCTGCCGGGCGCTGAGAGACGAGCGCGGCCTGATCAATGGCCGCGACCAGCTGGCGCTGCTGCAGGCCGCAAGGCGCCGCGGCATCGCGCTCGCCCCCGCCGACATGCTGCCGGAGGCCGACGATGCGTAGGGAGCCGCTCTCCATGCTGGCGCAATCGGACCTGCTCGACACGCTGATCGGGCGCTGCGTCATGCATGGCGGGGCGCCCGCCGGCGAGGCGATGCTCGTCATCGACGGCCAAACCCTGGACGACCTCCTGCAGCTTTCCAACCGGCTGCGCCGCCTTGCCCTTTTCGAAGACCGCATCCGCGCCATGGTGACGGCCCGCCAATAGGCATCGGCCGCGCCGGCAAACCAGTTCGCAACGTCACCGCAATTTCAGATCCAGCGAGGATTGACATGCAGACCATTACCTCCCGCCCCGGCGCGGCAGCCGCGCCCGCCCCGCTCGCCGTCAGCAAGCCGCTGCTCTGCCCCTGCTGCAAGCAGCCCGTGAGCGCGCCCCAGCCCGAAATCGTCATCGATCACTACGGCCTGACGCCGATGGAGGGCCGCATCTTCACCGCCGTCTGGAAGGGCAAGGGCCTGCCCGTCGTCACCGAGCGCATCTTCACCGCCATGTATATCGACGATCCCGATGGCGGCCCCTCGCCGGACAGGATGTATCTCGCCTTCAAGGTGGCCCTTTGCCACCTGCGCCAGAAGCTGGAAGGCTCCGGCATCGGCATTGCCAATGTCGGCTACCGCCGCGGCTACCGGCTGGTGCTGGAAGGCAAGTTTCCCGATTCCGCCGCGCGCTAGCCGCCGCAGGCGCGACCCCCATGGCCGCCGCCCCGTCCGCGCCGGCCATGCTGCGATCCCGACACCATTCCTTGCAAGAGCCGCAACATGCCTTCAGACGTCGAACGGCTTCGCCGCGATGTGTCGCTGCCGGAAACAGCCGCACGTTTCGGCTGCCGGCTGCAGAAGAGCGGGCATGAACATGTCGCCCTCTGCCCCTTCCATACCGAGGATACACCCTCGTTCACCATCTTCGCCGGGCAGGACGGCATCGAGCGCTTCCATTGCTTCGGCTGCGGCGCCGGCGGCGACGTCCTGGATTTCGTCTGCCAGATCAAGGGCGTCGATCTTGCCGAAGCCATCCTCCTTCTCGGCGGCGGCGGCGACCGGCCGAATATCGCCCCGCGCGCCCCCCAGGCCCGCGATCCCTACGAGGGCATCACGCTTCTGGCCCCGCCGCCGGAGCCGATCCAGGCCGGCGCCCGCATCCGCCTCTACAATCCCAAGCGCCGGGGCGACCGCAGCGAATGGGGCGCGTTTTCGCCCTCCATGGTCTTTCCCTACCGGCAGGCCGACGGCGCCCTGACCGGCTATGTGCTGCGCCACGATCTCTCCGGCGGGTCCAAGGAAACGCCGATGGTCATGTATGCCCGGCTGCCCGACGGCAAGGAGACCTGGTGCCGCTACCCCTTTCCCAAGCCGCGCCCGCTCTACGGGCTGGAAACGCTCGGCAGGACGCAGCAGGTCATCGTCGTCGAGGGCGAAAAATGCCGCGACCGGCTGGCGGCCAGAAGCCGCCGCACGGTGCTTTCCTGGGCCGGCGGCACGCAGGGCGTCAAGCACACGGACTGGTCGCCGCTCTCCGGCCGCGACGTGGTGATCTGGCCGGATTTCGATCCGCCCGGCCTTTCGGCGGCGCAAGAGATCGCCGCCATCCTGGCCTCGCTCGGCGCTAATGTGCGGCTGACGGGCCTTGCGGAAGCGGGCGCCGCCTCCGATCTCGCGCAATTCACCCATGCCGACTGGCAGGCCGGCCGCCGGCCCCGCCGCGGCTGGGACAGCGCCGATGCGGTCGATTGCGGCTGGACCCGCCCGCAGCTCGATGCCTTCATGCGCGCCACCATGCGCGACCACGGCCCCGCCCCGGCCGCGCCGCCGCCGGCCCCGCCGCAGAAGGAAACGCCCGCGCCGGACGCGCCGCCGGCAGGCGCCGACGGCATCGACCTCATGCCGGAATGGTTTCCGAACCAGCCCTTCGGCTCCGAAGTCTGGCTGGCGCGCATCTTCAACGAACATCTGGAGAAAGCCTGCGGCGGGCGGATCGTGCGCGCCGACGGCAAGTTCTGGGCCTATGGCCCCTCCGCCTGGCGGCCCATTCCCGAGCAGAAGATCCGCCTTGCCGTGCATGCCTTCGATGCGATCGGCATCGGCCCCAAGGAAAAGCCGCTGAAGCTCGGCCGCCACATGATCGACGGCATCGTCAACGAACTCGGCACGCGTGTTGCCGATGCCGGCTTCTTCAGCAATCCCGCCATCGGCGTCAACGCGCTGAACTGCACCATCACGCTTGACGAGTTCGGCCGGGTGATCTGCCGCCCGCACGACCCGGCCGACCGCTTCCGCTTCACCATATCGGCCGAATACAACCTGCACACCGAAAGCCGCCCGCCCGAGGGCTCGCTGCTGCGCAAGCTGCTCTACGGCGCCTTCCAGGACGATCCCGACGCCAGGGACAAGATCAACCTCGTGGCCGAAATGCTGGGCGCGGCCGCCTTCGGCCTTGCCACGCGCCTGCGCCAGCCGAAGGCCTTCATCCTGCTCGGCGAAAGCGCCAGCAACGGCAAATCCACCATCGCCGCGCTCTTTCGCGCGCTGCTGCCGGAAGGCGCCGTCTCCTCCATCGCGCCGGCCTTCTTCAGCGACGAGAAGCGCATCATCAATCTCGCCGGCAAGGCGGCAAACGTCGCCGACGAGCTGAGCGCCGGCGCCATTGCCGGAGAGGAGTTCAAGGCGGCCGTGACCGGCAACCCGATCGAGGGCCGCAGCCTCTACAAGGATGTCGAAAGCTTCGTTCCGCGGGCGCTGCACTGCTTCACCACCAACACCCTGCCGCGCTTCAACGGTGGCATAGACCGGGGCCTGCGCCGCCGCCTCGTCGTCGTCCAGTTCAACCGCAGCATTCCCGAAAACGAGGTCATCCCCGATATTGCCGAGCGCATTGCCAGAGAAGAGCTGGAACTGCTGCTCGGCCTTGCCGTTTCCGGCGCCCAGCGGCTGAAGCGCAACGGCGGCTACACCATTCCCGAAAGCTCCAGGGAGGCGCTGAACGCCTGGCTGCTGCTCGACCCGGTCAACGAATGGTTCGATATCCGCGTCGAGCCCGCCCCGGAAAGGCCGGCCGGCGGCTGGCTGCGCACCGCAAAACTCTTCGAGGATTTCCGCCGCTGGGCGATCGACCAGGGCTACCGCGAAAGCTTCCTGCCGCCCGTCAACACCTTCTCCCAGCGCCTGAAATCCATGCCCAACGTGCATCTGGTGCGCTTTTCCGAGGGCATGGTGGCCCAGGGCGTGGTGCTGAAGGACAGCACGGCTGCCGGCGCGACCTATGCCGACGTGTTCTGATTGCCCCCAGGCCCGCCATGCCACGGCCGCAACCTTTGCCGCCGAAAACTGGCCGCCACGCCATCGACAAAGGACCGCGGCATGACCAGCGCCAATTTCCCCGAATGCCTCGCAATCACGCTCGCCTCCGAAGGCGGCCTCTCGCTGGAGCGCACCGACCCCGGCAACTGGACCGGCGGCAAGGTCGGCAAGGGCACGCTGAAAGGCACGAAATACGGCATCTCCGCCGCCGCCTTCCCCGCACTCGACATCGCCAACCTGACGCTTGACGACGTCAGGCCCATCTACAAGGCCAGATACTGGGACGAAACCGGCGGCGACACCCTGCCCTCGGGCTTCGACCTCGCCGTCTTCGACTACGCCGTCAATTCCGGCCCCGTCCGGGCGCTGCGCGACGCCCAGACCGTGATCGGCACCCCGGCCGACGGCAAATTCGGCCCGGCCACCCGCGCGAAGGCGGCAACCGCCGGCGTCGGGGAAATCAAGGCCCTTTGTGCAAAACGCCTGAGCTTCATGCGCAGCCTCGCGATCTGGAAGACCTACGGCAAGGGCTGGTCGGCGCGCGTGGCGAAGGTCGAGGCCAAGGCCGTGGCAATGGCGCTGCGCACCCGGCCGGGAACGGATGTGAAGGCCGCGCTGGCGGACGAGGCCGGCAAGGCGGAAAAGACGGCCGGCACGCTGCGCAAGGCCGGCGCGGCGATTGCGGTCTCGGCCTCGGGCGGCGCGGGAACGGGCGCGGTTCTGCCGGCGCAGCCCAATCTGGTGGTGCTGGGCGGGCTGATGCTGGCCGGGCTTGCCCTGGCCGTTATTCTGGCGGTCAAGGCGCTGCGCCAGAAGCAGCGGGCCGAGGCGTACCGGATCGTTTCCGCGCAACAATGAAAGCGCGATAATACCGACCGGATATCCGGTCCTGTCGCAGCCGGGCGCCTTCGCCTGTCGCGGCTGCCTTCGTTTCGCGCCCTTCCGCCAAGGCTCCGCCAAAGCGGCCGATCCTGCGCAAGCTGCGCGCATTCCGGCAATATGCCTGCTCCCTTCAGGCGGGAGCAGGTCTTGCCTCATCCCCTGCCGTCATTGCACATGGTCGGCTCGTAAGGGTAGCTGTACCAGGCCTTCATGATCGACCAGCTTTTCGGCACCGGCTCGGCATCCTTCGGATCGATCCTGATGGTCTCCATCTGCCCGTTGGGCTTTGCGACCTCGACCATCACCGCCTTGAACTGGTTGCCGTTTTCCAGAACGTGCGAGGACCAGGTCAGGGCCGTCGATCCCTCGGTAATCTTCGGGAAATAGTTGGTATCCGTATCCCACCAGTGAACCTCGTAGCCGTAAATATTGGCCCCGTCGCGCGAGCAGCCAACGGTGAAGAAGCCGTCGCCGCCCGGAATGGTCCGGTCGAGGAACTCCCGGGTCTCTCCGCCCGGAGACTTCGTGATGCGGCACATCACGATGTTCACGGGCTTTGCGCTTTGCGGCACGATAACGTTGGTGCCGTTTCCGTTGCATGTGCCCGATGTCAGGATGGTCGGAATTCGCCACGTTCCGCTCGCCGGATCCTTGGTGTGGATCGGGATCGACATCTTGTCGATCTCTATGTCGACCTCCTCCTTGCCCTCCTGCGCAGCAGCCCCGGCGACAAAAACCAGCATGGCGGCACAGGCCGCCAGTCCGGTCTTCCCAATAGAATTCACGTATGTCTGCATAAACTCCCCCTCAATCTTCGATTGCGGGGAAATCCTTATCGATCCCTATGCGGCGCGCATCACCCGTTTGCAGTACGACAACCCGAACGGGACCGTAAAAACCTCTCGGCTTTCGGTGGAACGCCCGCATCCGGCCGGCAGGACCGGCACGCGGCCGCGTTGACAGCCTGCAGCGCCCGCCTGCGCAGACAACCCGTAAAACCCGGGCCGCCTCAACTGCCCCCCATGGCGGCTCTCGCCCACATGCCGCGCTGCGCCTCCGGTATGAGATCGATCCTGTTCAGCTTCATCGTTATCGAGCAGGCCTCTTCATCGCTAAGCTGGGCGGGGTTCGAAACCTTGCGCATCTCCTCCTGGGTCACACCCAGACGCTGCGTGGCGATCTGCACGATGTCCTCGGCGGCCAGCCTGACGGTCTGAGGCGCGCGCGCCTTCCCGTCCTCATAGGCCAGGCGCTTGCTTTCCAGATATTGCCACACGCGCTCCTTGACCTGCGGAATGGCCTGTGCCTTCGGCGACTGCATAGCGACAAGATCCTTGCAGCCCTGCGGATAGTAGCGCGCAACAGCCTCGACGAGCGCAGCCATCTTCATCTGGACGTCGATCGCCGCGGCATCGCTTGCCCGCGCCAAGGCGGCATTGCCGTATTTCGCCACGATCGCAGCCGTCTGTTGGCGCGGATCGACCTGATCTCTTGAGGCAAACAACTGCCGCGCTTCATCCTCGTGATCCATGAAGATCGCATGAACAAAGGGATTGATGCCGGCGAGAATCCGCATCTCCTGTTCGAAGCCGTCGGCCTGCGCTTGCTGGGCGGCCGCGCCCGATGCGGCCTTCGCAGCCGCGGCAGGCCTTTGCCTCTCCGGAACAGGACCGAGCGAGAGCAATGTCCTGCCCCAATCGCCCTGCAGATTCGTCGGCACAGCGCCGACGTTATAGAGTTTCTTTGCGATCGAGCACATGTCTTCGTCGCTCACGCCATTGGGCGCTGCTAGCGCCTTTCGCACGTCCTCCGGCGTTATCCCCAGATATTGCGTCATGAGGGCGTATGCGGCGTCGTCGGACATCAAGGGCACCGGGCTGCGCAATTTCCCGTCGTGATAGGCATTGGCTTTCGCACGCCGGTCATCCATGCGACCGTTGCGGACTTCGACAATGGAATACCAATCAGGCATATTGCCGGTGAAAAAATACTCGCAACCCTCGGGATATTTGTCGGCCACGATCTCGGCAAGCGCGGCCGTCTCGTTCATGACGGCGATGACGGCGCTGTCGCCCGCGCGCGTGAGGGCGGGAGTGCCATAGGTGGCGATGACCGCCGCAATGGTTTTCCTCTGTTCGGGCGATTTCTGACGCGACGATTGCGCATGGACGTACAGTGCGACATCCCTGTGATCCTGATAGATGGCCTGCAGATAAGGGTCCATCAGTCCGGTCAACCGGATGACCGTATCCAGAGTATCTTCCTCGGCATCCTGCGCGATTGCGCCGGATGCGAGAAACGAGACGGCAGCCAGCAGCGACAATAATCTTTTCACGAAACCTACCCCCAATATATGGCAACCGCGACAGCAGTCGCAATCCAAACGCTTTTTCTCACGCATACACCCCGAACGATTGCAATTCTTCTAGAGCATTTCCGGCGAAAACGGAGTCGCCTTCAATGCTCTAGCTTATTGTTTTCCCCGCAATTCCGGACGCAAACCGGTTCCCACTTTTGCTGGAATTGCTCTAGGTGTGAACTTTCAGGCTGTCCACGACCGTCAGGATAGACGGTAAAAAAAAACCGGAGGAACGCGCGCCCCGCCCCTCATGTGCCGGGCGGCAAACCGGTTGCGCCCGCCCGGCAGTTGCCGGGACCCTGTCGGCCCGTCAGCTATCCAGCTTCAGCGCCAGTTGCTGCCCGCCGAACACCTTCAGCACATGTTTGTTGATCGGCCGCATCGCCTCGATACGGCGCTGTTCTTCCCGCCGGCGCGCCTCGTGGCGCTCGCGGTCTGCGCGCAGCTGCGCGGCAAAGGCCATGGCCTTGTCTGCTGCTCCTGAATAACTCGGGCTGGCTGCCATCGAACTCTCCATCAGAACATGAGAACGTTTATTTGTTCTTATTTTGTTCTCATTTTCGGCGAAGTCAAGAGCGGTCGTTTCAGGGCAATGCACGTGGGGAGATCCGGCGCGAAAAGAGCGCTGCCGCCGGCGAAGTGAGGAAGCGCCAAGTCTCTGGCGCGATAAAACTATTCTTTCGTCTGCAGCCAGATCATGGCGAAAGACATGAGGCCGCACAGCGTGGCGATCAGAAGCAGCTTGTCCATCGAAATCCTCCTGTTTGCGGCAGAAACGCGGCAGGAGGATTTTGGTTCGGTTCCGGCATCGTCCGGGCGGCCGTTTCTTCTATGCCGGCCGGATCACCGTCATGATAACGATATTGCCGGCCTCGTCGCGGGCGCTGTCCGTCGTGGCGATCACCTTGCCGTCGAATTCCGCCTCGGCTTCGGCGAAGGCATCCTTCACCAGCCGCAGCGTTTCCAGATAGGCGCTGTTGTCGCGCCGGGGCATTGCCAGCAACGCCTTGATGCCTGCGCCGTCCTCGGCCATGAAGCGGATACTCCTTCGCGCCCGGCCGGAAAATGCCGGGATCGTCCGCCGCTGCCATCGGGCAAAACCGCCCGCCGGTCAAGGGCGCGAGATCGCCCCGGCAGGCAGGAGCCGCCGCCCGCACGCGCCCGTCTCGCTTTCTCGCCGGGCCTCATGTATAAGCCCTCGTCCCGCCGGGCCTTGCAGGATCGGGCCTTGCAGGATCGGGCCTCGGCCACGACATGAGACGACGGGACCGGACGAAAGAAGATTTGAGATCATGACCACGGCAAAGACGGCAGCGACAGAGGCAGACCAGCGCTATTTCAAGGCGCCGGTCTTTGCGGTCGCGCCGATGATCGACTGGACCGATACCCATTGCCGCTATTTCCACCGCCAGATCAGCCGCAACGCCGTGCTCTATACGGAAATGGTCGTCGCCGACGCCATCATCCACGGCCCGCGCCAGCGCCTGCTCTCCTTTAACGGCGAGGAACACCCCGTCGCCCTGCAGCTCGGCGGTTCCGATCCGGCCAAGCTTGCCGAGGCCGTGCGCATTGCGCAACCCTACGGTTACGACGAGATCAACCTCAATGTCGGCTGCCCCTCCGATCGCGTCCAGTCGGGCACCTTCGGCGCCTGCCTGATGCTGACGCCGGACACGGTGGCGGACTGCGTGGCCGCCATGAAGAAGGTCGCCACCGTTCCCGTCACCGTCAAATGCCGCATCGGCGTCGACGAGCAGGACCCGGAAACGGCCCTGCCCGCGCTGATGACCCGCGTGCTCGATGCCGGCGCCGACGCGCTCTGGATCCACGCCCGCAAGGCCTGGCTGAAGGGCCTCAGCCCCAAGGAAAACCGCGAGATCCCGCCGCTCGATTACGAGATCGTCTACCGCATGAAGGCGCGCTTCCCCGATGTCTTCATCGGCATCAACGGCGGCGTGCAGACGCTGAACGAGGCAGAGGCCCACCTCGCCCATGTCGATGGCGTCATGCTCGGCCGCGCCGCCTATCAGAATGCGGCGATCCTGGCCGAGGTCGATCACCGCTTCTACGGCGCCCCGGCCTCCGAGCCGGACTGGAACGGGCTGCGCGACCGCATGATGGCCTATGCCGCCGGCCATATCGCCGCCGGCGGCCGCCTGCAGCACATTGCCCGCCACATGGTCGGCCTCTTCACCGGCCTGCCGGGCGCGCGCCGCTACCGCCAGATCCTCTCCACCGACGCCGCAAAGCCGAATGCCGGCCCGGACGTGATCGCCGCAGCCTTCGCCGCCGTCGATTTCTCCGGCGCCGCGCAGGCCGTCAGCGCCTGAGCGATCCTTGCCTGCGCGGCCAAATCCAGCAGCATGTCGGACCGGCTGCCGGCGCTCAGTCGCCGGGGTGCTTGAATTGCTCCAGCCTCATGTGGCGGGCGAGCGCATCGGCCAGAAGCGCGGGCTGCCGTTCCCCGGCCATGATCAGGCGCACGACCTCCGTCATGGCGGCGCGTCCATGCAAGCTGTCGATCGAGGTCTTGTGCGTGGAACACCAGTCGCGCACGGCGGTCGTGGCGATATCGATTTCGTCGTCTTGTAACGAAAGCAGGTTGATGAGGGACATCGTGGTTCCTCCCGTTGCGGCAAGAGCACGTATGATCTCCCAAGCGGCCTCCACCGTTGTGTTTCGGGACCGATGAGGCTGTAATTAGGGCGATTGCCTCGCAATGAAAGGCCGGGCTGCGGAAAGGGAGGAGGGAAGCTGCCTTCGCCGGGGCGATGCGCCACATCAGACTGGACAAGACATGCCGATCAGACACGCCACCCGGAACGATTTCGCCGCGCTGCGCGCCATAGAGCTCGCCTCCTTCGAAACGCTGCGCGCCGCCGGCGCCGTCAGCGGCGATCCGGCGGCCAGCACGGATGAAGAGCTGCAACGCTATCTCGACCACGCGCTCCTCTACGCCGCCTGCGATGCGGCCGGCGTCCCCGTCGGTTATGCCGGCGCCTGCGTCGAAGACGGCGCGCTCCATATCGGCGAGATGGACGTGCATCCGCGCTGGCAGAAAAAGGGCCTCGGCCGGCGCCTCATGCTGACGCTGCTGGACGAGGGCCGCCGCAGGAAGCTCGCCGAGGCGACGCTGACGACGGATCGTTTCGCCCCCTTCAACGCGCCTTTCTATGCGTCGCTCGGCTTCCGCCTCCTCGAAAGGCAGGAATGCGCCCCGCGCCTGCAGGCGATCCTCACGTCCGAGGCGGACAAGGGCCTCGACCCGGAAAGGCGCGTCGCCATGGCTCTCGCCCTCTGACGAAGCGGGCCGGGAGAGCGGCAATGGCGGTTCGCCCGCCCGATCGTCGCCACGACGAACGCCCGCAGCCCTTCACAACCGGGAGGCGGCGCTCTACTTTCCCTGCCGCGGCCTGAAGCCAGGCTCGCCGGCCGCGCCTCAGGGCGGCCTTTATGGGGGGAGGCAACCAGCATGAAAGATGTCGTCGCTTTGGTGACAGGCGCAAGCCGCGGTGTCGGCCGCGGCATTGCGCTCGCCCTGCTTGCCGAGGGCGCCACGGTGCATGTGACCGGCAGGACGCGTTCGGAAGCGCAGGCCGGGCTGGAAGGCGCCAGCCGGGGCTCGCTGGAGGGGCTGGAGCAGGAGGCCGCAGCACTGCCCGGCCGGCTTGTCGTCCACCCCTGCGACCACAGCGACGATGCCGAGACCGCGCGCGTCGCCGAAGCGGTCAGGGCCGGCAACAGGCTGGACATCCTGGTCAACAACGCCTGGCCCGGCTATGAAAACATGGTCGAGGACGGCGATTTCACCTGGCCCCGCCCCTTCTGGGAGCAGCCCGTCTGGCGCTGGGAGGCCATGATGGGCACGGCGCTGCGCGCGGCCTTCCTGACCTCGCGCGCCCTGGCGCCGGTAATGGTTTCGGCAAGGCGCGGCCTGATCGTCAACATTTCCTTCTGGGCGGCGCAATTTTACGACGGCAACGCGATCTACGGCATGGCCAAGGCCGCCGCCGACAAGATGGCCGCCGATTTCGCCCATGACCTGCGCCCGCACGATGTCGCCGCCGTCGCGCTCTATCCCGGCCTCGTGCGCACCGAAGCCGTCATGCAGAATGCCGGCTATTTCGACCTCTCCAATTCCGAATCGCCCCGCTTCATCGGCCACGTCATCGCCGGCCTCTGGCGCGATCCGGCGCTGATGTCGAAATCCGGGCAGGTCCTGGTCGCAGCCGAACTCGCCCGCCAGTATGACATTGCCGATGTCAACGGCTACCGGCCCGTTCCCCTCACCGCGGCGGATTTCGCCAAGGGCTGACCGCACATGCGGCAGCGTCCCGCCCCCTCACGCCGCCACGAGCAGCAGCACATAAGCCACGACCGTCACCATCAGCCCGCGAAAGGCGATCGTCACGAAGCGGTATTTGCTGCGCGCGATAAGCGAGAGAATATCGGCATTCTCCACATATTGGTCGAAGAGATAGCGCTCGTCGCGGCGAACGGCCGCCTCGAAAAACGTCTCGCGATGCTTCGGCCACGCGCCCCAGAACATGGATGTGGACCGGTCGAGCCGGCGCGGCAGCACAACGAGAATGGCCGAAAGAATCGAAAACACCGAGGCTGCCGCCAGCAGCCCGGAAAAGAGAATGGCCTGCGGCGTGCCCTGCGCGTAGCGCGTGAAGGTGAAGACCGCCCTCACCTCGCTGGAGCTGACAAGAAAGGCGAGCATGAAGGTAAAGATATAGGCGGCCTTCTGGTCCGATATCTTGATCTGGTCGTAGAATACGTCGTTGATTTTCTTGATATGGTCGAAATACTCCGCGCCAATGTCCTCGCTCGATGGAGAAGCGGAAGGCAGTTCCGCATAACTTTCGAATTCACTCACTAAAATACCCCCTGCTGAAATAGTGTTTCCCCAATATTACACTTGGGCCTTAAAGCAAGAACACGTGTGCATCCAGCTTGACTTTTACACTGCGCTTGGCCAAAGGGGAAAAAGATGCGGGGGGTGTCTGGAATGTCGGGGCTTAAATCTTATCTGTGCGCGAGTACATCTCTTGCGCTCACATCTTTTATACTTGCACTACCGGTTGCAGCCGAGCCTGTTCAGCGCCCGACCCCGGTTGCAGGTTCCGTCATTGCCCGCAAGACTGGCGAGGAAGTGCGTTTCGTCGATGTCAGCAACTGGCGCGTCGTCGATCTCAACCAGGACCTGCTGGATGGCGACGTGCTGCGCACCAACGCCACCGGCCAGCTCGCCATCCTCTTTTCCGACCACACGCAGATCCGCCTCGGCCGCAACTCCGCCCTGCAGGTCAAGAAGATGTCCGCGACCGGCGACACGGTCCTCAACCTGCAGTCCGGCACGATCTGGGCGCGCGCCCAGCGCGGCGGCCAGGGCCTGACGGTCGAAACGCCCGCCGCCGCAGCCGCCATCCGCGGCACGGACTGGACGATGACGGTCGACGGCGCCAAGACCTCGATGATCGTGCTGGAAGGCCGCGTCTCGCTCTCCAACGCGCAGGGCAGCGTCGATGTCAACCAGGGCGAAGGGGCCGTGGCCACCATCGGCCAGGCGCCGCACAAGCTCATCAGCGTCAACCCTGACGACCGCGAGCAGATGCTCTTCTATCTGGACCTGCGTGACGGCTTGAGTGTGCCGACTTCGCCGTTGCGGGCCGATCGCATGGCAGCGGAGCGCCGCCGCCTGCTGGCTCTGCCTCCGGAGCGCCGCACAACGGAAGATTGGCTGGCGCTTGCCGAAGTGCAGAGCGCCTTCGACGGCCGCCAGGCTGCAGCTGCAACGTTGCAGAATATTCGCGGCCGCAAACTGACAACAGCCCAGCAGGCCCGCGTCGATCTGCTCGACGCCACCATCGCCGGCTCCGAAAAGCGCTACGGCGACGCCGCCAGGCTCTTCCAGAAAGCGCTGCCGCATCTCGACCCCACGCGCCGCAACATGGCCCAATATGGCGGCTATTTCGCCCGCTCGCTCGCCGACCCCTCCCATGTCGAATCGCCACCGGCCACCACAACCGGCCCTTATGGCGCGCTCATGCAGGCCTATACGGCAGGCTTTCTGCAAAACCCGCGCGCAGCGATCGACGTCCTCCGGAATGCGGAACGGCGCTACCCTGATGATCCGACCCTGCCGGCTGTCCGCGCCTCCTTCTCGCAGCTCATCGATGACCGCGAGCAGATGAAGGAAGCGATAGAACGCTCGCTGGCGCTCGACCCGGATCATCCGATGGCGCTCTCAGCCCGCGCCGAATACAAGGCAGCCTATGAAAGTGATATCAACGGCGCACTTGCGGACCTGAACCGCACCATCGAGCTTGCCCCCGGCGCATCGAGCGCGCTGAATTGGATCGGCATTCTGCAGAGCTCGCGTGATGCCAACGGCGAGGCGGAAGAGGCCTTCCTCAAGGCAATCGCGCTCGATCCGCAAGATCCGGTAGCGCATGCCAACCTCGCCATCCTCTATCTCGATCAGGCGCGCATGAAGGAAGCCAAGCGCGAGATCGATGCGGCCCTCGCCCTCGAACCAGACTTCAATATCGCACTGCTCGCCCGCGGCCGCTACTATCTGCAGACCGGCGAGCGCGACAAGGCGCT
This sequence comes from Rhizobium sp. KDH_Rht_773_N, assembly GCF_052946295.1. Taxonomy (NCBI): domain Bacteria; kingdom Pseudomonadati; phylum Pseudomonadota; class Alphaproteobacteria; order Hyphomicrobiales; family Rhizobiaceae; genus Rhizobium; species Rhizobium sp. KDH_Rht_773_N. The sequence continues at coordinate 3,691,774 of NZ_CM129525.1, read as the reverse complement.
GGAAGACCTGCTTGCCGCCAGCACGGCCAATCCGGCCTATGTGGGATCGCAGGTGATGCTTGCGGCCGCTCACTACGAGAAAGGCGATCGCATAGCTTCAGAACAGGCGCTCGATAATGCTGATCGGCTCGACAAAAACTCCCCCGAAATCTCTGCCTTCCGCACTGCGGTCGCGATCGACGATTACGATGCCGATGGCGCCATCGCCAACGCGCAGGAATTCCTGCGCCGCTCGCGCGCCCGCGGAGGCGATTACAGCGGACTCGGCGCCAATGCGAGCGCCGGCTCGACGCTGAACAACGCCTTCCGCCTGCAGGGGCTGGATGCCTGGGGCCGCTACTACGGCGATGCCGTCTTCGATCCGTTCAGAGGCAGCAGCTATATCGACCAGTCGATCAAAGGCAGTATCTTCCCCTTCGTCAACGCGACGACCTTTAGCGATGACAACGTCATCCAGAACCGGGGCAATGCGTCGAGCTACTCGTCCTTCATCCAGGGCCTGTTGCTCTCGCCGCACATGCTGTCCGGTCGTTCGCGCGCTGCGACGCTGTTCGACGTGCCCTTCATCGAAGGCTCGCTCGGCGGCGGCATCAACAGCGTCGACGGCCATACGCGCCGTACCGGCGAGGCCGAAATCCAGGGCTATTCGAATTCCACGATTCCGATCAGCTTCTACGGTAACCTCACCTGGGAGGAACTGGCGCTCGACGGCGACTTCAGCGACTTCGGCGGATTCGGGCTGGACAAAAAACTCCTCACAGGCAATGCCTACCTGACGGCCACGCTGACGCCGGATGACCGTATCGTCAGCTTCATCAATCACGGCAAGAGCTACGGGCCGCTCAATGGTCTGACGAAGAGCACGGCATTCACCGACCGCCTGAATGAAGAATTCTTTCTGCCGCTCGGCCTTGTAATACCGACGTTGAATCTACCCCTCTACCAGACCAGATATGATGAGGGTGAGACGACGATTGGCGGCATCGGCTGGAGCCACACTTTCGGGTATCGGAACGTGCTCAATACCGCGCTCCTCTATTCCGAGGGCAAGGCGAAAAGCCTCTTCGATTATACGTTTGACATCGCACCTGCGGGTTCGACTCCAGATCTTGTCCCGTTCATGGAAATGAGCGTGGAGAGTGCTTACAAGACCTATATCGCCGCTGTCAGCCATAGCATCGGCGACGACACGCTGACCTGGCGATACGGTATCGAAGGCGGATGGATCGACAGCAGCGGCAAGTCAATAACTCATTTCGATCCCCTCGTGCCGGGCCTCGTGCTCGTGGACGAGGAGACGATTGGTCCGGACGACGAGAGCAGCCGCGTCAACATCGGCCGAGCCTATATCGACCTCCTTCATGAGATCACGCCTGACCTGAAGGGCGAGTATGCGTTGTTCGCCACACGACTGGAAGGCGACGGTACCGATGTCAGCCGGCTTGAACCGCGTTTCGGCCTCGCCTGGGAACCCGCGCAAGGCCAATGGCTGCGCGCCGCTTTCATGCGAGGAGGCCTCGACACGGGCGTACCGTCGCTGGCGCCGGTCGGCATTCTTGGCCTGCAGGCGAACCAGTTCTCGGTCGGTGCAGAAGGCTACGCCGATACGGTTGCCCTGCAATGGGACGCCGAATGGACGGAGCGTCTGTTTACGTCGGTTGAATACCAGCATCAGGAATTGCATGATTTCTCGATCGGTCTGCCGATCACCGGCCTCGGAAGAATCGACAGCCTGACCTACGAGCGAGGCAGCATCGACCGCGCCGCCGTCACCACCAACGTCGCGCTCGGCAACGGCCTCGGCCTCTCGGCCACATACGCCTATATGGATTCCGAGAATAAGGACCCGGCAGCCTTCGATTATCATGGCGACCTGCCTTTCATTCCGCAAAACTCCGGCCAGATCGCACTGATCTGGGTGAACGAAGCGAAGGTCAAGACCACCATCGCCGCAAACTATATCGGCGAGCGCGTCGGCGACCTGGCCGGCACGAAACTCGACGATTACTGGAGCCTGGACGCCCATCTCATCTGGGAACCTTTCGACAAGCGCATCGCCCTCGAAGCCGCCGCCTACAATCTGCTCGACGAAGATTTCGAAGTTCTGACCGGCACGCCCGGCTGGGGCCGCGCCTTCAAGGGCAGCCTGAAGATCCGTTTCTGACGATGGCGCGCCCGGCCGCCCTGCAACGGCTTCAGGCAGAGCGCGCCATCGATACGCGCCGCGAAGGGCCGCGCCTGCCGGGCTGGCCCTTTTCCAGCCGCGGCATCCGCCTTCTCGTGCTGGCGCTGGTTACGCTGATTACCATTTCCTTCCTCTCGCGCCTGCCGGCCTGGACGCTGACGGAGCTGCGCACCTTCGATTACCTCTCCACCGTCGACGACCCCACGCCGCCGGAGGGCGGGCCGATCATCGTGGCGATCGACGAGCCGGCGCTGGCCGATATCAACGCGCAATGGCCCTGGCCGCGCAGCCTCCATGCCGAGCTGGTCAAGCAGCTGCGCGCCGCCGGCGCCAAAGCGATCGCGCTCGACATCATCATGGCCGAGCCTTCCACGGCCGAAAACGACGAGGCGATCACCGCCGCCGTCGGCCCGGATATCGTGCTTGCCGGCGACGAAACGCTGATCAAGACGCCGCAGGCCGACCAGCTGGTGCGCACCACGCCGCTGCCGCAGATGAGCGAGGCCGGCGCGCGCACCGGCATCGCCTCCATCACGCTGAACGGCGACGGCATCTTCCGCAACGTCCCGGCCTATGACGACGGTTTTGCCATGGAGCTGGCGCGCGCCGCCGGCCACAAGCCGCAGCATCCGCTGGCAGGCGCCCTCATCCAGTCCTTCGGCCCGGCCCGCTCCTACCCCACCGTCTCCTACTATCAGGCGCTCGACCCGAAGAATTTCCTGCCGCCCGACATGTTCAAGGATCGCGTCGTGCTGGTGGGCCTGAGCCTGCAGAACGCGCCGGAGATCGATCAGGGCGGCGTCGATGCCTATGCCACGCCCTATACCGTCCATACCGGCAAGCTGATCTCGGGCGTGGAGGTGCAGGCCACCATCTACGACAATATCGTCCACGGCCTTGCCATTACGGAAGCCGGCCTGCCTGCCGTGGCGCTTTCGATCCTCGTCGCCGTCGTCCTTGCCGCCGCCACCGTCTGGAAAGCCACGAGCTGGCGCACGCTGGTCGCCACTGCCGCGGCCGTCGCCGCCTTTGCCGCGGCAAGTTATGCCGGCATCCGCGCAAGCCACGTCTTCGTCTCGCCGCTCGGGCCGACGGTCGCCTTCGTCGCCGTCGCCTTCGGCCAGGCGGCTTTCGACTATGCCCAGGAGCGCCACCAGAAGCGCCAGATTACCCGCGCCTTCGCCCAATATATCTCGCCCGATCTCGTGCGCCGCCTGTCCAACGATCCCTCGCAGCTGAAGCTCGGCGGCGAGCGGCGCACGCTCACGGTCCTGTTTTCGGACGTGCGCGGCTTCACCACCATCGCCGAAACGATGAAGGACGATCCCGAGCAGCTGACGACGCTCATCAACCGGCTGCTGACGCCGCTTTCCGACGTGGTCATGGATCACGGCGGCACGATCGACAAATATATGGGCGATTGCATCATGGCCTTCTGGAACGCGCCGCTCGACGACCCCGATCACGCGCTGCATGCGGTCAAGGCCTCCATCGCCATGCAGGATGCGATCGGCACGCTGAACCGCGAGCTGGAGCGCGAGGCCGCCGCCTCGGGCCGGCCGCTGCATGTCCTGAAAATGGGTGTCGGCATCAACACGGGCGAATGCATCGTCGGCAACATGGGCTCCACCCGCCGCTTCGACTATTCCTGCCTCGGCGACAGCGTCAACCTCGCCTCCCGCCTCGAAGGCGCCTCGAAGAATTACGGCGTCGCCCTCCTCCTCGGCGAAGAGACCGCCCGGCTCGTCTCCGAGCGCTACGCCGTGGTCGAACTCGACCGCATCATCGTCAAGGGCCGCACCGTGCCCTCGCCCGTCTTCACCGTGCTCTACGGCTCGCACCGCGCCGCCCTGCCGGACCACAACGCCTTCCTGGAAGCCAGATATGCCGGCCGGCTGACGATCTCCGACCCGGCCTTCGAGGCCCTGCCGAAGGCCATCCCGGAACTCGCGCCCTATTATGCCCTCATGCGCGCGGCCCTGGCGCAGGACAAAGCCGCCCCTTGACGCGCGGCGGTTCGCCGCCCGATCGTACCGAACGGAGGGACGGCGCACTTTCCCCCCGCCTCCTTTTGCGTCTAGGATGGAAACCAGACTCGCCAGATCAATCAGCCAAGAAGTCCCGCCATGTCCCTTCCCGCCACCGTCATCCCGCTGCCGCAGCCCGTTCTCCTGCCCGTCGAAGGCAGCGCCGAGGCCTTTCCGGTGCGCCGCGTCTATTGCGTCGGCCGCAACTATGCCGACCACGCCATCGAAATGGGCCATGACCCGAACCGCGAGCCGCCCTTCTTCTTCCAGAAGAATGCCGACAACCTGTTTTCCGGGCGGGATTTCCCCTATCCGCCGCTGTCGTCGGACGTGCATTTCGAGGTCGAATGCGTGCTGGCGCTGAAGGCCGGCGGCGCCGATATTGCCGCCGAAAAGGCGCTCGACTGCATCTATGGCTACGGCGTCGGCATCGATTTCACCCGCCGCGACCTGCAGGCCGAAGCCAAGAAGCTCGGCCGCCCGTGGGAAATCGCCAAGGCTTTCGAACATTCCGCGCCCGTCTCGCCCATCGTTCCGGCGAGCCGCATCGGCCACCCCGCCGCCGGCCGCGTCTGGCTGGAGGTCAATGGCGTCAGGAAGCAGGATGGCGACTTGAACCAGATGATCTGGAAAGTGCCGGAAATCATTGCGGAGCTTTCGAAACTCTTCGTGCTCGCGCCGGGCGATGTCATCATGACCGGCACCCCGGCCGGCGTCGCCGCCATTACGAGAGGCGACAGCATCTCCTGCGGCGTGGACGGCATTTCGACGCTGTCGCTGAAAGTGGTCTGAGGAGGCGAGAATGGCACTCTATGCGCTCGGCGGCCTGCAGCCGAAACTGCCGCCATCAGGCACTTTCTGGATCGCCCCCGACGCGCATGTGATCGGCCGTGTCGAACTTGCCGAAGAGGTCGGCATCTGGTTCGGCGCGGTGCTGCGCGGCGACAACGAACCTGTTGTCATCGGCAGGGCCACCAACCTGCAGGAAGGCGTCATGGTCCACACCGACCCCGGCTTTCCCGCCACGATCGGCGAAAACTGCACCATCGGCCACCACGCCATCATTCACGGCTGCACGATCGGCAACAATTCGCTCGTCGGCATGGGCGCCACCATCCTCAACGGCGCAAGGATCGGCAACAATTGCCTCGTCGGCGCCAATGCGCTCGTCACCGAAGGCAAGGAATTCCCCGACAATTCCCTGATCGTCGGCGCCCCCGCCAAGGCGATCCGCGTGCTCGACGAGGCGGCCGCCGCAGGGATCGCCGAATCCGCCAGGAAATATGTCGGCAACTGGCAGCGTTTCGCGCGGGATCTGAGGCGGATCGACTAACGTCGACCGCGGGATCGACTAGCATTCACCGCGGGATCGGCTGGCCGCCCTGACCGTCACGAATTGGGAAAACCCAGCCACGGCTCCAGCTTCTCCCATGTCCGGTCCATCGCAAAGGCGGCCGAGACCGGCAGGGAAATATGGCCGTACCAGAAGGATATCTGCCTCTCCGCCGCCTCCTCGCCCTTGTCGGCAATGGCCGCCAGATAGAGGGCCGAAGCAAGCCCGCTGCGGTCGGCGCCGGCCTGGCAATGGATGAGCACGGGTTTTTCGGCGCGGCGCATCAGGTCGATCAGCTGCGCCGCCTCCTGCTGGTTGAGCTCGGTACTGGCCGACATGCGGAATTCGTAATGGACGACGTCGAGCTTCTGCGCCGTCACATATTCGGCCTCGTAGCGGGGCGAGCCCGGTTTCGGCGCGCCGCGCAGGTCGATGATCGAGCGGATGCCGTGCTCGCGCACATAGGCGGTAAGCTGGTCGGCCGAAGGCTGGGCCGAGCGGTAGACGACGCCGGGGACGACCGGGTGGAAATTGCCCGAAAGCTGCCGGTAGCCGAGAAAGGCGCCGGCCAGCAGAAGCGCGACGCCAAGGCCCGCGCCGCTTCGTTTCAGCCCGGTCAACACTGCCGAACGCTTCATTTCATTCGCCTCGCATGCAGGCTGGTGATGGTGACGATGATTGCGATGCAGCCCAGAAGCAGCGCAACACCGGGTATCTGAGGATCGATGCCGGGCGCGGCCTTCAGCCAGAGCGCGACAAGGCCGACCAGCGCCAGCACCGCCACGCTCAGCCGCGCATCGGAAACGAACATGCCAAACAGTTCTTTCAGGACATCCGACAGGACGGTCATTGCGTGCGCCCTTTCGGCCTGACAGCGAGGATCTGCGCCATCGCAAGCCCGGTGAGCAGGAAGAGTGCGGCGAAGACGAAGAGCATCAGGTCTTCGCCGGCCCAGTCGATGCCGAGCCCCTCGCCCGTCCAGAACACGCCGAAGCTCGAAAGCATGATCGCCACGGCGAATTTCAGTATATTCTCGGGCACGCGCGAAAGCGGCTTGTGGAGGGCCGCGCCGATCAGCAGCACGAGCACGCAGGCGGCCGCCGCCCCGATGGAGGCCGCCCCCACCAGCCCCCGGCCGGAACCGACGGCAATGACGATGAAGATGACTTCGAGCCCTTCCAGCAGCATCGCCTTGAAGGCCGCCATGCCGGCAAGCCAGTTGGCCGAAGCCGCATGGCGCCGGGCCGCCTCTTCGAGGCTCAGGCGCTCCCTGGCGAAGGCGGCGATCTCGTCATGCAGCGCAATGACGCCCGCCGAGCGCAGGATCGCCTTGCGCAGCCAGCCGAGGCCGAACAGCAGCAGCAGCACGCCGATGACGAGCTGCAGCGCATGCAGCGGCACCCGGTCGAGCAGCGGCCCGAGCACGGTGACGACAAGGGCAAGCACCGCCAGGCCCGCCGCCGTGCCGGCCGCAGCCGGGCGCCAGCCGCGCAGCGTGCCGACCGCCAGGATGATCGTGAAGGCTTCGACGACTTCCACGACGGAAGCCAGGAAGGCCGCCCCGATGGCCGATGCGGCGACATTCCAGGTAACGCCGTCCATTTCGTGTCTCCGTAGTAATGACAACATAATGATTAATCGTGTAGTAAACACAACAAGTCAACACAGGAAACCGTGAAATGTCGTCGCACTTCGCCGACCTCGTGACCGAAAAGAGCCCCGGTCTCAGCCGCACAGAACATCGCGTCGCCCGCTATTTCGCCGACAACCGGCATCAGGTGCTCGTTCAGTCCGCAATCGAGCTCGCCCAGTCGACCGGCACCAGCGACGCCACGATCATCCGCACGGCCCGCGCGCTGGGCTTTGACGGGCTGGACGGCCTGCGCAAGGCGATTGCCGGGGAATTCGATGCCGGCCCGACGCCGGCGGGCAGGATGTCGCGCACGGCAGCCGAAAACGCCGGCAGCCTGGAGCTTGCACTGGAAAAGACGCTGGCCGCCCAGGCCGAAGCGATCGCCACGCTTCGCGACAGCATCGATGCCGAAAGTTACCGGGCCATCGTGCAGGCGCTGGCCGGAGCCGGCGAGATCGCCGTCTTCGGCATCGGCCCCTCCGCATCGATGGCGGATTATTTCTGCATCCAGCTGCGCAGGCTGGGCTTTGCCGCGCGGCCGCTGACCAGAACCGGCCTGCTCTTCGCCGACGACCTGCTGCAATTGAAATCGGCCAGCTTCGTCGTCATCATGGCCTATGGCCGCGTCTATACCGAGCTTTCGGTTCTGCTCGACCATTGCAGGGGCATCGGCGCCGAAACCGTGCTCGTCACCGACAGCCTGCGCGAGGCGCTGGAGGCGCGCGTCACCCGCATCGTCACCGTGCCCAGGGGCCGCGCCGACGCCTTCAGCATGCACAGCGCCACGCTCGCCTTCCTCGAAACCCTTCTCGTCGGCCTCGGCACGCTGGCGCCGGCACAAACCACGGCAAGCCTCGACCAGCTCAACCGGCTGCGCGCCGACCTTGCCGGCCAGACGGCAACGCTTGCCGTACCGGACATGTCACAACAAAACGACGGGCGGCGCTGACGTCAGCCGGCCGCCACTGCCACCTTCCGCGCGAACGGCACCCACAGCAGCGCGCTGGCCGTCAGGACCGCGACCACCATCCACGCCTCGTTGAGCGCCTGAACGGTCGCGGCCGTCTGCACCAGCGGGTCGAGCATGGAGGCCGTGTCGGCATCGAACTCTCCCCTGTGCCCGGCAATTGCCGCAAGCGGCGCGCCGACGAAGGCCGCGACATCCGCGTCCCCCGCCTGCAGCCGGTCCCAGATGCCGTCGCCGAGCGGGCCTGAGCGGGTGTAGACGATGGTGTCGATCAGCGCGATGCCGATGGCACCGCCGAGATTGCGCATCAGGTTGAACAGGCCGCTGGCATCGGGAATGCGCTCCGGCGGCAGCGTGCCGAGGGCGAGCCGTGTCGGCGGCAGCAGGCAGAACATGATGGCGACGCCGCGCACGACCTGCGGCCAGAACATCGCGTCGAAATCGGTCTGCGGGTCCTGAAAGGCGCTCATGCCGATGCCGACGGCAAAGAGCGCAAAACCGAGCGCGGAGAGCAGCCGCGCATCCATGCGTTTTTCGAGCGCCACCGCAATCGGCGCCGTTACGAGCTGGGCAATGCCCGTCACCAGCATCGTCATGCCGATTTCGAGCGCGTTATGCCCGCGCACGAAGGCAAGAAAGACCGGCATGAGATAGACCGAGCCGAACAGGCCGATGCCGAGAATGAAGCTCATGGCCGAGCCCGCCAGAAAATTCCGGTCGCCGAAATTGCCGAGCTCGACCACCGGCATGCGCCTGCCGAGCGTGCGCCACGCAAAGACCCATCCCGAAACCACCGAAAGGCCGATGAGGCCGGAAACGTAGAGCGAGGTCCAGCCGCTCGTCGGCGCCTCCTTCAGCCCGAGTTCCAGCGCCGAAAGGCTCGCCGCCATCAGGATCAGCGACAGGACGTCGAGATGCCGCAGCTCGGCCATGTTGAGGTCCTCGCGCGGCAGCGCGCGCATGGCGACGAACGCGGCCACGATGCCCGGCAGGATGTTGATCAGGAACAGCCAGTGCCAGGAATAGGTCTCCGTCAGCCAGCCGCCGACGACAGGCCCGATCGTGGGCGCCAGAACCGCAAGAACGCCGGCAATCGTCGTCGCCAGCGCCTGCCGCTCGTCGGCAAACAGGATGAAGACGGCCGAAAACACCGAAGGGATCAGCGTGCCGCCGGAAAAACCCTGCACGACCCGAAAGAAGACCAGCTCGCCGAACGTATCGCTCGCCGCGCAGCCGGCCGAAGCGATCACGAACAGCGACAGCGAGGCCGAAAACAGCCAGCGCATCGTCAAGAGCCGGGTGAAGAACCCCGTCAGCGGTATCGCCACCACCTCGGCGATCAGATAGGCGGTCTGCACCCAGCTCATCTGGTCCGGATGGATATCGAGCGCCGACTGGATGGTCGGCAGCGAGGTCGCCACGACCTGGACGTCGAGAATGGCCATGAACATGCCGAGGCACATGGCCAGAAAGCCGATCCATCGGCGCGCGGGTGGAACAGTTGCGGTCCGTTCGGTCATGCAATGGTCCCGTCGGTCGGATGCCGGCCCGGATGGCCGGTCGGCGCATGGCAGGCGACAATAGCAGGCCATCGCGCCCCATGCCAAAACATAGCGGCAAAACCGGGCTTTCGCCGCTCACGAAAGCGGCAGCCCGCCGCCGGCCGCCGTTGATGCCGAAGGCCTCTGCCGGTCAGGTCTCGGCACGGCCGAGGGCGCCACGCGGCCGATCGGGCATGCGCGCCAGCCGGCCGATCGCGATGAAGGCAAGGGCGCCGGCGACCCCCACGCCCGCAGCGACGGCCAGCGACCATTGCACGCCGATCCCAGCCATCAGGAAAGCCAGGACAAAGGGTGCCGTCGATGTGACGACAAGCCGGATCGCCAATATCTGCCCCTGCCGTTTCCCGTAGCCTTCGCTGCCGAAGAGCGCGAGCGGCAAGGTCCCCTGCACGATGCTGCTCAAGCCCGAGCCGAGACCGAACACGACCGCGAAGACCAGGGCGCCCGGCACTGCCGGCGCGGTGGCAATCAGGATGACCAGCGCGGACGGCAGAAGCGCGGCCGAAACGAGCGCCAGGGTCAGTTGCGAAAGGCCGCCGCCGAAAATCATGTTGGCAAAGCGGCTCAAGACCTGCGAGGGGCCGAAGAGCGTGCCGACCATCACCGCCATTGCGCCGAGCCCGAGTCCCGACAGTACCGGCACCATATGCACCAGCAGCGCGGCGTTGACGAAGCTTTCCAGCGCAAAGCCTGTGACCATCAGCGCGAAGGCGGGCGTGCGGATCGATGGCGCAAGGCCGGGCTCGACACGCCTGGCCGCGCCGCCGGAAGCCTCCTTTCGGCTCCTGCCGGCGTTGAGGGCCAGCCATGCATGGATGGGCAGGCAGACACAGAGGTTGAGGGCGGCAAAGCAGAGGTAGACGGATTGCCACGGCATATGCGCCTGCAGCGCCGTGGTGATCGGCCAGAAGATGGTGGAGGCAAAGCCGGCGATCAGCGTCAGGTAGGTGATGCTGCGCTGTGCCACCTTCGGCCGGATCTGGACCAGCAGGGCGAAGGCCGCGCCATATTGCACCAGATTGGATGCCGCCTCGATGGCGATCAGGGTGACGACGAAGGCGATCTTGCCCGACGAGAGCGCGCAGGCGGCAAGCGCTGCCGATGCGATTGCCGAGCCCGCCGCCATCACCCGGCCGGCGCCGAAACGATCGATCCATTTTCCCATCGCCGGGGCGGCCAGGCCGCCGATCAGCAGGGCGAGCGACAGCGCCCCGAATATCCATTCCGACGGCCAGTTCAGGTCCCGCGCCATGGCCGGCGCGAGAATGCTGAAACTGTAATAGAGCGTGCCGTAGCCGATGATCTGGGTGAGCCCGAGCGCGGCGACGGCCGCAAGCGGAATGCGCTCAGACAAGGCGCTTGCCGTCGCTGTCCAGAACCTGTTCGCCGTCCTCCTTGGCGAACGGGCCTTTATGCGTATCCGGCAGGATGTCGAGCACGAGTTCGGAAGGCCGCGCAAGGCGCGTGCCCATCGGCGTGACGACGAACGGCCGGTTGATCAGGATCGGGTCCTTCAGCATCGCCTCCAGCAGCTCTTCGTCGGAGAGATCGGGATTGTCGAGGCCGAGTTCAGCATAGGGCGTGCCCTTTTCGCGGATCGCGCCGCGCACCGTCAGCCCGGCATCGGCGATCATCTTCACCAGCTGTTCGCGCGACGGCGGGTTCTTCAGGTATTCGACGACCTCGGGCTCGATGCCGGCGTTGCGGATCATCGCCAGCGCGTTGCGCGAGGTGCCGCAAGCGGGATTGTGATAGATGGTGACGTTCATGGGGCGGTTTCCGTCTCGGTGAGGGTTTGGGGAGCGCGGGTTTCCATCAGCAGCCATCCGGCAAATATCGCCGCCAGCAGGGCGCCGGCCAGTTCGGCGACGATGAAACCCGGCAGGTCGGCCGGCCGGATGCCGGAAAACGTATTCGTCAGCGACCGGGCGATCGCGACGGCCGGATTGGCGAATGAGGTGGATGCGGTAAACCAGTAGGCACCGGCAATATAGAGGCCGGCCAGCCATGCCACGGCATCGGCGCGGAAGCGGATGCCCGTCAGGACGACGAAGACGAGGCCGAATGTTGCGGCGACTTCCGACAGCCATTGCGCCCCGCCCGTCCTGACCGTTTCCGAAACCTGCAGCAGGGGCAGTGCAAACATGCCATGCGCGAGCACGGTGCCGGCGATGCCGCCGGCTATCTGCGCGCCGACGTAAGCGGGAAGCGAGGAGCCGGCCAGTTCGCGCCTGACGGCAAAAACCAGCGAGACAACGGGATTGAAATGCGCCCCGGAAATCGGCCCGAGCGTCGTAATCAGCACCGCCAGCATGGCCCCCGTCACCAGCGCATTGGCGAGGAGCGCCAGCGCGGTATCGCCCGTCAGCCTGTCGGCCATGATACCGGAACCGACGACGGTCGCGACCAGAAGGGCCGTGCCAAGCGCTTCGGCGGCCACGCGCCGCGAGAAGGGAAAGCCCATCATTGCACCTTGTCGCCGGCCGGCGCGCAGCAGGCCGCGACCGCCACGGCCGGCGCGCAGATTTCCGGATGGCCGGCGCAGCAGTCTTCCATCAGGAAACGCACGAGGCCGCTCAAGGCATCGTAATTGGCCGTGTAGATGATCGAGCGGGATTCGCGCTGCTGGCTGATAAGGCCGGCGCGATCCAGTTCCTTCAGGTGGAAGGACACGTTCGACGGCGAGACCTCCAGCCTCTCGGCAATCGCGCCGGCGGCCATGCCGTCAGGGCCGGCGACAACAAGCATTCGGATGACCTGCAGGCGGGTTTCCTGAGACAGCGCTGCGAATGACGCGAGGGCTTGACGTTCGTCCATATTTCAACAATCCTTGAATAATTGAAACGAGGATTAGCGCAAATGAACGCCATCGACAACGGAAAAATGCAGAAGCAGGACATCGCCCTCGGCGAGCTGATGCGCGCCCTTTCAGGCGCCAGGGATTTGCCGCTGGTATTCTATTACGGCGCGCAGCCGGTGAAGCCCGGCTATCACGTCACCGAAGTCAAGGCCGGGCAGTTTTCGGCGCTGGACTGCGGCGCCAACCCGGAAGCCTGGAGCGAAATCTTCATTCAGCTTTGGGATATCGAAGAGGACGATCGCACCCATATGCCGGCCGGCAAGTTCGCGGCCATTATCCGCAAGGTCACCGAGCATGTGCGGCTCGACGATACCGCCAGGCTGACCTTCGAAGTCAGCGACGGCATCCAGCCGATGCGGCTTTATTGCGCCTCCATGCCGATACTGCGCGGCGGCGCCGTCCATGTCGAGCTTTCGCCCCGCCCGGCAAGCTGCAAGCCGCGCGACCGGTGGCTCACGCAACGGAGCGAGCCGGACCCCTGCTGCGCCCCGGCCGCCGCCTGCTGCGGCTGATGCGCCAGCCATGTGCGTTTTCTGAACATCGACTGTTCGATCATATCGGTTTCCACATTATCCGGGATCGTGTTTCATCCTCCCGCAGAGACGATGATTTTCCATCAGGCAACAACGGCAGGGTGACGCGGCCGGCCCCGGCGGGGCCGCGCCCGCGCGCCCGTCCGTTCCCACACGATCCGGGAGTGACCTTATGAAGAACGAACTGCGCGCGCTGGCCTCGCTCGCCGGCCCCTACCCGCCATTCGATGCGGAGGCCGCGCCCGACGATCCGCGCGATCTCTTCTCCTCCTGGCTGCGCGAGGCGATCGTCTCGGGCATCAGGGAGCCGCATGCCATGGTGCTCTCGACAACCGACGAAAACGGCGCGCCCGACGCCCGCGTCCTCATCCTCAAGAACCTCGATGCCAGGGGCTGGCATTTCGCAACGTCAGGCAACGGCCCCAAGGGCAGTCAGATCGCCGCCAATCCCTATGTCGCGCTCACCTTCTACTGGGCCGCGCTCGGCCGGCAGGTGCGCCTGCGCGGCATCGCCTTTCCGGCCGGCGAACCGGAACGCGCCGCCGATTTCCGCGCCCGCTCGCCGGCCGCACGCGCCGCAGCCCTTGCCGGCCGGCAGAGCCAGCCGCTCTGCGCGCGCCCCGACCTCCATGCGGCAATCGCCACACAGACCCGGCGCCTCGAAGCCGAGCCCGATCTCGTCGCGCCGAACTGGCAGCTCTTCATCGTCATGCCGCATGAGGTGGAGTTCTGGCAGGGCGCCGAAGACCGGCTGCATCACCGGCTCCTGTACAGGCGGGAAAAGCCCGGCTGGCTGCGCGAAAGCCTCTGGCCCTGAGCCCGACCGCCGATCGCGGGGCACGGATGCAAGAATATCGAAGAATCTCCGCCCCCGCCTCTTGCAATCCGGCCCGGCACACATCATATCCCGGCTTCACCTGAAAACGGACTTGCGCTTGGTATCGACGTTGGTCGAGCCGCGTTCGAGTTCACAGGTAAAGGGCGCTCCCCGCAAGGGTCGAGCGCCCTTTTGATTCCGGCACCGTCACGCGTAAGCCGTGCCCGCCATCGCCGCCGCCACGCCGAGGCTGCCCTGGTCGACAAGCGCGAGAAAGGCAGCCTTCGCCTTCTCGCCATCCCGCTCCTGCCGGAAAGTCCGGTGCGCCTCGATGAAGGCGACGCTCCAGGTGGCAAGCAGCATGGCGCCGGCAAGTTTCGCAAGGGGATCGTCCGCCGGCCGGCCGGCGCTTCCGGCAAGGGCCGCCGCCAGTTCGCCGGCAATCTCGTCGCGGATCGCGCGTGCCCTCGCCTTCAGCGTCTCGCTGTTTTCCACCGTCTCGATGAAACCCTGGCTCGCCGGCGAAAACTGCAGGTAAGGCGCCGGCTCGCCAGCCAGCCGATGGGCCAGCAGCCGCAGCGCCTCGATCGGCGAAACCCCGGCATCGCGCTGCCGCAGCGCCGCGCGCAGCCTCTCGCGCGCCTCCTCGTCGCGGTCGAAGAACATGTCTTCCTTGCGCGGAAAATGGTTGAACACCGTCATGCGCCCGACATCGGCGGCGGTCGCGATTTCGTCCACCGTCACATTCTCGAAACCCCGCTCGAAAAACAGCCGGTCGGCGGCAAGCGCAATGGCGCGCCGTGTGGCGAGGCGCTTGCGGGCGCGCCTGTCGAGCAGCCCCGAATCCGGGCCTTCCGCTTCCGAAGGAGCGGCATGCAGGGATGTTTGCTTCGCGGCTGTTTCGTCTGACGGCTTCGACATGGCGCTCTCAATAACAGGATTCATGTACTGAGTACATCGATATTGACAGGCGGCTCCCGCTCGCCTATTTCTGTACTCAGTACATATTAATACCCGATATCAAAACAGACATCGCCATCGCGGAACCGGGCTGCCTGCGCACCGGCCGCGAACGGGATGGCTTTGCCCCGTCCGCCCCCTCCCAGTTAAGGAGAAGCCAATGGCTCCCGCCGTCAACAAGCCCCTGCTCGTCATCTTCACCGCCATCTGCCTCGATGCCGTCGGCATCGGGCTGATCTTTCCCATCCTGCCGCGCCTTCTCCAGGAGGTGATGCGCACGCCGGATATCGCCTTTGCCGTCGGCATCATGACGGCGCTCTATGCCGCCATGCAATTCGTCTTCGCGCCCGTGCTCGGGGCACTGAGCGACAGTATCGGCCGGCGCCCGGTCCTGCTGCTTTCGCTTGCCGGTGCCGCCGTCAATTATGCGATCATGGCCTTTGCGCCCTCCCTCCCGCTGCTGCTCGCCGGCCGCGCCGTCGCCGGCCTCACCAGCGCCAACATGTCGGTCGCCTCGGCCTATATCACCGATATTTCGCCGGAAGATCAGCGCGCCCGCCGCTTCGGCCTGTTCAACGCCATGTTCGGCGCCGGCTTCATCGTCGGCCCCGTCCTCGGCGGCCTGCTTGGCGATCACTGGCTGCGCCTGCCCTTCATCGTCGCGGCCGTGCTGAACGGCGCCAACCTGCTGCTCGCCCTCTTCCTCCTTCCCGAATCCCGCGCGCCCTCCCGCCGGAGGATCGAACTTTCCGCCCTCAATCCGCTCGGCCCCTTCAAGCGGCTCGTCTCGATGAAGGCGCTCCTGCCCGTCGTGCTCGTCTATTTCGTCTTCAGCGCCGCCGGCGAATCCTACGGCACCTGCTGGGCGCTCTGGGGCTTCGATACGTTCGGCTGGAACGGCCTGCGGATCGGCCTGTCGCTCGGCGCCTTCGGCATCTGCCAGACCCTCTGCCAGGCCCTCCTGCCCGGCCCCGCCACCCGCCTGCTCGGCGAGCGCTGGTCGGTGCTGACAGGCATCGCTTCTGCCTGCCTCGCCCTCCTCGTCATGGCCTTCGCGAGCCGGGGCTGGATGATCTTCGCCATCATGCCGGTCTTCACCCTTGTCGGCATCGGCAACCCCGCCTTCCAGGCGCTTGCCACGAAAAAGGTGGAAGCCGGCCGGCAGGGCGAGCTGCAGGGCCTCATCGCCTCCACCATCAGCCTCGCCTCCGTCATCGCTCCGCTCGGCTTCTCCTCGCTCTATTTCGTGGTGCGGGAAAACTGGCCGGGCGGCATCTGGCTTTCGGTGATCGCGCTTTACGCGGTCGCCGTGCCGCTGGTGCTGGTGAGCACGAGAGGCGATCGCATGGCGCCAGGCGCCAACGCACAGGGCGCCTGACGGCTCCAGGCCCGAAGCCCCGCCTCCAGAGCGCCGCTCCCGAAAACGGCCGGCGGGACGCGGTGGTCCCGCCGGCCTGTCCGCCTCAGCCCGCCAGCAGCGCGTCGCGGCAGGCGTTCCAGTCCTGCTTGGTTTTCATGCCGCCCCCTACTGGCGGCCGGCGGTCACGCCGCCGTCGACGGGAAGGATCGTGCCGGTGATCCACGAGGCCTGCTCGGATGCCAGGAAGAGGATCGCTTCGGCGACATCGCGCGGCTGGCCGTTGCGGCCGAGCGGGTGGAAGGCGTTGAAGGTCGGGAGAACGTCCCGCACCTGCTCGTCGGAGAGGAAGGTGTTGTAGACGGGCGTTTCGACGACGGCCGGCGCGACCGCGTTGATGCGGATATTGTACGGCGCAAGTTCGATCGCCAGGTTGCGGACCATGGCATGGACGCCCGCATTGGCCGCCGAATAGGCCGCCGACGGCGTCGCGCCGATTGCCTGGATCGCCCACATCGAGCCGGTCTGGACGATTGCGCCGCCCTTGTCCTTCATCGCCTTGGCTGCCGCCTGCGCGGTGAAGAACTTGCCCTTGAGGATCGTATCCAGATACCAGTCGTAATCGGCCTCCGTCAGCTCGATGAACGGCTTGGGGTTGAAGACCCCGGCATTGTTGACGAGAATATCCAGACCGCCGAAATGTTTCACCGCCGCCTCGACCAGAGCGGCCCCGGTCTGCGGGCTGGCAATATCGCCGGCCGAGACGACGACGTTCCTGCCGCCCGGATCGATCTCCCTGGCCGCTGCCTCCAGCTTTGCCCGGTCGCGCCCGTTGATCGCGACCTTCGCTCCCTCGGCGACGAAGCGGGCTGCCGCTTCCTTTCCGATGCCGGAGCCTCCGCCTGTCACCGCAACGACCTTACCTTCAAAACGCATGTTCGATCTCCTTTTGTCTATCTAACGTTAGATAGATTGGGGGAACATAGGGATTGCGTTTTTAAATGGCAAGACCTATCTAACATTAGATAGAGAGGAAGGATCATGACCGATACCGTCACGGCAATCCTGGATGCCGCCGAAGAGCGAATTCGCGGCGCCGGCTATCACGGCTTCAGTTTTCGCGATGTCGCCGCCGATGTCGGCGTGAAGGCATCCTCCGTCCACTACCATTTCCCCGCCAAGGAAAAGCTCGCCGCCGCCGTCGCGCGCCGTTACACCGACCGTCTCGTCGAGGCCGTGAATGCGCAGGTCGCAGAAGGGACCGATGTCGTGGAGGCGTGGCGCCGCGTCTTTCGCGAGGCCCTGCAGCGCGACGGGCGCATGTGCCTCTGCGGCGCCCTGGCCGCCGCGTCTCACGAACTTGCCGAGGAAATCAGGGCCGAGGTGAAGCGGTTCTTCGAGCTTGGCATCGAGACGCTGCGGCAGGGCGGGCTGGAACGGGCCGCCGCCATCAGGGTTCTCGCCGCGCTGGAAGGGGCGATGCTGACGGCCAACATCCTGGAGGACCAGTCGGTCTTCGAGGCCGGAAGCTCCGCCCTCGTCGCCTGAGCGGCCCTGCCGGCGCCGCGGCGCGGCCCGGAAGCGATTCCGGCAAGAGCGGGAACCGGTTTTGCGTCAGGAATTGCAGCAAAAACAATAAGCTAGAGCATTGAAGGTGCGCCCGTTTTCGCCGCAAATGCTCTAGGCTCCAGACTCAATTGATCCACCATGTGACGATAGCTGCGATGTAGCACGTTGCGGCGAAGTTTATCATGAGCTTGTCGTATCGGGTTGCGACACGCCTCCAGTCCTTGAGACGGCAGAATGTCCGCTCGATGATATTCCGTCTTCGGTAGGCGACCGGGTCGAACGGTCGGATCCTCTTTCGGGTTGGATTATTGGGAATGACTGGTTCCGTGCCGCGTATTATCAGGAAGCTGCGCAAGGCGTCGCTGTCGTAAGCCGTATCTGCGGCTAGGCGCGCTCCGAAGTGCCCATCTTTTTGACGAGCGTTGTTTTGCCTGCCCGGCGTGGTCCAATTATCAAAACGACGGGCGTGTCGGACAGCGCCTCATCTGCCCGCCGCTCTACAAACCGACCAAACATTCAGCACTCCGAATCTCCGCTGATCGGGACTGTCGTATTCGGCTATTTGGAAGTCAATAGCCGGCAGATTGGAAGTTAAGTGGCGGATATTTGCGACGAGAAATGCACGGACTAAATGGGAGGACGGATCCACGATACGAAAATTCCGGAAGACATGCCGACAATACCCGTAGACGGCTTAGGCCGGCGCTTTTGCTCCGCCGGCCGCTGTCGGCAATGCTCTCAAGCGCAAAAAATTGGCACCGCCTGATGCGATCGCTCTTCGCACCGTATCCAAAACTTTATCTGCCGTGCAATCCGGGCTGAGCGTGCGACCTCGTGCCAGATCCGCGATGGCGAGTTCACAAGTCTCTCTATCAATTCTCAATGTATGGATGTCTCTTTCCATTCACCATAAACTTTCTCTGCCACATCCATCGCTGTAAGAATTCTTGTCATCAATATTTCTCGTAGGTTTAAAACTGCACTAGCAGGCTGCTGCCCCCCCGGCTTTTGGCCTGAAGACATGATTCCCTTCGGGCAGCAAGAGAAGGGATTGATTTGGATGCGCGGTGGGGACGATCGGACGGGATCATTGTTTTCGTATGTGGATCTGGAGGCGCGTGTTCCCGAGCGGCATCCGCTGCCGGCGATGCGGGAACTGGTGAACGCCGCGCTTACGGCGGCAGCCTGCTAGAGGTCCATCACCATCTCGTGCCAGGCCATGCCGCCGTGTTCCGATGCGGAAGGCCTGATATAGCGATAGCCCATCTTCTCGTAGAGCGGCACGTGCTGCCCCTTGCACATGAGATGGATGCTCGCCTTGCCCATGTCCTTCATCTGCGCGACGAAGCGGTTCATCAGCAGTTTCGCATATCCCTTGCCCTGTTCGGCCGGATCGACCACGACCGACATGATGACGACATTCAGGGCCTGCGGATCGTGCCCGACCAGTTCCTTGAACGCCTCGTCCGACATGACGACATCGTGGGCGCAGCCGCTGTTGATGAAGCCTGCGATCCTCCCGCCCGCCTCAAGCAGAAGGAAGCCCTGCGGATATTCCGCGATCCGGGTCCTGATCTTGTCCAGGGTCGCGGCCTCCTCCCCTTCATAGGCGGAGGTTTCGATCTCGAAGCACCGCGCCGCGTCGTCGAGGACCGGCTGGCGGAAGGAATATTCGGCTGTCATTCGAAAGTCCTGACCTGTTGCGAAAGATAGTCGGCGATCGCCCGCCTGGCCGCCGTCACCGCACCCGACAGGTAGCCGGGCTCGGAATCGCTCGTTTCGCTGCCGGCGAGGCTAAGGCGCTGCCGCCACGGCCCCGTCACCCAGGCCCCGTCCCGGACGACGGGATGGCCGGCGGCCACGAGGTCCTGCCGTGTCGCGGTCAGCGGATCGGCCGCCCAATCCTTGAGCAGAGTCGCCCGCGCATGTCGAGCCGCAGCGCCGAACAAGCGTTCGAGCTGCGCAAGGCA
This sequence comes from Rhizobium sp. KDH_Rht_773_N, assembly GCF_052946295.1. Taxonomy (NCBI): domain Bacteria; kingdom Pseudomonadati; phylum Pseudomonadota; class Alphaproteobacteria; order Hyphomicrobiales; family Rhizobiaceae; genus Rhizobium; species Rhizobium sp. KDH_Rht_773_N. The sequence continues at coordinate 3,672,001 of NZ_CM129525.1, read as the reverse complement.
GGCGGCCTTCAACGCCTCCTCGCCGATTTCGGCGCGCTGCTGCGCCGCCACGCCGAGAAAGCCGAACAGGGCCGCCTTGCCGGAAGCCGTCGTCGCATCGTGGATTTCCACCATCGGCCCGACCATGCTCTGGGCGGTCCCGGAAAGACCGGCACGCCGCCAGAACGGCTGATCGTAGATCGCGAAGAACTTGGCGTGCGGCGCCATCCAGGTCGGCGTATCCCGCCAGCGCTTCGCGGTCGCGCTGTCCTGCGCCGGCGTGAAGGATACGGAAGCCTCCAGCAGTCGCGGCGGCAGGGCGGCGATGACATGGCCGGCCTCGATCGCCTGTTGCGCCGCCTCCCCGCCCCGGATGGTGATCCGCACGCCGCGCTCCGTCAGTTCCATCGCTGTCGCCCCGCGCCCCAGCAGCACCCGCTCCGGCGGCAGCTCGCGCGCGATGGCGCGCAGGCCGGCGGCCGTCCCGCCCGAGATCCGCATGGATTGCTGCTCCTGCACCGTCGGCCGGTATCGTTGCGGCCTCTCCCGCGACATCCGCTCGAAGACGACGTCGCCCTCGCTGTTTTGCGCAAAGGCGGCAAGACCGGCTTCCGATACCAGCTCGGCCATGGCCGGCTGCACCTGCGGCCAGTACCAGGACGGGCCGAGATCGAAACCGTCCTCGCTCGGCAGTCCCGAGCCGTCCGCCGTCAGGATGCGCCCGCCGATGCGCTCGCGCGCCTCGATGACGAGGACGTCGATGCCGGCAGCGTGCAGGCCCCTTGCCGCGTAGAGGCCCGCAAGCCCCGCACCGACGACGACAACCTCATGGGACTTCATCGGGATTTCTCCTCCGCCTCCGCCGCGCCCTCGAACGGGCAGACATCGTCATGCAGCAGCCTGCCGGCCTTCATCCAGACGCGGGCGCCGCCCTCTCCGGCCGTCGCGTGAAGCGGTTGGCCGGCCGGCAGGCGCAGCCACGTCCACCGGTCGAGCACATCGCCGCTCTCCGTGAAATCGCCGGACAGAACCAGCAGTTCGAGGCCGTCGGGATTTTCCACCTCGACCGTCCCGCCGGCCTGCCAGTCCTCCAGCAGCACGCGCTCGCCGTCTGCGTCGAACAGCACTTTCGACGACGCCGCGCCGGGGCGAAGGCGCCAAGACCTTCCCTCTCCCGGAAGCCTTACGATCCTCTCGCCGTCGCCCTGCCTGAACTGCCACAGTTTCACAAAGATGACGCAGCCGCCGTCGCTGCCCGGCGCATGGCCGGTTCCGGGAGGATTGCGCACGTAGCTTCCTGCCGGAAAGTCGCCGCTCTCGTCCTGGAACGTGCCGTCGAGAACCAGGAATTCCTCGCCGCCCGGATGTTCGTGACGGGCAAAACGGCTGCCGGCGGCATAACGCACGATCGATGTGGCGCGCGCCTTCTCCGCGCCGATGCGAAACAGCATGCGCCGGTCCACGCCCCTGGCGGGGCTCGCTATCCAGTCGATGCGCTCGGCATGGACAAGCGCACGCCGGCTGAAGTCTCCGTTGATCAACATCTCACAGCTCCGATCTGCCGCCGTCGATGACGATTTCCGCGCCCAGCATGTAGGCGGAAGCATCGCTTGCGAGGAAGAGCACGGCGGCCGCCACCTCCTCGGGCCGGCCCATGCGCCCGGCCGGCACCTGGCTGCCGACCCGCGCCGCATAGGCCCTGAAGTCTTCCTCCGTCTGGCCCCTCCCGCGGTGGATCGGCGTTTCGATCGAGCCGGGGCTGACGGCATTGACCCTGATCTTCCGGTCGAGCAGCTCTGCCGACATGGTCCTCGCGAAGGATCGCACGGCCGCCTTCGAGGCGGACAGGATGGCGCGTCCGGGCGTGCCGACCTGGTTGAGCCAGGACGTGTTGAGGATGATCGAACCGCCGTCGCGCATGAGCGGCAGCACCGCCTGCACGGTGAAGAACACGCCTTTCACATTCGTGTCCATGATCGCATTGTAGGTCGCCTCGTCGGCGGTGGCGAGCGGCGTGCCCAAGGCCACGCCGGCATTGGCAAACACGATGTCGATCGGCGCAAACGCGCCTTCGAGAGCGGCCCGCATCCTCGCCAGGTCGGCGAGCGACGATACGTCGGCGCGGATCGCCAGGACCTCCTCGCCGAGTTCGCGCCGGGCGGCCGCAAGCCGCTCCGCCGACCGGCCCGTGATCGCGACCCGCGCGCCCTGGTCCCTGAGCATCCTTGCCGTCGCCAGGCCGATCCCGCTCGATCCGCCCGTCACCAGCGCTGTCCTGCCGTCAAACGTCATAGCCGCACCTCTTTCCGGAAGACCACGGATGAAGGTTTTCGGTTGCAAGGGCGAGGCAAACGGACGATACCGGAAAGAAAGAAAATCTTTGTCGGGCAAGATCGGGAGACGGGTTGCGCATGAGGAACCTCACAAGGCTCAAATCCCTGCAGGCGCTCGAAGCTTCGGCCAGGCACGGCAGCTTTGTCGGCGCGGCAGGCGAGCTTGACGTCACCCCGCCCGCCGTCGGCCAGCTTGTCCGCTCGCTGGAGGACTGGGTCGGCTACCCGCTCTTTCGCCGGACGCGCTCGGGCGCCGAACGCCTGACCCCGGTCGACGAAGCCTCCGACGCGCTGGAGGATATTTCGCAGGGCCTCGATCTGCTGGAATCCGGCCTCAACAAGCTGCGCGGCCGCAAGGCCCGCTCGGTCGTCGTCGTCACCGCGTCGCAGGCGCTGGTTGCCAACTGGCTGCTCGGCCGTCTCGACGATTTTGCCGCCCGCCACCCCAATATCGACGTCCGGCTCGACGTCTCGGACCGGATCATCGATCTCGCGCAGGGCGAGGCCGATATCGGCATCCGCTGCGGCCTCGGCAACTGGAAGGGCGTGAAATCCACCTTCCTGATGGGCGAGGAAATCATCGCGGTCTGCAACAGGTCGCTGCTGCCGCGGGATCGCCCGGCAACGGCCGGCTGGATTTCCGAACAGACCCTGATCCACGACGGCACGCCCCACCCCGACGGCGATTTCCCGGCATGGCGCGACTGGCTCGCCCGCGCCGGGGCAAACCAGCCGCCGGAAGACGGCGGCCTGAAGATCAACTCGACCGCGGCCGTCATCCAGGCCGCCATCGCCGCGCGCGGCATCGCCCTCGTGAGAAAGGCGCTGGTGGCGCAGGAACTGGAAGGCGGCCGCCTCGTCCATCTCCTGCCCGAGATCCGCTGGCCCGTGAAATGGGCCTATTTCGCCGCCGCGTCCGCCAAGGCCCTGCGCCGGTCCGAAGTGGCCGCCTTTCACGACTGGCTGGCTTCAAAGGGTGTCGAAAGCCGGTGAGACGCTCGAATCTCAGGCGATCAGGTCCGCGTCACATATCCTTCATCCTCCCCGGCTAGGCAGGCCGGAATCCGGAGAGCCAGCGCAACACGTAGTGGCGCCGGACCGACCATGATCGCCCGGTGAGGAATTATCGCTTCCGGCCACCGGCGGATAATCGCTGCGTTGCCGGAGAATCAGCTTCGGTCCATTTTGCCCTGCCCCAACCGTGGCTCGACGCCCGAGATCAGCCGTTGAATGTTCGCGCGGTGACGAACGATCACATAGAACGCCCCGACAACGACCAGCAATCGATAGGGTGTCGGATGCTCAAAGCCGAAGACAAGGATAACAGCCGCCAACGCGGCAAGGATCGAGCTAAGGGACACGATACGAAAAGCAGCAAGTGTCAACGCCCAGACCGCTGCCGCACCTAGTCCGACAGGGAATGATATCGCCAGCAGGACGCCAAGGCCTGTGGCGGCTGACTTCCCCCCGGTGAATTTCAGCCATACCGAACGCCCATGCCCGAGCAAGACCGCCAGCCCCGAGAGGCAGACGAGCCAAGGCACAAGGTACCGGGAGTCAATGGTCGGCGATGGCACGAAAGCAGGCTGTAAAACCACCCAGGAATAGTAGCGGGAGGCCAAGAGTATCGCCGTCGCCCCTTTGAGGATATCGATAACAAGAACGCAAAGTGCCGGTCCCTTGCCAAGGGTACGCAACACATTCGTCGCGCCAGTGGATTTCGACCCGTGTTCCCGGATGTCGATGCCGCGAAGCGTCTTTCCGGCAATATAGCCAGTCGGTATCGAGCCGAGCAGATAAGCGATCAGCAATCCACCGCCGAGTGCGATCCAAACCACGATCCTGTCCATCTTCCTCGAAATCAGCTGTCGTTCTTGAGATGTTGCTAGGGGCTCTGCTCCACCGGCGTCAAGTCCATCTCTGGCGCGGAGCGGCAATCGCACGCTGACCGCGATAGCCTTTGTGATAAATGCGCCTTCCCCTCGCCGCTCCTTGGCGTCACATATCCTTCATCCTCCCCGGCTAGGCAGGCCGGAATCCGGAGATTGCCCATGGATAAGACCGCCCAGCCAAACCGCCCCAAGATTGCCGAAACCGTCATCCACCCGACGGCGAGCATTCGCGATTCCAGCATCGGCAGATGCTGCGAGATCCTGCAAGATACCGCCCTGCACACGGTCGACCTCGGGGATTATTCCTATCTCGGCCAGCGCTGCATTCTCGCCGACGCGACGGTCGGCAGGTTCTGCGCCATTGCCGCCGAAGTCAGGATCGGCGCGCCCAACCACCCGATGGACCGCCCCTCCATGCACCGCTTCACCTATTGCCCGGAATATTATTCGGCCGACGCTGTGCGCGACCATGCCTTCTTCGCCGGGCGCAAGGCGGCCCGCGCCGTCATCGGCAACGATGTCTGGATCGGCCACGGCGTCATCGTGCTGCCCGGCGTCACGGTCGGGGACGGCGCGGTTCTGGCGGCCGGTGCCGTCGTCACCAGGGATGTCGAACCCTATACGATCGTCGGCGGCGTTCCCGCCAAATTCATCCGCGAGCGCTTTTCGCGCAAGGTTGCGGAAAAACTTGCCGCCATCGCCTGGTGGGACTGGCCGTTCGAGACCATCATGGAGCGGCTTGCCGAGTTTCAGTCCAGCGATATCGAGGCCTTCTGCGAGCGCTGGGCCTGAGCTGCGGCATCGGCAGGAAACCGCAACGGATGCCCGAAGCGGAACGAGGCCCGGCATTTGCCGGACCTCGCAGATCGAGAAGGATATGCGCCGCACCCCGCCATGACGGCCTGCTGCGGCGACCCGACAGCGGTCAGTAATCCCAGAAGATCGGCACCCAGCGAAAGGCGTCGCCGTCGACGGCCACATGGCCGATGGAGGGAAACGGCAGGTGGGTCGCCACCAGCAGTTCGCCCGTCGCCGCCAGTTCGCGCAGAAGCCGGACGCGCACGCGGGCCGCCTCTTCCGGGTCGTGCTCGAAACCGTTGAACCAGTCGGGATGCTCGAACCCGACGGCGAATATGGCGTCGCCGGCAAACATCAGCTTGTCGCCGCCGGAGGCCACGCGGACCACGCTATGGCCGGGCGTATGCCCGCCGGTGCGGGAGACGACGACGCCCGGCGCCACTTCGTGCTCCTCGTCGAACGTCCGCAGTTGGCCCTCATATTCCGCGCGGAAGCGCTTGGCGGCAGCCCGAAGCGCATCCGGGAAGCCCGGCGGCATGGCAACATGGGAGAAATCGGGCGCTTCCCAGAACTTGACCTCGGCGGCCGCGACGTGGATCCGCAGGTCCTTGCGCAGGCGTTGCTTCACCCCTTCGACCAGCAGCCCGCCGACATGGTCCATATGCATATGGGTCAGCACCACGTCCGTCACGGAGCCGAGATCGATGCCTGCGGCCTCCAGTCGCTTGATCAGCTGTCCGGCCCGCGGCAGGTTCAGGTCCGGGTCGATGCCCAGGCCGGCATCGACGAGAATGGTCTGGGCGCCGCTGCGCACCACGACCACGTTCAGCGACCAGTCGAAAGCGTCGGGCGGCAGGAACATGTCGCCCAGCCAGCCGGCGCGCACGGCGGCGTCGACATTGTGCCCCAGCATGGTGGTCGGCAGCGGCAGCACCCCGTCGCTGACCACCATCACCTCGATATCGCCGATATTAAGCGCATAGCGCGACGGAACCGGATCGCCGGGCCTGGCTACGACGGAAGGCGCCCGTTGCGGCTCCGTGCTACGGGCTTTTGTTTCTGACTGCGACATGACGCGCTCCTGTATTGTGTGGACACCAGCCTGTCACCCTCCGTCCGGGCATGCGCTGACGCTGCATACCGTCGTGAGACCGGCGCTCGAACCTCGTGTTTCCGTTCTCTGGTGACGGCACACGAAAGGTACAGCCGCGCTTGCGCGCCGGTAATCCAAACATAGGTTCTAGAAGCGGCCCGTGGTGGCGCGTTCAGCCGGCAACCGGCTCCAGCGTGCCGAACCAGGCAACGAGCGCGACAATGCCGAGGGCAAGCACGATCTCCGCCACGGTTCCGGCAAGGAGCGCGCTCGCGGCCCGGCGCGAGCGGCCGATGCGCGCCACCAGCCCGTAGCGGTTGGAGAGCGCAATCAGCACCATCAGCAGGGCGAGCGCCATCTTCAGGCAGAGCAGCCGCTGATAGGCAACGCTCCAGTCGAGCGGCAACCCGCCGATGATGAGGAGGCCGTTTGCCGCGCCGGAGAGAATGACCAGCGCCACGGCCACATGCCCCGCCGCCGAAAAACGGATCAGCGCTATCCGCGCCTCGCCCGCCACCGCCGCATCGCCAAGCCGGGCAAGCACGAGCGCCACCGGAACCAGCGCCCCGACCCAGGCGCCGCCCGCAAGCACATGCAGCACGTCGTTGCCCCCCTGCAGCAGCCGCAGCCAGCCGTCGTTCATGGCCGCATGGCCGGTCAGCGCCAGGCCGCAGAGCATGAGCGCGCCGGCAATTGCCGTAGCGGCAGGCTTTTGCCGTAACGGCAGCAATGTCACCGCAAGGAGAAGAGCGGCAGATAGCGCCTGCCAGGCCCAGGCGGCGCCGATGGAAGTCCCCGTCAGCACCGCCGCCATGATGGCCCGGTCCAGCCCGTCCGCCCAGCCGTTGCCCAGCATGGCGCAGCGCACCGGCAGCAGCGCCAGCGTGGCGGTGACAGCAAGCGCCACCGCCGCGATGCGCCACGGCCCGAGCCTGGCCCAGAGGCTGGCGCCCAGCCCCTCGGGCACGAGCAGCCACAGATAGGCCGCGCTGCCCCAGAGGAACAGGCTCGCCGCATCAAAGGCGAAACGGCAGGCGATATTGGCCGTATCCGGTGTCATCAGGGCTTTACGGTGAAGCTGAACGAACCGTTCGTCTTGTGCCCGTCGGCCGAAAGCACGTGCCAATCGACGCTGTAGCTGCCGGGCGCGAGTTTGCCGGACACCGGCACCATCAGCACCTTGTCGCCCTCCATCAGCATGGGCTCGCCGAGCTTGACCTCGCCCTTGTCCGGGCCGGTCACGGTCACACCGCTGAATTTGAGGTCGAGCGCTTCGCTAAAGGTCAGGTCGAGTTCGCCGGGAGAGGCGACGGCGGCCTTGTCGGCTGGCTCGGAGCCCTGCAGATGCGCGTGCGCAAGCGCCTGGCCGGCAAAAGCGATGCTTGCAAGGGCGGCGACGGAGAGGATGCGGGTCAGTCTGGACATCAGATCATGCCTTTCGTTTGGGTGGGACAGGCGACGGCGCATGGCCCTTTCGAGATTAGACAGTCGGGGAGCGGATTTATTCCGGATCGTGCCGCCATTTTCCGGGAACCTCCCCTTTTGCGCGGCGTCATCCCCGGGCCCGTCCCGAGGATCGGCATCGGCCCGCGGCAGATCCCTCGGGACAGGCCCGAGGAACCCGCCGCATAAGGCGGGCATCTGTGAGCGACGAACCCGTTCACCATCTCACGTCCCCTCGCCTAGCAGCACGTCGCGGATCTTCCTCAGCGCCTCGTCGCGATCGGCCCCATAGGGGATCAGCCCCTTCAGCCGCCCGTCGGCGCCGATCAGCAGCAGCGAGACGGTATGGCTCATGTGATAGTTGCCGTCCTCGGCCGGCAGTTTCTCCGCATGGATGAACCAGCCGTCGGAAACCTTCTTCATCTCCTGCGGCGCGCCGGTAATGCCGGTGATGCGGCTGGAAAAGGCGGTGACGTAATCGTGCATCACCGCCTGCGTGTCGCGCTCCGGATCGATGGAGAAGAAATAGGCCCTCAGCGCCCGGCCCCGCTCGTCGAGCGTCGCCAGCCAGTCCGCCACCTCGTAAAGCGTCGTCGGGCAGGCTTCGGGGCAATGCGTATAGCCGAAATAGACGAGCGCCGGATGCCCCCTGAAGATCGACTGGTCGACCGCGTTGCCCCGGTCGTCGACCAGCGAAAACCGCGCGTCGAACGGCCCCGTGCGCGGCTCAGAAAGATAGAGCGACAGCACGAGCGCAACCAGCGCGCCGACAAAGGCCGCACTTGCGGCAAGGCCGGAAACGGCAAGGGTTCGCGCGCTCATTGGCCGTGCCCCTCATGCCCGCCCTGGCCGGCCCCATCCGCGGCAGCCGCCATCGTCACGGTGCCCTCGAAGCTCGCAAACAGCGCCAGCACTTCGGGAGCGAGCCCTGCTTCCGCCGCCGCCAGATCGGCCGAGAGTGCCGCGGCATCCTCGGCCGAAAGCCCCGCCTTCTCCAGCGCCGCCGCCTGCCTGATGGCGTCGCCGCTGCACAGAACGAGGCGCCAGCCGTGATGGCCCTGTTTCATAAGCGCCCGCCCGCCGCGCCCGTCCTGCTGCCAGCCGGCAATCGCAAAGCCGTTGCGCACGACCACCGGCAGCACGGTCAGCGGCTTGTCCGGCCGCTCGAACATCGTCTTCAGCACCGCCGGGATCGCTTCCTGCGGCGGCGGCCCGGCCATGTCCATGCCGGGCATGTCCGTCGCCCCCCGGTTCATGGAGCCGTGATCCATGCCCGCACCGCTACCGCCGACATCGTCGAGCGGCCCGGCAATCCGGCCGACGGCAAAATCGACCGTGATCTCGCCGGCCTTCTCGAAGCGCAGCACCGCCCGGATCGTCTCGCCCTGTTTGAAGGGCTTTGCCACGTCCTGGAACATCAGGTGGTAGTTGGGTTCGAGCGTCACCGTCTGGCCGGCCGGAATGGCAAGCCCGCCCTTCAGTTCGCGCATGGTCATGATGCCGTTCGCCATCGTCATCTGGTGCAGCTGCACGCTGCCGGCGCGCTCGGAACGTGCGCCAACCAGCCGGTCCGGCGCGCTGCCGCTATTGGTGATGACAAGATAGCCGTCGCCGACCCTGGCGCCCGGCACCATGGAATGCGAGGCCGCATGGTCGATGCGGATCGTATCCTGCGCGGCCGCCGCCGTTGCGATCAGCAGGCCGGCAAGAAGAAAAACCGTCGTCTTCATCATCCCCTCCTCCTCAGGCAAAGGCGCGTTTCAGCGGCGGCACGAAGCGGATCACCATCTGGTCGAAGGCGATCATCAGCAGGATCATCAGGCCGCTCATCGGAAAGGCGATGGCGAAGGCGAGCACGATGGTCCACAGGCCGAAATAGACCGAGCGCCGCGGCGGCATGGGCGGCACGCCGACCCGCCCCGCCGGCCGCCGCTTCCACCACATGACGATGCCGGTCACGCAGGAAAGGATGATGGCAAGGCAGGTCGCCAGCATCAGCAGCTGGTTCACGAGCCCGAATTCCTGCCCCTGATGCACGTTGATGCCCCATTCGATCGCCCGGCCGAGGAACGGATACTGGCCGAAGGAGAGATCGACGAGCGGCCTGCCGGAATACTGGTCGATATGAACGGTGCGCTCGTTGTTCAGGTCGTCGGGATAGATCGCCGCCGTATAGACGCCGGTCTCGCTGCCGGGAACGGCAAGATCGAAGCCCGGCGCCATGCCGAGCCCGCGCGCGATCTCCACCGCCCGGTCAAGCCCGATCGGCTTCTTGGCCTGCGCGGCGGCAATCTCCGACAGCGGCACCGGCGCCTTCTCGACGATCCAGCCGGCCTTGGGCAGGATATCCTCCGTCACCTTCTGCGATTTCGGCACGGCATCCCACAGCTGCACCGGATAGCCGAGGCCGTGGTTCGTCAGCCAGGCATTGGCATTGGCGCCCCAATAGCCCGACCAGGGCATGCCGGTCATCGCCAGGAAGAAGATCAGGATGCCGGCAAAGGCGCCCGTCACCGCATGCAGGTCCCGCCAGAAGACCCGCCGTGACGGCCTGCCGCGTACCGTGACAACCCCGCCCGCCTGCCGCCGCGGCCACCACAGATAGATGCCGGTCACGACCAGCACCATGGCGAAACCGCCGGTGATTTCGATCAGCTTGTTCGCCGTCTCGCCGAAGAGCGCCAGGCTGTGGATGCGCTTGACGACATAGTTGAACTCCTCCGTCGTGCCCACCTTGTCCAGCACCGTGCCGTCATAGGGATTGACGAAGACCAGGCTCGCGCCGGCATCGGTCGAGACGGTGACGATGGCCGAGCGGTCGCGCCCGGCCGGGTCCTTGTAGGAACTCGCGACCGAGCCGGGAACGGCGGCCGCGGCGATCTCGGCGATCGTCTGCGGCGAAAGCCGCTCGCCGCCCGGCGCGACGATATAGCGATAGGCAAAGACCGTATCGTTGATCTCGTCCTTGAACAGGTAGAGCGAGCCGGTAACGGCAAGGTTCAGCAGGAAGGGAATGACGAGCAGGCCGGCAAAGAAATGCCAGCGCCAGATGGCGCGATAGAGCGAAACGCCCGATATGGCGTCTTCTGCCTCGGCGGCAGCGATTGTAGACATGGAAATGGATCCGGATCCCCGGCCGGCGGCGTCAATGCGGCCCGGCCATGATTGCAGGACGCATCACGGCCCTGGCCGCAATGCGGGTTCAGGCAAGGATCGGATTTGCAGGCGGGGCGCGCGGCCCGGTATTCGGCGGGAAAAGCGCGCGACGGAAGGCTTCCGCGCGGCGCGGCAGCTCTACCGTCAGCACGAAGCCCATGGGCGCGCCGGTAATGTCGGCCGGCTGCGGCAGCAGCACGGAAGCGCCGATGCGGCAGGCTTCGCACGGATTGAGATGGGCGATCTTGCCGTGTTCCTTGCCGCTGTCGTCGGTCACGGTCACGCAGAGCGTCGGCAGCGTGCCGTCGGGCAGCACGTATTGGGCAAGGGCGGCGGGGCTGAGGTCGTTCGCGGCGGCGGGAAGCTGATGCGCAAAGCCGACGAAAACGAGCGCGATGGCGCACAGAGCGCGCACCAGCCATTGCTCGATCCTGTCCAGCCGACCTTGCATCTTTCCCCTATCCCCGCAGGCGTCGCCCCCCTGATAGCGGCATCCGCGGCAAAGCTCAATGCGGCATTCGCGCACCATCGACGCCTCTTGCGAATCGCATAAGTCTGTGCTTATGTGTTACCCATGATGGAACATGAGATTTTCCGCGCGCTCGCCGACCCGACCCGCCGCTCGATCTTCGAGAAGCTGGCGGCCGGCCGCATGAATGCCAGCGCGCTGCGCCAGGGCATGGAGATCAGCCAGCCGGCAATGTCCCAGCATCTTGCCGTGCTTCGGGAGGCAAGGCTGGTGCGCGAACAGAAGGAGGGCCGTTTCGTGAATTACGAAGTCGATCCGGATGGCCTCGCCCTCATCGCCCAATGGCTGGCGAAATACCGCGCCTACTGGCCGGCCCGCATCGATGCTCTCAGGCTCTTGCTGAAGGATATGGACCAATGAACGACGTGAAGGCCAAGGCGCGGGCTCGGGAAAGCGGCATCGTCCAGCACTATGAGCTGGATGCGCCGCCGGAAAAGGTCTGGCGGGCGATCAGCATTGCGGAATTCCGCGAGAAATGGCTGCCGAAGGAAGCCCTTGCCGATCCGCAATCCGTCTGCGAAACGCCGGGCCGGGAAATCCGCTACAGGTTGCGCGACGATGCCCCGCCCCATCTCGAAAGCACCGTCACCTTCACGATCGCCCCGAACGCTTCGGGCGGAACCAGCCTGCGGATCGTCCACGAGCTGACCGGCGCGACTTTCGAGCGGCTGGCAAAAACCGTCGCCAACGGCAACAGCCCGATGCTCATGCTCGCCGCCTGACGCGGCAGGCCCGCCCAAACCGACTTCCCAAAACATGTCGAGCAAGACCGTGCAGCGGTCTTGCGGTGCCGACATGCGTCCAACAAAGCATGTCGCGCAAAAGTGTAAAGCGGTTTTGCGGCAACGACATGCGCCCAACAAAGGAGTTCGCCGATGCGCGAAACGATGCAGCTCGTCCCCATGGTCGTAGAACAGTCCTCGAGAGGGGAACGGTCCTTCGACATCTATTCCCGCCTCCTGCGCGAGCGGATCATCTTTCTGAACGGCGAGATCAACGATGCGGTTTCCGCCCTCGTCTGCGCCCAGCTTCTGTTTCTCGAAGCCGAAAATCCGAAGAAGCCGATCAATCTCTACATCAATTCGCCGGGCGGCGTCGTCACCAGCGGTTTTGCCATGTACGACACGATGCGCTTCATCCGCGCGCCGGTGCACACACTCTGCATGGGAACGGCCCGCTCCATGGGCTCGTTCCTGCTGATGGCCGGCCAGCCGGGAGAAAGGGCGGCGCTGCCCAATGCCAGCATCCTCATCCACCAGCCCCTCGGCGGGTTCCAGGGGCAGGCATCCGACATTCTCATTCATGCCGAGGAGATCCGCAAGATCAAGCAGCGCATGACCGGCCTCTACGCGCAACATTGCGGGCGATCCTATGACGAGTTCGAGACCGCCATGGACCGCGACCGTTTCCTGACAGCCGAAGAGGCCCTCGAATGGGGCCTGATCGACCGCATCCTGCAGGAGCGCGAAGAGATGGCGGAGGCCGCGCCGCTATAGCCGCCGGCCGCAGACCTGCCGCCCGCCCGTCAGCTGCCGGATTTCAGCGCCGGATTTCAGCGCCGTGTCGCAAGGCTCCACGGCCTTGCGCACCCCCTCGCCGCCGCCCTAGATAGATGAGCAAGCCCCAGCAATCCCGCTCCGCTTCTGAATCCAGGCCAGCAATGAAACGCCACGATTTCGATGATCTCGCCGCCTTCGTCATCGTCGCCGAGGAGCGCAGCTTCACCCGCGCCGCCGCCCGGCTCGGCATTTCCTCCTCGGGTCTCAGCCACATGATGCGCCAACTGGAGGAGCGGCTCGGCATGCGGCTTCTTGCCCGCACCACCCGCAGCGTGGCGACCACAGAGGCCGGCGAGCGCCTGCTCCTCACCCTCCAGCCCGCCTTTGCCGAGATCAACCGCGGCCTGCAGGAGCTTGGCAATCTCAGGGAAAAGCCCTCCGGCACCGTGCGCATCACCGCCGGCAAACATGCCGCGACATCGCTTGTCATGCCCATCCTGCCGCAGTTTCACCGCACCTATCCGGATATCCGCGTGGAACTCATCGTCGGCGACCGGTTCGAGGATATCGTCGCCTCGCGCTTCGATGCCGGCATCCGTTTCGGCGAGCGTATCGACAAGGATATGGTCGGCCTGCGCATCGGCCCGGATATCCGCGCCGCCGTCGTCGGCTCGCCGGATTATTTCGCCCGCTATCCGGTGCCGCTCACCCCGGCCGATCTCGCCGGCCACGATTGCGTGACCTATTACATGGCCTCGATGGGCGGCCCCTATGCCTGGGAATTCGAGGAGAACGGCCGCGATATCGAGGTGAAAGTATCGGGCAGTTTCATGGTCAACGATTCCGACATGATGGTCGAGGCGGCGCTGTCGGGCTCGGGCCTCGTCTATGTCTTCGAGGAATTCGCCGCCGAACATATCAGGAGCGGCCGGCTGGTCCGCGTGCTGGAGGATTACTGCACGCCCTTCGCCGGCTATTCCCTCTACTATCCGAGCCGGCGACAGATGCCGCCGGCCCTTTCGGTCTTCATCGAGGCGCTGCGCGCCATCCCCAGGCGCTAGCGCATGTCGCACAAAAGCGTGCTGCGGTTTTGTGCGACATGCGAAAACAGGAACGTCAGGCAGCCTGCGCGGCCGGCATCGTCGCCATGTCGATAACGAACCGGTAGCGCACGTCGCCGCGCTCCAGCCGCTCGAATGCCTTGGCGATATCGCCCATGGCGATCGTCTCGCATTCCGGCAGGATGTTCTTGCGGCCGCAGAAATCCAGCATCTCCTGCGTCTGCCGGATGCCGCCGCTCGGCGTGCCGGCAATGCGCCGCCGCCCCATGATCAGCGGCAGGTTGGAGAATTTCGGCGTATCGACCAGAGAGCCGGCAATGACCAGCGTGCCGTCGGAATCGAGCGTATTGAGATAGGGGCCGAGATCGTGCTCGTAGGGCACGGTATCGATAATCAGGTCGAAGGCGAAGGCGGCCGCCTCCATCTGCGCCGCGTCGGTCGACAGCAGCACCTTGTCGGCGCCGAGTTCGCGCGCCGTGCCGATCTTGCCCGGCGAGCGCGTCAGCACCGTCACCTCGGCCCCGAGCGCGGCGGCGAATTTCACGGCCAGATGCCCGAGCCCGCCAAGCCCGATCACGCCCACCCGGCTGCCGGGGCCGACATTCCAGGTGCGCAGCGGCGAATAGGTGGTGATCCCGGCACAGAGCAGCGGCCCGACCCGCGCAAGATCCAGGCCGTCAGGCACGCTGAGCACGAATTCCTCGCGCACGACGATATGGTCGGAATAACCGCCATAGGTGGTCTCGCCGGTAATGCGGTCCTGCCCGTTATAGGTGACGGTCACGCCCTTGTAGCACATCTGCTCTTCGTTGCGCCGGCAGTTGGGGCATTCCATGCAGCTGTCGACGATCGTGCCGACGGCAACCTTGTCGCCCGCCCTGAAGCGCGACACGGCGCTGCCGACGGCCGACACCCGCCCGACGATCTCGTGACCCGGCACGACGGGATAGGCCGAAAAGCCCCAGTCGTTGCGGGCCATGTGCAGGTCCGTGTGGCAGACCCCGCAATAGAGAATATCGATCGCCACGTCTTCCGGACGCAACGCGCGGCGATCGAAGGAGAAAGGTTGCAACGGCGTGTTCGCATCCGTTGCGGCAAATCCTGATGTTCTCAATGGCTTGTCCCTTGCAAATCTGTTGGAAACAGAGGCGCCTCCAGACGCCTGACGGGATATAGCGCGGGCCGATTATCCGGATTAGCGGCGCAATACGGGAAAGGCTTGTGAGCGGGATTCAGCAATCGGCGGCGCCGCCCTGGCCGCCGCGCCCCGCAATATCGCGCCGATCATCGCCGGATATCCGCCGCCGGCCCCGCGCCTACCAGTTCCCCGGATCGGCCGTATGATCGACGGCGGCAAACTCGTCCGCCTTGTCCCGATCGAGCGTCACCGTCCGCGTCCGCTTCGTCTCGTCCGCCACCAGATAGCGAAGCGGCGCCGCCTCCCTGGCGAGTTCCTGATAGAGCAGAAGCGCGGCTTCCTCGGCCGTATCGGCCTCGATCTCCCGCGTGATGGTCACGGTGAACTTGCGCATGGCGTCTGGCCTTCCTGATCGTCGCGCGGGCATGGGAACGCACATTGCCAGACAATAGGCCGGGACCCGAAGAGTTCAAGCGGCCCCGCCGCGAAGGCCGAAGGCAGATGGCCCAGCCATGCGGCCTATCCCGGCCAGGCCTTCATCGCCCGCGCCACCGTCCGGTAAAGCTGCTCGCGGCTCGCCCCGCCCTGCGCGTCGAGCGCCATGCCCCAGCCGACGCTCATGACGAAGCCCGCAAGCTCGTCCACATCGGCATCATCAGGCAGATCCCCCTCGTTGCGCGCCGCCTGCAGCCGGTCGCGCAGCCTTGCCCGCCGGCCGCCGCGATATTTCATCATCTCCTCGCGCAGCGGCCCCGGATCGCTGCCGCCGGCAAGCGAACAATTGACCGCAAGGCAGCCCGGCGGATGGCCCTCGCCCGTATAGAGATCGGCCATGCGCGTCAGCATCAGCTCGGCCACGCCCCGCGCCGTCGGCTCCTTCAGCGCCTCCTCGACATGGCCCATGCGGGTGCGCAGATAGTCTTCGAAGACCTTCAGAAACAGCCCGTCCTTGCTGCCGAAGGCGAAGTAGAAGCTCGGCGGCGTGATGCCCATCGCCTGCGTGAGATCGGAGACGGAGGTGCGCTCGTAGCCGTTCTTCCAGAAGAAGTTCGTCGCCGTCTCCATCGCCCTGTCGATATCGAGAACCCGAGGTCGCGCCATGCCCTGCCCCATCGCACATTTTCTATAGCGACCGCTATATAACAGACTTGACAGGCTCCGCAAACCGTCAATTATAGCGATCGTTATATTTCAACGCCGCCGCCCTTGACGCGGTTTGCCCCCAGGAGTTCCCATGCAGTACAAGAAGTTCGGCCGCACCGGCCTGACGGTGTCCCGCCTCATCATCGGCACCGGCACGTTCGGCAAACAGACCGACGAGGCGGAATCCTTCCGCATGCTCGACCGGGTCGCGGATGCCGGCGTCAACATCATCGATACGGCCGATATCTATCCCGGCGGCGCCGATCTGACGGAGGTCGGCCGCGCGGAAGAATTCACCGGCCGCTGGCTGAAGGGCAAGCGCGGCAATTTCATCGTCGGCACCAAGGCCGGCTTCCCGATGGGGCCGCTGCAATGGGACCGCGGCACCTCCCGCAAGCACCTGATGGATGCGATCGACGCCTCGCTGAAGCGCCTCGATACCGATTATGTCGATCTCTACCAGGTCCACACGGACGACACCGAAACCCCGCTCGAGGAGACCGCCGAGGCGCTGGATGCGATCGTGCGTTCCGGCAAGGCGCGCTACATCGGCGTGTCGAATTTCCTGGCTTACCGGCTCGCCCGCGCCATCGGCCGGCAGGATACGCTGCGGCTTGCCCGCTATGCCTCGGCCCAGCCGCGCTACAACCTGCTCTTCCGCGAAATCGAGCGTGACCTGCTGCCGCTCGCGCAGGAGGAAAACCTCGCCGTCATCCCCTTCAATCCGCTGGCCGGCGGCCTGCTGACCGGCAAGTACCGCCAGTCGCAATCCCCCGACAAGGGCCGTTTCTCCGCCGAAGTCGGCTCCTTCGGCGCCATGTACAAGGCGCGCTACTGGCACGAGCGCGAATTCGACACGATCACCCGCCTCGGCGCCATCGCCGAAGAGATCGGCGAGCCCCTGCCCAAACTCGCCGTCGCCTGGATCCTCGCCAACCCCGCCATCACCTCGGTCATCCTCGGCGCCAGCCGCACGGAACAGCTGGCCGACACGCTGGCCGCTGCCGGTTACGGGCTCGATCCGGAGGTGAAGGCGAAGCTCGACGAGCTGACGATGGATTATCGCAGGGGTGACGCCGGGCGGTAAGAAACCCTTCCCCACAGGTGGGAGGGGTTTTCACGCCGCCTCAAACGGACCGCATCAGCCCGCCATCCACCTTCAGGCTCTGGCCGGTAATGTAGCCCGCCCCGTCCGACACCAGAAACGCGATCGTCGCGGCCACTTCCGCACTCGTGCCGTAGCGCTGCATCGGCACGCTGTCGCGCCGCTCCTCGGTTGCCGGCAGGCTGTCGATCCAGCCCGGCAGCACGTTGTTCATGCGGATGTTCTCGGCCGCATAGGTGTCGGCAAAGAGCTTCGTATAGGCGGCGAGCCCGGCGCGGAAGACGGCCGAGGTCGGGAACATTGCCGATGGCTCGAACGCCCAGGCCGTCGAGATATTGACGATCGCGCCCTTCTTCTGCGCCTGCATGATCGGCGTCACCAGCCGCACCGCGCGGATGACGTTCATCAGGTAGACGTCCATGCCCTTGTGCCATTGCTCGTCGGTAATCTCGTTGAGCGGCGCGCGCGGCCCGTGGCCGGCGCTGTTGACGAGAACGTCGATGCGCCCCCAGGCGCCGATGGCCGCATCGACCAGCCGCTTCAGGTCCTCGTTCGACTGGTTGGAGCCGGTCACGCCGACGCCGCCGAGTTCCCCGGCAAGCGCCTCGCCCTTGCCGGAGGAAGACAGGATCGCGACCTTGTAGCCATCGGCCGCAAGGCGTCTTGCGCTCTCGGCCCCCATGCCGCTGCCGCCCGCCGTGATCACAGCCACTTTTTCCACCGACATGCCGGTGCCCTCCTGTTTTCATGTTGTCGATCGACTCTGCGGCGAGACTAGAGCAATTCCAGCAAAAGTGGGAACCGGTTTTGCGTCCGGAATTGCGGGGAAAACAATAAGCTGGAGCATTGAAGGCGACTCCGTTTTCGCCGGAAATACTCTAGAGCCTTTCCCGGCCGGATTGAAGCGTCCCGACGAAGAAGGACAGGCCCGTGCGGCGGCCGCGCGAAGTTTTGCCCGAAAGCCGCCTTGCGCCGGCGGCGGGAAACACCACATTTCGAAAACCGGATTCGCTTTCTCCGCTCCCGCCCCTGACCGGCGATAATCACAGGCCTATTGATGTTTCATCTCATACTCGGGTTCCCCTGGCTGGTCGTGCTCGTCAGGTTCATCCTGCCCCTGCCCTGGATCTGGCCTGCCAAGGCGCTGCTTGCCGGCCTGCTTCTCCTCGCCTCCCAGCAGGTGCTGCTCAACCGCATCTCCTCGGGTTCCGTCTTCGCGCCCGAATATCCGCGCCCGCTCATCATCGTGCTGAATTTCCTCTTCGGCGCGACGCTGCTGCTCGCCGTCTTCCAGATCGCGCTCGATGCCGTCTTGGCTGTGCTGGCCCTCGTGCAGGGGCAGTTTCTGGCCGTGCCGGCCGAGATCCGCTATGCCATCGGGCTTGCGGCCCTCGGCCTTGCCGCCTTCGGCGTCGCCGGCGCCATCCGCATTCCGCCCGTCAAGAATGTCGAGATCGCGATCCGCGACCTTCCCGAAGCCTTCGACGGCTACCGCCTGCTGCAATTGACCGACCTGCATCTGAGCCGGCTCTTCCCGGCCTCCTGGGCCGAAACCCTCGTGCAGAAGGCCAACGGCCTGAAAACCGACCTGATCGTCGTCACCGGCGATTTCATCGACGGCCGGCTCGACAGGCGCCGCGCCGATGTCGCCCCGCTGGCAAAGCTCCAGGCTCCCGACGGCGTCTTCGCCATCCCCGGCAATCACGAATATTATTTCGGCTACGACGACTGGATGCGGCACGACGCCAGTCTCGGCATCCGCATGCTGATGAACGCGCACGCCGTCATCGAGCGCGAGGCCGGCCGCATCGTCATTGCCGGCGTGACCGATCTTTCGGCCTTCGGCAGGCCGATGCCCGATCCCGATCTTGCCGCGGCCCTGAAGGACGCCCCCGCCAGAGCCCCGGTCATCCTTCTCGACCACCAGCCGCGCATGGCGGCCGAAACCGCCAAGGCGGGCGTCGCCCTGCAGCTCTCGGGCCACACCCACGGCGGCATGGTGCTCGGCCTCGATCGTCTGGTGGCGCGCGCCAATGGCGGCTTCGTCTCCGGCCATTACCAGGTCGGCGCCATGCAGCTCTATGTCAACAACGGCACCGCGCTCTGGCCGGGCTTTGCGCTGAGGCTGGGCAGGCCCTCGGAACTGACGGTGTTTACCCTGCGCAGGCGCTCCTGACGGCGTATCAGGCCGGCGGGCTTCCGCTCCTCTGCGCCACCAGCCGGCGGATGCGCTCGGCCACGGCGGGATCGACGGGATTGTAGACGACCATGTTGAGGTCCGGCCTGCCGTCGATGGCAAAGCCGGAATATTCCAGCTCGATATCGCCGAGATCGGGATGCCGCAGCCGCTTGGTTCCCTCGCCATGGGCGATCACCTCGTTTTCCTCCCAGATCCGCTTGAACTCGGCGCTGGAGCGGCAAAGCTCGTCCACCAGTTCAGCCACTTCCGACGTGGCGCCGGCCCGCGCCGCATCCGCCCGGAAGGCGCCGACGACGAAACGCGCCATCGCCTCCCAGTCGTGCTGGATGTTGCGCACATCGGGATTGAAGAAGAGCAGCCGCAGGACGTTGCGGTCGTCAGGCGCGAGCTTGCCGTAATCGGTCATGACGACGGTCGCCGCCCGGTTCCAGGCCACGATGTCCCAGGCGGCCGTGCGCACCAGCGCCGGGCTTGCCTCCAGCGTGTCGAGAAGCCGCTGCAGGCGCGGACTGATGCCCTCGACGGCGCGGTAGCGCACCTCCGGCGGCCGGCCGAGGCCGAGGATGAAGAGATGTTCGCGCTCCGGCTCGGTCAGCATCAGCCCGTTCGCGATCCGGTTCAGCACATCGGCCGAGGGCGCCCCGCCGCGCCCCTGCTCCAGCCAGGTGTACCAGGTCGGGCTGATATTGGCGCGCTGCGCCACCTCTTCCCGCCGCAGCCCCGGCGTGCGCCGCCGCCCGGAAAAGCCGAACACGGCCGGATCGAGGCGCGAGCGGCGGTCGCGAAGGAAGGTGCCAAGGGCATTGCTGCTGTCGGTCGTCATGCCGTGCCTGTTAGCTATTATAATAGGATAACGTCACTACTTTAACAGCATAAAGCATAGCGCAATAACAGGGTCATCAGCAACAAGGAGAAACCCAATGCGCATATTCCTCACCGGCGCCACCGGCTTCATCGGCTCGGCCATCGTGCCCGAACTCCTGAAGGCCGGCCATCACGTCATCGGCATGACCCGCTCGGATGCCGGCGCCAGGGCGCTCGAAGCAGCCGGCGTCGAGGTTCACCGCGGCGTGCTGGAAGAGCCCGACAGCGTGCGGGCCGGCGTCGAAAAGGCCGATGCCGTCATCCACACCGCCTTCGACCATGATTTCTCCCGCTTCGTGGAAAATTGCCAGAAGGACAGCCGCGTCATCGCCGCCATGGGCGAGGCCCTGAAGGGCTCCAGCCGCCCGCTGCTCATCACTTCCGGCACGGGCATGGGCAATGCGCATTTCGGCGAACTGGCAAGCGAAGACGTCTTCAATCTCGAACATCCCAACCCGCGCATCGCCTCGGAACTTGCCGGCAACGCGCTGCTCGACGCCGGCATCAACGTCTCCGTCATGCGCCTGCCCCAGGTCCACAACACCTTCAAGCAGGGCCTCGTCTCGCCGCTGATCGAGATCGCAAGGGCAAAGGGCGTATGCGCCTATGTCGGCGAAGGCCGCAACCGCTTCCCCGCCGGCCACCTGCTGGATGTCGCCCTGCTCTACCGGCTTGCCATCGAGCGGGCCGAACCCGGCGCCCGCTACAATGCCGTCGCCGAAGAAGGCATTGCCACCCGCGAGATCGCCGAAGCCCTCGCCCGCGGCCTGAACCTGCCCGTCGTCTCGGTCGCGCCGGAAAAGGCCGCCGAACATTTCGGCTGGATGTCGATATTCGCCGGCCTCGACTTCCCCGCCTCCAGCCAAAAGACCCGCCGCATCCTCGGCTGGAACCCCGTCGGCCCCGGCCTGATCGCCGATCTCGACGCGATGGACTACAGCGCGCTTGCCGCCTGAGCCGCTGCCGGCCAAAGCTCCGGCAGCGTCGCCCTCTTCAGGCTTACATTTCCCGCTCCCACCAGCCACGGGTGTTCACGCCGGCAGCGTCAGCGAGGGCTTCCAGTTCCGCAATATCGCTGCCGGCAAGCGTCATGGTGCCGGCCCGGACCAGACCATCGATGTAGCCGGGCCTGGTGATGCCGATGATCGGCGTCGCGCCCTTGGCGACGGCCCAGGCCGTCGCGACATCGGGAGCTGCCGCGCCGTGCTTGCTGCCGATCGAGGCGAGCCTGTCCGTCAGCGCCTTCAGCCGGGGCAGCATGCCATTGTAGGCCTTCGCCCGGTTGCTGCCTTCCGGCAGCCCATTCTCCGGATTGTATCTGCCGCTCAGGGTGCCCTGTTCGAGCACCATATAGGCGAAGAAAGGGATGCCCTGTTTGCGGCAATAGTCCAGGATGCCCGCATCCTCTGAGCCGCGATAGACGAGACTGTAGTGGTTCTGCACGGCCTCGACCCGGAATCCGGCTTCTCCGAGAATCCGGTCGGCCAGCTCGATTTCGCGCAGGTTGTGATTCGAGACGCCGACATGCAAGACCTTCCCGCTCTTGAGCAACGGGATCAGGCAAGGAGTCCACCGCGCCACATCTGCCGGATTGTGAATCCAGTAGAGGTCGATGTAGTCGGTGCCGAGGCGTGCCAGGCTCTGCTCCAGCATGTCCGCCACCGGATCGTCGCCGGCTCCGGCAGCCTGCGGGGTGAACTTCGTCGAGAGCTGGTAGTCGCTGCGGGCGTAGCGCTTCAGCACCTCCCCGAGCACGGTTTCCGAGCGGCCCATGCCGTACACCATGGCGGTGTCCCACAGGGTGAAGCCGGCCGCATGCGCCTTGTCGGCAACCTCTTCCAGGTCGGCCCGTGTCATGGGACTGCCGAAATAGCCGTCGCCGGTCCTGCCGCTGTCGCCCCAGGCCCAGGTCCCCAGTGCGACCGGGGGGATCTTCAGACTATCCATTGTCATAATCGCTCCTTGCTTGTTCTGCCGCCGGGTGTGCTGTGACCCGGCGGTGCCGACATCATGATGCGCAGCCAGGCCGAGCCGTTAGCCTGATGCGCCGGAATTAATGCCCGATCCTCCAGATCCAGCCTTTCGCATTGCCGCCCGTCCACCCATGTGCGATGGTCGCCGCATGGAGACACTGACCGAAATTGCTGCCGTGATTGCCCGGCACGTCTCGAAGGATGGCTTCCACGCCACCCCCATCGAGCGGGTGACGCTTGCTCGATCCTCCACGGTGACGATGCCGATGCCGAATGTTTACCGGCCGCAAATGTGCCTCGTCGCGCAGGGGCAGAAGGAGGTCACGCTGGGCGATCGCACGTTCAGATATGCGCCGGGCCGCTACGGCATCGTGACCTACGACTTGCCGGCGACCGGCCAGGTTGTCGAGGCGACGCCTGACAAGCCCTATCTCTGCCTGTTCCTTGATTTCGATCCGCTCATGCTGGGGCAGTTGGCGTTGCGCGTGCCGCCGCCGGAAGCGCCCCGCCAGCCGCTCGGCAAGACGGTGTCCGACGCCGGCGCCCGTCTGCTCGACGCGGCGCTACGCCTGCTGCGCCTGCTCGACGATCCGGCAGCGCTGCCGGTGCTCGGGCCGCTTGCCGAGCAGGAGATTCTTTATCACCTGCTTGCCGGCCCGGACGGCGCCAGGATGCGCCACATCACCTCCAGCCAAGGTCGCATGGCCCAGGTCGGCCGCGCCATCGCCTGGATCGGGCAGAATTTCCGGGAACGGTTCAGCATTGAGCAGCTTGCCGCGCAAGCAGGGATGAGCCCGTCGAGCCTGCACGAGCATTTTCGCGCCGTAACGGCGATGACGCCGCTGCAATTCCAGAAGCAGCTCCGTCTGCAGGATGCGCGCAGCCTGATGCTGGCCCAGGATATCGACACCGCGACTGCGGCCTTCCTCGTGGGTTACGAAAGCCCTTCGCAGTTCAGCCGCGAATATCGCCGCCACTTTGGAGAACCGCCGGCCCGCGACATAGCCCGCCTGCGCGCTTCACCGGGCTTGGCCGTGGTGGCCTGAATTACCCCGCCGCCGCACCCATCCTCGCCCGCACCGCCAGATACGCCGCCGTCAGCCGCGCCAGAACCGGCGATTTCACCGTGCCATTGGCCCCGCCGATCGGATCGTCGAGATGGATGCGGCGCAGGTCCTCCATGAACTCGTCCCACAGCGCCTGCCCGCCCTCTTCCAGGAGTTCGGCGCGGATGCTCAGATCCTCGCTCACAGGCAGGTGCCGCCGGCCCCAGGCGCCGATCATCGCAAACATCGGCACGAGCTGGATGGAGGCTTCCGTCAGGCTGTAGATCGCCTTCTGGCTATGGGAGGGATCGTCGAGCCTGGTGATGAGCCCGTAACCCATCAGCCGTTTCAGCCGTGCGGCCAGAATATTGGAGGCGATCCCCTCCTCCGATTGCGTCAGAAGCTCGCGAAAGTGCCGGCGGTTGCCGAACATGATATCCCTGATGATGACGAGGCTCCACCGGTCGCCCAGCACCTCCATCGTCAGGTTGATCGGGCAGCCCGACCGTATTTCGATATCCATATCCGCCCCCGCAGGAAGAACCGCCAGAAAAACCAGTTGCATTATAGGATCGGCTGTGAGAGGCTTCAACCAATTTCAAAATGCAATCAGATGGAGGCTGACATGACCCGTGTACGCGTGGCTGCATTTTCCCTTTCCATTGATGGCTTCGGCGCCGGCCCCGACCAGAGCCTTGAAAATCCGCTCGGCAGGGGCGGCATGGCGGTGCATCAATGGTTCTTCCCCACCCGCACCTTCCGCGCCATGATCGGCAAGGACGACGGCACGACCGATACCGATGACAGATATGGGGCGGCCGGCATGGCGGGCTTCGGCGCCTTCATCCTCGGCCGCAACATGTTCGGCCCGATCAGGGGCGAATGGCCCGATGAGGAATGGAAGGGCTGGTGGGGGCCGAACCCGCCCTATCACGCGCCGACCTTCATCCTCACCCATTACGCCCGCGCGCCCATCGTCATGGAAGGCGGCACGACCTTCCATTTCGTCACCGGCGGCATCGAGGAAGCGCTGGAAAAGGCCAAGCGTGCCGCCGGCGACAAGGATGTGAAGATCGGCGGCGGCGTCAGCACCGTGCGCCAATATCTCAAGGCCGGCCTGATCGACGAGATGCATTTCGCCATCTCCCCGGTTGTCCTCGGCCGGGGCGAAGCCATGTTCGAAGGCATAGACCTGCCGGCGCTCGGTTTTTCCGTCAAATCCCGCGAGACGACGCAGCAGGCCATGCATGTCGTGCTCGCCAGATGAGGATCAGGAATGCCCTTCGTCCTTTACCTGCACCCGCTCTCCTCCTATTCCCAGAAGGCGAAGACCGCCTTTTACGAGAAGAACCTGCCCTTCGAGGTAAAGCTTCTCGACGGCAGCGAGCCGGTCGCCTCGGAATTTGCGGCAAAATGGCCGATCCGGCGGTTCCCGGTCCTCGAACATGGCGGCGACTTCATCTTCGAAGCCACCAGCATCATCGAATATATCGATATGCTGTATCCCGGCGAGCAGCCGCTCATCCCGCACGATGCGGCAACCGCCATCAGGGTGCGCATGTGGGACCGGTTCTTCGACAACTATACCCAATATCCGCAGCAGCGCATGGTCAACGCCGCGCTCGGCCGGGAAATGGAGCCGGATGACGGTTATGTCCGCTGGCGCCAGGCGCTGGAAACCGCCTATGCCATTCTCGACAGGCATATGAAGGGCCGCCGCTGGGCGGCGGGCGAGAGCTTCAGCCTTGCCGACTGCTCGGCAGCCCCCGCCCTGCTCTATGCCGACTGGGCGCATCCGATGGCGCAACATTTCGAACATGCCCGCGCCTATCGCGCCCGCCTGCTGCAGCGCCCGAGTTATGCCCGCGCCCTCGACGAGGCCCGCCCCTACCGCCATCTCTACCCGCTCGGCGCCCCCATCGGCCGGGATTGACCGGCCGGCGCAGGACGCCACCGGCCGGTCCGCCGAGACAATCAGACCAGCCCCTGGCCGAAGCCGAATTCGCCTTCCGCTTCCGCCGTGCGCACATCCTCGCCAAACAGCATGTCATTGTGCGGCCGGCCGCTGCGCACCATCGGATAGACGTTTTCGAGCGCCGCCACCCGGCAGTCGAAGAGGACGGGCCGGTCGATGGCGATCATCTCCCGGATCTTGTCATCCAGCTCGTCCGGCCGCTCGCAGCGCAGGCCCACCGCGCCATAGGCTTCCGCCAGCTTGACGAAATCAGGCAGCGAGGCGCTATAGGACCGGTCGCGCCGGTTGCCGTGCAGGATCTGCTGCCATTGCCGGATCATGCCGAGCTGGGCATTGTTGAGAATGAAGATCTTCACCGGCGCCTGATGCTGCATCGCCGCCGAAAGCTCCTTCAGCGTCATCTGCACCGAGCCGTCGCCGACAATGCCGAGGACGAGCCGCCCCGGATGGGCGATCTGCGCCCCGATCGCCGCCGGCAGCCCGTATCCCATCGTGCCGAGCCCGCCCGAGGTCAGCCACCGGTTCGGCCCCTCGATGCCGAAGAGCTGCGCCGCCCACATCTGGTGCTGGCCGACATCGGTGGCGACGATCGGGTCATGGCCCGTCGTCAGCGCATGCAGCCGCTCCAGCGCATATTGCGGCATGATTTCGTCACGGCGCATTTCGTAGGCAAAGGATTGCCGCGCCCGCCAGCCCTCGATCTGCGCCCACCACGCCTCCAGCCGCTCCCGCCGCGGCGGCTCTGCAAGCGCCCGCCAGGCCTCGATCATCCCGGCAAGCACGTCGGCCGCATCGCCCGCAATCCCGATATCGGCCGGCACGTTCTTGTTGATCGAGGACGGATCGATATCGACATGGATCTTGCGCGACCCCGGCGAGAACCTGTCGGTGCGCGAGGTCACGCGGTCGTCGAACCGCGCCCCGATCGCCACCATCAGGTCGCAATCGTGCATCGCCATATTGGCCTCGCAGGAGCCGTGCATGCCCGGCATCTTCAGCCAGTTCGGCCCGGATGCCGGATAGGCGCCGAGCCCCATCAGCGTGGAGGTGACGGGAAAGCCCGTCAGCTCCGCCAGTTCCCGCAGCAGGCGCGAGGCCTCCGGCCCGGAATTGATGATGCCGCCGCCGGTATAGAGGAGCGGCCGCCTGGCCTGCGCCATCAGGGCAACCGCGGCCGCGATCGCCTCGCGGTTGCGCTCCGCCCCCGCCCGATAGCGCGCCGGCAGGCAGATCGTCTCAGGCCCGACATAGAGCCCGCTCGCAAACAGCACGTCCTTCGGCATATCGACCAGAACCGGCCCCGGCCGGCCGGACGTCGCGATCCTGAAGGCGAGATGGATCGTCCTTGCCAGATCGTCGATATGGCTGACGAGGAAATTATGCTTGGTGCAGGCCCGCGTGATGCCGACCGTATCGCATTCCTGAAACGCATCCGTGCCGATCAGCGTGGTCGGCACCTGCCCCGTCAGGCAGACGAGCGGAATGGAATCCATCAGCGCATCCTGCAGCGCCGTCACCGCGTTGGTGACGCCAGGCCCCGACGTCACCAGCATGACGCCGACCTTGCCGGTCGAGCGCGCATAACCTTCGGCGGCGTGTCCCGCCCCCTGCTCGTGGCGCACCAGGAAATGCTTGATCTGATCCTGCTGGAAGATCTCGTCATAGATCGGCAGTACGGCGGCGCCGGGATAGCCGAAAATATGCTCGACGCCATTGTCGCCGAGCGCCCGCAGAACGATCTCGCCGCCGCTCATCAAAGCGGTGGAAGAAGAAGGATTGGAAGAATTTCGGGTAAAGTTGGCCTTATCGCCGGTCATGGCAATTGTTCCGTCGTTGATGGGGTGATCGGGTTGCGACGGGGCACAAAAAAAGGCCCCGTCAGGGACCTTGTGTTCGGCGCATGGGTGGCTGATGCCGGACGGTTACACCGTCCTGCCCATGCGCGATATCACCACGACGAGAACCATTGCGATTTTCATGGGGTCAAGAGCTAACCGCAAATTTGCGCCCCGTCAATCGCCTCCGTTCCCCCTCCTCACTCCGCCAGCTCCCGCATCACCTTGATGAGGTCGGACTTGCCCTCGAAGCCGATGCCCGGCAGTTCCGGCATGGTGATGTGCCCGTCGATGACCTCGACACCGTCGGGAAAGCCGCCATAGGGCTGGAAGAGATCCGGATAGCTTTCGTTGCCGCCAAGGCCGAGGCCGGCGGCGATGTTGAGCGACATCTGGTGGCCGCCATGCGGAATGCAGCGGGCGGGCGACCAGCCGAACTGGCGCAGCACATCGAGCGTGCGCAGATATTCGACAAGCCCGTAGGAGAGCGCGCAGTCGAATTGCAGGTAGTCGCGGTCGGCGCGCATGCCGCCATAGCGCAGCAGGTTGCGCGCATCCTGATGCGAGAACAGGTTCTCGCCGGTTGCCATCGGCGCGTCGTAGAATTCCGAGATCGCCGACTGCAGCGCGTAATCCAGCGGATCGCCGATTTCCTCGTACCAGAAGAGCGGGTAGTCGCGCAGCATCTTGGCATAGGCAATGCCCGTCTCCAGATCGAAGCGGCCGTTCGCATCGACGGCAAGCTGCGCCGCCGAGCCGATCTCCGCCAGCACGGATTCGATGCGGCCGCGATCCTCCTCGATCGAGGCCCCGCCGATCTTCATCTTGACGACCGTATAACCGCGGTCGAGATAGCTGCGCATCTCCTTGCGCAGCGCGCTATTGTCCTTGCCGGGATAGTAATAGCCGCCGGCCGCATAGACGAAGACCTTCGGGTCCGCCTCCCTGCCCTTCATCTCGGCCAGCAGCCGGAAGAGCGGCTTGCCCTCGATCTTGGCAACCGCGTCCCACACCGCCATGTCGATCGTGCCGACGGCGACCGAGCGTTCGCCGTGCCCGCCGGGCTTTTCGTTTTTCATCATCGCCGCCCAGATCCTGTGCGGGTCGAGATTGGTGCCGGCATCGTTGACAAGGCTTTCCGGCGCCGCTTCCAGAATGCGGTCCCTGAAACGCTCGCGGATCAGCCCGCCCTGCCCGTAACGGCCGTTGGAATTGAAACCGTAGCCGACCACGCGCCGCCCGTCCCTGACGACATCGGTGACGACGGCCACCAGGCTCGCCGTCATCTTGCTGAAGTCGATATAGGCGTTGCGGATCGGCGAAGCGATCGGCTTCGTCACTTCGCGGATATCGATGATGCGCATTGCTGTCTCCCGCTGCATTCACATGGCAGGATTCTAGGCGAAACCCGCCCTTGCCGTCCAATGCCGATCCGGGTTTCTTCAGTGCCGGATCGGCACAGCCGATTTCCGGCTCATGGCCGCCAACAGCCTTGAAATCCGGGCCGTAATGCCGTTCAATCAATGCTCTTCAAGCATGACGGAAACGGGACAGACCATCGTGGATACCGCCTGGCTTGCCGATATCAAGGCTCTCGCCGAAACGCTGAATTTTTCCCGGGCCGCGCAAAAGCGCCACATCACCCAGCCGGCCTTCGGGCGCCGCATCAGGTCGCTGGAAGACTGGTGCGGCTTGGAACTCGTCGACCGCTCGACGCACAGGCTGAAGCTGACGCCGGCGGGCGAGGCCATGCTGGAGGCGGCCAACGATATCACCGCGCGGCTGGAGCGCGTCGGCCGCGATCTCGCGCAGATGCGAACGGCAGGCTCGACCGTCACCTTCGCCGCCACCCACGCGCTCTCCTTCATCTTCTTCCCCGGCTGGATTCAGGCGCTCGGCCATGAGGCATCGACGATGCCGATCCGCCTGCTCTCGGACAATATGAACGAGTGCGAGCGCATCATGACGGAAGGCCGCGCCCAGTTCCTGCTCTGCCACGACCACCGCGACAGCAGCATCCGTCTCGACAGGAACGGATTCGAGCAGGTGGCGCTTGCGAGCGACCGCCTGATCCCCGTCAGCGGCAGGGACAGGCACGGCCAGCCCCTCCACACGCTCTCGCAGGCCGCCGGCCGCCCCGTCCCGCATCTCGCCTTCGAGGAAACGTCCGGCATGGGCCGCATCCTGTCGTCGGCCCTCTCCGCCCGCAGGGGCGAACTGCACCTTGCGACCGCCTTCACCTCGCATCTGGCAATGGCGCTGAAAGCGCTCGCCGTGGAGGGAAAGGGCATCGCCTGGATACCGGAAAGCCTGGCGGCCGACGAGATGGGGCCGGCCGGAAGGCTGGCCGCAGCGGGATCGGCCGATTGGGCCGTCGAGGTCGGGATCGTGCTCGTCCGCCCGCGGGCGCGCATGAGCGCCATTGCCGAAAGCTTCTGGAGCCTGGTTCGAACCCGTCATTGCGCCGGCGGCAAAGCGCCCTATCCTCCCGCTGCGTGAATCGGAGCGGAGGAATACGGATGACCGACGAAATGTTGCAGGACGTGGCGGCGCGATGGAACGGCAATGCCGACCAATGGACGCATGACGTGCGGCAGGGCTACGATACCTATCGCGAGATCTTCACCTTTCCCGCTTTCGTCGATTTCCTGCCCCCGCTTGCCGGGCTCGACGTAATCGATTTCGGCTGCGGCGAAGGAACCAATACCCGCCGTTTCGCGCAAATGGGCGCGCGCATGACCGGCATCGACCTTTCCGAGCGCATGATCGGCCATGCGCGGGCCGCCGAAGAAGCCCATCTTCTCGGCATAGCCTACAAGGTCGCCTCCTACAGCGCCGATACCGGCTTTCCCGACGCGTCTTTCGATGCCGTCGTCTCCACCATGGCGCTGATGGACGGCCCGGATTTCGGCGCCGCCATGCGGGAAGCCTATCGCCTCGTGCGTCCCGGCGGTTTCCTCGCTTTCAGCGTGCTGCACCCCTGCTTCATCACGCCGGGCCTCGCCTGGCAGAAGAACGAGGCCGGCCTTGCGACCGCCCTTTGCGTCTCGCGCTATTTCGACCGCACGAGCTTCACCGAGGAATGGCGTTTCGGCAGCCGGCCGGCCGACGAAGAGATCAGGCCCTTCGCCGTCCCCCGTTTTCCGCGCACCTTGAGCGATTACCTGAACGCCATAATCGCCGCCGGATTCCGCATCAGCCGGATCGGCGAACCGCAGCCGGACGCCGAAGCCGGCAAGACCCCTCGTTTCGCCCGCTGGCGCGACCTTGCCGCATTCCTCCTGCTCGTCATGGCCGAGCGTCCGTAACGCATGTCGCGCAAAAGTGTGAAACGGTTTTGCGACAACGACATGCGCGAACAAAAGCATGTCGCGCAAAAGTGTGGAGCGGTTTTGCGATAACGACATGCGCGAACAAAAGCATGTCGCGCAAAAGTGTGCAGCGGTTTTGCGGCAACGACATGCGCGAACAAAAGCATGTCGCGCAAAAGTGTGCAGCGGTTTTGCGACAACGACATGCGCCAGACAAAACCCTCTCGCGCAAAACTGCGAAACGGCTCGCTCACGCGATAGCAGCACCGGCCAGGTTCAGCTTCCGCTAGAAAATATTGCCGGCTTGTGACCGCGGTCACTATCGAAAACAGCTACTGCTTGTATTTTGCCCTCGCTGGATGCTGCACCTACCAGCAGGAGAAGGGTCGCCGGGCCCCACTTGGTGGCCCTTCTCAATTTTGCCGCCGGCAAGCGCGGCAAGACATCCCGATCACCGGAACATTTCGCTGTGGCCGCCGAGCCTGCCGCCCTTTCGCACGCCGCTCGTCAAATCCGCGCCCGGATCGGCCGGCCCGTGGCTGAACCACGAGACGAAGACGAGCAGCATCGCGGCCGTAAACAGCGGCGGACCAAGATAGACGAGCAGGAGGGAATTCAGCGATCTCACAGTGGCGGTGTTTTCGGGTTTTGACGATGGTGGAGCGGTTTCGGTCCAGGTCGCCGCACCTGAACCGGCTTGTTGCGGTCGGGCGTCATTGCGGGTCGCTGCGAACCTCCTGCGGAATCGAAGAAATGTCGAACGGCCGGGAGGCATGCAGGCTCTGATAGATTTCCCGGGCGCTGATATAGGCGCCGCCCCACATCAGCAGGCTGAGCTGAAATGCGATGAACAGGGAATAAATCCTCATGGTTTCCCTTCGGCTTTGATACGCAAGGAACTCGAAAGTAACCTTTCACATACATCCTGAATTCAATTTCAGGATTCCACCTTTATCGCAAACATGTCGGGTTTACTATTACAGCCGTCACAGCATAAAAGATGATATAATAGCCCGAACGGGTGAAATTTCGGGCTGTAAAAGGAATTATACTTGAGGCCCGCCCCCGCGAAAGGCGCCGCCTTTCCGCTGCCGCGCAGGCGCCCGCCTTGCGGGTTTTCCGGTCAGAACCAGAGGTCGCGCACGCACCGCCCCCTGGAGGGCAGGTCGTCAAACGTCTCCAGCCCGTCGAAATGGTCGATCGGCAGGTCGCAGACCTCGTCCGGCGGCGCCAGCCGCACATTGACCGCCATGCGCCGGCGCCCGTTCCTGTCGAGCCTCAGCCCCCGCCAGCTCACGACGCAGGCGCAGGTCGGGCAAAAGAGGATTTCCAGCGACGAGGTCTCCCGGCCGCTGCGCGTATAGGAAGCGGTCTCCCCACGCATGGAGATGCGCTCGCCTTCGTAATCATAGGCCCAGAGCGTCCCGTAGCGCCGGCAGAGCGTGCAGTTGCAGGCGGTGATCGAGCCCGGATCGCCCTCCAGCGTCCAGCCCGCCCTGCCGCAATGACATGTGCCGATCAGCATCCGCGCACCGCCTCTTCCCGTCTTTCGCCGCAATCCATCCTGCCCCATTCGCCCGCCGCCTGCAAACCACGATCGGCAAATCCCCTCCCGTTCCGCCCTTGCCGCGGCAAGCCGGACGAGCGCCCTTGACTCCCGCCAAAATGAGAACATAATAAGAACATTCGTGGCGCTGCGGCCGCCATCCCGACAATCTGGAACTGAAATGCTCTGCAAGGAGAATGAGAACATGCGTCCGCAATTGGCCCCCAGGACCGAGACCGACCTGACTGCAAACGAAGACCTGAGCTGGGAGGTCGAGGCGGTACTTTCCTGGCACGACGAGGATGCCAGGGCCGCCATCGCCACGCTGCTGCAGGACTGCCGGCACCTGCGCTGCCAGCTTGCGCTGGCCGAGGGCGCGATCAGCCGGGGCATGGTGCGCGGCTGGCGGCCGTCCTTCGACCGTCCCGCCCCTGACCGCCGATGAAACACCGTCGCAGCATCGATCTCGTCGACGGCTGCGACGCCGTCGAGATCGACAGGGAAACGCTCACCACCCTGCCGCAATGGTATGTCATCCATGCCCGCTGTCCGGCCTGCCAGCGCCAGACGCCGATCGACCGGCACACGCTCGCCTATCGTTTCGGCAGGCACCTGTCGCTGGCGCGCATCGGCTCGCGCCTGAAATGCAGCGGCTGCGGCAACCGCAACGGAAACCAGCTTCTGCTCGGCAGGCTGCCGCGCGATTGACGGCGGCGCCCTACGTCAGGAACCGGCTGAGATAGGCATAGCTGCGCGCCGCGAATTCGAAGGGCAGCCGCGGATTGTCGTGCTCGACGACGAAGAGCCGCGCCCCGCTTGCCACCGCCGCCCGCCAGAGCGACGGCCAGAGCAGCACGCCGGAGCCGACATTGGCCCAGCCGTCCTCGTCCGGGTCCCTGTCCCTGTCGTCGGGCGCCTGGTCCTTCACATGCACCGAGGTCAGCACGCCGGCATAACGCCTGATCCATTCGGCCGCATCGGGCTGGGCGCGCGCCAGCCAGGCAATATCGGCCTGCCAGGCAAGCGGGCTGCCCCTGGCCGCCTCGAACATCAGCTCGAAGCCGTAACGTCCGCCGATCGTGCGCTCGAAGCCCGCCGTCTTGTTGTGATAGCCGAGCGCGATGCCCTCGCCCTGCATCTCCTGCGCCAGTGCGCCGAGCTCATGGCCGAGCCTCTGCCAGGCGCCCTTCGTTTCCTTCGCCACCAGCGGCGCCGGATGCGGAACGAAGAGCTGGCCGATGCCGCATTGCCGGCAGGCATCGACGAAACGTTTCCGTTCGCTGCGCAAAGCCTGCAGCCCGACATGGGCCGATGGCGCCGAAAGCCCGTTGCGGGCAAGCCCGGCCTGCAGGCTGTCGGCATCGCGCAAGTGCCCTTCGAGCGGCTCGACCGCGCCAAAACCGGCGCAGGCCGCCTTTTCGAGCTGCGTGGCAAGATCGCCAAGCCCGCGCAGCGAAAACAGCTGCAGCGAAAGCACCGGCTTCGTCATCGCCCGTCCCCAGACCATTGTCGCCCTCGCCGGCAAGGCATCCCGACTGTTCCCTCGCATCGAATCCACACGGGCAGTTTCGCCCGTGCCGGCGCAGATTGCGAGGGCAAAACGCCCGCTATCGGCCGATATCGACAAGGCTGCCTTATTTTTTCAACGCGTAGTTGATCCTTCGCATCGTCTCGGCGATGCGGATCGCATAGGTCGGCAATCGCTTCCACCAGACGAATTTGCTCGCCTTGTAGACGGATCGCGTGCCGATATTCGAGCCGCCCTCCCTGACCGCGGTCACGTTGGCGCGCGTCGTATAGATGCGCGCCCCGGATGCCCAGCCGCGCTCGAGTTCGATATCCCAGGGAAAGCGCATGACGACGATCGTCTTCAGAAGCCGCTGGGCGCCCGCCCGCGTCACCGCGTAGCAGGCGGCCGAGCCTTGCGGGCCATGCGTCGCCCGGCCGATCTCGTCGCCGAGCGCCGAGACGGCGACGGGCCGGAAGCCGACGGTGCGGTGATTGAAGAGCTTGATCACGTCGGCCTCGGGCACCGCCGCCAGCGCCGCCTCGGCGCGCGAAACGAGATCGGCCGACAGGATGATATCGTCCTCGACGACGATACAGGCCGCCTCGCCCGTTTCCAGAAAGGTCGAAAGCACTTTCAGGTGGCTGCGGTAGCAGCCATATTCGCCCGGCAGCACGAAGCGGCCGTTATTGCGCTCGAAGGCGCGCTCGTCGCAGCCCACGCGCTGGTCGGCGGCAATCTCCCGCCCGTCGATGCCGGCAATGCGAACGAGCTCGAACCGCAGGGCGCGGGCCTGGCCGGAGAGCGCGTTCCACCGGTCCGTCGACCGGTCGAGATTGATTACGAAGATACGGGTCGTCATCGCCCGACCGTGCTTCTGCCGCTCAAAGCCGCCATGCTGCCCTCCCCCGAAGCCGAAACGCCCGCCTAGCATTTCCCCCGCCGGCTTTGCAACCTGCCGTTTGCGATAACATCGGCTTCCTTCCGCCTTCCGACAGGTCGCATGGAGCCGCCGGACGACGGGCGGATCGAGCGCCAGCGTCCACCCGAACATTGCGCCCTCCCCGCCCCGGAAATATTTCGCCGCCCGAACGCCTTCCCGCCATCCGCGGCTTGTGCCTGCAAGGCCTGCCGGCGCATCGATGGACGATCGGGGAGATGGAGGGCTGGCCGATGACGCCGGGGATCGTTCTGCTGCTGTTTGTATCGGGCCTGGCCGGCGGCGTGATCAATGCGCTCGCCGGCGGCGCGACGCTGCTCACCTTCCCCGCCATGCTTGCCGCCGGCCTGCCGCCCGTCACCGCCAATGCCTCGAACGCGGTGGCGATCGTGCCCGGCCACCTGCTCGCCGTGCTTGCCGACCGCGGCAAGCTGCTGCCGCTCGATGCGAAGCTCTGGCTCTCCATCCTCGTCTGTCTCGCAGGCGGCGCCATCGGCGCGCTGCTGCTGCTTGCCCTGCCCGAGCGGCTCTTCGTGCTGCCGGTTCCGGCCCTGATCGGCATTGCCACCCTGCTCTTCCTCTTCTCGCCGCGCATTGCCGCCTGGGCGGAAGCCAGGCGCGGCGGTGCCGAACCCTCGCGCGGCCTCGGCCTCTCCATTCTCGGCCTCTCCTCGGTCTACGGCGGCTTCTTCGGCGCCGGCCTCGGCGTCATCCTGACGGCGGTGCTTTCGATTGCCGATCCCGACGATATCAGGCGCGTCAAGGCGCTGAAAAACCTGCTCGCCACCGCCGTCAGCATGGCCGCCATCCTCATCTTCATCGCCGAAGGCGCGGTGCGCTGGCCGGAAACGCTGGTCATGCTCACAGGCGCACTCGCCGGCGGCTATCTCGGCGGCTACCTCGTGCGCGTCCTGCCGGCCGTGATCGTGCGCTGGTTCGTCATCCTCACCGGCGCGCTCATGACGGTCGTCTATGCCGTCAAATACTGGGGCTGAGCCCGCCCGTCCCTCACCGGGGCCGCCACAGGCGCTTCAACCTCTGCCATCGTTTGAGAAGGCGGATCACGACCGGCGGCGGGATTTTCCTGTGGTCGCCCACCGTCCCTTGCCGCATCACCGTCGCTGCGCGATCGATCAGGAAGGCGACCACAACGCTGGCGCCCGTCGCCTGCGCCATCAGCGCCTCGTCCGACAGGAGCAGCCCCTGCTCGCCCTCGCCGAACGCCTGCCCGCCGGCAAGGATCGCGCCGCTGAACATATAGAAATAGAGGTCGCAGCCCTGCCTGCGCGGAAAGTCCGCCCGTGCGCCGGCCTGCAGCCTGATGTCGAACAGATCGATACGGTTGCGCACGAAAAACGGCGCATCGCCCCCTTGCCGCCCAACAAGATGCCGCCAGCGATTGGGCGCGAAGTCAGGCACCGGCCCATGCTGGATGCCGGGTTCGAGATCCACCGCCTCCGGCCGCACCAGGATCTGCAGCATGCGCAGCGGCGGGTCGGAAGCCAGCGTCTCCTCGGAATGCCAGAAGCTGCGCCCGGCATTCATCACCATCAGGTGCCCGCTGTCGCAGGTAAGCCGCCCGCGCGCCCTGTCCTCGTGGCGCATCACCCCGTCGGGCACCCAGGAGATGATCTCGTCGTTGCGGTGTTCGTGCATGGCGACCAGCCGGCCCGGATGCAGGATGGTTTCGGCCACCATCGCCAGCGGCCCGTGGCCGTGATCGGCAGGCTTCGGCTTCACCCATCCCGGCATGTTCACATGCACGATGAAGCCGCCCATGTCGCGCACCACGAAGGTCCGTTCGCCTTTCAGCAGCATGGCGTCCTCCCTGCCCGCAAGCCGTGACGATGCTGCCCCATTAGCGCCCGCAAGCGGCTCAAGGTCAATGACCCCGGCGCCCGCGCGCCCTCACGTCCCCGGTTTTGCCGCCTGCCCGGCCGGCGCATTGCCCGCGCGGCCAAGGATTTCCTCCAGCGCCTGACGACGGTTTGCCTCGTGCGAGAGCCGCCAGCGCACATGCTCGTCGGCGCCTTCCCCCGGCCGGATCTCGAGATCGACGGGGCTCACCTGCTCGCCCGTCGTCCGGTCGAAGAAACCCCAGCCGATCTCGCCGCCCGTCCTGCGGTTGACGAAGGTCATCGGCGGCCCCGAAGCACCCGACAGGCCCAGGCGATCGCCGATCTCGGCCAGCACCGGCATGAGCGGCGCGATCTGCCAGCCCTTGCGCGTCAGAAGATATTCGAACCGCTCCGGGTTCACCTGGTAGCGCCGCCGCTCGATAATGCCGTTGGCTTCCAGATGTTTGAGCCTGTCGCTCAGCGTTGCGTTGGTGACACCCGAAGACTGGCGGAAATCCTCGTAGCGGCGGATGCCGCACACGAGATCGCGCAGGATGAGCATGCCCCACCGGTCGCCGATCGCCGCCGTCACGCCGGCAATCGAGCAGACCATTCCATCAAAACCTTTCGAGCGCATCGAACCCTTCCCGGCGGCCGGACATTTCGGCCGCCTCTCATCATGAGAGCAACATTAGTGGCCGGCGCCGGCCGTTTCAACAGGTCCCGCCCCGCGGCAACGCCGCCGCATCGGAGAGAGAAAAACCGCTTGCCTCCGCAGTCACTCTTATTATAAGAGTTACAAACAACCATCACCAGTCTCGTCCCAACGCGAGGGTTTCCATTGGCCTCCGACAGCCCCACTTTCTCCACCAGCCCCATACTCGCCTTTGCCGCGACCGCCGCCGTGGCGGGCCTCTGGTTTTCCGCGCTCCTTGCAATACCCGGCCTTCAGGATTCCGGCCTTTCGGTCGTCGTCGCGCGCATCGGCGTGCATCTCGTCGAGATCAGCGGAACCTGGGCGGCGCTGTCCCTTGCCCCGCTGACGAGAGCGCAGAAGATCCGCACCTGGCTGGCGCTCGCCGTTCCGCTCACCCTCTGGCACGGCGCCGCCTGGGCGATCGTGGCAAACGGCCTGCTGCTGCCGGGTGCCACGGCCATTCCGCTGCTGCCGCTGATGATCGTCGTGCCGACGGCCATCGTCATCGTGCTTCTTCTGCGCTCGCGGCGCATCGCCACCGTGCTCGATGCGATGCCCGCCCACTGGCTGGTCGGCCTGCAGGCCTACCGGGTGATCGGCGCCGTCTTCCTCGCCAATTGGGCGGTCGGCACCACCCCCGGCATTTTCGCGCTTCCGGCCGGCACGGGCGATGTCATCACCGGGCTGATGGCGCTGCCGACGGCCGTCGTGCTGGCAGGCGGCCGCCAGGGCAGCATCCGCTCGGCCCTCTTCTGGAACCTGTTCGGCATCGCCGATCTCGTCGTGGCCGTCACGCTCGGCGCGCTGACGACGCCCGGCCCGCTGCAGCAGCTCGCGCTCGACCACCCCAACCTGACGACCGGCACCTACCCGACCGCCATCATCCCGGCCTTCACCGTACCCACGTCCCTCGTCCTGCACGCCCTGTCGCTGCGCCAGCTTGCCAGACGCGCAAGGCCGGCCGCCACCGTCGCCGCCTGACGGCACCCGCCCCCCATCCCTTCCGGAGACAGACCCATGGAAAAAGAACCCGTGGTCGCACGCCGCGACATCATGAAGGCGGCTGCGGCCGTCGCCGCCTTGGCCCCCGCGCTCGCGGCCTCCTCCGCGCTCGCCGCAGAGCAGCAGCAGCAGGGCCAGCCCGCCCCCGCCCCGCAGCCGACGACGCTCGCCGAGGTCGCGCCCGCGGCCGATATCCGCCTCAGCGTCGAACGCCGCGGACAGGTGGCCCTCTTCGGCCTCAACCGCCCCGAAGCGCAGAACCGCATCGATCCCGAGACATTCCAGGCGCTGGCAAGGGCGCTTTACGATTACGACCACGACCCGTCGCTGCGCGCGGCGGTCCTCTTCGGCCACGGCGATCATTTCTCGCGCGGCATCGATGTGGAAGCCTACCGGGCAGCCGCCGGCAACGGCAGCCCGCTCGCCGGCTTCACCCGCATCGTCAATCCGCTGAACTACGGCCAGGCCCAGCGCAGCAAACCGCTGATCGCGGCCGTCCACGGCGACACCTGGAACATGGCCCACGAACTCTTCCTGGCCGCCGATATCCGCATTGCCGCCGCAAACACCAATTTCGGCCAGGATGAAAACGCCCACGGCCGCTTTCCTGGCGGCGGCTCCACCGTGCGCTTCGTCCGCGAGGCCGGCTGGGGCAACGCCATGCGCTACATGCTGACGGGCGACCATTGGGGCGCCGAAGAGGCCTACCGCATGGGCACGCTGCAGCATGTCGCCGAAACGCCCGAAGCCGCCCTTTCCCGCGCCGTCGAGATCGCCCGTCAGGTGGCGGCCTGCGCGCCGCTCGGCGTACAGACGACGCTCGCATCCGCGCATCTGGCAATCGACGGTCCCGAGGCCGAGGCATTCTCCAAACTCGGCGCCCAATATAGCGGCCTCTACCGCACGCAGGATTTCATCGAAGGCGTGCGCGCCCAGGCGGAGGGCCGCCCGCCCGTCTTCCACGGCAACTAGGCCTTCCCGCGCCTTCGCGACCCTGGGGATCGCGGCACGCTTGAGGGCGCAATTATCGACAATCGCCATTTTGCGCGAGACGCTTTCCCGCTTTCGCGCTATGAACATTGTCGACAATTTCGCCCCACCCGACATCGAGGTCCCCACATGGCACTGAAGATCCTTTTCATCGGCGGCACCGGCCAGATTTCCTATCCCTGCGTCGAGCGCGCCGTGGCCGCGGGCCATCAGGTCAGCGTCTTCAACCGCGGCCTGCGGGGCGATCCGCTGCCGGCGGGCGTCGCCTCCATCGTCGGCGAGCTCGGATCG
The DNA here is from genome assembly GCF_052946295.1 of Rhizobium sp. KDH_Rht_773_N. Classification (NCBI taxonomy): domain Bacteria; kingdom Pseudomonadati; phylum Pseudomonadota; class Alphaproteobacteria; order Hyphomicrobiales; family Rhizobiaceae; genus Rhizobium; species Rhizobium sp. KDH_Rht_773_N. Next base: position 3,632,817 of record NZ_CM129525.1, on the reverse strand, counting down.
CCCGCCTATGCCGATCTCGCCAGGGCCAATTACGACGTCGTCGCCCAGTTCATCGCCTTCACGCCGGATCAGGTTCAGCGCGATATCGACATCTTCTCCGGCCATTGCGGCCAGTACGTCTTCATCTCCTCGGCCTCGGTCTATGAAAAACCGGCCCGCCACTACGTCATCACCGAGGAGAAGACGCCGGCGATCAATCCCTACTGGCCCTACAGCCAGGCCAAGATCGCCTGCGAGGAACTGCTGAAGAAGGCCGACAGGCTTGCCTGGACCATCGTGCGCCCCAGCCATACGGTGCGCACCGGCCTGCCGATCATGATGGGCGACAGCGATATCATGGCGCGGCGCATGCTGGACGGCGAGCCGACCATCGTCGCCGGCGACGGCCACACGCCCTGGACGCTGACCCGCTCGGTCGATTTCGCCGTGCCCTTCGTCGGCCTGTTCGGCAAGCAGGCCGCGCTCGGCGACATCTTCCACATCACCAACGACCACGCCCATATCTGGGACCATATCCAGCAGGCGATCGCCCGCCTGCTCGGCGTCGAGGCCAGGATCGTGCATGTGCCGACCGATACGCTCGTCAAATACAATCCGGAATGGATCGGCCCGCTGACCGGCGACAAGGCCTGGACGGCGATTTTCGATAATTCCAAGGTCAAGCGCGTCGCCGGCGATTTCACCTGCGCCACAAGCCTGGACGAAATCCTCGAAGAGCCGATCAGGCACCTGAAGCAGCGCTTCGCCAAGGGCCGCCCGCCAAAAGGCGATTTCGACGCCCTGATCGACCGCATCTGCGCCGAACAGAGCGCGCTCGGGCAGGCCTGACCTCCTGCCCGACCCGGCGCCCTCCTCTCATATCTGCGTCCAGCCGCCGTCCACGGTCAGCTCGACACCGGCGATATAGGCCGCGTCGGCGGAGGCGAGGAACAGCACGGCTTTCGCAACCTCCTCGGCGCTGCCGCTGCGGGCAAGCGGGATCTGCCTGTGCGCCTGCGTGTTGATCTCCTCGATCGCATCGTCGCTGAGGCCCACCTTGCGGATGAGGTCGGTATCGATGAGGCCGGGCGCCACCGCGCTCACCCGGATGCCGCGAGGGGCAAGCTCCGCCGTCAGCGTGCGGGCAAGCGAGCGGATCGCCGCCTTGGTCGCGGCATAGACGGTAAAGCCCGGCCAGCCCTTCGATCCCTGGATGGACGTGTTGAGCACCACCGATCCGCCGGCCGGCATCAGCGCCACCAGTTTCTGCACCGTGAAGAACGTGCCCTTGAGGTTGGTATCGACGCCGAAGTCGAATTCGTCTTCCGATATCTGCTCGAAGGGGCCTGGCCTTGCCGTGCCGGCATTGGCAAAGAGGATGTCGACCCGGCCATATTGCTCGGCGATCCGCGCCTTCAGCGCCTCGATGTCACCGAGCCGCGACATGTCGCTGCCGATCGCCTCGACATTGCGCCCGATGGCGGCCGCTGCCGCATCGAGCGCGGCCCGATCGCGCCCGGTGATCACAACCCTGGCGCCCTCCTCGACGAACAGCTTCGCCGCCGCCAGTCCCATGCCCGCGCTGCCGCCGGTGACGACTGCGATTTTCCCGTCCAACTTGCCCATTCTCATCTCCTTGACCCGCTCGGGGGTGGAATAACCGTGACCGGGAAAATATATGAGCCCTGCTTCCGCTCCGGGATTCGCATATGAAAACCAGCCCTTCGGCCGTGCTGAACCGCCGCAAATGCCCGCGTCAGGCGCGCTCCGCCGTCACCGTGGACGCGATTTTCGAAGGCACCCTTCAGGTTTTGCTGCGGGCCGGATCGACCCGTCTCAACACGACGCGGGTGGCCGAGCGCGCCGGCGTCTCCGTCGGCACGCTCTACCAGTATTTCCCCAACAAGCAGTCGCTGCTCTATGCCGTGCTGGAGCGCTATCTGGACAGGCTGATGGACATGCTGGAAGCGGCCTGCCGCAGCCAGCACGGCCGACCGGCGCAGGAGATGACGGAAGCGGCCGTGCGGGCCTATCTGCAGGTCAAGGCCGACGAGCCGGAAATCTCGCGCGCCCTTTATGCGATCGTGACGGAACTCGACGCCTACCGCCTCGTCGAAGCCGCCATCCAGCGCGCCGAACGGGCGCTCGCCGCCATGCTGTCGAGCGCCGCCGACGGAGATTTCGCCGATCCGCACGCGGTCGCCCGCCTGCTTTTCGCGGCGGTCCACGGCACCTTGCGCATGCTCTACGAACGCGACCTGCCGCCCGTGATCGGCTCGGATATGGAAAACCAGCTGATGACGATGTGCCGTGCCTACATCGCCGCCGCCCTTCGCCCCCCGCAGGCGGCGGCAAGCCCGGCGGGCTGACGCGCGTCAGGCCTCAGGCGCGCGCAGGCATTTCATCACCTCGCGCAGCCCGCGCGTCAGGTGTTTGTCGCGCCGGATGACCAAACCGAGCTGGCGCACCAGCGGCGGCTGGAGCGGGGAGATCGCAAACCGGCCACGGTCGCGCCTCACGGCCAGTCCCGGCAGCACCGACCAGCCGAGGCCGGCGGCCACCAGTTCCTTGATCGCTTCGACGCTGCCGAATTCCATTGCCGGCTCGCTCCTCATGCCGGCCGCCTCGAACCATGCGTCGATGGTGCGCCGCGTATTACCGCCCTCATAGAGCATCATGGTCCTGTCCTTGAAGAAATCGGCGGTCGGCCCGCCCTCGGGCATGGCGCTTGCCTTCGGCCCGACGGCGACAAGCTCGTCGGCGTAGAAGGGCTCGATCTCGATGGAGCGGCCGGAGGCCGGCAGCGTCACGACGGCGATGTCGAGCGCATTGGTTTCGAGATCGCGCACCATCTCGTCGGTATTGCCGACACGGACGACGATTTCGAGACCGGGCATGCGCCTCTTGGCGGCGGCGATCGCGCCGGGAAGCAGATGGATCGAGGCCGTGCCGCCGCTGCCGATGCGCACGCGCCCGACCGCGCCCTGCCGAAAGGGCGCCATCGCCTCCTCGGCGGCCGCGCATTCGCCGAGAATGCGGCGCGCATGGGCAAGCAGCTCGACGCCCGCCGCCGACGGCTGCGCCCGCCGCCCGACGCGCTCGATCAGCCGCACGCCCATGCGCTGCTCCAGCAGCTTCACCTGCAGGCTGACGGCCGGCTGCGTCAGCCCCGCTCTTTCCGCCGCCGCCGTGAAACTGCCGAGATCGACGACGCTGACGAAGGCCGAGAGCTGGTCGAGATTCAGCATCAGAAGAATTCCTTATGGATTGCATAAAAACCATAAGCTTCCTTGCGGGGCCGCGCCAGTCCATTTTCAGCCGTCCGAAACGAATGCTGGAGAAGCCCGATGACGACTGCCGTGGAATTGCCGGCGACAACCGATCGCGCCCCGCGCGGCACCCTTGCCCGGCGCTGCCTGATGCGCCTCCACCTCTATTTCAGCAAGCGCCGCGAGCGGCAGGTCCTTTCCGGCCTCACCGACGATCAGCTCCGCGATATCGGCCTCAGCCCCTCCGAGGCGAGGGTCGAGGTGGAAAAGTCCTGGTTCTGGGGATAGCGGCCTGCGGCCCTAAATCGCGCCTCGGGGCTGGAGAAATCCGCCCTGCCCCTTATGTCACTGCCATCGGGGAGAAACAGCGAAGGACCGCGCAATGCACAAGAACACGATCTGCGTCTGGTACGACAAACATGCCGAGGAAGCCGCCCGCTTCTACGCCGGGATCTTTCCCGACAGCAAGGTCGGCGCCATCCACCGCGCCCCCGGCGATTATCCCTCCGGCCAGCAGGGAGACGTGCTGGTCGTGGAATTCACCGTTGCCGGCATTCCCTGCATCGGCCTCAACGGCGGCCCCTCGATCAAGCACAGCGAGGCCTTCTCCTTCCAGATCTCGACGGAAACCCAGGAGGAGACCGACCGCTACTGGAACGCCATCGTCGATAATGGCGGCCAGGAAAGCGAATGCGGCTGGTGCAAGGACAGATGGGGCATCTCCTGGCAGATCACCCCGCGCGCGCTGATGGAAGCGATCGCCGCCGGCGGCGCCGAGGCAAAACGCGCCTTCGACGCGATGATGACGATGCGCAAGATCGACATCGCCGCCATCGAGCCCGCCCGCCGCGGCTGACGGCAACAATGCCCGGACAGGGATCGGCGACGCAGGCAAGCGCTGCGCAGCGCGTGAACTGTCGCCTCACCCTGCGCGGCTTCATTCCACAGGAGATCGACGAGGCTTCGCCCGCCTGACCGCCAGCCAGGAGCTACCCTTCGCGCTGCCCGCCGGCCGGCCGGGGCACATGACGGCAGGCCCATTCGAAGGCTTCCTCGATGGCCGCGAACTTCACCGCCTGCCAGTGCCGGTAGTCGCGGATCAGCTCCGCCCCGAGCCAGAAATCGCCGCGCTCGCCGGAAAGGTCCCATCCGCCGATCTCAAGCAGCTGCGCACGCTCGAAAACGCGCCGCGCGTGGGTTCGGGAGATGGCGTAGCGCTTGAAGAACTCTCCGATCCGCAGCGGGCCGATCGGCATGCGCGCTTCCAGCGGCTTTTCCGGCGGCAGGCGGCACATCAGGTCGTGCAGGATATTGCTGCCGGAAGCGGTGCGGACAAAAGTGTCCACGCTCTGCGGCGGGTTCGCCCAGCGCGGATCGTGAAAGAGGCTGTGGCACATTCTCGGCTGCGCATACCAGAGCAGCCGCCGGTCGGCCACCGATCGTGAAAGGCGCGTGCCCCGGTCGAGCATGTCGAGCGATTTCAGGTGCTCGTCGAACCATTCGCGGATCAGGGTCTCGGCCGTTTCGGAAATCTTGAGCGGGCGCGCCCGCCCGTCCCCGCGTTCGTGGATATCGATCAGCAGGCCGTAATTGCGCATCTCCGCCAGATGCGCGAACGCCGTATTCCTGGAGACAACCTTGCTTTCGGCGAGGAAGCCGTTCAGGTTGGCGGCCGTCAGGCTCGGATGGGACGGCGAGGTGACGCGCCGGAAATGAAAAGCCAGGATCGATTGCGTCAGCAGCCACCGCTTCATGTCCGCGGTATAACGCACGATACGGGGCGCGGCATCGTGCATGGCAATCAGCTTCAGCGCCGCATCCCTCAAGGCAAAGGCGTAAAGGCGATTTTCCACAATGGCTTCGACGCTCAGAACCTTCGCCGCATCCGTGGCGGAGGGCATTGCGGTTGATGGGGACGTCAACGGAATTCTCCAGGCAGGGTTGAATGGGGCAATCGACCGTCTCGGCGAGCGACGGCCTGCCCTCGCGGCGATGCTCATGCCGCGGCACGCCCGGCCTTCGTGCTCACGCACGCTGCCTGGAGGCTGGGGCATGGCGACATCGCCGGCATCCTCCGCCAGCAGCCGGCCATCTTCTGCTGCACTATGTCCGTTGAGATAAAATTGCAACGGGCCGAAAGCCCGCCAAAGGCTCAAGCCGGCGGCTTCGTCGCATCCGGATGATTGCGTCGGCACGACACACGAAGCCTTTGACGTGAACGATCCTGCATTCGTCGCGGATTGCGAAGCGGCGGGAGCGCTTCATCGCGCCCAGGCAGCGCCCAAGGCTGTTATTGTTGCGAGGTCATCGTGGGCGCGGCCAGCCCTGGCAAACGCATATCATGCCTGGCCGGAACGCACCGGCTCCAAACGGGGCCGCACTTCGGTTGCGAGCAACGTCAGGGACCGCTTCAGCTGGTCAAGCGGCAGATAGCCGAAGAAGGCCGCCAGAGCGTTGAGATATCCAAGGCCGAACTCGCCGCAGAGTTCGTTGATGCGTGCCGCGCAGGTGGACGGCCCGCCCGCAATGACCATGCGCCGATAGAAGGCTTCCGGCTCCAGATCTTCCGCGTTGATGACATTGTCCCGTTTCGCAATGCCGATCGTTCTCAACCGGGCCGTCAATTTTTCGACCGTGGGCCAGAGTTCGCGCCGCGCGCTTTCGTCATCGTCGCTCACATAGACGAACCGGCCGAACGGCACCTCCGATGGGTCGCCTCCCGCCGCCGTATAGGCGCTCATCACGGGCCTGATGGTGTCGAGGCTGTTGATCCCGTGGCAGATGATCCTGTGCCCCTGCCGCGCGGCCCAGGCGGCGGTATCCGGCGTATAGGTGCCGACGAAGACCGGCGGATGCGGAATCTGGACCGGCTTCGGCTCCACCGAAAAGCTCTCCGTCCCGAAGACGATCGGGTCCGCAGACCAGGCCCGGATCATAAGTCCCAGTCTCGCTGCGAAATCCTGCGCGGAAACGTCGGCATCCGGCGCGCTGAAGGCGGAAAGATAGCGGGCGTTCGCACCGCGGGATATCCCGACATCCACCCGACCGTCCGACAGGACATCGAGACTGGCCAGATCCTCGGCAAGGCGAAGAGGGTGATGGATGGAAAGCAGCAGCACCGAGAAGCCCACACGCAGGCGTCTGGTCCTGGCGAGGATCGCCGATGCGAGGATGAGCGGCGAAAGGCACCGTCGACCGTCGAGCCCTCCCCCGGCTCCGCCCTGGAAATGTTCTTCGTTGAGCCACATGGCGTCATAGCCCAGTTCCTCGACGAGCACGGCCAGATCGAGCAGGCTCGATGTCGAAATCGACTCCAGCGCGCCGCTGCAACCGGAGAGTCCGAGCTTGAGAACCTGCGTCATGGGCCGCGCCCCGCGACGGCATCGGCTTGCGAACCCGCCTTCCCGTGGAGAAGCGGCGCGGACGAGCGATCGAAAAGCCCTTTCCGGCGCAAGGCCACCTTGTGGGCGGATTTTCCGAAGAAATGATAACCCGACCCTCCCTCGCAGAGAATATCGAGGAAACCGTCGGCATCCGTGATTTGAATGCCGCCCAGAATATCGCAGCCGCGGTTGAAGAAGGGCTCCGGGATCATCGTGACCGTCGGACCGACCACGACGGTTCGTGCGGTCGGCTTGGCCATGCCGAGCAGCCCGTCCAGCGTGTCGTTGATCAGTGTCGTGCCTGTTATAAGCAAGACATCCGCCTGCGGGACCACTTCGCCGGCCAGGTCGGCCTCCCGGAAGAACGGCATCTCCACGGGCTTCAGCGTCGCAGGGTCCTTTTCCAGGACCAGGTAATCGGCTTCGATCTTGCGCAACGCCCGCAAGAAGGGCGCGAATGCGCCGACGACCACGACCTTTTCGTGAGGCTTGACCTCGACCGCATCGAAGGCGTCCGTGTCCTGGAGGAATTCCGCATCCGGACAACCGTAGCGGTCGATCGCCACCTGCGCCAAGGCGTTGAGAACGGCGATACCGAGAGCGCGCCGAACACCGCCGCTCTCGATCGCGTCTTCGATGAAGGCCGCCGCCTTGCGCCCGCTCAGCTTGCCCGGAAACGGCATCGCCATGGCCGAACTCGGGCAGCAGACCGCTTCCGGAACCTCCTTTATCGGCGTGGCTGCGCTTCCCGCGTGGCCGGTGGACAATTTGACACCCGTGAAGAACAGCCCGACGACGACCCGCGCGACGACGATCTCATCGAAATCGTGAAGCCGTTCGCGCAACGCGAAGACCGTTTCGGCCAGAATCCGTTTTGACATGAATGCGCTCCTCGTCACCGGCATATGCCGGAACACCTGGTATCGATGCGTCATTTCCAGACCACGCTCCGCAGCAAGGGCGCTCATGCTTGGCCCCTGCTCCGGAAGCTCTTCCCGGTTCCAACCTGGTGCTGCGCCTGATGCTCCAGGCGCTGGCAGGAAGGCTGGCGAAAACGCCGTTCCGGGGAAGAGAGAGCAGGACGCGTTAGCTCGCCCTGCCGCTCATCAGGATCGATTCGACCTGCGCGTCGTTCAGTTCGGTCTTGAAGAACGTCGCATAAAAATTCTTTACCTCGGCGACCAGTTCCGCATGGGGAAACTGCGCCGGATGGAACTCGCTGGCCGCCCATAGAACCGTCAGGACCTGTTCGACCGTCCGGTTGCCCCAGGTATGCGCCCCCATGGGAGCGACAAGGATGCGACCGTTCTTGACCGCATCGAGTTGGGACAGCGTGGCGTCGCGTTTCAGCGTCTCGATATGGCCGGGGTCGGACAAGACGATATAGTCTGGGTTTGCATCGATCACCGTCTCGGTGGAAAGCGTCAGCACTTCCTCCGAACGGCCGTTATCCGTTACGCTGCGGGCGCCACCGGCCCTCAGCCACCATTCGGCAACCAGATGGGGCTGGGTCATGTTGGTTGGATTGATATAGAGAGCCGTAGGCCGCTGATCGAGCGGAATGGCATCGATCTTTGCGGCAATCCGCGCCAGCGTGGCATCGAAATATTTCGCGTATTGTTCGCCGATATCGGTGTTGCCGAGCAGGTTGCCGACCAGCCTGACCCCCGCCTTGACGTCGTCAGGCGTTTGAATGCGCAGCAGCACCGTCGGAACGCCGTTGGCGCCGAGGATATCGGCCGTCGACTTTTCGAAGCTCAAGGCGACATCCGGCCGAGCGTTGAGGATCTTTTCGGGATCCGGCGCGTAGTTGGCATCCTGCAGGTCGGGGCCATCGCGCAGCTGCGGCGCGAAAACGAACTGCCAGGACCAGCGCTTGGCGTTGAACCGCACGGGAAGCCCGCTGACAAGGGTGTCCGCCTTGCCGGCCGCGAAAACGAAGCTGTTGATGACTGGCACCGAGCCGAGCGTGACGACACGCTCTATCTTGTCGGGCACGGTCACGGTCCGCCCGGTCATATCGACGATATCGCGGGCCAGTGCGTCACCGGCAAGGACGACCGCAGCCACGACGGCCAAAAATCCGGTCTTGAATCTATGCATCTTCGGGTATCTCCGCTCTGCGTTGGGAAAGAATTGGCAAGCATGCGCGCGCGCCGTCGCGCTCTTCGAGAATGCGGACCGGCGCGTCGTAAAGATCGGAAAGGAATCGTGAGGAAAGGAGCGACTGCGGCGTCCCGCGGCCGAAAATGCGCCCCTCCCGCAAGCCGAGTATCTGCGTGCCGACAAGCAGCGCATGGTCCGGATGATGGGTGGTCATCAGGATCGCGTAGCCACTGTCGGCCAATGAGGCAACGATGTCGAGAATCCGGATCTGATTGCCGAAATCGAGACTGGCGGCCGGCTCGTCCATGATCAGGATGGGAGCTTCCTGCGCCAAAGCCCGCGCCAGCAGGCATAGCTGGCGCTCACCCCCGCTGATCGTCGCAAATTGCCGGTCGGCCAGATGCGCCATGCCGACGCGCGCCAGGGACGCCTCGGCGATCTTGTGATCGCGAGCCCCCGGTGCCTCCATCATGCCCAGATGCGGAGATCGTCCCATGAGCACGATGTCGCGAACGAGATGCCCGAACACCGAGTCCGTGCTCTGGGGAACATGGGCTACTTTCGCGGCAAACTGCCGGGAGCCGAGGCTGCGAGCCGGTATCCCTTCAACCGCAATGTTTCCGCGAGTAACGGCCAGGGCGCCCATGATGCAGCGTATCAGCGTCGTCTTTCCCGCGCCGTTCGGTCCAAGAACGCAGATGACGTCGCCGGCCTCAAGGACGAAGCTGATATCGTCGAGACTCCGCTCCCCCTGCGGAAAACTGAACGCGAGATTCTCCACCGTCATCTTCACGACCATGCAACCCTCGTTCGCAGGAGAAGGATGATAAACAACGGGGCGCCGATGACGCTGGTCACGATTCCGAGCGGCAACTCCATGGAACTTGCTGCGCGGGCGAAATCGTCCACCAGGAGGACAAACAGCGCGCCGGAGACAATCGCAACAGGCAGCATGCGCTCGAAGCTCGGGCCGACGAGGATGCGCGCCATATGGGGAACGACCAGCCCGACCCAGCCGACGATTCCGGAAATGCTGACGGCGGCGGCCGTCATCAAAGTGGCGGTCAGCACCAGCAGGATGCGTATGAGCCCGACATTGACGCCGAGGTTGCGAGCCTCCTCTTCGCCCACGCTCATCACGTTGATCTGCCAGCGAAGCGCGTAGAGAAGCGTCAGGCTTGCGGCGATCACCGCTGCGGTGACCGGCAGATCCCCAGGCGTGATCTTGTTCAATCCGCCGAGCAGCCAGAATGTGATCACCGGCAGCACGTCGATCGGATCCGCCACGATCTTGAGTATGGAAATCATCGCCTGAAAGAAGGCCGCGATCACGACGCCCACGAGTATGAGGACGATCAGCGAATAGCGATTGATTGCCTGGGCAATTGAAAAGCAGAGCACGACCCCGAAGAGGCCCATGACAAAGGCCGCAGCCTGGATGCCCAATGCGCCCAGGTTGAGTATCACCCCCATCGACGCCCCGAATCCCGCGCCGGCCGAGACGCCCAATATGTCGGGCGACACGATCGGATTGCGGAAGAGGTTCTGGTAGGCGGCCCCGGCCGCCGCCAGGGCCGCCCCGATCATCATCGCGGCACAGATACGAGGCAGCCTGACATTCAGGACGATGAGTTCGTCCGCAGCCCTCCAATCCGGCAGGATCGGAAAGACCTTCGAAAGCAGGATGGCCAGCACGCGATCAGGCGGGACGGAAACCCGACCGATGCCGACCGACAAGACCGCCAGGGCCAATACCAGCAAAACCAGCATCGCCAGCACCAGCCTGCCCCGGCGGTTTGCGACACCGCCGCTCACGGGTCCGCCCCTCACCGGGCGCTCTAGCATTTGTTGACGTGGGAAACGGCAATTCCGTTTTCGGCAAAAAAGGCTTCAAGCCGCGCATTGGACTCCGCGTAACTGCCCTTCTTCCAGACCATGCGCCATTCGCCCGCCGCCTCGTCATATTGGGCGGCAGGAAACGCCTCCTGAAACCGTGCGGATACGGCGCCTTCCCTTGGAAGGGCGATACCGTGCAGCTCGCACATTTTGGTCAGCGTAACGGATTTCGACGTCGTCGATGTCATCTCCTGCTTCCTTTGCGTTATATTTCTTCGGATATATCGAGGATACTATAACGCCATCCGGGAATGGCAAGCGGCCGGAACCGGGCGCTTGCGGGAAATGTCAGACTTGTTTGCTCCAGCGCAAAAAGATCGCCTCGGCCCGCCGACAAACATGATTGAAATCAATATTGGGCGCATGGCGCGGCTTTCAGATGCCGCCCCATCCGCGTTCCAGGAGGTCGGCAAGGCCGTCGATACGTTAAGCGATCACGCGGAAAAGCCTGTGCTTGCCCGATCCTGTGAAGGAAGGCGCAAGCAGGGCGTCGGCCGGCGCCGTCCTCTCGTCGGGCGGCCGCCGGCTTCGCACCATTATCGGCCGCGCGGCAGCGTCTGCTCCTGCTTCATCGCGTCGATATCCTGGGCCTGACGAAGCTCGCGCTGCGCGTCTTCGTTGGATTCGTCCACCGTACGGTGGTGCCCGGTCGGAAGAATATCGTCACGCAGTTCCGGATCGAGCAGCGGCTCCTCCCCGAGGCCGTAGCTTCGAACGCGCGGCGAGGCCGGATCGACACGGCGCGCATGGTGGCCGGTCGGCATCGCCTCAGCGGCACCTGCCGCAAAGACGTCGTCCTCAGCGGCCGCCGCCTGCCGGGCGCGCTCGGCCTCGTCGATCTCCCGCATGCCGCCGGCATCGCGGCCGGCGAAGGCTTCGGGCGACTTGCTGATATCCCAGCCCTCCGCCCGCCAGAGATCGGCACGCTCGTCCATGTCGATGGCGCCTTCGTCGTCGAGAATGTCGAGGGCGATATCATGGGTGGCATCGTCCACCTCGGCGGCGACCAGAAAGCCGCCGCGGCGCAGGCCTTCGGCATAGACCGTCCGGTCCTCGTCCGGAAACAGCCAGCCTTCCAGCCTGGCCCAGAAGCCGCCGCGGTCGTCGGCGGCGACGCCCGCCTTGTCGCTGTCGGCCTCGTATCCCGACATCAGCCTGATATTGGCGACGCCCGCCTCCTTCAGCCGCTCGATCGCCCTTTCGGCGTCGTCCTGGCTGTCGAAAAAGGCCGTCAGCCTGTTGTGGCTGCCCTCGCTGGATGATGCGGGACCGTTGTCGCTGTAAAGATTGCTCATGGGAATTCCTCCTCGTTTCCACCAATCCGGCAACGGCCGAAAGTGCTTGAGGTTCCCGCGCGGATGCGATTGTTCAGGACCGCAACGTCCTGAACGCGGCCCGGACCTCCTGCGCGAAAAGTTCGGGCTCCTCCCAGGCTGCGAAATGCCCGCCCTTTGCCGCCGCGTTGTAATAGATCAGCTGCGGATAGGCCCTGCCGAGCCAGTGGCGCGGCGGCCGGTAGACCTCGCCGGGAAAGACCGTGACGGCGACCGGAACCCTGACCGGTTCGAGCTTTGCCCCGGCCGCGGCATTTTCCCAATAGATGCGCCCGCTCGAAGGCCCGGTATTGGTGAGCCAGTAAAGCGTGATGTTGTCGAGAATGGCCTGCCGGCCGAGCGCCTGTTCCGGGTCCCCGCGGGTAAAGACCCAGTCGGCGATCTTGTCGTAGAGCCATGCCGCAAGCCCCGCGGGCGAATCCGCCAGCCCGTAGCCGATCGTTTCCGGCCGCGTTGCCATGATCGCGGCATAGCCGAAACCGTTGGCGAGGAAATCCCGGGCTTCCATGAAGATTGCCTTTTCCTCCGGCGACAGGCTCTCGGGCGCCGGCGCTCCGCTCATCAGCGCCTGCGCGGCGTCAGGCGGAAAGGTGGTCGCGCGCTCGACCCTGTTGACATGGATGCCAAGCAATCCCTCCGGCGCCTGCCGCCCCAGCGCATCGCTGATGATCGCGCCCCAGTCGCCGCCCTGCGAAACATAGCGGGCATAACCAAGGCGCTTCATCAGCGTGTCCCAGGCGGCCGCGATGCGCTGCGGGTTCCAGCCCCTCTCCTTCGGCTTGCCGGAAAAGCCGAAGCCGGGGATCGAGGGGATCACCAGATGGAAGGCATCGCCGGCCTCGCCGCCATGCGCGGTCGGGTCGGTCAGCGGGCCGATCACGTCGACGAGTTCGAACACCGATCCCGGCCAGCCATGCGTCATGATCAGCGGCAGGGCGTTCTCGTGGCGGGAGCGGACATGGATGAAATGGATGTCCACGCCGTCGATCGCGGTCACGAATTGCGGGAAAGCGTTCAGCCGCGCTTCGGCCCTGCGCCAGTCGTAGGAAGACCGCCACTCGTCCACCAGCGCCTTGAGCCTTTCCGGCTGCACGCCCTGCGAACGGTCGCCCACCGTCTCTCCGTCCGGCCAGCGCGTGGCCGCAAGCCGCCGCCTGAGATCGGCAAGCGCCGCCTCGGGCATATCGGCCCGGAACGGCCGGATTTCGCCGGAAAGCGCCCCGCCATCCACGGGGTCGGCCGCGCCCGCGCCCGAACCAAGCATGGCCGCAAGCCCGCCCGCAGCACCCGCAAACAGCAGCGAGCGCCGCGACATTTTCAAAGTCTCGGTCAATGGCCCTGATCTCATGACATGCCTCCATTCCGCCGGAAGGTTCGCGGCCGCGTTTCAGACGCCCGGCATCATGCGCCTGAAATGCGCCGCAAGCGATCTCAGGCCTCGTCCGGCCCGGCGCGGTAAACCAGGAACTTGTTGCCCTCGGGGTCGCGGAAATAGGCGCAGTAAGGCCCCTCGCCGTTCTCCCCGCGCGGCCCCGGCGCCCCTTCGTCGGAGCCGCCGGCCCGCAGCGCCGTCGCATGCGCCTCCCGCACCTTTGCGCGCGAGGGTGCCTCGAAGGCGACCATGCTGCCGTTGCCGGCCCTCGCCGGCCTGCCGTCGAAGGGCTTCACCACCCCGAATTCCAGCCTGCGCTTTCCATAATAGATGGCCCGGCCGGGCTGGACCAGGAAACGGCCGATGCCGAAGACGGCCATCAGCCTGTCGTAGAATTCGCCCGCGGCCTCGAGATTGCCGGTGCCGACGGTCGAATGCCCCGGCAGGCCGCGCACGCTTTCAGGCTCCGCGCTTTTCAGGTTTACGGTCATGTCGTTCATGTCTGCTCATCCTTTCATGGGGACGCGGGGGCCATTCCCCGGCGCCGCTGATGGCGCAGATGTACGGGCCGCGCGCCTTGCCCGGTACTGCGGGAAAGCGAGAGGCAGCCTCTCATCCCGGCGCTCTACCGGCGGCAGGGGCGATGCCCGATCATTGCCCTCGAAAATTCACCCCGGTCGCGGCCACGAGGCCCCCCGCAGCGGGCACAGCCGCCTGAGAGGAAGGACAACGGACATGATGACATCGTCACTCGGAGCATTGCTCGTCGCCGCCGCAATCACCGGCACGGCGCTCACGCCCGCAGGCGCCGGCACGGCCGAAGCCGCAAGGCCCGAAACCGGCACCATCGCCATCGGCGGCGATATCACGCTCAGGCGGTTCGTCGTGCCGAACCCGGCGGCGAAAGGCACCGTGCTTTTCCTGCATGGCTTTCCCGAAACCTCCGCCGTCTGGAGCGATATCGCGGCCGCGCTCGGCGACGAATTCGAGGTCCATGCCTTCGACTGGCCGGGATACGGCCTGTCGTCGCGCCCGGCCGCCGAAGATTTCTCCTATTCGCCGCGCGATTATGCCGGCGTGCTGAAGGCCTATATCGAAAAAGCCGGCATCGACCGCTCGAAGCTGACGATCTATGCCGCCGATATCGGCGCCCTGCCCGCCCTGCTTGTGGCGCTCGACGAGCCCGATATCGCGCGGGCCGTCATCGTCGGCGATTTCGCCCCCTTCAACCGGCCGGCCTATATGCACGAGCGCCTGCAGAGCCTGAAGGCCGAGCCGGCGGCCTCCGCCACCCGCGCCGCCATGAACCGGACGCGCGACGAAATCCTTGAAAACGCCCACCGGCGCGGCCTGCCCGAAGACAGGCAGTTCGATCTTGCGGCCGGCGTGAAGGAAGACATGGCCCGCGGCTGGAACAACGGCGCCCTCACCTCCGCCGACGCCTTCTACCATTATTACGCGGCCTTCACCCGCGATCAGGACCGGCTGGAGGCAGATCTCGGCCGGCTCAGCACGCCGCTGAAGGTGATCTGGGGCGAAAAGGACATCTATATCGACAGCCGCATGGGCGCGGAATTTGCCGCAAGAACCGGCGCGCCGCTCGAAATCCTGCCCGGCATCGGCCACTATCCGCATCTGCAGGCGCCCGAACGCGTCGTCGCCGAAATCCGCGCCCTAGGGGATTGAGCCATAGCCGCGGCATGCTTCCCGCAGCCGCGGCAGCGTCCAGTCGATGAAGGAGCGCACCTTGAGCGCCAGGAAACCCTGGCGCGAATAGACGATATGGATCGGCTGCGGCGCGCCCGCATAATCGTCAAGGATCGGCACGAGGGCCCCGGACGCGAGTTCGCCGGGGATCTGGTAGTCGAAGAGCCTGGCAATGCCGGCCCCGCCGATGGCGGCGGCAACGCAGTTTGCCGCCGTATTGACCTCGATGCGGTGGCGCGGCACCACCTCCACCGGCCGCCCGTCGATATCGAAGGTCCAGAAGAAAGTCCTGTTGTTGAAGATGATCCCGTCATGGTCCGGCAGCTCGCCCGGATGCTGCGGGCAGCCGCAACGCGCAAGATAATCCGGGCTCGCGCAGGTCAGAACCCGAAACTCGGCAACCTTGACCGCATAAAGCGAACTGTCCGCCAGCGCCCCCAGCCGGAAGGCGACATCCACCTGCTCGCCGACAAGGTGAACGGTGCGGTCGAGCGACAGGAGGTTCAGCGAAACGTCGGGATGCTCCGCCAGAAATTCGAGCGCGATCGGCAGCACATAACGGTTGCCGAATTCCACCGGCATGGTGATCGTCAGCACGCCCCGCGGCTGCCGGTATTCGCCGGAGGCGCGGCGCTCCGCCTCTTCCAGTTCCGCAATGATCCGGCGCGCCGCCTCCACATAGTCGCGCCCGGCATCGGTGAGCTGCAGCTTCCGGCTGGTGCGGATGACGAGGCTGGCGCCTAGCGACCGCTCCAGCTCCGCCACCTTGCGGCTGACGCTCGGCAGCGGCGCATTCAGCCGCCTGCTGCCCGCCGACAGACTGCCGGCATCGACAACGGCAAGCAGCACGCGCATCGCATCCAGCCGGTCCATCCCCCGCCGCCTTCATCCCGCCTTCCCGCGGAAAATCTTAAACCTTCGAAACTCCGGCCGATAGATGGGGCCACGTCCGCCCCGGTCTGCTGGTGTTCGATATCGCCTGCGATCGATAGGGCGTGGTCGCGCTGCCGGATGTCCAACCGGATCATCGGATTCTCTTGATCCCCTCAGCGGCAGATTTTGTTTTGACCATATATGGTCATAAAAAGCAGGCTGGGATGCCGGCCTTCCGGCTGCCTTCCGGCCGGAATGAGCGCCAGGCCCATCACGCGTTCGTTACCGCCCCGCCTGTAACAACCCGCGCACCCGTTGCGAATACCCCGACGTGCCCCGCCGAAAGAGGGGCGTTTCACGCAACGGAGATTACCCATGTTGAAGACTTCCATCAGCACCGCCCTTCTTGCCGGCGCGATCACCTCCGCCCTTGCCACGATGGCAAGCGCCGGCCCGCTGACCAAGGCCGAGGCCGATGCTGCCGTCGCTGCCCACAAGGAGAAGTGCTACGGCGTTGCCCTGAAGGGCCAGAACGATTGCGCCGCCGGTCCGGGCACCACCTGCCAGGGCACCTCGGTCAAGGACTTCCAGGGCAATTCCTGGAAATTCGTCCAGGGCGGCACCTGCGCCTCGCTTGAACTGCCGGGCGGCCGTCACGGTTCGCTGAAGCCGCTGACGCGCGACATCTAAGCGGCAGGCAACAAGGAAAGCGGAGGCGAACATGGCCAGAGTCGACATGACGTCCAACCCTCTCATGGAGACGGAAAGCACCCTCCGCTTTCCGACCTATTCGCTGGCCGGCCAGGCCGGCACCAGCTTCAAGCCGGAGCACCTTGCGGCCATATCGGCCATCGCAGGCCCGCAAGGCTTCTTCGAAATCCATGCCGAAAACTATATGGGCGCCGGCGGCCCGCCGCATCGCGCGCTGGAAAGGGTGCGCCGCGACCACCCGATTTCCCTGCATGGCGTGTGCATGTCGCTCGGCGGCCCGCAGCCGCTCGACAAGGACCACCTCGCCCGCTTCAGGAGCCTCGTCGACCGCTACGAGCCGGCGCTGGTCTCCGAACATCTTGCCTGGTCCACCCATATGGACACCTACCTGAACGACCTGCTGCCGCTGCCCTATACGGCCGATACGCTTGCCCATGTCTGCGATCACATCGACGAGATGCAGGCCGCGATCGGCCGGCCGATCCTGCTCGAAAACCCCTCCACCTACGTGCTCTTTGCCGAATCCGCCATGAGCGAGACGGATTTCATCCGCGAGATATCGCGGCGCACCGGCTGCGGCCTGCTGCTCGACATCAACAACGTCTTCGTCTCGGCCACCAATCACGGCTTTTCGGCGCTGGAATACCTGCGCGATTTCCCGCTGTCGCAGGTTGGCGAAATCCATCTCGCCGGCCATGCCGAGCAGGAGGACGACGAAGGCGAACTGCTGCTCATCGACAGCCATGACGGGCCGGTCGCCGATGCCGTCTGGCAGCTCTACGAGATCGTCGTCGCCCGCTGCGGGCCGATCCCGACCCTGATCGAATGGGACAGCAGGATTCCCGACTGGCCGGTCCTGCGCGCCGAAGCGCTCGCCGCCCAGGCGATCCTCGACAGGCATGCGGGCCAAGGACAGGCCTTCCGGCAGGAGCGCGCCCATGCGCTCGGCTGATATCCTGCCGATCCGGCCGGCGGCGGCCGACTTTGCCGGCCGCTTCTCGGCAGCGCTTCTCGATCCCGACGCTCCGGCCCCCGGCCTGGTGACGGGTCCGCGCGGCAAGCGGGCACAAAAGCGCTACAACGTCTACCGCAACAATGTCACCGTCAGCCTGATCGCCGCGCTGTCGTCGGTCTTCCCGGCCGTCGAGCGCATTACGGGGGCGGATTTCTTCCGCGCCATGGCCCGTTTCCATGTGCGCGGGACGCCGCCCGTCTCGCCGCTGCTCTTCGAATACGGGCGCGACTTCCCCGATTTCATCGACCGCTACGAATATGCCCGCGACATGCCCTGGCTTTCGGACGTGGCGAGGATCGAGCGCGCCTGGCTGGATGCCTATCACGCCGCCGATGCGCCTTCGCTCAAGGCCGAAGCGCTCGCCGCCGTGCCGCCCGAAGAGCTGGGTGCCCTGACCTTCCGGCCGCATCCGGCGACGCGGCTGGTCTGCTCGGCCCACCCGGCCGTCACCATCTTCGCCATGAACCGCGCCACCGGCCCCGTCTCCCGCGTCGAGAACCGGGCAGAAGACGGCCTGATTACCCGCATCGACGACGACGTGACCGTGCGCCTCCTGCCCCCCGGCGGCGCCGCCTTCCTCGGCGCGCTACTGGCGGGACAATGCCTTGCGGCGGGCGTTGCCGCCGGCCTCGAGGCCGAACCGGGCTTCGATCTCTCCGCCGCCATCGGCGAGATGCTTGCGGCCCATGCCTTTTCCGATCTCGGCACCTTCTCAGATATCGAACTGGAGAATTCCCATGTCTGATATGCTTGATTCACTCCCTCACAACGAGCCTCGCAACGGCGCTCTCTCCCCGCTGACGAGGCTTGTGGCGACGGCCGACGGGCTTGTCCGCGCCGTCGCCCAGCCCGATATCGTCCAGGCGGCGCTGCGCGTGGCGCTCGCCGTTCCCTTCTGGCGCTCCGGCATCCTGAAATGGGATGGCTTCCTGCAATTGAACGATACCGCGGTCGATCTCTTCACCCAGGAATTCATGCTGCACCTGCCGGGCGGCCCCTACCCCTTCCCGATGCCGGCCGTCATGGCCTTCCTGTCGGGCTGCGGCGAAATCATCTTTCCGACCCTGCTCGTGCTCGGCCTCGCCACCCGCTTCGCCGGCCTCGGCCTGCTGTTCATGACCTGCATCGTGGAACTGACCGTGCCCGACGGCTGGCCGATCCACGTCACCTGGGCGGCGATGGCGCTTGCCATCATGCGCTACGGCGCCGGCCGCCTGTCGCTCGATCATATGCTTGCGCGGATGTCGGGCACTGCCCGGAGCTAGACCGTACCGCAGCCATCGGCACCGATGCCCGCCCGGCTCGTCATTCGGCCGGGCGGCTTTTGCGCTTTGTTGCCGCAATCCTCTTGCCGTTTGCCCGCCGATGCGCTCAATAGGCGCCGACGCCGGCATTCCCTCTCGTGCCGCGTCATCAAAATTTTCGAGATGACGGTAACAAACACGTAGACCCGTGCGTAGAGGTAAGTGGCGGATGAAACATTCGGCCCGTGAAGAGGAATGGGCGGCCTGGATGCGCGCGGCAATCGCCGGCGACGCACCGGCCTATGACCGGTTCCTGAAGGCCGTGACACCCTATCTGCGTTCGATAGCGCGCCGGCGCTGCGACCAGTTCGGTGCCCCGCCGAGCGAGGTGGAAGACGTGGTGCAGGAAGTTCTGCTGGCAGTACACCTGAAGCGCGGGACCTGGGATGTGTCCCGGCCGATCGGCCCGTGGCTGTCCGCCATCGTGCGCAACAAGCTGATCGACAGCCTGCGCCGGCGCGGCCGCCATGTCGCGGTGCCGATCGAGGACGTGATGGAGACCCTGGAGGCCGACCACCACGAGGATGGCGCCGACCGCATCGATGTCGATCGCATGCTGGACGGCCTGCGCGGCCCGCAGCGCGAAATCGTCAGGTCGATCTCGCTCGACGGCGCCGGCATCCGCGAAACGGCCGAGCGGCTGCAGATGACGGAAGGCGCCGTGCGAGTGGCGCTGCACAGGGCGCTCAAAGGATTGGCGGCCCTCTATCGGAGCGACAGACGTGAGAACGGATGACCTGATCAACCTCATGGCAAAGGATGCGCGCGTACGGCTGCGCTTCGGCCGCGTCTTCATGGCGGCGCTGGTGATCGGCGTCGCGATCTCGGCCGCCCTGCTCGTCTCCACCATCGGCATCCGCGGCGACATGGCCGAGATGATCGGGACGCCGCGCGTGCTCTTCAAGATCGGCATGACCCTGCTGCTCGCCGTCACCGCCACCCGCCTCGCCTTCCGCATCGGCAGGCCCGGCGTGCCGCTGCGCCCTGCGGCACTGCTGCTTGTCCTGCCGCTCGCGGTCCTGGTTGCCGGCATCGCCGCCGAACTCATCGTCGTGCCGCAGGCCAATTGGGCAGGCAGCATGGAAGGCCGTTTCTCCGCCTTCTGCCTGCTCTTCGTGCCGACGCTGTCGATCGCGCCGCTTGCCGCCATCCTCTATTCGGTGCGCCGCGGCGCCCCGGAAAATCCCGGCATGGCGGGTGCGGTGGCAGGCCTTGCCGCCGGCGGCATCGCCGCCGCCATCTATGCCTGGCACTGCCCCGACGACAGCCCGCTATTCCTGGCGACATGGTATTCGATCGGCATATCCGTCGCCACCGCGGCCGGCTTCCTGCTCGGCCGCAGGATCCTGCGCTGGTAGCAGCCGGAAAAGCCCCCTAGGTCGTGGACTCATAAATTCGCATCCACAGCCTAGCCGAGGCGAGAGCGACGGCAGCAAGGAAGTTGGTGGCGAGCTTGTCGTAGCGGGTGGCAACCCTCCTGAAGTGTTTGAGTTTGCAGAAGAAGCGTTCGACGAGATTGCGCTGTCGGTAGAGGCTTGGATCGACTGATCTCTGGACCCTGCGGTCGCGCTGGGTTGGGATGTGGGCCTCGCCGCCGCGTTGTCGAACCAGGTCGACTAGGTGCTGCCAGTCGTAGCCACGATCGGCGATGACGACAGACGCTGAAGGAAGCCTTTCGAGCAGGCCGGGCGCGGCGGCCTTGTCAGAAGCCTGCCCTTGCGTCAGCGCGAGCCGAACCGGCAAGCCCCGTTCGTCGACCACGACATGAATCTTGCTGGTCAGTCCTCCACGAGACCGGCCGATGGCGTGATCCGGACCCCCTTTTTACCACCGGCGGCGTGCTGGTGGGCGCGGACGATGGAGGAATCGATCAATTGCATCGACTGAGGCGAAGCGGCTGCAAGCGCCTCGAAGACCCGCAGCCACACGCCCGCCTTGGCCCACCGATTGTAGCGATTGTAGGCCGTCGTGTAAGGGCCGTAGCGCTCCGGAAGATCGCGCCACGGCGAGCCGGTTCGCAAGATGTAGAAGATCGCGTTCAGAACGCGCCGATCATCCGCCCGCGCCACGCCACGGGGCTTGTTGGGAAGAAGCGGCGCAATCAGCGCCCATTCCCGATCAGTGAGGTCGAATCGTGCCATGCAAACTCCTCCTTCGGAGTTTGAATCATGAACGACCCTCAAAGGGAATCCCGTTTATGAGTACAGTCCCTAGCGCACCCGCTTTCCCGTCAGCGCCGCCCAGGCGATCCGCAGCGTATCGAGGCGCGAGCGGATCTTTTCCCGCTGCGGAATGGCCAGCTGGTTGCGGAAATCGGCAAGCGCCTGCGCTTCAAGCCTGCTGCCGAGCTTTTCCGGCAGATGCGGCACGGGCGCGCCCGTCAGCCGGTCGATGACAGTCCATTCGTCGTCGTTGCGACGTTCGATCTCGTAGCGGTTCATGGTGTCGGGGATATCTCTGAATTAGGAATGCCAAGAGCAAGAAAACCGTCTTTCCCGGTCATATGCAATCGGCAAAATGTGAGCGAACGTCAGAAAGCGCGCTCATGGTTAAAAAGCGTCTTGCCGGATCAGGCTCAGGCATGCGGTTTCGGCGTCTTGGCCTTGCCGAGACGCTTGCGGACCCTGACGGGCTTGGCCTTCAGCTGGGCCTTGGCATATTTCAGGTCTGTGGCAGGCAGGGGCCTGGCGTTGATCGCGGCGATCTCGGCCTCGAGCGCGGCCAGGCCCACCATGATCTCGTCGAACATTCTTGGCTCCATGTGCCCGTCCTCCGCTGCGGTCCATTCCCGGCCGCTACGTTAGCATCCGATAAATTGGCAGGCCAATGCCACATTGGAGCTAGCCCGAATGAACTTCGATTGCCGTCTTTTCGCCATCGCCGCGACATGCATTCATAGCAATGCGAACCTAGAATGCCGCAAGCGTCGGAAAACAGTCACGGAGGATAGTCATGCACGAGATGACTCCATCGGAAATGCTCAAAGATCCGCTGATCCGCCAGATGCTTCGCGCCGACAAGATCAGCCTGGCATCCTTTGCGGCCCTGCTCGAGGCAGCCGCCCGCCGGAACGCCCGTCCCGCCAGCGTCAGCAGCTTTGCCGCGTCGAAGATGCCCGACAGCTGGAGCATCGATGTCGCGGCCTATATCTGATCGCCCGCCTTTTACCGATGCCCGTCCGACTCCGGGCACCCCTGAGGCCCGCTCCCTGGTGAGCGGGTCCTTTTTTATGCGCGCAGCCGCAGGCCGCCCGGCCGGTCCCTGCCATCCCGGCCGTGAAGGCGGCAGGCCCTCATGCACGCCTGCCGCCTCCCACCTCCGAGCGTCCGCCGCCCAGCGCTCAAGGAGGGACGGCCACCATAGAGCGGCATTGTGGCCTTTAGGGCAGTTTGCCCTGAAGATAGTGCCTGTGTCGTGCCGCGGTCACATCACCCGTCTGGAGCAGGCGGATCGCATTCGGGCATATGTCGTTGAAAGCGTTGGCGGAGATTTCGCCTCCCCTGTGGATAAGCTGTGGATAGCCTGTGGAGAGCGGGCCGCTTGCGGGCAGGCTTCGGCGTCGGGCGTTGCCATTTCGTTCCCGATGCGGTCTTCTGATCGTGCCTGCTGTCGGCCTCCGCCGCAACTGACGCCGCTGCAGCCGGGGGCGCTCCGACATGAAGTCGTGGAGCGCCCTTCTTTTGCCCGCGGCAAATAAGTCACTCGCTTAACATTCACACAATCCGCAATTCCGAATTTCATAATTCGCGCGTATAGTGTGTTTGAGGGTTTCAATCTCCGTGCCTTGAGGGGTCGAGGATAATGAACTGGAACACGTCGTCGGCATTCGCGCCGGTCGGGCTGGTTTTGCGCGGTCGGGAAACGCACACAGTCGTGCGCACGCTCGGCGACGCCGCATATCTGCTCATCCGGGACTGGCCTTTCGATGACGGCGAGGAATATATGATCGCCGTCAAAGCCTGCATCGACGCCATCTGTGGAGAAGTGGCTCCGGAACAGTTCCGCGAGGCATTCCTGCGCGCCGCCGACGAGGCGGGCATCGCCGCGCTGACCATCGTCCACTGACGGCCCCGCTTGAGCTGGTGGCATAGACCCTGTTGATTTTCCCGGCAAAACCGTCATCTGCTTGCGGCGGCGCGATCCTGCGCGCAGGCAGGAGCCGGGAAGCAATGAAGACAGCGGCGATATCAGGCGCCATCGCCTGCCTGGCCCTTGCGGGATCGGCCGCCGCGCAAGCCGGCCGCGATGCCGCGCCGGATTACGTCGCCACCATGCAGGCGCTCGACAGGGACGGCAGGCCGGCCGATCCGGCCGTCACCGTCGTCCATCACGACGGCATGTTTCTGACCGAGACGCGGCTGCGCGACGGCCAGGCCAGCATCGGCTTCGGGCCGGACAGGAACGCCCCCGTTCTGCGCTGGAGCAGGCAGCCGGATGGCGAGGTCACGCTCATGGAGCTTCTCATGCCGGCACGCAAACCGGATGCCGCAGACAGGACCCGGCCGCTCGATGCCTCCTCGATCGTTGCCGGGCAGACATGCCGGTGGCGCGAGACGGCGGACGCATTGCGGCCGCGCGAACAGTCATGCGTGACCGGCGACGGCATCGTCGCCGAAACCAAGCTGCTCAGCGAGAAGGACCAGGCGCTCTACCACAGCCGGCTGGCGAGCCTCGAGCGCCGCGCCGTCAGGCTGGAAGACATGCGCCCGCCGCCGGAAATCCTGACGGCGGAGTTCTGGCTGCGGCCGGCAAGCATCCATGCCGCCGACCCGTCCCGGCCCGATTACGAGATCACGCTGGAAGGCGCCGGACAATCGAGCCTTCGCCTGCTGCGCCACTATCCCTGGTCCTACCGCGAGCAGCGGGACACGGATGGCGCCGTCACGGTCAGGATCTGGAACGAGCGGGAGGATCGGGGCATCCTCTATCGGCAGGGCCGAGACGATCGCCATCTGCGGGCCAGCCGGCGCGCTCCATCCTCTTCCGATCTCGACGCGACGACCGGAAGGGTCCCGCTCGGCAAAGGCGACACCGTGCTCGGAGAAACATGCGAATGGTTCGATCCGGCGCCGGCCGGGCATGACGGCGCAAGCCGCCAGTGCCTGACGAAGGACGGGCTTCCGCTCAAGGAGGATGCCGCGGGGCGCACCGCCGATCGGTCCTACACGGCAACCTCGCTGCGCCGCCGCCCCGTCGATCCCCAGGAAATGCGCCTGCCGCCGGAAGCCTTCTCACCGGCCGCATGGGGGCTGCCGTGACGGGGACCGCATAGGCTTGCTGCGCCGTGGGAGCCCGCACAGGCATCGCGCGAAAAAACCGCCTTGCATCCGCCCGCCCGCATAAAGACAGAGAAACATAAAGACATGGAAACAGGCATGTCCCGTGTCGCAAAAGCCGCGGCACGTTCGTCCTAAGGCAGAACTCCTTCTCTCAGACATGGATACAGGAACACCATGACCAGTGAACCCTTGACTTCCGAGATCGAAGAACAGGCCGAACTGCCGGTCGAAGATCATAGCGCCCGCAACAGGCTGGTAATCGGCCTGCTGCTCGTTTCCGCCTTCGTGGTCATCCTCAACGAGACCATCATGGGCGTGGCGATCCCCCACCTGATGGCGGATCTGAGGATTCCGGCAAGCTCGGCCCAATGGCTGACCTCCGCCTTCATGCTGACCATGGCCGTCGTCATCCCGGTGACGGGCTATCTCCTGCAGCGGCTGAACACGCGGCCGGTCTTCATGCTCGCCATGTCGTTCTTTTCCGCCGGCACGCTGATCTCGGCGCTTTCCCCCGGCTTCCCCATGCTGGTCGTCGGCCGCATCGTCCAGGCGTCCGGCACGGCGATCATGATGCCGCTCCTGATGACGACGATCATGCACCTCGTGCCGCCGCATTCGCGCGGCCGGACGATGGGCAATATCTCGATCGTCATATCGGTGGCGCCGGCCATCGGCCCGACGATTTCGGGCCTCATCCTTTCCTCGCTCGACTGGCGCTGGCTCTTCCTGCTGGTGCTGCCGATCGCGCTTGCCGCCCTTGCGCTGGGTGCCGCGAAAATCGAGAACGTCACCGTGCCGTCAAAGGCGCCGCTCGATGTGTTCTCCGTCATCCTGTCGGCCATCGGCTTCGGCAGCTTCGTCTACGGCATCAGCGAGCTCGGCGCCGCGCAGGCGAGCGCCGCGCCGCTCGATCCCCGCCTCATGCTCGCGGCCGGCGCCGCCGTCATCGCCGTCTTCGTCTGGCGCCAGATCCGTCTCCAGAAACACGAGAAGGCGCTGCTCGACCTGCGCACCCTGCAGACCAGGACCTTCACCATCGCCGCCGGCATGATGGCGATCCTGATGATGTCGATGTTCGGCGTCTTCATCCTGATCCCGATCTACATGCTCTCGGTACTCGGCCAGACGACGCTGACGACCGGCCTTCTGCTCCTGCCGGGCGGCCTCATCATGGGCCTCTGTGCCCCCTTCGTCGGCCGCCTGTTCGACCGCTACGGCCCCGCCCGCCTCGTCATCCCCGGCGCGCTCATCTTCAGCGCCGTCATGTGGGGCATGACCTTCCTCGGCGTCGCCACGCCCATCTGGGTCGTGCTTGCGCTGCATATCGCCATGAGCATCGGCCTTGCCCTGATGTTCACGCCGCTCTTCACCGTCAGCCTCGGCTCGCTGCCGCCGAAACTCTATTCCCACGGCAGCGCCATCATCGGCACCACCCAGCAGGTCGCAGGCGCCGCCGGCACCACGCTCTACGTCGCCATCATGACCTGGCGCGCCGGCCTGCTGACTCAAGGGCAGGCAGATGCCGCGACCGCAACCGTCGGCGGCATGCACTCCGCCTTCCTCGTCGGCGCGCTGATCTCGCTGGCCGCCGTCGCGGCATCCCTCTACGTCAGGCGCCCGCCCGCCCAGCCCGAAGGCCAGCCGATGGGCGGGCATTGAACGCCTTGCGGCGAAATTACCGGGCGTAGTAGCCAGGCTGGTCGAGATCGTCGAGCAGGCTTCGGCAGGCGGGCTGCCAGCCGAGCAGCCAGCGCGTATGGGCGCTGGAAGCCGCCATGTTGGCCGCCGCCATAGTGGCAAACCAGCCGAAATGCTCGCGCGGGCGGGGTTCCACCGGCAGACCGAGCTGGCGCCCGATCACCTCGGCGATCTGCCGGAACGGCACCGCCTCGTCGGCCACGGCATGGTAGGCGGCCTCGGTCACGCCGCTTTCGAGCGCCAGCCGGTAGAGGCGGGCCGCATCCAGCCGGTGCACGCCCGACCAGCAGTTCATGCCGTCATCCGCATAGGCCGATACGCCGGTCTCGCGGGCGATGCGCGCCAGGATCGGGATGAAGCCGTAGTCGCCGATGCCGTGCACGCTCGGGGCAAGACGCATCGTGGCCGCGCGGATGCCCTGCCCGGCAAGGGCGCGGGCGGCGGCTTCCGATCTGCGGGGCGCTGCCGGGTTCGGAAGGTCCGCTTCCGTTGCCCCCGGCCGAAAGCCCGACAGGCCCGATGTGACGATGAGCGGGCGGTCGGTTCCGGCAAGCGCCTCTCCAAGCGCGTGGATGGCGCGCTCGTCCTGCACCGCATTGTCGAGAAATTTCGAGAAGTCGTGGTTGAAGGCGGTATGGATCACCGCGTCGGCCTTGGCGGCGGTTTCGGCCAGAAGGTCGAGGTCATCGAGCGATCCCGGAACGAGTTTTGCGCCGATGACCGCTATGGCCTTTGCTCTCTCGATCGAGCGGACAAGCCCGCTGACCTTGTGGCCGGCGCGGACCAGTTCCTCGACGATGGCGGTGCCGACCCAGCCGGTCGCACCCGTTACGAATATGTGCATTGCTGCGATCTCCATTGTCGGACGGCCGTCAGGCAGCCCGTGTTGATGTCGGGTTCGTGCGGGAACCGGGCGACGTCAGGCCAGGCGCATCGACAGCTCGATGTCGTCGCCAAAAGGCGTGGACAGGTAGCCGCCCGCCGGCGAACGGACATGGTCGAGATATTCGGGGCAGTAACCGGCATCGTCGGCAATGACGAGCGCACCGGGCCGAAGCCGGCCTTCGGCCAGCGCCAGCACTTCCGGATAGAGCGATTTCGCCCCGTCGAGCAGAAGCAGGTCGATCCTGTCGGGCAGATCGGCGCTCAACGTCTGGAGTGCGTCGCCTTCGCGGATTTCGACGAGATCGGCAAGGCCGCCGGCAGCAAGGTTCTGGCGAGCCCGCGCGACTTTCGAAACCTCGAATTCGCTGCTGATCAGCCGCCCGCCGCCATTGTCGCGCAGGGCAGCGGCAAGATAGAGCGTCGAAATGCCGAAGGACGTGCCGAATTCCACGATCGTCTTTGCATTGGTGCTGCGCGCCAGCATGTAGAGCAGCTCTCCGGTCCGGCGCGAAACGGGCAGCCACAGGTCTTTCAGGCGTCCGTAGAAGTCGAGATATTCGGTCTTGCTGTGCATGAGCCGTTCCCGCTCCTCGCGGGAGAGCCCGGCCATGGCCGGGCTGGTGGCCCTGTCGGCCTCGGCAAAGAGCCGGTCGAGCAGCGGCGCGAGCGGTGCGCTTGCGATGGTGTTCATCGGAAAAATCCTTCATTTCGGATGGCTTGCTTTCGAAATGAAAATACGAATAATCCGTCGCATTCGCTAATCGCATTTGCGGAGCGCCGCTATGGCCGATCGTCCAAGCAACGGAATTTCTTCAAGAAAATCGCCAAAGCAGGCGCGCTCGAACGAGCTCGTAAACGCTATTCTGCAAGCCGCTGTTCAGGTTTTGGCGCAGGAGGGCGCACAGCGTTTCACCACCGCCCGCGTGGCCGAAAGAGCCGGCGTCAGCGTCGGCTCGCTCTATCAATATTTCCCCAACAAGGCCGCCATCCTGTTTCGGCTGCAGAGCGACGAATGGCGCCAGACCTCACATCTTCTGGGCGAGGTCCTCAGCGACGAAACCCGGCCGCCGCTGGACCGGCTACGCTCGCTGGTCCACGCCTTCATTCGCTCCGAATGCGAGGAGGCCGCCGTGCGGGTGGCGCTGAACGATGCGGCGCCCCTCTATCGCGACGCCCCGGAGGCGCAGGAAGCCCGGAGCGCCGACGACCCCGTCATCGAGCGTTTCATGCGCGAGACGCTGCCAAACGCGTCCGACACGATCCGGGCCATGGCCGGAGACCTGGTCATGACGACGATGAGCACGGTCGGAAAGGAATTTTCCGAGGAGGCGCATGGCGAAAGCGAAATCTCCGCCTTCGCAGACGCAATGGTCGACATGTTCTGCGCCTATCTGCGCAGCCTGGGCAAGCTTGGGGCAGACGGTCAGGCGATGTCAGGCGCGGTGGCCGTCTTCGGCGCCTGATACCATCGCCAACAGGCCCGGCCATGCCGCGGCCTAATGATAGGTCACGGCCGGATCGAACACCCTTTGCAGGAAGGAGCGCAGCGCCATCTGCGCGTATTCCCTCGGAATCTCGTGCCCACATTCGAAGACGTGCAGCGTGACGGACACTGCCGCGTCCGACAGCGCATCCGAGAACTGTTCGGCCTGGGCAACGGGAGCCCGCTCGTCGAGCCTTCCGTGCAGCAACAGGGTCTCAGCCCGGATTTTCGGCGCGTGATGCAGGGCCGAGCGTGCAAGGAAGGCTTCGCGGGACCGGCCGGCTTCCTGCTCGATCGCGAACCGCAAACCTTTCGAACTGCCCTTGTAGACCGCCTCGAGGTCGTAGACGCCGCTGCGCAGGATGACGGCTCGCAGATCGGGGACCTGGGCTGCGACCATGGCCGATGCCACCGCTCCCCGGCTGTTGCCGTAGAGAACGATGCGGCCGGGATCGACGCAAGGCTGCGCCCGCAGGAAGGATAGCGCGGCGATGATCGCCCGCTGCGTGTGCGGGCCGCAGAAATCCGCCGGTCCGTCCGAAGCGCCGAAGCCCGGTTGCGAGACCGCCGCCGCGGTGACGTTCAGGCGGGAACAGAAACGCAGCAGCGTGCCGGTATCGACGGCTTCCTTCGCGCCGGTCAGACGGCCGCCCTGATTGCCGTGAACGAAGAGGATCGCCCCCTCCGGCGTCTTGCTCTCGGGCTGAACCTGAAAGAGCTCCACGCGTGCCCCGTCACCCCTGTCGATCAGATGTCGCGTCACATCGGGCATTTTCACCTCCGGCTTTGCGTCCCGAACCGGAGCGAGGCGGACCTTGCCGCCAAGGTCGCCGGCTGCCGTGCCCGGCGAAACTCGCACAGGCGGGCCGTCAAGTCTCCCCTGGATTTCCGGGGTGCGCAGCAGCGGCCGGCGGGCGCGCAGCCCTAGACACGCTCCCCGCATCTCGACAGGATATCGTCGACGACAAGCACAAGCGGTGCCGTGGCGTCGATGGTCGTCGCGTTTGCGGGAATGTCCTCCTTGGTCGCGTGCACGCGAAAAACCACCGCGCGCTCGGCCGCATTGCCGCCGAACTCGTCTTCCCCTCTTCCGGCAAGCCGCCGCTCCAACGTGTCGAGATCGACGTCGAGAACGAAGACCGCGTCGAACAGGCCGATGAACTGGCCGGAATTCCTCGCTCCGCCGCAGAAGAAGGAGACCGGGCGGCTCTTGTCGGCCACGATCGACCTGACCCTGTCGACATGCCAGACATGGTGCCGGTGCCGGAAATCCACGTCCCGGCCGTTCGCCTGCAGCACGGCCTCGCAGAGCGGCTCGCCGGTCTGCGGATCGCCTTGATAGGCCAGTTCGCGATCGCCGTGGACGACATGATAGCCGCGCCGCTGCAATTCGGTGGCGACCGAGGTCTTGCCGGCCCCGGAAACGCCTTCGATCAGATAGTTCCTGACACCCATCCCGCCCCCGTTCGACCAGCCGCGCATGTCCCGGCATCGGCCGGAAACCCCGTCGCCCGCTCACGCAGGGCCGGCAGCATCGACAAGTCAAGCATGACAAACGGATTTCCGACACGCCATTCGCATAAATTCCTCCGGCCATTCGCATAAATTCCTCCGGAATGTCGGCATGTTGCTGCCGGCTTCGTCCTGGGGCAGATCACGAGAGGAGAAGCACCATGAGAAAAATCACCGCCTCCACATTCGTCAGCCTCGATGGCGTCATGCAGGCACCCGGCGGCCCCGAGGAAGATCCCGTCAACGGCTTCCGGTTCGGCGGCTGGGTCTTCAACTACTGGGACGAGGAAGCGGGCAAGGTGATCGGCGAACTTTTCGCCAGGCCCTTCGCGCTGCTGCTCGGCCGCAGGACCTACGACATCTTCGCCGCCTACTGGCCCTATCAGGACGATGCGATCGCCAGGGCCTTCAACCCCGCCGCCAAATATGTCGCCACACACCGGCCCGAAAGCCTCTCCTGGCAGAATTCGCAGGCCCTCGGCCCCGATGTCGTCGCGGCCCTGCGCAGGATCAGGCAGGAAGACGGGCCGGACCTGCTCATCCAGGGATCGGGCAATCTCATCCAGACCCTGCTTGCCAACGACCTGATCGACGAAATGACCGTGCTGACCTTCCCGCTGCTGCTCGGCGCCGGCAAGCGGCTGTTCGAAGGCGGCGCGGCACCGCGCGCCCTCAAGCTTGCCCGCTCGGCCGTATCCGGCACCGGCGTCATCATCGCAACCTATGAGCGGGGCGGGCAGATCCGGCCGGGCTCGTTCGTCTCCGGCCAACCCTCCGAGGCCGAGCTCGAACGCCGCCGGACCTGGAAATAGCGGCCGGCCGCCGGCGAACATATCCGCGGCCTTCCCGGCGGGTCCGGCCGTCACGAAAATCGGGGCCGCGGATGTCGAAAAAGTGATTTGGTTCCAACAGCTTCTGCCATTGATGGGCTTGCCTGAAACAGCGAATGCCCATCTTCTGCCCGAATGTTGGCGTTCTAGTCGGCCTTCACCCCACAGGCTGAATGCGCGCGCCGCCACAGTATCTATCAGGTTTCGAGGACATCAGAATGCCGCTGAAAACATCTTCCCGCTGGATCGCACCGCTTGCCGGCCTGCTGGTGCTCTCGGGAAGTGCGCTTGCCGCCCGCGCCGAGCCGCAGCCGGCGCCGCCGGTCACGCAGGCCGCGCCGAAACCCGGCTACGCCGTGCCCGCGCGCCGGCCGGCCCATATCGTCAGGCAGGATGCGGATTCGACGCTCTCGGCGCTGTTTGAAACGGCAGGCGGCAACCAGGCGAAAGTGCTGCGCGCAATGGCCGGCCTGCAGATCGTCATGAACAACGATATCGCCGATGCGGTGGAGGCCTATTACGCCCAGCCCAAGGCAAAGCTCATCTGGGTGGACGGCAAGGGGCCGACGCCAAAGGCCGCGCAGGCGCTGAGCCTTCTCAAACAGGCCGACGACTGGGGCCTGAACGCCGGCGACTATGCCGTCGCCCCGCCGCGGGGATCGGGCGACCGCGCCAGCGCCCTCGCCGAATTCGAAGTCTCGCTCTCGGCCAGGATGCTGATGTTCCTGCAGGACAATTTCCGCGGCCGCATCGATCCCAACAAGCTGTCCAACTATTATGATTTCAAGCGCAAGCCGGTCGACCTGAAGGCCACGATCGCCCAGCTTTCCGCCACGCCGGACCTGATGGTGGTCTTCGACCGCCTGCTGCCGAGCAACCCGAAATTCGCCCAGCTCGCCGCCGAGCTGCATTACCTGCGTACCTCCGGCCAGGGCGGCGACAACGCCGCCAACATCAACAAGGTGATCGTGGCGATGGAGGAGATGCGCTGGCTGCCGCAGGAATTCCCCGACCGCTACGTCTTCATCAACCAGCCGGCCTACATGGCCTATTATTACGAGAACAGCACGCTGACGCTGTCGATGAAGGCCGTGATCGGCCAGCAGGACCACCAGACCAATTTCTTCGACGCGTCGATCAAGACGGTCCAGTTCAACCCCGACTGGGGCGTGCCGCAATCGATCATCCGCAACGAGATGCTGCCGCACCTGAAGCGCGACCCGGCCTATCTCGACAAGGAAGGTTACGTCGTCTCGGTCAAGGGCAAGACCATGCCCTCGGCCAAGGTGGACTGGTCGCAGCCGCTCGAAAATATCGGCGTCGTCCAGCCGCCGGGTCCCGACAATGCGCTCGGCCAGTTGAAGATCCTCTTCCCGAATTCGCACGATATCTACATGCACGACACGCCCGCGCGCGGCAAGTTCGCCTCGCAGGACCGCATGTTCAGCCATGGCTGCGTGCGCCTGGAAGACCCCAAGGCGATGGCTGCCGCCGTGCTCAAGACCTCGGTCGAATTCGTCGACCAGCAGATTGCCGACGGCCAGAAGAAGGACATGCCGGTTCCCGAACAGGTGCCGGTCTATGTCGCCTATTTCACCGCCTGGCCGACGGATGACGGCGTCATCCACTATTTCGACGACATTTACGGCCGCGACGCACAGACCCTGACGGCGATCTCGGCGACGACCGCAAGCCGCGCGCAATCCTAGGCCCGGCCACCCGCCGCCTACCGCTTATTGCCGACGCCGCCTTCACCTGTGCGGCGACGGCAAACTGTGGCATAACTGGCCGATGGCCATACATGTCCTGGCAGTCCATCGCGAGAGTGTCGGGACGGAACAGGCGGCAGGCGGTTCGCTTGCGGGAGCCTATTCCGTCGGCGTCCTCTGCTGGCTGCTGTCGGCCGGCGTCTATATCGCCGCCAAATGGGTTTCCGCCGAAATGCCGCCCTGGGCGCTCTGCTTCTGGCGCGTGCTCATCGCGTTCGCGATCCTGCTGCCGATCGTGCGCCCCCATTTTTCCGACATGCTGGCGCTGGCGCGGGCGCGCGGCCCGGAGCTGCTGTTCATCGGCGGCATCGGCCTTGCCGTCTGCCAGGGCCTGATCTTCGTCGGCCTCGAACATGCCGATGCCACCACCGCCGGCATCATCATCGCGCTGATCCCGATCATCACCATGATCCTCGCCCGCCTGATGCTGGCCGAGCCGATG
Organism: Rhizobium sp. KDH_Rht_773_N; assembly: GCF_052946295.1. NCBI lineage: Bacteria > Pseudomonadati > Pseudomonadota > Alphaproteobacteria > Hyphomicrobiales > Rhizobiaceae > Rhizobium > Rhizobium sp. KDH_Rht_773_N. The sequence continues at coordinate 3,599,970 of NZ_CM129525.1, read as the reverse complement.
GGGCGCTGGCAGGTGGCAGGCTCCATCCTCGCCTTCCTCGGCATCCTCGCCATCATCGTCAAGGGCAGCCCGGCGGCGCTGCTGCACCTCGATTTCAATGCCGGCGAACTGTGGATCGTCGCCGGCGCCGTCTGCTTCAGCCTCTATACCGTGCTGCTGCGCCGCGCGAAATTCGACCTGAACCGGCTGGCCCTGCTCGTGCTGCTGCTTGCCACCGCAACGCTGACGGCCCTGCCCTTCTACCTCTACGAACTTGCCGCCGACGAACGCTCGACGCTGAATGCGAGCGGCCTCGTGGCGCTTGCCTATGTCGCAATCCCCGGCGGCGCGTTCATGTATTACCTCTTCAACCGCAGCATCGAGGCGCTGGGCGCTGCCCGCGCCGGCGTGCTTCTCTACATCCAGACGATCTTCATCGCCGTTCTCGCCTATTTCATCCTCGGCGAGAAGCTGCAGACCTACCACCTCGAAGGCGCGGCCCTCATCATCGCCGGCCTGCTGCTCATCATCCTGCTGAAGCCGAAGGAAAAGGCGGCCGGAGCCTGAGCGGCCGGAACCACAGGCTCACGCCTTGCCCTCCACCCCATAGCGCAGCCCGTCTACCAAGAGCGCAATCATCCGCCGCGCCATCGCCGGATCGTCCCCCTGCCCGAGATTGGAAAGCTGCGCGCCGGCGCGCAGGAGTTCGCCCGCCTGCACATCGCCGCGTGCCGCGCCTGTCGCAACGGCCCTGTCCAGCAGGCCCTGCAATGCGGGGATCATGCGCTGGTCGAAATAGGCAGGCAGGGCCTGATAGGCCGGATCGCCGGAATGGAGGGCTGCGGCAAGGCCGCGCTTGGCCATGATGAAATCGGCAAAGCGCTGCATCCAGCGCGCCAGCGCCTCGCCCGGCTCATGCTCGGCAGTCAATGCGGCCGCCGCATCGGCGCAGGCATCCACCTCGTTGCGCATCACCGCCTTGATGAGATCGGAGCGCTGCGGAAAGTGGCGATAGACCGTGCCGACGCCGACGCCCGCCTTTTCCGCGATCTCGCGCACCGGCGCATCGACGCCCGACGTCGCAAACACGTCCAGCGCGGCTTTCAGCAGCAAATCCAGGTTGCGCCGCGCATCGGCGCGCACCGGCTTTTCATGGCCGCTTTCGGCCGCACGCGCCTCGTCCGGGCTGCCAAACCCCTCAGTCACATCAACACCCCTTGCAAAACGGAACAACGTTCCGTATAAACGGAACCGCGTTCCGGATGCGCCCTTATACCCTCTCGTCAGGGACTTTGCCAGCGGCAAAGCCGTGATGACAGGGCTTCTAGCAGATTCAAGGCCTGCCCGCGAGGCAGCGCAGTTTCAGAAGGAAAAGAAGATGCAATACCGTCCCCTTGGCCGCACCGGCATCAAGGTCAGCCCCTATTGCCTCGGCGCCATGATGTTCGGCGCCATCGGCAATGCCGATCACGACGATTCCATCCGCATCATCCACAAGGCGCTCGATGCCGGCATCAACTTCATCGACACCGCCGACATGTATAGCCACGGCGAATCCGAGGAGATCGTCGGCAAGGCGCTGAAGGGCCGGCGCGACAATGTCGTGCTCGCCACCAAATGCTTCATCCCGATGGGCCAGGATCCCAACCAGCAGGGCAGCTCGCGCCGCTGGATCTACCGCGCCGTGGAAGACTCGCTGCGCCGCCTGCAGACCGATCATATCGACCTCTTCCAGATGCACCGCCCCGCCCCCGACACCGATATCGAGGAGACGCTTTCGGCCCTCACCGACCTGATGCACGCAGGCAAGATCCGCGCCATCGGCTCCTCCACCTTCCCGGTCTCCGAGATCGTCGAGGCGCAATGGGTTTCCGAAAAGCGGGGGCTCGCCCGCTTCCGCACCGAGCAGCCGCCCTATTCCATCCTGCATCGCGGCATCGAACGCGAAGTCCTGCCGGCACTCGAACGCTACGGCATGGGCGCCCTCGTCTGGAGCCCGCTCGCCATGGGCATGCTCACCGGCCGCTATCGCCGGGGTGCTGCCCAGCCGGACAGCGCCCGCGTTGCCTATTTCCCGAAGCAGATGTCGAACGAAAACAGCCTCGATGCCGTCGAGCGGCTCATCCCGCTCGCCGAAGGCGCCGGCATCTCGCTCACCCATATGGCGCTTGCCTTCGTCATCGCCCATCCGGGCGTCACCTCGGCCATCCTCGGCCCGCGCACCATGGAACAGCTCGACGATCTCCTGGCCGGCGCGCAGGTGCGCCTCAGCGACGAACTGCTCGACGCCATCGACGCCATCGTGCCTCCCGGCACCGAAACCGGCCCGCTGGAGGCCAACTACCAGCCGCCGGCGATAGAGACCGCAAGCCTGCGCCGCCGCCCGCCCGCCGAACGCGCCGCCGGCTGACCGGCAAATGCGCCGAAGGCCCCGCTATTCCAACGGGGCCTTCAACACATCGGCGGCAGGTCGAATAGGGGGCCGTCGCCGGACGGACGGCCTGCAGGGATCACATTGCCGCGGCGGGCGGTTGCTGCAGCCTGCGCTGCGCCTCTTCCACCTCGATCGCCAGCCCTTCCAGAAGCTCGTCCCACATGTCGAGCGCCCTCAAGCCTTCGCGCGTGCGAAACAGGTAATCGGCGGAGCTGCCGATGCTGCCGGCGGCCGTGGCAAGCCGGTGGACGGTCGCCTCCCTGGAAAGCCCGCCGGCATAGGTCGCGGCCTGCGGGTTCATGGTAAAGGCAATGCCGCTTCCGAAACGGGCGCCGTCTTCGTCGAGCAGGTCGACCCAGCGCGGAATATAGGCCTCGGCCACCATCTCCCGCCGCCACAGCAGTTCCAGTTCGTGCAGGAGATCGTCTTCCTCCAGCCGCAGCGCCACGCCGTCGCAGCTGCCGCCGGCATCGAGCCCGAGCACGAGGCCCGGATTGTCGGGCGAGCCGCGCCCGGAGACGGTGGCAAGACAGAAGGACCGCCGCCAGCCCTCGATACGGGCCTTGCGGCTTTCGACGCTGAGAATGATCGGGTTCCAGATCAGCGAGCCATAGGCGAAGATCCACACGTCGCCCTGCGGCCGCTCGGCAAGGATCGACGCGAGCGAAGCCTGCCGCTCCTCGTCGCTCAACAGCCGCAGCGTCGGCGCCTCCCCGGCCAGCAGGTCTGCAAAACTGCCGCTCAGCAGCAGTTCGCGCGACAGGATTTCCTCGCCGCAGCAGGCGATCATATCCGAGCTTTTCTTGTTGACGGTCATGACACTCCAATTCCCGGCCCAATTCCCGGCCACAGACATCAGCAATGGCCTATCCCGCCGCATAATCCATGCCGCGCGCGGCGGATAAAGCCGGTTGTCGCGGACACACTGTCTCTGCTGCCGCAACAATCGGCCGGCGGCGGCCCTGCCGTACCCTGCATGAAGCCGCCCCCTTTCCCTTCCCGAAAGCAGCACCACATCGCTCTGAATACAACCATGAGGCGGGGAGCCCGACATGATCGAAATCGGCCGTCTGCTCGGTTCGGGCAAGGAAGCGGAAGTCTTCGAACACGGCACGCTGGCGCTGAAGCTCTACAGGCCCGGCCGCCCGAAGGCCCCGGCCTTCCGCGAGGCCGCCAATCTGGCAATCGTCGAGCAGCTGTCCCTGCCGGCGCCGCGGGTTCATGTCGTCGGCGATTATCACGGCCGCTGGGGCCTGCTGATGGATCGCGTCACCGGCACCAGCCTTGCCGACGAGATGCTGCCGGAGCCGCCGCTCTCGGCCATCAGGGAGATGGCGGCCCTCCACCTGCGCCTGCACCGCGAGGCCGGCACCGGCCTTCCCGCGCTGAAACCGCGGCTGGCCGCCAATATCGAGCGCGCCGAACCGCTCGCACCCGACCTGCGCGACCGGCTGCTTCTGGCGCTCGCCGCCCTGCCCGATGGCGACAATGTCTGCCACGGCGATTTTCATCCCTGGAATATTCTGGGTGCCGGCGGCGACGCCATGATCGTCGACTGGCTGGACGCCGCCAGCGGCAATCCCGCCGCCGATGTCTGCCGCAGCTATCTCCTGATGCGCCGGGCGCTGCCGGCCATCGCCGAGGCCTATGTCGTCACCTATGCGAAGGCGGCCGAGCTGGCCGCGGACGAGATCTTCACCTGGCTGCCGGTGATCGCCGCCGCCCGTCTGGCCGAGAACGTGCCGGAGGAAAACGAGGATCTGCTGCACCTTGCGGCGCTGGCGCCGACCGGCGGATAGGCCGGCTGCCGTTCACGGCGGAAGGTGGCGGTTGCGGGCGCCGTCAGGCGGCGCAAGCCTCGCAGGTGCCGCGGATTTCGATCGTCGTCTTCGCCGGCTTGAATTTCTGGCTGCGCACCCAGCCCATCAGCCGGTGATCCACCTCATGGTCGTGGAACTCGATCACCTGCCCGCAGCTTTCGCAGATCGCGAAGGCGACAATGCCGTGGCTGTGGCAATTTTCGCCGGGATGGGCGCAGGCGACGAAGGAATTGATGCTTTCCAGCCGATGCACGACGCCATATTCGAGCAGCTTTTCCAGCGCCCGGTAGACCTGCAGCGGCGCGCGAAAGCCCTGGTCGCGCAGCTTGTCGAGGATCGTATAGGCGCTGAGCGGCCCCTCGGCCTTTTCGAGCACGTCGAAGACGAGCGCCTGGTTGCGGGTCATTTGCGGTGCGTTCATGAGCCTTGTCCTTGCAGGTCCCTGCGCCCGCGCCAGGCGGGAAGCAGGCTCAGAATGAAGAGAATGAGGGCGGCCACCACGATCGACGGGCCGGAGGGCGTGTCGTAGGTCAAAGAGCCGAACAGCCCGCCGACGACGGCAACCGCGCCGATCAGCGAGGCAAGCACGGCCATCAGCTCCGGCGTCGAGGAAAAGCGCCGGGCGGTCGCCGCCGGAATGATGAGCAGCGAGGTGATCAGCATGATGCCGACGATCTTCATGGCAATGGCGATGACGACGGCCATCAGCAGCATGAAGAACAGCCGCGCCCGCTCCGGCCGCAGCCCCTCGGCCTCGGCCAGTTCCGGATTGACGGTGGCCGCCAGAAGCGGCCGCCACAGCCAGGCGATCGCCGCCAGAACGAGAATGCCGCCGCCCCAGATCAGCGCGATATCGCTGGTCGAAACCGCCAGGATATCGCCGAACAGGAAGGCGATGAGATCGATGCGCACCCAGGTCATGAAGGCGACCATGACGAGGCCGATCGCCAGCGTGGCATGCGAGAGAATGCCGAGCAGCGCATCGGCCGAAAGCGCCTGGCGCTTCTGCAGGAAGAGAAGCAGGATCGAGACGACGGCGGCGACGGCGAAGACGGCCAGCGTCAGGTTGAATTCGAAGAGCAGCGACAGCGCCACGCCGAGCAGCGCCGAATGGGCGATCGTATCGCCGAAATAGGCCATGCGCCGCCAGATGATGAAGCAGCCGAGCGGCCCCGTCGTCAGCGCCAGCCCGACGCCGGCAAGGATCGCGCGCACGAAGAAATCGTCAAGCATGACGGTTCTCCCCGTTCTCGGTCCCGCTCCGGGAATGCGCATGCGCCTGGGCTTGCGCATCTGCGTGGCCGGGGTGACGGTCCGCCTCGGCATGGGCATGGGCATGGGCCTCGGCATGGCCGTGCGGATGGGCATGGCCGTGATCGTGGTGATGGTGGTGCCCGTCTTGCGGGTAGCAATGATCCGTCACCGATCCGTCTTCGTGCAGCACGCGCCCGTCGGGCAGATGCGTATGGTCGTGATGGTGGCTGTAGACGGCCAGCGTCTGCGCCGCCCGGCTGCCGAAGAGGCGCACATATTCCGGGCTGCGGCTTACCGCCTGCGGCGTGCCGCGGCAGCAGACATGGCCGTTGAGGCAGATCACCGTATCCGTTTCCGCCATGACGACGTGCAGGTCGTGCGAAATCAGCAGGATGCCGCAGCCGGTCGTGTTGCGGATCGATTTGATGAGGTCGTAAAGCGCGATCTCGCCGGCGAAATCCACCCCCTGCACCGGCTCGTCGAGCACGAGAAGATCGGGCTTGCGGGCAATGGCGCGCGCCATCAGCGCCCGCTGGAATTCGCCGCCCGAAAGGTGCTGCACCTGCGCATCCAGCATATGCGCCATGCCGGCGGCCTCAACGGCGGCCATGATTTCGGCCTCGGGCAGCGGCCCGGTCAGCGTCATCAGCCGGCGCACGGAAAGCGGCAGCGTCCAGTCGACCGCAAGCTTCTGCGGCACATAGGCGACCTTGAGGCCGGCAATGCGGCTCACCCTGCCCTCGTCGGGCTTCAACACGCCGATCGCGGCCTTGGCGCTCGTCGATTTGCCCGAGCCGTTCGGGCCGATCAGGGTGACGATCTCGCCGCGCGACACGGAAAAATCCACACCGCGCACCAGCCAGCGGCCGCCGCGGCGAATGCCGACATTCTCGAGCGAAACCAGCGGTTCTGCCCTGATACCGGCGGGGTCGTTTGCGGGAGAGAGCATCAAATTTTCCGAAACTGCTGTTGCGTCCTGCTATTGCACACGTTATAGCATAACGCAATTGATGTAATAACATAACAACTGCAATTCAAGCGGAGCATGCTGATGAAACTGGCGATGGGCCTTACCCTCGCAATCCCGGCTTTTCTTTTCGCCGGGTCCCTCCAGGCCGCCGATGCGCCTGTCGTCGTCACCTCCATCAAGCCGGTCCATTCGCTGGTTTCGGCCATCATGCAGGGCGTCGGCAAGCCGGAACTGATCGTCGACGGCGCCGCCTCGCCGCATACCTACAACCTGAAACCGTCCAACGCCCGCGCGCTCGAGGAGGCCAAGGTCGTCTTCTGGGTCGGCCCCGGCCTCGAAGCCTTCCTCGAAAAACCGCTGGAATCGCTCGGCTCCGACGCCATCGTCGCAAGGCTCGACAATGCGCCGGGCCTGGTGAAACTGCCCTTCCGCGAAGGCGGCGCCTTCGAGGCGCATGACGACGGCGACGAGCACGACCACGGCCACGCCGCCGACGACCACGGCCATGACGACCATGACGACCATGACGACCATCACGGTTTCGACACCCATCTCTGGCTGGACCCGATGAATGCCAAGGCCATGGCCGCCGAGATCACCACCACGCTGGTCGCCGCCGATCCCGCCAACGCGCTGACCTACGAGGCCAATGCCAAGGCGCTGGACGAAAAGCTGGATGCGCTCGACGAGGAAATCGCCGCAACCGTGTCACCGGTCAAGGACAAGCCCTTCATCGTCTTCCACGATGCCTATCAATATTTCGAGCACCGCTACCATATCCGCGTTGCCGGCTCGATCACCGTCAGCCCGGAAACCATTCCGGGTGCCGAGCGCGTCTCCGAGATCCACCGCAAGGTCGGCGATCTCGGCGCCACCTGCGTCTTTGCCGAGCCGCAGTTCGAACCGCGCCTCGTCGATGTCGTCATCGAGGGCACGAAGGCGAAGTCGGGCGTGCTCGACCCGGAAGCCGCCACCCTGCCCGCCGGCCCCGATCTCTATTTCACCCTCATGCGCGGCATCGCAGGCAGCATGCGCAATTGCCTCGCCAGCGCGTGAGCCCGAGCGGTCTTTGCCCGGCAACGGGCGCCACGCGATCACCAGAGGGAGCGCCCCATGCGCTCCCCCGGACTTGCAGCCCGCCCGCGCGCGCTGCGGCGAAAGAAGGCGGCGACACCCCCGTTCTGCCTTTTTTTGCCAATACGAATGTTACGTTATAACATAATAGGATGATACCATGGACAACAGGCTTCCCGTCACCGTGCTCTCCGGCTTCCTCGGCGCCGGCAAGACGACATTGCTCAACCATGTCCTTTCCAATCGCGAGGGCATGCGCGTCGCCGTCATCGTCAACGATATGAGCGAGGTGAATATCGATGCCGCCCTGGTGCGCGATGGCGGCGCCAATCTCTCGCGCACGGAAGAGCAGCTGGTGGAAATGACCAACGGCTGCATCTGCTGCACGCTGCGCGACGACCTTCTGAAAGAGGTGCGCCAGCTCGCCGAACAGGGCCGCTTCGATTACCTCCTGATCGAATCGACCGGCATTGCCGAGCCCCTGCCCGTCGCCACCACCTTCGAATTCCGCGACGAGAACGGCGCCAGCCTGTCCGATGTCGCCCGCCTCGATACGATGGTGACGGTCGTCGATGCCGCCAACCTGCTCGCCGATTACGCCTCTTCCGATTTCCTTGCCGACCGCGGCGAAACGGCCGGCGACGGCGACGGCAGGACGATCGTCGACCTGCTCGTCGAGCAGATCGAATTTGCCGATATCGTCGTGCTGAACAAGATCGGCACGGCGAGCCAAGACGAGCGCGACGCGGCGAGAAAGATCATCGCCGGCCTCAACCCGGATGCGCGCATCATCGAGACCGATTTCGGCAAGGTGGCGCTGAAAGACGTGCTCGGCACCGGCCGCTTCGATATCGACAAGGCCGAGACCCACCCGCTCTGGTACAAGGAACTGCACGGCTTCAGGAACCATGTGCCGGAAACCGAGGAATACGGCATCCGCTCCTTCGTCTACCGCGAAAGGCGCCCCTTCCATCCGGCAAGGCTGCAGGCCTTCCTCGACAGGAGCTGGCCCGGCGTGGTGCGCGCCAAGGGCTTCTTCTGGCTCGCCACCCGCCCGCATCATGTCGGCGAGATCAGCCAGGCCGGCGCCATCGTGCGCACCGGCAGGATGGGCCTCTGGTGGGCGGCCGTCCCGCGCGAGCAATGGCCGGACGAGCCCGCCTTCCTCAGCGCCATCGGCCCCTATCTCGACCCCGTCTGGGGCGACCGCCGCCAGGAAATAGTCTTCATCGGCGCCGACCCGATGGACGAAGCCTGGATCCGCGCCGAACTCGACGCCTGCCTTGTGGAAAGCGCGGCCTTCACGCCGGAACGCTGGCGCAACCTGCCCGATCCGTTCGTCAGCTGGAGCCGGCGGGCGGCATGAAGGCGACCGCGATCAGACCCTACCGTTGCCTCTGCATCGAATGCGAGCCGCTGCCGCCGATCGAGGGGCTGCATCCGCTGACCTATTCGGATGAGGGGCAGAACGAGGCGCGCAGATCGAAAGGCGTGCTCGGCACTATTGCCGAACTGGTCATGCCCTCCCGGCGACGGGATTAGCGCCTTGATGCCGGCGTGCCGCGCGCCGGCCCCCTCCGTCCGGCGGCCGCACGGCTGCGGCGGTGATTTTTTACGCAGAGCCACCTGCTGATCTTTTTTTCATCACCGGGAATTCAATAAATGGGCAGGCAAGCGCTTCGGCCCGCCCCCTGCCCGCCCTTGATCGCCCTCGATCGCCCGGAAGGCCAAGGCCCGGCCGGAATGCGGCGACTGGCACGCCGCTTGCAGCCGTTTCACCACAGACCATCAGGTGAACCATGCTGCCAGTCCTGACCGACCTTCTGCTTGCCGCCACACTCGCCCTCAGCCTGCGGCGCTTCATCCTGCCCTATCTGGCGCAGGATGACGTCATGCGGGCGTCCGCGCCGGTGACGATGGTGGCAAGCGCTGTGTTTCTGGGCGCGCTGGCGCTGACCTGCTCGGACAAGACGTTCTGGAGCGCGACGCTCACGCTGACCGGCGGCGCGCTCATGGCCTTTCTCGTCGACGACAGGTGGCCGAGGCTCGCCGTTGCGGCCGCCGTTGCCTGCCTGCTTGCCTATCTCGGCATGCGCTGATTGCTGTTGGCCGCGACCTCGGCCCGCCTTTCGCCCCTCGGCAAAGCCCGCGCGACCGCGCTCAAGAGATCCGTCTGCGAGATCAGCCCGACGATGCGGCCCTCCTCGTCGACGATGATGACGGCATGGGTGCGCCCGTCGGTCAGCTCCGGCAGCAGGCCCATCGCCACATCGCCGGCGCGCGCCACCGTGGCCGGCGAAACCAGCCGCTCCAGCGAGCCCGAGGCCAGCGCAAGCTCGCGCAGGCCGACCGTGCCGATCAGCCTTCCCGCCTCGTCGCGCGCCGGCAGGGTGCGGATATTGTGGTTGAGCAGCAGCCAGCGCGCCTGCTCCACCGTCGCGTCGGCATCGATGGCGATCACGTCGCGCGACATGATATCGGCGCAGCGGATTTCCGCATTGGCGCGCGCCACCGCCTCGAATTCCACCTGCCGCAGCAGCCGCGCCAGATCGGCGCGGTCGATATCGAAGGTCTCGTTGAACCGGGCGAGCGCCGCGTCGATATCCTCTTCCTGGAAACCGGCGCGTTCGACCGGCGGCCGGTCGGCCGTCAGGTGCGTGTTGACGGGTGCCGCCGCCACATGCGGGTAATTGTGCCGCGACAGCTTGTGAAAGACGAGGCCGAGCGCCACCAGCAGGCAGGAATTCAGCGCCACCGGCACGAAGGGAAAGAGCATGCCCCAGCTGGCGACGACGGGGCCGCCGAGCACCGCCGTCAGCGCCGCCGCCCCGCCCGGCGGGTGCAGGCAGCGGGTAAAGGACATGGCGGCGATCGCCAGCGACACGCCGACCCCGGTCGCCACGATCGGATCGCGGATCACGCTGGCCGCCGCCACGCCCATGATCGCCGAGATCGTATTGCCGCCGATGATCGACCAGGGCTGCGCGAGCGGGCTTGCCGGCACCGCAAAGAGCAGCACGGCAGAGGCCCCCATCGGCGCCACGATCAGTGGCAGGTGCGAGCCCTCGCCGAACAGCGCGCCGCAGAGCAGGCCCGTCAGCGCGATGGACACGAGCGCGCCGAGACAGGCCAGCAGCCGGTCGCGCAGCGTCGCGCCGGCGAGAATGGGATGGAACAGCCGCGAGAGGGAAGACCGGCGGGGCGTCTCGTCGGGATCTGATATGCGCATGAAAAACTCTTTGGCGAAGGCTGGGGCTTGGGGGCGAGCTGGAAGGGGATGCTATTGCAGCATGGCGGGCGGCGCGTCCGGCGGCAGCATGATGCGCTCGAAGGCCTGCAGCGGATCGGACCGCCGCTCGCGCCGTGAAATCAGCAGCGTGTCGACAGGGCCGAGCCGGTGCACCGTGACCTCGGCCTTCCAGGGCAGCATGTCGAGCACCGAACGCGGCATGACGCCGACGGCATTGCCGGCCACGACCTGCGCCAGGATCGCGTGATAGGAACTCATCTCCACCGTCGGCAGGTCGGTGCGGCCGCGCATCCACCGCTCGGCAAGCTGCCGGTAGGTGCAGCCGGGTTCCAGCGCGGCAAGGGCCGGAAGGCGGATATCCTGCGGGGCGGCGACCGAGGCATGGTGCGGCGGCAGCACCAGCAGCAGGTCTTCCTCATAGACGCGGGCCTGACGCAGATCGCCGGCATCGACCCCGGCGGCCGACAGCCAGCCGGGCTCGCCCTGCGGCGTGGCGATCAACGCGCAATCGAGCTCGCCGGAAAGCACCGCCCTCGCCAGCTCCCGCGTGGCGCCGAGCGTCAGCTTCAGGGCAATATCCGGGTTCTGGTCGTTGAAACGGGCAAGCACCGGCGGAAGACGGCTGGCGGCCGTGCTTTCCATCGTGCCGAGACGCAAGCTCGGCTGCGGGCGGGCGCTCTTCAGCGCCAGCTGCGCCTCGTCGGCAAGCGCCGTCAGCCGCCGGGCATAGGAGAGAAAGACCTGCCCCTCCGCCGTCAGCGTCATGCGTTTGCCGTCGCGGCTGAAGAGCGCGGCATCCATCTGCGCTTCCAGCGCCTGGACGCGGGTGGTCACGTTGGACGGCGCCCGCAAGAGCCGGCTGGCCGCGCGCGTGACGCTGCCCTCTTCGGCAACGGCAAGGAAAATTTCCAGGGAAGACAGATCCACATCGATCTCGCTTGATGAACGAACTTGTCTATTATTCCAATTCGGAGAATGATCGCAATCGCCCCGGCTGCCAAAATCGTCGCCTGAACAAGAAACTTCTTCCGATCGGACCGCCCCATGCAGAAAGACGAACCAGACGACTATGCCTCACCGGCATGCCTGATGCACGAGGTCGATCCCGCCTATATGGGGCTGGACGAGCCGTGGGAGGCCGTGCGGGAATGGCGCGGGCGCGAGCGCAAACGGCTGGTCGAGGCGCGCAAGGCGATCGGCGCGGCCGAGCGCGAGCGCAGGACGGCGCTGATCGCGTCGCATCTGGGCCAGCTTCTTGGTCCTCTCGTCGCGGGAAAATGCGTCAGCGCCTATTGGCCCTTTCAGGGCGAGCCGGACCTGCGCGGCTGGCTGGCGGATATTGCCGCCGAGGGCGCCACCTGCCTGCTGCCGGTCGTGGCGCAAAAGGCAGGCCCGCTCGAATTCCGGACCTGGACGCCGGGGGCTGCGCTGACGCGCGGCGTGCTCGGCATTCTCATCCCCGCCGGCGGCCGGCAGCGGCAGCCCGATATCGTCATCGCCCCCGTCATCGGCTACGACCGCGGCTGCTACCGCCTCGGCGTCGGCGGCGGTTATTTCGACCGCACGCTGGCGGCCCTCTCCCCCAGGCCGCTTGCAATCGGCATCGGATTTGCGCAGCAGCAGATCCGCACGATCAAGCCGCAGCCGCACGATATCCCGATGGATGCCGTCGTCACCGAGAACGGCGTGATCCGCCGCCCCGGCGGCCCCCTCGCCTGACGGCAGAAGCAAAACAAAAGGGCGACCGAAGCCGCCCCTTCCTGGCCGATCGCGCAAAATCAGCGATTGGCGGCGATGATGCTGGAAATCACGCCGGTGGCGATGCCGACGAGAAGATAGTCGTTATCGGCCTTCACCCAGTGATAGCCGCGCGGCGGCGGTGCCAGGCGGTAGCGGCGGTAGTCGCGCACCTCGGCGTAGCGATGACGCTCGGCAGCCGACATGCGGTAGCCTCTGGACCAGTGCGGACGCACGACGACCTTCTTCTGGACGACGACCTTCTTCTCGACCACGACAGGCGGACGGCGATGATCAGCCGCGCTCGCTTCGGATGCGACGATCGGCGAGAGCAGGAAAGAGGCGGAAAGAAGAGCTGCAAAAATCTTTTTCATGGGGGCTTCCTCGTGTTGAACACGCCCCGAAACTACGTCTTCGAAAATGAACGAATTCTGAAAATAAAATTAAAGATTTGTAATGGAATCGGACACTTATGCGCAATTCCTAATATTCTAATTTCAGCATAACGGACGATGGCAAGATCATGCCGCCAGGCGATCACGTCTGCGTAATCGGGCGGGCACGCCCCCTTCTCCCCGCCGGGGAGAAGGAGAAATCACCGCGAAACCATCGCCATGTTTATCACGTCCATATAGGTCCCATCCACGCAGAACGCGTCGCGGCTCACCCCTTCGTGCACGAACCCCACCCGCTCGTAGAGCCGGGTCGCCCGCACATTGTCGGCATGCACGCCGAGTTCGATGCGGATCATGCCCGCCGCGCGCGCCTGCGTTATCGCCGCCTCGATCAGCCGCCGCCCGATCCCCTGCCCGCGATAGGCCGGAACGAGGCCCATGCCGAGCGAGGCGCAATGGGCCTGCGAGGGAAAGAAGTGCCGGCGGATATCGCACCAGCCGACCACTTCGCCGCCGTCGAGAGCCACCAGATGCACATTGCCCTTGGCCATCGAGGACAGCGCGAACCCGCGCGTATCCTCGATCGGCGGCGCTTCGAGCAGCGTCAGATATTTCCGCTCGCGCGCCACCGTATCGAGAGCCCGGTGAAAGCCCTCGACATGCTCTTCGGTCATGCGCTCGATCCGAATATTTCCGGCCATGCCAGCCCTCACAGTTCCTCGTAGCTGAACCAGTCGAAATCGGCCGTCTTTGCCCGTCCCGACGTATCGAAGGCGAAGATGCCGGCAAAGGCGCCGGTAAACGAGCCATGCTCGCCGCGCCCGCCCTCGTCCGAGACGACGCCGGCATCGAGAACCGGGCCGATCGGCTGCCAGGCGCCCTTGCCTTCCGTCTGCCAGAAGAATTGCAGGTCGTTGTCGCGGATTTCCATGGAAAGCTGCACGCGGCCCCCTGCAGGGATCGCCACGCCCGGTCCGGCCGGGAAGGTCATGCGCCCGTTCGGATAGTCGCCGTCGCAGGAAAAGATCGTGACGCAGCGGCCAAGCTTCTCATGCAGCGTGACGACCACGGCATGGAACTTGTGGCGGTTGTAATAATGCGTCAGGCCCGCCACCTGCTGATAGGTATCCGGATCGAACTCCACCACCGTCTCGGCGCGGAAACTGTGATGCTCCTGCCGGCGGGCGACAAGCGCCTGCTCGAACCAGGAGCCGATGCTTTCGCGGCCGATCAGGCGCAGATGGCCGGGGCGGTCGGTCAGGTTGAAGATGCGCTCCGGCTGCGGCGTGCGCAGCCACTGGAAATCGGCGGGCAGCGTGCCGCCGTCGAAGGCATATTCGCTGCGAACAGGCTTTTCGGCGCGTGTCGCGCCACCAAGACCCGGTACCTCGACTTCGGGTACGGTCGTGCCGTTTTCGAGATAGAGCCAGCCATCCTCGCGCCAGACGCATTTCTGCAGCGCGGTCTCGCGCCCCAGCGTGCAGCGCCGCTTCGGCGGCAGCGGCCGGCCGCAGAGATGGGTGTGATAGACCTGCCCGTCGGGCGTCTCCACATATTGCCCGTGCCCTGCCCGCTGCAGCACCGCTTCCGGATGATCCTTGGAGGTAATCAGGTGCCGGTTCGGATGCAGCTCGTAAGGGCCCTCGATCGTGCGCGAGCGCGCCATCGTCACCGCATGGTCGTAGCCCGTGCCGCCCTCGGCCGTCGTCAGATAGTACCAGCCGTTCTTCTTGAAGAGATGCGGACCTTCCACGAGGCCGAGCGGGCTGCCGGCAAAGATGTTCCGGATCGGCCCCTTCAGCGCCTTGGCCTGCGGGTCCCATTCCTGCAGCAGGATGCCGTCGAAGGCGGGCGATTTCGGCGAACCGCCATAGCTCTCCGTGCGGTGGTTCCATTGCATGTTGATGAACCATTTGCGCCCGTCCTCGTCATGGAAGAGCGACGGGTCGAAGCCGGAGGAATTGACATAGACGGGCTCGGACCATTCGCCCTCGATGGTGGGCGAAGTGACGATGTAATTATGCGCATCCTTGAAATTGCCGTCGAAACGCTTGACGTCCGTATAGACGAGCCAGAACTGCCCGTCCGCATAGGAAAGGCACGGCGCCCAGATGCCGCAGCTGTCGGGATTGCCGCGCATGTCGAGCTGCGAGGCGCGCTCCAGCGGCCGGCGCACCAGCTTCCAGTTCACCAGATCGCGCGAATGGTGGATCTGCACGCCCGGATACCATTCGAACGTGGAGGTCGCGATATAATAATCGTCGCCGACGCGGCAGATGGACGGATCGGGATTGAAACCGGGCAGAATGGGATTGCGGATCATTGGCGGCTCCTCCAAAGGATAAACTGCGGTACGTACGTCAGATGATGGCGAGGACCTATCCTCCTCTCCTCATCTCTGTGCTTGTCACAGAGATCCAGCCAGCCCAAGTCCTTGGGCTGAAAGGACTCTTCTCGCCGCGCCGACGCGCGGCGGCTGGATTCCTGTGACATCCCTCGTGCTGGCACGAGGCGACAGGAATGAGGGAGTCTGGGGCAACTCGCTGCCACAAACTCCTCATCGAAACTGCCTTCTGGCCTAGCCTATTCCAGCTCGGCCGACTTGGCCCAGAGATTGATATCCGCCTCCTTGGCATAGACATCGATCTCCTTCAGCTCCTCGGCCGAAAAGTCGAGATTGTCGAGCGCGGCAACGCAATCGACGATCTGCGAGGAACGGCTGGCGCCGATCAGCGCCGAGGTCACGCGGCCGCCGCGCAGCACCCAGGCGATTGCCATCTGCGCCAGCGTCTGGCCGCGCTTTTCGGCGATCTCGTTGAGCTTCTTGATGTTCTCGATGATGGCGGGGCGGATGAAGTCCTTCTTGAGGAAATGGTTCTGCGCCGCGCGGCTGTCGGAAGGAATGCCGCCGAGATATTTCGTCGTCAGCATGCCCTGGGCGAGCGGCGAGAAGACGATCGAGCCCATGCCGACCTCGTCGAGCGTATCGAGCAGCTTGTCGTCCTCGACCCAGCGGTTGAGCATGGAATAGCTCGGCTGGTGGATGAGGCAGGGCGTGCCGAGATCCTTCAGGATCGCGGCCGCCTCGCGGGTGCGCTGCGAATTATAGGAGGAAATGCCGACATAGAGCGCGCGGCCGGAGCGCACGATATAGTCGAGCGCGCCGCAGGTCTCTTCCAGCGGCGTATCCGGGTCGAAACGGTGCGAATAGAAAATATCGACATAGTCGAGGCCCATGCGCTGAAGGCTCTGGTCGCAGGAGGCGACGAGATATTTGCGGCTGCCCCATTCGCCATAGGGGCCCGGCCACATGCCGTAGCCGGCCTTGGAGGAGATAATCAGCTCGTCGCGCAGGCCGGCAAAATCGGTGCGCAGGATTTCGCCGAAGGCCGTTTCGGCGCTGCCGGGAGGCGGGCCGTAATTGTTGGCGAGATCGAAATGGGTGATGCCGAGATCGAAGGCCGTGCGGCACATGTCGACCTTGCGGTCATGCGGGGTGTCGCCGCCGAAATTGTGCCACAGGCCCAGCGAAACGGCCGGCAGCTTCAGGCCGGATCGGCCCGTGCGGTTATATTTCATCTTCGAATAACGGTCTTCGGCCGGTTGCCAGCTCATCTGAGGTCTCCTCAACCTGTAAAAGTGCTTCCCTTTCGTATCCCGCAGCGGTGCGGGCGAAAGCTGAAAACGTCGCGCCTCATGCGGGAGGCCGGGCGCGACGGCACTATTGGATCAAGCACGCCGATACGGCAAGCGCGTGGCGGGTGTTCTCGACAACTTCACATGCTGACATTGCCCGAAGGCACGCCACACCCGCCGATGCCGTCATGCTCGGGCTTGTCCCGAGCCTCTGCTGCGCTCCCGGCAGATCCTCGGCACAAGGCCGAGCAAGACGGAAGCGCAGGAGCAAGCGCGCCGCACGACAAGCGCGCGGCGCCCCCTCGCCTTACTTCAACAGCGCCTGCGCCTCTTCGATGCCGAGCGCCGCCGGCTGCGTGCAGGTGGTCGTCAGCTCGATGAACCGGCCTTCCGCACCCGACTTCAGGATCGAGGTCATGATGTCGACGCCGTGCAGCGTGCGGTCGAGCGAGCAGCGTGCGTCGCGGCCCTCGATCAGCGCCATCGCCATGTCGGCAAGGCCGGCCGTGCGGTAATTGGCGCGCGGGCCGTTCGGGCTGTCCTGGTTGAACTTGCCGAACGGATGCTCCCAGGCTTCCAGCGCCTTGATGTCTTTGTTGCGGCCGCTCGCCTCGACGACGCCGCCGAAGAAGTTCGGGTCCGGCACGTAGAGCGAGCCGTCCGTGCCGTAGAGCTCCATATTGGCATGGCGGTGCGACCACACATCCCAGCTCGCCGTCAGCGTCACGGTCGCGCCCGAGACGAATTCGAGCAGCGCCTGGATCGTCGTCGGCGTCTTGACCGGGATGACCTCGCCGTTGCGCGGCTGGCTGGTGATGGTGCGGGTTTCCGACGCCATCGAGGTCAGGCCGGCGACGCGCTTGACCGGCCCGATCAGGTTGATCAGGTTGGCGATGTAATACGGCCCCATGTCGAGGATCGGGCCGCCGCCCGGCAGGAAGAAGAAGTCCGGGTTCGGGTGCCACATTTCCATGCCCGGACCCATGACGTAGCAGGCGCCCGAGGTGATGCGGCCGATGCCGCCGTCATCGACGAACTTGCGGGCGAGCTGGTGCGCGCCGCCGAGGAACGTATCGGGCGCGCAGCCGACGGCGAGGCCCTTTTCCTTGGCGATGCGGCGAAGCTCTTCGCCCTGCTCCAGCGAGAGCACCAGCGGCTTTTCCGAATAGACATGCTTGCCGGCTTCGAGTGCCGCCTTGGACACCGGATAATGTGCGTCCGGGATCGTCAGGTTGACGACGACGTCGATCTCGTCATTGGCGAGAAGCTCGTCGATCGTCTGTGCCTTCACGCCATATTCTTCGGCGCGCTGCTTTGCCGCCTGCATGTTGATATCGGCGCAGGCGAGCACCTTCAGCCCCTTGAAGAGCGGGGCCAGCGAGAAATAGGTGGTGGAGATATTGCCGCATCCGATGATGCCGACGCCAAGTTCCCTGGTCATGGTCTGCCTCAGTAGCTCTTGAAGGAAGCAATCGAGCGCGTGATGTTGCGGTCGATATCGTTCGGGTTGTCGTGCTCGACGACGAAATGCCTGGCCTTGGTCTTGGCCTTGACGACCGGCAGCAGCTTCGCCCAGCCGATCGTGCCGTGGCCGACATCGGCCCAGCCGCCTTCATCGGTTGCTTCGCCGGCCGGCGCGATATCCTTGACGTGGACGGCGCTGATGCGGTTTCCAAGCTTCTCGACCCAGGCATAGGGGTCGGCGCCGCCGCGAACGACCCAGGCAATATCGGCTTCCCAGGAAATATCGGGCGCGCCTTCGAAAATGCGCTCGATCGGCAGCGAGCCGTCCGAAAGCTTTACGAATTCGAAGTCGTGGTTGTGCCAGCCGAACTCATAGCCCGCATCCTTGTAGGGCTTGCTCATCTCATGCAGGCGCTTGCCGAAAGCCAGCCAGCCGGCGGCATCCTTCGGGCGCTGGTCGGGCATCAGGTGCGGCGCATAGATCGAATCCATGCCGAGGATCTTGGCGATCCTGAGCGACTTCTCCACCTCGCCGTCGAGGAAGTCCGGGCTGAAATGGCCGGTCGCCATCACCAGCCCGTTCTTGTCGAGATCGGCGCGCAGGCTCTTCAGGCCCGCCTCGTCGAGTTCCGCATAGATGCCGCCGAAACCTTCGACTTCGCCGTAGCCGGCCTTGCCGAGCTTTTCGAAAATCGCCGAAAGCGGCGGGAAATTGCGGGCGCTATAGAGCTGATAGCTGAGCTTGGTCATGTCATCCTCCTCGGGCCGCGTGCCCGTTCTCACGTAAGATCAATCTGCCGACTGGCAGGAATGCAGGTCGTAGAAGCGGAATTCCGGCAGCTTGCCCTTTTCGAGCGGTTTGGCCGGGGTAAAGGTGATGCGTCGGCTTTCGCCGGCCGCAAGGTCGAAGGCGTTGTCGGAATATTTGCCGTCCGTGTCCGTCTCGATCATCACGAAGAGCGCCAGTCCCCTGGCGGTGACGTTGATGTCGACCGAGCCGTTCGCCTCGACATATTCGTGCGTCACGGTCAGGCCGGCAGGCTCCAGTTCCAGCGCCTTGTAGGTGCCGTGGACATAATGCCCCTCGCCGCCCATGCCGTTCGACGCCGTGAAATGCCAGGCAAGCAGCGTGCCGGCGGGGATCTCGGACATGTCGAGCGTTGCGGCGGTGCAGGCCGCATCCGGCCCGCACATGGCCTGCACGTTCTTCAGGTGCCGGCGCTCGCCCTTCATGGTCAGGATCGAGATCGAAAGATCGACGCTGACATCGGCAAGCGTATCGTTGACCAGCGAGAAGCGGATCGACTTGCCGTCCTCGGACGGAATGGCGGCGACCGCCACCGGCTGGAAGAAGCGCTTGACCAGATAGTGCATCGCCTTCCAGCGGCCGCCGTAATCGAGGCTCGACCAGGAGGCGACCGGCCAGGTGTCGTTGAGCTGCCAGTAGATCGTGCCCATGCAATGGGGTTTGAGCGATCGCCAGTATTCCACCGCCGTCTTGATCGCCAGGCCCTGCTGGATCTGCGAGAGATAGACGAAGTTCGGGAAATCCTTGGGGAAGCGGAAATAGCGGAACATCGTGCCGGCAATACGCTCGTTGCCGCCGGCATTCTTCTGGTGCAGCTCCATGACGGGCGAAGCGACGTTCATGTCCTTGGCGTCGGCATAGGTCTTGATGACCGGCAGCGACGTATAGGACTGGAAGCCGAATTCCGAGCAGAAGCGCGGCCTGACCGAGCGGTAATTGTCGAACGACTTGTTCTCGTGCCAGACCGACCAGTAATGCATGTCGCCGGAACCGTCGGCATGCCAGGCATCGCCGAAATCGAGATAGCCGGAAGCCGGGCTCGACGGCCACCAGGTAGCACCCGGCATCGCTCTCTTCACCGCCTGCTCGATCGTGCGGTTGAGACGGTCGTAGGACACGATATAGCGGTCGCGATCCTTGCGGGATTCCTCGAACCAGTTGAGTGCGCCGAC
This sequence comes from Rhizobium sp. KDH_Rht_773_N, assembly GCF_052946295.1. Classification (NCBI taxonomy): domain Bacteria; kingdom Pseudomonadati; phylum Pseudomonadota; class Alphaproteobacteria; order Hyphomicrobiales; family Rhizobiaceae; genus Rhizobium; species Rhizobium sp. KDH_Rht_773_N. Next base: position 3,579,977 of record NZ_CM129525.1, on the reverse strand, counting down.
GAGTTCGTTATCGCCGCACCAGAGCGCGATCGAGGCATGCGAGGAAAGCCGGCGAACCTGGTAATCCACCTCGGCCGCGACATTGTCGAGGAAGTCGTCGGTCGAGGGATAGAGGTTGCAGGCAAACATGAAGTCCTGCCAGACCATGAGGCCGAGCCGGTCGCAGATATCGTAGAACCAGTCGTGCTCGTAAAAACCGCCGCCCCAGACGCGGATCATGTTCATATTGGCGGCCTTGGCCGAGGCCAGCAGGTCCTCGGTCTTCTCCGGCGAGGAGAGCGAGAAGAGCGCATCGGCCGGAATCCAGTTGGCGCCGCGGCAGAAGATTTCCCGCCCGTTGACCTTGAAGGCGAAGCGGCTGCCGGCTTCGTCGGGCGTGGTCAACAGCTCGATCGTGCGCAGGCCGATCTGCTTCGTCACGCTCTCGGCGCCAAGCCCGACGGTGAGCGCATAGAGCGCCTGCTCGCCGCTGCCGGACGGCCACCACAGGCGCGGATTGCCGATCTCGAAGACGTGGTTGACGTTGGTTTCGCCGGCATTGACGCCGACATCGAGCCGCACCCGCTCGCCGTCGAGATCGAAATGCAGCTGGGCGATGCCGGGGTCCTTGGCAAAGAGCGTCGCCGTGACCTGCAGCTCCACCGAGCCGTCGGCATTATGCGTCTGGCGCGTCAGCACATGCTCGATGCGCGCCGTCTCCAGTTTCTTCAGCGCGATCGTGCCGTAAAGGCCAAGCGGCGCAATGGCGATATTCCAGTCCCAGCCGAAATGGCACTGCGGCTTACGCAGCATGTTGCCGTCGGGGATCGGCGAGTTGCCGGGATGGTAGGGAATGTAGAAGGGCTGCTTCTTCTGCCGCGCGGCACCTTCGGCAATGCTCGAATGCAGCACGATGCGGATTTTGTTTTCGCCCGCCTTCAGCAGGTTCGACACATCCGGCCGGTAGCGGCGGAACGCATTGTCGGCCGAGAGCGCCAGACGGTCGTTCACATGGATTTCGGCAATCGTATCGAGATAGTCGATATCGAGATACCAGTCCCCCTCCGCCTCCGGCAGATTGAAACTGCGCTCGATCACCCAGTCACGATGCGCCACCCACTGCACCACTTCCTCATTGCGCCCGAAATAGGGATCGGGAATGAGATTGGCCCTGGCGAGCGCCGTGTGCACGTCGCCCGGAAGCGTGATCGCGCTCCTGATTTCACCGTCGCTTGAAGAAAGTTGCCAGGAGCCGGACAGGTCGATGCTGGAAATAGTCGATTGGTGGGTCACGATATCGCTTCCGATCTACAATTCTGGAAAGGACGTCGCCTCCCCTCCCTCATTCCTGTGCCTGTCACAGGAATCCAGCCACCGCGCGTCCGCGCGGTGAATGACTCAGCCCCAAAAGGAAACAAGTCGCCCGTGCCCAAGGACTTGGGCACACTGGATTCCTGTGACAGGCACAGGAATGAGGGAATACGGAGCATCCGTCGAATTCCTAAGCAATGGCATAGCACTGAGCGGGCGGCACCGTCTCTGGACCCGCCCGCCGAATATTCTAGAGACGCACTTCGCTTTCGGCATCGAAGACCGAGGCAAGCGCCATGTCGAAGCTGAGCTTCACCTTGCTGCCGACATTGAAGCGGCGCGCGCCGTTGATGCGTACCGACATCGTGTGACCGGCATGTTTCAGCCAGAGCAGATTGTCGGCGCCCATCGGCTCTTCGATATCGACGGTCGCATCATGCTCTTCGCCGCCGGTATTCTCGTTGACCTTGATATGTTCGGGGCGAACGCCGAGCACCACCTTGCGGCCGGGCTGCAGCTTCTCGTAGCCGTCATAGGCGGCAAGCGAGAAATTGACGCCGTTGGCGCTGAAGGCGAGCCCGTCGCCCGCCTTGACCAGTTCGCCGTGCAGGAAGTTCATCGACGGCGAGCCGATGAAGCCGGCAACGAAGAGATTGCGCGGCTTGTTGTAGATCGTCGTCGGATCGTCGAGCTGCTGGATAATGCCGCTCTTCATGATGGCGATACGGTCGGCAAGCGTCAGCGCCTCGATCTGGTCGTGCGTGACGTAGATCATCGTATTCTTCAGCGACTGGTGCAGGCGCTTGATTTCCACGCGCAGCTCCGAACGCAGCTTGGCATCGAGGTTGGACAGCGGCTCGTCGAAGAGGAAGACGTCGACATCGCGCACCAGCGCGCGGCCGATCGCCACGCGCTGGCGCTGGCCGCCGGAAAGCTCGGCCGGCTTGCGCTTGAGCAGCGGCTGGATCTGCAGGATCTCGGCCGCGCGCGCCACGCGCTTGTCGATCTCGGCCTGCGGCACCTTGGCGACGCGAAGGCCGAAGGAGAGGTTCTTTTCGACCGTCATCTGCGGATAAAGCGCATAGGACTGGAACACCATGCCGATGCCGCGGTCCTTCGGCTCTTCCCAGGTGACGTTCTTGCCCTTGATGAAGATCTGCCCTTCCGAGGCGTCGAGCAGTCCGGCGATGCAGTTCAGCAGGGTCGACTTGCCGCAGCCCGAAGAGCCGAGCAGCACCAGGAATTCGCCGTCGTTGATATCGAGGTTCAGATCCTTGAGCACGCTGACCGCGCCGAAGTTCAGCGACAGGTCCTTGATGGAAACACTTGCATTCATGTTCATGGGATCAACCCTTCACTGCGCCGGCGGCGATGCCACGGACGAAAAGCCGCCCCGACACGAAATAGACGACGAGCGGCACAAGTCCTGTCAGGATCGTTGCCGCCATGTTGACGTTGTATTCCTTCACGCCCTGGACGGAATTGACGATGTTGTTGAGCTGCACGGTCATCGGATAGGTATCCGGCCGGGTGAAGACCACGCCGAACAGGAAGTCGTTCCAGATGCCCGTCACCTGCAGGATCATCGCTACGACGAAGATCGGCAGCGACATCGGCAGCATGATCTGCAGGAAGATGTGCCAGAAGCCCGCTCCGTCGACACGCGCCGCCTTGAACAGTTCCTCCGGCAGCGACACGAAGTAGTTGCGGAAGAGCAGCGTCAGGATCGGCATGCCGAAGATCGAATGCACGATGACGAGGCCCGTCAGCGACCCGTAGATGCCGATTTCGCGCAGGATGATGACGATCGGATAGATCATCACCTGATAGGGAATGAAGGCGCCGATGATGAGGATGGAAAAGAAGAATTCCGATCCCTTGAAACGCCAGTTCGCCAGCGCATAGCCGTTGACCGATGCGATCGCGATGGAGACGACGACCGAAGGAACGGTGATGCGCACGGAATTCCAGAACCCGCGCGAAAGACCGTCGCAGTTAAGCCCGGTGCAGGCCGTTGCCCAGGCCTTGACCCAGGGCTCGAAGGTGATTTCCATCGGCGGCGCGAAGATGTTGCCGAGCCGGATTTCCGGCATCCCTTTCAGCGAGGTGACGACCATCACGTAAAGCGGGACCATGTAATAGACGGCGGCCACGAAAAGCGTGCCGTAGACGATGATGTTGCGCGCCGATACGACCGGCCGCGGCTTTGGCCCTGCCGGACCGGAAACCGCCTTCTTCTCGAAGGGGATGCCGCCGCCGTCGACGGCCTTGAGAGCGATCTTGTCAGCCACGTTTGCGCCCTCCGCCAAATTCAAGATATGCCCAGGGAATGATGATGATCGCCACGGTGATCAGCATCATGGTCGACGCTGCGAAACCCTGGCCGAGATTCTGTGCCTGGAACATGTAGTCGTAGACGTATTTCGCCGGCACTTCCGACGAGATGCCCGGACCGCCGCTGGTCTGGGCGACGACGAGGTCGTAGACCTTGACGATGCCGCTGGCGATGATGACGAGTGTGGTGATGAAGACCGGCCGCATCATCGGGATGACGACGAAGAGATAGGTGCGCCACATCGGAATGCCGTCGACGCGGGCCGCCTTCCAGATATCCTCGTCGATGCCGCGAAGCCCCGCCAGCATCAGGCACATCACGAGGCCGGTGCCCTGCCAGAGGGCGGCGATCAGAACCCCGTAGATGACGATTTCAGGCGTATAGAGCGGATCGAAGGTGAAGCTCGTCCATCCGAGCGACCGCACCACCGCCTGAACGCCGAATTCCGGGTTGAGGATCCACTGCCACACGAGGCCGGTGACGATGAAGGACAGCGCGAACGGATAGAGGAAGATCGTGCGGAACGTGTTCTCGAAACGGATCTTCTGATCCATGAGAGCCGCCAGCAGGAAACCGATGACCAGGCTGAAGATCAGCGACAAGACGCCGTAGATCGCCAGGTTCTCGATGGACACGACCCAGCGCGGGGCGGACCAGAGACGCTGATATTGCTCGAAGCCGACAAAGGTCAGGCGCGGCAGCAGCTTGGAATTGGTGAAGGAATAAACCACCGTCCAGATCGTGCCACCGAGAAAGATGACCATGGCGGTGAGGATCATGGGAATGGAAGCAATCTTCGAATTCAGATTGCGAAACAATTTAAACGGTCGGCCCGCTCTCGCTTGACCTGTCATTGAGTTTCCTCCTGAAGCACAGTCGCTTCGGTGATCGGGGCGCCGTCCGAAGAGGCCCGCCCTTCCCGTCCCTGCCACGTCGGCCATGCGGTCTTGGGCGACCGCAGCCGGTGTGACGCGCCGTCGCCGGCTGGATCGGAGATCCGTCGGCGCGGTCCGGCCCTGCGGCAAGCGGGGCCGGACCTGTTAGGCTTGAGGACCGAGGATCAGTCGGCAGCGGCGATGATGTCGGCGAAGCGCTTCTGGGCTGCGTCGGGCGTCATCGTCTCATTGGCGAAGAACTCGGCGAAGAGGTCTTCGATCTGCTTTGTCGTATCCGGTGAAGCGAGCTGATCGGAGCTGGTGACGATATTGCCCTTGGCGAGGATATCGAGACCTTTCTTCATGCAGTCGTTGGCGGCGGCGAGGTCGACGTCGCCGCGGACCGGCAGCGAGCCCTTCTTCAGGTTGAAGGCAACCTGGGTCTTCGGGTCGAGAAGTGTCGCGGCAAGCACGTCCTGAGCCTTGGCCTTTTCCGCATCCTTCTGGAGCGGGAAGTAGAAGGCGTCACCGCTGGTCGAGATGATCTCGTTCACGCCGAGGCCAGGAAGGCAGGTATAGTCCTTGCCGGCAACCTGCTTGGCGACCTGGAATTCGCCCTGCGCCCAGTCACCCATGATCTGGCCGCCAGCCTTGCCGGTGATGACGAGGTTGGTGGCCTGGTTCCAGTCCTGCACGTTGCTGCCCTTGGACATGCGGCGCGCATCGTCGGCAGCCTTGAACACCTTGGCGATTTCCGGTCCGGCCGCAACCTTGGCGTCCTTGTCCTTGAAGACCTTCAGGTAGTTGTCCTTGCCGCCGATGGCGATCATCAGAACGTTGAAGGCGCCGCTGGCCTGCCAGCCCTGACCGCCGACAGCAAGAGGAACGATCCCGGCCTTTTCCAGAGCCGGAGCGGCGGCGACGAATTCATCCCAGTTCTTCGGAACGGCGACGCCGGCCTTCGCGAAGGCCGCGTTCGACAGCCACAGCCACTGCCAGGAGTGGATGTTGACGGGCGCGCAATAGATCTTGCCGTCGATCGTGCAGGAATCGAGCAGGGTCGACGGACGGATGATGTCCTTCCACTTGCCTGCGGTCGCCACGTCGGTCAGGTCCTTCATGAGGCCGGCCTGGACAAGTTCCTCGGCCTGACGGCCGTGGTTGAACTGGGTCGCACCCATCGGGTCGCCGCCGGTGATGCGGCTGATCATGATCGGACGCGCGGTGCTGCCGGAGCCGGCGATTGCGCCGTCAACCCAGTGATTGCCGGTAGCGTCGAATGCCTTTGCGAGCTCGGCCACGGCGGCGGCCTCACCGCCCGAAGTCCACCAGTGGGTGACTTCGAGATCGGTCGCGTTGGCGGCGCCGAACGGGATGGCCACGGAAGCGGCAAGCACGGCCGCCATCATACGGATTTTCATGAGTTCTCCTCCCTCACTGAAACGTTGCCGGAAAAACTTAGAGCAATCGATTTATCCGCGCAACCGCCCGCTCGCAAAATTTTCTGTGAAAGACGTCAATACAGCCTGTGGCTGCAATCATCCGCCCCATCCCGGCTCCATGAGAAAAGCGTAAGCAAGCGATCTCGCAAGTGCAGTATCCGAACAAGCTAATGATTTTATTGATTAATTTCTGAATAATCTGACAATTTCCCCTACTGTGGATTTCGCGGACGCAAAAAATCGCGGGACAGGCAGGCGATTCAACCAGAGAGGACTGCTCTGCAACGCTGATCAGAAAAAAGGCTCGACATTTCTACTGTATCGTTACAGATTGTTTCGCTCAGGGAGGAGAGCTTTTTCCACGCCGGCATGCTTACAGCGTGGAAAAAAGCCTCTATAAGGCGAAACAAATCGCGCGAGGCGGGCCTAGAGGGATGGAAAACAACGGAAATTTCGGCGGAGCTGCATCCGGTTCCGTTCAGCGCGAACGCCCGACATTGAAGACGATCGCCTTCATGACGGGTCTCGGCGTGACGACCGTGTCGCGGGCGCTGAAGGACGCACCGGACATTGGCGCGGAAACGAAGGAGCGGGTGCGCATGGTTGCCCGCCAGCTCGGCTACCAGCCGAACAGGGCCGGCGTGCGTCTGAGAACCGGCAAGACCAACGTCATCGCCCTCGTCCTCAGCATCGACGAGGAGATCATGGGCTTTTCCAGCCAGATGGTCTTCGGCATTTCCGAAGTGCTGACCGGCACGCCCTACCATATCGTCGTCACCCCGCATTCGCACAGCAAGGACCCCATGCTGCCGGTGCGCTATATCCTCGACACGGGTTCGGCCGACGGCGTCATCATTTCCCGCGTCGAGCCCGACGATCCGCGCGTGCGCCTGCTCGTCGAAAGCGGCATGCCCTTCACCACCCACGGCCGCACCGATGGCGGGCTCGTGCATCCCTATCACGATTTCGACAACGAGGCTTACGCCCATCAGGCCGTGCAGAAGCTCGTCAGCCGCGGCCGCAAGCGCATCGCGCTGCTGCAGCCGCCGAGCAAGCTCACCTACTATACCCATACCCGCATCGGCTTTCAGACCGGCCTGCACGATTACGGCGCCGAAGAGGTGCCGCTGCGCGTCAATATCGACGCCCCGCTTGCCGAGATCCGCGACGCGGTGGAGCAGATGATGCGCTCGCCCGCCGCCCCCGACGGCATCGTCTCCTCGGCCGGCAGCGCCACCATCGCCGTCAATGCCGGCATCGAAGCCGCCGGCAAGCGCCTCGGCCACGACGTCGACCTCGTCTCCAAACAATCCGCCCCGATCCTCAACTGGATCCGCCCGGAAATCATCGCCGCCTACGAAGACGTCCGCCACGCCGGCCGCGAAATGGCCAAACAGGTGATCGCCCGCATCGATGGCGTGGATGCCGAGCTGCTGCAGTCCATCAGCAAGCCGGAATGGCCTGCGGGGATGTAGGACTGAGGGCAGCCAGCACAACGCCTACGGCACCGCCCCACCTCGCCCCAAGTGCACGTTGCCTGAGGCACTGAGGCCCATCCTAATCTCCCTCGTTCCCTCCTCGTGCCAGCACGAGGGATGTCACAGGAACCCAGTCTGCCCAAGTCCTTGGGCAGAACCGATATTTCTGTTTGCGGCATGTGAGTCATTCGCCTCGCCGACGCGCGTCCTCAAGCGTCTTTGAGCAAATGCAAAGGCAGCTTTCTGCTAGCGAACAACACTTCGATACCTATCAGTCGGCCGTCCAGATCGAAGTCGAGATTTATTTGACCATCGACCGCGGCTGCATCACAGCAATATGTGAACCCAAACGGCGTGCGATCATCTTCGCTTTTAAGCTTGATATAAGCAGCGTCTACACTGTCATCATAACTGATCTTCACTGCCGTCCCTCTACGTTCGCGATATCAACCCGGTTTATAACAACATTCGCATTTCCAGCGGAATCAACAACGATGACCGTAACTATTGGCCGGGCATCAAGCGCCTGCCCTCACAGCTCCCTTTCCACAGCGTCAAGGTAGCGCTAGCGTCCAGCCCGGCAGCGGCGACAGCAAGGCAGGACACATGCGGAATATCGAAGTACCGACGGAGCGCACAATCCTCCGCTCCTTCCGGCCAGAGGATGCCAGCGAGGTCTTTGCCTGCATCTCCCCCGAGATCACCCGCTTCACAGCCTGGGAGCCGCCTGCGAGCGAGCAAGCCTTTGCGGAGGTCTGGCAAAACTGGCTGCCCGCAATGGAAGAAGGACTGGAACTCACCCTCGTCCCCCGCAGTCGCGACGATGGCCGCTGCCTTGGCATTCTCGGCGTACACGCCCTCAAGTCCGATACACCTGAGCTCGGCATCTGGCTGCGCCGCGATGTACACGGCAGGCGCTTCGGCCATGAGCTGATCGGTGCCGTGGCGAGATGGGTCAGCAGCACGCAGACGGTCCGTTATTTCGAATATCCGGTCGCAGAGGAAAACATCGCCAGCCGACGGATTGCCGAAGCCTATGGCGGCGAGGTCAGGGAACACCGCCGGAACCGCAAATATGGCTGCGTCGTCTATCACATTCCGCCGACGTCAGAGCCTCAAACCGCTTGATTGAACACCGCCTCGATCCGATACCCATCCGGATCGATGACGAAGGCCGCAAAATAGTTCGGCCCATAGTGCTGCCTCAGCCCCGGCGCGCCATTATCGACACCGCCATTTGCAAGTGCCGCCGCATGAAAATCGATTACCGATTGCCGGTCGAGCGCCGCAAAGGCAAGGTGAAAGCCTGCGCCGGGTGCCGCCTGCCCCACCTCGACCGATTTGATCGCCAGCTTATCTCCGCCGCCGGGCAGGCCGTAACGACCGCCTGACCCGCCTCGCCCGGCCGCAGATCCTCCCAGACCCTGACATAACCGAGCGCACCAAAGGCGGCATCGTAAAACCGTGCCGCCCGCTCGATATCAGCCACCCCGAATGATGCATGGTGAAGCATGCCGAAAACCTCTCGTTCGCCATTGGCCCTCAAGCAAAAAGCCCGGCACGATGGCCGGGCTCTTCGTCTCTATCCGCACGAACCTCAGAAGGTCGAGGCACCGCTGCCCCAGGGGCCGTGGTGGAAGTCCTTGCCGTCGAGGCGGTCGAAGCCGTGGGCACCGAAGAAGTCGCGCTGCGCCTGGATGAGGTTGGCAGTGCCGCGGCCCTGGCGGTAGGCGTCGAAATAGGTGAGCGCCGAGGCCAGTGCCGGCACCGGCAGGCCGGCCGCCATTGCTGCGGTCACGACGCGGCGGAGCGCCGGGATCGATTCCTTGACCATGGCCGAAAACGCCGGCGTGACGATGAGGTTGGCCGCATCGGGCGCATCCGTAAACGCCTTGGTGATCTCGTCGAGGAACTGCGAGCGGATGATGCAGCCGGCGCGCCAGATACGGGCGATCGTCGGCATCGGCAGCGACCAGTTGAACTCCTTGGAAGCTTCCGCCATGACGGCAAAGCCCTGCGCATAGGCGCCGATCTTGCCGGCAAACAGCGCCAGTTCCAGGTCCTTGTTGAAGTCTGCGCCGTAGGCGACCGGGAAGGCCGCGCCGAGATCGCCGAAGATCTTCTGGGCGGCTTCGCGCTGTTCCTTCATCGACGACAGGCTGCGAGCGGCAACGGCGGCTTCGATGCCGGTTGCCGGAATGCCCATGTTCTGCGCTTCGATCGCCGACCACTTGCCGGTGCCCTTCTGGCCGGCCTTGTCGAGGATCATGTCGACCATCGGCGTCTTGGAGATCGGGTCGGTGGCGGCCAGAACCTTTTCGGAGATTTCGATCAGGTAGGAATTCAGGCGGCCCTTGTTCCACTCGCCGAAGATGCCGGAGATTTCCGAAGCGCTCTTGCCGAGGCCGTCGCGCAGGATGCCGTAGATTTCGGCGATCATCTGCATGTCGGCATATTCGATGCCGTTATGGATCGTCTTGACGAAATGGCCCGCACCGTCGTTGCCGAGCCATGCGACGCAGGGGTCGCCATCATATTTGGCGGCGATCGAGGTCAGCACCTTCTCGACGCGCTTCCACGAATCTTCCGTGCCGCCGACCATGATCGACGGGCCGTGGCGGGCACCTTCCTCGCCGCCCGAAACGCCCATGCCGATGAAGGTCAGGCCCGTATCCTTGAGGCGGTCGAAGCGGGCGACCGTATCGCGGAAGTTGGCGTTGCCGGCATCGATCATGATGTCGTTCTTCTGCAGGTGCGGGCGAAGCGCCTCCATCTGCTGGTCCACGGCTTCGCCTGCCTTGATCATGATGATGATCGGCCGCGGCGGGCGGATCGCCTCGACGAATTCCTCGATCGTCTTGCAGGGAATGATCTGCTTCTTGAGATCGCCGGCGCTTTCGTAGAATTCATCCGTTTTTTCAGGAGTGCGGTTGAAAACCGCGATCTTGTTGCCTTTTTCCGCAATGTTGAGCGCCAGGTTGGAACCCATGACGGCAAGGCCGATCAGTCCGATTTCTGCCTTTTCCACGACAAACCTCCGATGAGTCAAATGGTGCGATGTTGTTGCACTCTCTCGGTCAAACGGCAAGGTCGCAACGGCCGATTCGCGGCGAAAAAAGGCAGCCGGAACAGGCTTTTCGAATGGCCTGGCGCGCACCATATGAAGGGGTCGGGGAGGCCGCAATGACAGCCAGCACTGAAAGCCGGGGCGACAGCGGGCCGCTTCTGGCAGGCAAAGCCGGGCGCTACCGCGAATACGCGCCCTCGCCTGCCCTTGCGCCGCATTTCACCTGCCTCTGGTCGCATGAGATAAAAACCGCAAGCCCTGTCGCCATCGTGCCCGACGGTTATTGCGACCTGCTTTTCGCAGACGGCCGCCTCTGCGTTGCCGGGCCGGACCGCACCGCCGCCTTCCCGCCGATGGCGCCGGGCATGCGCATTCTCGGCGCGCGTTTTGCGCCGGGCGCGGGTGCCGCCTGGCTGAAACTGCCTCTGTCGGACATCACCGGCCTCTCCGTTCCCTTGCGCGATCTTGCGCCCGCAAAGGCCGCCCTGCTCGAACCTCGCCTCACTGACGGCCCGGATGGGGCCGCCGCTCTGCCGCTCTTCGCCGCCCTGCTGAAAGACCTCGCAGGCAGCGAGGACGCGCCCGACCCCGAGGCCCGCCTGATCTTTGCCGCCGCCGATGGCGGGCCGGGCCGGATCGGCGGCCTGCAGCGCGGCCTCGGCATCGGCGAGCGGCAGCTGCGCCGCCGCGCCCGCCACCATTTCGGCTACGGCATCAAGACACTGGAGCGTATCCGCCGGCTGCAGCGTTTCATGGCCCTGTGCCGCGCCGGCGAGCCCTCGTCCCTTGCCGCGCTTGCCCTCGAAGCCGGCTTTTCCGATCAGGCCCACATGACCCGCGAGATCGGCGACCTGACGACGCTGACGCCATCCGCCATGCGCGCTCAATTGGCGGCAGGCTGACCGTTTCGTTCAAGACGGCCCGTGCCGGCGCTGTAGTCTGACGCAAAGCAAAAGGACAGACCGATGAACACAATGCCCGCCCGCATCGTCCACATCACGATCAGGAGAGACTGGCGCGATGTCTATGACTTCGCCGGCCGGCCGGAGAACATGCCGCTCTGGGCCTCCGGCCTTGCGAGCGGCCTGGAACCCGACGGCGAGGACTGGATCGCCCATGGCCCGCTCGGCAGCGTCCGCGTGAGCTTCGTGCCGCCGAACGAATTCGGCGTCATCGACCATACCGTCACCATCGAATCCGGCCTGCGCGTCTATAACGCGCTGCGCATCGTACCGAACGGCGACGGTTGCGAGGCGATGTTCACGCTGCTGCGCCTGCCGGGCATGACCGACGAGCAGTTTGCCGCCGACGCCGCCCATGTCCAGAAGGACCTGGCGGCGCTGAAATCGATGATGGAGAAATGAGATGGCCGGAAACGACACGGAAAACGACCGCCGCATCGACTATGTCGAATTCAACGTCGCCGATATCGGCGCGGCAAAAGCCTTCTACGGCGCAGCCTTCGGCTGGCGCTTCACCGATTACGGCGAGAACTATTGCGAATTCGACGACGGCAGGCTGAAAGGCGGCTTCACCAATCTCGCCCCGGTGCGAGCCGCCGGCGGCCCGCTCGTCATCCTCTATGCGGAAAGGCTGGAAGATGCGCTCGCCGCCGTCGAAAAGGCCGGCGGCACGATAGCAAAACCGATCACCCCCTTCCCCGGCGGCCGGCGCTTCCATTTCCGCGACAGGGACGGTTACGAACTTGCGGTCTGGAGCAGGAATTAGGGCGTGGCGCCCAGGACGGCGTCGCGGTTCAGCGAGGGCTGCGGCAGAAGCAAAAACCTCAGGCCTGGCGCGCGAATATCGCGGTCCGCTCAGGCGTCCACCCTTGCCGCGGCACCGAGATTCTGAATGGTGATGAGCGCCCCGATCACCTTCCTGGCCGCATCGTGCAGCGGCACCATGCGGCAGCGGTTGCGCCGCGCGTCCCGCTCGTAGACATAATCGACCGACACGCCCTCGAAGCAGGCGTCGAGCTTTTCCTTCACCTCGCCCGCGAAACGCTCCTCACCGACGAATTCGACGATATGGCGGCCGATGAGCTGCATGGCGTTGCGGCCGAGATGGGCGCAATTGGCCGGGTTGGAATAGAGGTAGCGGTAGTCCTTCGTCAGCACCGCCACCCGGTCCGGCAGCGTCTGCAGGATCGCGGCGTTGAGGAACTGGCCGTTGTCGGTATCGGGAACATAGGCCGGCGGCGGGCGCAGCTTCACCTCCGCCGGCAGCGGCACGCGCCAGTCCGGCGCGTGGGCGCCGAAATAACGGTCGAGCAGATAGGACAGCACGGCGGCATATTGCGTGACGAAAGCCCCGTCATCGGCGTCCTGGCTGATGAGGTAGCTTACAAACTGAAGTTGCATATAAACTTCAATGAGACTGGACGCCCTGCAAGCGAGTATCGCTTCGACGAGCGGCTGGATATCGCGGTCGAGCGCCTCCACGCGCTCATCGTCCCCTAGCCTTATCGCTTCCTCGATCTGCGCACAGCGCAAGGAGAAGGCCCTGAACAACTCAAGCAAGATACCCCCATATCCATTTCCTGAGAAACGTTCCGAAACCGGTCGAGGCCTATGCTTAATGAAAGATTACGCCTTACGGTAGGCGCACTACGCGCCCTGGTAGAAACGCATAACATGAACCGTACTCATTTTCAACCGAGCCGGACCTGTCGCTTTTCACCGATTATAAATCAGGAGCAAAATCTTACAGGCGCAACCTTACAGGCTGACGGAACGCTTGATATCCCAGCGGTCGTGATACCACAGCCATTGGGCCGGGTATTCGCGCACCCAGCTTTCCACCTTGTCGTTCAGCATCTGCGCCGTGGCGGCAAGGTCCAGATTGCCCTTTTCGTCGCGCGGCATGTCCAGTTTCGGCTCGATTTCCAGCCGGTAGCGGCCGCCGGGAAGACGGATGCAGCGGGCCGGATAGACGTCGCAGTTGAACTGCCGCACCAGCTTCGGCAGCAGCGGATTGGTCTTGGTCTCGAGCCCGAAGAAGGTCGTCTTCAACCCGCGGCTGAATTTCTGGTCGACGAGAACGCCCACGCCCTGCCCCGCTTCGAGCTGGCGCGCCAGCGCGAAGGAAGAACCGGCATGGGAAGGCACCAGCTTGCCCATGCGGCCGCTGCGGAAATCGAAGACCCTCTTGGCGACGTATGGATTGTTCGGCGGCCGGAAGAGCACGGTCACGCTGAGGCCGAACGCGTTGCCGGCAACCGGCAGGAGCTCGAAATTGCCGGTATGGCCGGTAAAGACGATGAAGGGACGCGGATTGTCGCGCAGTTCCAGGAAGATCGGAATGCCCGAGACTTCCACCCGGCCGGGCTCGGCCCGTTCAGGATCGAAATCGAAAAGCTGGTCGAGGAAGACATATTCGGCCGCAAGCCGGCCCATATTGCCCCAGCTTTCGAGCGCGATTTCCTCCAGCTCCGCATCGCTCTTTTCCGGAAAGGCCCGGCGCAGATTGTAGAGCATCAGCCTGTGGCGCTTCAGCCGCCGGCCGATCTGGCGCGTCAGCCAGTCGGCAAAGCGCATGGCGCCGTCAGCCGGGAACAGCTTCAGGAAATTCAGGAAACCGAACATCACCTGCGCCACCAGCCATTGCTGGAAGTGCCTGAGCGCCAGAACGATCCGGGTGATGAAAAGCTTCACGCAGGGTCAGTCCATCTTCAGGATGATCTTGCCGAAGATCTGCCGGCCTTCCATGCGCTCCAGCGCGCGGTCGATATCGTCGAAGCCGACTTCGGTATCGATGACCGGATGCACGAGGCCGCGGCCCATCTTCTGCATGGCGTCGGCCATGTTTTCCATGCGGCAGCCGAAGGAGCCGAGCAGCTTCAGTTGCTGCTGGAACAGCATCATCAGGTTCATCTCGGTCGAAACACCCGAGGTCGAGCCGCAGGTGACGAGACGCCCGCCGCGCTTCATGCAGAGCATGGAGCCTGCCCAGGTGTCCTTGCCCACATGTTCGAAGACGACATCGACGCCCTTCTTCCTGGTGAGCTTGCGCACAACGCCCTCGAAACGGTCGGTGCGGTAGTTGATGACGTGATCGGCGCCGAGCGCCTTGGCCTTCTCGATCTTGTCGTCCGAACCGACTGTCGTAATCACGGTGCAGCCGATCTTCTTGGCAAGCTGGATCGCCGCCGTGCCGATGCCGGAGCCGCCGGCATGAATGAGGATCGTCTCGCCGGGCTCCAGCTTGGCATTGTCGAAGAGCATATGCTCGACCGTGCCGAAGGTGACGGGCGCGAGCGCCGCACCGACGGCATCGACGCCGGGAGGCGCCGGCACCAGCAGGCGCGCCGGCAGGTTCACCTTCTCCTGCGCGAAACCGTCGAGATGGAAGCCGTGCACGCCGGAGACATGTTCGCAGAGATTGTCGCGGCCTTCGCGGCACGGGCGGCAGAGGCCGCAGGTGCGCGCGCCGTAGATCGATACGAGCTGGCCGGGCAGAACGTTGGCGACGCCCGGACCGATCGCTTCGACCACGCCGGAGGCTTCCGCGCCGATGACGAGCGGCATCTTGCGCTTGGCGAATGCCATGCCGCGCCAGCCCCAGACATCGATATGGTTCAGCGCAACCGCCTTGACGCGCAACGTCACTTCGCCGGCCGAAGGTGCATCCGGTTCCGGCAGGTCGGTGATCTCAAGCTTGCGGTCATCGATCAGTTGCAAAGCGCGCATGATGTGCAGTTCTTTCTTCTACGCGGATCGTCGTCATGCCCGGGCTTGTCCCGAGCATCTGCCAGCATTCATCGAGTGACGTGGGTAGATCCTCGGGACAAGCCCGAGGACGACGTCAAAAACCGCTTCGTCCCAAAGTCAAGCAGGGTCTCTAAGCCGGTTCGAGCGCCATGACAAGGCTTGCGTTCTGCCCGCCGAAGCCGAAAGAGTTGGAAAGCACGGCCGAGACCTGGGCTTCCCGCTTCTTGTTGGGCACGACATCGAGAACGATCGACGGATCGGGGTTGTTGTAGTTGATCGTCGGCGGCAAGGTGCCGGTCAGCATCGTCTGCAGCGAGAACACCGCCTCGACCGCGCCGGCCGCCGTCAGCGTATGGCCGATCATCGACTTGTTGGAAGAGGTCGGAATGCCGATCAGCTTCTCGCCGAAGACGGCCGACATGGAACCGTATTCCATCTTGTCGTTTTCGGGCGTCGAGGTGCCGTGCGCGTTGATATAGCCGATATCGTCCTCGCTCATGCCGGCATCGGCAAGCGCTGCGCGCATCGTCGCGATCGCCGGGCCGCCGTCCGGCGAGGAACGCGTGCGGTGGAAGCTGTCGGCCTTGTCGCCCGCCCCCTTCATGATGCCGAGCACCTTGGCGCCGCGGGCAATGGCCGCCTCAAGCGATTCCAGCACCAGGCTCGCCGCACCTTCGGCAATGACGAAACCGTCGCGATCCTTGCTGAAAGGCTTGGAAGCCTTGGTCGGCGGATCGTTCTGGGTGGAAAGGGCCGAGAGCAGAGAAAAGCGGATCAGCGCTTCCGCGCTCAGCGAACCGTCGGTCGCAACCGTCAGCGCCCGCTCGGTGCGGCCCTGGCGGATCGCCTCGATGCCGAGCTGGATCGCCGTGACGCCCGATGCACAGGCCGTCGACAGCGTCACCGGCAGGCCGCGCGTGCCGAACCGGTCGGCCAGGCGCTCCGAAATCGCGCCGAACAGCGCCGCCTCATGGAAAGCCGGGTCCGGGCGCTGGCGCATGGCGGCCAAAAACCGCTCGTAGGCGTCGCCCGGATGGTCGGCGGCCGGCGACCGGTCGGCAAGCTCGAAACGGGCGCTCCATTCCGGCTCGATCGGCGGGGCGGCGAGGAACAGCGGCCCGTTGAAATCGCCGGACAGATCGGCATCGGCCAGCGCCTCGATCGTCGTCTCGCGCGCAAAGGCGTAGGAGCGCTCGACCGCGTTCGGCACGGGAATGTCGATGAAATCGACCGTGCCGGCAATGCGCGTCGAAAGCCCTTCGGTCGGGAAGCGGGTGATTTCGTGGATGCCCGACGTGCCGGACGAAAGGGCCGCCCAATTGTCCTTCAGGCCCTGGCCGAGCGAGGTGATGATGCCCATGCCGGTCACGGCGACGATCGGCCGGCCGAGATGATCCCTGTAAGCGGACGCTGTCATTTCAGTCACTCCTCACGCTTCTGCGGAAAGAACGGCGACGCCTTCGCCGCGCTGATGTCCGACCGTCGTCACGACGGCGGCCTTGGTGCCTGCCGTCATCGGCGCTTCGTGCGCCGCGTCGAACGGCGGAACCTTGGCCTTGGCATCGACGGCAAGGGCTGCGAGCGCAAGGCCGAGCGTGAACTGCGCCTCGATCGTGTGGCCCGAAACGCCGCCGAAGCCGCGGATCGCAGCCCCCGGAAGCTGATGTTCCAGCACCGCCTTTTCGCGGGCGGCAAGCTCGTGCATGCCGGTCGAGCCGGAGAAGACCGCCGTGGTTTCGGCCGGCAGGTCGCCGGCGGGTTTCAGCAGCCGCTCCATGCGCTTTTCGAAATTGCCGGCGTTTCGGTTGCCGCGGTCGCCCTCGACCGCGCCCATCGTCGCATAGATATGCGCGCCGCGCTCTTCGGCATGCTTGCGCGATTCCAGCACCAGGAAGGCGCCGGCAGAACCCAGGATGATGCCGCCGCCCTCAAGCCCGGAGCGCGACCAGAGCGGCGCCCACTCACCGCGCGTATTGGCGCCGATCGCTTCGGTGAGCAGGATCATGTCCTGACGTTCGGCAGCAAAGGCGCCGCCGACCAGCGCATGGGTGGATTCGCCCGACTTGATGCGCCAGAAGGCCGTCTCGACGGCGGAAACGCCGGAGGCTTCCTCGCCCATGAACGTGCGCGAGGAGCCGGTGACCTTGTGGACGATGGAAATATTGCCGGCCAGCAGGTTGGAAAGCTGCGCCAGAAACAGCGTGGGCCTGAGTTCCGTCGTCAGCTTCTCGTTCAGCAGCAGCTCGCGGTCGTTGCGCTTCAGGCCCTCGTCCACGATCAGCGTATCGACATTGATGTCGCGTTCGCCGCCGCCGGCCGCCACGATCATGTCCATCGTGCCGCAGGCTTCGAGATCGTCCTTGAAGCCGGCATCGTCGAGCGCGAGACCGGCGGCGAAAACGCCGATGCGCTGCCAGTTCTCCATCTGGCGCTGGTCGCCGCGCTTGGCGATCTGCTGCGACCAGTCGATCTCGGGCAGCGGATGCACCGGATAGGGCTTGAACTTCTCGGTTTCGATAATGGTCGCGGGCGCCGCATCGGCGGTCAGCAGCGCGATATGCGCATCCTTGCCGACACCCTGACAGGTTACGATGCCGACACCGGTGATGACGACGTCATTGGCGGCCTTGCTCATTCACTCACCCCCTGGGCCTTCGCCCCCTGCGCGGCGATGGCGTCCATCAGGCCCACCTCGCCGGCACGTTTCCTAACGATATCGCCGAGCGGAATTTCGCTGAACGGCATGGTGCGCAGTTTCAGCTGCGCATCGCAGACCTTCTTGCCGCCGCTGGTGATCTTTGCCTTGGTGACGGCAAAACCGGAGCCGTCATGTTCGAGAAAAGCCTCGATGTCGAGCACGGCTTCCGGCTCGACGAAGGTGCGCATCTTGGCGCCGTCGACCGACATCAGGAAGGGCATCGACGTAAAATCGGTGGCGGCCAGCACCAGCATGCCGGAGGCCTGCGCCATGGTTTCGATCAGAAGCACGCCGGGAACGAGCGGCATGCCCGGAAAATGCCCCTCGAAAACGGGGCTTTTGGCCGGCACGACCGAGCGCGCATTGAGCGTGCGCTTCTCAAGGTCCACCGCCTCGACGCGGTCAATCATCTGGAAATATTCCAGCAGCATCAGTCTTCTCCGGCGCGACGCGCGACAAGCCCGTCGGAAGGCCTACTTAGGAACAAAATCGCCCGGCCGCCATATCAACGGCGGCAGGGCGTGAAAAAAACATGATGGCTTGGCTTCAAGCCTTGGCGGCGCGCAGCTCGTCGATCTTGGCACAGAGGTTCTTCAGCACGAAATATTCTTCGGTGGAAACCTTGCCTTCGTTGACTTCCTGCGTCCACTTCTCGAGCGGAATCTTGATGCCGAATTCCTTGTCGATCGCGAAAACGATATCGAGGAAGTCGAGGCTGTCGATACCGAGGTCGTCGATCGTGTGGCTTTCCGGCGTGATCGTTGCGCGGTCGATCTCGCTGGTTTCAGCAATGATGTCGGCAACTTTATCGAATGTAGCGGTCACTCGCTCTACCTCTTGGAAATGAAGATTCTCCCCCTCATAGGCAAATCCTTTTCAAAAGCCAATGCTTTCGTCCCGGTTGTACGCCAATTTGGCGCAAAGGTGTTGCCTAAACAGCAATGGAACGGGGCCTTCCGCCCCCCGCCGGACAGGCGCCGCAGCCCGATGCGGCCACCCGGCTAAAGGTTTTTCCGGCCGATCGACGCCAGGACAGCCCGCATCCGCCACCCTAAACCTGCGTTCGATTGCGCTGCCGCCCGAGAGTTCCTACAGCTCGAAGGACGCCGGAATTTTCCGCGCCGGGCCGGTTTTTCAAAGCGGAAAATCCGTCAGGCAAGTTTCGCTTCAAATAAAACTGCAGAAGAAGGATAGTTTGATCTGGATCAAATTGGAATCCGGTTGAAATTGATAAAGATCAAGACAGAGACGCAAGAAATCGGGATAGATGACTTTGCAGCCGAAGCGTAACAGAACGCAGGCACAAGGTCGGATCGGGGCATCGCAACATGGACATCGCGCGCAGTGAAGATCCAGACATAAGTATTCCGGCCACCTGCCGCGTCTGCGAGGCGCGCCACGGCGTCGTCTGCGGCGCGCTGGCGGCCGCACAGCTGCGCGAGCTTTGCAAGCACTCCACGCGCCGCAAGCTTGATGCCGGCTGCGAGATCGTCGCCCAGGGCGAAGAGGTCTCCTCCTATTCCAACATCATGAATGGCGTGGTGAAGCTCTGCAAGGTCATGCCGGACGGGCGCCAGCAGATCGTCGGCCTGCAATTCGCCCCCGATTTCATCGGCCGCCCCTTCGTGCCGGAAAGCACGCTCTCGGCCGAAGCGGCCACGCCGACGGAAATCTGCGTCTTCCCCCGCGGGCTGCTGGACCGCATGATCGCGGATACGCCGGAACTGCAGCATAACCTGCATGCCCAGGCGCTGAAGGAACTGGATGCGGCCCGCGAATGGATGCTGACGCTCGGCCGCCGCACGGCCCAGGAAAAGGTCGCCAGCCTTCTCTATCTCATCGCCACCCATGCCGAGCCGGAAACGACCTGCAGCACGACCTTCGACCTGCCGCTCTCACGCGCCGAGATCGCCGATTTCCTGGGGCTGACGATCGAGACCGTCAGCCGCCAGATGACCAAGCTGCGCAAGCAGGGCGTCATCCGCATCGAGAACAACCGTCATATCGTCGTTCCCGACATGGACGAGCTGGAGCGCCGGGTCACCGCGTGAGGGCTGCCTGGAGCATTTCCGGCGAAAACGGAGTCGCCTTCAATGCTCTAGCTTATTGTTTTCCCCGCAATTCCGGACGCAAAACCGGTTCCCACTTTTGCTGGAATTGCTCTAGCGCGTGATGACCACGCGCGTATTGGCAAGGCCGTTTTCCTGCGTCATCGCGAAAAACTCCGCCGCATTGTTGGGGTCGAGGCGCACGCAGCCATGCGAGGCCGGCGTGCCGAGCCGCTTGCGGTCGAAGGTGCCGTGCACCGCATAACCGCCGTTGAAGAACACCGCGAAAGGCATCGGCGCATTGTCGTATTTCTTCGAGCGGTGATCGCGCGACAGCCACTTGGCGCTCCACGAGCCGGTCGGCGTGGTATAACCCTTGCGCGCCGTCGAAACTTTCCAGCGATACTTGACCCAGCCGTTCTCGGTCACGGTCATCGTCTGCTTGCTGAGGCTGATATTGGCGACCAGCGTGGCCGCCTCGGCTGCAACGGGAGAAAACTGCAGCAACAATACTGCGGTCGCAGCCGCGAAAAACGTCTTCATAGTAATCCCTCTGTCGAATTCCAAAGGCTTTCTGCCCAACAGGAGAAGAGACTACAACAATACTGCCTATTTTGCTTTAACTCGAATGGTAATCACATTTTTAACAGGACGGGATCAGTCACGAGCCAAACCGTCACTCGGGAAAACCGGCCTTGCGGTATCCGTCGATGAAATGCGCAAGCGTCGCCTCGTCGCGGAACGGTTCCATCGCGACCCAATGGCTGATCGTAAATTGCGGGTTGGCGACGAGGAACAGCTCCACCTCCGCACGCGCCTCCTCCAGCCGGCCAAGCTGGGCAAGGCCTGCCGCCAGAAAGCGGCGGGAGCTGGTGCGATAGGTCTCTTCCTTCCTCAGCGTCTCGACGACGGCCTCATAGTCGCGGGCGGCATATTGTGCCTGGCCGAGCGTCAGATAGTACCAGCTGGCCGGAAACGGGTTCAGCCGGAAGGCCTTGCCGATATGGGCCAGGCCTTCGTCGATGCGCCCGGCGAGAACACGGATATCCGACAGCGCCGCCCAGGTATCGGCCTCGTTCGGGTCGAGCGCGAGCGCCTTTTCGAATTCCGCATCCGCGTCGGCAAAGCTGCGCTCATAGGCCAGCAGGTAAGCCAGCACCCAGCGGCAGCCGGCATCGTTGGCATCGAGCGCCACGGCCCTGCGCGCCAGTTCGAGCGCGATGGCGCGATCGGCTTCGGTCGGCCCGCCGCTATGCACCCATCCCATCCAGTGGTTGAGCGCCAGCCAGCGGTGCGCCTCGGCATAACCGGGGTCGAGCGCAATCGCCCGCCTGAGCAACAGCTGCGTTTCGCGGGCAGCCTGCGGCGCGTCGTCCATCAGCGTGCGCGCCCGCACGCAAAGATCGTAGGCCTCGAGGTTCTTCGGCCGGTTGCGCGGCAATGGCGGCCGCAGCCGGCCGAGCAGCGCCTCGACGATCTTGCCCGTCACCTCGTCCTGAACGGCAAAAATATCGTCGAGACCGCGATCGAAACGCTCCGCCCAGAGATGCTCGCCGGTGGCGGCATCCACCAGCTGCGCATTGATGCGCACACGGCCGGCCGCGCGCCTTGCGCTGCCGTTGAGCAGGTAGCGCACGCCCAGCTCCCCGGCGATGTCACGCACATCCATCGCCTTTCCCTTGTAGGCGAAGGACGAGTTGCGGGCGATGACGAACAGGCCCGGCACGCGCGAGAGATCGGTAATCAGGTCTTCGGTCAGGCCGTCGGCGAAAAAGCCCTGATCCGGCTCGCTGCCGACATGGACGAAGGGCAGAACGGCGATCGAAGGCTTGTCGGGCAGCGGCAGGAATTTCTGCTTCGCGCCGGCAAGCGGCCTGACGGCCCCCAGGAAGCGATAGCCGATGCGCGGAACCGTCGATATCCACTCGCCGCCGCCTTCGGCCGGCCCGAGCAGCTTGCGCAGCTGCGCGATCTGGACGGTGAGATTGCCCTCCTCCACCGCCATGCCCGGCCAGGCCGCCTCCATCAGCTCGGCCTTGGCGACTATTTCGCCGGCCCGCCCGACGAGAGCCGCCAGCAGCCCGACCCCGCGATGCCCGACGGCAACGGGTTCGTCGCCCCGAAAAAGCGTCCCCGCATCCGGATCAAGCACGAACGGACCAAAGGCAAAACGCGCTCCCTGCATGGGCGCATCTATAATCGCTTTGGAAGTTTTTGCGAACAATTTGGAAGGGCTTAAGGACGCCGCGCCGCGCCCCCGCCAGACTCCGGGCCCGTTCGCAGCCGAAAGCTTGCGAGCCCTCAAGCCCGATGGAGGTCATCATGAGCGCTTGCCGCACCCTCACATGCCCGCCCCACCACGACCGCACCAACCTGCGAGGCGCAATCGCGCGCTGGCTCCGGCGCATCCGCATCCGCCGGGAATGGAAGCGGAGGTCGAAAATCAGCCCCGCCCTGCTCGACGATATCGGCCTGCCGCCGCAACAGGCAGATTGCGAGACCGCCGGCTTCTTCTGGCATGTGTAAGATGACCGACGAGCGCCTTCTGCCCCTTGCCGCAGCAACCGGCGACCGCGTCCGCTCGGCGGCGATGGCCGGCATCATCGCCACGGTTACGGTCTTTGCGATGGCGCAGGGCCTGACCTATCCGCTCCTGAGCTTCATCCTGGAGCGGCAGGGCGTAGTCTCCGGCCTGATCGGCCTGTCGGCGGCGATGACACCGCTTGGCTTCATCGTCTCCGCCCCCGTCATTCCCGCGCTCTCGCGCCGTATCGGCGGCGGGCGCCTCGCCATCCTGTGCTCGATCCTCGCCGCCGTCAGCCTGACGGGCATCGCGTCGATACAGCAGGCCTGGGCCTGGATGCCGCTGCGCTTCCTGCTCGGCGCCTTCGCCAATCCGCTCTACGTCATCAGCGAAACCTGGCTGCTCGCCGTCACGCCCGCCCGGCGCCGCGGCCGCATCATGGGCCTCTATTCGTCGGTCGTCTCCGGCGGCTTCGCCATCGGCCCGCTCACGCTCGGGCTTGCCGGCACCGAGGGCTGGCCGCCCTTCCTGATCGGCATCGCAGCCTTCCTCCTCTGCGGCCTGATCGTGCTGGCCGTTTCAAGACGCCTGCCCGACATGCCGCAGGAAGGCGAAGCGACCTCCGTCGCCGCCGTCTTCGTGCTGGCGCCGCTCCTGCTCTTCGCCGTCTTCGTCGCCGCCGGCTTCGAGCAGATCCTGCTTGCCCTCTTCGCCGTCTATGGCGCCGCCCTCGACAGCCCGGAACAGCGTATCGCCGCGCTGATCACCTGCTTCATCGCCGGCAATGCCGCGCTGCAGATCGTGCTCGGCCGCCTCGCCGAACAGTTCGGCTCGCGCCCCACCCTGCTCTTCTGCGCGCTCGCCTCGCTTACCGGCTGCCTGCTCCTGCCGGTCGCCTTCGGCACATGGCTCATCTGGCCGCTCTTCTTCCTCTGGGGCGGCGTCTCCTTCGGCCTCTACACCCTGTCGCTGATCCAGCTCGGCGAGCGCTTCACCGGCCAGTCGCTGATCGCCGGCAACGCCGCCTTCGCCCTCGTCTGGGGCCTCGGCGGCATTGCAGGTTCACCCGCAACGGGCCTGGCGATGCAGATGATCGGCCATCACGGCCTGCCGCTCTCGCTCGGCCTGCTGAGCGGCGTGCTGGCGGTGTTTCTGGTCGTCAGGCGGCAAGCCTAGAGCAGGCAGACGAAACCCACGAAGACAAGCAGCGTCAGCGCCATGCAGCTTGCCTGGAAGACGGAGATCCCGTCCTCGACGTCGCCGGCCGTCGCCACGTCGCGGCCCGTGCCGTTGATCATCGGCTCGCGCACCACCATGCCGGAATAGACGCGCGGGCCGGCAAGCTGCAGATCGAGCGCGCCGGCCATGGCCGCTTCCGGGCGGCCGGAATTCGGCGAGCGGTGCAGCTTGCCGTCGCGGATACCGACCTTGAAGGCATCGCGGAAAGCCGAGGTGCCGCGGCGGATGCCGGCGCCGACGGCAATCAGCAGGATGGAGAGGCGCGCGGCCGGCCAGTTGGCGATATCGTCGAGCCGCGCCGAGGCCCAGCCGAAATCGACGTATTTTTCCGAGCGGTGGCCGATCATCGAATCCGCCGTGTTCAGCATCTTGTAGAAGAACAGGCCGGGCAGGCCGAAGATCGCATACCAGAGCGCCGGCGCCACCACGCCGTCGGAGAAATTCTCCGCCAGGCTTTCGATCGCCGCGCGGCAGACGGCAGGCTCGTCCAGCGTTTCCGGATCGCGCCCGACGATGCGCGACACCGCCTTGCGCCCGCCCACGAGCCCTTCGCTTCTGAGCGCGGTGACGACCGCCGCGACATGGTCCGACAGGCTCTTCTGCGCCAGGAAGATCGCCACGCAGAAGATTTCGACCAGGATGCCGATCGGGCCGAAGAGCATCAGGAACCAGTGCAGCACGACACCGGTGACGACGGCGAGCGCCGAGAGCGCCAGGATCGCCACCACGCCGTTCTGCTTGCGCTGCGCCTTGCTCAGGATCTCGCGGTTGAAATGCTGGTCGAAATAGCCGATCGCCCGGCCGAAGATCGCGACCGGATGCGGCACGCGCATCCACAGCCATTGCGGATCGCCGATAATGCGGTCGAGCAGCAGCGCCAGAACCAGCACGAGGAAATGTTCATCCAGATTCATCGGGTAAAGCTCCGAAGGGCAGCAGCCAGTCTTGCATCGTCAGAAACATCCGGCGTCAGGCCGAAGCGCAGCCAGTCCGGCGCGTAGTCGAATCGGCGTACGAGAATATGATGGCGGCAGAGTTCGGTGTAAATGTCGCCGGCCCTGGCATCGGCAACGAGCGCAAACAACGGCGTGCCGCCGGCAACGGCAAGCCCCGCCCCGGCAAGCACGGCATGAAGGGCCTTCTGCCGCTCGCCGATCGAGCGGGCAATCGGCGAAACGTCCGAATTCAGCAGCGAACCGGCAAGCGCAAGCGCCGGCCCCGACACGGCCCAGGGGCCGAGCCAGTCCTCGAAGCGCATGAGAATGTCGCCCCGCGCAATGGCAAAGCCGAGCCTGAGCCCCGCAAGCCCGAAGAACTTCCCGAAGGAGCGGAAGATGATGAGGTTTGCAAGACCGGCCGCGCGCGGCGCAAGGCTCGTTTCCGGGCTCGTATCCCCGAACGCTTCGTCGATTACGAGATAACCGCCGCCCGCCTTCAGCCGGTCGTGCAGTTGTTCCAGCCTGTCGGCGGCATGGACCCGGCCGTCCGGATTGTTCGGGTTGACGACGACGGCCAGCCCGTGCTCCGGCCCGATCTCGTCGATCCCGCCGACCGTATCGACCGCAAAACCGGCATCGACGAAAGCCCGCGCATATTCCCCGTAGGTCGGCGAAAGGATCGCCACCCGCCGGCCCGCCGGCGCCAGGCGCGGCAGAAGCTGGATCACCGACTGCGTGCCCGGAACCGGCAGCGGCAGGATCGCGCCGCTGCGATAGTGGTCGCGCGCCGCATGGCGCGCCGTCTCGACGAGGTGCCGGTCCGGCAGCCGGTGCCAGACCCGCGGCGGAATCTGCGGCAGCGCCACCGGATTGGGATTGATGCCGGTCGAAAGGTCGAGCCAGTCCTCCACCCGGCCGCCGAAGCTGGCCGCCGCGGCCGTAATGCCGCCGCCATGCACGATCGGCGCATTCATGCGGCAGCTCCCGCCAGATCGATGAGGTGCATGTAGGAGCCGGCCACCTGCCCGCGCCTCAGACCGGCCGGGCCGAGATCGTTGCCGAGCGCATCCCGCGCCGCAAACAGCCGGTCGGCCTCGCCTTCGGAAACGATGGTCGAGTAGTGGAATTCATGCGCCGCCATCGGCCTGTCGAAAAACGCGCCTTCGAGCGGCGTGACCCGCCGGTAGCCAAGATGCCGCTCGCGCTTCTCGTAGCTGGTCACGACAGGCAGCAGGCCGAGCATTTCATGGCGCCCGCCCGCCGCGTCGATCAGCCCGTCGCCGAGCACCATATAGCCGCCGCATTCGCCGTAGATGCGCACGCCGCGCGCGGCCGCAGCCTTCATCGCAGCCGCAAAATTGCCCGCGCCCGCAAGCTTGCCCGCATGCAGCTCGGGATAGCCGCCCGGCAGGTAGATCGCATCGGCATCGGCTGCCGGCGCCTCGTCGGCCAGCGGCGAGAAGAAGGAAATCTCCGCCCCGCGCCGCCGCCAGCCGAGCAGCATATGCTCGTAGCAGAAGGCGAAGGCGATATCGCGGGCAACGGCAATGCGGCTGCCGAAGGGCATCAGCCGGGCAATATTGGCCGCCGACGGCCGGTTCAGCCCCTGGCGGGCGATGCGCAGCAGGAATTCGAAATTGCACTCTTCCGAAACGGCTGCGGCCGCGTTGTCGATGAATTCCTCAAGCGCGGCGTGTTCGCCCGCCTGCACCAGCCCCAGATGCCGCTCCGGCAGCGCCAGCATCGCATCCTTGCGGATGACGGCGACGACGGGCATGCGGATCTTGTCCAGCGCCTGGCGCAGCATCGCCTCGTGCCGGTCGCTGCCGACCTTGTTGAGGATGACGCCGGCAATGCGCACGTCGGCCCGGAACCCGGCAAAACCGCTGACCAGCGGCGCCACGGATTGCGACAGGCGCGAGGCATCGACGACGAGCACGACCGAAAGCCCGAGCTGCGCGGCAAGCTCCGCCGCCGTGCCGTGTCCGTCCGCCGCCCCGTCGAAAAGGCCCATCATGCCCTCGATGAGCAGGATCCGGTCGCCGGAACGGTGCAGCGTCGCATTGGCCGAAATCAGCTCCGGCCGCATGCCCCAGGGGTCGAAATTCAGGCAGTGCGCGCCGCTCGCCGCCGCGTGGAACGCCGGGTCGATATAGTCAGGCCCGGCCTTGCCGGGCGCCACCGCCACGCCGCGATTGCGCAGCGCCCGCAGCAGCCCGAGCGTTACCGTCGTCTTGCCGGAACCGGAGGAAGGCGCCGCGATCAGAAGCCCGCTCATACCGTCTCCTTTCCCCGGCCGTCGGCGTGGCGGAAAGGATCGGGCTGCAGGCGGCGCCCGCCGAGCGCGCCGAGCCAGTCGAGCGAGGCGCGCAGCCGCACCACCTCGCCGACGACGACGATTGCCGGCGGCTCCAGCCCGGAGGCGGCGACCGCTTCGGGCGCCTGCCCGAGCGTCGTCTCCAGCACCTGCTGCGCGCCGGTCGCCGCATTGCAGACGAAGGCCACGGGCTCGGAGGCGGAACGGCCGGACGCGATGAGATTGGCGCTGATCTGGGCGATATGTTTCATCGCCATATAGATGACGATGACGGGCGAGCCCCTGCCGATCGCCTCCCAGTCGATCGCGTCCGGCACGATGCCGGAGGAATCGTGGCCGGTCAGAAACGTCACGGCATGGTTGATCTCGCGATGCGTCACCGGAATGCCGGCATAGGCAAGGCCGCCGATGCCGGCGGTGATGCCCGGCACGATGCGGAAGGGGATATTGTGCTCGACCAGCGTCAGCGCCTCTTCCCCGCCCCGCCCGAAGACGAAGGGATCGCCGCCCTTCAGCCGCAGCACCCGCTTGCCCGCGCGCGCCAGTTCCACCAGCCGCAGCGAAATGTCCCGCTGCCGGGCCGAAGGCTTGCCGCCGCGTTTGCCGGCATATTCCAGCTCGGCGCCGGAACGGGCGAGCTTCAGACAGTCCTCGTTGACCAGCGCGTCATGCACGATCACGTCGGCCTGCGCGAGCCCCCGCGCGGCAAGCAGGGTCAGCAGGCCCGGATCGCCCGGACCGGCGCCGACGAGCCAGACGCTGCCCGGCTCCAGCGACGGCAGATGTGAGAATGCGCTATCGATCATCCCGTTGATCTAGGCCCGCCGGATGGCGAGGTCAACGGAATCAGAAGTCGCGCACCGCAAGTTGACGAAACGCCGTTGAATCAACGTCGCAGGAAGCGGAATCAAATCCGCAGGAAATCCGGCCAAGCGATTGATCGGGCTCCGGAATGAAGGACCGGCCGGCGGCGCGGAACGCGGCCGGCCGGTCAAGGCCGTTCAGGCGCGCAGAAGCGTGTCGCGGATCAGATCGAGCACCTTTTCCGATTCGATGCCGGTGGCCACGACCTGGCTCGGCAGGCCGTCCCAGTCGCCCGGCGGGAAGCGGCGGCCGTCCGGCTTGACGACCGTCTGCCCGTCGGCAATGCCGCCGCAGACGACGCGCACCGGACCGGTGATCGTCGAAAACAGGTCCGGCGCCACGACATAGACGGCCGCACAGCTGTCATGCACCATCATGCCGTCTTCGACCGCATGCTTGTAGAAATCGATATAGGACTGCGAAAGCTCGTCGAGCTGCCTGACCGCCTTGTCGCCCTTTGCCGCCATGTCGCGCAGATAGGAGCGGCTCATCGTCGTGATCGCGGTCACATCGAGGCCGATGACGACCACTTTCCACGGCGCGGTCATGACGATATCGGCCGCTTCCGGATCGCCGTGAATATTGGCTTCGGCCACCGGCGAGACATTGCCCGGCACGTAGAAGTTACCGCCCATAATGACGACGCCCTTCACGAGGCTGGCAATCTCGGGGTCTTCCTTCAGCGCCAGCGCGAGGTTCGTCATGCGGCCGACGGCCACCAGCGTCACCTCGCCCGGATTGGCGCGCACGGTCTCGATGATGAAACGATGCGCCGGGCGCGGATCGACCGGCAGGTCGATCGTCTCCGGCACCGGCATGTCGCCGAGGCCGTTTTCGCCATGCACCATGGTCGGCCAGGGCCGCTCCCGGCGGGCGGGATCGATGGTGACGCTGGCGCCCTTGGCGACCGGCGCCGGAATATCCCATTCCCGCTTCAGGAACAGCGCGTTGCGCGTCGTCGTCTCGACCGAGGCATTGCCGAAGACGGTGGTGATGCCGATCAGGTCGATCTCGGGATGGCGGTGCAGGAAAAGCAGCGCCATTGCATCGTCGACGCCCGGATCCGTGTCATAAATGACCTTGTGCATGTGTATCCTCTAGAAGCAATTCCAGCGCAATGCGTCGCGCCTTTGCCTCCGCCCTTGCGTTGAAACAAGATTGAATCGCCGGCGGCCGGACGGCGCCGCGAAGTGCCGCCACCATAACGCCCGTCAGGCTTTGTGCAACCCGATCCGGGCGACGGCCGCTGTCGCATGGGCAGATTTGATCTTGCCGAGGATCAGCTGCGCCTCCGCGCCGAGCGCCGCAAGCGCCGCCGCTTCCGCCACGCCGTGGCAGCCGACACGGGCAAAGACGATCCTGGACGGGTTTTGGAGCCGCGGCGTCTCTTCCTCCAGCCGCGCCGCGCCGAAGAACAGGGCCGGCACGGAAAAACGCGCGGCAACGGCAAGGATCGCCGTCTCTTCGCTGCGGCTGTCGATCGAGGCCACGGCGGCAAGCTGCGCCCCGCCGATCCCGGCCCTGTCAAGCGCGTCCATCGCAAGCGCCATCACCTCGCGATCGGGCGTCCCGCGCTCGCAACCGAGCCCGAGCACATGCCGCCTTGCCGCGTCGATGATGATTTCGCCCATTCCCGTCAGCCGATTGCGCCTCATTGCGTGCGCCGAGCCATTGCAGCTTGAGGCCGGAAATGCAACAAGGCCGCCCGAAAGCCCATCCAAGAATACCCTCCCCGGAAGTGCCTCTTGCCTGACATTGCCATCCACCTGCTTCTGCTGCTCTGCGCGGCCGCCTTCTTTGCCGGTTTCGTCGATTCCATCGCCGGCGGCGGCGGCCTCATCACCGTTCCCGCCATGCTGATATCAGGCATCCCGCCGCTGCAGACACTCGGCACCAACAAGGTTCAGTCCCTCTTCGGCGCGGCCTCGGCAACCATCGCCTATGCCCGCAAGGGCCATGTGAAGCTTTCCGAACAATTGCCGATGGCGCTGATGGCCGTCATGGGCGGCGCGCTGGGCGCAGCCCTCGCCACGCTGGTGCCCGGCCAGGTGCTGCAGGCCGTCATGCCGGTGCTTCTGGTGGCGATCGCCATCTTCTTCGCCGTCAAGCCGAACCTCAACGATTCCGACACGCACCGCCGCATGACGCCCTTCCTCTTCGGCCTGACGCTGGTTCCCGTCATCGGCTTTTACGACGGCGTCTTCGGCCCCGGCACCGGCTCCTTCCTCATGCTGGCCTTCGTCACCCTCGCCGGCTTCGGCATGCTGAAGGCGACCGCCCACACCAAGCTTCTCAATCTCGGCTCGAATTTCGGCGCGCTGATCGTCTTCGCAAGCTTCGGCGCCACACTCTGGAAGATCGGCCTGCTGATGGGCGCCTGCCAGTTCCTCGGCGCCCAGCTCGGCTCGCGGCTTGCCATGCGCATCGGCGCCAGGCTCATCAAGCCGTTGCTCGTCGTCGTCTGCATCGCCTTCGCGATCAAGCTTCTGGCCGACCCGGCAAACCCGCTGCGTGTCTGGCTTGGCGGTTAATCCCCGAACTTGATATCGTCGATATCGGTAAGCACCGTCTTGGCCGAGACACCCGGCGCATTGGCGAAATGCCAGGCGACATATTGCTCGGCGTAAGGGTCGGTCGACGACATGCCATCGACTGGCAGGATGACATTCATGCCCTTCAGCGCCGCATAGGCCGCCGTGTTCAGCACCGCACCTTCCGAGGCCGTGCCGGTCACGATCACCGTCTTGATATGCCTGTCGGAGAGGATCTTTTCGAGGTCGGTATTGATGAACTTGTTGGCGCCCGACTGCACGATCGGATCGTCCGCCTCGGGCGCCAGCGCTTCGGCAATATCGCCCTTCGCCGCCCCGCCTGTGATGCTGTAGATCACAGGCACGCCGCTCTTGCGCGCCTCATCCGTCAGCTTTGCCACCTTCGGCAGCGAGGCGATGCAGCGCGGCTTGGTCTTCGTGTTGCACGGCCCCTTGGACGGGTCCTGCGCGCCGTTGAAATCGAGCAGCAGCAGCGCCGTATCGGACGTATCGACATCAACCGGCTTCAACTGCGGCGCTGCCGGCGCCTTGATCGTATTCCAGTCGTCGATAATGGTCGCATGGGCGGCGGAGGTGCCGAAAATAGTTATGGCGAATGCGGCCAAGGCTTTGCGGGAACGGGCTTTCATGGGCAGGTCTCCTCCGGGCAAAAGGGGTCGCGGCAAATCTCCGAACTCCCCGCCCGCCTGTCAAATCACCAAGCCGAGACCTGAATTTGATCCTGCTTCCATTACGTCAGGCGTAATTGATAGGCTGCACCGCTTTGACCGATGATCGCCCTGCCTGAACGTGACAGGCGATCAAAAGGAGATGACAAGATGACCGACGCAAAGACCAAAGCCGAGCGCTACCTCGCCATCTGGAACGAAACGGATGCCGCCCGCCGCCGCGCTCTGATCGCCGAAAGCTGGACGGAGGCCGCAACCTATACCGACCCGCTGATGCGCGGCGAAGGCCATGAGCAGATCAACGCGCTGGTCGAGGCCGTCCAGAGCCGCTTCCCCGGCTTCCGCTTCGAACTGATCGGCACGGCCGACGGCTACGGCAACAACCTGCGCTTCTCCTGGGGCCTCGGCCCCGAGAATGGCGAAGCGCTGATCAAGGGCACGGATTTTGCCGAGCTCGAAGACGGCAAGCTGAAATCCGTCCGCGGCTTCATCGATCAGCTGCCGGAAGCCGCCTGATGAACCCGACCGCCCGCTCTCTCGGAGACCACCTGCGCGAATGGCGCCAGCGCCGCCGCATGAGCCAGCTGGACCTCGCGCTGGAGGCCGATATTTCGCAACGGCACCTGAGCTTCATCGAGAGCGGGCGTTCGACCCCGAGCCGCGAAATGCTGCTGCATCTGGCCGAACGCCTCGGCGTTCCCCTGCGTGACCGCAATCCGCTGCTGCTGGCCGCCGGTTACGCCCCCGTCTTTGCCGAGCGCAGGCTGGACGATCCCGCCCTTCTTCCCGCACGCCGCGCCATCGACCGGATTCTGAAGGGACACGAGCCCTACCCCGCCATCGCCATCGACCGCCACTGGACGCTGATCGCCGCCAACGCCGCCCTGGCGCCGCTGCTCGAAACCGTTGCTGATCCGGCCTTGCTGGAGCCACCCGTCAACGTGCTGCGCCTCAGCCTGCATCCGCGGGGCATGGCGCAGCATATCGCCAACCTCGCCGAATGGCGCGCCCACCTTCTCGACCGGCTGCGCCAGCAGATTTCGGTCTCGGGCGATCCCGTTCTGGAAAAGCTGCTGAAAGACCTGCTCTCCTATCCCGCCCCCGAAGACGCGGTCGAGCCGCACGCCGACTTTGCCGGCATCGCCGTTCCCCTGCAGCTTTCGACCAAAGCCGGCCTGCTCTCCTTCATCTCGACCACCACCGTCTTCGGCACGCCCGTCGATATCACCCTGTCGGAACTCGCCATCGAAACGCTCTTCCCGGCCGATGAGGAAACGGCGGCGGTCCTGCGCAGCCTGTCGCTGAACTAGAACTCCACGCCCGGCTGCCCCTTGATGCCGGAGCGGAAGGGATGTTTGACGAGCTCCATCTCGGTCACGAGATCGGCGATCTCGATCAGCTCGTCCTTGGCGTTGCGCCCCGTCAGCACGACATGCGTCATGTAGGGCTTCTCGGTCTTCAGGAACTCCACCACCTCGTTGATATCGAGATAGTCGTAGCGCAGCGCGATATTGATCTCGTCGAGCAGCACCATGGAATTGCGCTCGTCGCGGATCAGTTCCTTGGCCTTTTCCCAGGCGGCGGCAGCCGCCGCCACATCGCGCGCCCGGTCCTGCGTTTCCCAGGTAAAGCCCTCGCCCATCGTGTAGAACTGGCAGACATCGGAGAAATGCTTCTCGATCAGGTCGCGCTCGCCCGTCCACATCGCGCCCTTGATGAACTGCACGACGGCCGACGGCTTGCCGTGGGCGATGTGGCGGAAGATCATGCCGAAGGCGGCAGACGACTTGCCCTTGCCCTTGCCGGTATGGACGATGACGAGCCCCTTCTCGTCCGTCTTGGTCGCCATGATCTTGTCACGCGCGGCCTTCTTCTTCGCCATCTTCTCGTTGTGACGGGCGTCGTCCTTTTCGGTGGAGTCTACTGGCTCTTCGCTCATGGCTGGCTGCCTGCTCTTTTCCTGGTTTCGTTGTGGTCTGTAAGATCAAATTGCGCCGAGTTGCTGCGCGGCGTCCACAGCCCGCGCTCGATCGCCTCCAGCAGCCGCTCCTTCATTTCGGAAAGGGCGGCCGGGTTCTTCTCTTCCATGAAGTCGCGCACCCGGGGATCGGCGACGAAGGCCCGGTAGACCGCCTCGAAATGGTGGTTGCCGACAGCGCCCGTCGTCGCCGCGAAGGCAAAGAGATAATCGACCGTCGCTGCTATCTCGAAAGCGCCCTTGTAGCCGTGGCGCATGACGCCCTCGATCCATTTCGGATTGACGACGCGCCCGCGCACCACGCGCCCGATTTCCTCTTCCAGCGAGCGGATCACGGGCTTTTCCGGCCGCGAATGGTCGTTGTGGTAGATCGCCGGCCGCACGCCGCCCAGCGCTTCCGCCGCCGCCGCCATGCCGCCCTCGAACTGGTAATAGTCGTCGCTGTCGAGCAGGTCGTGCTCGCGATTGTCCTGGTTCTGCACCACGGCCTGAACGGAGCGCAGCCGCTCCTCGAAGAGGTCGCGCTCGGCCTGCCCCTCCTCGCCCGCGCCATAGGCATAACTGCCCCAGACGAGATAGGCCTCGGCAAGATCGGCCCGCCGCTCCCAGCCCTTCTCGTCGATCAGCGCCTGCAGGCCCGCGCCATAGGCCCCCGGCTTCGAGCCGAAGACACGGTAGCCCGCCCGCCTGGCCGCCGCCTTCCCGTCGAGCCCGGCGGCGGTCAGCCGCGCCGCCTCGCCGCGCATGCGCCCGGCAATCGGGTTGTCGGCCACATCCTCCTCCAGCGCGCCGACCGCGCGGATCGCCTTGTCGAACAGTGCGATCTGCTCGGGAAAAGCATCACGGAAGAAACCGGAAATGCGCAATGTCACATCCACCCGCGGCCGCCGCAGCATGGCCGGCGGAATGATCTCGTAGCCGGTGACACGCCGCGAGGCCATGTCCCAGACCGGCTTGACGCCGATCAGCGCCAGCGCCTGGGCGATATCGTCACCGCCGGTGCGCATGTTCGACGTGCCCCAGGCCGTCAGCCCGAAGGAGACGGGCCATTCGCCGTGATCCTGCACGTAACGGCGGATCAGCAGTTCGGCGGATTTCCTGCCGAGTTCGTAGGCGGCGGGCGTCGGCACCGCGCGGCTGTCCACCGAGTAGAAATTCCGCCCCGTCGGCAACACATCCGGCCGCCCGCGCGTCGGCGCGCCGGATGGGCCGGGAGCGACGAAACGGCCGTCGAGGCCGCGGAGCAGGCCGGCGATTTCAGCCGGGCCGCAGGCGAGGATGGAGGGCTTGAGGCGGGCCTCGATTTCGGCGAGCACGGCTCCGGTTCGCGACCAGAGGCTTGGACAGGCGAGTTCGCCGGAAACGAGCCTGGCGGCGAGCAGTTCGATGCGCTCGACCGTGTCGCCGTTGGTGCGCCAGGGAGCGTCGGTGATCTCGGCGAGAATTGCCGGGCGCGGGCCGGCCCAAGGGGCGGCCATATCGCAGTCGAGAGGGTCGAAAGACGGCCCCTCCCCAACCCCTCCCCACAAGGGGGAGGGACTTAGCGTCGCGCTCGCGGCAACCTCAGCGGTCCCAGACGACGCGGAGACGGCGCGCCCAGCAAGCCCCTCCCCCTTGTGGGGAGGGGTTGGGGAGGGGTTTTGCAACACATCCCCCGCAATCGCCCGCTGCAGGCTCGCATCGCCGCCCTCGCCCAGCCCGCGTGGCACCCGCGCCAGCGCCACGGTGAGATCCGTCAGCAACCGTCCTTCCGGCGATACCCCGAACACATGCAAGCCATCGCGGATCTGCATCTCCTTGAGATCGCAGAGATAGGCATCGAGCTTCTTCAGCGCCTCGCCTTCGCTCTCGCCCTTGGTTATCCCCGCATCCCGGTCGAGCCCGATATCGGCAACAAGCTCGAGGATCTGCCGCGACAGGAGCCGGATACGCCTGGGATCGCCACCCGAAGCCTCGTAATATTCATCCACCAGCGCCTCCAGATCCTTCAGCGGCCCGTAGCTCTCGGCCCGCGTCAGCGGCGGCGTCAGGTGATCGATGATGACGGCGGCCGTGCGGCGCTTGGCCTGCGTGCCCTCGCCGGGATCGTTGACGATGAAGGGATAAAGATGCGGCAGCGGCCCGAGGATCGCTTCCGGGTAGCAGGTTTCCGACAACGCCAGCGCCTTGCCCGGCAGCCATTCCAGATTGCCGTGCTTGCCCATGTGAATGATCGCATCGGCGCCGAACTCTTCGCGCAGGAAGGCATAGAAGGCGAAATAGCCGTGTGGCGGCACGAGATCCGGCGAATGATAACTTTCCTTGGGATCGATATTGTAGCCGCGCGCCGGCTGGATGCCGACAAGCAGCCCGCCGAAACGCGCGAATGGCAGAGCGAAAGCACCGTCACGCAGATAGGGATCGGCCTCCGGATCCCCCCAGCGCGCCGTCACCTCATCCTGAATCTGATTGGGAAGAGAGCCAAAGAAGCCCTTGTATCGACTCAAGGAAAGCGTCTCGCGCACCACCTTGCCGTCGAAGCCGGAATTGGTCGGCCCCGCCATCAGATGTCGCATCAGCGCGTCGCCATCGGCGGGAATATCGGCAAGCGGATAACCCGCCTGCGCCATCGCCCGCATCACCTCGATCGTCCCGGCCGGCGTATCGAGCCCGACGCCGTTGCCGAGCCGTCCGTCCCGGTTCGGATAGTTCGCCATGACAAGCGCAATCCGCCGCTCCGAAACTGGCCGCTGCCGCAGCCGCGCCCAGCTGGCGGCAAGGGCCGCGACATAGGCCATGCGCCCGCCATCCGGCTCGCTGGACACGATATTGGCCTCGACATCAGCATCGTAGCGGGCGGCGGCCTTGAAGGAGACGGCGCGCGACAGCACGCGGCCATCCACCTCCGGCAGCGCCACATTCATGCCGAGATCGCGGGCCGACAGCCCCTGCGAGGAACCGGCCCAGGCCTCCCGCGACGAGGCGGAAAAGATCGCCTGCAGCACGACGGCGTCATTGGCCTCCAGCACCGTCGGCTCGCGATCGGCGCCGGGTGCAGAGACGGCAAAGCCTGTCGTGTTGATGACGACGTCGGGTTTGAGCTCGGCGAAGATAGATTCGAGGATACCTTTGGAGATGGGGTCCTTGAGGCTGTAGGCAAAGACCGGCAGCGGCCGCAGGCCCTGCGCCTGCAGGGCTTCGATCAGGGCTTCGACGGGGCGGGTTTCGCCGCTCTGCACGAGGGCGCGGTAGAAGGCGATGGCGACGATGGGCAACGACCGTCCCTTCTCCCCGTCGGGGGTCCGAAGGACGGGTCGAGACCCGCGGCTCGACCCCGGTCGGTGGCCCGAAGGGTCGGATGAGGGGGCCACCCCACAAACGTCTGCATCGTGTTCCTGTTGCTCACTCCTTGCGTCGCTCGCCCCCCTCATCTGCCCTGTCGGGCATCTTCTCGCCGCTGGGGCGAAGACCGAACCGGCAAACTCCTTCCACTCCTCAACCCCAACCAGCCCCCGCCCCGGCCACCAGATCCCCGCCTTCATCAGCGGCGCTGATGGCGCCGGCTTCTCCTCGCCGGAGAGCATCGCCGCCGCATAGGCGAGAAAGCCCCGCGCATTGGCATCCCCGCCCTCGATCAGATAGGCCCAGAGCGCGTTCAGATCCTCCAGCGCCACATTCGAAAACGGCGTCAGCCCCGCATCCGGCTTGCTGTCGCCCGGCAGCACCGCAATCAGCGCCCCGCTGCGCGCGGCGGCCGCATGCAGCGCCTCCAGCGCATAGTGAAAATAGCTCGCCCCGCCGAGCGCCCGCACGATGATGAGTTTCGCATGCCGCGCCGTGCGTTCCACATAGGTATCGACCGACATCGGATGTTTCAGGCTCATCAGGCTCGCAAGCCGCAGGGAATAGCCCGCCGCGCCGGCATGTGCCGCGGCAATCGCCGCAAGCTCGGTATCGGCGGCCGACAGGAACAGGATATCGCCCGGCGACTGGCCGAGGTCGATCGCCTCGTCCCCGTCGCTGATCGTTCCCTGCTGGGCGAGAAGCAGATGCATTCAATATCCTCAGACGAGCGCTTCGATCGCCTTGCGCACCGCGTCCTGGTCCATCTCGTGCAGGCCGATGACGACGAGGCGTGTATTGCGCGTTTCACCCGGCGCCCAGGCGCGGTCGAAATACTGGTCGACGCGCGCCCCCACGGCCTGCAGCTGCAGGCGCATCGGCTTGCCGGAAACATCGACGAAGCCCTTCAGGCGCAGCACGTCATGTTCGGCGATGATGCCCTTCAGCTTCTCGACGAAGCCGGCCGCATCCGGGACGGCACCGAGTTCGACGACGAAACTGTCGAATTCGTCATGGTCGTGCGGCTCGCCGTCCTCATGCTCCAGCTCGTGATGGGACTTGCGGTTGCCGATATCGTCTTCCGTGCCGATGCCGAGGCCGAGCAGCACGCCGGCCGGCACCTCGCCGTTCCTGGCCTCGATCATCACGGGCTTGCGGGCGATGCGCGAGGCGACTTCGCTCTTCACGCGGCCAAGCCCGTCGGCATCGATCAGATCGGTCTTGTTGAGCACGATCAGGTCGGCGCAGGTCAGCTGGTCCTCGAACAGTTCCTCGATCGGGCTTTCGTGATCGAGCGATTCGTCCGCCGCGCGGCGCGCATCGACGGCATCGTGGTCGTCGGCAAAACGCCCGGCGGCAACAGCCGCGCTATCGACCACGGTGATGACGCCGTCGACGGTCACTTCGCTGCGGATGTCAGGCCAGTTGAAGGCGGCGACGAGCGGCTGCGGCAGGGCAAGGCCCGAGGTTTCGATGACGATATGGTCCGGGCGCTGGTCGCGCTCCAGAAGCTTCGTCATGGTCGGGATGAAATCGTCGGCCACCGTGCAGCAGATGCAGCCGTTGGTCAGCTCGATAATGTCGTCCTCGGTGCAATTCTCCGCCCCGCAGCCCTTCAGCACGTCGCCGTCGACGCCGAGATCGCCGAACTCGTTGAT
Source organism: Rhizobium sp. KDH_Rht_773_N (assembly GCF_052946295.1). NCBI lineage: Bacteria > Pseudomonadati > Pseudomonadota > Alphaproteobacteria > Hyphomicrobiales > Rhizobiaceae > Rhizobium > Rhizobium sp. KDH_Rht_773_N. Next base: position 3,541,973 of record NZ_CM129525.1, on the reverse strand, counting down.
GATGAGCGCGATCTTCCTGCCGCCGGCATTGGTGAGCAGGTTGCGGATCATGGTCGTCTTGCCGGCGCCGAGAAAGCCGGTAATGACGGTTGCGGGAATTTTCTGCTGCATGGTCTAACCCTTCATTTTCAGCGGCAGTCCGGCCGCGATGAAATACACGTCGTCGGCTTGCGCCGCGATCATCTGGTGCAGCCGTCCGGCATGGTCGCGAAACTCGCGCGCCATGCGGTTCTCCGGCACGATGCCGAGGCCGACTTCATTGGAAACGATGACGAGCCGCGCCTTTGCCCGCGGCAGGAAGGCGGCAAGCGCGGCCGACCGGGCGGCGATATCGCCCCCCTCCATCATCAGGTTGGTCAGCCACAGCGTCAGGCAATCAACGAGGATTGCCCGGCCCTCGCCGTCGATGGCGGCAAGCCGCTCGGCAAGATCGAGCGGCTCCTCATGCGTGGTCCAGGCGGGGCCGCGATCGGCCCTGTGCTGGTCGATACGCGCCTGCATCTCGTCGTCCCAGGCCCGGCCGGTGGCGACGTAATGGCGTTCGAGGCCGCTTTCGGTGACGAGGTTTTCGGCGAAGCGAGATTTGCCGGAACGGGCGCCGCCGAGGATGAAGGTTGTGGTCATGACAATGCGGCCTGTCGAGAATGGGCGCGGCCCTCTCTGCTTCCCTCATTCCTGTGCTTGTCACAGGAATCCAGCGTGCCCAAGTCCTTGGGCACGAGAGACTCGTTCAACGATGGCATAGATTCATTCACGGCGCAGACGCGCCGTGGCTGGATTCCTGTGACAAGCACAGGAATGAGGGAGGAGAGGAAAGCGCGCGCCAGGGGCCTACCACCATCAGGCGCCAGAACCCCATTACCGACGGGCGTCGAAACACCACCCCCACATCGCACCACACGAGGCAGCGCCGAATCGCATTCTTCAGCCAAGACAACCTCCGTGCTGGCAGCGGGCAAGATACCCAGATTGGGCATTATGCCCGGCACGGATGGCAGGTCTCCTGGCTCGCAGCTATCGGCCCCGACCGGGGCGACCTTTCCGGTCGCCCCTGATCGTGCCAGCGGATCCGCCTCGCCTTCCCGGCTGCCTGTCGTGAAAAGGCGGACGATTCGTAGAAATAGAGGCGTCCTGCCCCGGCTGATCACGATGCATTTCCAGTGGCTTTTCCGGCACCTGCTCCGCCTTGCCCGCCCGCGGAATGCGAGGCCGTCGGCGCAGCGGCGCACATGCCGGACGGAAGACCCTGACTGCTCTACAGTCGCGGGGTCGGCTGTGATGAAGGCGCCCGGCTTGGGTCCGCCCCGTCACATTCCCTTTTCATCCGGAAGGCGCAAGCCGATCCGGAACCATCCATTATGTGGTTTCATGGTTAGGCGCGCGCAACCCCCGTGTCAATTGCCGGCCGATGTGCCAAAGCCGCTCATCTCGACTTACACTACCAAGATTATCGAGTTTATTCAAAAACTTACGTCATAAAAACTTTACCGCCCAGCCGGTATTTTGCCGCAATTGCCGCTCATGCGGATGCCGGCTCCGCCCTTGACCCCCACTCATGCCGCCTAGTTTTCCCATGATGCTCTCCCGAATGGATATCCGCCGTTTCCGGCCCCTCACCACCATTTTCGATTTGGGACGCCTGCGGGCGCTCGTGCGCCACAGCGAAATGGGCATGGTCTTTGCCGGCGCGCTCGTCGGCATCGCCTCGGGGCTTGCGGTCACGGCCATGAGCTATGTCTCGGAACAGATGCACAGGCTGATCTTCGGCATTGACGGGACGGCAAGGCTCAGCGCCTCGCAGATCGACAGCAAGTTCCTGCTGATGACCGCCCCGATTGCCGGCGGCGCCCTGCTCGGCCTGCTGATCTTCATCCTCGCCAGATGGCGCAAGAAACCGATGGTCGATCCGGTCGAGGCCAACGCGCTGCATGGCGGCCGCCTGTCGCTGACCGACAGCATCCTCGTCGCCGTCCAGAATCTCGTGTCCAACGGCTTCGGCGCGTCCGTGGGGCTGGAGGCCGGCTATACGCAGCTTGCCGCCGGCATCGCCTCGAAATTCGGCCTGAAGCTGCAGCTGCGCCGCGCCGATCTGCGCGTTCTCGTCGGCTGCGGCGCGGCCGGCGCCATCGCCGCCGCCTTCAACGCGCCGCTGACGGGCGCCTTCTACGCCTTCGAGCTGATCGTCGGCACCTACACGATCGTCTCGCTGACACCCGTCGTTGTCGCGGCCCTCGTCGCCACGCTGGTCGCGCGGCTGCTGGCCGGCAGCGATTTCGTCATCGATGTCGGCAGCTTCGGCGCCGTCCAGCCGGCCGATTACGTGCCGGCCATCGCGCTTGGCGCCTTCTGCGCCGGCATCGGCATTCTCATCATGCAGGGCGTCTCCTTCGTCGAGGAACTGGCGCGCAAGAGTTCCATCGCGCTGCCCTTCCGCCCGGCGCTCGGCGGCATCATCGTCGGCCTGCTGGCGCTGGTCTCGCCGCAGGTGCTTGCCGCCGGCCACGGGGCGCTGCACCTCAACCTTGCCCATGAGGTGACGATCCCGGCCCTCATCGGCCTCTTCCTGCTGAAATCGGTGGCCTCCGCCGTCTCCATCGGCTCCGGCTTCAGGGGCGGCCTGTTCTTCGCCTCGCTCTTCATGGGCGCGCTGCTCGGCAAGCTCTTTGCCTATTGCGCCCCCTATTTCGCCGATGCGACGCTGACGCCCGTCATCTATGCCGTGGTCGGCATGAGTTCGCTTGCCGTTGCCGTCATCGGCGGGCCGCTGACCATGACCTTCCTGGCGCTGGAAATCACCGGCGACTTTCCGATCACCGCCCTGGTGCTCGCCGCCGTCATCACCTCCTCGCTCGTGGTGCGCACCACCTTCGGCTATTCCTTCGCCACGTGGCGCTTCCATCTGCGCGGCGAAAGCATCCGCAGCGCCCACGACGTCGGCTGGATCCGCAACCTCACCGTCGACAGGCTGATGCGCTCGGACGTGAAGAAAGCGAAAAACAGCCTCACCCTCGACGAGTTCAGGCAGGCCTTCCCGATCGGCTCGACGCAGCGCGTCATCCTCGTCGACGACCACGACAAATATGCCGGCCTCGTGCTGGTTCCGGAGGTTTACGCCAATCCGACGAGCACGCAGGACGAGGGCCAGAAGCTTGCCGATTTCATCCGCTACAGGAACGATTTCCTGCAGCCGCAGATGAACGCCAAACAGGCCGCCGCGATCTTCGACAAGACGGAAAGCGAAGCGCTCGCCGTCGTCAACAACCTCATCGAGCGCAAGGTGATCGGCCAGCTCAGCGAAAGCCATACGCTGCGCCGCTACAGCGAAGAGCTCGACCGCCGCCGCCGCGAGGTCTCGGGCGAGATCTAGCTGCCAACGAGATCCGAAAGAAAACCGGCGTCGAGATGTCGCTCCAGTTCGGCGGCAACCTCGTCCAGCGCCCGGTCGACGCTTTCGCGATAATTGGTCCGCTCGCCCGAAAGCCCGAAGCTTGCCAGCAGCCGCGCCCGGTAGGCATCGGAGCCGAACAGCCCGTGCAGATAGGTGCCCATGATGCGCCCGTCCGCCGAAACCGCGCCATCCGGCTCGTCGTCGACGATGGCCGCCGGCCGCTCGCAATCGGCCCCGGACGTTACGCCGAGATGGATCTGATAGCCCGACAGCGGCACGTCATATTCGGCCGAATGCGCGCGGCTGTTGCGCACCGTCTTTTCCGGCGCCATGTCCGTTTCGACATCGAGCAGCCCAAGTCCCTCGATCTCGCTCGCCGCTCCCTCGATGCCGAGCGGATCGCGCACCCGCCGGCCCAGCATCTGGTAGCCGCCGCAGATGCCGATCACCCTTCCGCCGCGCCGGACATGGGCGCCGATCTCGCGGTCCCATCCCTGCGCCCTGAGATCGGCCAGATCGGCGATGGTCGATTTCGAGCCCGGCAGGATGACGAGCCCCGCATCGGCAGGCAGCCGCTCGCCCGACCGCACGAAGACGAGTTCGAGATCGGGCTCGGCGCGCAGCGGGTCGAGATCGTCGAAATTGGCAATGCGCGGCAGCACCGGCACGGCAATCTTCAGCGCTCCGGCGCGTCCCCTTGCCAGCCGCTCCAGCACGACGGAATCCTCCGCCGGCAGCCTGCCGGCCGCCGTCAGCCAGGGCACGACGCCGAAACAGGGCCAGCCGGTGAATTGCCCGATCGAGGCGATCCCGTCGTCGAACAGGCTCACATCGCCGCGGAACTTGTTGATGATATAGCCCGAAATCATCCGGCGATCCTCTTCCGGAAGGATCGCATGGGTGCCGACGAGCGAGGCGATCACGCCGCCGCGGTCGATATCGCCGACAAGCACGACGGGCACGTTTGCGCGCGTCGCAAAGCCCATATTGGCGATATCGCCGGCCCGCAGATTGATTTCGGCCGGCGAACCCGCCCCCTCGACGATGACGAGCTCGGCCCCTTCGCAGACCTTGCCGTAGCTTTCCAGCACGGAAGCGACGAGCTGCGGCTTCAGCCGCTGGTAGTCGCGCGCCCTCGCCTGCCCGAACACCTTGCCCTGCACGACGATCTGGCTGCCGTTTTCGGATTGCGGCTTGAGCAGCACCGGGTTCATGTGCACGGAAGACGGCGTGCGGGCCGCGAGCGACTGCAGCCATTGCGCCCGGCCGATCTCCCCGCCGTCGTCGGAAACGGCCGCATTGTTCGACATGTTCTGCGGCTTGAAGGGCCTGACCTTCAGGCCGCGATTGGCCGCCAGCCGGCAAAGCCCCGCCACCAGCACCGTCTTGCCGACATCCGAGCCGGTTCCCTGCAGCATGATGGCTCTGGTCATTGGCCCCTGTCCGTGAAGCATTTCCGGCAGGCCTACAATGCGGGCCGATCCCAGGTCAACAGAGGGCCTGAAATGCGAAAACCGCGATCGGGCCATGGCCCTACGCGGTTTGCCGAAAAACGCTGGCGCCTTCACCAATACGCAATGAAGCTCGCTTTTTCCGGGACGCAATACCTGATCCGGAAAAGCAGCGGTTGTCCCCCGCCGCGCATCAACAGATAACGGCACATTCTTACCGGATGGTTAGTGAACGCCCGCCCGGAGGCGAATTTCGACCTTTTTTGAACTTTTTCGAATTTTCTGCTGCTGGAACCGCTTTCGGCCGGCGCCGCGCAGGGGGAATTTCGCCTGGCGGCACATGCGGCCGCCTCCGTCCGAGCGCCTGTATAAATTCTTCGGATTCAATAATTTAGTTCGTGACGTACACGGAAAAGAGAGTTGATTTCTTCTCGCAAATCAATAGGTTTGCTCACAATCAGCCATCGATAGAAATGGCCAGCGACGAGCCGCCGGAAAGCGAGACGAACGGCGCCGCAGACAGGAAAGCCCGGCAAAGCCAGTCCCGGCCGGGCGGTTGGCACCCTGAAGCGGCGGAGAGATTTGTCGGCTGATTGCCCGGTGCATGCGCGTTCGATCACATGAAAATTCCGGGGAAGTATAATGAAGACATTTTTCACGTCGTTCATTCTTGCCGTCTGCCTGTATGCCGGAATGTCGGAGGCGCAGGCCGCCGGATGCGGCAAGGTTTCGATTGCCGAGATGCGCTGGGGCTCCGCCGCCATTGCCGCGAGCTTCGACAAATTCATCCTGGAAAAGGGCTACGGCTGCTCCGTCACCATCGTCGACGGCGATACGCTGCCCACCTTCGCCTCCATGAACGACAGCGGCACGCCCGATATCGCCTCGGAATTCTGGGTGAAGGCCGTCAAGCCGCAGCTCGATGCCGCCATCAGCGCCGGGCGGCTGGTCAAGGGCGCCGAAATTCTGGCCGACGGCGCGGTCGAGGGCTGGTACATCCCGAAATTCATCGCCGACGCCAACCCGGATATCCGTTCCGTGCAGGACGCGCTCAAACATCCCGAACTCTTTCCCGATACCGACGATCCCTCGCATGCCGCGGTCTATAATTGCCCGGGAGAATGGGCCTGCCAGATCTCGACCAGCAACCTTTTCCGGGCCCTCGGCGCCGACAAGCTGGGCTTTACGCTGGTGAACAGCCGCAGCCCCGACGATTTCGACGATTCCATTGCCCGCGCCTTCGACAACAAGGTCGGCTGGCTGGGCTATTACTGGTCGCCGACATCGGTTCTCGGCAAATACGACATGAAGCAGCTGGGCTTCGGCGTGCCGCACGATCAGGCCGAATGGGACGCCTGCACCTCGGTGCCGCATTGCGCCGATCCCAAGGTGAACGCCTATCCGGTGTCGCAGGCCTTCACGCTGACGACCAGGGCTTTTGCCGACCGCGCCGGCCCGGTCATGAACTACCTGAAGATCCGCAGCTGGGACAACGAAACGATCAGCCAGGTCCTGGCCTGGAAGGATGAAAACGGCGAGGACGACGAGGACGCGGCCCTCTATTTCCTGGAGAATTACGAGGAACTCTGGAGCCGCTGGGTCCCGGCCGATGTAGCCGAGAAGGTCAAGGCCAGTCTATAAACCGTCCCGACAACAAGGACTGGACGATTCGCTATGACTGGCACGGTGCCCTTCCCCGATCGCGATACCGTCGCGGAAAAACTCGCGGCGCTTTCGCAAACCGACAAATCCTACCTGTCGCTGCTGATGGAAAATCCGGCTCAGGACGACAACCTGCTCGACGGCCTGCATCGCCATCTCGATCTCGCCTCCTCCTCGCGTCTTCTCAATTCGCTGAAGCTCGAAACGCTTGGCAAGTGGATCGGTGAAGCCGCGCCCGCCCGGCTGCAGATCAGGCTCATGGAGGCGGCCCGTTCCAGCCAGCACCCCGCCTATGCGGCGTTCCGGACCGGGCTGACCCGATCCGGCGGTCTCGAAAAAGCCTATCCGGCATCAAAAATCTGAAAACAATTACCTCTTCGCTGCGCGATCGACGCTACGGCCGGCATCCTGCGTTGCATTGACGGCATTGGCTGTGTCCCTGCCCATGCCGCGGATCGTGTTGGCGCAGGAAGACAGCGCAAGAAGGATCATCAAGGCGGATGCGATTTTACCCGTGGTCGTCATGTGTGAAATCCCTTTTTTAAATCAACCCGAACGGCGGATGCCGCCCGGGCGGGATAACGCATTCGTGAGCGAAAAGTTCACCGGCTGAAAGCCTTTCCTCCAGGCCACCGGCGCTTGCCGTTCAGCCGCGCTCGAAGCCCTTCGCAGCCAGCGCCTCGTCGATGGCGGCCGACGCCAGAAATGCCGACAGCCGCCCGGCGGCCTCCGCATCGCCCGCATCGGCGCCGATGCCGATGGCAAAGTCGATATAGCTCTGCAGTTCCGCCGGAAACCTGCCGACGAGCATGACTTCGGGAGCGGCGGCGAGGATGGACGTTATCGGAACCACGCCGAGTTCGGCCTGCCCGCGGCCGACGGCCGCCACCGTCTGCCCTCCCTCGGTCGGCACCAGCTTGGGCTTCACCTCGTCTTCCATCCCCAGGCGCTCCAGGAGGCCGGAAAAATAGCCGCCGCTGGTTCCGTCAAAGGCATAGGCGATCGACCGGGCGCCCGTCAGCGCCTGTTTGAACGCGGTGACGGAGCCGATGTCGAGCGGCCGGCTGCCCGCTCTGGCCGCCACGCCCATTGCAATGCGGCCGAAGGCGACCTGGCTTCCCGCCCGCACCTTTCCGAGCGCGGTCAGATCCGCAACGTGGTTCGGATTGGTGATGACGAGATCGAACGGCTCGCCGGCTTCGATCTGCCGCCGGACGGCCGGATTGAGCTCCCACCGGACCGCGACCTTCAACCCCGTGGCCGCTTCGAACCGGGGCAGAACGGCAAGCACCGCGGGCCGGACCGCGATGGCGCCAAAAAGCCGGATGTGCTGATCCATGACCTGACCTTCCCTCCAAGGCAGTATCGAAACCTGTATGATGCGACGAACATGCCGGTTCCCGCCGGGAACCGCCTTTCAGACAGGCTCGGATACGGTCAGGCCGCGGCCGCTTTCGCCCTTTCGGCGAAGGATGCGCGGATACTGTCGGCCACCGTCTCGATCGGCCCTGTCATCTGCGATGCGGTCAGAAGCTGGATGTCGAAAGACCCCAGTTCCGGCAGCCCTTCCTGAATGCCGAGGATCGCCATGTCCTCGCCGACATAGGAGAGCGGCAGCGGCGCAATGGCGAGATCGGAGACCACGGCGGCGCGCTGCGCCATCGTGTGGGCGCTGAGATAGGCGACGCGATAGGGCCGCTTGTTGCGCTCGAGCTGGGTGATCGCCTCCTGCCGCCAGATGCAGCCGTCTTCCCAGATCGAGATCGGCAGCGGATCGCGCCGGTGCGCCGAGCCGCATTTGGCGCCCGCCCAGACGAGCCGCTCGCGAAAGACGACCTCGCCATTGGTCGGGAAAGGCCGCGTGGCGCAGTTGATGAGCGCCAGATCGAGGCGCTGCTCCTCCATCCGCTTTTTCAGGCCGATGCTCATGTCGATCGTCACGTCGACCATGATGCCGGGATAGATCTGCGCGAAGCTCTTGAGGATCTGCGGCAGCAGACGCTCGCCGATATCCTCGGGCGCGCCGAGCCGCACCACGCCGCTGAGTTCGGGCATGATGAAGCGCGATACCGCCTCGTTGGAGAGCGCCAGGATGTTGCGCGCGTAGGACAGCAGCATTTCGCCATGCTGCGTCAGCGTCACCGAGCGCGCGTCGCGGCGAAACAGCGTCGCGCCAAGCTGCTCTTCGAGCTTCTTGATCTGCATGGAAACGGCCGAGGGCGTGCGGAACACGGCTTCGGCCGCTGTCGAAAAATTACCGGTCTCCGCAATGGCGACGAACGTGCGCAGCACGTCGTTGTCAAGCAGAGGAATGGGACGGCGAAACGGGATGGTCATCGTCACATCTTTCAATTTTTCTGAATGACAAGGGATTATCATTCTATTTGATTGAAAGTCAACCTGCCCCCGCCTTTCAGGCGCTGTGGCGCCATGCGGCCTGCCCTCAACCTTCCCGGCCGAAACGCCCGGCATTGAACCTTTCGCCGCTCGCACCCGCCGCCACCGTGCTGCCGCGAGCGCCCTTCGGATAGTGCCTGCCGATCATGGCGGGCGCGGTCAGCTCGACCGACGTTTGCGGAGAGCGCACCGCCCAGGCGATCAGCGCCCGCGCCGACATCTTGCCGACGCCGCCCGAGACGTGCCCGGAGGCGGAGACCGGCAATACCGCGATCTGCTCGGCCGTCGGTGCGGGATGGGCCAGCCGGTCGGCAATGCCCGAGGCATTGGCGGGCTTGCGGCCGACGACGAAGCGCGTGAAATCGGCAGGCGCCGGCTCGACGGATGAAAGCAGAGGCGCGGGGAAAGCCGGCGGGGCAGACGGCGCGGCAAGGGACGGAACCGGCATCCCGCCCGTCACCGCCTCGCTCTCCGCCGGCCGCAGCGTCGGCAGCGGGACGGTCAGCGAAGCAAGATCGGCAAAGGCCCGGTCGGCAATCGCCTTGTCTCCTGGCGTGGCAAGCTGCGGCGCCAGCCCGGCCTCGGCCCGCTTCTGCGGCGTCGGCAGCATGGCGGTGACAAGGCTTCCGGTCACGACGGGATCGGGCGCCCCGGCGGGGGCTGCGGCGCGCGCCGTCAGCAGGGCCGGCGCGGCTGCCTTCGGCCTTGCCGGCGCATCGTCATCCTCATCCTCGCTTGCGGCGATTTCGATCGGGGCGGAACGGATGCCCTTCTTGCGTTCGGCAAGCGCCAGCTGGTAGCCCGGCAGCGGCCGTCCGTCCGCCGGCAGGTGGATCGTGCGTCCGTCCGGGAACAGCCGCGCCAGCTCCTGGCGCGACATGCGCGGCCAGGCGCGCACATTGCCGACGTCGAGATGCACGAAGGGCGAACCCGATGTCGGGTAATAACCGACGCCGCCGACCTGCATCTGCATGGCAAGCGCGCGCAGCGTCGCCAGCTTGACGCCCGGAATATAGAAATCCATCGCCTTGCCGAGCATGTGCTGGCTGCGCTTGGCAACGCCGGTATTGCGCGAGCGGTTGCGCAGCATGTTGTTGGTTGCCGGCGAGCGATAGGCCGAGACGACGTGGATCGCTTCCTTCGCCCCGCTCTTGCGATAGACCTCCCAGACGAGATCGAGCAGGCGCGGGTCCATCCTGGCCGGTTCGTTGCGCCGCCAGTCGCGCAGGAAGCGGTTGATCTGGTTGAGGCCGCGCTGGTCGAACTTGCCGTTGCGCTTGAAGACGATCGTCGCCCGCTCGCCCGTATGCGTGAAGTAGAGCTTCAGCGCCCGGTCCTCGGCCGCCGCCTCGCCCGCGCCCGCAACGAGTGCCAGAACGAAGGCCGCCGCGATCGCCATGCGATGGGCAACGACCGACAGCAGCCATGCGGAAGCGGTCGTCGGAATGGCGGCGATGGCGTGGTGAAGAAACACGGGCTTCGTCCTTGGTGCGAGACACGAAAACATCACAGGCACCGCACAGGCGGGCGGCGTTAAGCCTTCATTATGGTCAACAGATCCTTAAGAGGGGGTTTATGAGCCGCCGATTGTGTGGAGAGCCGTTTCAGGGCGGTGCGCCCGGCCCGCCGGCGGCGGCAAGTTCGGCCACAATTATCTCTTCCAGGCGCCATGATCTTCGCTCGGAACCCTCGCAAAGCGGAGCGAGATCGAATAGTTTCGACGGATCACTATCATCAGAACAGGCCCGAGTTTGTATACCGAAATAGCCATCGTCGTTCTTCTCACCATTCTCAATGGCGTCCTTGCAATGTCGGAGCTTGCGATCGTCTCCGCCCGCCCGGCCCGCCTCAAGGTCCTGTCGGACCAGGGAAGCCGGGGAGCGCGACTGGCCCTGCGGCTGGCTGAAGACCCCGGCCGTTTCCTGTCGACGGTCCAGATCGGCATCACCCTCGTCGGCGTGCTGTCCGGCGCCTTCTCGGGCGCCACGCTCGGCACGCGATTCTCCTCCTGGCTTTTGGCGCAGGGCCTTCCCGATGCCTGGGCGGACGGGCTCGGCGTCGGCACCGTCGTCGTGGCGATCACCTATCTCTCCCTCATCATCGGCGAACTGGTGCCCAAGCAGATGGCGCTTCGCGCGCCGGAAGCGGTTGCCGCCAGGGTCGCGCCGACCATGACCTACCTGTCCAAGGCCGCCCTTCCCCTCGTCTGGCTGCTCGACGGCTCGGGCAAGCTCGTTCTCGCCCTGCTCGGCCAGTCCGGAAAGAACGCCGACGGCGTCACCGACGAGGAGATCAAGACGGTTCTCGCCGAGGCCCAGAGCGCCGGCGTCATCGAAAGCGGCGAATCCGCCATGATCACCGGCGTCATGCGCCTTGCCGACAGGACGGCGCGCGCGCTGATGACGCCGCGCCGCGATGTCGAGCTGGTCGATATCGAGGATTCCGCCGAGGAGATCCGCAAGGCCATCCAGTCGACCTCGCGGACCCGGCTGCCGGCCCGCAAGGGCAGCTCCGACGAGGTTCTCGGCGTTCTCGCCGTCAAGGATTATTACGACGCGCTTGCCACCAGCCGGTCGGTCGACATCATGACGCTGGTGCGCGACGTCCCGATCATTTCGGACCTCGCCCCCGCCTCCTCGGTGATCGAAGCGATCCGGCGGTCGTCGCAGCATATGGTTCTCGTCTACGACGAATACGGCCACTTCGAGGGCGTCATCACCTCGGGCGACATCCTGGAATCGATCATGGGCGTTTTCGGCGATGCGGCCTCCGGCGAGGAGCCGGCGATCAAGCGGCGCGACGACGGCTCCTACCTCGTCTCCGGATGGACGCCGATCGACGAGTTTTCGGAATTCATGAACTTCCCGCTCGACGACGACGTCGAATATCAGACCGTCGCCGGCCTCGTCCTGGAGGAACTGAAGCACCTGCCCGAACTTGGGGAAACCTTCGTCAAGAACGACTGGAAATTCGAAGTGATCGACCTCGACGGCCGGCGCGTCGACAAGGTTCTCGTCAGCGCCCTGGCCAGGGACGAAGCGCGGGCGGAACTATGACCGGCGCGTCGCCGGTCCCAATGCAATCTGCGTAAGTTTCGCACCCGGCGCGCGCATTTCGGTCTGCCATTCTCATCGCCCGGCCCCATATCTTAATCCGGCCAATCAGGGGAAGCTCCATGTCCGCCACGACGACCCAGGATGCAGATCGGTTCCATCACGGCCAGCAGAAGTTTGCGGCCCTTCTGCTCGGCGCCGTCGGCGTCGTCTATGGCGATATCGGCACGAGCCCGCTTTATGCCTTCCGCGAGGCGCTGCGGCCCTTTTCCCATGACGGCGTGACGCCGAGCGAGGTCATCGGCCTGATCTCGCTGATGATCTGGACGCTGACGATCATCGTCACCTTCAAATATGTGCTGTTTCTCCTGCGGGCCGACAACGAGGGCGAAGGCGGAACCCTTTCGCTGCTGGCGCTGCTCATGAAGAAGAGCAGCCGGCATGCGACGGTCTTCTTCTTCGCGGGCATTATCGGCGCGGCCCTCTTCATCGGCGACGCCATGATTACGCCGGCCTTGTCGGTGCTCTCGGCGCTGGAGGGCCTGAAACTCGTGACCCCGGTCTTCACGCCCTATATCCTGCCGGTCGCCATCGCCATCATGCTGCTGCTCTTCCTGGTGCAGTCCGTCGGCACCGCTTCCGTTTCGAAGCTTTTCGGCCCGATCACCCTGCTCTGGTTCGTCGTCATGGGGCTCGGCGGCCTCATCCATCTCGCCGACGATCCCGCCATCTTCGCAGCGCTCAATCCGCTCTACGCCTTCGACTTCATCACCCATGCGGGCCTTGTCGGTCTCGTCGTTCTCGGCGCCGTCTTCCTGACGGTGACGGGCGCGGAAGCGCTCTATGCCGATCTCGGCCATTTCGGCCGCAAGCCGATCCAGGCTGCCTGGTTCGCCGTGGTCTTCCCGTCGCTGGCGCTGAACTATCTCGGCCAGGGCGGGCTGGTGCTCGCCAATCCGCAGGCCGTCTCCGATCCGTTCTTCCTGATGTTTCCGGAATGGGCGCTGCTGCCAGTCGTCATCCTCGCGACCGCCGCCACCATCATCGCCAGCCAGGCGGTCATTACCGGGGCCTTTTCGCTGGCGCGCCAGGCAATCCATCTCGGCTTCCTGCCGCGGCTGGAGATCTGCTTCACCTCGGCCGCCAATACCGGCCAGATCTACGTGCCGGCCGTCAATATCGCGCTGCTCTTCGGCGTGCTCGCCCTGATCTTCGCCTTCGGCTCGTCCGAGGCGCTTGCCACCGCCTACGGCATTTCCGTCACGGGCGCGATGGTCGTGACGACGGTCCTCTCCTTCCAGTTCCTGCGTGTCGTCTGGGGCTGGACGATGCTGTCGGCCGCCGCCGTCCTGCTGCCGCTCTTCGTGCTCGAAAGCGTCTTCCTCGGCGCCAACCTGCTGAAGGTTCACGACGGCGGTTATGTCCCCGTGCTCATCGCCGGCGCGCTGATGGTCATGATGTGGACCTGGAAGAAAGGCACGCTGCTGGTGCGCGAGAAGGCGGCGCGCAGCGAAATACCGCTGATGCCGTTCATCGCCTCGATCGAACGCAAGTCGGACCATTCGCCCGTCCAGGTGCCGGGAACCGCGATCTTCCTGACAAGCCTGACCGACATGGCGCCGGGCGTGCTGCTGCACAACCTGAAACACAACCGCGTCCTGCACGCCCGCAACGTGATCCTCAACATCAAGACCGCCCCTCGCCCCTATGTGCCGGAGGCGGAGCGGGTGACGATCGAAAAGCTCTCGGAGCGGTTCATCAAGATCCAGCTCCTGTTCGGCTTCATGGAAGATCAGGACGTTTCCAGGGCCTTGCCGCTCTGCCGCAAGGCCGGCTTCGATTTCGAGATCATGTCGACCTCCTTCTATGTCGGCAGGCGCAAGCTCGTCGGCGACCCGAATACCGGCCTGCCGGCCTGGCAGGACCGGCTCTTCATCGCCATGGCCGGCTTCGCCATCGACCCTTCCGATTATTTCCAGCTCCCCAGCAACCGCGTGGTCGAGCTTGGAGAGCAGATGGTGATCTGACGGGACCGGCGTGGATCGTCCGCGCCCGTCCCTTCGCCGCCATGCTCCCGGACAGGCGGAAGCGGGGCCGGCGGCAAGCCGCCGCGGCGGTTCCGCACGCGCCTTCAGCTTTCAATTTATCTGAATTTAAAAGCCAGATCATTTCATTTGTTTGAATCGATCCCGATACCTATATTTTAGCTTGTGACGATGAGGCTGATGAAAAAGGAGGCCGATCATGTCGCAAACAGCTTGCTTCAACATCCTCCAGGCTTTCTTCGCATTCCGCGCGCGCCTGTTTCGGGTGGTGCCCCGCGAGCGGATCAGGCAGGAAATGAAGCACTATCCGCCGCATCTCGCGGCCGATATCCGCGCCCTGCCCGCCCTCGACGAGCAGCAGCGATAGTTCAAAACCGCTTATGGTACTCATAAAATCTATTCGTTTGAATGATGAGTGCCGCGGCCCCATATTTCATCTCAAGGATACGGCAGACCCGTGTCCCCAAAGGAAAGGAAACGGCAATGACCACGATAACCTTCAGAGATGGCGGCAAGAGCCTGTCATCCTTTGGCAGATATTCTTCGCTCGGTTCCTATGCCAACAAGCTCGTGCGCGCATGGCGCCGCTGGCAGACGGAGCGCCAGATCGAATCCATGCCCTTCGACATCCGCAAGGATATCGGCTGGCCGAGCGCCGATGAAACCGGCAAGAACAGGGCTCACTAACGACAGGGCTCGTGAATGCAAGACCATGCAATGAATGCGACATACCTCCCAAGCTAAAGGCGGTGCCTGTCCCAAGCAGCACCGCCTTCTTCATATCCGCAGCCCGCATTTTCCCGCCCGATTTCATGGCGCTGCCGCGCCGCAGCCGCACTACTTGCCCGGCTCACGCCGCCGATCACCGGCGATGTCGCAGATTTGCTCTTCCTAGCCGCATTTATCCATGCCAGTGTCGCTTTTAGAACATCGGAACGACGCATTCCACGCGACCAATATGCAGTCGCCCTCGAGCATGGATTTTCCAATGAACAAGATGCAGCTCAAGAAACGTTCCATAGTCTTCTTCATGGTGCCGCAATTCACCATGCTGCCCTTTTCGGCGGCGGTCGATACGCTGCGCATCGCAAACCGCATGCTCGGTTATCCCGCCTATACGTGGCGTCTGAGTTCCGTCGACGGCGAAAAGGTCTATTCCTCCTGCGGCATCGGCGTGGAGGCCAATTCCTCGCTCGCCGAAGAGCGCCGCCATCTTGCCGGTGAAAACCGTCCGGGCATGGTGCTCGTCTGTTCCGGCATCGATGTCGAAACCTTCAACAACAAGTCCGTCAACGCCTGGCTGCGCGAATCCTACAATCGCGGCGTGGCCGTCGGGTCGCTCTGTACGGGCGCGCATGTGCTTGCCCAGGCGGGTCTGCTGAACGGCAAGCGCTGCGCCATCCACTGGGAAAACCTGCCGGGCTTCTCCGAGGCCTTCCCGCAGGCCGAGGTCTATGCCGATCTCTACGAGATCGACAACAATCTCTATACCTGCGCCGGCGGCACCGCCTCGCTCGACATGATGCTGAACCTCGTCGGCGAGGATTTCGGCGAAAGCCTCGTCAACCGCATCTGCGAGCAGCACCTGACCGACCGCGTGCGCAACCCGCACGACCGCCAGCGCCTGCCGCTGCGCGCCCGCCTCGGCGTCCAGAACGCCAAGGTGCTGTCGATCATCGAACTGATGGAAGGCAATCTCGCCGAGCCGCTGTCGCTGCTGGAGATCGCCGAAGGTGCGGGCCTGTCGCGCCGCCAGATCGAGCGCCTGTTCCGCCAGGAAATGGGCCGGTCCCCCGCCCGCTACTATCTGGAAATCCGCCTCGACCGCGCCCGCCATCTGCTGGTGCAGTCCTCCATGCCGGTCGTCGAAGTCGCCGTCGCCTGCGGCTTCGTCTCCGCCTCGCACTTCTCCAAGTGTTATCGCGAACTCTACCAGCGCTCCCCGCAGCAGGAGCGCGCCGACCGCAAGATGACCATGGCAACGGCCCGCCAGCAGGCGGTTGCGGCCTGAGACAATAACTGAACATGAAAGGCGGCGTCGCGGCCGCCTTTTTTCTGGGCATCTCTTTGGTTTGCGAGGGCGCCCCCTCCTCCCTCATGTTCGGGACAAGCCCGGGCACGGCGACAGGCACCGGCGACCGTGGCAATGACGACAAGACGGCAGCGGTTCTACTGCGCCGCCTCTTCCGTCATCCTGGCATCGGAATAGACAAGGTTGCGCCCCTTGTGCTTGGCCATGTAGAGAAACTGGTCGGCCGCATTCAGATGATTTTCGAAAGTCTCGTAGCCTGCGATCTCGGCGACCCCGATCGATACCGTCACGCCAAGGTCCTCGTCGTCGGCCGTCACCCTGAGGCGGGAAATATCCGAACGGATCTCGTCGCAGAGCTTGGTGGCGGCCAGCGAATCCATCTGCGGGAAGAGGATGGCGAATTCCTCCCCGCCAAGGCGTGAGAGAAGATTGTCGCTGCCTTCGAAAATCGCATGCAACCTGTCTGCGACGGCCTTCAGCACCCTGTCGCCGATCTCGTGGCCGTAGGTGTCGTTCAGCCGCTTGAAATGGTCGATATCGAGAATGGCGACCGAGCTTGGCAATTTCAGGCGCAGGCACTCGTTCACCAGCTTCGGGCCGTTGTCGTAGAAGTAGCGCCTGTTGTAGAGGCCGGTCAGGTAATCGCAGGCGGCGGCCGCGCGCAGCTGCTTCATCTGCGTCAGCGTTTCGACATTGTTGGCGATGCGGCACTGCAGCTCTTCGGCCACGAACGGCCGGTAGACGAAATCGCTGGCCCCGGCCTTCAGGAAACTCGCCGAGAGCATGCGGTCGTTCGAGGAAGATACGCCGATCACCCGCATCTTGTCCGAGCCGAACCGGTGGCGGATGCGCCGCGTCAGCTCGTAGCCGCTCATGTCGGGCATGTGGTGGTCGGTGACGACGAGTTCGATGTCGCTATAGGTTTCCAGCGTCGCGAGCGCCTCGAGCCCGGAACTCGCCTCAACGACCAGATATTGCTGGGCCTTGAGCAGATCCACCAGCGCCTGGCGCGCCGAAGCGACGTCGTCGACCACGAGCACGCGCGTCTTGCGGTTCATGAGCGCCCGGCGCACCGTCGCGACCAGATTGTCGAGCGCGAATTCGTTGTCCTTCAGCACATAGTCGATGACGTTGCGCTCCAGGATGCGGGCGCGCGTGTTGAGATCGAACGTGGCGGTAAAGACGATGGTCGGAATATGGTGTTCGATCGCGCAGTCCAGCGCCTCGCCATAGGGCGAATCCGGCAGGTTCAGATCGACCACGGCCATGCTGTAGTCATGGCCTTCCTGCGAAAGCTCCTCGCGCAGCGCCTTCAGCGAAGGGCAGCATTTGACGTTGAGGTTGAGCTCGGTCTGGAACCGATGGCACAGCACGGCCGAGAACATCCGGGAATCTTCAACCAGCAGTATGCGAACGCCCCCGAACCGAGGACCCGAAACATCTCGCTGAAACTCCCCCTGGAACGTCACAGCAGCCTATCCCCCCACACGCCCGAAGGGCTCGACTCGCCCTTTCTCGTAACGCGCGGGACGATAACCGAGAGCCCATCTTCCGTGAAGGGGACAAATGGCGACGGCAACACTTGTGATTGCATAAATATGCGCCGCCCTTGCGCCGCCCCGGTGCAGGCCGATCATCGGGCGGCACTCCTGTCGCTCATCTGTGCGGCCGGGTCAGGCAACGGCGCGCACCTTGCGCATGGACTGGATCTGCAGGAGCGTGTCCAGGTTCTGGTTGACGCGGCAGTAGAACTCCTCGTCGATGAACGGGCGCAGCATGAAATCGTTGCCGCCGGCCTTCAGGAACCGTGCCGACAGCAGGCGGTTGGAAGAGGAGGAAACGCCGATGATGCGCAGCTCGTGCGAACCGATCGAAGCGCGGATGCGGCGCGTCAGCTCGAAGCCGTCGATGTCGGGCATGTTGTAGTCGGTCACCATCAGGCCGATATCGCGGTTGGCCTTGAGGATCTCCAGCGCCTTGGCGCCGTTCTCGGCGGTGCTGACGCGGAAATTATAGCGCTTCAGGCGGCTCGACAGCAGCGCGCGCGCAGTGGCGCTGTCGTCGACGATCAGCACGTGGTGGCGGTGGTTGGTCAGGAAGCGGCAGATCGATTCCGCCAGCAGGTCGACGGCAAAGACATTGTCCTTGAGGATATAGTCGACGATATCCTTGGCCAGCAGCTTGTCGCGCATGCCTTCCTGGAAAGTGCCGGTGAAGACGATCGTCGGGATCGACAGATCGACCAGATATTCCAGCGCCTCGCCGTTTTCGGCGCCCGGCAGGTTGATGTTGGAGATCGCGAGCGTGATCGGCTCGGAAGATTTGTCGTAGGAGAGCTGCAGTTCCTCAAAGGTGCGGCAGATCTCGACTTCGATATCGAAGAGCTCCTTCAGGCGCTTTCCGATCATCGAGGTGAAGACGTTCGAATCTTCAGCGAGGATAATACGCGCGCCGGCAAACATTTCTCCGGAATATTGCATTCCCGAAATACCTAGAAACGCCATGGCAAACCTTTAAAGTGGAAATTCTGTCCCCGAACGGAACGGTTACATGAATTCGTTTGAGTAATTGTTAATCGGCGAGCCATAGCCAGCTATGAAAAAGGCGGCCGAAGCATCGGCCGCCCATTTCTTCTTCATATGCTTAATAATTCAGCTTCTAAGGGCCGCATTCTCGGCGTCGAACGGGCTCTCGCCAACGACGGTGGCATTATAGGTCGTGCCGAGGATCTTGATCTTCAGCCTCGTGCCTTCCTTGGCATAGTCGGGCCGCAGCATGGCAAGTGCGAGCGACCGGTTGATGCGGAAGCCGAACGTGCCGTTGGTGGCGCGCCCGACAAGCTCGCCCGCCTCGTTGTAGATCGCCTCGGAACCGCGCGCATCGACATCGTTGCCGGTCTCGACGACGAGCGTCGCGAAGTTCCACTTCAGGCCCTTCTCCTTGTAGGCCAGCAGGCCGTCGCGGCCGAGGAACTGCTTCTCCGGCTTGATGAAGCGGTCGAGGCCGGATTCATAGGCATTGTACTCGATCGACATTTCGCGCGGGATCAGGCGGTAGGATTTCTCCACCGACATGGACAGCATGGCGCGGATGCCGAAAGGCTTGATGCCGAATTCGGCGCCGGCTTCCATCAGCTTGTCGAAAATATAGTTCTGCATCTCGATCGGGTGATGCAGTTCCCAGCCGAGCTCGCCGACGAAATTGACGCGCAGCGCATGGGCGCTCGCCGCGCCGACCGAGATCTCCTTGCCGGACAGCCAGGGGAAATCCTTGTTGTCGAGGCTGGTGCGCGTCAGCTTCTTCAAGACGTCGCGCGATTTCGGGCCGGCAAGCACCAGCACGCCCCAGGCCTGGGTGATCGGCGTGAACTTGACGCTGCCGTCAGCCGGCAGGAGCTTGCGCATATAGTCGTGGTCATGCGCCTCGTAGGCGCCGGCCGAGACGAGGTAGAAGGTGCCGGGGGCGCTTTCATAGACGGTGAACTCTGCGCGCACGCCGCCTTCCTTGGTCAGCATGTGGCAGAGCGCGATGCGCCCGCGCTTCTTCGGGATCGCATTGGCGAAGATCGATTCCAGCCATTCGCGTGCGCCGGGGCCGGTCACCAGCGCCTTGGCGAAGGCCGACATGTCGAGCACGCCGACATGTCTGTGAACGTTCAGGACCTCGTTGCCGACATGCTCGAAATAGTTCGAGCGGCGGAAGGACCATCTTTCCAGAATGCGGCCGTCTTCGGTCGGCGCCGAGTGATTGTGGTTGGTCAGCACGTCGGCGCCGACGCCGATCTGGTCCTTCGGCAGGTCGTAGCCTTCGGGCGCAAACCAGTTGGCGCGTTCCCAGCCGTAGACGGAGCCGAAGACGGCGCCGAGCTTCTTCAGCCGGTCGTAGACCGGCGTCGTCTTCAGCGGACGGGCAGCCGCGCGCTCCTCGTCCGGATAATGCATGGTGAAGACGTTGGCATAGGCCTCCTCGTTCTTGGCGATGAGATAGCCTTCCTTGGCATAGGGGCCGAAGCGGCGCGGGTCCACACCCATCATGTCGACGGTCGGCTCGCCGTCGACGATCCATTCGGCCAGCTGCCAGCCGGCGCCGCCGGCAGCCGTAATGCCGAAGGAATGGCCTTCGTTCAGCCAGAAGTTCTTCAGCCCCGGCGCGGGGCCGACGATCGGGTTGCCGTCGGGCGTATAGGCGATGGCGCCGTTATAGACCTTCTTGATGCCGACTTCGCCGAAGGCCGGCACGCGGGCGATCGCCGTTTCGATATGCGGCATCAGCCGCTCCAGGTCCTCCTGGAACAGCTCGTATTCGCTGTCGTCGGACGGACCGTTGACATAACAGGCCGGCGCGCCGTGTTCGTAGGGGCCGAGCAGCAGGCCGCCGTTTTCCTCGCGCATGTACCAGGCGCTGTCGGATTCGCGCAGGACACCCATTTCCGGCAGGCCCTTGGCCTTGCGCGCCAGAATGTCGGGATGCGGCTCGGTGACGATATACTGGTGCTCGACCGGGATGACCGGAATGTTGATGCCCACCATCTCGCCGGTCTTGCGGGCAAAGTTGCCGGTGCAGGAGATGACGTGTTCGGCGGTGATCTCGCCCTTGTCCGTCGTCACCTTCCAGAGCCCGTCGGGCTGCTGTTCGATGGCGGTGACGGTCGTGTTGCGGTAGATCGCAGCACCCCGGTCGCGCGCACCCTTGGCAAGCGCCTGGGTGAGATCGGCCGGCTGGATATAGCCGTCATCGGGATGCTGGATGGCGCCGAGAAGCCCGTCGGTCTCGCAGAGCGGCCAGATTTCCTTCACCTGCTCCGGGGTCAGGATATTGACCTTGACGCCGATCGTCTCGGCAATGCCGGCGTAGTACATATATTCGTCCCAGCGGTCCTTGGTGCGGGCGAGACGGATATTGGAGACCTGGCTGAAACCGACATTCATGCCGGTCTCTTCCTGCAGTTCCTGATAGAAGCGCACGGAATATTTATGGATCTGGCCAACCGAATAGCTCATGTTGAAGAGCGGCAGCAGGCCCGCCGCGTGCCAGGTCGAGCCTGACGTCAGCTCCTTGCGCTCGATGAGCACGCTGTCGCCCCACCCCTTCTTCGCAAGGTGATAGAGCGTCGAAACGCCGACCACGCCGCCGCCGATGACCACTGCCCGCGCATGTGACTTCATGGAGAAATACCCTCTTCAACCGAATGTCCGAGCCCGGCCCGGACGAACCATGTCGCGAACTATGCCGCGAGGCATGCGCCGCAAGAGGCCTGTTTACGACATGGGAAAAGCTTGCCGCGACGAGGCGCAAATAGACAAGCGTCAAAAGCCGCAAGCCTCGAAAAATCGCAAAACGAGCGGTGCCGCAGCCGGAACCGCCGTTACTTGACGACGGCCGAGCCCTTGACGATCTCGATCGTCTCGTCGCCGGAAAGCCCGATCCGGTCGCCGTCGGGCGTCGTCATGAAACATCCGGAGGGGCAGATCCGCTCGGATGCGCCGGCATCCACGACGACCTCCACGCGGTTGCCGCCTTCGGTGACGGTCAGCACCACCGGCGCGTCATCCTTGTTGGTGACGGAGGCGGCAAGCGCCGGAGCGGCAGCGGAAAGGAGAAGAAGAAATGCGACTGCGGATCGTGCCACGACATGCGACATAGGCTGCACGCCCTCCCCTGGAGCGCTCGTCGCCGCAAAGGCGGCGATCGGATGCTCCAGCTTATAGCGCAGACCCGTGAACGAGCGCTGAATGCCCCGTTCAGCCTTTGAGCTTGCCGTCCGCCGTCTTGCCGCGCAGCTGGCGGACCGGCTGTTCCTCTTCCTCCGCCTCGTCGATTTCGGCTTCGGGTTCGGCGGCCTCGGGCCTGGCCGGCTTTTCGACAAGCACCTTCTCCACCTCCGCATTGGCCTGCCGGTGGATGGTCAGGTCGCTCTGCGGCAGCGGGATCTCGATGCCTTCGGCCTTGAAGCGCCTGAGGATCTCGATCCTCAGATCGTTGCGCACAGCAAGCCCGTCGCCCATGTCGGCAAGGAAGAAGCGCAGCTCGAAATCGAGCGAATAGGGACCGAAGCGCAGGAATTCGACATGCGGTTCCGGGTTGCGCAGGATCAGCGGCACGGCCGCCGCCAGCTCCAGCAGGATGTCCATCACCTTGCGCGGATCGGCCTCGTAGCTCACGGAAACGGGGATTTCCGAACGCCCGAGCTTGTTGCGGTGCGTCCAGTTGCCGACGAGCCCGTTGATAAGCTCCGAATTCGGCACGATGATCGACTGCTTGCGGAAGGTCTCGATTTCGGTGGCGCGCACCGAGATGCGCTTGACGATGCCTTCGGCCGTGCCGGAAACCACATGGTCGCCCACCTTGAAGGGGCGCTCGACCAAAAGGATGAGGCCCGAGACGAAGTTCGAGACGATATTCTGCAGGCCGAAACCGATACCGACCGATAGCGCCGAGGCGACGAGCGCGAGGTTGGAAAGGTCGATGCCCGCCGCCGAAACGCCGAAGATCGCCGCCACGCCGACGCCGAGATAGCCGATGCCGGTCTTGACCGAATTGCGCACGCCGAGATCGACATGGCTGCGCGCCATGACATTGCTGTCCAGCCACTTCTGCACCCAGCGGGTCGCCAGATAACCGCCGGCAAAAAGCAGGATGCCGGTGAAGATGCCGACGAGCGAAATGCTGATGCCGCCAAGCCGCACTTCGGTAAACAGCCGATAGGCAAGCAGCTGCAGGTCCTGCACATGGAAGCCCCAGAGCAGCAGGATCAGCGGAATGCCGGTCAAAAGCGCCACCGCATAGATCAGCAGGCCGACCACCAGCCCCACCTGATCGATCGCCACCGGCCCGAGCTTGAAGCGGGTTTCCAGGAAGCGGCCGAGCAACGTATCGCCGAAATTGTCCTGCCGCGAGATCGCCTTGCCGAGCAGCAGGCCGATATAGGTGGTGACGATGATGGCGCTGGTGATGATGAGCTGCGTGGCGATGAAGCGGGCAAGCCCGACATAGCCGGAAAGCGCCATCAGGATCAGCCCGGCGCCGAACACGCGCAGCAGGATGCCCATGCCCCGCGGCCAGTGGCGGCCCGGCGCATCCGGATCGCCGTTCTTCGCCAGCATCGGCTTTCCGAAGGAAACGGCAATCAGGATGAGGCCGATAATCAGCGCCGCAAACAGGCTGCGCACCACGGTCACGACAAGCGGCGATCCCATCGCCTCGCTGACGGTGCCGAACAGATAGTCGAGCGCGTTGACCACGGCCATGGCGATCAGGCAGTAGCCGACCGAGCGCGCCCCGAGGTTCGACAGGCGCACCAGGCGCCACGGCGGATCGTTCGGCGCAAAGACGGCGTTGACGAAGCGGCCGACGAAATAGACGAGGCCGATCGAGCCGAAGAGCGCGGCAATGACCGGCGTAATGTCCGGCCGCAGCACGTTGAAACCGTCGAGGAAGATGAAGGATGTGACGAGCAGCACGTCGAGCGCCGCGGTCCGGATCAGCGTCGACCAGAAGGCGAAGGCAAGGCGGCTGATGTAGGACGGCTGCTCGACGCTTTCGTTGCGCCGCAGATACTGGCCGAAGACCCGGTAGCTGCCGGAAAGCAGGATCAATGCCGTTCCAAGCGACAGGAAGATCGCCGCAAACAGCGGAAAGCGCTTGAACTTCCACACAAAGGTGATCCAGCTCGACAGCGCCTGCGAGAACTGGTCCACCTCATGCACGAAGGCGCTGCCCGCATCGTCGAGAACCGAGATGGAAATATCGGTTCGCCGCAGCAGCGTATCGGCAAAAAGCTGGCGCCGCGTCGTGGTGATCTCGTTGGAAAGCTTGGTGATGGCGATCGACAGGTTCTCGGCGTCGCCCGTGACCGCATTGATCTGCGAACGTTCCGATGTCAGCGCGTTGCGCTCGTCGGTGACGATCTGCGCCTCCGGCGGCTGCCCGTCCTTCGGCGGCTCGCCAAGCTCGGCCAGGCGATTCTTGATCTGGTCGAAGCGCGGGCGCAGGCTGACGGACGTGGCGATCACGCCGCGGCCGAGTTCGTCCGCCTTGCCGGCAAGCTCGACCAGCGCGTCGTCATTGTCGGCATTCTGCTTGACGCGGTCCTGCAGCGAGGCGAGCTCGTTCTTGGCCTTGTCGATATCCTTCAGCGCCTGATCGAGCGCGCCGTTGGCAAGCGGCGCCTCGGCGGCCGGAGCTGCCTGCGTCTGCATCTGCGTCTGGGGCTCGGCCGCCGGCTGCGGGGCCTGCGCGAAAGCGCTCCTCCCATCGAGATGCAGGCCGGCGACAGCCAGCGACAGCAGAAGAACGGTGCGTAAGAGCCAATGTGTCAAGCGCAAGAGATCCCCGCGTGGATTCGTCTCAGAGGTAATGGACCGCTTCTTATAGGAAAGAAAGGCGACAGAAAGGCGGAATATCTCGCCGCAGCCTCAGAAACCGGCGCCGGGAAGCGCCAGATAGGCGCGTTCGGCCTCGCTCGACTCCCGCCCGATAATGGCGTTGCGATGCGGAAAGCGCCCGTATGTGGCGATCACCTGGCGGTGGCGAAGCGCATAATCGTGGAACTCCTCGTCGCCGAGCGCGGTAAAGAGCGCCACCGACCGGTCCTGCTCGGCAAGGTCTTCCGCATGTTCGAACGGCATGTAGAAGAAGGTGCGCCGGATAGGCTCGACGGCCTGATCGGCACCGGCGGCAAGCGCCATCTTCGCCTCGCGCAGCGCCAGGCCGTCGGTCGCAAAGGCAAGCGGCGTCGCGCGGTAGATATTGCGCGCAAACTGGTCGAGCACGATCACCGCGGCAAGCCGGCTTTCGGGGCTCGCGCGCCATTCCCCGGACACGTTGCGGGCAAGCGCAAGATGGGTTGCGGCAAACCGCGTCCGGATTTCCGCATCCAGTTCCGCATTCGAGCTGAACCAGTCCTTGCGGCTGCAGCGGACGAACCAGAAGTCATGGACTTCGCTGGGCGTGCAGACGATATCCGTGTTCATCATCCCTCCCCGGCAGCTCAGTTGGCGGAAAAGACGAGAATGGCCCTCGTGCCGGCATGCTGCCGGTCATAGGCAAGCTCGGCCTTCAGGCTGGCGGCCATGGCGTTCAATATTTTCGTGCCGAGACCGGTTCCCTTGGCCGGACCCGACGGGTCGAAACCGCCGCCGGCATCCTCCACGACAACCCGCAGCAGCTCGCCGTCCTGCTCGACGATGACGTTGATCTCGCCCGGACTGCCGTCCGGATAGGCATATTTGAAGGCGTTGGTGACGAGTTCGCTGACGATCAGGCCGAGCGTGATAACCTTGTCGGTCGAAAGATTGACCGGATGGGCGGTCAGCACCACGCGATGCGGCCGCTTCTCGTCGCGCATCGAGGCTTCGAGCTCGGTCAGCAGGCTGCTCAGATATTCGTCCACCTGCACCGTGCCGACCTGCCGGTTGGTGTAGAGGCGGCGGTGGACACTGGCAATGGCGTTGATGCGCATCTGCGTTTCCTGCAGTGCGTCGATCGCCACCTGGTCCCTGGTCATCGACGACTGCATGCGGATCAGCGCGCCGACGAGGCCGAGGCTGTTGGCGATGCGGTGATTGACTTCGGCCAGCAGCATTTCGGCATGGTCGCGCTGCTGGCGGATCACCTCCTGCGCCTGCGCCGTATCGCGGCGGAAGCGTGCCCGCTCCAGCCCCTGTTCGAGGGCCGCGGCCAGAAGATCGAAATAATCGGGCGAAATGCCCTTCAGCACATAATCGTCCGCCCCCGCCTTCAGGGCCGCCACCGCAATGCTCGTATCGCCGGAACCGGTGGCATAGATGACGGGCGGGTGATCCGCCATCGCCGTGATGCGCGGCAGGATATCGAGCCCGGTTTCGGCCTTCAGGAAGTGGTCGAGAACGATGGCCTCGATGCCGCCTTCGGCAAGCCGCGCAAGGCCGCTCTCGCCGTCGCTTGCCCATTCGAGCGCAAAGCCGCGGCGGCCGAGATTCTTCTGCATCAGCAGAGCCAGCGCTTCGTCGTCGTCGATATAGAGGATACGGATCGGTTCGCCCGTATCGCCGTTGGACTCGCTCATTCTGCCTCCGGGCGTTTTCCCGCAGCGATATCGGCTGTGAGGCCGCCGAGTCTTTCTGCACGAGACTGTCGTATTGCATCGGCCGGCGCACGTAAACAGCCCATAGCCTTTGGTATGATATGACGCCTGATGCCAGGCGGATCGAAGGAAAATGCCATCGATAATGTCGATCCCTGCCCGGCCGCGGCCGGAAGCCCCGTGAAAATTGCCAGGCACATACTGAAAACCAGGCCGTTAACGCCGGCTGGGGCAAATGGTTCCGCGGCGGGTCAGCTTTTTTGAAAGCGGCGGTGGTGGGAAACTTCGGCACCCGCATCGGCTGAAAGCTGCAGGAAGCGCAGGCAGGACAGGAAGCCGATCATGCCGACCACGAAAAAGGCCCAGCGGAAATCGGCAAGCACCGGATCGGCCGCTCCCCGGAGCCCGGAGGAGATGTTGAGCACGGCCGCGGCAACGGCAACGCCAAGCAGCATCGATATCTGCTGCAGCATGCTCGACAGCGTCGAGGCAGAACTTCTCTGCGCCGGGCCGATATCGGCAAAGGACAGCGTGTTCAGCGCCGTGAATTCCATCGAGCGCGAAAGCCCGGCAACCAGGAGCAGCGCCGATATCAGCATTTCAGGCGTCTCCGGCGTCACGAAACCGCAGGCGACGATCGAGCCGGCAGCGATGACGCCGTTGAAGAAGAGCACGTTGCGGAAGCCGAACACCTTGAGCAGCGGCGTCGTCACGACTTTCATGCCGAGATTGCCGAGGAAATAGACCAGCAGATAGGTGCCGGCGGCAATCGAACTCAGGCCGAATCCCAGCTGGAAGAGCAGCGGCAGCAGGAAGGGCGTGGCATTGATCGCCACCCGGCAGGCCGTGCCCGCCGAAAGCGTCGTCATCGAGAAGGTCTGCACCTTGAAGGCGGAGAGATCGAGCAGCGGATTGTCGACCCGCAGGAAATGCCGCGTCGCCATGACCGAAAACGCGATGCCGGCGGCAAGCAGCGCAACGAGCGGCAGAAAACCGCCCTGCCATTTGACGGACAGTTCGAGCCCGGCAAGCAGGAAGGTCAGGCCCGCCGCGCTCAGGAAAAAGCCCCTGACGTCGAGCGGCCCGACGCGCTCCTCGCGCTGCTCCGGCACGAAACGCAGCACCAGCGCGATGCCGATCATGCCGATCGGGATATTGATGAGGAAATTCCAGTGCCAGCTGGCATAGGTGGTGATGAAGCTGCCGAGCACGGGGCCGACGACGGGTGCGGTCAGCGCCGGCCAGGTGATCAGCGCGATCGCCTGCACCAGTTCGGACTTGCGGGCGTTCTTCAAGACGATGATGCGCCCGACCGGCGTCATCAGCGCGCTGCCGATACCCTGCACCGCGCGCGCGATGACGAATTCGGCAAGGCTTCCCGACAGGCCGCAAAACAGCGAGGCGCCGGTAAACACGGCGATGGACAGGAGAAAGACGCGCCGCGCCCCGAACCGGTCGCCAAGCCAGCCCGAAAGCGGAATGAAGGCCGACATGGTGAGCATGTAGACGGTGATGCCGATGCTCATGGCGACCGGCTGCACGCCGAAACTTGCCGCCATCTGCGGCAGCGACGTGGTGACGATCGTACCGTCGAGGATCTGCATGAAGAAGGAAACGGCAACGACGAGTGCCACGATCTTCGCCTGGCGGGCGCCTGCCGCCTCGTCTGCCTTCTCACTCGTCTGAACTGCCGTCATCGATCTGCCAATGCGAATTTCGGGTGCGCGGGAAAGGGCGGGAAGACCGACAGGCAAGCCGCGCGGAGGGATAAGCAACCTGCATACGCCCCTTGGCCCGGATCGGAAAGGTCAAATGCCGTCGCAGCGGAATTTTTTGTCAACATGTTCGGCAACAATCCGCGCTCAGCGGCCGGCGGCGCTCCCGGCCGGCTGCGCGCCGAGGCCTGCGGCCGAAAGCTTGCCGAGTTCCGATCTGCGGCTGGCCGTATCGAGTTCGGAAAAATCGTCGGGCAATTCGGACATGACCTCGCCCTGCACCACGCAGTCGATCATGAACATCGGCCGGCGCTTGTGCTCCTGCACCAGCCGGCCGACATATTCGCCAAGCGTGCCGAGCGCAATCAGCTGGATGGCGCTGAGCGCCGAAATGGCGGCCATGATGCTCGACCAGCCGGTGATGACGTTGCCCTCGAACCATTGCACCAGCGTGTAGATCAAGAGCCCCACCGCAAAGACGGCGGCAATCAGCCCCATCCATGCGCTGACCCGCAGCGGAATGATCGAGAAACTGGTGATCGCGTCGATCGCGAAGCGGATCATCTTCTTCAGCGGATATTTCGTCGAACCGGCATAACGGGCATCGCGCGTATACCGCAGCGCCACCTGCCTGCCGCCGATCCAGCTCACCATGCCGCGGATGAAGCGGTGCCGCTCCGGCATGTTGAGCAGGATATGCACGATGCGCGCCTTCATCAGCCGGAAATCGCCGGTATCCTGCGGGATCGAGATGGAGGTAAGCCGCGTCAGCAGCCGGTAGAAGACGGAGGCGGTGATGAGCTTGAACCTCGTCTCGCCCTTGCGCTCGCTGCGCTGCCCGTAAACGACATCGGCGCCCCGGTCCATGATCGCCATCATCTCGGCAAGCAGTTCCGGCGGGTCCTGCAGATCGGCATCGATGAGCAGCACGCGCTCGCCGCGCGCCACGGCAAGGCCGGAGGTGGCCGCAAGCTGGTGGCCGTGATTGCGCAGAAGCTTGACGCCGAGCACCTGCGGGATGGCGGCCGCAAGCCGCGATATCACACCCCACGTATCGTCGCTGGAGCCGTCGTCGACGAGAATGATCTCGAAGGACTGGCCGGCAACGGCCTCGGCCGCCGCCCTCGCCCGCCGGCAGAATTCGTCCAGCCCCTCGGCTTCGTTGTAGCAGGGCGCGACGATGGAAAGCTTCGTCTGCACATCGACGCCACCAAAGGATTTGCCCATATCCATCAAGCTCCTCGCCGCCCCAGACCGGCATGACCAACTGCCGGAAGGCACTTGGAACAGAGCCCCTCGCCCCCGAAGGGCCGGAACCTGCGCCGCCGGCAAGGGGTTTGATATCATGGCCTTGCTTTGCATATTCTAAAGGCCCGGCCGCAAAATGGATTGCGGGGCATGGCCGCAGGGAGGCGTCATGCAGGAGAAAGCACCCGATCTCGGCCGCAGGGCCGCCGAAGCCAACGCCAAGTTCCTCGTCGCCCTCGCCGTCATGGTCTTCCTGGCGGCGGGCACGCTTGCCTATTGGCAGGGCTGGCTGTTCCTGGCGACCTTCGCCGCCTGGTCGGCCGGCACCTCGGTCTATTTCTACTATCGCGACCCCGCGCTTCTGGAAAAGCGCATGCGCGCCGGCC
The DNA here is from genome assembly GCF_052946295.1 of Rhizobium sp. KDH_Rht_773_N. Taxonomy (NCBI): domain Bacteria; kingdom Pseudomonadati; phylum Pseudomonadota; class Alphaproteobacteria; order Hyphomicrobiales; family Rhizobiaceae; genus Rhizobium; species Rhizobium sp. KDH_Rht_773_N. Next base: position 3,512,533 of record NZ_CM129525.1, on the reverse strand, counting down.
CGTCCGCCGAAACGGAACCGCTGCAGAAGCGCATCCAGCTTTTCACCAGCGTGGTGATGATCGCGCTCGTCATCCCCTCGGCGCTCGATTACCGCTTCGGCTGGTCGGCCGTTCCGGTCTGGGCAATCGTCCTCGGCAACCTGCTGATTTCGGCAGGCTTCCTCTTCGTCTTCTTCGTCCTGAAGGAAAACAGCTTCGCCTCCGCCACCATCGAAGTCGCGCCGGACCAGCACGTCGTCTCAACCGGCCCCTATGCGCTTGTGCGCCACCCCATGTATGCCGCCGTCCTGCCGCTCGCCTCAGGCATTCCGCTGGCGCTCTCCTCCCTGTGGGGGCTGATCGTCGTGCCGCTGATCTTCCTCGGCCTGATCCTTCGCCTTATCGACGAGGAGCGCCACCTGCGCCGGGACCTGCCGGGCTACGAGGATTATTGCCGCAAGGTGAGATACCGGCTGTTTGCGGGCCTATGGTGAACTCCGCTCTCGATTTTCACTCCGGCTCGTACCGGCTGACCTCCAGCCCCGAACCGACCGGCAGGAGCACGCTCGATATTCCCGCTTTGGCGCGGATCGCCCGCGCATAGATCTTCACGTCCTCGGTGGCGGGATAGATCATGTTGTCGGCAACGACGATCGCGCCGGCATTGAGCTTCGGATAGAAGGCTTCGAGGCACGGCAGGTAGAGATCCTTCCAGAGATCGACGAGCACGAAATCCACCTTGCCCCGCAATTCGCGGATCATGGCGACCGCATCGCCCACCCGGAAATCGATATGTTCGGCAAGCCCGGCCTTTTCCGCCATGGCCTGCGCATAGGCGGATTTATAGCCATGCACTTCCATGGTGACGAGTTTGCCGCCGGTGGCGCGCGCCGCCTCCGCAAGCCAGATGCCGGAATAGCCGAAGGACGTGCCGAGTTCGAGAATCGTCGGCGCCGTCAGGCTGCGCACGAGAATATTGAGAAAGCGCCCCGTCTGCGGCCCCACTGCCCGCATCCGCTGGTCCTGCCCGCCGTCGCGCCCGCCCGGCGCCTCCTGGCGCGGCGCCCGGCGCTCTTCGTCCATCCGCCGGTGATAGGCGCCGAGCACATCGAGCACCTTGTCATCCAGCCTGCTCTCCCCGACCAGGGCGGCACGATCCTGTTGATTGTCGCTCATCGGCATGTCCTCCTGCGCTCGCCGGCGGCACCGGATACCGCGGCAACGGCTTTGCCGGTTCAGGAGTTAAATACCGCGGGCAATTTCGCACAAGGGCAGAAATTGCCTCCTCCGGGAATGGCATCGTGATGCGCAACAGCAAGAGGGCGGCACGGGGCCGCCCTCTCTTTCTTGTCCGCGCGCTGCCTAATGCGTCAGCATCATCCTGACCGCATCGTCGGTGGTCCAGAGCCCGTTCGCCATGTAGCGGAAATTGATCAGTGCCGCCTGATACCCGTCGCCCTCGGGCAATTTGGGAGCGGCGACCGCATCCCGCACGACCGCGACTTCAAATCCCTCTTCGAGGAATTCGCGCAGATGGGATTCGACACACATGTTCGCCAGCATTCCCGCGAGAATGATCTGCGTCACGCCCTGCTTGCGGAGCTGGAACGAAAGATCGTTCACCTGCGGACCGTAAAGCTTGTGCGGCGAGGCGATGATTGTCTTGCCGTCCTCGATATACGTCTTGAAATCCGGCAGGAAATCCGCGCCCGACCCCTCGAATCCGTCCAGCGTATAAGGCCCTTCCCGGTCGAAGATACCGACCTCGTGCTGGAAAATCTCAAGAGGACCCTGCACCTTCCAGGTATGGTCCCACTTGTAATAGTGGTGAGGCGAAATGGCGACGACCATCCCCGCCCGCTTCGCCGCGGCAAAAAGCTGGCCGAGATGCGGAACAACCTGGTGCTCCGTTACGCTTTCGCCCACGACCGGCCAGGCAAGCCCCTTCGGGCTCATGAAGTCGTTCTGGGGATCGATGACCACGAGCGCAGCTTTTGAAACGTCCAGTTTCATGTTGCCCTTGGTGAGTGCCGGCTTGGCCGGGTCCATGTACGGATCAGCGGCCGGCTGCGCATTCGAGGGGGTGCCGGGGGCCATAAAAGCCATCAGGCTCGAAAGTAGAATAGCCGACGTCAAGTTGCTCATCCGAACATTTAACATTTTTCCGCTTCCCGTTGAGGTTGGAATCCGAGTATTGAAATAATAAAATCAGAAAAACCCAATGTATAATTGATTTATACATCGATGTTCCGCGGATTAAACTACGGAAATCCCGCCGGAGCAGCAATTAAACGTTGGTTTGATCTCTCTGCCGCAAAGCAAAGAGCCCCCCCTCTGCAACAATCTTGGGAAAAACAGATGCATGCCGGCTGCGGCCGACATTCACCCGGCCATTCCAGGGAGTGCCTTGATGCGAATTCTTTCGCGGGCGTGGGAGCGGAGCGCTTTCTCCCGCGCCACCTGCAGCTTCGAACGATCTGCCGGGCGATAACCCGGCGGCTTGAACTTCGGTGGCTTATCGCGGATCGCGACCGGCAATCCGGTGGCGAATATCGCCTTCATCTCGTCTGGAAAGGAGAAGTGGTGGGTGATGTAGGGCTCGAACCTACGACCCGCTGATTAAGAGTCAGCTGCTCTACCAACTGAGCTAATCACCCGTACCGAGCTTGGCTGCGCGGTGTGACGGGGCATATAAATAGGATCGTCCGGCTTGTCTAGCGCCCTCTCGAAATTTCTTTGGTTAATTGCGAAGTTTTTTTGTCAGGCGCTGGAAATCCAATGAAATCAAAGGTCGAGCGTGCCGCTCGCAATCCGCACCGCCTGACCGCCGATCCGGGCGTTCGAAATGGCCCCGCCTTCGATGTCCATATGCAGGTGGATGAAGGACGGGCGGCCCATCTCCACGCCCTGTTCGATAAGCACGGGATGATGCCCGTCCGTCAGCCGGTCGAAATGGTTGATCGCGCCCGACAGGGCAGCGGCTGCCGAACCGGTGGCCGGGTCCTCGGAAATGCCCATGCCGCTTGCAAACATGCGCGCGTGGAACTTTGCGACATGGTTCACGCCGCCGCGGCAGTAGATATAGGCCGAGGCGAGCGCGCCGTCGACGAAGGGCACCGTCTTCTCCCAGAGCTGCGGGTCGAACTCCAGCCGCTCGGCCGCGCCGACGTCGTGGACCGGCACCATCAGGAAGGGCACGCCGGCGCTCCAGATCGACGGCACATGATTCTCGAAGCCGATCTCGGTCGTCTTCAGGGAAAGCGCGTCGGCGATGCCGGCCTTGTCGAGCGGCAGCGATATCTGCTGGGATTTGCGCGGCAGGTCGAATTCGGCAAAGCTCGCCTCGCCTTCGCGCAACCTGACGGCGCAGCGCACCGGCCCGACATTTTCCTCCAGCACCGAAACCAGATCGAGCCGCGCGGCCCCGTGCGCGCGCTCCGCCAGAGCGATCGCCGTGCCGACGGTCGGGTGCCCGGCAAAGGGCAGCTCCCGGCCGGGGGTGAAGATACGGATGCGCGCCGTATAGGCGGGATTGTCGGCGGGCTGCACGAAAACCGTCTCGGAGAGGTTGGTTTCGCGGGCAATCGCCTGCATCGCCTCGTCCTCGAGCCCTTCGCCGTCAAAGATCACGGCCAGCGGATTGCCGGCAAGCTTGGTGTCGGTGAACACGTCATAGACGCTGTAGCTTAACGCCACATCGGCCTCCCTGAATCGGTCATCGAACCGTCAAACTGCCCGACAGACGGCACAAGTGCAAGCTTCAGACCCGCTTGCCTCCAAAATACCAGTCGATGATCGGCAGCATCGAGGCATTGTAGGGATGCGCGTGCGGATCGGCCGAGCGGATCGCGACCGCACCGGCGATTTCCTTATCCTCGGCGACAAGCATATGACGGCCAATGAAATCCACCATCTCGTCGGCCGTCATGCCGAAGCGGAACAGCCGGAAAATCGAGACCGAGCGGCGGATATGGCTGGCATGAAGCCCCTCGCCCGCCACCGCATCGGCAAGATCCAGCCCCGTCTCCTCCATCACTTCGCGGGCCATGTTGCCGTCGATGTCGCAACGCCCGTCGACGACATCCTCGGGCTCCAGCGAGCCGGCGGCGAAATAAACCTGGCCGGGATTGGCCGTATGCGCGCCCATGCGGATGGCGACCAGCGCGCCGTCGGACGATTCCAGCACCGGATAGGCGAAGAGATGGATGGCGCCCTCTCGCTGCGGCTGCCTGCGCCACCACATGAAGGTCGAGAAGGGAACGGTATGCGCCTCGCTGGCAATGCCCTCCTCGGAAAGCTTCAGCCGGTGCTGCAGCACCATGCGGCCGTCGAAGAGCGCCGGGTTGGCGGCGATTTCGCGCTCCCAGTTCTCACGGATCGCCGCCCGGTTGGCGACAAGCAGCGGATGCTCGCCGTCAAGCACGCGCAGATTGGTGCCGGCGATCGGAAAAACCGTCTGCTCCGGCGGAAAGGCGGAAAGGTCTTCTGAAAAATATGCGGTCATAAGAGATCCAGGGTCATGACGACGGGGCAATGGTCGGATGCTTTCGGCCTGTCCCAGCCGGTGCGCGGATAGCGCTCCACCTCCTGCCCCGGCGGGAAGATGGTGCGATAGGGCTGTCCGTGGCGGATGATTTCCGGGATGCGCGTGGCATTGGAAGCGGCAAGCGCCGGCGACAGCCAGAGATAATCGAGCTGGCAGAGCCACTGCTCCTCCGGCCCGCGCGAATGATAGAGCGTCCAGCGGTCGAGCGGATCGCGCCGGCGCACGACATTTTCGGCAAAGCCGTCATGGCTGAAAACGTCAAGCGCGCTCTCGGCCTCGTCCTGATGCTCGAACCGGTAGCCCGCGCCGCGCCGGCCGATCACGTCGACGCGCTCCTGATAGTCGTTCATGTCGCCGCAGATGACGAAATTCTTCCTGGCGGTGTGGCCTGCGCCGAACCTGTCCTCGATGATGCGGCGCACCGCCCGCGCCTCGGCCCGGCGGATCGGCAGGGTCGATTGCCGGCCGTCCAGCCCTTCGCGCGGGCTGCCCATCGATTTGAAATGCACGACATAGAGCGTCATCGGCACGCCGCCGATCCGCAGGTCCAGTTCCAGGCAGTCGCGCTTGAAGATCTTGTCGTCCGGCCGGTTGGTCGTGGCGAGTTCCTCGTCGAAGAGATCGAAATCGCGGTAGGTTGCCATCGCATGGCTCTTGATGTCCCGAAGCTCGATCTTCTGCCCGTCGCGCGTTTCCTCGCGCATCAGCACCGCCACGTCGATGCCGCGGCTGTCATTGCCCTCGACCAGGTATTTCTGCCGGTAGCCGTTGCCGACCATGCGGTAGAGATAGCCATATTCGAAGGCCTGCAGGGCGGCCATGTTGTCGATCTCCTGCAGGCACAGAATATCGGCATCCGCGTCCGCGATCGCCAGCGCCGTCATCTGCCGCGTGTCGTCGGTGGAAGCGATCACCCGCGCCTGTTCCAGCTGCTGGTAGACACCTTCGCTATTGACCTCGAACAGCTTGATGACGCGGTCCTGCCGGAGCTGGTTGCGATAACCGGTAAAATCGAAACGGGTAAGCAGGTTCTCGACATTGAATGTGGCAAGGCGAAGCGACATCAGGCATTCCCGGTTGGCATCAGGCCATTAGTAAAGCAATTCCAGCAAAAGTGTGCAGCGGTTTTGCGCGGCAGATGAAGCCGCCTGTCCCTCAAAGCCGCCAGCCGGCCCGGATGATGACGCGCACGGCCTCGCCGGGCACGACGGCCACGCGGCTGAAGGCGCGCAGCACCTGGCCGTTGCCGAGCATCAGCTTCACCGCGTAACGCTCGCCCTCGTAAAGGGCCGATTCGACCGTTGCGGCAGCCCCCTCGACCCCGATGACCACATCTTCCGGCCGCACGAGAATATCGGCACCGTCCGTATTCGCCGCGTGCAGTGCATCCTCCAGCTCGTGCCATTCCAGATCGCGTTCATGGCCCATGACCGGCAGCGTGACGATCGCGCCGCGGCCGATCAGGCCGCCAACCGTGCGCCCTTCCGGCCGCGCATAGATTTCCGCCGGCGGCGCCACCTGCAGCAGGCGCCCCTCGGACATGACGGCGATATCGGTCGCCAGCGCCATCGCCTCGCTCTGGTCATGTGTCACATAGATCATCGTCGCGCCCGAGCGCTGGTGGAACTCGCGGAAGGTCTCTTCCATCTCCTGCTTGAGATGCCGGTCGAGATTGGCAAGCGGCTCGTCGAGCAGCACGACATCGGGCGACGTGACGAGGCAGCGGGCGAGCGCCACGCGCTGCCGCTGGCCGCCGGAGAGATCGGCCGGCCGCCGCTCGGCATAATCGACGAGGCGAACGGTCGACAGCGCCTCGCGCACCCTGGTCTTGTAGGCCTCGCCCGAAATGCCGCGCACCTTCAGGGGATAGCCGACATTGTCGGCGACGCTCATATGCGGCCAGAGCGCATAGGACTGGAACACCATCGCCATGTTGCGCCTTTCCGGCGGCAGCGATTGCGAGGCGTCCGCAAGCAGCCGCTCGCCGAGATGGATGGAACCGTCGCTCGGCGTCTCGAAACCGGCGATCATGCGCAGCACCGTCGTCTTGCCGCAGCCGGAGGGGCCGAGCAGCGCCAGGAACCCGCCCTCGCGCACATCGAGCGAAAAGCCGCTGACAGCCGCCCTGCCCGTGCCGAAATCCTTGGCCACCTGGTTGAGGATCAGCTTCGCCACGGCACCACTCCCTTGGGCAGACGGTTCGCCAGAAGCTCCAGAAGCAGCATCATGGCGACGACCATGAAGACGACAAGCACGGAGAGCGCCGAAGCAAGGTCGGAACTGCCGCTGTCGTCGAGATTGTAGATGGCGACACCGAGCGTCTGCGTGCCCGCCGACCAGAGCAGCGCCGAAATCGTCAGCTCGTTGCAGGCAATCAGGAAGACGAGGATGACCGAGGCGCCGGCCGCCGGCGCGACCAGCGGCACGATGATATCCTTGAGCCGCCGGAAGAAGCCGGCCCCCGAAAGTCGCGCCGCCTCCTCCAGCGCCGGATCGAGCTGGTGAAAGGCGCTGACCACGGGCTTCAGGCTGACGGCGAAGAAGGAGGAGAAATAGGCGATGAGAATGATCCAGACCGTGCCGTAGAGCGTCACGTTGAGCACCGGAACGGGGGCGGCAAAGACGAGGATGAAACACACCGCCATGACGATGCCGGGCAGCGAATAGGGAATTTCGACAAGGCTGGCGACGATGCGCGAGAGCCTGTCCCGGCGCCGTGTCAGCGCATAGGCCGTCAGCACCGTCACGAACAGCAGCCCGACGGCCGCCCCGCTCGCCAGCGACAGCGAATTGACGAAAGCCGTGCGCGTCACCGCCTGCCGGAAGAGGATTTCCTCGAAGGCATGGAAGGTCATCGTCTTGAAGGTGAGCGGCACCCCATAGGCCGGCACCAGCGCGCCGGCGACCAGCGCGAAGAAGGGTGCCGCCAGCATGAAGAACAGGATGATCCAGAGGAGCGGCGTGAAGAGAAGCTTCCACCCGCCAAGTTCGAAAGCGGCGGTCGCGCCCGAAAGGCCGATGACGCGATAGTCGCGCCCGCGCAGCGCCCGATCCTGAATGGCAAGGCCGGCGACCGAGATCAGCGCGATAATGGCGGACAGCAGCGCCACGTCGCCGAAGGTGCGGCCGGTAAAGGCGGTAAACTTGGAAAAGATCAGCGTCGGCAGCGTGAAGATCGAGGCGGGAATGCCGAGGATCGCCGGAATGCCGAAATTGCCGGTGCAGGACACGAAGGAGATCGCCGCCCCCGCAATCACGCCCGGCAGCGACAGCGGCAGGATGATATCGCGAAAGACGCGCAGGCTCGACGCCCCCGAAAGCCGCGCCGCCTCCACCCCGTCGCGCGGCAGGGTCATCAGCCCTGCCCTCAGCGCCAGATAGACGAGCGGCGCATGCTGCACGCCGTAAAGCAGCGCAATGCCGCCGACCGAATAGAGCGGCTGCGGCGAGCCGAGCGGCGGCGCGATATGCAGCGCTTTCAGAAGCGGGCTCGACGGCCCCGACATCTGCACCCAGGCGAGCGCCGTGACCTGCGGCGGGATCATCATCGGCAGCACGAAGAAGAAGCTGAGCGGCCCCTTGGCCGGAATATCGGTCAGCGTCAGCAGATAGGCGAAAGCGCAGCCGATGGCGAGCGAGATCACCGTGCCGAGAACCGCCGTGACGATGGTGTAATAGACCGCCGACCAGACCATGGGGTCGGACAGAACCACCATGATGCCGCCATTGGTGAAAGCGGCAATGCCGACGATCGCGAGCCGCGCAAGAGGCAGCACGCTCAGGAAAAGCACCACGCAAACGATAAAAGGAAACAGCCAGACGGGCTGGCTGTTTCCTGGACGTATATAGCCCTGCATGGGTCTATTATTTCGAACCGAAGAGATCCGTAAAGGTCTTCAGATCCTTGTCGGTGTTCTTCAGGGCTTCGGCGGCGTTGACCGGCAGAACCTTGATCGTGTCGCGTGCCGGGAAACCGTCGGGCAGCTTCATGCCGTTGCGGGCCGGAATGTAGCCGAGCTTCAGGAAGCCTTCCTGGCCCTTTTCGGAGAGAACGTAATCGACGAACTTCTTGGCGGCATCGACATTCTTGGCGCTGGCGAGAATGCCGACCGGCTCGGTCACGGCCGAAACGCCTTCGCTCGGGAAGACGAACTCGACCGGGGCACCCTTGGCCTTTTCGCGGATCGGCAGGTAATCGACGACCATGCCGTAAGCCTTTTCGCCCGAGGCGACGGACTTCAGCACGACGCCGTTGCCGCCGGAAGCGACGGCGGCATTATCGGCGAGCGACTTGTAGAAGTCCCAGCCGAGGCCCGGAACGGCGGCAAGCGTCTGGGCGTGGATGAGAGCAGCACCCGAGGCAAGCGGGCTCGGCATGGTGACGAGGCCCTTGGCTTCCGGCTTGGTCAGGTCCTTCCAGCTCGTCGGCTTCATGGCGGCCGACGTGTTGTACATGATGCCGGTCGTGATCAGCTTCGTCGAATAGTAATAGCCGTCGGCGTCGTAGAGGGCGGCGTCATACTGGGCGGCTTCCGGCGACTTGTAGGCGAGCAGCTTGCCGTCTTCCTTGAGGCGCTCGAGCGTCACGACATCGGCGATCAGCAGCACGTCGGCAACCGGGTTGCCGGCCTGGATTTCAGCCTGGAGCTTCGCCATGATCTTCGGCGTGCCGTCGCGCACCCAGTCGACCTTGATATCGGGATTGGCGGCCATGAAGCCGTCCACGGTCGCCTGCGCGTCTTCGTTCGGCTGGCTGGTATAGAGAACGAGGTTGGCAGCGGAAGCCGGGATCGCGAGAAGGCTTGCTGCAAGCAGTGCGGCGGCAGAAACAAGAGTTTTCATGGAAGGTATCCTCGGATGGTGATGCCCCTCCTTATTGGGGGTGTTTTACAGCGGTGTGACAGGGCCGCGCACAGACAGCAAGCTCCGTCCGGCCCTCCCGGCGTTCCCGCCCGATGCGTCCCTGCCCTGCTCCTCCGGGATCGTCGCCCAATGCCGCCCCCTTGCCAAACGGACGGAATCGTTTAAACCACAGATTGAAATTGCACGCCAACACCCTTTTTCCGTATGTCTGGAATGAAATGAAGCGCTTTGTCCTGCTGATGCTCTGCTCTGCCTGCCTTGCCAGCTGCCAGACGGCCGGCGGCAGCCGGTCGCACAAGGATCTGAACGATTACCCGGAGGGCCAGGCCTATACCGAATGCCTTCGCTCGCGCGCACGGGCCTATGCCTCGCAACAGGGATCGCCACTGGAACTCGGCATCATCATCAGCAGTTCCTGTTCCGGCGAGCGGCGTGCCCTGCTCGATGCCGTGGACAGGGATGAAAGCCCGGTCTACACGCGCGTCCTGACGAGGGAAATGGAGCGACAAAGCCCAGCCGTGGCCGCGGAAATGGTGATCGCCGTCCGATCCGGAAGATGACTGCCGTCCGGGCAGGCCCGCCGCGCGCTGTGCCACAGGCCGAAAGTTCTCGCGCGGGACGAACGGAGGGCGTAAGCTCACGCAGGCGTGAAGATCGGAAGCGCGTTGCGATCTTTCGGATTCGCGTGCCACGCTCTACGCATTTGTGTCTGCATGTCGCGACCGCAAGACCGCCCCACCCTTTGCGCGACATGCATCAGCCGGTTGACCGCCGGCCGCATTGCGGCACGTCAGTCAGGCCATTTTCATGAGGAGGAATTTCAATGGAATATCGTTTGCTCGGCCGATCCGGCCTTAAAGTTTCCACCGTGACCATGGGCACGATGACTTTCGGCGGCGTCGGCTGGGCCAAGACCGTCGGCGATCTCGGCGTGCAGGAAGCCCGCCGCATGGTCGATATCTGCCTCGATGCCGGCGTCAACCTGATCGATACGGCCAATGTCTATTCCGCGGGCGAATCCGAACGCATCATCGGCGAAGTGCTGAGCGGCAAGCGCCCGAACGGCGTGCTGCTCGCCACCAAGGCCCGCTTCGGCATGGGCGACGGCCCGAACGATCGCGGCCTGTCGCGCTACCACCTGATCCGCGAATGCGAGGCAAGCCTCAAGCGCATGAAGACCGATGTCATCGACCTCTACCAGGTCCATGAATGGGACGGCCAGACGCCGCTCGAAGAGACGATGGAAGCGCTCGATACGCTCATCAAACAGGGCAAGGTGCGTTATGTCGGCTGCTCGAACTATTCCGGCTGGCACATCATGAAGGCGCTCGGCATCGCCAACGAATACAAGTACCAGCGCTTCGTCAGCCAGCAGATCCACTATACGCTGGAAGCCCGCGACGCCGAATACGAGCTGCTGCCGATCTCGATCGACCAGGGCCTCGGCGTGCTCGTCTGGAGCCCGCTCGCCGGCGGCCTGCTCTCGGGCAAGCACCGCCGCAACGCCGCCGCCCCCGAAGGCACCCGCCAATTCGCCGGCTGGACCGAACCGCCGATCCGCGACGAAAACCGCCTCTGGAACATCGTCGAGACGCTGGTGGCGATCGGCCAGGAACGCGGCGTTTCCGCAGCCCAGGTGGCGCTCGCCTGGCTGATCGGCCGCAGGGCCGTCACCTCGGTCATCATCGGCGGCCGCACCGAAGCCCAGTTCAAGGACAACCTCGCCGCCGCCGACCTGAAACTGTCTGCCGAGGAGCGCAAGCGCCTCGACGATGTCAGCGTGCCGCCGGTCATCTATCCCTACTGGCACCAGCTCAACACCGCCAACGAGCGGCTGAGCGAAGCCGACATGGAACTCTTCGCCCCGCACCTGAAGAAATAGGTTCTTCAAAGCCTTGCATGGCGGAAACAGGCGTCACAAAAGATGCGTTTCCGCCATGCTATCGTGATGCTTCGTCCCCCACCACGAGGTTCACCATGCTCCGGAATTACAAGGTGCTGAAGGGTACGGCTTCGGCGCTCGCCCTTGACGACGACAACGATCCGCATATCGAAATCCGCATCGAGGCCGATGGCGCCAGCTATCGCATCGCGATGAACGTGCGCTCGAAGGAATCGCCGCACGACCTGCTCTACGCCAATGTCATGAACTTCCAGCATCCGGAGCTGACGGCCGAGCTCGAAGCCCTGCCGATGGGCCTGACCGATATCAGGGGCGACCGGCAGGATCTGGCGATCGACTATGTGCGCGGCGGCATGATCGAGCGCGAGGATATGGACGTCGCCCCCTTCCAGCTCAACGGCCCGAAGAACGACCTGCGCGATTTCATCGAACCGATCGTGCAGGAAGGCATTGCCGACAAGTCCATCCATTTCTACGCCTTCGGCGAAGCCTGGGGGCCGGAGAACGACAAGCCGGACGAATATTTCGGCTTCGAGCCCGGCCGGGGCATTCACGACATTCACATGAACCAGGGCGACAGCGGCAGCTTCCGCGCCACCAACGCGCCCAATCAGGACGGCGCGCTGCTGATCCATTTCGCCGACGACGATCATTGGGTGGCGATCTTCCTCGGCTTCCAGTCGCAGAACTGGAATACGGATGCCAATACCGGCCATCCCGTCGGCGACAACAGGGGCGGTCAGGGCCGCGGCGAAGGCACCCGACGCCCGCAGCCGATCGTCGCCTCCTCGCTGCGCATCGTCGCCGCCATGATCAACCCGGTCAACCACCCTGACGGCACCGAGGACGAAACGGTGACGCTCGTCAACCGCTCCGACGTGACGGCCTCGATCGAGGGCTGGTCGCTGGAAGACGGCGAAGGCCGCCGCCAGACGCTGTCGGGCTCGCTCGCCGCCGGCGAATTCCGCACGATCACGCTCGACCCGGAAAACGGCGGCCCGCAGCTCGCCAACAAGGGCGGCGATATCATCCTCATCAATGCCGACGGCGCGGTTGCCGACCGCGTCGGCTACGGCAAGAGCGAAACCGCCAACGAAGGCTGGACGACGATCTTCTAGAGCAATTCCAGCAAAAATGTGCAGCGGTTTTGCGTTCGGAATTGCGCGAAAACAAGGGGATAGAGCATTTCCGTGTTTCGAAGAAAAACGGAAATGCTCCAATCGCCGTCCGTTCCTGAATTATATCAGCCGATCTCGCTGGCGATCAGCCTGCCGAGGCGGCTGATGCCCTCCTCGATCATCGTCTCGTTGGCGCAGGAGAAGCTGACGCGGAACGTATTGGCGCCCGAACCGTCGGCAAAGAAGGCCCTGCCCGGAACGAAGGCGACCTTGGCGCTTTCGAGCGACCTGGCGAGCAGTTCGGCGCCGTCCATGCCCTCGGGCAACGTCACCCAGATGAACATGCCGCCTTCCGGCTTCGTCCAGCTCGTGCCTGCAGGCATGTATTTTTCAAGCGCCGCCAGCATGCAGTTGCGCCGCTGGCTGTAGACGGCCCTGATCTTGGCGACCTGCGCCTCGAAACCGCGCTCGGCGACTTCGCAAATCGCCATCTGGTTGATGGTCGAGGAATGCAGGTCGGCCGCCTGCTTCATCAGCACCAGCTTGCGGATGACGGGCGCGTTGGCGACGATGAAGCCGACGCGAAGGCCGGGCGCCAGCGTCTTGGAGAAGCTGCCGCAATAGATCGTGCGCGTCTCGTTGATATGGCCCTTGCGCGCAATCTCCAGCGCCAGGATCGGCGGGATCGGATCGCCGTCATAGCGCAGCGACTGGTAGGCGGCATCCTCGATGACGGCAATGTCGAGTTCGTCGGCAAGATCGAGCAGCTTCTCGCGGCCCTCGCGGTCGACGGTCTCGCCGGTCGGATTGGAGAATTCGGCCGAGAGATAGGCGAATTTCACCTTGCCGCCTTTCTGCGCCGCGGCCTCGCGGTAGGAGCCCGGCGTGCGGTTGCCGCCCGGCGTCAGCTGGTCGTAGGCGGGCTCGTAGGCGTTGAAGGCCTGCAGCGCGCCGAGATAGGTCGGCCAGGTGACGAGCGCCGTATCGTTGGGCGAAAGAAACAGCTTGCCGAGATAATCGAGCCCCTGCTGCGAACCGGAAACGATGAAGACATTGTCGAGCCCGCAGGGGATGCCAAGACCCGCCATCTGCCCCACCAGCCATTCGCGCAGCGGCTTGTAACCTTCGGAAACGGAATATTGCAGGGCCGAATTGACCGCCGCGCTGTCGAAAATATCGGCATAGGCCTTCTTGAACGCCTGGTCCGGAAACAGCGCCGGGTCCGGAATGCCGCCGGCAAAGGAGATGATCTCCGGCCGGTCGAGAAGTTTCAGCAGCTCGCGGATCTCGGAAGCGCGCATCCGCGAAGAGCGCGTCGCAAAGATGTTGTCCCAGTTCAGCATGGGGTTTCCTCTTATTTTCTAATATCGGCAGCTGAACATGCAGCACGATTTATGTCAACAATGCTGACCTATTTTCTTGTCCCCGTGACAAGTTTGGATCGGCATGTTTGCAGGAACGGGCTTGAAGCTCTCGCGCCGGGCGTCGTGGCGCGGTTGCCCCGCCGCCTGAAACTTCGCCGCATCGCGCGATTATTCCTCCGATCACGCGACAAAAATCGCCACATTCAGACCTTTCCAAAACCGGCCCGGCGGCAGTAGTGTGCGCGCCATTATTCAATGGACTATCAAGGTGCCAGCAATGACCGCGACGTCGACCTCTCCTGAAATCACAATCGAATTCCACAAGTCTCCCGTCTCCGACGCCGACCGCATCAAGGCACTGGAAACACCCGGCTTCGGCAAGATCTTCACCGATCACATGGTGCTGGCGCGCTGGACCGCCGACAAGGGCTGGCACGACGCGAAGGTGACGCCGCGCCGCCCGCTGGAGCTCGATCCGGCCAGCGCCGTGCTGCACTACGCCCAGGAAATCTTCGAAGGCATGAAGGCCTACAAGGCCGATGACGGCCGCATCCTGCTCTTCCGTCCGGAAGAAAACGCCCGCCGCTTCGCGCAGTCGGCAGCCCGCATGGCAATGCCCGAAGTGCCGGAAGACCTCTTCCTGAAGGCGGTCGAAGCGCTGGTGCGCGTCGACAAGAACTGGATTCCCGCAGGCGACGCCAGCCTCTACCTGCGCCCCTTCATGTTCGCCAACGAGGCCTTCCTCGGCGTTCGCCCGGCCCAGGAATATATCTTCTGCATCATCGCCTCTCCGGTCGGCGCCTATTTCAAGGGCGGCGCCAAGGCCGTTTCCCTCTGGGTCGAGACCACCTACACCCGCGCAGCCGCCGGCGGCACCGGTGCTGCCAAATGCGGCGGCAATTATGCCGCAAGCCTCGTGGCACAGGCGGAAGCCGCCAAGAAGGATTGCGACCAGGTCGTCTTCCTCGATGCCGCGGAACATCGCTGGGTCGAAGAACTCGGCGGCATGAACGTCTTCTTCGTCATGAACGACGGAACGGTCGTCACCCCGCCGCTCGGCGGCACGATCCTGCCGGGCATCACCCGCGCCTCGGTCATCGTGCTGGCCGAAGAAAAGGGCTTGCGTGTCGAACAGCGCCCCTATTCCTTCGAGGAATGGCAGGCTGATGCGGCCAGCGGCAAGCTGGTCGAAGCCTTCGCCTGCGGCACCGCCGCAGTGCTCGCCGGCATCGGCCTCGTCCGCCACGCCGGCGGCGAGTTCAAGGTCGGCGACGGCCAGACCGGCAAGCTGACCACGGACCTGCGCCAGCAGCTCGTCAGCCTGCAGAAGGGTGTGACGAACGACGAGCGCGGCTGGACGCGCCGCGTTCTGTGATTTGACATTTCGGATGCGACAGAATGGAAACCGGGCAAAGTGCCCGGTTTTTTCATGCCCGAACCAATCGCCTGGCCTCGAGAATGGTTCGCCATTGACCGGCCCGGCACGAATTCTTACTATCTGCCGATCGATGGAGGAAGGTAAGAATGGCAAGGGCAACCCTCTCCGCAAAATTCCAGATCTCCATTCCCAAGGAAGTGCGCGAACAGCAGCACTGGTCCGCCGGACAGGAATTCGTCTTCATACCCAAGGGAAAAGGCGTGCTCCTCATCCCTGTCCCTGAACTGACAGATCTCAAGGGCATGGCCAAAGGCGCGGACCCAAGCGACTACCGCGACCGGAAAGACCGGCTTTGATGCGTGTCGTCGACAGCTCCGCCTGGATCGAATGGCTGACCCAGGGTCCCGCTGCCGAACGCCTGCAGGCCGAGATGCCCGACCGAGCCAACTGCATCGTCCCCACTATCGTCCAGCTCGAACTCGCCAAGTGGCTGGAACGCGAACACGGCGAAGAAGCCGTCGATTCCTTCTTCGCCTATACCACCACCTGCGTCGTCGTCGCTCTCAACACGACGCTTGCCCGCCGCGCCGCCGAAGTCTCCGCGAAGCGCAAACTCGCCCTCGCGGACGCCATTATCTATGCGACCGCCGAACTACACGATGCCGACGTGCTGACACTCGACGCCCATTTCAAACGCCTGGAGCGCGTGGTCTATCTCGAGAAGAACCCATGACAACCTCCTTCTACGACGACAATGCCGAGGCCTACGCCACGCGCGACCGGAAACCACCAACGGCAAGGCTCGACGCCTTCCTCGCCGCCCTTCCCGAAGAGGCGCGCATTCTCGAACTCGGCTGCGGCGGCGGACAGGACTGCGCCTACATGCTGTCCAGGGGTTTCGACGTCACGCCGACAGACGGCTCGGCCGAGCTTGCCCGGCAGGCCGAGAAGCTGGTCGGCAGGCCGGTGAAGGTCATGCGCTTCGAGGAGCTTGCCGCGCGCGAGGAATTTGACGGGATCTGGGCCGAGGCAAGCCTGCTGCATGTGCCCCGCACCGATCTTCCCGCCATCCTCGCCCTCATCCGCAACGCCTTGAAGAAAGGCGGCATCTTCCACGCAAGCTTCAAGGCCGGCACCGCCGAAGGCCATGACGGTTTCGGGCGTTATTACAACTATCCTTCGAGCGAATGGCTGCAGGAACTGCTCGTTGCCGGCGGCTGGAGAAACGTCACCATCAACGAAGCCGATGGCGGCGGTTATGACAAAAAGCCGACCCGCTGGCTGCATCTTGCCGCTCGTAAATGAAAAAGCCGGAGCTTTCGCGGCAACCTACACCACCACGATGATTAAGCCAGCCGCACTATCCCAGGGGCTCTTCAACGCTCCAAGGCAACCGCCGCAATTCTTCGATTTCATCCAGCAGACGGTCGATCTGCCATTGCTCTCCTGCAGGTATCGCCTCCACCAATTCGATCACTGCGTTTTCGACAGTGGTGCCGGTCACCCAATCAAGGACAAAACGGCGTTTTTCGGCTGCGATATCCTCCCAGAAACCGTTGCCTCGGTAGAGACCCTTTAGATCGGCGCGGGCAAGCTGCAGAAATGCATTCGGAGTCGGCTGCCGTACCCACAGGCCGAGGCAGGACTCAAATTGAAGATCGAGCCTTGCCATCGCCAATATCCAATCCCAGGCCGACGGATCGAAATCTGGGTCCTGCAGTCTCTTGAAGGCCCAAGCCGCATAGACAACATTCGCGACCGCCGTCTGTTCGGCAACAGGCCACTGCTTCCAATCGCTTAGGGCAAGTTTTGAAGCGATAGCAGGCGGTTCGAAGCCGTAGGAGCCGGGAGAAATGACGGACAGATGAAGGATTCGGGGCAGGAAATGCTTGAATTCATCAGCCGAACCTACCGTGGTCATCGCACTTGCCGCGTATGGTCCGAGCGCTTCGGCGCTCAGCTCCCGCAGGGGCGCCGATTTCAGGTCGGAGAGAATTTTCTCTGGGTCGCGCAGAGGCGAAGCATCCAGCGACTGCGGAAACGGATAGTTCTGAAACGCTGAATAGAGAGACCAGAGCCCCTCTTCCAGATCCTGCCTCGCAGACCTCACAATTGCTTCAAACACATCAACCCCAGCGAAGTCCATCCTCAGACGGACACTCCAATAGCAAAAAAGGCCGGAGTTTTCGCCCCGGCCTCCCGTAATCACGTCGTCAAAACCGCTTAGTTGACCGACTTGTCAACCAGCTCGTTCCTGCCGATTCCCCGCATCGCCGCAGGCGTGCAGCAAAGAGATGACGGGGGTCGGCAAGCCGCTTAGTTGACCGACTTGTCGACCAGCTTGTTCTTGCCGATCCACGGCATCATGCCGCGCAGCTTGGCGCCGACCTCTTCGATCTGGTGGGCGTCGTTGACGCGGCGGATACCCTTGAAGCGGGCCGCGCCCGACTTGTATTCCTGCATCCATTCGGAGGTGAACTTGCCGGTCTGGATGTCCTTGAGGACGCGCTTCATCTCGGCCTTGGTCTCGGCGGTGATGATGCGCGGACCGGAAACGTATTCGCCCCACTCGGCCGTGTTCGAGATCGAGTAGTTCATGTTGGCGATGCCGCCTTCATAGATCAGGTCGACGATCAGCTTCACTTCGTGCAGGCATTCGAAATAGGCCATTTCCGGAGCGTAACCGGCTTCGGTCAGCGTTTCGAAACCGGCGCGGATGAGCTCGACGAGACCGCCGCAGAGAACGACCTGTTCGCCGAAGAGGTCGGTTTCGCACTCTTCGCGGAAGTTGGTTTCGATGATGCCCGAACGGCCGCCGCCGACGCCGCAGGCGTAGGAGAGAGCGAGCTCAAGCGCGTTGCCGGACGCGTTCTGGTGAACGGCAACGAGGCAGGGAACGCCGCCGCCCTTCTGGTATTCGCCGCGAACCGTGTGACCCGGACCCTTCGGGGCGATCATGACGACATCGACCGAAGCCTTCGGCTCGATGAGGCCGAAATGCACGTTGAGGCCGTGGGCGAAGGCGATCGCTGCGCCGTCGCGGATGTTCGGGGCGATGTCGGCCTTGTAGATATCGGCCTGCAACTCGTCCGGGGTTGCCATCATCATCAGGTCGGCCCAGGCGGCAGCTTCGGCAACCGTCTTGACCTGGAAGCCGTCGGCTTCGGCCTTCTTGACGGTCGGCGAACCGGCCTTGAGCGCGATGACGACGTTCTGGGCGCCGGAATCCTTGAGGTTCAGCGCGTGAGCGCGACCCTGCGAACCGTAGCCGATGACGGCGACCTTCTTCGACTTGATGAGGTTGAGATCGGCATCACGATCGTAATAGACGCGCATTGAAATTCCTTCCCTTTTGCTTGTCTTGTTCACTTCAGAAAACGGGTCAGCCGAGGATCGGCATCTCCGCCAGAACCTTGTCCGTGCCGTAGAGGCGCAGGAAGGCGGTCACCGCCTTCTCCGCCTGACGCGCGGTATCCTTGAGGCCGGGCTCGCCGAGCAGCATGCGCACATGCAGGTCGGAAACGATGAGGCCGTAAAGCGTGTGATAGGCCTCGTCCGCATCGTGGAAACGCAGCAGCCCTGCCCTTTTTCCCGCGTCGATCAGCGCCATGGCACGGCGGTCGATCTGCCGGCGGCCGCGCTCCAGCAGCAGCTTGCCGAGCTTGGAGCCGTCGCGATGCGCCTCATGTGCGCTGGCATGGCCGATCGCCAGCCGGTTCAGCGCCAGCGACACGTCGCCGGCCAGAACCTCCAGCAGGTCGCGCGCGAAGATGACGAGATGGTCGTGCAGGCTCGTATAGGTCAGCCGCTCGCCGCTGCGCTCGAAGGTGCGCACCTTGCTTGCCTGATAGGCGATCATCGCCGACAGCAGGCCGTCACGGTCGCCGAACCACTTGTAGAGGCTCTCCTTGGAGCAATTCGCGGCGCGCGCGACGCCCGAAGTCGTCAGCGCCTTCTCCCCGCCATCGACGAGAAGCTGCAGCGCCTGCTCCAGAACGGCGTTCTGGCGTGGCGAAAACTCGCTCGGCTCTGCGACATCGACTGACACGGTCTCAACTCCCCATTTACGTACCGTACGGTACGGTTCGTGGCGTTTATGCGCCAGATCGCAGGCTCCCGTCAAGAAGCATCCTGAGATTTTTTCATCTCATATGAAACAGCGGAATTCGGCTGTTCGAAGGCGGGCGGATAGGCCAGCATCGCCAGCAAGGAGAATCGCCCATGAAGAAATCCGCGCTCGCCGCCGCCCTGTCGCTTGCCCTCGCCTTTCCGGCGCTTGCCTTTCCGGCCCTTGCCGCCGAGACGCGCTGCGGCTGGATCCAGAACCCGACGCCTGCCAACTGGTGGCTGGACGACGCGCAGAACACCTGGACGATCATGACGCAGGGAAGCGGCGACGAGCCCGAGGGCATGGACCTGATACCCGATATTTCCGAGCACGATTATGTGCGCACCAACGGCAATTACGGCTATGCCTGCGCCTGCATGAGCGTCGAGACGGACGGCAGGGAGCGCATCACGCGCATCCTCTCCTTCCGCCAGCTGCCGCTTGCGAAATGCCGCAGCGACAAGGCCCTGAAATTTCCCGGCTGATTATTCCGCCGCAATCGCGTCCCGCGCGCCGTCCACGTCGCGCGCCGGCGAGGCGCCGTAGAGGCGGCTATATTCGCGGCTGAACTGCGACGGGCTCTGGTAGCCGACGCGGTGGCCGGCCGTGCCCGCATCCAGCCGCTCCACCAGCATCAGCCGGCGCGCCTCGTGCAGGCGAAGCTGCTTCTGATACTGCATCGGCGTCATCGCGGTCACCGACTTGAAGTGATGGTGGAAGGAGGACACGCTCATGTTGACATGGTCGGCCAGTTCCTCGATGCGCAGCGGCCGGGCGAAATTCTCCTTCAGCCAGGCCACCGCCCGCGCGATCCTGTTGCTGTGGCTGTCGGCGGTGGCGATATTGATCAGCCGCTCCCCGTCGGGGCCGGTCAGGATCCGGTAGAGGATTTCCTGCTCGATCAGCGGCGCCATGGCCGGAATGTCTTTCGGACGATCGAGCAAGCGCAGGAGCCGCACGGCAGCATCCAGAAGCTCCGGCGGCGCGACGTTGACGGTCATGCCGCGCTGCCCGTCCGTATGGGCGGCGGGGCGCGGAATGTCGATGCGGCTCAGGAGTTCCAGCAGCTTTTCGGAATCGATCGCCAGCCCGAGACAGAGATGCGGCACCTCGGGGCTTGCCTCGGCGATGCGCCAGGCGACCGGCAGATCGAGCGAGGTCAGAAGATAGTCGCCGGTGCCGTAGCTGATTGTCTCCTCCCCGAGGCGAAGGCTCTTGGCGCCTTGCAGGACAAAGGCAAAGCAGGGCTTGTAGCTGCTGTGCAGCGGATCGCTGGGATTGGAGCGACGGCTGATGTGAAGATTGCCGATCGATGTCCGGAACTCGCCGTCGCCGGGCGCAAAGCGCATCGCGATATCGACGATTTCCCGGTATGGATTGAAAGGCAATGTCATGCGGCAACTCTTTCTGTCTGGCGTCAGCGATACCGCCTTTATTTAGAGGCGCTTTTCCGTTTCGCAAACAGGCGCCCGGCTCACATTTGCAGGATCGTGCAAAAAGCTGAGAGTATCGCTCTAACGCTGCGGCAGCGTTCGGCGCAATAGTCCGGCCATCCACTCGCCTCCCCAACTCCCACACATCGAAAAGGATGGTTCCCATGCCTATCGCTAGAGGCTACGCCGCGACTGACGCTTCCAAGCCGCTGACGCCCTTCACCTTCGAGCGCCGCAATCCGAACCCGGATGACGTCGTCATCGAAATCAAGTTTGCCGGCATCTGCCATTCGGACATCCACACCGTCCGCAACGAGTGGAAGAACGCCGTCTACCCCATCGTTCCGGGCCATGAAATCGCCGGCATCGTCACGGCTGTCGGTTCCGAAGTGACCAAGTTCAAGGTCGGCGACCGCGTCGGCGTCGGCTGCTTCGTCGATTCCTGCGTCGGCTGCGCCACCCGCGATCTCGACCGCGAACAGTACATGCCGGGTCTCGTCGGCACCTACAACGAGTTCGAAGCCGATGGCGTCACCCGCACCCAGGGCGGCTATTCCGACTCGATCGTCGTCAAGGAAGGTTACGTCATGTCCATCCCGGACAACCTTCCGCTCGACGCTTCCGCGCCCCTGCTCTGCGCCGGCATCACGCTCTATTCGCCGCTGCGCCACTGGAATGCCGGCCCCGGCAAGAAGGTCGCGATCGTCGGCATGGGCGGCCTCGGCCATATGGGCGTCAAGCTCGGTGCGGCCATGGGTGCCGAGATCACCGTGCTCTCGCAGACGCTCTCCAAGAAGGAAGACGGCCTGAAGCTCGGCGCCAAGGAATATTACGCCACCAACGACCCGGAAACCTTCACGAAGCTGCGCGGCGCCTTCGACCTCGTCATCTGCACCGTCAGCGCCGAGATCGACTGGAATGCCTATCTCGGCCTCGTGAAGGTGGACGGCGCCTTCGTGGTGGTCGGCGTTCCCGAAAACCCGATCCCGGTCCACGCCTTCTCGCTGGTTCCCGGCCGCAAGAGCATTTCCGGCTCGATGATCGGCTCGATCAAGGAAACCCAGGAAATGCTCGATTTCTGCGGCAAGCACAACATCGTCGCCGAGATCGAGACGATCAACATCCAGCAGGTCAACGAAGCCTATGAGCGCGTGCTGAAGAGCGACGTGCGCTACCGCTTCGTCATCGACATCGCCTCGCTGGCGGCCTGACGGAACAGGAAGGCGGCTTTCGGGCCGCCTTTTTCATGTATGGATAGGGCCCTGACGGCGACGGCGTCGTCAGCGCCGTTGACCGGCGCGGCCGAATAGGGGCGCCCACGCATTCTCGTGAGGGCTGCAGCGCGGGGCGGATCACTACCCGCTCCCCGCAGATAGCGAAATCGCCGAAGTGTATCCGGCACGCCCGACAAGTAACCAGCTGGATAAATATCCTGTTTGCGACTCAATATGTCGCTGAGACATATTTTGGCACATCGAAGCCAATGTATGTTCACAAAACTTCATAAAGCAGTTCATAATATACGGATGGAACCAAAGTATCCGTAGCAGCATCCGGCTCCGTTCGCGCGGCAGGCCGTCGATTTCGCATATCTGCACTTGAGGAAAACCGATGCCCGGAACGACGATCTGCGCGTCCGTCGTTCTTTTACTTTCCGGCGTGGCCTGCGGGGACATTGCCGCAACAGGCGCGACACCTGATGAAAAAGGGGACTTCATCATGAACATCTCGAAAAGCACCGGCGGCTTGATGCTTGCCTTGGCCATGCTGGCCGCCGCCGCAGGCTCCGGCCATGCGGATGTCGCGAAGATCGGCATCCTCTCCTGCGACGTCTCGAAGGGCGTCGGAGAGATCCTGAGCCGCAAGCAATCGCTCAATTGCCAGTTCAAACCCGATGGCGGACAGCCCGAAAATTATGCCGGCAGCATCGATGAATACGGCATCGAACTCGGCAAGGTCGATCAGGGCCATCTGATCTGGGCGGTCGCATCGGCAATGCGCGGCGTCCCGAAAGGCGCCCTTGCCGGCAAATATGTCGGCATCGGCGCGGGCGCATCCGTGGGGGTCGGTGTCGGGGCCAACGCGCTCGTCGGCGGCAACAACCGGTCGTTTTCGCTGCAGCCGCTTTCCGTTGACGGCCAAACCGGCCTCAACATCGCAACCGGCGTGCTCCAAGTCACCCTGACCGCCGCCAGATAGCAACCGGGACGTCAATCTCATCCGCCATGGCGGGCGAAACGGCGGCTCCCGGCCCTTGCCTTCGATAAACGGCACACTGTCAATCCAGCAAGGATGTCATCGATGATACCAACGCAAAGATTCAGCCTGCTTCTGGCAGGCACGCTCGCATTGCTCGGCGGCAACGCTCTCGCGCAGGATGCAGCCGTCAGGCCGCATATTCCCCTCGAAAAGACCATCGGCGAGGTGAGCCGGCAGGGGCCGGCGGCATCGTTGCTGGTCGTGAACGCGGATGGCGCAAGGCTTGAAGGCAACACGCTGACCCTGACCGGCGTATCCGCCAACGCCATCATCTTCGCCAATCGCCCTGTGCGGGCAGCGGGCCATCTGGCCACCGCCGAACTCGTCAGGCAGTGGGCCGAAGGTCCCGACAGTTTCGACAAGGATCCGCCGAACGCCACCATCTCCGTTCTCGGCGGCGGTTCCAGCATCGCGGATGCCGTCGTCACGCTGAAGTCTCCGAAACTCGACGGCACGACGCTGACGTTCGACGTGTCGGTGCTGGAAGGCAGCCTTGCCGGCGCATCCGGACCGGCCGCCGTCTTCATCGATCATTGGCACGGCTGGAACAATGCCGGCTGGTACGGCATGGGGCTTGCGACGGGCGCCGCCCTGGGCCTGGCCGCGACGCGACGCCCCGCCTATGCGGTGCCGGCCTATCCGCCGCCCTATTATCCGCCGGTCGCGGCAAACCCCTGCCCTCCCGGCTATTGGCTTGGCCCCTGGGGACATTGCCGCGACACGCCCTATCACGGGCGCCTGCCGAACGGCGAATGGCAGTAAGGGCGCGGATGGGGGCCGGAACGCTGCCGGGCAAAGGCCCTGCAGCGGCGTCTGCATCTAGCCGTCGTCGCGCATCGTCTCGCGCTGGGTGATCAGCCGGGCGCTGTGCTGGCCGCTCATATAGATCCAGAGCCAGTTCCAGGCGACGGCGAAGCGCGAGCGCGTGCCGATCAGGAAGTAGATATGGGCAAGGCCCCAGATCCACCAGGCGAGCCAGCCCTTGAGCTTGAAACGGCCGAAATCGATGATCGCCGCGCTCTTGCCGATCGTCGCCAGGCTGCCCTGATGCCAGTATCTGAACGGCCCCGGCGCCGGCTTGCCGGAGATACGGGCGCGGATCACCTTCGCCGCGTAAGCGCCCTGCTGCTTGGCGGCCGGCGCGATGCCCGGCACCGGCTTGCCGCTCTCCTGGGTGACGGAAGCCGTATCGCCGATCACGAAGACATCGGGCAGGCCGGGCGCCGTCAGATCCTTTTCGACGATGGCGCGCTCTGCCCGGTCGGCAGCCACGCCCAGCCAGCGCGCCGCATGCGATGCCTGCACGCCCGCTGCCCAGACGATGGTCCGGCTCGCAATGAACCTGTCGCCGACCGTCACGCCGTCGGCCGTGCATTGCGTCACCGGCGTTCCCGTCAGCACCTCGACGCCGAGCTTTTCCAGCGCCTTCTGCGCATAGGCCGAAAGCGCCTCGGCAAAGGCCGGCAGCACGCGCGGACCTGCCTCGATCAGCACGACGCGGGTCTTGCGCGTGTCGATATTGCGGAATTCCTTGGGCAGCGTGAAATGCGCAAGCTCGGCGATAATGCCGGCAAGCTCGACACCGGTCGGGCCGGCGCCGACGATGGAGAAGGTCAAGAGCGCGTCGCGCACGGCCGGATCGCTTTCCACTTCCGCCCGCTCGAAGGCAAGCAGCACGCGCCGGCGGATCGTCGTCGCGTCCTCCAGCGTCTTCAGGCCGGGCGCCACCGGCTCCCATTCGTCATGGCCGAAATAGGCGTGCGTGGCCCCCGTCGCCAGAACCAGCGTATCGTAATTCAGCACCATGCCGCTGCGCAGCGAAACGGTCTTGGCTTGCGCATCGACGCCGTTGACCTCGCCAAGCAGCGTCGTCACCTCGGGCCGGTCGGCATAGAGATGGCGGATCGGCCAGGCGATCTCCGAGGTGGAAAGGATGGTCGTTGCCACCTGATAGAGAAGCGGCTGGAAGAGATGGTGGTTGCGCCGGTCGACGAGCGTGATCTTCACGCCCGCCCCTTTCAACCCCTTGACGAGCTGCAGCCCGCCGAAACCGCCGCCGACAACGACGACATGATGTTCGCTCATGACCCACCCCTTTCGCGCCATTTCGCTGCGTCAAATGTCGCCTTTCGCAGGCAGGATTCAACCGCCGTTTCGGCATAGCACCCCACAATGTCAGGCATAGGAAACGGGAATGGACAGACCCTGTTTCAAAAGCTCCATGGAAATCGAGGCCGAGACGTCGAAAAGCTCGATCTTGCGCACGATCCGCTTGTAGATGACGTCGTAATGCTCGACGCGCGGCAGCACGATCTTCAGGATATAGTCGTAATTGCCCGTCAGCCGGTGCGCCTCGACGATTTCGGGAATATCGCTGATCGCCCGCCGAAAACTCTCGGTCCACTCGTCGGAATGATGCGCGGTCTTGACGAGCGCAAAGACGGTCGTCGGCACGCCCATGCGCTCGCGGTCGAGCACGACGATGCGCCGGGCGATATATCCGGTCTCCTCCAGCCGCTGGATGCGCCGCGAGCAGGCCGAGACGGAGAGCGCCACCTGTTCTGCAAGGTCGGTCACGGAGATGCCTGCATCCTCCTGCAGGATATCCAGAATCCGCCTGTCGCGATCGTCGATCATGTCCAGCCTGCGCCGAATTTTTGCGAGAAATAGAAAACCTATGCAATCCAATAGCACATTTTGACAGGAAAGCACAAATAACGCAAACACATTGCGCCCGATCTGCGGCATCATTCCCGCATTCGAAACTGTCAGGGGGGAGCGACCATCCATGAAAACCATCGGCCTGATCGGCGGCATGAGCTTTGAAAGCTCGGCGGTCTACTATCGTCTCATCAACGAAATGGTGCGCGAGCGGCTGGGCGGCCTCGCCTCTGCCGAGCTCACCATGCATTCGGTGAATTTCGAGGAGATCGTTGCCCTGCAGAAGGCCGGCGCCTGGGATATGGCTGCCTCGCGCCTTGGCGATGTCGCGCTGCGCCTGCAGATTTCCGGCGCCCATTGCATGCTGATCTGCACCAACACCATGCACCTGATCGCGCCCGAGGTTGCCGCCCGCATTTCCGTGCCGCTGATCCACATCATCGACGAAACGGCAAGGACCATCCATGAGGCCGGCTGCAAGCGCCCGCTTCTGCTCGCCACGCGCTACACGATGGAACACGGCTTCTATGCCGACCGCATGAAGAGCCTCGACCTCGAGATCATGGTGCCGGAAGCGGCCGACCGCACGACCGTTCACGACATCATCTTCAGCGAACTCTGCGCCGGCAAGGTGCTCGACAGTTCGCGCCAGAAACTCATGGCCGTGATCGAGCGCGCCCGTGAAAAGGGCGCGGACAGCATCATTCTCGGCTGCACCGAGATCTGCCTGATCCTCGATCCCGATCGCCTTCCCCTGCCCGGCTTCGACACGACCGCGATCCATGCCCACGCCGCCGTCGATTTCGCGCTGGAGGGAGAATTGACCAAGGTCAAGGAAGATGCAGCCTGAGTCATCAATTTAGTTGACTCAGTCAATCAAAAACGACAGAGTCTCGTTAGAACGCCATGCGTCCATTCTGACGCATGGCGTTCTAACTCTTTGAATCTGCGCATCAGGCTTACCGAAAATCGAAACCGATTCTCGGGCCGATGCTGTAGGAGACCCCGCCGTGACCGATCCTGCCCTCATCGAATCCGCCCGAGAATTCAACCGCTTCTACACGAACTTCCTCGGCCTGTTGAACAAGGCCTATCTCGATACGCCGTTTACGCTGACGGACGCGCGCGTGCTCTTCGAGATCGGCGCTCATGATGGCGTCAATGCCGGCGCGCTCGCCCGCGACCTGCAGCTCGACCCGGCCTATCTGAGCCGCATCCTCAAGCGCTTCCGCGAAGAAGAGCTTATCGAAGCCAGACCCGACCCCGCCGACCAGCGCAGCCAGATCCTCACTGTCACCGGCAAGGGACGCAGTCAGTTCGAGGAATTCGGCCACCGCGCCAATGCCCAGATCGCCGCCCGCTTCGACACGCTTGCCGATGGCGAACCGGAAGCCGCCGTCGATGCCATGCGCACGATCCGGGCGATCCTCGATCCGCAGGCAAAACCGGCGGCCGCCATCATCCGCCCGCATCGGGCCGGCGATATCGGCTGGATCGTCCAGAGCCAGGGCCGCTTCTATGCCGAGGAATACGGCTGGGATCTGCGCTTCGAGGGGCTGGTCGCCGAAGTTGCCGGAAAATTCCTCGCCAATTTCGACCCCGCGATGGAATATTGCTGGATCGCCGAGCGCGGCGGCATCAATCTCGGCTCGGTGCTGATCACCAATGGCGGCGACGGCATCGCCAAGCTCCGCCTTCTCTATGTCGACAAGGCCGCCCGCGGTCTCGGCCTCGGCAAACAGCTGGTCGACGAATGCATCGCCTTTTCCCGCCGCAAGGGATACAGGCAGATCTCGCTCTGGACCAACGACTTCCTCCACACCGCCCGCGCCATCTATCAGAAGGCCGGCTTCCGGCTTGTCTCCGAAGAGAGACATCGCATGTTCGGGCCGGAAGCCAACGGCCAGACCTGGGTGCTCGATCTCTGATCTTGCGGCGACGCAGAAATTTTACTTGATTTGGAAACGGTCATTCCCTAATTAGGCGCCATGACCGTTGACGCCCTGACACCCGATGCAAAGACCCGCAGCCGCGGCCGCCCGCGCGAGTTCGATATGGACGCCGCCCTCGATGCGGCGTTGCGCGTCTTTTCCGAGCGCGGCTACCACGCCGCCTCGATCAGCGAGCTGACCGAGGCCATGGGCCTTGCCTCCGGCAGCGTCTACAAGGCCTTCAAGGACAAGAGCGGCATCTTCCTTGCCGCCTTCAAGCGCTATCGCCAGCTCGGCCGCGGCCGGCTGGAAGCAAGGGTCGCCGCCGCCGCGACCGGCCGCGACAAGGTCTTCCAGATGGTGATGTATTACGCCGAACTGTCCCATGGCGAGGCCGGCCTCAAGGGCTGTCTCGTCGTCGGCGGCGCAAACGATCTCTCGCTGTTGGACGAAGAAGCCGCGGCACATGTGGCCGCCGCCTTTTCCGCCGACGAAAAGCTGATGGCCGATCTCATCCGCATCGGCCAGGCCGACGGCACGATCCCGTCGACAGTGGATGCCGATGCCGCCGCCCTTACCTTTCTCTGCCTGACCAAGGGCCTGCGCGTCATCGGGAGGACGGGACGCGGCGAGAAGGAGATGATCGCTGCGGCCGAGGCGGCCATGCGGCTCGTGACCTGACGCGCGAGATACCGTCATCCGGTCAGGGATCGGGCGGCGGCAGACGAATATTTGCATTCAATCCTCCCAATCATTGCCCTCTGGAGTTTCCGATGAGCGTTTCAGCCACCACGCCGGATACGGCCTTGCCCCGCGCCCTGTCCCCCTGGCTAACCTTCCTTTTTGCAGCCTCCTGCGGCTTCGTCGCCGCCAATCTCTATTACGGCCAGCCGCTGGCAGGCCCGATCAGCACCGATCTCGGCTTCACGCCGGCCGCAACCGGCCTCATCGTCACGCTGACGCAGATCGGCTATGGCCTCGGCCTGCTGCTGCTCGTGCCGCTGGCCGACCTCTTCGAAAACCGCCGCCTCATCCTGACGCTGATCGCGGCCTCCGCGCTGGCGCTGATCGGCGCCGCCTTCTCCTCGACGCCGGGCATGTTCCTGACAGCCTCGCTCTGCATCGGCCTCGCCTCGGTCGCAGCCCAGGTTCTCGTCCCCTTCGCCGCCAGCATGGCGCCGGATGCGACGCGCGGCCAGGTCGTCGGCAATGTCATGAGCGGCCTGCTCTGCGGCATCATGCTCGCCCGCCCCTTCGCAAGCCTCGTTGCCCAGGCCTCGTCCTGGCACATGGTCTATTACGTCACCGCCGCCGTCATGATCGCGCTCGGCATCGTGCTGCGCGCCAACCTGCCGGTCCGCGTCCCCCACACGAAGCTGCGTTACGGTGAACTGCTGGCCTCGATGGGCCATCTGGCGCTGAACTCGCGCGTGCTGCAGCGCCGCGCCCTCTATCAGGCCGGCATGTTCGGCGCTTTCAGCCTGTTCTGGACGACGGCGCCGCTGCTGCTCGCTAGCCCCGCCTTCGGCATGTCGCAGAACGGCATCGCGCTGTTTGCCCTTGCCGGTGCTGCCGGCGCCGTGGCCTCGCCGATCGCCGGCCGCCTCGCCGACCGCGGCATGACGAAGGTCGCCTCCACGCTTGCCATGCTGCTCGCCATGGGCTCCTTCCTCGTCAGCCATTTCGCCACCGACGGCTCGCTGACGGCGCTCGTTCTCCTGACGGCCGCCGCGATCCTGCTCGATTTCGGCGTGACCACCAACCTCGTCTGCGGCCAGCGCGCCATCTACGGGCTCAGCCCGGAACATCGCGGCCGCCTGAACGGCCTCTTCATGGCAACCTTCTTCACCGGCGGCGCCATCGGCTCCGCGCTCGGCGGCTGGGCCTATGCGACCGGCGGCTGGACGATGGCGGCCTGGATCGGCTTCTGCTTCCCGGCCCTCGCCTTCCTGTTCTTCCTGACGGAAGGCCGCGAGAAGTAACGCGCTCGGGATCAGGCGGCGTCCCGCCCGCCTGATCCTCTTCCCCGCTCCGCCCTATTGCTCCACGTCGAAACGCAGCCGCGCGGCACGAACCTCGTCATGGTTGGCTTCCGCCCAGTTCAGAAGCTGCGACAGAACCGTGTAGAGCGAGCGGCCGAGATCGGTCATCCGGTATTCCACGCTCGGCGGCTTCGTCGGGAAAACCTCGCGCTCGATATAGCCGTCCCGCTGCAGGTCGCGCAGCGATTGCGTCAGCATGCGCTGGGAAATATCCGGGATCATCCGGCGCAATTCGCCGAAACGGTAGGGCTGCTTGGCAAGCGCTTCGAGAAGCAGCGTCGACCATTTGCCGCCGATCTGCTGCAGCACGTCCCGCACCGGGCAATTGGTAAAATCCAGGCTCGCAAGGTCGATCTCGCGCCGCGCGCCCTGCGCTCTCGCTTTCAGAGTGACGATGGTTCCGGCCATAAGCTGGTTCCTTTTTGGTAACGAACTCCCGAAAAACTGCCTTCTTTACAGCCCCAGGTCAATTCCTATTTTAGCGTTAGTCTCTTTTTGAGACCACCTATCAACGCTAGAGGAAACCATGAGCGAAACCATTCTCGTCACCGGCGCCGCAGGCCAGCTCGGTCAGCGTGTCATTCATCACCTGATCGAAAGCTACAGGGTCGCCCCGGCAAACATCATTGCCGCAACCCGCAGCCCGGAGAAGCTCGCCACGCTCGCCGCCATTGGCGTCGTGACCCGCAAGGCGGATTTTGACGATGCCGCCGGTCTCGAAGCCGCCTTTGCCGGCGTCGATCGCCTGCTCGTCATCAGCACGGATGCGCTCGATACGCCCGGCAAGCGCCTGGCCCAGCACAAGGCTGCCGTTGCCGCTGCCGTCAAGGCCAGAGTGAAACACATCACCTACACGTCCATGCCCTCGCCCGACGATTCGCTCGTCACCTTCGCGCCCGACCATCTCGGCACCGAAAACGCCATCAGGGAAAGCGGCATCCCCTACACGATCGTGCGCGACGCCTGGTATCACGACAACTACCTGCACAGCATGCCGCACAATCTGCAGGCCGGAAAATGGTTCACCTCGGCCGGCGACGGCAAGATCTCGACCATCTCGCGTGACGATTGCGCGCTCGCCATCGCCTCGGTGCTGGCAGCGGGCATCTCCGCCAGCGCCACCTACACGCTGACCGGCAAGCGGTCGCTGACGCCGAAGGAAATCGCCGCAATCGCCACCGAAGCCACCGGCAAGCCGCTCGAAGTCATCACCGTGACCGACGAGCAGCTCGGTCAGGGCATTCGCGGCGCCGGCCTGCCGGGCTTCGTCGCCGACATGCTGGTTTCGGCCGACGCCAATACGCGCGCCGGCAAGTTCGATATCGTCACCGACGATTTCGCCAGGCTGACCGGAAAGCAGCCGCAGTCGCTCAAGGATTATTTCGTCGCCAACAAGGCAGCACTCACCGCCTGAGCCTGCCGGAAGGCCCGCCCTCGCATCCACCGCGGGCGGGCCGTCTTTCAGATCTTCTGGCCGCAGGCCCGGCAGAAGCGGCGCACCGTTTCCGCCATGCCATATTCCAGCGCATCGGCCGTCAGCCCGTGGCCGATCGAAACTTCGGCGAGATCGGGAATGCGCTTCACCAGCGCCGGCAGGTTTGCCACCGTCAGGTCATGGCCGCCATTGACGGCAAGGCCGAGCGCGAGCGCGGCATCGGCCGTCCTGCCGAGCCCTTCGAGGATCGGCGCCGCCCTTTCCGGCGCGTCGTAGCAGCCGCCATAGGGGCCGGTATAGAGTTCGATCCGGTCGGCCCCGGTCGCCTTTGCGGCCTTCACAGCCTCCGCATCGCCGTCGCCGTCGGCAAAGAGCGAGACGCGAAATCCCATCTTCTTCAGCCGTCCCACGACATCGGTCAGAAACGCCTGATGCTTGCGGAAATCCCAGCCGTGATCCGAGGTCGCCTGCGAGGGATCGTCGGGCACCAGCGTCACCTGCTCCGGCTGGGCCTTGGCGCATAGCTCCAGGAATTCCTCGGTCGGATAGCCCTCGATATTGAATTCGGCATCCGGAAACTCGTCGTCGATCAGGTTGCGGATGACAGGCAGGTCGGAAAAGCGGATATGGCGCTGGTCCGGCCGCGGATGCACCGTCAGGCCCGAAGCGCCGGCGGCAAGCGCGATGCGCCCGAGCCCTTCCACGCTTGGCCAGGGCAGGTCGCGGCGGTTGCGCAGCATGGCAATGGCATTGAGGTTCACGGAGAGTTTGGCGGGCATGGCGCTATCCGGTCAGAGGTGGAGACTCGCCCCGCTTTTAAGCCAAGCGGCCCGCCAAGGCCAATGAGATTCGCAGATGCGTTCATGCCGGCCGGTGATGGCCCGCCCGCATCATCTTCCGGCGTCATGCGCGTACCGCAGATAGTAATTCCCGTTCCGCCGGAAGCTCATTCACCGGTAGCGGCAAACCATATGGTAGCTTTGTACCACATATCGCCAGCAAGAGGTGGATCGGGC
The DNA here is from genome assembly GCF_052946295.1 of Rhizobium sp. KDH_Rht_773_N. Taxonomy (NCBI): domain Bacteria; kingdom Pseudomonadati; phylum Pseudomonadota; class Alphaproteobacteria; order Hyphomicrobiales; family Rhizobiaceae; genus Rhizobium; species Rhizobium sp. KDH_Rht_773_N. The sequence goes on along the minus strand of NZ_CM129525.1, from coordinate 3,480,497 downwards.
CGCCCGAACATTGCTATCCCATTTAAAAACGGTTATTTTTAGCACTTACAAAAAAGACCGCCCGCGCATAAGCTGGGCGCTGCGTAACGAGTAAGTACGCCGAGTACTGCTTCTCCCAACGATAAGAACGCTTGAGGAAACCCCACTCGCCGCGCTCCGGAAGCAACTGGCAAACCGCATGAGGTGCAACTCTATGCCCCAGGAGGGTTCATGCCAGACGGTTCCAGACGTTTGTTTGCTGCCGCCGGTATCGCTTCGGAGGCCCGGTCGAAATACCGGTTCCTGCCTTCGGCCGCTTTGCCGCCGGATCTCCCGCAAGGTCCCGTTCCCATTGCCGACATGGCCAATGCTTTCGGCGTCACGCACAGGACTTTGCATTTCTATGAAGAAAAAGGCCTGATTTCCGCAAACCGCATCGGCCTGATGCGCGTCTACGATCAGGATGACGTCATGCGCATGGCGGTCATCACCGTCTGCCGCGAAACCGGCATGCCGATCGCCGTCATCCAGGAATTGATGGATGTGCTGCGCAGCGCCGCCTCCCAGGAAGAGGCCGAATCGATCTTCCGCGAGGCCCTGTCCCAGCGCAAGCGCGAGCTGACGGCCGAAATGTCGACGCTGCACCGCCAGCTTCAGCAGGTCAGCGACCTGCTCGATTACGACACCAGCCTCGACCTGCCGCCGATCAACGACAACAGGGACCGGGCAAGCCTGACCGATCAGGAGCGCCAGTGCCTGGAACTGATGGCCGAGGGCTATTCGACGCCGCGCATTGCCCGCGCCCTTGACCTCAAGCATGAGGAAGCGCGCGCGCTCGAAGCCGATATCATTCTGAAATTCCACGCCAACAACCGCTTCCAGGCAATCGCCAAGGCGGTCCTGCACGGCATCGTGCAGGCCTGATTCCCCATCCCGGCTGCGGCCGCCACCGCATGCCCCACGGCAGCGAAAGCCGGATATCAGCGCACGATGGTCAGCGTCTCGGCCGCGCGGGTGATCGCGGTGTAGAGCCAGCGCTCGCGCGTATCGCGAAAGGCCCAGCTTTCGTCGAACAGCACGACATTGTTCCACTGCGAGCCCTGCGCCTTGTGCACCGTCAGCGCATAGCCGTAGTCGAATTCGTCATAGCGCTTGCGCGTGTTCCAGGGGATCTCGCCTTCGACATTCTCGAAGGCCTGCTTGAGCAGCTTGATCTTCGCCGCGCCGCGATCCATGTCGTCGTCCTCGGGGCGGACCAGCAGGTTGATGCCGGGCTTCGTCGTTTCCTTCGACGAGGTCATCACCTGCCACAGCGAGCCGTTGAGCAGGCCCTTGGCCGGGTCGTTGCGCAGGCAGACCAGCTTGTCGCCGGTCTGCGGGTGTTCGGTCGTAAAGCCCTTCAGTTCACGCAGGCGCTGGTTATAGCGCCGCCGCGTCTTGTTGGTGCCGACAAGCACCTGGTCGGCGTCGAGCACCAACGGCTGCGTCACCTCGTTCTTCGAGATCACCTGCGCCTTGCCGTAGTCGCCATGCATGATCTCCCTGCCCTCGCGCACCTGCATGGCGAGCTGGATGATCGGGTTGTCGCGCGCCTGCCGGTGAATGTCGGTCAGCAGGTAGTCCGGCTCCTGGTTGGTGAAGAAGCCGCCGCCCGTCACCGGCGGCAGCTGGCCGGGATCGCCGAGCACCAGGATCGGCGTGCCGAAGCTCATCAGGTCCTTGCCCAGCGCCTCGTCCACCATCGAACATTCGTCGACGATGATGAGCGCCGCCTTGGCGACCGGGCTCTGGCGGTTGATGGAAAACATCGGCGCGATCGAGGTCTTGCCGGTTTCCTCGTCCTCCACCTCTTCCTCGCCGCGCGGCCGGTAGATCAGCGAATGGATGGTCTTGGCGTTCGATGCCCCGCGCGAGCGCAGCACCTGCGCCGCCTTGCCGGTAAAGGCCGCAAACAGCACGTCGCCATCCACATGCTCGGCAAAATGCTTCGCAAGCGTCGTCTTGCCCGTGCCGGCATAGCCGAACAGCCGAAAGAGCGGCGACCTGCCCTCCTTCAGCCAGTTCGAAACGGCCTTCAGGGCTTCATCCTGTTGCGGGGCGAATTGCATGGAAGCGACTTGGCAGGATTCGCCTCCCATAGGCAAGGCGGAAATTCCCGTCGGCGGCGCAAGCTCCGCGATCGCCGCCCAGAGCGTCCGCGCCGGCTGCGCAATACGGCAAGACTTGCAAGCCAGGCTTTATAGTCCTTCCACCAGATCGCGGATTATCAATTCGCCCAACCTGCCGCATCTTTCACGCTGGCGCCCGCCCGCGACGGGCACGCGCTTCCGCCAGCAAGGACCATGCAGCATGTCTGACCTACCGATCGAGCGCAGCCGGGTTTTGCCCCTCTCCCGCACCAGCCTCCTCGCCGGGGCGGTTCTGGCCGCATTGACCGAGGCGATCGCCGGCACCGTGCTGTCGCTGGCAAGGCTCGATATCATGGGGGATACCTATGCCTCCTCGGACGAGTTTGTCAGGCTCGATGTCGGCTATACCGCAGCCAAGCTCCTCGCCTTCGGCCTGGCGCCCTGGATTGCCGGCAGGTTCACCCTGCAGGGTGCGCTGAGCGCTGCCACGGCCGCAATGACGCTTGCCTGCGCCCTGTCCGTCTATTGCAGCGAACTGAATACGCTCTTCGCTCTCCGGGTCCTTCAGGGTTTTGCCGGCGGCGTTCTGCTGGTCAGCGCCCAGACGCTGCTCTTTCAGGTCTTTGCCGCAAGGCACCAGCCGATCATCCAGGCCGTTTTTGCCATCGGCGCCGTGGTTGCGCCGGCAACGCTGACGCCCTTCATGCACGGCTGGCTTCTCGACACGGTATCCTGGCAATGGATTTTCGCCGCGGTCATCCCGCTCGGGCTCGCCGCCCTCTGCCTGCTTGCCGGAAGCAGCAACGCAGATGCAGCGGGAGCACGGCGGCTGCGCTTCGACTGGCCGGGAACCGCGCTCTTTGCAGCGGCGGCGGTCTCGATCACCTACCTGCTGAACCAGGGCAACCGGCTGGACTGGCTGCGCAACGACAATGTCCTCCTCCTGGCTCTCGTCGCCGGCGCCAGCACCATCCTGCTCATCGCTCACAGCCTGCGCGGCAAACGCGACGCCACGCTTCTCGATCTCGGCATCTTCGGCAATGGCGGCTTCGCATTCGGCTTCATCGCCAGTTTCGTCGCCGGTTTTGCGCTTCTCGGCAGCAGCTATCTCATCCCGGCCTTTTCGATATCCATCCTGCGCATGACGCCGACCGCGGCAGGCACCCTGCTTCTGCCGAGCAGCCTGATGTTCGTGGCGACGCTGTTTCTGACCGCGCTGCTGATACGCCGCGTCGGCCTGCCGCCGGCGATAACGGTTCCCTTCGGCGTGCTGGGCCTGATGTGCGCCATGTGGATGCTGTCGGGTTCTTCGAGCGGCAGCGGCATTCCCGACATGCTTCCGGCCATCCTCGTTCGCGGCGCCGCCCTCGGCTTCCTCTTCCTGTCGATCACCCTCATCACCATGCTGAGCCTCGGCAGGGCCGAGCTGGTCTATGGCGTCGCCCTGTTCAACGTCGGGCGCCAGATCGGCGGCCTCATCGGCATCGCCTTCCTGCAGACCTTCATCGAGGATCAGACGGCGCAGAACCGCGCCGTCCTCGCCGCCCACATCACCCCCGGCAATATGGAGGTGATGGAACGCATCGCGCTTACAAGCCGCCGCCTCGCAGCCCACGGAATGGAGATGGGTGCCGCCACCAGGGCTTCGGCCGCGCTGATCGGCAAGCAGCTCATGGTCCAGGCAAGCACGATCGCCTTCAACACCGCCTTCTTTTCGGTCTTCCTGTTTTTCCTCGGCGCAGCCCCCTGCCTGATCCTGTCGAAGATCGTCATCGGCAAGCTCATCGCCCGCCGGAAGCCTGCTGCTGAAGCCTGAACGGTCCAGCTAATGTCGTCAACGGCGGCGCCGGCGTGGATATGATCAGCCACTCCAAGGCTCGCCTTCGTTCCTCAAGCCAAACGCGAACGTCGCGCTACAGTGCGAGCTATCGCCAGTCGGCTTCGGGATCTGCTGGCGAGTGTCCGATGGCAGGCTCTCGAAGAGCACAGCGCATCGACTTGAACCTATCTCGCGGAAAGTTGTTTCAGGCCTTCGGTTCTGCCCGGTCTATTCGTCGCCGTAGCCGGACGGAAGATGCCGTTCGAGTTCCATCGCATCGTAAAGCACGCGGCCGATCCCGATCAGGTCGGGACGGGCAAGGCGGAAGAGCAGCAGATGACGAGGTCGGCGGACGATCCCGTTTTCGTATCGCGCCCGGTCCCGGCTATGGCGTAGATGATAGCTGCGCACGCCTTCGCCAAGTTCAGGACGTTTGACGGTCCCGATCCGATCAGGATCAACCGCCAGATCGCCTAACGCGGTGACGAGCAAATGTTCATAGCCCGATCGCGCCAGTTCGCCGAAGCGTTCATGAGTGCGGGCGAGGAGCTCGATGATATCGGCTTGTGCTGCCGCAGAAATACGAAAATCGGCCATTGCCTCTAGATGCCGGCCTTGCGTGTCCGCTTTTCAGCTTTGCGCCCAAGTCCGGCAATGAAGCTTCCAAGCCGGTCGGCCGGCACGTCGACGAACCGCCCTTCATCCAGATCGGTAAAGCCGATGCGCGCTGCCTCCCGCAAGGCTTCCAATCTTGCTGCGTCGAGGGCCTCACGCTGTTCAATCAAGCGCAAGCCTTCGCGCATGACTTCACTTGCGTTCTGGTAGCGTCCGGATTTCACGAGCCGGTCGATAACCGCTTCGTGATGTTCGGTGAGAACGACATTGCGTGTCGACATGTTGAAATTTCCAATTGGCTGTCGCGATCTCAGACTGCCGCAGCTATGGCATAATATGCCAATCGCGAAACGGATTGCAAGCCGGGGACGCAGTTGCGGGCAATAGACCCGGACGGAGCCGTCACCGGCACTGTCATCCGGCAAGCTGACAAGCATCGCAACGTTCGGTCTTGTCCGGTCTTAACCTATATCCTGAGATAGCCGCCCTCCCTGATGTCGATTTAAGCCCCGAGCTTCGCCGAATTGTCTGCAAAGCGGTCAAGGATACGCTGCGCGTCCGCGCCGTAAACGATTTCGGCGGCGCGGCGCTGCTCCAGTGCTTCGCCAACAGCGAATTCCCAGGTGCTAGCGCGCCTCGCCGATCACCCGCTCGCGCAACAGGCCGGCGAGATAGAGCGATCCCGTCAGGATGACCCATGTGCCGGATGCGGCCGCCCGTTCGAGCGCCCGCCGGTAGGCGGCCTGGGGGTCCTCGATCACCTCGCTCGCAAGGCCGATCTCGCCGGCAAGCGCCTGCAGTTCGGCCGGCGAACGGAAACGGTTGGAAACCGAGGTGAAGATCGGCGAGACGCCGTATCGGCTGATAACGTCGAGAAGCCCCGCCGCATCCTTGTCCGCCGCAAGCGCGACGACCGCGATGCCCCGGCCGGAAAACCCGTCCATGCCGGAGAGATCGTCAAGCACCGCCTCGAGATTGAACGGCACATGCGCCCCGTCGAGCATGACGCAAACGCGCCGGCCGGCAACAGGCACGGTGAACCGTTCCAGCCGTCCCGGCAGCTGCGATTCCCGCTCGGCGTCCCTGTCGATCAGCCAGCCGCCGACCGCCCTGCCCTCGCGGGCCGTCACACCGCCTTCTCCGAGCACGTCGAGCGCCGCAGCGGCGACCGCGACATTGCGTTCGGCAATCGTCTTCAGCCCGGAAAAGTCCGGCCGGATCAGCCGCGCGTCAACTTCGGCCGCCCGCTTCGCAATCACCGCACCGGCTTCGTCCTCCGCCTCAAGCGGGGTGACGACGGCCGAGTGCGGCTTGATGATGCCGGCCTTTTCGAAGGCGATGGCGGCGCGCGTCCTGCCGAGGATTTCCGTATGTTCGAGCCCGATATTGGTGATGACGGAAACGTCGCTGTCGACGATATTGGTCGAATCCAGCCGCCCGCCGAGCCCCGTCTCGACCACCGCCCATTCTATGCCGGCATCCCGGAAAATCAGGATGCCCGCGGCGGTCAGCAGGTCGAACCAGGTCGCGGCCTCCGCGGCCGTCGCTTCCGCCCGCGCCGCCCGCAGGGCATCGAGCGCAAGAAACAGCGCCTCGGCAAGCGCGCCTTCCTCGACCGGCCTGCCGTTCACGCTGATGCGCTCGGAAATATGCTCCACATGCGGCGAGGCATAACGCCCGACGGAAATGCCGGCATGGCGCAGCCCCGCCTCGATCAGCGCGCAGGTCGAACTCTTGCCCTTCGTGCCCGCCACATGGATGGAACGAAAGGCGCGGTGCGGATTGCCGAGCCGGGCGGAGAGATCGAGGATCGGTTCCAGCCCGACGCGCATTTCGCCGCGCGGGCGCTGTTCCCAGTTGGTGAGCTGGTCGAGTTGCGAAAGGGCTTCGATAAGGCGGGGATTCTGGTTTTGCATGGGCATGGCACACATTACGAAGGTTACTTTTGTGCCCAGGCGAGCGGCATCGGCAACCTGCGCTCCCCGATGGTTTTCCATCTGTCTCGCCAGTCACGCAGGCTGCGCGACACTAGAACCTTTCGGATCGTCTGCCTAGCCTGCGAAGCGCCATCGAGCGTGCCCGCCGCGACGCCGGCAGCAAACGGGCCTTCAAAAAAGGGGGAATAAAACCGCGGCCTGCCGTGTCTCATCTCCGGTATCGCAAGAATGCGTGCCTAACCCGAGGAGAGAGACCATGAAGTCCGTGAAATTCCTGTCCGTGCTGGCAGTTGTCGCTGCCACCGCCGGCGCAGCCTTCGCCGCCCCCGCCGTCACCGAAGTCGAAACGGCCAAGGGCAAGGTTCTTGCCGGTGAAAAGGGCATGACGCTCTACACCTACAAGAAGGACGAAAAGGGCGTTACGAACTGCTACGACAAGTGCGCCGCCAACTGGCCGCCCTTCCTGGCCGCTTCCGATGCCAAGGCCGATGGTGCATACTCGCTCGTCGAACGCAAGGATGGAACCAAGCAGTGGGCCAAGGACGGCATGCCGCTCTATTACTGGGTGAAGGACACCAAGTCCGGCGACATTACCGGCGATGGCGTCGGCGGTGTCTGGGATCTGGCAAAGCCCTGATGAGGCAAGCGTGAAGACGCCCCCACCCGAAACGTTCGAGGGCCAGATCCTGGCCCTCCTTCCCTCGCTCCGCCGCTATTCCCGCAGCCTCACCCGCTCGGATGCCGAAGGCGAGGATCTGCTGCAGGATTGCGTGGAAAAGGTTCTGGCCCGGCGCGGCCAGTGGCGCGGCATCAACCTGCGCGGCTGGGTCCTGACGACGATGACCAACCTCTACCGCAACACCCGCCGCGCAAGCCCCCGCGACCGGCTGGTCGAACTCGACGCCGCCGAGGGCATGGCCGGTCCGGATGCCGAGGGCGACCCGCTGGAGCGCCTGCGGCTGGAACAGGCGCTGAACAGCCTGCCGGAAGACTACCGCGCCGTGCTGATGCTCGTCGTCATCGAGGGCTACAGCTACAGCGAAGTCGCCGCCATGCTGGACATTCCGATCGGCACTGTCATGTCGCGCCTGTCGCGCGCGCGCCAGCGCATGAGCGAACATATGAAAGCCGATAACGTGATTACGCTTCGGAGACCGAAATGAACGAGACCAACCCTGCCGTGACCGAAGCGGACCTGCACGCCTATGCGGACGGGCAATTGCCCGAGGCTGCCCGCGCCCGCGTGGAAGCCTACCTTGCCGAAAACCCCGAAAAGGCCGCCATGGTCGCTGGCTGGCAGGCACAGAATGCCGGCATCAGATCGCTGTTTGCAGGCTACGAGAAGAGCCGCGAGACGGATCCCCGCATGGTGACACCGGCCAGGCAGCCGGCCTCCCGCTGGGCGATGCGCGCCGCCTTCGCCGCCGCCGCCGTCACGCTCTTTGCGCTCGGCGCCCTCAGCGACCGTTTCGTCCCGCCGCTCTTCGAGCGCCCGCCGCTGCAGCTGGCCGAATCCGAGACCCTGCCGAAACAGGCCGAGACCGCCTTCCTCGTCTATGCGAGCGAGGTGCGCCACCCGGTCGAGGTCTTCGCCAACGAGGAGGCGCATCTGGCGACCTGGCTCGGCAAGCGCCTGGCGATCCCCGATCTCAAGGTGCCGGACCTGCAATCGCTCGGCTTCCACCTGGTCGGCGGCCGCCTGCTGCCGGTCGACGGCCGGCCCGGCGCCATGTTCATGTACGAGGACCAGGGCGGCGAACGGCTGACCGTCATCGTCGGCCGCAACAAGGAAAACAGGACGACGAGTTTCCGCTTCGCTTCCGCCAGCGATGTCGAGACCTTCTACTGGATCGACGGCGAACTCGGTTATGCGGTGACGGGCGAAATCTCCCGCGACATGCTGCGCAAGGTGGCCGAGGAATGTTACCGGCAGTTCCCGTCGTAAGACGGCAACCTCACCGCAGCGGATCGTTGGCAAGCTCGATCGGCCTACCGTGCGGCGTCGCCTCTGCCGCCCGCTGCCAGCTCTTCTGCAGCTCGAGGATCACGTCGGCATCCGCCACGCCGCGGCTGACGAGCAGATCGCAAAGGGCCGCCACCCAGCAATCGAAATAGTCGCTGCCGTCCTCGGCCCGGCCGGGCCTGTGCAATTCCTTCGACAGGACCTGCGCCCATTCGCTCCAGGCAAACAGCCCCTTCTCGTGCAGATGCACGGTCATGGCGAAGGCTTCCGCCGCCCAGGGCTCCGGGAAGACGGGATCACCCTCCGGTGACTTCGGCAGGCCGGGCGATTGCGCCAGCTGGGAGGGCAGCTCACACACGCTCAAGATAGCTCTCCCATGCATCGATCGAGACCGTCAGCGACGGGTCGGCGCCCTCGCCCCAGATCTCGCTGCCGTCGAAGACGACCGTATAGAGCCATTGCGGGTTCTCGCCCTTGCCATGCGCATTGTCGTCGGGAAAGACGAAGGACCCCTGAACCGCCTCGATCGTGCCTGTCCTGGCGCGGGCGTAGCGCGGCAGTCGCGTATGCGTGGCCGGATTGAAATTCCTGGTCTTCACCGTCTCGCCGACCACGAAGAGCGGCGCCGTCTCCACCGGCCGGTCGCAGGGACCGCCCCTGGCGAGCACGCCCGCCACCATATCGGCCTTCAGCACCCGCTTCGGCACCGCGCCGTCCTGCAGCCTGTGGCCGGAGAGCAGCTCTTCCCGCGTCGCAAATCCGTGGCGCTCCAGAAGCATGTCGATGCCGCGAATCCAGATCTCGTAATAGCTCGCCGAGAGATAGTCGGCCGGCGGAATGCTTTCGCGCGCATGCCGGCTCTCGTCGATCGTCCAGGCGCCGAAGGCGCCGCAGGAGAGCGTGATGCCGAGCGCCCGCTTTTCCCATTCGGCATGGAAACAGGGCTCGTTTGCTTCAGGCGCCACAGGGCCGAAACCCATCTGCCCGCCGAGATCGTGCGGCCCGTTCACGACGCCTTCTCCGGCATATGGGCAACGGCAGTGCCGATCATCGCATCGCGGCTGACGAGATCGGCCAGCGCCTGCTCGTCCATGCCTTCGCTCCCCTCCGGTCGTTCGGGAATGACGAGATAGCGCAGCTCCGCCGTCGAATCCCAGACGCGCACCTTCTTGCCCTCCGGCAGCGTCAGCCCGAATTCCGCAAGCACGCCGCGCGGATCGATGACCGCGCGCGAGCGATAGGCCGGCGCCTTGTACCAGACCGGCGGCAGGCCGAGCACCGACCACGGATAGCAGGAGCAGAGCGTGCAGACGATGAGGTTATGCGTATCCGGTGTATTGAAGACGGCCCGCATATGCTCGCCCTGCCGGCCGGTAAACCCAAGGCTCGCGATCGCCGCCGTCGCGTCCCGTTTCAGCCATTCGGCAAAATCCGGATCGCTCCAGGCCTTCGCCACGACCCGCGCCCCGTTGCGCGGCCCGACCTTCGTCTCATAGGTCTCGACGATCGCATCGATCGCCGCCGGATCGATCAGCCCCTTCTCCGTCAGCAGCGTCTCCAGCGCTTTGACGCGCGCCTGCATGTCGGAATAGTGGTTGTCGTGGTGAGGATCATGGTGATCGTGGTCATGATCTGCGTGGTCGTCTGTCGGCCGCATGGCGCTCTCCAAGGTAGAGCGCTCGATCTTATGCGCCGATCGGAGGGCCGCCAAGCATATTTCTCGTCAGAAAATGCGTCAGTCGGCATCATCTGTAATTACAAAAGCAAAAACTAATTAAGCAAATCCTCACTCACGCCGCCATCCTAACCAAACGTTAACGGCTTCGTCTCAACATCGCACTCATGAAAGCTCCGACATTCGGCCGCAGCACCAAACCGCCCGGACCTCCATCCATCCCTTTGCGAGAGGAGATGGAAAGCCTTGCGGACGGCCCGGCCTCTGCCGATCCGCGCCGGCGCGAGACCGAAGATACCTTGCAAAGCCCGGGGCTGGTCGCGCGCGCCCTGCTCGACCACGTGACTGAGGAAATGGCGACGGACGGCGATGTTCGTTCGATCGATCTCTTCGCGGCCCTGGGATCGGTCGGTGGTTTTTCCTGCGTCCTCACCGCGTTTGACATCGCCTCGGCCGGCCAGCTCAGCGACGCCGCCGATCTCATTGCCATGGAAACCGAGGATGGCTCGCGTTACTACACCGGCAACCTGCCGAACGCCTTCCTGCTGGAAAGCCATGATTCCCTGCTCAACCTGACCTATAGCGCGGCAAGAAGGTCCGGAGCCCTGATCCCGCAAGAGACGGCGATGGAAACGCTTCGTTACGTGATCTCGACCATCGGCCATTCGCAGTTCGGAATACCGCGGCTGACGGACGAGCACCGTCCGGGCGATACGCCCCTTGCCTACGTGCGCCGCCTTTGGCCGAAGCTGGCCGATGCTCTCGATCGAAATCTCGTGCCCATCGGCAAGCGGCCCTTCGCCATCGGCCTGGCGTTGGAACTTGCCTTCTTCCACGTCAGGCCGCCGCTCGATCCATCCCTGGCGGCGCGGATCGTCACCGAATGCGCCGTTCCCATGGCGAAAATCGATCCCCGCCTCGTCGCTTGAGCTATCCGAAATGAAAGCAAGGCCGTTCTTGCGCGCAAGACACGCACGTTTTGCGACGCGCCCCCTGCCCGATATGCCGTTTTTCGGTAGTCTGCCGCCATGAACATCCTGATTCTCGGTGCCACAGGTTTCATCGGCTCGGCGGTCGCAGCGCGCTTGCTGGCCGACGGCTGCACCGTAACCGGGCTTGCCCGCAATCCCGACCGGGCACGCATCCGCCAGCCCGCCATCCGCTGGATCAGGGCCGATCTGGAGAAGATGACCGATGTGGCCACCTGGGCCTGCGTGCTGCAAGGCCAGCACATGGTCGTCAACAGCGCCGGCGCCCTCCAGGACGGTCTTTCAGACAATCTCGCTGCCACCCAGCAACACGCCATGATCGCGCTCCAGCAAGCGGCGCGACTGGCCGGTGTCACACTCTTCGTCCAGATCTCCGCCCGAACGGACGGCGCCGGCGCCGACCTGCCCTTCCTCGCCACCAAACGCGCCGCCGATATCGCGCTTGCGGCGTCCGGCCTGCCTTACGTGATCCTGCGCCCCTCCCTCGTGCTCGGCCGCAACGCCCACGGCGGCACAGCCCTTCTGCGCGCGCTCGCATCCTTCCCGCTTGCCCTGCCGCTCCTCCATGCCGACAGCCCGGTTGAAACGGTCGCGGCCGAAGATGTCGCCGCCGCGGTCTCGGCCGCGATATCGGGCGCGCTTGCCTCCGGCAGCGATATCGCACTGGCCGCCCAAGAACGGCACACGCTCGCAAGCCTTGTCAGGCTGCACCGCGCCTGGCTCGGCCTGCCGGACGCGCCGGTCATCGCCATCCCGCCGTCGATCGCCCGCCCGGTCTCTTGGCTTGCCGATCTCGCCGGCCATCTCGGCTGGCGCTCGCCATTGCGCTCCACCGCCATGACCGTCATGTCCGAAGGCGTGCGCATGGACCGGCCGACACCTTCGGGCCTGCCGGCGCTTTCGGCTGCGGAGACGCTTGGCGCCAATCCTTCCGGCGTTCAGGACCTGTGGTTCGCCCGCCTCTATCTGCTGAAGGCGCCCGTCATAGCGGGCCTGTCGCTCTTCTGGCTGCTGTCGGGCCTCATCCCGCTTCTGGCCCCGGCACAGGCCGGCACCCATTTCCTGCCCTTCATGCCGCCGGCGGCCGCGATGGCGCTGACCATCCTCACCTGCCTGATCGACATGGCGCTCGGCGCCGCAGTGCTCGTGCGCCCCCTTGCCCGCCGCGCCCTCATCGGCATGCTCGTCGTTTCGCTCGCCTATCTCGCCGGCGCCACGGCCCTGGAGCCGGCGCTCTGGCTCGATCCGCTCGGCCCGCTCGTCAAGATATTGCCGTCGCTGCTGCTGACCCTTGCCGCCCTCGCCATCCTGGACGAACGCTGATGCTTGCCGACCTGCTGCTTCTTGCCCATGTGGTGGGTGCGACCGTGCTGTTCGGCACCGGCGCCGGCATCGCCTTCTTCATGGTCATGGCCCATCGCACCCGCGATCCCCGGCTCATCGCCCATGTCGCCGGCACCGTCGTCATCGCCGATACGATCTTTACGGCAACCGCCGCCATTCTCCAGCCGGTGACAGGCTATCTCCTTGCCCGCATCATCGGCTGGGATCTGACCGAAAGCTGGATTTTGCTGTCGCTGCTGCTCTATGTCGTGACCGGCATTTTCTGGCTGCCGGTCGTCTGGATCCAGATCAGGCTGCGCAATCTCGCCCGCGCCGCGGCCGCCTCGGGCACCGCGCTGCCGCCGGCCTATTTCGGCCTCTACCGCGTCTGGTTCGCCTTCGGCTTCCCGGCCTTCTTTGCCGTAACAGGCATTTTCTGGCTGATGCTGACCAAGCCGGCGCTATTTTAGCATCGGCCAGAGGCTGAGCACGAGCAGCACCGCCATGGTGATGTTGAACCATTTCAGCCGCACCGGATCGGACAGCCACTCCCGAAGCGCCGAGCCGAAGCCCGCCCAGGTGGAAACGGAGGGCACGTTGACCGCGGCAAAGGCAAGGCCGACCAGCAACACGCTGATGAGATAGAGCTGTTCATTCGTATAGGTCGCCATCGCCGTCACCGCCATCACCCAGGCCTTCGGATTGACCCACTGGAAAGCCGCGGCAGCGAAAAACGACATCGGCTTCACCCCGCTCTTGCCTTCGCCCAGCGATCGCGAGGTCGCGATCTTCCAGGCGATCCAGACGAGATAGGCCCCGCCGGCGAATTTCAGCGCGAGATAGACCGCCGGCACCGTATGCAGCAGCGCGCCCAGCCCAAGCCCGACCCCCAGCAGCAGCGACAGGAAACCCGCCCCGATGCCGAACATATGCGGGACGGTGCGGCGGAAGCCGAAATTCACGCCCGAGGCAAACAGCATCATATTGTTCGGCCCCGGCGTGATCGAGGTCGTGAAAGCAAAGAGAAGCAGTGCCAGAAACGTATCCAGCGGCATGAAACCCTCCCCCGGCCGCGCATGTCGATACGTCGGCAGCCCATTGATTTAGGTCAGCATAACTGCCCTAAACCCTTGTCACCATAACATGATTGTCATGGTGACAGGATTGCCTGATAGTCTGCTGATCACCGAAGGACGAGAACTCAGATGGCCGACCCGATTTCCACCATCACCTTTCCCGGCGGCACCGAAGTCCCCGCGCTCGGCCAGGGCACCTGGGGCATGGGCGAGGATGCCGGCCATGCGAAGCAGGAAATCGCGAGCCTGCAGGCCGGCCTCGATCTCGGCATGACGATGATCGACACCGCCGAAATGTACGGCGACGGCGGCGCCGAAGAGATCGTCGGGCAGGCGATCAAGGGTCGCCGCGACGAGACCTTCCTCGTCAGCAAGGTCTATCCGTGGAATGCCAGCCGCAAGGGAACGATCACCGCCTGCGAAAACAGCCTGGAACGCCTGGGCACCGACCGTATCGATCTCTACCTCCTGCACTGGCGCGGCAACTATCCGCTCGCCGAGACCGTCGAAGCCTTCGAGACGTTGAAAGCCGCCGGAAAGATCCGCGCCTGGGGCGTCTCCAACTTCGATACCGACGATATGGAAGAGCTGCTGTCGGTTCCCGGCGGGCGAAACGTAGCCGCCAATCAGGTCCTCTACAATCTCGCCCGCCGCGGCATCGAATATGACCTCCTGCCCTGGTGCCAGAACCGCAACATCCCGATCATGGCCTATTCGCCGATCGAACAGGGCCGCATCCTGCACCATCCCGACCTGATCCATATCGCCAAGGCCTATCAGGCCACCCCGGCGCAACTGGCTCTCGCCTTCCTGCTGGAGCGCGACGGCGTCTTTGCCATTCCGAAGACATCCAATATCGAGCGCGCCCACGAAAACCGCGACTGCGTCTCGCTCGATATTACCGACGAGGACTGGGAAGCGCTCGACGAGGTCTTTCCGCCGCCGGCAAGGAAAACGCCGCTGGAAATGCTCTGATCTCCAGCGGCGGACTGTCTTTTCGAAACGAAGGGCCGGAATTACATGCCCTGCGCGCCGCGGTTCATCGCGGCAATGCCGGTGCGGCAGACTTCGATGAGGCCGAGCGGCTTCATGATCGCGATGAACTGGTCGATCTTCGAGGATTTGCCGGTGATTTCCAGAATGAAGTGATCGACCGTCGCATCCACCACCTTGGCATGGAAGGCGTCGGCCAGCCGCAGCGTTTCCGCACGGGTCTCGCCGTTGCCGATCACCTTCAAGAGCGCCACCTCCCGCTCGATCGGCCGGTCCTGGCCGAGTTCGCGCGCACGCACCGTCAGGTCCACCACGCGATGAACCGGCACGATGCGCTCCAGCTGCGCCTTGATCTGCTCCAGCACCTGCGGCGTGCCGCGCGTGACGATCGTGATGCGCGACAGATGCGCCGCATGCTCCGTCTCCGAAACCGTGAGGCTTTCGATATTGTAGCCGCGGCCGGAAAACAGGCCGATGACGCGGGCGAGAACGCCCGGTTCGTTATCGACCAGCACCGAGAGCGTGTGGCTCTCGACGGCTGCCGTTTCCGGAGAGATGAAATAGGCAGAGCCGGTGGGTTGAAGATGTGCGTTCATGATCCTGGGTTCCTACCTATCTGTTCTTATACGAGCTGACGGCCCTTGGCGTCGATCGCGTTGGCGACCGCCTCGTCCGTGGCTTCGTCCGGCAGCAGCATTTCGTTATGGGCCTTGCCCGAGGGGATCATCGGGAAGCAGTTGGCGAGATTGGCGACGCGGCAATCGAAGATGACCGGCTTCTTGACGTCGATCATCTCCTGGATGGTCGCATCGAGATCCTCGGGCTTTTCGCAGCGCAGGCCCACGGCGCCATAGGCTTCGGCGAGCTTCACGAAATCAGGCATCGCCTCCGTATAGGAATTCGACAGGCGGTTGCCGTGCAACAGCTGCTGCCACTGGCGCACCATGCCCATATACTGGTTGTTCATGATGAAGATCTTGATCGGCGCATTGTGCTGGATCGCCGCCGACATTTCCTGGATGCACATCTGGATCGAGGCATCGCCGGCAATATCGATGACGAGGCTTTCCGGGTGGGCGATCTGCACGCCGAGGGCTGCCGGCAGGCCGTAGCCCATCGTGCCGAGGCCACCCGAGGTCATCCAGCGGTTCGGCTGCTCGAAGCCGTAGAACTGGGCTGCCCACATCTGGTGCTGGCCGACTTCGGTCGTGATGTAGGTGTCGCGATCCTTGGTCAGCTCGTAGAGACGCTCCAGCGCATATTGCGGCATGATGACGTCGTTGCTCTTGGTATAGGCGAAGGAATTGCGCGCGCGCCAGCGGGCGATATCACCCCACCATGCGTCCAGACGCCCCTTCTCCGGCTTCTTCGGCAGCGCCCGCCACAGGCGGATCATGTCTTCGAGAATGTGGCCGACATCGCCGCGGATGCCGAGATCGACGTGAACGTTCTTGTTGATCGAGGACGGGTCGATATCGATATGGATCTTCTTGGAATTCGGCGAGAAGGCATTCAAGCGGCCGGTGATGCGGTCGTCGAAGCGGGCGCCGATGCAGACCATGACGTCGCAATCGTGCATCGCCATGTTGGCTTCGTAGGAGCCGTGCATGCCGAGCATCTTCAGCCAGTTCTTGCCGGAAGCCGGATAGGCGCCGAGGCCCATCAGCGTCGAGGTGATCGGGAAATCGGTGAGTTCGACCAGCTCGCGCAGCATGCGCGAGGCTTCCGGGCCGGAATTGATGACGCCGCCGCCGGTATAGAAGATCGGCCGACGCGCATTCGCCATCATTTCGATGGCCGCATGGATCTGGTTCAGATCGCCCTGCACCTTCGGCTGGTAGCTCTTCTGGATCGCATGATCGGCCGGCGGCGTGTAGGTGCCGGTGGCGAACTGCACGTCCTTCGGAATATCGACGACGACGGGACCGGGGCGGCCGGACTGCGCAATGCGGAAGGCTTCATGGATGACGGCGGCGAGCTCGTTGACATCCTTGACCAGCCAGTTGTGCTTGGTGCAGGGGCGCGTGATGCCGACGGTGTCGCATTCCTGAAAGGCGTCCGAACCGATGAGCGTGGTCGGAACCTGGCCGGAAAGGCAGACGAGCGGAATGGAATCCATCAGCGCATCCTGCAGCGGCGTCACCGCATTGGTGGCACCCGGACCCGACGTGACCAGCATGACGCCGACCTTGCCGGTGGAGCGGGCATAACCCTCGGCCGCATGGCCGGCCCCCTGCTCGTGGCGCACGAGGATGTGCTTGATCTCGTCCTGCTGGAAGATCTCGTCGTAGATCGGCAGGACGGCACCGCCGGGATAGCCGAAAATGTGCTCCACGCCGTTGTCCTTCAGCGCGCGGAGAACGATTTCCGCTCCCGTCATCCGATTGCTGTCCGCTTGATTGTCCGTGCTCGCCATGTGTCTGTTCCGTTTGATGCTGGGGATTTGAGTTTGTGGCCGGAAGCCCTGATTTCGGGCATAAAAAAAGGCCCCCGAGGAGCCTTCGTCTAGCGCATGGGTGGCTGTCGCCGGATGGTTACACCATCCTGCCCATGCGCTTTCCCACCACGATAAGAACGTTCGAAATTGTCATGGGCGGAATTGATAGACAGAAAATTTCGCAGCGTCAACGCATTCCGCAATAAAAAATCGGACACGCGTCATCCGCCCCGGCCGCCCGGTTCCGCGGCTGAAGGATTTGTTAAAGGATCGGCTATATCCTGCGCTTTAATGCAGGGAGTAACCCTTTGCTCAACAACGACATGATGACGACAGGCAAAGCCGGCGAGCAGGACCGCCGCGACAGCCTTACGCCGGGGAACAGGTTCCTCGGGCGCGTCGTTGCGTGCAGCGGTTCACGCGCCACCATCGCCGCCGTGGCGGAAGACGGCGGCACCGACCTTACCGAATTGTGGTCCGTCGGCCGGCTGATTTCGATCAGCGTCGGCAGAAACCGCGTCGTCGCCCTCGTCTTTTCCATGAACACCGGCAACCAGGGCTGGGGCGAAGGCCAGGACAACGTCTTCCGCATCGAGACGGAACTGCTCGGCGAAGTGCGCGTCGACGAGGACGGCCGCGAGGAATTCTCGACCGGCATTTCGCGTTATCCCTATCTCGGCGCCATCGCCCACCGCATCCGCGCCGCCGACCTGATGCGCATCTACGATGCCGGCAAGGGCGCCACCGCCGTCATCGGCAACCTGACGCAGGATGAAAGCATCGACGCGGCGATCCACGTTCCCTCGATGCTGTCGAAGCATTTCGCCGTGGTCGGCTCCACCGGCGTCGGCAAGTCGACCGCCGTCTCGCTGCTCCTGCACAAGGCGATCGAGGCCGATCCGAAGCTGCGCGTGCTGATCCTCGATCCGCACAACGAATTTGCCGCCGCCTTCCCCAAACACGCCGTCACCATCGATACCGATACGCTCGACCTGCCCTTCTGGCTGATGCGGCTCGAGGAATTCGCCGAGGTCGTCTTCCGCGGCCGCCCGCCGGTGCCGGAAGAACTCGACATGCTGCGCGATATCCTGCCGGAGGCCAAACGCGCCTTCCGTGGCAGCGACAGCTCGCTGGTGCGCCGCACGACGGAAAAGAGCTCGATCACCGCCGACACGCCGGTCCCCTACCGCATCGCCGACCTGCTCGCCTTGATCGACGAACGGATCGGCAGGCTGGAAGGCCGCGCCGAAAAACCCTTCCTGCGCGCGCTGAAGATGCGCATCATCGCCGCGATCAACGATCCACGCTACCACTTCATGTTCTCCAGCAACACGATCAGCGACACGATCACGGAGACCATCGCGCAGATCTTCCGCATCCCCGGCGACAACAGGCCGATCTGCACGTTCCAGCTTGCCGGCATCCCCTCGGAAGTCGTCAATTCCGTCGCCTCGGTGCTCTGCCGCATGGCCTTCGAAATCGCGCTCTGGAGCGACGGCGCCATCCACATGCTGGTCGTCTGCGAGGAAGCGCACCGCTACATCCCGTCCGATCCGAATCTCGGCTTCGTCCCGACGCGCCAGGCGATTGCCCGCATCGCCAAGGAAGGCCGCAAATACGGCGTGTCGCTCGGCATCATCACCCAGCGCCCCGGCGAACTCGACCAGACGATCCTGTCGCAGTGCTCGACGCTGTTTGCCATGCGCCTTGCCAACGACCGCGACCAGGAAATCATCCGCTCGGCCATTCCCAATTCCTCGATCTCGACGACGAGCTTCATCTCCTCGATCGGCAACGGCGAGGCAATCGCCTTCGGCGAGGCGATCCGCGTGCCGATGCGCATGCGCTTCCTGCGCGTCGACGAAAGCCTGCTGCCGAAGGCGCACAGCGCCACCAGCAAACATGCCGAGGAAGATCCCGACACCGTCGACCTGCGCCGCATCGTGACCCGCATGCGGGCAATCACGTCAGGTCCGGATATTTCCAGCTTCCAGCAGAGCTACAGCGCCGCAATGGCGGATTACGAGCCGGAAGACGATTTCGCCGACGACGGTTTCGACCAGCCCTATGCCGCCCCGCCGGCTCCGGAGGCCCCGCTCGAACCCTATCGTCCCGCCCTGCTGCCGCAGGCCCGCGCTCCGCAGCCGGAATCCCCGCCCCTCTCGCCGCAGACCTCCATCGACGCACGCCTGGAAGCGCTGCGTCGCGAAATGCGCCGCGACGAGCAGCCCAAGCCCGCCTTCGGCGAACAGGCGGCACCCCGCCGCGAAGGCGGCATGTCGCTGCGCGAAAGCATCCTGAAGAAGCCGCTGAGCAGCCTCTACAACAAGGACTGAGGGCGGATTACGAACGCTGCTGGCGCGCACTGCGAGAAAACCTCCCTTTCAGCGATCGCTATCGTAAAATCGAAAAGCAGACGCCGCCGCGAGTGTCTTCTCCCCTGGGGGAGAAGATGCCGGCAGGCAGATGAGGGGGCTCCAGGCTCTGGACTTGCCGATTGCGAAGCAAAGGTAGAAATTAAGGATGTGTCGTGTAGCCCCCTCATCCGACCCTTCGGGCCACCTTCTCCCCGATGGGGCGAAGGGGGGGCCAACAGCGAGGCTCGCGATCAACTCTGAGCACCCCTGCATATGCAGCCTGGAAAATCTCTCCAACCTAAACCGCCAACCGTTCCCAGCTTTCGTCCATCTGGTTGCGGAACCAGGTCATCTGCCGCTTGGCATATTGCCGTGTCGCAGCCGCCCCGCGCTCGATAACCTGATCGCGGCCCATCTCGCCGCGCAGCATGGCCGCAATCTGCGACACGCCGATCGCCTTCATGACCGGCATTTCCGATGAAAGACCGAGCGCCAGAAGCGCTCTCACCTCCTCTTCCGCCCCCTGCTCCAGCATCTTTGCGAAACGCCCGTTGATGCGCTGGTGCAGCACGGCGCGATCCGGCAGCACGACGATCTTGCGCGCCGTGTCGGGATCGACGATCACGGGTCCCGCCTGCCCTTGGAAATCGGCGATCGACTGGCCCGTCGCCTCGAAGACTTCAAGCGCCCGCACGATCCTCTGCCCGTCCTGCGCGTTCAGGCTTGCCGCAACGGCAGGATCGGCCCCGGCCAGTTCAGCGTGCAATCCCTCCGGCCCCTCTTCCAGAAGCCGCGCGCGCAGCCGCTGCCTTATCTCCTCGGGAATGGCGGGCATTTGCGAGAGCCCGCCCGTCAGCGCCTTGAAATAGAGCCCCGTGCCGCCGACGAAGACCGGCAGCTTGCCCTCTGCGCGGATGCGCGGCAGAAGCGCCGTCACGTCCCGCAGCCAGGCGCCCGTCGAATAGGCCGCTCCCGCCGGCACATGGCCGTAGAGATGATGCGGCACGCCTTCCATGTCCTCGTCCGAGGGCCGTGCCGTCAGCACCTGCAATGTGTCGTAGACCTGCATGCTGTCGGCATTGATCACCACGCCGCCATGCTGTTTGGCCAATTCCACCGCGAGCGCGGACTTGCCGCTGGCGGTCGGCCCGGTTATCAGGATCGCGTTCATAGCGCTCAGAAGGTTTTCCATCATGGCCCTCGTTGCCACGCTTGTTGCCAATCCGTCAAACCCCGTTCTTTCGCCCGCGATCGCCGAACGTGCGGCAGATGCCGTCAAGGCATCCGGGCTCTACTGGCTGGCGGATGGCATTGCCTGCGATATCGTGCTCGCAGACGGCACCGGCAGACAGGCAGCCGAGGCCGATCTGCTCGCCGTCATCGGCAGCGCGGCGATCGACCTCGTCGTCCAGGAACAGGAAACCCGCCGCAAGAAGCTGCTGATCGCCGACATGGATTCGACCATGATCGGCCAGGAATGCATCGACGAACTCGCCGCCGAAGTCGGCCTCAAGGAAAAGGTCGCGGCGATCACCGCCCGCGCCATGAACGGCGAAATCGCCTTCGAGCCCGCCTTGCGTGAACGCGTCGCCCTCCTGAAAGGCCTGCCGATCTCCGTCGTCGACGAGGTGATCGCCAGGCGCATCACCCTGACCCCGGGCGGCCCGGAACTCATCGCCACCATGAAATCGAAGGGCTATTACACCGCCCTCGTCTCCGGCGGCTTCACGGTGTTCACGAGCCGCATCGCAGCAACTCTCGGCTTCGACGAAAACCGCGCCAATATCCTGCTCGAAGAAGGCGGCTTCCTCTCCGGCCAGGTCGCCGAACCCATCCTCGGCAAGCAGGCCAAGGTCGATGCCCTGGAAGACATCGCCGCCCGCCTCGGCATCACGCCGGAAGACGCTATCGCGGTCGGCGACGGCGCCAACGACCTCGGCATGCTGCACCTTGCCGGCTCCGGCGTCGCGCTGCACGCCAAACCGGCCGTCGCCGCCGAAGCCGATATGCGCATCAACCACGGTGATCTGACGGCGCTGCTTTATATCCAGGGCTATCGCAAGACGGATTTTGTTACGGTTTGAGGTCTTGAATTTTACAGATTTGTACATACAATTTTGTAGAGCTTTCGATGCCGAAATTTCAATGGGATGTGGATAAAAACCGGGCGAACAAGGCCAAGCACGGCATCTCGTTCGAGACTGCATCCCTCATATGGGACGATCCGGATTACCTGGTCTTTCCGGATGCCACTTATGACGGTGAAGAAAGATGGCTTGCTGTTGGAACCGTCGGACTGACGACAGTACTTGTCGCGGTGCATACCATTCGCGACAGCAGCGGAATTGAATTGGTCCGTATCATCAGCGCTCGAAAAGCGACATCGCATGAGAGAAGACGATATGAGCAAGCGGCCTTTGACTGAAGAACAACTGGCGGAGCTTCGCGCTTTGGAAGCGCTTGAAGACAAGGACATCGATACCAGCGATATCCCCGAAATTACTGACGACCGTTGGCTTCTCGCGCGGAAGGGCAATCTCTACAAGCCGGTCAAGCAGCCCGTCACCATCCGCCTCGACGCAGATATCATCGAATGGTTCAAGGAACATTCGAATGGTCGCGGCTACCAGACAGAGATCAACACGGCTCTACGTCGTTATGTCATGGAACAAGAAAAAAGGAGCGGCTGAGCGCTCCTTTTGCTTTTAGGTCTGTGCTCGACCCTATTCCATCGGCACCGCGATAAACCGCAGGTCGCCATTGGCGGACGCGACCATCATCTGCGCATTGCGCCGGCCTTCCTGCTTCAGCGACTGCACCTTGTTCGCCACGGCATCCGGCGATTTCATGAATTCCTGCGCCACCTCGACGATCACGTCACCGGCCTTCAGCCCCTTTTCGGCAGCGGCAGAGCCCGGCGCGACCTCGGTCACGACAACGCCGTCGACGCTTTCGGCAATGCCGAAGGCCTTGCGGGTTTCGGGGCTGAGCAGCGAGAGCGACAGGCCGAGCACATGCTTGGGCGCGGTCTGGCCGGGCGTCGCCTGATCCTGGCCGGGGGGCTGGCTCTGGCCCTGCTGGTCCGGGCCTTGTCCCTGCTGCGGATCCTGTCCGTCAGGTGCGGTCTGGTTATCGCCGCCCTGATCCGGCTCGTCCATATCGTTATTCTCGCCGGGATCGGGATTGATGACCCCGTCGTCGCTGGAACTGTCGCCGGCGGCGGCCTGATCGCTGTCCTCGAGACGGCCGAGCGTCACCTTCACGGTCTGCTCCTTGCCGTCGCGCAGCACGACGACGTCGACCTGCTTGCCGACGGGGCTTTCGGCCACGACGCGCGGCAGGTCGCGCATCTCCGTGACGGCCTTGCCGTCGAATTTCAGGATGACGTCGCCGGCCTTGATCGAGCCGTCGTCGACCGGTCCGCCCTTGATGACGCCGGCAACCAGCGCGCCCTTGGCGCTGTCGAGGCCGAGGCTGTCGGCCACTTCGTCGGTGACGGGCTGGATGCGCACGCCGAGCCAGCCGCGCCGCGTCTCGCCATATTCGCGAAGCTGGTCGACCACGCCGGAAGCAAGTTCCGACGGCACCGAGAAGCCGATGCCGATCGAGCCGCCCGACGGAGAGATGATCGCCGTGTTGATGCCGATCACCTCGCCCTTCATGTTGAAGAGCGGACCGCCCGAATTGCCCTTGTTGATCGCCGCATCCGTCTGGATGAAATTGTCGTAGGGGCCGGCGTTGATGTTGCGCCCGCGCCCGGAAATGATGCCGACCGTCACCGATCCGCCGAAGCCGAACGGGTTGCCGATCGCCATCACCCAGTCGCCGATGCGCATGACGCTGGAATCGCCGAACTTGACGGATTTCAGCGGCTGCTTCGGCTCGACCTTGAGCACCGAAAGATCGGTCTTGGTGTCCGTGCCGATCAGCTTGGCCTTGAGCTTGGTGCCGTTGGCGAAATTGACCTCGATATCGTCGGCGCCCTCGATCACGTGGTTGTTGGTGACGATGTAGCCCGAGGGGTCGATGACGAAGCCGGAGCCGAGCGAGCTGACATTGTGGTTCGAACCGCGATTGCCCTGCTGCTTGTTGAAGAAATCGTTGAAGAATTCCTGGAAGGGCGAGCCGTCGGGCGCGCGCGGCGCAGGACCGAC
The DNA here is from genome assembly GCF_052946295.1 of Rhizobium sp. KDH_Rht_773_N. Lineage (NCBI taxonomy): Bacteria > Pseudomonadati > Pseudomonadota > Alphaproteobacteria > Hyphomicrobiales > Rhizobiaceae > Rhizobium > Rhizobium sp. KDH_Rht_773_N. The sequence continues at coordinate 3,457,051 of NZ_CM129525.1, read as the reverse complement.
GCCCTCGTCGTCCTTCACGTTCTGCGAGGTCGAAATATTGACCACGGCATCGAGCAGCCCCTCGGCCAGGTCGGCCACGGAAGCCGGCCCGTTGGCCGGGGCCGTCATCTGCATCGGCGGCGCTGCCGGCGCGACCGCGGTGGGCGAAACCGGCGCCGCTTGAGGAGCGGCCGGGGCCGGTGCTGCCTGTTCAGGCGCCGCAGGAGCCGGAGCGGTCTGCGCATGCGCAATACCGCTTGCACCGACATGTGCCAGAAGGGCAGTGCCGGCCAGGAGCGCGAGCGTTCGTCTGAAGGGCGAGCGTGTCGTGGGGGCCATCAAGCTTCCTCGTCTGGGGTAAAGGCGCACATACACCATCAGCATAAGGCGGAATGATGGAGGGCGAAATCACCTTTTCGAGAAATCCCCGTGCGAATGTGATCGAGAGCCTTTCCTGGTTAGATTGCAGCAATCTAACCAGGAAAGGCTCTAGCCTCGCAAAAGCCAGACGAGACCCACGCCAAGCGCCATCGCGGCCAGCCCGAAAGCCCTGAGATGCCGCTCCGCAATCGTGGGAAGCAGCCGTGCCATCTCGACCAGAAAACGAGGGGCCAGCGCATAGGCCAGCCCCTCGATGATGAGGAAGAATGCAAGTCCCGTCAGGAAGTCCTGCATTCAATCCGTCGTTCAGTTCGCCGGCTGGGCCGGAGCTTCGGGCGCTGCCGGCGGCACGAGGCCGCCGGTCTGTCCGGGGGCCTGCGCCTGATTGCCGTTCGCACTGTCGAAATAGCGGAAGAACTCCGACGTCGGCGACAGGACCAGCATCGTGTCCTGCGAGGACAGAGCCGAGGAATAGGCCGACATCGAGCGGTAGAACTCGAAGAAGGCCGGATCCTTGCCGAAGGATTCGGCGAAGATGCGGTTGCGTTCCGCGTCGCCCTGACCACGCAGGATTTCGGAATCGCGCTGCGCATCGGCGGTGATCTCGACGACCTGGCGGTCGGCGACGGCGCGGCGGCGCTGGCCCTCTTCGTTACCCTCGGCGCGGATGCGCTCGGCCTCTGCCAGACGCTCGGAGCGCATGGCGTTGTAGGTGTTCGGCGCCACTTCCGGCGAAAGGTCCGTGCGGCGGATGCGCACGTCGTCGATATGCAGGCCGAGGTTTTCGGCGTCGATGCGCAGGTCGTCGCGGATCTCGAGCATCATCGCCACACGCTCTTCGGAGAGCGCCGCATTATAGTCCCTGAGACCGTAGACGCGGCGAAGCGAGGAATCGAGCTGCGCGCGCAGCCGTGCCTCGGCGGCGTCGCGGTCGCCCGACACGGTTTCGCGGAAACGGCGCACGTCGGCGATATTGTAGATCACGAAGGCGTCGACATCGAAGGTCTGGCCGTCCTGGACCTGAACGCGGATATTGTCGAGGTCGAGCCTCAGCGCCCGCTTTTCGACATATTGCACGCGGTCGGCATCCATGAAGCCGAAGGGCAGCTTGAAATAGATGCCCGGCTCGCTCTTGACCGACTGGATCTGGCCGAAGCGCACGACGATCGCCTGCTCACGCGCGTTGACCACGAAGATCGACGAATAGAGAATGACAAGCACGACCGCGACCGCGATCAGGATGGCGGGAAGTCTGTTCGATACCATGGTTCAACCTCCCTATCGTGCCGGTGCCGTGGTCGTCGGTCTGGTGATCTCGTTGAGCGGCAGGTAGGGCACGACGCCCTGCTTGTCGTCGATCACGACCTTCTTGGAGTTCTTCAGGACCTGCTCCATCGTTTCCAGGAACAGGCGCTTGCGCGTCACGTCGGGAGCTTTCGAATATTCGTCGTTGATGGCGGTAAAGCGCTGGGCCTCGCCTTCCGCTTCCTTGACGACGCGATCCTTGTAGGCGGCTGCGTCTTCGCGGATACGGGCGGCGTCGCCTCGTGCCTGACCGAGCTTCTGGTTCGTATAGCGGTTTGCGTCCTCGATCGTGCTGTCGCGGTCGCGGCCGGCACGCTGCACTTCTTCGAAGGCATCGGCGACCTCGCGCGGCGGCGCCACGTTCTGGATCGTCACGCCGGTGACGGTAATGCCGGCGCCGTAACGGTTCATCGTATCCTGGACGATATTGAGCACCTGCGTCTCGATCGGCTGGCGGTTGCTGCGGAAAGCGTCCTGTGCCGGACGGCGGCCGACGATCTCGCGCATGGCGCTGTCGGAAACCTGCTGCAGCGTTTCGGCCGGGTTCTCGACGCCGAAGAGATAGGCCTTCGGATCGCTGATCGTATAGAAGACGGCAAACTGCGCGTTGATGACGCTTCTGTCACCCGACAGCATCAGCCCGCTGGAGGAGCCGGCCGTCGTCGCGCCGATATTCTGCTGCTGCACCGTCACCTTGACCGTCTCGACGGTCTCGAACGGCCAGAAATGGAAATGCAGGCCCGGCATGGAAATCTCTTCCTTGGGCTTGCCGAAGCGCAGTTCCACGCCGCGCTCGTCCGGCTGGACGACGTAGATGCACTGGAAAAGCCAGAAGATCGCGATGACTGCGACGATGATCGCAACGACACCGCCGTTGAAACCGCCGGGCACGATGCCCCGCAGCTGGTCCTGTCCGCGACGGATAATGTCTTCCAGATCAGGCGGACCGCCCTTGCCGCCGCCACCGCGCGGACGGTTCGGCCCCTGCCCCCATGGTCCCTGATTGTTACCGCCGCCGCCCCAAGGGCCGCCGCCGCCATTCTGATTGCTCCAGGGCATCAAAACCTCGTTGTTCGTTAACTCCCACACATCCGACCGCCGTGGGGGCTGCCGGCGGATGCGATGGGACCGTTATAGGTATCGCCGCATAAGCTTTCAACGCGGCGTCAGAAACTTGGTCAATTTAATTGGAAAATAGTTCCTTTTCAGGCATCTCGACGTTCATAAACGACGAAACGGGTCGGATAGGTGTCCTTTTCCCCGGCCGGAACATCAAGGCTTTCGACCGCCACCCAGACGACGGGGTCGATGGGCGGAAAAGCGGTATCGCCATCCACGTCGGCCTCCACATGCGTGATGCACATGCGGTCGGCAATCTCCATCGCCTGCGCGTAGATCTGGCCGCCGCCGAGAATGGAAATCTCGCTCTCGCCCTGCTTGCGCGCCAGGTCCTGCGCCATGCCGATCGCCTCGCCCAGCGAACGGGCCATATGCACGTCGGGATGATCGATATCGGCATTGCGCGAGATCACCACGTGCTGACGCCCCGGCAGCGGCTTGCCGCCAAAGCTTTCGAAAGTCTTGCGGCCGACGACGACAGGCTTTCCAACCGTCATCGCCTTGAACCGCTTGAGATCGGTCGAAAGTCGCCAGGGCATGTCGCCGTCGCGTCCGATGATGCCGTTGCGCGCAACGGCGACGAAGATGGTCTTGCGGATATCGGACATCGGCGTTCTGGCCTTAAACAGCGATCGGCGCCTTGATATTGGCATCGGCTTCATAACCGACGAGTTCGAAATCCTCGTAGACGAAATCGAAGATGTCCTTGACGTCGCGCTTGATCGCCATGCGCGGCAGAGCACGCGGCTGGCGCGTCAGCTGCAGCTTCGCCTGGTCGAAATGGTTGTGGTAGAGATGCGCGTCGCCGAGCGTGTGGACGAACTCGCCATATTTCAGGCCCGTCACCTGCGCCACCATCATCGTCAGCAGCGCGTAGGAAGCGATGTTGAAGGGCACGCCGAGGAAAATATCGGCCGAGCGCTGGTAGAGCTGGCAGGAAAGCCTGCCGTCGGCTACGTAGAACTGGAACAGGCAGTGGCAGGGCGGCAGCGCCATATTGTCCACTTCCGCCGGGTTCCAGGCCGAGACGATGTGGCGGCGCGAATTCGGGTTCCTGACGATGCCCTTCACCAGATTGTCGATCTGGTCGATATGGCCGCCGTCGGGTGCCGGCCAGGAGCGCCACTGCGCGCCGTAGACGGGGCCGAGGTCGCCGTTCTCGTCGGCCCATTCGTCCCAGATGCTGACGCCGTGTTCGTGCAGGTAGCGGATATTGGTCTCGCCCTTGAGGAACCACAGAAGCTCGTGGATGATCGAGCGCAGGTGCAGCTTCTTCGTCGTCAGCACCGGAAAACCGGCTTCGAGATCGAAGCGCATCTGATGGCCGAAGACCGAGCGCGTGCCCGTACCCGTGCGGTCGCCGCGGTCGGTGCCGTTTTCCATCACATGGCTCAGGAGGTCGAGATATTGCTTCATGGTGTCAGCCGATTCCTTTTGCCGTCAATTTAAGGGCAAAGCGGCTCAAAACCAATGCTGCCGGCTGAATATCCAAGCAAAATCGCTGCCGGACACGACGCTTTTGTGACGTATCCCCTTCCCTTGCCGCGACAAAAACACTATATCACCCATGCCGGCTTTCGGGCCGGCTATGGCGATAAACGGGCGGTGGAATAAACCTATTGGACCCGGGGGCGGTACCCGGCGCCTCCACCAAAAGCAGGCGGCTATCCTTTGGGAGAAGGGCCTGTTTTTGATGGGGGCGAAACAGGATCGACAAGGGTGTAAAGATCGACTTTTCGCTCGGCATGATACCGCCGTTATCGGGTCACAAGTGTAGTTGCAAACGACAACAACGCTAAGGAATACGCTCTCGCTGCCTAATGGCGGTGCGGGAATTCCGCTCTAAGTCCTTACGGCTAGCCCCGTAAGGCGGGGTCCGAAGGCACCTGGCAACAGAAGCCTTCACCTTTCTCCCCTTTTTCAGCGAAATCATGTATGCTCGGCGGACGCATGAATCGGCTTGGCGCTTTCCCAAAGCGCCGGGACGTGCCATATAAGTTCGTGAAAAGACTTCCAAACCGACGAAAGACAGGAAAAGCATGGGGCAGGATCATATCCGCTACGACATTCTGGCACAGGACGCGCTGCGCGGCGTCATCCGCAAGGTCTTGGCCGAAGTCGCAACGACGGGCCGACTGCCCGGCGACCATCACTTCTTCATCACGTTTCTCACGGGCGCTCCCGGCGTGCGCATCTCGCAGCACCTGAAGTCGAAATATCCCGAGCAGATGACCATCGTCATCCAGCACCAGTTCTGGGACCTGAAGATCACCGAATCCCATTTCGAGATCGGCCTGTCCTTCTCCGACGTGCCGGAAAAGCTCGTTATCCCCTTCAACGCCATCAGAGGTTTCTACGACCCCTCGGTCAATTTCGAGCTGGAGTTCGACGTGCCGCTGAGCGATGGCGAGGAACTGCCCGCTGCCGAGATCACCGCCTATCCGGTTGACGCAGCCAAGGCCGATGATACGGCCGCAAAGCCCGCCGCAGAAGGCGAGGAAAAGAAACCGGGCTCCGTCGTATCGCTCGATTCGTTCCGCAAGAAGCAGTAATGCCGAGGGAGGCGAAAGCCTCCCTTTTTCTTTCATGACGGAGGCAACCGCATGAGCGCCGAAATCGTCAATTTGCGCCAGTTCCGCAAGCAGCAGGCTCGCTCCGAAAAGGAGAAGCAGGCAGAGCAGAACCGTATCTCCCACGGCCGCACCAAGGCCGAAAAGCAATTGACCCGCGCCCTTAACGAGAAGGCCGAAAAGGCGCTCGATCAGGGCCGGATCGAAGACGACAAGAGCTGATCGCCGGCAGGTGAAAAGCCTGAGCGATCAACCAGATGCGATTCCTGACTGAATCGCTTTCTCAACGAAGACGAAGCAGGCCGATGATCCGCAAACATTCGGCGACATTGCACGGGCACCGCACCAGTTTCTCGCTGGAAGACGAATTCTGGACCGAGTTGAAGGCGATTGCCGCAAGTCGCTCCGTGCCGCTCGCGGCACTGATATCGGAAATAGACGACAGCCGCGCGCCTGACAGCAACCTCTCCTCGGCGCTGCGCCTGCACGTCCTGTACTGGCTGAAAAACGGCGCCGCGAGCGCCTGACCGGCCGGCCCACGCAGGCGCCTGCTACTGGGCCTGAACGCCCGGCAGCTGGTCGAAATTGAGCTGGCCGGGCGGCAGGGGCTGTTCGGCCCGACGCGCGGCCTCGGCCTCAGACGCAGCCTTTGCCTTCGCTTCCGCCTCGGCCCTGGCACGCGCCTCCGCTTCGGCCTTGCGCTGGGCCGCCTCCTGGGCCAGGACGCGCAGCCGCTGCTCTTCCGCCTGCCGCTGCCGCTCGATTTCGGCAGCAGCAACCCGCTGGGCGTCGTTGAAGCGATAGAGCGCCACCTCGCGCCGCAGCCGCTGTTTTTCCAGCACGTTGGCCTGCAGCCGTTCGACCCGCCGCCGCTCGCGCTCGAAGGCGCGCAGCGAGAGATAGCTGGTGATGTCGGTCACATCCATCGTCTTGCCCGGCGAGGCCAGCAGGCCGGAAAAATTCAGCCGGATGCCGGGCTCCGCGCCGGAAAGCGCCTCCGCTCCGGGATTGAAGCCGATGGCGAGCGTGGCGCTGATGCGCTCCTGCGGCAGTTCGATCTGCGCATCGCCGGTCAGGTGCGCCAGATCGTTGGCGACGCTGACATTCTGGATCCGCAGCGTTCCGTCGGTCACGTTAAAGGGAATGCCGAGCGGCGGCAGCTTCGCCTCGCCGTTGTTGAGCAGCGTCTCGACGATCGGATGCACCTTGCCGGCATTGATCTGGTCCTGCATCGGATCGGTCGCCGCCAGAAGCGGCGCCAGGATCGCAAGGTTGAGCCCGCGGACGCTCGTCTCGCCGAGCCGGATTTCCCCCGAGCCGTTCAGCGAGCTTGCAATCTCGGAAACGGACTTGCCGGAGGCTTCGAGCGCCAGCGACATGCCGAACTTGCCGTTGGCGACGGGCGCCCCGTCGCGCGGCCAGATGACGCCGGCAAGATCGGAATCGGCCAGCGCCAGCCGCGACTGCAGGAAGCCCGTGCCGTTGGCATTGGTGAAGAGCAGGTTGCCGGAGAGCCTCCCGCCCTCCCAGCCGCCGGCCATGTCGTTGAGCTGCAGCTCGTCGCCCTTGTAGGTAACGTTCGAGGTGAAATCGTTGACCGCCGTGTTGAAAAGCCCCGGCCAGAACTGCTTGGCGGCGAGCTTCAGGTTGACGTCGATATCCCGGAAGAGCGGCAGGCCGAGCGCCGCCGTCGTCAGCTGGCCGTTGGCGGGGTCGCGGATCTGCCCGAACACGGCCTCGCCGAGCCAGCCGAGATCGGCCTTGGCAAGCGTAAGCGCGCCGCTGGCACTCGTCTTTGCCGCCTTGCGGTCGAAGGTCAGCGCGCCCGAAAAATCATTGTCGGCCGCATGGCCGTTGAGATCGGCAAGCACAATCTTGTCGGCGTCGATCGTCGCATTGGTCTGCAATTTGAAGGGCAGCCCGGTGCCGAGTTCCGGCAGGGCGATGCCGTTCATGACCAGGTAGGGGTCGAGATCCGCGCTTTCGAGCGAAACGGCGACATTGCCGTTCATGAACGTATCGGGCCGCACATCGACCTTGCCGTTTGCCGTAAACGAGGTCCGGTCGGTCGCAAAGGTCAGCGCCGCATCGGCCGGATCGTTGTCGCTTGCCGTCACCTTCAGCGTCAGGCGCCCGTTGGCGCCGGCATCGACCGGCAGCGGATCGAGGCCCGCCTGCCCGAAGAGGATCGACGGCACGGCATTGTCGAGCGTCGCTTCAAGCGTCGTCGTGCCGTTGCCGGTCAGCGCCAGGAGGTCGGACATACGGTAGTCGAGATTGACGCGGCTGCCATTGGTGACACCCGCCAGCGTCACCGCCAGCGCGTTGCCGTCATCGCCGCCGAGCGTCAGCGCGCCGCGCAGCGCCGTGTTGCCGTACCAGCCCGCGTTGCGCACCAGCCGGTCCATGACCGGGTGATGCGGCAGGTGCTCGCGCAGCATGGCGAAGAAGGGGCCGGGATCGGCGGCCTTGAAGGTGATCTCGCCGGTGCCCTTGTAGTCGAGCAGCGATCCCTCGGCCTTGCCCGTCGCCGTCAGTTCCGCGCCCGCAAGGTTCTTGATCGAAAGCCGGTCGACGGAAAGCGCGCCGTCAGCGAGCGTAAACGTGGTCTCGACATTCTCGGCCTGCACGCCGAAGGCGGTGAATTTGTCGGCCTTGAGCTGCGCGGCAATCCGGTGGTCGAGCACGTTGTCGCCGGCATCCTGGCCGGTAAAGAGCCCGGTCAGCGCCCGCAGCGCATCGAGGTCGAGCGCATCGCCGTTCAGCGCCACCGAAAGCGACGGCGTCTGGCCCTCGGTCGCCTGCCGCTCCAGCCGGCCTTTCAGCGTCGCGGCGCCGATCGCGATTTCCAGATTCTCGAAGCGCTGCAGATCGTGCGTCAGGCTGACATTGGCGGAAAAGCCCGCCTGCCGCAGCTGCCGGATGGCCGGGTCGACCGAGCCCGCCAGCCAGGAGGCGAGCCCCGTCGGCTGGCTGGAGGCAACCACCATCTGGCCGTTGAAGGAGGGATCGCCCGTCAGCGTCAGCTTGCCCTTGCCTTCCACCTGCGTGCGGCCGGGCAGCGTGCCGACGGCACTGTCGATCATCCAGCCGTTGCCGGCGGGCTCTAGTTCCAGCGCCACGTCGCGGATCGTCGTATCGCCGGCCACGATGGCCGGCAGGCGCACCGTCGCCTTGCCCGGCACCTGCGGGATCGGCACCTGGCCGACAATATCGAGCAGCGAGCTCAGCCGCTGGCGCGCCGAAACGGCCGGGTCGCGATTGGTCTTGCCGGCCGCGCCCTGATTGCCGATGCGGTTGACGTCGATCTGCTGGCCGTCGGCGGTCAGCAGGAATTCCGGCGCACTGCCGGTATCGAGCGTCGCCTCGCCGGTGATCACGTAGGGGTCGCTGGTCGAGCCGACTTCCATGCGGTATTCGGGAATGCGGATGCGATCGTTGGTAAGCTCGAAACGCCCCTTGAGGCGCGGCGGCGCCTCCCCCTTCTCGGTCTTGCCCTCGCGGCTTTCGATCGCGGCAGAGAGCGTGCCCTGATAGTTCGGCCGGCTGTCGACCAGCTTCAGCTCGCCGTCGAGATCGACCGTGACGGGATGCTTGTCCGGCGCAAGCCGGGTGCGCACGCGCAGCACGCCCCTGTCGTCCGGCTGATTGCTGGAAACGGAGAAACTGCCATGTTCGCCGTCGAGCGAGCCGTCGCCCTCGATACGCCATGGACCGGCGAGCGATTTCGCCGACATCTCGGCGTTCAGTCCCGTCACGCTGCGCGAACGGCCGGACTGGTCGTCGACGAACTCGATCTCGCCGCCGTTGACATGCACGTTTTCCAGAACGACCGTCTTGGCCGGGATTTCCGGCTGGCTGCCGCGCATCCAGTCCAGCGAGCCGTCCTTCAGAAGCCGCAGCCGCACCTTGGGGTTGACGACGCGCATGTCGAAGATCAGCGCTTCGCCGGACAGGAACGGCGCAAGCTCGGCATCCATGGAGAACTGCTCGACCTGCACGACCGGCGTGCCGTCTTCCTCCTGGCCGACGCGCACGTCATGCAGCGTCACGGACGGAAAGGGCAGAAGCCGCGCATCGACCGTGCCGTGAACCGTCACCTTCTTGCCGATGATGCGGCTTGCCTGATCCTCGAAATTCTTGCGGAAGTCCGTCCAGTCGATGAACAGCGGTGCCAGCAGCGCCACGAAGAGCACTACGACGATCACTCCTCCTAGAAAGACGAGGAACCGGCCTACCAAGTCAGGGATTCTCCATTCGGGATTCTGTTGCCGACACTAGCGCTATTCATGCCGGGAGCAAGGGCCAAGATCATGAGATTGTTCCATTTTCAGCCCAGATAAAAAATCTTGCCGGGATTGAGGATATTGTCGGGATCGAGCGACCGCTTGATCTGGCGCATCAGATCCACGCTCCCCCCGAGCTCCTGCTCCAGAAACGCCATTTTCCCCTGCCCGATCCCGTGTTCGCCCGTGCATGTTCCGTCCATCGCCAGCGCCCGCGCGTTCAGCCGGGCAACGAATTCCTCGGCCGTGGCAATACCCGCCGCACTCTTGTCGTCGAACAGAAGCTGCACATGGAAGTTCCCGTCGCCCGCATGGCCGACGATCGGCGCCAGCAAACCGTTTGCCTCAATATCGGCCTGCGTTTCGGCAACGCAATCCGCAAGCCGCGATATCGGAACACAAACATCGGTCGAAAGTACGGCAAGCCCCGGCGCCAGCGCCCGCACCGACCAATAGGCGTCGTGACGCGCCTTCCAGAGCCTGGTCCGCTCCTCCGGGCTCGCCGCCCATTTGAATTCGCCGCCGCCGCATTCGGCGGCGATCTCGGCAAAGGCGGCCGATTGCAGCGCCACCGTCTCCTCCGTGCCGTGGAATTCGAGGAAGAGCGCCGGGCTTTCCTCATAGGGAAGCTTGGCATAGGCGATGCTGGCGCGCATCTGCAGCGCATCGACAAGCTCGATGCGCGCGACCGGAATACCCATCTGGATCGTCATGATGACGGCGTCGCAGGCCGCCTTGACGCTCGGGAAGGCGCAGACGCCGCCGGCGATCTTCTGCGGAATACCGTGCAGGCGCAGCGTCACCGAGGTCAGGATGCCGAGCGTACCCTCCGCCCCCACGAAAAGCCGCGTCAGGTCGTAGCCGGCGGACGACTTGCGGGCGCGCCGCGCCGTGCGGATTTCCTCGCCGGATGCGGTGACTGCCGTAACGGCAAGCACATTGTCCTTCATCGTTCCGTAACGTACGGCATTGGTGCCGGAGGCCCGCGTCGAGGTCATGCCGCCGATCGAGGCGTTGGCGCCGGGATCGATCGGAAAAAACAGGCCGGTATCGCGCAGATGGAGGTTCAGGGCCTCGCGCGTGACGCCCGGTTCGACCGTGCAGTCGAGATCCTCGGGATTGACTTCGAGCACCCGGTTCATCCGGCTGAAATCGATGGAAATGCCCCCGTTCGGCGCATTGACCTGCCCCTCGAGCGAGGAGCCGGTGCCGAAGCCGATCACCGGCACCTTATGGTCGGCGCAGGCCCTGACGACGGTCTTCACATCGTCGGCGGTCTCGGCAAACAGCACGCCGTCGGGCAATTGGGCGGGAATATAGGTGGTCGTGTGCGCATGCTGGGCGCGAAAAGCCTGGCCGGTCTGGAAGCGCTCTCCGAAGCGCTGTTTGAGAATGCCGGTGACGGCCTCGATGCCCGCCTCGTTTCGCACCCCGGCCTTTGCGTCGCGCAGTGCCATGCCCTTGATCTCCCTGCATTCCACAGCCTGCTACAGCATCTGTAGCAGGCCGGGTATGAGGCAAGTCAAAGCGGCTGTCCAGCCAAGATTCGGGAAGATGTCATCAGGGCTTTGTTGTAGGAACCGCAGGCGGGTTGAGCCGCGCGAAGCCCTCCTGCCGATAATAGGGAAAATAGGGATAGGGCGGCGTCACGGCGCTGACCGCATCCAGCCGCCCGATCTGCTCCGGCGTCAGCCGCCAGCCGACGGCCCCGAGATTTTGCCTGAGCTGCTCCTCGTTGCGCGCGCCGATGATGACGCTTGCAACCGTCGGCCGGCCGATCAGCCAGTTGATGGCGATCTGCGGCACCGTCCTGCCGGTCTCGGCAGCGATCGCGTCCAGCACATCGACAATATCGAAAAGCCTCTCGTCGTCGACAGGCGGGCCATAATCCGCCGTCCGGTGCAGCCGGCTTGCCTCGGGAAGCGCCGCACCGCGCCGGATCCTGCCGGTCAGCCGCCCCCAGGCGAGCGGGCTCCAGACGAGCGCCCCCACCTGCTGGTCGGCGGCCAGCGGCATCAGCTCCCACTCATAGTCGCGGCCCGCCAGCGAATAATAGACCTGGTGGGCGACATGACGCGGGTAGCCGTATTTTTCGGAAAGCCCGAGCGAATTCATCAGCTGCCAGCCGGAAAAATTGGACGCGCCGACATAACGCACCTTGCCCGACGCAACCAGCCGGTCGAGCGCCGAAAGCACCTCCTCGACCGGCGTCGAGGCATCGAAGGCGTGAAGCTGCAGAAGGTCGATATAGTCGGTGCCGAGCCGGCGCAGCGCATCCTCGGTCGCGCGCATCAGCCGCGCCCGCGACGTACCCCAGTCGTTCGGCCCCTCGCCCATCGGCAGCGCCGTCTTGGTCGAGATCAGCACCGCATCGCGCCTTCCCGAAATCGCCTGCCCCAGCACCTCCTCGGAAGCACCGGCCGAATAGACGTCGGCCGTATCGAACAGGGCGACACCCGCCTCCAGGCAGATATCCACCATCCGCCGCGCCTCCTGCGCGTCCGTCGTGCCCCAGGCGCCGAAAAGCGGCCCGCTGCCGCCGAAAGTGCCGGCCCCGAAGCTCAGCACCGGCACCTTCAGGCCCGATGCGCCGAGATTTCTGTATTCCATGATCCGATCTCCTGTTTCGTGAAGAGATAGACCCGGCCGGCTCGATGATATAGATTGCCTCGAAGCATATCATCTGTGATTTCAATTCATCATGAGCCGTCAGGACATCAATCGATCCGGCGAAATGGAAGTCTTCGTCAGCGTCGTCGAACGCGGCGGCTTTTCCGCCGCCGCAGAGGCGCGGCGCATGACGCCGTCGGCCGTCAGCAAGCTGGTCGCCCGGCTGGAAGCAAGGCTCGGCGCCCGCCTCGTCAACCGCTCGACGCGCAAGCTGCAGCTGACGCCGGAAGGCTGCGCCTTCTACGAGCGCAGCGTGGCGATCCTCGCCAACATATCGGAGGCCGAGCGTTTCGCCTCGGCCGGCGAACAGGCGGCCGGCCGCATCGCCGTCAATACCAGCGGCTCCTTCGGCAACCATGTTCTCGCGCCGCTGATCCCGGCCTTCATGGCCGGGCATCCGGGCGTGACGCTCGATATTACCCATACCGACAGGATCGTCGATCTCCTGGAAGAGCGCGCCGATGTGGCGATCCGCACCGGGCCGCTGAAGACGTCGAGCCTGATCGCCCGCAAGCTCGGCTCGGCGAGAAAGACCATCGTCGCCTCGCCCGACTATCTCAAGCGGCATGGCGAGCCGCGCTCGGTCGCAGAGCTGCACGCCCATCGCCGCATCGGCTTTTCCTATGCCCGGGCGCTGGAAGGCTGGTCGCTCATGGACAATGGCGAGACAGTCACCATCCCGCTTACGCCGGGCCTGCAGGTCGGCGATGGCGAGGCCATGCGCTATCTGGCCCTCGCGGGCGCCGGCCTTGCCCGCCTCGCCGACTTCACCGTTCGCGCCGACATCGCCGCCGGCCGGCTCGTTCCGGTGCTGGAAGCGCTCAATCCCGGCGATGTCGAGGATTTTTATGCCGTCTATATCGGCCAGGGCGGCCCCTTGCCGGCGCGCGTTCGCGCCCTGCTCGATTTCCTTGCCGAACACGTCAGGCTTTAGGCGCAAAAAGGCCAGATTCCGCAATTGACCCCTTGGCCGCCGCGCGCCTATACCGGGGCTGCGCCTGCCGGCCCTCGCAGCCGGCCTCTTCATGCTGCCGGGGCCTCCTCCCACCTTCGCCTTCGGGCCTGCTCCGGTCGAAAAGTTCGGGGACTACAATTTTGGACGCAAGCAGCTTCCATCAGAAAGCGAGCCTGCCCAAATGGGCATTGCTGCTCGCCTTGTCGGCCATTCTCGTCCTCTTCCTCGAACTCTTTGCCCTGCCCGCCTCGCTGCTGATCGGCCCGATGGTCGCGGCCATCGTCCTGGCGCTCACCATCGGCAAGGGGCAGCTGCGCGTGCCCTACTGGCCGCTGCAGTTCGGCCAGGTGCTGGTCGGCCTCCTGATGGCGCGCAACATCACGCCCGACATCCTCGGCACCATGGCGAAGGACGCGCCGCTCTTCTTCGTCTTCATCGTTTCCGTCATCGCCATCGCTGCCGGCCTCGGCTGGCTCCTGACGCGCTGGCAGGTGCTGCCCGGCACCACCGCCGTCTGGGGCTCGACGCCCGGCGGCGCCTCGGCCATGGTCATCATGTCGGAAGCCTATGGCGCCGATGCCCGCCTCGTCGCCTTCATGCAATATCTGCGTGTCGTCTTCGTCGCCGTCGGCGCCTCCGTCATCTCCCGCCTCTGGGTAGCCGCCGATGGCGAGGCGCCGCCGCCTGTCATCTTCTTCCCGCCGGTCGACTGGCCGGCCTTCGCCCTCACCGTCGCCTTCGCCGCCCTCTGCTGCTACGCGGTCTTCCGCTTCCGCATCCAGGGCGGCAATATCGTGGTTCCGCTGTTTGCCGGCGCCGTGCTGCAGGGTTTCGGCCTCCTCAAGATCGAGCTGCCGACCTGGATCCTGGCCTTGAGCTACGCGATGATCGGCTGGAGCATCGGCCTGCGTTTCACCCGCTCCATCATCAAACATGCCGCCCGCGCCCTGCCGCGCGTCTCGGCCTCGATCATCATCCTGATGGCGCTCTGCGGCTGCATGGCGGTGGCGCTTCACACATTCGCCGGCATCGACCCGCTGACCGCCTATCTCGCCACCAGCCCCGGCGGCGCGGATTCCGTCGCCATCATCGCCGCCTCGAGCGATGTCGACGTGCCCTTCGTCATGGCCATGCAGACCGGCCGTTTCCTGATCATATTGCTGATCGGCCCGGCGCTCGCCCGCTTCATCGCCAGGCGCTCCGGACTGGCTGAAAATTCCGCCTGAGCGGAGATCAAGCACCGGCGCTTCAACGCACCGGTGCTTCGGCTCGGATAGCCCTGCCTAGGCCACAAGCCCCTTGGTCAGTTCGAGAGCCTGCCGCTCGAACAGCCGGCGATAGATGCCGTCGTTGAGCCGGATGAGCGCCTGATGGTCGCCCTCTTCGACGATCATTCCCTTGTCGAACACGAGCAGCCGGTCCAGCGCCCGCACCGTCGAAAGGCGGTGGGCGATGACCAGCGTCGTGCGGCCGTCCATCAGGCGCTCCATGGCCTGCTGGATCTGCACTTCGCTCTCGCTGTCGAGGCTGGAGGTGGCCTCGTCCAGGATCAGCACCGGCGCATCGGCCAGAAACGCCCGCGCGATGGCGACGCGCTGACGCTCGCCGCCCGAAAGCTTGACGCCGCGTTCGCCCACCATCGTCTCGTAGCCCTTCGGCAGGTCCATGATGAAACCATGGGCGCTCGCCTGCCGTGCCGCATTCTCGATCTCGCGTCTGGAGGCATTCGGCCGTCCGTAGGCGATGTTCTCGGCCAGAGTGCGGTGAAACAGGATGGGCTCCTGCTGCACGATGGCGATCTGGCTGCGCAGGCTCGATTGCGTCACTTCGGCAATATCCTGACCGTCAATGCGGATCGCCCCGGCATTCACGTCATAGAGGCGCTGGATGAGCTTGACGAAAGTCGTCTTGCCCGACCCGGAATGCCCGACCAGACCGACCCGCTCCCCCGGTTTGATCGTGACCGAGAAATCCTCGTAGAGCGCGGTCGGATGGGCGCCATACTGGAAGGTGACGCGGTCGAAGACGATCTCGCCCCTGCCGATTGCGATCGCCTTCGCATTCGGCCTGTCCTCGATGCCGAGCGGCGTCCTGTCGAGCAGGACAAGCTCTTCCATGTCGTTGACGGCGCGCTGCAGGTTTCTGATGTCCTGCCCGACCGAGCGCAGATAGCCCTGCAGGACGAAGAACATCGCCAGCACGAAGGTGATGTCGCCGGGCGTTGCCAGCCCCTGCTGCCACATGACAAGGCCGGTGCCGAGAATGCCGGCCTGCATGGAAACCATCATGAAGCCCTGGATCGTGCCGTTCAGCGTTCCGCGCTTCCATGTGCGCCGCGTGCGGTTGTCCCACCTGGCAAGCACATGGCGCAGGCGCTCCTCCTCGCGCCTTTCGGCACCGAAGGCTTTCACCACCGAGTTGCAGCTGATGGCATCCGCCAGCGCGCCGCCGAGCTTCGTGTCCCAGGCATTGGCAAGCTTTGCCGCCGGCGACACGAAACCCATCGAAAGCGCCACGGTCACGCCGATATAAACAAGCGATCCCGCAGCCACGATCAGGCCCATGACCGGCCAGTAGCTGCCGAGCACGATACTGGCGCCCACCAGCATGACGAGCGACGGCAGCAGAGCGATCAGCAGCAGGTCGTTGAGCGCGTCGAGCGCCCACATGCCGCGGGTGATCTTGCGCACCGTCGAGCCGGCAAAACTGTTGGCATGCCAGTCGGTCGAGAAGCGCTGCACCTTGTGGAAGCCGCTATTGACCACATCGACCATGATGCGCAGCGTCAGCCGGATGATCCCGGCGAAGATGAACCAGCGCAGGGCGACACTGGTCAGGCCAAGGCTCACGACGACAGCGAAGGAGCGGATGGCGCCGTCTGCCGCATTGCCGCCGGCGATCGCGTCGACGATCCGGCCGGAAAATACCGGCACCAGGACTTCGGCCAGCGTGCTGGCAATGACCAGAAGGATGATGGTGCCCACCAGAGCGGGGCGATGCGTCCACTGACGAAAAACAAAGCCGAGCACGTTGCGATACGCATCGGCACGGAAGTCGAACTTCTTGCGAGCCATTTTACCAGTCCGACCCCGCATTTCGGCAGCCGGCCCCAAAATCGAGAGTTGAAGAACACAGCCGCAACAGGGGACGAACCGGTCCCGGCAGATCAGTCGAGCTGTGAAAGAAAATAAAACCGCATCTCGCGCCCCCTGGCGGGCCGCGAATTGGAATGACCTAGTGTCGCATCATTCCGGACGGGAGGACTTCGATGAATGCTGATGTCATACAACGCCTCCTTTGGTTGATCTGCAGCGGTGACAGGTTATGTACCGGACAAATTCGACTTTGCCAACCGATGTTTTCTACTTTGCGGAGAATGATGCGCGGATGACACAACATCGGGGCGTTGAAAGAGCCGCCTCCATCATCCGCCTCGTTCGCCCCCTTGAAATCAGGAGCGCGACAGTCCGCCGCCGCCGGCCTCCGCCGCGTGAAACCGCTGAAGCCCCATCCAGCGCCCCGGCGTCACGCCATAGGCCTTCTTGAAATGCCGGATGAAATGCGCCTGGTCGGCAAAACCGGTGGCGGCCGCCACATCGGCAAAACTCTCCCCCTCGCCCATCAGCGCCTTGGCCTGCTGCAGCCGCCGCATCAGCATGTAGCGGTGCGGGCTGGTGGCGAAGGCCGTGCGGAAATGCCGTGACAGGGTGAACCGGTCGAGGCCGGTAATGTTTTCCAGCTCGCCCGAGCGCACGGCCCTCAGCGCATGCGCCTCCAGATAGTCGCGCGCCGCCCGCACCTGTTTCCAGGCAACCGGCCCCAGAGCCCGGCGGCGCACCTGCGAATGCCGCGACAGGCCGCCGGCGACACGGCTGACGAAATCGTCGACGAAAAGCTCGTCGAGCTCCCGGTCGAGTTCGCCGAGCGCGGCGAGCAGCACCTGCGCCAGCGCTCCGTCGGCGATCACGGGCTGGTCGACAAAGGGAAGGCCGATCTTCTCCGCCGCCAGGCATTCCATCAGAAGCGCCGGCTCCATGTAGAGCATGCGGTAATGCAGGCTCGCCTCCGTCGCCGCCCCGCCGTCATGCTCCTCGTCGGGATGCAGCACGATCACCTGCCCCGGCAGGCTGAAGCGCCGTTCGCCGCGATAGGTGAAAGTCTGCACGCCGTGCAGCGTCACGCCGAGCGCGTAGGTATCGTGCCGGTGCGGCTCGAACATATTGCCCGAGAACTGCGCCTCGATGCGCTCGATG
This sequence comes from Rhizobium sp. KDH_Rht_773_N, assembly GCF_052946295.1. Classification (NCBI taxonomy): domain Bacteria; kingdom Pseudomonadati; phylum Pseudomonadota; class Alphaproteobacteria; order Hyphomicrobiales; family Rhizobiaceae; genus Rhizobium; species Rhizobium sp. KDH_Rht_773_N. The sequence goes on along the minus strand of NZ_CM129525.1, from coordinate 3,439,533 downwards.
CCGGGAAAGGCAGGCGCCGTGAGGATGCCGCTGCCCTCGGGCGCGGACAGTATGCCGCTGCCCCCCTGCGGTTCGCACAAACGTTCAAGACCCTCGAAGGCCCGTGGCGTTAGATCCTGGCTCAATGCCTTGTCGATACCCTGATGAAAGAGACTGGAATGTTTGATACCAAAATTGCGATCGTCCTGCGAAACAATCTTGCCGGCTGGCAGAAACTGAATGTCACGGCCTTCCTTTCGACAGGCATCGCCGCCCAATATCCCGAAATCATCGGCGAGCCCTACAAGGACCGCGCCGGCAACCTCTTCAACGCATTGTCCATCCAGCCGATCATCGTGCTGGCCGCCGACGAGGCGACGATGTCGACGATCCACCGCCGCGCGCTGGAGCGCGAGGTGACCTCCTCCGTCTTCATCGAGGAAATGTTTGCGACCGGCCATGATGCGGCCAACCGCGCCGTCTTCGCCGAATACGCCCCCGATGACGCCAAGGTGGTCGGCATCGCCGTCCGGGCCGACAAGAAGGTTGTCGACAAGATCACCAAGGGCGCCAGGATGCAGGCGTGAGCCACCGTGCGGCGGCGAGAGCCTGTGCGATCGTCCGGCCCCGGAGCGCCCCTGGTCTCTCTCGTCATGCTCGGGCTTGTCCCGAGCATGACGTCGATAGAGTGCAAGGCCTGTCTGGAACAACGAACCCTTTGCTAGCCGTTTCAGCGGACCAGCAACGCCTCGGCGATCTGCACCGCGTTCAGCGCCGCCCCCTTCAGCAACTGGTCGCCGACGACAAAGAGCGCGATGCTGCGTGCGGAGGGATCGCCGAGATCCTTTCGGATGCGGCCGACCAGCACATCGTCCTGCCCCGACGCTTCCGACGGCATCGGGAAACGATTGGCGCCCCGGTCGTCCACCAGCTTGAGCCCCGGCGCATCGGCCAGCAGGCCGCGCGCCTCTTCCGGCGTTACGGCTTCATCGAATGTGGCCGTGATCGCCATGCCGTGCGCCCGCAGCACCGGCACGCGGATACAGGTGACGCCGACCGGAAGCTCATCCGCGCCGAGAATGCGCCTCGTTTCGGCAATCACCTTCAGTTCCTCGCCATTGTAGCCGCTCTCCTGATCCATCTCGGCATTGTGGCTGAAGAAGTTGAAGGCATAGGGATGCGGCAGGATGCGGGGCCGGTAGCTCTCGCCTCTGAGATAGGCCGCGGTCGATTCTCTCAGTTCCTCCATCGCCGCGGCCCCCGCCCCGGACGCGGACTGATAGGTGGCGATGTTCAGCCGGCGGATCGGATGCGCCCTGTGCAGCGGCGCCAGCGCCACGGTCGCGATCGCCGCCACGCAATTCGGATTGGCGATGATGCCGCTGTGGGAGGCCAGCGCCGCGCCGTTCACCTCGGGCACGACCAGCGGCACGTCGGCATGCATGCGGAAGGCGGAAGAATTGTCGACGACGATGGCGCCGGCCCGCACCGCCGCATCGGCATATTGCCTGGAAATGCCGCTGCCGGCCGAAAACAGCGCAAGATCGATCCCCTCGAAACTCGCTTCGCCCAATTCCTCCACGGCAATCTCCCGTCCGGCAAAGGGCAGCGTCCTGCCGGCGGAGCGGGCGGAAGCAAGCAGCCGCAGCCGGCTGAGCGGGAAATTCCGCCGCTCCAGGCATTGCAGCAGTTCCACGCCGACCGCGCCCGTGGCGCCGACAATGGCGACGGCAGGCGTTGGCGTGCGCAACCGGCGGGAAAGGGTTGAAGCGGTATCGTCGAGTTTGGTCAGCATATGTCTCTCACGTCTGGAATGAGAGAACGGGACCTGTCTCGCTTTGCGGCCCCGTCCGTCTCCGGTGGGGCCTTCGGGTGATCTGCGCTATGCCAGTGACCGCGCATGCACCGAGGAACGCCCCGAAAGGACGGTCGTTTTCGTCGTGCATTTTTTGGTCGTCATCATGCGCATGGGCAAGCTGTAGCACGAAGCCAAACCGGCCGCCAGACGCCTTGCCGCCTCAAACGAAAACGTCCCCCGCATCGCTGCGGAGGACGACAAGACCTGCCGGACAGGACGTGCCGGCCCTTGCCCGATCAGCTCTGCGTGATCGGTGCGATCTGGATTTCGACGCGGCGGTTCTGCGCACGGCCGGCTTCGGTCGCGTTGGAGGCGACCGGCTGCGACGGGCCGAAGCCGACGGCCGAAACGCGGCGCTGGTCGATGCCCTGGCCCTGCAGGTAGCTCGCGACCGAATAGGCGCGGCGCTCCGACAGTTCCTGGTTATGCTGCAGGCTGCCGGTGGAATCCGTGTGGCCGTTGATGTCGATGAGCGTGCGGTTGAACTTGCGCAGCACGATCGCCACGGAATTCAGCGTCGGATAGAAGCCCGGCTTGACCGCATCCTGGTCGATATCGAAGGTGATGTTCGACGGCATGTTGAGGATGATGTTGTCGCCCTGGCGGGTGACGGAAATGCCGGTGCCTTCGAGCTGGGCGCGAAGCTCGGCTTCCTGCTGGTCCATGTAATTGCCGATCGCGCCGCCGGCGAGCGCGCCGATGCCGGCGCCGATCAGCGCCGCGTTGCGCTTGCCGTGGCCGCCGCCGCCGACGGCGACACCGACGAGAGCGCCGCCGAGCGCGCCAAGGGCAGCACCACCGGCGGTGTTCGATACCTTCTGCTCACCAGTATAGGGATCGGTCGTCGTGCAGGCTGAAAGGTAGCTCGCCGCAACGGCCAGAAGGATGAATTTCTTGATCATGGACAGGAGGTTCTCCGTTCGAAGCTGGTGCGAGCAGATATGAAGAAATGCGGCAACAAGATGAAGATATCAATCTGATAAGCCAAATTCCCCGCGGGAAACATCGCCCTGTTGCAGCCCCGTCCCGATATCACCAGTTTTGTTGGCATCGCCCACCTGCCTCAGTCGATCCCGCGGCGCTTCGCATAGGCCGCCCGCGCCGCGTCCATGCGCGCGGAGTTGGCGACGACCCATTCGGCAAGGCCGCGAACCGGGTCCAGGAATTCCTGGCCGAGATCCGTCAGCGCATATTCGACCTGCGGCGGCGTGGTGGGCGTGACGGTGCGGGAAACGAAGCCGTTCTCCTCAAGCTCCCGCAGCGTCGATGCCAGCACCTTCTGGCTGATTTCGCCGACCTCGCGGCGAAGCGCGTTGAAGCGCAGCGGTCCCTGGCCAAGCACGCGCACCACCAGCAGGCTCCACTTGTCGCTGATGCGCGCCAGCACGCGGCTGATGTGATCGCAGGCGTGAACCTGTCCGCACTCGTCGGCGGCCTCGCAAGGGACGGTTTCCCCGTGGTTATCTGGTTTCAATAAAGTGCCTCCTTGTGCGCCTTCGCAAACCGTCCGTAATCTGGTTACCGTTGGAAACCAGCATACAGGAGGTTACTTTGAATTCTAAGCCCCGCATCGCCGTGATTATCGGTTCCACCCGCCCCACCCGATTCGCCGATGCCCCGGCACAATGGATTTTGAAACAGGCACAAGCCCGTGGCGACATGGATCCGGAGCTGATCGACCTGCGCGACCACCCTCTCCCCTTCTTCGACGAAATGGCGTCGAACCTGTGGATGCCGAGCCAGAATCCCGAAGCGGTGCGCTGGCAGGAAACGGTCGGCCGTTTCGACGGCTATATTTTCGTCGTCGCCGAATACAACCACTCGATCACCGCCGCCCTGAAGAACGCGCTCGATCAGGCCTATAAGGAATGGAACCGCAAGCCCTTCACCGCCATCGGCTACGGCAGCACGGGCGCCACGCGCGCCGTCGAACATCTGCGGGGCATCGGCGTGGAACTGCAGATGGTCTCGACCCATGCGGCCGTGCATATCGCCGGCGGCGACTTCAGGGCCATCCATCCGGCTTTCGGCAACAAGCCGATCAGCGAGATCGAGGCAAACCTCCTGCCGACGGCCAGGACCGCGCTTGACGAACTCGTCTGGTGGGCCAGGGCGACGATGGCCGCCAAGGCAGCCTGAATCCGGATAGTTCCCGAAACGGCAGACCGCGCGGCAGCCCCGGCCACCGCGCGGCAATCGGTGCGAACCGGGGCTTAGAAATTCTGGAAGAGCTGGCGAACCTTGTCGTAAGAGGCGTTGGCGATGTTGAGAGCCTGCAGGCCGAGCTGCTGCTGGGTCTGCAGCGCCTTCAGCCTGCTCGACTCCTCTTCCATATCCGCATCGACAAGGCGGCCGATGCCCTCGGTGATGTTGTCGGACAGGCTCTTGGCAAAATCGTCCTGCATGCTGATGCGCTTTTCGAGCGCGCCGAAGGCCGAGCCGACCGCCGTCAGCTGCATGAGCGCCGCATCGACGACGCTGATCATCTCGTTCAGGTCCTGTTTGCTGGTCGCAGCCGTCAGGCCGATTTCCGTCTGGCCGGCCGTATTGCCGTTCTTGCTCTTCGCCAACACCCAGGTCGTGGCGGTGCCGAGTTCGGTGGCGAAGAAGGCCGAGGTCAGCACGCCGTATTCGCCGGTGCCGCCGGCACGATCGTCGATCACGTAGCGCGCATCCTTGGACGAGGTCGCCCCGGTCGGCGGGATGTCGATATGGTAGCTCAGCATGCCGACCGACACCGTGCCGTCGGCGTTGCGGATGAAGGAGGCCGGGATCTGGCGCGGCTGCGTCGGCGTGCTGGTATTGTCGAGGATGATCCAGTTGTCGTTGTTGAAGCCCGCGCCTTCCGACACGCTGCGCAGCTGCGCCTTCAGCTGTTCGAGCTCTTCGCCGATCTTGGTCTTGTCGACGCCCTGCTCCGTCGCCGCGACCAGCTTCGCCTTGATTTCGGTGACGACGTCGACGACGCTCTCGACACCGGCGGAGGCCGTGCCCATGGTGGCAGCGGCCATGCCGAGGGCATCCTGAACGGCAGACAGGGCCTTGTTGTCGGAGCGCGCTGTCGTCGCAACCGACCAGTAAACGGCATTGTCACTGGATTTTTCGACGCGCAGACCGGTCGTGATATGGTTCTGCGTCACCGTCATCTTCCGATTGATGTCACGCAGCACATGAAGCGCCGCATCCACGGAGGTGCGCTGATAAATACTCACGGTACAAACTCCAAAACACTACAAAACGCAACAGAACAGGATGTACCGAATTCCTGCGGACACTCATGTCCGCCGTCGCCGCGAAATCAGCGCAATGGCCTTCGGAAAACAAAGAAGGCCGACCGGTTACTGATCGCAATCATTGCCGGTTATGCTTAACAAACGGCTAAACTTCAGAAGTAATTTAGCTTATTTCACAAGACTTCATACACCATAAAAAAGCCCGCCGGGACGATCCGGCGGGCGCATTTGAAAGTATTGAAAAAGACTTACTCCGCGGCCTCGAGTTGCTCTTCCGATAGCGGCTTCGGCCGCGTCGCGTGCGTCATTTCCTCGTGCAGGCGCGCTTCCTCATGGGCATGCGGCTTGGCGAAGCGGGCAATCAGCAGATAGGCGACCGGTGTGATGAACAGCGTCACCAGCGTTGCAAAGCCGAGACCGCCGACAATGACCCAGCCGAGCGCCACGCGCGCTTCCGCGCCCGCGCCGTGGGCAAAGACCAGCGGCACGCCGCCGAGAATGGTGGCGATCATCGTCATCATGACCGGGCGCAGGCGAAGCGCGCAGGCCTTTTCGATCGACGAGCGCACATCCTCGCCGCGGTCGCGCAGCTGGTTGGCGAATTCCACGATCAGGATACCGTTCTTGGCCATGACGCCAACAAGCAGCACAAGGCCGATCTGGCTGTAGATGTTGAGGCTCGAGCCCGTGATGATGAGCGCGAAGACGGCACAGGCAAGGCCGAGCGGCACGGTCGACATGATGATGAGCGACGAGAGCACGCTTTCGAACTGGGCCGCCAGCACCAGGAAGATGATGACGATCGCAAAGCCGAAGGTCAGCGCCATGCCGCTGGAATTTTCTTCCAGCGTCGCGGCTTCGGCAAGCGGCAGCAGGCGCGCGCCGGGCGGCAGCAACGGCTCTGCCATCTGCGTGACGTTCTTGACCGCATCGCCGAGCGACATGCCGTCCTTCAGCCCGGCGGTGATCGCAACGGAGGCAAGCTGCTGTTCGCGGTTGAGCTGCGGGGCGACCGAACCTTCCTTCAGCGAGGCGATGACCGACATCGGCACGATCTTGCCGTCGCCGGTCTTCAGGAAGACGTTTTCGAGATCGGTCGGATCGTCGATCGGCCGCATCGTCGAGGTCAAAAGCACCGGATAGGATTCGCCGTTGACGAAGACGTCGACGACCGAGCGTCCCTCGAGCAGCGACTGGATGGCGGTCGAAAGCCCGGTAATGTCGATGCCGAGGTCGGAGGCGCGCTCGCGGTCGATGGCGACGGAAACCTGCGCCTGCGACGGTTCGTTGGTCAGGCGCGGCGTATCGTACTGGCCGCTGGCATCGAGCTGCTGCACCAGCTTGGCGGCCGCCGCCGTCAGCGCCTCGTGGTCGTTGCCGATCAGCGCCATCTGCAGGCCGTTGCCGGCGCCGCGGATGCGCAGGCTGTTCGAGGAGATCGCGTTGCCGCGCAGCGCCGGCACCTTGAAGGCCGCCTGGTTGATGTCGCGCACGATCTCGGCCTGCGTGCGGTGGCGCTCGCCCCAGGGCGCCAGCGTCAGCACCATGAAGCCGCTGTTGGAAGAGCCGCCCTGGCCGGAGATCGAAAAGACGTTGCGGATATCGCCGCTGTCGACGAGCGGCTGCAGATATTCCTCGACGAGCTGCATCTTGTCGCGCGTGTAATCGAGGCTGGAGCCCTGCGGCGTCGTCAGCCGCATCATCACCATGGCGCGGTCCTCTTCCGGCGTCAGCTCGCTCTTGACCGTGCCGAAGGCGATCACGGCAGCGCCGCCGAAGATGAGCGAGAAGACGATGACGACGGCAGGCGCGTTCAGGCAGGCGTGCAGCGCCCATTTATAGAGGCCCGCAAATGCCTCGCCGAAACGGCCGAGCAATCCGTGATCCTCGATCATCGGCTTGGTCAGCATGCGCGAGGCAAGCATCGGGCACAGCGTCAGCGCCACGATCGACGACAGGCCGACCGAAAAGGCCAGCACGAAGCCGAACTCGCGGAACAGGCCGCCCACCTGCCCCGGCAGGAAGGAGAGCGGGATGAAGACGGCGGCAAGCGTCGCCGTCGTCGCGATGACGGCGAAGAACACCTCGCGCGTGCCGAGCACGGCGGCCGCGCGCGGCCCCATGCCCTCGGCGCGTCGCCGCACGATGTTTTCCAGCACGACGATCGCGTCGTCCACGACGAGGCCGGTCGCCAGCACGATCGCAAGCAGCGTCAGGATATTGATCGAGAAGCCGACCATGTAGATCGCCGCCAGCGTGCCGATCAGCGCCACCGGCATCGAGACCGACGGGATGAGCGTGGCGCGCCAGTCGCGCAGGAAGAGATAGATGACGACGGTGACGATGACGGCCGAGAGCAGCAGCGCCAGCACCACTTCGTGGATCGCGCCCTGAATGAACACGGCATCGTCGCTGGTAATGGCGATCGTCGTGCCCTTGGGCAGCGTCTTGGAAAGCTGGTCGACGGCGGCGTGAATGCCGGCGGAAATATTCAGCGTGTTCGACTGCGCCTGCCTGATGATGCCGAGGCCGATGCCCGGCTTGCCGTTCGAACGCAGCGCGGTTTCCCCGTCACGCGGCCCGAGCGTCACGGTCGCCACGTCGCCGAGGCGCACATTGTCCTGCAGGATGACGTTCTGGAAATCTTCGGGCGTCTGCAGGCTGGCGGTGGCGCGCACCACGATATCCTGCATCATGCTCTTCAGCGAACCGGCCGGTACGTCGAGCGCCGCATTGTCGAGCGCCTTGGTGAGATCGCCGACGGTCAGGCCGCGGCTGGCAAGCGCGCCCTGATCGACATCGACGCGGAAGACCTTCTCCTGATCGCCGTATTCCTCGACATCGGCAACGCCGTCCACGGAGGCCAGACGATCGACCACCTCGTTTTCGACGAGCAGCGTCAGGTCGTCCATGTTGAGCGTATCCGACGTCACCGCAAGGCGCATGATCGCCGAGGAATCCGAATCCGCCTTGACGATCTGCGGCGCATCCGCCTCGTCGGGCAGGTTCTGGGTGATGCGGCCGATCGCGTCGCGCACGTCGTTGGCGGCGACGGCCAGATCGATGGAATCGGAAAACTCCAGCGTTACCCGGCTCTGGCCGAACTGCGAACTGGAGGAGATGGACTTGAGGCCGCTGACGCGCGCCACAGCGCCTTCGATGACCTTGGTCAGTTCCTGGTCGATCGTCTGCGGCGAAGCGCCGTCGAAAGTCGTGCGCACCGTCACGACCGGCCGGTCGACATCGGGCAGTTCGCGCACTTCCACGCCCACATAGGCGGCAAGACCGGCCACCACCATCAGCGTATTGAAGACCAGAGCCAGGATCGGCCGGCGCACGAAGAGCGCCGTGAAGGTCGCCTTGCCGGATTCCGGCTTGCCGGGGTGGATCTCGGTCACGCTCATTGGGCGGCAACCTTGTCGTTGGCGGCGACATCGGTTGCCACGCGCACGGCGCCGTTTTCGCGCACGCGCTGCAGGCCCTGGGTGACGATCTGGTCGCCGTCCTTCAGGTCGTCGGCCTTCACCAGCACATAATCGGGATTGCGCTGCACGACGCTGACCCTGACCTTGCGCGACTTGTCCTCGCTCACCCGCCAGACGAAGGAGCCCTGAGAATCCCATTGCACCGACAGCGGGTTGACCGCCGGGTATTTGTCACCGGCAAACTTCATGCTGACGGCAAAGGACATGCCGGCGCGCAGCTCGTCCGAGCTGTTGTCGATGCGCCCGCGCAGGCGCAGCGTCCGGCTTGCCGAATCGATACGGTTGTCGACCGCCTCAAGCTCGCCGGAGAAGATCTTGCCCGGTCGCGCCACCGATGTCGCCTCGACCGCCTGGCCGACCGAAACCGTGTTGGCGAAACGCTCCGGCACCCAGAAATCGACGAGGATCTCGGAGCGGTCGTCGAGGGTCACGATCGGCGTCGTGGTGGTGACGTTGTCGCCGATATTGACCGGCACGATGCCGACAATGCCGTCGATCGGCGCCACGATGTTGCGGCGGGCCAGGTTGAGGTCGGCGGCCTGCAGCTGCAGGCGGGCGTTCTGCTCGGCGATTTCGGAATCGAAGACGTCCATGCGCGACACGCTGGACTTGATGTTGTGGTAGAGGTTGGACTTCTCGAGCGCGCTGTTCAGCGCCACCTGCGCCTGCCCCTGGGCAATCACCTGCTCTTCGCTGTCGAGCTTGGCGAGAACCTGGCCCTGCTTGACCCTGTCGCCCGACTTGATGAGAATTTCGCGGATCGTGCCCGTCGCCTGCGGCGTCACCGCAACGGAGCGGATCGCGTCGCCCGTGCCGATCGCGTTCAGCCGGTCGTTGACGACGCCCTGCACCACGGCCTGGGTAACGACGAGAACGGCGCCGTTGCGCCCGCCGCCACCGCCATTGCCGCCGTTGCCTGCGCCGTTCCGGCGGTTCCCCTGCCCTTGCCCGCCCTGCGCTTGTTCGCCCTGCGCCTGCTGCGCGCCGGCATCGGCCGTTTCCTGGGCTTTGGGCGCGATCATGGAGACGATAGTGTCGGGAATGCCGGCATTGCGCATCGTCTCGCCGGCGCCGGGCACAAAGTAAACCCACGCGGCAAAGCCGGCGATAATGACGACGATGCAAAGTACAAACTGCTTCCAAAAGGGCATTCACGTCTCCGGAGGGACTCGAGGTTAGGTCCAGGGTCGGTCGAAAGAGGCGTGCGGGATGACGAGTCCCGCCTGGTGCGACAATATCGCACCTTTCCCCGGCCGGCAGCAAGCGTAACCACCCGTCATTACAGATTTGTAATATCAGCAAACTTTGAAAATAACCCGTCCGCTCACTTTTACTTGAGCGACGCTGCAGGCCGGTTCCGCAATAAGCCCGCAGCAGCCTTGCGCCCGATCTGCGCAAGGCGCCGGACAGGTCTGCGGCCATGCCGGCCCCCTGCTCGTCGCGCAACTCGCTCTGCGGAAAAAGGCATAGGGCAACCTGTACCAAGGCATCACTTCCGCGGCCCGTTCCAAACATGTTTCCTGATCGCGCCACGCACCACGGCGCAGACGATTGGGCCATCGGCCCAGAACCTCCCAACCCCGGAACAGGACAGAGACAATGCCGACAATCACCACCAAGGACGGAACGACGATCTACTACCAGGATTGGGGCAACGGCCAGCCGATCCTCTTCTCCCACGGCTGGCCGCTTTCGGGCGACGCCTGGGAAGTGCAGATGCTGTATTTCGCCGGGCTCGGCTACCGCGTCATCGCCCATGACCGCCGCGGCCACGGCCGCTCCTCGCAGCCGTGGAACGGCAACAATATGGACCAATATGCCGACGATCTCGCCGAGCTCATCGAAAAGCTCGACCTCAAGAACCTCGTCATGGTCGGCCATTCCACCGGCGGCGGCGAAGTCGCCCATTATATCGGCCGCCACGGCACCGGCCGCGTCGCCAAGGTCGTGCTCGTCGGCGCCGTTCCGCCGCTGATGCTGAAGACGGCTGAAAATCCCGAAGGCCTGCCGATCGAAGTCTTCGACGGCATCCGCAAGGGCACGGCCAGCGACCGCTCGCAATTCTACCGCGACCTCACCATGCCCTTCTACGGCTTCAACCGCGATGGCGCCAAGGTCAACGAGGGCCTGCGCGAAACCTTCTGGCTGATGGGCATGGCCGGCGGCATCAAGGGCCATTACGATTGCATCCGCGAGTTCTCCGAGGTCGACTACAGCGACGACCTGAAGAAGATCGACGTTCCGGCCCTGCTCATCCACGGCGACGCCGACCAGATCGTGCCGATCAAGGCCGCCGCCGAAAAGGGCATCAAACTTCTGAAGAACGGCACGCTGACGGTCTATCCGGGCGCCCCGCACGGTCTCGCCCAGACCGAGGCCGACAAGTTCAACGCCGACGTTCTCGCCTTCATCAAGGCGTAGCGATCGCACGCACTGGCACGGCGGCGGGAGCTTTCCCGCCGCCGAGACGGAATTTCCCGGCCGCCGCCTTGCAGAAACCCGCGCGGTCGCGGCAGAGTAGACCGAGCCGCCCAGCGAAGGGGAAGACGATGCGCCCAGCCCTGCCCGTGCTTTTGACCCTCACCGGCGGTTATGTCGATACATCGGGCTTCCTGGCTCTCGACGGCCTTTTCCCCGCTCACGTCACCGGCAATTTCGTGACGCTTGGCGCCGCCCTCACCCATGGCACGTCAGGCGTCATCACCAAGCTTCTGGCCCTGCCGGTCTTCTGCCTGACAATCCTTGTGCTGCGTTACCTGACCCACAAAGTTCCGCCCGGCGACGAAAAGGGCCTGCGCCTCCTGCTGGTGATAAAGCTGCTGTTCCTGATTGCCGGCGGCGCCTCAGCCATCCTGCTTGCGCCTTTCACCAATGCGGACGGCTTCCCGCTGGTGGCGACCGGCATGCTGCTCGTCATCGCCATGGCGATCCAGAACGCCGCCCACCGCATCCATCTCGGTTCGTCACCCCCGAGCACGCTGATGACAGGCACAATGACGCAGATCATGATCGATCTCGGCGACCTTGCCCATGCCAGGTCGGGCGACCAGGCAAGGCCGGCAAGAGCCCGCCTGTCGCGCATGGTGGTCGCCGTCTGCGCCTTCGCGCTTGGCTGCGGCCTTGCCGCCCTGCTCTTTGCCACGGTGGGCACCTGGTGTTTCGCCCTGCCGCCGCTCTTTGCGCTGGTCTCGGTCTGCCTTGCCTTCTCCACGCCGAAGGCCGCTTGATTACAGTCCTTCGGCGCGCGGGTCGTTGCCCGATGGGCCGCAGCCGCCGGGCGGATCTATCGACCGGCAAATAAACCGCTTGAGGATAGCTGAGCCCCAGGGAATGAAAGCAGAACATCTTTTCTGGTCTTTCCTTCCCGAATCACTACATTACGCGCCATGAACAATAGTTTCGACGATATGCCCTTCTTCGACGAGGAACCGGGCGAAGCGCCGCGCAAGCCGCAGCAGCCCGCCGCACCGGCAAGGGCGCCCGCTGCCGGCGGCGGCATTGCCGCCCGCGCCATGGCGGCCCGCGATGGCGGCCGCCCCGATTATCTCTCGGGCCTCAACCCGGAACAGCGCGAAGCGGTCGAGACGCTGGAAGGCCCGGTTCTCGTGCTCGCCGGCGCCGGCACCGGCAAGACGCGTGTGCTGACCACCCGCATCGCCCATATCCTGTCGACCGGCCGCGCCTTCCCCTCGCAGATCCTCGCCGTGACCTTCACCAACAAGGCCGCCCGCGAGATGAAGGAGCGCATCGCCCTTCTCGTCGGCGGCGCCGTCGAAGGCATGCCCTGGCTCGGCACCTTCCACTCGATCGGCGTCAAGCTGTTGCGCCGCCATGCCGAACTTGTCGGCCTGCGCTCCGATTTCACCATCCTCGATACGGACGATGTCATCCGCCTCATCAAGCAGCTCATCCAGGCCGAAGGCCTTGACGACAAGCGCTGGCCGGCCAAGCAGTTCGCCGGCATGATCGACACCTGGAAGAACAAGGGCCTCGGCCCCGCCGATATTCCGGAAGGTGACGCCCGCGCCTTCGCCAATGGCCGCGGCCGCGATCTCTATTTCGCCTATCAGAACCGCCTCTCGACGCTGAACGCCTGCGATTTCGGCGATCTCCTGATGCATCCGATCGCGATCTTCCGCAAGCAGCCGGATCTGCTCAAGGAATATCACCAGAAATTCCGCTATATCCTCGTCGACGAGTATCAGGACACCAACACTGCCCAATATATGTGGCTGCGGCTTCTCGCCCAGCGGAGCAAGGGCGAGCCGCAGAATGTCTGCTGCGTCGGCGACGACGACCAGTCGATCTACGGCTGGCGCGGCGCGGAAGTGGACAATATCCTGCGCTTCGAGAAGGATTTCCCGGGCGCCAAGGTGATCAAACTCGAGCGCAACTACCGCTCGACGGCCCATATCCTGGGTGCTGCCGCCCATCTCATCACCCATAATGAAGGCCGCCTCGGCAAGACGCTGTTCACCGATCGCTCCGACCCTGACGACGTCAAGGTGCAGGTCCACGCCTCCTGGGATTCCGAGGAGGAAGCGCGCGCCATCGGCGAAGAGATCGAGCGCCTGCAACGCGGCGATGCCGACGGCAGGAAGCATCTGCTGAACGACATGGCGATCCTGGTGCGCGCCTCCTTCCAGATGCGCGAATTCGAAGACCGCTTCGTCACGCTTGGCCTCAACTACCGCGTCATCGGCGGCCCGCGCTTCTACGAGCGCCTCGAAATCCGCGATGCCATGGCCTATTTCCGCCTCGTTGCCCAGCCGGCCGACGACCTCGCCTTCGAGCGCATCATCAACACGCCGAAGCGCGGCCTCGGCGACACGACGGTGCGCGCGCTGCACGATTACGCCCGCGCCCGCGATATCCCGATGCTGGCCGCCGCCGCCGACATGATCGAGACGGACGAGCTGAAGCCGAAGGCGCGCAAGGCCCTCTTCGACGTGATTCAATCTTTCCGCCGATGGCAGGAACTGCTTGAAAACACACCACATACCGAGCTTGCCGAGCAGATCCTCGAAGAGTCCGGCTATACCGACATGTGGAAGAACGACAAGAGCGCCGAAGCCCCGGGTCGCCTTGAAAACCTCAAGGAACTGATCCGCTCGATGGAAAGCTTCGAATCCATGCGCGGCTTCCTGGAGCACGTCTCGCTCGTCATGGATGCCGAGCAGAACGAGGATCTCGACGCCGTTTCCATCATGACCCTGCATTCGGCCAAGGGCCTGGAATTCGATACCGTCTTCCTGCCCGGCTGGGAGGAAGGCCTCTTCCCGCACCAGCGCTCGCTCGACGAATCCGGCCGCGCCGGCCTCGAGGAAGAACGCCGCCTCGCCTATGTCGGCATCACCCGCGCCAAGCGCCATTGCCACATCTGGTTCGTCTCCAACCGCCGCATCCACGGCCTCTGGCAGTCGACCATCCCCTCGCGCTTCCTCGACGAGCTGCCGGAAACCCATGTCGAAGTGGCCGAGATGGAGCAGAGCTACGGCGGCTATGGCCGCGGCGGCGGTTACGGCCAGTCGCGTTTCGACAAGGCCGACCCCTTCTCCAATTCCTATTCCACCCCCGGCTGGAAACGCGCCCAGCAAAACAAGACCGACGCCACCCGCGACAACTGGGGCACCCGCTCCGGCCATGCGGTGGAGCGCATCGGCTACGGCGAAAGCGGCCCGCGCGGCCGCACGATCGAGGGCGAACTGGTGGCCAAATCCACCGCCACCGAACCCTCGCGCTTCTCCCTCGGCGACCGTGTCTTCCACCAGAAATTCGGCAACGGCTCGATATCGGGCATCGAAGGCAACAAGCTGACGATCGATTTCGACCGCGCCGGCCAGAAGCGCGTGCTGGATGGCTTCGTGGAGCGGGTTTGACGAACGATTAACTCACTTTCTGCTACCTGTGCGTTAGGTTTATTGCACCTCAACGCACAGGACAGACTCATGAAAGACTTTACGTCCTATTCCACGGACTCAATAATTGCCTCCGCAAGGACTTACAGCAAAGTTATAAGCATGATCCAAAATGCATGGGATGAGTGCTTCACTGAGAAACTGGAAATAAAGGGAGATTCGCCAACAGGTCGATTTAATTACCTTTTGGAGAAACTCAAAGAGCGCTTCAAAGATCCCGAGAGTAAAAGGAAAATCGAGTATGCACTCGATGTCGATCATTTGGAATCACCCGATGAAATTGTTACCATTCTAACCGGGAAGGAAGGAATTTTAAGAAACGTTGATGATTTGACAGCAAATCAAATCCTAACATCGATTTCTAATGTAGCCTTTGATATGGCAGACAGACAACAACCGAACGATGTCGAACTCGTGATATTTCTTCGTGGAGTTATCCGGGACATATTTGAAAAAAACTCACTTGTCGGCAGGATAAATATCGGCGCAAACCGCCACTTTCCACGCTTATTTCAATGGTTGACGGAATTCGAAAATAATACTGATTGGGGCACTAATAAAGGATTCCACATTAAAAATATCTCAGGTCGAGGACGAGTTAAGAGAATGCCGACGGATCCCAGAACACTGAAAGTTACATTGGATATTAGATACTTGTAAAAGTACAAGAATCGCAGGCAAGGCCGCGCCCGTTTCTCCAGATGACAAAACGCCGCTTTGACCGAACCCGCAAATCAGCTTAGCCCGGTCACTGCCCGCCCATGAAAGGCGGGCTTCACAAGACCTTCAAAGGAGGTTCAAGTGACCAGTGTATCAGCCCTGGGCAGCACGCTGACCCAGTATAAAGCCCCTCTCAATCCCCTCGATACGAACGGTGACGGCGTCGTCTCTGCCGATGAGCTCGCCGCCGCTTCCCAGTCCTCGCCCGCCAGTACCGCGTCCACCGGCGATGACGATTCTTCCGGCACCGATATCGTCCAGAAAATCACGGCCGATATTCTGGCCGTCATGCTCTCGCTCCAGAAGACCGAGAGCGACGGCTCCGGCACGGACGATAGCAGCGACGATTCCAAGGGTGCGCTCTCTGCCCTTGATGCGAATGGCGACGGCAAGTTGACCACATCCGAGCTTCTTTCCGCCGACCCTGAGAAGATTGCCGCAGCCGGCGGCGACGATGAAGACGGCGGCCTGATGGCCAAAGTCCTGACCGACATGCAGACCGCGCTTCGCGCATACCAGACGACCTATGGCAACTCGCCCGCCGCCACCGGCGACAGCGGCCAGACGGCCTGATCTCATGAGGCTCCGCCGGGGGAGCCTCGATGACAGGCCGCAATTCACGTTCCGCGCCGCACTGCCTGCTGCCCTCTGCGCCTTCCGCGCCGCAGCCTCTTTCGATATCCAGCGCCACCTTTGAGACGGCCCTGCCCTGCGCGTCACCGGGCGTTTACGCTGCATGGCCTGACGACGTTGGCGAACGGGAAGACGATCTTGTCTTCAGGCATCCGGCCCCTTAGCGCATGCATAAATCCTGATACAGAGGGCGAGATACTTGCCGTTTTCGCGTATAGGACGATTTCGCCCAGAAAAAATACGTTGATGCTGCCATTTGCCACCCTTCATACTAGAATTAGCACTTGCGCCCCGCCCCCCGGAAATCCACTAGTTGATTGCGCCGACAGCGGTTGGCATTTTGCGGTGCGATATGCGTAAGGAATGGCTTGATGAAGGCGTTGCTGCTGGTCGATATTCAGAATGGCTTCTGTCCCGGAGGTAATCTGCCGGTTCTCGATGGCCATGAAGTCGTCCCCGTCGCCAACAGCCTGATCGACAGCGGCAAATACGATCTCATCGTCGCCTCGCAGGATTGGCACCCGGCCGATCACGGCAGTTTTGCCTCCTCCCACCCCGGCAAGAACCCTTTCGAGATGGGTGAGCTCTCCGGCAAGCCGCAGATGCTCTGGCCGGATCACTGCGTGCAATATACGCGTGACGCCGAGCTGCATCCCGCGCTTCATTCGGCCCAGATCGACCTCATCCAGCAGAAGGGCGAAAACCGCAACGTCGACAGCTATTCCGCCTTCCGCGACAACGATCAGGATGCCGTGACAGGGCTTGCCGATTTCCTCATCGAGCAGGACATCACGGAACTCGACGTCTGCGGGCTCGCGACCGATTATTGCGTGAAATTCTCCGCCCTCGACGCGCTGGACCTGATCCCCGGCGTCAAGGTCCGCTTCGTGGAAGACGCCAGCCGCGGCATCAGTCCTGACGGTGTCGCTGCCGCGATCGAGGAAATGCGCGGGCGCGGCATCGCCATCGTCAAGAGCGCGGATATTCTGGCCGAATAATCAGTCCCTTTTCTCGCCCTCACGCTCCAGCAGATAGATCTCCTCGCCGAAATCCTCCATCTTCTTCAGGAAGGCGGCATGGGCATCCCTGAGCCCGCGATTGTAGAAATAGGGACCGATCTTCTCGGCGAAGAACTCCAGCAGGAATTCCGCCGGCAGCGCGCCGATCGGGTCCAGTTCGCGGTCGAAATACTGGCGGATATGCGCCACGATCTGCGCCTTTTCCTCTTTCGAAAACTCGATCTTCTTCATCGTCCCCCTCGCCTGCCGGTGACGTAAACCGGCCACGCTTCATCAAAATCGATTGGTGAATCAAGGAAATTCAATTGCCGCGGCAGGTGAGACACCATAGAGGGAAATCTCAATTCCAACAGGATGAATTCCCATGAATCGCGCCGACTTTGTCGAAGGTTTGCGGGGCGGCTTTCCCGTGGCGCTCGCCTCTGCCCCCTTCGGAGCGCTGTTCGGCGCGCTTGCCGCCGAACAGGGCATGTCGCTCTCCGAACTCACCTTCATGAGCGCCACCGTCTATGCCGGCGCCAGCCAGCTGGTCGGCATCGAGCTTTTCGGCCATAACGTTCAGGCTTGGGTGATCGTGCTGTCGATCCTTGCGGTCAACTTCCGCCACGTGCTCTATTCGGCGGCGATCGCCCGCTACATCAGGCATTTCACCGCGCTCCAGAAGTTCTTCACCTTCTTCCTGCTCGTCGATCCGCAATTTGCCGAAACCGTCAAGCGCGGCGAGGCAGGCAAGCCCGTCACCTTCATCTGGTATCTCGGCTTCGGCATCGTCATCTATATCCCCTGGGTCCTGGTCAGCCTCGTCGGCGGCATGCTCGGCACCCTTATCGGCGATCCCAGGACGATCGGTCTCGACATCCTGCTGCCGACCTATTTCCTCGGCATCGTTCTCGGCTTCCGCAAGCGCGACAATTTCCTGCCCGTGGCGCTAACGAGCGCGGTCGCCTCCGTCATCGCCTATCATTTCGTCGGATCGCCCTGGCATGTGAGCCTGGGGGCCGCGGCCGGCATCCTGCTTGCCGCCCTCCTGCCCCTGCCCGCGGAGGAGCCGGATCTCGAAGCCGATGCCCTCAACATCGAAACCCACGAGGTCTGAGATGGAATTCGATCTCCACATGGCCCTCGTCATCCTCGCAGCCGCAGCCGCGACCTATGCCACGCGCATCGGCGGCTATATCATGATCACCAGGATGAAGCGCATTCCGCCGCGCATGGAAGCGGCGCTGAATGCCGTGCCGGCCGCCGTGCTGACCACGCTCGTCGCCCCCGCCTTCTTCATCGGCGGCTGGGATTCGAAGCTGGCGCTCGCCGTTGCCCTCGTCATCGGCCTGCGCTTCTCGCACACCTGGATGCTCGTGGCCGCCTGGATCATCGTCATGACCTGGCGGCACACGATCGGTCTTTAACAGCGCGGCTCAGTATTCCAGCGGCAGCGTCGCGTTCTCCAGCCATGCCTTGACGTCATGGTCGTGGATCAGCGGCATCAGCGCCTCGCGCGTGCGGCGGTGATAGTCGTTGAACCAGTGCAGCTCGTCATGCGTCAGCAGTTCGGGAATGACGAGGCTGCGGTCGATCGGGCAGAAGGTCAGCGTCTCGAAGCTGAGCATCGGCATGTCGCCGCCGTCGATGGCTTCCGCCTCCCGCACGTAAATCAGGTTCTCGATGCGGATGCCGAAATGGCCCGGCCGATAGTAGCCCGGCTCGTTCGACAGGATCATGCCCGGCAGCAGCTCCTGCGTCGACAGCCGCGAAATGCGCTGCGGCCCCTCGTGGACCGAGAGGTAGGAGCCGACGCCGTGGCCGGTGCCATGTGCGAAATCGGCCCCTGCCCGCCACAGCGCGATGCGCGCCAGCGGATCGAGGTCGCAGCCGCGCGTGCCCTTCGGGAAGCGCGCCGTCGCGATCTGGATCATGCCCTTCAGCACCAGCGTGAAGAAGCGTCTGTGCTCTTCGCTGACGGCGCCGATGCCGACCGTGCGGGTAATATCGGTCGTGCCGTTGATATATTGCGCGCCGGAATCGATGAGGAAAAGTTCGCCGGCCTGGATATGCCGGTCGGTCGCCGTCGTCACCCGGTAATGCATGATGGCGGCATGTTCGCCCGCCCCCGAAATCGTGTCGAAGGAAATATCCTTCAGCGGGTTCTGCATGCTCTGGCCCATCCGG
Organism: Rhizobium sp. KDH_Rht_773_N; assembly: GCF_052946295.1. Classification (NCBI taxonomy): domain Bacteria; kingdom Pseudomonadati; phylum Pseudomonadota; class Alphaproteobacteria; order Hyphomicrobiales; family Rhizobiaceae; genus Rhizobium; species Rhizobium sp. KDH_Rht_773_N. The sequence continues at coordinate 3,420,522 of NZ_CM129525.1, read as the reverse complement.
GCGCGCGCCGCCTCCAGCCGCTCGGCCGCGCCGATCTCGGTGATCGTGCCGGGCTTGCTCTGCGACAGCCAGTAGAGGAATTCCACCATCGCCGCCCCGTCCTGCAGGTGCGCGGCCGCCGACCCGTTGATCTCGGTCGTATTCTTCACCGCCCGCGGCAGCTTTGCCGGATCGATGCCCTCCACCACTTCGCCGCCCGCCTTGCGGATGATTTCGGCCAGCGCATAGGAGGCGATATCGGGATCGATGAGGATGCGGCCGCCATCCCTGGCGACGGCTGCGAGTTTCTCTTCCAGCAGAGAGGGCGCGAGCTGGGTGGCGATCTGCGCCAGATAGGCTTCCGGCTCGATGCCGGTCTTGCGCTTGTCGAGGAAGAGCTCGGCCCTGCCGTCGGCATGGATGATGGCGCGCGCCAGGGGGTGCGGCGTATGCGGCACGTCGGCGCCGCGGATATTGAAGATCCAGGCGATCGAGGACGGATCGGCGATCAGCACGGCCTTCAGGTTCTTCTTGCCGAGATCGGCGGCAATGGTGGCGATCTTGTCCTTGGCGAGAACACCCGCCTGCGCCACGTTCTGGATGGTGACGGCGCCCAGCGGCTCCGCCGGCCGGTCGGCCCAGAGCCTGTCGAGCGGATTATGCGGCAGGAAGACCAGTTCGCCGCCGATTTCCGACAGCGCCTTTTCGAGCTTACGCACGTCCGCGCCCGAATGCAGCCAGGGATCGATCCCGAGCTTCAGCCCCTTCCTGCCATGTGCCGGCAGCCAGACATGCGGCGGCTCGTTGACGAGATCGCCGCCGGTAAAGACCGAACCGTCCACCTGCTCCGCCAGCTGCGTCACGTAACGGCCGTCGACAAAGACGATCGCTTCCGTCCGCGTGACCAGCCCAATGCCCGCCGAGCCGGTAAAGCCCGTCAGCCACGACAGCCGCTCCGCGCAAGCCGGCACATATTCGCCGTTGAACTCGTCGGCGCGCGGCACGAGGAAGGCATCGATGCCGAGCGCGTCGAAACTGGCGCGCAGTGCAAAAACCCGGTCCCTGCCGAACTGCGGCGTGGAGGTGACTTCGAAAGACTGGAACATGCTGGAAACCCGAATGAATGAAACGAATCCGGTTAATGGGATAGCCGCCATGTTAGCGATTTTTCAGTCAATGGGGAGAAAAAGCGACGCAAGGCGCCTTGATGGCGCCGGCCGCCCAATAATTTGGCAGAAATGTGTCTCGATGTGGGAAACTGGCACGCTTCATGCATTGCGCGCATGGCTGCAATGAAACAAACCCTCTGCCGCCGCATGCCGGAATAGCTATATAGAGCGCATCGAACGGTTCGGGACGAACCATAACACAAGGATTTCTTGAAATGACCGCCTCTCTCTCGCGCTTCGCTTACAGCAGCCCGGTACAGGCTGGCGAACGCCAGACTGTGCGTCATATCATCGGCGCCCGCCGCCCGCAGCATGAGGACAGCCTCAAGGTGCTCGCGGCCGGCCAGCGTTCCACGCGCCACAAGGGCGCACCGAGCTACGCATTCTGAGCTTGAAGCCAGTCCGTTCCTCCTCCCTCCACCGGACCGGCCTATCGGAATGAAGTAGAGCCCGCTTGAGCATCTCCTCCTTCGGCTCGCGGGCATGACCGGATTGAATGCCGGTCCAGGGCGGTGCCATTGGCACCGCCTTTTTTCTTGCTCCGGATTCCCCGCGATTACGGGCGATCGAGATGGATCGTCACCCAGCCGTTGCGCCAGATCGTGCGCACATGGCGCAGCTTGGCGCCGTTATAGGCCGCCAGCACCTTCCAGCGCTGCTCGGCAAGGATGCCCGACAGGATCACCGATCCGCCCGGCGCCAGGTGGGCGACGAGCTGCGGCGCCATCTTGATCAGCGGCCGCGCCAGGATATTGGCGATGATGAGATCGAACGGCCCGTGTTCGGAAAAGGCGGTCGAATGGAAACCCGGCGCAGTCACCGTGCTGATGCCGCTGGTAATGCCGTTGCGGCGCACGTTCTCGGCCGCCACGCGCACGGCGATCGGGTCGATATCGGTTGCCAGAACCGGAATGTTGCGAAGCTTGCGCACGGCAATCGCCAGCACCCCGCTGCCCGTGCCGAGATCGAGCGCATTGCGCACCGTGCGCGCCCTCAGCACCCGGTCGATCACCTCCAGGCAGCCGGCCGTCGTGCCGTGATGGCCGGTGCCGAAAGCCTGGCCGGCATCGATCTCGATGGCGATATCGCCGGTGCGGACCTTGTCGCGGTCGTGCGAGCCGTGAACGAGGAAGCGCCCTGCCCTGACAGGCTTCAGGCCCTCGAGCGACTTCGAGACCCAGTCGATATCGGGAATGACTTCACGCTCGAGCGTCGCTCCGGGAAAGGAAAGCCGCAGCGCCGCCTCGACACGGGCGCGCACATCGGCTTCATCCGCGGTCATCATATAGACCGAAGCTTCCCAGATATCCTTCTTCTCGTCGATTTCGGTCGTGGCGATGGCGAAGTCTTCTTCGCCGAAAACCTCCGACATCAGGTCGAGGATCTGCTCGGCCTGCTTTTCGGTCGTCGTCACGTAAAGGCGGATTTCACTCACGATAGGCGGTCTTTCCGGTTGCGTCGCCCGCTACCGGCGCAGTGCTGCAAGCGGCCGGTCATCCCTTGGCGACGAGATTCTCAAGCTTCTTTATCGCCGTATCGGGGTTTTCGCCATAGGAGATCGTTCCCGCAAAGCGGCCTGCCGAATCGAGCAGGAAAACCGAGGCCGTATGGTCCATCGTATAGTCGCCGTTCGGGTTCTTCTCGTCGACCGGCACCTTCTTGGCATAGACGCGGAAGCCCTTGATGACCTCGGCGATCTTGTCGGGCGAGCCGGAAATGCCGGTAATGCGCTTGGAAACGTTGGAAACATACTGGTTCATGATCTCGGGCGTGTCGCGCTCGGGATCGACGGTCACGAAATAGGCCTGCAGCTTCTTGCCCTCGGGATCGACCTTCGCCATCCAGCCGTCGAGTTCGAAGAGCGTCGTCGGGCAGACCTCGGGGCAATGCGTGAAACCGAAGAACAGCGCCGTGGGCTTGCCGCGCAGCGCCTGTTCCGTGATCGGCTGGCCTGTCTGCGACACGAGCGTGAACGGCACGCCGAACGGCCCCTCCGCCACGATCTCCCTCGTCCGGCTCTGGTCCAGCGTGAACCAGCCGAGCACGCCGGCAAGCGCCAGCACTGCGATCCAGACGGCGATACGGAAATTCTTCATTGCATGACCCCTACCAGCACGGACATCCATCCATCTGCCTGCGTGATTATAGTCGCGATCATGAGCGCGCAATTCAAGAATGCGTATTATCACCCGTGATTAATTGTCCCAGCTTGATGAATGACAAATGCCGGGCAAAAGCTGCGGAAAAAGCCGCACCAAGAGCAATTGCTGCGCCTTTCTAACGGCTTGCCGGGAGCGCCGCGAAGCAGCTCCGGAAAAATACATCGTTAGGAAAGGCTTAATTTCGGATATCTATATTTAGCAATGCCTACAGTGCTTCGGCGCTGTTCCGACATGACGTCGGCCGGAGCATGGACCGGATCAGCATAAATCGAGGGAACGAAAAACCGCCTTGGGCGGAGGGTGGCTTCATGACAAATTCGACGGTTCGCAGAAACCTTTCGGTCGGCCAGCGGCTCTGGACGCTCGGCGGCGCAGCCTTCATCGGCTTCGGCTCGATGCTCGGCATCGGCTGGTACGAGAACATGCAGGTCGATATCGGCCTCAGCCGCGCCAGCGAGATCCAGCAGAGTATCGACAGCATCAACGACATGCGCGTCGCCGGCCTGACGCTGGTTCTCGCCGCCATGGACACGATCGTCGACAAGGACGAGAAGACCGTCCAGCCCGAACGCATGAAAATCGTCGCCGACTCGCTCGCAACCCTCTCCAACGGCTCGAAGGAACTGAGCGCGCTCGCCGGGGAACTGAAAGCCGGCGACCTCCTGAAGAGCTACGATGCCGATGTCGCCGCCCTTCGCCAGGCAATCCAGATCGACCTCAAGGCGCTTGTCGAACAGGGCGCGTCCGACGCCGAGTTCGACAAGATCGACGATTTCATCGACGGGGCCGGCGACAAGCTCACCGCCACCCTCGACAAGTTCGCCAATGACGGCACGGTCCTTGCCCGCAACCGCATCGACAGCGCCAACGAGACCTCCCGCAGTTCGCTCGTCATCCAGATCGCGCTCGGCATCATCGCCATCCTCACCATGGCCGTGCTGCAATATATCCATGGCGGCTCCATCCGCCGCGGCGTTGCTTCCGTTCGCGAAAGCATGCTGCGCATCCTGAACGGCGACCTGACGAGCGACGTCGCCGGCAAGGAGCGCGGCGACGAGATCGGCGAAATGGCCCGCGCCGCCGAAAGCTTCCGCCTTGCCGCCATCGAAAAGATCGATCTGGAAACGCGCGCCGCGACCGACCGGAACCGCAGCGATGCCGAGCGGCACGAACGCGAAGCCGCCAGGCTCGCCGATGCCGAGGCGTTGAGCGCCGCCGTCACCGCTCTCGGACAGGGCCTGACGCGCCTTGCCAATGGCGACCTGACCGCCAGCATCGACCGGCCCTTCCGCGACGAATTGGAACGGCTGCGCCAGGATTTCAACCAGACCGCCATGCGCCTGCGCCAGGCGATGGGCAACATTGCCGAGAACAGCAGCTCGATCCAGGCCAGCAGCCGCCAGATGCGCGCCGCCGCCGACGATCTCGCCAAGCGCACCGAGCAGCAGGCGGCCTCGCTGGAACAGACCTCGGCAGCCCTCGACGAGATTACGTCAACCGTGCGCAACGCCACCAGCCGCGCCGAGGAAGTCGGCCATATGGTCGCCCATACCCGCCAGAACACGGAAAAGTCGGACGTCATCGTCACCGACGCGATGGCCGCCATGGAGCGAATCGAAAATGCCTCCCGCGAGATCGGCACCATCATCAACGTCATCGACGAGATCGCCTTCCAGACGAATCTGCTGGCGCTGAACGCCGGCGTCGAAGCAGCGCGTGCCGGCGAAGCCGGCAAGGGCTTTGCGGTCGTCGCCCAGGAAGTGCGGGAACTGGCCGGCCGCGCGGCCGGCGCCGCCAAGGATATCAAGGCCTTGATCGGAAAATCCGGCGCCGAGGTCAAAACCGGCGGCGAACTGGTGACGGCTGCCGGCGAGGCTCTGCGCCAGATCGGCGAAGATGTTCTCAGGATCGACGGCCATGTTAAATCAATCGTAACCTCTGCGCGCGAACAATCGGTCGGACTGAACGAAATCAATACAGCCATCAGCCAGATGGATCAGGTGACGCAGAAGAATGCGGCCATGGTGGAAGAAACGAACGCCGCCAGCCACACTCTCGCAAGTGACGCGGAAAACCTGACGCAGCTGGTTCGGCAGTTCAATATCGGCGAGGGCATGAGCGCCCGTCCAACGCCGCGAGAAGCCTCCGCAGCCTCGCATCCGAAACACTCACCCGCACGGAGCCTCATCGGCAAGGTCGCGGGAGCCTTCACGGGCGGCGCCGCCGCCAAGACACTCGCCTCCTCTCCGGCCGGAGACAACTGGGAAGAATTCTGATCATGAGCAACGCCATCAAACAGTCGGGCGCCTACCTCGAAATCGTCTCGTTCCACCTGGGCGACCAGGAGTTCTGCATCGATATCATGGCGATCCGCGAAATCCGCGGCTGGGCGCCGGTAACCCCGATGCCGCACACCCCGCCCTACGTCCTCGGCCTCATCAACCTGCGCGGTGCCGTGATCCCGGTCATCGACATGGCCTGCCGCCTCGGCATGAAGATGACGGAACCCTCCGAGCGTTCCGCCATCATCGTCACCGACATCGCCGGCAAGCTGGTCGGCCTGCTGGTCGAACAGGTTTCCGACATGATGACCATCAAGAGCGAAGACCTGCAGCCGCCGCCGGAAATCATCCCGGAAGCCCAGCGCGCCTTCTGCCGCGGCATCGTGGCTCTGGAAAAGACCATGGTCTGCTTCCTCAACCTCGACACGGTCATCGCCGACGAGCTGGCCCGCGAAGCGGCTTGATCGGTTTCATATCTTGAATGCGAAGGTCCGGCTCGTCCGGGCCTTTTTGTTTTTATGCGGGGCAAGGAATCAAACTTTGCACGTTCGGCCCCCTCACCCTAACCCTCTCCCCGCTGGGGCGAGGGGACGTGGCAAACGCGGCCTGTGAAGAAGCGGAGACGGTACGGCATATCCCCTTCTCCCCAGCGGGGAGAAGGTGGCCCGAAGGGTCGGATGAGGGGGCTCCAGGCGCGACCGAAGATGTGAATCTTCTCGCCCTCAAGGCTTCCCGTTCTTCCACACCACATCCTGCCCGTAGAGCGGGATGGTCGAAATCGACATCTTCGCCGATCCATCCGTCACCTGCCGCGAATGGGCGAGATAGATCAGCGTATTGTTGGTCTTGTCGTAGATCCGGTTGACCGCAAGCGTCTTCCAGATCAGCGACATGCCCTGTCGGAACACCTCGCTGCCATCCTTGGACATGTCGATATTGCCGATCTCGATCGGCCCCGTCTGGCGGCAGGCGATGGAATTGTTGGAAGGGTCCTCGAACCAGTTGCCGTTCTTGAACCGGTCGATCAGGCTGCGGTCGAAATAGGTGACATGGCATGTCACGCCTTTCACCTCGGGATCGGACACCGCCTCGACAATGATGTCATTGCCGATCCAGTCGACCCCGACCTTGCCGACGACCTCTGCCGAGGTCGCGCCTGCGGAGCCGGCAAGGAATGCTGCGGCGAGGAAAACATTGCGGAACGTGGACATGGCAACTCCCGTGTTGATCCGGAAGCTAAGATAAGAATGACCTTAATCTTTACAAGAAACGGCAAGTCATGCCTTGCGGCAGGTGCAGGGCTCGTAGCCGGAGGCCGTCAACCGGCCGGGCTTCATGCCGATCACGGCGGGAATGGCAGCAACCGTCGCGGCCTTGACCGCCTTTGCCATCTCGATTGCCGCCGCCGCACAGACGGCGGCATCTTCCGCCGCATTGTGGTGGACGAAACGCAGGCCGAGATGGTCGGCAATCAGGTTCAGCCGGTGCGACAGGAAATGCGGCCAGATGCGCTGCGCCATCTTCAGGCTGCAGAGATAGGTCAGTTCCGGATAGGATTGCCGGTAGAGATCGAGGCTTGCCCGCCAGACGCTGAAATCGAAGGCGGCATTATGGGCGATCATCGTGGCGCCGCGGAAATCGTCGACGAACTCGTCCATGACTTCGGGAAATTCCGGCGCATCCTCGACATGTTCGGGCCGGATGCCGTGAATGGCGATATTCATGCCGGAAAAGCGCATGTCGCGCGGCCGGATCAGCCGCTCCTCCACCCGCGTCACCTGCCCGTCCTCGATCCAGGCAAGCCCGACCGAGCAGGCGCTGCCGCGCTGTTCGTTGGCTGTCTCGAAATCGATGGCGATGGTCTTCACGGGGCAAATATCCGAATCGTCTGTGCTACTGGAATAAGGATAGCTGCATCCGAAGGCAAATCATGCCCTGTTGACATCTGCACGCGAATGGCGAAACTCCCGCCCATGATCAACTCTGTGACCCACAATATGCATCTTATCACCACGACCCTTGCAGGGTACGCGGGAACGATGCTGCGTCACTAGCAGTCCGATCATCCCCGAAAACCCTGCCGAGGAAAGCAGGGTTTCGGAAACTCCGCTCTCCTCTTTTGAAACCCAAGGAGAGCATGATGTCAGCCAGTCAGGATACCCCACCCGAAAAACCTTCCTTGCCGGGCCTTGTCGTGCGCGCCCTGCGCATGAGCGACGCCGAGGCCGTCACCGAACTGATGAACCTGCCCGGCTACCGCGCCGGCACGCTGCGCCCGCCCTTTCAAAGCATCGACGCGGTGCGCAAGCGCATGGAAAACCCCTCGCCCGGCGCGCTCAATCTCGTCGTCGAACTCGACGGCAAGCTCGTCGCCAATGCCGGCATGAACCGCTTCGAGGGACGGCGCCAGCACGCGGCAAATCTCGGCATGGGGGTGCATGACGATTTCACCGGCCGCGGCATCGGCACCTTCCTGATGGCCGCCATCCTCGACGCCGCCGACAACTGGCACGACATCAAACGGATGGAGTTGACCGTCTACACCGACAACACGGCCGCCATCCGCCTCTATGAAAAATTCGGCTTCGAGAAGGAGGGCCTGCTCCGCTCCTTCGGCTATCGCGACGGGCAATATGTCGATGCCTATACGATGGCGCGGCTGAGGGCGTGAAACCTCTCCTCCGTCATGCTCGGGCCTGTCCCGAGCATGACGGAGGACAATCTGTGCGACCGTTAGCATCTTGAGATCGTCACGACAAATTTTGAAACTGAAACGAGAGTATATCGACTTTTTGGTGTGCTTTTGATCTTATACTCGCAGTCACTCGAAGGAACACATTTATGGACGAATCGCTTCTTGTAACATTGGGCAACGACCGAATCTCTAGCCGCCAAATTGACGAGTTGGTTGGGCTTGCACGGGGGCTCGTTGCCGACGGTACAATCAACAGACGGGAAGTCGAGTTTCTGCAGAAATGGCTGGCTGCGAATGGCTCGGTTAGCGATCAGCCGATCATTCGCACACTCTATATGCGGGTTGCTGAAATACTGGCCGACGGTGTCGTTGACGAAATGGAAAAGGAAGAACTCTTCGATACGTTAAACCGTTTCGCAGACGGAGGTTTCGAATTGGGTGAAGCGCTGAAGGCAACATCCCTTCCCTTGGATTCGCCTCTGCCGGAACTAACATTTGACGGACAAAACTATTGCTTCACGGGCACGTTTAATTTCGGTCAGCGGAAACATTGCGAAGAAGCGGTAACAACAAGAGGCGGCTTCGCAGGAGGTCTAACAAGAAAGACGAACGTTTTGGTTATCGGTGTTTACGCAACGGATTCATGGAAGCATTCGTCTTTTGGCAACAAGATCTTGAAAGCATGCGAGCTTCGAGAGAATGGCCATCCCATTGCCATTGTGTCTGAAGAGCATTGGGTGAAACATCTGTGATGTTTCACTTAATTTCGGTCCTACTTGTCCAATAAGGAAACCATTTCCATCCATTCAATCTCAGTCAGAATTCTGACATTAAATTTCCGTGCGTCTTGCAGCTTAGATCCCGCACCCGGTCCTGCAATAACCATATCGGTTTTCGCTGACACTGAGCCAGAAACTCGGGCGCCTAGTCGCTCGGCAGTTGCCTTTGCCTCGTTACGAGACATGTGTTCAAGATTGCCGGTAAAAACCACAGTCTTACCCGATATCGCACTATCTACTTTTTCCAAAACTTTGTGCTTTTCGGTAATCTGACCTAATAGGTCATTTACTGCATCATAGTTATGCTTTTCGCTGAAAAACTCGATCAAAGAATCCGTCGCAACCTCCCCGACGTCCTTCATCTTCACTAGGCTGATGTACGGCTGCCTAGGAGCAGATTCCCGAGCTTCTGCGACTGCTTTTTGTACAGCAGCTGCTCCGCCGTATCGAGCGAGAAGGTTCATTCGCTGGCGTTGACTGAGCCCCACACCAGTCAGCCAAGCATCTGCAGACAGATGACCGGCGACAGACATATTTGGCCCTACGGAATCCAGCAATTTGCCCAACGCAATTTCGCCAACTTGATCAATGTTCTTAAGATCGCTCCAGGCCTTGCCCGGACGGCCAGACGCTGCATCGCTTACCGCCTGCATCAGGCTCTCGAAACTACCAAATTCATTGGCAAGAGCTTTGGCGGAAACCTCTCCGATGTTTCTGATACCCAGAGCAAATATCAGCCTCTCGAGTAGGACTTCCTTCGCCCTATCGATAGAATCGAATAGCTTTTCAACACCCTCGAACTTCCGGTCTTTGTCCGCGGAGACTTTTTTCCGTACTTTTCCCGTGCGCTCTTCACGGGCTTGCTGTTGTTCTTCGCGATATTGAAGGACGACTTGCTTGACTTCCTCGGCGTGGACATGAAGCCTGAAAATATCCCCAGGCGTTTTCAGCAGACCCGCATTGAAAAACAACTCGACGTACTGCTCACCGAAGCCTTCGATATCGAAGGCAGGGCGTGAAACAAAGTGCTTCAGCCGCTCAATTTGCTGGGCAGAACATATCAGCCCCCCGGTACAACGACGCACAGATTCACCGGCTTCACGCACCGCATGCGAACCGCAGACCGGGCACACCTTGGGAAACTGGTAGGGCGCGGCATCCACCGGCCGCTTTTCCATCACCACGTCGAGCACCTGCGGGATCACATCACCGGCCCGCTGCACGATCACGGTATCGCCGATGCGGATATCGTGCTCCTCCTCGCGGATGCGCTCGCCGCTATTGCCGATGCCCCTGATATAATCCTCGTTGTGCAGCGTCGCATTGGTGACGACCACGCCGCCGACGGTAATCGGCGTCAGACGCGCGACCGGCGTCAAGGCGCCCGTGCGGCCGACCTGGATGTCGATATTCTCGACGATGGTGAAGGCCTGCTCGGCCGGGAACTTGTGCGCCGTCGCCCAGCGCGGGCTGCGCGAGCGGAAGCCGAGGCGCTGCTGCAGTTCGAGACTGTCGACCTTGTAGACGACACCGTCGATATCGTAATCGAGATCAGGCCGTTCGAGGCCGATCTCGGCATAGTGGGCAAGGATATCGTCCACCGAGCTTAGCCGTTTCATCAGCGGATTGACCGGAAAACCCCAGCTCCTGAAAGTCTCGACCATGCCCATCTGCGTATCGGCGGGCATCTCCGACATCTCGCCCCAGGCATAGGCGAAGAATCGCAGCTTGCGGCTTGCCGTCACCTTGGCGTCGAGCTGGCGCAGCGAGCCGGCGGCCGTGTTGCGCGGATTGACATAGGTCTGCTTGCCCTCGGCTTCCATCTGGGCATTGAGCGCCATGAAGTCGCTCTTGGCCATGTAGACCTCGCCGCGCACTTCCACGACGGACGGAACGCCCCTGGGCAGCTCGTTCGGGATTTCCTTGATGGTGCGGATATTGGCCGTGACGTTTTCACCGGTCGTGCCGTCGCCGCGCGTGGCACCCGTCACTAGCTTGCCGTTCTCGTAGCGGATCGACATGGAGAGACCGTCGATCTTCGGTTCGGCGGTAAAGGCGATCGAATTGTCCGGCAGGCGGCCAAGGAAGCGGTAGACGCTGGCGACGAAATCGCGCACGTCTTCCTGCGAAAACGTGTTGTCGAGCGACAGCATCGGCCTGGAATGGACCACGGGCGCGAAAGTATTGGACGGCTGAGCGCCCACGCGGCGCGACGGGCTGTCCTCGCGGATCAGCTCCGGGAAACGCGCCTCGATCGCGTCGTTGCGGCGCTTGAGCGCATCATAATCCGCGTCCGAAATCTCCGGCTGGTCCTTGCCGTGATAGAGCGCGTCGTTATAGGCGATCGCCTTTGCCAGCCGCTCCAGCTCGGTGGCGGCATCTTCAAGGGTCAGGTCCTCAACAGCGACGGATTCGGTCGACATGCAGCTTCACTCCAGAGAATCTGCAATGGTTTTAGAGCAAAATCCCGCGATTGAAATAGTACCGACGTTTGGAATTATGGCTGCGCGTTGCGCATCCTGATGGCGCTGACATGCAATGTCGTGTCTCGCAGAGCCTTCACCGGCGTGAGACTATCGACGACCTTGAGCTCGATGCCGCGCGGTGCAAATTCCCGGTGAAGCCCCGACAGGGCCGTAAGCGCGAGCGGCACGACGGTACTGCGCGACACCCACATTCCGGCATCCTGAATATCTTCGAAATGATCCAGCGGCATCTCGTAGCGATGGATGGTTTCGGTCTCCAGTCGCTCCAGCCAGCCGCGCTCGATATAGGCGGTACCCCGCCAGCCACCGAGCAGGCTCTGATCCTCCGCGGTCGTATCGGACTTTGCCCAGACCAGGATGCGCGGGCAATCGCGTGGAAAGAGATATAGGAAGTCATTGATATCATCGATCGCCCAGACGAGCGGCCCGTTCAGCCATTCCTGGCCCGGCGGACGCTCGGATGGAATGCGAACCGGACGCGGCTCGAAGACGGCAATGGCGGGATCGTCACTGAAATGGAAAAGCCGCATGAATGGACCTCACCGCTGGGCAAGGTCACATATCCTAACGCCCTCAGCTTGTCACCGTTGTCACCCGCAAGGGAATCTAACCATTGCCCGACAGCAGACGCGCCGCGGCCGCCCTTGCCTCTTCCGTCACGGAAGCCCCGGCAAGCATGCGGGCAATCTCTTCGGTGCGGTCCTTCTGCGCCATGGTGGCAACGCGCGTGGCGATCTTGTCGGAACCTTCTCCGGACGGTCCTTTGGAGATCAACAAATGCGTGGCGGCGCGTGCCGCGACTTGCGGTGCATGGGTAACGGAGAGAACCTGCACACGCTCGGAAAGCCGCTTCAGCCGCTGGCCGATCGCATCGGCCACGGCACCCCCCACACCCGTATCAATTTCGTCAAAGACGAGTGTCGGCGCCGAGCCGCGGTCGGCGAGCGCCACCTTGAGCGCCAGCAGGAAACGAGAGAGTTCGCCGCCCGAGGCAACCTTCATGATCGAGCCCGGCCGCGTGCCCGGATTGGTCTGGACATGGAATTCGACGACATCGATGCCCTCGGCCGTCGCTTCCTCCGCATCGGTGGTGATCTCCACCATGAAGCGGGCGCGTTCAAGCTTGAGGGCCGGCAGCTCGGCCATGACGGCCTGCGCCAGCGCGTCGCCGGCATGATGGCGCTTTCCCGAAAGCGTGCGCGCGGCGGCCTCATAATTGGCCTTGGCGACACCCACTTCCTTTTCAAGCTTGGACAGACGCTCCTCGCCGGCATCGAGATCGGCAAGATCGTTGATCATGCGCACGGCAAGTGCCGGAAGCTCGGTGACCGGAACGGAATATTTGCGCGAGGCCGCACGCAGCGCAAACAGCCGCTCCTCGACGCGCTCCAGCTCCTTCGGGTCGTATTCGGTCTTGCGCAGCGCCGCTTCCACTTCCATCTGCGCGTTGGAAAGCTGGTCCAGCGCGGCGTCCAGCAGCGCCACCGTGTCTTCCAGCAGGCCGGGCGCCTCATGGCTCTTGCGCTCGAGACGGCGCACCAGCGAGGCGATATGCGGCACCGGAGAGGCATTGCCGTTCAGGAATTCGGAAGCCTCGGCAATATCGCCGGCAATGCGCTCCGCCTTCATCATCTTCTGGCGGCGGTCGGCAAGTTCGTCCTCCTCGCCGTCGCGCGGCGAGAGTTTTTCCAGCTCCTCGACCGACGCCCGCAGATAGTCCGCCTCGCGGGCCGCAGCCTCGACCTTCTCGCGGTGCTTCTTGAGCGTGCGTTCGCTGTCGCGCCACTGGCGGTAAAGCGCCGCCACGCCCTGCACATCCTCGCTGATGCCGGCAAAGGCATCCAGCAGCGTCCTGTGGGCATTTGTATCGACAAGCGCGCGGTCGTCGTGCTGGCCGTGGATCTCGACCAGCATCTGGCCGGCCTGGCGCATCAGCTGCACGCTGACCGGCTGGTCGTTCACATAGGCCTTGGTGCGGCCGTCGGAGGATTGCTGGCGGCGGAAGATCAGGTCGCCTTCGTCGTCGATGCCGTTTTCGCGCAAGAGCTTGCGGGCGCCGTGATCCATGCCGACATCGAAGACGGCCGTCACCTGCCCCTTGTCCTCGCCATGGCGCACGAGGCCGCCGTCGCCGCGCCCGCCAAGAGCCAGCGAAAGACTGTCGAGCAGGATGGATTTGCCAGCACCCGTCTCACCCGTCAGCACGGAGAGGCCGGTCTCGAAGGCAAGATCCAGCCGCTCGATCAGAACGATATCGCGGATCGAAAGCTGGATCAGCATTGGCCTCAGGAACCGAGAAGGAGTTTCTTGCCCGCTGCGGCGATCCACGAACCCTTGTTTTCACGCGGCTCCGCGCCACCCGACTGCAGCAGCTTGTACGAATCAGCATACCACTGGCTGTCGGGATAATTGTGACCGAGGACGGCGGCGGCGGTCTGCGCCTCTTCGACCACACCCATCGCGTAATAGGCTTCGACGAGACGGGCAAGCGCCTCCTCGACCTGGTTCGTGTTCGGATATTTCTCGACGACGATGCGGAAGCGCGAGATCGCGGCGAGATATTCCTTGCGCTCCATATAGTAGCGGCCGACCTGCATCTCCTTGCCGGCGAGCTGGTCGCGCGCGAAGCGGATCTTGGCCTGCGCGTCGTCGACATATTCGGAGTCGGGATAGTTGTCGACGACGGCCTGCATCGCCTCGATCGTCTTCTGCGAGGCGCGCTGGTCCTGCGTCACGTCGACGATCTGCTTGGAATAGGTCAGCCCCACGAGATACTGCACATAGGCGGCATCCTTGGATTTCGGATACTGCGCCATGTATTTGTTGCCCGACGCGAGCGCGTCGTCGAAGCGGCCCTGGCGGTATTTGACGAAGGTGCTCATGACGAGCGCCTTGCGCGCCCATTCCGAGAACGGGTTCTGCGCGTCGATCGCGTCGAACTTGCGCGCCGCCTCGGCCATGTTGCCGGCCTTCATGTTGGCAAGGCCCTGCGTGTAGAGCACATCAGGCGGATCGGTCTCAAGGCCGAGCTTGGTGATGTCGATATCAGGGTCCGACTGGCAGCCGGAAATCAAGGCGCCTGCGCTCAGCACCATCAAGGATGCGAGCAAAGCGCGCGCTGTCTTCATCATCATGTCAGACCTTGCATAAGCCATTCGAAAGAATCCCACCGCCGCCGTCCACTCCACGGCAGCCACGCCTAGCTGGCGTTTCTAGCCACAAATACCCATCGAGAGCAACGCAATGATCACGCATTAACGCATTTTTGTGGCAGCACCGCCGAGAATGTCGGGCTTTTCACCAGCATTCGAAGCGGCGACGGCTAAATATATGCCGTAAAACATCTATCGGCGCGCCCGTCCGCCCCTTCCCCATAAAAAAACCGCCCCCGTTGGGAGGCGGCCCTGGCCTTAATTGGTATACTGGAGGTCATGCCGACCAGGGGGCGAATTCCGGAGCGCTGACTGCGATGAATTCGCGAACGGCAACGCGCTGGCGCGGCGTCGAGGTCTCGACCACTTCATAGGCGGTCGGGTCGCTCAGCAGCGCCTTGAGAGCGTTGGCGTTCATCTTGTGGCCGCCGCGATAGGAACGGTAGCAGCCGATGAACTGTGCACCGGCAAGCGCCAGGTCGCCGACGGCATCCAGCGTCTTGTGACGCACGAACTCGTCCTTGGCGTAGCGCAGGCCTTCGACATTGATGACGGTATTGTCGTCGGAAATGACGACCGAGTTTTCGAGCGAGGAGCCGAGAGCGTGGCCCGAGGCCCAGAGACGCTCGACATCGCGCATGAAGCCGAAGGTGCGCGCACGCGACAGCTCGGTCTTGAAGACGGCGGCGGTGAGATCGCCTTCCCACTTCTGGCGGCCGATCAGCGGGCACTCGAAATCGATCTCGACTTCGAAGCGCGTGCCGTCATAGGGGCGGAACTCGCTCCAGGAACCGCCATGCTCGATGCGAACCGGCTTGGTGATGCGGATGTAGCGGCGCTTGACGCCGAGGGAAACGAGGCCGACCTGTTCGATGGCTTCGACGAAGGGAACCGAGCTGCCATCCATGATCGGCATTTCGGCGCCGGTGACTTCGATGACGACATTGTCGAGGCCGAGCGCATAGACGGCCGCCATGACATGTTCGATCGTCGCGACGGAATGGGCCGGCGAGAAGCCGAGAACGGTGCAGAGATCGGTATTGCCGACCTGCGAGGAAACGGCCTTCAGTTCGGTGACGTCACCGTTTTCATGCACGCGCTGGAAGACGACGCCGGTGCCGGCTTCGGCCGGATTGAAGGTGATCGAAACGTCGGCACCCGAATGAACGCCGATGCCCGAAAGAGTCACCGGACGCGATACCGTCGTCTGAAAGACCAACAAGCCAAGTCCCATAAGTTCTGCCTTTATTCTTCCGCACCCGCTGTTGCCGTCAGGCCGGATCTTTCTTCTACACTGCCCGAACCACGCCAAGCGGACTCTAAGGGCAGTTCGCTTGCCTCATACTTACGTGGACCGGCGCTGCAATCCAAATCACTGTTCGTTTCGATTTGTTACGAAATCCGCAGCGGCAAAAGCATTTAGAATTCAAGCATGTAGAAATGCAAACGCCCGGGATTTCGATCCCGGGCGTTTTCTGTGGAGAAGTGCGCTTCTCAGTTCGACTGCCGGCGCAGGAAGGCCGGGATTTCCAGCTGGTCGTCTTCCTGCATCATGCGGGCCTGCGGCACCGCGCGGCCCTGGTCGTCAAGGTTGCCGCGACGCGGTGCGTAGAGGCTTGCTTCCGGCGACAGCGGGCGGCGCTGCTGCGAAGAAGCCGCCGGCGCGGAGGTCATTTCCGGAGCGACTTCCTCTTCGCGACGGCCGAGCGAATTGGTGATTCGCTTCAGCAGTCCCATCGGGCCGCGCTCTTCCTGAACGTGGGAAGCGGCCGGCTGCGAGCGGTGGTCGAGTTCGGCCTGGACGACCGGCGGGAAGTCTTCGACCTTCGGCATGCGGACCGGCTCGGGCGCCTGGCGGATGACCGGCTCATGGCGGACCGGCTGCTGCTGCATGACCGGCTGCGGAGCCGGCTGCTGCATCACGGGAGCCTGCTGGACCGGAGCCGGGCGGATGACAGGGGCCGCTTCCGGGGCGGAAGCGAAGATCCTGCTCTGCGGGCGGAAGGTTTCCTGCATGACCGGCTGCTGCTGGATCGGAGCAGCGGCACGCGGGGCCGGGATTTCCAGTTCGCGTTCCATCGCGACTTCAGCCTCGCGGATGGTCTGCGCAATCTGGTCGGCCTTCGGTGCCTGCATCACCGGAGCAGGCTGAACTGCGGCCGGTGCCGGAGCAACGGCCGCGGAGGGACGGATAGCGGGCTTTGCGGCCGGCTGGAACACGCGGTCGGTGCCCTCGCCCATGGCACGATCGATGCCGGTCGCGACGACCGACACGCGGATGATGCCTTCGAGCGATTCGTCGAAGGTCGCGCCGAGGATGATGTTGGCGTCCGGATCGACTTCTTCGCGGATGCGGGTCGCAGCTTCGTCGACTTCGAAGAGCGTGAGGTCGCGACCGCCGGTGATGGAGATCAGCAGGCCCTGCGCGCCCTTCATCGAGGTTTCGTCTAGCAGCGGGTTGGCGATTGCCGCTTCGGCGGCCTGCATGGCGCGGCCCGAACCGGAGGCTTCGCCGGTACCCATCATTGCACGACCCATTTCGCGCATGACCGAGCGGACGTCGGCGAAGTCGAGGTTGATGAGACCTTCCTTCACCATCAGGTCGGTGATGCAGGCAACGCCCGAATAGAGAACCTGGTCGGCCATGGCGAAGGCGTCGGCGAAGGTCGTCTTGTCGTTGGCGATACGGAAGAGGTTCTGGTTCGGAATGACGATGAGCGTATCGACAGACTTCTGCAGTTCCTGGATGCCGGCTTCGGCCAGGCGCATGCGGCGCCCGCCTTCGAAGTGGAACGGCTTGGTGACGACGCCGACCGTCAGGATGCCCTTGTTGCGGGCGGCCTGTGCGACGACGGGAGCAGCACCCGTACCGGTGCCGCCGCCCATGCCGGCGGTGACGAAGCACATATGCGTGCCGTTCAGGTGATCGATGATCTCGTCGATGCACTCTTCTGCGGCCGCACGGCCGACTTCCGGCTGCGAACCTGCGCCGAGGCCTTCGGTGACGTTGGCGCCGAGCTGGATGACCCGTTCGGCCTTCGTCATGGTCAGCGCCTGGGCATCCGTATTGGCAACGACGAAGTCGACGCCCTGGAGGCCCGCGGAGATCATGTTATTGACAGCATTGCCGCCGCCGCCGCCGACGCCGAATACGGTGATGCGCGGCTTCAATTCGGTGATGTCAGGCTTCTGCAGCTTGATAGTCATGGTACCTGTTCCTTCTCTTTATGGCCGCATCGCCACGCCGGCCAATTCACTCAATTTCAAAAGCTTTCCTTCAGCCACTGGCCCATGCGGGCGATGCGGCTGTTATTTCCCCCAAGCGACAGGAGCAGGCTGCTCTGTGACGCATGTGTTTCCATGTCCGCGACCTGCGGATAGATCATCAGCCCCACGGCCGTCGAAAAGGCCGGTCCCTTGGCTGCCGTCGGCAGGCCCGAGACACCCATCGGACGGCCGATGCGAACGTTGCGGGCCAGGATGCGGCGCGCCACTTCGGCAAGGCCGGTCAGCTGGCTTGCGCCGCCCGTCAGCACGACACGCTTGCCGACGATCGGGCTGAAGCCCGAGCGCTGGATGCGGTCGCGGATGAGTTCCATCGTCTCCTCGATGCGCGCCGAAACGATGCGCGAAACCAGAGCCCGCGGCACCTGCGTCGGCTGATCGCGATCATCCTCGCCGATCGGCGGAATGGAGATCAGCTCGCGCTCGTCGGAAGAGTTGGTCAGCGCCGAAGCGTGGACCACCTTCAAACGTTCAGCATCCTCGATCCGTGTGGAAAGGCCGCGTGCGAGGTCGGTCGTCACATGATGACCGCCGAGGCCGACAGCATCGGTATGGACCAGCTTGCCCTCGGCAAAGACCGAAATCGTCGTCGTGCCGCCGCCCATGTCGATGGCCGCACAGCCAAGTTCGACTTCATCGTCGACCAGTGCGGCAAGACCGGATGCATAAGGTGTCGCAACGATTCCTTCCACCGAAAGATGCGCCCGGTTGACGCTGAGCTCGAGATTTTTAAGCGCCGAGCGTTCGGCGGTGACGACATGCATGTCGACGCCGAGCGCATCGCCGTACATTGCCAGCGGATCGCGAATGCCGCGCTCGCCGTCGAGCGAAAAGCCCGTTGCCAGCGAATGCAGCACGGCGCGGTCCTGTCGCAGCGACTGCTGGCAGGCGGCCGACAGCACCTTCTTCAGGTCGTTCAGCTCGACTTCCTGGCCGCCGAGATCGATGGTGGCGGTATAGATATCGCTGCCGAGACGGCCGGCCGTCAGGTTGACGATCAGGCTCTCGACGGTGAGGCCCGCCATACGCTCGGCCGCATCGACGGCGAGACGGATGACGCCTTCCAGCGCGTCGAGATCGGCGATCACGCCGGTCTTGATGCCGCGCGAACGCTGATGGCCGATGCCGATGATCTCGATATTGTGCGTGCGGCCCGGCAGGATCTGGCTTTCCTCGCGCGGCGTCAGCCGGCCGATCATGCAGACGACCTTGGTCGAGCCGATATCGAGCACCGAAACGATATGCGACCGCTTCGACGAAAGCGGCTTCAGGCGCGGCAATCCGAAATGGGATGAACCGAACATGCTCATATATTCTGCCCCGCCTTCTTCAAATCCTTGGTGCGCGCCGCGACCGCCGCCTGCCGGCGGGCTGCCGCCTCCGGCGTCAGCTGGATCGTCGTGCGATCCGGCAGCCTCAGATCGACCGCAGCGATATCGCGCTCCAGAAGCTGCTGTTCCCTGTCGAATTTCGAAAGCGCCGCAAGCGCCTGATCGACATCGTCTTCCGGCAGCTTGACGACGACGCCATTGTCCATGTGCAGGTCCCAGCGGCGGCCGGACACCCAGACATAGGCCTTCACGCGCGACTTGACGTCCGGCCACTTCGCAAAGATATCCTCGAGCGAGGCCGCGGCAGTTTCGGCATCGCGGCCGACGACGAGCGGCAGGGTCGAAAACTTGTTGTCGCGAAGCGGCGCGATCACGCTGCCGTTCTTCTCGATCAGCGAAAGCTCCTGGCCGTGCTGCCAGATGGCGTAAGCGCTGCGCTCCGAAAGCTTCACCTCGATCGTCTTCGGATAGACCTTGCGGACTTCGACATTCTCGACCCAGGGAAGGCGCGCGATCTTCTGGCGGGCGGCATCGACATCGAGCGCGACGAGCGATGTCGTGCCGTCGAGGCCGAGAAGCTGCAGGATCTCGATTTCCGAAGTCTGACTGTTGCCCGAGACCTTCACATCCTCGATGGCAAATCCGACGGCGCTTGTCGTCGCCTGCGCCACGACCTCGGTGTGACCGCCAAGCGACATGCCGTAAAGGCCGGTCGCGGCCAGGAAGCCGAGCGCCGAAACGGTGCCCGTATGGGCCGGGATATGAATACGGCCGGTCCCGAGACTGACGAGGAAGCGCACGACACGGCGCAGCGGCCGCGGCAGCACGCGCCGGTCCTCGGCCTCCGCATAGGGAAGCTCGGCATGACGGCTGGGGCGCCCTATCCTTTTGACCGTCAACGCAAACAAGACGCGTCCTCCACCATCCACCGGAGAAATGCACCAAAGGAATATCCGGCATGGCCGGCCATTTCGGGCACAAGGGAGGTTGGCGTCATGCCTGGCTGGGTATTGACCTCCAGCCAGATGAGCTCGCCGTCTTCGGAGAAACGATCGTCGTAACGAAAGTCGGACCGACTGACGCCGCGGCAACCGATTGCTTGATGCGCCCTTAACGCCAATGTTTGTATTTTTTGGTAAATTTTCGGTGAAATTTTAGCCGGCAAGACATGTTTTGAACCGCCCGCCGCATACTTGGAGTCGTAATCATAGAAATTGTGGCCCTGCGGCACCACCTCGATGACATCCATGGGTTGATCGCCCATGACGCCGCAGGTCAGCTCGCGACCATGGATATAACGCTCGACGATGACCTCTTCGCCATAGCGCCATTCGGCCGAGCCGATGATCTGCGGCGGATGCGCCTGATCCTCGCCGACGATGACGACACCGAAGCTGGAGCCTTCCCGCACGGGCTTGACCACATAAGGCGCCTTCATCGGATGTTCCGACGGAAACGAGAAGCGGTTCAGCACCTGCGATTCGGCCACCGGGACGCCGGCGGCAGCGGCCACGCGCTTCGCCTTGCCCTTGTCCATGGCAAGCGCGGAGGCAAGCACGCCCGAATGCGTGTAGGGGATCTGCAGATATTCGAGGATGCCCTGTATCGTGCCGTCCTCGCCGAAAGGCCCATGCAAGGCATTGAAGGCAACATCGGGCTTCAGGGCGGAGAGCTTTTCGGAAACGTCGCGGTCGACATCGATACGCGTTACCTTGAAACCTTCGGCCTCGAGAGCATCGGCACACGCCTTTCCCGAAGAAAGGCTGACGGGCCTCTCCGAGGAAAATCCGCCCATCAGGACAGCTACGTGCTCGCGACTCATCAACACCCCCAAAAATAACTTTCACTCTGCCGGACCGAAGCTTGCGCGGAGCTGTTGCTCCGATCGGTGGCCTTTGTCTGGCTTGGGTGCATTAGAGCATCATTATGGTTAACGAACCGTTTACTTTCGTTAACTCCCGGCTCCTAACATTTGCAATTTTTTGCCTTTTGCCGATTTGCCGCTTTCCGGCATCATGCAATGCGCAAGCTTACGAGACGCTGGAAAAATCCATGTCTTCAAAGGGATATGGAATCGCGTTCATCCATGAAGAGAAGCGGCCGGCGAAACGGCACTCCCGGGCATGAAGGATCGCCGACGAGACGCGGCACTTTCGTTAATCAATGCGAGTCGCCCGGCCCTGCCCGGCGCTCGGCGCAAAAGAAGCAAGATGACCCGGATCGAAACACATCCGCTGCCCGGGATCGGCAAAGCCGGCAGGTGCGGGCAAAGGCGGGAAAAAATAATACAATTTACGTCATATTCTTGCGCCTTCTGGCATTTGCGCATGATGAAAATTGCGTTAAGACCCCATCAGCCTTCCCAAGGCAAATCCGTAAACTGAATGGAATAACAATGTCTGACGCGATATCCGTATCGCCGACTCCCGCTTCGAACAGCACGCAAGTCAATTCCCCGGCTCGTGTTCTGATCGCGAGCCTTATCGGCACCACGATCGAATTTTTTGACTTCTACGTCTATGCGACGGCAGCCGTCATCGTCTTCCCCCACCTCTTCTTCCCGTCGAGCGATCCGACTTCCGCGCTCCTGCAGTCGCTCGTGACCTTCTCGATCGCCTTCTTCGCCCGCCCCTTCGGCGCCGTGGTCTTCGGCCATTTCGGCGACAAGATCGGCCGCAAGGCGACGCTTGTGGCGGCTCTCATGACCATGGGCCTTTCGACCGTGGTCATCGGCATCCTGCCGGGTTACGACGCGATCGGCATCGCCGCCCCGCTGCTGCTCGCGCTGTGCCGTTTCGGCCAGGGCCTCGGCCTCGGCGGCGAATGGGGCGGCGCCGTGCTGCTCGCGACGGAAAACGCCCCTCCCGGCAAGCGCAGCTGGTACGCCATGTTCCCGCAGCTCGGCGCGCCGATCGGCTTCATCCTCTCCTCCGGCTTCTTCCTGATTCTGGCGGAGACCATGAGCAACGAGGATTTCCTCGCTTACGGCTGGCGCATTCCCTTCATCGCCAGCCTCGCGCTCGTCGCCGTCGGCCTCTATGTCCGCTTGAAGATCGCCGAAACGCCGGAATTCCAGAAGGCCGTCGAGAAACACGAGCGCGTCGCCGTTCCGGTCGCGACCGTCTTCCGCGGCCACCTGCGCAGTCTGATCCTCGGCACGTTCATCGCGGTCGCCACCTTCGTGCTCTTCTACCTGATGACGGTCTTCACGCTCTCCTGGGGCACGACGAAACTCGGCTATTCGCGTGAGCAGTTCCTGGTCGTCCAGCTCGTCGGCGTCGTCTTCTTCGGCCTGACGATCCCGCTGTCCGGATGGCTGTCCGACCGCTACTCGCGTCGCCTGATCCTGATCCTGACGACGATCGCCATCGCCATCTTCGGCTTCTTCTATGCCAGCCTGCTGACGGCGGGCCTGACCGGCGCCGTCCTGTGCTCGATCATCGGCCTCGGCCTGATGGGCTTCACCTATGGTCCGATCGGCGCGGCCCTGGCCGCCCCCTTCCCGACCATGGTGCGCTACACCGGCGCCTCGATGACCTTCAATCTCGGCGGCATTTTCGGCGCCTCGCTTGCTCCCTATATCGCCACCTGGCTCGCGACCAACTACAGCCTCACCTATGTCGGCTACTACCTCGCAGCCTCGGCGGCGATCTCGCTCCTCTGCATCCTTTTGTCGGGTCGCGAGGAAGTCTGAGACGTTTCAACAGAAACAGGAAGCCGCGACGCCCGCCGTCGCGGCTTTTTTGTTGATGCACGCAAGACTTCCGGCTAGCCAGACTTTCCGACAGCTAGAACGGGGAATGCGTCATGCGGTGCCTGATTACTGGAGCCTCCGGCTTTATCGGCAATGCCCTCGTGGAGAAATTGTACGGCAGAAGCGATATCGGGCTGACGCTGACCAGCCGCTCCAGGGATGCGATTTTTCCGGAAGGAAGCACCCATTTTCCCGTGTCGATCACCCCGGAAACCGATTGGACCGAGGCGCTGAAATCCATCGAGGTCGTCGTGCATCTCGCTGCCCGTGCGCATGTCCTCAAGGACGCCTCCGCCGATCCCCTTGAAGTGTTCCGCCGCGAGAATAGCGCTTCGGCGCTGAACCTGGCGGAACAGGCAGCAAGGGCCGGCGTCCGACGACTGGTGTTCATCAGCTCGATCGGCGTCAACGGGATGCGGAACGACCGCCCCTTCCGGCATGATGATCCGCCCGCCCCAACGGAACCCTACGCAATCTCGAAACACGAAAGCGAAATCGCCCTCAAGGCTGTTGCGGAGAGGACGGGGATGGAACTCGTTGTCATCCGCCCGCCGCTGGTCTACGGGCCGAATGCGCCGGGCAATTTCGCACGGCTGGTCAATCTCGTGCGCGGGCAGCTCCCGCTGCCGCTCGGCTCCGTGAAGAACCGGCGGACCTTGGTGGCGCTTTCCAATCTCGTCGATCTGATCATCCTGTGCATGCAGCACCCTGCCGCAGCCGGCGAGGTATTCCTGGCAGGGGACGGCGAGAGCCTCTCCACGCCCGACCTGATCCGCGCCATAGCCGACGGTCTCGGCATCAAGCCCGCCCTCTATCCTTTCCCGGTCCCGATCCTGCGAGGCGCCCTCACGCTCGCCGGCAGGCAGGCGCTGTTCGACCGCCTCTGCGGTTCGCTGCAGGTGGACATATCCCACGCCCGCGACGTGCTCGGCTGGTCGCCGGCCGTCACGCCGCGCGAGGGTCTGAGGCTGGCGGTAAAATAGCCCTATTCGGTCGTGACGCCCTGGAAGGGACGGACCTCGCGGCCGGGCATGAAGAGCCCGAGGCGCTTGATTTCCCATTCCAGCTTGATGCCGGAGCTTTCGAAAACCTTGCGGCGCACTTCCTCGCCGAGATATTCGAGATCGTAGCCGGTCGCCTGCCCCATGTTGATCATGAAGTTGCAGTGAAGCGACGACATCTGCGCGCTGCCGATGACGAGCCCGCGGCAGTCCGCCTCGTCGATCAGCTTCCAGGCCGAATGGCCCTCCGGATTCTTGAAGGTGGAACCGCCGGTCTTTTCGCGGATCGGCTGCACCGTCTCGCGGTGGTTGCGCACGGCATCCATTTCGGCGCGGATCTTGGCCCGGTCGTCCGGATACCCCTCGAACAGAACCGAAGTGAAGATCAGATCGTCGGCCGCATCCGAATGGCGATAGGAATAGCCCATCTCGGCATTCGTCAGCACATGCCTGTTGCCCTTGCGGTCGATCGCCCGCACTTCAACGACGCGATCCTTCGTCTCCGAGCCGTTGGCGCCGGCATTCATGCGGGCAGCGCCGCCGATGCCGCCGGGAATGCCGTAGTAGAAGGCGAAACCGCCGATGCCGTTGTCCATCGCCATGGCGGCCACGTGCTTGTCCGGGCAGATGGCGCCGGCGAGAATGCGGTTTTCGCCGGCGAGTTCGACAAAGCCGAAACCCTTGGCCGAGAGGCGCAGCACGACACCGGGAATACCGCCGTCGCGCACCAGGATGTTCGAGCCGACACCGACCACCGTCAGCGGCACCTCATCCGGCAATATCTTGAGGAAGGCGATAAGGTCTTCCTCGTCATGCGGCTGGAACATCAGCTCGGCCAGACCGCCGGCGCGGAACCAGGTGACGCGGTCCATGGGTGCATCCGGCGTCAGTCGGCCGCGAATGTCTTTTACGCCCTCTCCGAGAGAGGCAAGTAGCTTTTCCCCATTAACCTGTTTCATGCGGACTTTCCTGAAAGGTCTTGCAACTGCTTCGGCAGCGCGGCTGCCCAGTATGTAATGCTACCAGCACCCAGGAGAACCACAAAGTCCCCGGGCTTTGCAATTTCTGCTACCATCTGCGGTAGAGCTTCCGCCGAAGGAAGGAAGCGGG
This sequence comes from Rhizobium sp. KDH_Rht_773_N, assembly GCF_052946295.1. Taxonomy (NCBI): domain Bacteria; kingdom Pseudomonadati; phylum Pseudomonadota; class Alphaproteobacteria; order Hyphomicrobiales; family Rhizobiaceae; genus Rhizobium; species Rhizobium sp. KDH_Rht_773_N. The sequence continues at coordinate 3,395,337 of NZ_CM129525.1, read as the reverse complement.
CATCGCGATGGCCACCCGATTTGATGCGGGAAACGAGCGATTCCGAATCCGCCCCCTCGATCGCGTCTTCACCCGCGGCATAGACAGGCGCGATGAAAATGCTGTCGGCATCGTTGAAGCAGGCGGCGAATTCCTCGAACAGGCTCGACAGGCGGGTATAACGATGCGGCTGGTGCACGGCGATGATCCTGCCCTTGCAGGCCTCGCGGGCGGCGCGCAGCACCGCCTTGATCTCGACCGGGTGATGGCCGTAGTCGTCGAAGATCTGCACGCCGTTCCATTCGCCCGTCAGCGTGAAGCGACGCTTGACGCCGCCGAAGGAGGCAAGCCCCTTGGCGATATCCTCGCGTGAAATGCCGAGACGGTTGGCAACGGCAATGGCCGCCGTGGCATTGGCGATATTGTGACGGCCGGGCATCGGCATGACGAGATTGTCGAGCCGGATGACTTCGCCCGTGCGGCGGCGGCGGATCTCGACATCGAAGACCGAGCGCGTGCCTTCGATGCGCACATTCATGAAGCGCACGTCGGCCTGCGGGTTTTCGCCATAGGTGATGACCTTGCGGTCCTCGATGCGGCCGACCAGCGCCTGCACCTCGGGATGATCGAGGCACATGACGCCGAAACCGTAGAAAGGCACGTTCTCGACGAACTGCCGGAAGGCGGCGCGCACGGCGTCGAAATTGCCGTAATGGTCGAGATGTTCAGGGTCGATATTGGTAACGACGGCGACGTCGGCAGGCAGCTTCAGGAAGGTGCCGTCGGATTCGTCGGCCTCCACCACCATCCACTCGCCCTCGCCCATGCGCGCATTCGTGCCATAGGCATTGATGATGCCGCCGTTGATGACCGTCGGGTCCAGGCCGCCGGCTTCGAGCAGCGTGGCGACGAGCGAGGTCGTCGTCGTCTTGCCATGCGTGCCGCCGATGGCGATCGCATTGCGGAAGCGCATCAGCTCGGCCAGCATTTCGGCACGACGCACCACCGGCAGCAGCTTCTCGCGCGCGGCGACGAGTTCCGGATTGCTCTTCTTGATCGCGGTCGAGACGACCACGACTTCGGCGTCGCCGAGATTTTCCGCCTTGTGGCCGACGAAAACCTCGATGCCCTTGTCGCGAAGGCGCTGGACATTGGCGCTGTCGGATTGGTCCGATCCCTGCACCCGATGGCCGAGATTATGCAGCACCTCTGCGATACCGCTCATGCCGATACCGCCGATGCCGATGAAATGGACAAGGCCGATTGCCTTTGGCAGCTTCATGCGCGTGCCCCCTTGAGTTCTGCAACTGTCTTGCCGGCGGCAATAGCCTCAACCATGTCGGCAAGCAAGTTCGCCGCGTCAGGTTTTCCCGCCAGCTTGGCCGCCGCCGCCATGCCGGCAAGCTTTTCCGGTTCGTTCATCGCATGCGTCAGGATCGAGGCAAGGCGCTCCGGCGAAAGCTCGGCCTGCGCGATCACCCTGGCTCCGCCGGTCGCGGCAAGGGCTGCGGCATTCGCGGCCTGGTCGTGATCGAGCGCATGCGGATAAGGCACGAACACGGCCGGGCGTCCGATGACCGAGATTTCCGAAACCGTCGAAGCCCCGGAGCGGCAGATGACCAGATGCGCCCCGGCAAGACGTTCCGCCATATCATTGAAAAACGGGGCGATATCCGCGCCCATCTGCAATTGCGCCACGCAGCCGCGCACCATTTCCATATCCTCCGGGCGCACCTGCTGCGTCACTCTGAGCCGCGCCCGCAATGCGTCGTCAAGCAGGCTGATCGCCGTCGGCATCGCCTTGGAGAAATATTGCGCGCCCTGGCTGCCGCCGAAGACGACGAGGTTGAACGGCTCGCCGGGATGCGACGGCACATAGGGCTGCTCTGCCGCGGCAAGGATCGCCGGGCGCACGGGATTGCCGGTCGCGATCGTCTTGCCGGAAAAAGCGCCGCCGTTTTCCGGCAGGAAGCCGCCGGCAATCGCCTTGACGCGCGGCGCCAGCGCCTTGTTGGCGCGGCCCATGACGGCATTCTGCTCATGCAGCATCGAAGGCACGCCAAGCCGTGTGGCGGCCAGCAGCGGCGGCACGGTCGGATAGCCGCCGAAGCCGACGACGATGACCGGCTTCAGCCGGCCGATCAGCCGCTTTGCCGCCCGCATGCCCGTCCAGAGCTTCCACAGCGAACGCGCGACGGCCACCGGGTTCTTCGAACCAATCGTCGCCGACGGCACGACATGGATCTCGTCGGCCGGAAACTTGCCGGCGTAACGCTCCGCGCGGCTGTCGGTGACGAGATGCACGGAATAACCGCGCTCCCTCAGCTTGAAGGCGAGCGCTTCGGCCGGAAAGACGTGGCCGCCGGTTCCCCCGGCGGCAAGAAGGACGATGCCCTTGCTCATGAGACCCTACTCCGCCGGCATGCCGTGCGGCACGCGGAAAAGGCTCCGGTCCTGCGCACGTTTTTCCGGGCGATGGCGCGTCAGCGCCAGAATGAAGCCGGCCGTGACGCAGATCGCCACCATCGACGATCCGCCGTAGGAAATCAGCGGCAGCGTCATGCCCTTGGCCGGCAGCAGTTCGAGATTGACGCCGATATTGATGATCGACTGGATGCCCATCTGCAGCACCAGGCCGGCGACGGCAAAGCGGTTGAAATCGTTGCGTTCGCGATAGGCATGCGACAGGCCGCGCAGCACCAGCACCGTGAAGATGGCGACGAGCGCGATGCAGAAGACGATGCCGAATTCCTCGGCCGCGACCGAGAAGATGAAGTCGGTATGGGCGTCCGGAATGATGCGCTTGACGATGCCCTCGCCCGGCCCCTGCCCGAACCAGTCGCCGCGGATGATCGCCTCGCGGGCGGTATCGATCTGGAACGTGTCGCCCTCGCCGGTAAGGAACTTGTCTATTCGGCCCGCCACGTGCGGGAAGACGTAATAGGCAGTGACAAGGCCGCCGGCACCGCCGACGCCGAGCACGATGATCCAGAGCCACGGCATGCCGGCCATGAAGAACATGCCGCCCCAGACGGCCGTCGTCAGGATCGTCTGGCCAAGGTCGGGCTGAGCCACGAGAAGGGCCGCGACCATGCCGAACAGGATGATGGCAAAGAGGTTGCCCGGAATTTCCGGCTGGCGGGCATGTTCGGAAAAGAGCCAGGCGCAGACCACGACGAAGGCCGGCTTCATGAATTCCGAGGGCTGGATGGAGATGCCGGCAAGCGTGACCCAGCGGCGTGACCCCTTGACCTCGACACCGAAGAACAGCGCCAGCAGCATCATCGCGAGCGCCACGATCAGCAGGATGATCGCGGTGCGCCGCACCTGGCGCGGCGTCAGGAAGGAAAGGCCGAGCATAACGGCGATCGACGGGATCATGAAGGCCGCATGGCGCTTGACGAAGTGGAAGGGTTCGAGCCCGATGCGTTCGGCAACCGCCGGAGAAGCCGCAAAGGAGAGCATGAAACCTATGCCCATCAGGAACAGGAACAGGGCCAGGAAGAAACGGTCGATGGTCCAGAACCAATCGGCCAATGCTCCACGTTCCGCGCGGCTCACCATGTCATTTGCCTCCTGTTGCCGAATTGATCAGCATCGTCACGCCGTCAAGGGCAGCCACATGGCTGACAAAGGCATCGCCCCTGACTTCAAAATTCTTGTACTGGTCGAAGCTTGCGCAAGCCGGGGATAACATGACGGCCACCGGACCGGTCTCATCCTTGGCCGCGTCAGCTGCCGCATGCGCCACCGCCCGTTCCAGCGTACCCGATATTTCGTAGGGTGCCGCCTCGCCCAGTGTGGCGGCAAATTCCGCCGCCGCCTCGCCGATGAGATAGGCCTTGGCGATGCGCGGAAAGAAAGGCGCAAGCGTCGTGATCCCGCCCGCCTTGGGCAGGCCGCCGGCAATCCAGTAGATCCGGTCGTAGCTCGAAAGCGCGGGAGCCGCGGCATCTGCATTCGTCGCCTTGGAATCGTTGACGAAGGTGACATGGCCGCGGCGGCCGACCGGCTGCATGCGATGCTTGAGGCCGGGGAAGGATGCAAGACCCGCGCGAATATCGTCGGGAGAGACACCGACGGCAAGGCAGGCCGCGACGGCGGCGGCGGCATTCTGCGCGTTGTGGCTGCCGCGCAGCGTCTGGATACCGTCGAGATCGACGAAGGGCAGCATGGCGCCGCCCGTTGCCCGGATGAGCCGGCTGCCCTCGGCATAGATACCGTCAGCCAGCACGTTGCGCCGCGAAATGCGCGTCACCTTCACCCCTGCCCGCTCGATGCGGTCGGCGATCAGCGCCGAGAAACTGTCGTCCACGCCGACAACGGCGACAGCGCTGCCGGCGACCAGCCGTTCCTTGACATCGGCATAGTGCTGCATCGTGCCGTGCCGGTCGAGATGATCGGGCGTCAGGTTGAGCAGGATGCCGGCGGACGGGTTGAGCGTGGGCGCCAGGTCGATCTGGTAGGAAGAACACTCGACGACGAAATAGCGCTCGGCCTTCGGCGGATCGAGCGTCAGCACGGCCGTGCCGATATTGCCGCCGAGCTGCGTGTCGCGGCCGCTCGCTTTCAGGATATGGGCGATCAGCGCCGTCGTCGTCGACTTGCCGTTCGTGCCGGTGATCGCGATGAACGGGCAATCGGGCGCATGCGCGCGCCGCTCGCGCACGAAGAGCTCGACATCGCCGACAATATCGACGCCGGCGGCACGCGCAAGATCGACGGTCCAATGCGGCTTCGGGTGGGTGAGCGGCACACCCGGCGAAAGCACGAAGAGCGCCTGCGCGCTCCAGTCGATCGTGCGAAGGTCGGCGGTGCGGATGCCGTCTGCCGCAGCCTTGGTGACGCTGTCGGGATTGTCGTCCCAGGCCGTGACATCGGCCCCGCCTGCAATCAAGGCCCTGGCCGTGGCCGAGCCGGAACCGCCGAGACCGAAAAGAGCGACCTTCTTATCCGCAAGCGTCGTGACCGGGATCATGACCGCCTCACCGCAGCTTCAGGGTGGAAAGGCCGAGCATGGCAAGGCCGACGGCGATGATCCAGAAGCGGATCACCACCTGGCTTTCCGTCCAGCCCTTCTTTTCGAAATGATGGTGGATCGGCGCCATGAGGAAGACGCGCCGGCCGGTCATCTTGAAGAAACCGACCTGGATGATGACCGACAGCGTTTCCATGACGAAGAGGCCGCCGACGATCGCCATGACGATCTCGTGCTTGGTGGCAACGGCAACCGTGCCGATCGTGCCGCCGAGGGCGAGAGACCCGGTATCGCCCATGAAGATGGCGGCCGGCGGCGCGTTGAACCAGAGGAAGCCGAGGCCTGCGCCGATGACCGCGCCGAGCACCACGGCAAGCTCGCCGGTACCCGGCACGAAATTGATCTGCAGGTAATTGGCAAAGACCGCGTTGCCGGCAAGATAGGCGATGATGCCGAAGGCGGCTGCGGCGATCATGACCGGCACGATGGCAAGCCCGTCGAGGCCGTCGGTCAGGTTCACGGCATTGCCGGCGCCGACGATGACGAAACCGCCGAAAACGACGAACATGATGCCGATATTGATCAGGAAGTCCTTGAAGAAGGGGAATGCGATCGAGGAGCCGAAGGTCGAGCCGGCCGGGCCGGAGACGAGCGCCGTGCGCATCATGAAATAGACGGCGATGCCGGCAATGACGAATTCGATGCCGAGGCGCGCCTTTCCCGAAAAGCCCCTGTGGCTCTGCTTCGTGACCTTGAGATAATCGTCATAGAAGCCGATGGCGCCGAAGCCGAGCGTCACGAGCAGCGTGGCCACCACATAGACGTTGGAAAGATCGGCCCAGAGCAGCGACGCCCCGACGATGCCGGCGAGAATCATCAGGCCGCCCATGGTCGGCGTGCCCGCCTTCTTGAAATGCGTCTGCGGCCCGTCGGCACGGATCGGCTGGCCCTTGCCCTGCCGGATGCGCAGCGAGTTGATGATGGCAGGCCCGAAGAGGAAGACGATGAGAGCGGAGGTGAAGAGAGCGGCACCAGCCCGGAAGGTAATATACCTGAACAAATTCAGAAATTTGAAATATTCCGACAGTTCAACTAGCCAAATCAGCATTCAAGGCCCCTTTTGCCCGATCATGGTTCGCGTTGCGTGTCGGAAACTGGCGGGTACTTGTCAAGGAGCGCGGCGACAATCTTGCCGAAACCGATCCCCAGCGACGACTTCACCATCAACACGTCGCCAGGTGCGACCGAGTTCAATACGAATTCCAACAATTCTTCCGTCTTTTCGCGATGCTCGACCGCGACGCTGTCGGGAAGCGATTCTTTCAGCGCCACCATTTCAGGCCCGGCGAGCCAGACATGTTCCAGGCCGGCCGCCAGCAGCGGCCCGGCAAGGTCGGCATGGACCTGCGGCGCAAACTCGCCCATTTCCAGCATGTCGCCGAGCACGGCGATGCGCCGCCCCCGCCCGGTCGGTTCGGCGCTTGCCAGCAGCGCGATCGCCGCGCGCATGGAGGCCGGATTGGCGTTGTAGCTTTCGTCGATCAGCGTGAAGCTGCCGTTGCCGATCGGAAGGCGGTAGCGCTTGCCCCGGCCCTTTTCCGGCTTCAGCGTCGCAAGCGCCTCGATGGCCTTGTCGAGACTGGCCCCGACAATCGTCACGACGCCCAGTGCGGCCAGCGCGTTTTCGGCAATGTGGCGGCCCGGCGCGCCGATGCGCACTTCCTTTGTATCGCCGCCGACGGTCATCCAGAGTGTCGAGCTTTCATCCGAGCCGTTGAATTCGGCAAGACGGAATTCCGCCTTGGCGTGCTGGCCGAAGGAATGGATTCTGGTGATGCCAAGCGCCTGCGCCGCCTGCTCCAGGAAGGAGAACTGGTCGTTGTCGCGGTTGAGAACCACGTCGCCGCCCGGCTCCAGCCCTTCGAAGATCTCGGCCTTGGCGGCGGCGATCTCCTCGATGCTCTGGAAATTGCCGAGATGGGCCGGCGCGACCGTCGTGACGACGGCGACATGCGGGCGGATCATCGCCACCAGCGGCCGGATCTCGTCCGGATGGTTCATGCCGACCTCGAAGACGCCGAAATAGGTGTCGATCGGCATGCGCGCGAGCGTCAGCGGCACGCCCCAGTGATTGTTGAAGGAAGCAACCGACGCATGCACCTTGCCGGAGGGAGACAAGACATGGCGCAGCATCTCCTTCGTCGTCGTCTTGCCGACCGAACCGGTGACGGCGATGATCTTCGCCCGCGAGCGTTCACGCGATGCCTGTCCCAGCTTGCCAAGCGCGGCAAGCACGTCCTCGACCACGATCATCGGCACCGTCAGCCGCCCCATGGCCGGCAGGCGCGCCTCGCTGACAACCAGCAGCGACGCGCCGTTTGCCACGGCCATCGAAGCATAATCGTGCCCGTCCACGCGGTCGCCCTTGATCGCGAAAAAGGCCTCGCCTGGCGCAATCGAGCGGCTGTCGATGGAAATGCCGGTAATGCCCTGCGGCAGCGAGCCGAACGGGCGGCCCGCCATCGCGGCGACCATGTCTTCGGTGGTCCAGAGCCAGTTCATGATACCCGCTCCTCCAAAGCCTTGCGCACTTCGGCATGATCGGAAAACGGCAGCGTGACGCTGCCGACCGTCTGCCCTTCTTCATGTCCCTTGCCGGCGACGATCAGCGTATCGCCGGACTTCAGCTGCAGCACCGCCTCGCGGATCGCCTTGGCGCGATCGCCGATCTCCGAAGCGCATTTGGCCGCCGCCATGATCTCGGCGCGGATCGCGGCCGGCTCTTCCGAGCGCGGATTGTCGTCGGTGACGATCACGACATCGGCCAGCCGGCAGGCGATTTCGCCCATGATCGGCCGCTTGCCGCGGTCGCGGTCGCCGCCGCAGCCGAACACGACGATCACGCGGCCCGTCGTGAACGGCCGCACCGAGTTTAGCACGTTTTCCAGCGCATCCGGCTTATGGGCGTAATCGACATAGGCAAGCGCGCCGTCCCTGGTGTGACCGACCAGCTCGAGACGGCCGGAAGCGCCCTGCAGCTTTTCGAGCGCTGCCATCGCCACCTTCGCCGGCACGCCCGTCGACATGGCAAGGGCTGCCGCAACCAGCGCATTGGCGATCTGGAAATCGCCGGCGAGCGGGATATCGACCTCGAAGATCTCGTCTTCGGCATGGATTTCCGCCACCTGCTTGTGCCGGAAATGCTCCACGCGCTTCAGCGTCAGATAAGTGCCCTTGCGCCCGACCGTGCGCACATCGTGGCCGGCAGCCGTTGCCGCCCTGATCGCCTGCTCCGACCACGGATCGTCGGCGAAAACGACGGCGGGCGAGCCCTTCGGCAGCACCCGGTCGAAGAGATGCATCTTGGCGGCCATATAGTCCTCGACCGTCGGATGGTAATCCATATGGTCGCGGCCGAGATTGGTGAAGGCGGCAGCCGCCAGCGTCACGCCGTCGAGGCGATACTGGTCGAGGCCGTGGCTCGAAGCCTCCATCGCAGCATGTGTCACGCCTTCGTCGGCAAGTTCGGCAAGCAGCTTGTGCAGCGAAACCGGATCGGGCGTCGTCAGCGAGCCATATTCGTTGCGCGTCGGCGAAACGACGCCGGTCGTGCCGATCATCGCGGCCGCATGGCCGGCATGCGCCCAGATCTGCCGCGTGAAGGATGCGACCGAAGTCTTGCCCGCCGTCCCCGTCACCGCGACCATCGTCGCCGGCTGGCGGCCATGGAAGCGCGAGGCGGCAACGGAGAGGAAACGCCGCGGCTCGGCAACGACCAGCACCGGCACGGAGGTTTCGGTCGCATGGGCTGCGATGACGACGGCAGCGCCCTTGGCAACGGCATCGGCAATGAAGCCCGCACCATCGGCCTTGGAGCCGGCAATTGCCACGAAAGCCATTCCGGGTGCGATCTTCCGGCTGTCGGAAGACAATCCTGTTATCTCCAGCGCCCCGGCCGGCCCTTCGAGTTCAGCTTTGAGTTCCGGAAACGCATTTCCGGCGATGTCCCGCAATTTCATCGAATGCACTTTTCTGGTTCAGGTCGATCGCCCCTTACGAATCGACGCCGACATTGATTCACACTCAATAAGACACCAACAAGGCCGAGCCGTCTTCGCCAAATTCCGGTTCCACACCGAGGATCGGCGCGGCGCGGCGCACGATGTTCTTGACCATGGGGGCTGCCGTATAGGCGGCGATGCGCTGATGCTGCTCGCCGTCAAGCGGTTCGTCGCAGAAGGTCAGCACCACGTATTTCGGATCATCAATCGGGAAAGCCGCCAGAAAAGCGTTGAAATTCAGATTGGTAGCGTAGCGGCCGTTGACCACCTTGTCGGCCGTTCCGGTCTTGCCGCCGACATTGAAGCCCGGCACGTCGGCATTGCGGCCGGAGCCTTTCTTGCCGTTCAGCTTGAAGAGATAGCGGATATCGTCGCTGGTGCTTTTCTTGACGACGACCTCGGCAACTTCATCGGCCTGTTCGCGGCTGCGCGGCAGGAAAGTCGGCTCGATGAGCTTGCCGCCGTTGATGAGCGCCGCCCCGGCAACCGCCGTCTGCAGCGGCGTGGTCGCCACACCATGGCCGAAGGAGATCGTGATCGAGTTGATCTTCTTCCAGACGCGCGGCTGGCTCGGCATCTTCACTTCCGGCAGCTCGGTCTGCATCTTGGTCAGCAGGCCGAGGCGCGTCAGATAGTCCTTCTGCATCTCCATGCCGACGATATCGATCATCCGCGCCGTGCCGATATTGGACGAATATTCGAAGATTTCGGGCACGGTCAGCCAGCGGCGCTGGCCGTGGAAATCGTGAATGGTGAAACCGCCGATGCGGATCGGGTTGGTGGCGTCGAAACTGTCCTTGAGGGAAACCTTGCCGCTGTCGATCGCCATGGCGGTCGAGAAGGTCTTGAAGGTGGAGCCCATTTCGAACGTGCCGTTCGACATGCGGTTCAGCCAGCCGTCCTTGGAGCCTTCCTGCGGATTGTTCGGATCGAAATCCGGCGCCGAGGCCATGCCGAGCACCTCGCCCGTATGCGCGTCGAGCACGACGGCCCCTGCCCCCTTGGCCTTGTAGTTGACGACGGCATTGGCAACGACATCGCGCACGATCGCCTGCACGCGCACATCGATCGACAGGCGGACCGGCTCCAGCGGCTGGTTGCTCGTCATGCCGACCGAGGCGAGATCGGCAAGCCCCTGATCGTCGATATATTTCTCCATGCCGGCAACGCCGCGGTTGTCGATATTGACGTAGCCGAGGATATGCGCGGCCGTCGCCCCGCCCGGATAGAAGCGGCGCTTTTCCGGCCGGAAGCCGATGCCGGGAATGCCGAGCGCCAGGATCTGGCTCTGCTGCTTCGGCGTCAGCTGGCGGCGCAGCCAGGCGAAATGCGAGGTGCGGTTCGACAGCTTCTTGTAGGTGTCCTTGACGTCGAGGTCGGAAAGCACAGTCTGCAGCTTCTCGACAGCCTCGTCGGCATCGACGATCTTGTTCGGCTCGGCAAACAGCGAAACCGTGCGGATATCGGTCGCCAGCACTTCGCCGTTGCGGTCGACGATATCGGGACGCGATGCCATCAGCCGGTCGGGCGGCAGGATGGACGAAACCGATTCCGGCTCCTTCATCGCATATTCGACGAGACGTCCGCCGATGACGGCATAGAGGGCGGTGAAGCCGACGATGAGCAGGCCCACGCGGCTTTTGGCCTGCCCGGACTTGCGCTTGCGCGAGCCCTCGATCGCCATGCCGGACGGAGCCCCGAAACGGTTATAGACGCCGGCGGAAAAATGCGCCTGGCTTTTCAGCACCATGATGCGGGAAAGAAAGGACATTATTCCAGCGCTCCCGTTTCGATCTCGTCCGGCTCCTGCTCTTCGGCCTGGCGCGGCGCCGGCATCGGAACCGGCTGCGCCTTGGCGGCAGAGCCGGGCTTGGCGCCGGCCTTGGCTTCGGCAATGTCGGGCGGCGGAACTTCGGATTTCAGCATCGGCAGTTCGCGCGCATGGGCAAGCGCGGTCGAATCCGTCGGCTGCAGCTGCAGCTCGCTATTGTAGACATTGACCAGCCGCTCCAGCCGGTTCGGCTGCGATTGCAGCGCCCAGTCGGCCTTCAGGAGATCGATCGTGTCCTTCTCCAGCTTGATCTCCGCCTCGAGGCGATGAACCTCCTCGAGCTTCAGCTCGGCGCGATGCTTGATCGTGTAGGTGACGGCGGCAGCCGCCGTCATGACGCCGATGAGCACAAGATCGAACGTTCTCAGCATATCAACCTCCAAGCTTTCCGAGGCTGGCAAGATTGGGAAATCCGAAGAGCGACATGTCCTCGGCTTCGGCGGGGGCAGCGGTGCGCTGGCCGGCACGCAGCTTGGCGGAACGGGCACGCGGATTGGCCTGCGCCTCTTCTTCGCTGGCTGATACCATCGACTTGCCGACCGGCGCGAAGGTCGCAGCCCGCTCATGCGCGATCGGCAGATGGCGCGAACCCGATGCCTTGCCGGCCCGGTCGGAGAAGAATTTCTTGACGATCCGGTCTTCCAGCGAATGGAAGGTGACGACGACGAGACGACCGCCCGGCTTCAGCGCCCGCTCGGCCGCAAACAGCGCCTGCGCCAGCTCGCCGAGCTCGTCGTTGACGAAGATGCGCAGCGCCTGGAAGACGCGCGTCGCCGGATGGATCTTGTCCTTCATCTTGCGCGGCGTCACCAGCTCGATCAGCCCGGCAAGATCGCGCGTCGTCTCGAACGGCTTTTCGGCGCGATGTTTTTCGATCGCATGCGCAATGCGCGGCGCCTGATTTTCCTCGCCGAGATAATGGAAGATGCGGATGAGATCGGCGACCTTCGCCCGATTGACGACATCGGCGGCCGAAACGCCCGCAGCCGACATGCGCATGTCGAGCGGACCGTTCTTCTGGAAGGAGAAGCCGCGCTCGGCCTCGTCGATCTGCATGGAGGAAACGCCGATATCGAGCACCACGCCGTCAAGCCCGCCCTCAGGCGCATGGTCGGCAAGCTCGGAAAAGCGCGAATGGATAAGCTTGAGACGGCCGCGATGGGCCGCGACAAGCGCCTGCCCGGCCGCAATCGCCGTCGGATCGCGATCGAGCGCGATCACATCGGCACCGGCCGCCAGAATGGCGGACGTATAACCGCCCGCGCCAAAGGTGCCGTCGAGAATGACCTTGCCGGAAGAAGGCTCCAGCGCCGCAAGCACTTCCCTGAGAAGAACCGGAATGTGGCGAACCGGTCCGCCACCGGCTTCAGTTGAACCTCCGCCAGGATTCGCCACCATTCCGCTCCCTCGTTCTCTCAGGAACGCCTGCCCGCCAGCCTGCGCTCCTCTCGTGCCTGCGCCTGCGCTGCCGCGAATGCCTGCGGCCGCCAGAGCTGAAAGTGATCCGCCCGACCCACGAAGGCCACCTCGTCCGTAATGCCGGTAAAGTCGCGAATGAAATCCGTGACCATCAACCGACCCTCGGCGTCGAGCTTCATGAAGACCCCGCCCCCATGGATGAGAAGCGACATCTCGTTCGCATCCGGCGAAAACGGATCTTCCGCAGCGATCTGCCGCTCGAACCTTTCCAGAAGGTCCGGGCCGCCGATGCTGATCGCCGGAAACACAAAATCCTGGAAACAGTACAGTTCCGGGATATTGCGCTGCGCCAGCACGGAACGGAACGCCGCCGGCACGGAAACCCGGCCCTTGGCATCGATCCTGTTGGTCGCATTCGAAAGGAAGCGGCTCATGACACGAAACATCCGTTTCCGAAAGAGCCCGGAAAGCCGTTCGCCGCCCGAAACCCTCAAAATCAGGCACAGCTACGCAAGCCGAAAGAGCCAAGACCCTCCCGACGCTTCCGGTCCGGAAGGCGCCTTTGCTTTGCGATTGATGGGCAGATGATTGCCCTGATGCAGTGCGCACTTGGGATAGCATGGGACCGTATGGGCGTCAATGGGATGAGCCCATTTTGAGGTGGGCGCAGTACCGAACATTTATAGGCTGTTAAGTTTAACAAAGGGTTAGGAAAGCGATTCTCTCACGCCATCGCAAGCTGTCGGACAATGCCGGAAATCGGGCCGCACGGGATCCATGCGACCTTGCTGCAATTCTCGTCATTTCAATGGCTTGAAAGGGAAAAAATCGTGTTCGGCCGCAATGCGGACGCCCGGGAAGTCAATCGCCAGTTGGCCTGTAAGCCGGGTTCTGTATGGCTCCGGCGAACCGGAACGTGGCAGCCATTCATCTGGGACAACGCTTGCACGCTGCCTCACGCAACCCACCCGGATGACTGGCCTGGAAACCGGCCGGCAAGGCTTTCGCCCGCCGCGTCATCCCTATTCGGTTTTGCTCCCGGTGGGGTTTACCGTGCCATATCCGTTGCCGGAGATGCGGTGGGCTCTTACCCCACCCTTTCACCCTTACCCGTCATGACGGGCGGTTTGCTTTCTGTGGCACTTTCCCTGAGGTCGCCCTCGCCGGACGTTATCCGGCACCGTGTTTCCGTGGAGCCCGGACTTTCCTCACCCTACCGCCTTTCGGCATTGGTAAAGCGCGGCTGCCCGGCCAACTGGCAGGGCTCCCTTAAACGAGGAAGCCCGCAAAAGCCAACGAAATATGGGCCGGAAGCTTAACGGAAATAAGGTGCGAAATCCGTGGCGTAGCCCTGATCCTTGATTCCGCCTGTCAAAATGAGCGCAGCCCCCAGCCTGCCGATTTCGTCGGAACTCTTGGCCGAGGTGCCCATGCAGCCGGTCAGGACCGCAACATGCGGCGAAGCGGTATAGCCGATCATCGGATAACGGCTCTTCGTATAGGAGACGACGCAGGACGCGGAGGAAACCGACCGCGCCTCAAGCTCCGGCACGATCCGGCCGACGATCCCGGTCAGATGCTCGCGGGCCGGCGCACGTCCCTCGGTGCGAAACCAGGCGCGCATCTGCGCATCGTTGTCCAGCACGAGGTCGTCGGGATCGCCGCCGATCTTCAGATAGAGCTTGCCGTCGGGATAACGGATCGGCGGCAGCAGGTAGATGTCGATGCCGGGCGCATGGAGGATCAGCGACGGCATGCCGGCAAAGCGATGCGCATCCTCTTCCGCCACTTCGAAAAGGGCCACGGTGCGTCCGTAAACCGTCATGTCAACGGATTGCGGCAAGAGATTCTGCGAAATGGAAAAACCGCCGGCGGCAAGCAGGGCCTTTTCGGCGCGATAGACGCTCCCGCCCGCCGTCGTGACGACAGCCGCCCCGCCCTCTTCCCGGATCGACGCGACATGGTCGCGAATGACGGTCGCGCCTGCCTTTTCGGCCAGCAGCGACTGCGCCCTTACGAGCTTGCGCGGGCTGATATGCCCGGCTCCCTTCGCCTCGAAAATGCCGGCGCTGCCGGCGGGAAAGGCGAAATAGGGAAATTGCTTCTTCAGCCGAGCCTCGTCGAGCAGGGCGATTTCGGCGCCGAGCAGGCAAGCGGCCCGTTGCGTATTGCCGAGATAGTCGCTCTCGACCGGCGCCACGCCCACGCAGCCCGCCTGCGTATAGAATTCGACGCCGCTTTCCCTGGCGATATCGCCGTAGCGGGCGATCGAGCGATTGGCGAGCAAGGCCCAGTCGCCATCCGGATCGATGGTGCGGGTGATGCGCCCTTCGTCGTAATGGCTGGCAAAGACGCCCTCATGCGCCTTGCGGTCCTCGGGCTCGTCCGGGCCGATGACGGCGACGCCATCGGCCTGTCTTGCCAGATATTTTGCGGCCGCGGCACCCATCATGCCGCGGCCGATGACGATGAACCTGAAATCGACTGCCATGTCACACCTCGCTGAAAGCGAGCGATAGCATGGCAATCCCGCTGAATCATCCGGCTCCGGCCGGAGAAACAGCGTTTCCTGCTCACAGCATTGCAAGAACCTTGCCGCAATAGGACTTGGAGACCGGGTTCATGCGCGTCGCGCCATGGCCGGCATTGTATTTGAGGATCGTATTGCAGGTCTCGCCGCCGCCGAGATCGTGGGCGGCCGCAAGATACTTCATGCCGTACTTGATGTTGGTTTCCGGATCGAACAGGCCCTTGGCGCTGCCGGTATAGCCCATCATGCGGGCCGTGGCCGGCTTGATCTGCATCAGGCCGATTTCGCCATGGCTGCCGCGCGCGTTGGGATTGTAGTTGCTCTCGACACGGATGACCGCATTGGCAAGAGCCACCGGCACGTTGTACTGCCTGGCATATTTGCTGATCAGCGCGGAATAGGAATTGCCGGAAACATCGGCGACGGGATAACCGCTCTGGCGCTCAACCGTCTTCAGCGGGCGCTGCGCTGTCTTGAGCGGACGCTGGGCCGCCTTCACCGGGCGCTGCGCCGTCTTCAGCGGGCGCCCTGTCTTCTTCACCTTGCGCTCCGCCTTCTTCAGCGGGCGCTCCACTTTCTTGGCGGGCGCATCGGCTCTTACGCCCCAGTCATTCGCAAAGGCAAAGCTATTTCCCGCCAGCACCATGCCAACGCATGCTGCAGCAACAACAATCAGTTTTCTCATGTAGTCTTGAACACTCCGACCCAAAGAATTTCCGGACGGCGCGCCACGCGGTCACGGGGAATACAAGATCAAGAAATGATCAGGATCCGCGGCAATTCTTATCGTTTCACATGACGCCTTCGATTTAGCTTGGGAACAACCATCGGCGCCGCTTAGCGGAAATTCTTAGACCATCGCAATGAGGAGATAATAGGGAAATGATGTGGCAGCCCGATTTTCCCGGCTGAACACCGAAAACCCGCCGCCCGCCCGGCCGTCGGAAATCAGGAATATCGCGGCAGCGCCGACAGCAGGCGATGCAGCGTGTCGATCGTCGAGAAATCGGCGATACCATCCACCCGTTCCGGGCGGAAATGCCGCTGGAACGCTTCCACGTCTCCGGCCGTCTTGTCGGTGAATTCACCCGAAATTTCAGTTCCGTAGCCATAAAGCGACAGCATGGACTGCAGCGCTTCGATCGGCTGCCCGCGGTCGCCCCGCTGGAAGAAGCGCCCGCCGGTAATGGCGGCCGGCTCCACCCAATGGCCGACGCCGGCCCGATACAGCTCCCGCCAGGGGAATTTTTCGCCCGGATCGACCTTGCGCACCGGGGCGACATCGGAGTGGCCGAGCACCCTTTCCGGCGCGATTGACCAGCGTTCGCCGCAATCGCGACATAATTCGATCACCGCCGCGATCTGCTCTTTCGGGTAGTCCGGGAGCCCGCCCGGATGGCCGGCATTGGCGATTTCGATGCCGATCGACATCGAGTTGATGTCGGTCTCGCCCTGCCAGAAGCTCTTTCCCGCATGCCATGCACGCCGGCTTTCCGGCACCAGCTGCACGACCTCGCCGTCCATATGCACGAAATAATGGCTGGAGACCTGGCTTTCGTCGCGACAGAGCCAGTCGAGCGCCCCTTCCGGGCTCGGCATGCCGGTATAGTGCAGCAGGATCATATCCGGCTTGCGGCCATCGGCACGTTCGCCGTGGTTCGGCGAAGGCTGGACGCGGGCTTTCCTGTAATCGGCCTCGAATGAGGTCATGCGGCGCGGCGTTCCTTTTCGATCGCCGCATAGGCGTCGTTCAGCGCCGCCATGCGTTCATTGGCGATCGCATGGAATTCTTCCGGCACGCCGCGCGAAATCAGCCGGTCCGGATGATGTTCGCTGACGAGAACGTGGTAGTGGCGGCGGATCGTCGGGAAATCGTCTGCCGGCGAAACCCCGAGAACCTTGTAGGGGTCGCGCCCGTCCGAGACGTGGCGCGCCGCGATCTGCTCGAAGCGGGCATCGCTCATCTGGAAGATTTCGGCGATATGGCGCAGGAAATTCATTTCGTTCTCGTGGATCAGCCCATCCGCCTTGGCGATATGGAACAGGCCATCGAGCACGTCCTCCAGAACCGGGCAATTGGCAGCGCAGGTCGAGCAGAGCGTGGACAGCTTCGCCGCATAGGCCTCGTAACCGGCAACGTCCTGGCGGGCGAGATTGTAGAGGCGCGCGACATTCTTCGCCTCGCTCGGAGGAAACTCGAAAATGTCGCGGAAGGCCTGCACTTCCTTCTCGCTGACGATACCGTCGGCTTTCGCCATCTTGGCCGAGAGCGCGATGACGGCAACCGAGAAAGCGACCTTGCGGCGCGTCTCCGGGTCGCCCTCGAAAACCGTGCGAATAGCCTCGACGACCGCAGAGAGCGCATTGCCCGCGGTATTGCCAATGGCATTCACCAGTTTTTCCCAGAAAGACATCGTCATCTTCTCGCAATGCAGCAAGTTTTGGAAGAAACACCTTGACCAAATAATCGTTGCCATTGCAAGGCGGCTATTGGTCGTAGGCCCGAAAACAGTTTTCACAATTCGGTAATTGTCGCCGGTGCCGCGACCGTCCGCTGTGTCCCCGTTTTCTGCATTATCGGCACAACGGCCGGCGATTCCACAACACTTATGGATAGGTGGACGGGCATTGAACCGATTATATCGCCGCTTCCGGCGCCGCCCCTGCAGAAAGGCGCGTTTTTCGTAAATTCTTTACTTTACAGGCCAGTTTCTCTGCCGCATCCATGCGTTACCTGAAGCAGGTCGCGCAGAACCGGCAGCGGTTTTGCAGGAACGCGTATGGAAAAGGACGGCTTGGAGCGCGCCAGTGCGGATCGGACAGATCGCGACCGCTTCAAGCGGCAGGCAGTCGCGCATCAGGCGCCAAAGGAGGGATTATGGCCAAACAGAAAGTCGCAATGCTGACCGCCGGAGGCCTCGCACCCTGCCTCTCATCCGCCGTCGGCGGCCTCATCGAACGCTATAGCGACGTCGCACCCGACATCGACCTCATCGCCTACAAGTCCGGCTATCAGGGCGTGCTGCTCGGCGACAGCGTCACCATCAACAGCCAGATGCGCGAAAAGGCGCCGCTGCTTCACCGTTATGGCGGCTCGCCGATCGGCAACAGCCGCGTCAAGCTCACCAATGCCGCCGACTGCGTGAAGCGCGGCCTCGTCAAGGAAGGCGAAAATCCGCTGCGGGTCGCGGCAGAACGCCTCGCCAATGACGGCGTCACCGTCCTGCACACGATCGGCGGCGACGACACGAATACGACCGCCGCGGATCTGGCGGCCTATCTCGCGGCAAACGGTTATGACCTCACCGTCGTCGGCCTGCCGAAAACCGTCGACAACGACGTCGTGCCCATCCGCCAGTCGCTCGGCGCCTGGACGGCTGCCGAAGTCGGCGCCCACTTCTTCGACAATGTCAGCAACGAACAGACCGCCGCCCCGCGCACGCTCGTCATTCACGAGGTCATGGGCCGCCACTGCGGCTGGCTGACGGCAGCCACGGCCCGCGCCTATCTCCAGCGCACCAAGGGCAACGAATATGTCGACGGCCTGATGATGAATGCGCGCATGAAGGGCATCGACGCCGTCTACCTGCCGGAAATGGCCTTCGACCTCGATGCCGAGGCCGCGCGCCTGAAGGAGATCATGGACCGCACCGGCCATGCCACGATCTTCGT
The DNA here is from genome assembly GCF_052946295.1 of Rhizobium sp. KDH_Rht_773_N. Lineage (NCBI taxonomy): Bacteria > Pseudomonadati > Pseudomonadota > Alphaproteobacteria > Hyphomicrobiales > Rhizobiaceae > Rhizobium > Rhizobium sp. KDH_Rht_773_N. The sequence continues at coordinate 3,376,867 of NZ_CM129525.1, read as the reverse complement.
ATCGGAAGGCGCCTGCCTCGACGCCATCGTCGCCGAACGCGAAGCCGCCGGCGAGACGGTCAAGCGTGACGCCTTCGGCCATGTGAAGATCGATACGATCAATGTCGGCGCCTGGTTCCAGAAACAGTTTGCAAGCCTGCTCGACGCCGAGCGCTCGCTGGTCCAGAAATCCGGTTATTTCGCCCGCTCCGCGCCGGCAAACAGCGAAGATCTGCGCCTGATCCAGAGCATGGTCGACCTCGCCGTCGAAAGCGCTCTCAACAGGGTTTCGGGTGTAACCGGCCATGACGAAGGGCAGAACGGCAAGTTGCGCACAATAGAATTTCCCCGCATCAAGGGCGGCAAGCCGTTTGATCTTTCGACCGCATGGTTTGGCGAAGTAATGAACCAGGTCGGGCAAAAATACAGGGCGGCATGATTGACGGATGGCTAATATGGTGTCTTTGCTTGTTCTCCAGGAATAGGAGGAGATTCCATGTCGCTTGAAGCCTGGTTCGCCTTTGCGGCCGCATCCGCCATCATGCTCGCCATACCGGGACCGACCATTCTGCTGGTCGTTTCCTATGCGCTTGGTCATGGCCGAAAAACGGCGCTGGCGACCGTTTCGGGCGTGGCGCTTGGCGATTTCACCGCCATGACGGCGTCGCTTTTCGGACTGGGCGCCCTGCTTGCCGCATCCGCGACGCTGTTCACCGTGTTGAAATGGATCGGCGGCGCCTATCTGATCTGGCTGGGAATCAAGCTCTGGCGGGCGCCGATCGTCGGCGAACACATTGCCGACAACGACAACCTGCCGGAAGAAAAGTCGTTGCGGATCTTCCTGCACGCCTATGTGGTGACGGCGCTGAACCCGAAGAGCATCGTCTTCTTCGTGGCTTTCGTGCCGCAGTTCCTCAACCCGGCCCTCCCCTTCTTCAATCAGATGCTGGTCATGGAAGCGACATTCCTCGTGCTCGCCACCATCAACGCCTCCTGCTACGCGCTCGCCGCCCATGCGGCCCGCGGCCTGATTCGCAAAGCCAACGTGCAGCGCGCCGTCAACCGTACCGGCGGCACTCTGCTCATCGCAGCCGGCGCCGTAACGGCCGGGTATCGCCGTATTGCAGCTTAGGGCCTTTCCCGGTCAGATTGCAGCATTCTGCCGGGAAAGGCTCTAATAATATTCGGTGGTTGCCGGAAAGCCACGAATAGGTTAATGCCTGTCCCTGGGCTTAAGGTATTTGATAACTTTTAAGACGCTGCCGGGGCGGCGCGGTTCACGAAAGTGAGAGAATGGTAGCGATCGGATTTTCCGGCCTGAAACGCAGCCTCGTGGTCTCCACCATGCTCTGCGGCGTCATTTCCGGATGCGCGAGCGTCGAATACACCTCTCAGGCCGAGCTGACCGCCGAACAGACCGTCATTCCGATGCCGAAACCGGGCGAGGATGCGACGCTTGCCGCCATCCCGACCGCCGAAGGCGCAAACGGCCCGGCCGTCGCCACCCTCGATCCGCAGGCAATGGCCGGCGCGCCCGTACTTGCCGCAGCCGCCATGCCGAATGTCGTCTCCCCCGTCCAGCAGCAGGCCGGCGATTTCGCCGTGCAGGGCGCTGTCCAGCAGGTTGCCGCCAACGGCTACGCGCCCATTCCGCTCACACCGGAAATGACGGCGATCCAGTCCGTCATCCCGACGCCGCGCCCGGCTTCTCCCGCCAGCCCGTCGACGCAGCTTGCCTTCGCGGCCACGACGCCGCAGAACGGCGCGCTCGCGGCCCTCGCCGCCGTCGATACCACGCCGCGCTTCACCATGGACTACGGCTTCGACGAATCCGGCCCGATCGACCCGCCGGCCGCTCCGCCGATGTTCAGCGATGACGACAGCGACGATGCGCCGACCGTCGAAAAGAGCATCATCAGCAAGCTCATCACCAAATATTCCAAACTCTACGAGATTCCGGAATCGCTGCTCCACCGCGTCGTTCACCGCGAGAGCCGCTACAATTCCAAGGCCTACAACAAGCGCGGCTACTTCGGTCTCATGCAGATCAAGTACAATACCGCAAAATCGATGGGTTACGACGGCAACCCTGCCGGCCTCTTCGACGCCGAAACCAATATCAAATATGCGGGCAAGTACCTGCAGGGCGCCTGGCAGGTGGCCGACAAGAAGGAAGACGACGCCGTTCGTCTTTATGCGCGCGGCTATTATTACGACGCCAAGCGCAAGGGCATGACCGACATCGCCCAGGGCAATTACTGATTCAATATCGTCGGTGACAGGCTTCAGCCGGCTTTGGCCGATTGAAGCGCGTTGAGAATTTCCTTCAGCACGATCTGCGGCCTGTAGCGCAGCCAGCTCGGCGTCAGTCCCATGCGCACGAAGACGAGATTGGCCGACGGAACGATCGCCACCGTCTGGCCGTCATGCCCCTGCAGCCAGAACGTATCCTGCGGCAGGCCGAATTCGGCGCTCGTCCCGCCGCCCGGCCCCGCAAGCCAGGCCTGGCCCTGGGTATATTTGCCGTTAGAACTCGCCGTCGGCGTGCGCATCATCGCAACGAAGCCCTCCGGCAGAAGCCTCTGGCCGTTCCACACGCCGTCCTGCAGCAGGAACTGGCCGAAACGCGCCCAGTCATGTCCCGTGGCATAGAGATAGGAACTGCCGGCGAAGGTGCCGCGTTCGTCGGCCTCGAAAACGGCGCTCGTCATGCCGAGCGGAGAAAACAGCGCGTCGCGCGGATAGTCGAAGGCGGCTTGCGGATCGCCGACCTTGTTCATCCAGATACGCGACAGAAGCACGGCCGTGCCGCTGGAATAGTGGAAATCCGTGCCGGGAGCCGCCAGCAGAGGCGAACCGGCCGGCAGGGAAACCATGTCGGGATCGAGATAGAGCATGCGCGTCACATCGGCGACGGCGCCATAATCCTCGTTGAAGGCAAGCCCGCTTTCCATGCCCAGCAGATCGGAGAGCTTGATATCGCCGCGCGTATCCTTGGCCCATTGCGGCAAAAGATGCGTATCGTCGAAGGAGATCTTGCCCGACAGCATCAGCCGGCCGATCAGCGCGGCATTCACCGTCTTCGTCATCGACCAGCCGATCAGCGGCGTGCCGGCGGAAAAGCCCGGCCCGTAGCGCTCGGCAATGATGCGGCCATCCTGCACGACAACCATCGCCCGCATGGCAGGCCCGGCAAGTTCGGGATCGGAAAGAAGGGCAGCGACCCCGGCATTGCCGTCCGCGGCGTCCACGCGCTCGCCCTCCGGCCAGACCGCATCGTTTTCGCCCGTCTGCGGTGCCGGCACCAGCGGCGCGGCGCGGGCGGCGGCATCGAAGTCGCCGTCCGGCACGCTCGTGCAGCCGAGCGCGCCGCGATAGAGCGCATAGCTCGGCGCAAACATGCCCATGAACCGCGATGTCACCCGCCCGCTGTCCCGGTCGACCTCGACGCGCATCAGCCTGAGCAGCGAGTTTCCCGGCGCCTGCACGTCGTCATAGAGCACGGCGTCGGGATCGCGGCCGGCAATGAAGACATTGGAGCAGACGATCTTGGCGGCATAACCGTTGCCCACCTTCAAAAGCTCCGGCGGGCTGACGGCAAGCCACGCGCCCCCGCCGATGACGATGAGAACGACAAGCAGGGCAAGGCCCCTGACGATCCGCAGAACAACTCGCATGCAATCCTCCACGAGTGCGGAGAGAAGCAGGAAACCCGGCCCGCGAAAAGAGCGAAGCGAAAAGAAGTGCTTCAATCGACTTCAAATTTCGCGGAACTCCGCGCTGATATCGATGCAGGCCCTGGCCCACAGGGCTCGTCATCAAACTGTAGCAGAGCCGGGTTACACGCCCTGAACGCTAAAAAGGTGACAGACTCATGTCGGAATTTGCACCGGATACCGGCTTCCGCAAGAACCGGAAACTCAAGGCAGCGCTTCTCCGCCACAAGGCTTTTTCCAAGGACGGCTTCTCCGAGCGTCTCTTCGGCCTTCTCTTTTCCGGCCTTGTCTACCCGCAGATCTGGGAGGACCCCGATCTCGACATGCAGGCGATGGAGCTGAAGCCCAATCACCGCATCGTCACGATCGGTTCCGGCGGCTGCAACATGCTCGCCTACCTCTCCAAGGCGCCGGCTTCGATCGACGTGGTCGATCTCAATCCGCACCATATCGCGCTGAACAGGCTGAAGCTTGCCGCCTTCAGGAACCTGCCGAGCCATGCCGATCTCGTGCGCTTCCTGGCCATGCCGAACGAGAAGTCGAACAGCCGGATTTTCGACCGCTATCTGTCGCCCAATCTCGACAATACGACCCGCGCCTACTGGAACACCCGCAAGTTCGGCCGCCGTCGCGTCACCGTCTTCGACCGCAACATCTATGAAACCGGCCTGCTCGGCCGCTTCATCGGCGCCGCCCATCTGCTGGCCCGCCTGCATGGCGTGAAGCTGCAGGAAATGACCAAGGCCCGCTCCATCCGCGAGCAGCGCCAGTTCTTCGACGATCAGATCGCTCCCCTCTTCGAAAAGCCGGTCGTGCGCTGGATCACCAACCGCAAGAGCTCGCTTTTCGGCCTCGGCATCCCGCCGCAGCAATATGACGAGCTGGCCAGCCTTGCCGCCGACAATTCCATCGCGCCGGTTCTCAAGCATCGCCTGGAAAAGCTCGCCTGCCATTTCCCGATGCGCGACAACTATTTCGCCTGGCAGGCTTTCGCGCGCCGTTATGCCGATGGCGACGAAGGCCCGCTGCCGACCTACCTGAAGCCGGAGCACTATGACGTGATCCGCGCCAATGTCGATCGCGTCAACGTCCACCATGCAAGCTTCACCGAGCTGCTGGCCGGCGAGCCCGCCGCATCGCGCGACCGTTATATCCTGCTCGACGCGCAGGACTGGATGACCGACCAGCAGCTCAACGATGTCTGGCGCGAGATCACCCGCACCGCCCGCGAAGGCGCGCGCGTGATCTTCCGCACGGCCGCCGAAAAGAGCATCATCGAAGGCCGCCTCGCCCCTGAAATCCGCGAGCAGTGGCATTATTTCGAAGAACAGTCGCGTGAGATGACCACCCAGGACCGCTCGGCAATCTACGGCGGCTTCCATATCTACGGGAAGAAGGCGTGAGCGAAGCGAGCGAAATGACCGTCAAGAGCGAGGAACATGCCGACCTGATGGACGGCATGTACCGCTACCAGCGCCATTTCTACGATCTCACCCGCAAATATTACCTTCTCGGCCGCGACCGCACGATCCGCAATCTCGACGTTCCCGAAGGCGGCACGCTGCTCGAAGTCGGCTGCGGCACCGGCCGCAACATGGCGCTCGCCCACAGGCATTTCCCGACGGCGAGGCTCTACGGTCTCGACATTTCCCAGGAAATGCTGATCTCGGCGCGCAAGACCTTCGCCACCAAGGCGACCATCCCGGATTTCCGTGTGGCGGATGCGACCGCCTATACGCCGCGCGAATTCGGTGCCAGCGGTTTCGACCGCATCCTGATATCCTACGCGCTCTCGATGATCCCGGATTGGGAACGCGCGGTGGACGCCTCGATCGCGGCGCTCAATCCCGGCGGGCAGCTCCACATCGTCGATTTCGGCCAGCAGGAAGGCCTGCCGGCCTGGTTCCGCAAGCTTCTGCAGGCCTGGCTCGCCAAGTTCCATGTCACACCGCGCGCCAACCTGCGCCAGGTTCTGGAAGCGCAAGCGGCCGAAAACGGCGCACGCCTGTCGTTCGAGACGATCGGCGGCGGTTACGCCTGGCGTGCGGCGATTATCAGCAAGCGCTCATAATTCGCTTGTAAATAACCAATTTTTTACGTTGATATTGGAAAAGAGGGTTATTCCCTCTGCTGGGCGCGTGTTTTCGAAGGTCAGGCTGTGGGGCAGATCCATCATCACGACGGAATATTCATGCGTCGGCTTCTGTTTTGCGTCCTGCCGCTTGCCCTGCTGCTCGCCGGTTGCAGCTCCACGGGTTACGACTATCTCGAAACCGCTTCCATAAAGCCGAAGACGCGCTTCAAGGATACCGATCCCCAGGATTTCGGCGCCAAGCGCCCGCAGCAGAACCCCATCCACGGCATCGACATCTCCAAATGGCAGGGCGATATCGACTGGCAGACGGTGCGCAAATCCGGCGTCGCCTTCGCCTTCATCAAGGCGACCGAAGGCAAGGACAGGCTCGACCCGCGTTTTGACGAGTATTGGCGCGAGGCCGCTTCCGCCGGCATTCCGCACGCGCCCTATCACTTCTACTATTTCTGCTCTTCCGCCGACGACCAGGCCGACTGGTTCATCCGCAACGTGCCGAAGCAATCCATGCGCCTGCCGCCGGTGCTCGATGTGGAATGGAACGCGGAATCGAAGACCTGCCGCTTCCGCCCGGATCCGGCAACCGTCCGCTCGGAAATGCAGCGCTTCATGGATCGCCTGGAGGCCTATTACGGCAAGCGGCCGATCATCTATACTTCGGTGGATTTCCACCGCGACAATCTCGCCGGATACTTCCAGGACTATCACTTCTGGGTGCGCTCGACCGCCAAACACCCCGAAGTGACCTATGCCGATCGCCGCTGGGCCTTCTGGCAATATACGTCGACAGGCGTCATCCCCGGCATCAAGGGGCCGACCGACATCAATGTCTTTGCCGGTTCCGCGAAAAACTGGAACAACTGGGTGGCGGACGTTTCCAAGGATAGAAATTCTTAGTAACGTGCACCGTCTTTCTTGCTTCCGTCACATTCCTCTGGGAAAGCGACGGGATTCTATGTGATTTCACGAGGATCGTTTCATGCACCGCTCGCTTAAAGGCCGCTCTGCACTTGCCCTTCTGTTTGCCTGCGCGCTAGCGACAGGCGCTGCCGCCCAGCAGGCGCCGGATACGGCAGCTCCAGCCCCGGCTGCCCCCTGCGGCGGCGATCTCTCCGCCTTCCTCGACGGCGTCAAGAAGGACGCGATCGCAGCCGGCGCCAGCGCCGAGGCGGCCGACAAGGCACTCGCCGGCGCCGAGATCGACCCCAAGGTTCTGAGCCGCGACCGCGCCCAGGGCGTCTTCCGCCAGACCTTCCTGGAATTCTCGCAGCGCACCGTCAGCCAGGCCCGCCTCGACATTGGCCGCCAGAAGATGAAGCAATATGCCGATGTCTTCGCCCGCGCCGAGCAGGAATTCGGCGTTCCCGCCGGCGTCATCACCGCCTTCTGGGCGATGGAGACGGATTTCGGCGCCGTTCAGGGCGATTTCAACACGCGCAACGCGCTGGTGACGCTCTCGCATGACTGCCGCCGCCCGGAACTCTTCCGCCCGCAGCTGATCGCCCTCATCGAGATGGTCCAGCACGGCGACCTCGACCCGCAGACCAATACCGGCGCCTGGGCCGGCGAAATCGGCCAGGTGCAGATGCTGCCGCGCGATATCGTCGCCTATGGCATGGACGGCGATGGCGACGGCCATGTGCGCCTCAAGCAGAGCGGCCCGGATGCGATCCTGACGGCGGCCAAGTTCATCCAGCACCTGGGCTTCGAGCGCGGCCAGCCCTGGCTGCAGGAAGTCACCGTGCCGGATGACCTGCCCTGGGAAAAATCCGGCCTCGGCGGCACGATGACGGCAGGCGAATGGTTCAGCCTCGGCGTCAAGCCGCGCGACGGCAATACGGCCTTCGCCAATCTCGAAGGCGATCTCGTTCTGCCGCAGGGCCGCCTCGGGCCGGCTTTCATCGCCTATCCGAACTTCAAGATCTATCTGGAATGGAACAAGTCGTTCATCTACACGACCTCCGCCGCCTATTTCGCGACCCGCCTTTCCGGCGCCCCGACCTACCAGAAGGGCACGCCTGAGCAGGGCCTTTCCAACGACCAGATGAAACAGCTGCAGACGAAGCTCGACTCGCTCGGCCACGATGTCGGCGAAATCGACGGCATCCTCGGCTCCGGCACCCGTGTCGCGATCCAGAAGGAGCAGCTGCGCCTCGGCATGCCGGCCGACGGCTGGGCGACCCCTGCCCTCCTCGGCGCGCTCTGAGCGCTGAAGATCCCTGTCGCCACGCGAGCGCATGAATCGGGTGGCGGCCTGCCGCCGATCGGCTAAACCTGCCTGAAACGGGAGGAATCGGCGTGGAACAGAAAATGGGTGCTCTGACCTGGGGGCTACTTGTCCTTCTCGGCCTGATCTGGGGCGGCTCCTTCTTCTTCGCGCGCATCGCGGTTGGAGAAGTGCCGCCGCTGACCCTCGTCTTCCTGCGCCTCTCGATCGCCGCCCTTGCGCTGCATGTCTATATCGGCGGACGTTTCGGCATCTATCCGCTGCTGAAGAGCCGCTGGCGCGAATTCCTCGTTCTCGGCATCCTCAACAATGCCCTGCCCCATGCCCTGATCTTCTTCGGCCAGACGCGGATCGGCGCCGGCCTCGCCGCCATTCTCAACGCCACGACGCCGATCTGGACGGTGCTGATCGCCAATTACCTGACATCGGACGAGAAGCTCTCCACCGCCAAGATCGTCGGCTGCCTTACCGGCCTGCTCGGCACGGTCATCCTCATCGGCCCCGGCGTCACCGCTGGCGGCGGCGTGCCCCTCTGGGCGCTCCTGCTGCCGGTTATCGCAGCCGTTTCCTACGGATTTGCCGCCACCTACGGCAAACGTTTCCGAAGCGTCGCACCGCCCGTCATCGCCGCCGGCCAGCTGACGGCCTCCTCGCTCGTCGCCCTGCCGCTGTCGCTCGTCATGGATCACCCCTGGACGCTTGCCATTCCGTCGGTCAATGCCGTAGCGGCCATTCTGGCAATTGCGCTTCTGTCCACCGCCTTCGGATATATTCTCTACTTCCGTATCATGGCCGCGGCTGGCGCCACCAACGCGTCGCTGGTGACGCTGCTCGTGCCGCCGGGCGCGATCCTTCTCGGCTTCCTGTTTCTGGGCGAGCGGCTGGAAATGACTGACATCGCCGGCATGGCGCTGATCGGCGCCGGGCTTGTCATACTCGATGGCCGCCTCCATCGCCGCTCGCGCGCCATCGCCTGAAAGGATTATGCTGCGGCGCGCCATTCTTCCGCCAAAAGCATGAATCGCCGCTAGCGCTTTGTAACGAAGCGTTAAAATTTGCGAGTTTTGTTTTCCTATTATGTTTCAGTATCTTGGCTGATCGTTATTAGACTTATCCACCGCCCCCTTCGGCAGTGCAGCACAAGAAGCGCTTCCCAACCAACACATTTCCGACATATTATTAGCCGGTTAACGCGAGGAGGCAGACATGGGACTTACACAATCCTTGAATGTCTTGTTGGTCAGTGCAGCGTTCGCATTCGTCGTATCCATGCTCTTCATCTGAGCTGGTGCGAGGCGTAAAGACTGAAATACCGAACTCCTGAAACAATCAGCCCCAGATATTGAAAAGCGCATGCCCCGCCCGGCATGCGCTTTTCCTCTGTCTGCGGCATCCGGATCTCAGGCTGCAGCGCCCGCGGCTCTTGCCGGCCGGCGCGAAAGGCCGAGATTGTCGAGAACGGCGGAAACCAGCGGAGCGCGGTTCATCGTGTAGAGATGGAACTCGTGCAGGCCGCGGCGGATGAGATCCTCGATCTGTTCGGCTGCGACATCGGCAGCCACCTTGGCGCGCTCGTCCGGCCTGTCGTCATATCCGGCGAAACGCTCGTCGAGAAAGGCCGGGATGACCGTGCCGCAGGCGCCCGCAAACCGCTTCAGCTGCGTCAGGTTCTGGATCGGCATGATGCCGGGAACGATCGGGATCTTGACGCCGGCCGCGCGCACCTTCTCGAGATAGCGCTCGAAATTGTCGTTGTCGAAGAAGAACTGCGTGAGCGCCCGGTCGGCGCCGTTATCGGCCTTGCGCTTCAGCATGTCGATATCGGCCGCCTGGTCGTGGCTTTCCGGGTGCTTTTCCGGATAGGCCGAGACGGAGATTTCGAAATCGCCGATCTGCTTGAGGCCGGCCACCAGCTCGGCCGCATTGGCATAACCGCCCGGATGCGGCTGGTAGGGCGCACCGACGCCGCCCGGCGCATCGCCGCGCAGCGCCACGAAATGCGTGACGCCCGCCTTGCGGAAACTGTCGACGACCTGATGCGTCTCCTCCTTCGTGGCGCTGACGCAGGTCAGGTGCGAGGCGGTCGCAAGCGGCGTGTCGGTCAGGAAACGCGTGACCGTGGAAAGAGTCGGCGCCTTGGTCGTGCCGCCGGCACCGTAGGTGACGGACACGAATTCCGGGTTCCAGTCCTGCAGGTCGCGCACCGTGCTCCAGAGCTGGCCCTCCATCTCCTCGGACTTCGGCGGGAAGAACTCGAAGGAGATCCTGATATCGCGGCGGGCGTCGTTTTTCTGGGTCATTCATTCTCTCCCGGCAAATGTAGGTACGGCGCCTTCGCTCTCCAGCGAAGCCACGAGGCGCCTCGGATCGCGCGCGAGCCAGATCGTAACCGTGAGGCCCTTCTCGCCCTGCTGACCCGGATGAAGATCGACGACCTGCTCCACATCGAGGCCCGCCTTGCGCACCCAGTCCGACATGGCCTGGTGCGAGAAGCCGAGCCGGACATGGGCATGTTCGTCACGAAGATATTCGAGATTGTGGGGCGCCAGATCGATGATGACGAGACGCCCGCCCGGCCGCAGCATGCGCGCAGCCTCCGTGATCGCGATCTCGGGCTGGTCGAAGAAGTGCAGCACCTGATGGATCGTCACCAGATCGAAATCCTGTCCCTCGAACGGAAGGTTCAGGATATCGGCGTGGCGCACCGAAGCGGTGGTGATGCGGGACTTGTCGAGATTGGCGCGCGCGACGCTCAGCATGTCGCGGCTGGCATCGACGCCGATGGCCCGGCGATAGCGGCCGGCAAGCAGTTCCAGCATGCGGCCGGTGCCGGTGCCGAGGTCGAGCAGCGAATCGATCGGGTTTGCACCAAGCAGCTTGATGACGGCCGCATCCACCTCTTCGTCGGCGGCGTGCAGGCGGCGAAGCTCGTCCCATTCGGCGGCGTTGCGGCTGAAATAGGCCTGCGCCCGCTCGGCCCGCTGGCGCTTGACGGCGGCCAGGCGCTCCCCGTCACGCTGCACGACCGGATCGTTTTCCGAGACGTGCTTCAGGAGATTGCGCACCAGAGCGGCAGCCTTGCCTTCATGGGCCAGCCGGAAATAGGCCCATGCACCTTCCTGATAGCGGTCGATAAGTTCCGCCTCCCCGAGCAGCTTCAGGTGCCGGGAGATGCGGGGCTGGGATTGGCCGAGAATTTCCGTAAGATCGGTCACGGTGAGATCGCCCGCCGCCAGCAGCGCCAGAAGCCGCAGGCGCGTCGGTTCGCCGGCCGCCTTCAAGACGTCCACCAGCGCATCCAGTCCAAGCCTTAAGGGTTCGCTCATATCCTACCCAATCAACATATAAAGATATCTTTATGTGATTTGGATAGCGGAGGCAAGCGGCATTTTGCCGATTTGCGAACTTGCCTGTGGCGACAGCGACGGCGGACATGAAAAAGCCCCGGACCAGCCGGGGCTCTCGCAACGCGTGAAGAACCGATCAGCGCGTCAGGCGCTTGTGGGCCTGGCTGCCCGGGTTCAGCGCATCGGGGCCGAGGCGGCGGATCTTGTCCTGCTCGTAATCTTCAAAATTGCCTTCGAACCATTCGACATGGCCCTCGCCTTCAAAGGCGAGGATGTGGGTCGCCAGACGGTCGAGGAACATGCGGTCGTGGCTGATGATGATGGCACAGCCGGCGAAGTTTTCCAGCGCGCTTTCGAGCGCACCCAGCGTTTCCGTATCGAGGTCGTTGGTCGGTTCGTCGAGCAGCAGCACGTTGCCGCCGGCCTTGAGCATCTTGGCAAGGTGAACGCGGTTGCGCTGGCCGCCCGAAAGATTGGCGACCTTCTGCTGCTGGTCGCCGCCCTTGAAGTTGAAGGCGCCGCAATAGGCGCGCGAGTTCATGTCGAACTTGCCGAGCTTGATGACTTCGGCGCCGCCGGAAATTTCCTCCCAGACGGTCTTGTTGCCGTCGAGCGCGTCGCGGCTCTGGTCGACATAGCCGAGCTGCACCGTCTCGCCGATGCGGATCGAACCGCCATCGGGCTTTTCCTGGCCGGTAATCATCTTGAACAGCGTCGTCTTGCCGGCGCCGTTCGGGCCGATAATGCCGACGATACCGCCCGGCGGCAGCTTGATCGACAGGTCGTTGATCAGCGTGCGGCCCTCGAAGCCCTTGGTGATGCCCTCCATCTCGATGACCACCTGGCCGAGACGCTCGCTGACCGGGATGATGATCTGTGCGTCGCCGGGACGCTGCTTTTCGGCGGCTTCCACCAGCTGTTCATAGGACTTGATACGGGCCTTGGACTTGGCCTGACGGGCCTTCGGGCTGGATGCGATCCATTCCTGTTCGCGGCTGATCGCCTTCTGGCGCGATGCTTCCTCGCGGTTTTCCTGCAGCATGCGCTTGGCCTTGGCCTGCAGGTAGGCCGAGTAGTTGCCTTCGTAGGGGATGCCGCGGCCGCGGTCGAGTTCCAGGATCCAGCCGGTGACGTTGTCCAGGAAGTAGCGGTCGTGGGTGATCATCATCACGGCGCCCGGATAGTCGCGCAGGTGCTTTTCGAGCCAGGCGATGGTTTCGGCGTCCAGATGGTTGGTCGGTTCGTCGAGCAGCAGCAGGTCCGGCTGCGACAGCAGCAGGCGGCAAAGCGCAACACGGCGGCGCTCGCCACCCGACAGCGTCGTGACATCGGAATCGCGCGGCGGGCAGCGCAGCGCTTCCATCGCCATTTCGACCTGGCTTTCCAGATCCCAGAGATTCTGGCTGTCGATAATGTCCTGAAGCTTCGCGCCCTCTTCCGCCGTCTCGTCGGAATAGTTCATCATCAGCTCGTTATAGCGATCGACGATCGCCGTCTTGGAGGCGACGCCTTCCATGACGTTTTCGAACACCGTCTTGTTCGGATCGAGCTGCGGCTCCTGCTCCAGGTAGCCGACCGTCGCCCCTTCGGCGAGCCAGGCCTCGCCGGTATATTCCTTGTCCCGGCCGGCAATGATGCGCAGCACGGTCGACTTACCGGCGCCGTTCGGACCGAGAATACCGATCTTGGCATCGGGATAGAAGGAAAGATGGATGTTCTCGAGGATCTTCTTGTTGCCATAGGCCTTGTTGAGGCCGGACATATGATAGATGAACTGGCGTGCCATGCTGGGATGCTCCGGACGGAAACTTGAAATCGTGGCCGCTATGTAGGCGAAACCACGCCCGCGAGCAACGCCGAAACCCTGTTTCGTCAGGATTTCGGCATGTTTCCGTCAGAAGCCGGCTGCATCCACAAGGCCTTCGTCACAGCCGAACGAGGTCTTCCCGGCTGCCTGGATAAGACCGCCGAGGCCCTTTTCCTTGGCCTGAGCCGAAACGGCATCCTGCGAAAGCCCGATCGTCAGTTCGCTGATCACGCGCGTGTTGCCGACGCGCCGGCAGCTCATCTTCACCCGGTCGCTGGCGCCGGCGCCGAAACTCTTGTCGAAGGCTGCCTTGATCGCCTCCGCCTTCAGCACCTTGCCGACATTGGCGGCGAAGAGCTCGCGCACGGCAGAGGCGTTGAGGTCGCCCATCAGGTCGACGGCGGTGGCGAAATAATCGTCGGCGCTCATCTTCGTGCAGGTGCCGTGTTTGATCCATTCATGCCGCTCGAGTCCCGATTGCGTGCCGGGCATCGCCTTGTCGAGTGCTGCCTTCGTCTCGGTCGAGAGGTTCACGGCCGGCAGGCTCGTCCACTGGCCATCCTTGTCGGCGGCTTTCTGGTCGGCCGGTACGCCGCAATAGTCCTGGCGCATCGGCCACAGGCCGTGGAGGGAGAAATTGGTGGCGTCGTAGCGCTCGCCGCTCTGGCTGGCGCATTCCGCCTTCTTCTGGTTGGTCTGGCAGAATGCCGGCTGCCAGCTTGCCGCAAGGATGAAACGCGTGCGTCCGCTTTCCTGCGCGCAGACCGACCCGACCGACGAAAGCGAGAGGAACAGGATGGAAACCGAAAAAAGAAACTTGCCCATTGATAGCCCCGAAAAAGAACATTACAGGAACAAACAAGCACGAAGCCGAAGTTTGCGCAACCCTGAATCGCAAGGCGACACATGCTTTCTCATGTATGGACGGGAACGCAATATTGCATTTGCCCCGATATCTGGTCTGTTGTGCGGGGGGAGGAATGCATGTTTTCCGAGACGATACGGCTTGATAATGCCGGGGCTTCGCTTGCCTGCCATCACCAGCCCGCAGAAGGGCGGCCTCGCGCTATCCTGATGATTTCACACGGGCTTGCCGAACATTCGCGCCGCTACCGGCGCTTCGCCGGGGCCATGGCCGCCAGAGGCTGCCACGTCTATGCCCACGACCATCGCGGCCATGGCGAGACGACCGCACCGGATGCGCCGCTCGGCCGTTTTTCGAAACGCGGCGGCATCGAACACGTCGTCGACGATATCGCCGCCGTCCACAGCCTTGCCACCGGCCGTCACCCGGGCCTGCCCGTCATTCTCTTCGGCCACTCGATGGGCGGCCTGATTGCGCTCAATGCCGCGGAAGATCTCGCCGGCCGTTTCGCAGCACTTGCCGTCTGGAACTCGAATTTCGCCGTCGGTCTTTCCGGCCGGGTCGCCCAGGCGATCCTGCTGGCCGAGCGCATGCTCAAGGGCTCCGACGTGCCGAGCGACATGCTGCCGCGGCTGACATTCTCCGCCTGGGGCAAATCCATTCCCGGCCACCGGACGGGGTTCGACTGGCTGTCGCGCGATCCGGCCGAGGTCGATGCCTATATTGCCGATCCGCTCTGCGGCTTCGATGCTTCGGTATCGCTCTGGCTCGACGTCTTCGCCCTCACCTTCCGCGGTATCGCCAAGGAGCGGCTTGAAAGGCTGCCGAAGGATCTGCCGATCCATCTGGTCGGCGGCGGCCAGGATCCGGCAACATCCAAGGGAAAAGCCGTTTTCTGGCTGTCAAAGCGTTTGAAAAGCCAGGGCTTCTCCCGTATCAGCACTGAGATATATCAGGACCTGCGACATGAAACGCTGAACGAAATCGGCGCGGAGAAGCCGATCGCGGATTTCGCCCGCTGGTGCGACGCCGCCGTCCGCACGGTCCCGAGTGAAAGGACCTGAGATGACGAGTATGACTTCCGCCCGCCTTCCCGCCTCCTCGGAGGTGACGTTCGGCCTGCTGTTCATGCTGCTCTCGGTGCTGATCTCGCCGCTGATCGACATTTTCTCCAAGCTTGCGACCGCAACGATCTCGTCTACCGAAGTCGCCGGTTTCCGCTTCGTCATCCAGTCGCTGACCATGTTGCCCTTCGTCTTCCTGCGCGGCGCGAAAATCCAGTTCACGCTGAAGCAGAGCTGGTATCATGCGATCCGCGGCGCCATGGTCACGACCTCGATGATCTGCTTCGTCACCACGCTGAAGGTCATGGCCGTTGCCGATGCCATCGCCATCTTCTTCGTCGAGCCGATCATCCTGACGATCCTCGGCAGCATCTTCCTGAAGGAGACCATCGGCTGGCGGCGCTACAGCGCCTGCGCCGTGGGTTTTCTCGGCGCCATGCTGATCATCCAGCCGAGTTTCGAAGAAGTCGGCTATATCGCCTTGCTGCCCGTGGTCAGCGCCTTCTGCATCGCCGTCTTCGCGCTGATGACGCGGGTTCTGTCGCACCGCGAAGACCCCTGGGCCATGCAGTTCCAGACCGGGCTCTGGGGCATCTTCTTCTGCGCCGTCATCCTTTTCGTCGGTTACGGCAGCGGCTCCGACATCATCGATACGGCCATGCCCGATCTGCCGGCCTTCGCCTACCTGCTCGGCACCGGCATTGCCGCCGCGGTCACAGGCATTCTCGCCGCCTACGCCTATCGTGCGGCACCCGCCTCGACGCTCGCTCCCCTGCAATATCTGGAAATCGTCTCGGCCACGGTCTTTGCCTGGCTGGTCTTCGGCGATTTCCCGGATGCGCTGAAATGGCTCGGCATCCTCATCGTCATCGCGTCCGGCCTCTACATCATCTGGCGCGAGCGGCGCTTTGCTTCCAAACCCGTATCCGATACATCTGAGGCAACGCGGGCGCCCTGACATCCGCAACCGCCCATGAGGAGGAGCTTGGGAGGAAACCGGGAGGAACATGACGCAAGACAAGAACAAGAAGCCGCCGCTTGCGGGCATCCGGGTCATCGAGCTTGCGCGCGTGCTCGCCGGCCCCTGGGCCGGGCAGATGCTGGCCGATCTCGGCGCCGATGTCATCAAGGTGGAAAACCCCGACGGAGGTGACGACACCCGGCATTGGGGGCCGCCCTTTGTCGAGGGAGCCGATGGCGAGAATCTCTCGGCCGCCTATTACCATTCCGCCAATCGCGGCAAGCGCTCGATAACTGCGGACCTGAAAAGCGAGGAAGGCCAGTCGCTGGTGCGCCGCCTCGTGGCCACCGCCGATGTGCTGATCGAGAATTTCAAGCTCGGTGGCCTCGTCAAATACGGTCTCGACTATGACAGCCTGAGAGCGATCAATCCCCGCCTCGTCTATTGTTCCATCACCGGCTTCGGCCAGACCGGCCCCTATGCCAATCTCGCCGGCTACGACTATATCGTCCAGGGCATGTCCGGCTTCATGTCGATCACAGGCGACCCGGACGGGCAGCCGATGAAGGCGGGCGTGGCGATCGCCGATATCTTTACCGGCATCTACGCGGTCTCGGCGATCGAAGCCGCCCTCATCCACGCGCTGAAGACGGGCGAAGGCCAGATGATCGACATGGCGCTGCTTGATGTGCAATCGGCCGTGCTTGCCAACCAGAATATGAACTACCTTGTTTCCGGCCGCGCGCCCGTGCGCCTCGGCAACGCCCATCCGAACATATCGCCCTACGAGGTCGTGCCGACATCAGACGGTTATCTGATCCTCGCCGTCGGCAATGACGCCCAGTTCCGCCGCCTGTGCGCCATCCTCGGCCTCGTCGTCGGCGATGACGAGAATTTCGCGACCAACAAGGCCCGTGTCGCCAACAGGGATGCGGTGCGCCTGATGGTCTCCACCGAAACGCTGAAATGGCGGAAGGCCGACCTGCTGAAAGCCTGCGAGGACAATGCCGTGCCGGCCGGCGCGATCAACACGATCGAGGAAATGTTTGCCGATCCGCAGATCGTCGCCCGCGGCCTGCGCATCGACCTGCCGGACGCGGCGGGAACCATGATCCCGGGCGTGCGCACCCCGGTCGTGCTGTCGGAAACGCCGCTGCGCTACGAGCGGCCGAGCCCGCGCCTGGGCGAACACAATGACGAGGTTCTGGCCGAGCTTCTTCAATGGGAGAAGAAGACGTCGTCATGAGAGCAACAGGCCATGAGAAGGAAGAGGCCATGAAGAGGACTGGCGGACAACTGATCGTCGAGGCGCTGAAGGCAAATGGCGTAAAGCGCCTCTCCTGCGTACCGGGAGAAAGCTTCCTTGCCGTGCTCGACGCCCTGCACGACAGCGATATCGACGTCGTCGTCTGCCGCCAGGAAGGCGGGGCTGCAATGATGGCGGACTGCTGGGGCCGGCTGACCGGCGAGCCCGGCATCTGCATGGTCACGCGCGGCCCCGGCGCGACCAACGCTTCCGCCGGCCTGCATATCGCCCGGCAGGATTCGATCCCGATGATCCTCTTCATCGGCCAGGTCCAGCGCGAGGCGCGCGAACGCGAAGCCTTCCAGGAAGTCGAATTCCGCCGCGCCTTCACCGAATTTGCCAAATGGGTCGGCGAGATCGACGACGCCGCCCGCATTCCCGAATTCGTCACCCGCGCCTTTGCCGTCGCCACGTCAGGCCGTCCGGGGCCGGTCGTCTTGACGCTGCCCGAGGATATGCTGCGCGACGAGGTCGAGGCCCCGAAGCCCAAGCGCTACGTCAGCGTCGAAGCCCATCCCGGCCGCAGCCAGATCGATGATCTCTATTTGCGCCTGCTGAAGGCCGAACGGCCGATGGTCATCCTCGGCGGCACCCGCTGGGATGCCGATGCCGTCGCAGACTTCCAGACCTTTGCCGAACGCTTCGGCCTGCCGGTCGGCTGTTCCTTCCGCCGCCAGATGCTCTTCGACCACCTGCATCCCTGCTATGCCGGCGATGTCGGCATCGGCATCAATCCGGCTCGCCAATGAGATCCGGGAAAGCGACCTGCTGATCCTGCTCGGCGGCCGCATGTCGGAAATGCCCTCCTCGGGCTATACGCTGATCGATATCCCCTACCCGGCCCAGTCGCTCGTCCACATCCATCCCGACCCGTCCGAACTCGGCCGCGTCTATCGCCCGGATCTCGCGATCTGCGCCAGCCCCGCCGATTTCGTCGCTTCACTCGCCGATCTCGAAGCCCCCGCAGAACCGCGCTGGGCCGAACGCACGGGCCGCATGCACCAGGCCTATCTCTCCTGGTCGAAGCCGCCGGCGTCAGGCCCGGGCGCGGTCCATATGGGGCCGATCATGGAATGGCTGGAGGCCAATACGAAGCCGGACACGATCTTCACCAACGGCGCCGGCAACTATGCCACCTGGCTGCATCGTTTCCACCGTTTCCGCCGCTTCAACACGCAGGCCGCTCCCACCTCGGGCTCCATGGGCTACGGCCTGCCGGCCGCCGTCGCCGCCAAGCACCTCTTTCCTGAACGGCAAGTCATCTGCTTTGCCGGCGACGGCTGCTTCCTGATGCACGGACAGGAATTTGCCACCGCCGTGCGCTACGGCCTGCCGATCATCGTGGTCGTCGTCAACAACGGCATCTACGGCACGATCCGCATGCATCAGGAGCGCGAATATCCGGGCCGCGTCAGCGCCACCGATCTCACCAATCCGGATTTTGCAGCCCTTGCCCGCGCCTATGGCGGCCACGGCGAGACGGTCGAAAAGACGGAGGAATTCGCGCCGGCGTTCGAGAGGGCGCGCGACAGCGGCAAGCCGGCGATCATCGAGATCAAGCTTGATCCGGAAGCGATCACGCCGGCGCGGACACTGACGCAGATCCGCGAGAAATCCTGATTGAAAACATAGGACCGCGCCGACCGGATATCAGCGGGCAAGCTCGCGTTTCAGCATTCTATCCAGCTGATCGCAGCTCTCTTTGGAATATTGTCTGGTTGACTGTTGCGAGGCACCACGACGGGCCGTGCTGAACGCCCGTTCTGTTGCCGCTTGCGGCTCCGGCAGTTCTTTTCGGGCAAACTTAAGGAAGAGCGCTTTTGCATTTCGAACGAGCTGCGGGCGCTTGTAATGCATGTCGCAGGTCAGTGCGATGGTCATGCTCATTGACGCCACCCCCAGCTCATCGCCTTTGGGAATTGGGGGAAGCTCTTTCGCAGAAGCCACGGAAGCAACAAGGCAACCGGCAAAACATACTGTCAGCAGGCGCCTCGTTGACATTCCGTGTTCTCCAGATCAGATCGCAGCCGTAACGATGAATTCAACCTTGTACTTCGGCGCAGCGAGCTTGGCTTCGCTGGTGGCGCGGGCCGGCGGGTTTGCCGGGTCGATCCAGCCTTCCCAGACGGCGTTCATCTCTGCGAAATAGGCGATATCGGAGAGATAGATGATCGTCTGCAGGATCTTCGACTTGTTGCTGCCGGCAGCGGCGAGCAGCCGGTCGACTTCGCCGAGCGCCGACTTGCACTGATCGGTCACGCTTTCGCCTTCGCCGACCTGGCCTGCGAGGTAGACGGTGTTGCCGTGAATGACGGCGCCGCTCATGCGGGGGCCGATGTCGATACGCTTGATGCTCATCGTGTTCTCCTGTTCATCAAATAAAAGCGCCGAGTCAGTGCATCGGACCGAAAAGTGTGAAGCGGTTTTCGGATAGTCCGATGCTTGAGCAAGAACCAAAGCGGCGCAGGATTGCTCCGGGTAAAGCCGGGTCAGGCGCGGATGTGATGCGTCTTCTGATAGATTGCCGTCGAACGTGCGCCGGAGCGGCAATAGCCGAGCATCGGGCGCTCGAATTCGTCGAGCGCGTCCACCATGCCCTGCACGGCTTCTTCGGTCACGCCCATCGGGCCGACGGGCACCTGGGTGATCTGCAGGCCGAGCTCCCTGGCGCGGGCTTCGATCACGGCAAAGGGCGTCTGGTCCGGGCTTTCGCCATCCGGACGATGGCAGACGATGGACTTGAAGCCGAGCGCCTTGATCTGGTCGAGTTCGTCAACCGTGATCTGGCCGGAAACGGAGTATTCATCGTCGATCTGGCGGATATCCATCGTCTCAATCTCCTCGAAAATGGTGGGCTGAAGGTCTACGACGCACACCCGGAGGCGTCAACACGTCTTCGCCGAACGCCCCTTCATTGGACGAACGCGAAACGCAATCCGTAGCTGCGGCTTTCGCCGGGCTTCAGCCAGTTGAACTCGCCGGCCGCCTCCAGTTCATCGCGCAGCACCCAGCGGTGCGACACCGGCTCGATGCCGATAATATGGGCCGGCGCCTTCTGGTTCCGCCAGATCTGCAGATGCGGCAGCGTATCGGCGCGAAAGCGCACCCGCAGCGTCCTGCCGTTGACGGCGGCGATCGGACCGAGCCGCACTTCGGCAAAACCATCAACCGTGGCGGGCGCTTCGACGCAGAAGATGCCGCCCGGCTCCTCGCCGAAGGTCCAGGGAAAACCGCCTCCGTCCAGCATTTCGCCTTCGAGCCGTGTCCCCGCGTCCAGCCATTTGCCGCCGATGTTCATATGATACATCAGGAAGGTGGGCACCGTCCGGTCGCTCGTATTGACGACGCGGTCTTCCAGAAAGACCTCGCCCGTCGCCCCGTCGATCCGCCACAGGCGTTCGATGCGCTGCGGCAGGCCTTCGACCGTGGTGATGTCGATATCGGCACGGCATTCGGCATTGCCGTTTTCGAACGTCGTCCGCAGCACCCTGGCCGCGTGACCGGAGGCCGAGCCATGCAGCGGATAGATCTTGCCGTCAGCGCCCGGTATCGGCTGGCGATGGCGGATATGGTCGGGGCCGCAGGTGAAGAGAAAGCCTTCCAGCGAGTGATCGATTCGCGCATCGCCATCGTCGGGAATGGCGCGTTTCGGCGCGAGATCGACGCCTTCCACGACGCAGCCGCCGATATCGAGAACCGATGTTTCATCCAGCATCAGGCGCGGCCCGCGCGCGGCGGCAAATTCGATCATCGGTCTGTCCTCCCGGGATTCTCGGCTGCCGTAGGGTTAGGTGGTGGTGCCAGCCTAGTCAATCGGCCGGCAAAAGCGGCAACAGGAAAGGCCGCAACCGGCGACTTCACGGGAACGTCATTTTCGCGCAAGCGTTTATGAGTAAACGCGAAATACTGCTGTTTTTATGTTTTGTTCAGCACGGCTTCAAAATTTCCACACTAGCGTCAAGATTCGCAGGTGTGTGTCTGCCGAGCCACTGATCGAGGTGTGAGTCGTGAATCGCTTTATGAAATCGGCCCTTTCCCTTTCGGCCATGCTTCTTGCGCTCGCCGCCGTCGCCCCGCGGGCCGACGCGCAGCAATATGGCCGTAACAGAAGCGACATCGTGCTGGTGACGCCGAGCGGCGAAATCCTCGATTACGTGCCGCCCGGTCGCGGCTTCGTCTATGCCCACGACTATCGCGGCAACCGCGTGCTGATCGACCGCTACGGCAATATCGTCGCCACCGAAATGCGCGCCCGCGGCTATTATTCGCCGCGCACCAGCCGCGAAGCCTATAACGACGCCTATAACAACGATCCCTACTATCCCGACCAGAACCCTTACGGCGACACGCGCTATTCCGAGCGCGGGCCGGTCACCGGCTCCATTCCGCAGGATGCGGCGATCGAGCGCCGGCCGCTTGAGGATCAGCCCTATCCGGGCGATCAGCAGGGCCAGGAGGATTACGCGGCAGTCGAGCCCGATCAGCAGATTCCGCCGGCCGACGAACCGCGCCCGGCGCCGCAGGAGCCTGTAATCACCCTCAAGGACAAGTCGAAGCCCGAGATCGTCGCGCTTCAGGTCTTTCTGGACCGTTCCGGCGTTTCGCCCGGCGTCATCGACGGCCATATGGGCTCCAACGTCACCAAGGCGATCTACGCCTACGAACAGATGACCGGCACCAAGCTCGATCCGAACAATACGGATGCGATCCTCGAAGACCTGCGCATGAACGGCGGCCTGCCGGTCGTCAATTACACGATCACGGACGCCGATGCCGCCGGCCCCTATGTGGCGCAGATCCCGGAAGATTATTCGCAGAAGGCGCTGCTGCCGTCGCTCGCCTATACGTCGGTCACCGAAGCGCTCGCCGAACGTTTCCACATGGACGAGAACTTCCTGAAGGAAATGAACCCCGGCGTCGATTTCACGATCCCCGGCACCGTCATCAAGGTCGTCAATCCCGGCGAGAACAAGACCGGCACCGTCACCAAGATCCTCGCCGACAAGGGCCGCAAGCAGGTCTTCGCCTATGACGACGCCGGCAATCTCGTTGCCGCCTATCCCGCCTCGATCGGCTCCACCGACACGCCTTCGCCGTCCGGCACCGTGACGGTCGAGCGCGTCGCCTTCAATCCGGGCTACACCTACAATCCGAAGATCAATTTCCAGCAGGGCGCCAACGACAAGATCCTTGAGATCCCGCCCGGCCCGAACGGCCCGGTCGGCACCGTCTGGATGGCGCTTTCCAAGCCCACCTACGGCATTCACGGCACGCCCGACCCTTCCAGGATCGGCCGCACCCAGAGCCACGGCTGCATCCGCCTGACGAACTGGGACGCGACGGAGCTTGCCAAGATGGTCAAGCCCGGCGTGACGGTCGAATTCGTCGATTGAGGAAATCTATTCGCCCGGTGTCCCGGCCGGGCGCTCGCCGAGCTGGATGAGACGCAAGAGCTCCACCTGCTTCCTGGTGCCCGTCTTCATGTAGACAGACCGCACCTGCGAGCGGATCGTCTCCCGCGAACGGCCGGTCTCGGCCGCCAGCCCCGCAACCGAACCTCCCGAAATCAGCGCCCTCACCACCCTGATTTCGGCCGGCGTGAGGCCGAAATCGCGGCGCAGTTTCTCGTCGCTCAGCCCTGTGGCAGTCTGTTTCGGCTCGATCAGGATGGCGACGACCGGCCGCTCGAAAAATCGCGGCTGGCGGCTCTTTTCGAGCTTGAGCAGGGTGATCTTCCGGCCATCGGCCATGACCGTCTGCTGGCGTTCCGCCTCCTCCCCGTGCCGCAGCATCAGCGTAAGACGGTCATCGGCATCCCTGTCGGCAAGATGCAGGATTCCGAGCGGGGACAGCCACAAACCGCGCCCCTGTTCGAGCACCGCCTCCCCGATGGCGGTGGCAGAGACCAGTCGCCGCTCCGAATTCAGCAGCAGCACGCCGACGCCGATGGCATCGAACAGGCGCCCGTCGATCTCCGAAGGGCTCTTTTGCCGGCCGCCGGATTCGACCGCGACAAAGGCGCGCTTCAGATGCGGCCCGATCCGTGTCAGCAGTGCGGCACAGGCCCGGCTCTCGTCCGGATCGGTCCAGCGGGTCGTGGTGATCGAAAGATTGAAGGACCGGCTCCCCTCCCGCAGGATCGCCATGCCGACGGCGCCGTGCCCCTCGTGCCGGTGCCAGAAGTCGTTGAAGAATTCGGTCCTGGAAAGCTCCGCATAGGATATGAAATCCTCGCCGATCGCCCCCTGCCCGGTGGGCGTGGCGTTCAGGCCCGATATCCACGGGTTCAGCCGGCAGTAATAACGCGAATAGGTGTCGATCCAGGCCTGATCCATGTTGATGTGGAATTGCGACGAACCTTCCGCCCGCGCCGCGTCATGGTAGAACAGGCTGGTTCCCCCGCCCGGCAGCAATCCGTTCAGTTCCGTCAGGAACCTATCCCATCGCTCTTCACCGAAAACGATTCCGTAGATGGAATCGATAAGCTTGTCGTCGACTTGCCGCGTGATGCTCATGCATTTCTTCGCCGATGAAGGGATTCCTGCAATCTGCCAATCATTACATCAGCGAGCAAATGTAATTTCAAATAGAAAATGCCCCGGCGACAGCCGAGGCATCAATTTTCTACTCGGATATTCTGGTCAGGCGGCGCGGCCCATCGCATTTGCCAGCCGAACTGCCACCGGAAGCCGGCCCGGCACCTTGCGAATGATTTCCTCTGCGAAACAGTGGGCGTTCTCGCGGGCCTTGTCGAGGTTGCTGACGCGCATCGGGTCCATCGTGTGCAGCGTGCCGCCGCAATCGAAAATGTCGCGGAAGGCCGAGCGTTCGATGATCGCGGTGTCGAGAACCGGCACATGTCGCTCGTTCAGCAATGCCTTGACGAGCTGCAGCGCGCGGGTCGTGACCATGGAATTGACGCGGGTCAGCACGACGGAATGGCCGATCCTGATGCCCGCCTTCTCGTCGAGATATTGCAGCAGTTCGAGAACCTGGGCGCCGCCGCGGGCATCCATCGCGCAGCCCTGGATCGGGATCAGCACGTGGTCGGAAAGACCGACGGCCGTCGCCAGCAGCGGATTGCGCGCGCCCGGCAGGTCGACGATGAAATAATCGGTATTCTGCTTGTTTTCGCTGATGTGCTGCGGCAGCGAGGCCGTCGTGACGAAATCGATGACGCTGATATTGGGCACATGGCCGGAGATTTCGTGCCAGCGCGAAATCCAGTGCTGCGGATCGGCATCGAGGATGGTGACGCGGTAGCCCTGGCGGGCAAGCTCGGTGGCAAGCAGCAATACGGCCGTGGTCTTGCCGGCGCCGCCCTTGGTATTTGCGAATGTGATGACTGGCATATGTGAGTCCTCGAAAGGGAATGGCGCGAGCCGGCATCGCTCTTTTTCTATTCGCACTGTCGGAGCATCGTGCGGTTAACCCATCCTTTCCAATCGTGGTTAACAAATTCTAAACGCGCCCGCCGAAATTGCGGCCTCGATTTCTCGCACCCTCAGGAACACGGACGCCCTGAAACGCAAAAAGGCCCGGAAAGCCAAGGCTTTCCGGGCCAGTTTGCAGGTCCGCCTCTTGTCTGTTCAGAAACAATCCTTGAACAGAGTCTTGGTATTTTCCAGCGTCATCGCAACCGGATTGCCGCCCGCACTCGGGTCCTCGATCGCCATTGCCGCCAGTTCGTCGATCCGGTCGGGGGTGATTCCCATGGCAGAAAGGTTTTCCGGCACGCCGAGTTCCGAGCGCAGCTTCAGCACGTAGTCGTAAAAACCGTCGAAACCGCCCGATATGCCGAGATAGGCAGCGGCACGTCCGATCTTCTCTTCGATCGCCGGACGGTTGAAGCGCAATACTGCCGGCATGACGACGGCATTGGTCATGCCGTGATGGGTGTTGTAGACGGCGCCGATCGGGTGCGAGAGCGCGTGGATGGCACCAAGCCCTTTCTGGAAGGCGACAGCGCCCATGGCGGCGGCCGACATCATGTTGGCGCGGGCTTCGAGATCCGTGCCCTCCTTATAGGCGCGCGGCAGGAATTCCTTGACGAGCCGCATGCCCTCCAGCGCGATGCCGGCAGACATCGGGTGGTAGAAGGGCGAGGAATAGGCTTCCAGGCAATGCGCGAAGGCATCCATGCCGGTGCCGGCCGTGATGATCTTCGGCATGCCGACCGTCAGTTCCGGATCGGAGATGACGACGCCCGGCAGGAACTTCGGGTGGAAGATGATCTTCTTCACATGCGTCACCGAATTGGTGATGACGCTGGCGCGGCCGACTTCCGAGCCGGTGCCGGCCGTCGTCGGCACGGCAACGATCGGCGCAATGCCTTCGACGCTGGCGCGGGTCCACCAGTCGCCGATATCCTCGAAATCCCAGACGGGGCGCGTCTGGCCGACCATGAAGGCGACGCACTTGCCGAGATCGAGGCCCGAGCCGCCGCCGAAGGCGACGACGCCGTCATGGCCGCCGTCACGGAAGGCCTTGATGCCGGCTTCGAGGTTCTTCTCGTTCGGGTTCGGATCGACATCGGCAAAGATCGCCCGGCCGAGGCCGGCGTCTTCGAGAATGCCGAGCGCGTTGCGGGTGATCGCCATCGCGGCAAGGCCGCGGTCGGTGACGAGCAGCGGCTTCTTCATGCCGAGGCTCTTGCAGGCGTCGGCCAGTTCCTTGATGCGGCCGCGGCCGAGCTTGACTGATGTCGGATAGCTCCAGTTGGCGGTGATGTTGGCGCTGCTCATGCTGTGACTTTCTTCAGGTGGTAGGATTTCGGGCGCGTCAGGTTGTGGAAGCCGATGATCGACAGCGAGCCGCCGCGGCCGGTTTCCTTCACACCGGTCCAGCACAGCGCCGGATCGAGATAGTCGGCGCGGTTCATGAAGACGGTGCCGGTTTCGATTTCGCGGCCGAGCCGCCCTGCCCGCTCCGCATCCCTGGTCCAGAGGGAAGCCGTCAGGCCGTACTGGCTGTCGTTCATCAGCGCCAGCGCCTCGTCATCGTTCTTCACCTTCATGACGCCGACGGCCGGGCCGAAGGTCTCTTCGCGCATGAAGGCCATGGAATGATCGACATTGACGAGGATCTGCGGCGCGAGATAGGCGCCGCCGTCATCGGCCGGGAAAAGCTTGGGATCGACCAGCGCCTTGGCGCCCTTGGCAACCGCATCGGCGATCTGCTCGCGCACCACCTTGGCGAAGCGCTTGTGCGCCATCGGGCCGAGCGTCGTTTCGGGGTCGAGCGGATTGCCGAGCTTGTAGTTCGACACCCAGGCGACCGATTTCTCGACGAAGGCGTCATAGAGCGATTCATGCACGTAGATGCGCTCGATGCCGCAGCAGCACTGGCCGGAATTATAGGTCGCGCCGTCCATCAGCGTATCGACGGCGGCATCGAGATCGGCATCCTCCATCACATAACCCGGATCCTTGCCGCCGAGCTCCAGGCCGAGGCCGGTAAAGGTGCCGGCCGCGGCGCGCTCCATCGAGCGGCCGCCCTCGACCGAGCCGGTGAAATTGATGAAGTTGAAGCTGCCGGCGGCAATCAGCGCCGAGGTCGTCTCGTGGTCGAGGAAGACGTTCTGGAACACATCCTCGGGAATCCCGGCCTCGACGAAGGCCTGCACCAGCCGCTCGCCGACGAGCAGCGTCTGCGACGCATGTTTGAGCACGACCGTGTTGCCGGCCATCAGCGCCGGGGCGATCGTGTTGATCGCCGTCATGTAAGGATAGTTCCAGGGCGCCACGACGAAGACGACGCCATGGGCTTCGCGCTCGATGCGGCGCTCGAACCTGTCGCTCTCTTCGACGACGAGCGGCGCCAGAGCGTCGGCGGCGATCGAGGCGACGTAGTTGGAACGCTCGTTGAAGCCGCGATATTCGCCGCCGTATTTGATCGGCCGGCCCATCTGCCAGGCAAGCTCGGGCACGACGACATCGGACATCTCGTTGAGACGGGCGACACCCTTCAGCACCAGCTGGACGCGATCTTCGAGCGGGCGTCTGGCCCATGCCTTCTGCGCCTTGCGCGCACGCGCCACCGCTTCCTTGGCGGCGTCGAGCGACAGAGCCGGACGCTCCGCATAAACGGAGCCGTCGACCGGCGAAATGCATTGGATCATTGTCATGATCAAAAATCCTGTTTTCTTCTGGGCCGTCGCGAATGTCGCGCCCACGCCCTCCTCATCAGGAGAATCCGGGGGCGCGGCTTTCCGCTTCGGATATGTTCTTAAGCTCTCTCGAAGCCTCGCGCCACTTCCCAATCCGTCACGCGGCGGTCGTATTCTTCCTGCTCCCATTCGGCCGCGCGCGTATAGTGGTCGATCACCTCGTCGCCGAAGGCTGCGCGCAGCATCTCCGATTCCGTCATCGCCCTGGTGGCGGCCCGCAGCGTGCGCGGGATCTCGCGGATATCCTTGCCGAAATAGGCATCGCCCACATAGGGCGCCTCCAGTTCCAGCTTCTTCTCGATACCGTCGATGCCGGCCGCGATCAGCGCCGCGAAGGCGAGATAGGGGTTGAGATCGGAGCCGCCGACGCGGCACTCGATGCGGATCGCCTTGGTCTCCTCGCCGCAGAGGCGGTAGCCGGCCGTCCGGTTGTCCTTGCTCCAGACCGCCTTGGTCGGCGCGAAAGTGCCGGCCATGAAGCGCTTGTAGGAATTGATATAGGGCGCGAGGAAATAGGTGATCTCGCTCGCATGGGTGAGCAGGCCGGCAATATAGTTCTGCATCAGCGGCGACATGCCGTGATGGCCGGTATGGTCGAAGAACAGCGGCTTTTCTTCCAGGCTCCAGAGCGACTGGTGGATATGCGAGGAGCTACCGGCGGCATTGTAGTGCCACTTGGCGAGGAAGGTGATTGCCTTGCCCTTGGACCAGGCGATTTCCTTGCAGCCGTTCTTGATGATCGCATGCCGGTCGGCCATGGTGAGCGCGTCGGCGTAGCGCACGTTGATTTCTTCCTGGCCGGCAGATGCCTCGCCCTTGGAATTCTCGACCGGGATGCCGGCGCCCTGCAGCCCCTTGCGGATCGCCCGCATCACCTCCTCTTCCTTGGTCGTCTGGAAGATGTGGTAATCCTCGTTATAGGCGCTGGCGAGCTTCAGGTTCCGGTAGCCGGACGCCTGCGCCGCCTCGTATGTCTGGTCGAACAGGAAGAATTCGAGTTCCGAGGCCATGTAGGCCTTCATGCCCATGGCCTCCAGGCGCTTGACCTGCTTCTTCAGGATCGCGCGCGGCGAATGGGCAACCTCCTCGTGCGTATGGTGGTCCAGCACGTCGCAGAGCACCAGAGCCGTGCCTTCGAGCCAGGGAATGATACGCAGCGTCGAAAGGTCCGGCTTCATCGTATAGTCGCCGTAGCCCTTTTCCCAGCTGGTGGCCTTGTAGCCGGAGACGGTTTCCATCTCCATGTCGGTCGCCTGCAGATAGTTGCAGCTGTGCGTTTCCTTCCAGGCGCTTTCGAGAAAATATTCCGCCTGGAAACGCTTGCCCATCAGGCGCCCCTGCATGTCCACCTGGCAGGCCAGCACCGTATCGATGCGCCCGTCGGCAACGTCCTGTCTGAGATCGTCGAGAGTGTAGCTGCTCATGATGTATCCGCCTGAAATTGAACCTGGGAAATCGGGACAGCGAAACGGCATGCGACCGCCGGGACAAACCCGCCCGATGCCTTTTCGTTGAACCGTGATGGGGCCGCACGGTGCGGCCCCGCCATGTGAGAGGGAAGCCTCAGTTCTTAGACTTCGCCGACGGCCTTCTCGGCCGCTGCGATTTCGGCCTGGCGCCTTGCCACTTCCTCGCCGATCGGCGGCCCCTTGAAGCGGCGGCTTTCAAAGCCGAACCACACGATGCCCGTCAGGATAAGGAAGCCGACCGTGATGTAGAGCGCCCAGTCGTTCGGCGGCTGGATGCCGAGCACGAAGATCAGGACCATGGCGAGGATGGAGAGAACGGCGAAGAGCTTGAACATGCCCTCCCCGAGATTCCATGGCCCCATCTTGTCCCACTTCGAGGTTCCCCAGGCGAACAGGCCGAGCGTGATCGGGATCGCGAAGGAGAAGAACAGGAAGATGACCGTGCACGACACGACGATCGTGTAGACCGGCGTCTCGCCGATCGAAACCAGCGACGAACCCCAGACGAACAGCACCGAAAGGATCGAGCCCGTCCAGATGGCGGCAACCGGCGTGCGGTAACTCGGGCTGACCTTCGACAGCGCCTTGGAGGCCGGCAGGCCGCCGTCACGCGAGAAGGCGAAGATCATGCGCGAAACCGAGGTGACGGTTGCAAGGCCGCACAGCCACTGGCTGACGAGGATCGCGAGGTAGAGAATGTCCTTCACGACCGGATTGACCTGCGTGTCCATCGCCCAGAAGAACACGTTCCAGCCCTGCTTTGCCGCGTCGTCCATATTGGGCAGCATCAGAACGAAGGCGCACAGCATGATGTAGCCGAAGAGCGCCGACCAGAGCACGGAGGACACCATGCCGCGCGGAACGGAATGCGCCGCCTTGACGGTCTCTTCCGACGTATGGGCCGAAGCGTCGTAGCCGGTGATCGTGTAGATCGGCAGCAGCAGGCCGAGCAGGAACACCCAGACGCCCGAGGTCGTCGGCCAGACGTTGCCGCCAGCCTCGCCGGAATAGTTGGCGAAGGTGAAGAGGCGGCCGAACTCGTAGGACGGTGCGGCAAGCAGGCATACGGCAGCAAGCACGATCGCGGTTGCGAAGATGAGGTAGCCCGAGAAGTCCGTAAGCTTTGCGGTCAGCCCGATGCCCATATGGTTCACGAGCGCCTGCGCGCCGGTGATGATTACCAGGAAGACGATGCGCACCACCGTCGTGTCCGTCAGCCCGAGATAGCTCGTGCCGAAGGCACCCATGAAGAAATAATAGGTGCCGACGTTGATGGCGCCGAGAACCGTGACGAGACCGAGCAGGTTGAACCAGGCGGTCAGCCAGCCCGTGAAGCGGTTGCCGAGGATCGACCCCCAGTGATAGAGGCCGCCCGCCGTCGGATAGGCGGAGCTGATCTGCGCCATGGCGACGGCAAAGACGAGCGAAACGAAGCAGCCGAGCGGCCAGCCGATGCCGATTGCGGCACCGCCGGCACCCGCCGTTGCCTGCGCGAGCGAGTTGATGCCGCCCGACAGGATGCAGATGATCGAGAAGGAAACGGCGAAATTCGAGAACGAGCTCATCCGCCGTTCGAGTTCCTGGGCATAGCCCATGGAATGCAGGATATGCATATCCTGCTTCTTATCACTTTCGGAATAGTCCGACATGACTTCCCCCTGTTGACAATCGCCCGCGGGATTGCCGGCGATCCTGTGCCAATAGTGCCCGTGGCTTTTCGCCTTGCGGGCTGTTCGCAGTTAAACTGCTCCCCGGGGTCTTCTTTTTATTCAGGCGTCCAGGCTTTGCTGGAGCAGCCTTGTGAGATAGTCGGCCACGACCCCTTGGCCGGTATCGTCTGCGATGAGGTCGTTGCGGACCTCGATCATGACATTGCGAAGCCCGTTGGAAATGCCGTGCAGGATCAGCGTGTGCGTGACGCCGTCCTCCGGTCCGTAGGGTTCGTTGCGTTCGGTGCGGTAAAGCGGCGCCTCGGCCGCAAAACCCAGCATGCGGTCGGCAAGGCTGCTGTCCTCATCGTGGAGGATACCGAGCTCCACGGCGCGCGGCCTGCCATTATAGACCGGAGTGAAGCTGTGGATCGTCACGATCACGCTATCCTGCCCCCTCGCCTGCCGGTCGCGGATCAGCGCGCGCACCCCGTCATGGAAGGGCAGGTAGAGCGCCTCCGTGCGGGCCTTGCGCTCGTCTTCGCTCAAATCCTTGTTACCGGGTATCGCATAGATCTCGCTGACCTCGGGCATGGCGCCTGGCGAGTCCGGCGGCCGGTTGCAGTCATAGATCAGCCGGGAGAAGCGCTGGTAGATCAGCGTCGCATCCAGAGCGGACGAAATGGCGCGGGCAACGGCCAGCGCGCCCGGATCCCAGGCGATATGGCTCGACAGCGCTTCGTCGGAGAGGCCGAGATTGCCGAAATGTTCAGGAAGCGTGCGGGATGCATGCTCGCAGACCAGCAGCACCGGGCTCTGGCCGTGAGCGCGTTCGATTGCGACGCAATCACCGTCCGCTTCGCTGAGAATTCGGGCCTGAGCCAGCACCAACGGCACCTCCCCCATCGCTTAATAAATTCTTTATAAGAAAAGAATTCTTCAGCTTCACGAGAGTGTCAAGCGCACTCTGAAAATTTCTTTTCATGACAGTCATTGACATGGATTGTGACAGCGTTGTTAACTTTCGGTGGGAAAGTGGCGCCAGACCATCCCGGGGAGCAAAATCACGTGAGTGTCGCGGCCAAGACCGTTTCGGACGTCATTCATTCGCATCTCGGCGTGCTCACGCGCGCTGAAAAACAATTGGCCGAAAGCCTGCTCGACAACTATCCCGTTTCGGGCCTCGGCAGCA
Organism: Rhizobium sp. KDH_Rht_773_N; assembly: GCF_052946295.1. Lineage (NCBI taxonomy): Bacteria > Pseudomonadati > Pseudomonadota > Alphaproteobacteria > Hyphomicrobiales > Rhizobiaceae > Rhizobium > Rhizobium sp. KDH_Rht_773_N. The sequence continues at coordinate 3,345,025 of NZ_CM129525.1, read as the reverse complement.
TCACCACCATCGCCGAAAATGCCGGCGTATCGACGCCGACGGTCGTGCGCATGGTCCAGAAGCTCGGCTACAAGGGCTATCCCGATTTCCAGCAGCACCTGCATCAGGAAGTCGAGGCGACGATTTCCAACCCCATCGCCAAGCACGACCGCTGGGCTCAGAACGCGCCCGGCACGCATATATTGAACCGTTTCGCCGATGCCATCATGGGCAATCTGCGCCAGACGCTCAGCGATCTCGACACCGCGACCTTCGACAATGTCGCCGCCCTGCTCTCGGACCGCAAACGCACGCTCTATTTCGTCGGCGGCCGCATCACCGGCGCGCTTGCGGAATATTTCTTCACCCATATGCAGGTCATCCGCCCGAACACCGCCCTGCTCTCCTCCAATTCGTCGAGCTGGCCGCAATATGTCCTCAATATGAATCCGGGCGACCTGCTGATCATCTTCGATATCCGCCGCTACGAGCAGGAAATGGTCAGCCTTGCCACCGCCGCAGCCAAGCGCGGCGCCGAGATCGTCGTCTTTACCGACCAGTGGGCCTCGCCCGCAGCCAAGCTCGCCCGCCACGCCTTTCGCGTGCAGATCGAGGCGCCGTCGGCATGGGATTCCTCCGTCGTCACGCTCTTCATCGTCGAGGCGCTCATCGAAGCGGTGCAGAATTCGACCTGGGACGAGACGAAGGAGCGCATGAAAACGCTGGAAGGCCTGTTCGAACAGACCCGGCTTTTCCGCAAACCCGGTTAGGAGGGAGAACTAAAACAAGGGCAAAAACAATGACGGATTTCGCGGAAACAGAACAGCCTGTCGCAAACGAAACATCTGCCGCAAGCGCCTGCTATTCATGGCAAAATTAACGTCATGCAATTGTCATACAAGCTTCATCTAACGACAGTAACAGCACATCGGACACTGAAAACCCGAAGGAGAACAACAGTGATCTCTAACATTTCTCGACTGCTTTCGCTTTCTACTGCGATGATCGTAGCTTCGACTGCGATCGCAGCCGCTGAACCGAGCGCCGATCTTATCGCTGCCGCCAAGAAGGAAGGCACGCTGACGACGATCGCTCTGCCGCACAACTGGTGCGGTTACGGCGATCTGATCGCTGCTTTCAAGGCAAAGTACGGCATCGAAGTCAACGAACTGAACCCGGACGCCGGTTCGGGCGACGAAATCGAAGCCATCAAGGCCAACAAGGGCAACACCGGCCCGCAGGCTCCCGACGTTGTCGACGTCGGCCTCTCCTTCGGCCCGTCCGCCAAGAAGGACGGCCTGATCCAGCCTTACAAGGTCTCCACCTGGGATTCCATTCCGGACTCCGCCAAGGACGCCGAAGGCTACTGGTACGGCGACTACTACGGTGCCCTGACCTTCATCGTGAACACCGACATCGTCAAGAACGTCCCGAAGGACTGGGCCGACCTGAAGAAGCCGGAATACGCAAACACCGTTTCGCTCGCTGGCGACCCGCGCGTTTCCAACCAGGCTTACCAGGCTGTTTACGCCGCTGGCCTGGCTGCCGGTGAAAAGGATGCCGCCAAGGCCGGTGAAGCCGGCCTGAAGTTCTTCGGCGACCTCAACAAGGCCGGCAACCTCGTTCCGGTTATCGGCAAGTCCGCCTCGCTCGCTCAGGGCTCCACCCCGATCGTCATCGGCTGGGACTATAACGGCCTCGCATGGCGCGACAGCCTGAACGGCAACCCGCCGGTCGAAGTCGTCGTTCCGCAGACGGGCGTTGTTGCCGGCGTTTACGTGCAGGCAATCTCCGCTTTCGCTCCGCATCCGAACGCTGCCAAGCTCTGGATGGAATTCCTGTACTCGGACGAAGGCCAGATCGGCTGGCTGAAGGGCTATTGCCACCCGATCCGCTTCAACGACCTCGCCCAGAAGGGCCTGGTTCCGAAGGAACTGCTCGACAAGCTGCCGCCGGCTGAAGGCTACGCAAAGGCCGTCTTCCCGTCTGTTGAAGAACAGAACGCCGGTGCTGCCGTCATCACCAAGCAGTGGGACAGCGTTGTAGGCGCCAACGTCAAGTAATTGACTGACCCGGCCTCTCCGTCTCTAATCGACGGGGAGGCCTTTCTCGTTCCGTGGCCCCAGGAAGAGCTTTTCCATGAGCACAGTTTCAACGCCTATGGTCAGCGCCGCGCCCTTGATCAACAAAGACAGAGTGATCGACTGGCTGGGCATTGCGCCTTTCATTATATTCTCGCTGTTATTCCTGATCATACCGACGCTCTACCTGGTCGTGGGCGCGTTTTTTACGCCCGAGGGACAATTCACTTTCAGGAACATCGGCGACCTTTTCACGCCGTCGATCCTCAGCGCCTACTGGATCAGTATCAAGGTCTCGGTGGCTTCCGCCCTCGGCGGCGCGCTGATCGGCTTCTTCCTTGCCTGGGCCGTCGTGCTCGGCGGCCTGCCGACCTGGGTCCGCTCGACGCTGCTCACCTTCTCCGGCGTGGCCTCGAACTTCGCCGGCATTCCGCTCGCCTTCTCGTTCCTGGCGACGCTCGGCCGCACCGGCCTTGCTACTGTCTTTCTGCGAGAATGGTTCGGCTTCGATCTCTACAGCACGGGCTTCAACCTGCTGTCCTTCTTCGGCCTGACTATCACCTACATGTATTTCCAGATCCCGCTGATGGTGCTGATCCTGACGCCGGCTCTCGACGGCATGAAAAAGGAATGGCGCGAAGCCTCCCAGATCCTCGGCGCCACCAACCGCCAGTACTGGACCATGGTCGCCCTGCCGATCCTGTGGCCGAGCCTGCTCGGCACGACGCTGCTGCTTTTCGCCAATGCCTTCGGTGCTATCGCCACGGCTTACGCGCTGACCGGTTCGTCGCTCAACATCGTGCCGATCCTGCTCTATGCGCAGATCCGCGGCGACGTGCTTCACAACGCGAACCTCGGTTACGCGATCGCGCTCGGCATGATCGTCATCACCGGCGTTTCGAACGTCCTCTATCTCATGCTGCGCATGCGCGCCGAACGGTGGCAGAAATGACCGGACAACGTATCGGCGCCTGGATCGCCATCATCATCGGTGCGATCTACTTCTTCGTACCGCTCCTCGGCACGCTGGAATTCTCGCTGCGTATGCGCCGCGGTGTCTACAGCTTCGATGCCTACCGCTCCGTCTTCTCCGACCCGCAGTTCCAGGAAACCTTCGGCTATTCGATGCTGATGGCGCTGCTGACCATCGTCTTCGGCATGCTGCTCGTCGTGCCGACGGCCTATTGGGTTCGCCTGCGCGTTCCGCAGATGCGCCAGATCGTCGAATTCATCACGCTGCTGCCGCTCGTCATCCCGGCGATCGTCATCGTCTTCGGCTATCTGCGAATGTATAACTCGTCCTCGATCCTGCCGCTGACGGGCTTCACGACAGGAACGAACATCCTGCTCGTCATCTCCTACATCACGCTCTCGCTGCCCTATATGTACCGCTCGGTCGATACCGCCATGCGCGCCATCGACGTGCGCACGCTGACGGAAGCGGCCGAAAGCCTCGGCGCCAGCTGGACGACGATCATGTTCAAATGCATCTTCCCGAACGTCATGAGCGGCGTGCTCTCGGGCGCCTTCATCACGCTCGCGATCGTCATGGGCGAATTCACCTTCGCAGCCCTTCTGAACCGCCCGGCCTTCGGCCCCTACCTGCAGCTCGTCGGTGCGAACAAGGCCTATGAGCCGTCTGCGCTCGCAGTTATCGCATTCTCGATCACCTGGCTCAGCATGGGCCTGCTCAACCTCGTTTCACGCTTTGGCAAAGCCCGCCCGGCTAAAGCATAAGGTATTTGGCTCATGTCTTTTCTTACGCTGACCAACATTCAGAAATCTTTCGGCCAGACACAGGTCGTCAAGAACTTCAACATGAACATCGAGAAAGGGGAGTTCATCTCCTTCCTCGGCCCCTCCGGCTGCGGCAAGACGACCGTTCTGCGCATGATCGCCGGTTTCGAAACGCCGACCGGCGGCACGCTGACCATCGACGGCAAGGACCAGCGGGCGCTGAAGCCGAACCAGCGCAACATCGGCATGGTCTTCCAGGCCTATGCCCTCTTCCCGAACATGACGGTGCATGACAACGTCGCCTTCGGCCTGAAGGTCGCGGGCGCCGCAAAGCCGGAAATCGACAAGCGCGTCAAGGAAATGCTCGGCCTCATCAAGCTGGAGCATCTGGCCGACCGCTTCCCCTACCAGATGTCGGGCGGCCAGCAGCAGCGCGTCGCCCTTGCCCGTGCCCTGGCCGTCAAGCCGCAGGTCCTGCTGCTCGACGAGCCGCTGTCGGCCCTCGACGCCAAGATCCGCGTATCGCTGCGCGAGGAAATCCGCCAGATCCAGCAGTCGCTCGGCATCACCACGGTTTTCGTCACGCACGACCAGGAAGAAGCGCTGTCGATCTCCGACCGCATCGTCGTCATGAACGCCGGCAAGGCCGACCAGATCGGCACGCCCTACGAGATTTACAACACGCCGGCAACGCGTTTCGTCGCCTCCTTCGTCGGCACGCTGAACCTCATCGAAGCCAAGGTGGTCGATCCCGACAGCAACCGCATCCAGATCGGCGATCAGGGTGTCACGCTGAAGCAGTCGGTCCAGACCTACAAGGCCGGCGACACCGTCCAGCTGGCGCTGCGTCCGGAGGCCGGCTCGCTCGCCGAAGGCGCGCGCAGCGATACGGCGCTCACCGGTCAGGTCGTCTCCGCCCACTTCCTCGGCTCGGTCATCCGCACCCGCATGGATGTCGGCGGCAACGTCATCTCCTTCGACATGTTCAACAGCCCCGGCGTCACGCCGCCGTCGGCCGGCGAAACCGTAACGCTGCGCTTCATGGCCGCCGACCTGCTGGTCATCCGCGACTGATCGCACAGAAAAACTTGCGATGAAGGCGCCGCCGCACGGCGCCTTTTTTCGTTTGCTGCGAGCGCAGCGTCATGCGCCCGGTTCCCGGTTGAAGGCGCTTGCGTCTCAAGAACAGAAAACCCCGCTCGATGGCGGGGCTTCCTCACTCGACCAGCGATCAGCGGATCGCCCTGTCGTTTGCGTCGAAGCGATGGATATGCGTGCCATCCGGCGTCGCATAGACGATCTCATCCGGCTCATACTTATGCTCGCCGAAGAGACGCGCGGTGATGAGCCCGCACTGCTCGGATTCCAGGTAGACGATGGTGTCGGCACCGAGATGCTCGACATGCACGGTCTTCGCCTTCCAGGTGCCGCTGTCGCGCGACAGCGTCAGATGCTCCGGCCGGATGCCGACCGTCTTGGCTTGCCCGTCGCCCACCTTGTCGCCGGGAATGAAGTTCATCTGCGGCGAGCCGATGAAACCGGCAACGAAGACATTGGCCGGGCGATTGTAGAGTTCCATCGGCGAGCCGATCTGCTCGATCGCGCCGGCATTCAGCACCACAATCTTGTCGGCGAGCGTCATGGCCTCGACCTGGTCGTGGGTGACGTAGATCATCGTCGCCTTGAGGCTGCGGTGCAGGCGGGCGATTTCAAGGCGCGTCTGCACGCGCAGCGCCGCATCGAGGTTGGACAGCGGCTCGTCGAACAGGAAGAGTTCCGGTTCGCGCACGATCGCACGACCGATCGCCACGCGCTGGCGCTGGCCGCCCGAAAGCTCGGACGGGCGGCGGGCGAGATACTGTTCGAGCGACAGCATCGACGAGGCCCTGGTAACGCGCTTTTCGATCTCGTCCCTGGCGGTACCTGCCTGCTTGAGGCCAAGGCCCATATTGTCCTTCACCGTCAGGTGCGGATAGAGCGCGTAGGACTGGAACACCATGGCAATGCCCCGCTTGGCCGGCGGCGTCAGCGTCTCCTCCTTGCCGTTGATGATGACGGCACCCGAGGTGACGTCTTCCAGGCCGGCAATGCTGCGCAACAGGGTCGATTTTCCGCAGCCGGACGGGCCGACGAAAATGACGAATTCGCCGTCCTTAACCTCAAGGTCGATGCCCTTCAGCACTTCATGCGTGCCGTAGGCCTTGCGGATGGATTTGAGTTGAAGCGATCCCACTAGTCTTTCCTTATAGTCTAACCGGTCGGCCGGTGCGCACGCTTTCGTCAGCGGCAAGGCAGATGCGCAGCGAAGCCACGGCATCGTCCATGTGGCGGGTAAGGTCGATATCCTCGCGCACGGCGCGCAGCACGAAGGCCTGCTCCAGGTCGCAAAGCTGCTGGTGGCCGGGCTCGCCCGTCATGGTCATGTCCTGATCGGGACGGATGAACTTGCCGTCAGGCCCGGTTTCCGCCGTGTGCAGCCGGATGACCGAGGTCTTGGTATGCGTGTCGATATCGTCGGACTTCGCCTTCGGGTCCATGACGATCGAAACGGCCCCGTTCGGCGACATGACGTCCTTCACGAAGAAGGCGGTCTCCGAAATCATCGGCCCCCAGCCGGCCTCGTACCAGCCGACGGAACCGTCTTCGTAGAGCACCTGCAGATGCCCGTAATTATACGTGTCGGGCGCGATCTCGTTCGACAGGCGCAGGCCCATGCCGCGCACTTCGACTGCCTTGGCATCGGTGATCTGGCACATGACGTCGACATAGTGGACGCCGCAATCGACGATCGGCGAGGTCGTCTGCATCAGCGACTTGTGCGTCGCCCAGGTCGGGCCGCTGGACTGCTGATTGAGGTTCATGCGGAAGACATAGGGACCGCCGAGTTTGCGCGCTTCCTCGATCAGCTTGATCCACGAGGGGTGGTGGCGCAGGATATAGCCGATCACCAGCTTTTTCTTCGCCTTCTTCGCGGCTGCAACGACGCGTTCGGCATCGGCAACCGTCGTTGCCAAGGGCTTTTCGACGAAGACGTCGCAACCGGCCTCGAAGGCGGCGACCGCATAATCGGCATGGCTGTCGGAATAGGTGTTGATCGAGCAGAGATCCGGCTTCAGCTCGGCAAGTGCCGTCATGAAATCGGGATGGATCGTGTACTGCTCCAGCTCGGGTGCCAACTGGCTCGGCTTGGAGCGGTTGACGAGACCGACGATCTCGTAGCCCGGATTGTTGTGATAGGCGAGCGCATGGCTGCGGCCCATATTGCCGAGGCCGGCAACGAGCACGCGGATCGGCTTTTCGGATTGGCTCACTTGACGGCTCCCGAGGTTATGCCGCGGATCAGCTGCCGCGAGAAGATGACGTAGAGAACGAGGATCGGCAGGATCGCCAGCGACAGCGCCGCCAGAACCGCGTTCCAGTTGGTCACGAACTGGCCGATGAAGATCTGCGAGCCGAGCGTCACGGTCTTGGTCGCCTCGGACGGTGCCAGGATCAGCGGGAACCACAGGTCGTTCCAGATCGGGATCATGGTGAAGACGGCGACCGTCGCCATGGCCGGCCGCACCAGCGGCAGCACGAGGCGGAAGAAGATCGCATATTCCGAGAGCCCGTCGATGCGCCCGGCATTCTTCAGGTCGTCGGAGACGGTGCGCATGAATTCCGAGAGAATGAAGATCGCAAGCGGGATGCCCTGCGCCGTGTAGACGAGGATCAGCGCCGTCAGCGTGTTGACGAGGCCACTTGCCACCATGCCCTGCAGGATGGCGACCGTGCCGAGGCGGATCGGGATCATGATGCCGATCGCCATGTAGAGGCCCATGAGGGTGTTACCCTTGAACCGATATTCCGACAGCGCGAAAGCCGCCATCGCCCCGAACAGCAGCACGAGGAAGATCGCAACGATCGTCACGATGAAGCTGTTCTGGAAATAGGTAGCAAAGTCACCCTGCCCCAGCACGGTCTGATAGCCGATCAGGCTGAAGGTCGAGGGTGTCGGCACCTGCAGCGGCGAGCGGAAGATCGCGTTGCGGTCCTTGAAGGAGTTCACGATCGTCAGGAATACCGGGAAGACGGCAATCAGCGTATAGGCGATCAGCGCCAGATGCACGAGGCCGGTGCGGATGGGGGATGTGCGCGCTCTGTTCGACATAGGCTCACACTCCTCAGAACTGGTAGCGACGCATGCGCCGCTGGATGGCGAAAAGATAGAAGGACACGCCGGCAAGGATGATGAGGAACATCACGGTGGCGATCGTCGCCCCCATGGACCGGTCGCCGAGCTGCAGCTGGAAGCCGAAGAAGGTGCGGTAGAGCAGCGTGCCGAGAATATCCGTCGACATATCGGGGCCGGCAAGCGCCCCCTGCACGGTATAGATCAGGTCGAAGGCGTTGAAATTGCCGACGAAGGTCAGGATCGAGATGATGCCGATCGCCGGCAGCACCAGCGGCAGCTTGATCTTCCAGAACTGCGCCCAGCCGGTAATGCCGTCGCATTCGGCAGCCTCGATCACTTCCTCCGGAATGCTCAGAAGTGCGGCATAGATCAGCATCATCGGGATGCCGATATATTGCCAGTTGGAGATCAGCGAGACCGCGATCAGCGCCGGGCCGGACTGGCCGAGCCAGGGCGCGAAGGCCCATTTCAGGCCGACGAGGCTCATCAGCCAGGGCGCGACACCCCAGATCGGCGACAGGATCAGCTTCCAGATGAAGCCGACGATGACGAAGGACAGCAGCGTCGGCAGGAAGATCGCCGTGCGGTAGAAGGCGACGAAGCGCAGGCGCGGCGTCGAAAGCAGTGCCGCCAGCGCAATACCGATCGGATTCTGCACGCACATGTGAATGATGAAGAAGATCACGTTGTTGCGCAGCGCATTCCAGAAATCATGCACCCAGCGCGGATCGCCGAACAGAACCTTGTAATTGGCGAGCCCGACGAAGGTCGAGGCCCCATCGACCGTATTGTAGAAGGAAAGCCGGAGCGTTTCGATCAGCGGCAGGATCATGATCGCCGAATAGACGATGAAGGCCGGAAGAAGGAAAATCCCGATATGCCAGCGTATCGGACGCTTGATCGGGACCACGTCGACTGCGTTGTCGGCTTCGCTCATTAGCACTCGCCTTGTTGTTATTGACTGGCATGGAAGCACAGCACGGATCGAAACTGGGGCCGAAAAGCTGAACTTTGTCCATCTCTCAGGTGTCGCTTCGCTATAGCGAACTGCCATGCCTGTGACATGACAAAAGACCCCTTCCGGCCAGCCGGACCTCTTCCCCGCAAGGGGGAAGAAGACTTTTGGGCGCGATCCCCTCCCTGCCGGAACCGCAACACCTGCGGCGCGCGAAGCCCCTCCCCTTGCGGGGAGGGGTTGCGGAGGGGTTTTCCTTCACATCACTTTGCCGGCTTGTACCAGCTGTCCAGACCCTTCTGGAGCTTCTCGGCAGCAGCGGCAGGCGTATCCGTGCCGTTGATGACGTTTGCCGATTCAACCCAGGTCTCGTTTTCGAGGTTCGGCGTGCCGCGCGACAGGATCTGATAGGTCGAGCGGACGGTCGACTTGTACGGGCCGCGCCAGGAAACGAATTCCTGAGCGAGCGGATCGCTCATCTTGACCGGGTTGGAATTCAGGCTGAAGAAGCCCGGCAGTGCGTTTGCGTAGATATCGGCAAACTCGGGCGAAGCGACCCAGGTGAGGAACTTCTTGGCTTCTTCCTGGTGGGTGCTCTTGGCGTTCAGGCCGACGCCGATATCCGGATGGTCGGAAATGTAGCCCTGGTCGCCGGCCTTCGGAACCGGCGGCGGGAAGGCGCCCATCTTGAACTGCGCCTGCGTGTTGAACAGCGCGATTTCCCAGGAACCGGCCGGATAGATGGCGGCGCGGCCGAGCGTGAAGAGGTTCTGGCTGTCCGAGTAGGTCTGGGCTTCGAAACCGTCGCCGAGATAGGGCTTCCACTTGGCAAGCTCTTCATAGGGCTTGACCCAGTCGGCATCCGTCAGCTTCTGCTTGCCGGATATCAGGGCTTCGCGGCCCTCTTCGCCCTTCCAGTAGTTCGGGCCGATATTCTGGTAGCCCATGGTTGCGGCTTCCCAGAGATCCTTCGTGCCCATGGCGAGCGGGATATAGGTGCCGTCGGCCTTGATCTTGTCGAGGGCGGCAAAGAACTCGTCTTCCGTCTTCGGAACAGCGATGCCGAGCTTGTCGAAGGCATCCTTGTTGTAGATGAAGCCGTGGATGACCGAAGCCATCGGCACGCAGAAGGTCGACTTGCCGTCGTCCGTCGACCAGGCGGCCTTGGCGACCGGCGAGAAGTTTTCCATGCCGGACAGGCTGGTCAGGTCGACGAGCTGCTTCTTGTTGAAGAGTTCGAGCGAAGCGTCGAACGGACGGCAGGTGATGATGTCGCCCGCAGAGCCGGCGTCGAGCTTGGCGTTCAGCGAAGCGTTGTATTCGGTCGGAGCGGTCGGCGAGAAGACGATCTTGATGCCCGGATTCTTGGCTTCGAAAGCCGGGATGATCTTCTCCTGCCAGATCTGCAGGTCGTCGTTGCGCCAGCTTTCGACCGTGAGCGTCACGTCGGCGGCATGAACGAGACCGGCCGACGACAGCAGGCTGGAAGCCAGCAGCAAGCTTTTCAGAGCAGTGTTTTTCATTTCCCTCTCCTGTTTTAAGCGCCGTTAGGCGCTGTTTTTGATCTGAAACAAGCGGTTGGCGTGTCTGAGGAAACACCCAACGCCCCTTTTGGAGCCGCCAAGACTGCCGGCCCCGAAGCTCTGCCGGCAGACAAGGCGCGAGCCTGCCGCCGGACGCTGCGCCCTCCCGATACGCTGAACCGGGCGCCAGAAAATGAGGGAAAGCCTGGGAAGATGCCTCGCCGTCCGCCAGCCACGCCGGCCATGCGGATTGCTGTCTGCACCTTTCTCGAAGCCTGGCCGACGCTCTTGTCTTTGCCGGTTTTCACATGCCTCGATACGCTGTTCCCTTTTCCGGAATTAAGGCCAAAAAAATACCAATTGTCCAGCCGAAATTAACTTCTGGACCCGAGAAAATTCACCTAAAAATTTTATTGAACAAAATCAATATGATAAAAAGAGATGATTTTCGAACCATTTCCGCTTGGTAAATGGTATTTTTTTGGTATGGTATTAAAAAACATAAGGGAACCGCGTATCCGGAGGTCCGATGACGGAACTTGCAATCGGCATAGATGGCGGCGGAACAAGCTGCCGGGCCGCAGTTGCGGACAGAATGGGCAATGTCATCGGCCGCGGCAAGGCAGGCCCTGCCAATATCCTTTCCGATCTGGAAAACTCTCTCGTCAATATCGTCCAATGTGCGCAGGCGGCTCTGCGCGATGCGGGATTCGAAGGTGAAACCGTTTCCACGACCTCCGCGGTGATCGGCCTGGCCGGCGCCAATGTCGGCGATTACGGCAAACGTATCGAAAAGGCCCTGCCCTTCAGAAACAGGCAGGTCGTCACCGATGCGCGGATTTCGCTGCAGGGCGCCTTGGGTGACGCCGATGGCATTGTCGGCGCGCTCGGCACCGGTTCAGTCTACAATGCCCGCCGGGACGGCAGACTGCACGGCATCGGCGGCTGGGGTTCGATCGTCGGCGATCAGGCAAGCGGCGCCCGCCTCGGCCGCGACCTCCTGGAAAAGTCGCTGCTTGCCTATGACAAGGTCCGCCCCGCCTCGGCGCTGACGGATAGGCTCATGGCCGAATACGGCAACGATCCCGAGCGCGTCGTCGAATTCGCCCATACGGCGCGTCCGGCCGACTTCGCCCGCTACGCGCCCATGGTTTTCGAAAGTGCTGCGGCTGACGATGCGACCGCACTCGGAATCGTCAGGGATGCTGCCTGCGCGATCGAGGAAAGTCTCGACGCGCTGTTTTGGCCGAAATGCCCGTCCATCTGCCTGCTTGGCGGGCTCGCCAGGGCCTATCGTCCCTGGATCGCGGAGCGGCACAAGGCGCTGCTTGCCGAACCCAAGGCCGATGCGCTGCAGGGTGCGGTCGATCTCGCCGTCAAGCTCGTGAACGGACGGACGGGAGGCGCGGCATGACCGACGATCTCGCCACCATCCTTTCGCCCGAGCGCCTGCAGGCCGGCGGCACCGGCCCGCTCTACGTCAAGCTGCGCCGCACGCTGGAAGATGCCGTGCGCACCGGCACGCTCGCCCATGGCGATGCCCTGCCCCCGGAACGCGACATTGCCGAGTTCGCCGCCGTCAGCCGCGTCACCGTGCGCAAGGCGATCGACGAGCTTGTGGCCGATGGGCTCTTGGTGCGCCGCCACGGCTCCGGCACATTCGTCGCCAAACCGGTTTCCAGGGTCGAGCAGCGCCTGTCGCAGCTGACCTCGTTTACCGAGGACATGGCAAGGCGCGGCATGAGCGCCCGTTCCGAATGGCTGCACAAGGGCATCCACACGCCCTCCCCGGACGAGATGATGATCCTTGGCCTCGGGACCGACATCAAGGTCTCGCGCCTCTCACGCCTGCGCATCGCCGACGACGAACCGCTGGCGATCGAGCATGCGAGCGTGTCGGGCGAATTCCTGCCGGACCCCTCCGCCGTCACCAATTCGCTCTATGCCGAACTGGAACGTCGCGGCGTGCGCCCCGTGCGCGCCGTCCAGAGGATATCCGCAACCAACATGAAGGAAGCCGACGCCCACCTGCTCGGCGTGCCCGTCGGCCAGGCCGGGCTCTCCATCGAGCGTATTTCCTATCTCGGCTCCGGCCGCGCAGTGGAATTCACCCGTTCGCTCTATCGCGGCGACGCCTATGACTTCGTTGCCGAACTGACGATCGGGGCGACTTGATTGTTCATCAGTAACATCTATTGCTACAATCCGGGCCCGAGCTTATTATCCGGAGGCGGATATGGTAAGCATCGCATTGAGTGAACGCTACGAACAGTTCATCAAGAAGCAGCTCGAATCCGGGCGCTACAATAATGCCAGCGAAGTCGTACGAGCGGGCCTTCGTATGCTTGAAGACTACGAAGATGCACGGGAACATTGGCTGCGCAATGAGATCGTCCCGCGCATGGACGATCTGAAGCAGAAGCCTGAAAAAGCCGTTCCACTGGAGACGGTCTTTGAAGAATTAGAGATCCGACATAAAACGCGCGTTGCGAAGGATCAATGATACCTGAATATCGCGTCGCCTTTCATCCCGAGGCGCAACGCGAACTCGCGGCGCTTTATGACTATATCGCAGAGCAAGCCGGCCCTGTTATCGCCTGGGACTTCATTTCCGGCATCCGGACATTCTGCCTTGAACTTCACACCTTTCCAAAACGCGGCACCGAACGCACGGAGCTTCGGGAGGGTCTGCGCATAATCGGATATGGAAGCCGTGTCAGCATCGCCTTTCAGGTGAATGACGACAGGGTTATGATCCTTGGCGTTTTCTACGGCGGCCGTCAGATTACGACGGACATGGCAATAGGAAATAATCTTTTATTTCAAAAGGATAAAGCCGGGACGCGAAACACGTCCCGGCTTTATCATTCATTGAATCAATCACTAAGTCTGCAGCTCCAAACGATGGAAAAGACTTAAGTTTCAGGCCGCGTCTTCGATATCCTCGTCGGCTTTGCGCGGCACATAGTTGAGCACCGGCCCGAGCCAGCGCTCGACTTCGGAAATCTCCATGCCCTTGCGCTTGGCATAGTCCTCCACCTGGTCGCGCTCCACCTTGGCAACGCCGAAATAGTAGGAGTCGGGGTGGCCGATATAGATGCCGGAGACCGACGAGCCGGGCCACATCGCGTAGCTCTCCGTCAGCTTCACGCCGGCGGTATTTTCCGCGTCGAGAAGGCCGAAAAGCGTCTTCTTCTCGGTATGGTCGGGCTGCGCCGGATAGCCGGGCGCCGGGCGGATGCCGGCATAGGCCTCGGTGATGAGCTCCTCGTTGGACAGGTGCTCGTCCTTGGCGTAACCCCAATATTCGCGGCGCACGCGCTCATGCATGCGCTCGGCGAAAGCTTCGGCGAAGCGGTCGGCAAGCGCCTTGACGAGGATCGAGGAATAGTCGTCGTTCGAGCGCTCGAAACGCTCGGCGATGGCGATCTCCTCGAAACCGGCCGTGACGACGAAACCGCCGACATAATCCTGCACGCCGCTGTCGACAGGGGCCACGAAGTCCGACAGCGCCACATTCGGGCGGCCGTCGCGCTTGGAAAGCTGCTGGCGCAGCGTGTAGAAGGTCGCCAACTCCTCCTTGCGCGCATCGTCCTTGAACAGGCGGATATCGTCGCCGACGGTACCGGCCGGCCAGAAGCCGATGACGGCGCGCGGGCGGAACCACTTTTCGTCGATGATCTTCTTCAGCATCGCCTGGGCGTCGGCCCAGAGCGCGCGGGCGGCTTCGCCCTGCTTCTCGTCTTCGAGGATCGCCGGGTAGCGGCCGCGCAGTTCCCAGGTCTGGAAGAACGGCGTCCAGTCGATGTACTTGGCAAGCTCGGCCAGATCGTAATCTTCGAATACCTTGGTTCCGAGGAAGCTCGGCCTGGTCGGCGTGTAGGCCGCCCAGTCGACCTTCTGTGCATTCTCGCGGGCGCGGGCGAGCGGCAGGCGCACCTTCTCGGCTTCGCTGCGCGCATGTGCGGCAGCGACCTTGGCATATTCGGCCCTGATATCGTCGATATAGGTCTGGCGGCCCTCCGGCGACAGCAGCGCGGACACGACGCCGACGGCGCGGCTGGCATCGGTCACATAAACCGTCTGGCCCTTGCTGTAGCCCGGATGGATCTTGACGGCCGTATGCACGCGGCTGGTCGTCGCCCCGCCGATCAGCAGCGGAAGGTCGAGGCCCTGCCGCTCCATTTCGGCCGCCACATGCACCATCTCGTCAAGCGACGGCGTAATGAGGCCCGAAAGGCCGATGACATCAACCTTTTCGGCAACCGCCGTTTCGAGGATCTTGGTGGCCGGCACCATGACGCCGAGATCGATGATCTCGTAATTGTTGCAGGCAAGCACGACGCCGACGATGTTCTTGCCGATATCGTGCACGTCGCCCTTGACGGTCGCCATCAGGATCTTGCCGGCAGCCTTGCGTTCCTCGCCGCCATTCTGCCGCTTCTCCTCTTCCATGTAGGGAAGAAGAACGGCCACGGCCTGCTTCATGACGCGGGCGGATTTGACCACCTGCGGCAGGAACATCTTGCCCGAGCCGAAAAGGTCGCCGACCACGTTCATGCCGGCCATCAGCGGGCCTTCGATGACATGCAGCGGGCGCGCGGCCTGCTGGCGGGCTTCCTCGGTATCGGCTTCGATATATTCGGTAATGCCGTTGACCAGCGCATGTTCGAGACGCTTCTCGACGCTCCATTCGCGCCAGGAAAGATCCTGCGCCTTGGCTTCCTTGCCGCCGGCGCCGCGGAAGCGCTCTGCAACCTCGAGCAGCCGCTCGGTCGCGTCGGAGCGGCGGTTCAGCACCACGTCTTCGCAGGCCTCGCGCAGATCCGGATCGATCTGGTCGTAGACCGCCAGCTGGCCGGCATTGACAATGCCCATGTCCATGCCCGCCTGAATGGCGTGGTAGAGGAATACGGCATGCATCGCCTCGCGCACCGGCTCGTTGCCGCGGAAGGAGAAGGAGAGGTTCGATACGCCGCCCGAAATATGGACGAGCGGCATGGTCTTGCGGATCGTGCGCGTCGCCTCGATGAAATCGACGCCGTAATTGTTGTGCTCTTCGATACCGGTCGCCACCGCGAAAATGTTCGGGTCGAAGATAATGTCTTCGGGCGGGAAGCCGACCTTTTCCGTCAGCAGCTTGTAGGCGCGGGTGCAGATCTCCACCTTGCGCTCGTAGCTGTCGGCCTGCCCCGTCTCGTCGAAGGCCATGACGACGACGGCAGCGCCGTAGTTGCGCAGCAGGCGGGCCTGGGCGAGGAAATTCTCCTCCCCTTCCTTCAGCGAGATCGAGTTGACGATCGGCTTGCCCTGTACGCGTTTCAGGCCGGCTTCGATGATCGAGAATTTCGAACTGTCGATCATCACGGGCACGCGGGCGATATCGGGCTCGGCGGCGATCAGGTTCAGGAACTCGACCATCGCCTTTTCGGAATCGATCAGGCCCTCGTCCATGTTGATGTCGATCACCTGCGCGCCGTTCTCGACCTGATCGCGGGCCACATCGAGCGCTGCCGTGAAATCGGCATTGGTGATGAGCTTGCGGAAACGCGCCGAGCCGGTGACGTTGGTGCGCTCGCCGACATTGACGAAGGGAATGTCCTTGGTGAGCTGGAAGGGCTCGAGGCCCGACAGCGACATCTGCGGCTTGTGTTCCGGGATCGGGCGCGGCTTGTACTTGGAAACGGCCTCGGCGATCGCGCGGATATGCTCCGGCGTCGAACCGCAGCAGCCGCCGACAATATTGACGAGGCCATCGCGGGCAAAGCCCTCGATCTGTGCCGACATGGATTCCGGCGTTTCGTCATACTGGCCGAATTCGTTCGGCAGGCCGGCATTCGGATAGGCGCAGACGAAAGTGTCGGCGACTCCCGAAAGCTCCTGCAGATGCGGGCGCATCGCATTGGCGCCGAGGGCGCAGTTGAGGCCGATCGTGAAAGGGTTGGCGTGGCGCACGGAATTCCAGAAAGCGCTCGGCGTCTGGCCGGAAAGCGTACGGCCCGAAAGGTCGGTGATCGTGCCCGAGATCATCACCGGCAGGCGGATGCCCTTGGCCTCGAAACGCTCCTCGCAGGCGAAGATCGCAGCCTTGGCGTTCAGCGTATCGAAGATCGTCTCGATCAGGATGATATCGGCGCCGCCGTCGATCAGGCCGTCGATCTGCTCGGCATAGGCTTCGCGCAGGTCGTCGAAGGTGACGGCGCGGAAGCCCGGATTGTTGACATCGGGCGAGATCGAGGCCGTGCGGTTGGTCGGGCCGATGGCGCCGGCAACGAAGCGGCGCTTGCCGTCCTCGCGCTCGGCGCGCTGGGCGGCGCGGCGCACGATCTCGGCACCTTCCTTGTTCAGCGCATAGACCTCGCCTTCCATCTGGTAATCGGCCTGCGCGATGCGGGTCGAGGAGAAGGTGTTGGTTTCGAGGATATCGGCGCCGGCCTTGGCGTATTTATAGTGGATTTCCTCGATCGCGTCCGGCTGCGACAGGATCAGGAGGTCGTTATTGCCCTTCTGGTGGCAGGCGCAACCGATGAAGCGGTCGCCGCGAAAATGGTCTTCATCGAAGCCCAGGCCCTGGATCTGCGTACCCATGGCGCCGTCAAGAACGAGAATGCGTTCGCTGGCGGCCTGTCTCAGCGCCGCAAACACTTCACTGCCATCACGCTTGCCCCCTTCGGGACCAAAAAGACTATCGAACACGGGAAGGCTCCTTGACATCATAAGATCGGAAACGACAAATCACATAAAGATATCTTTATGTCAACATATGCCGATCGGTTTAGGCCATTGCAAGCCTTGGCGGATGACAGACTCGCCCGACCTCTATATAGGCCTTTTCCTAAAGGCACTGTGCACGAATTCGGAGGAGTATCATGGCACCTGCACTCGGCAACTGGTCCACCCGCGCCTATCATCGCGGCTGGCTGCTCTCGCAGGCCAACGGCCTCTTCGATTTCTTCCAGCACAATTCCATCAACCCGAGGGGCGGTTTCTACGATCTCGACGATGCCGGCAAGCCGCTCGATGCCCATGGCCAGGTGCGGCCGCTCCATATTGCCTCGCGCGCCGTCCATTGTTTCTCGATCGGCACGCTGCTCGGCCGTCCGGGTGCCGCCGATGTCGTCGACCACGGCATGAACTATATCTGGAACCATCACCGCGACCGCAAGAACGGCGGTTATTTCTGGTCGCTGGACAATGACGGCCCCGTCGATTCCAACAAGCAGGGCTACGGCCATGCCTTCGTGCTGCTCGCCGCCTCCTCGGCGAAGACAATTGGTCATCCGCTGGCAGATGGCATGCTGGCCGACATTACCGAAGTCCTGAACGCGAAATTCTGGGAGGCCAGGCACGGCGCGATTGCGGAAGAATTCACCGCCGACTGGCAGCCGCTCGACGGCGGCACCTATCGCGGCCAGAATTCCAACATGCATCTGACCGAAGCGCTGATGGCCGCCTTTGAAGCGACCGGCGACCGGGACTATCTCACCAAGGCCGAAAGCATCGCCGATCTCGTCATCCGCCGCTCCGCCGGTTCTGTCGGCTGGCGCGTCGCCGAACATTTCGATGCCGAATGGAAGCTCGACAAGGACTATTACCATCCGAATGAAATGTTCCGCCCCGCCGGCACGACGCCGGGCCACTGGCTGGAATGGACCCGGCTGATCCTGCAGCTCTGGGCGCTCGGCGGCAAGAAGATCGAATGGATGCCGGATGCTGCCAAGGCCCTCTTCGAGCAATCGATGCTGCTCGGCTGGGACAAGGACAAGGGCGGCTTCTTCTACACGCTCGACTGGGCCGACAAGCCGGCCAAGCGCAACAAGCTCTGGTGGCCGGCCTGCGAGGGTGCGGCCGCCGCGCACTTCCTCAACGAGCACCTGCCGAGCGACTATCACGAAGAATGCTACCGCAAGATCTGGAACGTGATCGAGCGCGCCTTTATCGACCATGCGAACGGCGGCTGGCACGAGGAACTGACGGAAGACCTCGTTCCCTCGCATTCGCTCTTCCCCGGCAAGGGCGATATCTACCACGCCCTGCAGGCCTGCCTCATCCCGCTCTTCCCGGCAACGGGCAGCCTGACCAAGGGCATCCTCGAAGCCGGCGGCAGGCTCTGAGGCAAAAGCCTCAGTAGCCCGGCACCGGCGGCGCTGCGTTCGGGTTCTGCTGGAACCACTGCACTTCGGCGTTGGTATTGTCCAGTTCGTCCTGCACGTCCCGCTGTTCGCGGCGATTGCGGCGCAGATCGTCCTCGAGATCGTCCATCCGCCGGCGGATATCCCGCCGGTCGGCATCCGGAGCATCCTTGAGCTTGTGCGACAGGTCGTCGATATAGGCTTCCTTCGTGCCATAATCGCCCTGCAGCGAATTCAGCCGTGATTGCAGCGAATGCTGGCGGTTTCCGAGCGTATAGCCACGCAGGAAACCGGGCGCCGTTTCGGCCGGGCAGACGTTGGAATAGCCATGACCTGCCTGCCCATGCATCAGGCCGCTCATCGGCGTGCAATAGCGCACGAGGCCGGCCTGGTAGCCCTGGTACCAGACGGTCTGGTCCGGAACGATCTTCACCCGCTCGCAGGACTTGGCATGCGCGGCAAAACGCTCCTGCGGCTCGTAGCCGGCAGCGCCGTCGGACTCGCCGATCACCCGCCAGTCGGCGGCGACGCATTCTTCCTTCGAGAGCGTATTGCAGGAGGCGAGGAAAAGGCTGAAACCGATAGCGGCAAAGGCAAAGAGCAAACGTAACATGGTGTCCCGGCAGCAAGTCATAAAACCGGGCGCACCTTATCGTCACGAAATACAAGCGTCACCGGGAACGGATCGCGATCTTGCGGTTTTCGTGGCTTTTATTTGTCAAAAATGCGGCAGCTCAGGCAAGCCGCAACGTATCGAGATCCTTCGCCAGCATCAGCGCAAGGGCCTCGACCGCGAGATTGTGGTCGTCCCGCTGCGGCAGGCCCGATACTGTAACGGCGCCGATACAGCCCGTACCCTTGACGTTGATCGGGAAGCTGCCGCCATGCGAGGCGTAGTCGGCGGGCGAAAGCCCGTTGTCCTCAACGGTCTTGCCCTCCTTCTGCAGCTTGAGGCCGGAAGCATAGCTGCTGCGGAAATAGCGGAAGACCATGTTGCGCTTGCGCCGCACCCAATTGACGTTGTCAGGCGTGACACCCGGCAATGCCGCGTAAAAGACCGGCATGGAATGAAGGGTGATATCGATCGCGATACCGAGGCCGCGCTCGCTCGCCAGTTCCTGCAGCAGCTTGCCGAGCTGCCAGGCGGTTGTCAGATCGAAGGCATCGAAGCTCAGCGCCTTTTCCTGTTCCGCGATACGGATCAGATCGTCCTCGATCGACATGGCGCAGCTCTCCTCTCAGCGTGATGATCGGCTGTGACAATTCTCATGCGAGGGGAAAAAGTAAAGTCAAAACTTGGCGCTATGCACCGCTCAAAGTTTCGGCGTCAGCATCTCGAAACGGTCGCGGATGGTCGAGCAGGTATCGCCGCCGAGCCGCGCGATGGCATCGACCATGGCCGGATCCACATGCAGCCGCTCGGGATCGACCACCCCATCGCGGTAATGCGCATAGACGATCTCGCCCATGATGATCTGCCGCGATTTGCCGAGTTCGAGCGTCACATGCCGGCGGCATTCGAAGGCGGCGGGCGCCTCTTCGATCCAGGGCGAAGCGACCTTCACGCCCGGCATCGCCGTCAGCCCGGCTTCCTTGAGTTCATCGACCCCGCGCGGATATTTGGCGCCACAGATATGCATGGCCTCGGCAATCGCGAAGGAAACGATGTTGACGGTGAAAACCTCGGTCATGCGGATATTGTGGCCCGTATCCTTGAAGGACATGTCCGGATGGTTCTCGACACCGATGGCAAGGATCGGGGGATCGGCCGAAAGGCAGTTGAAGAAGGAGAACGGTGCGGCATTGATGCGCCCGTCTTCATCCACCGTCGTCACCAGCGCGATCGGCCGCGGAATGATCGTGCCGATCATCAGCTTGTAGCGCTCACGCCCGGTCAGCGCGGTAAAATCGAAGGAAACGGCCATGCTCAGCCGGCCGCCCGCATCGGCGCAAAGCCGCTCATGGCCCCGGCAAAGGGCTTCGGCAGCGGCGAGGCATAGGAGCCGCGCTTGCTGGTGGAAAGGCCGAGCGAAACCAGCGCTTCCGCCTGCTTGACGGCGGCGGCGACCCCGTCGATGACGGGCACGCCGTAGAATTCCTGCAGCTCGCGCGCCAGATCGGTCATGCCGGCACAGCCGAGCACGATGGCTTCGGCACCGTCCTCCGAAAGCGCTCTCTCGATTTCCGCTTTCAGCTTGCCGATCGCTCCAGATGCGGCGTCCTCCAGTTCCAGCACCGGAATGTCCGATGCCCGCACCTTCGCCCGCCCGCCCATGCCATAGCGGCGCACGAGATTGTCGATCAGCACCCGGGAGCGTTCCAGCGTGGTCACGACCGTGAAGCGCTGGGCAAGAAAGCCGGCGGTGGCAACGGCGGATTCGCAGAGGCCAAGAACCGGAACATCGGCAAAGGCACGCGCCGCATCGAGCCCGGTATCGTCAAAACAGGCGATGACAGCGGCGTCATAACCTGCCTCCTGCCGCTCCTTCAGCTCCGTCAGCAGGCCGGGAATGGCGAGCGCCCCGTCATAATGCCCTTCGATGGAAACAGGCCCCATGCGCGACGTCGCGGCGATGATCTCGGTGCCGCCAGCCGCGACCGCGCGGGCCGCACCTGCCGCCTTCTCGGTCATCGAGGCAGTGGTATTGGGATTGACGATCAATATGCGCATGTCAGCGTGTCTTTGCCTGCCGCCGGCCGAGCATCGTCATGATGCCGAGCGCGACGAGAATGATGGTGAAGGAGAAGAGCGTCGTGACCGTGCCGAGCGCATAGAGCACCGGCGTCGTGACATTCGTGGTCATGCCGTAGATTTCGAGCGGCAGCGTATTGTAGGTGCCTGACGTCATCAGCGTGCGGGCGAATTCGTCATAGGAGAGCGTGAAGCCGAACAGGCCGACGCCGATGAGACTTGGCGCGATCATCGGCAGAACGACATGGCGGAACGTCTGCCACGAGGTTGCGCCCAGATCGCGCGCGGCCTCCTCATATGCCGGAGAGAAACGGTTGAAGACGGCAAACATGATCAGCACGCCGAAAGGCAGCGTCCAGGTCAGGTGCGCCCCGAAGGCGGAGGAATACCAGGCGGGGCGCAAACCGCCCTGCTGGAAGACGACGCCGATGCCGAGCGAGATGATGATCGACGGCACGACCAGGCTTGCGACCGTCGCGTAAAACAAGACCGACGAGCCGCGGAAGCGTCGGCGGAAGGCAAGCCCCGCCATCAGCGAAACGACGACGGTCACGACCATCACCATCAGGCCGAGGATGAAGGAGCGCTGGAAGGACGCGCCGAAATCGCCGACCGCCTGTTTCTCGAAGAGATTGAAGAACCAGTGCAGCGAGACACCGTTCAGCGGAAAGGTCAGGCCGCCATCCGGCCCCTGGAAGGAGAGGATGACGATCGCCGAGAGCGGCCCGTAGAGAAAGAGCACGAAGATGGCGAAGAAGGCGGCCAGCACGTAGAATTCGAGGGAGCGTTTTTCGCGGTTCATCCTAAAGCTCCTTGCGGATATCGACGACGCGCAGGATCGCCGCGACCATCATCAGCACGACGACCAGGAGGACGACCGCATTCGCAGCTGCCGCCGGATATTGCAGGAGCGACATCTGGTTCTTCATCATCAGCGCCACCGAAGCGCTCTGCCCGCCGGACATGACCTGCACGGTGGAGAAATCGGCCATGACGAGGGTGACGACGAAGATCGTGCCGATCGCCATGCCGGGCTTGGCAAGCGGAATGACGACGTTCCACAGGACCTGCCAGCCGGACGCGCCGGCATCGCGCGCCGCCTCGAACAGCGAGCGATCGATGCGCATCAGCGTGTTGAAGATCGGCGTCACCATGAACAGCGTGTAGAGATGCACCATGGCGAGAACCACGGCGAAATCCGAATAGAGCAGCCATTCCACCGGCTGCGGCACGATGCCCATTTCCACCAGCGCCGAATTGACGAGGCCGTTGCGCCCGAGCACCGGGATCCACGAGATCATGCGGATGATGTTCGATGTCATGAAGGGCACGGTGCAGACGAGAAAGAGGATCATCTGCGTCGAGGTCTTGCGGATATGGAAGGCCAGGAAATAGGCGACCCAGAAGCCGATGAAGAGCGTCAGCGCCCAGACGACGACGGTGAATTTCAAGGTGTTGAGATAGGTCTTCCATGTGACCCATGAACCGAGCGTATCGGTATAGTTCATGGTCAGGAAATCGGGGTAGATGCCGGCGAAATCATAGTCCCAGAAGCTGACGACCGCGATCATGGCGATCGGCAGGATGAAGAAGAAGCCGAGAATGGCGATCAGCGGCATGGCCTGCAGATAGGAGATCGCAGATGGCGCAAGCCGGAAGGCGCGTTTGCGCGTCTCCGCCGCCGGTATCGTCTGCTCTGAAGCGATCGTGGCCATTCTTCCCCCTTCGGAAATCTGTCCTTGTCCGAACAGGGAGGGATCGAAAGACCCCTCCCCAACCCTCCCCACAAGGGGGAGGGAGTTTTCTGCCGCACCCTCGCCGGACTCCCTCCCCCTTGTGGGGAGGGTTGGGGAGGGGAAAGCGGCAAACGCCGAACTGGCTTAAGCCGCGATGAACTCGTTCCAGCGGCGAACCATGTAACGGTCTTCGTCCATGACGGAGTTCCAGCAGGCGATATGGCCGATACGATCCTCGAAGGAGCCGCCGTCGCGAACGGCACCGGCCTTCTCCATGATCTTGCCTTCCGGCGAGAGGATATCGCCCTGTGCCGGCTTGCCTTCCATCCAGTAGCCCCATTCGTCGGCGGTCATGAAACCCTTGGCGGTTTCGAGGCAGGCCGAATAGTAGCCCTGGCGGTTGAGATAGGCGCCGACCCAGCCGGACGTGTACCAGTTGATATATTCATAGGCCGCGTCGAGCTGCGCGCCCTTCAGATGCGCGGCAAGGCCGAGACCGCCGCCCCATGCGCGATAGCCTTCCTTGAGCGGCTGGAAGGTGCAGGCGATGCCCTTCGAGCGGACGGCGGCAACGGCCGGCGACCACATGGACTGGATGACCACTTCGCCCGAGGCCATCAGGTTGACCGACTCGTCGAAGCTCTTCCAGAAGGCGCGGAACTGGCCGTCGCCCTTGGTCTTGATCAGGAATTCGATCGTCTTGTCGATCTCCTCCTTGGTCATGTTGCCCTTGTCGGCATATTTGATCTTGCCGGAGGCTTCGGCAATCATCGCCGCATCCATGATGCCGATCGACGGCACGTTGATGATCGCCGTCTTGCCCTTGTAGGCCGGATCGAGAATATCGGCCCAGGAGGTGATTTCGCGACCGGTCAGGTCCGGACGAATGCCGAGCGTATCGGCATTGTAGATGGTCGGCATCATCGTGAACCACTGGGTCGGTTCCTTGGCGAACGTCTTGGAATCCTGCGCCTCGACGAAGCCGACCGTGTGCGGCGCCGTGCCCTGCGCGATCGTGCTGTCGGCCTTCAGCTTGCCGGTGGTGAAGATCGGCACGACCTTGTCGAAATATTTGAGCTTCTTGACGTCCATCGGCTGCAGCACGCCGGTCGGGAACACCTTCTTGCAGATCCAGTATTCGATATCGGCGATATCGTAGCTGTCCGGCTGGGTCACGGCGCGCTGGGCGGCGGCGTCGGAATCGGTCGCCGTCATCTCCAGCGTGATGCCGAGATCGGCTTTGCACTTTTCGGCGATCGCATTGATGTTCGAAACGCCGGTGCCGAACTGGCGAAGCGTGATGTTGGACTGCGCCCAGATGGTCGGGAAGCCGGTAATGGCGCCCGAGCCGGCAATGGCGCCGACGGCGGCGGCACCGGTCTTGAGAAGCGAGCGGCGGGAAATTCCCTTCTCCGCCTTGGTGGTCTTCGTTTCAGTCGTCATGGCAGTTCCCCTTTTCTTGATATTGAAGGTTATGCGGACATGCGGCCAAGGAGGACGGCATCCTCCAGAGCCCAACTCAGAGACACCGCATCGCCGACCGAGACCGGCTTTGCGAAGTAATCGCTGTCGCTCGCGATGACGGTGAAGTCGTCGCTGCCGGCGCCCAGAACGGTGATCTTCACCGAGGAGCCGCGATATTCGATGTTGGAAACGATGCCGGAGAAGCCGAGCGTCCTGTCGTCGGCGGCCGTCAGGCGCACCCGGTCGGTGCGGATGCCGATATCGACGGCCTCGCCGACCTCCCTGCCCGTCCCGCGCACCGAAAAGCTCTGCCCTTCGGGGGCTGCGAGCGTGAGAATGCCGTCCCCGCTGGAGGTGACGCGGCCGGAGAGCACATTGTGGTCGCCCATGAAGCGGGCGACGAAGGCCGTCGCCGGCTTCTCGAAGACCTGCCGCGGGGAAGCCGCCTGCTCGATCCTGCCGTCATTCATGATGACGATGAGATCGGCGAGCGCCATCGCCTCTTCCTGGCTGTGCGTCACATGCACGAAGGTGATGCCGAGCGTTTTCTGCAGCTTCTTCAGTTCGGCGCGCATGCGGATCTTCAGGAAAGGGTCGAGTGCGGAAAGCGGCTCGTCGAGCAGCAGCGCCTCCGGATCGGTAATCAGCGCGCGCGCCAGCGCCACGCGCTGCTGCTGGCCGCCGGAAAGCTGCGCCGGCCGGCGGCTGGCATAGGCCTCCATCTGCATCAGCTTCAGCATCTCGAGCGCCTTGGCGCGGCGCTCGTCCCTGTCGATACCCTTCATCTTCAGGCTGAAGGCGACATTGTCGACGACGTCGAGATGCGGAAACAGCGCATAGGACTGGAACATCATCGCCGTGCCGCGCCTGGCCGGCGGGAAATCGGTGACGACGACATTGCCGAGCCGGATATCGCCCGACGAAATGCTCTCGTGACCGGCGATCATGCGCAGTGTCGAAGTCTTGCCGCAGCCGGATGGCCCGAGGAAGCAGCAATAGGAGCCGGCCGGGATTTTCAGGCTGATGGCATGGACCGCGGTCGTGGCGTCATAGACCTTGGAAACGGATGCTATATCGATCTCTGCCGCTTTCGACATCGTGTCTTCCCCTGTTCGGGAGAGACGATGCATCTGCCATGCCAGTTTGCGGCGCGCGTCCCAAACCCTTACAAAATATGAATTTTTCGTGACATAGTCGGAATCGGCGAATTCCGGCGCCGCTTTCGCACTGCACACAAAATGAGCCTTTTGTGCTCAATTCGTGCAGAAAATCGTATACAATCATGCATGAATTATGCGCACAAAATCCATTTAACTTTTGAGACGAAGACGGCTATGGTCTGACGACACCAAGGAAACCGATTTCATGAAATCCGCCGCCAGCGGCTTGAGCCAAGACGATTCCCAGGAAACGGGCGCCCCGCAGATCCGCGATGCGATCAGGGATGCGATCGTGGAGCGGCGCCTTTCGCCCGGCACGAAACTGTCGGAAAGCGATGTCGGCAATCTCTTCAACGTCAGCCGCACGCTCGCCCGCGCCGCCTTGCAGGCGCTCTCCTATGAAGGCCTCGTCAGCGTCGAAAAGAATCGCGGCGCTTTCGTCGCCTATCCCTCTCCGGACGAGGCCCGGCAGATCTTCGCCGCCCGCCGGCTGGTCGAGCCCGGCATCCTGCGCGAAGCGGCCGCCCGCATCACGCCTTCGGATATCCAGCACCTGAAACAGCTGCTTCTGGAAGAAGGCCGGCTGATGGGCGAGCGCGGCCAGACGGCAAGACGGGCCGAGATCAAGGCGTCGGGCGATTTCCACCTGACGCTCGCAGCCATATCCGGCAATGCGATCATGCAGCGCTTCATGGAAGAGCTGGTCGCCCGCTCGTCTCTGGTAATCGCGCTCTATGGGCAATCGACCGTTTCGAGCTGCGGCCATGCCGAACACGGGGACATTATCGAGGCGATCGAAAGCCGGGAACTCGACCGCGCCTGTCATCTGATGCTCCACCACATCGCCCATATCGAGGCCGATCTCGACCTGCGCGAACGCAAGAGCCTCGGCCTCAAGGAAGCCTTCGAGCTCTAGGCAATGCCGCCTCTAGCTGCGGCTGGAACCGGGCCAGTGCGACATCGCGATCTCGATCATGCGGTCGAGCATTTCCGGGCCTATGCCCGCCTGCGGCAAGTTCAGCACGGCATAAAGCGCGCCCAGATAATGCCAGGCAAGGGCAGCGACATCGGTATCAGCGGGCAATTGGCCCGCTGATTGGGCCTCGCGGAACATCGTTTCGAGAACCCCGCGCTGCCGCTCCGCCCCTTCCAGGGCAAGCCTGCGGCCTTCGTCCGAAAGCGCCGATATCTCGACGCAGCTTCGCGCGATCAGACAACCCGGCGGCCGGGAGGACGGGTCGGGCCGGAATTCCCGCAGCAACGCCTCCAGGCGCCCGCGGGCCGTTTCTCCCTTGACCGAACGCATCACCGCCACGATTTGCTCCGTGTACGCGACAAGCGCCTCCTGGAACAGGCCGTCCTTGTCACGGAACCGCTGGTAGAGACTTGAGCGCGACAGGCCCGTCGCCTCCGTAAGGTCGCTGATGGCCGACGACGCATAGCCGTTGCGCCAGAACACCGCGATTGCCGCCGCGATCACGGACTCGTCATCATATTGCTGCTTGCCGCTCATCTTCCGCCGCTTGACATCTTGGAACGATCGTTCCAACTATGATGGACCGATCGTTCCAAGATGGAGAGGATCGGCCCGAGATGCTTGAAATAATTCATCTGTTCCACCTTAGCAGGGTTATCCCATCATGCTCACGCGTCGTTTCTTTACAACGAGTTTTCTCGCCGCCCCCGCAGCCATGGCCATATCCGGCGCAACATCGGCAGCGGCCAGGACCGCCACCCCGGATACAAAATCGCCTCCCGCCGGAAACTCGGTTTTCCCGACCCGCTACCGCACCGTGGATATCGACGGGCTTTCCGTCTTCTACCGTGAAGCCGGCGCCCCCGGCGCGCCGGTCGTGCTTCTGCTGCATGGCTGGCCGTCATCGTCGGCGATGTTTCGCGATCTCATCCGCGACCTGTCCGTAAACTATCACGTCTTCGCGCCCGACTATCCCGGCCTCGGCAACAGCCAGACGCCCGATCGCTCCCGCGCCCCCTATACGTTCGACGCCCTCGGCGAAGTGATCGGCAAATTCGTCGACAAGGTCGGCATCAGGCAATTCGCCTTGTATGCGACGGATTTCGGAGGCCTTGTCGGCTACCGGGTGATGCTGAAAACGCCGCATCGGATGAAGGCGCTGATCGCGCAGAACAATCCGCTCTTCCTCAGCGAAAGCCCGTGGTTCGGCCCGCTCGTGCCCTATTGGAAGGACGGTACGGCCGAAAGCCGCCGGAAGGCGGCGGAACACTATCTCACCCTTGATGTGGTTCGCGATCTCTACCTCACCGGTGTCCGCGATCCGTCCCTTGTCGATCCGGGCGAATGGCAGGCAGACTATTCCTCGCTGCAGCGTCCGGGTGCCGCAGACATTTCGCTCGACCTGCTCTACGACATCCGCACCAACGGCCCGGCCTTGAAGAGCGCCCAGGACTACCTGCTTGCACAGAAGCCGCCGACGCTGGTCGTCAGCGGCAGGAACGATATCCTGTTTACAGGTGAGAACCAGCAGCGATATCGCGAGGTGCTGCCGGGCGCCGAGATCCATCTGACCGACAGCGGCCATTGCGCGCTGGCCGACAGGAGCGAAGAAATAGCCGGTCGCACGCACGAATTCCTGGGCCGGGTATTATAAGCCCCGCGGGATCAATGATTGGGCGAAGGGATATCGGCGGCGCGGCTGATATCCTCCACGCTCATCGGCTCGCTGGAGCGCAGCTTCACCTTGCCGTCGATACCGATCAGCACCAGCCCGAATTCGCCGTCGCGCGGTCCCTGAAGCTCCTCGCGCACATCGTCTGCGTCGAGGTCGCGCCCATCCTCGAACAGCGAGAAGGCGCCGCCGCCGGCGATCGTGAAAACTTCGATATCGTCTTCGATAAGCCGCATCTGCGAGCGGCGCAGCAATTCGTCCTGAACGATCGGCCTGTTGTCTTCGGCATCGGCAAAGACGATCAGCACGTTCTTTTCACCGAGGAACTGTTCCAGCGATCGCGGCAGATGCGCCTCGCGAACGCCTGTTCCCATGATTTCCTGCAGGATGGATCTCAACATGGTGCTCATTCCTTCTTTGCCTGTTTCAACGGCTGGAAATGAGCAGGGTTCCCAACGGGAGAGGATCGCGGCGAGCGCCGCGATCCTGAATGCCTATTCGCGCGGCTCGGCTTCGGATGCGCGCGTCGAAAGGGCTGCTATATCAGGCGTGCCATTGGCGAGAAGGCGCTTGCGCACCAGAACGCGCATGACGCGCGCCGCCGTGGAGAACGTCATCTGGTCCAGCGGTCCCTCGCCTTCCCAGGGTTTGGTCAGCCGTTCGGTGACGGCGCCGACGATATTGGCCGGGACGATATCGGTGCATTCGCGCATCGCTTCGAAAACGAAGCTGATCGGAATGACCCTGCCTTCATGGGTGACGATTGGCTCCGTCAGTTCGCTGTCCCATTCCTCGTAGGCGTAAAGCGCCTCGCGGAACAGCTGTTGCAGGGTAAACGGGGCATGTCCGTTGTGAAGTGGCGGCAGTGCATTCATCATGTCTGTCTCCTCTGATGGATTTAGCCAGCTTCCTCGGATCCGGTCCGAATCGACGCGGAACAACGCTCGGCTCCTCCTTCGGACCGGATACACGATTCATTTTATAGAGTAACACAGGCGTGATAAAGCCATTTCTGCCCGCCCGGCCGGCCGGAATATCTAACCGATTGAAATTCATGAATAGTCCAGGGTATTTTTTCGCGCAGAAAGAGAGGCAAGCGGCCATTCCGGCGGCAAGACTGCCCTGAAACCGGCCTTCGGAACTTTTAACGGCCTGACCGGTTTCCCCTCAGCAATCGAGCCTGGGGAGATCAATATGACGCAAATTCGTCAACCCGAACGACGGAGCCGGACCCTGCGTGGCCGCCCGTACAGCCTTCACGAATTCGCCGCCAAATATGGCTTGAAAAACGAACAGGCAGAAAGCCTCTTTACCCGCTTCGGACCATCATCGGTCGAGCTTGACCTGTTGATGGCCGCCAAGCGCCGCCCGCCGGTACTGCCGGACCACATCCGCGAGTAACGATGGCAAGGTCAGAATCCGCAAAGGGCACGAAGCCGCCAATGCGCGTTCGCGCCCGGAGTAGCGGCCCTCGCTTCGGGCAAAATTTCACGGACCATGCCGGGAACACATCTCAGGTGAAATCGTTCTTACCGTGAGCATGGCAGAACGCCATGCCCGCCCCATCGAAATGCCGGCACATTGCCGGAACCATCCACAAGACGAGCTTGAGGTACCGCCTTCGGCGGAGGGCCAGTCGTGTGGTTTCGGTGGCGGCCAAAGAGCGGCTCAAGAAGGACGCAACCATGAGCGACACCTCCCGGCATGACTGGATATGCAAGCGCGCCTACGCAATTTGGGAAGCGGAAGGCAGGCCGCAGGGCCGCGACGCCGAGCATTGGCATCAGGCAACGGCCGAGCGCGACCGGCTGGAGCGCACGCGCGCCTCGGCAGACGGCAACGAGGTCCTCATAAAATTCCGCCCGAAAATTGCACAACCGCGCAAGCCTGCGGTCCGGATCAGCGAAAACCACAAGCTTCCGCGAGCGGTATGAGCAGGCCGCCTAACCCAGGCGGAGCCGGAAACGGGCGGAGAGCTCGCCCTCCCACCACATCGGGAAATTGGTTCCCCACTTGTTGTTGTGCAGGTTGAAGCGGACCCCCTCTTCAAAATCCGGCAGGTCTTTGCAGAAGGTCATGAAATCCCAGCTTTGCGGCGCGACCAGCGGCGTATCCAGAGGCACGATTTCGAGCGTCCCGGCGTCTTCGATCATGCCGCGGACGGCCGAGACGGCCTGAAGCTGCGCGCCGCCGGACCGCGCATAATGTCCGCACGGGTGCCACAGGCCCATTTTCCTGAACGCCCAGTCGCCGGCGCGCTCAGGCTTGAAGGACAGGAAACTCGCCTCCGGCATGCGGTTGGCGGCTTTGTCGCGCAGCGAAAGCCGCAATTGCAGCGTGTCGTCTTCGGCAGAAAACGTCATGACGAGCTGCCGTGGCGCACCAAAGCGCTCGGTGGCTTCGGCCGGCATGGAAAGCAGAAGTGCGCCCTCGCCCGCGCTTTCGAGGCGGGGCACGAAGATTTTCGACAGCGCCGCACCCGATCGGCCAAGGCCCGGCTTGTCATGATCGAGCACCGCCCATTCCTGCCGATGCGTCAGATAGGTGTCCATATGCCTGTTGACGTCGGCAGCGTCGTAGCTCTCGTAGCGATAGGCGATCAGTGCGCCATCGCGCCCGCATATCCGCCGCCCTTCCGGCGAGGTCAGCCCCGTCACGTCGCCGGTCGCCTCGTCCAGCTCGATCGACCAGCCGCCGGCCGCCAGGTGGGCCTCACGTCCCCCGCCGGTGACAGTCGCGGGCGCAAACAATTCGGCGAGGACGGCCTGCGCCTGTTTCTGGTCGGCCGCATCGAGTTCGCCGACCGCCTGGTCGATATAACCACGCTGCTCGTCCCATGACGCCTCGGTATAGGCAAACCGGTAGTCCGCCTTGCGGGCCGCCTCGAAATCGGCCCTGGCCCAGGCCTTGTCATCGCGCAGGTAGGACTTGATATCGACGCCGCATGTGTGCTCGGCCACCATGGCGAGCCCACGGCCGAAGGCGAGCCGCCGCGCCGTAAGCCTCTCGCCCGCAAACCGGTCATAGAGCCGCTGCAGGGCAAGAAACTTCGCCGTCTTCATGGGATCGGCGGCGCTGCCATGGATCCAGCTGTCGCCGAGTTCCAGCTCCAGCACCGGAAAACGCTCCCGCGCGTCCCAAAGGAGCGCGCCATAATCCTCCAGCGTGGCCGCGCGGATGACCGCATCCGGCTCGCTGCGGCGCATGTCGCGATAGGCTTCGGCCGTCTGCGGCACGCTCTGCGGGCCGATATTGTCCTGCGTATGGGCAAAGCTCAGCCCGTCGTCGAAGCCCTCCGGAAAATAGGTCTCGCCGTAGGAGCGCTGGTACATGACGACGACTTCCGCCCCATCGGGCGCACGCCAGCGAAAAACGTCGGGCACGTCGGGCGGCGGCGACGCGGTATTGACGCCGAGATGCAGGAAGCGGATGCCGGCTTCCGCCAGCAACGGCACCATGCCGAGCGTGTGGCCCGGAACGTCGGTCATCTTCGCCGCGATCGTCCGTTTGCCGAAACGGCGGTCGAGCTCCTGCGAATAGGAAAGGCCTGCGCAGAACAGGTCCGGTGACATCAGCTCTGTGTGAGTGGTGAAGGGCAGCCCGTGCCAGCGGATGAGCCCCCGTTCGATTGCCTGCTCGAGTGCGGCGACCTCGGCAGGCGAGCGCGAATTGAGGTGATCCCAGATCAGCCAGGCGCCCGTCGTCCAGATGAATTTCGGCTCTTTCGGGTTCTCGGCATAAAAATGCGCGCCGGTCTCGATCGCCTGCGGGATGAAGCGTTCGTGATATTGACGGCGGACTTTTTCGGCATGGTCCGTAAAGCCGATGTCGAGATGGGTCTTGAAGACCAGATGCACGCGCTTTTCGGTCATTTCCATTCCATTGGGCCGTTGCCGCCGCAGCCCCGCGCTCAAGGCAGGACGCTGCGCATCCAACGCCGGACCAGCCATCCTTCCCGATATGATACAACCGCGGCTGTGTAATCGTTTCCACAGGCACCTTTGCGCTTCATGGTAACGATCCGTCAAGCATAATTCAGCGAGATATCGGAATATGCTGAATATTTTGTCTCTCTCGCTCTCGCATGCCTTGCCTGAATCATGAGACGCTCATTAATTGACGGCCGAAAATGAAGACGTGTTCATACGCCATTCCGCCTGGATGGTCGGCGCAATAGGTTCGCGATATGCCTGTCATCTTGCTGCTTTACACGACGTATCCGAACCTCTGGCGATGGCCCACCCGATGAGCGAACTCACTGTCCACGTCACACCTGCCGACCGGGCGAGCGATCCTTATTTCTACGTGCCCTTCGACATTCCGGCCGGCACCACCCGCCTCGACGTGACGATGGCCTACGAAAAGGCCGAGGATTGCATCATCGATCTCGGCATTCTCGATCCCCGTGCGACCGTCTACCCGTCATCCCAGGGTTTTCGCGGCTGGAGCGGCGGCGCCCGCGACAGTTTCTTCGTCGCCACAGACGACGCGACGCCGGGCTATATTCACGGCGAAATGCCGGCCGGACGCTGGCGCATCATGCTCGGCCTCTACAAGGTGCCGCCATCGGGCGCCGATATCGCCCTGACGCTCCTTCACGACGCAAGCCCGCGCGAGCTGCGGCCGCAGCCGGTTCGCACCCTGCCGGTGCGCAAGGGCGCCGGCTGGTATCGCGGCGACCTTCACTGCCACACCTTCCATTCGGATGCGGCAGGCGCGCCCGAACTGCTCCACGAAGCCGCAAGACAGGCCGGTCTCGATTTCCTCGCCGTGGCCGATCACAATACGATCAGCCAGCGCCGCTATTTTCATCCGGCCTCTTCGCCCGACCTCGTCTTTATCCGCGCCATGGAGGTGACGACGGCGAATGGTCACGCCAATGTCTACGGCATCGACGACTGGATCGACTTTCGCATGACGCGGCCCGAACACGCCCACACGCTGGCAAGGCTCGTGCACGAGCGCGGCGGCCTGCTGTCGATCAACCACGACAAACCGACCATTCCCTGGGACTATGAGCTTCCCGAGGCCGATTGCATGGAAGTCTGGCAATCGAGCTGGATGGCCTGGAACTGGGTCGCGCTCGCCCGTTACCAGGAACGCCTCGCAACCGGCCGGCGCCTTTCGGCGATCGGCGGCAGCGATTTCCACCAGCCCGCCCGCCTGATGCCCGAGGGACCGCTCGCGCTGGCGCGACCGACGACCGTGCTGTGGCTGGAAGAGCTTTCGGAAGCGGCGGTCCTTGCCGCCATGAAGGCCGGCCGCGGCTACGTTACCGAAAGCCCCGACGGCCCGCATCTGTCGCTGACAGTCAACGGCCTCCCGATGGGCGCGACCGTTTCCGGGCCGGTCTCGGCGACGGCCGAGATCCGCGGCGCAAGGGGCGATCGCATCGTCTGGCTCGACGCGTCGGGCATTGTCGCCGAAGAAACGATCGAGGCGCAGGAATGGCAGGGCAGCTTTTCGGGACGGCCCCAAACCTTCCTGCGCGCCGAAATCATTGCCGAAGCCGCGCGCGAAAGACTGCTTGACGATTTCAACGCTGCGATTTCCGGCAGGCCGCTTTCCTGGCAGCTGCGCGGCATCGAACTGGCGCAGCAGCCGATCCGGCGCGCGCTCGCCAATCCCGTCTATATCGAATGAATTTCCCGGCTGATGTTAGGGTAAAGGAGCGGCTATTTTTCTTCGCAGAGCGTCCGGTGAACCTCGGTCCAGAACAAGGCAAGCAACGTATCGCCGTTGCGCTCGGCGACGAGCGCGCGGATCAGCGCTTCGGAGCCGGCCATATCCTGCCAGCTCGATCTCAGCCCCTTGGCTGCCTGATGGCATTCGGCGATATCGAACGTTCTCTTGCTGTCCATCTGGAGCCTCCCCGAAAAAGGCGCTAACAGACGGGTCTGAAAAAGTCATTCCCCGCATATGTGGGGATGCCTTGTATTTTTGACATTCCTCGCGGTAGGATTGAACGGTTTGAGGCAGGCGGCACGATGACGGAAATCAGTTATTCGCAAAAGTTCGAACCTGTTTTCGAACAGATCAAGGCTGCGGCCAATGTCGATGCTTCCATCCGCATTTTCCAGGCGGAGTATGCCGTCGACTACGTCACCTATCACCTCGCGCAGACCATCGCCGCAAGGATCGATTCCCCCTTCGTGCGCACCACCTATCCCGATGCCTGGGTCTCGCGCTACCTGCTCAACAGCTATGTGAAGGTCGATCCGATCGTCAAGCAGGGCTTCGAGCGCCAGCTGCCTTTCGACTGGAGCGAGGTGGAGCCGACACCGGAAGCCTATGCCATGCTGGTCGACGCCCAGAAGCACGGGATCGGCGGCAACGGCTATTCGATCCCCGTCGCCGACAAGGCGCAGCGCCGCGCGCTGCTGTCGATCAATGCCCGCATTCCGCTCGACGACTGGACCACCATGGTCAAGACCTATCGCAACGAGTGGATCGAAATCGCCCATCTCGTCCACCGCAAGGCCATCTACGAACTGCATGGCGAGAACGACCCGGTGCCGGCGCTTTCCCCGCGCGAAATCGAATGCCTGCACTGGACGGCACTCGGCAAGGACTACAAGGACATTGCCGTCATTCTCGGGATTTCCGAACATACGACCCGCGACTACCTGAAAACCGCCCGCTTCAAACTCGGCTGCGCCACCATTTCCGCAGCCGCCTCGCGAGCCGTGCAACTGCGCATCATCAATCCCTGAGCCTGCATCGCAAGGACCGGCAGCCGTCCGTCTTGCGCCAACAAGACCTGAAGTGCCGGGGGCGGACCGGAAGGATCGCGCCGCGCTTCCGCTCGCTTCCTCGACGGATCGAAGCGTTCTGCCGGCAGGCCGGAAAGGCCTCCGGGCGACCCCCTCATATGCGGGGGATCATCTGTGGGCGCCCATATGAGGGAATTTCCGGCCCCGCCGTCCTGAACCATTCTGCCCTCACGAACCAAACACGCTGGAGGGCAAAATGTTCGTTATCATTCAGGCACATGAGTATCAGAAATACGCTTTCATACTCGACCAGATGTTCCGCCTGCGCAAGAAAGTCTTTGCGGACACTCTTGGCTGGAACGTTCCGGTAATCGGCCCCTTCGAGCGCGACAGCTACGACTCGCTCTGCCCGGCCTATCTCGTCTGGTGCAACGAAACCCGCACGCGCCTCTATGGCGGCATGCGCCTGATGCCGACGACCGGACCGACCCTCCTCTACGACGTCTTCCGTGCAACCTTCCCGCAGGCGGCCAATCTCGTCGCCCCCGGCATCTGGGAAGGCACCCGCATGTGCATTGACGAAGAAGCGATATCAGCCGATTTCCCCGACATCGATGCCGGCCGCGCCTTCTCCATGCTGCTGCTCGCGCTCTGCGAATGCGCCCTCGATCACGGCATCCACACCATGATTTCCAATTACGAACCCCATCTTAAGCGCGTCTACAAGCGCGCCGGCGCCGAAGTCGAGGAACTCGGCCGCGCCGACGGCTACGGCAAATATCCCGTTTGCTGCGGCGCCTTCGAAGTTTCCGAGCGCGTTCTCACCAAGATGCGCGCATCCCTCGGCATCGATACTCCCCTCTATACCCGCTACGTCCCGACGCGTTCCGTCGTGACCCAATTTCTGGAGATGGCAGCATGAACC
Organism: Rhizobium sp. KDH_Rht_773_N; assembly: GCF_052946295.1. NCBI lineage: Bacteria > Pseudomonadati > Pseudomonadota > Alphaproteobacteria > Hyphomicrobiales > Rhizobiaceae > Rhizobium > Rhizobium sp. KDH_Rht_773_N. Next base: position 3,309,106 of record NZ_CM129525.1, on the reverse strand, counting down.
GCTTAAACGAAACCGCCGTACAAAAAGACATCGGTGCGTTGGAACGGCATATCCTCGCATCCCGCGATATCGCCACGCAGATGGGAGACCCCTTCCTCTCCTATCTCCTCTCGATGGCTCTTTTCACGATCTACGAAAAGAAGGCGCATCAGGAAAACGACCTGCTGAAGAGCAGCTACAATTGACGGCTCCCCGGGGCAGCGGCCGGGCTTGAAGCAGACCTCCCCTTCAGCCCTGGCCGCGCCTCTCGATCTCCGGCACTCCCCCGGAGATCGAGAGCCGCAACAGCGGCTAGCGCGTCATCGAAGCGATCGCCGAAATCAGGGCCTCGTGCTGATAGGGTTTCGGCAGGAAAGCCGTATTGGCCGGCAGCGACATGGGATCGAGCCGCACCAGGCCGGACGTGATGATGATGCCGATATTCGGCCGCATTGCCCGCACCCGCTTGGCGAGTTGTATGCCGTCCATCGAACCGGCCATGTTGACGTCGGTGAAGAGAATATCGACATCGTTGCGCGCTTTCAGCAGCACCATCGCCTCATCCGCGTTCCCGGCCTCGAGCGCCACATGCCCCACGTCTTCGAGCGCGTCCAGAATATTGAACCTGATCAGCGGCTCATCCTCGACGATGAGCACCACGGCACCCTGGGAAGCCACCATTCTGCGATTGCCCTCTCCAGCCCAAACGCGCGCCGCGATCCCTCGATCCGCGTGCAACGCTTCAGCCTCCTGTTCCCCCATCTCGTCCGCAAAACCGCTCCGCACTTTTGCGCGACACGAGGTTCCTGTTTTCGCATGTCGTTATCGCAAAACCGCTCTGCACTTTTGCGCGACACGAGGTTCCTGTTTTCGCATGTCGTTATCGCAAAACCGCTCTGCACTTTTGCGCGACATGCTGTGATCTGACTGCGATAAATGTAGCCGGCGCGCGAAGGTTCCAGAGGGCAAAGCGGAAATATCCATCGTCCACAGATGCTTGCGCTCATGGCTTGTGACTGCCCCGGATTTGCGTTAAGCGGACAAAAGCCGCGGGTGCCATTGCCCCGGCTTACCGCACGAAACGTGCCGGGCCTGTAGCTCAATGGTTAGAGCTGGCGGCTCATAACCGCTTGGTTGGGGGTTCGAGTCCCTCCGGGCCCACCATTTTCCCAAACCGCCAAAGCGGCCATAGGCCCCTTCAATGGCACCCCTGTTTATTGTCGGTTGCGCATATTCATGATAGCTTAACCACGTTTTCGCGCTTGTGAGGCCAGGGATGGCAAGACGGGGGTGCGCGATGAATGTGTTTTGGGCAAGCTTCATCTGTCTCGGCCTTGGGATTTCCGCCGCTTCGGCGGGACCGCTGCATGACGCTGCGCGCGAGGGCAATGTCGAGCGCGTCAGGCAGCTTGCGGATCAGGGTGCAAACCTCTCCGAGCCTGACGCCACCGGCGAGCCGGCGCTGCTGATTGCAGCTCTTTCGGGCAAGGCCGATGTCGTCGCCCTTCTTCTCGACCGGGGCTGCGACATCGAAATCCGCAACAAGGGCGGGCTGACGGCCCTGCATGCGGCGGCCTATGGCGGCCATCTCGATGTCGTGGAACTTCTCGTGGCGAGAGGTGCCTCGGTCAACGACCACAAGAACTTCTACAGCATGACGCCGCTGCACGCCGCAGCCGAAGAAGGCCACGCCGATATCATTGCTTTCCTGCTCGCGCAGAAGGCCGATATCGAGCCGAAGGAACGAAACGGCTACACGCCGGTGACGCAGGCCGGATGGCGGTCGCACTGGGATTCCGTCACTCTATTGTTGAAAGCGGGCGCCGCCTGTCAGGGCGCGGACCTTACCGGTCAGTGGCTCTATGACGAGTGCACGAAGCGCAAATGACCGTGCGCGCCTGGAAACGGGAGCAATGAAATGTCTCACTGGAATGGATTTGTGAAGGCTGCGGCCATGGGCGGCCTTGCCGTCCTGCTGCTTGCCGAACCCGCCCCGGCGGAGGATTTCGTCAATACCGGCTATTTCGGGGATGTGGCGATCAAGGGTTATGACCCGGTCGCCTATTTCACCGACGACAAGGCGGTGCAGGGATCGCCGCAATATTCCCACCACTGGCTGGGCGCGACCTGGTATTTCGCCAGCGCCGAACATCGCGACATGTTCGTCAAGGATCCCGGCAAATATGCCCCGCAATATGGCGGCTACTGCGCCGATGGCGTGTCCTTCGGAACGGTGACGACCAATATCGACCCGAATGCCTGGCGGATCATCGATGGCAAGCTCTATATCAGCTACGATCCGGGGGCCGCCGAGGGACTGGTGAAGAACCCGACGAAAGTGGTCGATTCCCAGAAGCACTGGTCGGAAGTGCAGAACATCCTGATCTCGGAAAAGGCGCAGAAGGACTGGCAGCATCCATCCGCCCAATAGGCGGCTGCCCTTTTGACAATCCGGGCTTTGCCCGTCAGCGCTCGATCGAGAAGAATTTCAGCGCCTGCGGCGTGACATGCACATATGTCGCGCCGGGCTCTTCGGTCGCGTGATTGCGGTAGACGTTGCCGCAGACCATCCGGTCGAGGAAATAGCCCGGAAATTTCTCGCAGAGCCAGTCTCCCCTGATTTCGACAGTGCCGGTAATGTTCGTATTGGCGCTGCGATAGGCGGTATTGCCCGCCTTGTCGAAGAACTGCACGAACTGCGTGCCGTTGCGGTGTTTGCCGGTCCAGGTCTTGTCGCTAATGAGGTCGCGTAGCTCTTCGCCGGTGACGAGATCGCCCTTCTCGCCCTGGAAACCAAAGGGCCAATCGGGAATGCCGGCTTTGCGCAGGCGGCCGAGATGCTTGCTCAGATCGTCGCTGCGCCAGTAGTCGTAGAGATAGCTGTAATAGGTCAGGTTGCTCTCGGGAAAGAGCTCGAGCAGCTTGGTTTTCTCCTGCAGGCTGCGCGTCCTGTCCCCGTCGTCTATATAGGCCGCCGTCAGATATTCGCGTGCCGCCTCCGCATTGGGCAAGGCGTCGCGGGCGGCCTCCATCAGCGAGATCGCCCGGTCCTCGTCTCCGACGATGTAGAAAACGATGCCGGCCAGCAACTGGAAGCCCGCCGAAGGCGAAGGATCGAAACGCAGCGCTTTCTCCATTTCCTCGACCGCCTGCTCGTGACTGCCGATATGCGCAAGCACCAGCGCCAGGTTGGCATAGGCTTCGGCATCGCTCGGCTGCGCCTGCACGGCGCGGTTGGCCGAAATCAGTGCCTCCGTCTGGCGCCCGTCGACCAGTTGCAGGAGCGCAAGCACCGTATGCGCGCGCGCATTGTTCGGATCGATCTTCAGCGCCTCCCCTGCCGCGTCGTAGGCGATCTTGCGGGCAACGGCGGCCGACCAGAGGATATTGTAGTCGTTGCGCCAGACATCGACGGCAATCCGCGCGATTCCCGCATGCGCGTCGGCAAAATTCGGATCGAGATCGATCGCCTTCTGGTAATAGGACAGCGCCTCACGATAGGTCGCCACGTCTCCATAGGTGAGCCCCGCCTGTTCGGCGCGCATGTAATAATCATAGGCTTCGAGATTTTCCGTCGGGATCTGCGCCAGCTGCGTGCGCTCGCCGTCGCTGAGCCTGATGGCAAGTGCGGCAATGATCTTGCTGATGACGTCGTCCTGCACCGCAAAGAGATCGGCATATTCGCGGTCATAGCGCTCGGCCCAGATCGAAAGCCCGGTCAGCGCGTCGATCAGTTTGACGTTGATGCGCAATCGCGAACCGGCGCGCTGCAACGTGCCCTCCAGGACATAGTGAACCCCGAGTTCGGCCGCCACATCCTGTATCTTGCCGCCATCGTCGCGCACCGCGAAAACGGAATGGCGCGCGATGACGAACAGGCCGGAAACTTTCGACAATTCCGTAATCAGATCGTCGGTCAGGCCTTCGGCAAGATGATCGTGCGCCACGTCGCCGCTGACATTGATGAACGGCAGAACGGCAACGGAAGGCTTGTCCGGCAGCGGATAGGCGAAGCGCTGGGTCAAGGACGGGCTTTCGAGCAGCATCCACGGCTGCCACCACAGTGCCGCCCCCGCCAGAATGGCGAGGACGGCGGCGGCGATCGCCGCGGTGCGCCGGCGGCCGAGATAGCTGCGCAGGTTGGCAAACGTCTTCGCCGCGGCCGGATCGAACACCACGCGGTAGACACGCACGGGTTCGGCGATGCTTTTGACCCTTTGAGTGCCGAGAGAGACGAAACCGACCGCGAGCTTCGATTTCACCTGGTCGTAGGCCGCACCCGAGATCGCGATTCCGCCGGGCTCTGCGAGCGCCTGCATCCGGTCGGCGAGATTGACCCCGTCGCCATGGATATCCTCGCCCTCGACGATAATGTCGCCCAGGTTGATGCCGATGCGAAAGTCCAGGCGCCGGTCGGCCTGTACGCCGACATTCCGCTCCGCCTTCTGCTTCTGCACGTCTATGGCGCAGTTCATGGCATCGACGACGCTGTGGAATTCGACCAGCAGCCCATCGCCCATCGTCTTGACCAGCCTTCCGCTGTGGCGTGCGATCAGCGGCGCGACGACGTCCCTCAGATCTGCCTGGAAACGCAGACGCGTGCCCTCCTCGTCGACCTGGCTTAGACGGCCATAGCCCACAATGTCGGCAATCAGTACTGCTGCAAGGCGGCGTTCCATGTCCGTCTCTTCCCCCGAAAGGACGACATGGCCGGCATCTTACATGACCGCCATAACCGATGCCATTGGCTGCAATGGACAACGAGACGTTGCGCCCGATGTCACATCACTGTCATATTCTGCATAGGTGGCATGCCAAAATGCCCATTGCTGCAGCATCGCGCACAAATTATATGCTCGCCGGCTAACAAAAATAAGAAAAAGTGAGCTTTCTATGCCCCTGATTTTCAAACGCCGCAAAAGCGGCCTCATGCGACGGATCGTCAATGGTTTCGGTTCTGCCCAGCAGCGCTATCGTGATGCGCGCGAGGCACGCAAAACCGCCATCCATCCTTCGTTTCTGGACGATTTCGGTATCTGACAACGCGGGCGCTCCGTTGCAGGAGCGCTCTGCAATGCCTTTGGGCTGAGGTCCCCGGCCCTCTCAGGCAGCCTTCCGGTCCCGAGATACGATGCCGGTATCCTGCCTGATCTCCCCCTTCTTCACCATGATCCCGCAGGCGAACGCGACCGCGGAAAACACGAAGAAGAACGATTCGCCGATTGCCAGCCGGTTGTTGGAATTGGACAGGATCGTTCCAAGGAAGAACAGCGTCACCATCGTATAGGCCAGCAATGCGCTGAGGCTGATCAGCCTCTGCCTCCGCGCGGCCAGGACGCGCCTGTACATGGCGCCCGCCAGAATGGCGAAAACCACGATGCCGAACAGCCCGTGGCGGACGAGCATTTCGAAATAGCCGTTGTGGAGCAGCGTGTAAGGCACGCTGGCATAGGTGGTCGAGCGCCAGAGCGTGAGCCAATGGTTTCCGGCGCCAAAGAACGGCGCCTGGGCAATCACTTCCGAAGCGTTCGCCCAGAGCTGCAGCCGCTCGCTCATGGCATTCGGCGTATCGCTGGACGCAATGGCGGCGGCGACAGCGTTCCACACTCCCCCGCGCTGCGAAACCTCTGTGGCGATCCGCGCGGCAGCCTCATAGGTCGGGCCGGCGAAGGTCCAGATACTGTTCCAGCCGACCCAGATCCCGAGCGAAATGAAGAGCAAAGCGACCAGACCCGCAACGGCGGCACGGCGCCTGTCTGCGTAAAGCAGCAGCGAAGCGAGCATGAGAGGCCCGACGAGAACGAGGCTCAGCCAGACGCCTTTCGCCTTCGAGCCGTAGATATTGAAGAGGCAGAGCGCGATAATCGACATGCTGACGGCAATGATCCACACACCGGAACGGCGCGCCAGCTTGCCGGTCTCCCAGGCATTCAGCAGCCAGTAGAAGGCGCCGATCATCAGGAAACCGCAGCCGATCGCGCCATGAATGAGGTTGTTGTGGTAGAGCGGCGAAATGCGCACGTCGCCTTCAAGGATCAGCCGGTAGTCGGTGGAGACCAGCAGCGCGGCAAGCGCCGCCGGGAAATAGATCGCAATGACCGTTTCGACATGTTTGCGCCCGGAATAAAGCGCGATGCCGACCGCGGGGAAAAACAGCGGAAAGGCATAGAGCCAGTCCGACGCGCCCTTCTCGCCGTCGACGATCAGGCCGAAAAGGAAGCGCAGCAGCGCATAGGCGCCCCATGCGATACAGGCATTCGCCAGCCAGTCGCGCCGCAGCAGGTTCAGATTCGGCTTGAACCAGACGAAGGTCGTCCCGATCAGCAGCAGCGCCACATAGCGATAGGTATCGCTTTCCACGATGGGAGCCGAAATCATCAGCAGCCACAGGATGACAAGGACGGATTTGACGCGGGAGGGCGTGGCGATCGGCTCTTCGCTCGCTACCATAGAGAATATTGCACCCTTCTTGCATAATCGGCGGCGCGAAGCAGATGCGTGACGGAGCGGCGTATTCCCTTGAATTTCTGCCGCCTGTAGTCGAGCTTCGTCGCAATCGCGGTCTCGTGGCTGTTCGGCCCTAGCTCTATCAGATTGTTCTTGACCGTAAAGGTATTAACCTCGGTAGACCACCCGCGCTCTAATGCCACATCGAAGGGATAGACCATGACGGCCATGGTTCGCAGGAGCTTGCCTGCCCCCGATCGCGTGACCAGATAACAGGCGGCCGAGCCCTGCGGCCCGTGGATGCAACGGCCTATGGCGTCGCCGAATTTCGTCGTCGCCTTCTGCATGAACCCCTTGGAGCGGTGGTTCAGCAGCTTGACCAGTTCCGCTTTCGGGAGCGCGGCAAGCACGGCTTCCGCACGCTCGATCAGATCGGCCTGCAGTTCGACATCGTCCTCCATGATGATCGCCGCATCGTTGCCGCTGTCGAGAAACTCGGTCAGCGCCTTGACGTGGCTGCGATAGCAGCCGTGCTCGCCCGGCAGATAGTTCCTGCCGTTGCGAAGGAGAAACTGCCGCCTGTCGATATCAGCCTTGTCGTGGGCCTCGATCTGCGAGCCATCCACCCCGGATATCCTGACGACGTCGAGCCCAAGCGAACTGGCCTTCCGCGACAGCCCTTCCCAGCGGGCGATGGAACGGTTCAGGTTGATGACATAGGCACCGATTTTCATAGAGGCGAAACTTCAGCAGGAGACGGAAATGCGGTTCTCTATAAGTCGCGGCTGAACCGCGGGCAACAGCCACATGCTCGCATTATCTACCATGCGTTGATTGCCCTTCTACACCCTTTAGTCGAAAACGATCGTCATGGTAAAGCTTTTCCCTTATCGGTTTCTGCCGCAATAGCTTCACAATCCCCAGACACAAAGCGCGCAGGGACGCAAACAGCCGAGGAACGAACATGGCGCCGAACTATACCAAGACTGCCCTTCTGACAGCCTTTCTGAGCCTGCCGCTGGCGGCATCCGCTCCGCTTCTGGCGCAGGAGAACCGGCCGCGCGAAGCGGTCATCAATGTGTCCGCGGAGGGCGAATCGACGCTGGCTCCCGATATGGCCGTCGTCAATCTGGCCGTGGTCAAGCAGGCAAAGACCGCCCGCGAAGCGCTCGACGAAAACAACAAGGCGATGAGCGAGGTGCTCGCCGCGCTGAAGAAGAGCGGCATTGCCGACCGCGACCTGCAGACCTCGGGCTTCTCGATCCAGCCGCAGTACAATTACCCGCAGCCGGTCGACAACCAGCCGCAGCCGCCGCAACTGATCGGCTATCAGACCAGCAACTCGGTCACGGTGCGCGTCCGCGACCTGTCCAGACTGGGCGAGATCATCGACCAGTCCGTCACTCTCGGCGTCAATCAGGGCGGCGATATCCAATTCACCAACGACAAGCCGGAAGCGGCGCTTGAGGCCGCCCGCAAGGATGCCGTCGCCAACGCGATCAAGAAGGCGAAGACGCTGAGCGAGGCCGCCGGCGTCAAGATCGGCCGCGTCATCGAAATCAGCGAGAATGTCGTGCGCCCGATGCCGCAGCCGGTCTACCGCACCGCGATGATGAAGGAAGCCGCCGATGCCGCTTCCGTGCCGGTCCAGGGCGGCGAGAACAGCTACAACGTCACCGTCAGCGTGACCTTCGCAATCGAGCAGTAAGGTCCGTGGGGCGCTTCGGCGCCCTGCCCTGACGGAAAGCCGCGCAAAAGAAAACCGCCCCTGCTGTCGGCAAGGGCGGTTTTTATGCGATAGGCGGTCGGGCGCCTGATATCAGCGGCGCAGCAGCGGGCAACCGCGAACGTTGCCGAAGGTCATCTCGTCGGGGCCGCGACGGCCCCAGCCCTGCACGACGACACGGCGCGGCGTGATATCCACGACATGCGTGCGGCGCAGGCCGTAATCCTCGGCGATATTTTCCGCCATGCGCGGATTGCAGCCGCCACGCGGCGGACGGCCGTAACCCGGCAGCGGCGGCGGCGGACGGCGCCAATCCGGCGGCGGCGGACGACGGTCGGGTTCGCCGATAATGATATTGACCTGTGCGGAAGCCGGCGCAACCGTGCCGGCCAGCGCAGCAGCGGAAAGAAGGGCTGCAAACCCTGCCTTCGCCAGAAACTGCATCATGAAAAAGATCCTCGTGGTTGATAGCCGCGCCGGCAATTGCCGAAGCTTGTTTCGGAATCACTTACATACAGTTCCGAGAGAAGACGGGCGAAAGTGTCGCGGTCAAGGCAAAACGGCCCGGGCGCGCGTTTTCCCGGCCCTGGCCGAAGAAATCAGCGATACATGAGCGGGCAGCCGCGCACATTGGCGAAGGTCATGCGGTCCCAGCCACGGCGATCGCGGCCGGCAACGACAACCCGGCGCGGCGTAATGTTGGAAATGCGCACATCGCGCAGGCCGGAATAGCGGGCCTTGCGGATGGCCTCCATCGGCGAGCAGCCGCGAACCGGCGGGCGATAATGATATTGCGCCTTGACGACGAAATCGGTCTGGGGCGCGGCGACGGCGGCGGCGGAGCCTGCAAGCGGGATGGAACTCAGAGCAATCAGTGCGGCAAGCGAAGCCTTGGCAAGAAAGTGCGACATGGGACGATCTCCTCGTGGTGTGTCCTCGATCTCCCTTCCGGGATTGTCGCAAGACTAGACGAGGAAAGCTGAACGCCGTTCGAACCGCCCATTCAGTTGACATTCACAACGGTTAACGGCGCCGGGCAATGCCGGCAAAGCCTGCCGCGGTTCTGCGCCCGCAATTGCCTGGAACAGCCTATGGGCTCAAATGCAGGACCACGTCGCGCCGATGCGGCCGGTCACGGTGCTCGAAGAGATAGATGCCCTGCCACGTGCCGAGCATCAGCCGGCCCTGGCTGACGGGAATGCCGATCGAAACCGGGGTCAGCGCCGCCTTGATGTGGGCGGGCATGTCGTCCGGCCCCTCCATCGTGTGGACGACCCAGCGCATGGACGGGTCGGAAGACGGCGGCACGAGGCGGCGGAAGAAACTGTTGAGGTCGGTCTTCACATCCGGATCGGCATTTTCCTGGATGAGCAGCGAGCAGGACGTATGGCGCACGAAAACCGTCAGCAGCCCCTCCTCCATGCCGGACCGGCGCACGAAGGCGCTGACCTGGTCGGTAAATTCGTAAAGGCCCTGGCCGCGGGTTGAAAGTGTCACTGTCGTCTGGGGCAAGGCGGTCTCCGTCGCGGTTTGTCTGCCGCGAGGTGGCGCGCCTTGCCGTCCAAGTCAATGGCAGGGATCGGATATCAAAGCCGCAGCAGTTCCTCGAACCCGCCATAGATCATGCGCTTGCCGTCAAACGGCATCTTCCACTTGTCGCTGGAAAGGCGCAGATCGGCCATCACCTTCGCATTGATCTCGTCGCGCGCCTGCCTGGATTCGTAGAGAATCCAGGAAAAGACGACCACCTCGTCTTCCTTGGCCATGACGGCGCGCGGAAAGGAGGTCAATTCGCCGTAGGGCACGTCATTGCCGAGGCACTCGACATATTCGAGCGCGCCGTATTCCTTCCAGATCGCTCCGGCATAGGCGGAAAATTCCTTGTAGGCATCGACGTTCTCGCGGGGAACGGCGACGATGAAACCATCGACGTAGGACATTGCACTCCTCCTCTTGCGTTAACGTCCGAAGGACGTTCGACGCCGGCCACATCCGACATTGCGCCGTCAATTAGCGCCGGCACCCGATGCGGCAAGGAGAGCAGGCGGTCAGCCCTGGAGGGTCTTCACCTTGAGGAGATCGGGGAAAAGCCGCGTCCACAGCAGCACGACTGCGATCGTCCCCAACCCGCCCGCAATACCCGCCGCCACCGGTCCGATGACGCCGGCAAGCATGCCGGATTCGAATTCGCCGAGCTGGTTCGACGTGCCGATGAAGAGCGAATTGACGGCATTGACGCGCCCGCGCATGTCATCCGGCGTCAGGAGCTGCACCAGCGAGCTGCGAACGACGACACTCACCGTGTCCGAAGCTCCGACGACGAGCAGCGCGACGACGGAAAGCGCAATGTTGGTGGAAAGCGCGAAAACGACCGTAGCCACGCCGAAGATCGCAACGGCCAGCAGCATCTTGCGACCGACATCCGATGTCAGCGGTCGGCGCGCAAGCACGATTGACATGGCAAGCGCGCCGATGGCGGGTGCCGCGCGCAGCATGCCAAGCCCCCATGGGCCGGCATGCAGGATATCGCTGGCAAACATCGGCAACAGCGCCGTTGCGCCGCCGAGCAGCACCGCGAAAAGGTCGAGAGAGATGGTGCCGAGCATGACCGGGCGGCTGCGGATGAAGGAAACCCCGGCAAAGACGGAGGACAGGGTTACGGGCTCGCGTTTCGACGGCGTCCACTCCATGCGGATGGAGATGACGTTGAAGCTCGCCACGGCAAAGAGCACGGCCGCGACCGCGAAGGGAACGACAGGGCTGACGCCATAGAGAAGACCGCCGAGCGACGGGCCGATGATCAGCGCCGTCTGCATCATCGAGGTCGAGGTGGCAACCGCCCGCTGAAGCATCGAGGCCGGCACGATATTGGGCAGAAGGGCCGCCATGGTCGGCCTCTCGAAGGCGACGACCGCGCCCATGATGGTGACGGCGGCAAGCATTCCGACCGGCGTAAGCCATTGCTGCCAGGTTGCGATCGCCAGCACGAGCGACGTGATCGCTTCGATGAGCTGGCAGGCAAGCCCGATCCGCCGGCGGTCGAACCGGTCGGCGACATGGCCGACCACGAAGGTCAGCACCGCCATCGGCAGAAACTGGCAGAAGCCGACAAGGGCAAGCGCGAAGGCGCTGTGCGTCTGTTCGTAGATCATCCATCCCATGGCAATCGCCACGGCCTGGAACGAAAGCGAGGAGAAGACGCGGGAGGCGGCGAAGTTCAGATAGCCGGGATGGCGCAGAACGCTGTCCCGCTCTTTCACTGTAATGTCCATTGTGCATTCACCGGCCTGCGGCCGGGCCGCAGACGCTTATAGGAATCTTATAAGAGCGGAACGGTGTTCTGCTTGAAAATGACCGATGTCAACCGGAATAAGCTGTGGCGCGCAATTGCCGCATCAATGGACGGTCTGACGGCAGCCGACCATCTCGCAGGCGGCGGCATGCAATTGGTCGCGCATGTCGAGCAGCCACATGGTCTCCCCCATCACATCGAGGATTGCCGTACGCAGGCCGGGATCGACACGATCGAGCAATTCCTGCTGCGACGTGCCGGTCGTCGCCGTACCGATCAGCAGTTTCCGCATCTGTTCGACGGAAGGAGCGGCGGAAATCTCGGCCGCATCCAGCATGTCGGGAGACGGGATACCCATCCAGGCAAGAGCCGAGCCGACGAGCAATTTGGAAAGCGCCCGGCACTGCGGGCAGGATAATTCCTCCGAAGTATCGGCGACCTTCTTCCTGAAACAGGCGATCGTCGCCCGGACCTTGCTGTCGACGGCCGCAAACATGCCGACCGCGATCACGCGCCTGGCTTTTACGGGTCGCACCACATAGACCCGCTGCCGGCCCTTGAGGGAAGCTGCAGCGCTATCCTCCTCGTCGAAACCCCGAACGAGGAAATCTCCCCTTCCCGCCAGTATTTCAAGGAGAATTAGAACATAGCCGTCGCCGGGTGCGACATCAAACTCAAGATTGAAAGAACCGTCGCCGAGGCTCTCGGCGATGCGTATATCCAATGCTTCCGAGCGAAGCTCAACCTGATCCAGTTTCATGAGCCCCCCGGCTGCATAATCCCTGCCGCGTGCAAGAATACTGCAACCTGAGGAAGTTTCATATTAACCCAATACGCTTAAACATTCGCAGGCGCTTCGCCCGGCCGCCCGCAAACAGGAAGGCGGCAGGCAACCTGTCCCTTAGAATTGCCCTGCTTCCGGCGACGAGAACTCCTCGATGGAATCCACGCGGTCCGGATAAAAAGCCATATGGTCCCGGATATTGGCGACAGCCGGATTGGGCGTCTCGTAGGTCCAGATCGCATTCCTCGAGCGTTCACCGCCGCCAGGAATGCTGTAATAGGATGCCTCGCCCTTGTAGGGACAATGGCTCGTATGGTCGCTGCGCTGAAGGAGCGACATATCCACATCCTTGCGTGGAATATACTGCACCGGCGGATAGGAAGCCTCGCGCAGCGTCAACGCATCACGCGTATCGGCAATCACGCGGCCGCCGAGCTTGACGACGATACGGGAGGGATTGTGTTCGACGGTGATCGGATGGTCCGGCCCGGGAATCTTGATCGGCTTGCCTGACATGGGGGTCATCTCCGGATTGCTATCTCTACCGCAGAGATAGGGTGCGCAAGCGGCCATCCCAAGGGGTCAGCGGCCGCCCTCCCTCGCCCTGCGAATCTCATAGGCCCTCAGATGCGCGTGGACGAGCGAGAGGATCGGCGGCCGCGTGCCGGACCGGACGATCATGTCGCCGATGATCTGGCCCGCCTCGATGCGCCCGCCCGCTTCGATATCGCGCAGCATGGACGTGGTGATGCCAGACCCGGCCATCGTCATCATGCCGCGGATGCGCTCGAGCGCGGCCGCGCCGAGCGCAAAACCCTGGCCGGCGGCCACCGAGGCGCATTCGTCGACCAGCTGCAACGCAGCGTCCGAGGCACCGGCCGCGACATAGTCGCCGATCGCCGAACGCATGAGGCAGGTCATGCCGGCGCTGGAAGCGATGAAGACCCATTTGTCCCACATCGCCTGCAGGATGTCGGCGCTCGCCTCCGCCTGGAAGCCGGCATCGGCCATAGTCGCGGCGATCGCTTCGATGCGCGGCGACAGGCCGCCGCTTCTCTCACCGAAGCTCAGCCTGTGCGTATCGTTCATGTGGAGGATGGCGCCGTCGGGCGCAATGGTCGCGGATATGAAGCAGGTTCCGCCAAGAACGGCCGCAGCGCCGAACCGGCGTTCGAGCGTATCGAGATGCGCCATGCCGTTCAGCGTCGGCAGGATCGCGGTCTGCGGCCCGACCGCCGGCGCGAAGGAGGCCATCGCATCGTCGATATCATAGGCCTTGCAGCCGAGCAGGATGAGATCGAAGCTTCCGCCGAGCCTGTCTGCCGTCACCAGCTTTGGCTGCGTCACATGCGCGTCGCCGAGCGGGCTGCGGATGACGAGGCCGTTGAGCAGCAGGCTCTCCGCCCGCTTCGGCCGCACCAGGAAGGTCACGTCCCTGCCGGCAGCCGCCAGCCTTCCGCCGAAATAACCGCCGATGCCGCCGGCGCCCACAACGAGAACACGCATCTGAAATCCGATCCCTCCGTTCAACGCCACTCGTTGAACGATCGAACCGGAGGATCGCCATTGCCGCTGCCGCGTCAAGACGAAAGAGCCGCGGAGGCGTCCGCCTCCGCGACTTGTGATCGCCTGCCTTTTACCAGCGGTCGAGGCCGAGCAGCTTGCGGCCGAGCGGCGTCAGCTCGGCGGTCTTGGCATTGTGCTTTTCCCATTCGCGCGGATCGCCCGGGAAGGCATCGCGCTTCGGATGGTCGAGCTCCCGCCACAGCCGGATGCGCTCCTCGCGCTCCTCGGCATTGTCGTATTCGGCCGGATGCATGGAGATATATTGCGCCATGCGCACGCGGTTATCCGAATGGTTCGGCCGAACGCCGTGAGCGAGCAGGGAGTTGAAGATCATCAGGTCGCCCGGCTCCATGTCGATGTTGACGACCGAAAGGCCGGTCATATCGGGATGCATCGGATCGCGATCCTCGGGCTGCGTCTTCACCCATTCCTCGAAATGCTCGAAGAGATAGGGCACGCACTGGAAGCCGCCGACATCGCCGTCCTGCTTCTTGAGGCTCAAGACACCCTGCACGCCGATCGGCAGCGGCCGGATGGACGTATCGACGTCCCAGTGGATGAAGCCGTTCGGATTGCCCTTGACCTTCTTCGGCGGGTTGAGATTGGCGCGGTCGATCGTCACCCACAGGTCCTCGCGGTCCCAGATATCGACGAACACGTCATAGACGCGCTTCTCCATCCGGTTATCCCAGAGCGCCTGGTGATTGTAGATCTCCAGCATGCCGGTATTGTTGAGCTCTTTCATCTTGTGCTCGCGCCGTTGCGGCGCATACCAGGTCGAAGGATCGTTCGGATCCTTCTCGTCAAAACGCCAGAGCACGTCCACAAGCCGCTCGACATTGGCTGCAGGAACGGCCTGACGAACGATCACATAACCTCTCGTCGTCCAGTGCTGCCAGTCCGCCTGCGAGAGCACCCGCAGCGGCAGCTTCTTCTTGATGTCCTTGAGCTGCGTCGTAACCGACGAGGCCGTCGGATGAGCGTCGCGTTTGACTGCCAGTTGCATGAGATCCTCCCATCATTTGTTCCATCCCTGTCGTTTCAGGTGATGGGGGGAGTGTAACGTCGCAGCTCGGCCGATGTTGTGCCGGCTTGGCGGATTATGATACTATTCTGGCGTCAATGACCAGAAAGGCGCCCGATGAGGCCTTATCTCGAAATCCTGCCGCGACACGCCGATTCCTCCTGGAGCATGCTGAACCGACGGCTGGACGACGCGATTCCCTTTCAATGGCATCACCATCCGGAATTCGAGCTGACCATGACGCTGAATTCCATCGGCCAGCGCTTCATCGGGGACCATACCGGGGAATATGGGGATGGAGACCTCGTGCTCGTCGGCCCCAACCTGCCACATACCTGGGTATCCCGCGCAAAATACGAGGAGGCAACGCCGCATATCGCCCTGGTTCTCTGGTTTCATCCGGACTGGATGCGCAAGGTCACCGCAGGGGCAATCGAACTCGCACCGATCGAAGCCATGCTGTCACGCGCCGACCGGGGGCTGCAGTTTTCAAAGGAAACCGCAGATGCCGTGCGCAGCGAAATCGAGGCGATCTTTTCAAAACCGCCCGCCGAGCGGCTGCTGTCCCTTTTGAACATTCTGGGACGCATTGCCGGCGACCGTCAGGCATCCGCGCTTGCCAGCGCGCCCGGCCAGAGCCCTGAACTGCAGGAAAGCCGCGAACGCATCGACCGGGTGCTCACCCACCTGCATCTTCAATATGCCCGCGCCATCCCTCTGGAAGAGCTGGCCGATATCGCCGCACTCAGCGTCTCCGGCCTGCACCGGCTCTTTCGCCGCCACACCGGCACCACCGTCTCCGACTATCTGATCCGCATGCGCATCGGCGATGCCTGCGCCCGCCTTTCCGCCACAGGCCAGCCCATCGGCCATATTGCCGATGCCGTCGGCTATGGCTCGCTTGCCAATTTCAACAGGCAATTCAGGGCGCAGACCGGCATGACGCCGCGGGAATATCGCAACGTCTTCCGCCGCGGCTGAAGCACATCGCGGCGCATGCGTCAGTTCCTGGCCGTCCTGCGAAGGCTTGCGAGCCCAAGACCGATGACGGCAGACAGGACGCAGGCGATCCCGAAAATCTGGTTGGAACCGATCGCCTCGCCGAGAGCCAGGAAGGCGAAGATGACGGCGCTTGCCGGCGCGACAGCCGTAAAGAGCGAAGCCTCCGCGCCGCTGACGCGCTCCGCGCCCGCATACCAGAGTATGAACCCGCCGACGGTCGGCACCAGCGCGTAATAGACGACCGCAAGCAAAGCGGCTTGCGAAGCGCCGCCGATATCATGATGCTCGAACAGGGCCGGCACACCGGCAACCACGAAACCGATCGCCGTCATCAGCGCCGATTGCGTCAATGGCGGGATCGCCGTGCCGAGCCGCTTGTTCAGCAGGATGAACAGCCCCTCGCAGACAACCGCGCCGAAAATCAGCATGTCACCGGCAAGAGACCCGCTGCCGGCACCCGGCGAGAAGACGATGGAAAAGACGCCCGCCGCCGCAAGGCCGATCGCCAGAAGCAGGAAGCGTTGCGGCCTCTCGCCGAGGACGAGGATGGAGATCGCCGCCGAGACGACCGGCAGGGTACCGATGATGACGCCGGCATTGGCCGCCGACGTCAGCGACAGGCCGGAAATCAGGAGCGTCGTGTAACCGACGCTCCCCGCCCCCGCCTGCGTGACGAGGATCAGCCAGTCCCGCCCGGAAAGCCGCGGCAGCCGCGACCTCGTCCAGTGCATCAGAAACAGGAAAAAGGGGAAGGCCGCCGCAAAACGCAGCGCCGTTGCCGTAAAGGGCGGCAGCCCGGACGCGATGACCTTGCTGGCGACAACGGTACTGCCGACCGTCGTCATGGCCAATGTGAGATAGATGTAACCTTGAAATTGCCTGCTCATCTGCCGCTCCTTTCGAGACGGCGGAAACAAACAGGCCGAAAGGCCGCGGGTCTTGAACGAAATTGCAGGGGGTCAGGAATGGCCGCGCGCATAGGCGCCGGGCGTCAGCCCATAGCGGCAGACGAAGGCCCGCGTCATATGGCTCTGGTCGGCAAAGCCGCTTTCGGCAGCCGCCTGCGCCAGACCCGCACCGCCGGCAATCAGCCGGCGGGCAAGATGGACGCGGGCCTGAACGAGATAGGCATGCGGCGTAAAACCCGTCGCCCTGGCAAAGGCGCGCAGCACCTGAAACCGGCTGAGCCCGCTTTCGCGCGCCAGGTCGGCAAGCGAGATTTCCGCAGCCGGATCGTCATCGATCAGGCTGCGGGCGTGAACGACGGAGCGCGGCGCCGGCGCCGGCTCCTCCTGCATTGCCGCCTCCCGCATCGTATCGGCAATGACCGACAGCAGCAGCTCCTCGCAGCGCAGCCGCTCCCCTTCGCCGGTCACGGCGAAGAACAGCGCGCGGAACCGGTCGGCGAGCCGTCCGTCATGAATGACGGGGCGCGGAATTTCCGAACGGCCGGCGCTGTCTTGCGCCACGTCGCGCGCAAGGCCGTCCATGACGGCGGGATCGAAATAGAGAATGCTCCAGGACCGCGCCTCGCCGATCGGCGCGCCGTCATGGACCTCGTTCGGATTGACGGTGATGAGATCGCCGGCTTCCGCTTCCACCATGCCGCGCCCGCTCAGCGATTTCTGCGCGCCGGAGAAGATCAGGCCGATGCCGAACTGCTCATGCGTATGGCGTGCGAAACGATGGCCCGATGTCGCCACCACCGCTTCGACGCCCGCCACGGACGAGCGCAGCATCCTGAACTGACCGGCTGCCATGACAATCTCCTTTGCCGCCGACATTGCCAGCCAGCGGCAAGCCGGGCAAGGGATCAGAAGAACTCGTCGAGAAGCTGATAATATTCGATCCTCTCGGGATCGATGATCGACAGGCCGTAAGCATTGAGAAACGGGCGCACCAATTCCTCGCCGAAATTATAGACGACGCTATGGCAGGCGAGCGCGATGTCCTGGTAACGGTCGGCGACACCCAGGCGGCAGCAATCGACATAACCGCCAAACCGGCCGCCCGCAGCCATGAAATTCGGCAGGCAGGCATCGCCATGGGCAACGACGAGATTTTCGCTTTCCGGCCGCAGCCGCTGCAATTCGCCGAAGAGGAAGAAGGCGCTTTTGCCCAGCCGCTTTTCGTCGAAGTCCGTCTCGTCGACGAGGCCGGCCCGCATGCGCGCTTCGGCGGCCGCGAGGCGTTTGTCCAACCGATGGTCGAATGGACAGGCGTCGATATCGAGGCTGTGGAGAGTGCTGAGCGCCGCGGCGAGAATTTCGACGCGCTCTTCCGGCAACAGCGTCGCGGCGGTGACGAGATCGGCCCCCGGCAGCGCCGTCATCAGGAGAAAACTGCGTTCGCCGTCGCTCTCGAGGGCGATAACCTCGGGGCAAGCGAGGCCCTTGCCGGCAAGCCAGACAAGCCTGTCGGCCTCGTCGGCGAGCTCGCAGAACGGCCCCGCCTCCTCGACCTTCAGATAAAGCCCGGGACGGCCCTGAGCTTCCAGGCGAAAGACACAGGCCGAAGAACGGCCGAGAGCATCGCGCCGCCATTCATAGCCGCCAAGGTGGCTGCGCACCGAAACCGGAAGTCTGCCATCCTCCTGAAGCGGTATGACCATGATGATCCTGTTGAGGAAAAGAGCTCCCTATTGGGGCTCGCGCGCGGGCGCCTTAGTGGAAGGTTTCGGCCGGCGCGCTTTCCAGAAGAATTTCGAAAGCCTCTTCCAGAGCGGCGACCAGAATGTCGGTCAGCTCGTCTGCCTTGTTTTCCAGAAACATCAGGCTGACGGCTTCTTCCTGGCGCTCGAAAAAATGCTCGATCTCGTTCGACATGTCATGTGTCCCTTCGCTACCGTACCATAACGGTCATGCGAGAACGATAGAGACGGTTCCTTGCGCGTGGCTTGTTGTGAAGCGAGACACTCCACCAGGGCTAATCTGCCGGGAAGCGCCGGCTTTTCCATTGGCTTCTCGGAACCACATCGCCGACATCATAGGCAAAGGATACGACCTTCGTGGCATCACTGTCGACCTCGCAGCGAAACCTTACGTTGTACCATTCATTTCCATTTTTGAAGGCCCCGCCTTTCGCGTCAAGCACATTCCCCGCCGAAAGCCGGAAAGAAGGCAGCCAACGTGGGTTGTACTGCGCCGACGAGTGAATCAGTTGTTGTCTTAGCTCAGTCTGACAAAGCTGATCGATACGGTCACCGCGCGAAAGGTTCCTCATCGCCGTCTTGATGGCTGGATCGGACGTAATCTCTTCCGAAAACAATGTCCGCGCTTTGGCGAGTTGATCTGCTTCCTCGGCTTTCACATCGGTTTGCGACGATACCTTGGCTTCTTCCAACGGTTTCGCCGTCTCGAAATCTGTCTTGGCCTCGGTGCTTCCCGTAGACGCGGGGCCATCCTTTTCGGGATTGGCTTCCGCGGTTTCGACCTGCGGCAGACTGATATCCTCCGGCACTGGATTCGTTGAAGAGCTCTGCTCGGCTACTCTAGTTTGATCCGGCTTTGACGGCTCAGTGGAAGGTTTCTCCGCCTGCCTTACATCGCTGACAGACTGCTTCGGCGCCCGTGCCTGCTGCGGTGGCCCAGACTCGCGCTGGTTCGGTACAGTATCCTTTTCCGCAAATTCAAACACGGTAGGCGACATCTTTGGCTGAGACGGCGGACGCCTTGCAGGTGGTGGCGGAGGCGGAGGCGGCGGCGGCTCAGCCTTTGCCTGTTCCTTGGGCTTCTCTTCCTCTTTCTGCTTCTCCTCCGGCTTCTTCTCCTCCGGCGGCGGCACGAGTTCCACCTTCACGCTCTCGTCTTCGGCGGGTTTCGGCTGGATCTCCGGCAGGCCGAATATGAGAAGCGCGACGATGGGCACATGCACCAGCACGGACGCGACAACGCCCCAGCGAGCGCGAGGCTCCTGGTGTTGCGTCTCGTGATCGGTATCCGGTTCGACTTCTTCTTCTGTCACAGCAGCGATGTGGCCTTTAAAACTGGCAGCATCAAGCCACAAATGGAAAAAACCTTGTGATGATGGCCTTCGCGACCGGTAGCAGCAAGCTCACTGGTCGGCTTCGCCGTCCTCGGCCACCAGATTGTGTTCCTGCCACAGGTCCTTCGGAATGGCATCGCCAATCGCAAAGGCAAAGGCGGTGACAGTCTTCCCTGCGGGATCCACCTCGCAATGGAAGCGGATATTGAACCAGTTCTTTTTGCTGCGGAAAGCCCCGCCGCCCACCTCGATGCTGTTGCCCCTCACCGTCTCCGGCTTCATGGCATAGGGCGCAACGAGATCGGGCGCGGAGCCCGGCCGGGAGCGGCTGACCTGCTCCAGCGCCTCGAGATTGCAGAGTTGCAGATTGCGCTCGCTGGCCGACAGCGTGGCGATAAGCTGACGCGCCCTGCGGCTGCGCGGACTGGCAAGCGTCTTGCCGGAGAAGAGTTCCGTTGCCTGTACCAGCTGCTGGACAGCTGAGGCCGGAGGTTTCGGCAGCGCCGGCAAGGCGGGCGGAACCTCTCGCGAAACCGTCTCGGGTGCCGTTGCGGGAGCGGTGGGAGCAGCCTGTGCCGCGACCGAATTTTTCCCCTCTGCGGGGTTCGGCGGTGGCTGGGCCGCAGGCGGCGCAGCTGGAGCGACGGCGACGGGCGGTGTCACCACCTCGACATCGATACTGTCCTCCGGCGGAGCTCTGATCGGCACCACGTCGGGCAGAAAGGCGAGCAGGATCGCGATGACGGCAAGATGCAGCGCGAGCGACGCCGGCCACGCCGGATCGATCTTTCCTCTCTGCAACAGGCCGGAATGTTCCATCGAAGGCAAGTCCATGCTCTGGGTTCAAGGCACAGCGACACTGACAGCGCTGCGAGGCAGCCGCAACGCTCTCTCTGGCTCGTCACCAGTTATCGGCCATCCTGATCTATGCGAGCGACGCGATGATGTCGCGATAATTCACTTCCGGAAATGCCTTCAAGGTTTTCGTGCGCACGTTGCCGCCCATGCCGAGCGACAGCGTAAACCGCGCCATGACCCGGTCGTCGGGCGCCTCGCAGACAGCCACCATGTCATATTCGCCCATGGTGAGATAGAAGCGCTCGAAGGAGCCGCCCATGCTGCCGAGCAACGCCTTTCCCGCATCGAGCCGCTTGGCGGAATCCTTCACGCTGCGGATTCCCTGATCCGTCCAGTTTACCATGAGAATGTAAGTGGTCATGTTACACCTCCCGGCGGAGGCCATGTTCCGGGCAGGCATGTGAACCGTTCGCATGCCGCGACCGCTCCCTTCCCCCGCGCCCGGATTATAGGCGTGTCACCACAGCGCGACAACAAGATCGGCGCCATCAATCCGGCTTAGCAATAGCCCGAAAGGCTCATCTGCAACCGTTCCGACCAAAGAAAAACCCGGCCAGCGCGGGGCTGGCCGGGTTCCGATTTTCCTATCCGTCGAAGCCTTAGCTGTCGAGGAACGAGCGCAGCTTCCTGGATCGGCTCGGATGCTTGAGCTTGCGCAGCGCCTTCGCCTCGATCTGGCGGATACGTTCGCGCGTGACCGAGAACTGCTGGCCGACTTCTTCGAGCGTATGGTCGGTGTTCATGCCGATGCCGAAGCGCATGCGCAGCACGCGCTCTTCGCGCGGCGTCAGCGATGCCAGAACGCGGGTCGTCGTCTCGCGCAGGTTCGCCTGGATGGCGGCGTCGATCGGCAACAGCGCGTTCTTGTCTTCGATGAAATCGCCGAGATGCGAATCTTCTTCGTCACCCACAGGGGTTTCGAGCGAGATCGGCTCCTTGGCGATCTTCAGGACCTTGCGGACCTTTTCGAGCGGCATGGCGAGCTTTTCGGCCAGTTCTTCCGGCGTCGGCTCGCGGCCGATTTCATGCAGCATCTGGCGCGAAGTACGAACGATCTTGTTGATCGTTTCGATCATATGCACCGGAATACGGATCGTGCGGGCCTGGTCGGCGATCGAGCGGGTGATCGCCTGGCGAATCCACCAGGTCGCATAGGTCGAGAACTTGTAACCGCGGCGGTATTCGAACTTGTCGACCGCCTTCATCAGGCCGATATTGCCTTCCTGGATGAGGTCGAGGAACTGCAGGCCGCGGTTCGTGTACTTCTTGGCGATGGAGATGACGAGGCGAAGGTTCGCTTCGACCATTTCCTTCTTGGCGATGCGCGCTTCGCGCTCGCCCTTCTGCACCATATGCACGATGCGGCGGAATTCCGAGATCGAAATGCCGGTTTCCGTCGCGAGGTTCTGGATCTCCTGGCGGATGTCGCGGATCGTCGTGTTTTCGCTCTTGGCGAATTCCTTCCAGCCGCGGGCGGCCAGATTGCCGATCGACTTCATCCAGTTCGGATCGAGTTCCGCGCCCTGGTACTGTTCCAGGAAACTATCGCGCTTGACGCCGTAGGATTCGGCCAGACGCAGCAGGCGGCCCTCGTTCTGCACGAGGCGCTTGTTGATGTCATAGAGCTGCTCGACCAGCGCATCGATGCGGTTCTGGTTGAGCGACAGCGACTTGACGGCCTTGATCAGTTCGTCCTTGAGTTCCTTGTAGCGGCGCTCCTGGGCGGAAGACAGCGTGCCGG
This sequence comes from Rhizobium sp. KDH_Rht_773_N, assembly GCF_052946295.1. Classification (NCBI taxonomy): domain Bacteria; kingdom Pseudomonadati; phylum Pseudomonadota; class Alphaproteobacteria; order Hyphomicrobiales; family Rhizobiaceae; genus Rhizobium; species Rhizobium sp. KDH_Rht_773_N. The sequence continues at coordinate 3,286,703 of NZ_CM129525.1, read as the reverse complement.
TGGCGGCAAGGCGCTGCTCGACCTGCTGGTCCTGCAGCTTGCGCAGCTTCTTGTAGGTCTCGGCGATGATGTCGAGCGTTTCCATGACCTGCGGGCGAAGCTCGGCTTCCATCGCGGCGAGAGAGAGGTTGGATTCGTCCTCGTCCTCTTCTTCCTCTTCCGGAGGCATGCCTTCGCCGCCGACATCGGTAATGTCGTCGTCACCGGAGCGGGCGCGGCGGGTCTTTTCCTTTTCCTCGGCAGCCTTGCGGTCGGCCTCGATCTTCTCGGGGCTCTGGAACTGCGGGGCAGCCTTGGCTTCCGGGCCGGAATAGGTGGTTTCGAGATCGATGATCTCGCGCAGCAGCGTCGTGCCTTCGTTGAGTTCGTCGCGCCAGATAATCAGCGCCTGGAACGTCAGCGGGCTCTCGCAGAGGCCTGCGATCATCGTTTCGCGGCCGGCCTCGATGCGCTTTGCGATGGCGATTTCGCCTTCGCGCGACAGAAGCTCGACGGAGCCCATTTCGCGCAGATACATGCGCACCGGATCGTCGGTACGGTCGGTCGGTTCTTTCTTCTTGGCGGTCGCAAGCGCGGTGCCGCCGGAAGGCGCAAGTTCGCCGCCCTCGCCGTCCTCGTCGCCCGAGCTGTCGTCGTCGTCACCGCCGGAAGCGCCGGCTTCCTCGGCCTCTTCGTCCTCGATCACGTTGATGCCCATGTCGGAGAGCATCGCCATCGTGTCTTCGATCTGTTCGGACGTCACTTCTTCGGAAGGCAGGACGGCGTTGAGCTCGTCCATCGTCACATAGCCGCGCTTCTTGGCGGCCTTGATCATCTTCTTGACCGCGTCATCGGAGAGATCGAGAAGAGGGCCGTCGCTTGCGCCGTCGCGTTCGACTTCCTGGTCTTCGTTCTCTTTGACCTTCGTTGCCATTTATATCGTCGCCTTCCTGACGCTATTCATACTCGCTGCGGTGAATGGCCGCCTCGTGGCCCGGGCGTGCGCGCCGGCCTCGAATCACCTATACCCACCTAACGGGATGACATTTAAAGCCTGATTAACCACGATCGTCGGCATCGGACAGCAAAATTCAATTGCCATTGGATTTCCGGCCATGGTTGTGCGATCCGCCTTGACCCAGTTCACCGCTCAAGTCGAACGGTGATTCCCACAAAATTTGTTCTCGTCAAGCTTTTCCAGAAAAAAAGCCACCGAAAACCCGGAAAAAGCCTTATCCACAGGCTTTGAACCGCGCCAGCGATTGCGTTGCTTATCTAGTATGTCACCGGCAAAAGACAAGGCCTTTCGGATGATCATCGGAATAACCTGATATCGTTACCGTCACATGCCATAGATTCTTAGCAAATCGCCAACATGGGTTGCAAAAATAAAACGCACACCATTATGGAGAATGCCGGTGACAAGGATCATGACATCATGATCCACGGCCTTCCCAATGGGTGGGGCTTCCTGCGGAACAAACACCGGCTGTGGGACTGGACGGACGGCTGTATTGCCGTCACCGACGAGGAGATGCGCGGTCTTTGGGCGCGTGTTCCAAATCACACGCCCATTGAGATCATGCCCTAACGAGATTGCCCGTCATAGGCGTTTACCTTGAGCGCCGATAGATCGAGCGCCGGAATGCAGCGCAGATTGACGGAAGCCATCTCCATGCCATTGGGCGCCTTCGCCTCGCCGAAGGGTGCAATACCACACTTGGCGCAGAAGTGATGTTTGATGGCATGCGTGTTGAACGTATAGGTCGACAGGTTTTCTTCCGGCACGGTCAGCTGCAACTTCTCGCGCGGCACGAAGCCGAGCAGACCGCCGCGCCGGCGGCAAAGCGAACAGTTGCAATCGAGCGCTTCGGTGAACGCGCCTTCCACCGTGAAGGCGATATTGCCGCAATGGCAGCTTCCCTCGTATTTCATTCCTGTCTCCTCACATCCAATCCATCACGACCTTGCCGGAATTGCCCGACCGCATTGCCTCGAAACCATCGCGGAACTCGTCGATCTTGATGCGATGAGTAATCACCGGCGAGAGGTCGAGGCCGCCCTGCACGAAGGCAATCATCTTGTACCAGGTCTCGAACATCTCGCGGCCATAGATGCCCTTGAGGTTCAGCATCTTGAAGATGACCTTGTTCCAGTCGATCTCGAAACCGGCAGGCGCAATGCCGAGAATGGCGATCTTGCCGCCATTGTTCATCTTGTCGATCATGTCGCGGAAAGCAGGCGCCGCCCCCGACATTTCAAGCCCGACATCGAAGCCTTCGGTCATGCCGATCGATTTCATCACATCGGCAAGGTTTTCCTTGGAGGCGTCCACGACATGATCGATGCCGAGCTTGCGGGCGAGATCGAGCCGGTTCGGGTTGATGTCGGTGATGACGACCTTGCGCGCGCCGGAGCGCTTGGCGACGAGCGCGCCCATGATGCCGATCGGCCCCGCACCCGTCACCAGCACGTCCTCGCCGACGAGGTCGAAGGAAAGCGCGGTGTGAACGGCATTGCCGAACGGATCGAAGATCGCCGCGATCTCGTCGGGAATATCGTCCGGGATCGGCACGACATTGGCTTCCGGAATGCAGACGAACTCGCCGAAGGAACCCGGCCGATTGACGCCGACGCCGAGCGTATTGCGGCAGAGATGGCCCCTGCCCGCGCGGCAGTTGCGGCACTTGCCGCAGACGATATGGCCTTCGCCGGAAACGCGTTCGCCGACCTTGTATTTGGTCACAGCAGAACCGATCTCGGCAATCTCGCCGCAGAATTCATGGCCGACGACCATCGGCACCGGAATGGTTTTCTGCGCCCACTGGTCCCAGTTCCAGATATGCACGTCCGTGCCGCAGATCGCCGACTTCTTCACCCGGATCAGCACGTCGTTCGGGCCGACGTCCGGCACCGGCACATGTTCCATCCAGAGGCCGACTTCGGGCTTCGCCTTGACCAGCGCTTTCATCATGTTCGACATCGTTTTTCCCTTTGGCTTTCACCGAGGCCAACCCTCCCCTTCTCCCCCGCGGGGAGAAGGTGCCCGAAAGGGCGGATGAGGGGGCCACATGGCACACCGTCACTTGCTTTTTAGATCACACCAAGTTCGCGGCCGGCTTCGGCAAAGGCGGATATTGCGCGCTCCACATCCGCCTTCGAATGCGCCGCCGACATCTGCGTGCGGATACGCGCCTGCCCCTTCGGCACGACGGGGAAGGAGAAGCCGATCACATAGACGCCCTTCTTCAGCATCAGTGCTGCCATATCCTGCGCCAGCTTGGCATCGCCCAGCATCACCGGAATGATCGGATGCCCCTCGCCGGCAAGCGTGAAGCCGAGCTTGGTCATTTCGGAGCGGAAGAGTGCCGCATTGGCAGACAGCCGTTCGCGCAGCGCATCGCCGTTTTCAATAAGGTCGAACACCTTCAGCGAGGCGGCCGCAATGACCGGCGCCAAAGTGTTGGAGAAAAGATAGGGGCGCGAACGCTGCCGCAGCCATTCGACGATTTCGGCCTTGGCCGACGTGTAGCCGCCGGATGCGCCGCCGAGCGCCTTGCCGAGCGTGCCGGTGGTGATATCGACCCGGCCTTCGACACCGCAATGTTCCGGCGACCCGCGGCCATGCTTGCCGACGAAGCCAACCGCGTGGCTGTCGTCCACCATGACCATCGCATCGTATTTTTCCGCGAGATCGCAGACACCCTGCAGATTGGCGATGATGCCGTCCATGGAGAAGACGCCGTCGGTCGCGATCATCTTGAAGCGGCTGCCCTCGGCCTTCTTCAGCTCTTCTTCCAGCGCCGCCATGTCGTTATTGGCATAGCGGAAGCGCTTAGCCTTGGAGAGGCGCACGCCGTCGATGATCGAGGCGTGGTTCAGCGCGTCGGAAATGATCGCATCCTCTTCGCCAAGCAGCGTCTCGAACAGGCCGCCATTCGCGTCGAAACAGGAGGAGTAGAGGATCGTGTCATCCATGCCGAGGAAGGAGGAGATGCGCGCCTCGAGCTCTTTATGCTCCTCCTGCGTGCCGCAGATGAAGCGCACCGAGGCCATGCCGTAGCCATAACGGTCGAGCGCCTTCTTGCCGGCTTCCGCCAGTTCCTCATTGTCGGCAAGGCCGAGATAGTTGTTGGCGCAGAAATTCAGCACACGCTCGCCCGAGGCGACGGCGATCTCGCCGGCCTGCTTGGACGTGATGACGCGCTCGGACTTGTAAAGGCCGGCATCCTTGAGCGAGGCGAGTTCCGATTGCAGGTGGGAGAGAAATGCTTTTGTCATTATAGACCCCTTTTCCCAAAAACGTCCTCCGTTGGGCGCTGCAATTAGCACAAAGCAAGTGCAGATGTCGCCGATCCGGTACGAAAAATTTTTCGGACTCCGGGCTTGGCCGCCATGGAATTGATATGAATATTCGAAAGGACATCCGCATGTTCAAAAGGAGTATCGTTGCGGCCTTTATATTCGTGAGCAGGAAGTCGATGCGCCTGCGGGCAGGCTGCAGCGTTTAACCGAGGCAGCGACAAAGACCGGAGCCGTCGCCAACGCGCGCACGCACGCCACGGCCCGCCGCTGCACGAACAGCTTGCGCGCGCAAAATAGCCAGCGGATGCGACAGGGCCGATCTCAAGGGTCGGGACCGTCGCCGATCTCCACAAGGCCGAAACGCTCCTGGATGGGCAGGATCACCTCAGGCGTTGTCGCTCCGGCCCGCTCGAGCTCCATGAAGAAATGCTCGAAACCGCCAGGCGTCACGAAACTCATCATCCGCCCCATGCGGTCGCTGACGTTGCGCCAGTGATGCGGCACGTTCGGCGGCAGGACCACGACGGCGCCAACCGGAGCCTCGATCATCTCGCTGCCGCACCAGAACCGGTAGCTCCCCTCGATGACGCGAAAGACCTCCGTCTCGCGCGTATGCATATGCCGCGACGGGCCGGTGCCGGGCGCGGAAAAGGTCTCCCAGATGCCGTAGGCGCCTGCGGTTTCCTCTGCCGTCGCATGAATGAAAATCTGCCCGCCATGCGGATGCCTGGCAATCCGCTCGCGTCCGGGTAGTGACGCCACCGCTCTGTCGAAATGCGCCATCGAACTTCCCCCAAACTCTGGCGCGAATTTTAGCAGAGATCTCGAACGATTGCAGCGGAAGATATATGCAACCGCGCTAATCGTCATGGGAGAGGATAATATCGAGGAAGGCGTCCCCGTAGCGTTCGAGCTTCGACTGGCCGACGCCGGAAATGCCGAGCAATTCCTTGCGGCTGCGTGGCCGCTCGGTGGCAAACGCGATCAGCGTCGTATCGGGGAAGACGACATAGGGCGGCACGCCGAGCGATTTGGCGATCGACATGCGCTCGGCCCGGAGCGCCTCGAAAAGCGCGCCGTCAGCACCGGAAAGACCGGTTCTGCGCTCCGCACGCTCGGTTTTTTTCGCCCTGCGTTCGGACGGCGGACGGTCCTTGCGAAAGAACACTTCGCGTTCGCGCTTGAAAACCGCACGCGCCTCCGGCTCCAGCTTCAGGGCTCCGAAAGCCTCGTGATCGACACGGATCAGCCCCATTGCCATCAGCTGGCGATAGACCGACTGCCAGGTACGGACGGGAATATCCTTGCCGGCGCCGAAAACAGGCATGTCGACATGGCCGAAGCGCTCGGTCTTTTCATTCACATTGCCGACAAGCACGTCGATCACATGACCGGCGCCGAAACGTTCGCCGGTGCGATAGATCGCGGCCAGCGCCTTGATCGCCGCTTCCGTCCCGTCCCAGGTCTCGACCGGCTTCAGGCAGGTATCGCAGCCGCCGCATTTGCCGCCATGCGCCTCGCCGAAATGCGCCAGGATCGCCTGCCGCCGGCAGGATGCCGTCTCGCAGATCGCCAGCAGCGCGTTGAGCTTGCTGCGCTCGATGCGCTTGATCTCGTCGGCCGCATTGCCCTCGTCGATCATCCGCCGGCGCTGGATCACGTCCGCCATGCCATAGGCCATCCACACTTCCGAAGGCAGGCCGTCGCGTCCTGCGCGGCCCGTTTCCTGGTAATAGGCCTCGACCGAACCCGGCAGATCGAGATGGGCGACGTAGCGCACGTTCGGCTTGTCGATGCCCATGCCGAAGGCGACGGTCGCCACAAGGCAGAGCTCTTCCTCCTTCAGGAAAGCGTCCTGATTGGCGTCGCGCAGCGCCCGGTCCATGCCGGCATGGTAGGGCAGCGCCCGGATGCCCTGCGTGTTCAACCAGTCGGCCGTCTCCTCCACCTTGGCGCGCGACAGGCAATAGACGATGCCGCTATTGCCTTTATGGCCGGAAAGGAAACGCAGGAGCTGCTGGCGCGGCTGGTCGCGTTCGACGATCTCATAGGAAATGTTCGGCCGGTCGAAGCTCGTCGTGAAGACCGCGGCATTGTCGAGCATCAGCCGCTCGATAATGTCCTCGCGTGTATGCGGATCGGCCGTTGCCGTCAGCGCGATGCGCGGCACGCCGGGATATTGCTCGGCAAGCTTGCCGAGTTCGCGATATTCCGGCCGGAAATCATGGCCCCATTGCGAAACGCAATGGGCTTCGTCGATCGCAAACAGCGCGATCTTCGTATTGCCGATGATCTCGCGGAAACCGTCCATCAGAATCCGCTCGGGCGTCACGTAAAGCAGGTCGAGCTCGCCGGAGGAAATGCCGCGGCGGATCGCGACATATTCCTCGCGCGAAATGGAGGAATTCAGCGCTGCCGCACGAATGCCGAGCTGCTTCATCGCCTCCACCTGATCGCGCATCAGCGCAATCAGCGGCGAGACGACGATACCGAGACCCGGGCGGCAAAGGGCCGGGATCTGGAAGCAGAGCGACTTGCCGGCGCCGGTCGGGAAGAGCACCACGGCATCGCCGCCGGCAACCACATGTTCCACCACTTCCTGCTGCCGACCGCGAAAGGCGGAATAGCCGTAGACGCGCTTCACCACGTCGAGCGGCTCGGCCGCGCCGGCAAACAGCGCATCGGAGGCGGAGAAGGATGCTGCGTTCCGATCGGCCTGCGACATCAGTGGCTCGCAGCGCCCTTGACGCGGCCGGAGAGCACACCGAAACCATCGATGATGGCTTCCTGGTTTTCAAGCCTGAGCGCTTCGTAATGCACTTCCTGCGAGGCGCGCATCAGCCGGTCGATCTCGGCATCGTCGCCGGCCTCCGTCGCCTGTGCGATATCGCGCTCCAGCTCGATTTTCTGCCAGCGCAGGTCCTTGGCGCGCTTGTGGAAGGCGAGTGCCTGGCGATAGCCCTCGCGCGCATCCTCCATCGCCGCCTCCTCGGTGGCCGTCCACAGCCGCGCATTGCGCACCTGCTGATCGAGGTTCTTCAGGAGCGGCCCGAAACCGGCGACATCGAGACATTCCATCAGATAGTCGCGCGTCAGATGCGGCCCGGCAACGACGGCCGCCGCCCCCAGCATCGCCGACCAGAGCTTCTGCAGGTCGCGATTGTCGAAATCGATCGCGGCGATCTCGTCGTAATCGTCGAGCATCAAGGCAGGGTGATTGATGACGGTGAGCGCCAGCACGCATTCTCTCAGCGCCGCATTGTCCTGATGGCCGCGCACGAGCCCCGAGCGGGTCAGACGGTCCGACGCGGCAACGGAGGTTCGCCCCCCGCCGGGACCGGCGCCCTTCTGGCCGCGGAAACTGCCGCCGCCATTGCCGCCGAAACTGCGCCTTTCGCTGCCGCCGCGGTTCTGGAACTGCGGCTGGAAGAAGCTGTTCAGCCGGTCGCGCATGTCCTGCTGGTAATGGCGCCGCACGTTCTCGTCGGCAATGACGGCGACGAGCTGGCGCAGCCGCGCTTCGAGTTCTGCGCGCGCTTCCGGCGTATCGAATTTTCCGCTGCGCGCTTCGCGATCCCAGAGCATTTCCGAGAGGGGCTTGGCCTGCGCCATCACCTTGTCGAACGGCGCCCTGCCCTCGTGCTTGACGAGATCGTCGGGATCCTTGCCATCCGGCAGCAGCGCGAAACGCACGCTGCGTCCCGGCTTCAGATGCGGCAGGGCCAGGTCGGCGGCGCGGTTGGCGGCGCGAATGCCGGCGCCGTCGCCGTCGAAGCAGAGCACCGGCTGCGGCGTCATCTTCCAGAGCAGGTCCAGCTGGTTTTCCGTCAGCGCCGTGCCGAGCGGCGCCACGGCGTTTTCGACACCCGCCTGATGCAGCGCGATGACATCCATATAGCCTTCGACGGCAATGATCGTGCCCTCGCCGTTCGCCCCCTGCAGCGATCGGCGCGCGCGGGCGAAATTGTAGAGCACGTTGCCCTTGTGGAAGAGCTCGGTCTCGTTGGAATTGAGATATTTCGCCGGCGCATCCGGCGACATGGCCCGGCCGCCGAAGGCGATGACCTTCTCGCGCGACGACAGGATCGGGAACATGATGCGGTCACGGAACCGGTCGTAGGACACCGGCACATTCTCGTGCACCACAAGGCCGCAGGCCTCGATCTGCTCTTTGCTGACACCCTTGCCGGCCAGAAATTCCTTCAGCGCATTGCGGCTGTCAGGCGCAAATCCGAGCCGGAACGTCTCGATGGTGCGCCCCGTCAGCCCGCGGTCGCGCAGATAGGCCCGCGCCTTTGCGCCATTGGCCGCCTGCAACTGGTCCTGAAAGAATTGCGTCGCCATTTCCATGACGTCGAGAAGCGAGGTGCGCTCCTTCTCGCGCTTCTCCATCTGCGGATCGGCAACCGGTATCGGCACGCCGGCCATATCGGCGATCGTCTGCACCGCCTCGGGAAAGCTCAGGCCTTCGAGTTCGGTCAGGAAGCGGAAATGATCGCCGGTCACGCCGCAGCCGAAGCAATGGTAGCGGCCCTTGCGATCCTCGCAGTGGAAGCTCGGCGACTTTTCGCCATGGAACGGGCAGCAGGCCCAGTAGTCGCCGCGCGACACGTTGGTCTTGCGCTTGTCCCAGCTCACGCGCCGCGCAATCACGTTCGAAATGGGAACGCGGTCGCGGATATCGTCCAGGAAGGTGGGGGAAAAGCGCATCTCTACCTCTTGCAGAGCCTCCATATAAGCAGCTTTGTCGCGCCGCGCCACGAAACTCTGCGGCAAATCCCGCTTTTCACAGGGGCGGAGACACTGTCAAAAACGCCAGCCAAAGCCACTCAACAACACGTTATCGGACCCTGGCAGGGGGTGCGACATTTTTGACATTTTCCAATTTCCAGGTGGTCTGAAACATCCTTTTCCCGAAAAGGGAAACCCCGAAAAGATAAAGTAAAAACAATTTATTAGATTGCATGTGAACAGAATTTCCGAAGTGCTGCGCCGAGCGCCAAATTCGCAACCGGAAAGGCCGAATCCGGGATTATTATATTTTTGTAATTTGAATAAGCCGAGGGCCGGCCATAAGTTCGATCTCAACAGAGCGATCCCCAAGCGAGGCACCATCCCTACCCCCGGCGCCGCCTCGCAAGGGTGCCTTTGCAAATACCCGCCGGCTTGGGTTTCAACCCTGCGTCGCTGACGGAAGCAAAGAGCAAGAAGGCAGGAGCGCCCCCAGCTCCTGCCTTCTTAATTTTTGGGCTTAGCGCTGCGCCTTTATTGAGTTTTACCTTACCAATTAACCCCTAAAATACAAAAGCATTGACACTTCCAACAGGCGTGGCAAATGAATGCGCGAAACTCCTGGACAGTGCTATGGCCTATACCGCAGAAAAACTTGCAGCCGACGATAATTTTCTTGCTGCAATTCTTCATTGCGCCAATCAGATGCTCGCGATTTATCGCGAGAGCCCCCGTATTGCATCCATATTCGCAGCTCAGCAGCGCTGGCTGATGGCACATACCGGCTTTGCGCTCTATTACGGCTATCCCGGCGAAGAAAAACGCGGCCTCTATTCCGGCCGCTTCATCGATTTCGTCATCCAGAACAAGATCGCCAGCCGCAACACCGCGGCCGCCTTCGTGCAGGAAATGCTGGCTTACCGGTTTCTGCGCCCCATTCCGGGCGATGACAAGCGCACCCGCTTTCTCGAGCCGACGGAAACGGCCGAAGATCATTTCACCAAATGGCTGGCCGCCCATCTGATGGTCCTGGACAGTCTCGATGGCGGCCGCCGCGCGCAAAATCTGGCGGCCGACCCTGCGTCGATCGCCCGCCTGCAGCCGCTGATCGCCAGGCAGATCATCGAAACCGAAGCCGTGCGCGATCCGGGCACCACCTTCAATCTCTTCAACTGGGCCAATTCCGGCGGCCTGGTGATGGATTACCTGATTTCGCGCCTGCCGGGCTTTCCGCCTTCTGCCGACCGCGTCTTCGTCGGCCCGCTGTCGCTGCGCGAGATTCGCGATCAGTTCATGATCTCCAACACCCACCTGAAGCGCCTGCTGACACAGGCCGCCGCCATGGGCAGCGTGGGCTGGACCGAGCCGCCGAGAAAGGGCGATTTCTGGCTCTCCCGCGGCTTCGTCCTCGAATATTGGAACTATCAGGCGGCGAAATTCGGCATTATCGACGCCGCTGCCGAAGCAGTGTTCGGGCCTGCGGTCGACGAGCAACCGCAGGCAAAACGCCTTATTTCAAGAGCTCTTTGACGGCGCCGGAAGCCTTGGCGAAATCCATCTGGCCGGCATAACGCTCCTTGAGGGCGGCCATGATCTTGCCCATGTCCTTCGGGCCTTCGGCGCCGACTTCCTTGATGATGGCGGCGATATTGGCGCGCACCTCATCGTCGGAAAGCTGCTTCGGCAGGAAATCCTGAATGACGGCGATTTCGGCACGCTCCTTTTCGGCAAGCTCCGGGCGGGCATTCTCTTCGTAGATCTTCGCCGACTCCTCGCGCTGCTTCACCATCTTGGCGAGGATCTGCAGCACTTCATCGTCGCCAGCCTCGTCCTTGCCGGCGCCGCGATTGGCGATGTCGCGATCCTTGATAGCGGCCTGGATGAGGCGGATGGTGCCGAGTCGGTCCATCCTCTTTGCCTTCATGGCCTCTTTGAGCTCGGTGGCGAGTTGGTCGCGCAGCATGTTACTACTCCTTTTAAAATGGCGCTTTCATAAACCAGGCCGATGCATGGGATCAAATAAATTGCGAGAATCCGGCCAATATCAGCAGGAAAAGTACCGCAATCTGCGGTACAAAGATTGACCTGGACAAAGAGCGTGGCTATCTACCGCCACCTGCACCAAAATTCGTGATCAGGCGTCAAACGCGGCTAAAGCTGCGCGCCTGTACCTGCGAGATCAAATGGCCGGCTCGCGTTTTCGCAAACGCCAGGCCCGCCGGAAACGGGATGAAGATGACCGCGACAGCACCCTGGACAACCGAAAAGCCGACCGCCCTGCTCGTTCTTGCCGACGGCACCGTCATCGAAGGCAAGGGTATCGGCGCCACCGGCAAGGTCCAGGCCGAAGCGGTCTTCAACACGGCGCTGACCGGCTACGAGGAGATCCTCACCGATCCCTCCTATCTCGGCCAGATCGTCACCTTCACCTTCCCCCATATCGGCAATATCGGCACCAACGAAGAAGATATCGAAGACCTGACGCCGGCAGCCCGCCACGGCGCGGTCGGCGTCATCTTCAAGGCCGATATCACCGAGCCCTCGAACTACCGCGCCGCCAAGCATCTCGACGCCTGGCTGAAGGCGCGCGGCATCATCGGGCTCTGCGGCATCGATACCCGCGCGCTGACCGCCTGGATCCGCGAAAACGGCTCCCCGAACGCCGTCATCGCCCACGACCCCGCGGGCAATTTCGATGTGGACGCGCTGAAGGCCGAAGCCAGGGCCTGGAGCGGCCTCGAAGGCCTCGACCTCGCCAAGATCGCCTCCTCCGGCCAGTCCTCGCAATGGTCGCAGACCCCCTGGGTCTGGAACGAAGGCTACGGCGAACTCGGCGCCGCCGGCCAGAAGTACCACGTCGTCTGCCTCGATTACGGCGTGAAGCGCAATATCCTGCGCCTCTTTGCCGGCCTCGACTGCAAGGTCACCGTCATGCCGGCAACGACGAGCGCCGAGGACGTGCTTGCCCTGCAGCCGGACGGCATCTTCCTGTCGAACGGCCCCGGCGACCCGGCCGCCACGGGCGAATATGCCGTGCCCGTCATCAAGGAACTGATCAAGACCGATATCCCGGTCTTCGGCATCTGCCTCGGCCACCAGATGCTGGGCCTCGCGCTCGGCGCCAGGACAGAGAAGATGCACCAGGGCCACCACGGCGCAAACCATCCGGTCAAGGACCATACGACCGGCAAGGTCGAGATCGTCTCCATGAACCACGGCTTCGCGGTCGACACGAAGTCGCTGCCGGAAGGCGTTGAAGAGACTCACGTTTCGCTGTTCGACGGCAGCAATTGCGGCCTGCGCATTCTCGGCAAGTCGGTCTTCTCCGTCCAGCACCACCCGGAAGCCTCGCCCGGCCCGCAGGACAGCCACTACCTCTTCCGCCGCTTCGTCAACATGGTGCGCGAGAAGAAGGGCGAACCGGCACTCGCCGAACGCTGATACCGGATCAAGGCTCGCTCGCGCGGGCCTTTTTCTTTCTCCGCATATTGACCTCAACTTAACTTGAGGAATTACAGAACTGCCTGCAACACATCAGATGCAGGAGAAGACTGAATGAGCGGAGCTTTCTACAGGGTAGACAAATTCGTCGTGCCGGCCGCAGCGCGCGAGGAATTTCTGGTCAATGTGATGAGGACCCATAAGGTGCTGGAGGCACAGGCCGGCTTCATCGGCCATACGGTGCTGGAACAGGTTGCCGGTCCCGGCGAGTTCAATTTCGTCACGGTCGCCGAATGGGAAAGCGCCGATGTCGTCGAGCGTGTGAAGGCGGCGGTAGCGGCGGCCCACGAGGCGGCCAATTTCAATCCGCAGGAAATGTTTGCGCGTCTCGGCATTCGCGCCGATATCGCCAGCTACAAGCCTGTGGCTGCCTGAAGCAGGTCGCGCCAACCTCGCACCGGCCGGCTCAAGCGCCGGCCGTCGCGCCTTCCCGGCGAACCAGGATATAGAAGCGCATGCAGAGCATGGCGGCCGCGGCCGCAAGCCCGACCAGGAAACCGAGCCAGATGCCGATCCCGCCGAAGCCGAGCGGGAAGGCAAAGGCCCAGGCGAGGAAGAAGCCGATCGGCCAATAGGCGATCAGGGCCATGATCATCGGTACGCGCGCATCCTTAAGCCCGCGCAGCAGGCCGCTGGCAATCGCCTGCAGGCCGTCGACGAACTGGAAAAGGCCCGCAATGACGATCAGCGGACCGGCATAGGCAAGCACCTGAGGCGCCTCCGGCAGGCTGACATCGAGGAACAGCCGCGCCAGAACCTGCGGCACGGTCGCAAAGATGACGCTGCCGACGATCGCGGCAATGCTGGCGATGATCAACACCGTGACGGCCGCCCGCACCAGACCCGCATGATCGCCCTGCCCGTGCGCGACGCCGACCCGCACCGTTGCCGCCTGTCCGAGGCCGAGCGGGATCATGAAGGCCATCGACGCCCACTGCAGGGCAATGCCGTGCGCGGCAAGCTCGATCGTGCCGATATGGCCCATCAGCAGCGACGCTGCCGTAAAGAGGCTGACCTCGGCGAGAATGGTGATGCTGATCGGCAGGCCGAGGCGAACGACCTCGAAAAAGGCGTGCCAGTCCGGCTTCCAGAAGCGCACGAAGATCTCGTAGCGCCGCGTCTCCTCCCTGCCCTGCACATAGGACAGGATGAACAGGAAGCCCGCCACCTGCACCGCGACGGACACGATTGCCGCCCCCTCCAGCCCCATGACCGGGAAGCCGAAATGGCCGAGCACGAGGATATAGGCGCCGATCGCATTCAGCACCAGCATGGCGATGGTGACGTTGAGGATGACGCCGGCCTTGCCGATGGCGCTGACGAGCGCGCGCATGACATTGTAAAGCAGCCCCGGCAGTACGCCGAACTGGCCGATGACGATATAACCATGCGCAAGCTTCGCCACGTCGGGCTTCTGCCCGAAATAGCGCAGGATCGACTCGGAATTGAAAAAGGCCGGCTGCATCAGCAGCCAGTAGCAGATGACGACCCAGATCCCCATGCGCAGCGACCGGCGCACGCTCACGACATCGCCGCGCCCGTAGGCCTGCGCCACCATCGGAATGACGGCGATCGCAAAGCCCGAGCCGAAAATCAGGATCGTGAACAGGAACTGCGCCGAAAGCACCATGGCCGCAAGGTTTTCCGCACCAAGCTGGCCGACGATCATCACGTCGGTCATGCCGATGCCGAACTGGGCCAGCTGGGCGCCGATCAGCGGCACGCCGAGCATCAGCGTGGCGCGAAAATGCGCAGACCAGCGGTTGTCGTTTACAGGCGCGACCGAGCGCACCTCGATGGGCGTGTCCATGACACTGTTCCTGAGATTGGATCGTTAAGGGCCGCAATGCGGCAAAATATCGTGTCGGCTTAGAGCAAACTCGCGCGAAGAACTACCCCAAAACGGGCAGATGCTGAAAAATTCATCACGCCTTCACTGTTTTTGATGGATCACTCCGCCGCGTTGAATACTTCCGCCGGCGCCTTCGCGGTCGTCACCCGCGTCAGAAACACGATTGCCGCCACGAGAATGAAGAGAGCCGCCAGAAGATAGGGCGCGCCGGCAAAGACGACAGGCGCATCGGGCTTTGTGAAATAGCCGAACATCTGCGTGAAGATCAGCGGCCCGACGATCGTGGTGATGCTGCTGATGCTGGTGAGCGCGCCCTGCAGTTCGCCCTGCGCCGAGGGCGGCACCTTGCCGGCGGCAATACTGCGCAGCGGCGGATCGGCGACATTCTCCATGACGGTCAATATGATTACCGTATAGACGACCCAGCCTTCCCAGGCGAAGGCATAGCCCACGAGGGCAACCATCGTGAAACAGAGCCCAACCAGCGCCGTCTTCCATTCCCCGAGCACCGGCACGATACGCGGCAGCACAAGCCCCATGATGAGCGCCACGCCTATTCCGTAGATGCCGAGCGACAGGCCGATCTGTCCCTCGCTCCAGCCATAACGGAAACTCGAGACGAAAGCCCAGACCGAAGGGTAGACGGCGTGCGCCAGGAAGACCAGGAACATGACGAGACAGACCCAGCCGATGCCGGGATAGTGCCGCATCTGCCGCAGCGTGCCGAGCGGGTTGGCGCGCTTCCATTCGAACCGGCGGCGGTTCTTCTCATCCAGCGTTTCCGGCAGCAGGAAGCAGGCGGCAACGAAATTGACGAAGGACAGCGCCGCCGCGCCGAAGAAGGGTACGCGCGGCCCGAATTCGCCGAGGAAGCCGCCGATGACGGGGCCGACCGTAAAGCCGACGCCGAAGGCGATGCCGATCAGGCCGAAATTCTTGGCGCGGTTCTCTTCGTTGCTGATATCGGCAATATAGGCCGAGCAGGTGGCGAAGCTGCCGCCGCTGATGCCGGCAAGCACGCGGCCGACGAACAGCATCCAGTAGCTGGTGGCAATGGCGCAGATGAAATTGTCGAGCGCGAAGGTCAGCACCGACAGCAAGAGGATCGGACGGCGCCCGAAACGGTCGCTCAAATTGCCGAGCAGCGGCGCAAACAGGAACTGCATCAGCGAATAGATCAGCATCAGCCAGCCACCGTCGATGGCCGCATCGCTGACCGTGCCGCCCGTCAGCTGCTCCAGATAGACCGGCAGCACCGGCAAGATGATCGCAATGCCGATAATATCCAGGAAGAGAATGACAAAGACCAGGAAAAGGCCGCGGCGAACGAATTTCGCATCAAGCATGAGACATCTCTACAGCTGTTATTTTCCGGAAAGACGATCTTGTCGCCGAACATGTGACATAGCCGATTGGGACGGGTGAAACAATCCGTGAACATTTCAATGTTTTTGATGGCGAACCCGTCAAAACAGATGGGTCAGGCGCCCTTCCGCTGCTCCATCCGTACGAAATCGACAAAGGCGCGCAGCGGTGCGGGCATATGGCGGCGGCTCGGATAATAAAGGAACGGGCCGGAAAATTCGCTGTCCCATTCCGCAAGGATCGGCATCAGCCGGCCATCGGCGATACCGGGCGCAAGCAACTCCCCGAAGGTGCGGATGACGCCGAGCCCGGCATAAGCTGCCCCTATCTCCATCTCCACCGCATTGGCGACGATGGGGCCGGAAGGGGTGACGAGCACCGTCTCCTTGCCGCGTTCGAATTCCCAGGCCAGCGAGGCCCCGCTCAGGAAGCGATGGCGGATGCAGCTATGCTCCAGCAGGTCCCTCGGATGCTGCGGCACGCCGCGCCTGTCGAGATAGGCGGGTGCGGCCGCCGTCACGTAGCGCTGCCGGCGCGGACCGATCGGCACGGCGATCATGTCGCGCTCCAGCCTTTCATCGTAACGCACGCCGGCATCGAAGCCGGCGGCGAGCACGTCGATGAAATTGTCGTCGGCAATGATCTCCAGCGTGATCTGCGGGTACAGCGTCAGGAAACGGGCGGCAAGATCGGCCATGAAAAGCTTGACGACGATGCTCGGCACATTGAGCCGCAGCGTGCCGGCCGGATGATCGCGAAAGCTGTCCAGCTGGCCGAGCGCGGCCGCAACTTCCGACAGCGCCGGAGCAAGCCTTTCCAGCAGTCTTTCGCCCGCCGCCGTCGGCGTGACGGAGCGGGTCGTGCGGTTGAGCAGCCTGACGCCGAGCCGCTCTTCCAGGCGCCGCAGGGAATCGCTCAGCGACGAGGCGGAAACCCCGCGTTTTCGGGCCGCCGAGCGGAAGCTGCGCTCCCTTGCAATTGCGGCAAAGGCATCCAGATCACTGAGGGGAAGCTCATCCATTGTGCATTTTCCCGTACGGCCTGTTCGAGACTATCCGGATTATCGCACAAACTTATCGGCGATAAAACCGCATCCGAAGACGCCGTCGGGGCGCCGCTGAAGGAGAAGAAGATGCAGACCTATCGTTTGGGAAAAACCGGTCCCCAAGTCTCGGCCATCGGCCTCGGCTGCATGGGCATGTCGGGCATGTACGGCCCGTCCGACCGCGCCGAAAGCATTGCGACCATCCATGCCGCGCTCGATGTCGGCATCAACCTGCTCGACACCGGCGATTTCTACGGCATGGGCCATAACGAAATGCTGATCGGCGAAGCGCTGAAGGGCCGCAAGCGCGAAGACGCCGTCATCAGTGTCAAGTTCGGCGCGCTGCGCGATCCCTCCAATGGCTGGAACGGCTACGACGCCCGCCCGATCGCCGTGAAGAACTTCCTCGCCTATACGCTGCAACGCCTCGGCGTCGACTATATCGACATCTATCGCCCCGCCCGCCTCGATCCCAATGTGCCGATCGAGGAAACGGTCGGCGCGATAACGGATCTCATCAAGGCCGGTTACGTCCGCCATGTCGGCCTCTCCGAAGTCGGGGCGGATACGATCCGCCGGGCCGCCGCCGTCGCCCCTATCGCCGACCTGCAGATCGAATATTCGCTGATTTCCCGCGGCATCGAGGACGAAATCCTGCCGACGACCCGCGAACTCGGCATTTCCGTCACCGCCTATGGCGTGCTGTCGCGCGGCCTCATCAGCGGCCATTGGCAGAAGGGCCAGCAGGGCGCAGGCGATTTCCGCGCCTTCAGCCCGCGCTTCCAGGAAGGCAACGTCGATGAAAACCTTGCCCTGGTCGAAGAACTCAGAAAGATCGCCACCTTCAAGGGCGCCTCGGTCGCGCAGGTCGCGATCGCCTGGGTGGCGGCACAGGGCGAGGATATCGTGCCGCTGGTCGGCGCCCGCCGCCGCGACCGGCTGACGGAGGCGCTCGGCTCGCGCGCGGTGAAACTCACCGCCGACGATCTCGCCGCCATCGAACGCGCCGTGCCGAAAGGTGCGGCCAAGGGCGCCCGTTATCCGGAAGCCCAGCTCAGGCACATGGATAGTGAAAAGTAGTCTGCCCCGAGAGGCCGGCACCCTGTCCTTCGGGGTGCCGCCTTTCCCGATCAGATCGGGTTGGAGAAAGTATCGCAGGCCGAAAGCTGCCCGCTGTCGAAGCCGCGCTTGAACCAGCGCATACGCTGCGCCGACGTGCCGTGGTTGAAACTCTCGGGCACGACATAGCCCTGCGAACGCTTCTGCAGCGTATCGTCGCCGATCTGCTGGGCGGCATTCAGCGCCTCCTCCAGATCGCCGGCGTCCAGAATGCCCTTCTGCTGGGTAAACTTGCCCCAGATGCCGGCAAAACAATCCGCCTGCAGTTCGACGCGGACCGACATCCTGTTGGCATCGGCCTCGCTCATGCTTTGGCGCGCCTGATTGAATTTCGGCAGGATGCCGAGCAGGTTCTGCACGTGATGGCCGACTTCGTGCGCGATCACATAGGCCTCGGCAAAATCGCCCGACGCGCCGAACTGATCGGAAAGCTGCTGGAAGAAGGCCGTATCGAGGTAGACCTTGTGATCGCCCGGGCAATAGAAGGGTCCGGTCGCAGCCGATGCGAAACCGCAGGCGGACTGCGTCTGGCCGGAGAAGAGCACGAGGCGCGGCTCTTCGTAATCCCGGCCCTGAGACTGGAAGATACCATGCCAGGTATCTTCGGTTTCGGCGAGAACCGTGCGCACGAAGGCGGTCATCTCGTCGTTGGCGGGCGTCTGCGGGGCGGACTCGCTCTGCGAATAGCCGGAGCCGTCCATCGATCCGCCGCCTTCCATCACCTGCATCAGGTCGATGCCCATCGCCTTGAAGATCAGGTAGATGACGACGAGAAAGACGATCGTGCCGATGCTGAGCCCGCCGCCGCGACGGCCGACGCCGCCGCCCGACGGAAAGCTGAAGCCACCGCCGCGGCCGAAGGGATTGCGTCCAATGCCACCGGACGGATCGCTGCGGCGATCCTCGATATTGTCGGACTGACGCCGTCCTTTCCATTCCATGATCGATCTCCCCGGCGATGCGCCCATGCATGCTCTCAGGAGTCAGTTATATATCCGCCGCAAGGGCGAATTCCAGCCGCTTCCTCACGCGACCCGGCCGCGGCGCGGGCGAAGGCCGACGGCCGCGACGAGCGCGGCGGCAATCAGCCCGAACAGCACCAGCGTCAGCCAGCTGTTGCCGGAGAACGCAACCGCATGCATGAGCCGGCCCGGCAGCAGCGTCGCAAGGCCGGCAACGACGATGCCGCCGAAATACATGCCCGATACGATCCGCCGATGCGTGCGGATATCGTGCCGGCGCGCAGCGAGGATTGCCCGCCAGCTTCCGGCGAGTACGAAGACGGAGAGAAGGTGGATCGGGCTGAAGCCGTAAACGAGATTGATCTCGTGGATGAAGAAGCTCGACAGCGCCGTCACCACCATCAGCGCCATCCAGATCTTGCCGAGCAGCCGGTGCAGCCGCGTGCCCTTCGGCCGGGCGAGCAGATAGGCCCCGAGGATGGCCGCCGGCACGACGGCGGCGACATGGATCTGTATGGCAGCAGGCGCATTGAGCAGAGGTTCAAGCGTCATGATCGGCTCCGGTTGAATTCGCCCCCCGTTTCCGGCATGAGTGCATTTCCCTCAACGAACATGGCGTAAACGGCGGGAAAACTTCGTGGATCACCCCTCCTTGCAATCCACGCTTCGCGAATTGCAGGTCTTCTGGCGCTCTTCGCGCTTCTGGGGAACCTTCCTCGCCATTGTCCTCATCTTCGCGGTGACAGGTCCCTACGGCACGATGGACAGCATGCCGGCCGGCGAGCGCTTCGCCTACTGGCTGATCCTGCACGCCGTCGCATGGTCGATCGCCATCCTGTTTTCCGTGCTCGCCGATGCGCTGCTGCGCAAGCGGCTGGGGAATACGTTCTGGCGCATGATGATCGGCTCGCTGGTCGCCGCCTTGCCGATCGGCTTTGCGATCGGCCTTGTGGACTATGCCTTCAGCGGCGATCCGGCAGCCCTCGGCGGCAGCCTGGCAAGAGCCCTTTTTGCGCTGCCGCTCTGCGCCCTCTTCTGTTTTCTGACCTATCTTGCCATGCACCGGCAGATCGAGGAGGCCGCGGCACAGGCCCCGCCTGCGGCCTCGATCCTCGACCGGCTGAAGCCGCAGAACCGCGGCGTCCTGCTGCGCCTCTCGGTACAGGATCACTACACGGAGGTCGTCACCAGCCGCGGCCGCGAGCTGGTGCTGCTGCGCTTTTCCGATGCGCTGCGCGAAATCGGCGCGACACCGGGGCTGCAGGTCCACAGGTCGCATTGGGTGGCCGACGCCCATGTCGAGACCTTGAAACGCGACAATGGCAAGGTCCTGATCCTCACGCGCGACGGTACGCAAATCCCGGTCAGCCGGAGTTTTGCCGAGCAAGCCCGCCGCCGTTTCGGCTGAAGAAGCCCCGGTAAATGCTTGACGGGACTCCCGCTTTCCCGCTTCCTGACGGCAAGGAGACAGGGAGGAGAAAGCCGATGAAAGCCGTGCGCCTGGAAGCGACCGGAAAGCTGTTTCTGCGCGAGGTCGAAAAGCCCGTTCCCGGCCCCGGCGATTTGCTGGTGCGCATCGAAGCCTGTGGCATCTGCGGCACCGACCGCCATCTTTTCCTCGGCGAGTTCCCCTCGCACCCGCCGGTGACGCTCGGGCACGAATTTGCCGGCATCATCGAAGCGGTCGGCCCCGATGTCGTGGGCTTCCGCCCCGGCATGCGCGTGACCGGCGATCCCAACATCGCCTGCGGCGGCTGCGAAGAATGCCGCAGGGGCCGGGTCAATCTCTGCCGGAACCTGCAGGCCATCGGCATTCACCGCGATGGCGGCTTTGCCGATTACGTCATCCTTCCGCAGAAACAGGCCTTTGCCCTGCCGCCCGGCCTCGATCCCCTGCACGGCGCCTTTTGCGAGCCGCTCGCCTGCTGCCTGCATGGCGTCGATCTCGCCAACATCAAGACAGGCGCTTCCGTGATCGTGCTTGGTGGCGGCGTGATCGGCCTGCTCACCGTCCAGCTTGCCCGGCTTGCCGGCGCGACGCGTATTCTCCTCGTCACCCGCAATGCCGGCAAACGCGCGCTGGCCGAAACGCTGGGCGCCACCGCAAGCTTCGATCCGTCAGCGGCAGATGCGGTCAGCGGCATTGCCGGCGACGGCGGCTTGCTGCCCAGCGGCGCCGATGTCGTCTTCGAATGTGCCGGTGTTGCCGAAACGATGATGCAGGCGCCGAGGCTTGCAAGACGCGGCGGCACGGCAGTCATCCTCGGCGTCATGCCGCAGGGCGCAAGGATAGAGATCGAGCCATTCGATCTGCTGTTTCGGGAGGTGAACCTCGTCAGCTCCTTCCTCAACCCGTTCACCCATCAGCGCGCCGCCGATCTCATTGCCACGGGCGCGGTCAAGGTCGAGCCACTGATTTCGCGTCGTGTAACGCTGGAACAGGCACCCGAAGCCATCGCCAATCCGGCGTTTGGCGGCGAGATTCGCACGCTCGTCTTGCCCGCCGGGCAATAGGCTTCCAAAAGCCGGTCCGAATTCCTGTCGATTCCGTGATTTATGGGGTTCCGTTTGCAAAAACATTTGCCTATAAGCCGCTTCTAGCCTGAAAAGACCCTCAATGCGCGACCCGACCCGGTGATCTCCCACCCTGGCCGGCTTTTTGCGCAGCCACACAATGGATATCGCCCATGCCGAAGCGCCAAGACATCAAATCGATCCTCATCATCGGCGCGGGACCGATCGTCATTGGCCAGGCTTGCGAATTCGACTATTCCGGCACCCAGGCCTGCAAGGCGCTGAAAGAGGAAGGCTACCGCGTCATCCTCGTCAACTCCAACCCGGCAACGATCATGACCGATCCGGGCCTGGCCGACGCGACCTATGTCGAGCCGATCACGCCCGAAGTCGTCGCCAAGATCATCGCCAAGGAGCGCCCGGATGCGCTGCTGCCGACCATGGGCGGCCAGACCGCGCTGAACACCGCGCTTTCGCTGAAGCGCATGGGCGTGCTCGACCGCTACAATGTCGAGATGATCGGCGCCAAGCCCGCCGCCATCGACAAGGCCGAAGACCGCGCCCTCTTCCGCGAAGCCATGGCCAAGATCGGCCTGGAAACCCCGCGCTCGATGCTGGCAAACGCCACCGATATCAAGGATGCCGACCGCAAGACGCACGAGGCCGAGCGTGCCAAGCTGCGCGAAAGCCTCTCCGGCGCCGATCTCGACAAGGCGCTCGACGAGCTGGAAAACCAGTGGAACCTCGGCGAGAGCGACCGCAAGCAGCGCTACATGAGCCATGCCATGGCGATTGCCGCCCAGGCGCTCGACCATGTCGGCCTGCCCGCCATCATCCGCCCGTCCTTCACGCTCGGCGGCACCGGCGGCGGCATTGCCTATAACCGCTCGGAATTCTTCGAAATCGTCGGCGGCGGCCTCGATGCCTCCCCGACCACGGAAGTGCTGATCGAAGAGTCCGTTCTCGGCTGGAAGGAATACGAGATGGAGGTCGTCCGCGACAAGGCGGACAACTGCATCATCATCTGCTCCATCGAAAACATCGATCCGATGGGCGTCCATACCGGCGATTCGATCACCGTTGCCCCGGCGCTGACGCTGACGGACAAGGAATACCAGATCATGCGCAACGCCTCGATCGCGGTGCTGCGCGAGATCGGCGTGGAGACGGGCGGCTCGAACGTGCAGTTTGCCGTCAATCCGAAGGACGGCCGCCTCGTCGTCATCGAAATGAACCCGCGCGTCTCGCGCTCCTCCGCACTCGCCTCCAAGGCCACCGGCTTCCCGATCGCCAAGGTCGCCGCCAAGCTCGCCATCGGCTACACGCTCGACGAACTCGAAAACGACATTACCGGCGGCGCGACACCCGCCTCCTTCGAACCGTCGATCGACTATGTCGTCACCAAGATCCCGCGTTTCGCCTTCGAGAAATTCCCCGGCGCTTCGCCGGTCCTGACGACCGCCATGAAGTCGGTCGGCGAAGTCATGGCGATCGGCCGTACCTTTGCGGAATCGCTGCAGAAGGCGCTGCGCGGCCTCGAAACCGGCCTGACCGGCCTCGACGAAATCGAGATCCCGGATTTCGAGGAAGGCGAATCCAGCCAGAACGCCATCCGCGCCGCGATCGGCACGCCGACCCCGGACCGCCTGCGCATGGTCGCCCAGGCGCTGCGTCAGGGCATGAGCGAGGCCGAAGTCCACGAAGGCTGCAAGATCGACCCCTGGTTCATCGCCCAGCTGAAGAACATCGTCGACATGGAAGCCCGCATCCGCGAGCACGGCCTGCCCGAGGATGCCGCCAACCTGCGCATGCTGAAGGCCATGGGCTTCTCCGATGCCCGCTTGGCCACGCTGACCGGCAAGCGCCCGAAGGAAGTGGCCGAGCTGCGCAATTCGCTCAACGTCCGCCCGGTCTTCAAGCGCATCGATACCTGCGCGGCCGAATTCGCCTCGCCCACCGCCTACATGTACTCGACCTACGAGACGCCTTTCGTCGGCGCCGCCCGCTCCGAAGCGCAGGTCTCCGACCGCAAGAAGGTCGTCATCCTCGGCGGCGGCCCGAACCGTATCGGCCAGGGCATCGAGTTCGACTATTGCTGCTGCCATGCCGCCTTCGCGCTGAAGGATGCCGGCTACGAAGCGATCATGATCAACTGCAACCCGGAAACGGTTTCGACCGACTACGATACGTCAGACCGCCTCTATTTCGAGCCGCTGACGGCCGAAGACGTGATCGAGATCCTGCGCGCCGAGCAGGAAAAGGGCGAAGTCGTCGGCGTCATCGTCCAGTTCGGCGGCCAGACCCCGCTGAAGCTTGCCGAAGCGCTGGAAAAGAACGGTATCCCGATCCTCGGCACCGCCCCCGATGCGATCGACCTTGCCGAGGACCGCGACCGTTTCCAGAAGCTTCTGATGAAGCTCGACCTCAACCAGCCGAACAACGGCATCGCCTACTCGGTCGAGCAGGCGCGCCTCGTCGCCGCCGAAATCGGCTTCCCGCTGGTCGTTCGCCCGTCCTACGTGCTCGGCGGCCGCGCCATGCAGATCATCCACGCCGAGAGCCAGCTGCAGACCTACCTGCTCGACACCGTTCCGGAACTGGTGCCGGAAGATATCAAGGCACGCTACCCGAACGACAAGACTGGCCAGATCAACACCCTGCTCGGCAAGAACCCGCTGCTCTTCGACAGCTACCTGACCAACGCCATCGAAGTCGATGTCGACTGCCTCTCCGACGGCACCGACGTCTATGTCGCCGGCATCATGGAGCATATCGAAGAGGCCGGCATCCATTCGGGCGACAGCGCCTGCTCGCTGCCGCCGCGCACGCTGTCGCGCGAAATGCTCGACGAGCTGGAGCGTCAGGCCAAGGCCATGGCCAAGGCGCTGAATGTCGGCGGCCTGATGAACGTGCAGTTCGCCATCAAGGACGACACGGTCTACGTTCTTGAAGTCAACCCGCGCGCCTCGCGTACCGTGCCTTTTGTCGCCAAGACCATCGGCGCGCCGATCGCCAAGATCGCCGCCCGCGTCATGGCCGGTGAGAAGCTCGACGCGACCTTCGCCGCCTATGGCGAAAAGCCCGATCCGCGGGCGCTGAAGCACATCGCCGTCAAGGAAGCCGTCTTCCCCTTCGCCCGCTTCCCCGGTGTCGACACGCTGCTCGGCCCGGAAATGCGCTCCACCGGCGAAGTCATCGGCCTCGACAGCGATTTCGCGCTGGCCTTCGCCAAGTCCCAGCTCGGCGCCGGCGTCGAACTGCCGCGTGAAGGCACGGTCTTCGTCTCCGTGCGCGATGCCGACAAGCCGCGCGTCCTGCCGGCGATCCGCATTCTGGCCGAACAGGGCTTCAAGGTTCTGGCAACCGGCGGCACCGCCCGCTTCCTCGGCGAAAACGGCATCGAGGCCACCAAGATCAACAAGGTTCTCGAAGGACGTCCGCATATCGAGGACGCGATCCGCAACCGCCAGGTCCAGCTCGTCATCAACACGACCGACGGCAACAAGGCGATCTCGGATTCGAAGTCGCTGCGCCGCGCCACGCTGATGCAGAAAGTGCCCTATTACACCACCATGGCCGGCGCCGAAGCGGCCGCCCAGGCGATCAAGGCGCTCAAGGCCGGCAACCTCGAAGTCCGCCCGCTGCAGAGCTACTTCTGACGATCGGGTGAAGGGGCAAGGCCTCTTCACCTCTGCCTCCCATCCCGGCAAAACTGCGACCCAAAATTGCAGGCATGGGAACTTGATGTTAGCCTGCTCCCCGGCCGTATTGGGGGAGCAGCATGTCGAAGAACATCGTCATTCTGTTCGACGGCACGTCGAACGAGATATCCGCAGACCGCACCAATATTCTGCGCCTGTTCGGAACGCTGAAGCGCTCGGACGAACAGATCGTCTATTACGATCCCGGAGTCGGCACGCTTGGTGCGGCAGATGCCTGGTCGCGCTTCTACCGCAAGACCATCGAAGTCTGGGGCCTTGCCACCGGCTGGGGTCTTGATGAAAACGTCAAGGGCGCCTATCGCTTCCTGGTCGAGAACTACGATGCCGGTCCGCCCGACGATCACGGCGGTCATCCCGAGCGCGACCGCATCTATATTTTCGGCTTCAGCCGCGGCGCGTATACGGCCCGCGTTCTGGCAGGTTTCATTCACGCCTTCGGCTTGAGCAGCCGCTATCACCTGAACCTGCTCGACTATGCCTACAGAACCTACAAGGGCATTCCCGAACAGGAGCAGCGCACCGACGGCCCTGACGGCGCCGATCCGTCATCGGCCTTCAAGAGTATGCGTCTCTACGAGCGCATGCTGCGCAACGACCGCCCGCCGATCAAGCTGCTCGGCCTGTTCGATACGGTGGCCTCGGTGATCGAGGCCGGCAGAGGGCGCCCTCAGTTCAAGACCCATCCCTTCACCCGCAAGAACCCAAGCGTCGAATACGTGCGCCATGCCGTATCGATCGACGAGCGCAGAACCATGTTCCAGCCGGAACTGTGGACGCCGGATCAGGACTATCGCGGCAATCCCTTCAAGCCCGCGAGTGCCAGGCAGGATTTCAAGGAAGTCTGGTTTGCCGGCGTCCACGGCGATATCGGCGGCGGCTACCCGGAAGCCGAAAGCGCGCAGGTGAAGATACCGCTCGACTGGATGATCCGCGAAACGGAGCCGGCAGGCCTGCTCTACGTCTCGCGCACGATCAACAACATCGTGCTCGGCAAGAATGACAACCAATATGTCGAACTCGATCCGACCGCGGCCCTGCACGATTCCATGACAGCCGGCTGGAAACCGCTCGAATATATTCCGCGACGGGTGCCGGAAAATTCCTGGCGCAGACGCGGCGACAGACGCGCCATCTATCTGCCGCGACAGGACCGGCGCTTCATTCCCGACGGATCGACCCTGCATGCCTCCGTGCAGGCCCGCATGGCGACCGGCTATGCTCCGCCCAACCTGCCCAGAGACCCCGTATTCGTGCGCTGACGCGTTGAATCGATTTCTCCGTTCAGGCCGCCAGGCCCTTGATCAGACTCATCTCCTGCCGAAAACGCGCAAGCTCCTGCGCCTTCCTTTCCTCATCCGGAATCCGCAGCAGGTAGGAAGGGTGCACGGTGACGAAAAGCGATCGTCCCTCTTGCATGGCAATCGCTCGCCCCCGCACATCCGCGAGCTTCCGCTTCTCACCGGTCAGCGCGTAGAAGGCCGTCGCCCCCATCGCCACGACCAGCCGCGGCCGTATGAGATCGAGCTCCAGCTTCAGCCACCAGCGGCAATGCTGCACCTCGCCCAAATTGGGCTTCTGGTGGATGCGCCGCTTGCCGCGCGGCTCGTATTTGAAATGTTTGACGGCATTGGTGACATAGAGACTCGACCGATCGATACCGGCCTGCGCGATCGCCTCGTCGAAAACGGTCCCGGCCGGGCCGATGAAGGGGCGGCCGGCAAGGTCCTCCTGATCGCCCGGCTGCTCGCCGACGAACATGATCTCGGCATCGACCGGCCCCTCGCCAAAGACCGTCTGCGTCGCCCTCTCATGCAGCGGGCATCGGCTGCAGGCGGCGGCTTCTTCCCGCAACGCCTCCAGCGTGCCGGCAGGCGCCCGTTTCGGGGCCGGCATGCGGGCGGCCGCCTCCCGAATCCTGTTATGATAGGCAAGCGGCATCGTCGCTTCGCGTTCGGCCATGGCAAGCACCTTGGCTTCCGCATCGGCGATCAGGCCGGGGATGAGATCGGCCTCCGGCAGGTTCTTCCAGTATTTTTTCGG
Organism: Rhizobium sp. KDH_Rht_773_N; assembly: GCF_052946295.1. Taxonomy (NCBI): domain Bacteria; kingdom Pseudomonadati; phylum Pseudomonadota; class Alphaproteobacteria; order Hyphomicrobiales; family Rhizobiaceae; genus Rhizobium; species Rhizobium sp. KDH_Rht_773_N. The sequence goes on along the minus strand of NZ_CM129525.1, from coordinate 3,259,568 downwards.
CATCTCGGCCTGCATGGCCTTCACCTTCAGCCGGGCAGGATTGAAGATGCTGGCATAATAGGTGCGCCAGAGATCGTCGGTTGCGTCGCTGATGTCAGGCTTTTCGCAGGGTGCATCGCTCGTCGTCAGCCGCTCGCCGTCCCAGGCGGCCGATCCCTTCGGCGTGGCGATCAGCCAATCCATGTCGTTGAAGCGACGCTGGAAGAACGGCGCCTTGCGCGCGACGATATAGTGATCCGGCTCGAACCAGGCGATAAACTTTCGCCGCCCGCCGACAGGTGCCGCCACTTCCTTGAAGCGCACGAAGGCCGTCATTTTATGCGCATCGCGATGCACGCTCTTCTGCATCAGCCGCGCCCGCGAAACCTCTTCGTCGGACGCCAGATCCAGCAGATCGCGGTTTTCCAGCAGGCGCCACAGCAGGCTGTAGAGCAGCGAAAACCGGCCGGGATCGCTATGGCAGATCACCGCTTCGGCCAAAACCATGAAGGCCGGCGGAACGCTCATCGGCCTTGCGCCGGCGGGAGGATCGGGCGGCAAGGCATCACGCTGGAAGGCAAAGCCCGGCTCGCTGCTCTTTTCCTGCCAGTCGATGTCGTCAGGCAGGATTCCGGCCGCGGCAAAGGCGCGGGCGGCCTTGCGCCATTCCTCGAAATTCCCCCTGCCCTCCAGAACGATCCGGCGCATCATAACAGCGTCAATTGTTCGGGTTGCGGCTCGAACATGGCGCGCAGGTCCGGCCGGTCGACAAGGCGATGCGGTGTCCAGCCCTCGGCGGTAACAAAAGCCTGCACTCTGCGGACGGAAACGCCGAGCCGCGGCAGGTCCTCGAGCCGCAAGCGGCGCTGCCGCCTCTCGGTCAGGATCGCCTTCACCGTCCTGGTGCCGAGCCCCGGTACGCGCAACAGCTTCTCACGATCGGCCCGGTTGACATCGACGGGGAAGTCCTCGCGATGTCCAAGCGCCCAGGCAAGCTTGGGATCGAGATTGAGATCCAGCATGCCGCCCTCTTGCGTCGACGTGATTTCGTCGATGCCGAACCCATAGAAACGATAGAGCCAGTCGGCCTGATAGAGCCTGTGCTCGCGCATCAGCGGCGGCTTGATGAGCGGCAGGTTCTTCGAACTGTCGGGGATCGGGCTGAAAGCGGAATAATAGACGCGTTTAAGGCCGTAGCTGCTGTAAAGCTGGCCGCTGGTGGATAGGATCGTCGCATCACTGGCCCCGTCGGCGCCGACGATCATCTGCGTGCTCTGGCCGGCCGGCACGAAGCGCTTTCGCCTCCTGGTTTGCAGCGTCGGCTCTTGCGCCGCTTCGATCTTCAGCCGGAGATCGCCCATCGAGCGGCGAATGCCGGCCGGCTTCTTCTCCGGTGCAAAGCGGCTGATGCCGCTATCGGTCGGCAGTTCGATATTGAGCGAGAGGCGGTCGGCATAGAGCCCCGCCTCCTCGATCAGATGCGCGGATGCTTCCGGAATGGATTTCAGGTGAATGTAGCCGCGGAAACTATGCGTGACCCGCAATTCCCGCACGATGCGCACCATTTCCTCCATCGTGTGATCGGATGAGCGGATGATGCCCGAGGAGAGGAACAGGCCTTCGATGTAGTTCCGCCGGTAAAATTCCAGCGTCAGCCAGACGACCTCCTCGGGCGTGAACCGCGCGCGCTCGACATTGCTCGACGAGCGGTTGATGCAATAGGCGCAGTCATAGATGCAGAAATTGGTGAGCAGGATCTTGAGCAGCGAGATGCATCGGCCGTCAGGCGCATAGGCGTGACAGATGCCCGAGCCTTCGGTGGAGCCAAGCCCGCCGGCGCCGGACGAATCCCGTTTGACGGTACCGCTGGAGGCGCAGGAAGCATCGTATTTGGCAGCGTCGGAAAGGATCGCCAACCGTTCTTTAAGCGATTTCTTCATCCGTATGTTCACTAAATGTTCACGGCGGCGAAATCAAGACGGAGAAACGGGATTGTACCCGACTTCCCTTCAAAAGCAGGCACTTCAGCACACCGCAAAAAGCGCCGATACGAATTTTATGGAAATTGCGCGTGCCGATCTGCTATAAGCGGCGAAATAGGATTGTAACACGGTTCCGAAGTTCCCCTTCGGGACCTGTTTTCTTTTGTGTCTGCGCGAACTGCAGATGCGGGGAGAGAAGGACAAGAAAATGGTTGATAAGGTACCGATGACACAGGGTGGTTTCGTCAAGCTGCAGGAAGAGCTGCGCTGGCGTCAGCAGGAGGAGCGCCCGCGAATCATCGAGGCCATTGCGGAAGCGCGCGCCCATGGCGACCTTTCCGAAAATGCCGAGTACCATGCAGCCAAGGAAGCGCAGAGCCACAACGAGGGCCGCATCACCGAGCTCGAAGACCTGACGGCGCGCGCCGAAGTCATCGACCTTACCAAGATGTCGGGCGACAAGATCAAGTTCGGCGCCAAGGTGAAGCTCGTCGACGAGGACACCGAAGAGGAAAAGACCTACCAGATCGTCGGCGATCAGGAAGCCGACGTGAAGCAGGGCCGAATTTCCATCTCCTCCCCGATCGCCCGCGCGCTGATCGGCAAGGAAGTCGGCGATTCCATCGAAGTCAACGCGCCGGGCGGCTCCAAGGCCTACGAAATCCTCTCCGTTTCCTGGGGCTGATCGCCCGCGCTTTTCTTTTCAAGAGCAGCCCGTGCCGGATATCAGCGACGTCGAGATCATCGCGCCCAACCTGAAACGCCGGCTCTCCGGCGTCACGTCGACGATCGTCCAGCTTATCCCCTGCCAGATCCGGCTGGGGATCAGGATCGCCGCTCTCGGCCCCGGCCTGCCGCCGGATCTTCCGCGCTTGAAATGGCCGCAGCTGGCCGGCCTCTGGCGCCCGCCGGCCGGGCGCCGCCACCGCGTCTGGCATGCGCGCCGCAACAACGAGATGGCTGCAGGCATCCTCCTGCGCCACGTGCTGCGCATGCCGCTGAAGCTCGTCTTCACCTCGGCCGCCCAGCGCCGCCACACGTCCTACACCCGCTGGCTGATCCGCCGGATGGATGCCGTCATCGCCACCAGCAGCCGCTCCGGCTCCTTCCTCAAGGTGCCGCACACGGTCATTCAGCACGGCGTCGATCTCGCGCTCTTCCATCCGCCCGAAGGACCGGACGATACGATCATGGCCACCGGCCTGCCCGGCCGCCATCTCGTCGGCTGCTTCGGCCGCGTGCGCCACCAGAAGGGCACCGATCTGTTCGTCCAGGCGATGATTGCGCTTCTGCCGCAATATCCGGATTGGACGGCCGTCATTTCCGGCCGCGTCACGCCGGAGCACACGGCATTCGCCGACAGGCTGAAGGCCGATATTGCCGCCGCCGGCCTGGCCGACCGCATCGTCTTCATCGGCGAAGTGCCCGACATCAAGGTCTGGTATCGCCGCCTGACGCTCTACGTCGCCCCGTCCCGCAACGAAGGCTTCGGCCTGACCCCTCTGGAAGCCATGGCCTCGAAGACGGCGGTCGTCGCCTCCGACGCCGGCGCCTATGCCGAAATGATCGTGTCAGGCGAAAACGGCGTCATCGTGCCGCCCGGCGACGGCAAGGCGCTGACGGCAGCCATTGCCACCTATCTTGCCGATCCTGCGCTGGCCGCCGCACAGGGGGAAACGGCGCTCCGGCACGTGCGCGAAAATTTCGCATTGGAAAAGGAAGCGACGGCAATCGCCCGGATTTACCAGGAGCTTCTCGGCGCTTAAGCCGAACTTTTGTAACAAACAATTCGGGAAGGCAGGGGCGCAAGGGATGTCGACCGCAAACAGCAATGACCTGGTCAACGTGCTCTGCATGAAGTGGGGAACGCTCTACGGCCCCGAATATGTCAACAACCTCTACCGCGGCGTCAAACGGCACCTGAAACGCCCGCACCGTTTTGTCTGCTTCACCGACAACACGGAAGGCCTCGAAGAGGGTATCGAAACCTTCCCCCTCCCCGAACTCGGCCTGCCGGCCGGCTCGAAGGACCGCCGCTGGCAGAAGCTGTCGCTCTTCCGCCGCGACCTCGCCGGTCTCGAGGGCATCGGCCTCTTCCTCGATCTCGACCTCGTCATCGTCGACGACCTGGAGCCGCTCTTCCAGCATCCGGGCAAGTTCCTCATCATCCGCGACGACGATCTCTTCCGGCCAAAGCCGCTGCGCAAGCTCAATCCGGCCCGCGACCGGTTCCTGGCCTCGGTCGGCAACAGCTCGGTCTTCCGCTACGAAATCGGCGCCCACGCCTATATTCTCGACACCTACATCGCCGATCCTGTGGCAGCCATGTCGAAATACGAGATTTCCCAGCAGTTCCAGAGCGCACAGCTCGCAGCCCATGGAAACCTGCAATACTGGCCGCGCGAATGGTGCGTGAGCTTCAAGAACGCCTGCGTGCCGCGCCACATCAAGAGCTTCTGGCGCGATCCCGAACTGCCGCCGGAAGCCAGGATCGTCGTCTTCGCCGGCAATCCGAAAATGAGCGAGGTCTTCGAAGGCGGCGGGCAGAAATGGTATCGCCGCATCGGCAATACCGATTGGCTGAGCAAGGCCTGGCGCGGCTGAAGCCTTCCAGGAAAGTGCGTTCAGAGCTCGACCAGCCCGAGCTTCTTGACCTGGCGGATCGTCAGCATGGTGCGAACGGTATCGACATGCTCGTTGGCCGTCAGCACCTCGATGACGAAATCCTGGAAGCGGGTGAGGTTCTGGGCCACGCAATGCAGCAGGAAATCGCTGTCGCCGGAAACCATCCAGGCCTGGCGCACCAGCGGCCATTCGGCGGTGGCGGCGGCAAAGGCCTTCAGATTGGCCTCGGACTGGTGCTTGAGGCCGACCATGCAGAAAGCGACGAGATCGAGCCCGAGCTTCGGGCTGTTCAGCATCGCGTGGTATCCTTCGATGACGCCGGCTTCCTCGAGCTTGCGCACCCGGCGCAGGCAGGGCGGCGCTGAAATTCCCACCCGGTCGGCAAGTTCCACATTGGTCATGCGGCCGTCTGCCTGCAGTTCCCGCAATATCTTTATGTCGATAACGTCAAGTTCAGCGCGAACCACGCCCAGGCCTTTCTTTAATTCCCCGCGGGCAGCTTCTATATAAAGCCACGGAATACGCAAGAAAGTTTCAGTCCGATGACGGAATCTTGCACAGCACCTGCATTTGCCTTGTTGGCAATGCAAGGCTGCCCTTGAATAAAAGCATTGGTCGTTCATAAATGGCGCAGGGATTGCGAAACGGCCTTATTCGCCTCTTGGCCGTCGCATCCTGCCAGTCGAAAGGAAATTCTATGTCTGCCCGCCATACCAAGGTGCTCATTATCGGTTCCGGACCTGCCGGCTATACGGCAGCGGTCTACGCCGCACGCGCCATGCTGAAACCGGTTCTGATCGCCGGTCTCGAACAGGGCGGCCAGCTGATGATTACCACCGACGTCGAGAACTATCCGGGCTTTGCCGATCCGATCCAGGGTCCCTGGCTGATGGACCAGATGCTGCAGCAGGCCCAGCATGTCGGCGCCGAAATCGTCAACGACCTCGTCACCGAGGTCGATCTCAACCAGCGCCCCTTCGTCGCCCGTACCGATAGCGGCCAGGTCTGGACGGCCGATACGCTGATCATCGCAACCGGGGCCAAGGCCAAGTGGCTCGGCATCGAGAGCGAGCAGCATTTCCAGGGCTTCGGCGTCTCTGCCTGCGCCACCTGCGACGGCTTCTTCTACCGCAACAAGGACGTGATCGTGGTCGGCGGCGGCAACAGCGCCGTCGAAGAAGCGCTCTATCTCTCCAATATCGCCAGGTCGGTTACTGTCGTGCACCGCCGCGACAGCTTCCGTGCGGAAAAGATCCTGCAGGAACGCCTCTTCGCCAAGGAGAACGTCAAGGTTCTCTGGAACACCGAGGTCGCCGAAATCACGGGCACGCCGGCAAAGCCCCCCATGCCGCCGTCCGTTTCCGGCGCCCGCCTGCGTGATACCCGCACAGGTGCCATCACCGAGGTCGCCGTCGACGGCGTCTTCGTCGCGATCGGCCACGCACCGGCAACCGAACTTTTCAAGGGCAAGCTGAAGCTGAAGGACAACGGCTATCTCTGGACCGCGCCGGATTCGACTGCGACCAGCCTGGAGGGCGTCTATGCCGCAGGTGATGTGACCGACGATACGTTCCGCCAGGCAGTCACTGCCGCAGGCATGGGATGCATGGCCGCCCTCGAGGCGGAGCGTTATCTGACGGGCCATATGCCCGTTGCCGTAGCAGCGGAGTAATCGTGGCATGAGGGGTGGGGGAATGCCGTTGGACTGGGACAAGCTGCGTATTTTCCACGCAGCTGCCGAAGCCGGATCGTTTACGCATGCGGCCGACAAGCTGCATCTGTCCCAGTCGGCCATCAGCCGTCAGGTCAGCGCGCTCGAGCAGGATGTGGGCACCAAGCTCTTCCATCGCCACGCGCGCGGCCTGATCCTCACCGAACAGGGCGAGTTGTTGTACCGCACCGCCCATGACGTGCTGCTGAAGCTCGAAACCGTGAAGATGCAGCTGACCGAGACGACGGAAACACCGTCCGGCAAGCTGCGCGTCACCACCACGGTCGGTCTCGGCCAGGGCTGGCTGACCGACAAGATCCAGGAATTCCTGCAGCTCTATCCCGATGTCCAGATCCAGCTCATCCTCGACAACGAGGAAGTGGATGTGAACATGCGCCATGCCGATTGCGCCATCCGCCTTCGCCAGCCGCAACAGTCGGACCTCATCCAGCGCAAGCTCTTCACCGTGCATATGCACGTCTATGCGGCCCCCTCCTACATCAACCGCCATGGCGAACCGCAGACGATCGAGGATCTCGACAATCACCGGATCATCACCTTCGGCGAACCGGCGCCGAACTACCTGCTCGACGTCAACTGGCTGGAAATCGCCGGCCGCTCGTCGGACAACAAGCGCATTCCGCACCTGCAGATCAACAGCCAGACCTCGATCAAGCGCGCCTGCCTGCTCGGTATCGGCATCGCCTGCCTGCCGGATTATATCGTCGGCCGCGACCCCGGCCTGATCCAGCTGGCGATCAATGCCGACGTTCCCTCCTTCGATACCTATTTCTGCTATCCGGACGAGATCAAGAACGCCGCCAAGCTGAAAGCCTTCCGCGATTTCATCGTCAGCAAGGCCCGTAACTGGAACTTCTGATTTCCCTTTTTGTGGAACGAATATCAAATCATGCAACCCACGCATGACTGACATGCACAAAAAAGGGTTGCCGTTTGCTCATTAAAGCACCATATCGCACATAGCTGATGCACACGGTGGCTTTTCCTCCCAGTTCCACCGCATTAGCTGTTCCCCTCTGGAGGTTTTTGACCTTCACACTTATAAGGGCCTCGGTTTTCCGGTGGCCCTCTTTTTTTGCCTGAATTTTACCGGGAGATACCGCAGTGCGGAAAATTTTGTGCAGCGCATAGCTGGCATGCACAAAAATGTATTGAAAGCTGCACAAAGAACCACCATATCGCTCATAGCTGATGCATTTCGTGGCTTCTCTCCCAGTGCCACCGCGTTGGCTGTTCCCCTCTGGAGGTTTTTGACCTTCACACTTATAGGGCCCTGGTTTTCCAGCGGCCCTCTTTTTTTGCTTAAACTTTAGGCAGAGCGGGAAAATTACGACCTCACGCCTCCGTGACTTGCATATCGAATATCATCGATCCATATATCGAGAAAATCCGATTTATAATTCGATGAATGACGATGGACAAAGACGAGATTCTCAAGGCGCTGGCCAATCCTGCCCGGATGGACATCCTCAACTGGCTGAAGAACCCGGAAGAACACTTTCCGACGCAGGAACATCCGTTTGAAATGGGTGTCTGTGCCAGCCAGTTCGAACGCTGCGGCCTGTCTCAATCCACCGTGTCCTCGCACCTTGGCATCCTCCACCGCGCCGGCCTCGTCACCAGCAAGCGCGTCGGCCAGTGGATCTTCTACAAGCGCAACGAAGAAACGATCGCCGCCTTCCTCCAGCAACTGACGCAGGATCTCTGACCCATGCCCCTTGCCCTGCTCGTGCTTGCCTTGAGCTCTTTTGCGATAGGCACCACCGAATTCGTCATCATGGGCCTTCTGCCCGAAGTCGCCGCCGACCTCTCTGTCACGATCCCGCAGGCCGGCTGGCTGGTAACGGGTTATGCGCTGGCCGTAGCACTCGGCGCGCCCGTCATGGCCGTTTCCACCGCCAGGCTGAAGCGCCGCTCGGCGCTCATCATGCTGATGGCCTTCTTCATCGCCGGCAACCTGCTCTGCGCGATTGCGCCCAACTACTGGGTGCTGATGATCGCCCGCATCGTCACGGCCCTTTGCCACGGCGCCTTTTTCGGCATCGGCTCGGTCGTTGCCGCCAATCTCGTCAGCGAGGACCGCAAGGCCCGCGCCGTCGCCCTGATGTTCACCGGCCTGACGCTCGCAAACGTGCTCGGCGTGCCGCTCGGCACCGCCATCGGCCAGGCCTTCGGCTGGCGGTCCACGTTCTGGGTGGTGACTGCAATCGGCGTCGTGACCATTGCCGGCCTGATCGCCGCCCTGCCTCGCGACGGACAGGAAGAGCAGAGCGGCATCCTGCGCGAGATCGCGGCGTTGCGGAACGGCCGCCTGTGGATGGCGCTGTCGGTCACCGTCTTCTTCTCGGCCTCGATGTTCACGCTCTTCACCTATATCGCCCCGCTGCTGCGGGACGTGACCGGCGTCTCGCCGGAAGGGGTGACCTGGACACTGTTCCTGATCGGCATCGGCCTGACGGTCGGCAACCTGATCGGCGGCAAGCTTGCCGACTGGCGCCTCGGTACTGCCCTTGCTGCCACCTTTGCTGCGGTGCCGGCCCTGCAGGTCGGCGTGGTCGGCTTCGGCAGGGACGCACCGAACCTCGTCTCGACCATCAATATCGGCGCCTTCAACACCGGCAACGCCCTCGGCGCCTGGGTCGGCGGCACGGTCATCGATGCCGGCCTCGATCTCGACCGCGTTCCCCTCGCGGCGGCCGCCATGGCCCTGATCGGCCTTGCCGCCACCGCTCTTACCTATCTCTCCGGCCGGGCGCAGGCCGCGCCCGCCGCCGCCGAGTGACCCCCAAGCAGAAAGGACCTTACTATGGCCAAGCTCTTTCAACCGACGCAGGCGGGCGATATTGCCCTGAAGAACCATATCGTCATGGCGCCGCTCACCCGTAACCGTTCGCCGGGCGCAATCCCGAACGACATGAATGTCGAATATTACCGCCAGCGCGCCACGGCCGGCCTCATCATCACCGAAGCGACCGCCATCACGCACCAGGGCCAGGGTTATGCCAACGTACCCGGCCTCTACAGCAAGGAAGCGCTCGATGGCTGGAAGCGGGTGACGGATGCCGTCCATGCCGAGGGCGGCAAGATCGTCGTGCAGATGTGGCATGTCGGCCGTATCTCGCACACCGCGCTGCAGCCGAACGGCGGCAAGCCGGTCTCGTCGACCAATCGCATCGCCAAGGCCAAGACCTATCTCGTCAACGCGGACGGCACCGGCGGCTTTACCGACACCTCCGAGCCGCGCGCGCTCGAAACCTCCGAAATTCCCGGCATCGTCGAGGATTACCGCAAGGCCGCCCGCGCCGCGATCGATGCCGGCTTCGACGGCGTCGAAATCCACGGCGCCAACGGCTATCTGCTCGACCAGTTCATGCGCGACGGCGTCAACGACCGCACCGACGAATATGGCGGCCCGATCGAAAACCGCGCCCGCTTGACCTTTGAAGTCGTTGAAGCCGTGACCAGGGAAATCGGCGCCCGCCGCACCGCGATCCGCATTTCGCCGGTCACGCCGTCGGGCGAATCCTACGATTCCAATCCGCAGGCGATCTTCACCCATGTCGTCGAAGGCCTGGCCAGGTACGACCTCGCCTATATCCATGTCGTTGAAGGTCAGACCGGCGGCGAGCGCGACTATCGCCAGGGCGACAACCCCTCCTTCGACTACAAGGCGCTGCGTGCCGCCTACGAGAAGGCCGGCGGCAAGGCTGCCTGGATGGTCAACAACGGTTACAACCGCGATATGGCGCTCGAAGCCGTCGAAACCGGCGCGGCCGATCTTGTTGCCTTCGGCAAACCCTTCATCGCCAATCCGGATCTCGTCGAGCGCCTGGAAAAGAACCTGCCGCTCAACACGCCCGACCAGTCCACCTTCTACGGTGGCACCGCCAAGGGCTACATCGACTATCCGCTGCTCGAAAAGGTCGCCTGATCGTCGAAGCAGACAGAAATCCCGCCGCCCGGCGGGATTTCCATTTCAGACCATTGCCGCTAGCATGCCGCCATGTTCTCCCGCTATCTCGAACGCTGGTCGCTGTCGCCAGACGGCGAACCCATCATCACCCATTCAAGCCGCCTCCTGCCGGTCATCTGGCAGGACAAACCCGCCATGCTGAAAGTCGCAATCGACAGCAGCGAGCGCGAAGGCGCTTTGCTGATGCAATGGTGGAATGGCGATGGCGCGGCCCGGGTCTATGCGCAGGAGGACGATGCCGTCCTCCTGGAGCGCGCCGCAGACAGGCAGTCCCTGCTGCACATGGCCCTGAACGGTAAGGACGACGAGGCAAGCCGTATCATGGTGCGCACTGCCGCAAGGCTGCATGCGCCCCGCCCCACCCCGCTTGAGGGGGCGCCGACGCTCGAGCGCTGGTTCCGCAGCCTGAAGCCGGCGGCGGAAACCCATGCAGGCACCTTCGCCGATTGCTGGAAGATCGCAAGCGCCCTGCTTGCGGCGCCGCAGCAGCTCGGCATTCTCCACGGCGATATCCATCACCGCAACGTCCTCGATTTCGGCGAAAGGGGCTGGCTGGCGATCGACCCCAAGCGGATCTACGGCGAGCGCGGCTACGACTTTGCCAATATCTTCGCCAACGAAGACCTGCCGACGACGGTGGACCCGAGGCGCTTGCGGCGCCAGCTTCCGATCGTCTCCGGCGAGGCAGACATCGAGCCGTCGAGACTGCTCAAATGGATCGCCGCCTATTCCGCCCTCTCCGCCGCCTGGTTCCTTGAGGATGGCGATCATGCCTCCGCCGAGAAACCTCTGACGGTTGCCCGCATCGCGCTTGCGGAGCTTGGCTAACCGGCCTTTCCAGCATGCGAAAGAAGCGCCGCCGCGCCATGCGGCAGCTCCGGCAGCGAGCCTTGCGCAATGAGCGCGGCGCGCACGGCTTCGTCGATCGGCGTATGCGGCTCGGTTCCAAGCTCGGCGACCAGCCTGTCGTTCTTCATGCGCAGCGGCACTTTCCAGAGGTAACGCATCTCTTTCAGTTCCCGCATCAGCGTCATGAAGGGAGCGAGCAGCGGCACGACGAACCAGGGAAAACGACCGATCTTCGCCTTGCCGCCGGCAACCCGGCGGACCGCTTCCGCCAGCTGGCGGCCATCGCCGTCCCAGAATCCGTTCATATGATAGCAGGCGAAAGCCGGCAGGCGCTCGGCCCGCTCGACAAGCTGCACCATCGTCTCGGCGACATCGGGCAGATAGGCCTAATGGTGCCCGATGCCCGGCAGCGCGGGGTTTCTGATCGTGCCGACCGGTTTGCCCGGCGTGGCATAGGCGGCGGAAAACCAGCTGTTGCCGGTGGCGCCCGGCCCGAAGAAATCGCCGGCGCGCACGATGATGACGCTGGCGCCCATCTCGCAAGCCGCCTTCAGGCGCTTCTCCATCTCGACGCGAATCCTGCCCTTCTTCGTCACCGGGTGCTGGGGGCTGTCCTCCGTCACGACCGGAAAGGCATCCGGCCCGAAATTGTAGACATTGCCCGGCAGCAGGATGCGCGCGCCGACCGCGCAGGCCGCGGCGATCGTATTGTCGAGCATCGGCAGCGCCAGCCTCTCCCAGTCGCGATAGCCAGGGGGATTGACGGCATGAACGATGAGATCAACACCTTCCGCGGCCCTGCGAACATCGGCGGCATTCATTGCGTCACCCTGTACCCAGTCGAAGCCCTGCCCGCTCGCCGATGCTTTCTGGGCGTTGCGGTGGAGTGCCCTGATCGTCCAGCCGCGCGCCTGCAGTTTGCGGGCAACCGCGCCGCCGATGCCACCCGTAGCACCCAGAATAAGCGCCGATTTCCTACGCTGATCTCCACTGCCCATGATCGTCTCCTTGTTCGACGAGACGACTATGCCTTCGGCCGGAGATAAACAAAATTGACGAAATACGTTCCGCCGCTATACATAAATACATGACCTCCGAGCCAAGCTGGGATTTCTACCGCTCTTTCCTCACTGTGCTGCGCCACGGGTCGCTCTCGGCCGCCGCCCGCGAACTCGGCCTGACGCAGCCGACGATCGGCCGCCACATCGATGCGCTGGAGGAAGCTGTCGGCGCGGAACTTTTCATCCGCTCGTCAAACGGCCTGTTGCCGACCGACATGGCGCTCGACCTGCGGCCCTACGCCGAAACGCTGGCAACGACGGCGGCCGCGCTCCTGCGCACAGCATCCAGCCAGCGCGGCAAGGTGGAAGGCACCGTACGCATCAGCGCCAGCGAAGTGATCGGCATCGAGGTCCTGCCGCCGATCATCGCCGATCTGCAGGAAGCCTATCCCGGCCTTCAGGTGGAACTGTCGGCATCCGATGCGCTGGAAGACCTCATGAACCGGGAGGCGGATATTGCCGTGCGCATGGCCGAACCGCGGCAGGACGCGCTGCTGGTGCGGCGCATCGGCGATATCCCGCTGGGCTTCCATGCCCATCGCCGCTATCTGGAACGGCACGGCACGCCGCAAACCATGGCCGAGCTTGCCGGCCATCGCCTCATCGGCTTCGACCGGCAGACGGCCTATATCCGCATGATGCTGAAGCTCTACCCGGTGGCCGAGCAGCTCGCCTATGCCTTCCGCACCAGCAGCCATCTGGCCCACTACACCGCTATCCGCGCCGGAATAGGCATCGGCGTCTGCCAGACGGGACTTGCCCGCCCGAACCCCGATCTCGTCCATATTCTGGCAGATGAATTCGAAATCCCTCTCGGGACGTGGGTGGTCATGCACGAGAGCCTCAAGACATCGCCGCGCTGCCGCGTCGCCTTCGACGCACTGGTCAAGGGGCTGCTGAACTATATCAGGTCATGCAGGGAAACGCGCGTCTGACGACGCGCTGAACGACGATGAGGTGCCGGCCGCAAATCAGGGCTCGGGGGAAACCTCGGGCGAACGGCTCTTGGCAAAGACGTCCACGACCTCGGTCTCGGGACGATCCCCGCCCTCGGCATATTCCTCGTGCCACTTGCCCTGAGCATCCTGCCAGCTGATCTCGGCGGAATCGCCGCCCACCTGCTGCTCTGCCGCAACGATACGGGCCGCTTCGAGCGCCTCGGAGTGGCTCGGAAATGCCTCGGAATAGACGTCTCCCAGCTTGTAGGCCCAGCCGCCGTCATGCGGTACGACTTCGTAGACCACCTTGACCATGCATGTCTCTCCTCTTCTTCTCGTTGCGCATCCGTGGGCTCCCGGATCATGTCCGGTTCAGCGCGGGCCGCTTGAGAAGATTTCGAGGACGCCGCGATCTGGGTTCCGGCTGCCGTATGAAAAGCAGTATTTCATTAATCGTCACAGACTGCAAATTTCATCCGTGACGAGTCTTCTTGCGTAGAAAAATCACCGGCTTACAGTCCCCGGGGGAATCGAAATCGGCGCTGGTGGTGGAAATGGCATTGCATCTTAAGGAAGAAAAGTTCCTGGTCGTGGCGGTCGTCGTGGCAGTCGTCGCCTATCTCATGGAACATGCCGTCATGGAGGCCGGGCAGGTGATCGCGCTTGCCGCCGCCGCTGCCCTGATCGTCACCATCGTGCTCGCCTCCATGCGCGTCGCCCACCATGCGGAACTGCTCGCCGTCAAGGTCGGCGATCCCTATGGCACGATGATCCTGACACTCTCGGCCGTCGCCGTGGAAGTCATCATTCTCGGCATCATGATGAGCGGCGAGGAAACGTCGCCGACGCTCGTGCGCGACACGATCTATTCGGCGCTCATGCTCGACATCAACGGCATTCTCGGCCTCGCAGCCCTGCTCGGCGGCCTGAAACATGGCGAGCAGCCCTATAACGACAATTCCGGCAAGACCTACGGCGTGATGATCCTGACTGCCATGGGCATTTCGATGATCGTTCCCGAATTCGTGCCCGACGACAAATGGCACTATTATTCCGGCTTCACCATCATCGCCATGATCGCCCTTTACGGCCTCTTCCTGCGCATGCAGGTCGGCCAGCACAGCTACTTCTTCTCCTACAGCTATCCGCGCTCGGAACGGCAGAAGGAACATCCGGACGAACATCACGAAGAAGGATCGGTCGCGGCCTCCATCACCATCATCCTCATCGGCGTGGTCATCATCGGCGCGCTTGCCGAGTTCATGTCGGGCTTCATGAGCGAGGGCCTGCGCGGCACCGGCGCTCCCGTGGCCGTAACCGCCATCGTGGTCGCCGCCATCTCCGCGGCTCCGGAAATTCTGACGGCCCTGAGGGCAGCGCTGCGCAACCGCATGCAGGCAACCGTCAACATCGCCATGGGCGCCTCCCTTTCGACGGTCATCCTCACCGTGCCGGTCATGGAGGGTATCGCGCTTTATACCGGCCAGCCCTTCATCATGGCCATGTCGCCGGTCCAGACGGTGATGGTCATGGTCACGCTGATTGCCGCGGCCATCAACCTCAACGACGGCGAAACGAACGCCATCGAGGGCATGACCCACTTCATCCTCTTCGCCACCTTCATCATGCTGACGGCGATCGGACTTTGAATCTGAAATCAGTGACTTGACGCGACAAGCTGATTCATCGTCGCAGCGCGTTAAATCAGAAACTCAGGGCAAACAAAAAGCCCGCCATCTCTGGCGGGCTTTTCCAATGAAGCCGATGTTGCCGGTTACTTGCAGGCGGCGCAGAAGCGCTGGATGCGGCGGCACGCTTCTTCAAGCAGCTCTTCCGAGGTCGCATAGGAAATGCGGAAGTTCGGCCCGAGACCGAAGGCCGAGCCGTGAACGACGGCAACACCTTCCGATTCCAGGAGCTCGGTGACGAAATCCTCGTCGTTCTCGATGACCTTGCCCGACGGAGCCGTCTTGCCGATCAGGCCCTTGCACGACGGATAGACGTAGAAGGCGCCTTCCGGAACCGGGCAGGAAATGCCCTTGGCCTGGTTCAGCATGGACACGACGAGATCGCGACGGCCTTCGAAGATCTTCTTGTTCCGGGGGATGAAGTCCTGCGGACCGTTGAGCGCCTCGACGGCGGCCCACTGGGCAATCGAGGTCGTGCCCGAAGTCTGCTGGCCCTGGATCATGTCCATCGCCTTGATGAGCTGGATCGGGCCGGCCGCATAGCCGATACGCCAGCCGGTCATGGCATAAGCCTTGGAGACGCCGTTCATCGTCAGCGTGCGGTCATAGAGCGCCGGCTCGACCTCGACCGGAGTGGCGAACTTGAAGTCGCCATAGGTCAGGTGCTCGTACATGTCGTCCGTCAGCACCCAGACATGCGGATGCCTGACGAGCACGTCGGTCAGCGCCTTCAGCTCGTCGTGCGTATAGGCAGCGCCCGACGGGTTGGACGGCGAGTTGAACATGAACCACTTGGTCTTCGGCGTGATCGCCTTTTCGAGATCGGCCGCCTGGAGCTTGAAGTTGTTCTCCTGCGTCGTCGCGACGAAGACAGGCGTGCCGCCGCAAAGAGCGACGATCTCGGGATAGGAAACCCAGTAAGGCGTCGGGATGATTACCTCGTCGCCGGCATTCAGCGTCGCCATGAAGGCGTTGAAGAGAATGTGCTTGCCGCCGGTGCCGACGATCGTCTGCTCCCAGGTATAGTCGAGATTGTTCTCGCGCTTGAACTTGGCGGCGATCGCCTTGCGCAGCTCCGGAATGCCGGAGATCGGCGTGTACTTCGTTTCGCCGCGGCGGATCGCGTCGATTGCCGCTTCCTTGATATTGTCGGGCGTATCGAAATCCGGCTCGCCGGCGCCAAGGCCGATGACATCGCGTCCTTTGGCTTTCAGCTCGCGCGCTTTCTGAGCGACGGCGATGGTGGCTGAAGGCTTCACGCGGGAAAGGGCATCGGCAAGGAAGGCCATGATATCGGTCCTACAAGGTTGAAACGGGCAGAAGGCCGGGACCGGAGTTCTGCGCTAAGCTCTATGTCCAATGTGTGACATCATTTCAAGCGCAAAGGCGTGATGGCGGCGATGATTCTTATTGATCGATTGCCGCAGCCGCGCCCGGAATCTTGGACCGGACCTCTGCCCGGCGCAAAACGGCGCCGATCCGGCCTCACGCAAACTTGAATCACTTTCTGAAGTCGGCCCCGTTTTATTCCTTAAAATCAAGGTTATCGCCTGTTTACCATTTGCCACGAATAAGCCGCAACAAATGCCGTGGCGTGCCGCAATTCGGTCGTGAGAGCGCCGAGATCGAAACGGTATTCTTGCATCATCCGACATTGGTTATTGAGGGCATGCCATGTTTCTGGAAGACGAGCGCGCGGCGGGGCGGCTGCGCACAAGCCGGGTTTCCCTGTCGCTGATGGTGGCGGTCATTGCGTTCGCATGCTGCGCCGTTGCAACCTTCGGCCTCTTTTCGGTCGCCGAGGCCGGGCCGGCCATGGCCTCCGGCTCTTTCCAGTCTTCCTATGCGGATCAGAAGATTACTGACGGCGTGACCGTGCTTTTTGCCGCCTTCGTCGCCGCAAACGGTCTCGCCATCTGGCTGCGCCGCGTCAAGGGCCTCGTCCTTCCGGGAGGCAAGCGCGATGGCCGTTAAGCCCCGGCGTGCCGGCAGGATCGAGGAAGCGGACGCTTTCGAGCCGCTGCCGACCTATATGGAGCTTGCAATGGCCGCGGCGGCGGCCCATGACGCGCCGCCTGCAGCGCCGAGGCCGCGTCTGCCCGGGCTTTCGATCGTCGAGAAACTGGTCGCCGTCGCTATCGTGTGCCTCGCCTTCTACGGCATGGCGCTGATCGGCTGCGGACTTTTCCTGAAAGCCGAGGCGAAGCGCACGGGCTTGATCACCCAGCGGACAATGAGCGCGCAGCTGCAATATGCCGATTTCGATATCCGCGTCCCTCCCCGCGTGATCGACTGACCGGCTCCCGTTCAACCCCGGAACACAAAACCGTTATGGACCGCCAATGGCGGTTGAAGCGCTTCATCGCCCGCGCCACCTTATCCTCGAATCGACGATGGGGGATTGTGATGGACGCCGTTTCGACTTTCCGTTTCACCGCGCTGTTCGCAGGCGCCGCTATTATTGCAGGTCCGGCCCTCGCCCAGACCGGCGATATCGTCAGGACGCAGGAAGTTTCGGTTCGCGTCGAAAAGCTCGCCGAAGGACTGGAGCATCCCTGGGCGGTCGAGGTCCTGCCCGACGGCGCCTATATCGTCACGGAGCGGCCGGGGCGGCTGCGCATCGTCCGCGACGGCAAGGTTTCCGATCTGATCGAAGGCGTGCCGGAAGTCAGCGCCCGCGGCCAGGGCGGCCTGATGGATGTCGCCCTGGCCCCGGATTTCGCCACCAGCCGCAAGCTTTACCTGACCGCCGCAATCGCCAGCGACCGGGGCTCCGGCACCGAGGCTTTCAGCGCCACGCTCTCCCCGGACGAGAAGAGCCTCGACAACGTCACGCCCATCTTCACCATGCAGCGCTTTACCCGCGGCAACATCCAGTACGGATCGCGCATCGCGATCGCCCCCGACGGTTCGCTGTTCATCAGCGTCGGCGATCGCGGCAATCGCGACCGCTCGCAGGACTGGAAGGACGATGCCGGTTCCATCGTCCACGTCAACGCCGACGGCAGCATACCCGCCGACAATCCCTTCAAGGACAGCAGCAAGGCCCTGCCGGAAATCTGGTCCAAGGGCCATCGCAACCCGCAGGGCATCACTTTCGACAGCGCCGACGGCAAGCTCTACACGGTCGAGCACGGCGCAAAGGGTGGTGACGAGATCAACAATCCCGAGGCCGGCAAGAATTACGGCTGGCCTGTCATCACCTACGGCCGCGACTATTCCGGCGCCAAGATCGGCGAGGGAACGGCCAAGGAGGGATTGGAACAGCCCCTGCACTATTGGGATCCGTCGATCGCGCCGGGCGCTCTCGTCGTCTATCGCGGCAAGATGTTTCCGGAATGGGACGGCAATTTCATCGTCGCCGCGCTGAAGTTCCAGCTGCTGTCCCGCATGCAGCGGGATTCAAGCGGGGCCTTCACCGCCGAGGAGCGCATGTTCGAAGGCGATTATGGCCGTATCCGCGATGTGATTGTCGCTCCCGATGGCGCCTTGCTGATGGTGACGGACGAGAATGACGGCGAATTGCTTCGGGTCTCCCGCGCCGCCAACCGGGCCGGCTAGAGCCTTTCCTTGCGGATCACGAATTTCAGCCCCGACCATATGTCGTCGATAGCACAGACCTTCACGTCGACGAGGCCGGTCGGCAAGAGGATTTCGCGCAACGCATCCTCCGTGAGGCTGCTGGTTACCTTCGAACTCTTCTTCGGCCAGGATATCCAGACCATGCCGCCCGGCCTGACGGCTTGAAACAGCCGGCCCGCCATCGCCTCGAGCGCCGCACGCTGCGTTTCGAAAACGTGGATGTAGTCGAAGTCTCGCTGAGGAACTGCCGGCAAGGCACGCGCGACCGAAACGAAACCCGCAAACCCGCCGATCTCCCCCAGCCCATCGGGAACATTGACGAGCAGGGCAGCCTGCCCCGGTTTGAGCCCGAGCTTCCGTGTAAGCGGCGTTCCGGAATAGCCCGCCGTCATTGACGCTTCCATGCGAGCGGCCATGTTGCCGGGCCGCCGTCGGCTTTGGCGTCGCATTCTTCCTTGATGCGCACTTCCTCGAGCACGAGCAGATCCGCACTGCCGGGCTCGGCAATATGCCAGGCATAGTAACTGCCGCAATCGCCCATGCCGCGCCCCTTCACGAAGGAGGTAAAGAGCCGCTGCGTCGCGTCATAACGGATATTGAAGGCCGTATCGCCGGTCGTCTCCGAAAACTTCAAGGGGAAGACCGTTCGGGAAATCCGGTCGCCGCGACCGCCATAGATCGCAAAGGGCATGTTGTAGGCGCCGGTCTCGCCGCAAGGCACGACGATCAATCTCATCCCGGTCTCGTCGGCCACTTCGAAAGCGTCGCCATAGGCCAGTCGCCGCTCTTCGATGTGGCAGCCGCCATTCTCGGGCTCGACATCCGCCCGCACGACCTCGGGCAGATCGGCAAAGCGTGTAATCGGCCGGACGGTTGGGGAAGCCTCGGCCGATCCGCACCCGAGCCCTGTCAATACCGCGGCCGCCCCGGCCGCAATCAATCGTTCTCTCATCCACATGCTCCGAACCATTTGCGAAAACCTCGTCCTTGCCGAAAAGAAATGCAACTGCTAACCCGCTCAGCATAACTCCCAGGTGCTTTCCTGACATCGAGGCGGAAATGACGCGCATCCAGGCGAACCTCCTTCTGTTGCTTGCCGCCGCCATCTGGGGCGGCGGCTTCGTCGCCCAGTCGACGGCGATGAAGGCGATCGGCCCCTTCTGGTTCATCGGCCTGCGCTTCGCCATCGCCGCGCTCGCCACCCTGCCCTTTACCCTCCTCGAAGCCCGCAAGGCGAAAATCGCCACCAGCCGCCGGCATCTCGGCCTCTACCTGCTGATCGGCCTTGCGCTGTTCGGCGGCGCATCGACACAGCAGCTCGGCCTGCAGACGACGACTGTCACCAATTCCAGCTTCATCACCGGCCTTTACGTGATCTTCGTCCCGCTGATTGCCGTCTTTTTCCTGCGCCGCTCGCCGCATTGGATCATCTGGCCGGGCGCCATCATGGCGGTGTCCGGCATTTACATGCTGTCGGGCGGCCAGCTTTCGGCCCTGACGATCGGCGACCTGCTGACGGTCGTCTGCGCCGTCTTCTGGTCCGTCCAGATCACGCTCGCCGGAACGACGGTCGGCGAAACCGGCCGGCCGCTTGCCCTTTCCACCGCCCAGTTTGCGCTTACGGCAGTCTGCGGGCTCCTCGTTGCCGCCGTTGTCGAACCGATCAGCCTGGAGGATATCCGCGCGGCGGCACCCCAAATCCTTTATGTCGGCATCTTCTCCTCGGGCGTCGCCTTCGTGCTGCAGGTCGTCGCCCAGCGCTACACCACCCCGTCGCAGGCGGCGATTTTCCTCTCCGCCGAAGCGCTGTTCGGCGCAACACTCGCCGCGCTTCTTCTGGGAGAGAGCATGTCGCCTCTCGGCTATGCCGGTTGCGCGCTTATGTTTATCGCTATGCTTGTAGTCGAGCTCGTGCCTGAAATGACCCGCCGCCGCTCACAAATGGCCTGAACACGCGTCCATTTGTGGGGTATTCAGCCTTATCTGAAATTTTTTTTGGGGCTCGGCAAGACGCGCTATCGTTGCATTTTTGGTAAAATCTGCCCGGAACTTATATTGCAGACGATATAAAACGTTAATCATTTGCTCCCGACGAAGGATTTTTTGCGTTTTTGCGAAAACGGGCCATATTTGCGAGTGTGTTCTTAGCAACACGTTAAAAAACTTTTGCTTGCCAAAATCCGTCAAACGCAGCACTCTTCGCGCGTTCGGGCATTTTGCGAGCATGGGAAGTCCTTAAGAATTTGCGAGCCGGAAACGCTAATATTCCGGTCAGCCGGTTCCAAAAATCAGCAGGCGTTAAGTCCTGTCTGGAGCCGGCGGAGGTAGAGGGGACCTTTTTCTCACATTTCAAGATCTGCCTGCCAGCGTCTTCGCAAGAAGACAATAGCGTAATGCTGCCCGTGTGGATGGCGGGCGGAGACAAAAGGACCTGAGGCATGGCCGAGACTGGCACTGTAAAATTCTTCAATACCGACAAGGGCTTCGGCTTTATCAAGCCGGATAAGGGTGGCGCCGATATCTTCGTTCACATTTCCGCCGTTCAGGCTTCCGGCCTGGCCGGTCTGACGGAAAACCAGAAAGTAAGCTTCGACACGGAGCCGGATCGCCGCGGCAAAGGCCCGAAGGCCGTCAATCTGCAGATTTCAGGCTGAAGACTCGCGTAGGCGTGGAATTCGAGTTGAAGCCCGGCAGCCATGCCGGGTTTTGTCGTTCAGTCTTCATTCAGCATGACGCCACTAGCTTCCAAACCATGAAAGGGACCGCTCCCGGTTCCCGGTACTGGGATTTTACGCGATGAACAGGCTTGCAAAGACTATCCTTCTGACGGCAACCGCCGCTGCCCTCACTCTCTCGGCCATCGGCGAAGCGTCCGCACGTGACCGCCACTGGCGCCACGGCCATGACCACGGCAACGACGCGCTGGTCGGCGGTGCAGTCGGCCTTGCCACCGGCCTGATCGTCGGCTCTGCCATCGCCAATGCCAATAACGGCCCTGTCTACGAAGAGCGCCGCTACATCGACCCGCCGGTTTATGAGCCCGAATACGCTCCCCCGCCGGTCTATCGTGCGCGCCCGGTCTATTCCGAGCCTGTCTATGGCCGCCCGGTCGGCGCCATGGAGCCCTGGAGCCCGCAATGGCACCGTTATTGCTCCTACCGCTATCGCACCTTCGATCCGCGGAGCGGCACCTATGTCGGCAATGACGGCCGCGAGCACTTCTGCGTCGCGAGCTGACAGTCTCATAAATTGCTGAAGCACCAAGCGCCGCCCTCGAGCGGCGCTTTTTCATGTGCGGCGACCGGGCTCAGCCGGCCTTCTTCTCCCAGGGCATGGGGCCGGCTCTGCCGCCCTCCTCGAAATCGGTCGACTGGCTGACGACGCGCCACGTGCGGTCGGCCTCGATTCGCGCCGCATCCGCCCTTTCCACCGCGGCAACCGCATCGCTGCCGAGCAGCAGTCGCAGCGGCGGCGCGTCGAGCGAAGCAATGTGGAGCACGACGGCGGCGGCCCTGGCGGGATCGCCGGGCTGACGCCCATTGTAATTGCGCTGGTACTGCGCCATGGCGCCGACCGTTTCGGCATATTCCGGGCGGCCTTCATAGATTGTCGTCGAGGAACCGGCGAAATCGGTGCGGAAGCCGCCGGGCTCGATGACGCTCACCTTGATGCCGAGCGGCCCGACCTCCTTGGCGAGCACTTCGGAAAAGCCCTCGACGCCCCATTTCGCCGCCGCATAGGGCGCGCGGCCGACAGGCCCGATCCTGCCGCCGACGGAGGAGAACTGGATGATGTGGCCTGCCCCCTGCCCGCGCATGACCGGGATCGCCGCCTTGGTCATGATGATCGTGCCGAAAAGATTGGTTTCGATCTGCGCCCGGAATTCCGCAAGGCTCGTATCCTCGATCGGGCCGACATTGCCGTAGCCGGCATTGTTGACCAGCACGTCGAGCCGGCCGAACGTATCGACTGCGGCCTTGACTGCCGCTCCCGCCGCAGCCTCGTCCGTCACGTCGAGCGGCAGCGCCAGAACCTGCGATCCGAACCTCTCGACAAGATCGGCAAGCTGGCCGGGATCGCGCGCCGTCGCAACCAGCTTGTCGCCGGCTTCGAGCACGGCATTGGCGAGCGCCCGCCCGAGGCCGCGCGAACTTCCTGTAATCAACCAAACCTTCGACATGGGAAACCTCCTTTTCGGTTCCCGATCCATTTAGGATCTATTGTTTCCTTTAGAAAGAAGGTACCTTGGAGATCTATACGCACCTGGAAGTAACTGTAATGAGCAACGACATATTCGATTTTTGCCGCGACCTGAACGACGAGCAGGATGCCCGCGCCCGCCAGATGCTGGAGCGCGCTGCCGCAAAATGGCCGTTGCGTATCCTGCACGTGCTTTCGGAAGCAAACGGGCCTCTGCGCTTTTCAAGAGTGCTGGAGCGGGTGGAAGATATCAGCCAGAAGGTGCTGACCCAGACCTTGCGCACGCTTGAAAACGACGGCCTCGTCATCCGCACGCTCTATCCGCAGGTGCCGCCGCGCGTCGAATACGAGTTGACGCCGCTCGGCCGCGAACTGCTGACGCAGGTCGTCTCGCTCTGGCGCTGGATCGTCGTCCATCTCGATGAATTCGACGCCGCCAAACCGGCGACCAGGGCCTAAGCCGGAATACGCACCGTCGCCCTCAGCCCGCCGAGCGGGCTGTCGCCAAGCGTGATATTGCCGCCATGGCTGCGCGCGATGTCCCTGACGATCGCCAGCCCGAGGCCGGTGCCCGACGCATCGAGGTTGCGGGCGCTGTCCAGCCGGAAGAACGGCTTGAACACATCCTCCCGGTATTTTTCCGGGATGCCGGGACCATTGTCGTCGAAGACGATGGTCAGCCACTTGGCGCCATGCTTGGCCTCGATATGCAGCGTGTCGGCGTAGCGTCTTGCATTCGAGGCAAGGTTGGTCACAAGGCGCAAGAAGGCGTTCGGCCGCACCGAGATATCGTCCTCGCCGTCGATGGAATAGGTCAGCACCTTGCCATGCAGCTCGAAATCGCCTTCGAGCTTTTCGAAGACCTCGCTGAGCTTCAGCTCGCCGACATCTTCCTCCACCTCGCCCTTGGCGAAGGCCATATAGGCCTCCAGCATGGTCTGCATGTCGTTGACGTCCTCGTTGAGTCCGGCAAGGTCGGGATTGTCGCCGGCGAGCGCCAGCTGCAGTTTGAAGCGTGTGAGGATGGTTCTGAGGTCGTGGCTGACGCCCGAGAGCATCGCCGTGCGCTGTTCGATCTGCCGTTCGATGCGCTCGCGCATGAGGATGAAGGCAAGACCGGCGCGGCGGACCTCATCGGCGCCGCGCGGATAGAAATTATCGGCCTTCTGCCCCTTGCCGAAATTTTCCGCTGCCCGCGCCAGATTGAGGATCGGCCGGATCTGGCCGCGCAGGAACAGGATCGAGATTGTGATCAGCACCAGCGATGCGCCGACCATCCAGAGAATGAAGATATGCGTGTTCGACGCATAGGCCTGGCTGCGCTTGGTAATCACCCGCAGGATGCGGTTGTCGAGCTTGATGCGGATCTCGATGAGATTGGAATTGCCGACCGTATCGATCCAGAACGGCCGGCGGATCTCGTCGGTGATTTCGTCGCTCAGGATGCCGTCGAGGATCGAGAAGAACGGCTTGACGCGCGGCGGCGGCAGGTCTCCGTCCGGCTCGACCGAAATCTGCAGGTTGAGCTGGTCGCGGGCAATGCGGGTAATTTCGCTATAGTCCGCATCCTGCGGATAGGTGTTGATGACCTCGATGATGGCGGCGATGTCGCGGGTCACGCCGAGCGACAGACGCTCCGTGACCATCTGCCAGTGACGTTCCATGAACACGGCGGCGACGACCGACTGCAGAAGCACCATCGGAATGATGATGATGAGCAGCGAACGCGTATAAAGGCCGGTCGGCAATCGCCGGCGCAGCCAGCGCACCAGGGAGCGCCAGCCGGGTGCAGGAGAGCGGTCTTCCCGCCGCAAGCTGTCGAATGTCACCATTTGCGCCGGTCCCGCACCTGTCGTTTCAGTCGATGCTCAGCCTGTAGCCGATACCGCGCACCGTCTGCAGCCAGACCGGGTTGGCAGGATCGTCCTCGATCTTGCGCCGCAGGCGGTTGATCTGCACGTCGATGGTACGCTCGCCGACCTCGGCATCGTCTCCGATCAGCTCGTGGCGCGGGATCGTATCGCCGGCGCGGCGCGCGAAAAGCAGCATGATTTCCTGCTCGCGATCCGTCAGGCGAATTATTTCGGCCGCCTTCTTCAGCTCCTTGCGCGTCAGCGAGAACGTGTAGGGGCCGAACATGATCTGCTCGATCTTCGGCGTATCGCCGCTGCTGTTGCGCCGCAGGATATTGTTGACACGCAGCACGAGTTCGCGCGGATCGAAAGGCTTGGAGAGATAGTCGTCGGCCCCGGCCTCGAGACCGGCGATGCGGTTGTCGGATTCGGCAAGCGCCGTCAGCATGATGATCGGCACGTTTTTCACGGCTCTCAGCCCGCGCGTCACGTCGATACCGGATTCGCCCGGCATCATCACGTCCATGATGATGAGGTCGAAATCGAGCCCTGCCAATTTGCGCTGCGCCTCCGCCCCGTCGGAGGCGACGGTCACGCGAAAGCCGTTTTCCGTCAGGTAGCGGTTCAGCAGTGCGCGGATACGCGTATCGTCGTCGACGACGAGAAGATGCGCCGCATCATCGGAAATGCCTGTTTTCACCGCCATTCAATCCGCCTTCTGTCTGTCTCTCATGCCTCGGAGGAATGCCTTTACGCCCTCTCGCGCCTGAGGGGTAGCTCCCTCGAATGCCCGTTCAATACGGCGCGATTGCGGCTCGGCTAGCGCCAGCGCCAGCTCCCTGCCCGATTTGGTGGGATAGAGCTTGCGCTGCCGGCGATCCTCCGGGCCGGCCACCTGCCGAATATAGCCTGAATCGATCAATTGCTTCAGCACTCTTGCGAGGCTTTGCTTGGTGATCTTCAGCGTGTCGAGCAGGTCGGCGACGGTCATGCCGGGATTGCGGTTGACGAAGTGCACGACGCGGTGATGCGCGCGCCCGAAACCGCTCTTTTCCAGAATGGCGTCGGGATCGGAGACGAAGTCTCGATAAGCGAAGAAGAACAGCTCGATGATCTCGAAATCGATGATCCCGGCATCCTCCATCGGCGTGGCCAGCGGCTCAGGCTTGCCTGCTTTCGAGCTCATCTGTCGTGGCACCCGGCATTTCCTTTCTCTTGGCGCGAGCCTTGCGAAGCCCCGCGGAACTTATGGGCTTCAATAACCTGTTCTCATGCGCCGTCAGCTTCCCCCGGACATTGCGCAAGCCCGCACGGACCGTTCCTTCCCCGGAAACTAAGGCCCGTCCGGCAAATCTCCAACGCACGCGCAATTTCCCCTGGCGTCAGTGGATAGAACGTAATGGGGACAACAATCAACAGACATGGTGCAACCGCGCCTGGGCCGCCAAGACTGGCTTCGATTTTCGAAAGGCTTGACCTGCGGCCGCTCCTTGTGACGCACCGGCGAGAGGACGGGCGCTTCTCCCGGGCAAACCGCGTTCACGCGGCTGAAATTACGGGATACACCGCGGCGAAGATGCTCGATCATCGCGGCCAGGTGTCGGGGCAAATGGCGTCGATCTCCTCTTCGCCCCAATATCGTCTTGTCGGGGGTGGCGCCGTTCACACGCCGATCCCGCATTGCTTCCTGACCGGTTCGGCCGCGGTATTCATTCCCGTATCCGAAACCGGTCCGTATCGCCTCACGCCGGCGACAATCTCCGAAACGCCGGGAAACGAACGAAGGATGGAAATCTCATCGGCCGCGGTGATCGCCGCCGATCAAACCATCCGTCAGTCATGCCGGCCCGAAACATGCGTCTGCCGGGCCGTTTCGTCGCCCAGCGTCCGGGCCTTCAGCGTGCCTTGGCCATGACCAGGCCGGCAACCGTCGAAAGGATGCCGCCGCCGATCAGCCCGCCGATACCATCGGCGATCAGTCCGGTCATTGCCGCTTCCCCGCCAACCATGCTGAGCAGCATGCCGCCGCCAATGCCGCCGATGGCGCCTGCAATCGTGCGCGCAACGACATTGATCGCCTGCTGTTTCAGTGCCGCGCTGGCGACATTGCCGCCGACGGCGCCAGCAACCAGTTGTGTGATGAGCGGAAGTAGCGCTTCCATGTTTTTCTCCTCTGGCGATCTCTTCGATCGCCGACTCATGCCATCACCGGATGGCATGTTAGTATATTATCATATTTGCGAGGAGAAGTAGAGGATTCTGGCAACCCATGCGAGCGCCCGGCGGATCGTCGCGGAAAGGGAAAAGGCGGCCGGACGGCCGCCTTTGCCCTGGCTTTATTGCCCCCTGGCTTTATTGATAGACGTAGACGATGCGGCGCGTGCCCGGATCGACCAGCACCGGCCGGTCGTTGATGCGGACATAGCGATACTCGTAATCCGGAACCTCCTGGAAGGTCACGTCGGCGGGCACTTCGGCACCGACCACCACGTCGCCGCCAAGCTGCACGGCCTGCCCCGGCGTGCTGTCGATATAGGTGCGGACCTCTTCCGGCGGCGTGATCGCCTCGACCGATCCGACCGGGCCGATCAGTTCGTCGTCGGGTGCGGGCATCGGCTCTGCCGGCAGAACGCCGGAGGTCGTCTCGTAGGTCACGACGGGCACGCCGAGATCGGCGCGATGCTGTTCCACGATGACGGGCGAGCCGCCCTGATCGACCTGCAGATATTCGGCATAGACCCAGCCGCGCACGCCGTTCACATCGACGCGGCACCAGCGGCTGCCTTCGATGCAGCCGTCAAGCACGGCGGTCGAGCCGCGCGTGGCAAGGCCGACGGAAGGATATTGCGGGCCGGGACCGGAGCGAATGTTCAGGTCGTTGATGGAGGTCGCCACCATCTCCGCCTGAGCAAGGCCTGCACTCGCAGCCAGAAAGGCACCGGCCAGCAGAAGGTTTCTCTTCAGGGTCATTGTAAGGTCTCCTGTTGCGATGGGCTGACAACGCACGGGCCACGCGCTTGTTCCGCCGCAAAAGCCGCGGCTGAACGATGGCGCAAAGAAGGCGGCGACAAGCATCTGAAATCGCTACGAAATCCCTCCACGGCCAGCGCCACGCCGCGATCGGGAAGCCGATAACTTCCTGTTTCAGCCTGTCGTCTGCGCGTGAACCGGCCGAAAATTCCGGCTGCCTTCGGCCGCGTTTGCACCTATAGAGACAGGCAATCGAAAGACGTAAAAACGAGGCATTCATGGGCATGCTCCAGGCCGGCATCATTCCGGTGACACCCTTCCAGCAGAACTGCACCATCCTCTTCGATCCCGATACGAAGGAGGGCGTGGTGGTCGATCCCGGCGGCGACGTGTCGGTGATTGCAGGCGTGATCGAGGAGAACGGCTTCAAGATCAAGGAAATCTGGCTGACCCACGGCCATCTCGATCATGCGGGCGGTGCGAAGGAGCTCAAGGAAAAGCTCGGTGTCGATATCGTCGGCCCGCATGAGGACGACCTGCCGCTTTTGCAGCGCATCGAAACCCAGGCCGAGAAATATGGCGTGCCGGGCCTGCAGAACGTCACGCCCGACCGCTGGCTGAAGGATGGTGACAAAGTCTCGTTCGGCTCGCACGAATTCGAGGTCTACCACACGCCGGGCCATGCGCCGGGCCACGTCATCTATGTCAACCGCGCCCAGAAATTTGCCCATCTCGGCGACGTGCTCTTCAACGGTTCGATCGGCCGCACCGACCTTCCCGGCGGCAACCATCGCCAGCTTCTCGATTCCATCCGCGACAAGGTCCTGCCGCTCGGCGACGATGTCGGCTTCATCTGCGGCCACGGACCGGGCAGCCGCATCGGCGACGAACGCCGCGAAAATCCTTTCCTGCGGGAGATCTGAGCATGAGGCACATGAGCTGGCTGAACCCGCCGCCCTTCTTTGAAGAGCGCGACGGCGCGCTCCATGTCCGCTCCGGTGACAGGACCGATTTCTGGCAGGGCACCTATTACGGCTTCCACCGCGACGACGGCCATTTCCTGCACGAAAGCCGCAGGGGCGACTTCACCGCCGAAGTCACCTTCTCCGGCAATTATGAAGCGCTCTACGACCAGGCCGGCCTGATGATCCGCGCCGATGAGGAACACTGGATGAAATGCGGCATCGAATATACCGATGGCGCCAGGCATTTCAGCACCGTCGTCACCAACGGCAATTCCGACTGGTCGGCCTTTCGCATCGGCCATGATTTCGACGCCATTTCGGTTCGCGCCACCCGCAACGGCGACGCGCTCTTCATCCAGTACAGCACGGATACGATGGACGAATGGCGCATGGCCCGCCTCGCCTGGTTCGATCCCGCTTTTGAAGAGGTGCTGGTCGGCCCCGTGTTCTGCTCGCCGCAACGCGCCGGCTTCGAAGCCGTCTTCCACGATTTCCTGCTGAGCGATCCGCTCTCGCGCGACATCCACTGAGGCCAGGCCCGCAGCCCGCGCCGACGATTGCCCGGCCTGAGCGGCCTACATCAGCTTCTGGCCGTTCGGCAGCGGCCGCTCGACGGCCGCCAGCACGATATCGCCCTTCTCGTCGGCAAAACCGAGCGTCAGCACTTCGGACCGGAACGGTCCGATCTGGCGCGGCGGAAAATTGACGACGGCAAGCACCTGCCGTCCGACGAGCCGTTCCGGCGAATAATGGACCGTGATCTGCGCCGAGGATTTCTTGACGCCGATCTCGGGGCCGAAATCGATCACGAGCTTGATCGCGGGCTTGCGCGCTTCCGGAAAGGGATTTGCCTCGATGACGGTGCCGACACGGATATCGACGCGCTCGAAATCGGCAAAGGTAATCTCTTCAGCCATGATCGTCTCTCAGCTGGCGAGTTCTTCGGCGCGCTTGCGGGCCGCCGCGAGCGCCTTGTCGAACAGCGGCTGCATGGCGTCTTCAGCCATCAATACGGAAAGTGCCGCCGCCGTCGTTCCGCCCGGCGAGGTCACGTTCTGGCGCAGGCGCTGAGCGTCGTCGGGGGACTGGTGCAGCAGCTCACCAGCCCCCGCGACAGTTTCCCGCGCAAGACGCATGGCAAGGTCCGCCTGCAGGCCAAGCTTACGGCCCGCTTCTGCCATACACTCGACGAGATAGAACACATAAGCCGGCCCGCTGCCCGAAAGCGCCGTCACGGAATCGATGTCGGCTTCGGCAGGCACCCATTCGACAGGGCCGGAGACGCGAAGAAGGGCATTGACGCCATCGCGCTGTTCGGCGCTCACACGCGCATTGGCAAAGGCGCCGGTCACGCCGCGCCCGACCATGGCGGGCGTGTTCGGCATCGCACGCACCATGGCCGCTTCGCCGAGATGTTTTTCGAGGAAGGCCAGCGTCTTGCCGGCTGCGACCGAAACGACGACCGTCTGCGGCCCGACGGCACCCCTGACCGTGGGCAGCACGGCTTCCATGACCTGCGGCTTCACCGCCAGGAACAGGACCCCGGCCTTGAGATTGGCCGGAGCGGACGTGACATGTGTGGCGCCGGCATCGGCAATGGTCGACATCATCGCCGGCGACGGGCCGGGATCGACCACGACGACGGCGGAACCCGGAACTCCGCTCTTCAGCCAGCCGGAGAGCATGGCGCCCCCCATATTGCCGGCACCGACGAGAACGACCGGATTGGCGGCGGAAAAGATGGTTGCAGGCATGTCAGGCCTCGCCAACTGTTTCGAAAAGAACGGCTTCCATCGCCTTGCTGGCCTCCATTCCGGACCAGACGACGAACTGGAACGCCTGATAATAGGCCTCGCAGGTATCGAGTGCACTCGAAAGCAGCACCTCGACCTGGCGGTTTGTCGGCTCGGCGCCCCCGGCCAGCAGCAGCGACTGGCGGAAGATGACGACATCTTCCTGGCGCCACAGGTCGAAATGGCCCATCAGCACCTGTCCGTTGATCGCCGAGAGCAGCTTCACCACCTCGTTGACCCTGATATCGGGAACCTTGATGTCGAAGGCGCAGCCGAGATGCAGCGCTTCGAATTCCTCCATCCAGGAGAAGGAGACGTGATAGTCAGCCCAGCGTCCTTCGACCGTCATCGCAATCTCGTCTTCGCCGGACCGCTCGAATGCCCAGTCATTGCTGGACGCCACGTACTCGATCATGTCGACCGGGTTCGACTGGCGTTCGACTTCCAATTCCATAAGGCTCATGCAGCACCTTCTTGACCGGAATGAATGCGGCCCAACTTCGTGAAAAACACAAAACAAGACACACGCAACACCGGAAACCACCACCTGGGATGATCGCTGAACCGCTGCCAGACTAACGCAGTGAACCTGCCCGGAGCTTACCAATTCGCTTCGAATCATCATTTAAAATCAGTGTATAATGACCCTCGCGGCCTGCCAGCCCCTCTCACGGAAATTTGGCCGGGCCGGTTGTGGAAAGCACTTAGGGAATCAGATTCAGCGGGGGAGGTAAAAGACTCTGCCCATTGGCTTTTTTGGCAGTGTCCACAGGTGGAAAATCGCACCTGATTTTTTTATCGAAGATGCGGCATGTAACATATGGGCCACGCCGCACCTTATACAGCAACTTCTTTCGACGGAGGCTACTTGCCCTTGGCGGCGAGCTTGGCTTCGAGCGCGGCGATGCGGGCGGCCAGCGCCTCGTTTTCGTCACGCGCCTTGATGGCCATTTCGCGCACGGCTTCGAACTCCTCGCGCTTGACGACGTCCATGCTGTTCAGCCAGCGTTCGGCATGGGCGTTGAAGGCCGTTTCGATCTCCTTGCGCACGCCCTGGGCAGCACCCGCAGCATCGGTCATCAGCTTGGCGAATTCATCCATGATGCGGTTCGTTCCGGTCGTCATGGCGTATTTCTCCCTTCGCACGACGTGAATGTAAGGCCTTGCGGCCACTGAAAATGGAGGTAGGGCTTCGCCGTTAAGGATGCAAGCGCTTTGCACGGGATAAGCCCCGGCGCACGGGTCCGTGACGAACAATGCACTTGACCCCCGCAGATCGCGGAGCCATGTTCCGCGCATCTCAACGGGTGGGAAAACCTTGCCGATAGCCGCTGATCTTCTTGCTATAATGCCTTTCCCTAATATCGATCCGATCGCTTTTTCGATCGGCCCGCTGGCGATTCACTGGTACGGCCTGGCCTATGTCGCCGGCATCCTCCTTGGCTGGGCCTACGCCCGCCGCATCGCCGCAAACGATACCCTCTGGCCGAACGATACGTCGCCCATATCGCGGCCCCAGCTGGACGACTTCATCGTCTGGGCCGCCCTCGGCATCGTTCTTGGCGGCCGTATCGGCTATATCCTCTTCTATGATCTCGGCGCCATTATCGAAGACCCGATCCGCGCCGTGCAGATCTGGAACGGCGGCATGTCCTTCCATGGCGGCCTGGCCGGCACGACGATCGCCATGATCCTCTTTGCCCGCCGCAACAGCATCCCGATCTGGAGCCTGTTCGATATCGTCGCCACGGTCGTGCCCTGCGGCCTGTTCTTCGGCCGCATCGCCAATTTCATCAACGGCGAACTCTGGGGCCGGCTGACGGATGTGCCCTGGGCGGTCGTCTTCCCGACCGGCGGCCCCTTCGCACGCCATCCGAGCCAGCTTTATGAAGCGGGCCTTGAAGGCATCGTCCTGCTTCTCGTCCTTGCCGCGCTCGTCTACGGCGTCAAGGCGCTGAAGAGCCCCGGCCTCATTTCCGGCGTCTTCGTCTGCGGCTATGCGCTGTCGCGCATCTTCGTCGAATTCTTCCGCGAGCCGGATGCGCAGCTCGGCTATCTGCTCGGCACCGGCTGGCTGACGATGGGCATGGTTCTGTCCTTCCCGATGATCCTGCTCGGCCTCTGGGCGATCTTCCGCGCCCGCCAGGCAGCTGCCCTGCAGCATTGAAACGACCGGGACGACCGCAATGACCACCGCTTTGGGCGAAAAGATCAAGACGATCATCCAGGCCAACGGGCCGATCAGCGTCACCGACTATTTCTCGCTTTGCCTTGCCGATCCCGAACACGGTTACTACCGCACCCGCGAGCCCTTCGGCCGTTCGGGCGATTTCGTCACCGCGCCTGAGGTCAGCCAGCTTTTCGGCGAAATGATCGGCGTTTTCGTCGTCCACGCCTGGCAGCGCCACGCGACGCCCGCCGGCGTTCGCCTCATCGAGATCGGCCCTGGCCGCGGCACGATGATGGCCGACATGCTGCGGGTGATTTCGCGCATCGCACCGCCGCTCTTCGACAACATGACCGTCCATCTCGTCGAAACCAGCGAGCGCCTGCGCGATGTCCAGAGCCAGACGCTCGAACCGTACGACGGCAAGATCAGCTGGCACGGCGGCTTCGACGAGGTCCCGCCCAGCTTCACGCTGATCGTCGCCAACGAACTCTTCGACGCGATCCCGATCCGCCAGTTCGTGCGCACGCAGACCGGATTCCGCGAGCGCATGGTCGGCCTGGACGCAGACGGCGAACTGACCTTTGCGGCCGGCGTTGCCGGCATCGATCCGGCGCTGCTGCCGGAGCCCGCTCAAAGCGTGCCGCTCGGCACCCTGTTTGAGATTTCGCCCGCGCGTCAGGCCGTCATGAGCGCCATCTGCGAAAGGCTGCGCGCCTTCAGCGGCACCGCGCTTACGATAGACTACGGGCATCTCGTCACCGGTTTCGGCGACACGCTGCAGGCCGTGCGCATGCACGAGTTCGATCCGCCGCTCGCCCATCCCGGCGAGGCGGACCTGACGAGCCATGTCGATTTCCAGCAGCTTGCGGAAACGGCGGCTTCCGCCGACGTCCACATCAACGGCGCATTGCACCAGGGCGACTTCCTGACCGGGCTCGGCATTCTCGAGCGCGCCGCAGCCCTCGGCCGCGACCGCGAGCCGCGCACGCAACAGATCATCCAGAGCGCCGTCGACCGGCTCGCCGGTGCGGGCGAAGGCCGCATGGGCGAGCTCTTCAAGGTGCTCGCCGTCTCCCATCCGCCGATCGACCTGATGCCGTTCCGCCCGGTGGATTGACAGCCAGCCTTACGCTCGCCAACATCGGCCGCAAAATGACAATGCTTCGCCGGGCGAGAACCGGCGAAGACGACGTCGATCCCTCTCCAAAAGACCCGGAATATCACATGACAGATGCGGCCTCCCCGGCACCGATCGAAAGCGCGCTGCTGAACGAAGCGGCCGGCGGGACGATCCGCCATGGCTATTTCACCCGCGCCGGCGGCGTCTCCGAAGGCATCTATCGCGGCCTCAATGTCGGCCTCGGCTCGCATGACGAGCGCGGCAATGTCGAAGAAAACCGCCGGCGCGTCGCCGCCTGGTTCGATCTGCCGGTCGAGCGGCTGGCGACCGTCCATCAAGTCCACTCCCCCGATGTCGTCACCATCGGCAGGCACTATAACGGCGACAGGCCGCAGGCCGACGCCATGGTCACGGCAACCCCCGGCATCGCGCTTGGCGTGCTGGCGGCCGATTGCGGCCCGATCCTATTTGCCGACCCGCAAAACCGCGTCATCGGCGCCGCCCACGCCGGCTGGAAGGGCGCGCTGACCGGCGTGCTCGAAAACACCATCGACGCCATGGTGGCCCTTGGCGCCGACAGGAACAATATCGTCGCCTGCCTTGGCCCCTCGATCAGCCAGGCGAACTATGAGGTCGGCCCGGAATTCGTCGAACGTTTCCTTGCCTACGACCCTGCCTACGAACGCTACTTCATCCCCTCGCCGTCGGCAGGCCACGCCATGTTCGACCTGCAGGGACTGACCGTCCGGCGGCTGAAAGACGCCGGAGTGCGCGCCGAAAGTCTCGGCATTTGCACCTATCCCGACAGCGAGCGCTTTTTTTCCTATCGCCGGACCACACATAAAAAGGAGCCGGATTACGGCCGCCAGATTTCGGCGATCAGCATCAGGGAGACGTAAGCAGCATGGCACTTCACTTCGAACGGGCTGAATTCGCAAGCCGGCTGACCCGCCTGACCGACAAGATGAAGGAAGAAAAGCTCGACGCGCTGCTGCTTTTTGCGCAGGAGAGCATGTACTGGCTGACCGGCTACGATACGTTCGGCTATTGCTTCTTCCAGACCCTGGTGGTCAAGGCCGACGGCACCATGGCGCTGATTACCCGCTCGGCCGACCTGCGTCAGGCCCGGCACACATCGGTCATCGAGGATATCCATGTCTGGGTCGATCGCGTCAATGCCGATCCGACGATGGACCTCAAGAACCTGCTCGTCGAAATGGACCTGCTCGGCGCCCGCATCGGCGTCGAATACGACACGCATGGCATGACGGGCCGCGTCGCCCGGCTGCTCGACGCGCAACTGACGACCTTCGGCCAGCTCGTCGACGCCTCCTACCTCGTCAGCCGCCTGCGCCTCGTCAAGAGCCCGACCGAAATCGCCTATGTCGAACGTGCCGCCGTTCTGGCGGACGACGCGCTGGACGCAGCGATCCGCCTGACCGGCCCCGGCGCCGACGAAGCCGAAATCCTCGCCGCCATGCAGGGCGCGATCTTCACCGGCGGCGGCGACTATCCGGCCAACGAGTTCATCATCGGCTCGGGCGCGGACGCCCTGCTCTGCCGCTACAAGGCCGGCCGCCGCAAGCTTGACGCCAACGACCAGCTGACGCTCGAATGGGCCGGCGCTTACGCGCATTATCATGCCGCCATGATGCGCACGATCGTCGTCGGTGAGCCGACGCATCGCCACCGCGAACTCTACAATGCCTGCCTGGAAACGATCCAGGCGATCGAGACCGTGCTGAAGCCCGGCCACACTTTCGGCGACGTCTTCGACATGCACGCCAGGATCATGGACGAGCGCGGCCTCGCCCGCCATCGCCTGAATGCCTGCGGCTATTCGCTCGGCGCCCGTTTCTCGCCCTCCTGGATGGAGCACCAGATGTTCCATGCCGGCAATCCGCAGCCGATCGAGCCCGGCATGTCGCTCTTCGTGCACATGATCATCGCCGATTCCGACACGGGCACGGCCATGACCCTCGGCCAGACCTATCTGACGACCGGTGAAGCCCCGCGCGCGCTTTCGCGGCACTCCCTGGACTTCATCGGCGCTTAGGGCGCTGACATCACTGGCAAGAATCCGGAATTGACAGACGGGTCCCCCCACCCGCATAAATTCGCACGGGGCTGATGCGAATGTGGGAAGGACGAACCGAGGGATGACGCGAGTTGCGACTGCGCCCACGCTCCTGATCTGCCTTGCCTTGCTTTCTGCCTGCAACACGACCGACGCGTTGACGCTCACGCCGCCCATGGAGATCGGCGATTCTTCCGTCAATCGTTCGTCTACCCCGGTCACGCAGAGCGAAGCCGAACGCATGGCCGGAGAACCGCAGCAGACATTCCCGGCAGCCCCTCGCCGCAACGGCTATACGCCGGCCTTTAGCGAACAGAGTTCCCCGACCCAGCCCAACTATTCGGCACAGGCCTACCGGCCCGGCACCGGCGCCCCGCCGACGACGATGCAGGCTCAGGCCGATGCAATCGCCCGCGACGGCTCTTCACCCGCCGCTTCCGGGCCGATCGAAGGCCAGGCCCTGCCCCCGCCCTCCGCCGCCGAACAGGCGACGGCGCCGCAGCAGCAGACGCAGACGGCGGCCCTTGATCCTTCCGTCTCCTCTTCGACCTCGGCACGCGGCAACACGGTGCGGTTCCTGCCGATCATCGGCGCGCCGGTCCAGGCCGTCACCCCGCTGTCGCGCCAGCTTGGCGCGGAAGCCCGCGCGCATGGCCTGGCAATCAAGAGCTCGAACGATACCAGCAGCGACTATATCCTCAAAGGCTACCTCTCCGCTTTCGGCGACGCGGGGAAAGTCACCGTGGTCTATGTCTGGGACGTGCTTGACAATGCCGGCGCCCGGCTGCACCGCATTCAGGGACAGGAAAGCGTGCCGACGGCCGCCACCGATCCCTGGGCTGGCGTGCCCGCCTCGGTCATGCAGCAGATCGCCTCCAAGACGATCAGCGAGTTCACATCCTGGCGGCAGAGCCAGGGCGGTTAGTCACAAGCTTTTTATAAATATAAAAGTATGTGACGCCTTAGCCCTTGCATTCAGCGGGAAGCTGGCTAAAAAGCGCGGCTATCAGCGCATAACAGGCGGACCAAGATGAAGGTTTTCGCAGGCAATTCGAACCGGCAACTCGCCGAAGCGATCTGCAACTATCTCAATGTTCCCTTAGGGAAAGCCAGTGTCCGAAGGTTTGCCGACCAGGAAATCTTCGTCGAAATCCAGGAAAACGTGCGCGGCGAGGACGTCTTTCTCGTACAGCCGACCTCCTTTCCTGCCAACGACCATCTGATGGAACTGCTGATCATGATCGACGCCATGCGTCGCTCGTCGGCCCGCCGCATCACGGCCGTGCTCCCCTATTTCGGCTATGCCCGCCAGGATCGCCGCGCCTCCGGCCGCACGCCGATCTCCGCCAAGCTGGTCGCAAACCTGATCACCGAAGCCGGCGCCGACCGCGTCATGACGCTCGATCTCCACGCCGGCCAGATTCAGGGCTTCTTCGACATACCCACGGACAACCTGTTCGCCCTGCCCGTTCTGACGCGCGACATCAAGAGCCACTACGACCTCAGCAACGTCATGGTCGTCTCGCCCGACGTCGGCGGCGTGGTGCGCGCCCGCGCGCTTGCCAAACGGCTGGACTGTCTTCTGGCCATCGTCGACAAGCGTCGCGATCGGCCGGGTGAATCCGAAGTCATGAACATCATCGGCGACGTCACCGGCAAGGACTGCCTGCTGATCGACGATATCGTCGATTCCGGCGGCACGCTCTGCAACGCGGCCGACGCGATGCTCGCCAAGGGCGCGTCCAGCGTGACCGCCTACATCACCCACGGCGTTCTCTCCGGCGGCGCCGTCACCCGCGTCACCTCCTCCAAGCTGCGCGAACTCGTCATCACGGATTCGATCCAGCCGACCACGGCCGTCCTTTCGGCCCACAACATCCGCGTCGTGACGACCGCCCCGCTGATTGGCGAAGCCATCAGCCGCACGGCCCAGGAAGAATCGGTCTCGAGCCTCTTCGACTAAAAAGGAGCCGGCATTCGACCGGCGCTTTTTGATTTTTGAGCAGCCGTTCGCTGCCGTTTGTTGCTGATCCGCACTGTGCTGCCCCGCCAGCGGTTGGCTATTGACGGTCACAGCGCCATCTTCGTTCAAAACGATAGCCCGTTCCAACCCGCCGTCTAAACGGCTGGTCTTGGCAAAACCCTTGATGCGGGATGAAAAAAGCCGGCCCGAAGCCGGCTTTCACTGCAGCTTGCAATCCCGGGTGTTTATTGTGGCTGAGCCTGCCCCTGATCCGGTTCTGCGGCATCCGGCCCCTTGATCTGTTGGCCGTTGATCGCCACGGACCCGTCGCCGGCAACGCTGATATCCCAACGCGAGCGGCCATCCGGATCGGTCTTGGCAAAGCCCTTGGCCATCATCATGCCGAAGGAGACCTGCTGGAGGTTCGGATCGCTCTTGGCGAGTTCCTGGATGGCGGCGATCGACTTGTCGAGATCGCGCGCCAGGACCGAAGCTTGGAGCGAATAGTCCTTCTGCGTATCGACGCGCCCCTGCAGCCTGCCGGTGACGTCGATATCGTAGACATCCGAGACCGCGGTAAACTTCGGCAAGTCGACGACGAGAATGCCGTCATGGAAAAGCTTTTCGGCCGCCTGCTTGCCGCTTTCCTCCGAATTGCTGCCGGCCGAGAAATCGATCTTCATGAACTCGTCGCTGAAAGCGGCAAAATCCATGTCGGGCACGGCGATCTGCATATCGATGCTCTTCGGCAGGAAGGCGTGGTAGCTC
Source organism: Rhizobium sp. KDH_Rht_773_N (assembly GCF_052946295.1). Lineage (NCBI taxonomy): Bacteria > Pseudomonadati > Pseudomonadota > Alphaproteobacteria > Hyphomicrobiales > Rhizobiaceae > Rhizobium > Rhizobium sp. KDH_Rht_773_N. The sequence goes on along the minus strand of NZ_CM129525.1, from coordinate 3,221,280 downwards.
GCCGGCACGACAGGGCTATCGAGCGTCACCTCTGCGGCGTTCATGCCGAAGGCAAACCGGACGGTGTCGCTCGGCCCGGCGATCGAGAAATTATAGCCGAAGGCCTTAGCGCCGCCATTACCCGCGGCAGTACCGACCGTCAGGTTGTTGGCGGTGATCGATTCATTGAGCGAGGAAAATAGCGGGAAGGATGCCTTGAGCACCGATTTCAGCTTTTCGCCATCCTCCTTGCTCAGTTCCTTCTCGTCCATATGCTCCAGGATGAAGAATACGATATCGCGGATTTCCTTCGCCGGCAGGCTGGCGACATCGGCGTTGACGTCTATCGAATCCGCCTTGATGTTGACCGGTGGCATCGACGGGTTGGTGACCGTCTCCGACAGCGCGGAAAGCGAGCCATTGGTCTTGAAATCGAGACGACCGTTGCCACTGGCGCTGTCGGTCGAATCGAGCCGATAGTCCATGCCCGCAAACGTCACGTCGACCTGGTCCATATCGGACTTTGACGTGAGACGGATGTCGGTGGCCTTGAAATTGCCGGAGCGTAAATAAGCGATCGCAGGATCGAAAACGCCGTCATAGACCATCGAGGCTATCGAATAGGTAAAATCCGTGGCCTTGTCATCCGGTCCCTTCAAGCTGCCGGAAATATTGAAGCTGTTATTGCTTTCGAGGTTCCACAGACCGCTGTCGAGCGGCGTGGCAAAAACCGACCATGGGGTCAGGCCGTTCACCACGACCTTGGTCGTGTCGATCTTGCTGAGCAGCTTGGCAAAATCATATATGATCTCGTAGCGGCTACCTGCCGGGTTGACGGTTACGAAACCGCTCTTTGCAAGTTCGTCAGGCAACACGTTCGTCAGGTCGTCGCGAAGCTTGTTCGCCCCATCCTGATTGATCTCCGCCCCCTGCGCTGCCCCGAACAGCGATAGGGCGACAAGGCTCGTCGTCGTGACAAGTTTGAGACGCATCCGTACTCTCCTCAGCCGCTTTTGATGCGGCCATAGGAAGATCGGATAGCTTCCGGTGTCAAGCCGCAGTGTTGAGCGCAGCCGCCTGTTTTTCCATTCGTGCCGGACGGCCGAAGTAGTAGCCCTGGGCCTCGTCGCAGCCTTCGGATGTCAGCAGCTCGAGCTGGCTCAGCGTTTCCACGCCTTCTGCCAGCACGGGGATCGACAGGCCGCGCCCCAGCGCCAGGATCGACCGGATGACCGCCTTTGCTTGCTGGCTGGTCTCGACTTCGTTCATGAAGCTGCGATCGAGCTTGATCTTGTCGAAGGGGAACGAGCGAAGGGTTTCGAGCGACGAATAGCCGGTGCCGAAATCGTCGATGGCGATCGCAACGCCCTGCTGCTTGAGCGCACGCATGGCAACCAGCGCCTTGCTCTTGTCGACGATGATCGACGACTCCGTGATCTCCAGTTCGAGCCGCGATGCCGGCAGGCCGGTTTCCTCAAGGACCGAGCGCACCAGCTCGGCGATATTTGCATGGGCGATCTGGATGGGCGAAATATTGACGGCGATCTTGACGTCGTCCTTCCAGCTGACCGCCTCCCTGCACGCCTCGCGAAGCACCCATTCTCCGATCGGGACGATCGCGCCGCATTCCTCGGCGATCGGAATGAAATCGGCGGGCGGTATGTTTCCGCGTTCGGGATGGTTCCACCTGAGCAGCACTTCGTAGCCGGTCGTCTTGCCGGTCGCGACCGATTTCTGCACCTGATAGTGAAGGTACATCTGGTCGCGTTCGATCGCCGCCCAAAGGTCGCGCGCCAGCCTTCTCCTGTCGCGCGATACTTCGTCCATGGACTCGTCGTAGAAGCAGACATTGTGCCCGACCTCGTGTTTTGCGCGGTACATGGCCAGATCGGCATTTGCGAGCAGGGTTTCGGCATCTTCGCCGGCATCGGGGTAAAGCGCGACGCCGACGCTGGCACCTGGGACGATGTGGTGCTCCTCGAATTCCATCTTTTCCGTAAGCGCGGCCTCCAGCCGGGCAACGAAATCGTCAAGCTCTGCCCGGTCGCCGAAGCGCTTGATGGCCGCGAACTCATCGCCGCCGAGCCGGGCGACGAGCTCCTCGTCGCGCAGGATGCCGTTCAACCGCGCGGCCAATGTGCTCAACACGAAATCGCCGGCGACATGGCCCATCTGGTCGTTGATTTCCTTGAACTTATCGAGATCGATGCCGATCACCGCAACCTTGGCCGACAGCCTCTTGGCAATCGTCAGCTGATGCGAGAGATAGTCGTTGAAGGTGGGACGGTTCGGCAGGCCGGTCAAAGCATCGTGCTTGGCCATGAACGCGATCTTCTCTTCGCGCGCCAGCCGTTCGGTAATGTCTTCGAACGTCGTGACCCAGCCGCCATCGGCCAGAACGTTGAACGTCGCCAGAATTGACCGTCCGCCCGTCGTCTGATGCACCAGCGTCTTCTGGCCGGAGCGCATCGTCGCCATGTGCCTGCGATAATGGTCGGTCGCCCTCGCCTCTGCGGCCTCTCCGTCGCCGAAGGCGATCTGATAGCCGTTGCGAACGATCTCGTAATAGGCAAGACCCGGGCGAATGAAATTCTCGGGGAAGCCGAAGAGCTGGCTATACCGGGCGTTTGCCAGGATCAGCCGCTCGTTGCGGTCGAACATCGAAATGCCCTGGCTCATGTTCTCCAGTGCCAGATCGAGGTTCCTCGATACTTCCTTGATACGGTCGCCGTCGATCTTGGCTTGCGTAATATCGCGGGTAATCTTCACATAGCCGATGAGGCGACCATCGTCATACACGGGCTGGATGACGACATGCGCCCAGAACGAGGATCCGTCCTTGCGAAAGCGCATCCCCTCCGCCTCGTGCCGGCCGTTGGCGAGAGCGGCTTCGAGCGCGCGCTGCGGAAGGCCGTTGCGCTGGTCCTCCTCGGAGTAGAACCGGGCGAAATTCTGCCCGACGATATCGGCGGCGCTATAGCCCTTCGCGCGTTCTGCCCCCACGTTCCAGTTGGTGACGACCCCTGCGGGGTCAAGCATGTAGATGGCGTAGTCCGTCACGCCCTGCAGCAGCAGTTCGAACCTGGTCTCGCTTGCGCTCGCCTGCTTGGCGGCGCGAAAGGCAATGATGGATGCCGACATGCCCGAGGCAAGCATCGAAATCGACACGACGAGAATGGTCACGAGAAGCACCGACTTCGAAAGCGCCTGCGGTTCGATCGCCTCCGGCCCGCCCTCGACAATCGTCAGCGCCCCCATCGCGGTGAAATGCATCAGCACGATGCCGAGCGACAGCACCGACGCCGCAGCAAGAATGCTCCGGTTCGTTCCCTTCCAGTTCCGTGTGAGCGTATATCCCCAGATCGCCATGGCGACCGAGATGACCAGCGCAACGACGACGAGACGCTGATCCCAGACGATGGTTCCGGGAACCTGCAAGCCGGCCATGCCGATGAAATGCATGGCGGCAACGCCAACGCCGAAAGCCAGGCCCGCGGCAATATTGGACTGGGAAGGCGGAAGCGATACGGCGGCAAGGCCGGCCACGAAGGTGGAGGCAAAGGCCGCGCCGAGCGAAATCAGCGTCGGATCGCGACCATAACCGACGACAATGCCCGGATCGTAGGCAAGCATGGCGACGAAATGCGTCGACCAGATGCCGAAACCGCCTGCTGCCCCGGCCACGCAAAGCCAGATCCAGCGCGGCATGCCTTTTGACCTGCCGGCGCTTCTGAGGAACAGGATCGTTCCGAGATTGGATGCGAGGCAGAGGGCGCCAGCCAGAAGAACCAGTGTCCAGTCGTGTTGGTATGTCAGGCAGTATACGATCGCAAACATGAGAAAACCCGTTCTTTTCAGGCCCGACATCGGTCTGGCCGCGTTAAGGAACGGATAATCCGGGGCCTTTGCAGGTAAAGTGGAACCTTCTGTTCGACTCTGTGATTAACGGCCAACCAACGAAGGCTTATCAGCGGTTTTTGCAACCGGCCGCAAAATACCAGGGATTGTATCTTGCGGCCTTTCGGATGTAAGAGCGGCGAGGCGCCGCCGGGCCGATACCGCCAGGGGCATTGCTGATCCCGGCAGGCCCGTCACCGCTTGCGTTTGCGTGACACTTATATTATAGGCCACGCGTCCGCGTAGACACCCTTGGAGGCAACGCGGATGAGGATGGGCTTTGCCCGCCTCCGGTCCGCTGGCACAAGGCTTCAGGCCCGCTGCGGACTCTCCAAATAACCTCGAAAGGACTAGCCATGAGCCACGAAACGTACGAGCTCAAGGCCGAGGCGCGCGAACGGGTTGGTAAGGGGTCCGCCCGTGAACTCCGCCGCAACGGCTTTATTCCCGCTGTCATCTATGGTGACAAGCAGGCCCCCATTTCCATCGCTATCAACACCAATGAGGTGACGAAGCGCATTCATGCCGGTGGCTTCATGACCACCGTTGCGACCATCGACGTCGACGGCAAGAAGTACAAGGTTCTGCCGAAGGACTACCAGCTCGATCCGGTCCGCGACTTCACGATGCACGTCGATTTCCTGCGCGTATCCGGCAACACCCAGGTTACGGTTGAAATCCCGGTTCACTTCGTCAACGAAGAAAAGTCCCCGGGCCTCAAGGTCGGCGGCGTTCTGAACATCGTTCGTCACGAAGTCGAAGTTCACTGCCCGGCCGACGCGATCCCGGAATTCTTCACGGTTGATCTCTCCGGCCACAAGATCGGCGACAGCATTCACATTTCGGAAGTCACGCTGCCGAAGGGTGTCACGCCCGTCATCGCCGATCGCGACTTCACCATCGCCACGATCGTTGCTCCGGCTGCCGGCATCGACGAGACCGCTGCCGAAGGTGATGCGGAAGCCTGATCGCTTCTACCAATTTGTAAAGCATAAGCCCGTTTTCCGTGAGGAAGGCGGGCTTTTTCATTGCCGAAAAAGGCTCATTTCAGCAACATTTAACACATTCATGGAAGCATGCTCCGGCTGGTTGCGAAGTTCCCGCCCTGCTGCGTGACCGCAGAATATTCCGACCCCCGTGGAGCAAACGGAACCATGAATAATTCCGTTGAGAACAGATTTTTTGCGATTGTTTGCGGCGCGCTGCTTGTTTTTGTAGCTCCCCTTTTTGTTCTTTTTCTTTTCCTTTCCTCCGAACGGGCCGACAAGGAAATACGCGACCATATTTCCGTTCTTCTTGTCGCCAATGCCCAGGCGCTCGCCAAGCCGCTTTGGGATCTCGATGCCGACAGCGTCACCCAGATCAGCGCGACGGTCGTTTCGCAGGGCGCCATCGTCAAGGTGGAAGTCCGCGATCAGTCGGGCCAGCTCGACGTCAGCCAGTCGACCATTCCGCGCTCCTTCGACGGCAAGCTGGTTCAGGTTTCCCGCGCCATCATCTACAACACCGTCGACGGTCCGAAGAACCTCGGCAGCATTTCCGTCTTCTATCCGGCGCTCGGCCTGTTTTCCGGCCTGAAGCAGGAAGAGGTCGTCTTCATCTCCATCTTCATTTTCGCGGTGCTGGCCGTTTTTGCGACCGCGCTCATCGGCAACCGCATCTTCGTCATCCAGCCGCTGATGCGCCTGACGGCTGCGATCGAGGCGACCCGCCAGCTCGGCTCGCGCCACCATGTCGACTGGCAGTCGAACGACGAGATGGGCCGCCTCGCCCAGAGCTTCAACGAAATGCAGACGAAGCTCGAAAACGAGGAAACCGAGCTGAAGCTCGCCCATCGCCGCACCACCGACATCTACAACCTGACGCCCGCCATGCTTTTCTCGCTTGACGAGGAAGACCGCATCACGGCCGTCAGCGATTACTGGCTGCTGGCGACCGGTTATCACCGCGCAGCCGTCATCGGCCGGAACTTCTCCGATCTCGTCACCTCCTTCACCCGTGACAAGTTCGTCAAGCGCAAGAGCCAGCGCGAGAACGGCACCGGTGAGGTCACCGTCAAGTTCATCTGCATGGACGGCCGCATCATGGACGTCCTCATCATGGAGACGGCGCTCACGACGCAAGGACAGGAGGGCCAGTCGCTCTCCGTCATGACCGACGTGACGGAACTGAAGGCCTCCGAGGACCGCAACCATCGCCAGGCGATATCGGATCATCTGACCGGCCTGCTGAACCGCCAGGGTTTCGAAGCCGTGCTCGACAGCAAGATCGCGGCCGCCGATGCCGCCGACCAGGAACTCGCCTGCCTCTTCATCGATCTCGACCGCTTCAAGTGGATCAACGACAATATGGGCCACGCCGCGGGCGACGCCGCCCTCATCGAGCTCGTGGAGCGGCTGAAGACGCTGCTTGCGCCCTCCGACGAGGCGGCCCGCCTCGGCGGCGACGAATTTGCCATCCTGCTGCCGGCCAAGAATGCCGAGAAGCGCGCCCGCGCCATGTGCGACCAGATCGCTTCGATCTTCGAGACGCCCTTCGGCCCCGACATGCATCTCAGCGCCTCCGTCGGGATCGCCATCTATCCTCGCCACGCCGCGACCGCAGCCGAGCTGCTGCAGAAGTCCGACATGGCCATGTATGCCAAGAAGCGCGACGGCAAGAACGGTGCCCAGATTTTCGACAACAGCATGCTCGATCACGCCCGCCGTCGTGCCGAGATCGAAGCCAATATCGAAGCCGGTCTCGCCGACGACTGGTTCGAGGCCTATCTGCAGCCGATCGTCAACCTGAACGGCCGCGGCATTGCCGGTTTCGAGGCGCTGATGCGCCTCAACCATCCGCAGAAGGGCCTCATGCCGCCGGCCGAGATCATCAGCGTGGCCGAGGAGACCGCCAGGATCGTCCGCGTCGGCAATGTCATCATGGAAAAGGCGATCGCCAACCTGGCAAAGATCTCCCGCCTGCCCGGCATGCAGGACACCTATCTCGCCGTCAATTTCTCGCCGCTGCAGTTCGAGCCGGCGCTCGCCGCCCGCCTCGCCGCCATTCTCGGCCGTCACGGCATCCTGCCGGACCGGATCGTCGTGGAGATCACGGAAGCCGTGCTGATGCACGACAACCCGCAGATCCGCACGATCGTGACGGAACTGCGCCGCTTCGGCTGCCGCATCGCGCTTGACGATTTCGGCACCGGCTATTCCTCGCTGAGCTATCTCAACCGCTTCCCGGTCGATATCATCAAGATCGACCAGTCCTTCACCCGCGCCATCAACGATGCCGACGATGACGTGCGCCAGAAGAGCCGCATGCTGATCGAAGGCATCACCACGCTGTCGCACAAGATGAACTGCACCGTCATTGCCGAAGGCATCGAGACGGAGGAAGAGTGCGGAACGCTGCACCAGATGGGCCTCGACTACGGCCAGGGCTACCTGTTCCACCGTCCGCAGAATGCCGCCAGGCTGATCGAAGAATTGAGCAACTCACCGCCGAACGTGGCGCGCGCTTCATGAACTGACGAGATACGGGAGGTATCGCGATGAAAAGGCTGCTGCTTCTTGCACTTCTTGCCCTACCCTCTTTTGCCACGCCTGCCTCCGCCCAGACGATAACCTTCGTCACTGAGGAATACGCGCCTTTCAACTACCGCGACGGCAAGCTCATCAAAGGCGCGACCGTCGAGCAGGTCGAAAAGATCATGGCCGATATCGGCGTCGGTTACACGATCGACGTGATGCCCTGGGCGCGCGCCTTCAGCCTTGCCCGCTCCACGCCGATGACCTGCGTATTCGCAACCGCCCATAACGCGGCGCGCGACAGCCTGTTCAAATGGGTCGAGCCGCTTCTCGTCGACCGCAACATCCTGATCGCCCGCCAGGATTCGGACGTCTCCGCCGGCAATCTCGAAGAGGCGAAGAAATACGTCGTCGGCACGCAGCGCGACGACTATACCGAGGTGACGCTGAAGGAGAAGGGCTTCACCAAGCTCGACGTCGCCAGCGATTTCAACGCGACGCTGCGCAAGCTGCTCGGCGGCCGCATTGACATGATGCCGATTTCCGAACTCTATTTCGACAAGCTGAAGGCCGACCAGCCGCTGAAAATGGTGACTGTGCTCTCCTCCCAGCCGATGGGCATTGCCTGCGAAAAGAACTTCCCGGACGATCTTCTCGCCCGCATGCAGGCCTCGCTGGACAGGCTGATCGCCAGCGGCGAACAGAAGCAGATCTTCCTGAAATACGGGCTGCATCTGCTGAAATGATCGGGCGCCTGCCGTTCACGCCCGCCATTGCCCCTTGACTTTGACGGCGTTTCGCGGTGGTGAACGCCAACAGCTCTTGCAAGGAAGACAGGCCATGCTGATCATCGCGGGTCTCGGCAATCCCGGCGCGAAATATGCCGGCAACCGGCACAATATCGGCTTCATGGCGGTGGATGCCATCCATCGTCGCCACAGCTTTTCGCCCTGGTCGAAGAAGTTCAAGGCGGAGATATCGGAAGGTGAGCTGGCCGGTGAGAAGGTGCTGCTGATCAAGCCGCAGACCTTCATGAACCTGTCGGGCGAAGCGGTCGGCGAGGCCATGCGCTTCTACAAGCTGCAGCCTTCCGACCTCGTGGCGATCTACGACGAACTCGACCTGCCGGCCGGCAAGGCGCGGCTGAAGACGGGCGGCGGGCACGGCGGCCACAACGGCATCAAGTCGCTCGACGCCCATTGCGGCAGGGAATACCGCCGCCTGCGCCTTGGCATCGGCCATCCCGGCGTCAAGGATCTGGTGCACAACCATGTGCTCGGTGACTTCGCCAAGGCGGACCAGGCCTGGCTGGAGCCGCTGCTCGACACGCTCGCCGACAATGCCGAGATGCTGGTGCGCAACGAGGATTCCCAGCTGATGAACAAGATCGCGCTGGCGCTCGGCGGCAAGCCGGAAGAGGAAAAGCCGAAACCGGAAAAGAAGCCCGCGGCAAAGTCCCACATTCACCAGGCGCGCAACCATAGCCAGCAGAAACTTCCGGCAACCGGCCCCATGGCCGAAATGCTGAAGAAGATGTTCGGCAACAAGGGGGAGTGAGCGTGGCGGAAAGCGACGCCTTCGCCGTTCGGCCGGCAACCTCCGCCGACCTCGAGGGCCTGCTCGGCCTCTACCGGTATCTCAACTCTACCGACCCGGTCCTCGCAGCCGAGGTGGCGCAGGAACGCTTCTCGGCCGTTCTGGCCCAGCCCGGCATGACGGTTTTCATCGGCTTTGCCGGCAAGGCGGCAGCCGCGACCGTGACGCTGGTCGTCGTCCCCAACCTGACGCGCAACGGCGCCTCCTATGCGCTCATTGAAAATGTCGTCACCCATGGCCAACACCGCCGGCAGGGTTATGCCGGCAAGCTCATCGGCCATGCGATCGAGCAAGCCTGGAAGGCCGGCTGCTACAAGGTCATGCTGCTGACGGGCTCGAAGGACCCGGCCACGCATCGCTTCTATGAGAGTTGCGGTTTCCTGCAGGACAAGACCGGCTATCAGATCCGCCGGCCTGCCTAGAACCCGTGGCCGACCCTATTCCTCGGGCTCGGTGGTGAACATCAGCGGAAAGCCCATCTCCTTGGCAAGGTCGATGGCCTCCTTGGCCTTTGTCTCCGCGATATCCTTGGTGCAGACCACGACCACGCAGGAGCCGAGCTTGTGGGCCGTCATCATCACGCGGTAGCCGGCATCCTCGCTCATGCGGAAGACAGCCTTCAGCACGACGATGACGAATTCGCGCGGCGTGTAGTCGTCGTTGACGAGAATGACCTTGTAAAGCTTCGGCCTGTCCAGCTTGGGCTTCGTTCTGGTCTTGGGTTTTAAGGCAATGTCGTTGTCAACCATCGGAAATCCGCCCGTTGATGACATGGGAAGGGGTTTGGATCTGACTAAGCTTTTTCGATTGCAGAATTTCGACACCCGGTATCAGGCAAATCCCGCCACGGCAAGAATAGTGCCACGCGGCTGCGACGGCAAGGGAGCGGCGAGAAAAGCGCTCCAAGACTTGACCGCTCCCCTCCTTTATCCCATAGCCACGGCCAAGGAATTCTAAACAGCAGGTTTCAGCCATGGGCTTCAAATGCGGTATCGTCGGTCTGCCGAATGTGGGCAAATCGACCCTCTTCAATGCGCTCACCAAGACGGCGGCGGCACAGGCGGCGAACTATCCCTTCTGCACGATCGAACCGAACACCGGCGAAGTGGCCGTTCCCGACGCGCGCATGCAGACGCTTGCCAATGTCGCCAAGTCGAAGGAAATCATTCCGACCCGCATCAACTTCGTCGACATTGCCGGCCTCGTGCGCGGCGCCTCGAAGGGTGAAGGTCTCGGCAACCAGTTTCTCGCCAATATCCGCGAAGTCGATGCCATCGTGCATGTGCTGCGCTGCTTCGAAGACGGCGACATTACCCATGTCGAAGGCCGCATCGACCCGGTCGCCGACGCCGATACGATCGAGACCGAGCTGATGCTCGCCGACCTCGACAGCCTGGAACGCCGCACCGAGCAGACCCGCAAGCGCGCCACCGGCAAGGACAAGGAATCCATGGCCATGCTGCCGGTCATGGAAGCCTCGCTGAAACTGCTGCAGGACGGCAAGCCCGTCCGCACGCTGCTGTCCAGGCTCGATGCCGAAGAGACCCGCATCCTCAAGGGCCTGAACCTCTTGACCTCGCATCCGGTCCTCTACGTCTGCAACGTCGCGGAAAGCGATGCCGCAACCGGCAACAAATACACCGAAGCCGTCGCCGCCATGGCGAGAGAACAGGGTGCGGAAACCGTCACCATCTCGGCTGCGATCGAGGCCGAGGTCGCCCAGCTTCCGGACGAGGAAGCCAAGGAATTCCTTTCGGCCCTCGGCCTCGACGAAGCCGGTCTCGACCGCCTGATCCGCGCCGGCTACAAGCTGCTGAACCTCATCACCTATTTCACGGTCGGGCCGAAGGAAACGCGTGCCTGGACGATCGAGCGCGGCACCAAGGCGCCGCAGGCGGCCGGTGTGATCCACTCGGATTTCGAACGCGGTTTCATCCGCGCCAATACCATCGCCTATGACGATTATATCCAGTTCGGCGGCGAAGTCGGCGCCAAGGAGGCCGGCAAGGCGCGCGACGAAGGCAAGGAATATGTCGTCCAGGACGGCGACGTCATCCACTTCCGCTTCAACACCTGACGCACAAGCATGCCGCGCAAAAACGTGCAGCGGTTTTGCGATGACGACATGCGCCAGACAAAAACGAAGGCTGCCGCTCAACCGGGCGGCAGCCGCTCCACCATGCCCGAGGGCAAGGCGCGCAGCACGATGCGCCGGAGCGGCATCCAGCCCGTACCGATGACAAGCACGATCACGCCGACGACAACAAGCGTCCCGAATATGTAGGTGTCGACGGTCGCGCTCCCCTGCCGGAAGATTCCGTAGATCGCCAGTCCCAGCGTCAGCAGGCCCGACGTCACGAAAGCGCGCCGGTCGATAACCAGGCCGATCAGCATCAGGAGCGCGACGATGGCAACGACGACAGGCGTCTTGAACGAGTTTGCATCCATGATATCCAGCCAGCCGCCGTCGAGCGAAAGCAAGGCCCGGATGCTGTAAAGCAGGGCCGGTGCCGCCACGAGATGGAGCCAGAAGGCGACATCCGATCGCGTCGTGCGGCGGAACCTGTCGCTGAGATCGAAGCCGAGCGCGGCGGCGAACAGGCCGACAGCGCAGGCAAACAGGATGACCGACACGAGCGTCGGGTGGTTGAGAATAAAGGCATCGTCGCCGCTCGCCCATTGCAGCAGGCGGAAGACGAGCGCAAGCACAAGGGCGAGGCCGGAGAAGATCGCGAGCGCAAGCGCAAGCGGTACACGGTAGCGCAGATAGAAAAGCCCCATGATGACGGGGAAGGAGACGATGAACGTATCGATGCCGTCACCGGTCAGCCACAGATCGGCATTGGACGGAAAGACCGACAGCATCATCCGGAAGGTCCAGGCAAAGGCCGCCAGCGTCAGCACCACGGCCGGCAGGGCCAGGCGCTGACGTTTCACGAGGATTTCCGCCAGAACCAGGATCGCCGGCAGAACCGCATAAAGCGAGGCGAGCCCCCAGAGGCCGGCAAGCGCAATCAGGATGCCGATGGTAATCAGCACGTCGTGGAAGCCGCGCACGAAGCGCGGCGTCTCCGTATCCGACCAGGCGGCATCGGCGAGCGCGCCGGCACGCACCTCGACGATCACGCCCCGCGCTTCCAGGAACGGCACGAGCCGCGCCCCGGCCTCCGCGGTAATCAGCCCCTCGCGCGCCGCCTCGTCCAGTATCGATCTCAATTCAGCCATGCCACCGCCCCCATGCAATTGCCCTATGGAATCATTGAGCCCGCGCGGATGCTATTGTAAGCAGAGAACCCTGCCTATGATGGGAGATGGCGATGCCTGCAGAAAAGCTCGCTTATGAAGATTTCCAGCCCGGCCGGCGCTTCCCGCTCGGCCCGAAGGCGGTGACGGCACCCGAAATCATCGAATTTGCCAGGGAATTCGACCCGCAGCCCATGCATCTGGACGAAGAAGCCGGGCGCGCCAGCATCCTCGGCGGACTTGCCGCCTCCGGTTGGCACACGTCGGCGATGTTCATGCGCATGATGGCCGACAGCTACGTGCTCAACTCCCTCTGCGAGGGCGCTCCCGGCGTCGATTTCATGGAGTGGCGCAAGCCCGTGCTCGCCGGCGACACGCTGTCGGGCCATTCGACCGTGCTGGAGGCGCGCGCGATGCGCTCGCGGCCCGGCCTCGGCATCGTCAAATTCCGCCATGAGGTGGAAAACCAGCGCGGCGAACTGGTCTGCCTGACGGAAAATTCCGTGATCTTCGGGATGCGCAATAGCCCGGAGGCCGGCGCATGAGAATGACCGAACTTTACGAGACAGGCGACAGGACCGAGATCGGCTCCTACCTCTTCACCGAGGAAAGGATCCTCCGCTTCGCCCGCAAATACGATCCGCAGCGCTTCCATACCGACAAGGATGCGGCCAGGAACACCATGTTCGGCGCGCTCTGCGCCTCCGGCTGGCACACGACGGCCGCCTGGATGCAATGTTTCCTCAGATACTGGATGGCGGAGATTGGCCGGCTGAAGAGCGAGGGGCTGGAGCCGCCGAACCTCGGCCCCTCACCCGGTTTCCAGAAGCTGCAATGGCTGAAGCCGGTCTTTGTCGATGAGACGGTCAGCTATTCCGTGACCTTTCTCTCCGGCCGGCCGCTTGCATCGCGGCCGGGCTGGCATCTCAACACCATCCACTGCGAAGGCGTCAATCAGGACGCTATTGCGGTCATCCGCTTCGAAAGCACGGTGCTGGAATTCGAATAGCCGGCGCTGCGGCGATGCCGCCGCACTTGCCCCGAACGACGATCGTCAGTGGCCGGAAAATTCCACCAGCGTGTGCACATCGACGCCAAGATCCTCCAGCTTCCTGCGGCCGCCGAGATCCGGCAGGTCGATGACGAAGCAGGCGCCGACCACTTCCGCGCCGATCTGGCGCAGAAGCTGCGTTGCGCCGACAGCCGTACCGCCCGTGGCGATCAGATCGTCGACGAGGATCACCTTCTCGCCCGGCTGGACGGCATCGCGGTGCATCTCCATCTCGTCCACGCCATATTCCAGGCTATAGGCTATGCGCACCGTGTCATGCGGCAGTTTGCCCTTCTTGCGGATCGGCACAAAGCCCGACGAAAGCTGATGCGCAACCGCGCCACCGAGGATGAAGCCCCGCGCCTCCATGCCGGCAATCTTGTCGATCTTCAGGCCGGCATAGGGCTGCACGAGCTCGTCCACCGCGCGGCGGAAGGCGCGCGGATTGCCGAGCAGCGTCGTGATGTCGCGAAAGATGATGCCGGGCTTGGGGTAATCCGGAATGGAGCGGATGCTGGCCGCAAGCTCCGAAAGCGTATTGTTCATCGAAAATCCGTATCTGCGAGGGGCATGAAACCCCGGCACACTATCAATTGCGCCGGATCAAACCAAATAAAAAAGGCGGCCGTGAAGCCGCCTTTCCGAAGCAATGAAAGATCGCTTAGTGGTCGATCCGCGAATAGACCGAGCGCTTGGTCAGGTAGATCAGCACGGTGAAGATCAGCAGGAAGACCATAACCATGAAGCCGGTGCGCTTGCGCTCTTCCAGATGCGGCTCGGAAGCCCACATCAGGAACGAGGAAACGTCCTTGGCATACTGATCGACCGTCTGCGGCGAACCGTCGTCATAGGTGACCTGGTCGTCGGAGAGCGGCTTCGGCATAGCGAAGGCAGCGGCGGCGTGGAAATACGGGTTATAGTGCGCGCCAGCCGGAACCTGGAAGCCGGCCGGCGGCTCCTCATAGCCGGTCAGCAGCGAGTAGATATAGTCCGGGCCGCTTTCCTGGTACTGGGTGAAAATGTCGAAGACGAACTGCGGGAAACCGCGCTCGACTTCGCGTGCCTTGGCAAGCAGCGACATGTCCGGCGGCGCCGCACCGTTGTTGGCAGCAGCTGCCGCTTCCGCATTCGGATAAGGCGACGGGAAGTGGTCGGACGGAACCGCCTTGCGGGTGAACATTTCGCCGTTGGCGTCCGGGCCGTCCTGGACTTCGTAATTGGCGGCGAAAGCCTTGACCTGCGCGTCCGAATAGCCGAGCTCGCCCAGCATGCGGAAGGGCACGAGGCTCATCGAGTGGCAGGCGGAACAGACTTCCGTATAGACCTTCAGGCCGCGCTGCAGCTGACCCTTGTCATAGTGGCCGAACGGGCCGGCAAAGGTCCAGTCGATCTCCTTGGGCTCCTTCAGCGGGTAGTGCGGGGTGGCGCTTTCCTCGTGATGGGCGGCCGGAGCCGCCGCCTCCTGAGCAAGAGCCATGCCGCCAAGGCCAGCCGCGACAGCGAGCGAGAGAATGCTTGCAACAAGCTTTTTCATATTTCTATCCTTCCCGTCCGCTTGCTCAGGCCTTGGCCGCCGCAGCGGTCTTGGCCGCTGCCGTCTTGTTGCGCTTTTCGAGCACCGCTTCGGTGATCGAATTCGGGATACGGCGCGGTGTTTCCACCAGACCGAGAACCGGCATCGCAACCAGGAAGAAGGCAAAGTAGAGAAGCGTGCAGAACTGCGAGATCATGACGTAGACACCTTCGGCAGGCTGCGAACCGAGCCAGCCGAGGATGATCGCGTTGATCACGAACAGCCAGTAGAACAGCTTGAACCACGGACGGTAGACCGCGGAGCGGACCTTCGACGTATCAAGCCAGGGCAGGAAGAACAGCACGATGATGGCGCCGAACATGACCAGAACGCCGCCGAGTTTGGAGTCGATCGGGCCGACATTGAAGGTGATCGAGCGCAGCATCGCGTAGAACGGCAGGAAGTACCATTCCGGAACGATATGGGCCGGGGTCTTCAGCGGATCGGCCGGAATGTAGTTGTCGGCATGGCCGAGATAGTTCGGCAGGTAGAAGACGAAATAGGCATAGACGATCAGGAAGACCGAGACGCCGAGCGCATCCTTGAGCGTTGCGTAAGGCGTGAAACGAACCGTATCCGTCTTGGTCTTCACCTCGACGCCGGTCGGGTTCGTCTGGCCGGTGACGTGCAGAGCCCAGATATGCAGCACGACGACGCCGGCAATCATGAAGGGCAGCAGGTAATGCAGCGAGAAGAAGCGGTTGAGCGTCGGCTGGTCGACAGCGAAGCCGCCGAGCAGGAACTGCTGAACCCATTCGCCGACCAGCGGGAAGGCCGAGAAGAAGCCGGTGATGACGGTCGCACCCCAGAAGGACATCTGGCCCCAGGGCAGAACGTAGCCCATGAAGCCGGTTGCCATCATCAGCAGGTAGATGACGACGCCGAGGATCCAGAGGATTTCGCGCGGCGCCTTGTAGGAGCCGTAGTAAAGGCCACGGGCGATATGCAGGTAGACGGCGACGAAGAAGAAGGAAGCGCCGTTGGCATGCAGGTAGCGCAACAGCCAGCCATGGTTGACGTCGCGCATGATCTTTTCAACGGAGTTGAAGGCGATCGTGGTGTCGGCGGCATAGTGCATGGCGAGCGTAACACCCGTCAGGATCTGCACGATCAGCATGACCGCGAGCATGGCACCGAACGTATAGGCGTAGTTCAGGTTCCGCGGAACCGGGTAGGCGACGAAGCTGTCATAGACCATGCGCGGCAGCGGAAGGCGCGCATCGACCCACTTTTCCAGGCCGGTTGATGGTTCGTAGCTGGAATGGCCACTCATAAATCAGTCTCCCCTCAACCGATCTTGATCTTGGTGTCGGACACGAATGAAAAGGTCGGGATCGCCAGGTTCTGCGGCGCCGGACCTTTGCGGATGCGGCCGGCCGTGTCGTAGACCGAGCCATGGCAGGGACAGAACCAACCATTGTACTCGCCTGCCTGACCGAGCGGGACGCAGCCGAGATGGGTGCAGGTACCGATCATGACGATCCAGTTTTCCTTGCCCTGACCGCCCGAACGGTCGGCGCCCGTTGCCGGGGCGTCGGCAGGAAGGTTTGCGTTGCGCGCGATCGGATCCTTGAGTTCCGACAGCTGAACGTCGGCTGCGGCCTGCACTTCTTCGGGCGTGCGGTTGCGGATGAAGATCGGCTTGCCGCGCCACTTGACGGTCAGCGACATGCCGGGCTCGAGGCTCGCCACATCGACCTCGATGGAAGCCAGCGCCAGCGTCGACGCGTCCGGACGCATCTGATCGATGAACGGCCAGGCAACCGCAACGGCCCCGACCGCACCAGCCATGCCGGTGGTGAGATAAAGAAAATCACGGCGAGTGGGCTCTGAGGCCTCGCTTGTCGTTACGTGTTCGCTCACGGCTTAACCATCCTCTGCGCAATTGTCGCGGAATTCCGCCCTGCCCCTCCAGAGGCGGCGAATCTATCAGAACATATTTCGGCCATAGATTCCCCACCAATCCGGCGCGTTCTATGCTTGATCGCAAATTATGTCCAGCCTTGACAAGGGGATGGGGGCACAATGTCGCGGGAAATTTCAGTGAATTTTTTAAGGCAATCACTGACTTGCAAGTTGGTTGCGTTGCAACAAAGAAGGGGTCGTGTTAGGCGCTGCTGAGTTTGCCATACGAATCTGGATTTGCGCCGATGAGGCATACCGTTTTCTGCGTATTGAGCGTCCTCATCACCATCGTCCTGGCCCTCGTTTCGCTCCGTTACGTCACCGGTTTCTGGCTGCTGTCCTTCGTCTACAGCTTCCAGATCCATCTGAGCCTCATCTGCGCCGCCGGTGCGGTCGTCGCCCTGTTTTTCAAGCGGCACTGGTATGGCTTCCTGATGCTGGCCGTGGCGACCTTCCTGAATATCCACGGCGTCATCATGCTGCGCGAATTCGTCGGCAGGACGCCGCAGCAGGATGCCCCCCGGCTTTTCCGCCTCATGTCCTTCAACGTCGAGATCGACAACTGGATCAACAACGAAAAGATCGCCGATGCCGTGCTGGCATCGGGTGCCGACGTCGTCGATCTCATGGAGGCCGTGCCGATCTTCCCGCAGCTGCCGCGGCTGCAGCAGATCTATCCCTATCGCATCGGCTGCGACACGATCGAGGTCTGCGATACGCTGATCCTGTCGAAACGTCCGTTCGCTCACTATGAAATTCAGGATCTCGGCAATCTCTGGAAGCGGCGGCTCGTGTCGGCATCGATCGATTTCGACGGAACGCCGGTCGATTTCTTGTTCACGCACCTCACCAAGCCCTATTTCGACGATTTTCAGAACGAAGAGCTGGTCGATCTGAAAACCGCCATGCAGAGCCATACGGGCGCGCTGGTCGTTGCCGGGGATTTCAATTCCTCGATCCTGGCGCCGACGATCCAGGAACTGTTGCGCGGCACCGGGCTCACCACGGCCTTTCCCGAACCGACGACCTGGCCGGTCGTCGCCGGGCCGTTCGGCATTAGCATCGACCACATTTTTGCAAGGCCGCCGCTGCTCATCCGCTCCACGAGCCGGCTGGAGGACAGTTTCGGCTCGAACCACTACGGCCTAATCAGCGATTTCGTTCGCGAATACTGAGCGCGTTTGCTCGTCCCCGGATGCCAGGAAGCCGCCGGACTGGCGTGCCCAGAGTTCGGCATAGAGCCCGCCCTGCCTCAGAAGCGCATCATGCGTGCCTTCCTCGATAATCCTGCCGCGATCGACCACGACAAGCCTGTCGAGTGCGGCGATCGTCGAAAGCCGGTGGGCGATTGCCAGCACCGTCTTGCCTTCCATCACGCGGTTGAGGTTCGACTGGATCGCCTCTTCCACTTCCGAATCGAGCGCCGACGTCGCCTCGTCGAGAACGAGGATCGGCGCGTCCTTGAGCATGACGCGCGCAATGGCGATGCGCTGGCGCTGCCCGCCTGAAAGCTTGACGCCGCGTTCGCCGACATGCGCGTCGAAACCCGTCCGCCCCTGCTGGTCCCGCAGCCGCTCGATGAAGTCGAGCGCCTCGGCGCGTCTGGCGGCTTCGAAAAGACGCTCCTCGCCGGCATCGGGCCGGCCGAACAGAATATTGTCGCGCACGGACCGGTGCAGCAGCGAGGTATCCTGGCTGACCATGCCGATCTGCATGCGCAGCGATTCCTGCGTCACACCGGCAATATCCTGCCCGTCGATGAGGATGCGCCCGCCTTCGAGATCGTAGAGACGCAGAAGAATATTCACGAGCGTCGACTTGCCCGCACCCGAGCGGCCGATGATGCCGACCTTTTCGCCGGGGCGGATCGTCAGCGAGAAATTGTCGATGACCGCATTCTCCTTGCCGTAGTGGAAGGAAACGTTCTCGAAGCGGATCCCCGGCTGCTTGATGACGAGTTCCCCGGCATCGGGACGGTTGACGAGATGCAGCGGCTGGGAAATCAGCTCGGCCGCATTCTGGATGGTGCCGAGATTGCGCATGATGCCGTTGAACTGCGTCATCAGTCGGCCGAGCAGGAAGTTCAGCCTCAGAACCAGCGTCAGCGAAAAGGCAACCCCGCCCGAACTGATCAGCCCGCGCAGCCACAGATCGACGCTGATGCCGGCCATGGTGACGATCATCAGGCCCGACAGCAGCGCCATGGACGCGCGCACCCCGGTGATGAAGCGGGTAAACTGCAGCACCGTGTCCTGATAGGCGTTGAAGCCGTCGAGCATGTAGCGGTCGCTCTCCTCGTCGCGCGCGAAGAGCTTCAGCGTCTGGATATTGCTGTAGGCATCGACGATACGGCCGTTGAGCAGCGAGGCGGCTTCCGCGGTCTCGCGCGAATGGAAGCGAATGCGCGGCACGAAATAGCGGGCAAGCACGCTGAAAGCCGCCAGCCAGAACAGAACCACCGCCGCCAGCGAGAAATCGAGCTGCCCGACCAGAACCAGCGTCGTGACGGCATAGATGCCGACGAACCACACGCTTTCCATCAGCGACGTGACAAGATCGCCCGTCGCCTGCCCCGCCGACCAGACCTTGGTGACGATGCGGCCGGAAAAATCGCTCTGGAAGAAGGCAAGCGACTGGCGCGACACATGCAGATAGGACTGCCAGCGCGCCAGGTTGTAGAAACCCGGCGTGATGACCTGCTGGTCGATCAGCGCGATCAGGAAGGCGACGACGAAACGAACGATGCCGATCAGCGCCAGCATGCCGAAAAGCTCGCCGCCGTGGGCGGCCAGAAGCGTGCTCCAGCCGGCGCCGGGCTTGATCGTGCTGAGAATGTCGACGAGCCGCCCGACGAACCAGAAGAGCGCGGCCTCGATCGCCGCCGACATGCCGCCGAGCACCAGCATGGCGAGGAACGGCCATCTGGCCTGGCCGATATAGAACCAGATGAATCCGAACGTATTGCGCGGCGGCTGAAGATTGTCGCGGGCGCGGAAAGGATCTATCCAGGTTTCGAACAGGCGAAGGATCGGAGTGAGCAGCATCACCGCGATATAGGCCCGTTCAGAATTGCGGCAAAGAGAATATAGGCCAGCCGCAACCTTATATTTTCGTAATGAACGGTAATATCGGCGTCATCTGCATTGATACGGGTGGAAGCGGCCACAATCTCATGCCATGATCGCGTCTTACCGGAGACCGCAGATATGGAAACGAAAACGCTCAATGCGCATCTTCCGCTTCCCCTTGCGGAAAAGCTCGATGCCCTGGCGGACGCGCTGGACGTGCCGCGCGACAGCATCGTGACGGAAGCAATCGCAAGCTGGATCGAACGGGAAGAGCGCCAGCGCATCTTCACGCTGCAATCGCTCGCGTCGAATTCGATCATCGTGGTGGAGCATCATCGCGTCATCGACTGGGCCGACAGCCTCTGCGCCGATCGGGTGCGCACGATCTGAACGGCAGATCATCTTTTCAACCGGCTGAAAGACAGGCCCTTCCCACTTATGCGGGAAGGGCTGTTTCTTACTCGGCTGCGACTTCCGCCTCTTCCTCGTGGTCGGCGAGGAAGCCACCGGACTGGCGGTTCCACAGGTCGGCATAGATGCCGCCGTGGCTCACCAGCTCGCCATGCGTGCCGCTTTCGATGATGCGGCCCTTGTCGAGCACGATCAGCCGGTCCATCTCCGTCAGCGTCGACAGGCGGTGGGCGATCGCGATGACGGTCTTGCCTTCCATCAGCGCGAAGAGGTTTTCCTGGATCGCCGCCTCCACTTCGGAATCGAGCGCCGAGGTTGCCTCGTCGAGGACCAGGATCGGCGCGTCCTTCAGGAAGACGCGGGCGATGGCGATGCGCTGGCGCTGGCCGCCGGAAAGCTTCACGCCGCGCTCGCCCACCTGTGCGTCGAGCCCCTTGCGGCCCTGCATGTCGACAAGCCCTTCGATGAACTCCCAGGCATTTGCCCGCCTTGCCGCCTCGATCACGTCCTCATCGCTCGCCTCCGGACGCCCATAGGCGATATTGTCGCGGATCGAGCGATGCAGGAGCGACGTATCCTGCGTCACAACGCCGATCAGCGCACGAAGGCTGTCCTGCGACACTTCGGCAATATCCTGCCCGTCGATGGTGATGCGCCCCGCCTCCAGATCGTAGAAACGCAGAAGCAGGTTCATCAGCGTCGTCTTGCCGGCACCCGAGCGGCCGACGAGGCCGACCTTCTCGCCCGCCCTGATATCGAGCGACAGGTTGTCGATGACGCCCTTGCCCTTGCCGTAGTGGAAGCCGATGCGTTCGTAGTGGATCGCACCTTTCTTCGCTGTGAGCTGCGGCGCACCCGGCTTGTCGACGATATCGTGCTGCTTCGACATCATCTCCATGCCGTCATAGACGGTGCCGATGTTCTCGAAGAGGGCCGAGACCTCCCACATGATCCACTGCGACATGCCGTTGACGCGCATGGCAAGGCCGATGGCGATGGAAATCGCGCCGACCGAGATCGTGCCGTTCAGCCAGAGCCAGATCGACAGGCTGGAGATGATGAACAGCGAGACGCAATTGTTCATGTAGACGCTCATATGGAACAGCGTCACCTTGCGCATCTGCTGGTGCACCGTATCCAGGAAGCCGTCCATGCTCTCCTTGGCATAGATCTCTTCGCGCCCCGCATGGGAAAACAGCTTCACGGTGGCAATGTTCGTGTAACTGTCCACCACGCGGCCCGTCATCAGCGAGCGCGCATCCGCCTGCTGTGCCGCGATCTTGCGAAGCCGCGGCACGAAATAGGCGACGATGCCGATATAGACGCCGAGCCACGCGAGGATCGGCAGCATCAGCCGCCAGTCGGCGGCCGCGATGATGACGATCATCGACAGGAAATAGGTCACGACATAGACGAAAACGTCGAGGATCTTCATGACCGTTTCGCGCACCGCAAGCGATGTCTGCATGACCTTGGTGGCAACGCGTCCGGCAAACTCGTTGGCGAAGAAGGACATGCTGTGGCGCAGCAGGAAGCGGTGCATCTGCCAGCGCGCGATCATCGGATAATTGCCGAGCATCATCTGGTGCATGATGAGCGAATCGAGACCGGCGACGAGCGGCAGGCCGATCAGCACCAGGGCACCCATCCAGATGAGCTTGTGACCCTCGTTCTGCAGGAAGGTCGCGCGGTCGGCATTCGTCAGCCAGTCGACGATATCGCCGAGAAACTGAAAAAGCGCCACTTCGCCGACGGCGATCAGGGCCGTCAGAAAGGCCATGAGCGCAAGCCATCCCGCGGCAGGCTTGGTGTAGTGCCAGCAGAAGGCAAAAAGACCCTTCGGGGGAGCAACCGGCTCCGCGCTCGGAAAGGGGTTAAGTCGCTGTTCGAACCAGCCAAACATGAAAATCGCTCCGGAACTTCCGCATCCCGGCCCCGGCTTCGCACCCGCAAGGGCGCATGCAAGCTCATATGGGAACCGGAGGCTCAAGGGGCGAGGCCGTGGCGGCCGCGCAATGAATCAAATGGGCAATGGGGAAAAGAAAAGCGCCTTATACGCGCCAGGTCGCCAAGCGTGGCATCACGGGCGGGAGGCGCATCAGCACAAATGTATCCATGTCGGCGCTCCCTGTTGGCGATTGAAGACATGCACCGATAACGCGAAAATGCCTAAATTTCCAGCCCCGCCTTACGGGAAAATGATGCTTGAACGGTCAAAAAGCGCCTTGTTGCTTCAAAATCACAGTTCGGATAGGCCATTTTCCCATCACGGCAACGGACAACTTCCCATGGCAGACCTCAGACTGGCGCTCTACCAGCCCGATATTCCGGGCAATACCGGCACGATCCTGCGGCTTGCCGCCTGCCTGGGTTTTGCGGTCGATATCATCGAGCCCGCCGGCTTCGACATTTCCGACCGGAACCTGAAGCGCGCGGGCATGGACTATCTGGCCGCAGCAGCCCTCACCCGCCACGTCAATTGGGACCGTTTCGAGGAATGGCGCGCGGGGACCGGCCGCCGCCTGGTCCTCGCCACCACGAAAGCAGCGCAGCGCTACACGGATTTCGCCTTCCGTCCCGACGATATCCTGCTCTTCGGCCGCGAAAGCGCCGGCGCGCCCGACCACGTGCATGAACGCGCCGACGGCCGCATCCTGATTCCCATGGTGGAAGGCCAGCGCTCGATCAACCTTGCCGTCTCCGCCGCGATGATAACGGGCGAAGCCATGCGCCAGACCGCCTGGTCGTGAACCGGCGCCGATGCCGATCCCTGGCGGCCCATATGTCGCAAACCGCGCTTTGAATCGACGCAAAAGCGCCTATATTAATTAGCCAGGCAATCAATAAACCTGCGTAAGCAGCGAGATTCCAATGATTTGCTCGACTGCGGAAACGCGGGGGGCGAGAAGACCTTCTCAAGAAGAAGAACAAGACCGGGGCCATGGAATCCACGATCGTCATGATCAATCTCTTCGGCGCGATTGCGCTTCTGCTCTTCGGCCTGGCCCAGGTCAAGGACGGCGTCACACGCGCCTTCGGCGCGCGCCTGCGGACCGGACTTGCGACAGGCACGGCAACCGGGCCTCGATCCATCCTGTCGGGTTTTCTCGCCACCGTCGCCCTGCAGAGTTCGACGGCGACGGCCCTGATGACAGCCTCTTTCGTGGAGCGCGATCTCATCAAGCCGCGCATGGCGCAGATCGTGCTGCTCGGCGCAAATGTCGGAACCGCCGTCACCGCCTGGATCGTCGCGACCGGCATCGAATGGCTGTCGCCGCTGCTCATCCTCGGCGGCATCGTGCTTTATCGCGGAAAATCGACCACGCGCCATGGCGGCGGCGCCGCCCTGATCGGCATCGGCCTGATGCTGCTCTCCCTGCATCTGCTCAGCAACGCGACGGAACCCATGCGCACGTCGCCGGCGCTGGCTGCGTTCATCGGCCTGCTCAGCGATGCCTGGCCCGTCGCCCTGGCCTTCTCTGCGGCACTCGCCTTCGTTTCGTCGTCGAGCCTTGCCGTCGTCGTCCTGATCCTGTCGCTTGCCTCGACCGGCATCGTATCGCCGGAACTGATCATCGTTCTCGTGCTCGGCGCCAATCTCGGCGGCGCGATCCCGCCGGTCGTGGCCACGCTCTCCGGTCCGGCTTCGGCAAAGCGGGTGACGCTCGGCAATCTCATCATCCGCGCCGCCGGCTGCCTGGTCGCGCTGCCCCTCGCCGGCTATGCGGCGCCGCTGCTCGAAATGCTGCCCTTCGGCCCGGCCAAGCTGCCGGTCGATGCGCACCTGATCTTCAACCTCCTTCTTGCTGCCGTAGCCTGGCCCTTTTCGCGGATGTTGGCCGCCCTGACCGCCCGCCTCGTGCCCGATGACGCGCAGCCGGACCAGAGTCCCAAATTTCTCGACATGCACGAACTGTCGACCCCTGTCGTGGCCCTTGCCAGCGCAACGCGCGAGGTGCTCGGCGTCGGCGATCTGATCGAACGCATGCTGCTGCGCGCCTCGGACGCCTTCGAACACAACGACATGTCCAAGCTCGCCGAAATCCCCGCGCTCGAAAAGCGGGTCGATCTGCTGCAGCAGGAGGTCAAGATCTATCTCTCCAAGCTCGGCCGCAGCGGTCTCAGCGACGAGAACGCGCGCCGTTCCATCGTCATCATCGACTACGCCATCAATCTCGAGCATATCGGCGACATCATCGAAAAGGGCCTGCTGGAACAGGTCGGCAAGAAGGTCTCGCTCGGCCTGAAATTTTCCGAGGACGGCTACAGGGAATTGCGCCGGCTGTTTGACCTGACGATCGACAACCTGCGCGTGGCCCAGACGATCTTCGTCACCCGCGACTTCAACCTCGCCAGACAGATGATGGAAGTGAAGGTCGAAGTGCGCCGCATGGAAAAGCAGTCGGCCGAGCGGCATCTGGAGCGCCTGCGCGACGGGCGCGCCGACAGCCTGCAGACGAGTTCGCTCCATCTCGACATGCTGCGCGACCTGAAGCGCATCAACGCGCACATCGTTTCGGTCGCGCATCCGATCATGGACGAAAGCGGCCTGCTGATCGAAAGCCGCCTGCGCAAGGCGGCGGAATAGGCTCAGT
The DNA here is from genome assembly GCF_052946295.1 of Rhizobium sp. KDH_Rht_773_N. Classification (NCBI taxonomy): domain Bacteria; kingdom Pseudomonadati; phylum Pseudomonadota; class Alphaproteobacteria; order Hyphomicrobiales; family Rhizobiaceae; genus Rhizobium; species Rhizobium sp. KDH_Rht_773_N. The sequence continues at coordinate 3,196,447 of NZ_CM129525.1, read as the reverse complement.
CGGCGGACGGCAGGCGGCGCATGGTGAATTCGATCTGGTCGCCTTCCAGCTGGCGCCAGCTTTCCACCTCGGTCCAATAGGCGGCGTTCGGATATTCGTCGAACCATTCGCGCGCCTTGGCGCGGGCCTCGATAAGTCCCATCCGGTACGTTTCGCGGACGAAATGATCCCTCTCCCGGGCGGACGCTTCTGCCCGATGCCTTGCGATCCTGCGCTTCAAGCCTTCGAAGGGCGGAGGCCCCGGAATTTTTGCCATAAAACCTACCTCTGAACGAAAAGGTAGTATCGAAATTCCCCCTTTGCGAGTCGAATCTTGCAGGTGCTTGCCTCTGCTGGCGGGCAAGTGCTGCACCTGCTAAACCAGAAGCGCAATCAGGAAAGAGCGAATCGCATGGAAAGACCGGAACTGCCGATCGGCCTGCCCGAAGACATCGAGGACAAGAAGACCGCCGCCCGAACATGGTTCGAAGGGTTGCGCGACACGATCTGCGCGTCCTTCGAGGCGCTGGAGGATGAACTCGAAGGCCCCCTCTCCGATCAGGAGCCCGGCCGTTTCGTCGCCAAGGACTGGTCGCGGGACAACGGAGCCGGCGGCGGTGGCCGCATGTCGATGATGGAGGGCCGCGTTTTCGAGAAAGTCGGCGTGCACACCTCCACCGTCTTCGGCGAATTCGCACCGGATTTCCGCAGGCAGATCCCCGGCGCCGCCGAGGATCCGCGCTTCTGGGCGTCAGGCATTTCGCTGATCGCCCACCCCGTCAATCCCAACGTGCCTGCCGTTCACATGAACACCCGCATGGTCGTCACCACCAGCCGCTGGTTCGGCGGCGGCGCCGACCTGACCCCGGTGCTCGACCGCCGCCGCACGCAGGAGGACGAGGATACGCAGCTCTTCCACAAGGCCATGGAAATCACCTGCCGCAACCATGCGGTCGCCGATTACGATGCCTACAAGAAATGGTGCGACGACTATTTCTTCCTCAAGCATCGCAACGAGGCGCGCGGCGTCGGCGGCATCTTCTACGACTGGCTGCATTCCAGCGAGGAGGCCGGCGGCTGGAATGCCGATTTCGCCTTCACGCGCGATGTCGGCCGGGCCTTTTCCATGGTCTATCCGAAGATCGTCCGCTCGAACTTCAACAAGGAGTGGACCGAGGCAGACCGTGACGAACAATTGATTCGCCGTGGCCGCTATGTCGAGTTTAATCTGCTCTATGACCGTGGGACGATCTTCGGCCTGAAAACCGGCGGCAATGTCGAATCCATTCTCTCTTCCCTGCCGCCTGTCGTGCGCTGGCCCTGAGCCGCGAGAGCCTGCTGATAAATTTGAAACACTATTCCGGTAAAATCGCGTTGAAAGGCCTTCATCAGAACTGAGTGCGTCCTAAATCAGAACCTGTGCGTTACAATCGGAGGAGGATTGTCATGACGGTACAAAGCGGCTCGCCTGCTTCTGCAGATATCCAGGAAACGTCCCGCGCGATCGAGGCGCCCGAGTTTCTAACGCGCATCGCCGAAGGCTTGAGAGCGAAAAGCGGCTCCGATCTGCCGCTCTCATGCTTTGTCGAGCAGGTTAAATTGCAGCTTGCGGGCGGCAAGACTCCGGAAGAACTTCAAGAGCAGGCAACAGGTGCTGCCAACAGCAACAGGCCTGCCCAGCTTTCGGACACTTACCTGGCCTGGGCAATGCCCCACCAGTAAACAGAGCCTTTCGGCCGACATCCAGGTCGGCCGAAGCTTTCTCCCCGGAACCTTCTCCATTGCCGCACATTCCTCAATCGCGCGAAAGCGCGATGGTTTTGCATTTCAGAGACAGGAGAAGACCATGCGACTTTTCGAATGCGGTACGCTCGTTCCCGGATGCGATTGGCACACCAGAGCCGACAACGACGCTGAAGTCGTTCGCCGCGCCGTCGAACATATGAGGACTGCCCACGGCGAAACGATCATTCGCGAAAACATGGTGGACAATATCAAGGCCCGCATCCGCGACGAAGCGAACGCGGCCTGATTTCAACCTGCAATCTCCGTAAGCCGGGCGAGCAACGCCGCCCGGTCGGAGACGAAATTCTCTTCCACCCACTGGTTTTCCAGGGTCGACAGGATTTCGCCGACCTTCGGGCCGGCCGGTATGCCTGCGGCCATCACATCGGCGCCGTTCAGCGGAAACTGCGGCTTCTTCCAGAGGCGCGCATGGTCCAGAAGCTTCGAAAGCCGCGCCGAACGGCTCATCTCGTCGAAGCTGCCGCCCTCTGCCTTGCCCCGCGCGACACCGAGCGCCAGCTTCAGCCGCACGACGATGCCCTCGGTGCCGTTTCGATAAAGCAGCCGCTCGAACCCGGCCGTCGAAATCTCGTCATTGACCGGTGCTGCCTTGGCCCAGGCCTTGAAATAGGCCGCTTCCGCATTCGAAAGCTTCAGGCGCGCCGCAAGCGCCTCGAGCCGCGCCGCATCCGGCGGGACGATGGCCGCGAGCCGCAGCAGGGGATCGGGCGCCCAGCCGAGCGCCTTCTCGGTGGCGACGAGCGCCGGAATTGCGTCGATGCCCCATTTTTCCGTTTCCGGCAGGATTTCCGTGAGCACCGCGACTTGCCGCATCCATAGCAGCGCCCGGCCGGGATCATCGGCGGCAAGCAGCTTGCGCAGTTCGGACCAGACCCGTTCGGCCGACAATGTCTTCAGCTTCGACCTTGCTGCCGACGACGCTTTCAGCCCTTCCGCATCGGGCCGGCCGGAACCGTACCAGGCAAAGAAACGGAAGAAGCGCAGGATGCGCAGATAATCTTCAGCGATCCGCGTCGCCGCATCGCCGATAAAGCGGATGTTGCGCTTCTCGATATCGCCAAGCCCGCCGACCAGATCGATCACCTCGCCGCTGGCATCGGCATAGAGCGCATTGATGGTGAGATCGCGCCGTTCCGCATCGGTCTGCCAGTCCGTGCTGAAGGCAACCTTGGCGCGGCGCCCGTCCGTCTCCACGTCGGTGCGCAGCGTCGTCACCTCGAAGGGCCTGCCGTCGATGACGAGGGTCACGGTGCCATGGTCGATGCCTGTCGGGACCGCCTTGATGCCGGCCGCCGCCGCCCGTTCTGTCACCGCGTCGGGCAGAAGCGTCGTGGCGATATCGATATCGGCGACCGCAAGCCCCATCAGGCTGTTGCGCACGGCGCCGCCCACCACGCGCCCCTCCCCGCCATCGGCGTTGAGCAGCGCAAAAACCCGGCCGAGCGCCGGGTCCTGAAACCATGCCTGGTCGGCGACTGAGGTCATGCATAGAGCCTTTCGTAGAGCGTGCGGACGATGCCGGCGGTGATGCCCCAGATCATCCGCGTTTCATAGGGCATGCGGTAGAAATGCCGGTCGATGCCATCGACCATGCGCTTGTCGCGCGTATGGTTGGCGGGGTTCATCAGGAAGGAAAGCGGCACTTCGAACACGTCGTCCACTTCGACCGGATTGAGCTGCAGCGAAAACCCGCGCCGCACGACACCGAGAACCGGCGTAATGCGAAAGCCCGTGGACGAGAGGTAATTCGGCAGCCGCCCGACCGTTTCCACGAACTGGCCGGCAAGTCCGATTTCCTCTTCGGTTTCGCGGATCGCCGCCATTTCCGCAGACAGGTCGTCGGGATCGATCGAGCCGCCCGGAAAGGCGATCTGGCCGGAATGCTTGCGCAGCGTCGATGTCCGCTGGGTGAAGATCACCTTGGCCTCGTCGCCGTCGTCGACCACCGGCACCAGCACCGCCGCGTCCCGCAATTTCAGCGTCTCGACGAAAGCCACGATATCGGGATTGAGCACATGATCGCCATGGTCGCGCCAGGCGTGATCGACGGGCGCACCGACCTGGTGGAGCGCGCGGCGGCGGAACTCGGCTGCCGAAAACGGCGGATAGGACGTGCTGATCGCGTCACTCATCGGGAAGCTGCTTCCAATTCGTCGGCCGGCATGATCGGAAACGTCTCGCCGCCCGAACGGATGACGAACATGTCGCGGCCGGCGATCGCGGCCACCTCGCCGAGTTCGACCAGTTCGTACATCACGGCGCGTGACACCAGGGCTTCAAGCCGGCCCCGCACATGCAGGTAGGGCTTCAGTTCGCTGTCCTTCCCGTGATCGGGAAAGCGCAGCGGATGATCTCTGCCGGCCTCTATGACATCGCCGACATTGGTGCGGAAGGTCAGAACCTGGTGCCCGTCCCGCGTGCTGGCATTCATCTCGACGGCCACAAAGGGCGCGTCGACGACCCGGATGCCGACCTTTTCCACAGGAGTTACGAGATAGGTCCTGCCGTCGTCGTCCCTGCGCAAAACGGTGGAAAAGAGCTGGACCAAAGGCATCCGGCCGATCGGCGTGCCCATGTAGAACCATGTGCCGTCCGCCCGGATTTCCATGTCGATATCGCCGCAAAAGGGCGGATTCCACTTTTCGACAGGCGGCAATCCGCGTTTTTTGCCGGATTTCGCCTCGGAAGCGCGCGAAATCAGCGCGGCAAGCCCCGCTGCATCCGCCATCTGCTTCATTTCCTCGGCTGCCATTCTTCCGTCCCGGTTTGCTCTTAACAAAATCAAGTCACGAGATAGTCATTTGAAACAAACTTGTCAGCCCGCAACATCTTCATAACTGTATCGGGTATGAGGCACGCCTATTAAAGTCAGACGATTCGCAGCCGAATGATTTCAGCCGTTGGAGATGCCCATGGGTATGATCAAGACCGAAGCCAGCCTCGATGAACAGGCGATTGTCGCCGCCGCAGAAAGAGCGCTATCCGATATCGCCGCCATCCGTGCGGAAGTCTCCAAGGTTATCTTCGGTCAGGAAAGCGTGGTTGAAAACACGCTTCTCGCCGTTCTCTCCGGTGGTCATGCCCTGCTCGTCGGTGTTCCCGGCCTCGCCAAGACAAGGCTGGTGACGACGCTCGGCGAAGTTCTCGGCCTTGCCGCCAACCGCATCCAGTTCACCCCCGACCTGATGCCATCGGATATTCTCGGCTCCGAAGTCATGGACCAGGACGAAAGCGGCCGCCGCTCTTTCCGCTTCGTCAAGGGTCCGGTCTTTGCCCAGCTTCTGATGGCCGACGAAATCAACCGCGCCTCCCCGCGCACCCAGTCGGCGCTTCTGCAGGCGATGCAGGAATATCATATCACCATTGCCGGCCAGCATTTTGACCTGCCCTCGCCCTTCCACGTTCTGGCGACACAGAACCCGCTGGAGCAGGAAGGCACCTATCCGCTTCCCGAAGCCCAGCTCGACCGCTTCCTGCTGCAGGTCGACGTCCACTATCCCGAGCTTGCCGCCGAGCGCCAGATCCTGCTGGAAACCACGGGCCTGACCGAAGCCAGGCCCCAGCCGGTCATCGATGCCGCGCGCCTGTCGGAAATCCAGACGCTCGTGCGCCAGATGCCGGTCAGCGATACTGTCGTCGATGCCATTCTTTCGCTGGTGCGCTCCGCCCGTCCCGGCCAGGGCAACGCCTCCACGGACAAGCATGTCGCCTGGGGTCCCGGCCCGCGCGCCGGCCAGGCGATGATGCTCTGCGCCCGCGCCCGCGCCCTCTACGAAGGCCGTCTGGCGCCCTCGCTCGACGATATCTACGCGCTGGCCGAACCGGTTCTGGAGCACCGCATGGCATTGACCTTCGCCGCCCGCGCCGAGGGCATGTCGGTACGCGACGTGATCGCCGGACTGGTCAGGCAGGCAAAGGGATAAGGAAGCGCAGCGCGTGGCATCCATCGGACAGATCGTCAACCCGACGTCAGGCAATGATGCCCTTTCCCGCGCAAGGCAGCGGGCTGCCCTCGTGCCGGATTGCCTGGTCGAAGCCAGGCGCATCGCCAACACCGTCATTGCCGGCTGGCACGGCCGCCGCAAGCGCGGCATCGGCGAGAATTTCTGGCAGTTCCGTCCCTATAGCGAGGGCGAGAGCCTCTCGCGCATCGACTGGCGCCGCTCCGCCCGCGACGACCATACCTATGTGCGCGACCGCGAATGGGAAGCCGCCCACACGATCTGGCTCTGGGCCGACATGTCGCCCTCGATGATGTACAAGTCGAGCTATGGCAGCGTGTCGAAGGAAAGCCGGGCGCTGGTCGTCATGCTGGCGCTTGCCGAAATCCTCGCCCGCTCCGGCGAGCGCATCGGCTGCCCCGGCGTGATGGAGCCGATCTCCGCCCGCAACGCGGCCGAAAGGCTCGCAGCCGCCCTGATGCATACGCCGCTCACCGGTGGCCTGCCCGAAACCGTAATGGTGCGCGGCTGGAGCGATCTCATCCTCATCGGTGATTTTCTCGATGACGCCTCTGCCATCATGGCCCGCCTCGGCCCGCTTGCCCGTCGCGGGCTGCGCGGCCATGTGGTCGAGATCGCCGATCCGGCCGAGGAAATCTTCCCCTATAACGGCCGCACCGAATTCACCGACCCGGAAACCGGCGAAAGGCTGACCTCCGGCCGGGCCGAGGCACTGCGCGAAGACTATCGCAACGCCTATCTTGCCCGGCGCGAAAGTCTCGGCCAGTCGCTGCGCCATCTCGGCTGGACCTTCGTCAGCCACCGCACCGATCATCTCGCCTCCGAAGCGCTGGTCGCCGTCCATATGTATCTTTCCGGCATGCCGGCAAAGGCAACGCATGGAGGACAGTTTTGAGCGCGCTTCCCTTCGCTTTCGCCTATCCCGCCATCCTCGGCGCGCTGATTGCCCTTCCCGTCATCTGGTGGCTGCTGCGGCTCACCCCGCCGCGCCCGCAGGCGGAGGTCTTCCCGCCGCTGAAAATCCTCGCGACCGTGCTGAAACGCGAGGAAACGCCGGCGCAAAGCCCCTGGTGGCTGACGCTGCTGCGCATGCTGCTTGCGGCCGCCGTCATCCTGGCGATCGCCGATCCTGTCTTCAATCCGCGCACGAGTTCGCTCGCGTCCGGCGGCCCGCTCGTTCTCTTCATCGACAATAGCTGGGCTTCGGCCCCCGATTGGGAGCGCCGCGTTCAGACGGCGGACGCGCTGATCGACGATGCCGAATCCGCAGGCGCCATCGTCTCGATCGCCTTTAGCGCCGATCCGAGCAACGACGCCACACCCGGCACAGCCTCGGCCGCCCGCGAAAAGCTGCGCGCCGCCGAACCCAAGCCGCTCGTGCCGGATCGCCAGCGGGCCTTCGAGGCCCTGCGTGCAGCACTCGACGGCACCCGCCCCGGCACGCTTGCCTTCCTGACCGACGGCGCGGCCAGCAGCGATACCGACGGCATCGTCCGCCAGCTCTCCGACCTCCAGCCCGCCGAACTGCGCGTGATCGAAGGCGATGCGGCCCAGACGATCGCAATCTCGGGCGCCGCCAATACGGCGGATGCGATGACGGTCAAAGTGACCCGCCTCGGCTCCAGCGGTGCAGCCTCCGTCCCGCTCAACGCGCAGGACGCCCAGGGCCGCGTGATCGCCACCGGCAGGGCCGATTTCGCGCCGGGCCAGACAGCCGTCAATGCCGGCATTTCCGCCCCCTTCGAGATGCGCAACGATTTTGCCCGCGTCAGCATCAATACCGGCGCCACGGCAGGCGCGGTGCATCTGCTCGACGACGCTTTCAAGCGCCGCAGGGTCGTGCTTCTGTCGGGCGAAAGCGGCGACGAGTTCCAGCCGCTTCTGTCCCCGCTCTACTACATCCAGCGGGCGCTCGAGCCCTATGCGGATCTCGTGCGGCCGACCGATGCCAATCTTTCTGTCGCCATCCCGAAGCTGCTCGCCAACAACCCCTCGGTCATCATCATGGCCGATATCGGCCGCCTGCCGGAGGATACCTACGCGCCCTTGCAGCGCTGGATATCGAATGGCGGCATGTTGTTGCGCTTTGCCGGCCCGCGCCTTGCCGCCGCACCGGCCGACGATCCGCTGATCCCGGTCATCCTGCGCCAGGGCGAACGTGCGCTTGGCGGCAGCCTGTCGTGGAGCGAGCCGCAGGCGCTCGCCGATTTCCCGGCCTTCGGCCCCTTTGCCGGCATTCCGCGCCCGACCGACGTGACGATCAACCGTCAGGTCCTGGCGGAACCGACGCCCGATCTTGCCGAGCGCACCTGGGCCAGCCTTGCCGACGGCACGCCGCTCGTGACCATGAACAGGATGAATGCCGGCCAGATCGTGCTCTTCCATGTGAGCGCCGAAGCAACCTGGTCGAACCTGCCGATCTCGGGTACCTTCGTCGAAATGCTGCGCCACCTCGTCCAGATCTCGCGTTCCGGCGGTGTGACATCGGAATCGTCGGGCAGTGTGCGCGTTGCCGAAACCCTGCCGCCCTTCCGCATGCTGACGGCCAAGGGCACTCTCATCACCGAGACCGGCAATGCCCGTCCGCTGATCCCGAACGCCAAGGCCGCACCCGTTGCCAATTTCGACAATCCGCCGGGCCTTTACGGCTCCGAAGACGGCTTTGCGGCGCTGAACGTCCTGCCCGACAATGCCGAATTGAAGCGGCTCGACATGACTGGCGTCAATGTCGTGCGCGCCGGCCTCGTCGGCGGCGAAAGCTGGTCGGCCAAGCCGCTGCTCTTCTTCGTCGCCTTCCTGCTGTTGCTGGCCGACAGCCTGATCGTGCTCTTCATGAACGGCGCCTTCTCCCGGATGCGGCCGCGCGCCCGCACCCTGGCAACGATCGCCATTGCGCTTTCGGCGGGCCTCATGCTGCGGCCGGACCTCCTGCATGCCGACGATACCCAGCCCGGTGACGACATCATCATGCAGCGGCTGGACAATACCCATCTCGCCTATGTCGTGACCGGCGAGCAGGATGTGGACGATATTTCCGAAGAGGGGCTCAACGGCCTCACGAGGTTCCTGACCTACCGCACGACGCTGGAGCCGGCCCCGCCCGTCGGCCTCGACCTCAACAAGGACGAGCTCTCTTTCTACCCGATCATCTACTGGCCGATTTCGGCAGCCGCCCCGATGCCGTCCAACGCCGCCATCAGCCGTATCGACGCCTATATGCGCAATGGCGGAACGGTGCTTTTCGATACGCGCGACCAGATCGACTCGCTCGAAGGCGGCAGCGACACGACCGCCAACGGCCAGCGCCTGCAGCAGATCCTCGCCAATCTGGATATTCCGCCGCTGGAACCCGTCCCGCACGACCATGTGCTGACCAAGTCCTTCTATCTGCTGTCCAGCTTCCCCGGCCGCTACGCCGGCAGCCCGCTCTGGATCGAGGCGCGTCAAGGCAGCCAGAACCAGAACAACGCCAACAGGCCGGCCGCCGCCGCAGACGGCGTCTCGCCGATCCTGATCACCGCAAACGATTTTGCCGGCGCCTGGGCCGTTGACGACAATGACACGCCGCTGCTGCCGACCGTGCCGCCGGACGAAACGCAGCGCGAATATGCCTTCCGCGCCGGTGTCAACATCATGATGTACATGCTGACCGGCAACTACAAGACGGACCAGGTCCACGTGCCCGACCTGCTCGAACGGCTGGGGCAGTGACATGACCCTCGATTATTCGCCCTTCCTGCCCTGGCCCTATCTCACGGTACTGACCGGCATCGTGCTTCTGATTGCCGCCTTCGCGATCTGGCGCGGCATCCGCGGCGCGTGGGTGCGCACGCTCGCAGCGCTCGCCCTGCTCGCGGCACTCGCCAACCCGGTCCTGCTGCAGGAAGACCGCGACCAGCTTTCGACCATCGTCCCCGTCATCGTCGACCGCAGCCAGAGCCAGCAGACGGCCGACCGCATGACGATGACGGACGAGGCGCTTGCCTCGCTGAAAACGCAGCTTTCGCGTTTCCCGCAGATCGAGCCGCGTTTCGTCGACGTGAACGAAGATCGCAATTCCGACATGCCCTCGACCCGCCTCTTCGAGGCCCTGTCCGCTTCGATCGCCGATGTACCGCCCTCGCGCGTCGGCGGCGCGATCATGCTGACGGACGGCGAGGTGCATGATGTGCCCGGCGTCAATCAGGCGCTCGGCTTCGACGCGCCGATCCATGGCCTTATCACCGGCAAGCCGAACGAGTTCGACCGCCGCATCGAGGTTATCAAGGCGCCCCGCTTCGGCATCGTCAACGAAGAGCAGCAGCTCGTCCTGCGCGTCTTCGACGACGGCCCGAGCCCCGGCGGCCTGGCAAATGTTACGGTGCGCCTGAACGGCGACGAGATCGCCTCCCTGCAGGCGACACCCGGCCAGGATACGCCCTTCTCCTTCAAGGTGACGCGCGGCGGCCCGAACGTGCTGGAATTTTCCGTCGCCGGCATTTCCGGCGAAGTGACAGATGCCAATAACCGCGCCGTGCACATCATCGACGGCATCCGCCAGAACCTGCGCGTCCTTCTGGTCTCTGGCGAGCCGCATGCCGGCGAGCGCGCCTGGCGCAATCTCCTGAAGTCCGACGCCTCCGTCGATCTCGTGCATTTCACCATCCTGCGGCCACCGGAAAAACAGGACGGCACGCCGATCAACGAGCTGTCGCTGATCGCCTTCCCCACCCGAGAGCTCTTCGTCGACAAGATCAAGGATTTCGACCTGATCATCTTCGACCGCTATCAGGACCGCGCCAACGTGCTGCCGATGCTCTACTACGACAACATCGCGCAATATGTGGAAAATGGCGGCGCGCTGCTGATCGCCGCCGGTCCCGAACATGCAAGCCCGGAATCGATCGCCATGACGCCGCTCGCCTCCGTGCTGCCGGCGGAGCCGACCGGCCGGATGATCGAGCAGGCCTTTTATCCCCGTCTTTCCGAACAGGGCCGCAAACACCCCGTCACCCGCGGGCTGGACGGCTCCGGCGACGAACCGCCGCATTGGGGCCGCTGGTTCCGCAGCGTCGATGTCGACCGGCCGCAGGGCCAGACGGTCATGGTCGGCGCCGATAACCATCCGCTGCTGGTATTGAACCGTGCCGGCCAGGGCCGTGTCGCCATGCTGCTCTCCGATCAGGGCTGGCTCTGGGCGCGCGGCTTTGAAGGTGGCGGCCCGCATGTATCGCTCTATCGCCGCATCGCCCACTGGCTGATGAAGGAGCCGGCGCTGGAGGAAGAGGCCCTGACGGCGCGCACCTCCGGCCGCACGCTGGAAATCACCCGCCAGACCATCGGCGACGCACCGGGCGACGCAGTCGTGCGCTATCCCTCGGGCAAGATCGAGAACCTGCCGCTGACGCAGACCGAGCCCGGCCTCTACAAGGCCGAAAAGCGCATGGACGAAATCGGCCTCTTCGAAATCCGCAACGGCGACCTGACGACGCTTGCCCATGTCGGCGCCGTCGATGCTCCGGAGTTCAAGGCGATGATTTCGACGACATCGGCACTGAAGCCCATCACCGACAAGACCCGCGGGCTTGTCACCCGTGTCGTCAACAGCGCGGGCGCCATCTCGGTTCCGCCGATCCTGCCGGTGCGCGGCCAGGTGCGCGTGGCCGACACCGACCGCATGGCGATCCGCATGACCAATGAGACTGTATTGAAGGGCATCAACACCTTGCCCCTCTTTGCGGGCTTCGCCGGTGTCGGCATCCTGCTGCTTGCCTTCGGCGCCATGTGGTGGCGTGAAGGACGCTGACGATGCCTGAGTTCGAGCTCACCGCCTCCCCCTCGCCGGAAGAGCTCGCCGTCATCACCGATGGCCTGACGGCTTTCAACACGGCCGATGTCGGTCCGTCCGAACGCCAGCCGCTTGCCGTGCTGATCCGCGATACCGACGGAAAGGTCTCCGGCGGCCTGTCCGGCTTTACCGCATGGGGCTGGCTCTTCGTCCAGATGCTCTACATTCCCGACATGCTGCGCGGCAGCGGCATGGCCGGCAAGATCCTTGCGAAGGCGGAGGAGGAAGCCGCCGCCCGCGGCTGCCGCGGCGCCTGGATCGATACGTTCAATCCGCACGCGCTCAGCGCCTACCAGCGCCAGGGTTATGAGGTCTTCGGCGAATTGCCGGATTTCCCGGAAGGGCGGACGCGGACTTTTCTCAGGAAGATATTGTGATCATTTCCGCCAGGCGATCTTGCCCTTCAGCCGCGCATGGGCATCTTCCGCGATCGGCACGACAAGCACGCGGCCCGGATCGACGGGGCCGGGAAACGTCAGGGCGCCATAGGCGACCTTTTCGAAGCCGAGCGGGCAGTAATAGGGTGGATCGCCGACGAGGATGACGGCTTCCGAACCCTTGCGTCTGGCGGCCTCGACCGCGATGCGCACCAGTTCCCGGCCGATGCCCCTGCTCTTGTGCGATGGCCGCACGGCGAGCGGTCCGAGCAGATGGCCCTTCACCGTTCCCGCCAGAACCGGCGTCATCCTGACCGAAGCGATCGTCTCGCCGTCATCGGCACAGATGAAGGAGAGCGAAAGGTCGTGCGGACCCTGCTCGCGGATACGTGCCGCGGCACGCGTGTGCCGGCCGGGGCCGAATGCTTCTTCGTTGATGAGTTCGATAGCGGCGTCGTGAGACGCATCCTCGGTGAGGTAGACGAGATCGTGCTTGTACATGAGCATGGGAACAGAGACCGGATAGACGCAGATATATGGGTTCGCGAACACGCCGTCAGGCGTTCGGGAGCATCAGCGTCGTCGCAGGCCTCTGAGAATAGACATCAAGCAGGATTCCAGAATTTTGTGAGGAAGGCGGATAGCAGGAAAAATTTCCGCCGTCCATCGCAAAAATTCGGCCGGGAATGACCCGACCGAGACGCAGTGTTCAATCTTTGCCCGCCTGCAAAAAGTCTCGTCCTGCGATATCTATGCGGCAACGATCAATTTCAGAGGTAAAAAGCATGGGCATGCTGGTGGATGGCGTCTGGCATGACGTCTGGTACGACACGAAGGAAACGAAGGGCCATTTCAAGCGCCAGCCCTCGCAGTTCCGCAACTGGATCACGGCCGACGGCGAGGCCGGCCCGAGCGGCAAAGGCGGCTTCAAGGCAGAAGCCGGCCGCTATCACCTCTATGTCTCTCTCGCCTGCCCCTGGGCGCATCGCACGCTGATCTTCCGCAAGCTGAAGAAGCTCGAAGAGCTGATCTCGGTTTCGGTCGTCGATCCGCTGATGGTGGAAAACGGCTGGGAGTTCAAAGTCGGCGACGGCGCCACCGGCGACCAGCTCTTCGGCTCCGGGTTTCTCTGGGAAATCTATGTGAAGGCCGATCCGCACTATTCCGGCCGCGTGACCGTTCCCGTGCTGTGGGACAAGAAGACGAACACGATCGTCAACAACGAGTCGGCTGAAATCATCCGCATGTTCAACAGCGCCTTCAACCACCTGACGGGCTCGACGGCGGATTACTACCCGGAAGAGCTGCGGGCCGGCATCGATGCGCTGAACGACGTCGTCTATGACACCGTCAACAACGGTGTCTACAAGGCAGGCTTTGCCACCACGCAATCGGCCTACGAGGAAAATGTCGTCAAGCTCTTCGAAACGCTGGACATGCTCGATGAGCGTCTGGCCAAGGGCCGTTACCTTTTCGGCGATCGCCAGACCGAGGCCGACTGGCGGCTCTTCACCACGCTGGTGCGTTTCGACCCGGTCTATGTCGGTCACTTCAAATGCAACATCCGCCGCATCGAGGACTACCGCAATCTGCCGGGCTACCTGCGTGACCTCTACCAGACGCCGGGCGTCGCCGAGACGGTAAACCTGCGCCACATGAAGGAGCACTATTACCGCAGCCACAAGACCATCAACCCGACGGGCATCGTACCCGTCGGTCCGGCGCTCGATCTCGACCGGCCGCACGGCCGCGATAAGCTCGCAGCTGCCGCCTGAGCCTCACCAGTAATGTGCCGGCTCCGCCTCGCCGCGGAGTTCGGCCAGCCTTCGCAGCGTCGCTTCGGTCGTCTCCGCCGGCAGATTGTCGATCTCGAAGAAGCCGCTCTCGGCGATTTCCCAGTCGGGTGGCCGCGGCGCTGTCTGTTCCACGATAGCGCGGTAGAAGACCACATGGTCGCGCCGGGTGATATTGGTGTTGAAATAGACGTGAAAGAGCTGCGGCTTGCCGACGATCCTGAGATTGCCCTCCTCCCGCAATTCCTTGATCAGCGCTTCCTCTGCCGTCTCGTTGCGCTCCAGCCCGCCGCCCGGCATGTGCCAGCCGCCGGTATAGCCGTGCCGAACGAGAAAGAGGCGTCCCTGCCCGTCGAAACAGGCTGCCCGGACCCCGATCGTCATACCGCGCACGAGGGAAAAATACACATGCAGCAACCGCAACAACACTTTCGTGTGAAGGGGCCATCTTTGTTTGTCTGCCATGGGTTCTTTCAGGTTCTCATCGCGCGGATGTGTTTGAATTGTAAATAAGCTGGTCTATGTGTCGTTGCATGTTCAAGCTCGCGCATATCTCAGACGTCCATCTCGGACCCCTGCCCCGCCTTTCCATTCACGAACTTTTCTCAAAACGCATTACGGGCTTTGTGAACTGGCACCGCAACCGGCGCAAGCATCTTTTCGGCAGCACGCTCGATCTGCTGCTGGACGATATCCGCTCCCATAAGGCCGATCATCTGGCCGTGACCGGCGACCTCGTCAACCTCGCAAGCGGCATCGAGATCCGCACGGCCGCAGCCTGGCTGCACGAACTCGGCGATCCCGCCGCCACCTCGGTCGTACCCGGCAACCATGACGCCTATGTGCCGGGCGCCTACGAGAAGTCGATGCGCGCCTGGTACGATTACGTGCGCGGCGACCTTGCTCCGCCGGAATGGGAGGAAGACCGGCACATTTTCCCCTACCTTCGCATCCGCGACAAGGTCGCAATCGTCGGCTGCTCGACCGCCGTCGCCACGCCGCCTTTTGCGGCCTCCGGCTTTTTCGGCGCGCGCCAGGCCCGCGAGACGGTCAACATGCTGCGCGCGGCCGGCGAAGCCGGCCTTTTCCGCGTCGTCATGATCCACCATCCGCCGATCCGCGGCGCGACCTCTTTCTACAAGCGCATGATCGGCATCCGCCGTTTCGCCGCCGTCGTTTCGACCGGCGGAGCCGAACTCGTGCTGCACGGCCATACTCATCTCAACACCCTCCACTGGCTGCGCGGACAGACTGGCCCGGTGCCGGTCGTCGGCATCGCCTCGGCCTCGCAGGGACCGGGCGGCATCAAGCCTCCCGCCGCTTACAATCTCTTCTCCATTTCCGGTTCTCCCGGTGCCTGGGAAGTGAAGGGCGAACGTTTCAGCATCAATGACACAGGCGATGGCATGAAACGGGAAAGCGCAGATATTTTCGCACTTTAGCGGCGGTTTCGGAATCAATTCCGGCAGTCGTTGAATCACTATGTGAAGAGCGTTCGCCAGCCTCGCCGGCATCAGCAATAAAGGCCCGCGGGGCTCTTGGTATTTTTAGGCGTCGGCGTACAATTCAGCAACCGCAGCGCTTCAAAACGGAGTACGCCCGATGACTTCTTCTCTTCATCGACTGTGCAGACTTTCGCTTGTTTCCGTCTTTGCTCTCGGTCTGGCTACGTCCGCCTTCGCGGTCGGAGGCGGGAATGACGACACCTCCCCGCCGCAGAAAACCCAGACGACCAAGACCTGCACCAAGGGCAAGGTGTGGGATGCAAAGAAGAAGGAATGCGTCGACCCGAAGAAGCAGAGCTTCAACGATGACGATCTCTTCAATTTCGCCCGCGAATTCGCCTATGCCGGTCAGTACGAGAACGCCATCACGGTGCTCAATCTCGCCAGGAACCAGAACGATCCGCGCATCCTGAACTATCTCGGTTACGCCAATCGCAAGGCCGGCCGCATGGAACTCGGCATGTCCTACTACAGGAAGGCCCTGCAGCAGGACGAGAATTACATCCTCGCCCGCTCCTACATGGGCATGGCGCTTGCCGAGCAGGGCGACATTCAGGGCGCCCGCGTCCAGCTCGTCGAGATCCGCGATCGCGGCGGCGAAAATACCTGGGCCTATCGCGCTCTGCTGCAGAGCCTGAACGGCTACAGGACATATTGAGACAAGCTCCGCGGGATATGGTGCGGAAATCCCCTGGGAAGGGATGGATGAATTGAACCCCGCGCTTGCGAAATACAGGCGACTTGCTCCATAAAAGCCGCCTGCATGGCCGGGGTGCATACGAAGCAGCTATGAATTTCGGCCAATGTGAATGCTTCTTGGAAAGACCATGCGCCAACCCGCAGCCACCACCGATATCCGGCGTGATCTCGTCGGTCTCCTGCCCCGCCTCCGCCGCTTTGCCATCACGCTCGCGGGAGAGACGGCTGCGGCCGACGAACTGGTTCAGGCGGTCTGTCTGCGCGCCATTT
The DNA here is from genome assembly GCF_052946295.1 of Rhizobium sp. KDH_Rht_773_N. Lineage (NCBI taxonomy): Bacteria > Pseudomonadati > Pseudomonadota > Alphaproteobacteria > Hyphomicrobiales > Rhizobiaceae > Rhizobium > Rhizobium sp. KDH_Rht_773_N. Next base: position 3,180,229 of record NZ_CM129525.1, on the reverse strand, counting down.
CCAGGGGCAATCAGTGGAACGGCGAAGGCCGGCTGGAAAGCTGGATCTATACGCTGGCCCGCCAGCAATGGGCGGAAGACAGCCGCAAGCGCAAGCCGCGTCCGGTGGCCCGAGGCAACGTGACCGATATCCGCGACGCCATTCGCGACCGCACGGCTGCCGTCGATACCGACGCCCTGCACCGCATGCTCGCTGAAATGCCCGAGGGCGTCGCCAGCATCTTCCTGCTGATCGACGTGGAAGGCCACAGCTACCAGCAGGCCTCCGAAATCATGGGCATCGCCATCGGCAACATTGCCGGTCAGCTTGCGACGGCGCGACTCCATTTCGCCGCATTGTCCGGCCACAATCCGCCCGTCCACAGGTACTGACTGATTTGCTCGATTTCAAAAAACAGCCGCTCGAAGCCCAGCTCGCCGCCCTCCTCGACGGCGAAACCACGCCGGAACAGAAGCTGGAACTGGAAAGCCGGCTGGCAACGGACGAAAACGCCCGCAAGATCTACGACAAACTGCGCCACGGCGTCGATTTCGGCCGGCGCAAGCTGGACGACATGCTGAAAGAGCCCGTTCCGCTGGCACTTGTCCGTTCCATCAAGAGCACGCAACCGCCGAAGACGCCGATCGCCCAGCGCAACGCGCGCCCGCAGCTCAAGCTCGCGCCGAACGGCCGCCAGGCGCTTGCGGCCGCCCTCATTCTCTTCGTCGTCGGCGGTGGCATCGGCTATTTCATCGGCAATGCACCTGATGCGGACGAGGCCGCGCCGGTCGCAGCGAGCCCGCAGGTCAACACCAATGACTGGCTGGGGGACGTCACGGCCTTCCAGCGGCTGCTCGTGCGCCAGCCGCGTCATCTTGTCGAGGTGCCGGCCTCGCAGGCCGAAGAAATTTCCTCCTGGCTGACGACCGCAATCGGCGTTCCGTTCCGCGTGCCGGATCTTTCCGCCGAATCCTGGACCTTCCAGGGCGCCCGCGTGATCCTTGGCGACAACCGCCCCGTCGGCCAGCTCGTTTATTCCAATACCGATGGTGACATTATCTCGATCTGTTTCCGCAAGGATGCGCAGCCCCCGGAAACGGAGGACTTCAAGGAGACGATCCGTGACGAGATCGGCCTCGTGACCTGGCACAATGCGGGCACGTCCTATGTACTGGCCGGCCCCTCCGCCGAAGCCACGCTCGGCCAGCTCGCCATGGAAATCGCCGCCGCCATCTGACGGTCAGGGCACCAGAACGACTTTTCCGCTGACCCGCCGCTCCTCGAGCGCACGATGTGCCCTTGCGGCCTCATCAAGCGAAAACCGGCCGCCATGCACGATTTTCAGCGCGCCCGATGCGGCAAGATCGAAGAGGATGCCGAGATCAGCTCTCCATCTGTCCGCCGCAATCAGCGGCAGGAGTGAAAAGCCCTTCAGCGACTGGTTGATATCCAGCATCGAGCGAATCGCGGAAAGCTCCAGCGAGAACCGGCCCATAGCCGCAAACAGCATTTCGCCGGCGGGAGCAAGTGCAGCCGCAGACGCCCGCGCGATCTCACCGCCGACCGTCTCGTAGATGACATCGGCTCCCTGCCCTCCAGTCCTCGCCCTGACAGCGCCCGCCCACTCTGCGGCGGTGTAATCGACGGCGAGGTCGGCGCCGAGTGAGAGCGCGGACTGCCGCTTCGCTTCACTGCCGGCTGCGGCAATGACCATGCCTGCCCCCTCGAACCTGGCGAGCTGCAGCAACAGAGACCCAACCCCACCGGCGGCAGCATTGACAAGCACCACTTTTTCCTTCGGCGGGCTGCGACGCACCATGTGCAGCGCCGTCAGGCCCTGCACCATTAGCGCCGTCGCATCCGCAAAGGAAAGGCCATCCGGCAGACGCATTGCCGCTGCGGCTTCCGCAGCCACATATTCCGCATATCCGCCGAAGCCACGCCCGATTGCAAAGAGCGGCACGGCGACGCGTGCGCCAATCAGCGACGGATCGGTATCCGTCCCCAGTTCCTCCACGATTCCAGCCACTTCCACACCGGGAAAGGCAGGCAACGGCGGAGAGACGGCATAACGATCCGCCCGCATCAGAACCTCGAAGAAATTGACGCCGGCGGCATGGACACGCACAAGCACCTCTCCGCGCCCGGGCTTCGGGATCGGCACTTCTACGGTTTCGAGAACGTCAGGCGGACCGAAGCGGCGGAACTGGACGAGTTTCATGACAGACCTCACGTTTGATGGCGTGAAGCAGGCTGTAGCACTCGATTTACGGATCAAAATACACACATATCAGTGCCATACCCACCAGGAGGTGACCATGCCCGAGCCCATGAAAAGATTGCCAAGACTGCCTGTGGAACGGGCCTTGAAGGTCATTTCCGGGCGATGGAAGCCCGTGATCCTCTATCATGTCTTCTCAGGACCGAAGCGGCTTTCGCAGCTCAAGCGCATGATGCCCGAGATCACCCAGAAGGTGCTGATCCAGCAATTGCGGGAGATGGAAGAGCACGGGCTCATACGCCGGGAAATCTTTGCGGAAGTGCCGGCACGGGTGGAGTATACGGCAACCGAACTCGGGCTCGGGCTGGAACCGATCCTCCTTGCTCTCTGCCGGTGGGGACAAAACCACGCGCAAGCACAGGGCGAGCTCGATGAACTCGCCGATTGCATTGTCAGGCCGCGCCACCCCGAGGCGATCGCGGCCTGATCAGAATGTTCAGGCCTTGCCGGCCTTCACCTCGAGCACGCGGTTGGCAGCCGACACGATCGCTTCGAGCGATGCGGCGACGATGTTGGTGTTGATGCCCGCACCGAAAAGCTTTCCGCCCGGATAGGATGTCTCGACATAGGAGATGGCGGCGGCATTCGAGCCGTGCTGCAGCGAGTGCTCCGAATAATCCTCGACCGACATCTCGATGCCGAGATAGTGCGACAGCGCATTGATGAAGCCGTCGATCGGGCCGTTGCCGCGGCCTTCGATACGCTTGATCTCGCCCCTGTCGGTAATCTCGGCCGCCACGATCCGCTGCCCCTTGTGCTCCGTATCGGGATAGGTGTGGTGGTCGACGAACTTGAGGCGGGCGCCCGGCTGGGTCACGTAACGCTCGATGAAACGGTCGTGGATACGCTTGGAGGGAAGCTCCTTGCCCTCTTCGTCGGTGATGCGCTGGATGTCCTCGCGGAATTCGACCTGCAGGTTGCGCGGCAGGTTGAGCCCGTAATCCTGCTGCAGGATATAGGCGATGCCGCCCTTGCCCGACTGCGAATTGATGCGGATGATCGCCTCGTAGGAACGGCCGACATCGCGCGGGTCGATCGGCAGGTAGGGCACTTCCCAGACCGGATGGTTGGCGACCTGCGCCGCCTTCATGCCCTTGTTGATCGCGTCCTGATGCGAGCCGGAGAAAGCCGTATAGACCAGTTCGCCCACATAGGGGTGACGCTCGGCGATCGCCATCTGGTTGGAATATTCGAACACTTCCTTGATGCGCTCGATGTTGGAGCAGTCGATTTCCGGATCGACGCCCTGCGTGAACATGTTGAGCGCCATGGTGACGACATCGACATTGCCGGTGCGCTCGCCATTGCCGAAGAGCGTGCCTTCGACACGGTCGGCGCCTGCCAGCAGCGCCAGCTCGGCCGCGGCAATACCGGTGCCGCGGTCATTATGCGGATGCAGCGAGATGATCAGGTTTTCCCTGTTGTCGAGGTTGCGGCACATCCATTCGATCTGGTCGGCATAGACGTTCGGCGTCGCCATTTCGACGGTCGAGGGCAGGTTGATGATGAGCTTGTTGTCGGGCGTCGGCTTTACGACCTCGATGACGGCATTGCAGATTTCCAGCGCCACATCCAGCTCGGTGCCGGTAAAGCTTTCCGGCGAATATTCGAAACGGTAGCCGCCGCCGGCCTTGGCCGCCATGTCGGTAATCATCTTGGCGGCATCGACAGCGATCTGCTTGATGCCCTGCACATCCTTGCCGAAGACCACGCGGCGCTGCAGTTCGCTGGTGGAATTGTAGAAATGCACGATCGGCCGGTTGGCGCCCTGCAATGCCTCGAAGGTGCGCGTGATCAGCTCGGGGCGGCACTGCACCAGCACCTGCAACGATACGTCGTCGGGCACGTTGCCCTCTTCCACGCACCAGCGGGCAAAATCGAAATCGGTCTGCGAGGCCGACGGGAAACCGATCTCGATTTCCTTGAAGCCCATTTCCAAGAGCAGGTGGAACATGCGCGCCTTGCGGTCATGGCCCATCGGATCGACGAGCGCCTGGTTGCCGTCGCGCAGGTCGACGGAGCACCAGATCGGCGCCTTGGTGATGGTCTTGGTCGGCCAGGTGCGGTCAGGAATATTCACCTGCGGATAGGGCCGGTATTTGACGGCGGCGTCGGGCATGCCCTTGGCGCCTGCGGAGGATCGGCTGGTGTTCGTGTCCATAGTCTTGTCTCCTCGTCCCGGCATTTGCCCCGCCTCTTAGCCGATCATATCTGGCTTGGCGACAGCAAATGCGGACCTTTGATCGGTCGTTTGGTCAATTTTGAAAGTGAGTCGCGAGGAGCGATGGCCGGGCGGGCTTTCGGCCGCCGGGCGCTCCTCAAAGGACCCGGCAACCGCGCGTAAGGCCGAGGAGAAGAAGCGAGGTAAGGGCGCGCGTATTGTCACGCAGGGCCGTGCGGCCGCGTGCAATCGTCTCGGAAATCCGTGCGCCTGTGTTCTTCATGACCGCGCTTATAGCCTCCGCCGGAAATTCCGGCAACCCCTCGCCTATATTTTCCTCGCCTGCACGATCCGGGACAGAGCGAGCATCAGCCCACCCGCGACCAGCCCCCAGAAAGCGCCGGAAATGCCGCCGAAGGAAACGCCCGATGCCGTCACGAGGAAAGTGATCGCCGCCGCCTCGCGCGATTCCGGCGCCTGGAACGCCGCCATCGCCGAACCCGAGAATGCGCCGACAAGTGCAAGACCGGCCACGGCTTCGATCAGGATGGGCGGCGCCAATGCGACAAAGGCAGTCACCGCCCCCGCAAGCAAACCGAGGACGACATAACCCACGCCCGAAATCAGCGCTGCCCAATAGCGCCGCGAGGGATCGGCATGTGCGTCCTGCCCGGCGCACATCGCCGCCGTGATCGCCGCGAGATTGACCGCATGTCCGCCGAAAGGGGCCGCCAGCAGCGAGAAGACGCCGGTCACGGCAAAGAGCGGCCCAGGCTTCGGATCATAGTGATTGACCTTCAGCACCGCGATGCCGGGAATATTCTGCGAGGCCATCGTCACGATGAAGAGCGGCAGGGCGATCGATACAAAACCGGCAAGATTGAAGACCGGGTGGACAATGCCGATAACCGGCACCAGCGACTGCTTGAGCGAGGCAAGCGCACCTTCCGGAATATCGACGCCGAAGGCGAGCACCAGCGCGAAGGCAACCAGGGCCGCCGGCACTGCCCAGAGCCGCTTGAAGGCGCCAACCACGATCCAGGTCAGAATAATCGGCAGACCAAGCAGCGGATTGAAGGCAATCGCCTTGACCGGGGCAAAGCAGAGGCCGAGCAGAACGCCTGAGAGCATGGCATTGGCAAGCGGCGCCGGGATGGCGGCCACCGCCCGCCCGAGCGGCTTGAACAGCCCGGCAATGACGATCAGCAGGCCGCAGAGGATGAAGGCCCCGACAGCCGCGTTGAAACCGCCATCGATCGTGCCGATGCTCGCCAGCAGCGCCGCCCCCGGCGTCGACCAGGCGATGCTGACCGGCAGGCGCGTAACGGCGCTGAGCACGATGGCACAAAGCCCCATGGAGACCGACAGCGCCATCAGCCCCGAAGCGGCCTGCGCATCGGTGGCGCCGACTGCCTGCAGCCCGTGCAGCACGACGGCAAAAGAACTGGTGAACCCGACAAAAGCCGTCAATAGGCCCATAAAGAGGCTTTGAACGGAAAAGTCCTTGAGCATGATGCGACTCCGGCTGCGAAGAGTGCGCATGGAGCAGCATAAGCCGGAAGCGCGCAAGCCGGATTGCCGCCGGAAATGTTCGCTGAGCCGGCAATCCCCCAAGGATTGCACGGGCGCTACGTCGGCAGATATGGAAACGCCCCGCCTGCAGCTGACAGACGGGGCGTGGACCTGGTCCTTATCGGCGAAAGATCAGATTTCGCTCTGCGACGTGACGATGCGCGAGACGAGGCCGTAGGTAACGGCGTCATCTGCCGACAGCCAGTAGTCGCGATCGATGTCCTTGGCGATCTTTTCTTCCGACTGGCCGGTGGCCTTCGAGAAGATCTTGATCAGGCGCTCGTTCATCTTGATGATTTCGCGTGCCTGGATCTCGATATCCGAAGCCATGCCGCGCGTGCCGCCGGAGGGCTGGTGCAGCAGGAAGCGGGTGTTCGGCAGGCAGATGCGGCGTTCCTTCGGAGCGGCGGCATAGATGAGCGCGCCGGCCGAGGCGACCCAGCCCGTGCCGATCATCCAGACCTTCGGCTTGATGAACTTGATCATGTCGTGGATGGAATCGCCAGACTCGACGTGGCCGCCGGGCGAATTGACGTAGATGCGGATATCGTCGTCATTGGCGGCGGCAAGCGCGACGAGCTGGGTGCAGACCTTCTGCGCCAGTTCCTGCGTGATCGGCCCATAGATGAAGATCGAACGCGACTTGAAAAGGTTCGCCTCCGTTTCCTTGCCGAGCGGCAGTTCCTTCGTCTTGTCGTCCTGTTCTTCTTCGTCGTTCATTCGAACCTCTCTCACGTCCAATGCGGTTCCTCGCAGATAGTGCGACTCAATGCGTAAAACAATGCGGGAAAAAGAGGAAGCAGGAAGCGGTGAAGATATTCTTATGACAAACGGACGATATGATCGCATCCTGAGAAAAGACCGGGAGAACGCAAAATGACCTCCTCTCTCCTGCGTGCGGCGGTGCGCAACAATGCTTTCTGGTGCGACGCCGTCTGCAAGGCGCTGGGTTTGCCCGGTGAATTCACGGCGACGGTCTGGTTCCACCGCCGCGGCACGCCGCCCTTCTATCCCGATGTCGTGACCCTGACCGAGGCGGATGGCGAAACGACCGAAGCGATTGCGACGCTTGTCAACGACGACACGCGCGATTGGGCGGTCAAGGACAGCTACGCCGCTCTTGATCTTGCGCCGCTCGGCTTCAGGATGCTTTTCGAAGCGGAATGGATCGGCATCCGCAATCCGGTCTCCGCCCCCTCGCCGATCACCTGGCAGCGCATGAGGAACGCCGCCGATTTTTCACGCTGGGAGCAGGAATGGGAAAAGGCGAACGGGCCTGTGACGCAGAAGATCTTCGCCGACCCCCTGCTCGCCGACCCCGAAATCGCCTTCCTGCTCGCCTTCGAAAACGGCAGGCCGCTCGGCGGCGGCATCCTCAACCATCACGCCGGCGCTGTGGGGCTTTCCAACCTGTTTGCGGAAGGCGGGCGCGGCGAAGACATTCGCCGCGGGCTGATTGCGCAGGCCGCCGCGCTCTATCCGCGAGAGCCGCTTGTCGGTTACGAACATGGCGACGATCTGGACGAGGCACTGCGCACCGGCTTCGAGCTTCTGGGCACGCTGCGCGTCTGGCTGAGGGAGGCCTGAACTTACGAAAATGTAAGTTGCCCAGGCTTTGAAATGCCCCAATCGCTTCCTAACTCAGCCTTATGCGGCCCTCCCGCCGAAGCTCGAAGCCGCGGAACTTTAGAGGAGACAGGACATGTCACCGGAAGAACGCCAATTGCTGACCGCCCTCTTCGATCGCGTCCGCACCGCAGGCGCTACGCCGCGCGATCCGGAAGCCGAAGCGCTGATATCGGAAGCGACCCGCGCGCAGCCCTCCGCCGCCTACTATCTGGCACAGGCCGTCATCGTGCAGGAAAAGGGCCTGGAGGCCGCCGCCAACCACATCAAGGAGCTTGAAGAGCGCGTCCGCCAGCTCGAAGCGGGCGAAGGCGATCGCCGCCAGGCCGAACAGGGCGGCTTCCTGAGCTCCATTTTCGGCAACACCCAGGCCCAGCAGCCGGCACCCGCCCCCGGTCCGTGGGGTGGCGCTCCAAGAGAGGGCTACGAGCAGCCTCGCGGCTACGACAATAGCCGCCAGATGGCGCAGCAGCCCTCCGGCCCCTGGAGCCAGCAGGCCTATGCGCCCTCCGCCGGCGGCAGTTTCCTGCGTGGCGCACTCGGCACGGCGGCCGGCGTCGCCGGCGGCATGCTGCTTGCCAACTCGCTCTCCGGCATCTTCGGCAACCACATGTCCTCGCTCGGCTGGGGCTCGCCGTTCGCCGGCGCCAACCCGTTCGGCAATGCCGGCGGCCCGGTCGAGGAAACCGTCATCAACAATTATTACGGCGACAACAGCCAGGCCGACGATAACGACAATATCCAGCAGGCCGATTACGACGACAACGACGATTCCATGGATGATTCCGGCGACGACACGATGGACGTTTGAGGCTGATGGCTGGGCCTGGGTGACGGGAGGTATTGAACCGCCGCACCGTTGCCCGGCCGCTCCCTTTCAGGGCGTTCGCCGCCGCAATCGATTAACAGCAATTCCAGGAAAAGTGCCCTGCGGTTCCTCCGCAAGTGCGTTCTAGGAGGAGCCATCGATCGCTCGGGCGGCACCCGGCCGCGGCTCACCCACGTCCGCGATAGGTCGCAACGCCCTGATCCGGCAGCCATACGCCTTCCGGCGGCTTGCCGGTCTGCCAGAAGACGTCGATCGGAATGCCGCCGCGCGGATACCAGTAGGCGCCGATGCGCAGCCATTTCGGGTCCAGAAGCTCGACGATGCGCTTGGCGATATAGATCGAGCAATCCTCGTGGAAGGCACCGTGGTTGCGGAAGGAATGCAGGAACAGCTTCAGCGACTTCGATTCCACCAGAAATTCGTTCGGGATGTAATCGATGACGATATGGGCGAAATCGGGCTGTCCGGTCATCGGGCAGAGCGAGGTGAATTCCGGTGCGGTGAAACGCACGACATAGTCGGTGCCGGCATGGCTGGCCGGCACTTTTTCCAGAACCGCCTCTTCGGGGCTCTTTGCGGTTTCCGTCTGCTGGCCCAGCATCGAAAGGCTGGAAACGTCTGTCGTGGGCATTATGCCTCCTTGATCACTTTGACGCGGATGCCATGGGCCTTTTCGCCTTCCGGCTCCACATGAATGGCAATGGTCGCGCCCGCATGCGCCGCGCGGATGGCATCTTCAAGGCGGTCGCAAATATCATGCGCTTCGCGAACCGTCATCCTGGCCGGCACGACAAGATGAAAATCGACGAAAGTCACCGAACCGGCGCGTCTGGTCTTCAGGTCATGCACGCCGATCGAGCCGGCCGCATGGGTGGCGATCGCCTGCTTGATCGCCTCCTCCTCCTGCTGATCGACCGCCTGGTCCATCAGGCCGCCGATCGATTGCGAGATCACCTTCCAGCCCTGATAGAGGATGTTGAGCGCCACGAGAATGGCGAGGACGGGGTCGAAGATCGCATATCCGGTGGCGAGCGCCAGAAGCAGGCCAACAAGAACGCCGACGGAAGTCAGCACGTCCGACATGATGTGCTGCCCATCCGCCGTCAAAGCCGCAGAGCGATGCTTCCGCCCGGTACGGATCAACAGCTGCGCCCAGACGGCATTGACGACGCCGGCGGCAAAGTTGATCGCAAGGCCGAGCACCGGTGCGGCGAGCATGCGCGGGTCGGCGAGATGGCCGACCGCCTCCTGAACGATCAGCAGCGCGGCGACGACGATCATCACGCCCTCGGTCACGGCCGAGAGATATTCCGCCTTGTGATGGCCGAAAGGATGGTCGTGATCGGCCGGCTTCTGCGCATAACGGATCACGAAGAAGGCAATGAAGGCCGCCACCACGTTGACGAAGGATTCCAGCCCGTCCGACAGCAGCGCCACCGAACCCGTAACCCACCAGGCGACCATCTTCAGCCCCATGACGCCGAGCGACAGGGGAATGCCCCAGAACGCCAGTTTCCGAACCGTGAGATTGCCTTCTTCGTTCATATCGTCCCCCTGCGGATGCGAATGAATTGCAGCATTTAAGCCATTGAAACGCAAAACCGCCCGCGCGGGAATCGCGCAGGCGGCCAATGCCGGTGATATGGGCAATCAGGCCCGAAAAGTCAAAGCCTTTGCCACATGTCGCACAAAAGACAGGCCCATCCCGTGCGAATGGCGAGAACCGGCCCGCCTGCATGATTGACGGCAACTCCATAAGCATTTATATAACCTGTTATGTAAATGACGTGAGGAACCCGCCTTGGTCGAGGATGTCGTGAAATCGCTGGGCTATTTGTGCCTTGGCAGCCGCTTCCGCCGGATCGGCGAACGCCTGCAGGCCGACACGCAGCAGGTCATCGAGGAACTGGGCGTCTCCATCCAGGCCGCGCAATATCCTTTCCTCGGCGCCATCGACAGGCTTGGCCCGCTGACGATCGGCGAACTGGCCCAGGCCGTGGGCATTACCCAGCCCGGCGCCACACGCACCGCCGCCCAGCTGATGGAACTCGGCCTTCTCGACATGCAGTCCTCCGCCGAGGATCAGCGGCGCAGGGTCGTTTCGCTGACGGCCAAAGGCCAGGAACTCGTCGATTATTCCAGGCAGAAGGTCTGGCCGCGCATCGCAGCCGCCGTCGCCGATCTCTGCCGGGATCTCGACGGCCCGCTGCTGGAACAGCTTGCCGCGATCGAGGACGGCCTTGCCGAAGCGCCGCTCACCCGCCGCGCGGGCGCCGTACAGGAGAAAACCCCATGAGCCATATTCTCGACCGACCGATCTGGAACGCGCTGCATACGGCGCATGCCGATCTCGCTGAGGGCGGCGAACGCGCCAGGCGCTATCCGCCCTCCATCGTGCCTTTCGCGGCTACCGCCGACGATACGCGCGAAAGCCTCGAAGCACTGGAAAACCTGCCCGCGGCGGACGAGGTCATGGCCATCGTCGAAGCCGGCCCTATCACCGTGCCGCAGGGCCTGACGGTCCTCACGGACGGAAAGCTGGTGCAGATGATCGCCGAGCGTCCCTACGAGCGCATTTCCGACAGCCGCCTGCAGCCTCTGACCCCTGACGATGCGGAGGAAATGCTGGCGCTCGCGACGCTGACCAGGCCCGGCCCCTTCACGCTCGGCGCCCAGAAACTCGGAACGTTCTGGGGCGTCAAGATCGACGGCCGCCTCGTCGCCATGGCCGGTCAGCGTCTGCGGCTTCCCGGACATGGCGAGCTCAGCGGTCTCTGCACCCACCCCGATTTTCAGGGGAAGGGTCTCGGCACCCTGCTCTTCCGCTATGTCGCCGGCGAGATTTCCGCCAGGGGCGATACCGTGTTCCTGCATGCCTATTACACCAACACGTCCGCCATCGCACTCTACAAGACGCTCGGCTTCAAGCTGCGGTCAGAGCTGAACTTCCGCGTCGTCAGGCGCAGCGCCTAGCCCGGCCAAAAGGTCACAGCCGCCTGCTTTCGCCATCTGCGCCATGATAGCGACCCAATTGCATGGTGTTGACGGCCTGGCAGTCAACTGGGGACCGCATGAGACATGCATTGGATCAATCGCTACATCGACCAGCCGTTGCTTGACGGTGCGGCCCGTTTCTTGCGGGCCTGGCACATCCGCACCGGCCTGTCGCCGGAACGGCTGGAGCCGCTCTGGAATATTGCCGTGACGGGCCTGCTGATCTTCGCAGCCAGCCGTTTTCTCGCCGGCCCGGCGCTGCTTCTGTGCTATGGCGGCCTCGTCATGCTGGCCCTCCCCTCCGCCTGGACGCTGTTCACCGGCCGCGATGCCGACAGCTACGATGTCGCCGCTTACAAGCGGCTGAGGACCAAGGCCTTCATGAAACGCGAGGCGGAATGGGCCGTCAGGCTCGCCATCCTTTTCACCGCCGCCTGCCTTCCCTTCGTCACGCGTTCCAGCGACCCGTCGGCCGCCTGTTTCATGATCGGCGCCAGCCTCTGGTTCGTGCTGACGGGGCCGGCAAGATCCTATCTTGCCGCAGCAGAACCGCCCATGCCGCGCGATGGCGACCGGTCTTTCAAGGCCGATCTGCAGTTCGGTTGAGAAGATTTAAATCGGCGCGAAATCCAATTGTCGCAGCGACAATGGAACGAACGGCTCACGCTTCCGTTATCCTTGCCAGCAACCGCTTAAGGAGATCGCGATGCTGTATTATGCTCTGGTATTTCTCGTCGTAGCCCTGATTGCAGGCGTCCTTGGATTTGGCGGCATTGCCGGCGCATCCGCTTCGATCGCCCAGGTCCTGTTCTTCATCTTCCTGGTGCTGTTCGTCGTATCCATCGTCGCCCGGCTCATGCGGCGCGTCTAGACGAACATTTCCAACGCAAAACCCGCCGTTTCCGGCGGGTTTTGCCCATTCTGGAGACCGGCGTCAGGCGGCCTTGGTCTTGGCCCGCCGCGCCAGATGCGCCACCACATTCTCGATCATCCGCATGCCGGCATCGCCGCCGAGCGTCATGATCGATTCCGGATGGAACTGCACGGCCGCGATCGGCTCCTTGGCATGTTCGATGCCCATGATCGTGCCGTCTTCGCTCTCGGCGGTAATGATGAACTCCCGCGGCAGCGTCGAGGGATCGGCAAAGATCGAGTGATAGCGGCCGACCGTCACTTCCTTGGCAAGGCCCGAGAAGACGATGCCCGGCTCCAGCACGCGGATGCGCGACGGCTTGCCATGCATCGGCAGCGCCAGATGGCGAAGCTCGCCGCCATAGGCTTCGGCCAGCGCCTGCAGGCCGAGGCAGACACCGAAGATCGGCAGGTTGCGGGCGCGGGCCTTCTTGATCGTCGCCTTGCAATCGAAATCCTTCGGATTGCCGGGACCGGGCGACAGGACCACGAGATCCGGGTTCAGCCTGTCGAAGACTTCCTCCGGCACCGGCGTGCGCACGGTCGAGACGGTGGCGCCCGTCTGGCGGAAATAGTTCGCCAGCGTGTGCACGAAACTGTCTTCATGGTCGATCAGCAGGATGTTGACGCCCTTGCCGACGGAGGCGACATCGCGCTGGGTCTTGCCGGAATTGCCCGTCTTGGCATCGCGGATTGCGGAAAGCATGGCTGAGGCCTTCAGTTCGGTTTCGGCTTCTTCTTCCTCGGGGATGGAATCGTTCAGCAGCGTCGCGCCGGCGCGCACTTCGGCAATACCGTCCTTGATGCGCACGGTGCGCAGCGTCAGGCCGGTATTCATGTCGCCGTTGAAGCCGACCATGCCGATCGCCCCACCATACCACGCACGCGGGCTCTTCTCATGCGATTCGATGAAGCGCATCGCCCAGAGCTTCGGCGCGCCCGTCACGGTCACGGCCCAGGCGTGGCTGAGGAAGCCGTCGAAGGCGTCCATGTCGTCGCGAAGACGGCCTTCGATATGGTCCACCGTATGGATGAGCCGCGAATACATCTCGATCTGCCGACGGCCGATGACCTTGACCGAACCCGGCTCGCAGACGCGGCTCTTGTCGTTTCGGTCGACATCCGAGCACATGGTGAGTTCGGACTCGTCCTTCTTGGAGTTCAGGAGCTTCAGGATCTGCTCGCTGTCGGCGATCGGATCGTCGCCGCGCTTGATCGTGCCCGAGATCGGGCAGGTCTCGATGCGGCGGCCCGAAACGCGCACGAACATCTCGGGCGAGGCCCCGACCAGATATTCCTGGTTTCCGAGATTGATGAAGAAGGAATAGGGCGACGGATTGATCGCCTTCAACCGCTTGGAAATGTCGGAAGGCTTGCTCTCGCAGCGCTCCATGAATTTCTGCCCCGGCACGACTTCGAAGAGATCGCCCTTGCGGAAGCTCTCCTTCGCCTTGACGACCAGTTCGGCATATTCCCCCGGCCGATGATCGCTCTTCGGCGGAATGGCATCCGTGCGGACAAACGGCTCGGCGGCAATATCCCCCGCCTTGCCCTCGGTCGTCTTGCCGTCCTTGGCGAAATCGTAGCGGTCGATCCAGGCCTTGGCGGCGTAGTTATCGACGACGAGGATTTCGTCCGGCAGGTAGAGAACCATGTCGCGCTGGTCGGCGGGCCGCTCCAGTTTCAGGTTGATCGCGTCGAACTGGAAGGCAAGGTCGTAGCCGAAGGCGCCGTAGAAGCCGATGCTGGCGTCGGCCTGCGAATGGAAGAGATCGGTGATGGCGCGAAGCACGGTAAAGACCGTCGGCATCTTGGAGCGCTCTTCCTCGGTGAAGACGCGGTCCGGCATTTTCACCGTCAGGTCGAGCCGGCGCGCGCTCGATGCGCCGGGTTCCAGCTCGGTGACAGTTTTCAGCCGCTCGGCAATGAAGCCGAGGATGACTTCGCCGCGCTCGTTATAGGCCTCGATCCAGACATTGCGGCCGAAAGAGGAAATGCCGAGCGGCGGATCGACGACGGCCGTATCCCAGCGCGTATAGCGGCCCGGATATTCGTAGTTCGAGGAAAAGACCGCGCCGCGCCGCTCGTCGAGCTTGTCGACATAGGACGAAACCGCGTCGGCATAGGGGATGGCCCGCCTCTGCCGGGTGACGGTGATGCCGCCCTTGGTCTCGTAGATTTCCGCACCATCATCCCGCAGGATCGTTACCATAGTTCCACTCCGTTCTCGGCCCGGACGAAAGGCGGCCTTTGAAACAAAAAAGCCGCCTCGAAGTTTCGGGCGGCTCGTTCGTCGTCTTTGGACACGATTGGTCGAGGCCGCCTCAGCGAGCCCACCACCAAACTGCAATGTTCAAGGACTTCTTCATGAGCAAAATTGTTAGCCTGAGATGGAGCCAAGCGCAAGAGGCGATCACCTCACGAAAAAGGGCGGCCCGAAAGCCGCCCTCAGGATGTTAGAAGCGTTGGGTCAACGTGACCTTGAAGGTTCGCCCCGCCTCCGAATAATATTCGATCGGTTGCGTAGGCGAGTCAGAAAGCGTCTGAGTATTTACCGCTTCGTAATACGTCTTGTCGAAGACGTTGTAGACACCGGCCCGAAGCGTCATACCCTTTATCTGTTCGGGCTCCCACCATGCAGTCAGATCGACAACGCCATAGCCCGGCGCATCGAACGTATCCGGGTCGCCGTCATCCTTTGCTCCGGTCGAAGCATTGAGCGTGACATCCGTACCCCAGGTTTCTGTTGCATAGCCGGCACTGGCAATGGCCTTGAACGGCGTGACCGAGCGAATGACTTCGTTTGTCTGCGTGTCGATACCGTTCATGTAGCTGATGCCGGCAGAGACATGAAAACCGTTGTCGAAGGTCTTATGCGCATTGGCTTCGATACCGTAGATGCGCACACGGTCGCGGTTGAAATACGACGTGATGCCGAGCGGATATGTCCCGGTCGTGTCTGTGAAGGTCTCTGTATCTATGAAGTTGCGGTACTTGTTGTAGAAGAGACCGACGTGACCACCGAGATCGCTGTCGCCGAAATTCGCACCGACTTCGATGCCCTGACTGGTTTCCGGCTTCAGGTCAGGATTTCCGAGGCTGAGGTAACTGCCCGGCGCACCGTAGTCGAGATAAAGTTCCTCAACATCAGGCGCGCGGAAGCCCATCGACCACTGCGCATAGATTTCGACGTCCGGACGCGGCTCGAAGGAGGCACGGAGCTTGGGCGAGAACTGGCTATCGCTCTGACCTGCCGGCAAACCGCTGTAAGCCGGGTTTTCTTCATAGGCTGTCGTCTGCTTCGGGCTGTAATCGTACCAGTCGAAACGGACACCGGGGGTCAGCGAGAACGAGCTGTCTCCGACAGAGATCTTGTCGTCAATGAAAAAGCCGACCTTGCTTCCATCGACGTCAGGCATGTCCGATTGGTTCGTATGCAGGAAGTTGCAGGTACTGAATGGCGGGAATGGCCCGGGACCGCAACTGTCCACGCCGGAGGAATACTGGTTTGCCTTGGAGAAGGAAATATCCAGACCCGCGGTCACCTTGTGATCGAACCCGCCAGCTTCAAAGCTCTTCTCGGCATTTCCCGCAAAACCGATCGCCCGCTGTTCGAATTCGTTGTCACGCTTGTAGACGCCAATCGGCGTCGAGCTGCGAATACTGTCGTCGCCGACATTCTTGACGATATCCTGCCAATAGAAGACCGCGTTGGCCCGATCGATCAGGCTGTCGGCATCAGTCGCTTCATATTTATAGTCCAGCGAAACGCGATCGCGCCTGGCGTCATTGAACGTATTGCGGTTGCCCGGACGATAGGTGCCGGTCAACGTCTGTCCCGTCATAAGATCGATATCGCGATCCTTGTCATAATGTTCGGCTGTCAGACCGAACGTGTGGCCACTATCCGTATACTGGCGAACCTTGAAGAGAAAATTCTTCGAGCGGTAGTCTTCCGGGTTCTCTTCGCTACGCGTTGCGCCATAGCCGCCAACGTCCCCGTTGTTTTCGGATTCATGCCCCTTCCGATAGTCGCCCTGGAACAGCACGGCAGTGTTGTCGATGCGCTTTGCAACAGCGGCGGAGCCGCCGAAACTGCGATCCTTGCTGTCATAGCCGAACTTGAAAATACCGCCCCACGTCGCGTTCGGATCGATGAGATCTTCCGGCTCCAACGTACGCAGGATCAGTGCGCCGCCGAGAGCGCCCGAACCCGCGCGGCTTGAATCGCCTCCCCTCAAGACATCCACAGTGGATAGCGAATCGAAATTGAAGGTGTTGATTCCTCCTTCAGCACCGCGCGCGCCGTCGTCGATATACGGGATCGGAATACCATCGATTGTCGTCAGAACACGGCTCTGTTCGAGGCCGCGGATGTTTACGCTTTCGTTATTGACGTTGAAGAAAACACCCGGTTCTGTCGTGCGGCCGAGATCCTCGATGCTGGTGATCTGCTTCTCGTCGATCTGTTCGGCGGTCGTCTCCGAGACGACCGGGCTGTCTGCCGGACTACCGGCATCCTTCGTGGCCCGCTTGCCTTTCAGGACGATGGGCGCCAGCACCGTGGGCTTTTCGCCCGTTGTGGCGGCCGGCGTGGTGCTCTGCGCGAAGACCTGTGAAATCGGAAAAGTGAATACGGCTGCTGTGCAGACCAACAGCGCGGAACGCCAACGTCCAAGAACCATGAAACCAACCCTTGAGTGATTAATAACCGGGCTGGCTGGTCGGCATCAAATGCTCGAGGGGCTGGCTAGGCACGTAGAACGGCCCCAACGGCCGCCTTCTTTTTGCCGCATAAAAAACATGACTTTTATTGTCAATATATTCCGCCGTCTTATGTTGAATATTACCGTCAAGTTTTAACGATCTTTGCAAACGTTGCGCAATTGCAACGAATCCGCCGCTCTTGCGTTTCCTCTCCGCTCGATCAACGACGGGAAACGACGTGTGAGAGAATTTCGGAAGATGGCGGTTCTTCTCGCCGCACTCGCCCTGCTCCCCGGTGCAAGACTGCCGCGAACCGGGCCGGTGCCACAGGCAAAGCCGGAAGCGGCAACCGAAGCGCCGGCGGCCCCGCTGCCGGAAAAGAAGCCGGAAACCGGGAAGACTCCCGCACCTCAGCCGGCGGCATCCGGGCAGAAGCCCGAAACGCAGCCGTCAGCATCCGACGTGCCGACGCCGCAACCCAAACCCGGCAAGGCCCCTGCCGCCCCGCCCGCCGAAAAGGACGCGTTACCGGCTGCTGCGCCGCAATATCAGGGACCGCCAAGACCGGGGGAACAGACGCTTGAGGAGCAGCATCTGGCCATCGAGCCCGAAAGCGATGCGGACCATGCCGAATGTACGAAAGACCTGCAGAGCCTCGGCGTCGTCTTCCGGGAAACGCCGCGCATCGACGGCGGCAACGGCTGCGGCATCGACAGGCCGATCATCGTCTCCGAGGCCCTGCCCGGCATCGCGCTGAAGCCCGAGGCAACGCTGCGCTGCCCGACGGCTCTCGCGCTTGCGCGATGGATGAAGGGAAGCGTCATTCCCGCTGCGTCCGTCGCGCTGCCGGAAAGCGGCCGTATCACCACCGTCAATCAGGCCTCCGCCTATATCTGCCGGCTGCGGAACGGCGCCGACACCGGCAAGATTTCCGAACATGCCCGCGGCAACGCCATCGATATCGCAAGCTTCGGCTTCGAAAAGGGCGAACCTGTCGCGGTGCGCTCGCGCCGTGAGGACTCGACGCTCACAGGCGCCTTCCAGCGCACCGTCAGCGCCGCCGGCTGCCTCTATTTCACGACGGTGCTCGATCCGGAAAGTGATGCTGCCCACGAGACCCATTTCCATCTCGACGTGATCGAGAGAAAGGGAGGCTTTCGCTATTGCCACTGAAATTCGACAGGAAGGTCAAAGACCTGGCCGCAAAATCGCAACCCCGTTGCAAAAGCCTTGAACCGGATCGTGAGACGGCTGCCGATCAGAACAGCCCTTCGATATAACCCTGGTCGTTGAGGTAAATCCGCTCCGCCGCCGGTGATTTCGGCAGGCCGGGCATGGTCATGATCTCGCCGGTAATGACTACGACGAAGCCGGCCCCCGCCGACAGGCGCACCTCGCGCACCGGCACGATATGTCCTTCGGGTGCACCGCGCAGGTTTGGATCGGTGGAGAAGGAATATTGCGTCTTCGCCATGCAGACCGGCAGCCTGCCGTATCCCTGCTCCTCCCAGGCGGCGAGCTGGTCGCGCACCGCCTTGTCGGCCGTCACCTCGCCGGCATGATAGATTTTCGAGGCGACGATCTCGATCTTTTCGAACAGCGGCAGGTCGTCGCCATAGAGCGGCTCGAACTTCGCCTGTCCGGATTCGGCAAGCTCCACCACCTTGTAGGCAAGATCCTCGATGCCGGCAGAACCTTCCGCCCAGTGGCGGCAGAGGATGGCTTCGGCGCCGTGGCGGGCGACATATTCCTTGACCGCGGCGATTTCGGCATCCGTGTCCGAGACGAAATGGTTGATCGCAACCACGACAGGCACGCCGAAGCGGCGCACATTGGCGATATGGCGGCCGAGGTTGGAACAGCCGCGGACCAGCGCCGGAACGTTCTCCGCGCCGAGATCGTCCTTCTTCACGCCGCCATTCATCTTCAGCGCCCGGACGGTGGCAACGATCACCGCGACGCTCGGCTTCAATCCCGCCTTGCGGCACTTGATGTTGAAGAATTTTTCCGCCCCGAGATCGGCTCCGAAGCCCGCCTCGGTCACGACATATTCGCCGAGCTTCAGCGCGGTCTTCGTCGCGACCACCGAATTGCAGCCGTGGGCGATATTGGCGAACGGCCCGCCATGCACGAAGGCGGGATTGTTTTCCAATGTCTGCACGAGGTTCGGCTGCATGGCATCCTTCAAGAGCACGGCCATGGCCCCGTCGGCCTTCAGGTCCCGGGCATAGACCGGTGTCCTGTCGAAGCGGTAACCGATGATGATGTCGCCGAGGCGGCGTTCCAGATCCTTGAGATCGGTTGCAAGGCACAGGATCGCCATGACTTCCGATGCCACGGTGATATCGAAGCCGCCCTGCCGGGGAAATCCGTTCGATACGCCGCCGAGTGACCAGACCATGCTGCGCAGCGCCCGGTCGTTCATGTCCATCACCCGCCGCCACGTGACGCGGCGCAGGTCGATATTCTCTTCGTTACCCCAATAGATGTGGTTGTCGATCATCGCCGCCAGCAGATTGTGCGCCGAGGTGACCGCATGGAAATCGCCGGTGAAATGCAGGTTGATGTCTTCCATCGGTACGACCTGCGCATAACCGCCGCCTGCCGCTCCGCCCTTCACGCCGAAGCAGGGACCGAGCGAGGCCTCGCGCACGCAGACGATCGCCTTCTTGCCGATGCGGTTCAGCCCGTCGCCGAGACCGACCGTGGTCGTCGTCTTGCCCTCGCCCGCCGGCGTCGGGTTGATCGCCGTGACGAGGATCAGCCTGCCGTCCTTCCTGCCCTCCTGCGCGGCGATGAACTCGGCGCTGATCTTGGCCTTGTCGTGACCGTAGGGAACGAGCTGCTCCGGCGGAATGCCGAGGCTGGCGCCGATCTCGAAGATCGGTTTCTTCGTTGCCGCGCGCGCGATTTCGATATCGGATTTGATGGCAGCCATGGATCAGGTCCCCGTTCTCTCGGCGCGCGACGGACTCGGCGTTTATTTCACAATCGGATAGCGAAATATGCCCGGACTGTGAATAGCGCCCCGCGCTATACCCTTGTTTATCAGGAAGCGGCGATCCCGGGAGGCATCCACGAAGCCGGATCGGTTCCGCCCCGATGTCCCCGTTGCCTTCACTGCGGCAGTAAATCGCAGTGACACCGTTGCGGAATGTCATATCGTCGCATCCGGTCTTCGGCTATCGTGTAAAGACGGAAACGGAAGCTTGCCGCCAACGCCTTTCGGAGGTGATTCTTCCCTCTCGGGCCTGACGAAGCTCACCGGCCCGGTCGCCGAGGAAGTAAAAACACGCAGTTCGTCTACCACAACATCTCATAAATCAACTTAAACGCGTTTTTCGTCTGGTTAATTTTTCACGAAATGAATTAATCAGTGTGTGCTAAGTCAATTAGGGCTAGCATGCAGGCGGATTTATGTATTTGATAGCGATAACATGGGGACTTGCGGGGGCATATAATGTCTTACATGACTACCTCTGAAAGGCAGTCATTGCTATCGAACGAATTGGCCGTGGCGCGCACGCGCGGCCTTTTCGCACAAGCGCTCGGACGGGTGGCGGCCGCGTTCGGCTTTGAGCATGCCACGCTCTTGCACGCGCCGGCGGCGGAAGATTTGCTTCTCAAGCCGCTGATTATCGAGAGTTCGCTGCCGGTTTCCTACGTCAGGGATTTCGATCGCGCCCATATGCTGCGCGCCTGTCCCTTCGCCGCGCGGCTGCGGGAATCGGCCGTGCCGCAGGTCTGGCACCTCAGCGATCCCGGCCATGCCCAGTCTTTCCCCGCCGGCATCAGGAACCTGATGCTGCAATACGGCATGACCGCCGGCATTGCCATGCCGATCAACTCCGCCGACGGGCAGCGCCTCGTCTTCTGGTTCAGCGGCGAACGCGCGGCGCTGGGCCAGAGCGAGATCAACGAACTGGCGATGATCATACTCCACGCGCTCGATACCTATAACAGCGTCAAGCGCAACGAGGAGAGCGCCCATAGCGCGCTCTCGGCGCGCGAACTCGAAGTCGTGCGGTGGACGGCGCAGGGCAAGACCTCGATCGAGATCGGCCAGATCCTGGCGCTCTCCGATCACACGGTAAATGCCTATATGACCAACGCAATTAAAAAACTCGATTGCGTCAACCGCACCCAGTTGGTAGCAAAAGCTATCCGATTGAAGCTGATCAACTGAGGAATCAGAAGAGAATCAGCGCGTCGTCCCCCACTAGGGAGAAACCGTGCCTCTTCGTTTCGAACAGCCCGCAGTCGAGCATCGGCCGCAATCCCGCACCCATATCGGCATTACCGATGCCGAAGCGGTAACGATGTTCGCCGCCTACCGCCTCTTCGGCTTCTGGCGCATGAACCTCGAGACCGGACATTTCTTCGCCAGCGAAGACGTACACCGGATCTTCGATCTTCCCTACAGCGAGGGTCCGGTCAACCTGACCGAACTCATGTCGCGCATCCACGAGGAAGACCGCCTGCTGATTGCCGAAACCTTCGAGCAGGCGAGCCTTTATCGCGTCGGCTTTCACTATGTCTATCGGGTCGAAAACGGGCTTGGCGGCTACAAGATGGTACGCACCGTCGGCCAGTTCCGCGACGACGCCAGCGGCGGCGGCATCGTCGGCATCACCTACGAATTCGTCGAGAAGCTGCGCATCGTCGGCTTCGAGGACAGCGATGCCGCGCCGGTTAACGCCAAAGGGGCCTAACGGTCCAGCACCGAGCGGATTTCGACGAGGTTCGAACGCACCCTCAATATATAGAAGCCCATCGTCGCGAGATGGCTCGGCATGATCCAGCCGTCCTCGCGCCCGTTGGAAATGATGGCCGGCTGGATGCGCAGCGCGGCCTGGAACTGCCGCGTCGTGCCCGCCCAGATCGCTCCGAGATTCCGCTCCGACACAACCTGAGAGAAATCTGCCTGTGCGGCCGAAAGAATCGCGTAATAGGCGTATAGCTGACCATAGGCGAACCAGAATCGGTCGTCGGCCCTGGTGTCGAACCAGCCGCGATTATGATGTTCCGAGCGCTCGGCCAGCATATCGGAAGTGGCGCCGAGATCGTTCGCGATCCGGTCGATGAACTGCATCAGGTTGTCGGCGCGACCGTCGAAAACTGCGTTGCAGGCAGCGAGATCGGTGTTGAACTTGCGCAAATCCCTGATGGCTGTGCGGTAGAAGGCTGGCGTCGGCGTTTTCAGGCCGAAGGGATCGAGCCCGAAATACCAACTGAATTCGTCGAACTGCAGGTTGCCGCGCGCGCTTTGCAGATCATTGTTGATACCGGACGTGCCGCGCACGCGCCCAAGCGTATCGACCAGCTCCGCCGAAGTCCGCCGGACGGCCTGATTGATGCCGCGCTGGAAGGACGCCTTGTTGTCGAGGAAGGGCGTGTGGTCCCAGTCGATGCCGAAGAAGCCCATCTTGTAGAGCACCATCGACGAAATCCAGGCATTCTGGTTGACGTTGAAATCCGTCAGGTCGGCCGCGACATCGACGATGGCCGAGCGCTGGCAGGTCTTGGCGGCAGTCCCGTCCGCCGCCGGAATTTCCTGCCCTGCCGCCACCTTGCGGTCCGAAAGCCGATATTGATCGACGAAGTTCGTGTTGAAATTCGACCAGATCTGCGTCTGCCAGATGAAATAGCCGTAGAGAACGACGAGAAGCGCGACGAACGCGATGATCGGCAGCCGGATCATCCAGGTCCGCCGCGCATACCATCCGTGCGCGGCCATGAAGGGCCAGATGGCCCAGGCGGCAAAAAGGCGAACCCAGCGGCCGATCGTCTGGCCGATCAGTCTGAAAAAACCGGCAATCCGGTCGAGCATCGTCGTCTCCTGTCAGGCGGCGAAAACAGGGATATCCCTTCCATCCACATATGCGCTCGATCGCCCAAGCACAACAACGCACAAGGATATTTCGGCCGGACAGCGCTTTGGCCGGCTGCGGCCGCAAGAGGCGAGCGGCCTGTCAGGAGCGCAGCGAACGCAGGAACCCAAACCCGAACACGGGAGATTTTCGCACCATATCGATCAGCGGCGCGTCCGAGGTCTCCTCGGCATAGGCGGGAAACTTCCGGGCAAATTCCTGGTCGGCGCGGCTCTTTCGCTGGACCAGATCCTGGGGCACCAGCATGCCCTTTTCGAAAAGCGCGATGGTTTCGGCAATATTCGGGAAAAGCTCCGGCTTGATCCGCGCCTTCATGCCCGGACGGTCGGTATCGACCTGCGCCTGATAGATGATGAGCCGCTCTTCGGTATCGACCGAGAGCTTGCGGATGAGCGCGTTGCAGCCGGCGATACGGCCGTTCAGCCTGTCGACGAAGGCCTGGAACATGCCGATGAAGCGCTCGCGCCGCTGGCTTTCGTCGCGCATCGCATGTTCCTCGACGGAAATGCGCTCGGCTTCCGCCTTCAGCGCCAGCCGCTCCGCCTCCATCTGCTCCCAATGCGCCTTGTTGCCGTAAACGCCGATGCGGCCCTGCGCGTTCAAAGCCTTGGCGTTGAGTTCCTTCATCCGCATCCGCGCGATGTCGATCTCGTCGACGAGCCGCCGCCGGCGCTCGACAATGTCGATGAGACTCTGCTCGGCGCTCTTGTGACGCTCGACGAGGGAGCGCCTCTGCTCCTGCAGCAGCGTCGCCAGCAGGTCGGATTTCGTCAGAAGATCGAGCAGCTGGTCCACGACCGGCGCCTCGCGCACCCGCGCGCTGTGCATGCGCCACATGCGCTGGCGGGAAAACCAGCCGGCCATCTTTTCGCGCCGCGTCAGCCCGCGAAAACTGTCGAGATCGGCCGAAACCTTCGCCGTCAGCCGGTCGAGCGAGAAGACGAGTTCCGCAAGCAGCACGTCGAGCGTGGCGCTGTCGTTGAGGAAGGCCTGGAAACGCGCATTCTGCTCCAGGAAAATCTCGTCGGAGGAACGCGAACCGTCGCCATCGAAGCCGGTGATGCATGCAGCGCAATAATCCGCCTCGCCGGCCATGGCCTCGGCAAGGTCACGGGCCGCATCATACTGGCTGTCGAAAGGCGGGCTCTTGCGCACCGGGCACTCCCAGGGAATCTGCAGATTGCAGACTAGTCATTTGCCGCTTCAAAGAAAACAGGCATCAGCCTGCCGAGACGGCCTCGGCCACCCATTCGCCGTTCATCGCGTCGTCCCAGTGGCGGCGGCACAGCGAAACGTATTTTTCGTTCCCGCCGACTTCGATCTGCGCGCCTTCGTGCAGCACCTTGCCTTCGCCGTCCAGGCGCACGACCATCGTGGCCTTGCGCCCGCAATGGCAGATGGTGCGAACTTCCCGCATCTCGTCGGCAATCGCCAGCAGCTCCTGCGAGGCCGGGAAAAGCTTGCCCTGGAAATCCGTCCTGAGCCCGTAGACCATGACGGGAATGCCAAGCCTGTCGACCACGCGGGCAAGCTGCCAGATGTGGTCGCGGGTCATGAAATGCGCTTCGTCGACGAAAATGCAGGAGATCGGCTGCCCCTCGCGGCTAAGCTCCCGAACCAGCGCATAAAGATCGCTGTCGCCCTCGAAAGGGATGGCTTCCGCTTCGAGCCCGATGCGCGAACCGATGACGCCCCTGGCAACCCGATCGTCGAAGGCCGCAATCAGCAGAACCGTGCGCATGCCGCGTTCCTGGTAGTTGTAGGAGGCCTGCAGCAGCATGGTCGACTTGCCGGCATTCATCGTCGAGTAGTTGAAATAGAGTTTTGCCATCGGATTCTCCTTATCTGGCTTCTTGGAAGCTCGGGAATGCAAAGAAAAGCCCCGGCAAAGCGATAGTCACAGGAAATCCCGGCGGCGAAATCGCCAAAAGCCTTGAAATCCAAGCTCTCCCAAAAAATGCCGGGCGTCGCAATCGCATAGTCCGGAACGCCGCAAACGCGCCGAGATCGCTTGTAAAACTGGTCTATTGATGGTTGGCTTGGGAACGTAAGACTGGGAGTCTAAAATGAAAACAACAAGCGCATTCAAACTCATCACCGCAACTGCAGTCGCTGCCCTCTCCGCTGCGACCGCCGCCTTCTCCGCAGATCCGGAAAGCTGCTCCACCGTCCATCTGTCGGACATCGGCTGGACGGACGTTACGTCCACCACGGCGACCGCAGCCCTGCTTCTCAAGAAGCTCGGCTATGAGACCGACATCAAGGTTCTCTCCCTGCCGGTCACCTATACGTCGATGAAGAACAAGGACATCGACGTCTTTCTCGGCAACTGGATGCAGTCCCAGAAGGCCGATATCCAGCCCTATCTCGACGACAAGTCGGTCGAGTCCTACGGCCCGAACCTTGTCGGCGCCAAGTACACGCTGGCGACAAACGCCAAGGGCGCCGAACTCGGCATCAAGGACTTCAAGGATATCGCCGCCCACAAGGACGAACTCGACGGCAAGATCTACGGCATCGAGCCCGGCAATGACGGCAACCGCCATGTCATCGACATGATCGACAAGAACACCTTCGGCATGAAGGACATGGAACTCGTCGAATCCTCCGAGCAGGGCATGCTGGCCCAGGTCGCCCGCGCCGAGAAGGAAGGCAAGCCGGTCGTCTTCCTCGGCTGGGAACCGCACCCGATGAACACCAACTTCAAGATGACCTACCTGTCGGGTGGCGACGACACGTTCGGGCCGAATTTCGGCGGCGCTGAAGTCTATACCAACGTGCGCGCCGGCTATATCGAGGAATGCCCGAACGTCGGGACATTCGTGAAGAACCTCAAGTTCTCCCTGAAGATGGAGAACGAGATCATGAACAAGATCCTGAACGACGGCGAGGATCCGGAAAAGGCAGCGGGCGAATGGCTGAAGGCCAATCCGTCCACGGTCGAGCCCTGGCTTGCCGGCGTCAAGACGCGCGACGGCAGCGGCGACGGCCTCGCAGCCGTCAAGTCCGGCCTCGGCCTCTGATGAAATGAACGGGGCGGACCTGCCGCCCCATTTTCGTTTTCATCCCGATCTTCGTTCTCAAAAGACAGGCGCGCCTCGTGAATTGGATCACTGACGCTAAAATTCCCATTGGTCCCTGGGCCAAGTCCTTTGTCGACTGGCTGACGACGAACGGCGAATGGTTCTTCAACCAGCTTGCCTCCCTGCTGTCGCATGTCGTCGACGGTCTGCTTCTTGTGCTGCAGACGCCCAATCCGCTGATCGTTATCCTCGCCATCACCCTCCTTGCATGGTGGCTGCGCCGATCAATCGCGGTCGCGATCTTCACCTGTCTTGGGCTGCTGCTCATCATGAACCAGGGCTATTGGAAGGAGACGACGGAAACGCTGGCGCTCGTGCTCGCCTCGACCTTCGTCAGCATGGTAATCGGCATTCCGCTCGGCATCGCGGCCGCCCGCCGCGCCTGGGTCTATGCCGCGATGCGGCCGGTTCTGGACCTCATGCAGACCATCCCGACCTTCGTCTATCTCATTCCGGCTCTTATCCTTTTCGGCCTCGGCATGGTGCCGGGCCTGATCGCCACCGTCATTTTCGCGATCCCCGCCCCGATCCGCCTTACCCGCCTCGGCATCATCTCGACGCCTCCCTCCCTCGTCGAGGCCGCCGTCGCCTTCGGCGCAACCCCGGTGCAGGTCCTGCGCAAGGTGGAACTGCCTTTCGCCACGCCGCAGATCATGGCCGGCCTGACACAGACCATCATGCTCTCCCTCTCGATGGTCGTCATCGCAGCCCTCGTCGGCGCTGACGGTCTCGGCGTGCCGGTCGTGCGCGCGCTCAATACCGTCAACGTCGCCAAAGGCTTCGAGGCCGGTCTCTGCATCGTCATCCTGGCGATCATTCTGGACCGCATGTTCCGCACCGCAGGCGAAGGAGACGGCGCATGACCGCGGTCAGTTTCAAGGATGTCAGCATCATCTTCGGCGACCGGCCGGAAACCGCGCTTGCCATGGTCGATCAGGGCCGCACGCGCGACGAGATCAGCGCCGAGACCGGCCTCGTTCTCGGCGTCGCCAATGCCTCGCTGACGATCCAGGAAGGCGAAATCCTCGTCTTGATGGGCCTTTCCGGCTCCGGCAAGTCGACGCTCCTGCGCGCCGTCAACGGGCTTGCGCCCGTCGTGCGCGGCGACGTCGCCGTTTCGACGGCAACGGGGCCGGTAAACCCCTACAAATGCAATGCCAAGGCGCTGCGCGACCTGCGCACGCATACGGTCTCCATGGTGTTCCAGCAGTTCGCCCTGCTGCCATGGCGCACCGTTGCCGAAAATGTCGGTTTCGGCCTCGAGCTCGCCGGCATGAAGGATGCGGAACGCAAGAACCGCGTCGGCGAACAACTCGAACTCGTCAACCTGACGAAATGGGCCGACCGCAAGGTCAACGAGCTCTCCGGCGGCATGCAGCAGCGCGTGGGCCTTGCCCGCGCCTTCGCCACCGGCGCGCCGATCCTTTTGATGGACGAGCCGTTCTCGGCACTTGATCCGCTGATCCGCACACGCCTGCAGGACGAGCTCCTGGAATTTCAGCGGCGGCTGAAGAAGACCATCCTCTTCGTCAGCCACGATCTCGACGAGGCCTTCCGCATTGGCAACCGCATCGCCATCATGGAGGGCGGGCACATCATCCAGTGCGGAACGCCGCAGGAAATCGTCAAGAACCCTGCCGATCAGTATGTCGCCGATTTCGTGCAGAACATGAACCCGATCAACATGCTGATGGCCTCCGACATCATGCAGCCCGGACTTGGCGATGCGGCAATCGGCATGTCGGTCAGCGCCACCGCGCGCCCGACGACGCCGCTCGTCGATGTCCTCGATGCGCTGTCGAGGCAGCCCGGCAGTATCGGCGTGGTCGATAACGGCCAGATCGTCGGCACCATCTCGGCACAGGATGTCGTCACCGGCCTCACGCGGCACAGGCGGAAGGAATGAAGCATGTCGCGCAAAGTGTGCAGCGGTTTGCGGCCACGGCATGCGTGAAACCGAGATCTGAAGCGTGGCAAGCGGATCTTGGAGACCGCGACACGCTTTAGACTTGATCCGCTCACTCCGCTTTGCAACATGGCGGTATGAAAGAACCGTCCTCAACACTGCGCGAAACCGACGACGAAGCCCGCAAGCTGGCCCGCACCCTCCTGCGCTCCGCCCGCTACGCGGCCCTCGCCGTTCTCGATCCTGAAACCGGCTTTCCCTTCGCAAGCCGGGTTCTCCTCGGCACCGATATTGACGGCGTGCCGGTCATTCTCGTTTCCGCGCTCTCGGCCCACACGAAAGCGCTCGCCGCCGACCCCAGGGCCTCGCTCCTGACCGGCGAGCCCGGCAAGGGCGATCCGCTCGCCCATGCGCGCCTGACCACGCAATGCCGTGCCGAACAGGTGGAACGGGACACGCCCCTCCATGCGCGCATCCGCAGCCGTTTCCTCAGCCGTCACGCCAAGGCGAAACTCTATATCGATTTCCCGGATTTCCGCTTCTTCCGCCTCGTCCCGCACACGGCCAGCCTCAATGGCGGTTTCGGCCGTGCCTACGTGCTTGATGGCGGCGATCTCATGATTCACTGTGCCGCAAATGACGAGATCGCTGAAAAAGCTGATGCCGCAGTGCAAGATTTAGTAGCGCGCCATCCGGATCTGGTCTCGGCGCTGGCATCCCGGCTAAAGGCGCCCGAAGCAGGCCCCTGGCGCATATCAGGCGTCGATTCCGCAGGTTTTGATATGATTTCAGGTGACTTATTGTTGCGTTGCGAGTTCGACATACCCGCTGAGGATTTAGATCACATTTGTTCAAACATATCTAAAATAGCATACCTGATACCTTAAATTTAGGTATATACAATCTTCAAGCCCAATTGCTAGTTTTCGCCGTCAGTCAAAGAACCGTCTGACGGCCTGTGCCTGTACGGATGATGTACGTTTCGCATTAGGAAGAAAAATATGGAAACCTCTGATTTGGCCGAGCACACCAATGTGGCGGCAGCTTTATTATCGGCCATGGCCAACCCCAAGCGTTTGCTGATCCTCACCAGCCTGGTAAAGGGAGAGGTGCCTGTCGGCGTTCTCGCCACCCAGGTCGGCCTGAGCCAGTCGGCGCTCTCCCAGCATCTGTCGAAATTGCGCGCTCAGAAGCTGGTCAAGACCCGTCGTGACGCACAGACGATCTATTATTCCAGCAACTCCGAACCGGTCATGAAAATCCTTGCAACACTCGAAGAGATTTACGTGGCCCCGAGCCGGAGCAGGTCTGCAGCCTGATGTTAGCGCTGACATGATGTCGGCATAGGCAGCGTTCCAGAGAGATCTTTCCGCGGACGCCGCTTACCCCTTTTCAGCACGTGAAGCATTAGAGACCGGCAATTCCTACGAATTGCCGGTCTTGTTTTTGCGTCAGATGTCGCGCAGGAGCGGGCTCAGTTGCCCACCACCGCATTGTTGCCGCGGCTCAGCACGACAAGCGAAGGACGGGCCGGCACGCCCGGCTTGAAGTCCGGCCAGCTGGTGCCGGCATCGTCCATCGACGTCGCGTCCTCATTGTCGGCCATGCGCAATTCGCCCGGATGCTGGACCGAGAGGAAGACGCTGGAACCGTCCGGGGTGAAGGTCGGCGAGCAGGTTTCCGAGCCGACGGGCGCGATATAGATGAGTTTCGGCAGCGCGCGGCCCGGACCTTCCGTATCCATCACATAGACGGAATCGGCAATGCCTTCCGGCGGCGGGCCGTCGGTCGTCACCCAGAGGCGGCCGGCCGGATCGACGGCAAGGTTGTCGGGATCGGTGAACCAGCCGGCCGCGGTCGTCGCCGGATGGAACATCGCCTGGTCTTCGGGCTTGGCCGGATCGCCGCAGAGAACGAAAACGTCCCATTTGAAACTTTCGGCCGCGTAATCCGGCTTGTCGGGGCCGCCGGGCGTCACCAGTTCCAGCAGGTGCTCGTGCGGGTTCGGCCCGCGCGGATTGGCGACGTTGACCTGTTCCTTCTCGTCGTCGCCCTCCCCCTTCGGCAGGCGATCCTCGTTCTCGGTCATGGCAACATAGAGCTTGCCGGTGCCGAGATGCGGGATGAAGCCTTCCGGGCCGTCCATCGGCGTCGCGCCGACGAGATCGGCGGCAGCGCGCGTGGCCAGAACCACGTCTGCCTGCGTCTTGAAGCCGGCTTCCGCCGTCAGCGGGCCTTCGCCGGCAGTAAGCGGGATCCAGCGCATCGTGCCGTCGCTTTCGAACTTGGCGACCGACAGCGTGCCGTGGTCGAGCAGGTCCTTGTTGGCGGCGCGATCGCTCGGGTTCCACGGATCGCGGGTGACGAAGCGGTAGATATATTCGAAATCGTCGTCATCGCCCATGAAGACCACGACGCGCCCGTCAGGGGCGACGCAACATTGCGCGCCTTCATGCGTCATGCGCCCGAGCGAGGTGCGCTTGACCGGCTTTGCCGTCGGATCGAACGGATCGATTTCGACGACCCAGTCGAAACGCATCCACTCGTTCGGCTCTTCCTCGAACTTGAAACGCGGCTCGACCCGGCTGACGGAATAGATGTCGTTCTCGTCCTCGTCCCAGCCCTGGCGTTCGACCAGTTCCTGGTTCGGCAGCGTCTTGTAGTCGCCGGCAAAAACGTCCATCGCGCCTTCTTCGCCTGAAAGCATCGTGCCCCAGGGCGTGATGCCGCCATTGCAGTTCGAGATCGTGCCGAAGACGACCGTGCCGGTCGGATCGGCTTTGGTCTTCAGCCGGTCGTCGCCGGCAGCCGGGCCGGCAATGCCGATTTCCGTGCTCATGTGGATACGGCGGTTATATTTGCTGTCCCTGACCACCTGCCACTGGTCGCCGTCCTTGCGCACTTCGAAGACGGAGACGCCGACGGCGGCCATGACGGCGCGGATCTGGTCCTCGGTCATCTTCTCGCGGTAGTCGTCCGCCGTCAGACCGGGAAACATCAGGTAGGGCGTCGCATATTCATGGCTGACGACCATCAGGCCGTGATCCGAGCTTTTCTCGCCCCAGGGCAGCGGCAGGAACTGCGTGAAGTCGTTGTTGTAGCCGAACTGGCGCTCGGCCGCCTTGCCGTCGAGCTTGCTGACGTCGAATTCCGGGCTGTCGGCAAAGAGCGCGTCACCCCAGCGCACGAGGATCTGGCGCTCGTAACCTTCCGGCCAGTGGTCGGCGGTGTCGCGCACACGCTTCAGTTCGGGGAAAGTGAGCGTCGATTGGGCGGCCTCCGCCTTCGTTGCTTCGAGCGCCGGCGCAAAAGCGGCCGCCCCCATGGCTGCAATAAAGCCCTTCAGAACGGTGCGGCGGCGAACGCCTTCTTCGAGAATGGTGCCGTAGCTCGGCGCAAATGCGCGCCGCGGATTGGGACGCGGTCTGGTCTTCTGGCGGTCCGTCATGACTACCTCCGGTAAAAACGGTTGAATTTCAAGGAAATGAATGAAATGCCCTCGGCCATTGCGGCCATCGGTTTTTCTAGCAATGCCGGGCGAAGGATTGATGACGCCTGACGTGTCGCAGAACGGCAGCTGGCGGCGTTTCTGCGGCTTGACGCTTTTCCGGGCGCTGATAATTTGACCGGGCAGTAAAAATAATCGGCGCCAAGCCTAAAACGGGAACGGCCACCCCAACGGTCAGGAGAACAGCATGTCCAACCGCCTCAATGCAACGCCAAACGACCTTCGCGCCTTTTGGATGCCCTTTACCGCGAACCGCCAGTTCAAGAAGGAACCGCGCCTCTTCGTGAGCGCGAAGGATATGTATTACCAGACCCATGACGGCCGCCAGGTGCTGGACGGCACGGCTGGCCTCTGGTGCGTGAATGCCGGACACTGCCGCCCGAAGATCACGGAAGCGATCCGCGAACAGGCGGGCGAGCTTGACTACGCCCCCGCCTTCCAGCTCGGCCATCCCAAGGCTTTCGAGCTTGCCAACCGCCTGGTCGATATCGCCCCCGAGGGCCTGGACCACGTGCTTTACACCAATTCCGGTTCTGAATCGGTCGAGACGGCGCTGAAGGTGGCGCTCGCCTATCACCGCGTGAAGGGCAACGGTTCGCGCTTCCGCCTGATCGGCCGCGAACGCGGCTATCATGGTGTCAATTTCGGCGGCATCTCCGTCGGCGGCATCGTCACCAACCGCAAGATGTTCGGCACGCTCCTGACCGGCGTCGATCACATGCCGCACACCCACCTGCCCGGCAAGAACAACTTCACGCGCGGCGAACCCGAGCATGGCGGCGATATCGCCACCGAACTCGAGCGCATCGTTACCCTGCACGACGCCTCCACCGTCGCCGCCGTCATCGTCGAGCCGGTCGCCGGCTCCACCGGCGTGCTCATCCCGCCGAAGGGCTACCTGCAGAAGCTGCGCGAAATCTGCACCAGGCACGGCATCCTGCTGATCTTCGACGAAGTCATCACCGGCTTCGGCCGCCTCGGCGCGCCCTTCGCCGCCCAGTATTACGACGTCAAGCCCGATATCATCACCACCGCCAAGGGGCTGACCAACGGCGTCATCCCGATGGGCGCCGTCTTCGTGACCTCGGAAATCCACGATGCCTTCATGAACGGCCCCGAGCACATGATCGAGTTCTTCCACGGCTATACCTATTCCGGGAACCCGATCGCTTCGGCCGCCGCCATTGCGACGCTCGACACCTACAAGGAAGAAGGCCTGCTGACCCGCGCAGCCGAACTTTCCGACTACTGGGCCGATGCGCTGCATTCGCTGAAGGATTGCCCCAACGTCATCGACATCAGAAACACCGGCCTGATCGGCGCGATCGAACTCGACCCGATCGCCGGCGAGCCGACCAAACGCGCCTTCACGGCCTTCCTCAAGGCTTACGAGAGCGGTCTCCTGATCCGCACCACCGGCGACATCATCGCGCTGTCTCCGCCGCTGATCATCGAGAAGAAGCACATTGACGAGCTCTTCGGCAAACTGCGCACGATCCTGCAGAACAATATCTGAATTCGATCGTTCCAGTTGAGTTCAGGGGCGGGGCTGCGGCCTCGCCCTTTCCTTTGTGCCGGCCTCGATCGCGTTATCGGTCTCCGGCGTCACGGATTTCCTGCAGACAGGGCAAGTCAGCCCAATGGAGATCCCATGCCAGCACCTGCCCTTGGGAAAGGCGCTCGCCGGGCGATAGCGGCATCCGGCCTGCGTTGGATCGAATGCCCGCAGGCCCTGTCCGATCAAAGAGAAACGTTCAGGAAACGGAGGCCACCGACAGGCAGAGCGCAAATTTCTTGACGAGCCGGCGGTCGAAATGCCCCTCATTGGCAAGCATCCAGGTCAGCGCCTCCTTCGCGCTCCAGGGCGCCTTGTAGGGACGCACCGAAGTGATCGCGTCATAGACGTCGCAGATCGCGGCAAGCCGTGCGTGCAGGCTGATCTGGCCATGGGACAGTTTGCGCGGATAGCCCTTGCCGTCGATCCGTTCGTGATGGTTGAGACAGACGTCGAGAACGATCTGCGACATGCCTTCCTGGCGGGACAGGATCGCATGCCCCTTCTCCGGATGGTCGCGGATCAGCTGCATCTCCTCCTCGCTGAGGCGTCCTTCCTTGTTGAGCACCTCAAGCGGAATTTCCAGCTTGCCGACATCGTGCAGCAGGCCCGCCGTGCCGAGCGTCTGCACCAGCTCCTCGTTCAGCCCGAGGTGGCGGCTGAAAAGGATCATCAGGGCGCTGACCGAAAGCGAATGCAGAAACGTGACTTCGTCCTTGGATTTCAGCCGCGTCACGCTCATGAAGACCGCGGGGTGGTCGTCCATCGATTTCGAGACGGAAGAGATCACCGGCTCAACCTGGTCGATAGTGCTGGCATCCCCCTCCCGCAGCCGGCCGAAGACATTCTCGAGCACCTGCACCGACTTCTGGATGGTTTCCCGCGCCGCCTTGACGTCGATCTCGATCCTGCGGGAAGCATCGCTGACATCGAGGCCCTTGGTGGTGTTGATGACCACGCCCGCGTCGGCGCACTCGTTCAGTTTCAACGTATCACTCTCGTGACGGAGTAAGAACCGCCGCCTGGATAGAAAAGGATCGTTCCAGATGCCTTCGATCATCTCGATAAACATGCCGGTTCGTACTTGTCTGGCTTCGATACGCTTCAGCATCCGGATATCTACTCCCGCCAAATCCCAATATCGACAGACTGCATATCTGTTGCACTGCAACAATATATCCAGGAACAATAGTTCTACTATGATTCTTGGAATCAATTATTAATTTGACTTGGACATTTGAAAATCATCGGGAAATCTTGCGCCTGTTCCTCCGCGTGCTGCTTGACGGCCGATGCGATATGCTGCGGAAAGCGGGATGGCTTTCGGCTCTCCGTAAATGTGCGCCTTCATGCGACCGGCAAGAGATGACCGGGCAATATCGAAGCGCCGCGGCGTCACATGCACGGGGCACGCCGCCGACCGAAAATTGCGGGAAATGGACTGAAACAACAAAAAATCGGGCGCAATCTTTCCAAAATTGGCGAAAACCGGCCCGATCTTGTTAAGATCTTGCGGAATCTCACCGAAATTCCTAGAAATCTTGCCATGCGCCGAGCGAGCCAAACATGGCCGCACAGCTCATTGACCACGCGGTTTTTCCTCATCCTTGGCATGGTCCCGGCGGGATCACTGATGACGAAACGATCTGCGTGGCAAGCAACCGGTGGTCGAAACGACCCCATCCAAGGAGACAGAACATGACCTTGAAAACCTTGACGGCGACGCTCATCGCCTCGCTGGCATTCGCGCCGCTTGCGCATGCAGATATCACCATCGGCCTGATCGCGCCGCTGACCGGCCCGGTGGCCGCCTATGGCGACCAGGTAAAGAACGGCGCACAGACCGCCGTCGATGAAATCAACAAGAATGGCGGCATTCTGGGCCAGAAAGTCGTCCTCGAACTCGCCGATGACGCCGGCGAACCCAAGCAGGGCGTTTCGGCCGCAAACAAGGTTGTCGGCGAAGGCATCCGCTTCGTCGTCGGTCCGGTCACGTCCGGCGTCGCCATTCCGGTTTCCGACGTTCTGGCCGAAAACGGCGTTCTGATGGTCACGCCGACCGCCACCGCGCCTGACCTCACCAAGCGCGGCCTGACCAACGTTCTGCGCACCTGCGGCCGCGACGACCAGCAGGCCGAAGTCGCCGCAAAATACGTTCTCGAACATTTCAAGGACAAGCGCGTCGCCATCATCAACGACAAGGGCGCCTACGGTAAGGGCCTTGCCGATGCCTTCAAGGCAACGCTGAACGCCGGTGGCGTCACCGAAGTCATCAACGACTCCATCACCCCCGGCGACAAGGACTTCTCGGCGCTGACGACCCGCATCAAGGCCGAGAATGTCGATCTCATCTATTTCGGCGGTTATCACCCGGAAGGCGGCCTGCTCGCCCGCCAGCTGCATGACCTCTCGGTCAACGCCCAGATCATCGGCGGCGACGGCCTCTCCAACACCGAATTCTGGACGATCGGCACGGATGCGGCAGCCGGCACGCTCTTCACCAACGCCTCCGACGCCACCAAGAGCCCGGATTCCAAGGCGGCTGCCGATGCGCTCGCCGCCAGGAAAATCCCGGCCGAAGCCTTCACGCTCAACGCCTATGCCGCAGTCGAAGTGCTGAAGGCCGGCATCGAGAAGGCCGGCAGCGCCAACGATGCGGAAGCCGTCGCAGCAGCCCTGAAGGGCGGCGAAGAGATCCCCACCGCCATCGGCAAGCTCACCTATGGCGAAACCGGCGACCTCTCCTCGCAGAGCTTCTCGCTCTACAAGTGGGAAGGCGGCAAGATCGTCGCTGCCGAGTAATCGCAACGAACGAGACACGGGACCGGGCGCCATCGGCGCCCGGTTTCGTTTGCGGGCATCAAATCCGCAAACAGATGCGCTATAACTTGCGGAATCGATTGCATCGCGAGGATAGTCATGACCGCCAAGCTCGAACGTCTCATCGATCAGGGTGTGGGCCGCATTCCCGCCGATATCGTCCTGAAAGGCGGGCGCTTCTTCGATCTGGTGACGGGCGATCTCGTGCAGTCGGACATCGCCATCGGCGGCGACCGCATCATTGGCACCTGCGGCACCTATGGCGGCGAGACCGAGATCGATATTTCCGGCAAGATCGTCGTTCCCGGCTTCATCGACACGCATCTGCACATCGAATCCTCGCTCGTCACGCCGCATGAATTCGACCGCTGCGTCCTGCCCTACGGCGTGACGACCGCCATCTGCGATCCCCATGAGATCGCCAACGTGCTCGGCAGGGACGGCATCGAATTCTTCCTCGCTTCGGCGCTGGAAACGATCATGGATATCCGCGTCCAGCTTTCCTCCTGCGTGCCGGCCACGCATCTGGAAACATCCGGCGCCGACCTGCCCGTCGAAAGCCTCCTGCCCTACCGCGATCATCCCAAGGTTATCGGCCTTGCCGAATTCATGAATTTCCCGGGCGTGATCCACAAGGATCCGGTCTGCATGGCAAAGCTCGACGCCTTCCAGGGCGGCCATATAGACGGGCATGCGCCGCTTCTGTCGGGCAACGATCTCAACGGTTATCTGTCGGCCGGCATCCGCACCGAACATGAATGCACGAGTGCTGCCGAAGCGCTGGAGAAAATCCGCAAGGGCATGCATATCCTCGTGCGCGAGGGTTCCGTTTCGAAGGATCTGCACGCGCTGCTGCCGATCGTCACCGAGCGCCTTTCGCCCTATCTGGCGCTCTGCACCGATGACCGCAACCCGCTTGATATCGCCGAGCAGGGCCACCTCGATTACATGATCCGCACGGCAATTGCCGAAGGCGTCGAGCCGCTGGCGATCTATCGCGCCGCCTCCATATCGGCCGCCCGCGCCTTCGGCCTGCGGGACCGCGGCCTCGTGGCCCCAGGCTGGCGGGCCGATCTCGTCGTGATCGACAGTCTCGAAAACTGCCGGGCCGATATGGTCATTTCGGCCGGCCGCCATGTCACCGACGCGCTCTTTGCCACCCGCAAGCCGGTCGCTCCCGTCGGCCTCGACAGCGTCAAGGCGCGGCCGGTCAACGCGGCCCATTTCGGCGTGCCGGTTTCGGAGGGCGAAACGCCCGTCATCGGCGTCATGCCCGGCAAGATCATCACCGAGCACCGCCGCTACCGCCTGCCGGCCAACGGCAACCAGACGGGCATCGATCTTGGCCGCGACATCGTCAAGGTCGCCGTCATCGAGCGCCACGGCAAGAACGGCAACCATGCCAACGGTTTCGTCCAGGGTTTTGGATTGAAGAAGGGCGCGATCGCCTCCACCGTCGGCCATGACAGCCACAATATCTGCGTCGTCGGCGTCAACGAGGATGACATGGCGCTCGCCGCCAACAGGCTCGGCGAGATCAAGGGCGGCTTCGTCGTCGTCGAGGACGGCAAAGTCACCGGCGAGATCGCCCTGCCCGTCGCCGGCCTGATGAGCCTCGAGCCCTACGAAACGGTGCGCGACACGCTGCATCGCCTGCGCAAGGCCGCCTACGCCCTCGGCACGACGCTGGAAGAGCCCTTCCTGCAGGTCGCCTTCCTGCCCCTGCCCGTGATCCCGCATCTGAAGATCTCGGACAAGGGAATGGTCGATGTCGATCGCTTCACGCTGATCGGCTGAACCCGGACGGAGTACCCGATGCCATTGGTCTTCACGTTCGGAAACCTGAAGTTCTTTTTCTATTCAAACGAGGGCGATCCTCGCGAGCCAATCCATATTCATGTTCGCGGCCCGAACGGCGAAGCTAAGGTCTGGATACAGCCCGCAATCGGCATTGCCGACAGCAAAGGCTTCAATCCACGCGAACTTGCTGTTATCATTCGGGAAGTCATCAAGAACCAATCCGCCATCGAAAGGGCGTGGGATGAACATTTCCGCAACTGATGTGACTTTCGATGAAAATACGATGTGGGTCGCGCTCGATGACGGGCGCACTCTGGGCGTACCGTTGGCATGGTTTCCGCGCCTGTTGAATGCGACGCCGGAACAGCTTCGCACTGTCGAGATCAGCTCGATGGGCCTTCACTGGACTGATCTTGACGAAGATATCTCGATCAATGGCCTATTGGCCGGACGCGGCGATCAGACGGTCAAGCGCCCTACCGCCGCCTGATCACCGAACTCTCGCGCAAAAAGCATCCAGTGCCGAGAGTCTAACGACATCATTGTCGGCTGCCGCCTGGAAGCCAGGCATCGCCAGAGCAGCAACGAGCTTAATCCCGGCGGGAAAGCGAAACTCTGCAGGCTCACGCGTCAGGTTAAAAACGAAAAGTAGCTTCTCGTCATCTTTCTCGCGAACAAACGCTAGCAGATCCTTATTGGTGCCGACGAATTCCATGCTGCCGTCGAGCAGCGCGGGCTGGCTTTTGCGGAATTCCAGCGTGCGCCGGTAGTGGTGCAGAACCGAACTGTCGTTGTTTTCCTGCGTATCGACCGAAAGTGCCGCCTGTTCGTAGGGAACCGGCAGCCAGCTCTTTTCGGCGCTGGTAAACCCGGCATGCGCCTTGCCGGCCTCCCAGGGCATCGGCGTGCGGCATCCGTCGCGGCCCTTGAAGGCCGGCCAGAAACGGATGCCGTAGGGGTCGCGCAGGTCCTCGAAGGCAAGCTCCGCCTCCGGCAGCCCCAGTTCCTCGCCCTGATAGAGGCAGATCGAACCGCGCAGGGCCGCAAGCACCGAAATCGCCAGCTTGGCGATCACCGGCCGCTCCTCCTCCGTCAGCGCGAAACGGCTGACGTGACGGTTGACGTCGTGGTTGGAGAAGGCCCAGCAGACCCAGCCGTCCCTGACCATACGCTGGAAGCTCTCGACGCAGTTGCGGATATGGGCGGCGGTGAAGTCCGGGCCGAGCAGATCGAACGTGTAGCACATGTGCAGCTTGTCGCCGCCGCTCGTATAGGCCGCCACTGTCTTCAGCGAACGCGCGCCGTCCCCCACTTCGCCGACGGTCGTGCGCCCTTCGTACTGATCGAGCAGAGCCCGGAAACGCCGGAGGAATTCGAGGTTCTCCGGCTGCGTCTTGTCGTAGAGATGGTTCTGCATGCCGTAGGGATTGCTGTCGGGCGCATCGAGGCCGGCCTGATCCGGATCGGGCACATGCGGCGGATTGTCCCGGAGCAGCCTGTCGCAGAAATAATAGTTCACCGTATCGAGCCGGAAGCCGTCGACGCCGCGGTCGAGCCAGAATTTCACCGTCTTCAGCAGCGCATCCTGAACCGGCTTGCTGTGGAAGTTCAGGTCCGGCTGCGATGTCAGGAAGTTGTGCTGGTAATATTGCCGGCGCACGCCGTCCCATTCCCAGCCCGGCCCGCCGAAGATCGACAGCCAGTTGTTCGGCGCCGTTCCATCGGGCTTGGGATCGGCCCAGACGTACCAGTCGGCCCTGTCGTTCGTGCGGCTGGAGCGGCTTTCGATAAACCACGGATGCCGGTCGGACGTGTGGGAAATCACCTGGTCGATGATGACCTTGATGCCGAGCCTGTGCGCCTCGGCCATCATCTCGTCGAAATCGTCGAGCGTGCCGAAAATCGGGTCGACGTCGCAATAGTCCGAGACATCGTAGCCCATGTCGGCCATCGGCGATTTGAAGAAGGGAGAGAGCCAGATCGCGTCGACGCCGAGGCTTGCAATATGGGAGAGCCGCCGGGTTATCCCCTTGAGATCGCCGAGCCCGTCTCCGTCAGTGTCCTGAAACGAGCGCGGATAGACCTGATAGATCACCGCGCCGCGCCACCAATCCGCATTCCCGCCCGTCTGCAATGCCATTGCCCGCCGCCTCCTGCGTCATTTTGCCCGCAACACTTAAAGCATGTCGCGCAAGACCGTGCAGCGGTTTTGCGATCACAACATGCCGGACAAGACTTAAAGCGTGGCGCGCGAATCCGGAAGATCGCTTCACGTTTTAAACCAGTTCAGCAAAAGCAATGCTGGCGGCATGCCCGGCCGCAAAGAGAGGCCGTCGCGATCCGGCAAAGGGGAGACGCTTATAGGCTTGTCCACACCCTAATGCTACCCACCGGTTTAGGGGTTGCAACGCCAAACCTTTGCGTTAAGGTGCCGTTGACCTGCACGTAACAGGTCCAACCGGGAACAAATGACTAAAGAAAAGGCGAAAAGCCTAGAAAGGTGGACAAACTATGTCCTTTTTTACGAAAAAATTTCTCGCGTCCGCAATGGTTGGCTCATTGCTCGCATTTTCGGCCCACGCGGCCACAATCAACATCCATAATGGTGGCGACCCCACCTCGCTGGATCCGCAAAAACTCTCCGGCGACTGGGAAAACCGTATTGCCGGCGATATCTTCGAAGGCCTCGTCACCGAAGACGCCAAGGACAACCCGATTCCGGGCCAGGCCGAAAGCTGGACCATTTCCCCCGATGGCAAGGTCTACACGTTCAAACTGCGCGACGGCATCAAGTGGTCGGACGGCCAGCCGGTGACGGCAGGCGATTTCGTCTTCGCCTTCCAGCGCCTGATCGACCCGAAGAACGCTGCCGACTATGCCTATCTGCAGTTCACCATCAAGAACGCGGAAAAGATCAACAAGGGCGAGATCACCGATCTCAACGAGCTCGGCGTCAAGGCGATCGACGACAAGACGCTCGAAATCACCCTTGAAAACCCGACCCCCTATTTCATCAACGCGCTCATGCACTACACGGCCTATCCGCTGCCGAAGCATGTCGTCGAGGCCAAGGGTCAGGACTGGGTCAAGATCGGCAACATCGTCACCAACGGCCCGTACAAGCCGGTCGAGTGGGTGCCCGGTTCGCACGTCACGACTGTCAAGAACGACCAGTATTACGGTGCCAAGGATGTGAAGATCGACGGCGCGAAGTTCTTCGTGCTTGAAGACCAGGAAGCCGCGCTGAAGCGCTACCGCGCCGGCGAATTCGACATCCTCACCGA
This sequence comes from Rhizobium sp. KDH_Rht_773_N, assembly GCF_052946295.1. Taxonomy (NCBI): domain Bacteria; kingdom Pseudomonadati; phylum Pseudomonadota; class Alphaproteobacteria; order Hyphomicrobiales; family Rhizobiaceae; genus Rhizobium; species Rhizobium sp. KDH_Rht_773_N. The sequence goes on along the minus strand of NZ_CM129525.1, from coordinate 3,139,321 downwards.
TTTCCCGACCGACCAGTACGAGTGGATGAAAAAGAACCTGCCGGGCCAGGCGCATGTCGCCCCCTTCTCCGGCCTCTACTACTACGTCATCAACTCGTCCAAGCCGCCCTTCAACGACAAGCGCGTCCGCCAGGCGCTCTCCATGGCGATCAACCGCGAAGTCATCGGCCCGCAGATCCTCGGCACCGGCGAACTGCCGGCCTATTCCTGGGTTCCGCCGGGCACCGCCAACTATGGCGAACCGGCCTATGTTTCCTGGAAGGACCTTCCCTACAAGGATAAGGTCGAAGAAGCCAAGAAGCTCCTGAAGGAAGCCGGTTTCGGCCCGGATCACCCGCTGACCACCCAGCTCAAGTACAACACCAACGACAACCACAAGCGCATCGCCGTCGCGATCGCCTCCATGTGGAAGCCGCTGGGCGTCAACGTCGAGCTCGTCAACGCCGAAACCAAGGTTCACTACGACCAGCTGCAGCGCGGTGAAGTCGATATCGGCCGTGCCGGCTGGCTCGCCGACTACAACGACCCGGACAACTTCCTGAACCTGCTCGTCACGGGCGTTCAGATGAACTACGGCCGCTGGTCGAATGCCGACTACGACAAGCTGATCAAGGACGGCAACGCTCAGACCGATCTGACGAAGCGCGCCGAGATCTTCAAGAAGGCCGAGCAGCTGGCGCTCGACGAATCCGCCGCCCTGCCGATCTACTACTATGTCTCCAAGAACGTCGTCTCGCCCAAGATCGAGGGCTTCGTCGACAACGTTCAGGACATCCACCGCACGCGCTGGCTGTCCATCAAGGAATAAGGATGAAAGGCTCTTCCCGGCTGGCCCGGGAAGAGCCGCTCCACGACCATGATCAAATACGCCCTCCGTCGATTGCTGTCGACGATCCCCGTCCTGTGGATCGCCGTCACAGCCTGCTTTTTCGTTTTGCGCCTTGCCCCCGGCGGCCCCTTCGATGGCGAAAGGCCATTGCCGCCGGTGATCCTGAAAAATCTTGCGGCCCACTACAATCTGGATAAGCCGCTCGTCCAGCAGTACCTGATCTATGTCGGCGACCTGCTGAAAGGCGACCTCGGCCCCTCCTTCGCGAGCGAAGACTTCACTGTCGCCCAGCAGATCATGATCGGTCTGCCCTATACGTTCACCATCGGTACGGCTGCCTTCCTGATCGCCATCATCGTCGGCGTGGCCGTCGGCTGTCTTGGGGCGCTCTATCAGAACAAGGCGCCGGACTATATTCTGAGTGCCCTTATTCTGGTGGGCGTCGTCCTTCCGAACTTCCTGATCGCCCCGATCATGCAGCTGATCTTCGGCATCCACCTCGCCTGGTTTCCAGTCGGCGGCTGGGGTGACGGCTCGATCAAGTTCCTCGTCCTGCCGATCGTCGTTCTGGCGCTGCCGCATGCCGGCCGCATCTCGCGCATCACCCGCGGCTCGATGATCGAGGTGATGAACCAGAACTTCATCCGCACCGCCAAGGCCAAGGGCATCGGCCCGCGCCTGACGGTCATGCGCCATGCGCTGAAACCCGCCATGATGCCCGTCGTCTCCTATCTGGGTCCGGCGGCAAGTTATCTTCTCACCGGCTCGCTGGTCGTCGAGAGCATCTTCGGATTGCCCGGCATCGGCCGCTATTTCGTCAACGCGGCGCTGAACCGCGATTACGGCATGGTTCTCGGTACGGTCATCTTCTACATGGTGCTGATCGTGTTCCTGAACCTTCTGGTCGATATCGCCTACGCCTGGCTGGACCCGAAAGTGAGAAACAGATGATCCTCAATCCCGCAAAAAGAGAGCTGCTTGCAGCCGAATTGCTGGAAGCCGAAGGCCTGTCTCCGGAAGGCCGCTCGCTGACCAGGGATGCGCTGCGCCGCCTCTCGCGCAACAAGGCTGCGGTCGTATCGATCGGCGTTCTGGTTCTCCTGATCCTTGCCGCCTTCCTCGGCCCGAATTTCATTCCCTTCAACTACGAGGATCCGGATTGGGCCGCCTTCCGCACGCCCCCGTCCTTCGAAAGCGGCCACTATTTCGGCACCGACCCGAACGGCCGCGACCTGCTTGCCCGCGTGCTCTACGGCACCCGCATCTCGCTCGCCGTGGCGCTGACCGCAACCCTCGTCTCCGTCGTCATCGGCGTGCTCTATGGCGCGATCTCGGGCTATATCGGCGGCAGGCTGGACTCCATCATGATGCGCTTCGTCGATATCATGTATGCGCTTCCCTACATCCTCTTCGTCATCCTGCTGATGGTGATCTTCGGCCGCAACGTCTACCTGCTCTTTGCGGCGATCGGCGCGCTCGAATGGCTCACCATGGCCCGCATCGTGCGCGGCCAGACCCTGTCGCTCAAGCACCGCGAATTCGTGGAAGCGGCCCGCGCCTCCGGTCAGAAGCCGTTCAAGATCATCACCAAGCACATCATCCCGAACCTCGTCGGCCCCGTCGTCATCTTCGCGGCGCTGACAGTGCCGGAGATCATCGCAACCGAAAGCTTCCTCTCCTATCTCGGCTTCGGCGTGCAGGAACCGCTGACCTCGCTCGGCACCCTGATCGCCGAAGGCACCGATGCCATGGAAAGCATGCCCTGGCTGCTGATCTTCCCGGCAAGCTTCCTCGTGGCCCTGCTGCTCAGCCTGCTCTTCATCGGCGACGGGCTGCGCGATGCGTTCGACCCGAAGGATCGATAGGATGAATCAAGAAAAACAGAACGATACCCTTCTCGAACTGAAGGACTACTCGATCACCTTCGAAACCCCCGAGGGTCAGGTGAAGGCGGTCTCGAACATGAACCTCACGGTTCGCCGCGGCGAGCGCATCGCCATCGTCGGCGAATCCGGCTCCGGCAAGAGCCAGACCTTCCTCGGCATCATGGGCCTGCTTGCCAAGAACGGCAAAACCAGCGGCCAGGCCCTGCTCGAAGGCAAGGACGTGCTGGCGCTGAAGCCGCGCGAACTCGACCAAGTCCGCGGCAAGGACATGGCCATGGTCTTCCAGGACCCGATGACGGCGCTGAACCCGTCTCTGAGGATTTCCCGGCAGCTGACGGAACAGCTTGAGATCCACCGCGGCTTCACGGCGAAAGCAGCCTCGGCCACGGCGCTCGACATGCTGAAGCGCGTCGGCATCCCTGACCCGACGCGGCGCTTCAACCTCTATCCGCACGAGCTTTCGGGCGGCATGCGCCAGCGCATCGTCATTGCCATGGCGCTGCTCACCAAACCGAAGCTCCTGATCGCCGACGAGCCGACGACCGCGCTCGACGTGACGATCCAGGCGCAGATCCTCGACCTGTTCAACGACCTGACGGCCGAGATGAACACGGCGCTCGTCATGATCACCCACGACCTCGGCGTCGTGGCCGGTCTCGCCGACAAGGTCGCCGTCATGTATGCCGGCCGCATTGTCGAGGAAGCCCCGGTTGACGAACTCTTCGAAAACCCGGCCCATCCCTATACGGCGGCCCTGCACGCCTCGATCCCGCGCCCGGACCAGGATGTCGACGATCTCGTCGTCATCCCCGGCCGGCCGCCGAACCTGCAGCATCTGCCGAAGGGCTGCAATTTCTCGCCGCGCTGCTCGCAGGTTCAGGACGATTGCATCGACCGCCCGCCGCAGCTTCAACCGCAGGCCGCAAACCACTGTGCCGCCTGCTTCCACCCCTTCCCCCGCCGCGAGGAGTTGCTCGTCAATGGCTGATCGCTCGCTTCTGAGGGTCGAGAACCTGACGACCCAGTTCGAGATCCCCTCGAAATCGCTCTTCAAGCCGCCGGTCATGCTGACGGCCGTCAACAATGTCAGCTTCGATCTCGCCGAAGGCCGCACGCTCGGCATCGTCGGCGAATCCGGCTGCGGAAAATCCACGCTCGGCCGCTCCATCCTGCGGCTCCTGAAGTCGCAGAAGGGCCGCATCCTCTGGCAGGGCCGCAACCTGCTCGACCTGTCGGACGAAGAAATGCGTGCCGCCCGCCGCGACATGCAGATCATCTTCCAGGATCCGATCGCCTCGCTCGATCCGCGCATGACGGTCGGCGACATCATCGCCGAGCCGCTCACCGTCTTCGAACCGAAGCTGACCAAGGCCCAGCGGCTCGAGCGCGTGCGCGAGATCATGGCCGCCGTCGGCCTCGTGCCGGAAATGATCAACCGCTATCCGCACGAATTTTCGGGCGGTCAGGCGCAGCGCATCGGCATTGCCCGCGCCGTCGTCACCAAGCCGAAGCTCATCATCTGCGACGAACCGGTTTCGGCCCTCGACGTGTCGATCCAGGGCCAGGTCATCACGCTGCTGCGCAAGCTGCGCAAGGAGTTCGGCCTGACGCTGATCTTCATCAGCCACGACCTCTCCGTCGTGCGCCTGATCTCGGACGACGTGCTGGTTCTCTATCTCGGCAAGGTGGTCGAGGCCGGCGATTGCGCCACGGTCTTCGAACATCCGGCCCATCCCTACACGCAGGCGCTGTTCTCGGCCGCTCCGATCCCCGATCCGAAGCTCGCGCGCCTGCGCAGCCGCATCCGCCTGCAGGGAGACCCGCCCTCGCCGCTCAACCCGCCGAAGGGCTGTGTCTTCTCGCCGCGCTGCTGGAAGGCGACGGATATCTGCCGCACCGAAATGCCGCCGACGGAACTGGTCCGTCCCGGCCAGACGGCCGCCTGCTATCATATGGACCGGCCTTAGTATCGCTTAGCCAATCCTCCCCTGGAGGATTGGCTCACGCGACCTCCAGCTCTCTCAGCTTCTTGATGATGTGGTCGCCAAGTTGTCGAGTGGTTTTCGGCGATCCGGTGCCGTTCAGCAAATCGACCTGAATATCAGCCGCAATCTTTCTGAGAATAGGCTTGGCGACCGGTTCGGTTACCCCATCTGTTAAAACCTCTATCGACCCATTTTCGTATTGTCTGATCAAATGTGGACCAAACATCGCCCGAGCAATGACGACCATCTCGCTGAGTGGTCGGACAAGCCGCTCCTCTGGCGGTCGGTAGGTTGGGAAGATCAGTTTGCCGGTTGACTGACGCATCAATGCCCGAGCTTCATTAACCGGCTTATCCATCAGGATTTCGATAGCAAGCTCGTCGGTGTTGATACGCAAAACAACGACACGATCGACTTGGTCGAATGTCTGCTGATTGAAGCTGACATGGGTGCTCGATGTAATCGTCTTAACAGAAATTCTTTCACCTTCAGCGCTGACAACATCATAGCCGCGCTGGTTCACCTCGGTGGCCATTTGCCCGTAGGTAAACATCGCGGTGTAAAGTTCACCGATCCGACCGGTCAGATGATTGAGCTCAGCTGCGGGCACTCCCCATGAAAGCTCTTTCTGGAACCATTCGAGTGCTTGTCCCAACGACTGTATGATCTGAAATTGCCTTAATGCCATACCCACCCCCGGTTATTACGATCATCACTCCGGGCAGTTAAGGAAGAGTTCCGGTGGGATGCCTGGGTGCAGCCTGCTTAGGCCACTTGTGGTAACTCGCCGCTTGTCTCCTCCCGCCTCTTCGCGTATCCGCAAAGACGGAAAAAATCCGGGAGGATGGCTTTGAGCGGACGGTTTCTGTCGATCGGCGAATGCATGGTGGAACTCTCGCAGGCGGGCGAAGGCCTGCTGCGCAAAGGCTTTGCCGGCGATACTTTCAACACCGCGTGGTACGCCCGCGCCTGCCTGCCCGCCGCCTGGTCGGTCGATTATTTTACCGCGCTCGGCGATGATCCGATGTCCGACGAAATGGTCGCCTTCATGGGCAAGGCCAGCATCGGCACGGGCCTCATCCGGCGCATCAAGGGCAAGACGCCCGGCCTCTATATGATTAACCTGAGGGACGGCGAGCGCTCCTTCAGCTATTGGCGCGACAGCTCGGCCGCCCGCAGCCTCGCCGCCGACCCCGACCGGCTGCGCGAAGCGGTGGAAAGCGCCGATGTCGTCTATTTCTCCGGCATTACGCTCGCCATCCTCTCCCATGACGATGCCGAAACGCTGCTGGCCGAAATCCGCCGCGCCAAGGCCGTCGGCAAATTCGTCGTCTTTGACCCGAACATCCGCCCCCGCCTCTGGTCGAGCTACGACGTCATGCACACGACGATCAGCGAAGGCGGTCGCGCCTCCTCGCTGGTCATGCCGAGCTTCGACGACGAGGTTGCCCATTTCGGCGACGCCTCCATCGAGGCCACGATCGAGCGCTATCGTGCGCTCGGCGCCGCCCATGTCGTCGTCAAGAACGGCGCAGAGGGCGCGACACTGAGCTTCGCCAGCGAGAAAGTCCACGTGCCGGCCGAAAAGGTCAAAAAGGTCGTCGACACGACGAGCGCCGGCGACAGTTTCAACGGCGCGTTCCTTGCACATTATCTGGAAAACCGGGACGCGCCGGCAGCCGCCCGCTTCGGGGCCAAAATCGCCGCCCGCGTCGTCAGCGAGCATGGCGCGCTCGTGCCGAAGGAAAAGCTCGGCCTCTGATATCGTCGTTGAAGCCTGCGCATGTCGCTTGTCGCGCGGCCACGCGCAGGCTCGCCCCCGCCTAAGCGGTCATTGATCGTCGAGCCGCATCAGGAATTGGGCTTCTTGTCTTCGGCACGAACGGCTTCGTCGTGATACCAGCAGCTGTCGAGTGCGGCATCGCACACATCGGCCGCCTCTCGCTCCATCGTGCGAAAACGCTCGAAGCGGCTTCGGGCCTGAACGGCCTTGATGGGAAACTGGTAGATCGTCGCGGATTCACGATGGAAACCGATTGCCATGAGATAGCCTTTCTTCAGCTCGGCCTATCAACATTCACGGTCTGTATAGTAGCACAATGCACATAGTTTATGCAAACTGCACAAAATAACGGCAATGTCGCAATTATAAACGATCGCCGCGACATTTCGTGATTAAGCTTGCGCTGATTTGTCCAAAACTTCATCCATCCCGCTCAACGCCGGAATTTTCATCTGGTTCCAACGCGAAAAATGCCCGTCGCAAAGCGGGATAGGCGCGCGCCGGACGGTCTCGGCCACCGGCCGCAGCCGCTGCCAATCGGCAGCCGCGAGGTGATTCGTAAATTTTTTGTGTCACTCGCGCGATCTGGCACGCTACGTGCTTTACGTTAGGCATCCCCTGGCGGGTGGCCGCACGCTTGCGTCTACTGCCTCAGGATTTGCTCACGTTCGCAGCAGAGAGAGTAGCGATGACAAAGTATAAGCTCGAGTACATTTGGCTCGATGGGTACACTCCGGTACCGAACCTGCGTGGCAAGACGCAGATCAAGGAATTCGATGATTTCCCGACGCTCGAACAGCTCCCGCTCTGGGGCTTCGACGGTTCGTCGACGATGCAGGCCGAAGGCCGCAGCTCCGACTGCGTGCTGAAGCCCGTCGCACTCTATCCCGATCCGGCCCGTACAAACGGCGTTCTGGTCATGTGCGAAGTCATGATGCCGGATGGCGTCACGCCGCATGAATCCAACAAGCGCGCCACGATCCTCGACGACGAGGATGCATGGTTCGGCTTCGAGCAGGAATATTTCTTCTACGAAAACGGCCGTCCGCTCGGCTTCCCGGAAAGCGGCTACCCGGCTCCGCAGGGTCCCTACTACACCGGCGTCGGCTTCAAGAACGTCGGTTCGGTTGCCCGCGAAATCGTCGAAGAACACCTCGACCTGTGCCTGGCCGCCGGCATCAACCACGAAGGCATCAATGCCGAAGTGGCCAAGGGCCAGTGGGAATTCCAGATTTTCGGCAAGGGCTCCAAGAAGGCCGCCGACCAGATCTGGATGGCACGCTACCTGCTCCTGCGCCTGTGCGAAAAGTACGGTATCGACATCGAGTTCCACTGCAAGCCGCTCGGCGACACGGACTGGAACGGCTCGGGCATGCACTGCAACTTCTCGACCAAGTTCATGCGCGAAGTCGGCGGCAAGGCCTATTTCGAAGCGCTGATGGCGCAGTTCGACAAGAACCTGCAGGCCCATATCGACGTTTACGGCCCGGACAACCACATGCGCCTGACCGGCAAGCACGAAACGGCTCCGTGGAACAAGTTCTCCTACGGCGTTGCTGACCGTGGCGCCTCGATCCGCGTTCCGCACTCCTTCATCAAGAACGATTACAGGGGCTATCTCGAAGACCGCCGCCCGAACTCCCAGGGCGACCCCTACCAGATCGCTTCGCAGGTTCTGAAGACGATCTCGGAAGTCCCGACGTCCGGCTTCGCTTCGGCCGCAGCCTGAGTTTCATAGCGGCGCCGGCCTCCCCGCCGGCGCCGCCGCTTTTTTGCCCCTCGGCTCTCTGCCGGTCGTTCCGACATAAATGCCGGCCTTGCCTGCCGTAAGTTCCTGTATATGCTCATGCAGGGCTGTAATATTTCCATCATGCACTTCCGCCAGAATAGGCACGCGGGAATCGCCATTCCGGAACCCCGCCAGGGGTTGTGCGTTGCCAGAACCATGCGACGCTGATGGAAATGGAAGCATGCTGCAACGTCCGTCAAATTCATATAGCGGCGAAAGCTGGGCTCGTGCCGCAGCCGCCGGCGCCATGCCGGAACGGCTGGTGATCGTGACGGACGCCTGGCATCCGCAGGTCAACGGCGTTGTCCGCTCGATCGAGAACACCAATCGCGAACTGGCCAGGATGGGCGTCGAAGTCTCGATGGTGACGCCCGAGCGCTTCGCAAGCGTGCCCTGCCCCACCTATCCCGAGATCCGCCTGTCGATCGCCTGGTACAGCCGCGTTGCCCGCGAGATCGAAAAGCACAATCCGTCCTACGTCCACATCGCGACGGAAGGCCCGCTGGGCCTGACGGCGCGCCGCTGGTGCATCAGGAAGCGCATGCCCTTCTCCACCAGCTACCACACGCGTTTTCCCGAATATGTCTCGGCCCGCCTGCCGATCCCTGAGAGCTGGCTCTATGCCTTCGTGCGCTGGTTCCACAATGGCGGCGCCGGCTGCATGGTCGCAACCCCGAGCCTTGCCCGCGAACTCTCCGCCCGAGGGCTCAAGAACCTGATGCCCTGGAGCCGCGGCATCGATGCCACGCAATTCCATCCGATGCCCCTGGAGGTAAATCCCTTCGGCCTTCCCCGCCCGATCTTCATGACGGTCGGCCGCGTGGCATTGGAAAAGAACCTGCCGGCCTTCCTCGACCTCGACCTGCCCGGCTCGAAAGTGGTGGTCGGCGACGGCCCTGCGCGTGCCGAACTCGAGGAACGTTATCCAGACGTGCATTTTACCGGCGTGAAATTCGGCGAGGAACTGGCGAAAGCCTATGCGCAGGCCGACGTCTTCGTCTTCCCGTCGCTGACGGATACGTTCGGCAACACCATCCTGGAGGCTCTGGCCTCGGGCGTGCCGGTCGCAGCCTATCCCGTCACCGGCCCGCTGGACATTATCGGCGAGGACAGCCAGGTCGGCGCGCTGGACGAAGACCTGCGGGCGGCCTGCCTCGCGGCTCTGTCGGGCTCGCGGGAGAAGGCGCGCGAGCTTGCCATGCAATATTCGTGGGAAGCGGCGACGCTGCAGTTCATCAACAATATCCGCGCCGCCAATGGTGTCATCACGCCGAAATGGAAGAAGGCATGGCAATATGCCACAAAGTCCCTTCCAAGAAGGAAGCCCGGCGATAGCGCCGGGCCTCTTGCATCCTCCGACTGACCCTTACTTCTGAAGGGCGGCCCGCAGCGTGGTGTTGGCGACCGAGATCGCGCTGCGCACGGCCGGCGTCTCGGCGATTGCGTTCAGCAGCACGAAATCGTGGATCGTGCCGTTGTAACGGATCGAGGTGACCCTCACGCCGGCCTGGGAGAGCTTGCGGGCATAGGCCTCGCCCTCATCGCGCAGCACGTCGTTCTCATCGACGATGACGAGTGCCGGCGGCAGGCCGTTCAGCTGTTCAAGCGAAGCCTGCAGCGGCGAAGCGGTCGGCTCCTTGCGCTTGGCCTCGTCAGGCAGATAGGCGTCCCAGAACCACTTCATGGCTTCCTTGGTCAGCCAGGGGCCATTGGCGAACTGGTTGTAGGAGCCGGTGTCGAAATTGGCGTCGGTGACAGGGTAGAAGAGCACCTGCTGGTCGATGGCCGGACCGCCGCGTTCCTTGGCAAGCAGGGTGACGGCGGCCGTCATGTTGCCGCCGACACTATCGCCGGCAACGGCAAGGCGGCTCGCGTCCACGTTGAACTCCTTGGCATGTTCGGCGACATATTTCGTGGCGGCGTAGGCCTGCTCGATGGCGACGGGGTAGCGGGCTTCCGGCGAGCGGTCGTAATCGACGAAAACGACGGCCGCCTTGGCGCCGTTGGCGATTTCGCGCACCAGCCGGTCATGCGTATCGGCATCGCCCAGCACCCAGCCGCCGCCGTGGAAATACATCACCACCGGCAGCGTGCCCTTGGCGCCTTCGGGACGCACGATGCGCAGCTTGACGCTGCCGGTCGGGCCGGCCTTGATGACCTTGTCTTCCTCCTGGGCGGCGAGCTTCTTCACGTCGCCCTTCTGGGCGCCGGCGAGGATGTCGCGGGCATCGGCAGGCGAGAATGTGTAGATCGGCTTGGAGCCTGCCAGGCTATCGATGAATTTCTGCGTTGTCGGTTCCAGCACGGGATCGGCAAACGCTCCAACGGCGGAAGCTGCCAGGATTGCTGCTGCGGAAACTGCGGTCTTGATGCCAGACATTGTCGTATCCTCTTGGGGTTCGTTGCGTTCGTCCTGAACACGTCATTTATATCGCACACGACTGATTATCGCGCGATATAAATGATTGCATGGCTGCCATGCATTAAAAGCGCATACGATTATTTATCGCACGATATAACATCCACGGGTTCTGGAGATTGAGCCATGTCGGACCAGCTGAAACTCGATACGTTCATCTGCTTTGCCGTCTATACGGCAGGCCACGCCTTCAACCGCGTCTACAAGCCCCTGCTCGACGAGCTCGGCCTCACCTACCCGCAATATCTGGCCATGGTCTGTCTCTGGGAAGAAGACGGCCAGACCGTCGGCGGCCTCGGCGAAAAACTGTTCCTGGAATCGAGTACGCTGACCCCCCTCCTCAAGCGCCTGGAAACGGCAGGCTACATCCGCCGCGAACGCAGCAGCAAGGACGAGCGCGTCGTCCTGCTTCGCCTGACGGAGGAAGGCAAGCGGCTGCAGGAAAGGGCCGAGACCGTGCCCGGCTGCATCATCGATGCCAGCGGTCGCGATACGGACCAGCTGGCACGGCTGCAGGCGGAGATCGTCGCCCTGCGGGAAGCACTGAATAGAAGCGCATCTTCAAGCTAGGCATGTCCGGCAGGCCCACCCCGGCTTGCGCAGCCCGCCCCGGGAGGCGGACTTAGGTCCGCTTCTTCCTGCCCTCATAGGGATTGTCTGGCGACCGGTAGTGAATCCGGATCGGCACGCTCGGCATATCGAAATCGGCACGCAAGCCGTTGATCAGATAGCGCGTATAGGATTCCGGCAATGCGTCGGCGCGGGTGCAGGACACCATGAAGGCCGGCGGGCGGGCCTTTACCTGCGTCATGTACTTGAGCTTGATGCGGCGGCCCGAAACGGCCGGTGGCGGGTGCTGCACCTGCTGCTGCTCCAGCCAGCGATTGAGCTTGGCGGTGGAGATGCGCTTGTTCCAGACGCGGTCCGTATCGATGATCGACTGCATCAGCTTGTCGAGACCCCAGCCGGTCTGGCCGGAGATCGGCACGGCGCGGATGCCGCGCGCCTGCGGCAGAAGCCGGTCGGTCTTTTCGCGCAGGTCCGCCAGCACCGCCTGGCGATCCTCGATCATGTCCCACTTGTTGAAGGCGAGAACGGCCGCGCGTCCCTCGCGCAGCACGAGATCGACGATGTGCAGATCCTGCTTCTCGAAAGGGATCGTCGCGTCGAAGACGATGACCACGGTCTCGGCGAAGCGGATGGCGCGCAGCGCATCGGCGACCGAAAGTTTTTCCAGCTTCTCGATCACCTTGGCCTTGCGGCGCATGCCGGCCGTGTCGAACATCTTGATGGTGCGGCCGCGCCATTCCCACTCCACCGAGATGGAATCGCGCGTGATGCCGGCTTCCGGCCCGGTCAGCAGCCGGTCTTCGCCGAGAAAACGGTTGATGAGCGTCGACTTGCCGGCATTCGGGCGACCGACGATCGCCACACGCAGCGGCTTGCTGTCGTCGTAGACGGGCTCTTCGTCATCCTCGTCCTCTTCGGATGACGCCTGCGGCAGGTCCACGTCGGTGACGGCCACGTCCTCCTTCGGCGGAAAGGCGATATCCTCGCCCACCGCCGCGACGATGGCGTCGCGCAGATCGAGCATGCCCTGCCCGTGTTCGGCCGAAATCGGCACGGGTTCGCCGAGCCCGAGCGAAAAGGCGTCGTAGAAACCGCTGTCGGACCCGCGCGCCTCCGACTTGTTGGCAACGAGCACGACGGGTTTGCCGCGGCGGCGCAGCATCTCGCCGAGCGCCGTATCGACCGGCGTCAGCCCGGTCTTGGCATCGACGATGAAGAGCGCCAGATCGGCCTCGTCGATTGCCGCCTCCGTCTGCTGGCGCATGCGGCCCTGCAGGCTCTCATCCGTCACATCCTCGAGGCCTGCCGTATCGACGATCGTAAAACGCAGATCGACAAGCCGCGCTTCGCCCGGCCGGCGGTCGCGCGTCACGCCCGGCGTGTCGTCGACAAGCGCAAGCTTCTTGCCAACCAGGCGGTTGAAAAGCGTCGACTTGCCGACATTCGGGCGACCGACGATGGCGACCGTAAAGCTCATTCTTTTCCCTTAAGCTCAGCCCTGCGCGGCGGGCGCCTTGCCGGATGCGGTGATGAGATCAAGCATCATATGGGCGCGATTGGCAACAGCGCGCGGGCTGTCGACATCGTCGACGATCGATTGGAACCACTGGCGCGCCTGCGCCATGTTGCCGGCCTTGTAGGCGGCAAGGCCAAGCGCCTCGCGCGCCGAATGGCGGAAGGCGTTGCCCGGCACGGCCATTTCCTCGACGGCGGCGGAAACCTGCTCATAAGTGCCGTTCTCGATCAGCAGCCAGCCGGCGCGCATCTTGGCGGCATCCTGCACCGCAGCCGGAACGGATTTGTCCTTGGCAATTTCCTGGAAGGACGAGATGGCGCCGGCATTGTCGCCCTTCTGCGCCAGAACGGTCGCGGCACGCATGCGCGCCAGAACCGGGTATGCGCCGTGGCCTTCCTTCTCGAGCTTCTCGAGCGCGGCCAGCGCCTCGTCCGTCTTGTTCTCGTCGGCCAGCTTCATCGCCGCCAGGAACTGGTCGCCGGCGCCGGAAGACTGGCTGTCGTCCCAATATTCATAGGCAACCTTGCCGACGGTTCCGAGCACGATGAGAACGGCGATGGCAATGATATAGCGGCCGAACCGGCGCCATGCGCCCTTCATCTGGTCGGAACGCAGTTCCTCATTGACTTCACGAATGAAGCTGTCGTCGTTGAATGCCATTCTCGTCTCCGGCCGGGTAGCGCCCATTCACAGTGCAAAACGCACATTGTCGGGCCTTCTACTCCATTTTGCGGCCGTTGTAAGGGGGATATCGCAGAATCGTCACGAAGCGAGCATCGGCAGCGGCGCGACGCCGATCAGCCATTCGTGAACGCGCCAGATCATCAGTGCCCAGACGACCGCGCCGATGATGACGGCGTAGAGGTCGTATTTGGCCGAGACGAAGACCGGCAGCGTGATCTCGCCGCGCTGCTGACGCCGCTTCAGCGAGATGCGCATCACCACGCCCCAGGCGAGGAACGCCGCAAACAGCAGCACCGAATAGGCCTCGCCGTTCGACAGGAGATGGGCCAGCGCCCAGATCTTTACCGACAGCACGATCGGATGTTTCGTCTTCGTCTTGATATGACCGGCCGGCAGGAAACCCGCCACCAGACAGATGACAGCGATCAGCATCAGCGTGACGGTCAGATGCGCCATGCCCATGGGCGGATTGTAGAGCAGGCCGATCGGCTCGCTGCGGGCCGCGCCGAAGGCGTAGATCACGAAAACCAGCGTCAGGATGCTCGCGGCCGAATGGATGGCGATCCAGGCCGGCTTGCCGATCCCGTCGATCATCGCCTGCCGGAAGCCCGGCACGACGACGCGGATCAGGTGAACGCCGAGGAAGAGAATGAGGCTGAGGACGAGCAGAGCCATGATGATCTTGTTTTCCCGTTTCTTGGTCAGCCATGGATTACCGGTCCCGGACGAAAAATGAAAGCAAGACCGCAGCTTCGCCGCATTTCTGTAACAGGAAAACCGCAATGCAAATTGTCGCGGTGCCCATGTTTCGTTCGATTTTTCCTGCTTCCCTCGCCTTGTCCCTGATTGTTCCTGTCGCTGCCGGTGCAGCCGACAAGCCGAAACAGCTCGTCATCATCTCCTTCGACGGCGCCCATGATAATGCGCTCTGGCAGAAGAGCCGCGAAATGGCGGCCCGGAACGGCGCACATTTCACCTATTTCCTCTCCTGCACCTTCCTGATGAACGAGGCGGCCAAGAAGGCCTACGAGGCCCCGCACCAGAAGCGCGGAAAATCCAATGTCGGTTTTGCCCGGAGCGACGACGAGATCCGCCAGCGCCTCGGCAATATCTGGCACGCCCATCTGGAAGGCCATGACATTTCCAGCCATGCCTGCGGCCATTTCGACGGCCGCCAGTGGAGCGAGGCGGACTGGTCGGCGGAATACGCAACCTTCAGGACAACGCTGAAGAACGCCTGGAAGAGCGTTGGCCTCGATGAGCCGGCCGGCTGGCAGGATCTCGTCGATCACGGCATAAAGGGTTTTCGCGCGCCCTATCTTTCGACCGGCGGCGGCGCGGATATGATCGCGGCCGAGAAGAAGGCCGGCTTCACCTATGACGCAAGCCTGGTGACAAAGGGACCGGCAATGCCGGTCGAGGAGGACGGCATCCTCCGCTTCGGCCTGCCGCTCATCCCTGAAGGCCCGGCGGAAAAGCCCATCATCGGCATGGACTACAACCTCTTCGTCCGCCATTCCAAAGGCGAGGAGGATGCCGCCGACAGCGCCGCTTTCGAGGAGCGCGCCTACACCGCCTTCAAGGAAGCCTTCGACAAACAATATGCCGGCAGCCGCATCCCCCTGCAGCTCGGCTTTCATTTCGTGGAAATGAACGGCGGCGCCTATTGGCGCGCGCTCGACAGGCTGGTCAGCGACGTCTGCCACAGATCGGACGTTGCCTGCGTCAGCTATTCCGAAGCGATCCCGATGATCGAGACGCGCGGCAGGCTGCAGCAGACTTCCGGGTTGTAATGACCCGGCACATTTGAATATCCCACAATAAAAAAGCCACCATATCGGTGGCTTTTCTGTTGGTATCAGCCGTCGGCGTGAACGGCTCCCGCCTCGCGCTCGAGATAACGCTGGTCGATATCCGGCAGCGGCTCGTCGTCGATCGCCGCCTCGAAAGCCTTGAGGCGTTTGTGGATGGAAAGCAGCTCGATGATCGTCGTCCAGGAATTGACGAGATATTGGAACGAGTTGCTGACTTGGCCGAAGGCCGTCGCGATCTGCTGGAAGATACCGTAAGTGATGGCGCCGGCAACGATGGTCGGCGCCATAAAGAAATAGACGAAAAGATTGTCCGCCTGCAGATAGAACGAGCGCGCAACATTGAAGTACAGATAGTGGAAGTACAGCGTGAAATAGTTCTTCCGCACCCGTGAGAACAGTTCCTGGACCGTCGGCGGCTGAGCTCGGTCGGCATGATCCTCGCCATAAACCAGCTCCTTGCGGTAGGCGGCTTCCACGCGCTGGTTCTTGAAATTCAGTCCGGGCAGTTTGATACCCGCAATGGCGAGCAGCCCGGTGCCGAAAGCCGACCAGAAGATGGCAAGCCAGAAGAGGGAGTTCGGCACTTCGCCAAGAATCGGCAGGCTCGTCACATAATGCGACAGCGCCAGCATGATCGGCAGGAAGACGACCAGCGTCATCACCGAATTGATCAGGTTGATGCCGAGACCTTCCAGAGTGGTGGAAAAGCGCATCGTATCTTCCTGCACACGCTGCGATGCGCCTTCGATATGGCGAAGCTTTTCCCAATTGGCCATGTAGAAATTGTTCATCGCCGTCCGCCAGCGGAAGATGTAATGGCTGGTGAAAAAGTCGGTCAGTATCGACACGAACATGCTCAGGAAAGCGATCTGCGCGAAGATCAGGAACAGATCGTAGAAGTTTTCGACAGTGATGCCAGGCTGCTTCGTCAGCGCATTCTGCAGCAGATCACCGAAAGGCCGGCGCCAATTGTTGATGACGACCGTGATCTGCACGCCAAAATAAGTCACGAAGATGATAAGCGCCGAACCCCAAATAGACCAAATCTTCCACGGATGGCTGAAGGCCTTCAAATGCCACACCCCGCAAAAGATCAGCGCGGTCAAAAGGAAATAGCCGTAAAACCAGAGGTTTTCCGGCAGCAGGAAGAACGACAGGTCGATCGGCTGCTGCTCCTCAGGAACCGGCGCAAAGCCAAGCGAGGCGCCGAGACCGGCGGCGAAGAAATACCAGCCGAAAATTGCGGCCAGGGTCCAGACTACGAGCGAAGTAAAAAACGCCTTCGGCTGGGGGAAGAAAGAGTGGAACACGGGAGGATTTGCTTTCCTGAACTGGAGTCACGGAAGAGTGGCGAACCACTGGTTGCCCGGAAATTAAGGCAGTTCGAAGAAAGCAGCAATGGGCTCAAGCCATTGTTACGCACTTGTAACCACTTAAGGGATTTTCTTCATCACCGGCATCACGAGCAGCGCGCAGAAAACCAGCACGATGGCCGCGATGATGGTCGGCAGCACGAAATTGCCCGTCGCCTCGGCAATCCAGCCGGCGACGACGGGGCCGACGATCTGGCCGACGCCGAAGGCGGCCGTCATCAGCGCCAGGATGCGGCGCGGGCTTTCGGGTGAGAGCCGGCGGCCGATCTGCAATCCGTAGGCGGTGATCGCAAGGAAGGTCGCGCCGAACAGCGCGCCGCCGATCAGGGGCGCGACCGAACGCGGCAGTTCCACGGTCGCCAGCACTCCGATCGCCTCGATGACAAGTGCGGCGACATAGACGCCGCCGAGCCCGAGCGGCCGCACGAAGGGCCTCCAGATGAACAGCGCCACCGTCGCCGTCACCCCGGCAATGAACCAGCACAGGAATTCGACGATCGGTCCCGAGGCGCTCATGCGCGCGATGGCGACGAGGAAGGTTGCGGTGATGACATAGCCGAAGCCGAAGAACCCGTAGGAGAGCGTCAGCAGCACCATCGGCCGGCTCCAGACGAGACCGGGCTCCTTCGCCCGCCCCGAGCGCACCGGCGCCTTCGGCAGCAACGCCCAGGCGACGACAAGGCTTGCGAGGCAGAAGAGCGTGCCGCCGATCCAGTCGGCCCGCCAGCCGCCGGCCGCATCGTCGAAGGCACAACCGAGCGCCAGCACCATGACGGAGGAAATCGCAATCCCCGCCCCCGGCCCGCCGAAATGCGCCGCCTGAACGTGGTCGTTGCCGGCCGCCGCCCCGTGGCTCAGCACGATTGCCGACGTGAAGACCATCGCGAAAGCGCTCGCTACGCCGGCCAGGAAGCGAATGACGGCAAAGAGCAGCACCGATTCCGTCGCCGCCATGGCCGCCAGCAGGATTGCGGTGGCAAACAGCGAAAGAAGCGCCACCAGCCGCTCGCGCCCCGCCGCCCAGCCATAGGCGCCGAGAACCGCGCCGACGAGATAACCGACGAAATTGGCCGAGGCGATGAAACCCGCGTCGGCGGCCGAAAGCGGCACGCCGACCATCATGCCGGGCAGGATCGGCGTGAAGGAGAAGCGCCCGAAGCCCATGGCCGCCGCCATGGCGACGGCCCCTGCAAGCGCTGTGGTGAGGAGATTGACCGGGCGGTCGTCGTTGGGAGCCAGCATGGTCCGTTTTATCGCGCTGCAGCATGGCCGGGACAAGTGAGTATTTCTGATGGGTGCTTCAATTTCGCGAACAGAATTTTTCGGCCGCACTCTTGAAAGTCATATCTTACGATATATATCGTACGACGTAGTTAACGATACATCTGACATAAAGGAGCCTATGATGAGAGGTTTTCGAGGTGGTTTCGCCGGTGAGGCGATGCGCATGGGAATGGGCCGCAGGTTTTCCGCCGGCGAGTTGCAGACGATCCTGCTGGCGCTTCTGGAAGAGCGTCCGAGCCACGGCTACGAACTGATCAAGACGCTGGAGGAGCGTTCCGGCGGCTTTTACGTGCCGAGCCCCGGCGTCATCTATCCGGCGCTCACCTATCTGGAAGAGACCGGACTGGCGGAAGTGGAAAACGACGGAGCCAAGAAACTCTATAAGATCACCGGGGCCGGCCGCCAGAAGGTGGAGGAAAACCGCGCTGCGGTCGACCAGACCCTTGCCAAGCTGGAGCGCATTGCCGAGGGCATGGCCTTCGTCAACCGCATGTTCGACCCCGATCAGCACCCCGGCGGCGGCGGCCGGCGCCGGCGCGAGGAAGAGGACGACGACTTCGGCCGCGACGACGGCAATGTCCGCGCCGCCCGCCAGCTGTTGCGTTCGGCACTGCGGATGCGCCATCCCTGGTCGGCAAGCGAAGCCGCCAGGATCTCCGGCATCCTGGAGCGCGCCGCCATGGAAATCCTGCAGGGCGGCAAGGCCGATCCGCAGCAGGACTGACCCGCTGCGACCGGGGGCGGCAAAACTGCCGCCCCGTCAATCCCCGGCTTTCAGCAGGCCGCTTGCGAGACCGCGGAAAGCCTCGACCACCTTTGCCAGAAGGCTGTGCGGATCATCGGCAGCGGCAATCCAGAGTGCGGCGCTGAGTGAGGCCCCGTTCAGCAGCCGGGCGGCGGCTTCCGCATCGACAGGCCTGACGGTGCCCTCGTCGATCAGCGCCTGGATTGTCTGGGTCGTCGTCCGCAGGCAGGCATTCTGGCTCGGCCATTGCGAGGGATCGCCGAGCACCGCCGGCCCGTCGAGCAGCATGATGCGCTGGATCTCGGGCTCCAGAGCCATTTCGATATAGGCGGTATATTCCGCCAGCAGCCCGAGCCAGGCCGTCTCCGCCCGGTCGCGCTCGATGCGCAGCCGCTCCCCCATTTCGCTGTCGATCTGGTCGATGACGGCCTGCAGCAATCCCTTCTTGTCGCCGAAATTGTGATAGAGCGCCCCGCGCGTCAGCCCGACATCGGCTGTCAGGTCGTCCATCGAAGCAGCCGCAAAACCCTTGGCTGCGAAAGCCTTCCGGGCGGCCTGAATGAGCTTCGCCCTCGTCTCCTCCATCATCTGCGCCCGGGTCTTTGCCGCCATCACCATCTCCAGAATACACATACGCGTCGTATGTGTATTGACATACGCAGCGTATGTCTGATTATATCCACATACGGAGCGTATATCAATTGAAGCTCCGCACGATGGGCAAGGCCATACCCGCGAATATCCGACCGCTGTCGACGGGCGCCCGCCCGGCGATAAGTGTCCCTTTGCCCGAACAGGAGAAAACGATGAGCAAACGTGATGCGATCTTCCCCGCCGGCCGCCAGGCGCTCTATGAGATCAACCGCTATTCGGCGGCGATCCGCTCCGGCGATCTTCTTTTCGTCTCCGGCCAGGTCGGCAGCCGTGAAGACGGTTCGCCCGAGCCGGATTTCGCACGGCAGGTGCAGCTTGCCTTCGACAATCTGAAAGCCGTGCTGAAGGCCGCCGGCGCCACTTTCGACGATGTCGTCGACGTCACGACCTTCCACACCGATCCCGAAGCGCAGTGGCCCGTCATCTCCGGCATCAGAATGAAGGAAATCGGCCAAGCGCCCTACCCGAACTGGACGGCCGTCGGCGTAAACTGGCTGGCGGGCTTCGACTTCGAAATCAAGGCGATCGCCCGCCTGCCGCAAGCCGCCTGACATGACGCCGGCGCGGCGCGCAAAGAGCGGGCAGCACTCTACGAAATCGCGACGACCTCGAGTTCCTGATCGCCGACAGTAACGACATCGCCGACGGCCTTGCCCATGAGAAGACGGGCGACCGGCGAGACATAGGAGATCGATCCGGCCTTCGGATCGGCCTCATCCTCTCCGACGATACGATAGGTCTGCACCCGGCCGTCGTCGCGGCTGAAGGTCACGGTGCTTCCGAAGGCAACGGTTTCGGTCGAGGTCGGGTTCGGCACGAGTTGCGCCGTGCGAACACGCTCGACGAAATAGCGCAGGTCGCGCAGTGGATTGGCCTGCTGCCGCCGCTTTTCGTTGACGTCCTCGATCGCGCCCGCGGCCTCATAGGCCAGCCGCGCTTCCTGCACCTGCAGTTCCAGCGCCTTCAGCCCGGCTTCCGTCACGAGATTGGGATGCGGCGAGATCGCGCGGTCGGGCAGCAGCGTTTCCGCCGCCGTTTCGGCACTCTCTTCCTTGGTGAAAGCAACAGCCATCTCGACCTCCGGCGGCGAAGGGAAAGCCCTTCAGGCCGCCAATGTGAGAATAATCGGCCCGTTGCGGGTTGCAACGACGGTGTGCTCGTACTGCACCGTCGGGGCCTTGGGATCGGCATAGAGCGTCCAGGCATCGTCGCCGCCTTCGGCCCATGTGGCGCCGAGCGACAGGAAAGGCTCGACGGTAAAGACCAGGCCTTCCGTCATCATGCGCCGTTCGGACGGGTCGGGCCAGGTGGAAAGCTCGGCCGGCTCCTCGTGCAGCGAACGGCCGACGCCGTGGCTGGCGAGGTTGGCGACGAGCGTGTAGCGGTTCTTCTGGGCGAAAGCGCCGACGGCATTGCCGATCTTTGCCAGCGGCTCGCCGGCCTTCACCTGGTTGAGGCCGACCCAGAGCGCCCGCTTGCCGTCGCGACAAAGCTTTTCGATCCTGGATTTGACCGGCGGCACGGCGAAGGAGGCGCCGGTATCGGCAAAGAAGCCGTCCTTTTCCGCCGACACGTCGATATTGACGAGATCGCCCGGGCGGATGACGCGCGGGCCGGGAATGCCGTGGGCGATTTCCTCGTTGACGCTGATGCAGGTCGCGCCCGGAAACTGGTAGCAGAATTCCGGCGCCGAGCGGGCACCGGCATCTTCCAGCACCTTGCGGCCGATCTGGTCGAGCTCCAGCGTCGTCATGCCGGGCTCCATGGCCGCCGCCATCACCTGAATGGCGTTGGCGCAGATGCGGCCGATCTCCTTGAGCTTGGAAAGTTCTTCGTCGTTCTCGATTACCATGGACCCGTTCCGGCTTTGCCGAGAGCGACAGGCTCTTCGTCAAGCGGTGGCTTTCGCGCCTTCGGAAGCCCCAGTCAATGCCTTTCTGACGATCGGCGCCACTTTTGTCCCGTAGAGTTCGATACCGCGCATCACCTGCTCGTGCGGCATCTGGCCGATCGCCATCTGCAGCAGGAAGCGGTCGTTGCGGAATATCTTGTGGGCCGCAACGATCTTTTCCGCCACCCGTTCCGGATCGCCGAGGAAGAGATTGCCGGTCGGGCCGCGCGCCATGTCGAAATGCGCCCGGCTCGTCGGCCCCCAGCCGCGCTCGCGCCCGATGCGGTTCATCACCTCGGCCTGCGGGCCGTAGAACTGGTCGGCCGCAGCCTCCGTCGTATCGGCGATGAAACCGTGCACGTTGATGCTGGTCTTCAGCTTGGCGGCATCCTGCCCTGCCCGGCGGGCCGCTTCCCGGTAGAGATCGAAGAGCGGCGCAAAACGCGGATATTCGCCGCCGATAATGGCAAGCGCCACCGGCAGGCCGAGCGCACCGGCGCGCGCCACCGATTGCGGCGTGCCGCCGACGGCGATCCACAAGGGCAGCGGGTCCTGCAGCGGCCGGGGATAAACGCCGCGTCCATGGATCGGCGGGTGCAGCTCCCCTTTCCAGGTGATGACCTCGTTGTCGCGCAGCGCCAGCAGCAGATCGAGCTTCTCTTCGAAAAGCTGGTCGTAATCTTCGAGATTGTAGCCGAACAGCGGGAAGGATTCGATGAAGGAACCGCGCCCGGCCATGATTTCGGCGCGACCGTTGGAAATCAGGTCGAGCGTCGCAAACTGCTGGAACACCCGCACCGGATCGTCCGACGAGAGTACCGTGACGGCGCTGGTCAGGCGAATGTTCTTCGTCCTGGCCGCCGCCGCGGCAAGTGCCACCGCCGGTGCCGAGGCCACATAGTCGGGCCTGTGATGTTCGCCGAGACCGAAGACGTCGAGGCCGACCTGATCGGCAAGCTCGATTTCCTCGATCAGATGCCTGATCCGCTCGGCCGCTTCCACGCCCTTGCGGGGCGAATTGGGATTGACGTCTGCAAATGTGTAAAGGCCGAGTTCCATGGTCTGCATCCTCTCTGACTTGCCCCTGAAATAAGGTCCGGCAGAGCCTGGAGCAAACGGAAATTCTGGAACGGATTGTTCGATAAAGTTGATAGGCGCGTCGGGCCGGCGCCTGCCGCGGATCGATGATTTCGATGCCCGCTCCCTGAAGCCGTGGGGCGGCATCGCGTGGAGGCACAGATTATTTCGTCGCCGGCTGCGCCGCTTCTTCCTGCATCTTGTCGATCTCCCGCCGGATATGGGCGGCCTCCGCCGCCGAATGCGCAAGCGCGATGGCGCGGTCGAAGGCGATGCGTGCCGGGCCAATGCGCCCGAGCTGCTTCAGGAGATTGCCGTGCAGGCCGTGATAATAGAAGTAGCCGTCCAGCTTTGCGCCGAGCGGTTCGATGAGGTCGAGTGCGGCCTGCGGGCCGTGCAGCTTGGAAATGGCGACGGCGCGGTTGAGCGTCACGACGGGCGAAGGCTGCACGCGCTCCAGCGCCCGGTAGAGCAGGTCGATTTCCACCCAGTCGGTATCCTCGGCGCGTTTGGCGCGGGAATGGACGGCGGCGATCGCCGCCTGCAGCTGGTAGGGGCCGGGCTGGCGGTGGCGCAGCGCCTTGTCGAGCAGCGCCAGCGCCTCGTTGATGAAGGCCTGGTTCCAGAGCGAACGGTCCTGATCTTCCAGCAGCACGATCTCGCCCTCGGCGCTGAAGCGCGCCGGCCTGCGGGAAATCTGCGAGAGCATCAGGGAGAGCAGCCCCATCAGCTCCGGCTCGGCGGGGAAGATATGCAGCATCAGCCGCGCCAGCCGGATCGCCTCGTCGCTGAAGGCGGCCGCCTCCTGCTCCGGGTCGGCCTGGCTGTAGCCCTCGTTGAAGATCAGGTAGATCATCGTGCTGACGATCGCCAGCCGCTCGGCCCTTTCCTGCGGGCTTGGCGTTTCGAAGGGCACGCCCGCCTTTGCCACCCGCGCCTTGGCGCGCGTGATGCGTTGTTCCATGGCGCTTTCGGAGACGAGGAAGGCGCGCGCGATCTGCGCTACCGTGAGGCCGGAGACGATGCGCAGCGCCAGCGCGATCTGCTGCGTGGCCGGCAGGTCCGGGTGGCAGCAGATGAAGAGCAGCCGCAGGATGTCGTCGCGATAGTTGGAATCGTCCAGCCGCTCGGCAATATCGCTTTCGGCATCCTCCTTGTCGGAAATCTGGTCTTCGTCCGGCAGCGCCTGGATCTTCGCCCGCTTGCGCACCGCGTCGATGCCGCTGTTGCGGCCGACGAAGATCAGCCAGGCGGTCGGATCGCGCGGCGGCCCCTTCTCGGGCCATGTCCGGATCGCCCGCAGGCACGCTTCCTGAAACGCTTCCTCCGCCGTATCGAGATTGCGGAAGTAGCGCAGCAGCGCACCGAGTGCCTTCGGCCGGGCCGAGGCAAGCGCGAGGTCGATCCAGGCAATGTCCGTCATGATGCGATTTCTCCCGGCCTGAACGTGTAGAACGGCCGTATTTCGTAAGAGGTGGAACCCGGATTGACCGCCGAAAGCTCTTTGGAAAAGGCGATCGCCTCATCCAGCGTTTCGAAATCAACCGTGTAGAAGCCGAGAAGCGCCTCTTTCGTTTCCGCAAACGGGCCGTCGACGACGAAGGCCTCGTCCTTGCCCTTGCGCACGGTCGTTGCCGCCGTCGTCGGCATCAGCCGGCCGGTCGGGCCGAGCTTGCCGGCAGCGGCGAGCGGCTCGATCACGGCGTGAAGCTTTCCCATGACGGCAGCCTCTTCCTCCTTGGTCCAGGCGAAGACGGTTTCCTCATTGGCGTAGCAAAGGATTGCGTAAAGCATCGGTTACTCCTCTTTCCGAATGACGAAGGAGTAACCGCTTGGCAGACAGGGCGCATCAAAAAATTATCGATGGGGAAACTGGCAAACGCGATGGAAACACCGGGATTAACCATGCGCGCGCGCTCGGCAAAGGCCGCCATCGAGTTGCCCGATTTGGCCCCGAGAGCTTTGCGCGCTTTCCATCACCTTTTCGTTCGAGACCCCATGACCAGATTCCAGATACTTCTGGCGGCCCTTGCCGCCCTCGTCCTGCCGCGGCAAGCGGCCCATGCTGCCTCGGCGCCGGAAAACTTCCTCTATACGAGCGCCGGCAATCTCGCCGCCGCAAAGGCAACGCTTTCCCGGCCCGATATCGGCGGCGTGCAGGTCGTCTACAACTGGAAAAGCCTGGAGCCTGCCAAGGGCCAGTATGATTTCTCGGCGATCGAAGCCGATCTCGCCATCGCCAAAAGCCTGAACAGGAAGATGTTCATCCAGGTGCAGGACCGCTTCTTCAATCCGAAGGCGCGCAACATTCCCGACTACATGCTGACCGAACCGGAATATGACGGCGGCCTGACCCCGCAATTCGACAATCCCGGAGAGAACAAGCCCGTCGGTTCCGGCTGGGTCGCCCAGCAATGGAACCCGGCCGTGCGCGCCCGCTATCAGGCGCTCCTGAAGGCGCTCGCCGAAAAGTTCGACGGCCAGGTCTACGGCATCAACCTGCCGGAAACCTCCATCGATCTCGACCCCAGGAACGAGCCGAAGGGCTTTTCCTGCGACGCCTATTTTTCGGCCGAGATGGAAAACCTCGCCTTCGCCCGCAAGGTCTTCAAAAAGTCGCTGGTCGTTCAATATGTGAACTTCTGGCCCTGCGAATGGGAGAACGACCATAATTACATGGGCCGCCTCTTCGACTATGCCGCCAGGAACAATGTCGGCCTCGGCGGTCCCGATATCGTGCCGAACCGCAAGGCGCAGATGAAGAACTCCTACCCCTTCTTCAACAAGTACAAGGGCAAGCTCCCCTATGTCGGCCTCGCCGTGCAGGAGCCGACGCTGACCTACAAGAACCCGGCGACAAAAAAACCCTTCACCAGGGAAGAGTTCACCGCCTTCGCTGAGGACTATCTCGGCGCCAACGTGATCTTCTGGAGCACGGCCACACCCTGGCTGAAGAAATGACAAGAGCCGGCAGGCGGTCGCAAGGCCGCCTGCCCCGATATTTTCGAATGCCCTAGCCGACCCAGGCCGAATTGCGGATGACGCTGCAGAAATTGCCTCTGTGGAAATGCGGCTCCCTGTCCGCGATCACATCCGCCTTCACATTGCCGAAAGTCGTTTCCGGCTTGTGCCTGATGCCGTCATAGAAGGTCTGGATGATATCCTCCTTGAAATGCGGCGTGCGCGGATGGGCATGCACCACAGCTTCGCGGTCGGCATCGCCGAAGCCGTGATAGTCGATGCCGAGCACGTCCATCTCCACGCCGGCCGTCACCAGCGCCACGACCGGGTGCATATGCTGCGGAATGCCGGGCGTCGTATGCAGCGCGATCGCTGTCCAGACCGTATCGATATCGGCCTGCGAGATGCCGTAGCTTTTCAGGAAATCGCGCGCGGCATTGGCGCCGTCGACCTCGAAGCGCTCATGCGCCGAACTGTGCTGATGCGTCAGCCCCATGTCGTGGAACATGGCGCCGGCATAAAGCAGTTCCGGATCGAAGCTCAGCCCGCGGCGCTTGCCGGAAAGCGCACCGAAATAATAGACCCGGCTGGAATGGTGGAAGAGCAGCGGCGACTCCGCGTCCCGCACCAGTTCGGTAATGTCGCGGGCAAGCTTGCTGTCGGGAATACTGATGCCGCCGATCGTCAATGTCATCGTCTTTCTCCTTGATGGTGGATGCCAGGGAGCGTAAAAGCCGCTGAATGCGTCAGCAATCGACGCCATCCGTCATTTTCTGCCAAAACCACCCTGCTGCAGACATGAGGCCGTCAGATGAAACCCAGGAACATCGCAATCCTCGCCGTTCCCGGCGTCCAGCTTCTGGATGTCTCCGGCCCGCTCGACGTCTTTGCCGAGGCCAACCTGCAGAGCGGCAAGGAGGCCTACCGTCCTGTCGTCATCGCCACCACGCACGGACATATCCGCAGTTCCTCCGGCGTGCGCCTGGTCGCCGATTATACGATCGAGGATGAGACCGGTCCGCTGGACACGCTGCTGGTGGCGGGCCGCCCCAATGCGGCCGAGACCGAACACGATGCAAAGCTGCTTTCGTGGCTCGGCAAGGCCGCGCCGCAGGCCCGCCGTTACGGCTCGGTCTGCAGCGGCGCATTCCTGCTTGCGGCGGCCGGCCTGCTCGATGGCCGACGCGTGACGACCCACTGGGCCGTCGCAGAGAGATTGAGACAGGCCTATCCCGCCGCAACCGTGGAAGAAGACGCGATCCATGTGGCGGACGGAAAGCTGAGAACCGCCGCCGGCGTCACCGCGGGACTGGATCTTGCCCTCTCCCTTGTCGAAGAAGACCTTGGCCGCGAGGTGGCGATGCGCACAGCAGCCCAGCTCGTCATGTTCTTCAAGCGCCCCGGCGGCCAGATGCAGTTCAGCCGCAAGGGCGAAGCCGCCCCCGCCGGGCGCTCGGCCCTTCAGGAAGTGCAGCGCTGGATCGCCGCCAATCCCGCTGCCGACCACAGCGTCGCCGAGCTCGCCCGCCGCATGGAACTCAGCCCCCGGCATTTTGCCCGCCTTTTTCGCGAGGAAGTCGGCGTGACACCGGCAGCCTGGGTCGAATCCACCCGCATCGCCGCCGCCCGCCGGCTGCTCGAAAGCGGGCACGCACCGAAACAGGTGGCGAGCGAATGCGGCTTTGCCGACGACGACACGCTGCGCCGCGCCTTCATGCGCCATCTCGGCGTCACGCCTGCGGAATACCGCAAGCAATATGCGCATATGAGCCCGGCAAGCTGAGCGGCTAGAATTCGCTCAGCGTCCGCTTCACCGCGTTCTTCCAGCCCTTGAGCTTCGCGGCACGCGTCTTCTCGTCCATTGCAGGCTCGAAGCGGCGGTCGCGTTTCCAGGTGGCGGAAAACTTTTCCCGGTTGGGCCACACGCCTGCCCTGCTGCCGGCGAGCCACGCGGCCCCGAGCGCCGTCGTCTCCAGAATGACGGGGCGGTCGACCGGCGCCTCCAGCAGGTCCGCAAGCCGCTGCATCGTCCAGTCGGAGGCGACCATGCCGCCGTCGACGCGCAGCACCGTATCGTCGGCGCCGTTCTTCCAGTCCTTCTGCATGGCCTCCAGCAGGTCGCGAGTCTGGTAGCAGACGGCCTCGAGCGCGGCGCGGGAAAGCTCGGCCGGGCCGCTGTTGCGTGTCAGCCCGTAGATCGCGCCGCGCGCCTTGGCATCCCAGTGCGGGGCGCCGAGGCCGGTAAAGGCCGGCACCAGATAGACGTCCTGCGTCGGATCGGCTTTCTCTGCCAGGTCGTTGGTATCGGATGCCTTATCGACGATGCCGAGACCGTCGCGCAGCCATTGCACCGCCGCCCCCGCGATGAAGATCGAACCTTCCAGCGCATAGGTCGTCTCGCCGTTCAGGCGATAGGCGATCGTCGTCAGCAGCCGGTTTTTCGAGCGCACCATGTCGCTGCCGGTATTGAGCAATGCGAAGCAGCCGGTGCCGTAGGTCGATTTCAGCATGCCCGGCTCGAAGCAGGCCTGCCCGATCGTCGCCGCCTGCTGGTCGCCGGCGACACCGAGAATGGGTATGGCCGCGCCGAAGAGCGCCGGATCGACCGTGCCGAAATCGTCGGCGCAATCCTTCACCTCGGGCAGCATGGCGGCCGGCACGCGCAGGATGTCGAGCAGGTCCTCGTCCCACGCGTTGGTCGCGATGTTGTACATCAGCGTGCGCGACGCGTTGGTCGCGTCGGTCACGAAACTCTTGCCGCCCGTCAGCCGCCAGATCAGGAACGTGTCGATCGTGCCGAAGCAGAGGTCGCCGCGCGCAGCCCTTGCCCGCGCGCCCTTCACATTGGCGAGCATCCACGAAAGCTTGGTTCCCGAGAAATACGGATCGAGGATGAGGCCGGTCTTCTTCGTGAAGGTGCGCTCCAGGTCCTGCCGCTTGAGGTTGTCGCAATAGCTTGCCGTGCGCCGGTCCTGCCAGACGATGGCGTTCTGGATCGGCTTGCCGGTCTCGCGCTCCCAGACGACGACCGTCTCGCGCTGGTTGGTGATGCCGAGCGCGGCAATATCCGTCGCACTCACCTTCGCTTCGCGCAGCGCCATGTTGACGGTGGAAACGACCGAATCCCAGATTTCCTCGGGATCGTGCTCCACCCAGCCGGAGCGCGGATAGATCTGCGTGAATTCCTTCTGGCCCATGCCGGCGATCTTCATGTCGCCGTCGAAGACGATCGCCCGCGTCGAGGTCGTTCCCTGATCGACCGCCAGAACATATCCACCCATGCGATTCCTCCCGCGCATCCCGTTGTCGTGGCAAATCAATAGGGCAGGTCCGCAGCACTTGGAAGGGTGTAAGTGGCCGCGGCGCACCGCCGCCACTTCCCGATTGCCAGCCCGGCGCCTTTGAGCATAACCTCGCTCTGACGCTGCAATGCAGCATCTCGGCTCCAGGGAGGAAGAAGCATGAAGAGATCAGTCGTCGTCACCGGGTCAACCAGCGGTATCGGGCTTGCGATCGCCTCGGCCTTTGCCGCCAGGGGCGATAACGTCGTCATCAACGGCTTCGGAAAGGAGGATGAAATCAAGGCGATAGTGGAGCGCCTTGAATCATCGTCGAAAGCCGGGGTCCTCTATCATCCGGCCGACATGACGAAGCCTTCCGAGATCGCCGACCTGATCGAGACTGCCGGCAAGACCTTCGGAACCGTCGATGTGCTCGTCAACAATGCCGGCATCCAGCATGTCGAAAAGATCGAGGATTTCCCGATCGAGAAATGGGACCAGATCATCGCCATCAACCTGTCCAGCTCCTTCCATACGATGCGGGCTGCCATCCCGCTGATGAAGGCGAAAAAACACGGCCGCATCATCAACATCGCCTCGGCCCACGGCCTGGTCGCCTCGCCCTTCAAATCTGCCTATGTAGCGGCAAAGCATGGTATATTAGGCCTGACGAAGACGGCGGCTCTCGAGCTTGCCGAATTCGGCGTGACGGTAAACGCCATCTGCCCCGGCTATGTGTTGACCCCGCTGGTCGAAAAGCAGATCCCCGATACCGCCAAGGCGCGCGGCATGACCGAAGAGCAGGTCAAGACTGAGGTCATCCTCAAGGCGCAGCCGACGCACGAATTCGTCAAGGCCGAGGAGATCGGCGCACTGGCGCTTTACCTCGCAAGCGAGGAAGCCCGGCAGGTGACCGGCACGCATATCTCGATTGACGGGGGCTGGACGGCGGCATAACCATTTTAGGAAAAATACTCGGGAACATCATGAACGACAGCATCCGCTTCATCCTCAATGGCGAGGACGTTTCCCTGAAGAACGTCCGGCCGACCGAGACGCTTCTCGATTTCCTCCGGCTGAAGCGGCGGCTGACAGGCACCAAGGAAGGCTGCGCCGAGGGCGATTGCGGCGCCTGCACCGTGCTTGTCGGCCGGCTGATCGACGGCAAGCTCTTCTACGAATCCGTCAATGCCTGCATTCGCTTCATCGGCTCGCTCCAGGCCACGCATGTGGTGACGGTCGAACATCTGGCGGCAAAAGACGGCACGCTGCACCCGGTGCAGCAGGCCATGGTCGATTGCCACGGGTCGCAATGCGGCTTCTGCACGCCCGGTTTCGTCATGTCGCTCTACGGCCTCTGGCTGTCCAACGAGAAGCCCGACCGCGCCGAGATCGAAAGGGCGCTCCAGGGCAATCTCTGTCGCTGCACCGGATACGAGCCGATCGTCAGGGCGGCCGAGCAGGTGAGCCTGCAGCGCCCGAGCACGCTCTTCGATCCGCTGGAAAAGACCCGCGCCGAAATCATCGCCCGCCTCTGGGCCATGCAAGCACCCGAAACGCTGACGATCACGTCCGAGGAAGGCCGTCTCATCGTGCCGCGCTCCGCCGAGGCGCTGGCAAAGATCATTGCGGCCGAACCGGCGGCCACGATCGTTGCCGGCTCCACCGATGTCGGCCTCTGGGTCACGAAACAGATGCGGCAGCTGAACCCCGTCGTCTTCATCAACCACCTGACGGAGCTTCAGTCGATCATTGCCGGCGACTACGGCATCAGCATCGGTGCCGGCGTCACCTATAGCCGCGCTTTGGAAACCATTGCCCGCAAGCTTCCTGCCGTTGCCCGCCTCATCACCCGCATCGGCGGCGAGCAGGTCCGCAACATGGGCACGATCGGCGGCAATATCGCCAACGGCTCGCCGATCGGCGACAGCCCGCCGCCGTTGATCGCGCTCGGTGCGCAACTGACGCTGCGCTCGGTCGAAGGCGCGCGCAGGATGCCGCTTGAGGATTATTTCATCGCCTATGGCAAGCAGGACCGCCGACCGGGCGAATTCGTCGAAAGCGTCTTCGTCCCCTACCCGGTCGCCGAGGCGAAATTCGCCGTCTACAAGATCAGCAAGCGCCGCGACGAGGATATTACTGCCGTGCTCGGCGCCTTCTATCTGGTGCTGGACGAGGCCGAGCGCGTTGCCGAGATCCGCATCGCCTTCGGCGGCATGGCGGCAACGCCGAAACGCGCCCGCAGCGTCGAGGCCGAACTGATCGGCAAGGTCTGGAGCGAGGCAACCATCGAGGCCGCCCGCCCCGCCTTCGACGCCGACTTCCAGCCGCTGACGGACTGGCGCGCCACAGCGGAATATCGCCAGCTCACGGCGAAGAACCTGCTGACGCGCTTCTATCTCGAAACGGTCGGCGCACCAGCCGAACTGAAGCGGTTCGAGGAGGTGGCGTGATGAGAATGGGATATGTTGATGCCGTGTGGCCCCCTCATCCGCCCTTCGGGCACCTTTTCCCCGAGGGGAGAAGGGGGGAACGAGACGGCGCGGCATCCTCTTCTCCCCGGCGGGGAGAAGATGGCGGCAGCCGGATGAGGGGGCCACACGGCACTGCATCTCCTCACGAAGGAGCCCGCTGATGGACAAGTCCACCTTCGAGGATCGCAAGCTCATCAACGGCCAGATGCATGTCTCGCTGCGGCATGATTCAGCACATAAGCATGTCACGGGAAGTGCCGATTATATCGACGATATTCCCGAGCCCGCCGATCTTCTGCACGGCGCGCTCGGCCTGTCCGACCGGGCTCATGCCGAGATCCTCTCGATGGATCTCTCTGAGGTCGCCGCACAGCCCGGCGTCGTCTGGGTCTTCACCGGCAAGGACATTCCGGGCGTCAACGACGTCAGCTCCAACGGCAGCCACGACGAGCCGCTGCTTGCCGAAACCAGGGTGGAATTCCACGGCCAGCCGATCTTCGCGGTGATCGCCGAAAGCCGCGAGATCGCCCGCCGCGCCGCCCGCAAGGCGAAGATCGAATATCGCGACCTGCCGCACTGGAGCGATATAGACGGCGCGATCGAAAACGGCAGCCCGCTCGTCATCACCCCGATGACCCTGCAGCGCGGCGAAGCGAAAGCGGAAATGGAAAACGCCCCGCGCCGGCTGACGGGCCGCATGCGCATCGGCGGCCAGGAGCATTTCTACCTCGAAAGCCATATCGCCATGGCGATCCCCGGCGAGGATGACGAGGTCACTGTCTGGTCATCCACCCAGCATCCGAGCGAGATCCAGCACATTGTCGGCCATGTGCTGCATATCCCTTCGAATGCCGTCACGGTCAACGTGCGCCGCATGGGCGGCGGCTTCGGCGGCAAGGAAACGCAGGGCAACCAGTTTGCGGCCCTTGCCGCGGTTGCGGCCAAGAAGCTGAAGCGCGCCGTCAAGTTCCGTCCCGATCGCGACGAGGACATGAGCGCCACCGGCAAGCGCCACGATTTCCGCGTCGATTACGAACTCGGCTTCGACGACGAAGGCCGCATCCACGCGGTCGACGCCACCTATTCGGCCCGCTGCGGCTTCTCCTCGGACCTCTCAGGCCCCGTCACCGACCGCGCCCTCTTCCATGCCGATTCCAGCTATTTCTACCCGCATGTGCATCTGGTCTCGCAGCCGCTGAAGACGCATACGGTCTCTAACACCGCCTTCCGCGGTTTCGGCGGCCCGCAGGGTATGCTCGGCGCCGAACGCTTCATCGAGGAGATCGCCTATGCCGTCGGCAAGGATCCGCTCGATATCCGCAAGCTGAATTTCTACGGCCAGCCGGGGTCCGGACGCACCACCACGCCCTACCATCAGGAGGTCGAGGACAATATCATCGCCCGCGTGGTCGACGAATTGGAGGAGAGCGCCGACTACCGCGCCCGGCGCAACGCCATCGTCGCCTTCAACCGCGACAGCCGCTATATCCGCAAGGGCATTGCGCTCACGCCGGTGAAATTCGGCATTTCCTTCACCATGACCGCCTTCAACCAGGCCGGCGCGCTGGTCCATATCTATCAGGACGGCTCGATCCACCTGAATCATGGCGGCACGGAAATGGGCCAGGGCCTCTATACCAAGGTGGCGCAGGTTCTGGCCGACAGTTTCCAGGTCGATATCGACCGGGTGAAGATCACCGCGACGACGACCGGCAAGGTGCCGAACACCTCGGCGACCGCCGCCTCCTCCGGTTCGGATCTGAACGGCATGGCAGCCTTCGACGCGGCCCGCCAGATCAAGGAACGGCTCGTCGCCTTCGCGGCGGAGAAATGGAGCGTTCCGGCGACCGACATCGTCTTCCTGCCCAACCGTGTGCGGGTCGGCGAGATCGAAATCCCCTTCCCCGATTTCATCAAACAGGCCTATTTCGCCCGCGTGCAGCTGTCGGCCGCCGGCTTCTACAAGACCCCGAAGATCCACTGGGACCGCAAGGCCGGCCGCGGCACGCCCTTCTACTATTTCGCCTATGGCGCCGCCTGCAGCGAAGTGTCTATCGACACGCTGACCGGCGAATATCTCGTCGACCGCACCGATATCCTCCACGATGTCGGCCGCTCGCTGAACCCGGCAATCGATATCGGCCAGGTCGAGGGCGCCTTCGTCCAGGGCATGGGCTGGCTGACGACCGAAGAACTCTGGTGGGACGACAAGGGGCGGCTGCGCACCCACGCGCCTTCCACCTACAAGATCCCGCTCGCCTCCGACCGGCCGAAGATCTTCAACGTGCGCCTTGCCGAATGGTCCGAAAACGCGGAAGCCACGATCGGCCGCTCCAAGGCCGTCGGCGAACCGCCCTTCATGCTGGCGATCTCGGTGCTGGAAGCCCTTTCCATGGCGGTCGCAAGCGTTGCCAACTATCGCGTCTGCCCGCATCTCGATGCGCCTGCCACGCCCGAGCGCGTGCTGATGGCAGTCGAGAGGATGAAGAGGGTGTAGCCATGACGCGGCGCGAAATCCTTTCCGGTTTTGTGCCCGGCAGCGACTTCCGCGCCTTTCTGGCCCTGCAGCCCGAAGCGATCCTGATCGAGATATCGGGCACGCAAGGTTCGACGCCACGCGAAGCCGGCACCTTCATGCTGGTTTCGGCGGCAAGTGTCTGGGGCACGATCGGCGGCGGCCATTTCGAATATATCGCGATCGGCAATGGCCGCGCCCTGCTCGCCGGCAGCGGCGGCACGGAGACGATGGATATTCCGCTCGGCCCGGAAATCGGCCAGTGCTGCGGCGGCCGCACGCAACTGCGTTTCCGCCGCGTTACCGATACGGTCCGGAACGAGATGGAGAGAAGGCAGGAAAGCGAAGCCGATAGCCTGCCGGAAGTCCATGTCTTCGGCGCAGGCCATGTCGGCCGCGCGCTGGCGGCAGCGCTCGCACCGTTGCCGCTATCCGTCACCGTGATCGAAACCCGGCAGGACGAGCTTGCCAATCTGCCGGTCCCGACGAAAAGCCGCCTCGTGCCGATGCCCGAGGCCTTGGTGAAGGACATGCCCGCCGGCGCGGCACTCGTCATCCTCACGCACGACCACGCGCTCGATTTCCTCATCGCCCGCGAAGCGCTCGCCCGCACCGACCTTGCCTATATCGGCATGATCGGCTCGGCGACCAAGCGGGCGACCTTTGCGAACTGGCTTTGCCGCGAGGCGGGCGGCGAGCGCGCCTGGCTCGATCGCCTCACCCTGCCGATCGGCGGATCGGCGGTGAAGGACAAGCGCCCGCAGGTGATCGCCGCCATGACGGCCGCCGAAATCCTAACGGCGCTTGCCGCCTATCGCGACCGGTCGTCCTCGTAGCGCGGGTCGCGCCCGTCCAGGAAACCGAGATCGCGCTTGATGCGGTCGGGCGTGACATCCATATCGAGCTTCGGCATGCGGCTGCCGATCCCCCGGAGCAGCCGGCGGGCAACGGTGGCGATCAATGCCTCTCTTGCGACAGAACGGTTCTCTTCGATAGCCTGGCAATCCATGACATCACCTTGATGGTTTGATGAGATGATTGCAGTTTGCAGCGAAAAATGATGCAATTCCAATCGAACAACCGTCTGAACTCATAAAGAGAACTTATCCATGAAACTGTCGAAGCAGTTCCCGCTGAATGCGCTGCGCGTCTTCGAATCCGTGGCCCGGCTCGGCAGTTTCACCAAGGCCGGCGACGAGCTCGGCATGACGCAGACGGCCGTCAGCTACCAGATCAAGCTTCTGGAGGAGAATATCGGCGAGCCGCTGTTCCTGCGCCGGCCGCGCCAGATCGAACTGACGGAAGCGGGCAGATATCTCGCCCCCAGGGTCTCCGACGCGTTCAACATCCTGATCGACGCCATGGCCTCGATGCGCAAGGCGACCGAGGAAACGCTGACGATCCATTCGACGGCAACCTTCGCCCAGCAATGGCTGTCGCGCTACATCGGCTCCTTCCAGCTGCAGTTTCCGGATATCGCCGTGAGGCTCGTCACCTCGGGCAATCTCGTCGATTTCCAGAAGGAGGCCGCCGATGTCGCAATCCGCTGGGGCCGCGGCGATTGGCCGGGCCTCATCAGCCACCGCATCATGAAGCTTGATTACGCCCCCATGCTGAGCCCGAAACTCGCTGCCGAAATCGGCGGCGTTCACGAGCCCGCGGACCTGTTGAAACTCCCCCTGATCAGCGCCGGCGATCCCTGGTGGGCGCAATGGTTTGCGGCCGCCGGCGTCGAGGACGCCGATCTTTCCCGCTATCCGAAAAGCGAATTCGGCACGCAGATCCTCGATGCCAGCATCGCCATGGCCGGCGGCGGCGTCGCCATGCTCAATCCCGGCCACTTCCAGGACGATGTCGCCGCCGGAAGGCTGTACCAGCCCTTCGAACTGACCGGCTACGACGGGCGCGACTACTGGCTGGCCTATCCCGAGAACAGGCGCAACGTTCCGAAAATCAGGAATTTCCGGAAATGGTTGCTGGACAAATTCCATGTCGAGCAGGAAGGGCTCTCAGACTGAGCGCTTAAAAGCCCATTTCAGGCGCATAGAAACATCGCGGCGTGTCCTCGTTCGGAAACAGGCAGATGTGATATTCGCTGTCGCCCGAATGCATCGCCTTGGTCATCGGCAGCAGAAAGACATGGTAGCGTGTCACGAGCCGGTGATCGCCAGGCTTCAGCGTCACGCGATAGCCGTAGGGCGTGATCGCCACGGTCTTGGACGGGATCATCTGGCAATCGCCGTTCTCGGCATTTCCATTGCAACAATAGGGGTCGTAGCTCCACCCCGTACCGGCGTCGTGGGCTGTCGCGAACGACGCATAGGCAATCATCACACATGTCAGAATGCTGCGCATGGGCATCTTCTCCGTCGATGAATGCGCCGCCGGCATGATGCGGTTTCCCCTCATACCGGCGGCTTGCGTTTAAAAACTGTAACCCAAACTTCACATTTCAAGAAACCGCCTGCCCCGCATCGGAGCACCGGCGGAAAACAGGATGTCGCAGAAATCCGCGATTTTTTAAGGCACGCGAATGCCGTGCCCGCCTCACGCAACCGGATTGCCACCCCAAATTGCGCGGATATAAATATTTCCATGGAAGAGCAGCGATATGCTTTTGGCCGTTTCATGCTCGACCCCGGCAGCGGCGTGCTGCGGCGGGACGGCCAGCCGGTCCCGCTCGGCCAGCGCGCGATCGCGCTTCTCAAGGCGCTGCTCGATGCGGACGGAAGACCGGTCGGGAAGGAGGCGCTGATCGAGGCGGGCTGGCCGGGGCTGATGGTGGAGGAAGGCAATCTCTCGGTCCAGATCGCGCATCTGCGCAAGGCGCTCGGGCAGCGGCCGGACGGCCAGGAATGGATCGTCACGCTGCCGCGCCTCGGCTACCGGCTCTTACGCAGACAGGTCGCCGTCGCCGAAACCGGGGATGACATATTCCCCTCGCTCGCGGTCCTGCCCTTCGAAAATCTGAGCGGCGATCCAAAGCAGCAGTATTTTGCCGACGGCATCGTCGACGACATCATCACGGCGCTCAGCCGCTTCACGTCCTTTGCCGTCATCGCCCGCAATACCAGCTTCGTCTATCGCGGCGGCGATATCAGGAAGATTGCCAGTGAACTCGGCGTCAAATACGTGCTCGAAGGCAGCCTCAGCAAATCCGGCAGCAGGCTGCGCATCTATGCCCGCCTCGTGGATGCGGTGGCCAATGTGCAGCTCTGGGCGCAAAGCTTCGACGGCGATCTGGAAGAGGTCTTCGAATTCCAGGACCGCATCACCGAATCCGTTGCCATAGGCATCGAGCCGCATGTCCACCACGCCGAGCTGGAGCGGGCGCGTCGGGAGCGGCCGGGCAGCATTTCCGTCTATGACATCTGCCTGCAGGTCCTGCCGAAGATTCTGGCCGAAACCTCGGCCCAGAACGCCGAGGCGCATGCGCTGCTGACCGAGGCACTTGAGCGCGAACCGGACAATGCCCGCATCCTGGCACTTGCCTCCTACACGCTCGAACATCGCAGGACGATGGGTTGGCCGCCCTTCGGGCCTGACGATGCGGAAAAATGCGTGGCGCTCGCGCGCCGGGGCATCGCCTTGGCAAGGGGCGACGCGACGATCATGGCCACCTGCGGCATGTCGCTCATTCAGGTCGGGCGCGAATATGATTGGGGCCTGGCGATCATGCAGGCCGCCGTCGACCTCAATCCGAACAGCCTCAACGTGGTCCTGCGGGCAGGAATTGCGCATCTTCATTGCGGCAACCTCGATCGCGCGCAGGAATATCTCATGCGCGCCCACCGCCTGAGCCCGCTTGATCCTTATGCCCACATCACCTTCTGCGGCCTTGCCGATATCGAGATGATCCGCGGCAATTACGAGCAGTCGCTTCTCTGGGCGTCGCGCTCGCTGGCGCTGAACCCGAACTTCGATCCGACGGTCTGGATTCTGATCACCGACAACGTGAATCTCGGCCGCATCGACGAGGCCAGGCGCTTCCTGCAGCATCTCCTGCGCATTGCGCCCGACAGCACGCTGGCAAGCATCGCGGCCGGCCAGGCAACCAAGGTTCCCGAACGCCTGGCCCTCGTTCTGGACGGGCTGCGCCGCGCCGGTCTGCCCGAAGCTTAGCAACGTTTCGGCATTCTTTGGATCTTTTAGGCTGCCGCTAAAGGACCCGGCGCAGGCAGGCGGGGCAATCTCCTCTCATCGCGCAGACGGCGCACCAGCATGAGAGGTTACGATGTTATCGCCCCTGACGATCCTGTCGCCCGACCAGGGCAAGCTTACGCCGGCTCCCCGCTCTGTCGGCCAATTCGATGCCCGCCTGCTGGCGGACATTGCCGATTGTATCGCCGAGCCCGAGGCACCGGCTTCGGCCGGCTCGCGGGTCGCCGCAATAGCGGCCTTCCTTCGCGGCAAGCTGCGGCTGCGCGCCACGCCCGCTGCAAGACGGCCCCTGTCTGTGGAGCCCTGAACTAGTGCTTCTTCTTCTGCTGCTGCTCGGCAGCCGCGACGCGGTTCAGCATCGCCACCATCTTCTTCTTGATCGAGCCGTAGGTGCCGAGTTCGAAATTGCAGCTGAAGCAGGTGATGATGTCGCTGTCGATCGGCTGCGGGCGCGGAAACTTCATGCGCGTGTTGCGGCATTTCGGGCAAGGGACTTCGATCTGCATGTTTCAGCGGCTCCTCAATAGCGTCGTTGGCGATGCCTTAGCACAAATGCCGCACCCGGCAAGCTCTTCCTGCCCCGTGAGCGCTTCCCGCAGCGCCTGCTGCGGCAAGAAACCCCACGTTCCCCCTTCCCTCGCTGGCGAATTTCTCGCAATCTCACGAGTCGGGAAGAAGAACAGGGGAACTGAATGTATGAATATGCCATAGCGTGGGAGTGGCTGGCCTTTGCGGCGCGCTGGTTCCATGTGGTCACCGCGATCGCCTGGATCGGGTCGTCCTTCTATTTCATCGCGCTCGACCTCGGCCTGGTAAAGCGCCCGCATCTGCCCGCCGGCGTCCACGGCGAGGAATGGCAGGTCCATGGCGGCGGCTTCTACCATATCCAGAAATATCTGGTGGCGCCGGCCGAGATGCCGGAACATTTGACCTGGTTCAAATACGAGAGTTATTTCACCTGGCTCTCCGGCTTCCTGATGCTGTGCATCGTCTATTACGGCGGCGCCGATCTCTTCCTCATCGACCGTCATGTGCTGGATATTTCCAGGCCCGTCGCGATCCTGATTTCGCTCGCCTCACTCGCCGGCGGCTGGATCGTCTACGACCTGCTCTGCAAATCGCCGCTCGGCAGGAATACCTGGGGTCTGATGGCGGTTCTCTACCTCGTGCTGGTCTTCATGGCCTGGGGTTATACGCAGGTCTTCACCGGCCGCGCCGCCTTCCTGCATCTCGGCGCCTTTACCGCCACGATCATGTCGGCCAACGTCTTCATGATCATCATTCCCAACCAGAAGATCGTCGTTGCCGACCTGATCGCCGGCCGCACGCCGGATGCCAAATATGGC
The DNA here is from genome assembly GCF_052946295.1 of Rhizobium sp. KDH_Rht_773_N. NCBI lineage: Bacteria > Pseudomonadati > Pseudomonadota > Alphaproteobacteria > Hyphomicrobiales > Rhizobiaceae > Rhizobium > Rhizobium sp. KDH_Rht_773_N. The sequence goes on along the minus strand of NZ_CM129525.1, from coordinate 3,100,284 downwards.
TATATGGCCAAGCAGCGCTCGCTCCATAACAACTACCTGACGCTGCCCGTCATCTTCTTCATGCTGTCGAACCACTATCCGCTGGCCTTCGGCACCGCCTTCAACTGGGTGATCGCCGCGCTCGTCTTCCTGATGGGCGTCACGATCCGCCACTGGTTCAACACCACGCATGCGCGCAAGGGCCGGCCGACCTGGACCTGGATCGTCACCGTCGTGCTCTTCATCCTCATCATGTGGCTGTCGACCGCGCCGAAGATGCTGACCGGCGAGGATCAGAGCGCGTCCGTGGCACCCGCCTTCCGGCAGTTCGCCGGCGACCCGCATTTCCCTGAAGTCAGGCAGCTGATCGGCACGCGCTGTTCCATGTGCCATGCGGCAGAGCCGGTCTATGAGGGTATCGCCCGGCCGCCGAAGGGCGTAATCTTGGAAAACGACGCCGAAATCGCCGCCCATGCCCGCGAAATCTATATACAGGCGGGCCGCAGCCATGCCATGCCGCCGGGCAACGTGACCGATATCACGCCCGACGAGCGCAGGCTGCTCGTCGCCTGGTTCGAAAGCGCAGTCGAAAGCAACAAAGAATGACCACGACACTCCTGCGCGGGCGCCTGCTCTCCTTCCGCCGCGCCCCGCTCAGCCTCGCAGACAGCGAGAGCTATCTTTACGAGGAAGACGGCGGCCTGCTGATCAAGGACGGCATCATCGCCGCCGTCGGCGCCTATGCCGATATCAGGGCCAAGGCACCGGCCGGGGTCAGCGAGACCGATCATCGCCCGCACCTCATCCTGCCCGGCCTCATCGACATGCACCTGCATTTCCCGCAGATGCAGGTGATTGCCTCCTATGCCGCCAACCTCCTCGAATGGCTCAACACCTACACCTTCCCCGAGGAATGCCGTTTCGTCGAAAGCGCCCATGCGCAGAGGATCGCCACGCATTTCTACGACGAACTGATCCGCCACGGCACAACGACGGCCGTTGCCTATTGCTCGGTCCACAAGACCTCCGCCGACGCCTTTTTCGCCGAGGCCATGCGCCGCAACATGCGCATGGTCGGCGGCAAGGTGATGATGGACCGCAACGCGCCGCAGGGCCTGCTCGATACGCCTGAAATGGGTTACGACGAAACCCGGCAGGTGATCGCCGACTGGCACGGCAAGGGCCGCAACCACGTCGCCATCACGCCGCGCTTCGCCATCACCTCGACGCCGGCGCAGATGGAAGCGACGGCAACGCTTGCCCGCGAATTCCCCGACCTGCACATCCAGACGCACCTGTCGGAAAACCACGACGAGATCAAATTCACCTGCGAGCTCTATCCGGAAGCGGCCGACTATACGGATATCTATGCGCGCTACGGCCTGCTCGGCCCGAAAAGCCTTTTCGGCCACGCCATCCATCTGTCGGAGCGCGAAGCCGACGCCATGAGCGAGGCCGGCGCGGTCGCCGTCCATTGCCCGACCTCCAACCTCTTCCTCGGCTCCGGCCTCTTCCCGCTGAAGGCGCTTGCCCGCCGGGAAAAGCCCGTCCGCATCGGCGTCGCCACCGATATCGGCGGCGGTTCCAGCTATTCCATGCTGCGCACGATGGACGAGGCCTACAAGATCCAGCAGCTTCTCGGCGAGCGGCTGAACCCGCTGGACAGCTACTATTACATGACGCTCGGCAATGCCGAGGCGCTGTCGCTTGCCGACAGGATCGGCACGCTGGATGCCGGCACCGACGCCGACCTCGTCGTTCTCAACGCCGCAGCGACACCGGCCATGGCGCTGAAGATGGACGTCGTGAAGACCCTTCCCGAAGAGCTGTTCCTGCTGCAGACCATGGGCGACGACCGCGCCGTCGCGGAGACCTATGTGGCCGGCGTGGCGATGAAGGCATCCTTGAACTGAAGCGAAGGCAATGGTCGGCGGCGCCCTGATATGAGAATTATCGCACGCAGTACGCTCACGAAATTTGTCGCCAGCCTGGCGACCAGGCACGATCAACCCGCGGTCAAGGACGCTATCGATGTCTGGTTTTCGCTGACAAGCAAGGCGAACTGGAAAAGCGCGGCCGACGTCAAGAAAACCTTTGCCACGGCCAGCATCATCAATGCCGAGCGTATTGTATTTAATATCAAGGGAAACGATTTTCGCCTGGTCGTTGCCGCCGACTTTGAAAAATCCATCATTTGGATAAAATGGATCGGCACACACAAGGATTATGACCGTATCGACGTCGCTAAGGTGCAATATGGCTGACTTGAAACCGATCCATTCGGAGCAGGACTATAACGAAGCTCTTCAGGTGCTTGCCGAATTGTGGGGCGCCAAGAGCGGCACCCCGGAGGGCGACAAGCTCGATATTCTTGCGACGCTGATCGATGTCTATGAGAGCGAACATTTCCCCATGGACGCACCGACACCTGAAGCAGTAGCACTGTTCATGGCTGACGAGCGGCGTGATGAAACCGACGCGCAGCAGGCGGCATTGCCGGAAAATCCCGTCTTCGAAATTTACGAAGACAAGAAAGGCAGTTTTCTGTTTCGGCTGGTGACGGGTACTGGGCAAACCGTCTTTCGTTCAGACGCTTTTTCCTCGAAGGCCGACGCCTTGAATGCCGTAAAACTACTTCAAAGAAGTGCCTCTGCTTCGCGAATTAACGAACACGCGGCCTGAGATCTGCTCCCCGCCGCAAAAATGGATGCCGCAGTTGGCCGCAGGAGCGCGGCAATCACAATCGTTCCGTCCCCAATCCTCGCTCAACGCTTTGTCTGACAATGGTGTGGCCGACGGCCCTCCGAATACGCAGGTTTTCTTCATGGCCAAGCCGCTGACCATCGCCGATCTCAAGAAAATGGCCCGGCGCCGGGTGCCGAAAATGTTCTTCGACTATGCCGATTCCGGCGCCTGGACGGAATCCACCTACGCGGCCAACGAGGCCGATTTCAAGGATATCAAGCTGCGCCAGCGCGTGCTGGTCGACATGACCAACCGCACGCTCGAGACGACGATGATCGGCCAGAAGGTGTCCATGCCGGTGGCGCTCGCCCCGACGGGCATGACCGGCATGCAGCATGCCGATGGCGAGATGCTGGCGGCGCGGGCGGCGGAAGAATTCGGCGTGCCCTTCACGCTTTCCACCATGAGCATCTGCTCGATCGAGGATGTCGCCTCGGTCACGACGAAGCCTTTCTGGTTCCAGCTCTACGTCATGCGCGACAGGGGCTTCGTGGCCGATCTCATCAGCCGTGCCAAGGCCGCCAGATGCTCCGCGCTGGTGCTGACGGCCGACCTGCAGATCCTCGGCCAGCGCCACAAGGACCTGCGCAACGGCCTTTCGGCACCGCCGAAATTCACCCCGAAACATATCTGGCAGATGGCGAGGCGCCCCCTCTGGTGCATGGACATGATGAAGACGAAGCGGCGCAGCTTCGGCAATATTCTCGGCCACGCAAAGGACGTCACCAACCTCTCGTCGATTTCGAAATTCACGCACGACCAGTTCGATCCGCAGCTGTCCTGGAAGGACGTGGCCTGGATCAGGCAACAGTGGGGCGGCCCCTTGATCATCAAGGGCATCCTCGATGTCGAAGATGCCAAACACGCCGTCGAGACGGGCGCCGATGCGCTCATCGTTTCCAATCACGGCGGCCGCCAGCTCGATGGCGCACCGTCCTCGATCAGCATGCTGCCGCGGATCGTCGATGCCGTCGGCGATCGCATCGAAGTGCATCTCGATGGCGGCATCCGCTCCGGCCAGGACGTTCTGAAAGCCGTGGCGCTCGGCGCCCGCGGCACCTATATCGGCCGCCCCTTCCTCTATGGCCTCGGCGCCATGGGCAAGGAAGGCGTCACGCTGGCGCTCGAAATCATCCGCAAGGAGATGGACATGACCATGGCGCTCTGCGGCAAGCGCGATATCAAGGATGTCGATTCCTCGATCATCGCCTGACGGCGGCAGGTTACGGCATGCGGCCTGTCGCGAGGGCTGCCGCCCATTCCGGCCGGCCATTGGCTCCGGCCAGCGCCGACATGGCCATGTTGTCGTATCCGACATTGCGGAATTGCGCCGTCCAGCCGGCTGCCGATTTTTCCAGCACCGCATAGCTCGCCATCGCATGGCCGGTTTCGACCTTGTGCGGATAGGGCTTGTCGTCGTCATAGGCCGGGCAGCCGACGCTGCCGGGATTGACGATCAGGCGGCCGCCGGTCAGCGCGGCCATGCGCGGAATATGCGTGTGGCCGCAGAGGATCAGCGGCGCATCGATACCCGCGGCCAGCGCTTCGATCTCGGCCTGCGGCCTGAGCACGACATTGCCGTCGGCAACGGCCATGTCCAGCCAGTAGAGGTTATCGTCGGCGGGCGTCGCATGGCAGAGATAGACCTCGCCCCGGTAGATCAGATCGACCGGCAGCGAGCGCAGCCAGTCGAGATGGGCGGGACCAAGCTGCCGAAAGGCAGCGGCATCGGAAATATGCATGTCCTGCGGGCGCTGTTCGATCAGGTAGCGGTCGTGATTGCCCCGCACGGTCGGAATGGCAAGCGACAGGAGCCGCTCGGCCACCCTGCCCGCCTCCAGCGGACCGCTGAAACAATCGCCGAGGTTGACGATATCCGTAATGCCCCGCCCTGCGATATCCGCAAGCACGGCCTCCAGCGCAAGATCGTTTCCGTGGATATCGGCAATCGCGGCAAAACGCATGTCAGCTGCCGCGATAGGTGGAATAGCCGTAGGGCGAAATCAGCAGCGGCACATGATAATGCGCCGTCGTATCGGCGATGCCGAAGCGGATCGGCACGAGGTCGAGAAAGGCCGGATGCGGCAGCGGCGTGCCGCTTGCCCTCAGATAATCGCCGGCATGAAAGAGCAGTTCATAGGTTCCGGCACGAAAGCTCTCGCCGATCAGGATCGGCCCGCCATCGACACGCCCGTCCGCATTGGTCTCCACCGTCTTCAGATGATGGCGAACCTCGCCCTCGATATGGAAGAGGTCGATCCGCAGCCCCTCGGCCGGCTTGCCGAGAGCGGTGTCGAGAACATGGGTCGTCAGTCCGGTCATGGCGCGGGCTCTCTGATGATGAAGGGTGTGTCGAAGAAGAATTCTTCCAGATTGTTGCCCGGCCCGTCGCGATCGACAACGAGAAAATCGGAGGGTTCGCCAAGCGCCATCAGCGGATGGTGCCAGACATTGCGCCGGTAGTTCACGCCCTGGTCGCCGCGCGCCAGGAAGGCCCGCGGCCGGCCGGGGCGACCGCCTTCATCCTCCGAAACCACGACGAGGAAGGGCCGGCCAGAGACCGGCGAGAAGCTCTGGCTGCCGAACGGATGCCGCTCCATCATGCCGACATCGTAGGGGAAAGCGCGCGGCTGGCCGCGAAAGAGATTGATGATGACGCGCGCGCCCTCGCCCACGGCTTCGGGTGCCGCAAGCGCATGAAAACGCTCTGTATTGCCGCCGTTGATATAACGCATGGTCGCAGGATCGGCCTCGATCACCTCGCCGAAGGGCGCGAAAGCGGATTTTGTGAGCGGCTGTATTTCGAGATATCGGGACATTGAGCCTATTCGCCCTGAACGCGCCAATGGCGAACATTTTCAAGTTGGGAAACCAGAGCCGGCAGATCGCTCCTCACCGTCTGCCAGATGACCGGCAGTTCTGCCCGATAATAGTCGTGGACGATCAGGTTTCGCATGCCCTTGATCCGGGTCCACGGAATTTCCTGATGATCCTGAATAAAACCGGGATCGGTCGCTGAAATTCGGGCTGCCGCTTCGCCGACCAGGACAAGCGACATCGTTACTGCCAACTGCGTGCGAATATCACGGAGAAACTGTTCCTGGCTCATGCCCTCTGTCAGGTCGAAGGCCTGCTGAGCAGCCTCCTGCATGCGATCCACATGTTCAAGAACGCGCTCACGGCTCATATGGCGGAGGCTTCCGATAGAACACGATGTTTGATGCGCTCCGGCAACCCGCCCGACGTAACCAGATCCACCTTAACCCCCAGAATATCCTGCAATTCTTCCAGCAATCCGCCGAGATCGAACAGCGATGTGCCGGGCAGCGCATCCACCAGAATATCGAGATCGCTGTCCGGCCGGTCCTCGCCGCGGGCGACGGAACCGAATACACGCGGGTTCGCCGCATTGAAGCGCTTGGTCGCTTCGCGGATTGCCTGCCTGTTCTTCTCCAGCGCTTCCGACGGCCTCATCGCGGCATCACTCCTGATGCCGCGAATATAGGCGAGGCGCTGGAAAGAGGAAAGAACTCAAGCCTTCACCCCGAAGAGCCTCAGGCGCATCGTGCCGCCGTCCGGGTGCATGGCATAGCGCACATGCGTCACCGGGCCGATATCGGCGATGGCATCGCTGCCATATTCGTGGATATGGTCCATCTGCAGCTTGCTGCGCGGCAGGATCGGCTTCCAGCTTTCGGATGCGGCTATATCGGCCTGCGACAGCGTATCGCCGAGATCGGGCAGATAGGCGCCGAAGAGTTCGCACGTGTCGGGGAAATTGCCCTTGAAGAAGGCGGTATCGACGATCACCCGCTTGATCGTGCCGGCATGGCCGAGGCGGATGATCGCCCAGTCGTGGCCGGGACCACGGCGGCGCTTGGTTTCCCAGCCGTCCCCCATGTTGATGCCGCGCCCCGGTCCGAGCAGCTTGTCGGGATGGCCGTAATGCGCGTCCGACCAGGCAAGCGCCTTGGCGCCGTTGAAGATATAGGCAAGGTCGACTTCCTCGCCGGCGCCGACCTTCGACCAGTCGAAATAGGCCGAGCCATAGACGCGCAGGCGCGCCACGCCGCCGTCCGGATAGATATGCAGGCGCAGATGCGTCCAGATCTTCTGCCTGTCGGCATTTTCGAAGAAATGATGGGCGCTGGGGCCGAGCGGCGACTTCGCCAGGATTTCGGTCCAGACGGTCGCATCATCAGGATCGCCGCTGTCGATGAAAGCCGCCTCGATCGAGCAGTGCGGCGGATAATTGCCGGTAAAATAGTTGGTATCGACGTCGAAGCCGAAGATGCGGCCCGGCATGGCGAGCCTGACGATCGCCCAGTCATGGCCGGGCACACGCTTGCGGCGGCTTTCCCAGCCGTCCATGTACTTGCCGTTATCGTCGTAGAGATCCGGATCGAAGCTTGCCGGCACGTCCTGCAGCATGCGCTCCAGCGGCGCGAAGAATTCGTCCGTGGCGTAGATCCCCCTGGCGCCGAGGCGGGCCGAGGCAAGATTGATGGCGCCCGTGGCGAAAGCTGGCAGGCTGGTATCGGTCGTATCGCTCATTCAGGTCTCCGGAAGCATGGATGTCAGGCGCAGCAGCGCGATCTTTTCGACCTCGGCTGCCGCAGTCACGAATTCTTCGTCGCGGGTGTTGTTGATCCGTCTTTCGAAAGCGGCAAGGATGGCGTCCTTGTTCAGCCCCTTGACCGCGATGATGAAGGGAAAGCCGAATTTCTGCGTATAGGCGGCATTGAGCTCGGTGAAACGGGCGTGCTCTTCAGGGCTCAGCCGGTCGAGCCCTGCACCCGCCTGTTCCTTCCTGCTGTCTTCGGTCAGCTCGCCCGCAATCGCCAGCCGCCCGGCAAGATCAGGATGGGCGCGCAGCACGCCGAGACGCTCCTCCCGGCCCGCGGCACGGAAAATGGCGACAAGCTCCGTATGCACGCGGTCGACAGTCAGCTTCTCGCCGACAAAGCCGTCGTCATAGGCCCGTTCGGCAATGAAGGGCGAATGCTCGAAGACGCCGCCGAAGCGGGAGACAAATTCGTTGCGCGAAATCATCAGATCGTTTCCGGCTTGTGGTGCGCGTGCCAGTGCTGCGCAATCTCGATACGGCGCGGGATCCACACCTTGTCGTGCTTCAGCACATATTCCATGAAGCGCTTCAGCGACGCGACGCGCCCCGGCCTGCCGACGAGGCGGCAATGCAGGCCGACCGACATCATCTTCGGGCTGCCGTCCTTGCCTTCCTCGTAGAGCGTATCGAAAGCATCCTTGAGATAGGTGAAGAACTGGTCGCCGGAATTGAAGCCCTGCGGTGTCGCAAAGCGCATGTCGTTGGTTTCAAGCGTATAGGGAATGATGAGGAAGGGATTGTCGTCGATGCCCTTCACCCAATAGGGCAGATCGTCGGCATAGGAGTCTGACGAATAAAGGAAACCGCCCTCCTCCTGCACCAGCCGCAGCGTATTGTCCGAAGGCTTGCCCTGGTACATGCCGTAGGGCCGCTCGCCCGTCAGCTCGGTATGCAGGCGCACGGCTTCCAGAATGTGCTTGCGCTCCAGATCCTCGGGAAAATCCTTGTATTCCAGCCAGCGATAGCCGTGGCTGGCAATCTCCCAGCCGGCTTCCTTCATGGCCGCGACCGCTTCCGGATTGCGCGCCATGGCAAGCGTCACGCCATAGACGGTCGCCTGAACCTTCAGATCGGTAAAGAGACGCCAGAGCCGCCAGAAGCCGGCGCGCGAGCCGTATTCGTAGATCGACTCCATGTTGAGATTGCGCTGGTTCGGCCAGGGCTGGGCGCCCACGATTTCCGACAGCAGGTTTTCCGAAGCCGGATCGCCGTCGAGGATGGAGCTTTCGCCGCCCTCTTCGTAATTGATGACGAACTGCACTGCGACGCGTGCCTCGCCGGGCCACTTCGGATCGGGCGTCGTGCGCCCGTAACCGACAAGATTGCGCGGATAGGTCTCGGATACCATCAAATCACCTTTTGAAAAGACAGGTGAAACGGTAGCATCCATCGGCGGAATGTCGAGGCGTAAAAGTGCGTAACCGGCGTTCGGCCCGAGGCGTGCCGCTCAGGCGATCTTGCGCGCGCTCACCTTGCCCATCGGATGCAGCGAGTGCACCCGGAACGGGCCGCCGGCCCCCTCCTCGATCATCAGCGCCACATTCGAGACCGTCACCGGATCGGCAAGCACCGGATCGAAGACCGACCGCAGCGCCTGCTCGATGCGCGGCATGTCGATAGCGTTGACCGGGCCGGTCACAGGCATATGGAAACGGAATTCGTCCATCACGTAGGGGTTGCCCCAGCGGTGCAGGTTGGCAAACTGCGCCGCCGAAAGCCCGTCCGGATCGCTGCGCTCGATATCCGCCTCGGACAGCGGCGCGCGGAAACGGTCGAATTCCTGCACGATCGCCGAAGCGAGATAGTGAACCTGGTCGCAGGGGCGGATCGGCGACAGGCTGTAGAAGGTGCCAAGACGCGCAACTTCCAGACGCGGAATCTGGAAGGGCGACAGCGTGCCGCAAAAACGCATGAGATCGCGCAGGAGTTGCGATTCGGAAACGTCGGCCGACAGGTGGAACGGGGCTTTCAGCACGCCATGGAATCCGTAGCGACGCGGCACTGCCGTATGAAAGGCGATCTCGTGGATGCCAAGCCCGCGGATTGCCGGCGGCTCGACCATTTCGCCTGAAAATACGTTGCGGCCAAGCCAATTGGCCGCCACATGCGAGAGCGGATCGCTCGCTGATGGCGTGAAGCAAATGGCATAGCGCATGCAATTTCCTCCATCTGATTGAGGTGAGCGCGGATCGTGTTCCGCGCTTTCGATGCGCAAGCAGATAGGTGATTTGCATGACAGAATAACGAAGCGGAGCGGCTTCTAATTCACGCTTAACGTGAAGAGACTGCGATGTGGTTTGAAATTGCAAAGCTTTCCGGCAATAAAAATTCTGCATTTGCATCGCTTGCAATGCATATTGCCGCTTCCGCCAGCCGGTGCGCGAGCCCGAAACTGACCTTGAAACCACCGGTCAGGGCAATGAGATTGCGATTCTGCGGATGCGCGCCGACCATCGGATCGCGGTCGATCGCCTTGGGGCGAAGCCCGGCCCAGCGCTCGACGACCGGCGCGCCGCGCAATGCGGGCACCATCTCGCGGGCGGCTTCGATCAGCGCGTCGAGCTGTTCGTCGGTGGAGAAGGGATCGGCAAAGCTGTTTTCGCTGGTGCTGCCGACCGCTACATGCCCGCCCTCATGCGCGACGACATAGAGCCCGTCACGGAAGATCGTCGGCAGGCCGGGGTCGATATCGGCGGCCAGCAGCGCCGCCTGCCCTTTCACCGCCTGTCCAAGCGGTTTCTGCAACCCCGGCGTCAGTTCCTCCAGAAGCGGAAAGGAGCGATGGCCGGCGGCAAGCACGCAGCGCCCGAAGGCGACGGCCTCGCCTGCGAGCGAGGCCGTTCCCCGCAGCGGATCGATCCCTGTCACCTCGGCCTGTTCCAGCACCCGCACATGCCTTGCCTCCCGTAGAAAGGCGGCAAGGGCGGCGGTGAGCGCACGAGGCGCAACGCGGGCAGCGAGCGTGTCGTGCACGAAACCGCTTTCGCCGGCGGCCGGATCGACCCAGCCTTCGCCCGGCAGCCCGTCCAGCACATGCCAGTGGAAGCGCCGCTCCCCCGCCCTCCAGTGGCTTTCGGCATCGGCCGAATGGCCGAGCGCGATCTTGCGCAGATGCGGCTTCGGCAGCGGGATAAGCCGGCCGGAGCGCCGATAACCGGCCGAAAGCCCGGTCGCCGCCTCGATGGCGGCAATCTCCGCCTCCAGCGAAACGAGCGCGTCGAACTGGAACTGCTTCTTCTGCGACCAGCGGTCCGGCATATGCGGCATCAGCGCGCCGAGCAGCCCGCCGCTCGCCCCGCCTCCAAGCCTGCCCGCATCGGCAAGCAGCGTTTTCATGCCGCGGCGCTCGGCGTGCACCGCCGCCCACAGGCCCATGATGCCGCCGCCGACGATGAGAAGATCGAAGGATGATTGACCCGCGGCCGGGGCGGGACTATCGGCTTTTTCCATGACAGACATCAATCCCGATCAGATCGGCGCGGGCAAGCCGCAGCCCCTCGAATGGCGCGACGGCGATATGCCCTATTCGACCGCCTTTGGCGACCATTTTTATTGCCAGACCGACGGGCGGCTGGAATGCGGCCATGTCTTCCTCGCCGGCAACGGCCTGCCCGACCGCTGGAGCGATCGCCCCACCTTCCTCATCGGTGAACTCGGCTTCGGCACCGGCCTCAATTTTTCGGAAACCTGGCGCCAGTGGAAGCTCCATCGCCGGCCCGGCCAGCATCTGCATTTCATGTCCTTCGAACTCTATCCGATGCGCCGCGCCGAAATCGACCGGGCGCTCGCCCGTTGGCCCGAAATCGATGCCGAGCGGCAGGCGCTGGCCGCCCTCTGGCCTGACGGTCCCGAAGGCATCGTCGCGCTCGATCTCGACGGGCAGACGAGGCTCAGCGTCGTCTGCGGCCGCGCACTGGACGGCGTTGCCGCGGCTGCTCCCGGGTTCGACGCCTGGTATCTCGACGGCTTCGCCCCGTCGCGCAACAGCGACATGTGGTCGGAAGAACTGATGCGCCTCGTCTGCGAGAAGACCGCGCCCGGCGGAAGCTTCGCCACCTATGCCGCGGCGGGCTTCGTGCGCCGCAATCTCGCCGCCGCCGGCTTTGCGGTCGAACGGCGCAAGGGTTTTGCCGGCAAGCGGGAAATGCTCTGCGGGGTGAAAGCTCAGTAGCCCGAACGGCCCGGCTGCAGCTCGCCGCCGCCGAGCCACTGGCGGATCTTGTCTTCCAGAAGCTCGGGGCTGATCGGCTTCGACATGTAATCGTCCATGCCGGCATCGAGGCAGAGGTCGCGGTCGCTTTCCAGCGCGTGCGCCGTAACCCCGATGACGGGCACGCGATGGCCCTGCCCCTGCTCCTTCTCGCGGATCAGCCGGGTCGCCTGATGGCCGTTCATGACCGGCATGGAAACGTCCATCATGATCAGCCGCGGCGCATGCCGCTCCCAGGCCTCCACCGCCTCCTCGCCATTGTTGACGACGAGGAAGGAAAGCCCGGTTCCCTGCAGGATCTGCGTGAAGACGATCTGGTTGACCTCGTTGTCTTCGGCCACGAGCACATCGACGAAATCGGCCGCCCGTCGCTGCGGCGCCGGCGCAGCCACCGGCGGCGGCGCCTCCGCCTCCTTCTGCAGCCGCGCGATCTCGGCTTCGGAAGCCTGCTTGACCCGGCTTGCGCGCACCACCTCGACGACCGTATTGCGCATCACATTGGCGCGCGCCGGCTTCATCAGATGCGCATGGCCGTTCAGCGCCGCAAATTCCTTCTCCGTGCCGGAAATATCCATCGAGGTCAGGAAGATGATCGGCAGGTCGACGAAACGGCTGTCGGCGCGCAGGCGCCGCGCGACTTCGGCGCCGTTCATATCCGGCATATGGTAATCGAGCACGACGGCATCGACCGAAATGCCGAGATCGGCGGCAGCTTCCAGAATGGCAAAGCCGGTGGCTCCGCCCTCTGCGGCAACTCCGTCAAAGCCCCAGAGGCCGAGCTGTTCGGTGAGGATGCGGCGATTGACCTCGTTGTCGTCGATGACGAGGATACGCGCACCCTGCACGTGGATCGGCAGCGGCTTCGGCTCGATGCGGGCGGCAGCGATCGCAAACGGCAGCTTGACGGTAAAGACCGAGCCCCTGCCCCATTCGCTTTCCACGTTGATATATCCGCCGAAGAGATCGACGAGGCCGGCCGTGATCGCAAGGCCGAGACCCGTGCCCTCGTGCCGCCGGGTCGAGGAGGAATCGACCTGCGAGAACTTCTCGAAGACCGATTCCAGCTTTTCCGGGGGAATGCCGATGCCGGTATCCTCGATGCGGATGCTGGTCATGATTTCGCCGCCGACGGCGGGCTCGAAACCGATATCGACGAAGACATGGCCGCGCTCGGTGAATTTCACCGCGTTGCCGACGAGGTTCGTGACAATCTGGCGGAAGCGCCCGGCATCGCCGATCACGGCGGCGGGCAGGTCGGGTGCGGCCCGCACCAGAAGTTCGATATCCTTTTCCGCCGCCGGCGAGGAGAGCAGCGTCGCCACGTCCTCGACGGCTTCGATGAGATCGAAGGCGGCCTTGCGCAGCTTCATCTGCCCGGCATCGATCTTCGAGAAATCGAGGATGTCGTTGATGATCGTGAGCAGCGCGTTGCCCGACTTGACGATGATATCGACGAAGGTCTTCTGGCGCGTGTCGAGATTGGTCTTGGCAAGCAGTTCCGCCATGCCGAGAACGCCGTTCATCGGCGTGCGGATCTCGTGGCTCATATTGGCGAGGAATTCCGACTTAGCGCGGTCTGCGGCCTCTGCGCGCGACAGAAGCCCGGTCAGCTCCTCCTCGCGTTGCTTCAGTTCGGTCACGTCGGTAAACAGCGCCACCCAATGCTGGCGTTCGCTGATCGTGGCTTCCATGTTCACCCAGCGCTCGCCGCCGACATGGAAGACGGTGGAGATCGGCTGGCGCGCGGCAATATTGGCGCGCCATTCCTCCAGCGTTTCGACCGCCCTGTCGTGGAAATCGCCGCGATTGGCGCAGAACTGGAAAAGATCGATCCAGCCGCGCCCGGCTTCGGTAAGCTCGGCAGGAATGCGCAGCACGTCCGCAAGACCGTCATTGGAAAGCTTGATGATGCCGTCCTGCACGATCGCCAGCCCCTGCGACATGGCATGCGTCGCATCGCGCATCATCTCGCCCAGGCTTTCGAGCGCTGCGCGCGCCTCGTGGATTTCCCGCTCGCGCTCGCGCACGGCGGAAATATCCGAATAGGTCAGCAGGATGCGGTCGGAGGAAATGCGCCTGGAATCGAAGATGACCGATTTGCCGGCCGCCCAGTCGAGCTCGATCGGCTCCGGGTTGGCGGCTTCGAACAGGCCCTTGCGGAAGGCATAGATTTCTTCCGGCGTCTGCGTGTCGCCGTAACGGCCGCGCTCGTAGTTGCGCTTGATCACGTCGATGAACGGCCGCCCGTCGAAACGGTCGTCGGGCGGCAGGTCCCAGATGCTGTAGAACTCGTCGTTGACGTAGAGAATCGTGTGGTCGTTGTCGAGGATCAGCACGCCGACCGGCAGCGAGCGCAGGATGCTTTCGATCTCCTGATGCAGCGCCTCCTCTTGCCGGCGCGCCTCGATCAGCTCTTTCTCGCGCGCCTTCAGCGGCGTGATGTCCGAGAAGGACCCGACGACGTAACGCTTGCCGTCAGGGGTGACGACGCGGTTGACGCGGGAGATGACCTGGAAGACGTCCCCGTCCGTATTCGGCAGGTTGCTCTCGACTTCCGTCAGCACGCCGTTTTCCAGCGCCAGCAGGTTTTCCCGGTAGATCGCCTCGCCCGCCTCCTGCCCGAACATGTCGTGCTCGGTCAGGCCGAGCGCCTTCGAGCGCAGGTGGCCGGTGAACGTCTCGTAATACTGGTTGGCATAGACCAGCCGGTGATCCTCGTCGCGCACGAAGGCGGCGACCGGAAGATCCTCCATGATGGTGCGCAGCAGGTCGCGCTCGCGCACGCTTTCGTGCCAGGCGGTCTCGCCGTCAGGCACGGCCCTGCCTGCGTCGGCCCTGCCTGCGTCGGGCGCATGTCTGCTGCCCCCGCGATAGGCGGCATTGACGACAAGCGGGCGCCCGTCCTTGGCAAAGATGCCGATCGGGTAATCGAGATTTTCGAGCGCCTCGCGGATACGGCCGAAATCGGCAGCCATCGTGTCGGCAACGTCGGGAATGGCGCGGCGCGGTTCGCGCGCTTCGAAAATGCCGAGCACATAGGCCCGGTCCTGGGACGGCGAAAAGCTTTCGATCAGCACGCGCTCGTGGCTGAGGCCGGCGGCATCGAAGGAGATGGCCGTCTCTTCCGTGCCGAAAACCAGCGCCCGGCGTTCGCGGTCCTCGCGCTCTTCCTCTTCCGGCCGGTCGAAGAGTTCGCGGCTGCGCCGGCCGATGAAATCGGAGATCTCGCGGCCGAAGAAGCGGGCATAGGCCTCGTTGACGGCGACATAGCGCAACTCGCTGTTTTTGACATAGGCCGGGGTATCCAGATCAGCGATCCGGCGGCAGGCCAGCTCCAAGAGTTCCCCGGTAAAATTCAAAAAACCTTCACTCCCGCAATGAACGAAACATCCCCTACAACGACTATAACGCCAAGGCTTTTAACAAGCTGTTAACCATAAAATTTCACAGGCAAAAATTCCAAGCCGGCTCATGAAGTCGATGAATCAGAGTGGCAACAAAGGCTTGCACGAAACTGAAATGATTCGACGTTTCCCGGGCGAAGATACGGCCCGGCAGCAGCCAAGCATGAAGAAAATTTAATCCGCATACCGCTTGCGCCACCATCAGCGCGCCGCGATCGCGGCAGATTCTGGCGCCGGCTTCAATGACGAGCCTGAGACGAAAGGAATTCGACATGTCCGTTCTTCATAAGACAATGGCGGCGGGCCTGATTGCACTGACATTTGCCGGCGCCTCGCTGGCAACGGCCGATACGGCAGACGCGCATTCCGGCAACGCTTTCTGGGGCGGTGTCGCCGGTGGCGTCGTCGGCGGCCTCGTGGGCGGCGCGATCGCTTCCGGCCCGGCCTATCCGGCGCCTTATGCCTACTATCCGCGCCCCTACGCCTATTACCCGGCCTATCCGGTCTATTACGGCCCGCGCTATTGCCATCCCGAATGGCGTCACGACCGCTGGGGCCATCCCTATCGCATCGACGTCTGCAGGCGCTGAGGATCTTGCCGGCGCCGCTTGACCTGCCGCCTCCGCCGGGCCATGCATCGCACGACCGGAGGGAGATCGTGCAATGCCGGAACCGCTCAAGAACCTGCTGCATCCAGCACTCGTGCGCGCGATGGCCGGGGTCATCGCCGCCCGCGCGCCGTCCTTCGACGGCGCACGCTTCACCGCGCTCGCAACGGACGGCATCGAATCGCTCGAACTGATGGAGCGCGCCACGCTCATCCGCGACGCGCTTTTTGCCACCCTGCCGGCAGATTTCCCCGAGGCCGCGGCGATCCTTTCCGCCAGCCTGCCCGCCGCCGGCAGGGACGGCCTGACCGGCTGGATGCTGCTGCCGGTCAACCAGTTCATCGCCGCCCGCGGCCTTGGCGATTTCGACCGGGCGCTCGATCTCCTGAAAGCGCTGACGCCGCATTTTACGGCGGAGTTCGGCATCCGCCCCTTCATCCACCAGGACCAGCAGCGCGCGCTGGCGACGATCAGCGGCTGGGCGGGCGACGAAAACCACCATGTCCGCCGGCTGGCAAGCGAAGGCACCCGGCCCCGCCTGCCCTGGGCGATGCGGCTGCCGCAGCTGGTCAAGGACCCCTCGCCGATCATCCCGATCCTGACGGCGCTGATGGACGACCCGGAGGATTATGTGCGCCGCTCCGTCGCAAACAGCCTGAACGACATCGCCAAGGATCACCCCGATCTCGTCGCCGCCTTTATCGCCGACCATATCGAGGGCGCATCGGCCGAGCGCCGCTGGCTGCTGAAACACGCCTCCCGCACGCTTCTGAAAAAGGGCCACGCCCAAGCGCTTGCCAATTTCGGCTTCGGCGCCGCCGCAGCGCTGGAATGCAGCCTGCTGCTGCCCAATCCGGCCGTGCTTTTCGGCGAAGGTCTGGATTTCGGCATCCGCCTGCGCAATGCCGGCAAGGCGCCGCAATCCCTGATGATCGACTACGCCATCCATCACGTGAAGGCCGACGGTTCGCTCTCTCCCAAGGTCTTCAAATGGAAGACCGTCACGCTGGCGGCCGGCGAGGACCATGTCGTCCAGCGCCGCCACGCCATGCGGCCGATCACCACGCGGCGCTACTATCCGGGCGAACATCGCATCGTCATTCTCATCAACGGCGTCGAGACGGCGGCGGGCAATTTCGTCCTTTCCATGCCTCGGGACGGCTGATATCGGCGCGTCCTCTTGACTTCGGGCAAGAAATAGACCACATGCCAGCAGGCTTTCACCTTCCGGCCGCCGCGTGAGCGTGCCACTGCAACAGATGCTGAAGAAGGATAGAGCGCATTTTCATGATGCCGCGCCCCAAAAGCGGCAAGACGCGCTGGAAAGCTTTTTCCAACTTACAAGTTCCCATTTCACGCGGGGTTCTTGACGCCAGATCGACACCGGACCGCACTGTCGCGATCCGGCGTTTGTTTTTGGCGCGCCCTAAAAGGTTATGACTTGACCAATTTTGAATCGCTCGGCGTCTCCAAGCCGGTCGTCGCCACCCTGTTCCAGCTCGGCATCGAAACGCCGACCCCCATTCAGGAACAGGCCATCCCGCTTCTCATCCAGGGCCGAGACCTGATCGGCCTTGCCCAGACCGGCACCGGCAAGACCGCCGCCTTCGGCCTGCCGCTCATCGAGCGCCTGCTGAAGGAGGAGAAGCGTCCCGACAACCGCACCGTCCGCTCGCTGATCCTTGCCCCCACCCGCGAGCTGGTGAACCAGATCGCCGACAACCTGCGCAAATTCATCCGCAAGTCGCCGCTGCGCATCAACCTCGTCGTCGGCGGCGTCTCCATCAACAAGCAGCAGCTTCAGCTCGAGCGCGGCTCCGATATCCTCGTCGCCACGCCCGGCCGCCTGCTCGACCTTTGCAACCGCAATGCCATCACACTGACGGCCGTGCGTTACCTCGTGCTCGACGAGGCCGACCAGATGCTCGACCTCGGCTTCGTCCACGACCTGCGCAAGATCGCCAAGCTGGTGCCGAAGCGCCGCCAGACCATGCTGTTTTCGGCCACCATGCCGAAGGCGATTGCCGATCTCGCCGGCGATTACCTCACCGATCCGGTGAAGGTGGAAGTCACACCGCCCGGCAAGGCTGCCGACAAGATCGAGCAATATGTGCATTTCGTTCCCGGCAAGAACGACAAGACCGTTCTTCTGAAGAAGTCGCTGACCGAAAATCCTGACGGACGCGCCATCGTCTTCCTGCGCACCAAGCACGGCGCCGAAAAGCTCGCCAAGCATCTGGAACAGGTCGGCTATTCCGTCGCCTCCATTCACGGCAACAAGAGCCAGGGCCAGCGCGAACGGGCGCTGAAGGGCTTCCGCGACGGCGCCATCAAGACGCTGATCGCCACCGACGTCGCCGCCCGCGGCATCGATATTCCCGCCGTCAGCCACGTCTTCAACTACGACCTGCCGGAAGTGCCGGACGCCTATGTCCACCGCATCGGCCGCACGGCGCGCGCCGGCCGCGACGGCATCGCCATCGCCTTCTGCGCGCCGGATGAGGCCCGCCTGCTGCGCGATATCGAAAAGCTGATGGGCATCGAGATCGCCGTTGCCAGCGGCGAGCCGCCGGCCGATCTGCGCGCTGCCCCGCGCGGCAACAATCGCGGCCGCGGCCAGAACCAGCAGCGCGGCCAGGGTGGCCGCGGTGAAGGCGGCCAGCGTGGCGAACGCCGCGAAGGCGGGCGCGGCGATGGCGAAGCCCGCCGCAGCGAAACCCGCAACGGCAGCGGCCGTCCCGCCGGTCACGGCGACCGCCGTCCCCGCCACGAGGGCGACGTTACCGAGGTCCGCGCCGGCGAGGAGCGTCGCGGCCGCCCGCATCGCAACGATCAGCGCAACGACCGCCGCAACCAGGACTTCCGCGGCCAGCGCCGCAACGAGCAGGCGCCGGATCTCGGCCCGGACAACGATCTGGTTTCGACCTCGGACTTCCGCCCGACCCGCAAGCCGCAGCAGCAGCGCCCGGCCCAGCCGGCAGAAGCCAACGGCCACCATCGCGGCAACAAGCAGCACGTCCACGGCCGGCCGCCACGCAACCACGGCGACCAGCAACAGCAGGGCGAACAGCGCCGCGACGGCAGCGGCGGCATGCGCCGCAAGGGCGGCCGCAACGGCGGCGGCCCGCGCCGCGAACGCGCCTGAATTCGAGACCAGGGCCGGAGCGATCCGGCCCTTGTCTTTTGACCGGCATTCCGGTCGCCAGCCCGGACAGAGTTTGCCCCTCCGCCCGGACAGGAAATAATCACCTGCTCATCTTTTGAGCGGCATCCTTGGATTGACATCGGTCCATGCCGCTCCAGCTCCTGATAAATGCCCAGTTTTTCAGCCGATTTTGCGTTGCAGAAGATTTTATGAATCTTCCATGCGAACTGTGCATGGTTCTTGCATTGCCTTTTGCGTTGTATTCAAATGAACAAAAAAGGGGAGCCACACCTTTGGCATTTGATGAAATGATCACGGGCGACGAAAGTCCCCGAGCGCCATATGAAAAATACTTTGAGTGGTACAACAGCCAGGATCGGGCGCATCTGATTGCAAAGTCCCGCGATGCGGAAAACATCTTCCGGAAAACCGGCATCACCTTCGCGGTTTACGGCCACGCCGACAGTTCCGAAAAGCTCATCCCCTTCGATATCATCCCCCGCATCATCTCCGGCCGCGAATGGCGCAAGCTCGCCCAGGGCATCGAGCAGCGGGTGATTGCGCTGAACGCCTTCCTCGACGACATCTACCACAAGCAGGAAATCATCCGCGCCGGCCGCATCCCGCGCGAGCTGATCGAGAAGAACACCGCCTTCCTGCCCGAGATGATCGGCTTCCGGCCGCCCGGCGGCGTCTATACCCATATTGTCGGCACCGATATCGTACGCACGGGCGAAGACCAGTTCTACGTGCTGGAGGATAATGCCCGCACGCCCTCGGGCGTCAGCTACATGCTGGAAAACCGGGAAACCATGATGCAGATGTTCCCGGAACTCTTCCACGAGAACCGGGTGCAGCGCGTCGAGGACTATCCCTATCTCCTGCGCCAGAGCCTGGCCTCGCTCGCCCCTCCCGGCTGCAAGGGCAAGCCGCGTGTCGCCGTCCTGACACCCGGCATCTACAATTCCGCCTATTACGAACATTCCTTCCTCGCCGACACGATGGGCGTCGAACTCGTCGAAGGCTCGGACCTGCGCGTCATCGACGGCAAGGTGAAGATGCGCACGACGCGCGGTTACGAGGCGATCGACGTGCTCTACCGCCGCGTCGACGACGACTTCCTCGATCCCCTCACCTTCCGCCCGGAGTCGGCCCTCGGCATTCCCGGCATCATGGATGTCTACCGCTCCGGCAACATCACCATCGCCAACGCGCCGGGCACCGGCATTTCCGACGACAAGGCGATCTATTCCTACATGCCCGAGATCGTCGAGTTCTACACCGGCCGCAAGCCGATCCTCGAAAACGTGCCGACCTGGCGCTGCTCGGAAGCCTCCAGCCTGAAATATGTGCTGGACCATCTGGACGAACTGGTCGTCAAGGAAGTGCACGGTTCCGGCGGTTACGGCATGCTCGTCGGCCCTACGGCGTCGAAGAAGGAGCGCGCCGATTTCGCCGAGAAGCTGAAGGCCAAGCCCAGCAACTATATTGCCCAGCCGACGCTTTCGCTGTCGACCGTTCCGATCCTTGTCAACAAGGGTATCGCGCCCCGCCATGTCGACCTGCGCCCCTATGTGCTTGTTTCCGACAAGGTGCAGATCATTCCGGGCGGGCTGACCCGCGTGGCGCTGAAGCAGGGCTCGCTGGTCGTCAATTCCAGCCAGGGCGGCGGCACCAAAGACACCTGGGTATTGGAGGACTGATGCTCGGAAGAACTGCAAACGGGCTCTACTGGATGTTCCGGTATATCGAGCGCGCCGAAAATATCGCGCGCCTCGTCGATGCCGGCCTGCGCATGTCGCTGACCCGCAGCGGCTCGGGCGACGACAATTGGGACGGCGTGCTGCAAAGCGCCGGCGTGCGCGAACTCTACGACGAGACGCATACGAAGCTGACGAGCGCCGATGCGATCGACTACCTGCTGCGCGACCGGTCCAACGCGTCGAGCGTCATGTCCTGCATCGATTTCGGCCGCAACAATGCCCGCATGGTGCGCACGGCGCTGACGCGCGAGACCTGGGAAGCGACCAACGAATGCTGGATCGATCTCAAGGAACTCCTGTCGAAGAAGCTGAAGGCGGCCGAGCTGCCGGAGGTCATCGACGTCATCAAGCATCGCGCCGGCCTCATCCGCGGCGCCTTCCACGGCTCGATGCTGCGCAACGAACTCTATAATTTCGCCCGTATCGGCACCTTCATCGAGCGCGCCGACAATACGAGCCGCATCCTCGACGTGAAATATTACGTGCTGCTGCCCTCGGTTTCGCAGGTCGGCTCCTCGGTCGACAACATCCAGTGGGAATCGATCCTGCGCTCGGTCTCCGCCCACCGCTCCTACAGCTGGGCCTATGACGGCGAATACCGCGCCATGAACATTGCCGACTTCCTGATCCTGAACGGCCAGATGCCGCGCTCGCTCGCCTATTGCTACGAGAAGATCGTCAGCAACATCGGCTATATCGCCAAGGACTACGGCGAGCGATTGCCGGCCCACGATACGGCGGACGCCATCCGCGCCACGCTGCAGACCCTCAAGATCAAGGACATCATGGATCAGGGCCTGCATGAATTCCTGGAGGATTTCGTCGCCCGCAACAACAAGCTCGGCAACGAAATCTCCGACGGCTACCGGTTCTATGCTTAAGCGGGTCAGATCATGAGACTGAAGATCAGCCACCTCACCGAATACCGCTACGACGAGCCGGCGCAGTTTTCCCTGCAGCGCCTGCGCCTGACGCCGCCGAGCGTGGCCGGCCAGACCGTTCTCAACTGGTCGCTCAATGTCGAAGGCGCCAAGCCCGAGGTCGAATATGACGACCAGTACGGCAACCACGTCAACCTCGTCTCGCTGGAAGGCGAGCAGCAGGTGACGCGCATCGTCGCCGAAGGCGAGGTCGAAACCGAGGATCGCAACGGCGTTACCGGCCCCCATACCGGCTTCTGCCCCCTCTGGCTCTTCCTGCGCGAGACGCCGCTGACGAAGAGCGGCAAGCTGGTGAAGGAACTGGTCAAAGGCATCACGGGCGAGAACGAACTGGCCCGCATGCATGCCCTGATGGCGGCGATCCACGAGGCGGTGGAATACAGGCCCGGCACCAGCGGCACGGAAACCACGGCCGAACAGGCGCTGGAGAAGAAGGCCGGCGTGTGCCAGGACCACGCCCATATCTTCGTCACCGCCGCCCGCGCCCTCGATATCCCCTCGCGCTACGTTTCCGGCTATCTGATGATGGACGAGAAGGTCGAGCAGGCCGCAACCCATGCCTGGGGCGAGGCCCATATTCCCGGCCTCGGCTGGGTCGGCTTCGATCCCGCCAACAAGATCTGCCCGGACGAGCGTTATGTGCGCATGGCCTCCGGCCTCTGCTACCGTGACGCTGCACCCGTATCGGGCATGCGCATCGGCACGCCGGGCGAGAAGCTTTCGGTCACGGTCAAGGTCGAAAACGGCGGCCAGATGCAGAGCCAGAGCCAGAGCTGACGGGCAAGGCCGGTCCGTCCCAGCGATTTTGCGCTGTGAGACACGCAATAATTGCGATTGCAGCCAATTCTCCCCTTTGAACTAACCCGATGTTAAACCGGCAGGCGGAAGCTGTGGGCCTGTTAGCGCTCGCATCTGCGGGCACCGGCGTTGCGGGCGCCGGCCTGTTTTATTGAGAGATTTCAGTAGGTCGTTATGTCTCTTCTTATTATCGACGACAGCAAATCCAGCCTGCTTGCCCTTGAAACCGCCGTCCGCCGCTTCGCCAGCTGCGATATCGAAAGCTTCGCCAATCCGCTGGAAGCCCTGGAACGCGCGAAGCTTGTCGAATTCGACATCGTGCTGGTCGATTACATGATGCCCGAGCTCAGCGGCATCGACGTGATCCGCCGCCTGCGCGGCCAGCGCGGCTACGAAACCGTGCCCGTGGTGATGATTACTTCCCAGACGGAACGCTCGGTGCGCCTGGAGGCGCTGGAAGCGGGCGCCACCGACTTCCTGGCCAAACCCTTCGATCCGCTGGAGCTCGAGGCCCGCATCGTCAATCTCCTCGCCCTGCGCAGCGCCCAGCTCGCCCTCGTCGACCGCGCCCGCTCGCTCGATCAGGCCTTCCGCCGCGCCAGCGAACGCGCCGACATGCGCGAACAGGAAATCATCTGGTGCCTGGCCCAGGCCATGGCCTCGCGCGACGGCAATACCGGCGACCATATCGAACGGGTCGCCACGATCTCCGAGCTGATCGCCGAAGGCCTCGGCATGGACCGCATCCAGCGCCGCAACATCTATCTCGCCGCCCCCCTGCACGATATCGGCAAGATCGGCATTCCCGACGCCATCCTGCAGAAGCCCGGCAAGCTGGAGCCGCACGAGATCGAGAAGATGCGCGAGCACGTGCCGATCGGCGTATCGATCCTGCGCAACAGTTCCGCCGAGCTTTCCCGCGTCGCCACCGCCATCATCGGCGCGCACCACGAGAAATGGGACGGCACCGGCTACCCGCAGGGCCTTGCCGGCGAGCAGATCCCGCTCGAAGCCCGCATCGTCGCCGTCGCCGATGTCTTCGACGCGCTCTGCTCCGAGCGCCCGTACAAGCAGGCATGGCCGGTCGCGACCGCCTATGCCGAAATCATCGCCTGCAGCGGCACGCATTTCGACCCCGCCTGCGTCGCCGCCTTCCGCCGCAAGTGGCCGGCCATCCGCACGCTTTTCGATCCGCCCGGCGGCAAGGACGAGCCCCTGCGCTCGCACGGCTGACACCCGCTCGGGTTAGGCGCAACCCCCATTCGTATAATACAACTTGGCGTCATCATCTGGCGCCGCGGATGTGTTATAAGGGTGCTGCAAGCATGACACTTCCGGAGCGCCGCGCGTCCACTCGCACGCACAAGGGACGCTCCGGTTCTTTGAAACGACGCATCGGACCTTCCGAAGATCGTTTCCGATCTCGGGCCGATTGCATCACGTCCGGGGGACATGCCATGTCAGCAATCCAGACCGATACCTATCATCTCTACGGCATTCTCGTGCGCTTCATCGCCCGCAATCCCGACACGGGCGGCGCCTTCAGCCTCGTCGAGGCCACCACCGCGCCTGGCGCCGGTGCGCCGCCCAACAGGCATCCGGCAGACGACGAATCCTTCTACGTGCTGGAAGGCAGATACGAGTTCATGATCGAGGGCGAAAAGCGCGTCGCAACGCCCGGCACGTTCGTCAAGGTGCCGCCGGGCGCCGTCCACGCCTTCACCAATATCGACGAGAAGCCGTCGCGCATGCTGATCATCAACATGCCCGGCAAGGTCCATGACGCCTTCTTCTCGCAGGCCGGCGATCCGATGCCGCCGGGAACGCGGGAGCTGCCGCCGCAGACCGGCGAGCCGCCGGACATTCAGCGCCTGGTCGATGTCGGCCGGCGCAACGGCGTCGAACTCTTCGTGGCCGAAAGCGTCGGCCGTTAGGGCGACACGCGCCCGGTCATGGCCTGGACAGCCGCAAGAACCTGAACATGGCCGCGCGCGCCGTAGGCGAGGATCGCCTGGTCGGCGGTCAGCAGCGGTATGCGATGAAAGCGGGCGGTCGCCACGATGATGCGGTCGGCGGGGTCGGCGTGGAACTCGCCGGGCAGCCGGACGCTGTCGACGGCGATGGACGGCTCGATCGGCGCGACCTGGAGCGCCGGCAGGGACAGCGCCTGATCGATCCATCGCCCGACATCGTCGCCAAGCGCCAGGCGCCCCTTCTCGACCAGCATTGCGATCTCCCAGGGCGTGATCGCCGAAATCAGGATCCGGCTTTTCTCCGCCGTCTCGTCGATGACCTGCCGGGCCTCTGCGCCAAGGCACGCGTCGTCCTGCATGGCCCAGACGAGGATATGCGTGTCGATGACGATCAACGGACGGCGTCCCAGTCCTCGGGCTCGGCGACCGGAGCCAGCGGATCGTCGTAGCGCTGTACGCTGCCCTTCAGCGCGCCGATAATGCTCTTGCGCACGCCGCTCTGCCGCGCCGGCGATAACACCGCGACCGGCTTGCCGCGCCTTGTGATGACGATAGGTTCATGGTCCCTGCCCATCTGATCGATGAGGTTCAGGCATTTCGCCTTGAACTCCGCTGCGCCGACCGTTTTCGACATGACCATATCTCCTGTACATATGTACAGAATATAGCGCCATATCCCTGTCGCGCAAGGATCGCTCGCAGGCGCTCCCGCCGGCCAACAAAAAAGCGGGACCTTGGCCCCGCCTCTTCATCGTTTTCCTGTCCCCGACAGGCCTTAGTGGCTGTCCTTGCCGACAGCGTTGCCGCGACAACCCTTGAGGAAGTCGAGGTCGGCGCCGGTATCGGCCCCTTCGACATGCTGCTGGTGCAGGTAGGCATAGCCCGAGGTCGGCACGTCGTGGCTCGGCTGCCATTCGGAGAGGCGCTTTGCCAGCTCTTCCTCGGAAATATCGAGATGCAGGCGGCGGTTCGGCACGTCGAGCTCGATCATGTCGCCGTTCTTGACGACGGCGAGCGGACCGCCGACGGCGGCTTCCGGCGAGGTGTGCAGCACGACGGTGCCATAGGCCGTACCGGACATGCGGGCGTCGGAAATGCGCACCATGTCGGTGATGCCCTTCTTCAGCACCTTCGGCGGCAGGCCCATATTGCCGACTTCGGCCATGCCCGGATAGCCCTTCGGACCGCAGTTCTTCATGACCATGACGCAGGTCTCGTCGATATCGAGGCTGTCGTCGTTGATCTTGGCCTTGTAGTCGTCGATGTCTTCGAAGACGACCGCGCGGCCGCGATGCACCATCAGGTGCGGCGAAGCGGCAGACGGCTTCAGGACGGCGCCCTTCGGCGCGAGATTGCCGCGCAGGACGACGATGCCGCCGGACTGCGTCAGCGCCTTCTCGGCCGGCAGGATCACGTCCTCGTTCCAGTTGACGACGTCCTTGACCTCGTCCCAGACGGTTTCGCCGGAGACGGTCAGCGCATCCTTGTGCAGCAGGCCGGCTTCGCCGAGGCGCTTGAGCACGACCGGCAGGCCGCCGGCATAGAAGAACTCTTCCATCAGGTATTTGCCCGACGGCATCAGGTTGACGATGGTCGGCACGTCGCGGCCGCAACGGTCCCAATCATCAAGCGAAAGGTCGATGCCGACGCGGCCGGCGATTGCCAGCAGGTGGATGACGGCATTGGTCGAACCGCCGATCGCCGCATTGGTGCGGATGGCGTTTTCGAAGGCCTGCTTGGTCATGATGTCGGAGGGCTTCAGGTCGTCCTTGACCATCTGCACGATGCGGCGGCCGGTCAGCTGCGCCATCACCTTGCGGCGGGAATCCACGCCGGGGATGGCGGCGTTGCCGGACAGCGCCATGCCGAGCGCTTCGGCCATCGAGGCCATCGTGGAAGCCGTGCCCATCGTGTTGCAGGTGCCGGACGAACGGCTCATCGAGGCTTCGGCCTCGAGGAATTCGGCCTGCGTCATCTCGCCGGCCTTCACCATTTCGGAGAATTTCCACAGATGCGTGCCGGAACCGACGCGCTCGCCGCGGAAATAGCCGTTCAGCATCGGGCCGCCGGTGACGACGATCGACGGCAGATCGCAGGATGCCGCCCCCATGAGCAGCGACGGCGTGGTCTTGTCGCAGCCGACAAGCAGCACGCAGCCGTCCATCGGCTGGCCGCGGATCGCTTCTTCGACGGCGAGCGCCGCA
Source organism: Rhizobium sp. KDH_Rht_773_N (assembly GCF_052946295.1). Taxonomy (NCBI): domain Bacteria; kingdom Pseudomonadati; phylum Pseudomonadota; class Alphaproteobacteria; order Hyphomicrobiales; family Rhizobiaceae; genus Rhizobium; species Rhizobium sp. KDH_Rht_773_N. The sequence continues at coordinate 3,073,887 of NZ_CM129525.1, read as the reverse complement.
AGGTTGCGGTACATCATCGCGGTCGGGCGGAACGTGTTTTCGGAGGCCGAGAACACAGGCACTTCCAGCGGGAAACCGCCGGCTTCCCAGACACCCGCCTTCACCTTTTCGGCGAGCTCGCGCAGGTGGCCGTTGCACGGCGTCATGTCCGACCAGGTATTGAGGATGCCGATGACCGGGCGCCCGTCGAACAGGTCGTGCGGATAACCCTGGTTCTTGAGCCAGCCGCGGTGGTAGATCACGTCGCGGCTCGTGCCGCCGTACCATTCCTGCGACCTCAGCTTACGCGGCCATTCTGCTTTCTTCTTCATAGTCTCTGTCCTTCAGGATATCCCCTGACCGCCTCGTACGGCCAGGGTCATCGCGCTGTGTCTCAGGCCAGCGTGTAAGCGGTCTTGACGGTTGTGTAGAACTCGGCGGCGTACTTGCCCTGCTCGCGCGGGCCGTAGGACGAGCCCTTGCGGCCGCCGAAGGGAACGTGGAAATCGACGCCGGCGGTCGGCAGGTTCACCATCACCATGCCGGCCTCGGAATTGCGCTTGAAATGCGTCGCGTGCTTGAGGCTGGTCGTGGCAATGCCGGCAGACAGGCCGAACGGCGTGTCGTTGGCGGTCGCCAGCGCCTCTTCGTAATCCTTGACGCGGATGACGGAGACGACGGGTCCGAAGATTTCCTCGCGCGAGATGCGCATCTGGTTGGTCGCTTCGGTAAACAGCGTCGGCTGCAGGTAGAAGCCGGGCGTCTCGCGCGAGATGAGCTCGCCGCCGAAGGCAAGCTTGGCGCCCTCTTCCTTGCCGATCCTGATGTAATCGGTATCGGTCTGCAGCTGGCGGGCATCGACGACGGGGCCGATATGGGTGCCGGGCTTCATGGCGTTGTCGACCACGATCGTCTTCAGCTTTTCGGTGAGCGCCGCCACGAACTTGTCGTGGATGCCTTCGGTCACGATCAGGCGCGACGAGGCCGTGCAGCGCTGGCCGGTGGAGAAGAAGCCGGAATTGGCGGCCGCCTCGACGGCGACGGTCAGGTCCGCGTCGTCGAGCACGACCATCGGGTTCTTGCCGCCCATTTCCAGCTGGAACTTGCGGTTATGCTCGATGGAGGACGTGGCGACGCGCTTGCCCGTGCCGGTCGAGCCGGTAAAGGTGATGCCGGCAATGTCGGGGCTGTCGAGCATGGCCTGGCCGACGACCGAGCCCTTGCCCATGACGAGGTTGAGAACGCCCTTCGGCAGGCCGGCGCGGTGCAGGATGTCGGCAATCGCCCAGGAACAGCCGGGAACGAGATCGGCCGGCTTGAAGACGACCGTGTTGCCGTAGCAGAGTGCGGGCGCGATCTTCCAGGCCGGAATGGCGATCGGGAAGTTCCAGGGCGTGATGATGCCGATGACGCCGAGCGGCTCGCGGGTGATCTCGATGCCGATATTCGGGCGCACCGAAGGAACGACCTCGCCGGCAAGGCGCAGGGCTTCGCCCGCGAAGAATTCGAAGATCTGCGAGGCACGGATGGTTTCGCCGATCGCTTCCGGAAGGGTCTTGCCTTCCTCGCGGGCGAGAAGCGCGCCAAGCTCGTCCTTGCGCGCCATGATCTCGTCGCCGGCCTTTTTCAGGATGACGTGGCGCTCCCAGATGCCGGAACGCGACCAGGCCGGGAAAGCCGCCTTGGCGGCGGCGATCGCCGCCTTCGCATCCTCGGCGCTCGCCTGGGCGTAGAGGCCGACGACCTCGTTCGTATCGGACGGGTTGATGTTTTCGGCGGCATTGGTGCCGGTCCATTCGCCGGCAATGAGATTCTGATGGATGGTCATGGGCCTAAAGCCTCCTCTATGACAAGCGACCGGCGGCCCGCGGGGCGGCCGGCCCTTGAGACCACAGTTGAAATCAGAGCTGCTTGACGGCGATCGCTTCCTCGGCGGCAACCTTCAGCGGGTTGCGCAGCGGCAGGCCGAATTCGGCCACCTCGATTTCAAAAACGTCCCCCTCTTCCGTCTTGATGCCTTCGGCAAAGGAAAGCGTCGCCGTGCCGAACATATGTACATGCACATCACCCGGCACGCGGAAGAGGCCATATTTGAAATGGTGATATTCCAGATTGGCGAAAGTGTGGGACATGTTCGCCTCGCCGGACAGGAACGGCTTTTCGAAGATCACATGGTTGCCGCGCTTGATGCGCGAGGTGCCGCGAATATCCTCCGGCGCCGCGCCGATGCGGATTTCCGGGCCGAAGCTTGCCGGGCGCAGCTTGGAATGGGCGAGGAAGAGATAGTTGATCCGCTCGGTGACGTGATCGGAAAACTCGTTCGACAGCGCAAAGCCGATGCGGAACGGCGTGCCGTCCTTGCCGATCACGTAGATGCCGGCCATTTCAGGCTCTTCGCCGCCGTCGAGCGCGAAGGAGGGAGAGACGAGCGGGGCGCCGGGTGCTGCCGCGCCGTAACCGTTGCCCTTGTAGAACCATTCGGGCTGCACGCCCTTCTGGCCGGCCGCCGGCTTGCCGCCTTCGAGGCCCATCTTGAACATCTTCATCGAGTCGGTCAGCGTTTCCTCTGCCGCCTCGGTCGTCTTCTTGTGCATGGAATCGCGCGTTGCCGCCGATCCCAGATGCGTCAGGCCGGTGCCCGTCAGATGCAGGTGCGCGGCATCCGGATGCGTGATCGGCGGCAGGAAGCGGCCTTCCTCATAGACCTTTTCGAGATCGATGGCGTCGCCATATCCATGCGCCTCGATGACGGAGACGAGAGACTTGCCGCTGTCTGCGGCCTCCATCGCCAGGGCGTAGACGCTCGTGGCACCCTTGACGGCCTTGGCGGCGGCACCCGGTTCGCGCACGGCGACGATGATTTCTCCGCTGGCGCCCTTGATCTGCGAGATAAGCACGGTCCTAATCCTTTCGTTTGGCGATGGCAAAGCTTCGCCGCTCCGGCTCCAACAGGAGCCGGAATTCAGTTTTCATATGACTGCGATGCGGGGGCTGGGCCGAAGCTCAGCCCTTGTTCTTGTTGTAGACGTCGAAGAAGACGGCGGCGAGCAGAACCGCGCCCTTGACCATCTGCTGGAAGTCGATGCCGAGACCGACGATCGACATGCCGTTGTTCATGACGCCCATGATGAATGCGCCGATGACTGCACCGGTGATCTTGCCGACGCCGCCCGAAGCCGAGGCACCGCCGATGAAGCAGGCCGCGATGACGTCAAGCTCGAAGCCGACGCCGGCCTTCGGCGTCGCCGAGTTGAGGCGCAGCGCCACGATCATGCCGGCGAGACCGGCCAGAACACCCATGTTGACGAAAGTGAAGAAGCTCAGCCGCTCGGTATTGATACCCGAAAGCTTGGTTGCCTTCTCGTTGCCGCCCATGGCGTAGATGCGGCGGCCGATCGTCGTGCGGCGGGTGACGAAGCTGTAGACGGCAATGAGCACCAGCATGACGATGAGGACGTTCGGCAGGCCCTTATAGGTCGACAGCAGCCAGCCCAGCCAGACGATGGCCAGCGAAATCAGCAGGTTCTGACCGATGAAGAAGCCCATCGGCTCGACATCGATGCCGTGGCTTTCGTTGACCTTGCGGCGGCGCCAGGCGAGATAGAACAGAACGACCGGCAGGATGACCGTCAGCACCAGCGAGGTGAGCTGGGTCGGGATGCCGAAAATGTCGACCATGTCGCCCGGCAGGAAGCCGGTGCTGATGACCTGGAATTCCTTCGGGAACGGGCCGATGTTCTTGCCGCCGAGCACGGTCAGCGTCAGGCCGCGGAAGACCAGCATGCCGGCGAGCGTCACGATGAAGGACGGAATGCGGTGATAGGCGATGAAATAGCCCTGCGCGGCACCGATGACGCCGCCGACGATCAGGCAGAGCAGGCCCGCCAGCCAGAAATTCATGCCCCAGGAAACGGTGAAGATGGCCGCCAGGGCGCCGACGAAGGCGACGATCGAGCCGACCGACAGGTCGATATGTCCGGCCACGATCACCAGCAGCATGCCGAGCGCCATGATGATGATGAAGGAATTCTGCAGTACCAGGTTCGTGATATTGACCGGCTTGAACAGGATGCCGCCCGTATAGAACTGGAAGAATACCATGATCGCGACGAGCGCAATCAGCATGCCATATTCGCGGATATTGCCGCGGATATAGTCGCCAATCGAAACGACGTTGCTTTCCTCTGAGGTTGTCGGGTTGACAGGAGTCATTGTTTCTTCTCCCCTGAGCGCATGATAGCGCGCATGATGGTTTCCTGGCTTGCTTCTCCTTTCGGCAGTTCGGCGACGATGCGTCCTTCGTTCATCACATAGATGCGGTCACATGTGCCAAGCAGTTCCGGCATTTCCGACGAGATCATCAGAACGCCCTTTCCATCGGCGGCAAGCTGGTTGATGATAGTATAGATTTCGTATTTCGCGCCAACGTCGATGCCGCGTGTCGGCTCGTCCAGGATCAAGACGTCCGGATCGGAGAACAGCCACTTCGACAGCACCACCTTCTGCTGGTTGCCGCCCGAAAGATTGACCGTTTCCTGGAAGATGCCCGACGAGCGGATGCGCAGCTTCGAGCGATAGTCCGTCGCGACCTTCATCTCCCTGATGTCGTCGATGACGGTATTCTTCGAGATGCCGAGCAGGTTGGCGAGCGTGGTGTTGTGCAGGATATTGTCGTTCAGCACGAGGCCGAGATGTTTGCGGTCTTCCGTCACATAGGCGAGACCGGCATCGATCGCCTTGCGCACCGTCGAGGTGTCCACCTTCTGGCCGTCGACGAAGACGTCGCCGGTGATCTTGTGGCCGTAGGACTTGCCGAAGACGCTCATGGCGAATTCGGTGCGGCCCGCACCCATCAGGCCGGCAATGCCGACGACTTCGCCCTTGCGGACGGTGACGTTGATATCGTGCAGGACCTGGCGGTCGCGGTGGTGCTGGTGGAAGGCGTTCCAGTTCCTGACTTCGAAGATCGTCTCGCCGATCGGCACGGAGCGCGGCGGGTAGCGGTCGGCCAGGTCGCGGCCCACCATGTTCTTGATGATGATGTCTTCGCTGATCTCGTCCTTGTGACAGTCGAGCGTCTTGACGGTCATGCCGTCGCGCAGGACCGTGATCTGGTCGGCGACCTTGCGGATCTCGTTCAGCTTGTGGGAAATGATGATCGAGGTGATGCCCTGCCGGCGGAATTCCATGAGCAGGTTGAGCAGCGCGTCTGAATCGCTTTCGTTCAGCGATGCGGTCGGCTCGTCGAGGATGAGCAGCTTGACGCTCTTCGACAGCGCCTTGGCGATCTCGACGAGCTGCTGCTTGCCGACGCCGATGTCGGTGACAAGCGTGTTCGGAGATTCGCGCAGGCCCACCTTGGCCAGAAGCTGCTTGGTGCGGTTGAATGTCTCTTCCCAGCTGATGACGCCCTTCTTGGCGTTCTCGTTGCCGAGAAAGATGTTTTCGCCGATCGACAGGAGCGGCACGAGCGCCAGTTCCTGATGGATGATGACGATCCCGATTTCTTCGGAATCCTTCAGAACCTTGAAGTTGCGCACTTCGCCTTCGTAGACGATGTCGCCATCATAGCTTCCTGCCGGATAGACGCCGGAGAGCACTTTCATCAGGGTCGACTTGCCGGCCCCGTTTTCGCCCACCAATGCGTGGATCTCACCCTGACGAACCTTGAGGTTCACATTCTCGAGCGCCTTTACGCCCGGGAACGTCTTGGTGATGTTCCGCATTTCGAGGATTGTATTTTCCATGACTAAAAACCCAACGCCGCGACCGGAAATGGCCCGGCGATCATAGAATCGAAGACCGGAACCCGCAATCACGCGGGTCCCGGCCATTCAGAATTACTTCAGCTGGTCTTCGGTGTAGTAACCGCTGTCGATCAGGACGGTCTTGTAGTTGTCCTTGGTGACGGCAACCGGCTTCAGCAGGTAGGACGGAACGACCTTGACGCCGTTGTCGTAGGTCTTCGTGTCGTTGACTTCAGGCTCCTTGCCGGACATGACGGCGTCAACCATCTGCACGGTGACCTTTGCGAGGTCGCGGGTGTCCTTGAAGATCGACGAATACTGTTCGCCGGCGATGATCGACTTGATCGACGGAACTTCCGAGTCCTGGCCGGAGACGACCGGGAGCGGCTGGTCGGCCGTGCCGTAGCCGACGCCCTTCAGCGACGAGATGATGCCGATGGACAGGCCGTCGTAGGGAGACAGGACGGCGTCAACCTTGGCGTCGGTGTAGTTAGCCGAGAGCAGGTTGTCCATGCGGGCCTGGGCCGTTGCCGGGTCCCAGCGCAGCGTGCCGACCTTGTCCATGCCGGTCTGGCCGGACTTCACGACGAGCTTGCCCGAGTCGATGTAGGGCTGCAGGACAGACATTGCGCCGTCATAGAAGAAGAAGGCGTTGTTGTCGTCAGGCGAACCGCCGAAGAGTTCGATGTTGAACGGGCCCTTGCCGTCCTTGAGGCCGAGCTTGTCGACGATCGTGCCGGCCTGGAGAACGCCAACCTGGAAGTTGTCGAACGTGGCGTAGTAGTCGACATTGGCAGAGTCGCGGATCAGGCGGTCGTAAGCGATGACCTTGATGCCGGCGTCATGAGCCTTCTGGAGAACGTCTGAGAGGGTCGTGCCGTCGATCGAAGCGATGACGAGAACCTTTGCGCCCTTCGTAACCATGTTTTCGATCTGCGAAAGCTGGTTCGGAATATCGTCGTCGGCATACTGCAGGTCGGTCTGGTAGCCGGCGGCCTGGAGCTGCTTGACGATGTTGTTGCCGTCGTCGATCCAGCGGGCGGAGGACTTCGTCGGCATGGCGATACCGACCAGACCCTTGTCCTGTGCCATTGCCGGCATAACGAACGATGCGACGCCGAAGGCAGCCGCAGCCATCAATGAGATAATGGATTTCATTTCTCTCTCCCTTGTTAAAGATTGGCGGACGAAAAATCGCCCGCCCCGAAACTGTGGCAGGTTCCGTATTGGATAGTTACTTCAGATGGTGAGAAACGAAGTAGGTCTCCTCCACGATCTCACACGTGTTGAGTGCCAACCAGCACACGGCGGCAAACTGGTATGGATTCCTATAACTGTCAAATAGAATAACTGGTAATATGCATAACAAATTTGGTATATCGTTAAAAAGTATTACTTTTGATGGAGCGCAGTGGGGAGGCTGCAACCATGACGATCATCTCGGAGCCCCTTTCGTTGGACCATGTCGACATTAACAGCGACAATTTTGGCGATGACGGCCTTTTGCGTGCGGGACTTAAGCTGAATCACCTGCGTATGATTGTCGCAATCGAAGATAGCGGGCAGATTTCGGCCGCCGCCGAGGTGCTGAACATATCGCAGCCGGCGGCCTCCCGAATGCTGTCGGATATGGAATCGATCGTGAAGGCTTCGCTCTACGAGCGGGTGGCCCGCGGCGTGACGCTGACGACCTTCGGAGAGGCGCTCGCCAGGCGCGCGCGCAAGATCCTTCTGGAGCTTCGCGAGGCCAGCCGCGAGATCGGCGAATTGAAGAGCGGCAAGGGCGGCTCGGTCTTCATCGGCGCCGTCACGGCCCCCGCCATGAGCCTCGTCGTGCCCGCCATCCACACGGTGCGCAAGACCTTTCCCGGCATCGAGGTCTCCATCCAGGTGGAGACCAGCAACGTGCTCGCGCGCGAGCTTCTGGCCGCCCGCCACGATTTCATCATCAGCCGCATTCCCGACGACCTCAATCCGCGCCTCTTCGAAGTGCGCGAGATCGGCATCGAGAAGGCCTGCCTCATCGTGCGCAGCGGCCATCCCCTGTTAAAGAGGAAGGAGCCGAGCGGCCTCGAAGAGGTCAGGAATTACGACTGGGTGTTCCAGCCGCCCGGCACGCTGCTGCGCCGCACGATCGAGGATATCTTCCTGTCGCGCGCCGTGGAACTGCCGCAGAACGTCGTCAACACCTCGTCCCTGCTTCTGACCTGCGCCATCGTCTGCGAGACGGATGCGATCGCCCCGGTTGCCGTCGATGTCGCCCATTTCCTCGCCTCGCAGAGTTCCAACGCTTCCGACGTGCGCATCCTGCCGATCGATTTCGAGATCAACGTCAAGCCCTACAGCATGATCACCGTGCGCGAACGCGCCCTGCCGCCGAGCGCGCGGCTGCTCTACGACCTCATCCTGCAGGAGAGCGTGCGCCAGTCCGAAACCTGAAATCCAGCCCGGCGCCACCTTGGCGCCGTCTAATGCGCCGCTCGAAAAGGAAGGCGCATGCTGTTCGGACAATCGATATTCCAATCCGTTCTCGAACGGCTGAAAGCGGAAGAGGACGCGGCCGGCGAAACGGAAGAACCGGCCGTCCACCGCGTCTCCGGCTTTCCGACCGGCCTTGCCTTCGATGTGATGGAAGGCGTCTCGGCCGCTTCACAGCGTGTCGGCGAAGCCTATTTCGACAATCTCGGCCCCGAGCCTTCAGCCGAGGCGCCGCCGGCGCCCGCCCCCTCGCCCGAACCGGTCATGCCGGAACATCTCGCCCGCATCGCCCCGGAGGAGATCGCCGCCGAACTGGCGCTCTCTCCGGCCGACAGCCAGCAGGTCCTCAACGAGAAGCGGCGCGCCTTCGCCAGGGCCAACCACCCCGATCGCGTCGCCCCGCCTTTCCGCGACAATGCGAACAGGCGCATGATGATCGCCAACCTGCTGATCGACGAGGCCATGCGCCGCCTGCCGCGCAATTAGCGCCTTTCGGGCCGCAACGCGCGGGCGCTCCCGGCCCGCACCTTAAACGTGTCCGATTCCAGAGTTTCACGCGTCGATGGCATATAGTTCATCAGCTTTTGGTGCCGGCAGCGGCGTCATTTTTCCAGCACGATAGCCCCTGCCTACTCCCTTATTGGTAGATACCAGCGCAGTTTAGCGAAATTGAACGCAATGCAACCCCTTGTAACATAGGCGGATAAAAATGTTATCGAAGGGACCTGCGTCATGACATCCTCACAAGATCCGAAACTGCCGCGCAACAGCGCGCGCAGGCACTTTCTGGGCGTCGTTGCGGCCGCCGGTACGAGGCTTGCCGGCGTGGCGGCCCTGGCGACGGCCATTTCCACCTCGCCCGCCCATGCGCTGGGTCGGCTTTGGGGGCACGGCGGCTCCGGCGGGCATGGCGGTTCGGGCGGCAACGGCGGCTCGGGCGGGCATGGCGGCCCCGGCGGCGGCGGCAATGCGCAATGTTTCCTGCGCGGCACGGCGATCCTCACCGATCGCGGTGAAAAGCCGGTCGAGGACCTGCGCATCGGCGACCGTGTCGCCCTTGCCGGCGGCGGCACCCGCCCGGTCCGGTGGGTCGGCCGCCAGGTCTTCAGGAAAAGCGGCCAGCGCTGGCAGCAGGGCGTCGTGCCGGTCCGCATCCGCCGCCATGCGCTGGATGCCCGCACGCCCCATGCCGATCTCTACCTGTCGCCGGACCACGCGCTGTTCCTGAACGGCGTGCTGATCCGCGTGAAGGATCTCGTCAACGGCACCATCATCGCCCCGGTCGTCCCGGCAGACGGGGCTTCGGTGGAATATTACGGCGTCCTGCTCGATGCGCATGACGTCATCCTGGCCGAAGGGGCCGCCGCCGAAAGCTACCGCCTTCTGGAAAGCAGCCTCGAAGCCTTCGCCAATTTCGCGCAATACCGGCGCCTCTACGGCCAGGAACCCGCCGCGATGGCCTCCTTCGCGCCGGTTCTGGGCGAGGAAGGCGGCTGGAAGCACCTGAAGGCGCTGCTCCTGCTCGGCGCTTCGCCGCTGGTGCCGATGCGCGATCCGTTCGCCGATGCCTGCGAAAAGATCGACGCGCAGGCAAGCGAACTGTCGCGCTGACACAGCGCGGGCCTTGCCCGCCTTCGCAGCGCAGGTGCCGGTTACCTCTGCCGCAGCGCGGCGCGCATCCCCCTGGATCGCGCCGCCTCTCGCCTATTCGGCCTTCTTTTCCCCTTCGTTTTCCGGCCCGTCCCCGTCCTCCTCGTCGGGCGTGACGGCGGCCGCCGTCTCCGGCGGCTTCGGATCGAAAGTCCAGATCAGCATATAGAAGGAATAGGCGCCGGCGCCGAGCGCCAGCACGCCCCAGAACGGGTCGCCGCCGATGAATTCGAAGATGCCCCAGCCGAAACAGACCACGACGATGGCAACGCGCACCCAGAGGTGCCGGTAGGCCGGATGGTTGGGATCGATCAGTTGCATCTCATGTCCGTTGTCGCAATTCGGTCACTTGTCTTTAGGATGGATTTCACAAATGTGAAAGGCCCGCGGACTTGACGCGGCCATTGGAAAATGGAATGAAAATTCCAAACTTATATCAATTCGGTTTATTTGTTCCGAATAAAGGGAGGCAGTAATGACAGTGAGATTTGGTCTTCTCGGCGCCGGCCGCATCGGCAAGGTCCATGCGAAAGCCGTCAGCGGCGATGCCAATGCAAAGCTCGTGGCCGTCGCCGACGCCTTCCCCCAGGCTGCCGAAGCAATCGCGTCCGCCTATGGCTGCGACGTGCGCAGCATCGAGGCGATCGAGGCCGCCAAGGATATCGACGCCGTCGTCATCTGCACGCCGACCGATACCCATGCCGACCTGATCGAGCGCTTCGCGCGTGCCGGCAAGGCGATCTTCTGCGAAAAGCCCATTGATCTCGACGTTGCCCGCGTCAAGGCCTGCATCAAGGTTGTCGAAGAGACCGGCGCCAAGCTGATGGTCGGCTTCAACCGCCGCTTCGACCCGCATTTCATGGCGGTGCGCAAGGTCATCGACGAAGGCCGGATCGGCGATGTCGAGATGGTGACGATCACCTCGCGCGATCCCGGCGCCCCGCCGGTCGATTACATCAAGCGCTCGGGCGGCATCTTCCGCGACATGACGATCCACGATTTCGACATGGCCCGCTTCCTGCTCGGCGAAGAGCCGGTTTCGGTCGTCGCGACCGCCGCCGTGCTCGTCGACAAGGCGATCGGGCAGGCCGGCGATTACGACAGCGTCTCCGTCATCCTGCAGACCGCTTCCGGCAAGCAGGCGATCATCTCCAATTCGCGCCGCGCCACCTACGGCTACGACCAGCGCATCGAGGCGCACGGCTCCAAGGGCGTCGTCTCGGCCGAAAACCAGCGCCCGGTCTCCATCGAAGTCGCCAATGCCGACGGCTACACCCGCCCGCCGCTGCACGATTTCTTCATGACCCGCTATACCGAAGCCTATGCCAACGAGATCGCCAGCTTCATTTCGGCAATCGAGAAGGGCTCGAAGATTTCGCCCTCCGGCGCAGACGGCCTTGCGGCGCTGGCGCTGGCCGATGCCGCCGTGCAGTCCGTCAAGGAAGGCAAGCTCGTCAAGATCGGCTGACCGCCCTCTCCCGACGGTCGCCACCATGAGATGGCCGGGTCCCTGCCCGGCCATTTCTCGTTTTGTGAGATGCCGGTAGGGGAAAAGAAGAGTGCGACGGTGACTTTCCCCTTCGCCCCATCGGGGAGAAGGTGGCCCGAAGGGTCGGATGAGGGGGCCACAACCGCCGACAGAGATTTCTTTAAGTATTTGTTATAATATCGTTTTAGGCGGTGGAGAAAACTGATAGCTCGGACCGGTCAGCTTCGTGTCCGCGGCCCCCTCATCCGCCCTTCGGGCACCTTCTCCCCGATGGGGCGAAGGGGGAACCACTAATCCCCGCCCTGAACCCCCGCCACCACGATATCCTCGTCGATCACCGACAGCGCCCGGTTCAGGTGCCCCTCGAACACCAGGTTCTGCTCGTCGGCCACCACCCGCAATTCCGGCATGCCCTCCATGCGCACGATATGCGACTGGCCGAGCCCTTCCTCGATCCCCTGCCGCAGCAGGTCGTAATAGCGGGTTCCCGGCCCGGTAATGGCGATCGGCATGCGCTCCGTCAGGCTCAGCATGCGCGACAGGCCGTTGCCGAGCGCCAGCCCCGCCTGCCGGAAGGCGAAGCCGGAAATGCGGTGGCCCTGCCGCGCCCTTGCGGCGATCTTGTCGAGCTCCGCCACCGGCACGAACTTGGCCGGGATCGTGTCGAGCGGCACTTCGAAGGCGGTGCGCAGGATGGCGTAGAAACCGGCATGGGCTTCGATGCAGCCGCGCGAGCCGCAGCGGCAGAGGCCGCCATTGGCCATGTGCAGCATATGCCCGAAATTGGGCGCGGAGACCTCGTGCCCGCCGTGGCTGCCGCGCCGGACGATGCCGAGCCCGATGCTGTGGCCGAGCGAAAGGGCCGCCAGCGCGCGGAAATCGCCGCCCTTGACGTTTTCCTCATGCGCGCCGAGCGCGGCCGCCACCAGCAGCGTCTCGTTGTCGAGGATGACCTTGGCCGGCCATTCCGGCTTCAGCGCCGATTCGAAATCGATCTGGTCGCTGCCGAAGATCGGCGACCAGACGAGGACCGGCTCGGTGGAATTGACCAGCCCCTTGCTGCTGATGGAGATGAGCAGCACCTTTTCGCGTTCGATGCGCGAGCGCGACAAGATGCGGTTCAAGCCTTCCCGCACCCCGTTCACGAAGCGGCCGGCGCCGTCCGGATCGTGCGAGCGCTCCTCGCTGAACCGGTCGATCAGCTTGCCGGCATAATCGACGAGCGAATATTGCACGGCATCGGACGAGATGATGACGACGATGAGATAGCCGCAGTCGCGCCGCTGGCGCAGAAGCACGCGCGGGCGCCCGCGCCCGCTGGCCGCCTGCTGCTCGGATTTCTCGATGATCTGCGCCTTTTCCAGATCGGCGGTGATCGCAGAAACGGTCGCGGAGGACAGCCGCGTGAAATCGGATATCTCGGTATGAGCCAGCGCTCCGTGACGGCGAAGGGTGGCGAGCACAAGCACGCTGTTTCTCTGCCGCACGAGCTCCGTGCTCGACTTGGTCAGCATCTGTCGGCCGCCTCTTCCCCGTTCGTTCCGCCCCTTATTGCCACAGCATCTCCGGGGGCCTTTCGTCAAAGGAAATTAAGCCGGTAGTGCGGTGTTGACAGTTGAAAAAATCTCTGACACTAAATTTCTCGACTGTCGAGAAAAAAATCCGAACCTTTCTGGACAGGCTTTCGCGGTGGCCGGAGGAGGCTGATGCTGGGCCGGCTGCAATTCACTCGGGAGGACATTATGAAGTCTATTTACAAGCTGATGGCAGGCGCTGCCATTCTCGTTTCGCTGCAGTCCGCAGCCATGGCAGCCGACCTCGTCGTCGGCGTTTCCTGGTCGAACTTCCAGGAAGAGCGCTGGAAGACGGACGAAGCCGCCATTAAGAAGGCCCTCGAAGCCAAGGGCGCAAAGTATATTTCCGCTGACGCGCAGTCTTCGGCCGCAAAGCAGCTGACCGACGTCGAATCGCTGATCTCCCAGGGCGCCAACGCCCTCATCATCCTCGCCCAGGATTCCGACGCGATCGGCCCGGCCGTTGAAAAGGCCGCCAGCGAAGGCATCCCGGTCGTCGGCTACGACCGCCTGATCGAAAATCCGGCTGCCTTCTACATCACCTTCGACAACAAGGAAGTCGGCCGCCTGCAGGCTCAGGAAGTCTTCAAGGCCAAGCCGGAAGGCAACTACGTCTTCATCAAGGGCTCCTCTTCCGATCCGAACGCCGACTTCCTCTTCTCGGGCCAGATGGAAGTGCTGAAGGCGGCAATCGACGCCGGCAAGATCAAGAATGTCGGCGAAGCCTATACCGACGGCTGGCTGCCGCAGAACGCGCAGCGCAACATGGAGCAGTTCCTGACCGCCAACAACAACAAGGTTGACGCGGTCGTCGCCTCCAACGACGGCACGGCCGGCGGCGCCGTTGCCGCTCTCGACGCCCAGGGCATGGCCGGCTCCGTTCCGGTTTCCGGCCAGGACGCCGACAAGGCGGCTCTCAACCGCATCGCTCTCGGCACGCAGACGGTCTCCGTCTGGAAGGACAGCCGCGAGCTCGGCAAGCGCGCTGCCGAGATCGCCCTCGAACTCGCCGGCGGCACGACCATGGACAAGATCGAAGGCGTCCAGACCTTCGAAGGCGGCCCGAAGAAGGTCAAGATGGAATCCATCTTCCTCAAGCCGCAGGCCATCACCAAGGACAACCTGAACGTCGTCATCGACGCAGGCTGGATCTCCAAGGCCGAAGCCTGCCAGGGCGTCAAGGCCGGCACCGTCAAGGCTTGCGACTGATCCTCGCCGGCTGACTGGAAAGACCGGCGCCGCAGCGGCCTCCGCTGCGGCGCCGGATGCGGATGAAGCCCGCCTGTGCATGCTTCTCCGTCCTCGCGCGCACCGCGGATGCTTTGATTCCCTGCCAGAATAGTGCCGTCGTGATCGGCTATTTTCGGAAGCGTCCCGGTGGTCACATCAAGAACAGGGCGATCGCCGGCAGCTTTCGCAAGCAGGCCCGCGCCCAAACAAATGGGGGAAACGGCAAACCCATGGCAGACATCACCCAATCGACAACGTCAGGCCCGCGCACGGCAGTGGAAGGCCCCTTCACGCGCTTCCTGCGGGCGACGGAAATAGATACCCGCCTTCTCGGCATGATCGGCGCGCTGCTGGTCATCTGGGTCGGCTTCCATTTCTATACCGGCGGCCTGTTCCTCACCCCCAGAAACCTCTGGAACCTCTCGGTCCAGACGACGGAAATCGCGGTTCTGGCGACCGGCATGGTGCTGGTCATCGTCACCCGCAACATCGACCTGTCGATCGGCTCGATCCTCGGCTTCGTCGCCATGATCATGGGCGTGGTCCAGGCGCAGTTCCTGCCGCAATATCTGGGCTTCGACAATTCCTTCACCTGGGTGATCACGCTCGTCTGCGGCCTTCTCGTCGGCACCGCGATCGGCCTGTTCCAGGGCGTCATCATCGCCTTCATGGGCGTGCCCTCCTTCATCGTCACCCTCGGCGGCTTCCTCGCCTGGCGCGGCCTTGCCTGGTATGTCACGAGCGGCCAGACGGTCGCGCCGCTGGACACCACCTTCCGCATCATGGGCGGCGGCGCCGAAGGCGCCATCGGCGCCACCTGGAGCTGGGTCATCGGCGCGGTCGCCTGCGTGCTGATCGTCGTGTCCATCATCGGCTCGCGCCACCAGCGCCGCCGCTTCAACTTCCCGCGCCGCCCGCTCTGGGCCGAATATTTCCTCGGCGTGCTCGGCTGCGCCATGGTGCTCGGCGCCATCTGGGTCTCCACCATCTATTACTGGCCGCCGGCAATTGCCAAGCGTTACGCCGAAGCCAACAACATTCCCGTGCCGGAAGGCGGCCTGATGATCCCCTACGGCATTGCCGTGCCGGTGCTGATCGCCATCCTCGTCGGCATCGTCATGACCTTCATCGCCACCCGCCTGCGCTTCGGCCGCTATGTCTTCGCCATCGGCGGCAATCCGGAAGCGGCCGAGCTTGCCGGCATCAAGACCCGCTGGGTCACGGTGCGCATCTTCGCGCTGATGGGCTTCCTCGCAGCCGTCGCCGCCGCGATCTCGACGGCCCGCCTCAACGCCGCCGCCAATTCGCAGGGCACGACCTACGAACTCTACACGATCGCGGCAGCCGTCATCGGCGGCACGTCGCTTGCCGGCGGCACCGGCACGATCGCCGGCGCCATGCTCGGCGCGCTCGTCATGCAGTCGCTGCAGTCGGGCATGGGTCTCGCCAATGTCGACACACCCATCCAGAACGTCGTCGTCGGCGCGGTGCTCGTCATTGCCGTCTGGCTCGACACCGTCTATCGCTCCCGTGCGAAGTAAGAGGAGTACGAACCATGGCTGAACAACGCACTCCCCTTGTGGAACTGAAAAACATCTCGATCTCCTTCGGCGGCATCCACGCGGTCGACAATGCCTCGGTCGATCTCTATCCCGGCGAAGTCGTGGCCCTTCTCGGCCATAACGGCGCCGGCAAGTCGACGCTGATCAAGATCCTCTCCGGCGCCTACAAGCGCGACTCGGGCGAAATCCTGATCAACGGCGAACCGGCCGACATCCGCAACCCGCGCGACGCCAAGAAATTCGGCATCGAGACGATCTACCAGACGCTCGCCGTCGCCGATAATGTCGATGCCGCCGCCAACCTCTATCTCGGCCGCGAGCTGAAGACCCGCTGGGGCACGCTCGACGACGTGGCGATGGAAGCCTCCGCGCGCGAGGTGATGGGCCGCCTGAACCCCAACTTCAAGCGCTTCAAGGAGCCGGTCAAGGCATTGTCCGGCGGCCAGCGCCAGTCGGTGGCCATTGCCCGCGCCATCCTGTTCAACGCCCGCATCCTCATCATGGACGAGCCGACGGCAGCGCTCGGCCCGCAGGAAACGGCGCAGGTGGGCGAGCTCATCAAGCAGCTGAAGAAGGAAGGCATCGGCATCTTCCTCATCAGCCACGACATCCACGACGTCTTCGACCTCGCCGACCGCGTCTCGGTGATGAAGAACGGCCAGGTCGTCGGCCACGCCCGCACCGAGGACGTGACCAAGGACGAGGTGCTCGGCATGATCATCCTCGGCAAGGTGCCGCCGAAAGCCATTCCCGGCCCCGGCGCCATGCAGCTCTGATATCCGGCAGCTGTCCGGCAGGAGGCTCCGCCGCCCGCAAGGGCCGGCGGAGTTTTCGTGTCCGCCTCAGCCAGCGCCCGCCGCATCACCGGCAAGGGCGGCAAGCCGCGCCAGCCGCGCAGGCTCCTCCTTCGCGAAGGCCGCATTGCCGGACAGGACGCCATGCGCCCGCGCCGCAAAGTGCCGCGCCTGCGCCGTCGCGCCCTTGAGCGCATGGCATTCCGCCAGTTCCTCACAGACGTAGGGCGCGGCGTCATTGGCCGCATCCGCAAGCCGCACGACCTCCTCCGCGAGCGCGATCGCCTCGTCCAGCCGCCCCAGCGCCCGGAGCGTGCGCACGACGGCATAACGCGCCACCTTCAGCGTCTGCGCATTGCCGGAAGCCTCGCGGATCGCCTCGTCGCGCCGGAAGGCGCCGAGCGCATCGTCGAACCGCCCCGCCTCGAAATAGGTCCAGCCGAGATTGTGGTGCAGCATGCCCCGCCAATGCGGGCTCGCCCCATGCGCGTCGATATAGTCGAGCGCCACGGCCACCCAGCGCTCGGCCGCCTCGACATCGGAAGCGATCGCCAGCATATGCGCCGCATCGACCGCCAGATTATGATCCCCCGC
This sequence comes from Rhizobium sp. KDH_Rht_773_N, assembly GCF_052946295.1. Taxonomy (NCBI): domain Bacteria; kingdom Pseudomonadati; phylum Pseudomonadota; class Alphaproteobacteria; order Hyphomicrobiales; family Rhizobiaceae; genus Rhizobium; species Rhizobium sp. KDH_Rht_773_N. Next base: position 3,056,790 of record NZ_CM129525.1, on the reverse strand, counting down.
CCGCTGCGCCAGCTCCCATGCCTCGCCAAAAAACGGCAAGGCCCGAGAAGCCTCCCCGGCACTGTTGAAAAGCCGCCCCCGCTCGATCGCAATCCAGGCCCGCGCCCCCTCCTCCGCCCCGGCCTCGGCAACCGCCCCGTCCAAAATCTCATGCCCCAGGGCAAAATTCCCCGAAAGCCCCGCAAACCGCGCCCGCCGCGCCAGATCGAAAACCGCCTCGCCCACGAATCCCCCGATAAAACCAAACCAAACGAGGAAGCTTTTACCCCCAGCCCATCCCCTTGAAAACACCGCAGCACGCCGCAAGGCCGAATTTCGCCAACTTGGCGATTGAAGCAGAGCCAAAGCTAGGCTAAGAACCACGACATCGGACGACGAGTCACATCGTCAGGCATGCACCCGTAGCTCAGCTGGATAGAGTGTTGGATTCCGATTCCAAAGGTCACAGGTTCGAATCCTGTCGGGTGCGCCACTGACCTGTAGTGCTTGGCATCAGCGTGCGCCAGATTGGCAACAACATGCGCTGTGCTTGGCGTCAGCGTACACCGGCTTCCAGAAAATTGAATGAAAACAATGAAAGCGCCATCTTCGTGCCAGTGGTACTGGGCGCTTCTGGATCCGAAGGTTTCCTAGCGAAGTCGCGCTGGAGGCAGGTGCTCACCGCTCCGCAACGCTTCTGCGCACGGCTGGAGGCCCGCCATCAGCCGTGGATCCTGCCCAATTTTCCCTCGCGATCTCCCGGCTCGAAGAAAGGACTGAGTCCTTGCAGTATGGATCGCCTGGGTTGGGAGCCTCGAAAATTTTTTCAAGAATATTTTGGCGTCTTCGTGGGACGAACCGCAGATCTGATACCTATCATTACTTGCCTAACCATGAAGTCTATTTAAGAAAATTTTGCATCGACCGCGGGATCACTCAGATTTGGCGGAGAATAAATCCTTATATCGGCGATTTTTACAAGAATATCTTTGGCATCGCTTGATGCTTCTGGATTCGGCTGCGAATCCCTGTTCGGCCGGACCGTCTTGACAAGAATTCCGGGCGACGTGTGAACCTACGATAGTCGCCCGTCATGGCATCCCGGCTCGAACTTTCCTAGAGGATTCGACTCTGAATCCCCTGGGAGGCAATTTAGCGAATCTAAAGAGGCTTCATTCCCTTTTGTCCCTCAGAACCTCGGCTTCCTCGCCCGCTCCCCTGCCAGATACGCTTCGAAGCGCGGCAACCTGAACGTCCAATTCGCACAGATCCCGCATGCAAGGCATATGGATGTCATCTTCGAGGGAGGCCTCTCTGTGTCGCTCGCATTCGATCAAGGATTTGGCGCCTGGCGGACACCGCGCAGTGGCGCGAACATCCGCCATGACTTCTCGGCGGCGCTTCCTCGCCAAGCGAATGCACTTTCACGTCTTTCGGTTCCTTTGACTCGCAATGGACATGGCCCAACATACATCGTGGTATCGCGGACAAAGTGAGGAGAAAAGTCCCCGGCACACTGTCGGGGGATCCTGTAGCTCACGCGCATCTTGCGAGGAAAACGCGTTCCTTATTTTTGGGCCGCGGATTCGGGAGCTGGCCGTCGCCCACGACTTCCGGCTAAGTTGTAAATGTCTCGAAGACGTTCAGAAGAAGGGACTCGATGTGGCTAGCCACCATGTTCGGCCCCGTCTTCAAGCTGTTCGGATGCCCACATCCGTTCCGGAGCCTGAGCGCCTTCTGCAGCTCATCCTTAACATTCTTGCCAATGACACCGATCGGCACCAAACGCTCAAGGAAATCCGACTCACCCATGCGTGTAAGTCCATCGGCGTTTACCGCATCCTTCCACTTCGCATTCACCGACTTCGCTTCTTTGTTGAATGCGGCAAGGTGATGTGTGACTACCTCGTGGTACAGGACGTCCACCGCAGCGATCCATGACATCACGATGGCGGATCGGTGCAGACCGGCCTCGTAACAATTGATTGCTTCCTCGACAAACGCCCGCGTAGTCTGGTTCTTGATCTTCTCGAGATGCGCTCGGAGATCAACAGCGATCCGCACCACACCAGGACTGGCCGACACTATTCCCATGGCCTGAAGGTGGGCCTTCCCGGACTGGGAAAGCTCCCACCCTGTTGGCATCCGGAGAGCTAGGCCGCCACTTCTACCGAGAATGTCGGAGAGGTTCCATTTTTTCGGAATACGGAACCCAGCTTCCACGGCGCGATTGCGGATCTCGTCGAGCTTTCCAGGAGCATCGAATGATCCTAGGATCAACAGTAGCTTTTCACGGCTGCTCAGGTCGCGGTGGAGCCAGTTCTTTAGGGTTTCCTTGTCAATCAAGCTGACCAACCAACTGATCGTAGGTTGCCTTGTTCAGCGAATAGACGCCGTCCTTGATCTGATTGAACTTGGATCCGACCAGGGTGGTCAACGCCTTACTGAGGTTCCCGGACATGGAATCCTTGTAGTGCATGGTCGCCTTCTTCATCGTATCGAGGAGTTCGGATCGGGTGAAGGTTTCCTTTCCTTCGTAGATTTGCAGTGAGGCGGCCGCAGCGACTGCTACTTCACTCCCACTCTTCGCACCCAAGGCCGATGCGATACTGTTGACATGAAGCATCTGTTTCGCCCCACCCTGCTGAGGTTGTTCGACATACGTGGGCGCACCATGTTGCTGTGAATGCGCCCCGTCACCTCCCTCGGCGAGCACAGGAACCTTGAAAAGGGTCTCGATGTGCGAGAACAATTCCTTGATGTCAGCGACGGCGAGTTCTGTCTCGCCTTCGTATTCGAACTCTACAGGCCCAGCTTTGATGCGGATTTTGGCAGTCATTCCTACGTCTCCAGCCCTAAAGCGACATGACGTGTTGAGTCCTTGAAATAAGTCAAGGCGATGAGCGATTTAACAATGACGAATCCAATACTATTGATAGGCATCTTCCGATTGTGCAGAGGCCGCAGCGGATTCTATCATGCCATTTACTATTGCGCGTTGGGCACTAACCGCTCTTCGACGATCAAGAGGAACGGGAAGCATTCGGACGTGAATCCCGAGCTAGCCCAACCGCAGCAAGATGATCCGGCAGTCCTGACCGATTTCGTTTCCGCGCGATCTTGTTGCGGGCGTGCCGAGCGGACGGGTTTCGCTATGAGGCGGCTTGGAGGTTCTTGTCGAGTGCCTCTGGGCACTTCAGGCAACTTGTGCGGTCGTGCGCATCCATGACCTTCCCAGCGGTTCGTAGGACAACGAGGTCAGCCTCGAGCAATTCCCGACGTTCACTTCTTATGAGAGACGTGGAATCGATCTGGAAAGACTGGTATCGCTCAGTTTGCGCTGATGCCAAGCAGATACCGGGCACGTGCAAGCTCATAGGAAATTCGTCGTCTGATTGCCTTGCGGAGGTTTTTCAGCTGCTGCGCGATTGGCTTACCCAATGTCCCCATCGTTTTCGATGCGCGTTTGGCATAGGTGGCGAAAGTCCAAGGGCCTTCGCGCTCTCGGTCATGATCAAGACATCCGCCTTGACCGCTTCCGCCAGCGTCCTTGGAACGATTGTCGGCCCGATTGCGGCCGCATCGGAGGCAAAGCTTTCCGGGTCGCGGGTCGTCGCGACGGATAGCTCGACGCCGCTTCGGGCAAAGGCCCCGGCAATGGCGTGGCCGATCCTGCCGAAGCCGATAATTGCGTAGCGCATGGATTTTCTCCTTCAGTCCGCCAGCCCTGCCGCGCCGCCAGGCGCAGCAGGGCGCAGCGCCTCAGAGCTGGGCAAGGCCGCCGTCGACGGCGACTTCGCTGGCGGTCATGAAGCTGCTGTCCGGCGAGGCGAGAAAGGCGGCCGCCGCGCCGATCTCGGCCGGATCGGCCATGCGCTGGAGCGGCGTCATCGCGGCGAAGACCTTCTGGCCCTCCTCGCCCAGCGCCTCCTTGGCGAGTTCGGTCGCCGTCGCTCCGGGCGACAGCACGTTGACGCGGATGCCGGTGCCCTTCAGGTCCTCCGCCCAGCTTCGCGCGAGGTTGCGCACCGCCGCCTTGCTCGCGCTATAGGCGCTGAACGCCGGCGCGCCCGTGGTGCCGGCGCTTGATCCCGTCAGGATGATGGAACCGCCAGCCCCCATCAGCGGCAACGCCTTCTGGACGGTGAAGATCGTACCCTTCACATTGGTATCGAAGGTCTCGTCGATATGCTCGGCGGTGATCTGGCCGAGCGGCAGCGGGCTTCCCGCCCCGGCATTGGCAAAGACGATGTCGAGCGTTCCGCGCTCGGCCTTCACCGCCGCATAGAGCCGGTCGAGGTCGTCAGGATCGGAGACCGAGCCCTTCACCGCGCGGGCGTTCGGCCCGAGTTCGGCGACAGCGGCATCGAGCGCCTCCTGCCGCCGGCCGAAAATATAGACGAAGGCGCCTTCCTCGATGAAACGCTTCGCCGCCGCGCGGCCGATGCCGGTCGCGCCGCCGGTGATCACGGCGGTCTTTCCATTCAGTCTGGTCATGCTGTGCTTCCTCTGTTGGGGTTGCACTGACCTAAGAGGGTGATTACCTAGCCACAAGTATGCACCATTTGGTAAGTATGGAAAAAAATGAGCGAATCCTCCGACAACTGCGAAACCTCTCCCAACTGCGGCCTCGGCTATTCCCACGGCCTCGCCGTCACGCTTCGCATCATCGCCGGCAAGTGGAAGCCGCTGATCCTCTATTTCCTTCTCGATGGTCCGAAGCGGTACGGCGAGCTGAAACGCGCGATCGAGGGCGTCAGCGACAAGGTGCTGATCCAGCAGCTGAAGGAGCTGGAGGCCGACTGCGTGCTGGTGCGCACCGACTATCACGAAGTGCCGCCGCGCGTGGACTACACGCTGACCCCGCTCGGCCGCAGCCTGGCCGCCGCCATCGTGCCGCTCTGCACCTGGGGAACCCAGAACATGGCGCAAGTGCAGCTCATCTTTGCCGGGCGCGACGCCCAGCTTGCGCAGGATGCCGGATGAGCGCGAGGCCGGGCTGCCCTCCGAATCCGCAAATGGCCGCACCGCGCAATCAAGCGGCCGGCCCTGCGATGAATATGCGATAGATCAGGCGTTTTCGGGAGCTTCGATGGTGACGCTGCTGATCTTGTTCTTATTGGCGAACAGGAGCACCAGAAGCGCGATCCAACCGATGATGGGAATGAAGAGCAGAACGATGAACAGGAACCAGTTGAACGGAATCTTCTTGTTCATGACGATGATGTGTCCCCGGTCCATCACGGTCTGATAGCCTTGGGCAGCATATTTCTGGACGGCCCCAAACAGTTCGGCCTTGCTGCCGACCTTGATGTGCTGGGGTTTTGGAGAACTGCCGCGAGATGCCAGAAAGATGACGACGGCAACAATGGCGATGAGAATCAGCCAGTGGAATAGAGAAAAGCTTCCCATAACGAGACCTCTCGGAAAGATTTATAGACGGGTGAGTAAAACGAAGGACGGGCGATTGGACGGAACGTGCGGGCAGTCGGATTTACCAGAGCCGGCACCCGCTTAGTCCTGATGCTTGCCTTTGGCGTCGGAGCTGCCTGTGCATTCGGCGAGGGAAAGGGTGAAGCGGCGGCATCACAGCGTCACACGCTGTCTCGGCGGCACGGCATTGACTTGCGATCGCGCGGCCAGTTTGGGAGGCTTTTCATATCCGAACAGCCATTTCACAAATCCGCTGTCGGCAGCAGGTGAATCGCTCGCGGACTGGTCATAGGCCGGGTAAATCATAGCAGAAACCAAAATAACTGCCGAAAGGGCCGGCAGGGTGAGCTTAAGAATAGTATTGACCTCGACTTTCGGCTTACGCCATCGAAGTTACTAATCGGAATACCTCTTCGGTTATCAAAATCTGCAACTTTTGCAAGTATGTTCTCGCCGCGTCACTGCCGGTTGGCTATCGACTGACTGCCAATCTATTCAACTTCCTAATCCGAATGAAAGATTACCAGCGCACATCCGAAATCATCGGATCGCGAAACCTACTTGGCGTCCGGGCGCCGGCGATCCCTCTCTCCGCCCCGTCCGGCAAGCACCACACCCATTCCGCGCCCCACCCTCCCCGTGGCACGCCTCTTGCGTGGTTAACAATACGCCATCCCATCGGGAGTATTGTGTCATGGAATGGGACACTCCAATCGAATTCGATCCCGTGATCCTGATGTTTCACAATCCGGACAGGGTCCTGTCCGTGCGCACGGCGATCGGGGCGGCCAATGTGCTGATGACGGAATTCCCCTGCGATGACGGGGAGGAGTTTCTGGCGGCGATCAAGATCTGCCTGGATGTCGTGCAGGGCAAGGCCGACCCGGAAGACCTGAGAGCGGCGATCATTCGCGCCGCCGCCGAGGCCGGCATTACCGCCATCGCCGTGCTTCATTGATCTGCCCGGCCGTTCCCCGGACCACCGGGGGCGGGAACCGCCCCCTTGCCGGGTCTTGGTTTCCGCGCCCGCTGCGGCCCAACGCCCGGATTTCGTAAGCGCCGGCCTTCGCCCGCCCATTTCGTAAGCGCGTTTGCCGAACGAATTCAGCATCTTGACGCTCGCGCTTACGAACTTACGAAATTGCGCCCCGTCTCCCACTCCCATAGGAATAACGGATCTCCACCTGTGTTTCGCCATATTTTCGTAAGTCCGTAAGCGCTTCGATAAACCGTTGAAACCGTTAGGCAAACACGCTTACGAAGTTTGCGTGTGCAATCGTAAGCGCCGTAAGCAGGCAGGTGGTGCGGCGGCGGTGCGGCTGAAAAATCTAATAGTCGCGCCCGCGCCTTTGCCAGCCGGACTCGAATGCGATGCGGCCGTCCTCCCAGCGCGCCCAGGGCTTGCCGCTGATATCGCCGCGAATATAGGCGCGCACGGAATCGCGGCCGCGATTGGAAACCACCGCCTGCGGTTCGAAGCCGAGCCCGACAAGCGCCCTGTGCAGGTTGGCGCGCCATCCTGCCGGCAGGCGGCTGGCATCGGCGCTGCCGCCGGTCAGCAGCCGGCGGATGTCGGCGCAGGGCACCATCATGTTGCCGGCAGGGATGAGGTCGCGGATGATCTCGTAGGTGGGGCCGAAATCCGTCACACCCTTGTGCAGCGCCTCAAGATCAGCCTGCAGGGCCTCGTCTTCCAGCCACAGCGGCTCGTGCTTGTAGATGGTCATGACCTCGGCCCAGATCTGGTCGCGGTCGGCGCGGATGGCCTCGATGTCGATCGACGTCGGCTTGACCGGCCACCAGCGGCGGTTGCCGGTCGTATCGGTCAGGAATTCGTCGGCATTGGTCGTGGCGTAGAACACGAACTGGCGCGGCACGGCCTCGACCCGCTGCTGGTAGGCGCCGCGTGCCGTATCCTCGCGGACCGTGATGAACTTCTTGATCGCCTCCACCTCCCGGTTCGTCCGGCCGGCAAGTTCCGCAAGCTCGACGATCCAGCGCCCGCGCGTGTTCTCGATCACCTCGCGCGCTCCGTCGCCCACCGTCACGCCGTCCGTCACCCATTCCTCGATCGGCACCAGCGCCCGGCCGAAGGACGATTTTCCAAGCCCCTGCCGGCCCTGCAGGGTCAGCACATGGTCGAACTGGCAGCCCGGCTGGAAGACGCGCCGGGCGAGCGCCGAGAGCCACTTGCGCGCAAAGGCGCGGTTCAGCGCCGTGTCCTCGGCGCCGAGATAATAGGTCAGGAACGTATCGACGCGCCGCAGCCCGTCCCATGCCGGCAGCGACGACAGCCAGCCCCGCACCGGATGATAGGGATGCCGGCCGGCGACCTTGTCGATGACGGAATTGATGCTGGAAACCTTCGGCGTCAGGCCGAAACCTTCCAGCCATTCCACCGCTTCGGCAAGGTCGTTGTTGCCGACGGGCCGCGGGCTCCAGGCGCCCTGCCGCAGATCCCACGGCGGCCGGCGCAGCAGCATCGTCTGGCCGCTGAATTCGTCGAGCGCGAGCATTCCCTGCGCGTCCGGATGCTGTTCCAGCATCACCGTCCAGTTGAGCGTGAGGGCAGGAAGCGGATTGCCCTTGCCGTTCGTCATGAGCATGGCGAGCCAGTCGTTTTGCGGGGCTTGGGCGGTCACAGGCGGCATGGGATTTTCCGTGCGGGGTGGAGGAAGAGGCTTCGGACCCGCAGGCCTATCCGCAAAAAGGTTGGCGGATGGAATCGCCCCGCCCGTTCAGCCCCGCCGCGCCTCGTCGGCGGTCCGCGCGCTCTCGCGCGTGCCGGACACGATGATCTCCAGCACCTCGTGCTCGTCGGTATTGCGGATATAGCGGTCGCCGACATATTCGCCGCGCTTGAGCACCATCACACGGTCGCCGACGGCGAAAATATCGACCAGGCGGTGCGAGATGATGATCTGGGCAACACCCTGCCGCTTCAGTTCCAGCATGGTTTCCAGCAGCCGTTCGGTCGCCATGACCGAAAGGTTGGCGGTCGGCTCGTCGAGGATGACGACGCGCGGATCGAAGGAGATGGCGCGGGCGATCGCCACCGATTGCTGGCGCCCGCCCGACAGGCTCTCCACCTTCTGGTAGACGGAGTTGACGTCCACCTTCAGCCGCTTCAGCACGCTGTCGGCCTGCGCATACATCTTGCGCCGGTTGACGAAGGGGCCGATCAGCGGCCAGCGGCCGAGGAAGATGTTCTGGCCGACATCCATGTTGCCGCAGAGCGCGAAATCCTGGTAGATCATCTCGATGCCGGCATCGCGGCTCTCGTGCGGGCTCCTGAAGCGCACCGGCCGGCCGGCCACGAGAATATCGCCGGCATCGCGCTGGTAGGCGCCGGTCAGGATCTTCATCAGCGTCGATTTGCCGGCCGAATTGTCGCCGACAAGGCCGAGGATCTCGCCGGGATACAGCGTCAGGTCCACCTTGCGCAGCGCCTGCACCGCCCCGAAGGCCTTTTCGATGCCGCGCATTTCCACGATCGGGACGGATGGTGCCGCCTCAGCCATGACCGCTCTCCCCTGCCGGCGCCGCCGGCCTCAGCCGCGCCCGCAGCCGCCCGAAAATATTGGCCTGGCGCACCCAGATGTCGATCAGCACCGCGACGATGAGGATGACGCCGACGAAGACGTTGATCCAGTGCTGCGGCATGCTGAAGCCCTGCACGTTGAGCTGCAGCAGCGCGCGCACGAGCGTGATGACCGCCGCCCCCGCCAGCGAGCCGATCATCGTGCCGTAGCCGCCGAAGATCGAGCCGCCGCCGATGATGACGGAGGCGATCGCGTCCAGCTCGCGGAACTGGCCGGCCACCGGGTTGAAGCTGCGGAAATAGGCGACGTTGATGATCCCGGCCATCGTGGCGCAGAGCGCCGACAGCATGAGCGAGAGGAAGCGCACGCGGTTGGTGTCGATGCCGGCATAGGCGGCCGCGCGCACGTTGCCGCCGGCCGCGCACACTTTCAGCCCGAACGGCGTATAGGCCAGCATGATGCCGGCAATAAGGGCGACAAGGAACATCCAGATCGTCTGCACGCTGACGGCCTCGGCCACGGTGCGCAACATGCCGGGCGGCAATGCGAGGCCGAAATGCAGGAGAACGTCGTTCACCTTGCGCCCGAGCAGGTTATAGGCTTCCGGCCAGCCGGTCAGCTGCTGGCCCGCCACGAACCAGGCGGCAAGCCCGCGGGCGATGTAGAACATGCCGAGCGTGGCGATGAAGGCCGGCAGCCTGAAGCCGACGACGACCGTGGCGTTGACGGCACCGGCCGCCATGCCGGCCAGCAGGCCCATCGCCACGGCGGTCAGCGGGTCGGCGCCGAGCACCTTCAGGCAATAGGCCGCCGTGCTGCCGGCAAGGGCAAGCACGGCGCCGACCGAAAGGTCGATATCGCCGGCCGCGATGACATAGGTGAGCCCGACGGCGATGAGGGCAAGCTCCGTATAGTTGAGCAGGATGGCAAAGGTGTTGGGCAGGTTCCACCAGTAGTCCGGCCTCAGCGCCAGGCCCGTCAGCCACAGGAGCGCGGTCAGGATGATGGCGAGCGCGTCGCGCCGGGCGAGAAACCGGCCGAGCCCGCCGGCCGACAGCGCCGCGTCCGCCGCCGCGGCCCCCTTGGTCTGCACGCCCTCGATCGCCACGCCGCCCGTCTCGTAGGCCGGCGGCGGCGGCCGGCCGCGGAGCCACGCCCAGAACCGGGCGGCGAGCTGGCGGCGGATGAGCACGGGCTCGATCAGCACCGCGGCGACGAGAAGCAGGCCGAGGAAGACCAGCACCGCCCCTGCCGGCAAGGTGAACTTGGCGCCGACGGCGACATTCTCGCCGTCGATGACGACGATGCGCGTGATCGGCCAGCCCTCGCGCAGCACCTTGTCGATCAGCACCACGACCGCGGCCCCCAGGCACGAGCCGATCACCCGCCCGCGCCCGCCGAGGATCGACGCGCCGCCGATGACGACGGAGGCGATGACGGTGAGTTCCCAGCTGACGCCGTAAAGCGGCGTCACACCCTTGTCCTGCGCGGCCGAGAGCAGGGCCGCAAGCGTGGCCGCGAGCGAGGAGATGAGATAGGCGCGGATGCGCACCCAGCGGGTGCGGATGCCGGCATAGACGGCCGCCTGCTCGTTGCCGCCGGTGGAAAAGGTCTCGTAGCCCCAGCGCGTCTTGGCAAGCACGACGGCGCCCGCGACGGCGACGAGGAAGAAGATCGCGATCTGGTTGTTGAAGCCGAAGAGGTTCGTCTCGCCGAGATGGAAGAACAGCGGATAGTCCCTCGCCTTGTCGGAATAGTAGATCGCCTGCCCGTGCGTCAGCGCCAGCACGAAGCCGCGGCCGATGAAGAGCATGGTCAGCGTGGCGATGAAGGCCGGCACTTTCAGGAGGGTGACGAGCACGCCGTTGGTCAGGCCGATCGCCGTGCCGAGCAGCAGGCAGAGCAGCGCCGACGCGACCACGCCGAAATCGAGGAAGCTTGCGGCGAAAAGCCTGGCGAAGACCACGGCGACGAGGCCGTAGGTCGAGCCGACCGAAAGGTCGAGATCCCGGTTGACGATGACGAAGGTCATGCCGACCGCGATGATGCCGACGCGGGACGTATCGCGCAGCAGCGCGTGAAGGGCCTCCGTCGATCCGAAGAAGGCCGGGTTGACGACGGCCCCGCCGAGATAGAGCAGCGCAAGGAACAGCACGAGCCCCGCCTCCCAGCCGCCGACGAGCTGGGGCGGCGCACGGCCGAGCGATGTCGTCGTGGCGGGCTCCATGAATTTCTACCGAGCGGTCCCTGGCTTTGGCTTTGGCGCGGCGGGACGGCCTGCGCCCTCCCGCCGCTGTTTCAGGCGTTTCGAGCCGCAATCAGTTCTCGAAGCGCTTGCCGACATTGGCGACCGTATCCTTCGTCACCAGCTGGGCGCGCGTATCGAGATTGGCCGCCGCAATGCCGCGGTCGATCTGCAGGTAGAGCTGCATGACCGGCCAGAACCCCTGCAGGAAGGGCTGCTGGCCGAGCGAGCCGGTCAGGTTGCCCGCCGCAATGCCTTCCTGCTGTGCCGGGCCGAGATCGAAGCCGAAGGCGCAGAACTTGCCGGTCTTGCCCATCTGCGCAACCGCCTTGACGAGCGGCGGCGTGAAGACGTTGTTGGCCGTGAAGGCGCCCACCACGTCGCCGCGCGATTCGAAGAGCGAAACCAGCGCGTTGACGGGGTCGTTCGGGTTCGTGTCGATGCCGACGTTTTCCGGGCCGGCGTCAACCTTGAAGGCATCGAGCTTGCCGGCATCCTTCAGCGTCTTGACGATGGCGTTGAAGGCGGCGGTGACACGGTTGTTCACCTCGATATTGCCCATCGCGGTGGAGGACGGCAGCAGGATCGAGCCGCCGGTGGCTCCGCTCGCCAGCACGCAATTGGCCAGCGCCTCGCCGCCGATCGCCGCAGCCGAGGCATCCTGGCCGGTATGGCTGATGGCGCTGCGGTGCAGGATAGTGCCGTCGAACGAATTGGTCGTCGCCACCGGAATGCCCGCCGCCTCGGCCGCCTTGACGATATCGTTATAGGCGCCGACCTGCGGCGTCGTCATGATGATGCCGTCGATCGTCGGGTCCTGCACGATCTGGTTCAGGATCTCGATCTCGCGGGCCGGGTCGTCCACCGGCGATTCCGAACCGAGCAGCAATATCTTGGCGCCGATCATGTTGCCGGCGACGGTGGCGCCGACATAGACAGGATCGAAGAAACCGTTGCCTGCCGTGTGCGTCACGATCGCAAACGTCAGATGACCGTCGGCCGAATGGAAATCCTTCGTGCCGGGGGCTTCCTTGGCCGCCTCCTCGAAATTATAGCCGCCGACCGCCTTTTCGACGCTGCCCGACTGCGCGAATGCCTGCGGGACACCGATCGACAGTATTGCGGCCGAAGCCGCATAGAACAATACACGCCTCATGATTGGTCCTCCCTTGCAACCAGGGGAGAAAAGCCTGACGGGCGCAATGTAACGAGAGTGGGGCCGGAGGCTTATTCTCCCACTTGCTAATATTCTGCGCAATTCCGGGCCAAGTAAACGGATAAGTTGACGATCTCTGTGAATTTGTTCGTTTTCGAGGCACCGATAACCGGTTCTTACTCGGGATAGGCCTCGCCACCGCCAGGCGCCGCCTTGTGGAAGAGGATGAAGACCAGAGGGTTGCCGGGCTCGGCCATTGCGTCGCTGCGCTGGCCCGTTATCTCTCCGGCCACGCCGCTTGTATATTCCGCGACCACTTCGCCGAAGCTGTTGCGCTGGATGGCCACTTTCTGTCCGGGCTCGACCTTGTCGTTGAGCCTGACCAGATGCTCGACGATCCCGCCCTCGGTTGCCAGGATCGGAAAGGCGCTGTTGCCGACGAAGACGTTCACGTCCTTGCCGGTCCGTCCCATCGGCCCGGCAACGATGCCGTAATGCTTGAGGACGTTCATCGTGCCTTCCACGAACAGCGAGATCATCTCGATATCCAGAACGCGGGCAGCGCCGATCTCCGGCGTGAAGGAGGGGATGCCCACGTCCATGAAGGCGTTGTGCAGCACACCGGGATAGACATGGTTGTCGAAGATCTGGCCGACGGGATAGAGCTCCAGCATGGCCTTGACCTCGGGCACATCCATGCCGCCGATATTGAATGCGGTGACTTCGAACCCGGTCGTTCCGGTGTGGAAATCGATCGCGAAGTCGGCGTTCGGCCGCAGCAGCCGGTTGAACATCAGCCCGGCGTGGCGGCTCGGCGCAGTGAGACCGTTCTCGTTGCCCGGCCATTCCCGGTTCATGTCGATCAGGTCTGCGCCCCTGCCCTGGTTGGGCCACCTGCGTTGCATGCTTTCGACGGCCGGCCGCGCCACGTCGGTGACCGCCATGACGGTGCCCGACATCTGCGCCGGATCGAGCTGGTTCATCACGGTCTGGACCGTGTGGATATTGCTCATCTCGTCGCCATGCACACCGCTGGTCAGCACGCCGCGCTTGCCGGGCCTCGCCCCCTTGGCGACGATGACGGACGCATACCAGTGCTGCCCCGTGGGCATCTGCACGCCCCGGAAATAGAGATGGTGCTTCTGCCCCGGCTCCAGGTCGTCGACGTCGAGCGCGCTGACGACCTTTTTTCCCTGGATGACATCGCCGGTATAGACCGTTCCCGGCGTCGGATCGGCTGCGGCTGCCGTTGTCGTTGCCGCCTGCGCCTTCGCAGGCCCCGTGCCGGCGGCAAGGGCGGCCGAGGCGCCGACCGTCGCAAGCGACGCAATCAGCAGGTCGCGGCGATCGATACCCGTCTTCGACTTGTCCGACATGATGGAAGCCCTCCGCATCCGCAACAACGGCATGGACGTCGGGCGCGAAAAATCCGCCCAGCTTCAATCTAGGGTATGACGGCAAACCGGCAAGGCGCCTGGTGTGCGCGGGCCCCTGCCGGGCGCGCGAAAGCGCGGTGCCGCTCGGGCATGTCCGGCCGCGCCGTTTCGGTTCCGCGGGCGGCAGCCTCCTGCCGCCCTCAATGGGCCGTATAGGCCCCGTCGACCAGATAGTGCGCGCCGGTGATGAAACTCGCCTGCCCGGACAAGAGGAAAGAGACGAGATTGGCGACCTCGTCTGGCGTGCCGCGCCGGCACATCGGCTGCAGGGCGGCCATGCGCCGGGTGCTTGCCGCCTCCTGATGCTCCGACAGAAGCGGCGTGTCGATCCAGCCGGGGCCGACCGCGTTGATGCGGATGCCGTAGCGCGCATATTCGATCGCCGCCACTTTCGTCAGCCCGACGAGCCCGTGCTTGGCCGTCGTATAGGCGGCCGCCGTCGGCAGGCCGACCTCACCGAGAGCGGAGGACATGTTGACGATGGCGCCGCCGCCGGCCTTCAGCATCGCCCCGAGCTCGCATTTCATGCAGTAGAAGACGCTGTTGAGGTTGACGTTCATCAGCCGGTGCCAGTCGTCGAGCGGATAGTCGGCGACCGCCGCCCTCACCCCGTCTATGCCGGCATTGTTGACGGCGAGATCGAGGCTGCCGCAGCGCTCCACGGTGAAATCGACCAGCCGCTGCACGCCCTCGAAATCGGCCACGTCGACGACGAAGGCGCGCGCCCGCCCGCCATCGGCGCGGATCGCCGCCACGGTCTCATGCGCCGCCTGCTCGTTGAGATCGGCAATGACGACCTCGACCCCCTCGCCGGCCAGCTGCCGGGCAACGGCCGCCCCGATCCCCGAGCCCGCCCCCGTCACGATTGCGACTTTTCCTTCCAGGCCAAGTTTCATCGCTTCCTTCCATTCTTGTCTTCTAATATTCTTTCAAAACGAGTGGTTGAGGCAAGGAGATTCGTGAATGGTCGAAATGCATACTATTGCAAGTTGCGCAGCTTGTCCGCCCGTCAGGCAAATCGGTCCACAGGAGCGATCGAGGCCCGCAATGTCCAAGCCGGTCGAAAGGGTGGGCCGGTGAAGATGCGCAAACGGGCAGCTGTGACACGCCGGGCTTTCGTTCTGGGTAGCCTGGCACTGACGCTTCAGGCATGCACGACGACCTCGGACGGCCCGCCGCTGGGCTACCGGGTTCTGGGACGGGACCCGGATTCCGATCCGCGCTACCGGCGCCAGGAAGTGGCCTATGACGGCGGCGAGCCGCCGGGAACCATCGTCGTCGATACCGGCGCGCGTTACCTCTATTTCGTCGAACCCGGCGGCATTGCCACCCGCTACGGCGTCGCCGTCGGCGAGGAAGGCCTGAGCTTCAAGGGCGAGGCCACGATCGGCCGCAAGGCGGAATGGCCCTCCTGGAAGCCCACAGACGACATGATCGCGCGCAAGCCGCGGCTTGCCCAATATGCCGACGGCGTGCCGGGCGGGCCGGACAACCCGCTGGGGGCCGCTGCCCTCTATCTCTACCAGGGCGGCCGCGACACGCTCTTCCGGCTGCACGGAACCAACGCCCCCTGGTCGATCGGCCATGCCGTTTCGAACGGCTGTATCCGGCTCACCAACGCCAATATCGTCGATCTTTACGCGCGCACGCGCATCGGAACGCGCGTGGTTGTGATCTGAAGCCGGCTGCGCATCGGTGTGAGGCGGTTTTGCAACAGCGGCAAAACCATTCGTCGATCCCGTTTACCAAGCGAAATTGCGGGGTTGGTCACAATGGTTAGTATCTGCTAATGTAGATTCGTTGCACGTTGCATCATACCCGCACTGTTCAAAGTGCCGATATCGTCAAACTTTAAGGTGCAGGCCGTCACGGCCTGGGCCAGGATGAGGAGAGGACTTCTTGATGAGCAGAATTTTATTCGTGATCCTCGCAACGCTTGCGGTGGCCAATCTGAGTGCCTGCGGGTCGGTTGGCAAAGGCAAGGGGAAAGCTCCGCCGCCGGCGGCAACGGCCGTCTACAAGTAAAATTCGCAATGACTAGGAAGGGCTCGCGCAGCCCTTCCCCTCCCCGACATCCGAAACCGGCCAGGATCGATCCGCTGCCATTCATAAGGCGGGCGCGGTTGGTTATCCGGCATCAAGCTCGCATTTTCGGGAGCTTGCACATGGAGCTTGCTGATGGCGCCTCTGAGAAGCCGCTTGTTCCTGCTCGCTATTGTGGCGGCCCTGGCCTCCTCCTGCCAGACGGAAGACAAGGCCCCCCAGCCGCATTACACATCCGACGCGCGTGACCTGAAAAGGCCGGCCACCGCCAAGGACCAGTCCAACCGCCATTTCATCGAATTCCGCTCGCGTTACGCGCTGACCTACGGCCACACCTATGTCGTCTTCGGCCGCGCCGACAGGAACGGGCGCATGATCAATCCCGAGGTCGCCGGCCTTGCCCCGGCCTCGGAGGATGCCGCCCCCTACGTGCTCGGCCATTTCATCCCCGTGCCCGCCACGACGGGCGCCACGGACGGCGACCTGGAAGAGGAATACCGCTCGGCAAGCTGGCGGGTGATGTTGACGGACGACGAATATAACGACACGGTGGCCTATATCAGGGGCCTGCAGGCGCGAAGCCGGCTCTGGGAGGCGACGGTCTACAATTGCAACGCCTTCGTGGCGGATATCGCCCGGCACATGGGCTACAAGACGCCGGGCATCTGGCTGCGCCCGCAGCAGTTCATCACCAGCCTGCGGGAGATGAATACGGGTTGAGACAAAGAGGGCGATCCGCGGGGCCGGATCGGGGAAAGGTTCTGGTGCCGGTTTGAACATGTCGGTGGGTGCAATTGGCGAGATCGTCTGGGTCGTCGGGATTATCGCATGGTACGTAATTCGATATCCGTTCGAGCGCCGCGGCAAGCGCGTGCCCGTGGTCAGCAGCCGGCGCACGCTCTCCGAGCGCGTGGCGCTGGCCGCCGGTTTTGCCGGGCTTGCCATCCTGCCGGGCCTTTACGTCGCGACGGGTTTTCCGCAGGCCGCCGATTACCCGGCCAGGCTCTGGGCCGTGATCGTCGGCGCCATCCTCTTCTGCCTCGCCATGTGGGTCTTCCGGCGCACGCACAAGCAGCTCGGGCGCAACTGGTCCATCACGCTGGAAATCCGCCAGAAGCACGAGCTGATCTGCGCCGGCCCTTACGCGCTGGTGCGCCACCCCATGTACACTTCCTTCATGCTGATGGGGCTGGCGCAGGCCTTCCTGCTCGCCAACTGGGTGGCGGGGCTGGCCGGGCTCGCCGGTTTTGCCGTGCTGTTCTTCCTGCGGGTGGACAAGGAGGAGCGCATGATGCTCGACGTTTTCGGCCCTGAATACCGCGCCTATATGGACAAAACCAAGCGGATCATCCCTTATCTGTATTAGGGGGAGCAGGATGAGGGGAAAAACGGTCAGGCTATCGCCGGCAAGGCGGCTCGTCGGAGACCTCATGCGGTTTTCGATCGGCATTCCGCGCGTCACCGTGCAGCGGCAGATGAACCTGCGACCGCTGCTCGATGCGAGAGGCGGCTGCGATCCGCGCCCGTCATGGACCGTGCTGTTTCTGAAGGGCTATGCGCTTCTGTCGAAGGAGATCCCGGATCTCAGGCGCGCCTACGTCAAGTTTCCGCGCCACCAGCTCTACGAATATCCCGAAAGCGTGGCCTCCATTGCCCACGAGCGCGAGCACGAGGGCGAGCGGATCGTGCTGCTCAGCACCATCAAGGGTCCCGAACAGCGCCCCATCCCGCAGCTGGAAGCGCTGATCCGCGAGGCGCGCTCGCTGCCGATTGCCGAGATCAAGGAATTCCGCCGCTCGCTCAAGCTCGCCCGCGCGCCGGCCCTGCTGCGCTGGTCGCTGATGTGGCTGGGGCTCAATCTCGGGCGCAAGCGGGCGCGCTATTTCGGCACGTTCCAGCTGTCGGTCTATTCCGGCCTCGGCGCCGAATCCCTCAACCCGCTGACGCCGCTGACCACGCTTCTGAACTACGGCCCGATCGATGCGCAGGGATCGGTGCTGGTGCGCATCCATTACGACCACCGGGTCATGGACGGGGCAAGCGTTGCCCGCGCCCTGGAGCGTTTCGAGCGCATCCTGAACGGCGAGGTCGCAGCCGAAACCGCAGCGCTGGCGCAGGGCGCAAGACCTGCCGGCATGCCGATCGCAGGAGCCACGCCATGACATCAGCCGCCGAGCCCTCTCTCGCCGTCGTCGTGCTGGGCGCCTCGCGCGGCATCGGGCGGGCCATTGCCAGGGTGGCGGCGCGCGACGGTTATCCGGTCGTGCTCGTCGCCCGCTCTGCCGACGATCTTGCGGCGGCGGCGGCCGAAATCACCGCAAGCGGCGGAAAGGCCCTGACGATGGCGCTCGACCTTGCCGCGCCGGAAGCTTCCTCGCGGCTGGAAGCGTTCCTGGCGGAAAGCGGCCTTGCCTGCGGCATTCTCGTCAACAGCGCCGGCTACGGCCTGCGCGGCGCCGTGACCGCGCTTTCCGCCGAGGAGCAGCTCGGCATCATAGACGTCAACATCCGCGCGCTCGCCGATATGACGCTTCGTTTCCTGCCGGGCATGGTGGCGCGCCGCAGCGGCGGCATCATCAATCTCGGCTCCATCGCCGGTTTCACGCCGGGGCCGTACATGACCTTCTACTATGCCAGCAAGAATTTCGTGCGCTCCTTCTCGGCCGCCCTTCACAAGGAGGTCCGCGGCTTCGGCGTCACCGTCACCTGCGTGGCACCCGGCCCGGTCTCGACCGATTTCCTGGAAAAATCCGGCGCCGACCGGGCGGCACTCTTCAAGGTCCTGCCGAAGCTCGATGCCGATTACGTGGCCGAGCAGGCGTGGCGCGGCTTCAAATCCGGCCGCCGCCTCGTCATTCCCGGCCTGTCGTCGAAACTGACCGCCATCGTCGCCCGGCTGCTGCCGACCGGAGCCGCCCTCTCGCTGATCGGCCTCGTGCAGCGCAGGAGCAAGGACCCGCGCCCCTACCCGTCGCAAACCGGCGTGAAATAGCCGGAGCGGCCGTCACCGCTCGGCGTCATCGCGCACGAAACCCTGCCGGGAACCGTCCGGCGTGCCGGCCGAGGCCTCCTCATGCGTCAGGCGCAGCCACCAGTCGGCGCTCAGATGCGGCGGCGCCAGGCGCCCCTCGTGCGGCGCGGGTTTCAGAACCTCGCTCGGCTGCAGGCGGCCGCCCTTTGCCAGCACCGTATCGTCGGCGCAGACCGCGCTCGCCAAAAGACAGAACGCGGCGCCGCCGGCAAGCGCTCTAAGGGCATGTCCTGCGATGACCCGCTCGTTTCCCATGCCCCTATTCAGCCAGAATATTAGACTTTGCGAAAGTGCAATTTCGCCCGCAGGTGCAGAAACTGCGGCCGCCGCCATGAAAATAAATTCATTCGATTGACTGAAACTTTCGTTGGGGTTATATGTGAGCCATGACTGATGAACAATCCCAGCCGAACCGCGCCGAGATCACGCGGGAAAAATTGTTGTCCGCAGCGCTCGACGTCTTCGGCCGCTACGGTTTCGACGGCACCTCGACGCGACAGCTGAGCGAGGCGGCCGGCGTCAACCTGCAGGCCATTCCCTATTATTTCGGCGGCAAGGAAGGCCTCTATGTCGCAACCGCCGAATATCTGGTGTCGCGCATCGAGCGCCATGTCGGCACGCTCCGGCAGCGGATCGGCGGCCGCCTGATGGCGCTCGCCGCTGCCGGCGAGGCACTGGGCGAAGAGGAGGCACGCTCCTTCCTGACGGATGTGGCCACGACCATGGTCGGCCTGTTCGTCAGCAAGGAATCCGAGCCCTGGGCGCGCTTCATCATCCGCGAGCAGATGGAGCCGACCGAAGCCTTCGCCCGCGTCTATCAGGGCCTGATGGGGCCGATGATCGAGATGGCGCGGCGGCTGATCGGCGCCATCCTGCGGGAAGACCCGGCCAGCGAGCACGTGCGGCTGCGCACGCTCTCCTTCGTCGGCAACATCATGATCTTCCGTGTCGCCCATGCGGCCGTTCTCGCCCAGATGGAATGGCAGTCGGTCGGCCCGGAACAGCTCCAGACCCTGCGCAACCTCGCCGCGGAACTTGTCGGCCAGCTTCAGCCGGCGAAAGGAAAGACAAGATGAAACGCATCCTCCCCCTTGCCATCGTCATCCTCATTGCCGCCGGCGCGGCCGCCTGGTGGTACGGCCTGCCGCAGCAGCTCGGCTGGCTGCCGGGGCGCGCGAAGGAATTCGCGCTCTACGGCAATGTCGATATCCGCCAGGTCTCGCTCGGCTTCCGGGTCGACGGCCGGCTGGCCGCGCTTGCCGTCGACGAGGGCGACATGGTCAGGACCGGCGACGTGCTGGGCAGGCTCGACGCCGCCCCCTTCGAGGCCGCTGTCGCCTCCGCCGAAGCCAATGTCGCCGCCCTGCAGGCAACGCTCGACAAGCTGCGGGCCGGCCCGCGCCAGACGGAAATCGCCCAGGCCCGCGCCGCCTATGACGAAAGCCTCGCCTCGCTCAACAACGCCAATCTCAGCTATGAGCGCGCCCGCCAGCTGCGCCCGCAGGGCACGATTTCCGAAGCCAATCTCGACCTGGCGACCGCCAACCGGGCAATGGCCGCCGCACGCGCCGAATCCGCCAACGAAGCGCTGAAACTGCTGCAGGAAGGCAGCCGCGTGGAGGATATCGCCAATGCCGAGGCCCAGCTGCAGGCCGCGCAATCCGCGCTCGCCACCGCCCGCATCTCGCTTGCCGATACCGAACTGCGCGCGCCCAATGACGGCGTCATCCTCTCGCGCGTGCGTGAACCCGGCGCCATCGTCTCGCCCGCCGATACCGTCTATGTCCTGTCGCTGACCGAGCCGGTCTGGGTGCGGAGCTACGTGGCGGAAGGCGATCTCGGCCGCCTGCATCCCGGCATGAAGGTTCAGGTCTCTTCCGATACCCGGCCCGACAAGCCCTATGACGGCACGATCGGCTTCATTTCGCCGGTCGCCGAATTCACCCCGAAATCGGTCGAGACGCCCGAGCTGCGCACCGATCTCGTCTATCGCCTGCGCATCGTCATCGACAAGCCCGGCCCGGACCTGCGCCAGGGCATGCCTGTCACCGTGCGCTTTCCCGCGCTGGCCGGCCGATGAGCGCCTCCCCGTCCACAACCGGTGACGTGCTGGTGCGGCTGAGCGACGTCACCAGGCGCTTCGGCGACGGCCCGCCCGCCCTCGACGCCGTCTCCGGCGAGATCCGCGGCGGCGCCATCACCGGCCTTGTCGGCCCCGACGGCGCCGGCAAGACGACGCTGATCCGGCTGATGACCGGCCTGATGCTGCCCGATAGCGGCACGGTCGAGGTGCTGGGCTTCGACACGCACCGGAACCCGGCCGCCATCCAGGCCTCGATCGGCTACATGCCGCAGCGCTTCGGCCTCTACGAAGACCTCTCGGTCCAGGAAAATCTCGATCTCTATGCCGATCTGCGCGGCCTGCCGAAGGCCGAGCGCACGAGCACGTTCGAGGAGCTCCTGACCTTCACCGACCTCAAGCGCTTCACCACGCGCCTTGCCGGCAAGCTTTCGGGCGGCATGAAGCAGAAGCTCGGCCTTGCCTGCGCGCTCCTGAAGAAGCCGCGCCTGCTGCTGCTCGACGAGCCCGGCGTCGGCGTCGATCCGATCTCGCGCCGTGACCTCTGGAAGATGGTGGAGAACCTGACGCAGGAAGGCATCGGCGTGCTCTGGTCCACCGCCTATCTGGACGAGGCCGAAGCCTGCGACCACGTTCTGCTGCTCAACCAGGGCAAGCTGCTCTTTTCCGGCCCTCCGCACGACCTGACCGGCCGCGTCGAGGACCACGTCTTCAAGGTCTCCGGCGTTTCCGGCCGCAGGCGCCGGGTGCTGGCCGAACTGCTGCAGACGAAAGGCGTGATCGACGGCGTCATCCAGGGCGATGCCATCCGCCTCGTCACCGGCAGGGACGGCACGCCCGATATCGCCGCCGCCGCCGGCGGGGCCAAGCTCAGTCCCACCCCTGCCCGCTTCGAGGACGCCTTCATCGACATGCTGGGCGGCGGTCCCGGCGGCCGCTCGAAACTGGCCGAAGCCCAGGGCGCGCCCAGCCGCACGGACGAGCGCCCCGTCATCGAGGCGCACGGCCTGACCAAGCGTTTCGGCGATTTCACCGCCGCCGACAACATCACCTTCGATATTGGCCGCGGCGAAATCTTCGGCCTGCTCGGGCCGAACGGCGCCGGCAAATCCACCACTTTCAAGATGCTCTGCGGCCTGCTGAAGCCGACGGGCGGGCAAGGCCGCGTGGCCGGCTTCGACCTGCGCCGGGACGCCGCCGAAGCCCGCAACCAGCTCGGCTACATGGCGCAGAAATTCTCGCTCTACGGCGATCTCACCGTCATGCAGAACCTCGAATTCTTCGCCGGCGTCTACGGCCTGTCCGGCAGCCGCAAGCGCGAGCGCATCGAGCTGATGAGCGAGATCTTCGATTTCGGCCGCCATGCCCGCTATTCGGCCAAAGACCTGCCGCTCGGCCTGAAACAGCGCCTGGCGCTCGCCTGCGCCGTCATGCACGAGCCGCGCGCCCTCTTCCTCGACGAGCCGACCTCGGGCGTCGACCCGATCACCCGGCGCGAATTCTGGACGCATATCAATGCGCTCGTCGAAAAGGGCGTCACCGTGCTGGTGACGACGCATTTCATGGACGAAGCCGAATATTGCGACCGCATCTCGCTCATCTATCGCGGCCGCTCGATCGCGCTCGGCTCGCCCGACGCGCTGAAGGCGCAGGTGGCGACCAGGGAGCAGCCGGACCCGACGATGGAGGATGCCTTCATCGCGCTCGTTCAGGAGTCGGAAAAGGAGGAGGCCGCATGAGCACCTCCTCCCGCATGCGCCGCTTTGCCGCCCTCGTGCGCAAGGAAAGCTATCAGGCGATCCGCGACCCGAGCAGCATCCTCATCGCCTTCGTGCTGCCGCTCATCCTGCTTTTCCTCTTCGGCTACGGCGTGTCGCTGGATGCGACCCGCACCCGCATCGGCCTCGTGCTGGAACAGGCAACGCCGCTGACGCAGGACCTTGCGGCAAGCTTCCAGGCGTCGCGTTATTTCTCCGTCACGCTCGGGCGCGACCGGCGCATGTTCGAAGAGGATCTCGTGCGCGGCAAGGTGCGCGGCATCGTGGTGATTTCAGCCGATTTCGCCACCGATTACGCCGCCGGCAACCATCCGCAGGTGCAGGTCCTCGTCGACGGTTCCGACCCGAACACCGCCAATTTCGTGCAGAACTACGTGCAGGGCACCGTCGCCAACTGGGAGCGGCAGCGCCAGTCCGAAACGGTCGCCGCCGGCCCGCCCATCGCCATCGAACAGCGCTTCTGGTTCAATCCGGAGCTGACCAGCCGCAACTTCCTCGTCCCCGGCTCGATCGCCATCGTCATGACGCTGGTCGGCACGCTGCTCACCTCGCTGGTCGTCGCCCGCGAATGGGAGCGCGGCACGATGGAGGCGATGATGGCGACACCCGTGACCTCGGCCGAACTGCTGGCCGGCAAGATCCTGCCCTATTTCCTGCTCGGCCTTGCCTCGATGACGCTCTGCGTGCTGCTGGCCGTCTTCCTCTTCGGCGTGCCGTTCCGCGGCTCGGTCGCAGCGCTCTATGCGCTCTCCTCCGCCTTCCTGATCCCCGCACTCGGCCAGGGCCTGCTGATCTCGACGGCGACCAAGAACCAGTTCCTCGCCTCGCAGATCGCGCTCATCACCGCCTTCCTGCCGGCCTTCCTGCTCTCGGGTTTCCTCTTCGAGATCAATTCCATGCCTGAGATCATCCAGTGGATCACCATCATCGTGCCCGCCCGCTATCTCATCCCCAGCCTGCAGACGGTGTTCCTTGCCGGGGATATCTGGCCGATGTTTGCCCGCGCCATCGCCGTCATGCTCCTGATCGGCGCCGTCATGTTCGTGCTCGCCGCCCGCAGCACCAGAAAGAGGATCGGCTGAGATGTGGTGGACGCGGCTGAAAGCGCTGATCGTGAAGGAACTGCTGGCCGTGCTGCGCGACCCGAAGGGCCGTTTCGTGCTCATCGTGCCGCCCGTCATGCAGCTCCTCGTCTTCTCCTATGCGGCCACGCTCGAAGTGCGCAATGTCGATGTCATGGTGCTGAACCGCGACAGCGGCCATTGGGGACAGGAGCTGGTCCAGCGCATCCAGGGCTCGCCCACCTTCCGGCGCATCGAAACAGCCGAAAACCAGGCCGACATCCGCCAGGGCATCGACGACCAGTCGGTGATCGCCGCCATCGAGATCGGCCCGGATTTCTCCCGCAACATCGAGGCCGGCATCCCGGCCGACCTGCAGATCGTGCTCGACGGGCGCCGCTCCAACGCCTCGCAGATCGTCTCCGGCTATCTCACCGAGATCGGCATGACGCTTTCGGCCGAAACGCCGGCCGGACGGCGCATGGTGGCGCGCACCGTCGCGACCGTGCCGCGCAACTGGTTCAACGCCAACCTCACCTACCAATGGTTCATGGTGCCGAACCTGATCGCCAGCATCGCGCTGCTGATCGGCCTCATCGTGACCGCGCTGTCGATTGCCCGCGAGAGGGAACTCGGCACCTTCGACCAGCTGATGGTCTCGCCGCTGCGCGTCCACGAAATCCTGATCGGCAAGCTCATTCCGCCTGTCATGATCGGCCTCTTCCACATGACGCTCTATCTGCTGGCGGCGATCTTCATCTTCGGCGTGCCGCTGCGCGGCTCGCTTCTCCTGCTCTACGGCAGCTCGATCTTCTATCTCGGCTCCGTCGCCGGCCTCGGCCTCTTCATCTCGGCGCTGTCGATGACCCAGCAGCAGGCAATCCTCGGCGCCTTCCTCTTCATGGTGCCGGCCATGCTGCTGTCGGGTTTCGCCACCCCGATCGAGAACATGCCGGACTGGCTGCAGCCGGTGACGACGGTCAACCCGCTGCGCTATTTCCTCATCATCGTCAAAGGCGTTTTCCTCAAGGATATCCCCGCCGAGGAAGTGCTGAACCAGACGGTTCCGCTGGCGCTGATCGCGACCGCGACCCTCAGCGCCGCCGCCTGGCTGTTCCGCCGCCGGCTGGAATGACGGCCTCACGCACTGTAACCGCCATTACCGATCCGTGACTCCGGCAGGCCGGAACAACGAAATGCCCGGCCCGTTTCCTCAGCGCAAACCAGAGCAATTCCAGCAAAAGTGCGAAGCGGTTTTGCGTCCGGAATTGCGCAGAAACAAAGCAATTCCAGCAAAAGTGCGAAGCGGTTTTGCGTCCGGAATTGCGCGTTTAAACAATGAGATAGAGCATTTCCGTCTTTCCTCCGAAAAACGCAAATGCTCTATAGCGAAGGAGAAAACGACATGTACAAGATCATTCTCGTATCCGGCGCGCTGGCGCTCTCGTCTGTCGCCACCAATGCGCTGGCCGACGGCGCCGTCACCGGTGCGGCCGGCGGCGCCATCACCGGCGCGATCGTCGGCGGCCCTGTGGGCGCTGCCATCGGCGGCGTGGCCGGTGCCGTCACCGGCGCCGTGATCGATCCGCCGCCGCGCGAGGTCGTCACCTACGTCCAGCAACAGCCGGCCCCGCCGTCCGCCGTCGTCGTGCAGCAGCCGATCGTCGTCGGCAAGCCGCTTCCGGCCGACGTGCAGGTGATCCCCGTGCCGGATAATCCGCGCTACGCCTATACGGTCGTCAACGACCGCCATGTGATCGTCGAGCCGCAGACCCATCGCGTGGTCCAGGTGATCGAATAAGATATCGAACAACGGCAAACGGCCCCGCTCCCGGGGCCGTTTCCATGCGTCCTGCCGGGAATCAGGGCTTGCGCGGCGTCGTCAGCACCTTGTCGTCGGTGTCGACCACGAACACGGCGAGCAGTTTTGCCGGTTCCGTCTTGCTGGCATTGGCGCTGACATCGTGCCGGTCGCCGGGAAGCTCGGTGAAATTCATTCCCTTGGTGAAGGTCTTCACCTCCCCGCCGTTCACCCCGCTCAGGATCGCTCCTTCGAGAACGGTCGCGTAGATGAGAGCCGACTTGGCATGGGTATGCGCAGAGCTGTAGCCGCCGGGCTCATATTCGACGAGCACGCCCTTGACGCTCTTGCCCGGATTGTCCGGCAGCACGTGAGCATAGACTTCCGTCACCCTGGCGCCCTTCGTCTCATAGACGAGTTCACCCTTGGCGACGTCGTACGCCGAGGCGGTTGTGACCGGAAGCACGAGCGCAGCCAGGGCATAAAGCATGGTCTTCATCAGGATTTCTCCACTTTCGTTTCATTGTTCTGTTGACGGAGCCAGTCCGCCAGCGTGATCCGGCCCTGGATGAAATCACCGGTCGGAACGAGCGAGGTGGCCGTGACCGGCGCCCCGAAATAGCCGAGCGAGGCATCCACCCCCACGGCGCGCCCGTCGCCCTTTGCGGCGAGATAGCTGCGCATTACCTGCGCGAACGCGCCGCGATCGGGACCGGCAAGATCGACGATGCCGTTGCGCGGATTTTCGAGCGCCACCTTGACCAGGGCAGCGGCGACATCGGCGGCGGCGATCGGTTGAAAGGCGATATCGGGAACCTTCAGCCCGGCGCCATCGGCATAGGCATCGGCCAGCGCATCCAGGAATTCATAGAACTGCGTGGCGCGCACGATCGTATAGTCCTGCCCGGACGCCTTCACCGCCTCCTCCTGCGCCTGCTTGCCGCCGACATAGGGATTGCCCGAAAGCCCGCTGGTCCCGACGATGGAAAGAACGACGTGATGGCGCACGCCGGCGGATTTTTCCGCTTCGGTCAGGTTGCGGCTGGCCGTCGCGAAGAAATTGCGGATCACCGGTTCGTCGAAGGACATGAGGTTGGAAACGTCGATCACCGCATCGGCCCCGGCAAGCGCGGCCTGCAGGCCCTCGCCGGTGAAGGCGTTGATCCCGTTTCGCGAACTGGCGGCGACGGCCTCGTGACCGGCATTGCGCAGAATGGCGACTGCTTTCGAACCGACGAGGCCCGTGCCGCCGATGACGACGACCTTCTTTGATGTGTTCATGTTATCTTTCTCCTATGACGCGGCGCGGTTGCCCGTCTTCCGTTCGTTGCGTTCAAGAAAAGCGCAGCCGCGCGCGGCGATGCTGCCGTCGTCGTCTGCAGCGACCTCCGCCGCAAGATCGGCGATCGTCACCTTGGCCAGTTCAGCGCGGTAGGCCTTCTCGGCCCTCAGCATCGCGGCGTTGATCTGGCATGGTCTGGTGAAATAGCGCGCCGGCAGGTGATTGGGACCGCGCCGGCGGATCTCGGCGCAGCGGAAGGCCGGCGCCGGCCCCTCCACCGCAAGCACGATATCGAGCAGATTGATCTCGTGAGGCGCCTTCGCCAGCCCGTAGCCGCCCTTCGGCCCCGGCACCGTGAGAAGAAGTCCCGCACCGGAAAGAGCCTGCAGGTGCTTCAGCAAATAGCTTGCCGAAACGCCGTGAAGCTCGGCAAGGGCCGCCGCCGACAGCACGCCCTGCTCGGACAATCCGCTGAGGAAGGTCATGCAATGAATTGCCTGTTCCACGCCTTCGCTGAGTTTCATCGGCTGTCTCCAATCATGGATAAACTTTATCCGTGATTATCGCAGCGGTCAATGTCGCTTCGGTGAACGATGCGTTCAGCGATCGTTTCCACACAGGTCCGCCGTGCAATTCGGCGCGCCGCATAAAGAAAAGGCCCCGCGATTGCGGAGCCTCAACCTCTCTTCCCTCGTGTGCGGCCTGTTCGGAGGATTATGCTGGGGCGGCGCAGCCCCGCCTCAGCCGCGATTGCGCAGCGCTTCGGCCTGCGCATAGAACTTCTTCTCCCACTCCTTGTGATTGTCGAGCCCTTCGCGGATGAACGGCGTGAAAATCGCAAGGTTGAGCAGGGTCCAGTTGATCAGCCGCGCCGGGAATTTCAGCGGCTTGACGAAATCGACGAAGAGGACGACGCGCGTCTTGTCCGTGTGGTTCCAGGCCTCGTGCTCGTAGGCATCGTCGAAGATCAGCGCCTTGCCCTCCTGCCAGTGGCAGATCTGGTCCTTGACGCGGATGGCGAGCTTGTCGGCCGGTTCCGGAACGATCATGCCGAGATGCAGGCGCAGCACGCCATTATAGGGGCCGCGATGGGCCGGCAGGTGTTTGCCGGGCTCGAAGATCGAAAACATCGCCGTCTTCAGGCCGGGGATCTTCTGCACCGCCTTCCAGGTTTCCGGGCAGGCCTGGATATTCTGCTCCGATTTCACCCCGAAGCCGAGGAGGAAGAAGGTCTTCCAGCGGTTATCCTTGGAAATCGTCTGCACGTCGGTGGAGATGTCCTGGAAGCTCGGCAGCTCGCTCTGGCGCAGGAGCACGCGGTCGAGCTCGGCGCGGATCTGCGGCCAGGCCTTTTCGACCTCCTTCGCCCAGGGAAACACCGCATTGTCGTAAACAGGCGGATTGCCGAGCTTGGCATATTTGAAGTTCAGGCCCTCCGCCCAGGCAACAATGCTCATGAAGAAGCGCGTGATCGCGCTCGGCCGGTCCATCGGGGCAATGCCGGCCGTGGCGAACTCCTGCGTCTGGGCTGCGGCGGCTGGTTTTTCGGGAAGGGTGGAGTTGGAGATAACGTCAGTCATGGGCTTTCCATTGGGGGGCTCAAGGAAATTGCATGGCCTGCCGCGCAAGAGCCGACACGAGGGTTACGCGTTGACCATTGAGCAAATATGGATAGTGCCGGGCGTCGCTCAAGTACACTTAAGTACAGGTTTTAGCGATGAATTGCCGCATGTTACCGCCGCCTTGCCGGGCGGCGGCAACGATCTCGAAAGCTATCGGGAGGAAGATCAGATCTTCAGTTCGCGGCGGTCGCGCTCCGTCACCATGGCGAGGTCGAGCACCTTCTGCAGATTGGCGGCATGGCGGAAAGTGGGGTCGTCCTGCTTGCCGGTCCTGACCGCTTCGGCAAAGCGCTGGTAGTTGGTCGGCACGGCCGGCACCGCGATGTCGCGCCAGGTGGCGCTTTCGATGTCCTCGCCGAAACAGCCGCGAAGGTCCGAACCGTCGGGGCGATGGTTGACTTCGAGACTGCCCTTCTCGCCGTAGATGCGCAGCTTCAGCTCGTTGAGATGGCCGGTCGCCCAGCGCGTCGCGTGAATGACGCCGAGCGCGCCGTTGGCAAAATCCACCGACATGGTGAAACTGTCGTTGGCATCGAGCAGATATTCGCCGATCTGCCCGCCCGGCGCCTTGTTGAAGGTCTTCAGCCGCGCAAACACATGGTCGATATCGGTGGCCGCGCCATAGGCGGCGAAATCGAGAATGTGGATGCCGACATCGCCGAGCACGCCGTTCGAGCCGTGGCCGGTCGACAAGCGCCACAGCCAGGTCGATTCCGTGCGCCAGTCGCCCCAGGCGCGCGAGACCAGCCAGCTCTGCAGGTAGGACGCCTCCACATGGCGGATCGTGCCGAGCTCGCCCGCCAGCACCATTTCGCGCGCCCGCTGCAGCGGTGCGACGTTGCGGTAGGTGAGGTTGACCATGTTGATGACGCCGGCCGCTTCCGCCGCCTCCGTCATCTCCAGCGCCTTCGGATAGTTCTCCGCCAGCGGCTTCTCGCACAGCACATGTTTGCCGGCGGCGATCAGGGCCATCGTCGTCGGGTGGTGGATGCGGTCAGGCGTAATATTGGTCGCCGCGTCGAATTCGCCCCAGGCGATCGCCTCGTCGAGCGACAGAAACCGCTTTTCGATATTGAACTTGTCGGCAAAGGCGGCAAGGCGGGTGGCATCCGTATCGACGGCGCCGACCACGTCCACGCCGTCGATGCGGGTGAAGTGGTCGAGCTGGTTCTTTGCCATCAGGCCCGTACCAAGAACGAGTAGTCGCATGGATGCTCCTCAGCGATAACCGGCTTCGCCGGCCTGGTGCAGTCTCGGGCCGCGTTCGACGATCGGCTCCAGGGCTTTTTCTACCGGCACATTTGGGGCGTCGGTAATGCTCTTCAATGCGCCCGCCGGGTTATAGGCCCACTTCACCCCGTTGATCAGCACCTTCTGCACGTTGGCATCGTGATAGGTCGGGTAGGTCTCGTGGCCGGGGCGGAAATAGAAGATGTTGCCGGCACCACGCCGCCAGGTCAGGCCCGAGCGGAACACCTCGCCGCCCTGGAACCAGGAGATGAACACCGTCTCCAGGGGCTCCGGCACGGAAAACTGCTCGCCGTACATTTCCTCGTTCTCCAGCTCGAAATGCTCGCCGAGGCCGGCGGCGATCGGGTGGCGCTGGTTGATCGTCCACAGCCGCTCGCGCTCGCCCGCCTCGCGCCATTTCAGCGCGCAGGGCGTGCCCATCAGCCGTTTGAAGATCTTGGAGAAATGGCCCGAATGCAGCACCAGCAGGCCCATGCCCTCCCAGACCCGTTTGGCGACGCGCTCGACGACGACGTCGGAAACCGCGCCGTGGTCCTTGTGGCCCCACCAGGTCAGGACGTCGGTCTCGGCAAGCCGGGCTTCGGAAAGACCGTGCTCCGGCTCCTGCAGCGTGGCCGTGGTCGCCGAAATCGCCGGGTCGCCGTTCAGCGCCTTGGCAATGGTCGTGTGCATGCCCTCGGGATAGATCTCGCGGACGATGGCATTGGTATTCTCATGGATGTTCTCACCCCAGACGACGGTGCGAATGGCCATGGCGATGCTCCTCTAGAACTTCTGGATATGTTCGGCAGGCGAAAAGGCGGGATTCAAAGCGCTTTGGAAAGATGGCCAGCCAAAACCGTTCCTCCTCCGCGTCGGAAGAAGACATAGACCTTTGCCGCGATTTTGACAAAGGGGATTTTCAGCCGCCGCACTGCCGGCAAAAATCCCCTTTCACATCAATGGGAAACGGTCTTGGAGAAGAGATTGACGACGACCACGCCCGCAATGATCAGCCCGAGCCCGATAATGGCGGGCGTATCCAGCCGCTGCTTGAAAAAGACGAGGCCGACGGAGGAAATCAGCACGATCCCCAAAGCGCTCCAGATCGCATAGGCGATGCCGACGGGAATATGTTTCAGCGTCAGCGACAGGCAGTAGAAGGCCGCCCCGTAGCAGGCGACGACGAGTGCTGTCGGCCCGAGCCGGGTAAACTGCTGGGACAGCTGAAGGGCGGTCGTGCCGATCACTTCGAGCACGATGGCTGCGACGAGCAGCCCGTAGACGGCAGCCGGGTTCATGGCGGTATTCCTTTTCAAACACGTTCCGCCCTGTGCGCGGAATTGTGCAATATCAAGCTCCAGCAATGCCGGCGAACGTGGGAGGCGCTCTGCGTCCGGACCTGCCTGGAAACGAAGGGGTGGAGCGTCCCCCGTCATCCTGAGAATGGAGGGAGGCCCCGGCTCTACTTGTGGGTCAGCTCGATGAGGCGGGCGATCAGCTCTCGCCTCAGTCCGTCGTCGATATCGTGGCTTTCCAGCGTATCCGCAAACCACAGGCCGTCGGCGGCAAACCGCACGATCAGCGTGTCGAGCGCCGAATCGGTGCCGATATATTCCTCGGCCCTTGCCGCCACCCATTCGCGCCACCGGTGGCGCAGCCGGGGTTCGGCCAAGAGCGCGATCGTCACCTGCGTCCAGCTTCGGGAATCGTCGGGCCGATCCTTCAGCCCGGACACCGCCTGCAGATAGGCGCGCGAGAAACGGCCCTGCGGCAGCGGATCGCCGCGCATCAGCTCGTCCATGTCGGCGTCGAACCTCTCGAGCAGGCTTTCGAACAGGGCGTCCAGCAGCGCATTCTTCGTGGGGAAGTGATGCAGCAGCCCGCCCTTGCTGACGCCCGACGCGGCCGAAACCGCATCGAGCGTGACGGCGCCCATGCCCTGCTCCCCGGCAAGACGCGCGGCGACCTCCAGCAGCTGCTGGCGAACGAGCACGGGTTGTTTCTTGCGATGGTGAGCGTTTGACATGGTTTTACAAAGATACCGTCCAGACGGTTTTGTCAAGGGAAATCTGCCGGAGCCCCTGCCCCGCAAGGGATTATGCGCGAAATGCCGCGCTGTTTTGATGACAGTTGCGATCCTTTTTGATCGGGTGCATCTAGAACACCGGACCGGGCCGCCTGAAACGGTTTTCGGACAATGCGATGCGAGAGACGGAGCCTGGGGGCGGCGCAGGGGTCAGCGCTGCGCCGGGACGGGTAATGAAGGGATGGTTTCGTGACGGAAAATGTCACCACACTCTATGAGGCGATCGGCGGCGATCCGGCCGTCCGGGCGCTGACGCATCGTTTCTACGAGCTGATGGATACGCTGCCGGAAGCAAGGCATGTGCGCGCCGTGCATCCGCCGGATCTCCAAGGCAGCGAGGAGAAATTCTACGAATATATGACCGGCTATCTCGGCGGCCCGCCGCTCTATACCGACAAGCGCGGCCATCCCCGCCTGCGCAGCCGCCATTTCGTGGCCGAGATCGGCCCGCTCGAACGCGACGAATGGCTGCTCTGCTTCCGCCGCGCGATCGACGAGACCATCGCCAGCAAGGCCCTGCGCGATCTCATCTGGGCGCCCGTCGAGCGCCTCGCCCACCACATGCAGAACAAGGAATAGCCATGAGCCTGAACGCGCGCCTGGAGCCGGTGCTCTATCTCTTCGCCGGCCTGTTCGGCCTTGCCGGGGTGGCCCTTGCCGCCCTTGCCGCCCACGGCGGCGGCGAGGCCCATCTCGCAGCTTCCGCCTCCGCCATGTGCCTCGCCCACGCCCCGGCCCTTCTGGCCCTGGCGATCGGCGCGGCCAGGGTTAGAACCGCCTGGCTCGCCGGCTTGCTGATGATCGTGGGAACCCTGCTCTTTGCCGGCGACCTCGTCACCCTGCGCTTCACCGGCGCCGGCCTCTTCCCCTATGCCGCGCCGACCGGCGGCTGGGGGATGATGCTGGGCTGGCTGGCGGTCTCTGCGAGCGCCTTCTGGCGGGTGCGGGCCTAACCCACCCCCCCTTCTGCCCCTCGGGGAGAAGGTGCCCGAAGGGCGGATGATGGGCTGCGATGGCCGACCGTAATTTTGTTAGACATCAACGAGGTTTCGGCCTGTAGTAGGGTCGGAAGTCGGAAACGACCAGATTGTCGGCGCCGCGCCCGGAGCCCCCTCATCCGACCCTTCGGGCCACCTTCTCCCCGCTGGGGAGAAGGGGATGAGCAAGCGGCAGACTACGCCGCCAAAACGCAGGCCGCTTACACGCCCTCGACCACGTTGAAACCTTCAAATACCGGCGGCCCCTTGTACATGGCCTTGTTGTCCCCGGCATTGCGATGGGCGGCGCGGAAATTCTCCGACTTCGTCCAGTTCTGGAAATCCTCTTCGCTCGCCCAGAGCGTATGCGAGGAAAACAGCGTGTAGCCTTCCTCCGCATTGGCCTTGCCGCGCAGCAGGCGGAATTCGACGAAGCCCGGAACCTGCGACAGGCCGGAATCGCGGTTGCGCCAGACATTCTCGAAATCGCCTTCGGCGCCGGCGGCCACCTTGAAGCGGTTCATCGCGATATACATCGAAAATTCCTCACGCCTTCTTCCTGCTCGCCCGCTGCGCATAGCGCGGAAAGGCGACGATATTATTGCCGGCGGCCGCATCCGCGCCGACGGGCCTTGCGGCCGCCTCGCCGGGCATGCGCGCTTCCCAGGCGGGAAACAGCACGACATTGGGATAGCTGCGCTGGCGCGCCGCATTTTCCAGGAAAACCGCGTAAAGCTCCGGCACCAGGCCGTCGCCGCCATGTGCGGCAAGCTTGTGCAGGCCGATCATCGTAAACCCGTCAGGGCGTTCGTCGTTCATCGGGAATTGTCTCGTTCGTTCATCGTCTGCAGCGCACGCTCCAGGCTGGACTTGCTGCCGTTGCGCAGCGGAATGAAAGCCTTGCTGAACTTCTTGCAGCCGGTCTTCACCCGCAGGCAGGCATCGTGGCTGATACAGTCGATGGGGCAGAAGACGCAGTCCACGGAGGGAAGCAGCGTATCGATGCGCGAAACGGCTTCGCGAAGGCCGCCGTCGTGATGGATGAGTTCCGCCCCGAAGCTGCTGGCAATCTCGCGCAAATGCGCCACCTGGCAATCGCGGCCGCCGACATAGAGGAAACTGCGGCCATCCAGCTTGGAGCGCCCCGAGGAGGCCTGTCTGCTCTCCTGATCGGCCTGAACGCGGATCTCCCGGTTCGCCCCCTTCTTCGCCTTGCGAGCCATTTACCACCCGTTCGCTCGTTGATCGTCACACGATTCCTGCGTGTGCGAACGGACCTTATTAAACTTGATTTTTAGAGTAAAGTATAAAGTTGAATGTTTTAATCATATTATCGCGGCGTGATCTCGATCGGCACCGACATGGTCATCGACTGGCCGCCCGGCGGCGGGCTGAAAGGCGCCGCGCGGCGCACCGCATCAAGGGCGAGCTGGTCGATTTCCGGAACGCCCGATCCCCGCGATACGCGCGCCGACGTCAGGCTGCCGCTGCCGCTCACCGAGAAAGTGACGACGACGCTGCCCTGAACGCCGCGAGGCTGCCTGATGGCGCGACGGATACGGCTTCGAACCTTGCCGGTATAATTTGCCGTCGCGGCGGTCCCGATGCCGCTATTGTTGCCGGCGGCCCGCGAATTGCTGTCCGATTGCGCCTGCGAGGTGCCTTCGGCCACGCCGCGCTGGGAATCCTGCTGGCCTTCGCCGCGCGAACCCGCCGTCTTCTTCGGCGGCCGCTTTTTCTCGACCGGCTTCGGCTTTTCCTGCACTGTCGGCTTCGGTTTCGGCGCCGGGGTCACGACCTCCTGCGGCTGCTCCGGCTCGGGCTGGATTTCCGCCGTTTCGACCGGCTTGACTTCCTCCGGCACCGTCGCCGTCTCGACAGGCTGAACCTCTGCCGGCTGCACTTCGGAACTGACCGTATCGACAGGCGTCGGCTGTTCGGGAACGACCGTCGACATCGGCTGCACGACGGATTCCTCTGCCGGCACTTCGGAGACCAGGATTTCCGGCTCGACGGCCGCAGCCGTCTCGGGCGAGACGCGCGTCACTTCCTGCGCCGGCGCCGGCTGAACGGGATCCTGCGTCTCGGCCGGCGCAAGCGCCGTCGGCTGAACGGTTTCGGGCTGGACCTCCGCCGTCTGCGTTTCCGTCGGCTGGATCGTATCGGGTTCGACCGCCTCCGGGATGATTTCTTCCTGGACGGTCGTTTCCGTCTCGCCGGCGGCCGTCTGGTCGACATCGGAATTGCCGTACATGACGACGCTGACAGCCTCGCCGGCTTCCTCGATCGCCTCCTCGGGCGCCTTGGGAAAAGCGACGATCAGCGCAGTCGCCAACGCCGCATGGAAGATCAGCGAGCAGATGCAGGTCAGCGTCAGCCGCCGCCGCACCGGCGCCTTTTCGTCCTCCTGCTTTTCCACCGCCGCATCCATCGGCGGCGGCGCGGAGGCAACGGCCGGCGCCGCTTGCGGATGATCGGGGAAGGACGAGATCTGCGCAAAACGCGCATAGTGGATGACCTGCTCGCCGGCCGGCTGGCGCTGCGCGTTGCGCAGGTCGGACAGTTCGTGGCCGGGATGCATGCCGGGCGTGTTGTCGTTCAGGCTGCCGTCAGCGCTCGCCTCCTCGATGAGCACGTGTCTCGATCTGGATTTCGCTGAAATTGCCATTTTACGCCTCGGACAGACTGCAACATGCGCGCCGGGCTTCGGCCCGGCCTGGGTTTAGCCTTCGACCCGCCTTAACCCTCGAAAGGAACGGAGATCTGCGAGCGGGTCACGAGACCCTTCATGCATTCGCCGGTCGCCGGCCCGTCGCAGACCGGCGTATCGTTGATGATGATGCGCGTGACCGTCTCGCACTTGACGTTGGGCATATCGAACTGGCGCACGCGCTTCTTGCCCTGCGGCAGGTCGCGGAAGTCGAGCACGGTGATGCGGTCGACGGCGTTCTTGTCGTTGAAGAAGGCGAGCTCGAAGGAGATCTTGTTGATCGGCGCCGCCAGGTTGTTTTCGGCCACGAAGGTCATCATGCAGCCCTTCTGCGAGGGCGCCAGCGCGTTAAGCTCGACATCGAGTCCGGCGGCGGGGGCACTGGCGGCCGCTGCCGCATCCTGCGCATGGGCCCCGGCCACGCCCGACACCGAAAACAGCACGCTGGCCGCAAAAGCAGCAAACCGACCCATCATTATCGTCTCTCCATATGGCAAATTGGCTGCTGCCGGCGGGTTCGCAGCAGCCCGATCAAAAACTTGACTGCGATTGTCTTCAATTATTGCGTCTTTAAAAAACTATGAGTATGAAAGTCAAGATAAATGTCACCGGAACCGGGGTCTTGACCCCCGCAATCACGGAATAAGCCAACCGAAATGATGGTTGAAAAGCCAGATACATTTAAGCTCGCACCGCCGCGCAACGAAGCTGCGGCGGCCGATATCCGCGTTCTCGAAAGCGGCGACCTTTTTGCCGGCACCAACGAGATCATGATTCGGCACGACGGCCTGATCTACCGCCTGAAGATCACCCGTCAGGGCAAACTCATTCTCAACAAGTAAGCTTGACAGCAGGGTAGGACATGACCGAGCAGACCAGACCGGCACCAGCAGAAATCCGCGCGTTCCGCGCCGAAAATCCGAAGATGCGCGAGCGCGACATTGCCGCGCAGCTCAAGATTTCCGAAGCCGCCCTCGTCGCCGCCGAAGTCGGCATCAGTGCAACGCGCATCGATGCCAGCGCCGCTAGGCTCCTGGAGCGCGTCGCCGATCTCGGCGAGGTCCTGGCGCTGTCGCGCAACGAAAGCGCCGTTCACGAGAAGATCGGCGTCTACGAAAACATCAAGGTCGGCGAACACAACGCGATCGTGCTCGGCGAAAACATCGACCTGCGCATCTTCCCGAGCCGCTGGGCACATGCCTTTGCCGTCACCAAGAAGGACGGCGACACCGAGCGCCTCAGCCTCCAGTATTTCGACAGGACCGGCAGCGCCATCCACAAGATCCACCTGCGCCCGGCATCCAATGTCGAAGCCTACCGCCGCATCGTCGCCGAGCTGACGCTGGAAGACCAGAGCCAGGAATTCGCGGAGGCCGAAGCCTCCTTCGCCTCCGACGAGGACGGCAACGTCAGCAAGGAGGAACTGCGCGACAACTGGAGCAAGATGACCGACACGCACGAGTTCTTCGGCATGCTGAAGCGCCTGAAGATCGGCCGGCAGGCCGCCGTGCGCACCGTCGGCGACGACTACGCCTGGAAACTCGACAACAGGGCGACGGCCGAAATGATGCACGCCTCCGTCAAGTCGGGCCTGCCGATCATGTGCTTCGTTGCCAATAACGGCATCGTCCAGATCCATTCCGGACCGATCTTCAACGTCCAGCCGATGGGTCCGTGGATCAATATCCTCGACGAGACCTTCCACCTGCACCTGCGCCAGGACCACATTGCCGAGACCTGGGCCGTGCGCAAGCCGACCAGGGACGGCCACGTCACCTCGCTCGAAGCCTATGACGCCAACGGCGATATGATTATCCAGTTCTTCGGCAAGCGGAAGGAAGGCTCCGACGAGCGCGCCGAATGGCGCCAGATCATGGAAAACCTGCCGCGGGCCGCAAGCGTGGCCGCGTGAGGATCGGAGCGATGAAGATGCCTCACAACCTGCGCCGGATCCGCCTCTGGGAACTGGCTTTGAGCGCTGCCGTCATGGCCCTGCCGCTGATCCCGGCCGCACCGGCGGGCGAGGGTTACGCTTTCGTCCGCGCCGCCCATGCCGAGGAGAAGAAGCTCGATACGTCGCGGCTGGTTTCGGTCGGCGGCGACGTCACCGAGATCATCTACGCGCTCGGCGAGCAAGGCCGGCTGATCGCCCGCGACACGACGAGCATGTATCCGGAAGCCGCGCTGAAACTGCCCGATGTCGGCTACATGCGCGCCCTTTCCCCGGAAGGCATTCTCGCCATGAACCCGACGGCGATCATCGCCGTCGAGGGTTCCGGCCCACAGGAAGCGCTGAACGTTCTGAAGAATGCCAGCGTGCCCTTCGAAACCGTTCCCAACGCCTATACGCGTGACGGCATCATCGCCAAGATCGACCGCGTCGGCACGCTCCTGAACGTGCCGGAAAAGGCCAAGGCGCTGGAAGAAAAGGTCGGCGCCGATCTCGATGCCGCGGTCGCCGATGCCGCAAAGCGCCCCGAGGCCGAGCGCAAGCGGGTGCTTTTCATCCTGAGCGCCCAGAACGGCCGCATCATGGCCTCGGGCACCGGCACGGCCGCCGACGGCGTCATCAAGCTTGCCGGCGCCGTCAACGCGATCGGCGAATTCCCCGGCTACAAGCCGCTCACCGACGAGGCGATCGTCAGCGCCAGGCCCGACGTCATCCTGATGATGAACCGCGGCGACGGCGCGGGTACGAAGAACGAGGACCTGCTGGCCCAGCCGGCGATCGCGATCACGCCCGCCGGCGAGAAGAAGGCGATCATCCGCATGGACGGCCTGCACCTGCTGGGCTTCGGCCCGCGCACGGCGAGCGCCGTGCGCGAGCTCAACGCGGCGATCTACGGGGGCTGACGATGGCCGTTCCGGAAGCCATGACGGACAACAGGCGATCCCTTTCGGCGGCATTCCGCAAAAGCCGGCAGGCGGGCGACAGGACCGAACTCGCCCTGCTGGCAATCGCCTTCCTCCTCGTGGCTTCCGTCTTCGCCCTGCTCTTCTCCGTCACGACAGGGGCCTCGGACGCCTCCATCCTCGATGTCGTGAGAAACATGGCGGGGTCGCAAACGGCTCTCAGCGCCCGCGACCGCATCATCATTTTCGATATCCGCCTGCCGCGCGCCATTCTCGGCTTCCTGATCGGCGGATCGCTTGCCGTGTCCGGCGCGGTCATGCAGGGCCTGTTCCGCAATCCGCTCGCCGATCCCGGCCTTGTCGGCGTTTCCTCCGGCGCGGGCTTGGGCGCCGTCGTCATGATCGTGCTCGGCGGCAGCGTCGCAGCGCCGCTCTACCTGGCCCTCGGCATCTATGCCCTGCCGCTCGCAGCCTTCGGCGGCGGCCTTGCCACCACGCTGCTGCTCTACCGCGTCGCCACCAGCAACGGCCGGACCTCGGTCGCCACGATGCTGCTTGCCGGCATCGCGCTCGGCGCGCTCGCCGGCGCACTGACGGGCGTGCTGATCTATATGGCCAACGACCAGCAGCTGCGCGACCTCACCTTCTGGGGCATGGGCTCGCTTGCCGGCGCCACCTGGATCAAGATATCGGCTGCCGGCCCGATCATTCTCCTCTCCTTCGTCGCCCTGCCCTTCATGGCGCGCGGGCTGAACGCCATCACGCTCGGCGAGGCCGCCGCCTTCCACATGGGCGTGCCGGTGCAGCGGCTGAAGAATGTCGCCATCGTCACCGTGGCGGCCGCAACCGGCGCCTCCGTTGCCGTCAGCGGCGGCATCGGCTTCGTCGGCATCGTCGTGCCGCACATCCTGCGCATGGCAATCGGCCCCGACCACCGTTTCCTGCTGCCGGCCTCGGCTTTGCTCGGCGGCTCGCTGCTGATCTTTGCCGACGTGCTGGCCCGCACCATCGTCGCCCCCGCCGAACTGCCGATCGGCATCATCACGGCGGCCGTCGGCGGCCCCTTCTTCCTGTGGATCCTGCTGCGGCAGCGCTCGCGCCTTGCCCTTTGAGTTTGCCCCGATGATCGAAGTTTCCGGCGTCAGCGTGCGCCTTTCCGGCAAGACCATCGTGCAGCATGTCGCCTTCGCCGCAAGGGCCGGCGAACTGACCGCCATTGCCGGCCCCAACGGCTCCGGCAAGACGACGACGATGAAGGCCGTTTCCGGGGAACTCGCCTATGACGGCTCGGTGCTCCTGAACGGCGAGGAAGTGCGCACGCTCAAACCCTGGCAGCTTGCCTCGGTTCGCGGCGTGCTGCCGCAGGCAAGCAGCATTTCCTTTCCCTTCACGGTGCGGGAAATCGTCCGCATGGGGCTGACCTCCGGCCTCAACCTTCATGCCGACCAGGCCGATGCAACGGCCGCCAGAGCGCTTGCCGCCGTCGATCTCATGGGCTTCGAAGGGCGCTTCTACCAGGAGCTTTCCGGCGGCGAGCAGCAGCGCGTGCAGCTGGCCCGCGTTCTCTGCCAGATCGCCGAGCCCACCGTCGGCGGCAAGCCCTGCTGGCTGCTGCTGGACGAGCCGGTCTCCAGCCTCGATATCAGCCACCAGCTGACGATCATGCGGCTGGCGCGGAATTTCTGCGAGCGCGGCGGCGGGGTGATCGCGGTCATGCACGATCTCAACCTGACGGCCCT
Source organism: Rhizobium sp. KDH_Rht_773_N (assembly GCF_052946295.1). Taxonomy (NCBI): domain Bacteria; kingdom Pseudomonadati; phylum Pseudomonadota; class Alphaproteobacteria; order Hyphomicrobiales; family Rhizobiaceae; genus Rhizobium; species Rhizobium sp. KDH_Rht_773_N. Next base: position 3,016,703 of record NZ_CM129525.1, on the reverse strand, counting down.
TTTCGCCGACAGGATCGTGCTGATGAAATCCGGCCGGCTGGCCGCTTCCGGCACCGTGCGCGAGGTGCTGACGGACGAATGCATGCAATCCGTCTTCGGCTGCCCGCTACGCGTCAATCAGGTGCCGTCCGACGGCACGCCTTTCGTGCTGGCCCACAGCGCGCTTGCCGCCGGCTAGGAACCTTTCCCGCCCGAATGCGTTGTCCGCAATGATTTGGGTCAAAGCCGGGCGCTCCCTTCCGTGCCATTGATGGCGCTGACCCCGCGCGAAACCGGGTGGCGCTTTTCTGCGCCCAGCAATGGAGACAGACATGGCCTACTCCCTCTTCCATTCCAGCCGCAGCCGCCGCAGCCGCAACGGCGCCCTCCACAATCTCGAAACCGGCATCGAGGAGCAGATCGAGGCGCTGCGCGAAGAGCTTGCCGAACTCACCCATGTTCTCGGCAAGACCTCCCGCCATCAGGGCGAGAAGCTGCGCTCGCAGGTATCGGCAAGTTACGAGGACATTCTCGGCCGGAGCGAGGACCTGCTGCGCGAATTGCAGCAGAGCTACCTGCGCGGCGCAAGCGAAGTCAGAAGCACCGTGCGTCGCCACCCGCTGGCAACCGTCGGCGCCGCCGCCGCCTTCGGCCTGCTCGTCGCCATGCTCGCCCGCCGCTAGGCCGTTTGCCTTCTTGTGGAGGCGAACCGCCCTATCTCTTCGTTTCAACCCGATTCCGGACGCAGAACCACCGCGCATATGGCCGGAACCGCTTTAGGAGGCTCGATGCTTTTCCCGATCCTGAGCCTGCTCGTGGGCACGAGCGTTCAACGCACCGTGGAGCGCACCAAGCGCAACAGCATCTTCATTGCCGTTGCACTGCTGTTCGTCCTGACCGCCTATGCGCTGGCCGTCACCGCCGGGGCCATCTGGCTTGCCGGCATCTACGGGCCGATCGGCGCATCGCTCTTCCTGGCAGCCTGCGCCCTGCTGATCGCCATCGTCGTCTTCGTCATCATGACGATCATGAACCACCAGGAAGCCCGCCGCGCCCGCGAGCGCCGCGCGGCCCTCGAATCTCTGGCAACCGTCGGCCTCGGCCTCGTCCGTTCGCAGCCGCTGCTGACGGCGGGCATCGTTGCCGCCCTTGTCGCCGCCAATCTCGTGGGGTCCAGGCGCGACGATTGATCCCGCCAATTCTGCCTGCGCTTCGACATCGGAAGAACGCGGCGCGCCCGTGCATGCGGCGCGCCGCGATATCCGTTCGGCGGCAATAAAAAAGCCGGCGCCCGATGGGGCAGCCGGCCATCCTTCCTCCCAGGAAACGGGTCAATCAGAAGGCAAAGGCCTTCGAGGTCAGCGGCGCCGAGGTGGCGTCCGGGCCGAAATCCGCCTCGCCCGAGATCTGCAGCAGGTCCTGCAGCCGCTGGCGCGCGCGGTTCACGCGGCTCTTGATGGTGCCGACCGCGCAGCCGCAGATTTCCGCCGCTTCCTCGTAGGAGAAGCCCGAGGCGCCGACGAGAATGATCGCTTCGCGCTGATCCGGCGGCAGCTGGTCGAGCGCCTTCTTGAAATCCTGCAGGTCGAGCGCGCCGTACTGGGACGGATGCGTCGCCATGGATTCGGTAAACAGTCCGTCGCTGTCCTGCACTTCACGGCCGCTCTTGCGCATCTGGCTGTAAAGCTCGTTGCGCAGGATCGTGAAGAGCCAGGCCTTCATGTTGGTGCCCATCTCGAAATGGTCCTGCTTGGCCCAGGCCTTCATGATCGTGTCCTGAACCAGGTCGTCGGCCCGGTCATGCCGGCCGATCAGCGAGATGGCAAAAGCGCGAAGGCTTGGCAGGGCCGCCAGGAGTTCGCGCTTGAAGCTCGGTTGCGCTTTTTCCATGCGGATATCCTATTCGGCCATCTTTGCGGAAGCCATCATTTCGGCCTGGTCGAGCTTTTCCAGAAGGTCGAGGAAGCGGTCGGGAATGGCCTCTTCCTGTACCGCGGCATAAAGCGACCGCAGCCTGACGCCGATCTGATTGTTCGGATCCAGTAAATCGCTCGCCCTGAGTTCCAGCTGGCGCTCGTCCGATGCTTCTGTCTTTGCTGTCGTCATCAACTGATCACTTCTTGCCTGTTGTCTCGGGATGAAAGGCAAATTCCCCCTTAAAGGTAAATGGAACCGATACCGGATCGATCAAGCCGGCTCTTTCGAACCCTTGATGGCTCTGTTCCAGTCCGTTCGCATGGGTCAAAACGTGACGCCCTTCATTTGTCGGATAGGGTAATGCGGCATCGCAAAAAAAGTTCCTCGCCTCCGGAACTTTTTTACCGAGGCGGCGTTTTCAGGTCATTGCAGCCATTACCGGCCTGCAGACGGGAGTTTTTTAATGACACTTTCCACTCGAATTGCGCCGCACCTTCCTTATCTGCGTCGCTATTCCCGCGCGCTTACCGGCACCCAGACATCGGGCGATGCTTATGTCGCCGCCGTCCTGGAAGCGATCATCGCCGATCTCTCCATTTTCCCGGATACCGCGAATGACCGCGTTGCACTCTACAAACTGTTCACGCAACTGTTTGGTTCCACCGCGGTCGAGATTCCGGAACCGTCCTCTCCCTATGCCTGGGAACAGCGCGCCACGCTGAACCTCTCCAAGGTCTCGCCGCTCGCCCGCCAGGCCTTCCTGCTGGCCTCGGTGGAGAATTTCCGCGTCTCCGAAATCGGCGAGATCCTCGAGATCACCGAAGAGGAAACCATGCAGCTGCTCGACAAGGCTTCGAACGAGATCTCGCGCCAGGTGGCGACCGATATCATGATTATCGAGGACGAGCCGCTGATCGCCATGGATATCGAGCAGATGGTCGAAAGCCTCGGCCACCGCGTCACCGGCATCGCCCGCACCCATGCGGAGGCCGTCGCCCTCTACAACAAGACCAAGCCGAGCATGGTGCTGGCCGATATCCAGCTCGCCGACGGCAGCTCGGGCATCGATGCCGTCAACGATATCCTGAAGACGTCGAGCGTGCCCGTCATCTTCATCACCGCCTTCCCTGAAAGGCTGCTGACCGGGGAGCGGCCGGAGCCCACCTTCCTCGTCACCAAGCCGTTCAACCCCGACATGGTCAAGGCTCTGATCAGCCAGGCGCTTTTCTTTAACGAAACGACCCGCGTGGCGGCCTGAAACGCGAATTTCGGCCGCGCCGGAACCATTCCGGCGACGATGCGTTCCGGCTCTGCCGGAGCGTATTGGCGGCTTTAACGGTTTTTGCAGCGCTTGCTTCTAGAATGACCGGCAGGTTTGTCGGGGGGTGACATCCCTCCCTATATTCGAAGGGACTGAGGAAAGGCGGCCGAGTGAATACGACTGGACCATTGTCCGGAACGCCTTTCACCACCGAAGGCAAGGCGGCCATGTTGGAGCGGGCGCTCGCCAGCGCCGCCATTTCCATCCTCTATCAGGATGCCCGGCTTTCGATCGTCTACGCCGAGAACCTTCCCCCGCATTTCGAAAAGCGCTTCGTGCGCGGCGGCGACGACGCCTCGCTCTTCGGCGAGGCGCACGGCAAACAACTGAAGGCGATGAAGCGCCGGGTGCTGGAGACGGGCGCGTCGAGCGCCGCCGAGGTCGAGGTTGCCATCGACGGCGAAACCAGGACATTCGAACTGAAGGTCCAGCGCACCGGCGGGCACGGCGATTACGGCCTGCTCTCGGTCATCTCCGAGGTCACCGAAAGCCGCCACCGCGAGAAAGTGCTGAAATCGCTGCTGCGCGAGCTGTCGCACCGCTCCAAGAACCTGCTTGCCATCATCCAGGGCATTGCCACGCAGACCGCGCGCAACACGATTTCTCTCGACTCCTTCCTGGTGAAGTTCCGCGGGCGGCTGCAGTCGCTCTCCAATTCCCAGGATCTCGTGACCGATTCCAGCTGGCGCGGCGCCTTCCTGTTCGAGCTCGCCGAAAAGCAGTTCGCCCCCTATTGGCCCGAAACGTCCGGCTCCATGCCGATCTTCGGCATCAACGCCCACCTGACGCCGAACGCCGCCGTGCATCTCGGCCTCGCACTGCACGAGCTCATCGTCAATTCCGCCTCCTACGGCGCCATCGCCAGCGGCGCGACATCGGTCACGCTGAACTGCCGGGAAGCCGACATTGCCGGCCGCAAGGCCATCGAACTTGCCTGGGTGGAAGTGCTGCCGAACCGCGCCGACGTGCACGAATTCAGCGAAAACAGCTTCGGCCGCACCGTGCTGGAACGTGTCGTGCCCTCCTCCGTCAACGGCAAGGCCGAACTGACGCTCGTACCCGGCCGCATCGAATATCACCTGACGGTTCCGGAAACGGAATTCGAAATCCTCAAACGCGGCTGAGGCGCAACGCTGCACGCTTTTGCCGGAAAGCTGGAGCCCAAACGGAAAACAACCGGTGCGAGGGCGGCGCACCGGTTGTCTCCACTCACCGGGAGGGGACCGTGAGTTCGTCCGAATGATGGGTTGGGGGCGCGCATGTTGGGTCGATGCGGTCATCATCCGGATACCCCATCAACTACCCGCGTTAACTTTAGTTCCGTCCGATCGTAAAAAAATTCGCCTTTTGTCGGCTTTTTCGCAACGGCCCGCGATCCGGCTTACCGATGCCAGGTTCCACTTCGCAGGCAGGGGCTGCCCAAAGAAACGCCACAACAAACAAAATCAACTGCTTACAGGCTGAAAACGCAAGAAAATTGCCAAAATTTTACCGTTTGATAAATTTTTGAACCTGAGTTACGATTCCCTCACTAGTCGTTACCAATAAAGAGGGAACTTCAATGGAACGCCTGGAAACTGGGATTCGTGCCGGCCGGCTTTCGCCCGCCGAGTACGAGGCTAATTTTTCCGATCTTCACCCGCGTCTCGACAACCACGAAGCGCTGGTCGCAGCCGACCGCTGTTATTTCTGCTACGACGCGCCGTGCATGACGGCCTGTCCCACCTCCATCGACATTCCGCTCTTCATCCGCCAGATCTCGACCGGCAATCCGCTGGGTTCGGCGAAGACCATCTTCGACCAGAACATCCTCGGCGGCATGTGCGCCCGCGTCTGTCCCACCGAAGAATTGTGCGAGCAGGCCTGCGTGCGCAACACCGCCGAAGAGCGCCCCGTCGAGATCGGCCGGCTGCAGCGTTATGCGACGGATGCGGCGATGGCTGCCGACAAGCAGTTCTACCGGCGCGCCGAGGCGACCGGCAAGAAGATCGCCGTCGTCGGCGCCGGACCTGCCGGCCTTGCCGCCGCCCACCGCCTGGCCGTCAAGGGCCATGACGTCGTGATCTACGACGCCAGGCCGAAATCCGGCGGCCTCAACGAATATGGCATCGCCACCTACAAGACGGTCGACGACTTCGCCCAGAAGGAAGTCGACTATGTCCTCTCGATCGGCGGCATCGAAGTGAAGCACGGCCAGCAGCTCGGCCGCGATTTCTCGCTTGCCGATCTGCAGGCGCAATATGATGCCGTCTTCCTCGGCCTCGGCCTTGCCGGCGTCAACGCGCTGCGCATCGATAACGAAAACCTGCCGGGTGTCGACGACGCCGTCGATTTCATCGACGCCCTGCGCCAGGCTTCCGACAAGGGCAAGATCGCCATCGGCCGCCGCGTCGTCGTTCTCGGCGGCGGCATGACGGCCATCGATGCCGCCGTGCAGGCAAAGCTGCTTGGCGCCGAGGAAGTGACCATCTGCTACCGCCGCGGCAAGGAGCATATGAACGCCTCGGAATTCGAGCAGGATCTCGCCACCTCCAAGGGCGTCATCATCCGCCACTGGCTGGCGCCGAAATCCATCCTCTCGCATGACGGCAAGGTGGCAGGCATCGAGGTCGAATATACCGCGCTCGTCGATGGCCGCCTCACCGGCACCGGCGAGACCGGCGTCATCACTGCCGACCACATCCTCAAAGCCATCGGCCAGACCTTCGAAGCCTCCGGCCTCGGCGCGCTGCGCATGGAATCCGGCCGGATCGCTGTCGATGCCGAAGGCCGCACCTCGATCGAAGGTGTGTGGGCCGGCGGCGACTGCGTCTTCGGCGGCGAAGACCTCACCGTCTCTGCCGTCGCCCACGGCCGCGATGCGGCCGAATCCATTCACCGCGCCCTGACTGCCGCAGCCGCTCCGGCTGTCGCCGTCGCCTGAAGGGGAGAATGAACAATGGCTGATCTCCGCAACAATTTCGTCGGCATCAAGTCCCCGAACCCCTTCTGGCTCGCCTCCGCGCCGCCGACCGACAAGGCCTACAATGTCGAGCGCGCCTTCAAGGCGGGCTGGGGCGGCGTCGTCTGGAAGACGCTGGGCGAGGAAGGCCCGCCCGTCGTCAACGTCAACGGCCCGCGCTACGGCGCGATCTGGGGCGCCGACCGTCGCCTGCTTGGCCTCAACAATATCGAGCTCATCACCGACCGCGACCTGCAGACCAACCTGCGCGAAATGAAGCAGGTGAAGATGAACTGGCCGGATCGGGCGCTGATCGCCTCGATCATGGTGCCCTGCGAGGAACAGGCCTGGAAGGCGATCCTGCCGCTGGTGGAAGAAACCGGCGCCGATGGTATCGAACTGAATTTCGGCTGCCCGCACGGCATGTCCGAGCGCGGCATGGGCTCGGCCGTCGGCCAGGTGCCGGAATATATCGAAATGGTCGTGCGCTGGTGCAAGCAGTATACGCGCATGCCCGTCATCACCAAGCTGACGCCCAACATCACCGACATCCGCCGCCCGGCGCGCGCCGCCAAGGCCGGCGGCACGGACGCCGTCTCGCTCATCAATACGATCAATTCGATCGTCTCGGTCGATCTCGACAACTTTGCCCCGAACCCGACGGTCGGCGGCAAGGGCAGCCACGGCGGCTATTGCGGCCCGGCCGTCAAGCCGATCGCGCTCAACATGGTCGCCGAGATCGCCCGCGATCCGGAAACCTACGGCCTGCCGATCTCCGGCATCGGCGGCATCACCACCTGGCGCGACGCGGCCGAATTCCTGGTGCTCGGCGCCGGCAACGTGCAGGTCTGCACCGCCGCCATGACCTACGGTTTCAAGATCGTCCAGGAAATGATCACGGGCCTCTCGGACTGGATGGACGAAAAGGGCCACAAGACCCTCGACGACATTACCGGCCGCGCCGTGCAGAACGTCACCGACTGGCAGTACCTCAACCTCAACTACATCGCCAAGGCCAAGATCGACCAGGACGCCTGCATCAAATGCGGCCGCTGCTACATCGCCTGCGAGGACACGTCGCACCAGGCGATCACCAATTTCGTCGATGGCGCCCGCCATTTCGAGGTGATGGAAGAGGAATGCGTCGGCTGCAATCTCTGCGTCAGCGTCTGCCCGGTCGAAAACTGCATCACCATGGAAGCGCTTCCGGCAGGCGCCCTCGACAAGCGCACCGGCAAGGTCGTCGATCCGAACTACGCCAATTGGACGACCCATCCGAACAACCCGATGGCGAGGCAGGCGGCGGAGTAAAACCTCCGAAAGCCTGACGAAGAAGCCGCCCATCCACGGCGGCTTTTCTTTTCCCGCTATTTGGTCCTCAAAGCCCGAAGGACTTCCGGTAGGCGCTGGGGCTCGTTCCCAGCCGCCGGCGGAAATGGTGGCGCATGGTCGCGAGCGTGCCGAAACCGCTGGCGACAGCGATATCGTCGAGCGAGACGGCAAGTTCCTTTTCCAGAAGATCGCGCGCGTGCCGCAGCCGCTCCTTCAGCAGCCATTCGCCGACGCTGTCGCCCGTGGCTGCCTCGAAACGGCGCTGGAAAGTGCGCATGCTCATGCCGGCCTTGCCGGCAAGCAGGCTGATCGGCTGCTCTTCGGACAGCCGTTCACGCATCCATTCGATCAGCGGCCCGAGACGGATGCCCTCGCGCTCTTCCGGCACGGGAGCGGCGATGAACTGCGCCTGCCCGCCCTCGCGATGCGGCGGCACGACGAGGCGGCGCGCCACGCTGTTGGCGGCATCGGGGCCGAAATCGCCGCGCACCACATGCAGGCAGAGATCGATACCGGCCGCACTGCCGGCGGCCGTCAGGATGCTGCCCTCGTCCATGTAGAGCACGTCGGCATCGAGCGCGATGTCGGGATAGCGCTCGGCAATCGAGGCGACGTAGCGCCAGTGGGTCGTGGCCCGCCGGCCGGCGAGCAGGCCGGATGCCGCAAGCACGGCGACACCGGAGCAGAGCGACATGACCCGCGCGCCCCGCTCATGCGCCGCCCTCAACGCCGATATCAGCGGCGCCGGCACCGGCGCGTCGATCGCCCGCCATCCCGGCGCGATGACGAGATCCGCCTCGTCGAGCACTTCCAGCCCCCTATCGACCGCAACCGTCAGCCCGCCGGCCGCCCGCAGCGGACCGGGCTCGATGCCGGCGACCGAGAAGCGATACCAGCCCTCGCCCATTTCCGGCCGCGGCAGGCCGAAGACCTCGTAGGCGATGCCGAATTCGAACGTGCAGAGCCCGTCATAGGCGAGCGCCACCACATGCGGTCCCTGTGTCCGATATGTCTCCGATTTTGGCATGATCTTTACGCTATCAGTCATGATGGCCAATTTCGTCCATCCCTATCATCGGCAATGATCGCCCGCAACCGAAGCCAAGCCAGCAAAGGACCAGATCATGCCGAGCCCCGTTTCCGAAATCCCCGCCGCCGCGCCCGACGCCACTGCCGAATATTTTGCCCGCAAGCTCGCCTTCGAGACCGATTGCTCGGATGTGAACGCGGCCTTCGCCTTCGGCAAGGTCGATTTCGTCCTGCTCGACGTGCGCTCGCCCGCGCTCTTCAACCTTTCGCATATTCCCGGCGCCCTCAACCTGCCGCATGGCAAGATGACTGCCCACCGCATGTCCGAATGGCCTTCCGACACGCTGTTCGTGGTCTATTGCGCCGGCCCGCATTGCAACGGCGCCGACAAGGCGGCGCTGCGCCTCTCGCGCCTCGGCCTTTCCGTGAAACTGATGATCGGCGGCCTGACCGGCTGGGCGGACGAAGGCTTCGCATTCGAAGGCGGGGCAAGCGCGGCCGCCTGATCCAATCTCCCTTCTCTCTGCGATGGAGGGAAGGGAATTTCACCTGTCGCCGGCCATGACTTTCGCGCCGCGTCAATGTCTGGCCGCTCTATGCCGGCCCGGCTGGACAGATCCGCAGAAATTGCATTGCCAATCTCTGCGAAATCCATGTTTTTCTATGGATTTCTCTGGAAATGCGCCAGCGCTGCCGTATATCGTTAGTTTCGTCTGCCCCATCCGGGCCGCATCTATGCGATATTACTTGGAACACGGCCAGCATGTCACTTCGCAGTGCCCTACGCGCACAAACAGCAGATTGCCATGCCGAGGTGGACGCCCTCTTCGGTAATTTCAGCCTTTCCGATCCCGGCGATTACAAGGCCTTCCTGCGCGCCCACGCGCGCGCCGTGCCCGCAATCGAATCCGCCCTGGAACGGGCCGGCATTGCCAGGCTGCTGCCGGACTGGCCGGAACGCCGGCGCACGCCCCTTCTCCTTGCCGATATCGCGGCGCTGGACGACCTTCCACCCCGGCCCCTTCAGCAGCCCGAGCTTGACGACGACGCCTCCCTCTGGGGCGCGGCCTACGTGCTGGAAGGGTCGAAGCTTGGCGGCGCCATGCTCGCAAGGACCGTGCCCGCGCACCTGCCGAGCGTCTATCTCAGCCCCCAGGGTCCGAAGGGCTCCATGCGCCTGTTCATGGACAGCCTGGATGCGAGCGGCATCGACGATATAGCAGGCGCGGTTGCCGCGGCGCGCCATGCCTTCGCGCTCTTCCGCAAGGCCGCGCAGCTCGAACTGGAAACGGCTTGATGAACCAGGCAGCAAGCCCTGTCGATCTGACCAATTGCGACCGGGAGCCGATCCATCAGCTCGGCTCCGTCCAGCCCTTCGGCTTCCTGCTTGCCGTCTCCGCCGACTGGATCGTCACCCGCGCTTCGGCAAACCTTTCGCAATTCCTGGGCATTGCCCATGCCGAAGCGGTCGGCCGGCCCGTCTCGTCGATCCTCGTGCCGGATGCGCTGCACAGCCTTCGCAACAAGCTTGCCACCCTGCGCGGACCCGATGTCGTGGAACGCATTTTTGGTATAGCGCTCACCTCCAGCCACCAGCGCTTCGACGTGGCGATCCATGTGAGCCATGGCCAGATCATCATCGAAGGCGAACCTTGCGACGAAGGCAAAGAGGGCCCGTCGCTTTCCATGCGCAGCATGATGGCCCGCCTCGACCATACCGAAACGCTGGAAGCCTTCTTTCGCGAAGGCGCGCGCCAGGCGCGTGCCCTGACCGGTTTCGACCGTGTCATGGTCTACCGCTTCGACGACAGCGGTTCCGGTGAAGTCGTGGCGGAGGCCGCCCGGCCCGGCATCGGCTCCTTCCTCGGCCTGCATTATCCCGCATCCGATATTCCGGTGCAGGCGCGCGCGCTCTATCTGCGCAATCTCTTCCGCATCATTGCCGATATCCATGCGGTGCCGGTGCCGATCCTGCCCGAACGCGACGAGCATGGCCGCCCGCTCGATCTCTCCATGTCGGTGCTGCGCTCGGTTTCGCCCATCCACATCGAATATCTGAAGAATATGGGCGTCGGCGCCTCGCTCTCGATCTCCATCGTCGTCGACGGCAGGCTCTGGGGCCTGTTTGCCTGCCATCACTACTCCGCCCGCCTGCCCTCGGCCGAAAGCCGCTCCACGGCCGAACTCTTCGGCCAGATGTTCGCCTCCCGCCTCGAAAGCCGCGAACGGCGCCTGGCGCTCGACTACGAGACCAAGGCGCGCCGCATCGCCGACCGGCTGCTGACCTCCGTTGCCGACAATGCGAGCCTGCTCGACGATCCGGCATGGCTGATCGACGCGCTGGCCGACGCCATTCCCGCCGACGGCATCGGCGTGTGGATCAACGGCCGGCTGGCGATTGCCGGCCTCGGGCCGGATGAAAAGGGTTTCGCCGCCCTCGTCCGCCACCTCAACCGCAATGCGGCGGGCCGGGTCTATGCCGTGGACCGGCTCGGCGAAACCTATCCCGATATCGAAACCGACGGTACCGTTGCCGGCATGCTGGCCATTCCGATCTCCCGTTCGCCGCGCGATTATGTCGTGCTGTTCCGCCAGGAGATCGTCCGCACCGTCCGCTGGGCCGGCGACCCGCACAAGCCGGTGGAATACGGCCCGAACGGCCCGCGGCTTACCCCGCGCAAGAGTTTCGAGGCCTGGTCGGAGCTCGTGCGCGGCCGTTCCCTGCCCTTCACCGAAGCGGAAAGGCGGGTTGCGGAAACCATCCGCGTCACCCTGATCGAGGTCGTATTGCGCCTGACGGACGAGGCGAGCATGGCGCGCCAGCTCGCCAACGAGCGGCAGGAGCTGCTGATCGCCGAGCTGAACCACCGTGTCCGCAACATTCTCGGCCTCATCGGCGGACTGATCCGGCAGTCGCAATCGACATCCGCAAGCCTGCCCGATTATGTGCGCCAGCTCGAAGGCCGCGTCCAGTCGCTCTCCCGAGCCCACGACCAGATCACCCGCGACCATTGGGCGCCGGCTTCGCTGCGGCAGCTGCTGCTGGCCGAAGCCGCCGCCTATCTTGGCAAAAACGCCCAGCGCATCCGCATGACCGGCGACGACGTGCTGCTGGAACCCCAGGCTTTTTCGACGACGGCCCTCGTCTTCCACGAGCTGGTGACGAACAGCGCCAAATACGGCAGCCTTTCCGGGTCCGGCCTTGTCGAACTCGGCTGGGAACGGGACGAGGACGGCACTCTCCACATCCGCTGGCGCGAAAAGGAGGGCCCGCCGGTCACGCAGCCCAAGCGGCAGGGTTTCGGCTCGACGATCATCCGCCGCTCCATCCCCTACGATCTCGGCGGCAAGGCCGAGGTCCGCTACGTCAGGCAAGGGCTGGAGGCCGATTTCTCCATTCCGGCCAGATACGTCAACACGGTCGGCGCGACAGGCGAACTGCCGGCCCCGGCACCGGTCGAAGCGGCCGCACGCCCGGCCGCGGCGCGAAACGACGAGCCGCTCGCCGGCCTCAACGTGCTGCTGGTGGAAAACAATCTGATCATCGCCATGGATGGCGAAGACATCCTGCGCCGCCTTGGCGCGGAAGTCGCCACCGCGCCCAGTGTCGCCGATGCCATGGCCTTCCTGTCCGGCCAGTCCTTCGATCTGGCGCTGCTCGACGTGAATCTCGGCGACGAAACCAGTTTCGCCATTGCCGACCGGCTGGCCGCCAACAACGTGCCCTTCGTCTTCGCCACCGGTTATGGTGAGGGAATAGCCCAGGCCCACAGCCACTCGGACGCGCCGGTCCTGCAGAAGCCCTATACGATCGAGGGGGTCACGGACATCCTGGCCCGTCTGGCGGTTCCGCAGAAGCCTTAGAATCCCGCAAAACCGCTCCACACTTTTGCGCGACATGTTTCTCTGTTTTTGCGCATGTCGTTATCGCAAAACCGCTTCACACTTTTGCGCGACATGCCTCTCTGTTCCTGCGCATCTCGTTATCGCAAGACCGCTGCACACTTCTGCGCGACATGCGTCAGCCGCGAGCGTGCTCCGGCAGCAGCCCGTTGATGAAGAGCTGTTCCAGGAAGCGTGCCGCATCTTCGAACCGTCCGTCGCCGGAATGTTCCTCGCCGAGCACGGCGCGGACCTGCACGTCGAAATCGGCATAGTGCTGCGTCGTCGACCAGATCGAGAAGATCAGGTGATAGGGATCGCAATGGGCGATCTTGCCGCTATTCGCCCAGGCGCGGATGACGGCCGCCTTTTCGTCGACCAGCTCCTTCAGCGGTCCCTTCAGCATATCGAGAACGTGCGGCGCGCCCTGCAGCATCTCGTTGGCGAAGAGCCGGCTCTCGCGCGGGAAATCGCGCGCCATTTCGAGCTTGCGGCGGATATAGCTGCGGATTTCCGATTCCGGATTGCCTTCCGCGTCGAAGGCCCTGAGCGGCTCCAGCCAGTTATAGAGCACCCGGTCGATCAGCGCCCGGTGCATGGCCTCCTTGGTGCGGAAATAATAGAGCAGGTTCGGCTTCGACATGCCGGCCACGTCGGCGATCTGGTCGATGGTGGAGCCGCGGAAGCCGCTGACCGAAAACACGTCCAGCGCCGCTTCCAGGATCTGCTCTTCCTTTTCTTCCTGGATGCGTGTCCGCCGCAGTGTCTTCGCCGCTCTCGGTATGGCCATTCGCTCTTTTCCCCTTGAAATTCAACTCCTTCGCTCAAGATTGGAAGAGCGGCCCTCCTGCCGCTTTTAGAGGCAATTGCCTGTATTTTTGCCCGTATTTTCTATCGATTTTTCGTGATTTTCGTCTTGAGCGCAGCGATGGAAGTTGTAATGTTTACCAATCGGTCAAATTATCCGCCAGATAAAAAACAAAGGCAACTGGCGATTTTCCGGCACTGAACGAACGGAAGACGGCAGCGGGATTTGACCACGGGAACAAGGCGGGCATGGACTTTGCATGACTGCCGCAAAACAGGTGAGGACTTTCAATCATGGTGGCAGCGCCAGGCGAAAACATGCGCGTCAACGGGGACCGTCTCTGGGACAGTCTCATGGACATGGCGAAGATCGGCCCGGGGGTTGCCGGCGGCAACAACCGCCAGACGCTGACGGATTCGGATGCCGAGGGCCGCAACCTCTTCAAGACATGGTGCGAGGCGGCCGGCCTGACGCTCGGCGTCGACAGGATGGGCACGATGTTCGCGACCCGCCGCGGCACCGATCCGGACGCCCTTCCCGTCTATGTCGGCTCGCATCTCGACACTCAGCCGACCGGCGGCAAATACGACGGCGTTCTCGGCGTTCTCGGCGCCCTCGAGGTCGTCAGGACCATGAACGACCTGGGCATCAGGACGAAGCACCCGATCGTCGTCACCAACTGGACCAATGAGGAAGGCGCCCGTTTTGCGCCGGCCATGCTGGCATCGGGCGTTTTCGCCGGCGTTCACAGCCTGGAATTCGCCTATAACCGCAAGGACCCCGAGGGCAATCTCTTCGGCGACGAACTGAAACGCATCGGCTGGGTCGGCGACGAAGAGGTCGGCGCCCGCAAGATGCACGCCTATTTCGAATATCACATCGAGCAGGGTCCGATCCTCGAAGCCGAAAACAAGCAGATCGGCGTCGTCACCCACTGTCAGGGCCTGTGGTGGCTGGAATTCACGCTGACCGGTAAGGAAGCCCATACCGGCTCGACGCCGATGAATATGCGCGTCAATGCCGGCCTGGCGATGTCGCGCATCCTCGAAATGGTCCAGGCTGTCGCCATGGGCGAACAGCCGGGCGCCGTCGGCGGCGTCGGCCAGGTCTTCTTCTCGCCCAACTCCCGCAACGTGCTGCCGGGCAAGGTGGTCTTCACCGTCGATATCCGCTCGCCTGACAAGGCCAAGCTCGACCGCATGCGGGCCAAGATCGAGGCCGAAGCACCCAAGATCTGCGACGCGTTGGGTGTCGGCTGTTCCATCGAGGCGATCGGCCATTTCGAGCCCGTCACCTTCGACGAAAAGCTCGTCACCTCGGTCCGCTCCGCCGCCGAACGCCTCGGCTACAGCCACATGAACATCATCTCGGGCGCCGGCCACGACGCCTGCTGGGCCGCCAAGGTCGCGCCCGCGACGATGGTCATGTGCCCGTGTGTGGGTGGGTTGTCGCATAACGAAGCGGAAGAGATTTCCAAGGAATGGGCCACCGCCGGAGCCGACGTGCTGTTCCATGCGGTGGTCGAGACGGCGGAGATTGTGGTGTGACCGGAGCCGAGATGGTGGTCGTCATGGATGGCACTCGCCTCATCGGACGGGAAAGTTTTCACGATGGCTTCGCCGAGGCGTTTGGCTTCCCCGACTTCTATGGCCGGAACATGGACGCCTGGATTGACTGCATGAGCTATCTCGACGATCCGGATGCTGGCATGTCGAAACTGATTGTTGAGCCGGGAAAGGTTTTGACCATCCGGATCAACAACTATTTGCATTTCAAGGACGCCGCGCCGGACCAGTGGATCAACCTGCTGGAATGCGTCGCATTCGTGAATTGGCGTCGAACCGAGGAGGGACGCGGCGCAGTCTTGGCTTTGGCTTTTTACGATTGAGGAAATGATCATGACCACAGTCATCAAGAACGGCACCATCGTCACGGCCGACCTCACCTATAAGGCTGACGTGAAGATCGACGGCGGCAAGATCGTCGAGATCGGCCCGAACCTTTCCGGCACCGAGGTGCTGGACGCCACGGGCTGTTTCATCATGCCCGGCGGCATCGATCCGCACACCCATCTCGAAATGCCCTTCATGGGCACCTATTCCTCCGACGATTTCGAAAGCGGCACGCGCGCGGCCCTTTCCGGCGGCACGACCATGGTCGTCGATTTCGCGCTGCCCTCGCCCGGCCAGTCGCTGCTCGAAGCGCTGACCATGTGGGATAACAAGTCGACGCGCGCCAATTGCGACTATTCCTTCCACATGGCGATCACCTGGTGGGGCGAGCAGGTCTTCAACGAGATGAAGACCATCGTTCAGGACAAGGGCATCAACACCTTCAAGCATTTCATGGCCTATAAGGGCGCGCTGATGGTGAACGACGACGAGATGTTCGCCTCCTTCCAGCGCTGCGCCGAGCTTGGCGCCCTGCCGCTCGTGCATGCCGAAAACGGCGACGTCGTCGCCTCGCTGTCGGCCAAGCTGCTCTCCGAAGGCAATAACGGCCCGGAAGCGCATGCCTATTCGCGCCCGGCCGAGGTCGAGGGCGAAGCCACCAACCGCGCCATCATGATCGCCGACATGGCCGGCTGCCCCGTCTATATCGTCCATACCTCCTGCGAACAGGCGCATGAAGCGATCCGCCGCGCCCGCCAGAAGGGCATCCGCGCCTATGGCGAGCCGCTGATCCAGCACCTGACGCTCGACGAGACCGAATATTTCGACAAGGACTGGGATCACGCCGCCCGCCGCGTCATGTCCCCGCCCTTCCGCAACAAGCAGCATCAGGACAGCCTCTGGGCCGGCCTCGCCTCCGGCTCGCTGCAGGTGGTGGCGACGGATCATTGCGCCTTCACCACAGCGCAAAAGCGTTTCGGCGTCGGCGATTTCACCAAGATCCCGAACGGCACCGGCGGCCTGGAAGACCGCATGCCGATGCTCTGGACCTATGGCGTCAATACCGGCCGGCTGACGATGAACGAATTCGTCGCCGTCACCTCCACCAACATCGCCAAGATCCTCAATATCTATCCGAAGAAGGGCGCCATCCTCGTCGGCGCCGATGCCGACCTCGTCGTCTGGGATCCGAAGCGCTCCAAGACCATTTCGTCGAAGAGCCAGCAGTCTGCGATCGATTACAACGTCTTCGAGGGCAAGCAAGTCACCGGCCTGCCGCGTTACACGCTGACGCGGGGCGTCGTGGCGATCGAGGAAGATACGGTCAAGACCCGCTCGGGCCATGGCGAATTCGTCCGGCGCGAGCCTGTCACCGCCGTCAGCAAGGCGCTGTCGACCTGGAAGGAGATCACCGCGCCGCGCAAGGTCGAGCGCACGGGCATCCCGGCAAGCGGCGTGTGATAGCAATGCGCGGCCATCTGTTTCTGACGATCGTTTCCCTGGCCGCGCTTTCCACCGCGGCACATGCTGACACGCTGCCCATCAAGGGCAGCTACGGCAACAAGGATGGCTGCTCCTACGCCAGGAGCGGCGAAAGCACCGGTTCCGACACCTTCTTTCTGCTGACTTCCGAGGGCATCACCACGGCGGCCTCTTACTGCGAAATCAAGAAAGTCCTGAAGACCGAAGGCAAGGACTTCACCGCCACGGTCGCTTGCCAGGCAGAGGGCGAAGAGGGCAGTAGCGACGACACCGTCAGGATCATATCAGGGCCTAAAGGCTACACGATCGGGTTCGTGGCCGATGCCGCAATCAAGTGGGGGCCGCTGCCGCTATGCAAATGACCTCATGCCGGCACCAGCTGATCGAGCTCGGGCAGCAGGACGACGCTCTCCTGCTCGTTCGGATCGGTGCGCGCAATGATCGCCGTGCAGGGCGTGCTGCTGAGGTTCGCCGGCAGATGCGGCACGCCGGCCGGGATGTAGAAAAGCTCGCCCGCATGCACGATCACATGGTTTTCCAGTCTGTCGCCGTACCAGGTATGGGCCTCGCCCGAGAGCATGTAGATCGCCGTCTCATGCGCCTCGTGCAGGTGCGCCTTGGCGCGCACGCCGGGCGGGATCGTCAGAAGATGCATACAGATGCCCTTGGCACCCACCGTCTCGGCAGCGATACCTTCGAAATAGCTGAGCCCCTGCTTGCCGTCATAGCTGTGGTTGGGGCGAACAATATGGCAGGTGGGCTTTGATTTTGCGTCCATCCTCTTCCTCCAGGGACTGTGCTGCCGGTCAGGCCGGCGGCAATAATATCACGGAAAACCGCGCCGGCGCGGCGAAAACAAGACTGGTTCATTGATGCAAGCACCCTCCGTCGTATCCGCCAAGGATCTCTGTCTCACCTACCAGACGAATGACGGCGCGGTTCATGCGCTCGCCGATGTCAATCTCGACATCCGCAAGGGCGAGTTCGTCTCCTTCATCGGCCCGTCCGGCTGCGGCAAGACGACCTTCCTGCGCGTCATCGCCGATCTCGAGCGCACGACGTCAGGCGAAATCGCCATCAACGGCATGACGCCGGAAGAGGCCCGCAAGGCGCGTGCCTACGGCTATGTTTTCCAGGCGCCGGCGCTTTATCCCTGGCGCACGATCGAGAAGAACATCGCCCTGCCGCTGGAAATCATGGGCTATTCCAGGCCCGATCAGAAAAAGCGCATCGCCGAGGCGCTCGATCTCGTCGAACTCGCAGGTTTCGAGAAGAAATTCCCCTGGCAGCTTTCCGGCGGCATGCAGCAGCGCGCCTCGATCGCCCGCGCGCTTGCCTTCGACGCCGACCTGCTCCTGATGGACGAACCTTTCGGGGCGCTGGACGAAATCGTCCGCGACCACCTGAACGCCGCGCTCCTGAAACTCTGGGCGCGCACCAACAAGACGATCTGCTTCGTCACCCACTCGATTCCCGAAGCCGTCTACCTCTCGACCAAGATCGTCGTCATGTCGCCGCGCCCCGGCCGCGTCACCGACGTGATCG
Organism: Rhizobium sp. KDH_Rht_773_N; assembly: GCF_052946295.1. Lineage (NCBI taxonomy): Bacteria > Pseudomonadati > Pseudomonadota > Alphaproteobacteria > Hyphomicrobiales > Rhizobiaceae > Rhizobium > Rhizobium sp. KDH_Rht_773_N. Next base: position 2,998,575 of record NZ_CM129525.1, on the reverse strand, counting down.
ACTCGACCCTGCCGAGCGAGCGCCCGCTCGATATCCGCGAGACGCCGGAATTTCTCGAAATCGCCCATCGCGTGCGCGAGGGGCTGCGGGCGGGGCATAGTTATGAGCAGTAAGCCCAGACTTCGGATCTCGGGGGGCAGGTGATGAAACCCGACACAATCAAGGACAAGATCGTCCCCGTCCTCACCATCCTGCTGGTCCTCGTCGCCATCTGGTATGTGGCCGCCGTCATCCTGAACACGCCGTTCCAGCGCGACATGGATACGCGCAACAACGTCACCTCGACCACGATGGAATTTATCGGCAAGACGCTGTCTCAGCCGAAACCCGTCCTGCCGGCGCCGCATCAGGTGGCGCAGAACGTCTTCGAAAACACCTTCCTCAGAAAACTCTCCAGCAATCGCAGCCTCGTCTACCACGCGGGCGTCACCCTCTCCTCCACCGCGCTCGGTTTCGCCTTCGGCACGCTGCTCGGCATCGTCATTGCCGTCGCCATCATCCACATCAAGGCGCTCGACCGCAGCCTGATGCCCTGGATCATCGCCTCGCAGACCGTGCCGATCCTGGCGGTGGCGCCGATGATCATCGTCGTGCTCGGCTCGATCAACATTACCGGCCTGATCCCCAAGGCGCTGATATCGACCTATCTCTCCTTCTTCCCGGTTGCTGTCGGCATGGTGAAGGGCCTGCGCTCGCCCGAGGTCATGCATCTCGATCTGATGCGCACCTATAACGCGACATCAGCGCAAACCTTCTGGAAACTGCGCGTGCCGGCCTCCATTCCCTTCCTCTTCACGTCGATGAAGGTGGCGATTGCCGCAAGCCTTGTCGGCACCATCGTCGGCGAACTGCCGACAGGCGCCGTTGCCGGCATCGGCTCGAAGCTGCTGGCCGGCTCCTATTACAGCCAGACGATCGATATCTGGGCCGCACTCGTCGCGGGCTCGGTCCTGGCGGCCATCCTCGTCACGATCGTCGGCCTCGTCGGAAAGATCGTCGATCGCGCAATGGGCGGGAGACCGGCATGAAGCGGGCGGCACTTTCCTGGCAGGGCCTCGTCGCCCTTGTCTGCACGATCGCAGCCATGTTCACGCTGCCTCTCTATGCGGCGGGAGCCTCTGCGCCCTCATCATCGGCGACATCGGCGCTGATCGCCCTGCTCGCTATTGCCGCGGCGCTGGTTTCCTTCGCGCCCATCTCGAGAACGCTCGCCGCGACCGCCCTCTTCGTCGGCGCTCACGGTGCGGCCTGGCTGCTGCTCGCCACATTGCCGGGCAACGAGGGCTTCGCGACCTCCTCCTTCTTCCTGCTGCTTGTCGCCGGCTGGCTGCTCGCCTCGCGCTGCGTCACGGAACTGTCCGAACTCCAGCCGCCCGCGCCTGTCGGCAGATGGCTGCTGCGTCTCCTCATTCCCGCGATCTTCGGCGCCTGGATCCTCATCGTCTGGGAGGCGGTCTCGCGCGGAGCCGGCATCCCCTTCGTCATCCTGCCGCCGCCAAGCGCGATCTGGACGCGCATATCGGGCTCCCTGCCGATCCTGGGCGAGGATATCAGGCAGACGATCTTCAAGGCGGTTCTCGTCGGATATGTCATCGGCTGCGCGAGCGGCTTCGTGGTCGCCATCCTCGCCGACCGCTTCGCTTTCCTGCGCCGCGGCCTGCTGCCGATCGGCAACATGGTCTCCGCCCTGCCGATCATCGGCGTCGCACCCATCATGGTCATGTGGTTCGGCTTCGACTGGCAGTCGAAGGCCGCCGTCGTCATCATCATGACCTTCTTCCCGATGCTGGTGAACACGGTTGCCGGCCTTGCCGCTTCCGGCAACATGGAGCGCGACCTGATGCGCACCTACGCATCGAACTACTGGCAGACGCTCGTAAAGCTCCGGCTTCCGGCCGCAATGCCATTCATTTTCAACGCACTGAAGATCAACTCGACGCTGGCGATGATTGGTGCCATCGTTGCGGAATTCTTCGGAACGCCGATCGTCGGCATGGGCTTCCGCATCTCCACCGAGATGGGGCGCATGAATGTCGACATGGTCTGGGCCGAGATCGCCGTGGCGGCGCTTGCAGGCTCGATCTTCTATGGCGTCGTCGCCCTTGCCGAAAGGGCGGTGACTTTCTGGCATCCGTCTATCCGTGGTGGTTAGGCGCGCCCCGGCCCTGCAAGGGGCCTGGGCATAACTTCAGAGGGAAAAAGAAAATGAAAAAGTTGATGGTTGCAATGATGGCGAGCGCCATGTCGCTTGCCGCAGCCCAGGCGATGGCCGCCGACAAGGTCACGCTGCAGCTGAAATGGGTCACGCAGTCTCAGTTCGCCGGCTATTACGTCGCCAAGGAAAAGGGCTATTACGAAGAGGAAGGCCTCGACGTGGATATCAAGCCCGGCGGCCCCGATATCGCGCCCGAACAGGTGATCGCCGGCGGCGGCGCCGATGTGATCGTCGACTGGATGGGCGGCGCGCTCGTTGCCCGCGAAAAGGGCGTTCCGCTCGTCAACATCGCCCAGCCCTACCAGAAATCCGGCATGGAAATGATCTGCCGCAAGGACGGACCGGTCAAGACCGAGGCCGATTTCAAGGGCCACACGCTCGGCGTCTGGTTCTTCGGCAACGAGTACCCGTTCTTCGCCTGGATGAACAAGCTCGGCCTGAAGACCGACGGCGGCCCTGACGGCGTGACCGTGCTGAAGCAGAGCTTCGACGTGCAGCCGCTGCTGCAGAAGCAGGCCGACTGCATCTCGGTCATGACCTATAACGAATACTGGCAGGCGATCGATGCCGGCCTGAAGCCGGAAGACCTCACCGTCTTCAACTATACCGCCATGGGCAACGACCTGCTCGAAGACGGCCTCTATGCGATGGAAGACAAGCTCAAGGACCCGGCCTTCAAGGAAAAGATGGTGAAGTTCGTGCGCGCCTCCATGAAGGGCTGGAAATACGCCATGGAAAACCCGGACGACGCGGCCGAGATCGTCGTCGATGCCGGCGGCCAGGACGAGAACCACCAGAAGCGCATGATGGGCGAAGTCGCCAAGCTGATCGGCGACGGCACCGGCAAGCTCGACACGACGCTCTACGACCGCACGGCCAAGGCCCTGCTCGACCAGAAGATCATCAACAAGGAGCCGTCGGGCGCCTGGACCCACGAGATCACCGACGCGGCAGCCAAGTAGCGGCGGCCAAGTAACGGCCTGCCGCCGGCAGGACAGGACGCGCGGGAGCTTTTCCCGCGCGTTTTTTGCGCCGGATGGAAAAAATCGCCCGCACCTGTCGCATTTGTCGGGCCTCAAACGTCAAAGCATCGGGGAGCCGATCAATCATCGTCATGTTCACATAACCCTGAGGTGATTGATGAGCCCCGCAATGGTGATTAATATTGTCTCATGGGGAATTATTTTCTGCCGGGCTTGCATGTGGAGCAAATCGATACCACGTACTAGCCGGATTTGCCGGATCAGGGACGATAGGTTCCGGCAAATGGGATGCGGGTAAATACCTCTGAGATTTGGAAGACGGCATTCGCCCGACCGCGAGCCTGTTCGAGGACCCGTGAGTGAGGCCGATCCCGTCAAGAGATTGGACGACGACGCATGGCACTGAAGCCGCACGCATTACTACGCGCCTCCACTTTCCTTGTCGCCGCTTTTGCGGCCGCCGCCGTATTCGCCCAGGAACCCAAGGCCAGCCAGCCGCAGGCCCAGGCTCCGCAGAACCTGCCGGCAATCGTCGTCACCAAGGCGAGCGAGCGCGCGCTGGTCGACCGCGTCATCGGCACGGGCACGGTCCGGCCGATCGAGGAAGTCTATATCCAGCCCCAGGTGGACGGTCTGTCGATCCGCGCCCTGAATGTCGATGTCGGCGATGAAGTCACCGCCGACAGCACGCTTGCGACCCTGAACGACGACGCCCTGGTTCTGGAGAAGAGCCAGATGATGGCGACCAAGGCCAAGGGCGAAGCGACCCTTGCGCAGCTGCGCGCCCAGCTCGCCGAAGCGCAGGCCAATGCCGAACAGGCGCGCCAGCAGCAGGCCCGCGCCCAGGAAATGGGCAAGAAGGGCACGGTTTCCACCGCAACGGTCGAACAGGCCGATGCGACGGCCGCCGCGGCGAACGCCCGCGTCAGTTCCGCCGAACAGGCGATCGAAGTGGCCGAAGCCGATCTCAAGGTCGTCGACAGCCAGATCGCCGATGCCGACCTGAAGCTTGCCCGCACGGATGTGAAGACCCCGGTCGCCGGCGTGGTTTCGGCCAAGAACGCCAAGATCGGCGCGATTGCCGCCGGCAACGCCGATCCGCTCTTCACCGTCATCAAGGACGGCGCGATCGAACTGGTTGCCGATCTCTCCGAAACCGACATCCAGAAGATCAAGGTCGGCCAGAAGGCGATCGTGACCGTGGCCGGCGGCAACAGCAAGATCGAAGGCAAGGTTCGCCTCGTCGCCCCGATCGTCGATCAGACGACCCGCCTCGGCTCCGTTCACATTGCCATCGACGATGAAAGCGGTGCCCGCGCCGGCATGTACGGCAGCGCCGAGATCATCATCGCCGAAACCAGGGCGCTCGCCCTGCCGCTTTCAGCCGTCAACACCAGCCGCAACGGCTCCTTCACCCGCAAGGTGGAGAATAACGTCGTCAAGCAGGTGGATATTGGAACCGGCATTCAGGATAGCGGTTTTGTGGAAATCACCAGCGGCCTGAAGGCTGGTGACGTGGTCGTAGCCAAGGCCGGCGCCTTCGTGCGTGACGGCGACAAGATCGCTCCGGTGGCGGAAGAATCCGCCGCATCGAACTGACTGAGGTTAGCTCCATGAACTTCTCCGCCTGGTCGATCCGCAATCCGATCGCACCGCTGCTCGGCTTCGCGTTGCTGCTCTTTGTCGGCATCCAAGCCTTCTACGCGCTGCCGATCACCCGTTTTCCGAACATCGACGTTCCCGTCGTCTCCATCACCGTGACCCAGAGCGGCGCCTCGCCCTCCGAGCTCGAAATGCAGGTGACGAAGGAAGTCGAGGATGCCGTTGCCTCGATCAGCGGCATCGATGAAATCCAGTCGACCGTGACCGATGGCCAGTCGCAGACCGTCGTCGTCTTCCGCATCGAAAAGCCGACGGCAGAGGCCGTGCAGGACACCAAGGACGCGATCGACAAGATCCGCTCCGACCTGCCTGCCGGCATCGAGGAGCCGATCGTCTCCAAGGTCGATGTCGAAGGACAGGCGATCCAGACCTTCGCCGTCTCCTCCCCGAACATGACGCTCGAAGAGCTCTCCTGGTTCGTGGACGACACGATCAAGCGCGCCCTGCAGGGCCAGCCGGGTATCGGCCGTATCGACCGCTACGGCGGCTCCGACCGCGAAATCCGCGTCTCGCTCAATCAGGACAAGCTGAACGCCTACGGCATCAACGCCGCCGACGTGAACCAGCAGCTGCGCGGCACGAACGTGGACCTCGGTTCCGGCCGCGGCCAGGTGGCCGGCAACGAGCAGACGATCCGCACGCTGGGCGACGCCCGCAGCGTCGCCCAGCTGACCGACACCTCGATCGCCCTGCCGAACGGCCGTTTCGTCAAGCTCTCCGAACTCGGCACGATCACCGATACCTATGAAGAGCCGAAGTCCTTCTCGCGCTTCAACGGCACGCCCTCCGTCACCTTCGCCGTCTTCCGCGCCAAGGGCGCCAGCGAAGTCTCGGTTGCCGAAACCGTGGCCGCGAGCCTCGACGAGGTGCGCAAGGCCAATCCGACTGTCGCCATCCAGATGGTGGACGATTCCGTCTACTTCACCTACGGCAACTACGAGGCGGCGCTGCACACGCTGGTGGAAGGCTCGATCCTTGCCGTCATCGTGGTCTTCCTCTTCCTGCGCAACTGGCGCGCGACGCTGATTGCCGCCGTCGCACTGCCGCTGTCTGCGATCCCGACCTTCTGGATCATGGACCTCATGGGCTTCTCGCTGAACCTCGTGAGCTTCCTGGCGCTGACGCTGGCGACCGGCATTCTGGTCGATGACGCGATCGTCGAGATCGAAAACATCGCCCGCCACATCAAGATGGGCAAGACGCCCTATCGGGCAGCACTCGAAGCTGCCGACGAAATCGGCCTTGCCGTTATCGCCACCAGCTTCACCATCATCGCCGTCTTCGTGCCGGTTTCCTTCATGCCGGGCATCGCCGGCCAGTACTTCATCCAGTTCGGCCTGACCGTCGCCTTCTCCGTCTTCTTCTCGCTCATGGTGGCGCGTCTCGTCACGCCGCTGATGGCGGCCTACCTGATGCGCGCCGAAGACGGCATGGAAGACCATCAGGACAATGACGGCCTGCTGATGAAGGCCTATACGCGCCTTGTCACCGGCACGACCCGCAAATGGTACTGGCGCTACACGACGCTGCTTGCCGCCATCGGCTTCCTGGTCGGCTCGATGATGCTTCTGAGCCAGGTGCCGGGCAGCTTCATGCCGCCGGACGATTCCTCGCGCGTCGTTCTCTCCGTCGAACTGCCGCCGAACGCGACGCTCGACGAAACCGCCGCCACGACCGACAAGATCTATGACGCGGTGCGCGGCATCGACGGCGTCGAAAGCGTCTTCATCCTCGGCGGCGCTTCGCCGAAGGGCGATCTGGAGCTACGCCGCGCCACCGTGCGCGTCATCCTCGGCAATATCGACCATTCGCTGGTCAAGACCCTCGTCAACAAGGGCCTCGGCGGGCTGCCGGTCATCGGCCAATATGTGCCGAAGATGGAGGAGCACGGCCGCACGCGTCCGCAGTGGGATGTGGAGAAGGATATCTTCGCCGCCGTGCGCTCCATTCCGGACGCCCGCATCTCCAAGGTCAACGACCGCGCCGAACGCGACCTGTCCTTCAACTTCCTCTCGACCAACGAGCAGGACCTGAACGATGCGGTCAGCCTGCTCGAATCCAAGCTGCGCGCTTCGCCGATCCTTGCCAACGTCTCCTCGGAAGGCGCCCTGCCCCGGCCGGAACTGCAGATCCGCCCGCGCATGGCCGAAGCTTCCCGCCTCGGCATCACGCCGCAGCAGATCTCCGAGACGGTGCGCGTCGCCACGATCGGCGATATCGACGCCAACCTTGCCAAGATCTCGCTCGACGACCGGCAGATCCCGATCCGCGTCCAGGCCTCGCTCGATGTCCGCCGCGATCTGGCCTCCATCCGGGCGCTGAAGATCAAGACCTCGACCGGCGCCTCCGTACCGCTCTACAGCGTCGCGGATGTCGATTATTCGGAAGGTCCGAGCTCGATCAAGCGCAACAACCGCAACCGCGTCGTCGCCATCGGTTCCGACGTGCCCTTCGGTACCGCGCTCGATACGGCGTCGGGCGAGTTCAAGCGCATCGTGGCGGAGACGGAACTGCCCAAGACCGTGCATCTGGCCGAAAGCGGCGACGCCAAGGTCCAGGCCGAACTGGTCGGCAGCTTCGGCAACGCCATGCTGATGGGCCTGCTGCTGGTTCTGGTCGTGCTGATCCTGCTCTTCAAGGACGTGATCCAGCCCTTCACCATCCTGTTCTCCCTGCCGCTTGCGATCGGCGGCGTGGCGGCAGCGCTGATCATCACCCAGAACGCGCTGTCCATGCCGGTGCTGATCGGCATCCTGATGCTGATGGGCATCGTCACCAAGAACGCCATCCTGCTGGTGGATTTCGCCATCGAGATGAAGCGCCACGGACTGGAACGCGTTCATGCCATGGTGGAAGCCGGCCGCAAGCGCGCCCGCCCGATCATCATGACCTCGATCGCCATGTCGGCGGGCATGCTGCCGTCTGCGCTCGGCGTCGGCGAAGGCGGCTCCTTCCGCGCACCGATGGCGATTGCCGTCATCGGCGGCATTATCGTCTCGACCGTGCTGTCGCTGGTCGTCGTGCCCTCCTTCTTCCTGATCATGGACGACCTCTCCCGTCTGCTCGGCTGGCTCTTCGGCCGCCTCGTCGGCAAGAAGGAAGAGGAGGAGCTCGCCATGTCGCGCGAGGAGCTCACCCGCGAGCTCAAGACGAGCCAGAGCACGATCGATGCCCTGGAAGAGCGCCTGGCCGCGATCGAGAAGCCGGAAAGCAAGCGCAAGACCGGCAGCGACACCAACGTGCTGCGGCTGCCGCCCTTCGCGGCCGAATGAGACGGCAATCATAAGACGAGAGGCCGGGCATCGACCCGGCCTTTTTGTTTTGCGAACCTATCGCGGCCTTGGCGCCGCAGTGCTGTCTCTCACGACAAGTTCCAGATCGAGCGCCTCGTGGTTTTGCGGCAGCGCATTTTCGAGGATCGCCGTTACCGAACGCCGTGCGATTTCGGCAAAGGGTTGCGCCACCGTGGTCAGGCGCGGCAGCGAGGTGGCGGCTTCCGGCACGCCGTCGAAGCCGACGACGGATACGTCCTCGGGGACCTTCAGCCCCCGCTCAGCCAGCCACTGCATGGCATGGAGCGCAACCTTGTCCGACATCGCCAGAATTGCCGTCGGCGGATTGCCGGCGGAAAACAGCGCCTCCATCGCCGCCAGCGTGCTCGGCCTGTCATGCAGGGTCCCCTGGATCGGAACGGCGTCGCGCGCGATGCCGTATTCCGCCAGGGCCTGCCAATAGCCGTGCATGCGGTCGCGCGGGGTCGCTTCCATTTCCGGATCGACCCGCTCGGGCGCCACCCGGCCGACCAGGCCGTCGACATCGCCGATCGACAGGATCGCGATATTCCGGTGCCCGAGTTCCAGAAGATGCCGCGCTGCCGCCGCCCCGCCCGCTACATTGTCGATGCCGATTGCCGGGATGGTCTCGTCCTCGATGCCGAGCGCCAGCGCGATGAACGGCAGCTGCCGCTGACGGGTGAGTTCCACGAGCCTCTCGCCGCCTTCCACGCACAGCAGAATGAAGCCGTCGACGAGCGCGCTGTTGATGTTCCAGGCAAGCCGTTCCTCGTTCATCGCCGAGACGACGGCAATGCCCGTGCCGCTGGCGTCGCAGACCTCGCCGATCGCCGTCATCAGCGACCGCGCCCAGGGATCGTCGAAGAAATAGGTGAGCGGCTCGACGGCGGCCACGCCGATCGCGTTCACCCGCCCTGCCCTCAGCAGCCTGCCCTTGACGTCGGGTCCGCCGTAACCGAGCTCGCGGGCGACATTCAGCACCCGCTCGCGCACTTCCTCCCGGACCACTTCGGGGCGGCTGAAAACATTCGATGCCGTCCCCTGCGATACGCCTGCCGCCTTGGCGACATCGGCCAGCCTCACATGTCCTTTTCCCAATGCCGCTCCTTGCAGTTCCGAGTTCGGTTCACTCTAGCAAAGGATTGTATCGGTTCAAAATAAACTTGACAGCGTCCGGCAGGAGGCGCAGGATTGAATCGGTTCAATATCTCCGTCGAGATTTTGAATCGATTCAATATTGTGGAGACGAAGCCATGATCCCGGTCAGCTCGCTTTTCAAGGATCTCTATGAAGACCGCTGGGGCAACCCGCGCGATGGCCAGCCTGTCGAACAGCCCGAAAGCGGCAAGCGCCTGTTCGTCCTGCTGCCCTTCATGCGCAGGTTTATCGCCGGCCGCAAGCTCCCGAACGCCTGGTCCTTCACCATCCCGGTCGATCGCCGCTTTCGATAAACGCGCCGCGAAAGCGTTTGATCAAAATCAACTCCCCCGCGTCTCGCTTCCCCTATCCTTGCATCATCAAGGGGGACATTGGCGGCCTTGACCGCTGCCGGAGGCGCAACATGAACAGGATGCTGATGCAAGGCAGCCGCGAACGCGCGCTGCTTTCCAGAGCCGGAATACTTGCAGACCTGGAGAGCGTGGAAGCGGAGGCGCTGCGCGCCTGCTCCACCGTGATCACGTCTGCTTCACACGACATTCTCTTTCAGGAGGGCGAGCCTGGCGTTTATTTCTACAGCGTGCTGGAGGGCTATGTCCGGCTCTTTCGCCTGAACGGCGAAGGTCGCGAGGCGGATATCCGCATCTGCGAGCCGGGCGACAGTTTCGCCGAATGCCTGATCCAGGCCGGCGGCACCTATCGCTACGGCGCCCAGTCGATGGACAACACCGTGCTTGCCCGTTTCCATATCGGCAAGGTGCGCGCCCTCCTGGCCGAACATCCGCAGATCGGCACCGCGATCATGCGCAGCCTGTCGCTGCATCTGCTGTCGGCGATGGAGTGCCTCGCCAACGACCGGATGCAGACGGCGCCGCAGCGCGTGGCACACTATCTGCTCGCAAATTGCGTGGAGGACGGCGCAACAACGGCATCGCTACGGCTGCCCTTCCCGAAAAACCTGCTCGCCCGCAAGCTGGGTCTGGCGCCGGAGGCACTGTCGCGCGCCTTCTCGACGCTGAAAGCGGCCGGCGTGACCGTGCGCGGCCGCTTCATCGCCATCAGCGACGTCAACATGCTCAAACGCATCTGAGCGTCGGCAGCTTGAGCAGAGGGAGCATCCTCACGGATGCCCTAAAGGCCGCCCTGCACGCGCAGGAAATCGACGATCGAGCCGATGCCGTCGCCCCGCTTCATGTCGGAAAAGACGAAAGGGCGGCTCGCCCGCATGCGGGCGGCATCCCGGTCCATCACCTCGAGGTCGGCCCCGACGTAAGGCGCCAGATCCTTCTTGTTGATGACGAGCAGGTCCGAGCGCGTGATGCCCGGCCCGCCCTTGCGCGGGATTTCCTCGCCCTGGCAGACGGAGATCACGTAGATGGTGATATCGGCAAGGTCGGGCGAGAAGGTGGCCGCCAGATTGTCGCCGCCGGATTCGATGAAAACGACGTCGAGATCGGGAATACGCTCGTTGAGATTGGCAATGGCCTGCAGGTTGATCGTCGCATCCTCGCGGATGGCCGTATGCGGGCAACCGCCGGTCTCGACCCCGACGATGCGATCGGACGGCAGCGCCTGCATGCGCACCAGCGCTTCGGCATCCTCGGTCGTATAGATGTCGTTGGTCACGACGGCCACGGAATAGTCGTCGCGCATCGCCTTGCAGAGCTTTTCGGTCAGCGCCGTCTTGCCCGAGCCGACCGGCCCGCCGATGCCGACGCGCAGGGGTCCGTTTCTTGATTTCATGTGCCTTACTCCAATCGAAGCCAGATGATAGCGAAGCGCTGCTTTCCCGCCACCGGCAAATGACGCAGATATGCGCATAAGTCCCGCTCAGGAGCGGAACAGCCGCGTCTGCTGCGTTTCGTGGCGAAGCCCGGCAATATCGGCCTGAACCGTTGCCGAGCCGAGATCGTCGAGGCTGGAACCGGCAGCGCGCGCGGCAATATCGATCACCCGCGCCTCCAGCCCGGCAAGGATGGCAACGCCATCCTTCTGCCCTGCCACGCCGAGCCGGATGCCGGCGGAGACGGCCTGGGAGAGATAGGCGTGAAGAAAGGCGGCAAGCGCCTTTTCGCGCCCGATCGCATGCGCCCCCGTCACGGCGCCGACGGCGACCGGATAGGCAGCCTTTTTCGGCAATCGGCCGAAGACGTCGTCCGTCCAGGCCTGCGCGGCCGTCAGGAAGGCTTCGCCGAGCAGCATCGTCTCCTGATGGCGCTCGCGCGAGCCGGCAAGTGCCGCGGCCAGTTCCGCAAGCTCGGCAAGGCGGGCGGCGTCACCGTGATCGCGATGACTGGCCGCCAGCAGCACGGCGTCGTTCCAGACGGAGCCTTTGCCGATCAGCGTCTCCAGCCAGTGCCGCAGCATACCGGCATCGCCAACGAGCCCGTCCGCCACGGCCCGCTCCAGCCCGCCGGAATAGGCAAAGGAGCCGACGGGAAAGGCCGGCGAAAGCCATGCCGTCAGGCGCAGCAGAGCCTGCAGCTCACTGTCTCCAGCCATCAGCCGTCAATCGTGCTTGTGCTGATGACCGTGGTGGTGGTCATGCCCGTGCCCGTGGTCATGATCATGATCGTGGTCATGATCATGATGCTCGTGATCGTGGTCATGGCCGTGGTCGTGATGGTCGTGCCCGTGCGAATGTCCGCCGTGGGCATGATAGGCGCCGCGCGCCGGCTGGAAGGGCTCGTTGATATCGAGCACCATTGCGCCCAGACCCTGCAGCATGGTGCGGATGACGTGATCGCGCAGGATCAGGATGCGATCCTCCTCGATCTGCGCCGAAAGATGGCGGTTGCCGAGATGCCAGGCGAGTTCGATCAGATGCGCCCGGTCGCGGCCGCGAATTTCGAACAGCTTCTCGTCGGCAGCGAGGATCTCGATCAGCTCGCCATCCTCGCGCACCAGCATGTCGCCATTGGCGAACAGCACCGGCTCCTTGAGATCGAGCATCACCATCTCGCCGTTCTCCAGATGCAGGAGCTTGCGGCGCAGGTGCCGCAGATCGTGCGGCAGCTTGACCTGTGCGGTCGGGTGAGAGGAAGGGGTGCCGGCGGGGAGATAGGAGGTGACGCGCTGCATGACATATCCGTTAATCTGGGACCTAGACCATGCAAAATAGCCCTTTGCGATGCAAGCACCAATGCACGTTTCGTAAACGCCCCGTCCGCAAACGGCTCTAGATTCCCGACGCCTGCAGCAGTTCCGCCTCGTCAGGCGCGACGCCCTGGACGCCGAGACCGTTTTCCACGAGCCCGTGCCAGGCGTGGTTGAGCCCCTCGCGCTCGTGGACGACGCGGTTGCGGCCGAGCGCCTTGGCAAGATAGAGCGCCTTGTCCGCGCAGGCATAGACCGCCTCCTTGTCGCGCCCCTCGTGCAGATCGGCAATGCCGCCCGAGATGGTGATGGTGACCTCGTGCCCATCCGCCGGAATCGGCCGCGCGGCGATCTGTGCCCGCACCGCTTCGATGCGCGCCACCCGCTCCTGCGGCGTGCCGCCCTGCACGATCACGCCAAACTCCTCGCCGCCGAGCCGCGCCACGACCGAGGCCCCATCGAAAGCATCCGCAAGCATGGCCGAGACGGCGGTGATGACGGCATCGCCGCAGCCGTGGCCGAAACGGTCGTTGATCGCCTTGAAACGGTCGACGTCGAAAATGGCGAGACAGGCATCCCCTTCCACTTTCTCCAGGGCATCGGTGAAAGCGCGCCGGTTCAAAAGCCCGGAAAGCGTATCGGTGCGGCTGAGCTTTTCGAATTCGGCGCGCGATACGGTCAGGTCATGAATGGCGAAACCGGCCACGAGCGACAGCACGCCGGACACCATTCCGCCGATGAGCCAGGAAAGGATGATGGCAAAGACCATGGCCTGCCCGAGCGTGATCGGCAGCATTCCGATGAAGTCGAGCGGCGGCAAGGTTATCAGGATGATGAATCCGGAGAGAATGACCGCCAGAAAACTCATCTTCAGCGCGAAAGTATAAACTGTCCTGCGATGCTCGAAACTGCCGAGCTCAGCCTGAAGCGATATCCAGTTTTCCATGAGAATCGACCTTCCTGCCCAGCGGTTCCAGGGCATTGATAAGATCGCAATTGCTGCGGGGGTCTTAATCCGATCACTAAAATTCGAGTGATTTCAGGGGATTCCACGCATCTGCTTTTTCTAGCAGGAAGTGCAACTTTTCGGGACAGGAATCACCACGATGGGAAACATATCTAAGCTTTTGACCTTAAACAGAATTTATAGGAAGCACCGGGTGCCTGTTCCAGAATGGTCTATGGCTGAAAAACCACAGTCCATCCACTGATTTCCACAACCAGTCAGAGAGTGATGTTCAGAATTCACTTTAAGAGGAACAATGGTCAGCAACCCCTCAGAAAGACAAGGGCCGAAACGGCAAAATAAGCGATCCTGTTCCCGACGCCATGGTTGCGCACGAGCAGTTATACTTCGCTTATAGAGGATAGCTGAAAGCACCGCCGTCTGCGGCATCCGGTTCCGGAATCCGGTTTGCAGGCCGCTTTGCACAATGCGGCCGCAAGCAGCGCGATCGCCCGTACCGGCCATCGCGGCGCCTTCGATCCGCCGGCAGGCAAGACGCCCTCAGAACAGGAAATAGCGCTGCGCCATCGGCAGCACCGTCGCCGGCTCGCAGGTCAAAAGCTCGCCGTTCGCCCGCACTTCATAGGTTTCCGGATCGACCTCGATCTCCGGCGTCAGGTCGTTGTGGACCATCGACGCCTTGGAGATGCCGCCGCGCGTGTTCTTCACCGCAACGAGATCCTTGGCGACGCCGAGGCGGCCCTTGATGCCGGCATCGAGCGACGCCTGCGAGACGAAGGTGACGGAGGAATTCGTCAGGCTCTTGCCGAAGGAGGCAAACATCGGCCGGTAATGCACCGGCTGCGGCGTGGGGATCGAGGCGTTCGGATCGCCCATCGGCGCCGCCGCAATCGAGCCGCCGAGCAGCACCATATCCGGCTTCACGCCGAAGAAGGCCGGGTTCCACAGCACCAGGTCGGCGCGCTTGCCGACTTCGATCGAGCCGATCTCATGCGACAGGCCGTGGGCGATCGCCGGATTGATCGTGTATTTGGCGACATAACGGCGGACACGGAAATTGTCGTTGTCGCCCTTCTCCTCTTTCAGGCGTCCGCGCTGGCGCTTCATCTTGTCGGCCGTCTGCCATGTTCGGATCAGCACTTCGCCGACACGGCCCATGGCCTGGCTGTCCGAGGAGATGATCGAGAAGGCGCCGATATCGTGCAGGATGTCTTCCGCCGCGATCGTCTCCTTGCGGATACGGCTCTCGGCAAAGGCAATGTCTTCGGGGATCGACGGCGACAGGTGATGGCAGACCATCAGCATGTCCAGGTGCTCGGCAATCGTATTGACCGTATAGGGCCGGGTCGGATTGGTGGAGGACGGAATGACGTTCGGCTGGCCACAGATCTTGATGATATCAGGCGCATGGCCGCCGCCCGCACCTTCCGTATGGAAGGCATGGATGGTGCGGCCCTTGATGGCGCCGATCGTGTCTTCCACGAAGCCGCTTTCGTTCAGCGTATCCGTATGGATCATCACCTGCACGTCGTACTCGTCGGCAACCGACAGGCAGCAGTCGATGGCGCCGGGCGTCGTGCCCCAGTCCTCGTGCAGCTTCAGCGAGGTCGCACCGGCCAGCACCATTTCCTGCAATGCGCCGGGCAGCGAGGCATTGCCCTTGCCGGCAAAGGCAAGGTTCATCGGGAAGGCATCGGCAGCCTCGATCATGCGGGCGATATGCCAGGGGCCGGGCGTGCAGGTGGTCGCGAGCGTGCCGTGCGCCGGCCCGGTGCCGCCGCCGAGCATGCAGGTCAGCCCGCTCATCAGCGCTTCCTCGATCTGCTGCGGGGCGATGAAATGGATATGGCTGTCCATGCCGCCGGCCGTCACGATCTTGCCCTCGCCGGCAATCGCTTCCGTGCCCGGACCGACGATGATGTTGACACCCGGCTGCATGTCCGGATTGCCGGCCTTGCCGATCGCCGCGATGCGCCCGTCCTTCAACCCGATATCGGCCTTGTAGATGCCGGTATGGTCGACGATCACCGCATTGGTGATGACGGTATCGACAGCGCCGCCAGCCCGCGTCACCTGGCTCTGGCCCATGCCGTCGCGGATGACCTTCCCGCCGCCGAACTTCACCTCTTCGCCATAGGTGGTGAAATCCTTTTCGATCTCGATGAAAAGCTCCGTATCGGCAAGGCGCACCTTGTCGCCGGTGGTCGGACCGAACATGCCGGCATAAGCGGCGCGGGAGATCTTGTAGGGCATCTATCGGGCTCCTTGCGAGGAAGAGACAAGCGGTTTTCCGGGCGGTTTTCCGGCAAGCCGCCTCAGACGGCCGGCGGCGATATAGGAATCGACGAGCTGCTTTTCGGCGGCAAAGGGGTGCCATTCCCAGCCCACATGGCCGAAGCCTGCCAGCGTCACCTCGTCGTCGGGAAACCTGTCGAGCACGTCGCCGATCACGATCATGCCGCTGCTCGGCACGACATAAGGCGCCGGCGAGAAGGCCGAAAGCGCCCGGTCCACGGCCTCATGAATCTGTTTCTCAACGATCCGATGTATCTTGCCAGCCTGCACGCAGAAGTCGTTGAATCGGCTCGTATAGTCATCGCAGAAATCGTCGAGTTCCGGATGCGATACGGCAAGCGGTGCGCGCATGGCCGCGAATTTTTCCGGATCGCGCACGCTCCAGATTTCCGCGGCTTCGACGATACCCGGATGGACGCGCCAGCTCTCGGAACCGAGCATGGCCTTGGCGGGACGGCCGGTATTGCACACGGCAACCACGTCGGTGCGCGTGCCACCGGCGCCGTAAGAGCGGCATTCGTTGAAGCGGATGACGAAGTCGGCAGCGTCGATGATCTCAGCCCCGCCTTCCGCCACGTCTCCGTTGCCTACGATGATGATTGTCCTGCCCACCTTACCGGCCCATCCCGTCGGCGAGTGCTTTGAGTTCCCTGGTCCTGAGATCGGTCAGGTCGGCAAGGCAGCCCGCCACCAGCATCGGCTCCATCGTGCCGCCGCGGGCCTGAAAGCCGGAATTTTCGCACTGGGCGTCGCGATAGCTGATCCAGGCACGCTGCGCCTTGAGCAGTGCCTGCTCGGCGCCCTTCATGTCGCCGTCGAGATCCTTGTCGATCGCCACCATGGCGGCGCGCGTCAGCTTGTACTGGGCATTGAGCGCCTTGTCGGCCGCGTCATAGCGCGCCTGCGCGCAACTCGTCATATCGGCCTGCGTCTGCGCATTGGCGCAATCCACGTCCTTGGCATGAGCGGCACCGGAGACAAGCAGCATCAGCGCCGCCCCGATGAGCCCGATCTTCAAGCGCATGTATTTCCTCCGTTATTTTCTTTTGATTAGAGCCGGCCCATCACCAGCTGGCGGAAGCCGTAGACTTCGCGCTTGCCGGAGAGCGGTATCAGCGTCACCGAGCGGGTCTGGCCCGGCTCGAAACGCACGGCCGTGCCGGCGGGAATGTCGAGCCGCATCCCGTGCGCCCTCTCGCGATCGAAGGACAGGCCGGCATTGGTCTCGGCAAAATGATAGTGGCTGCCGACCTGCACGGGGCGGTCGCCGGTATTGGAAACCTCGAGCGTCACGGTCGGCGCTCCGGCATTGAGTTCGATCTCGCCGTCGGCGGCAATGATTTCGCCAGGGATCATCTGTGTCTCCTTAAGCCGCCTTGGGCGCGCAGCCCTCGGCCTTCAGTACGCGCTTCGTGGAAGCCGGATATTTCGCAAGCTTCGATGCGGGCCGGATCGGCCGGGCGGCGAAATTGCCGCCGCAATTGGGGCACACGCCGTTCAGCACGTCGGCGACGCAATCCGCGCAGAAGGTGCATTCGAAAGTGCAGATCATCGCCTCCGCGCTGTCGGGCGGCAGGTCCTTGTCGCAGCATTCGCAATTGGGCCGAAGCTCCAGCATGGCTCCCTCCTCAGCGGATCGGTTGATGCACTGTCACCAGCTTCGTGCCATCGGGAAAGGTCGCCTCGACCTGCACGTCGTGGATCATCTCGGCAATGCCCTCCATCACCTGCTCGCGGCTGATGACATGGGCGCCGGCCTCCATGAGTTCGGCGACCGGGCGGCCGTCGCGCGCGCCTTCGACGACGAAATCGGTGATGAGGGCGATGGCTTCCGGATGGTTCAGCTTGACGCCGCGCTCCAGCCGCTTGCGCGCCACCATCGCGGCCATGGAAATCAACAGCTTGTCTTTTTCTCTCGGGGTGAGGTTCATCGTCTATCCGCTTGTTGAACTCATAGATTCCAGACTTTCGGCACAGGCGCTCCATTGCGCAAGGCGGAAATGACCGGGATGAGGATTTTTCTGAGCGCAAAACCATCGGCTGCGGCAAGGCGCACGATGAGCTTGTCGCTCCAGGCGCTCGCCCCGCCCATATGCCCCTCCACCAGCGGCCGCACCCTGGCAAGATAGGCTTCCGACTTCGGCCCCGCATAGAGCACCGTCGCAAAGGCCACCTGCCCGCCAAGCACCGCCTGCTCGGCCGCAAGCAGCGCCACGGCATCGGAAAGGCGCAGCTCCTCGGCATGGATCAGCCGGCTCGACCGGCGGATGCGCCAGCGATCGCGAAACAGCCCCGTCTCCATGGTCTCGCCCATCGCCTTGCGGCCGAGCAGGATGGCTTCGACAGCCAGGAATTCCGCGCTGTCGTCCAGATCGACATCCAGGCGGCGAAACAGCGAGGCGCGATCGAAAAGGATCGTCTCCTGCGGCAGCCAGTCGACGCGGGCGCCCGACCCCACCTCGATCTGCGTCGTCACCTCGGCAGTACCGGCCGATGCCCTGTAGATCTTCTCGCAGGCCTGTGTGGTGACGTCGATGCGCGTGCCGGCACCGGCCGACACGCTCCAGTTCATCCGGTCGCCACCCGTCAGCCCGCCGGCCGTATTGATGATGACGGCCTCCATCGAGGCGTCGAACGTGTCCGGCAGGCGGATCTTCGCCGCGCCCTCCTGATAGAGCTCACGGATTCGCGTGCGCCCGTCCTGCATCCCGGCCGCAAGATGCCCGCGTCCTTCCGCCCTCTGCGGTCTGGTGATGCCTGCCGCCACGCTCGTCATGCCACCCCCGTGCAGATGCCGTCCCGTCCGGCAACTTGCGTTGAATGTGTCCGGTGACTGGAAGAAAGCAAGTCCCGTGCCGCTTTCCGCACGCCCGTATCCCCACCGGTCTTTCGCAGGGGGCTGACGGCGTCTGCCGCAAAATACGGCATCTGCCGGTGTGATCGCCAGAGAGGTCATACGGTCAGATGGCGGCGTGCTTCCGGCGTATCCAGCGTCTCGGCAAGGCCCTCATGCACGATCTCGCCGCGATCCATGATGTAGACGTAATCGGCAAGTTCGCGGCAGAAATCGAGATATTGCTCGACCAGCAGGATCGCCATGCCGGTGGAATCGCGCAGGTAACGGATCGCCCGGCCGATATCCTTGATGATCGACGGCTGGATACCCTCGGTCGGCTCGTCGAGCACGAGGATCTTCGGCCGCGTGACCATGGCGCGGCCGATCGCCAGCTGCTGCTGCTGCCCGCCGGAAAGATCGCCGCCGCGACGCGACAACATCGACTTCAGCACCGGGAAGAGGCTGAAGATATCGTCGGGGATGTTGCGGTCGCGGCGGCCAAGCGGAGCAAAGCCGGTTTCGAGGTTTTCCTTCACCGTCAGCAGCGGGAAGATTTCGCGCCCCTGCGGCACGTAGCCGATGCCCTGCTTGGCCCGGGCAAAAGGCGGCAGGCCGTTCAGCTTTGTCTCGTTGAAGGTGATCGTGCCCGCAGACAGCGGATGCTGGCCGGTGACGGCGCGCAGGAGCGAACTCTTGCCGACACCGTTGCGCCCGAGCACACAGGTGATCTTGCCCATCTCGGCCTTGATCGAGATGCCGCGCAGCGCCTGGGCCGCGCCATAGTGAAGATTTGCGTTTTCGACTGTCAGCATCTCAGCGCCCCAGATAGTTCTCGATCACCTTCGGATCGTTGCTGACGAAATCGATCGATCCCTCGGCCAGCACCGAGCCTTCCGCAAGACACGTCACCTTCACGCCGAGATCGCGGATGAAACCCATATCGTGCTCCACGACGACGACGGACCGCGTCTTGGCGATGTCTTTCAGCAGGATCGCCGTTTCCGCCGTCTCGGCATCGGTCATGCCGGCCACCGGTTCATCGACGAGCAGCAGCTTCGGCTCCTGTGCCAAGAGCATGCCGATCTCCAGCCACTGTTTCTGGCCGTGCGACAGGTTGGCCGCGAGCTCCTCGCGGCGATGCGTCAGCCGCACCGTCTCCAGGATTTCCTCGATGCGATCCTTGTCCTCGCCGGAGAGCCGGTAGAACAGCGTCGAAAACACCGTGCGCCGGCGGTTCAGCGCCAGTTCCAGATTGTCCCAGACCGTGTGGCTTTCGAAGACCGTCGGCTTCTGGAATTTCCGGCCGATGCCGAGCTGGGCAATATCGGCCTCGTCCTTCTTGGTGAGGTCGACCGTGCCGTTGAAGAAGACCTCGCCCTCGTCCGGCCGGGTCTTGCCGGTGATGATATCCATCATCGTCGTCTTGCCGGCGCCGTTCGGGCCGATGATCGCCCGGAGTTCGCCGGGTTCGATGACGATGGAGAGCGAGTTCAGCGCCTTGAAACCGTCGAAGGAGACCGAGACACCGTTGAGATAGAGCACGCTCTTGGGTTTGACGTCGGGGATCATGGGTCTACTCCGCAGCCTGGATTTTTGCCTCGACGCCCTCTTCGGCAGCGGTTGGCGGCACGCCGTTCGAAACCGGCTTCCGCTTGCCGAGATACTGGGCGATCGTGCCGACGATGCCCTTCGGCAGGAACAGCGTGACAAGCACGAAGAGGCCGCCGAGCGCAAACAGCCAGTAATCGGGGAAGAGGCCGGTAAAGATCGTCTTGCCGCCATTGACGAGGATGGCGCCGATGATCGGCCCGATCAGCGTCGCGCGTCCGCCGACGGCCGTCCAGATGACGACCTCGATGGAGTTGGCCGGCGCAAATTCACCGGGATTGATGATGCCGACCTGCGGCACATAGAGCGCGCCGGCGATACCCGCCATCATCGCCGAGACGACGAAGGTGAAGAGCTTGAAATGCTCGACACGGTAGCCGAGGAAGCGCGTGCGGCTTTCCGCATCGCGCACGCCGACCAGCACCTTGCCGAATTTCGAACGCACGATCGCCGAGGCGATCGTCAGCGACAGCGCAAGGAAGATCGCCGTCGCCGCAAAGAGCGTCGCACGCGTGCCGTCCGCCTGCACGTTGAAGCCAAGGATATCCTTGAAATCGGTCATGCCGTTATTGCCGCCGAAGCCCATGTCGTTGCGGAAGAAGGCAAGCAGCAGCGCATAGGTCATGGCCTGCGTGATGATCGACAGATAGACGCCGTTGACACGGGAGCGGAAGGCGAACCAGCCGAAGACGAAGGCAAGCAGGCCGGGCACGACCAGCACCATCAGCGCCGCAAACCAGAACTGGTCGAAGCCGTACCAGAACCAGGGCAGCTCCTTCCAGTTCAGGAAGACCATGAAGTCGGGCAGGATCGGGTCGCCATAGACGCCGCGCGAGCCGATCTGGCGCATCAGATACATGCCCATCGCATAACCGCCGAGCGCGAAGAAGGCGCCGTGGCCAAGCGAGAGAATGCCGCAGAAGCCCCAGACGAGATCGAGCGCCAGCGCCAGCAGCGCGTAGGTCAGGTATTTGCCGAACAGCGCCATGATATAGGTCGGCACATGCAGCGGATTGTCCGCCGAGGTCGCCAGGTTGAGCACCGGCACCAGCACCGCGACCACCAGCAGCATGGCGATGGCAATGGAGATCCGGCGATCGAGAGACCGGAGAAGGAAGGCCGTAATCATGCTTCCACCGCCCTTCCTTTAAGTGCGAAGAGCCCGCGCGGACGCTTCTGGATGAAGAGGATGATGAGGACGAGCACCAGGATCTTGCCGAGCACGGCGCCGGCGAAGGGCTCCAGGAACTTGTTGACGACGCCGAGCGAGAGCGCCCCGACCAGCGTGCCCCAGAGATTGCCGACGCCGCCGAAGACCACGACCATGAAACTGTCAATGATGTAGCTCTGGCCGAGGTTCGGCGAGACGTTGTCGATCTGCGAGAGGGCGACACCCGCCATGCCGGCAATGCCCGAGCCGAGCGCGAAGGTGAAGGCATCGACCCAGCCGGTGCGGATGCCCATGGACGAGGCCATGCGCCGGTTCTGGGTGACGGCGCGCATCTGCAGGCCGAAGGCGGAACGCTTCAGGAGCATCAGCAGCGCCACGAAGACGGCCATCGAGAAGACGATGATCCACAGACGGTTCCAGGTGATCGACAAGCCGCCGAGTTCGAAGGCGCCCGACATCCAGCTCGGGTTGCGCACTTCGCGATTGGTCGGGCCGAACACCGTGCGCACCGCCTGCTGCAGGATCAGCGACACGCCCCAGGTGGCAAGCAGCGTCTCCAGAGGCCGGCCGTAGAGATAGCGGATGACGACGCGCTCGATGACGAGGCCGACGAAGCCGGTGAAGACGAAGGCGGCGGGCACGGCAAAGGCCAGCGAATAATCGGCCATGCCGGGAAAGTTCGCGGTGATATATTCCTGCACGACATAGGTCGTATAGGCGCCGATCATCACCATCTCGCCATGCGCCATGTTGATGACGCCCATGACGCCGAAGGTGATGGCAAGGCCGATGGCCGCCAGCAGCAGCACCGAGCCGAGCGACAGCCCGTACCAGACGTTCTGGACGATATCCCAGAGCGCGAGGCTGCGGTTGATGGTGCTGATATGCGCCTGTATGGCCGGCTTGAGATCGTCAGGTGCGGTGGCAAGCGCGCTCGTCAGGATCGTCAGCGCATCGCGGCCACCGCGAGCGGCAACCGTATCGATCGCCTGTCTCTTCTCGTCGGCGCTGACATCGCTTTTCAACACCATGACCGCACGCGCCGCTTCCATCGTGCCCTTGATCTCGGCGTCCTTTTCGCCGGCAAGCGCGGCATTCAGCAGGTCGAGATTGGCCGGATCGGCATCCTTCAGAAGCCCCTGGGCAGCCGCAAGACGGGCGCCGCGATCCGGGCTCAGGAGCGTCAGCTGGCTCATCATCGTGCCGATGAGCGTGCGCACGGAATTGTTGATCCTCACTTTCGACATCGTGTCGGGATCGATATCGGCAACGGCTTCGCCGGTAAGCGGATCGGAATAGGTGGGCTCGTCATCCGTGCCGCCCTGCACCAGCACAGGGCCGCCCGCATCGGAATTGACGTAAAGAAGGCCGTCGCTCAGCTGCTGCAATATCCGGCTGACATGCGCATCCTTGGAAGCGACAAGCGCCTTGATGGCCGCCTCGCGCTCCGGAAAACCGCCGACGCCGAGCGCATCGACAAGCGCATGGATATCGTCCTGGGCCTTCAGGCCGGCCGTCAGCCCCGTGAGGCTCAGGCAAAGGGTCAAAAGAAAGATCTTGATGGCGCGATACATCGGCTTTCCCGCCTAAATCGTTGGCCTGTTTGGCAGCAACCGCTGGGGACGGAGCTTCCGCCCGGATCTGAAATCCGGACGGAAGTTCTTCTGGCTCATGTCGGACGGGCCAACTCAGGAACCCTTGCCGCCGCACTTGCCGGTGGCAACGTTGAAGTTGCCGCAGTTCATCGGCTTGCGCCAATCGGAGATCAGATCCTTGGAGTCCGGCAGGAAGTCGGACCATTCGTCGCCGACGACCTCGGGGGTCTGCTGGACGATTTCGAACTGGCCGTCGGCCTGGATTTCACCGATCAGCACCGGCTTGGTGATGTGGTGGTTCGGCATGACGGTTGCGGTACCGCCCGAGAGGTTCGGGACGGAGACGCCGATAATGTGGTCGAGAACCGCATCCGTATCGGTCGTGCCGGCGGCCTGAACAGCCTTAACCCAGGCGTTGAAGCCGATATAGGCGGCTTCCATCGGGTCGTTGGTCACGCGCTTGTCGTTCTTGGTAAAGGCGTGCCATTCCTTGATGAACTTCTTGTTGATCGGCGTATCGACGGATTCGAAGTAGTTCCAGGCTGCCAGGTGGCCGACGAGCGGCTTGGTGTCGAGACCGGCAAGCTCTTCTTCGCCGACCGAGAAGGCGACGACGGGGATATCGGTTGCCTTGATGCCCTGGTTGCCGAGTTCCTTGTAGAAGGGAACGTTGGCGTCACCGTTGATGGTGGAGACGACGGCGGTCTTCTTGCCGGCCGAGCCGAATTCCTTGATCTTGGAGACTTCCGTCTGCCAGTCGGAGAAACCGAACGGCGTGTAGTTGATCAGGATGTCTTCCTTCGGAATGCCCTTGGATTCGAGATAGGCTTCCAGGATCTTGTTGGTCGTGCGCGGGTAGACATAGTCGGTGCCTTCGAGCACGAAACGCTTCACGCCTTCCGTGTTCATCAGGTAGTCGACGGCCGGGATCGCCTGCTGGTTCGGAGCGGCACCCGTATAGAAGATGTTGCGCGAGGATTCTTCACCCTCGTACTGGACGGGATAGAAGAGCAGCGAGTTCAGTTCTTCGAAAACCGGCAGGACCGACTTGCGCGAAGACGAGGTCCAGCAACCGAAGACGGCCGCAACCTTGTCCTTCTCGATCAGCTCGCGGGCCTTTTCGGCAAAGAGCGGCCAGTCGGAAGCCGGGTCGACAACGACGGCTTCGAGCTTCTTGCCGAGGAGACCGCCCTTCTTGTTCTGCTCGTCGATGAGCATCAGCATGGCGTCTTTCAGCGTCGTTTCGGAAATCGCCATCGTGCCGGAGAGCGAGTGCAGAACGCCGACCTTGATCGTGTCGTCGGCGGCAACCGCGCCGTGGAAGGCGGCCGATGCGGCCATGACCGCGCCGAGCGCAGCGCCCGTAAATATGGATTTGAGATTCATCTGGTTGAACTCCCCTCTTCTTGTTCCGCAACAGGCCGGAAACGGAGATTAACTGTTGCTTAAAGAACTATCGGGTGCTGCATCGCAAAACCGTATACGTCGATTGACGTAACCGACGGGGCTAAATGTGCAGGTTTGCGCCGCAGCGCACTCTTAAGCGCCGGGATGATCCGTGTTACGAAAGCGTCACAAGGGGAACAAGAAGCCTGAAGGAACCGCATGGCAGCGCGCCAACGCATCATTCCTGTGCGACGCGAATATAATCGCTGGGTCGCCAACCAGACGCTCGAAGACTATGCGCTGCGCTTTACCGCCAAGAGCGCCCGGCGCTTCTCCTCCCAGCGCATCTCGCAGACGGCGATCGGCGCCATCTCCTTCCTGGCGCTGGAGGCGATCGGCGGCGCCATCACGCTCTCCTACGGCACGACCAACGCCTTCTTCGCCATCATCGTCGCCTCCATCGCCATGCTGGCGATCGGCCTGCCGATCAGCCGTTATGCCATCCGCCACGGCGTCGATATCGATCTGCTGACGCGCGGGGCGAGCTTCGGCTATATCGGTTCGACCATCACCTCGCTGATCTATGCCAGCTTCACCTTCATGCTGTTTGCGATCGAGGCCTCGATCATGTCCGGCGCGCTGGAACTGACGCTCGGCATACCCCTATGGATCGGTTACATTATCAGCGCCGTCATGGTGATCCCGCTCGTCACCCATGGCGTGCGGCTGATCAGCAAGTTCCAGCTGATGACCCAGCCCTTCTGGATCATCCTCAACATCCTGCCCTTCATCTTCATCGCCCTGATGGACTGGCAGCAATTCGATGTCTGGCGCGCCTTTGCCGGCATCCGCCATGCTTCCGGCCCGCCCGGCACGGTCGCCGATTTCAACCTCGTCGAATTCGGCGCGGCCTCGGCCGTCATTCTGGCGCTGATGTCGCAGATCGGCGAACAGGCGGACTTCCTGCGCTTCCTGCCGCCGGACCCGCAGCGCAAATGGCGCCACCGCCTTGCCGTCTTCCTCGCCGGTCCCGGCTGGGTCATCATCGGCGCGCCGAAGCTGCTGGCCGGCTCCTTCCTCGTCGTGCTGACCTTTACCTCGGGCGTGCCGGTCGACCGCGCCGCCGACCCGGCGCAGATGTATCTGACCGCCTTCGGCTACATGATCCCCTGGCACAATGCCGCGCTGCTCTTGATGGCCGCCTTCGTCGTCGTCTCGCAGCTGAAGATCAACGTGATGAATGCCTATGCCGGCTCGCTCGCCTGGTCGAATTTCTTCTCGCGCCTGACGCACAGCCATCCCGGCCGCGTCATCTGGCTGGTCTTCAACGTGGCGATCGCCCTGCTTCTGATGGAACTCGGCATTTACCGGCTGCTCGAGGAAACGCTCGGCATCTTCTCGATCATCGCCATGGCCTGGCTCTGCACCATCTCCGCCGACCTCTTCATCAACAAGCCGCTCGGCCTTGCCCCGCCCGGCATCGAATTCAAGCGCGCCCATCTCTACGACATCAACCCGGTCGGCCTCGGCGCCATGACGCTGTCGGCCGGCATCGCGCTCGTTGCCCATTTCGGTGTCTTCGGCTCGGTCGCCGCCTCGCTTGCTCCTTACGTCACGCTGGTGATCGCGCTGATCGCCTCGCCCGCTCTCGCCTGGGCAACGAAAGGCAGGTTCTACCTCGCCCGCAAGCCGCGCCACGCCTGGAAGAACCTGACCACCATCACCTGCTCCGTCTGCGAGCATCCTTTCGAGCCGGAGGACATGGCCTGGTGCCCCGCCTATGCCGCGCCGATCTGCTCGCTCTGCTGCTCGCTGGACAGCCGCTGCCATGACATGTGCAAGCCGAATGCCCGCTTCAATGCGCAGGTCGGCGCCGTGGCAAAGACCCTGCTGCCGGAAACCATCGTCCAGAAACTGACCACCCGCCTCGGCCGCTACGGCATTGCCGTGGCGCTGGCGCTGACGGCGGTCGGCGCGATCCTTGCCATGATTGCCCATCAGGTCGCCTCGGCCTCGCCGGAGACGGCCGAAGTCGTCAACCGTACGATCCTGATCGTCTTCTTCGTCTTCTCGGTCATCGCCGGCATCGCCTGCTGGTTCTACGTGCTTGCCCATGACAGCCGTGTCGTCGCCGAGGAAGAGTCTTCCCGCCAGAACACGCTGCTTCTCAGGGAAATCGCCGCCCACAAGAAGACCGACGCGGCATTGCAGACCGCCAAGGAGGCCGCGGAAGCCGCCAACCGCGCCAAGAGCCGTTATGTCGTGGGCTTGAGCCACGAGCTGCGCACGCCGCTGAACGCCGTTCTCGGCTACGCCCAGATCCTCGAACGCGACGAAACGATCCCCACTCCGCGCCAGTCCTCCATCAAGGTCATACGCCGCAGCGCCGAACATCTCTCGGGCCTGATCGACGGCCTCCTGGACATCTCGAAGATCGAGGCCGGCCGCCTGCAGGTCTATTCGAACGAGATCAACATCCAGGATTTCCTCGACCAGATCGTCGACATGTTCCGCCCGCAGGCGCAGGCCAAGGGCCTCACCTTCATCCACGACCGTGCGCCGGCCCTGCCGCAATTCGTGCGGACCGACGAGAAGCGGCTGCGTCAGATCCTCGTCAACCTGCTTTCCAACGCCATCAAGTTTACGGACGAAGGCAGCGTCACCTTCGATATCGGCTATCGCAGCCAGGTCGCGACCTTCACCGTCTCCGATACCGGCCGCGGCATTGCCGAGAAGGATCTGACCCGCATCTACGAGCCCTTCCAGCGCGGTGAGGCCGAAAGCGTGCGTCCCATGCCCGGCCTCGGGCTTGGCCTCACCATCACACGCCTTCTGACCAACACGCTCGGCGGCGAAATCTCCGTCGCGAGCGAAAAGGACAAGGGCTCCACTTTCCGCGTCCGCCTCATGCTGTCGGCGGTCATGCGCCCCGCTGCCCCGCCGCAGGAGAAAAAGATCGCCGGTTATGACGGCCCGCGCCGCACCGTCGTCGTCGTTGACGACAACGAGGACCATCGCGAGATGATGCGTGAAATCCTCGCTCCCCTCGATTTCATCGTGCTGACGGCCGCAAGCGGCCCGGACTGCCTGACGCTGGTCGAAGGCATCGAGCCGGACCTCTTCCTCGTCGATATTTCCATGCCCGGCATGAACGGCTGGCAGCTCGTCTCGCGCCTGCGCGAGACGGGACGCACGGCGCCGATCCTGATGCTCTCGGCCAATATCGGCGATGCCGCCGCCCATGGCGACAGCGACGACAGCCACAACGATGCAATCGGCAAGCCCGTCGATATCAGGCAGCTGCGCGACAAGCTCGCTTTGCATCTCGGCTTGAAATGGCTTTATGCCGACGACCAGACACCGGCGCCGATGACCGCCACCATGCCGCTCGGCAGCCCCGGCGCGGCGCATGTGCAGGAGCTGCTGCGCCTCGGCGAAATCGGCTATATCAGAGGTATAGAAGCCAAGCTCGCCGACCTTGCCAAGCTGGAGGCAAATCAGCCATTCACGGAAGAACTCCGCTCCTATGTCGCCGCCTTCGATCTCGCCGGCTTCATGGATTTCCTGCACAGGTTCGAAGAAAAGGGTGAAACCGTTGGCTGAGCTTCCCCGCGACATCGTTCTCCTGGTCGACGATTCGCCCGAGGCGCTCGGCTTCCTGACCGATGCACTGGAGCAGTCGGGCTTTTCCGTGCTCATCGCCACGTCGGGTTCGGCCGCGCTCAACATCGTCGAGCGCATCACGCCCGATCTCATCCTGCTCGATGCCGTCATGCCCTCGATGGACGGTTTCGAGACCTGCCGCCGGCTGAAGGCCAATGCCGCCGTTGCCCAGGTGCCCGTCATCTTCATGACCGGGCTCACCGAAACCGAACATGTCGTGCACGCGCTGGAATCCGGCGGCGTCGATTACCTGTCGAAACCGATCAATATCGACGAGCTGCGCGCCCGCATCCGCGTCCACCTGCGCAATGCCCGCTCGGCGCAGAGCGCCCGCGTGGCGCTCGATGCGGCAGGCCGCCATCTGCTGGCCGTCAAGGGCGATGGCGCGATCCACTGGTCCACGCCGCAGGCAACCCGCCTCGTCAACGCCGCCATGGGCAGCGACGACGGCATGGACGTCGTCTCCCGCACCATCGGCAACTGGATGCGGGAACGTGCCGCCGCTGCCCGCGACGCGCTGATCTCCATCGCCCATGCCGGCCAGGCCGCCCTGCAACTGGCCTTCCTCGGCGCCATCGGCCCCGACGAATATCTCTTCCGCCTGACTGCCGCCGGCAAGCGCAGCGACGACGAAGTGCTGCGCCAGCATTTTGCGCTGACCCAGCGCGAATCCGAAGTGCTGATGTGGATCGCCAAGGGCAAGGCCAACCGCGATATCGGCGAAATTCTCGGCCTCTCCGCCCGCACGGTCAACAAGCACCTGGAGCAGATCTATGTGAAGCTCGGCGTGGAGAACAGGGCATCCGCCGCCGTGAAGGCGGCGCATGTGCTGCACGAGATGTAGCAAGTGAAGGACGGCGCCTTCAGACCACCCGGTCCGGCACTTCCCGCCCCTCGAAGAAGGCGGTCACATTCTCCACGACCTTCATCCCCATCGCCGTGCGCGTTTCCTCCGTGGCACTGCCGAGATGCGGCAGCAGAACGACATTCTCCATACGCCGCAGCGCCTCCGGCACATGCGGTTCCGCCTCGTAAACATCGAGCCCGGCGCCGCGGATCGTGCCGCTTGTCAGCGCCGCAATCAGCGCTGCCTCATCGACCACGTCGCCACGCGCCGTATTGATGAGAAAGGCACCCGG
Organism: Rhizobium sp. KDH_Rht_773_N; assembly: GCF_052946295.1. Taxonomy (NCBI): domain Bacteria; kingdom Pseudomonadati; phylum Pseudomonadota; class Alphaproteobacteria; order Hyphomicrobiales; family Rhizobiaceae; genus Rhizobium; species Rhizobium sp. KDH_Rht_773_N. The sequence continues at coordinate 2,969,508 of NZ_CM129525.1, read as the reverse complement.
CTTCATCGCGGCAAAGCGTGCCGCATTCATCAGGTGCCGGTTCTCCGCGCCGCCGGGGCAATGCAGGGAGACGAAATCGGAAGCCGCCAGCACCTCCTCCACCGAAGCAAGCTGGCGCGCGCCATAACGCGCCGCCTCGGCCGGATCGACCTTCGAGCGATTGAAGAACAGGACCTCCATGCCGAAGCCGAAATGGCAGCGCTGCGCAAACGCCTTGCCGATGCGCCCGAAGCCGACGATGCCGACGGTCTTGCCGCTCACCTTCGTGCCGATCATATGCGTCGGGCACCAGCCCTTCCATGCGCCGGCGCGCAACTGTCGCTCCCCCTCCCCGCCGCGGCGTGCGACGGACAGGAGAAGCAGCATGGCAATATCGGCCGTGCAGTCGGTCAGCACGCCGGGCGTATTCGTCACGACGATGCCCTTCGCCTTGGCGCCGGCGATATCGATATGATTGAAGCCGACCCCGAAATTGCCGAGGATCCTCGCGCGGACATCGCCGGCAAAAACCGAGGCCGGCAGCTTGTCGGAAACGGTCGGCAGCACCGCGTCATAGTCCGACACGGCCTGGCGCAACTCGCTTTCACCGAGCGGCACGTCATCGGCGTTCAGCGTCACGTCAAAACGCTCGGCGAGCACGGCCTCCACGGCAGCCGGCCAGCGCCGGGTCACGAGAATACGGGGCTTGGTCATCAATCTGGTTCCTCCATCCTTTGCTTCCGGCTTAGGCCATGAGGGCCGGGAATGGAATGGCTTTCGCCTGCCGCGACACCCAATCTTGCGCCGGCAACAAAACGAAGGAAGCCCGGTCGATGACCGGGCTTCCATGAAAGGCATCACTGCCGGAGGCTGAGATTAGTCGGCCTTCGGGAAGTAGCTGTACTTGCCGTCGTCGCCCTTCTTCCATTCGTACATGACGTAGCCCGGAAGCTTCGGATCGCCCTTTTCGTCGAAGGAGATATCGCCGAGAACGGTCGGGAACGGACCCTTTTCCTTCATGGCGCCGGCAACGGCTTCAGCGTCGGTCGAACCGGCAGCCTTGGCAGCAGCAGCGATCGTCTGCATCGCAGCGTAGGAATAGAGCGTGTAGGCTTCCGGGTTGAAGCCGGCGGCCTTGAACTTCGCAACGAGGTCCTTGTTGGCCGGGTTCAGCGTCGGATCCGGGCCGAACGTGTTCAGCGTACCGGCAACGGCGTCGCCAGCGATGGAAGCAAGTTCGTTCGAGACGATACCGTCACCCGAAACGAGCGTTGCCTTCAGGCCCTGATCGGCCGACTGGCGGATGATGAGACCGGCTTCGGTGTGCAGACCGCCCCAGTAGATGATCGATACGCCGGCTTCCTTCATCTTTGCGATGAGGGCCGAGAAGTCCTTGTCGCCGACGTTGACGCCTTCGTAGAGGGCTTCGGTGACGCCGGCGGCGTTCAGAGCCTTCTTGGTTTCGTCAGCAAGACCCTGGCCGTAAGGCGTCTTGTCGTGAATGACGGCGATCTTGGCATCCTTGAAGTGGTCTGCCAGATACTTGCCGGCAATCGCGCCCTGCTGGTCGTCACGACCGCAGGTACGGAACGTGTTCCACAGGCCACGCTCGGTGAAAACCGGGTTCGTAGCGGCCGGGGTGATTTCGAGGATCCCGTTTTCGGCGTAGACTTCGGAAGCCGGGATGGAAACGCCCGAGTTGAAGTGGCCGATAACGAACTTCACGCCGTCGGCAACGAACTTGTTGGCGACGGAAATGCCCTGCTTCGGGTCGGAAACGTCGTCGCCGAGCTCGATCTTGATCTGCTCGCCGTTGATGCCGCCGGCAGCGTTGATGTCAGCGGCGGCCTGTTCGGCACCCTTCTGCAGCTGTGCGCCGAACGCGGCGTTCGCGCCGGTCAGCGGACCAGCAACGCCCACCAGGATGTCAGCTCGCGCGACGCCGCCGAAAGCGACGATCGCCGTCAGTGCCACTGCTGACAAGAGAGACTTCTTCATATTGTTACTCCCAATTTTTGGGCGGGTTTCTTCCAAGGCCTGACGCATACCCCACCTTTGACTGCGCCAGGAAAGCTGTTCCACTCTGAAGGCAATTCATGCCTAGTTTCAACGGGCTGTCAATGTTTCTCCTTCCACGAAAACGCGGAAGTTTTTTCGTACAGCCAGTAATAGTTGTTGACCATCTGGTTGGTGCGGCGATAGCGGAACCCGGCCGTCGAGAAGATCAGCAGCGTTACGAAATCGATGGCATAGAAGAAGGCGCTGAGCATCGGTCCGTCAAACAGCGCGTGGTGCAGGAACTGCATCACCCAGGCGAGCAGGAAAGTATAGACGACGGCCAGCGGATAGTTGCTCCAACCGTCCGCAACCGCCCGGCCGGCGCGCCAAGCCGTCCAGAAGCCGATGAGCACCACGAGCGCTCGGATGACTGTACGAGCGCCGACGTCGCTCTCGAAGAAAAGTCCCTGCATAATTAAACTCTCCTGTACGCGAGGATCAATGCCGGCCGCCTTCGAGATAAGCGGCGCGAACCTCCGGATTGGCAAGCAGATCCTTGCCGGAACCGCTCATCGTCACCTTGCCATTGACCATCACGTAAGCGCGATGCGAAAGTTTCAAAGCTGCAAATGCGTTCTGCTCAACAAGGAATACGGTCAATCCCTCGTTTTCATTGAGTTTTTTGATTGCTTCGAAAATGCCTTTGACGATCAGTGGCGCAAGACCAAGCGAGGGCTCGTCAAGCAACAGTAGTTTCGGGCGAGCCATAAGCGCACGACCGATCGAAAGCATCTGCTGCTCGCCGCCAGACAGAGTTCCGCCACGCTGCGAGTGACGTTCCTTAAGGCGCGGGAACATTGCGAAAATTTTCTCTACATCCTCATGGAAGTACTTGAGATTATCGAGACCGGCGCCCATCTGGAGATTCTCCATAACGGTCATGCGCGGGAAGATACGTCGCCCTTCGGGTGATTGGGCGATACGAAGCCGCGCGATCTCATGCGTCGGCAGCTTGGTAATATCCTGTCCATCGAAAATAATCGAGCCGGTACGGGCTTGCGGGCTGCCGCAGATCGTCATCATCAACGTTGATTTGCCAGCGCCGTTGGCGCCGATCAGACTGACGATCTCTCCCTTGTTGACTTCAACATCGATACCGGCAAGCGCGCGAATATTGCCGTAATATGTCTCGACGCCCTGAATCTTGAGAAGATGCTCCCCGGCCATCAGATTGCGCCCCCTTCTACGGTCGCTATGACCTCTTCAACTTCCTCATCTTCGACACCAAGATAGGCCGCAATGACCCTTGGATCGTTCTTCACATGATCGGGCGTGCCATCGGAGATTTTCTGGCCATACTCCAGAACGATAACATGATCGGAAATCTCCATGACCACCGACATGTCATGCTCGATAAGCAGAATAGATGTACCCGTTTCAGCACGAATTCCTCGCAGGAGGGCGTTAAGGGCAGCCGATTCACGTGGGTTAAGACCTGCCGCAGGCTCATCGAGGCAGAGAAGCTCAGGGCCAGTACACATGGCACGGGCAATTTCCAGACGGCGCTGTGCGCCATAAGGCAGATCACCGGCCGGATCATCAGCGCGATCGATCAGATCAGCCTTCTCGAGCCAAAAACGCGCAAGCTCGATCGCTGCTGCGGCTTCCTTTTTGTAAGGGCCAATGCCCAGGAGGCCCAGCACGGTGAATCCCGAAGCCTTCATCAGTTTGTTATGTTGAGCAACGAGAAGGTTTTCCAGAACGGTAAGGCCCGAAAACAGGCGAATGTTCTGAAAGGTGCGCGCAACTTTGGCTTCCTTGGTAATGCGGAAGTCCGGCAGGCGCTCAAGAAGATACTCCTTGCCGCTCTTTTGCGTCAACGTGATCATGCCCATCGTCGGCTTGTAGAAACCGGTGATGCAGTTGAAGACGGTCGTCTTGCCGGCGCCGTTCGGACCGATAAGCGCGGTGATCTCGCCACGTTTGGCTTCGAAGGAAAAGTCGTTGATGGCCATCAGACCGCCGAACTTCATCGACAGGTGCTCGACCTTAAGCAAAGTGTCACTCGACATCGTGTTCTCGACAGGGCTCATCAACCATGGCCCTCTTTGGTAAAGCTTCCCGAAACCGCTTTGCGCTCTTTGAGGAAAGCGGTCGGTTCACGTGAGCCAACGAAACCGCGCGGCTTGATAAGCATCACTACAACCATGGCAAGGCCGAATATCAGCATGCGATAGAGTTCCGGCGTAAAGGTCGGCCCGAAGATATCCTTCAGGAAATCCATGCTACGCAGCGCCTCCGTGCCACCAACCATCACAATCGCAGCAATAGCAATGCCGGTAAGCGAACCCATACCACCCAGAACAACAATGGCGAGAATGACCGCCGATTCAAGGAAAACGAAAGATTCAGGCGAAACGAACCCTTGGCGCGCCGCGAAGAAGGAACCAGCGAAACCGGCAAACATCGCCCCCGTCGCAAAGGCGGTCAGTTTTGTCGTGACCGTATTGATCCCAAGCGAACGGCAAGCGATCTCGTCTTCACGCAAGGCCTCCCATGCTCGACCGATCGGCATACGGCGAAGTCTTATCGTTACATAGGCCGTCAGCATGCACAGAGCCAAGATAACGTAAAACAGGAAGACCTTGTAATAACCCGATGCCATCGGGAGCCCGAAAGCCTTCGCGAAATTGTTCGGTTTGCCGATATCAAAGCTCCAGATGCCAAAGATCGAAGCCTTGGCGATGCCGGTGATACCGAAAGTCCCCTTTGTCACATCAGTCCAATTGATGAGGACAAGACGGATGATTTCGCCAAAGGCAAGCGTGACAATCGCCAGGTAATCGCCGCGAAGGCGCAACACCGGGAAACCGAGAATCAGCCCCCAAAGCGCCGCGAGTATGCCCGAAAGCGGCAACAGCACCCAAAATGACAGACCAAAATAGCTTGACAGCAACGCATAGGAATAAGCTCCGACCGCGTAGAAAGCGACGTAGCCAAGATCAAGAAGGCCAGCCAACCCGACGACGATGTTCAGGCCCCACGCCAGCATCACGTAAATCAGGATCTGAACCCCGAAATTGTCAACGAACGTCAACGAACCCTGCGCACCGAATTTCGCCACCATCACCAGTGGATAGAGTATCAGCGCAACAAGCACGGCCTTCAGAAAATGGGTCTCGTATAGGCTCTTTTCCTGCGGCAAACCCAATCTTGCTGCTTCCGCATTTCGCTCGTTCCGTTTTTTTTCGGCAGGGAGCAAAACATAAATAGTCAGCAAACACAGGAGTGCCGCCACCGCGACGATACCGGCCAGAATAGCCAGATCGTACCATTGTTCCTTCTGAACAAAGTCGGCGGCAATGAATGCCACGATCAGCAAAATCACCACAGGCAATGCAATACGCATGACCCTGGCAAAAAGACCTGGCCTCGCCTTGAAGATAACGACCAAAAAACGACCAGCGGCCGCAATCAGCACGAAAACTGCCAGTAGGCCCCAGCGTTGAACAACGATCAGCTCGTTGTTTATGTTTTGCTGCGTGCCGAGACCGATATAGAGAACGAACAAGCCAAGCGAAATGAGGCCAGTAAGGAAGGCTTCTTTAAACCCCTTCTGGACAATCGAAGACCACGGCTTACCCGCAGAAGTGTCGATGTTTGCCATGATTTATACTTTCTCGACTTCCGGTCGCCCGAGGATGCCCGTCGGCTTGAAGATCAGCACGAATGCAAGGATGGCGAAGGTGGCGACATCCTTGTACGCGATGGTGAAATAGGCCGACCACAGGGATTCGATGAGGCCGATCATCAGCCCGCCGAGAACGGCGCCCGGCAGCGAGCCGATGCCGCCGAGAACGGCTGCGGTGAAGGCCTTGACGCCCGGGATGAAGCCATCCGTGAAGGACGCGACACCGTAGTACATCAGGAACATCGTGCCGGCGACGGCAGCGAGCGCCGCACCCATGACGAAGGTAATGGAAATGGTCTGATCGACATTGACGCCGAGCAGAGCCGCCATCTTGCGGTCCTGTTCGGTGGCGCGCTGGGCGCGCCCGAGCGCCGTCTTGTTGACGAGATACCAGAAGGCGGCAAGCAGGACGACCGTCACGACAATGATGATGATCTGCTTCAGCGAGATCGAAATGCCGCCGATATTGTAGACCGTGCCGACGAGCGGCGGGATCGGCTTGTTGCGCGGACCCTGCGTGACCTGGATGAAGTTGGACAGCGTGATCGACATGCCGATCGCGGTAATCAGCGGCGCCAGGCGGAACGAACCGCGCAGCGGACGGTAGGCGACGCGCTCGATCGTCCAGTTCCACAAACTCGTCATCAGCATCGCGACCACAAGCATTGCCAGCAGCAGCACGGCTACCGGAAGACCTGCAAAGATGGATGTGAGAACGAGAAAGACGATAAGAGCAGCGAAACCACCAAGCATGAAAATGTCGCCATGGGCGAAGTTGATCATGCCGATAATGCCGTAAACCATCGTATAGCCAATAGCCACAAGGCCATAGATGGATCCGAGAGTCAGCCCGTTGAAGAGCTGCTGGACGAAATACTCCATATGTCATTTCCCCTGGATGCGAACCAAATTTAAGTTGCATCTCTTATTGGTTTTATCGCACGTGCTTTCACACGAGCCACTAGTCGCATTGCATAGCGGTTTCGTCGGAAATGTGAAGACAAAAAGGATTTACTGGGCCAGAATTTTGGGCAAACAGGCTTAAATGGCGCAATTCGAACCAAAATCCACACAAAAACGGCATGAAATGGCAAATTTTTAGCCAGAGCCATTAATCTTTTGGCGCGAACCCGGTCAGGAAATACCCGCCTCGTGCGTAATCTATTCCACAAATAAGGAAGATGGCGAAATTTCAGCCTCCGGGATGCCGGCAATTGCGAATGCCATTTCATGAGCATCGCTCACGATGCGCTTTGTACCGGCCCGCGAGCCTGTGCTAGAGTTGCAGCTTCCCGGCAAGGGGATGCGGCAACGGCTCCCATGCACTATATGAGGCGCAGCAGTCTCAAGGCGAATTCGCGGACGAACGGCAGGATCATGCTGAGCACATTTGAACGGGCGGCGCTCGAAGCCGGCAGGGCCATCATCGAGGTCTTCTGCAACGGCTGCCCGGTGGAAATGAAGGCTGACGAAAGCCCCGTGACGGTCGCCGACCGGGAGGCCGAGCGCATCATACTGACGCATCTGGAACGCGATTTCCCCGACATCCCCGTCATCGCCGAAGAATCGGTGGCCGCCGGCAAGGTGCCCGACATCGCCGGAAAGTCGTTCTTCCTCGTCGATCCTCTCGACGGCACCCGGGAATTCCTGGACAAGCGCCAGGAATTCACGGTCAACATCGCCTATGTGGAAAATGGCGCTCCCGTCGCCGGCATTGTCTTTGCCCCGGCCCTCGGCATCGCATTTTCCGGCGAGCGCGCGCATGCAGAAAAGCTGGTGATCGACGAGAATTTTGCCATAAAGGCAAGAATGCCGATCAAAGTGCGCAAGCGGCCAGCGGAAACCCTGGCGCTCGCAAGCTTTCGGCACGACAGTCCCGAGACCGGCCTCTTCCTTGCGAAACATGCGATCTCCAAATGCACCAATATCGGCTCGTCCCTGAAATTCTGTCTGCTGGCGGAAGGCAAGGCCGACGTCTACCCGCGTTTCACCCGCACGATGGAGTGGGATACCGCAGCCGGCGACGCAGTGCTGCGCGCAGCAGGCGGTTCGACCGTGACGATGGACGGCCGGCCGCTCATCTACGGCAAGACCGGTGCGGCTGCCGATTTCGACTTCGCAAATCCCCACTTCGTCTCCTGGGGCGGCACCAAGCCTGTGCTTGAGCAGGCATAACGATCGCCGCCCCCGGCGTCTTTGCCTTTGTCGCGGCATTGTTCCGCGCGACTGCCGGGCACCCGAGCCCGGATGTTTCCGGCCGGGAGAATCACCCGGCAATTTCCGTCTCCGCTTTTCACCTCGATAACCCGTGCGCCACCTTGCGGCCGCATGCGCCTCGACACAATGTCGCCACAATCCGCGCCGCCGCGCCAATGTGACTTCGGTAACATCGCCGCGACGGGCAGACATAATTGTGACAGTCAGACCATAGTTTCGGAAGGTTGGTTCCGGCCGCCTCCCCTCGCTCCCATTCCGGCACAATAGACGACCAATTCCATTCCGGCAGGGCCAGGATCGCCTTGGCGGCGACGGGAATGGCACGTTTTGGTACGGTGTAGGCCACAACCATCACAACCGTCGTTTGCTGTCCCGAATCTGCCAAACACATAAAATTCCTAATAAAAATCCCGGTTGAAAAATAAAACTCCTGATTTTGCATAAACTTAACGCAACTGCGAAGTTTGCTGCGATGCGAAATTTCTCTGGACTCGGTTAAACAAATGTCGCAAATTTAGGATGTAGTAGGGTTAAACGTCGCCTAACATTGTCGCGCCTTATTCTGGCGCTAACCAAGCCAGCGAATGACACCGCCGAAAGCTTCAAAATACAAAGGGTAGATCCTTGAGCGTCATGGACCTTAACAAAAGTATTTCTGAAGAGAGCTTTCGCGTTACGCCTGTTCGTCAGGTCAACGCGAGGTTCCCAGTTACCGCACTCGACAGCATCGTTCCGCCCCCCGCCTCGGTGCAGTTCGTGCTGAAGCGAGCCTTCGATATTTTTGCCTCGATCAGCGCGCTCATCGTGCTTGCCCCGCTGCTCCTGGTCGTCGCAGCCCTGATCAAGATGGACAGCCCCGGTCCCGTTCTTTTCAAGCAGACGCGCTGGGGCAAGAACTGCCGCGCCATCAAGGTCTACAAGTTCCGTTCCATGCGCACGGACATGCAGGACGTCACCGGCGTCGCGCAGACGGTCAAGAACGACCCCCGCGTCACCCGCGTCGGCGCCTTCCTGCGTCGCTCGAACATTGACGAGCTGCCGCAGCTTCTCAACGTGCTGAAGGGCGACATGTCGGTCGTCGGACCGCGCTGCCACGCGATCGGCATGCGTGCCGGCGGCATGCTCTACGAAGAACTCGTTCCACAATATCATCACCGCCACGCCATGCGTCCGGGCATCACCGGCCTGGCGCAGATGCGCGGCCTGCGCGGCCCGACGGACCGCCCGGCCAAGGCGCGCGCCCGCATCGCCAGCGATCTCTATTATGTCGAGAACTTCTCGCTGCTGATGGACATGCGCATCATCGTCGGAACGCTGATTTCCGAGCTGAACGGCGGCAAAGGCTTCTGATGGAATAAAGGGTATCGGCTGTTACAGCAGCCGGTACCGGAATGCCCGGGCAACCGCCTGCATGCGGTTGACCGAATCCAGCTTGCGCATCGCGCTCTTCAAATATCCCACCACCGTATGCGACGACAGGTCGAGAATGATCGCAATTTCGTCGCTGCTCTTGCCTGCAGCCGACCAGCGCAGACATTCGATCTCGCGCCGGGTGAGCGTTTCGGATGGCCGGTCTTCCGGCTTCTCGTCGCCCGGCAGCGTGTCCAGGAGCTCCATGCAGCCATAGAGCAACGCCATCGCCTCCTCGTGGGAAGGCATGGCGCGCGCGCCCGAAAAAGCGAATATGTATTGTTTCAGGTCAGCGTCGTGCAGCGCGAGCGCGAAGGTGCGCTGCAGCCCGTGCATCTGAAACATCGTGTTGAGACGGCGGTTTTCCTGATTCGCCGCATTGCCGCCGAAAGGCCCCTCCTCGCAGAAGACAGGCATGATCGTGCGCTTCATGACGGCGACCAGCTTGCTGCAATAGAAGAGGTCCGCCTCCTCATAGAAATTGATGAGGCTCTGCGGCCAGTTGCTGACCAGCTTGTTTTCGAGAAAGGCCGTGCGGTCCCCGCGCGGGAAGACGGAAAACAGGTAATATTCGAACCCGGCGGCCTTCGCCAGCGCGTCCAGGCGGCTTGGGCCGTCGACGGCGGAAACGCCGCCAAAACGGGCCTCGGACGCAGAAAATGCGGCATCATCGGCGCAGTCGCGGACTGCGCGTTCACGTCTCTTCATTCTCGAGTTCCTTCACGGGCCTGGCTTCGGCTCTGCCTCGCAACCGGCCGCGGATTGGACGCGCCGGACGATCGGAAAGACGGCATTTGCCCCGCATCCGAAGGACACGAAGCAATCAAACGGCAATCTTTATTGATACTGCGAGAAGAGCGGAAACGAAGTCTTTGCGCTCATACTTATGTTGCAGCGCTTATAAGATTGTGCGGGAAGAATATGTAACATTTATTCCGCATGGCTCCCATGCAGCCGCCTCAAATTGACGTAACGGCAGGCACCCGCAAATCAGCCGTCCGGGCGCGCGTCTAAATTTGTTATCAAAGTCTTACGATGCGTTTAGGCAATTTTTAAATGTGGCAAGTTAGAGTGGCGCCCGTGGTCTTGCGTTGTGTAGAGAGTCCAATGACCGAAATGATACGTCCCCGAGTGAAATATGTCATCGGCCCCGATGGCAGCCCCCTGACGATTGCGGATCTTCCGCCGCCCAATACGCGGCGCTGGGTCATCCGCCGGAAGGCAGAGGTTGTCGCGGCAGTTCGCGGTGGCCTGTTGAGCTTGGAAGAAGCCTGCGAGCGGTACACGCTCACTGTCGAAGAATTCCTGTCCTGGCAGTCCTCCATCAACAGCCATGGCCTTGCCGGCCTGCGCACCACGCGCATCCAGCAATACCGCCACTGAGCCACCATTCGCTGATTATTTCGGGCCGGACGCATTTCCCTTGAGGGAATGAAGAAGGCCCGAAATCATTGCCGAGGCCGCGTAACACCAGAGGCCGGGCTGCGTAAACGCATTCGCAAGTCCCGTCGTCTTCGCCGCCGCAATCACGATCGCGACGAGCAGCACATCCATCATAGACCACTTGGACAGATGCGGCACGACATTGCGATAAAACAGGCTGCCGGTGCCGCCGGCAGCCTCCGATTCAGCCGCGATCCCGATCATCTTCAGAACCGGCAGCACGATCGAGACAAGCGCAACGAGCGCAGCAAGCGCCATGTCGCCGCCGGTCCAGAGCAAAGCCACGATCTGCAGGAGTGACGGCGTCTCGTCGAAGAACCAGAGCTTCTCGAAACGGATGAGCGGAAGCACAAGGCCGAGCGCCAGCAGGAACGGCGCCGCTACCATGAGAACGGGCCGGATCGCCGCAAGCCTGTTCAAGTTTCCCCTCCCCTTTTGAACACACTGTCTCCTGCCGCCACGCTTGGCATGCCGATGCGGCCATGTCACGCTTCCGGCCATATAATTCTTCAGGAGACAGGCATGGATATCAGGATTGAGGAAAACGGTTCCGGCGGCCGCTACGTTGCGACTGTGGAAGGCCATGATGCGGAAATGACCTATTCCCGCACATCGCCGAAACTTATCATCATCGATCATACCGGCGTGCCGGACGCTTTGCGCGGCAAGGGCGTCGGCCAGGCGCTCGCCCTTCATGCGGTCGAGGCGGCCCGCAAGGGCGGCTGGAAGATCATCCCGCTGTGCCCCTTCTTCAAATCACAGGCGCAGCGCCACCCCGAATGGAACGACGTGGTGAACTGAGAAAGCCGCCTGGCGCGGCAGAAACACCAAAAGCCATGCATGACGGACACCGCGCCCGTCATGCATGGCTTCTGTGTTAATCCCCCAAGGCGCCGGGCATCGGCGCCCGCAGTATCGTCAGGCCCTGGCGCGGACTGCGCCGTCGCGCTCTTCGAGCGCCGTCGCCCTGGCATATTCCGCCTGCATTTCCTCGAGCGCCAGTTCCAGCGCCTCCTCCTGAACCTTCAGTTCCTTGATCGAGACCTGAAGATTGTCGGCACGCTGACGTGCGGCCTTGGCGAAGGTCGGATATGCAAAGTGATTCGGGTCGGAAATACCGGACTTCTTTTCCTCGACGACGATCTGGCTCTCCAGATCCTTCGTCATCCGTTCAAATTCGGACATCATCATCTGCAATTGCTGCAGCTGACGACGTTTTTCGTTAACCTGAAACTCCTTCAGGCGAACGAGGCTCTCTCGCGACTTCATACGCATTACTCCCGTGATGCGAGACCCCGGCTCAACTTGAAACCGCCCTTGCGCGCCGCTTTGACACGGTTTGCCGAAAAATTTCCTGCGATATTAACAAAAACCTACCGCTGGTAACCTTTCGTTTACGGGCATCGTTAATGATAGGCCCGATGATTTAAGGCTCGGTAAATGCCAGGACAGGAAAACCGAACCTTTTCATTAGCGAGTCGGATGAATCACTTAGCGCTGTTTCTTAATGTCGAAGTTGAGAATAGGGTTTTGAGATTCCCATTGGAAAACAGAGAAATGGAAAAATTATTTAATAAATTCGATACTCCTTGCCAGAGTGAATTAGAATTTGTTAACCATTTCGTGGCAGCTTCCAAATCACGTAGCTTATTCGGTATCGCGTAGGGGGCCATGCCACCTTTCGGCGGCGGTAAAGGGGATAATTATGCGGGTACTTCTCATCGAGGATGACAGCGCTACGGCGCAGAGCATCGAACTGATGCTCAAATCTGAGAGTTTTAATGTTTATACGACGGATCTCGGCGAAGAAGGCGTGGATCTGGGCAAGCTATACGATTACGACATCATCCTTCTCGATCTGAACCTTCCCGACATGTCCGGATATGAAGTGCTGCGCACTCTCCGCCTGTCGAAGGTCAAGACGCCGATCCTCATCCTTTCGGGCATGGCCGGCATCGAAGACAAGGTTCGCGGTCTCGGCTTCGGCGCCGACGACTATATGACCAAGCCGTTCCACAAGGACGAGCTCGTCGCCCGTATCCACGCCATCGTCCGCCGCTCCAAGGGCCATGCCCAGTCGGTCATCGTCACGGGCGAGCTCATCGTCAACCTCGACGCCAAGACCGTCGAAGTCGGCGGCCAGCGCGTGCACCTGACGGGCAAGGAATACCAGATGCTGGAGCTTCTCTCGCTCCGCAAGGGCACCACGCTCACCAAGGAAATGTTCCTGAACCACCTTTACGGCGGCATGGACGAGCCGGAACTGAAGATCATCGACGTCTTCATCTGCAAGCTGCGCAAGAAGCTCGCAAATGCTGCCGGCGGCGCCAACTATATCGAAACCGTCTGGGGCCGCGGCTATGTGCTGCGCGAGCCCGATGGTGCCGAATACGCCGAAACCGCCTGATCCGCCGAATCCCCTTATCCTTGAAAGTCCCGCCCTTGTGGCGGGATTTTTGTTTGGGCGCGGCTATCGCGAAATGAAAAAGCCGCCCCGAAGGACGGCTCCCGTTAACGATTGGCGCGGCCCGTCAGGCGGCGATTGCCCGATTTCCGAACACGGCGGTAAGGATCTTGCGGTCGAAGGGCTTGAGCAGGAAGTCGGTCGCCCCGGCCCGTTTGCCGGCCATCAGCTTCTTGAGATCCGCCTCGATGACGCAATAATAGATCTTCACCTCTTTGCCGCCATCCATGGCGCGGATGGCAGCGATGAGATCGAGCGCTCCCTCCATGCCCGAATCGACGATCAGATATTCGGGAAGTTCGGCCTGGCAGCGCTGCAGCGCCTCTTCGGCATTCGACGCTTCGCTGACCAGGAAATCGAGCTCGGAAAGGATTCGCTTGCCGACCTTACGAACGATGTCCGAACTGTCGGTGATCATGAATCTCTGCATGGCAGCTCCTTACCCCTCGCGCCGTCTCCGTCGAGGGCCTTCCTAACCTTCGAAGATAGGTCGATCAGGCTAAGGAATCGTTACCGCCGCCGCTTCGATCAGCAATCGGTGAACTACGCGGCAGCGACCTTGGCAGTGAAGACGATCTCTTCGGCGCCAACCACATGATCCAGGACCATGCCGCATTCTTCCGCCAGCAGCACCGTGTAGTAAGGCTGGATCGAATGCGCATCGATCGCCTCTTCGACGGTGCCGGTGGCGATTTCGATGAATTTCGGCGGCACGCGCATCAGCTTGCCCTTGGCGACAAGCGTGAAGCTCGCATCGAATTCCGGATTTTCCAGCGTGATATCCAGACTGCCGCCGCGCGGGATGGAGGAATAGGCGACGAGGAAGAGGTTCAGGAGCAGCTTGACCCTGTTCTTGGCGACGATCGCGCGCGGACCGTTCCATGTCACCTCGGTCTTCTTTTCGGCCACCGCGAAGTCCTTGGCGGCGCGTTCCGCCTCGCCGGTATCGATCGAGGCGCCGACGGAACCGGAGGCACCGAAAGCAAGACGTGCGAATTTGAGGCGAACCGAAGCATTGAGCGCGCTGGTGCGGATGAGATCCATCGCGTCCGAATCCGCTCCGCCTTCGTCCAGAAGCTCCAGGCCGTTGTTGATCGCGCCCACGGGCGAGATCACGTCATGGCACACGCGGCTGCACAGAAGTGCTGCCAGGTCCGGGCCGGACAGAGTGAGATTCGGGTTCTTGGACATCATCGTCTCCTGAGGGCGGCAGTGTCATTCCACCCGGTAGTGTGCCTGATCAAAATTGCGCGAAGTTTGCGACCGTACTCATCGCCATAATGACACCATATTTGGTAAACCGATTGTTAAGACGATCGGCGCAAAATGCATCAAATGCCAATGCCTCTGACAATGACGAATGGATGACATCATGCGCCTCCAATTTCTCGGAAGATTTATCGGCTTCTGCAGGTTGCTGACCGCGATCATGGTATCCTCGGTGGTCGTGGCCGGACAGGCTGCCGCGCAGGACAACGGCCAGTACACGATGCAGGAGATCGTCGATGCCGGCCACTCCTTCTTCGGCTCCACCAGCGGCGGTCTGGCCAAGGTTGTTGAAAACGCCTTCCAGAAATACGGCCTGCCCAACGGCTACATTCTCGGTCAGGAAGGCGGCGGCGCCTTCATCGCCGGCCTCACCTACGGCGAGGGCCAGCTCAACACCAAGAATGCCGGCGAACATCCGCTTTACTGGCAGGGTCCGTCCCTCGGCCTCGATTACGGCGGCCAGGGCTCCCGCGTCATGATGCTGGTCTATGACCTGCCCTCCATCGATTCCATCTATGCGCGTTTCGGCGGCGTCAGCGGCTCGGCCTATGTCATTGCCGGCTTTGGCATGACGCTGCTCAAGAACAACAATGTCCTGGTCGTACCGATCCGCACCGGCGTCGGCGCCCGTCTCGGAATCAATGTCGGCTACCTCAAGATCACGCCGAACCCGACCTGGAACCCCTTCTGAAAAGCCGGAACCGGCGCTAATATCCTTGGGAATATGGTCCTGCCGGTGCGCGCAGCCTTGCCGATGCGGCGGCTGCGTGCTTAATCAACCGGACTGACCCGTATCAACCTTCGAATCGATGGCCGCGCCGTGATCGAATATGCTCTTTTGTTCGGATTGGGCTTCCTGACCGCGGCCTTTCTTGTCTTTCTGATCTCGCCTGCCGTCCATCGCCGCATCGTCTGGTACACGGAAAACCGCCTCAAGGCGACGATGCCGCTGAGCCCGCAGGAAGTGCGGGCGCAGAAGGACATGGTGCGCGCGCTCTACGCCGCCGAAAATGCCCGCACGGCGCAGGACCTGCAGCGCGAACGCGAGAAATCGCTCTCCCTGCAGCTTCGCCACGACGCGCTCGCCGTCGATGCCGGCAGACTGGCCTCCGAAGTCAACGAGGCGCGCGCGCAGATCGGCGAAATGCAGGTTGAGGCGGCCGAGCAGCGCTCGCACCTGCGCAAGGACGAAAACTATATCAGCCAGCTGAAGACCAGCCTGCACATTGCCGAACAGGCCGGCTCCAACAAGGATAGCGAACTGGAAACGCTGCGTGCGCGGCTTTCCAAGCTTGCGGAACAGACGGACAGCCTGAAGATCGACCTTGCAGCGCGCGAGACGGAAGCCGAGAACCTGAAGTTCCGAGCCAACGCGCTGCGCGAGGAACGCGATACGATCCGCCAGGACATGATCGTGTTGCAGAAGCGCGCCAAGGACGCCGAACAGAAGCTCAGCCAGCAACAGCACATGGTCATTCGCCTGGAAGACAAGGCCGCCCGCGAGGCTGCCTCCGCGGCAGACAAGGAAGTTCTTCTCGGCCGCCGGCAGCAGGAAATCGCCAGGCTGAAGGATCAGCTGAAGGCCGCCAATGCCGAACTGCGCAAGGCCGCCAAGGTGCTGCGTGATGCCGGCCTCGCCAAGTCGCTGGCCGATCTGCCCGCCGAAGCGGCCAGCGAGGCGGAAGCCTCCGAACTCGATCTCACCGCCATCGCCGCGCAGATGAGCGACAATGTGCGCCGGCGCAGCGCAGCCCTTGCCGACCATCTGTTCAAGGCAAGAAACAACACGGGACGCGATGGCGCGCTTCGCGAGGAAATTACCTCGATCGCCGCCAACATGGTGGCGCTCACAGCCCTCAAGGAAGGCCCGTCCTCTCCGATCCTTCCCCTCCTTCCTGCCGCCGGCGAGAAGAAGGGAGCAAACGACCGCGTGAACCTCGCCGACCGCGCGGCTGCGATCATCGCCGATCCGCAGCGCTGAACCGTCAGATCCGCGCCATCGCCGAGGATATGGCAAAGAGCGCGATACCCGTCGCCGTCGCCACGTTGAGACTGTCCAGCCCGTCGGACTGGGGAATGCGCGCGCTGCGGAACCGGGAAAGCACTGCCTCCGGCAGCCCCTCGCCCTCGGTGCCGACGACGAGCGCCATGCGATCGCAAGCCGGTATCCGGCGGATGTCCGTTTCGCCGCGCGGAGAAAGCGTCCAGATGGCAAAGCCGCGCTCGGCAAGGCTCGACAGCAGCGCAATCGCATCCCCGCCGCGGTGGTAGGGCGTGCTCAGCACCGAGCCGACCGAAACACGCAGCGCCTTGCGGTAGAGCGGATCGCAGCACGTCTCGTCAAGAAGGATCGCATCCGCCTTGAAGGCAGCGGCATTGCGAAACATCGACCCGGCATTGTCGTGATTGAAAATGCCGCAGCCCACCAGAACCAGCGCCCGCTCGGGCAGTCCATCGAGAAGCGCAGCCTCCGCCGCCTGCTCCCGCCGCCCGAGAGCGAGCACGCCGCGATGCATGTTGAAGCCGACGATACCGTCCAGAACATCGGCATCCGCCACATAGACCGGCACCTCGACGGGAAAGCGGTCGAGAATCTCGGACACGCCCTCGAGCCGGTTGCGGAGCAGCAGTATCTTTTCGGCCGAAAATCCCCGGCCCGCAGCATGCGCCTCGGCAAGCATGCGCAGCACGACCGTGCCTTCGGCGATGAAGCGGTTCTGCCGGCCCGTCAGGTCGCGCTCGCGGATGTCGCGAAACTCCGCAATCCGCGGGTCGCCGGGGTTTTCGATCGTGACGGGCTTTGCGGCCATGCCGGCCTCAATTGCCCGACAGCGTGATATTGGCCACGATCCGGCCTGCCTTGATGTCGAAGACCAGCGCCTTGCGCTTGCCGTCGACATCGGTGCCATAAAACAGGATCTGTCCGCCGGAAAGCGACGTCTGCTCGATCCTGAAGCCGAGCGGCAGCGAAGCGGTTGCCGTTACCGGTGCGTCTGAAGGAACGCCGGAAGAGCCTGCAGATGCCGTGGCCTGGGACGGTTCGGCACGCGTCACCTTGTAGACAACGGCGCCGAAGACCGCCATAAGGCTCACGAACATGATGGCGCCCGAGACGATCTGCAGGCGAACCATCTTGCGCCGGACATTTTCCATAGCCGGATCGAGGGGCTTTTCTTCCTGCTCGTCGTCGGCTGGCTCGAATTTCGTCATCTATGGCGTCCCGTTCTAAAAATACGTCGGAGAAGAAGCGTCTTGAGCGACCCCTTTAAACAAGCAGATGACAATAGAAAAGTCCTGACCGCCGACGAGACGGCCGAAGGCCGCCTCGATGCCTGGCTGACCGCGCAGGTCGGCGAGGAGTTTTCCCGCAGCCGCATCAAGGCGCTGATCAAGGACGGGCAGGTATTTTTGAAGGGCGCGCCCGTTACCGACCCGCAACGCAAGGTGCGAGCCGGCGACAGCTACGAGATCACCCTGCCCGAGCCTGAAGATCCGGCCCCGAAGGGCGAGGCTATTGCGCTCGATATCCTCTACGAGGATGAAGACGTCATCGTCATTTCCAAGCCTGCCGGCCTCGTCGTCCATCCCGGTCCCGGCAACTGGACCGGCACTCTCGTCAACGCGCTGATCCACCATTGCGGCGACACGCTCTCCGGCATCGGCGGCGTGCGCCGCCCCGGCATCGTGCACCGCCTCGACAAGGATACGACCGGCGTCATGGTCGTCGCCAAGAACGACGTGGCCCACCGCCATCTCTCGCTGCAGTTTGCCGATCACGGCCGCACCATGCCGCTGGAACGCGCCTATCAGGCGATCGTCTGGGGTCGTCCACGCGCGCTCTCGGGAACGATCGACGCGCCGCTCGGCCGCGCCACCGGCGACCGCACCCGCCGCGCCGTCAAGCGCGCCGACAGCGACAATGCCGACGAGGCGATCACCCATTACGAAGTGCTCGAACGCTTCCACGAAAACCCGGATGCCAGCGCCCTCGCCTCTCTCGTCGAATGCCATCTGGAAACCGGCCGCACTCACCAGATCCGCGTTCACATGGCCCATATCGGCCATCCGCTGCTGGGCGATGCCGTCTACGGCGCCGGCTTCAAGACCAAGGCCAATCTACTGCCAGACGAGGCCCGCAAGGTCGTCAGGACGTTCAGCCGCCAGGCGCTGCACGCCTACATGCTGCAATTCGAGCATCCGCGTACCGGCGAGGTGATGCATTTCGAAGTGCCGTTGCCGGATGACATGATCGAGCTTGCCGAAGCGCTGCGCGGCTGAGAGGTTGCGACCGCTATTTGGCGCCTGCACCCAGGATCCGGTGCGTGGCATTGTCGAGAGCATGGCTGGTATCGCGCCCATCCTCCGCCAGTCCCCTTGCGGTATTGGCGCAGGATGAAAGAACGGCCGAAAGCGAAAGCAGCAGGATGGCGGCAAAAGCTGGTCTGGTCATCAGGTTCCCCTCATCGAAGCGGCCAGGCAAGAGTGCCGCCGCCACTGGAAAAATGCGGCAGCCGCCTGTAAAATCAATGCCGGCGGCAGGCGCCGGCCAAGGCCCGATAACGGGCTCGTGAACGCCGGGACCACCTTGAATCCCCGTTTCGCCATACTTATCTGTAAATGGACCTATTGCGGGCTTGGAGAGAGCCGCATGTCCCGGTTTGCCTTTAACGCGAGGGCGCGTTCCATCGGGAACCGGAGTCCATATAAGGAGGGTGCATTATGGCCCGAAATAACTTGCCGTCCATTACCGCCGGCGAAGCCGGTCTCAATCGTTACCTCGACGAAATCCGCAAATTCCCGATGCTGGAGCCGCAGGAAGAGTACATGCTCGCCAAGCGTTACTCCGAGCACGGCGATCGCGACGCCGCCCACAGGCTCGTCACCAGCCACCTTCGCCTCGTCGCGAAGATCGCCATGGGCTATCGCGGCTACGGCCTGCCGATCGGCGAAGTCGTATCCGAAGGTAACGTCGGCCTGATGCAGGCCGTCAAGAAGTTCGATCCGGAACGCGGTTTCCGCCTTGCAACCTACGCCATGTGGTGGATCAAGGCCTCGATCCAGGAATATATCCTGCGTTCGTGGTCTCTGGTGAAGATGGGCACGACCGCCAACCAGAAGCGCCTGTTCTTCAACCTGCGCCGCCTCAAGGGCCGTATCCAGGCTATCGACGACGGCGACCTGAAGCCGGAGCATGTGACCGAGATCGCCACCAAGCTGAACGTCTCCGAGGAGGAGGTCGTTTCGATGAACCGTCGCCTTTCCGGCGACGCATCGCTGAACGCCCCGATCAAGGCCTCCGAAGGCGACAGCGGCCAATGGCAGGATTGGCTCGTGGACGACCACGACAGCCAGGAAGACGTGCTGATCGAGCAGGATGAGCTCGATACCCGCCGCCGCATGCTGTCGAAGGCCATGAGCGTGCTGAACGACCGCGAACGCCGCATCTTCGAGGCTCGTCGCCTTGCCGAAGATCCGGTGACGCTGGAAGACCTTTCGGCCGAATTCGACATCAGCCGCGAGCGTGTCCGCCAGATCGAGGTCCGCGCCTTCGAAAAGGTGCAGGACGCGGTCCGCAAGGAAGCGCTGGAGCGCGCCAAGGCCGTGCGTGTGGTCGAAGCCACAGCATAAGCCGGCCGCAGTAACGACATGAAAAAGGCGGGTCTTTGCGGCCCGCCTTTTGTTTTGCCCGGCTTTTCAGGGATCTTCGACCTCACTGGCTGGTCGAGAGATCTCCGAGCGCCGTCCATTCCTTGATCGCCGTGTTGAAGGCATTCCCGCCAGTGGCGCCCTTCTGCATGGTCAAGAGCGCCCGGCGGCCGTTGCGATAGGTGATCGGAATGTCGATCCAGTCGCGGGTGGCAAGAAGGTCCAGATTGGCCTTGCGCGCATCCGGATAGTCGTTGAGCGCGATCATGTGGAAATCGTCGGTGATCTTGGCCGGAACCGCAATCAGCGGATCGCCGCGATCCTGCTCGGTGCGCTTCATCGAAATGCGCTGGACGCTGTCGATGCTGCCGCCTTCGAAATTCGGCGGAACCGAGAAGACGATCTCGACCAGATGGCTTGCCGGCAGCGACGGATCGGAATTGCGCTTGAAGGTCAGCAGTGCCGAAAGGTTGCGCTCCGGCACGGTGACATTGCCCTGCACGGTGGCTTCCTGACGGCCGTCCTGTCCGGCTTCGTGCTGCACGGTCCAGACGACGGCCCCCTCGATTGCCGTGGGCGAACTTTCACCGATCCGCTCCTCGTAGAGGAACATCTTTTCGGTGGCGCCGACAGGCGTGCTCTGTGCGGCGGGCGCTGCGACAGCGCCGTTCGGCGTCAGGTTTTCGGCCGGCGCAGCGTCGGACTGCACGCTCGGCGCGCTGGTATCGGCGGCAGCGACATTCTGCTCGGCGACCGACTTGCCTTCCGCCGTCGGCGTGCCCGGCACGGCCGCAGGTCCGCTATCGACTTCGGTGCCATCGGCAAGCAGCCGCTGGGTGAACTTGGTATTGGCGGCCGAACCGTCGAGCGAGGCGACTTCCTGGTTGGCTCGCGCCGGCGGCGTCGCAGCCCCCTCATCCGTCGCCCGGGGTGTTGCGGATGTGCCGTTCTGCTGCGCCGGAGACGTTGCCCCCGGCGTGGCCGCGTCGTCACGCGCCGCCTGCGACGGCGCCGAGCTGACGAGACCGTCGACCATTGCCATTACCGCTTCGCGGTTCGTCCAGCCGGCATAGGCGCCGCCGCCAAGAATGCCGAGCGTCACGAGCACCGCCAGGATCGTGCCGATACCGAAGCGGCGGCGCTTGGGCTCCATGCGGAAGCTCTTGCCCTGCATCTTGGAAGCGACGATCTGGTCCAGATCCATCGGCGGATTGCTGTCGTCGTCGTCGGCTGCAGCGTTGCGGCGGTCGTAACCACGCAGCGCACGCGCCTCGCGCCAGCCTTCGCCGGGGGCTGCGGCCGGTGCGGGAGCCGCCGAACTGGAGCCGTTGCCGGCATGCACTTCCGCAAAGATATCGACGTCGTCGAAATGCGCGGAAACGGGCGTCTTCTTGTCCGTGCCAGCCTCGATCGGCGGCAGGTCGTCGAAGGCGGCCGCTTCCCAGGAGAAGTTTTCCTTGGCAGCCGGCATGGCGGCCGGCGAAGCACCGTTTCCGAGTGTCGAGACCTCGTCGAAAGCGCGTGCCGAAGCATCGGCGGGAACGGCAGGCGTAGCCTCGGCAAAGGATTGGAGCTCTTCGCGCGCCCACTCGGTCTCGGCTTCCTGCGGTATGGGAGCCGGCGTTTCGGCAGCCGGCTCGGACCACATGCGATCGAAATGCGCTGCCGCATCCACCGCAATCGGTTCCTCGCGCGTGTGCTCGATGAAGTCGTTGGTCTGCGGCTGCGATTGCGGTTCGAAATCGGCCATCGGCTCGACAAGCCGATTGGACGCGCGGTCCAGGCCGCGCGGCGCCGGCTGGTGAACCTCTTCCTCCACCTCGCCGGCGGTTTCGGCTACCGGCTCGGCAGCGACCTCTTCGGGACGCGGCTCTTCGCGGAAATATTCCTCCGCCGGTTCATGAAGGTGCTCGGGCTCTGCATGATCCTGAGCCTCCTCCGGCGCGCGCCATTCCTCTGCCGGCGCCTCCTCCTCATGAGAGGGATGCCATCCGGCGTGCTCGGGCACGGCCTCTTCGGCGGGAGCAGCCGCCTGGACGACCTCTTCCGGCTCGGCAGCCTGCTCGTAGACAGGCTCCGCGTCCTGCCGGTCATCGCTTTCGTCGGCAGGCGCCTCGGCAACAGAGGCCGCCTGCCCGGGCTCCGGTTCGGCTTCGTGTTCGGGCGCCGGCTCCTGATAGGCTTCGGGCTCCGGAACGGCTGCGACAGCCTCTTCGACAGGCATGGCTTCCGAATGCTCGGCCTCGACTTCGCGGATTGCGGCCTCAAGCTTTTCAAGCTGGCGTTGCAGCATGGCTTCCGGCGGACGCGGCTTCATGTTCTCGAGCTGCCGCTGCACTGCGCCGCGCGCACGCTCGTAGACCTTCACCCGCATCTCGGGGGTATTTTCAGACAGGCCGTCGACTGCCCGCCGAATAACTGCAATAAAATCCGCCATCAGTACTTTCTCAAGAAGTCCGGCACACTCCCGAACGGTCGCCTTAAGTGACCCGCGACATTAATCCTCAAACGGATCGGTCACAAGTATGGTGTCGTCACGCTCAGGGCTGGTGGAAAGAAGCGCAACGGGCGCGCCGATAAGCTCTTCGACCTGGCGAACATATTTGATCGCCTGCGCCGGCAGATCCGCCCAGCTGCGAGCGCCGACCGTCGATTCCTTCCAGCCTTCCAGCGTGACGTAGATCGGCTCGACCCGAGCTTGCGCTGCCTGGCTTGCCGGAAGATGGTCGATCTGTTCGCCGTCGAGCGTATAGCCGACGCAGATCTTCAGTTCGTCGAGGCCGTCAAGCACATCGAGCTTGGTCAGCGCAATGCCGCTGATGCCGTTCGTGGCGACCGACTGGCGCACGAGGGCTGCGTCGAACCAGCCGCAGCGACGCTTGCGACCCGTCACCGTGCCGAATTCATGGCCCTTCTCACCGAGGAACTGACCGATTTCGTCCATCAGCTCGGTCGGGAACGGACCTTCGCCGACTCGCGTCGTATAGGCCTTGGTGATGCCGAGAATATAGCCGAGCGAACCCGGCCCCATGCCCGAACCGGCCGCGGCCTGGCCGGCCACCGTGTTGGACGAGGTCACGAAGGGATAGGTGCCGTGATCGATATCGAGCAGGCTGCCCTGCGCGCCTTCGAACAGGATGCGGGCGCCCTTGCGGCGCTGCTTGTCGAGGAACAGCCAGACCGTATCGCGGAACGGCAGAACCCGATCGGCGATCGAGGTCAGTTCGTCCATGATCGCCTGATGGCTGACTTCGGCAACGCCGAGGCCGCGGCGAAGCGCGTTGTGGTGGGTCAGGATGCGGTCGACCTTGCCCGGCAGGGCTTCGAGGTCCGCAAGATCCATGACGCGGATGGCGCGACGGCCGACCTTGTCTTCATAGGCCGGGCCGATGCCGCGCCGCGTCGTGCCGATCTTGGTGCCGCTGTTGGAGGCCGCGTCTTCGCGATAGGCATCGAGTTCGCGGTGCAGGGACAGGATGAGGGTCGCGTTGTCGGCGATGCGCAGGTTTTCCGGCGTCACCTTCACGCCCTGCGCCTCCAGCCGGCCGATCTCGGCGATCAGCGCATGCGGGTCGACGACGACGCCGTTGCCGATGACGGCCATCTTGCCGGGGCGCACGACGCCGGAAGGGAGCAGCGAGAGCTTGTAGCTCGTGCCGTCGATGACGAGCGTATGGCCGGCATTGTGTCCGCCCTGATAGCGCACAACGATGTCAGCACGTTCCGAAAGCCAATCGACAATCTTGCCCTTGCCTTCGTCACCCCACTGCGAACCGACCACGACCACGTTCGTCATCTAACTCTTCCTGTTACCGGCGGAGAACCGCACACCTGCTCAAACCCGCGCATCTATAAAGCTTTGTTTTTGGGAAAGCGACCCTGTTGTCACAGCAGATTCGGCTTTTTACGTGACAAATCAGCCGCCGGCAGGCTAAGCCCGATCATAAAAGCCCGCCAGAGACGACATGCACGGAAAGAGCCCCTTGCAAGCCACAGCCTATATCTGCCTCGTCATTGCGACGCTCTGCTGGGGCGGCAATGCCGTCGCCGGCAAGCTGGCGCTCGGCCATGTCAGCCCGATGATGCTGACTTTCCTTCGCTGGTTTCTGGCGCTCGTGCTGATCGCCGCCGTCTCGCTGCCGCAGTTGAAGAAGGACTGGCCGGTGGTGCGCAAGAACCTGCCCCTGCTCTTCTTCTACGGCGTGATCGGCTACACGACCTTCAACGCCATGCTCTATTCGGCCGTGCAATACACGACGGCAATCAATGTCGCGATCGAGCAGGCCGGCATTCCCATGCTGATCTTCCTCCTGAATTTCGTCTTCTTCCGCACCGGCGTTTCGCTGGCCCAGGTGATCGGCTTCGGCATGACGCTTGTCGGCGTCGGCCTGACGGCTGCCCATGGCGATCTCGAAACGCTGCTGCAGTTGAGCCTCAACCGTGGCGACGGCCTGATGCTGATCGCCGTTGCCGCCTATTCCGTCTATACGATCTTCCTGCGCTGGAAACCCGTCGTCGACTGGCGCACGCTGATGGCAATCCCGGCGCTTGGTGCCGCCCTGACCGCCCTGCCCCTGCTGTTGTGGGAAGCCTCCCGCGGGACGGCGCAATGGCCTGACGGCGAAGGCTGGGCGATCGCCGTCTACACGGCAATTTTCGCCTCTCTGCTGGCACAGATACTGTATATCAGGGGCGTCGAGGAAATCGGCGCCAACCGCGCCGGCCTGTTCATCAATCTCGTTCCCGTTTTCGGCACGCTGCTTTCCGTGGCATTGCTCGGCGAAACGCTGCAGCTTTTCCACATGATTGCGCTCGTGCTGACGCTCGGCGGCATCGCCATCGCCGAAACCGGCCGCCCGAAGGCGGCGGCGCCCACCGTGCCGGCTTCGCCCGTCGACTAACCGAGTTCCAGCGTCGTCACGCCATAGACGTTCTTCAGCGGGATTTCCGGAGCCGGACCGCGATACATGCGCGCGGTTTCCATGACGGGTTCGAGCCCGATGCCTTCGGCAAGCGCAATCGCTTCGCCATTTCCGGCCGGGATATCGATATAGATCGACGCGCCGTGCGCCTGTGGAATGAGACCGGCCAGAAGGGCGGCCGCACTGTCTGCGTCGCCGGCAAAAAGCGGGCCGATCTTAAAGCCCTCGTAACAGCGGCGGATCGTGCCGTAGCCGCGGATCTTGCCGCTCTTGCGCACGACAAGCGAACTGCGCCCCTTGCGCGCCGTGCACCAGGCGGCCAGGAAAGCTGCCCGGGGCTGCGGGAAAATACCGTTGTCGTAGCGCAGCAGGCCCTCGAGCCGCGCATCCGGAACCGGCTGCGCGACGAGTGACGATTGCGGCACCGATGTCGGCACGCCGCCATAACGGATCGTGTTGTAGGCAACCTCGAAACCGGCCTTGCGGTAGGCTGCCTGCTGGGCGGCAACGCCATCGAGGCCGATCGTGCGTTCCCCCGCCGATGCGATACCGGCATTCCAGATTGCCTTGCCGAAACCCCGCCCGCGGAAATCGGGATGTACGATATAAAGACCGAGAAAGGCGAAATTGTCGCCATATTTGACGACCGAGATGGAGCCGACCGGCACCTCGCCGATGGCGCCGACGAAAAATCCGGAAGGATCGGCTTCGTGGAATGCGATCGCATCGTCGAGGCCGGGATTCCAGCCCTCCTGACGTGCCCATTCCAGCGCAAGCTCCAGTTCGCCGGGCCGCATGGAACGAACGGCAAATTCCGAATTCATGCAACCTTCCCAGATTGAAACCCGCAAGTCCATTTTCTGATGCGCCAAGCAATCGCCAAGTCGATTGTCCCTGCGCTCAGACCGGTGATGATGAACTTGCGTTCACGGCTTGAACGATGCGTGTCGTCGTTTTGAAATGCAATGCAAAAGAACTTCGATCTCGCCTTAGCATGAAACAATGTAATTGCAATCTCAAGAAAATTACTACGCCCGCAGGATCCTTCCGGCGGGCGCAAATCGAAAGACGAAACTGTCAGGTATTGAAGCCTTAGCGCAGAAACGGCCCCAATGCTTCGGCAGCGCTGATGGTCTCGGCCGCCTGATTGACAACCCTGTCGAAGACAAAGCCGACGACGATAGTCAGCTGCTGCGAATAGGCCTTGAGCCGATAGCCCTCGCCTTCGGCCTGGACCGGCGCTTGCAGGGCCAAGGGCACGTTCGGGCGAACGAAACCGGCGCTCGTCGTCAGCGGCTCCTCGGGCAGGTGGCCGATGGCCGACGTATACATGAGATCGCGGCCAAAGCCGCCCGGGCCGAAAGCGAAAGCCGGCTGGCTTGCGCCCGATGCCGCAATTGCGAGTGCGGCGACAAGAAGAAGTCTGCTCATCGAAAGTCCCCGTTTCCAGCCGGCCGGCTGTTTTTACCTGGCCGCAGCGCCGGTCGCATCTGTCCATGCCCGCCGCTTTCATGAGGCTCACTCTACATGCCGCTATTTGCAGGCCTTTTAAGCCGATCCCTACAATTTTATTGAAACGCGGTTTTTTAGACTGTCGCTGTCCAGGTAGAAAACAATCTTTACCATACGCCTTGACGGTATCTTCGCATCCTTACTTTTAAGCTGCCTCAAAACGAAACAGGGCCAAAAACGATGCACGAAGTTCCCGTCAAATCCAGGATCATCCAGAACGTCTATTTCAGCCAGGAAGACGGGCGCCTGCGCATCTGCTTCCGCAACGGCGAGGAGCGCCTGTTCGAGGGCGTGCCGGCCGACGACGTCAGCACCATGGTGACGGCGCCCTCGCCGGGCCAGTATTATATCGACCGGATCAGAAAGCGTTACCGGCGCATCGCGGCCTGACGCATTTCGAAAGCTTTGCCGGCGCGACTTGAAAGCGATCGCGCCGCCCCCGGACCGAGATCGATTGC
This sequence comes from Rhizobium sp. KDH_Rht_773_N, assembly GCF_052946295.1. Lineage (NCBI taxonomy): Bacteria > Pseudomonadati > Pseudomonadota > Alphaproteobacteria > Hyphomicrobiales > Rhizobiaceae > Rhizobium > Rhizobium sp. KDH_Rht_773_N. Next base: position 2,942,499 of record NZ_CM129525.1, on the reverse strand, counting down.
CACATCGGCGCGAGCCTTATAAATGATGACTTCAATTGTCCGAGGTCTCGCGAACTGACGATGCCATCGTCCGATCAGAACATGAAACTGGCGCCGCAGCCGAAAAAGGGCCGCGCCGTCATGTGGCTGCTGATTGTTCTGTCCGTCTCGATCGTTGGCGCAACGGTGCTGCTGTCGAATGACATGCGGCACCTGAAGTCGCTCGCCCACTCTTTCGGCATAGAGCTTTTCCCGCCCGCAGCGCCCCCGCCTCCGCCGCCGCCCAGGGTTTTCCGCCGCACCGAGCCGGTCAGCATCAAGATCGCGCCGCGCATGTTCGACCCGCCGCAGCCCGCACTCGCGAGCGTCTTCCTGCGCACATGGCGGATTTCCGGACCGGTCATGTGCGAGGCGCTGCGCTCTGCTGGCGTCGAAACCAGCGAATGGACGGAAACGGCCTTCAATTCCGATACGTACGAATGCTCCTACGAACATATCTACAAGAAGGAGAAGGAGCATATCGCCAGCTCGCTCTTCCTCGTCGTGCGCGGCAATGGCAGGGGCACGATCACCAGCATGCGCGTGAAGCTCGTCGGCCCCGCGACCGACGGCAACGGACAGCTCGACCCGGGCATATTGCGCATCTTCGAAACCATGCTGACGCAGCCGGCCTGGCTGGATTTCCACGAGGCGCTGGCGGCGATCCGCAATCTGAAGGATGTGAAGGAGGAAGGCTTCGGCGCCCTCATCAACTTCACCCAGGAATATTCGCGGCCGGGCGCCTTCAACTTCACGCTCCTGCTTCAGGAGACCTCCGCCCAGCAGCGCCGCACCAAGGACTACTTTTCCCCGAAGACCTGGCTGCCCGCGCCCGACCCCTCCTGGCTGGTGCCGGAACTCATCTTCTGGCGGCGCGTGTAACTACCGCGCGCCGGCAAAGAGCTGCGGCCGCGGCACTCCCTTGAGCAGTCCTGCAAGATCCTGACCGTCCCGCAGGCAGCTGACCATGAACAGTTTCGGCGCCAACGCCTTGCGGCGGCACGCGATGAGGCCGCGGCGCAAGACTGTCCGCAAGGCCCCTGCCGCATTCTGACCGCAGGCGAGACGCCGCCCGTTCGCATCCACACAGAGCGCCCGCGGAGCGATGCGCGGGACACCGGCAAGGACGAAAGTGTTGCCGTCGAGGGAAAAGGTCGCGTTGTCGATGACCGTCAGGGACCGTCCCGCCGAAAACTTGAAGGGATAGCTATCGGGCACGCGCTCATAGGGCTGGTGGCCCGGATCGACATGAACCGGCACGGAGGTCCAGATCGCCCCGCTTTCCGCATCCATCCGCGGCGTCGCATCGACCGGAGAGGCGACGAGATAGGAGGCGAGAGCCATCGCGCCAATAACGGCCGCGAACGCACAACAGACGCGGCCGGCAAGGAGGAGCAGTTCTGCAATCACCCGCAAGGTCATCCCCGTTTGAAGGCTGGACGCAAACGTCTTCGAACACGCGCTGGAGGAGCATGTTTCCACCCCAGGGCGTGCGCAATCCTCCTAATCCTTCCGAGCTAATTTAGCGCGTCAAACTTCAGACGCATTTAACTCAAAATAGGTGCGGCTCAGCGCTTTCGATCCTTGACTTGAATCGACCAGAGATTAGCTTTGGGGCTGTCTTGAACCGCTCGTCGGATCCAGCAGCCACCTCTCTCGCGCGAAACACATCGGGGAGTACCGCATGGAAACTAGACTGCAGTCCAAACTCATTGAAGCGATCGACTACAAGCGCGAGACCCGACACCTCACGCTCTATCTGACCAACGGCCAACGCCGGCATTACGAGGACGTCCCGGAAGGCATCGTCGTCGGACTGACCGCAGCAGCTTCGCCTGGCGATTTCTACATGAGCCAGATCCGGGGCCGCTTCCGCACGACCTGAAAAATACGGCACGCACCCAAGGCGTGCCGTGTCGGCGCACCCGGAACCAGCCCGGGCCGTTCACCGGCTGGACCGGCAAAACCGCAACCCTCCGACCATCCACTCGATCTCAGCTGCAAATCTCAGCCGGCAACGCTTCGCGATTTGTCGTCGTGGCCGGTCGCTGCAAGCAGGCTTCCCGTATCGGCCGCACTGGAAGGATAGCCGAGGGCAAAACCTTGCAGGCTGTCGCAGCCGAGCCGTGACAGCGTGACCGCATGCGCCTCGGTCTCCACCCCCTCGGCAATCACCTCGACATCGAGCGCCTTGGCGATCTCGACGATCGATCCGACCACGCGCCTCTGCTCGGCCGATTCCACAACATCGGTAACGAGCTGGCGGTCGATCTTCAGCCGCTTCGGTTTCAGGCGCACAAGGCCGATCAGCGAGGCGTGGCCGGAACCGAAATCATCGATCTCGATATCGATGCCCATCTGCTTGATGAGGTCGATATTGGCGAGGAATTTCTCGTCGCAATCATCGAGGAAGATCGTTTCGACCAGCTCGAAGACGATGGCGCCCGGCGGGATGGCCAGCCGGCGCAGCTTGTCCAGCAGCGCGGGATCGGCAAGACGCCCGGGCGAGATGTTCACGGCGATGCGCGGCACCTTGCAGCCCGCAGCCTGCCAAGCAAGGCGATCCTCGAGCGCGCGCTGCAATATCGCAGCATCGATATCGGCCGAAAGCCCGTACTCATCCGCAACGCGCAGGAAAACGCCCGGCGCAAGCAGGCCCTTTTCCGGATGGTTCCAGCGCGCCAGCGCCTCCAGCCCGGTGATCTCGCGGCTGCGCGCGTCGAGCTGCACCTGGTAGTGGGGAATGATCTCGCCCTGTTCCAGCGCCTGGGCCAGATCCTCGGCCAGGCGACGCTTGCCGCGCAGGTCGTCCTGAAGCTGCCGGCTGAAGAATTCGATACGGTTGCGGCCGAGCTTTTTTGCCTGGTAGAGCGCCAGATCGGATTCGGCGAGCAGATTGCGCGCCCGTTTGTCGTTGCTCCAGGAAACGCCGATCGAGGCGCCGGACTGCAGCATCTCCTGCCCGAAGCGGATTTTCTTGCGTAGCCGCCGCTGCACGTCCTCGACGATCGCGGTCAACGCGTCGAGGCCGGCGAAATTGACCAGAACGATGACGAAATCGTCGCCGCCGACACGGGCGGCCATGCCATCGGGGGGAATGGCCGCCAGGATTCTGAGGGATGCCGCGCGCAACACGGCATCGCCGGCAGCGTGCCCGTGGCTGTCGTTGATCTGCTTGAACTGGTCGAGATCGAGATGCAGGACCGCAAGCGTCGATACGCTCTTGTCCGCCAGCAGCTCCGCAAGCCGCCTGTCGAGCAGGCGCCGGTTCGGCATGCCGGTCAGGTAATCGTGATTGGCGACATGCTCGATCCGCGCATTGCTTTCTTCGAGTGCCAGCGCGCGGGCTTCCGCCATCATCTTCTGCTTGCCGAGCTCGGCATTGAGCAGCACGTCGGAGGTCACGTCCCATTCGGCGCCGATGAAGGACGGCGTTCCCTCCTCGTCGACATAGAAATGCGCGCGTGAGCGCAGATGCCGGATCTCCCCGCTCGGCAGAATGATGCGGAACTGGGAATTGTAGGCGCCGCGTTCAGAGATCGCCCGCTCGAAATCCTGCTCGGCCCGTTCCCGGTCCTCGGGATGAATGGCATTCGTCCACACCCAGGTCGGCACTTCCCGATCCGTCTGGCCGGTACTGTACAGGCGGTGCATCTGCGCATCCCAGAGAATAGCATCCTTGTTGATACTATGCTCCCACACACCAATCTGCGAAGCATCAAGCGCCAGCTCCAGTCGCCGAAGAAGATCCTGGAACTCCTGCTCTGATCGCGTTGGTTTATTCTCGGGCAATTGGTCTCAGCCTTGGAAGCCTGCAAAAACTGATAATATAGTCGCAAGCCCTCATTAATGAAGCCTTTTCGCAAGTACCGAACTAGTTACTAGGTGAACTGTTCGTTACGACTGCCTCCTTTTCGCTCAGTATTCTTTTGCCGAACAAACGCTTCAATCAATGATTGTGCCTTGGCGGATTGCTGGCGATCTGCCGGAAATCGGCTGCCCCTTCGATGACCGCACCGTCGGAAAGCTGCGTCACCGTCTTGCGGTAGATGCGCTGCCACGGCGTCGCATCGGCGGGCACCGGCGGGATTCCCTCGGCCTTGCGCCGTTCGATCTCGGCCTCGTCGACCAGCATGTCACAGCGGCCCTTGTTGAAGTCGATGCGGATGATGTCGCCGGTCCTCAGCCACGCAAGCCCGCCGCCGGCTGCACTTTCCGGCGAGGCATTGAGGATCGAAGGACTGTCCGACGTGCCGGACTGGCGCCCGTCGCCGATCGTCGGCAGGCTGTTGATGCCGCGCTTCAGGATGTGGTCCGGCGGCTGCATGTTGACGACTTCTGCCGAGCCCGGCCAGCCGAGCGGGCCGGCGCCGCGGATGGCGAGGATCGTGTTTTCGTCGATACCGAGCTGCGGATCGTTGATGCGCTTGTGATAATCTTCCGAACCGTCGAACACGACGGCCTTGCCTTCGAACACGCCTTCGCGGCCCGGCTCCTGCAGGTAGCGCTTGCGGAAATCCTCCGACACGACGCTCATCTTCATGATGGCGAAATCGAAGAGATTGCCCTTCAGAACGAGGAAGCCCGCACGCTCCTTCAGAGGCTCGTCATAGGGCCTGATGACGTCGCGGTCGCGTGCTTCACGCCCTTTGAGGTTTTCCCGCATGGTCTTGCCGGTGACGGTGCGACAGTCGCCGTTGAGCTTGCCGGCCTGCAGCAATTCCCACATGACGGCAGGCGTGCCGCCGGCACGGTGGAACTTCTCGCCGAGATAGGCGCCCGCCGGCTGCACATTGGCGAGCAGCGGAATGTCGAAACCATGCACCTGCCAGTCTTCCGGATACAGCTCGACGCCGGCATGTTTCGCCATGGCGGCAAGATGCGGCTGGGCGTTGGTCGAGCCGCCAATCGCCGAATTGGTCTTGATGGCATTGAGGAAGGCCTCGCGCGTCAAGATATCCGACGGCTTCAGGTCTTCGAGCACGATCTCCACGGCGCGACGGCCGGTGCGATAGGCCATCTGGCCGCGCTCGCGATAGGCGGCCGGAATATTGCCGCAGCCCGTCAGCGACAGGCCGAGCGCCTCGGCGAGCGCATTCATCGTCGAGGCCGTGCCCATCGTGTTGCAATGGCCGACGGAAGGGGCCGAATCGAGCGCCGTCTGCAGGAATTCCTCTTCGTCGATCTCGCCTGCCGCAAGCTTCCGCCGCGACTGCCAGATCGCCATGCCGGAGCCGGCGAGTTTTCCTTCATGCCAGCCGTCGAGCATCGGCCCGCCCGACAGGACGATTGCGGGAATATCGACCGTCGAGGCCGCCATGATCGCAGACGGCGTGGTCTTGTCGCAGCCGGTCGTCAGCACGACGCCGTCAAGCGGATAGCCGTAGAGGATTTCAACGAGACCGAGATAGGCAAGATTGCGGTCGAGGGCCGCCGTCGGGCGCTTGCAATTCTCGAAGATCGGATGGGTCGGAAATTCGATCGGGATACCGCCCGCGTCGCGGATGCCGTCGCGCACGCGCTTGGCCAGTTCGATATGGACGCGGTTGCAGGGCGTCAGGTCGCTGCCGCTCTGGGCAATGCCGATGATCGGCTTGCCGGACCGCAGCTCCTCCGGCGTCACGCCATAGTTCATGAAGCGCTCCAGATAGAGGGCCGTCATGTCGATATGATCGGGATTGTCGAACCAGTCCTGCGAACGCAGGCGGCGCTTGGCGGTCTTGCTGTCGGTCATTTTCGTCCTCCCGGCCGGGCATTCCTGCCGTCTTTCGATGCGTGCATCACCCGGCCCTCCCGAACTGTTGCCTGCCTTTGATAACCCCCTCGCATCAGCATGCAACCGTTTTGATGAACGTAACGCATTTTTGTCGCATGCCCGAAAACGAAACGGGCGAGGACCGAAGTCCCCGCCCGATTTACCCGACAAAGGAGAGATTACTCCGCAGCGACCTTCATATGGTCGTCCTCGTCCTGCGGATGGTTGTCGTTGTGCTGGATGAGCGGACGGTTGCCCGTCATCCGGCGCAGGAGCACGTAGAATACCGGCGTCATGAAGATGCCGAAGAAGGTGACGCCGATCATGCCCGAAAAGACGGCGATACCCATGGCGGCGCGCATTTCGGCACCCGCACCCGTCGAGGTGACGAGCGGCACGACGCCCATGATGAAGGCCATCGAGGTCATCAGGATCGGGCGCAGGCGCAGGCGGCTGGCCTCGATCGCGGCTTCACGCGGCGTCCTGCCTTCGAACTCCAGTTCGCGGGCAAATTCCACGATCAGGATCGCGTTCTTGGCCGATAGGCCGACAAGGACGACGAGGCCGATCTGCGTGAAGATGTTGTTGTCTCCACCGGTGAGCCAGACGCCGGTCAAGGCGGCCAGAACACCCATCGGCACGATCATGATGATCGCCAGCGGCAGCGTCAGGCTCTCGTACTGGGCGGCAAGTACCAGGAAGACGAGCAGCAGGGCCAGCGGGAAGACGACGACGCTGGAGTTGCCGGCCAGGATCTGCTGGTAGGTCAGGTCCGTCCACTCGAAGTCGATGCCGGCCGGCAGCGTCTCATGCAGGATCTTCTCGATCGCCGCCTGGGCCTGGCCGGAGGAGAAGCCCGGAGCCGGACCGCCGTTGATATCGGCAGCCAGGAAGCCGTTGTAACGGTTCGCACGTTCCGGACCGGTGCTGGCATCCACCTTCAGGAGAGCCGCGAGCGGGATCATCTGGCCGGATGCCGAGCGAACCTTCAACTGGCCGATATCTTCCGGCTGGGCGCGGAACTTGGCATCGGCCTGCACACGGACGCTGTAGGTGCGGCCGAAAGCGTTGAAGTCGTTCACATAGAGCGAGCCGAGATAGATCTGCAGCGTCTGGAAGACGTCCGTGACGGAAACCCCGAGCTGCTCGGCCTTGGCGCGGTCGAGATCGGCATAGAGCTGCGGCACGTTGATCTGGAAGCTGGAGAACAGGCCGGCCAGTTCAGGCGTCTGATAGGCCTTGGCAAGCACGGCCTTGGTGGCTTCGTCGAGCGCCTGGTTGCCCAGGCCCGCACGGTCCTCGATCTGCAGCTTGAAACCGCCCGTCGTGCCGAGACCGTTGACCGGCGGCGGCGGGAACATGGCGATGAAGGCATCCTGGATGGCGCCGAACTTCTGGTTCAGGGCCATGGCGATCGCCCCGCCCGAAAGATCAGGCGTCTTGCGCTCCTCGAAATCCTTCAGCGTCACGAAGACGATGCCGGCATTCGACGAGTTGGTGAAGCCGTTGATCGACAGGCCGGGGAAGGCGATCGCGTTGGCAACGCCCGGCTGCTTCAGGGCGATGTCGGTCATGCGCTTGATGACGTCTTCCGTACGGTCGAGGCTGGCGGCATCCGGCAGCTGGGCAAAGCCGATCAGATACTGCTTGTCCTGCGACGGCACGAAGCCGCCGGGAACCGTATTGAAGATATTGTATGTCGCGCCGACCAGCACAAGGTAGATCACCATGACGATGCTCTTGCGCGATACGAGACCGCCCACACCCTTGCCGTAATAGTTCGAGCCGGCACCGAAGACGCGGTTGAAGCCGCGGAAGAACCAGCCGAAGATCGCGTCCATGAACCGCGTCAGCCAGTCCTTCGGCGCGTGATGGCCCTTCAGCAGAAGAGCGGCAAGCGCCGGCGACAGCGTCAGCGAGTTGAAGGCCGAGATCACCGTCGAGATGGCGATCGTCAGGGCGAACTGGCGGTAGAACTGGCCCGACAGGCCGGAGATGAAGGCGAGCGGCACGAAGACCGCGACAAGCACCAGCGCGATCGCGATGATCGGTCCGGACACTTCCTTCATGGCCTTGTAGGTCGCCTGGCGCGGGCTGAGCCCGGCCTCGATGTTGCGTTCGACGTTTTCGACGACGACGATCGCGTCATCCACGACGATACCGATCGCCAGAACAAGGCCGAAAAGGCTGAGCGCGTTGATCGAGAAGCCGAAGACATACATGACCGCGAACGTGCCGATGATGGATACCGGCACGGCGATCAGCGGGATGATCGAAGCACGCCATGTCTGCAGGAACAGGATGACGACGAGAACGACGAGCGCGATGGCTTCAAGCAGCGTGTCGATGACCTTCTCGATCGAGGCGCGCACGAACTTCGTCGTATCGTAGACGATCTCGTATTTCACGCCTGTCGGCATGGCCTGCTGCAGGTCGTCCATGGTGGCGCGGACATTGTCGGCGATCTCGATCGCGTTCGAGCCCGGCGCCTGGAGGACGGCGACGGCGACCGCCGGCTTGCCGTCGAGCAGCGAGCGCAGCGTATAGTCGGCCGCACCGAGCTCGATCCGGGCAACGTCGCGCAGGCGGGTGATCTCGCCGTTGGCGCCCGTCTTGACGATGATGTTGCCGAACTCCTCCGGTGTGCGCAGACGGCCCTGGGCGTTCACGTTGAGCTGAAGATCGACGCCCGGCTGGCTGGGAGAGGCACCGATGATGCCGGCTGCAGCCTGGACGTTCTGCGAGCTGATCGCATTGCTGATGTCGCTGGCGGCAAGATTGTGCTCGGCAGCCTTCTGCGGATCGATCCACACGCGCATCGAATAGTCGCCGGCACCGAAAACCTGCACCTGGCCGACGCCGGCGATGCGGGCGAGCCGGTCCTTGACGTTCAAGGTCGCATAGTTGCGCAGATAGGTGATGTCATGGCTCTCCCCGTCGGAGACGAGGTTGACGACCATGATGAAGTCCGGCGAGCTCTTGACCGTGGTGATGCCGAGCGCACGCACTTCCGCCGGCAGGCGCGGCTCGGCCTGCGACACGCGGTTCTGCACGAGCTGCTGGGCCTTGTCCGGATCGGTGCCGAGCTTGAAGGTGACGGTGACGTTGAGAACGCCGTCCGACGTCGCCTGGCTGGACATGTAGAGCATGCCCTCGACGCCGTTGATCTGCTCTTCGAGCGGCGTCGCCACCGTTTCGGCAATGACGGTCGGGTTTGCGCCGGGATAGGTGGCGCGCACGACGATCGACGGCGGCACGACCTCGGGATATTCCGAGATCGGCAGCGCCCGGAGGCCGATCAGGCCGGCGACCACGATGAGGACCGAAAGAACACCGGCAAAGACCGGGCGGTCGACAAAGAATCTGGATATGTTCATTTTAAAGCCCTCTCCGGGGTGAACATGGATGCAAAGTCCTCTCCGGCTGCCCGAGGGCCTGCCGGCAGGTCATTTCATGTCGGGTTGGCGGCCTCCCGCCCGAGGGAAGGAGGCTGGATTTTACTGAGCGGTCGCGACCTTCTCTTCCATCTGCGGTGCGACCACCGCGCCCGGACGGATGCGCTGCAGACCGTTGACGACGATCTTGTCGCCGACGTTCAGGCCGCCTTCGACCACGCGCTGGCCGTCGAACAGGGAACCGAGCTGGATCTGCCGGTAGTTGACCTTGTTCTCATCGTCGACGACGAAGACGAACTTTTTGTCCTGGTCGGTGCCGACGGCGCGGTCGCTGATGACGATCTTGTTCTCGGCCTTCGGCTGGCCCATGCGCACGCGCACGAACTGGCCGGGGATCAGCTTGCCGCCGGGATTGTCGAAGACCGCCCGCACCGCAATCGTGCCGCTGGCAGCATCCACCTCGTTATCGACGAGCTGCAGCTTGCCCTTGATCGGCGTGCCGTCGTCGGCGAGCGTGCCGATCTCGACCGGGATCTGCTCGACAGCCGGCAGTGCCGCGTCGGTTGCCGGAAGCTGCGAAAGCGCCTTCGTGACCATTTCTTCGCTTGCGTTGAAGCTTGCGTAGATCGGATCGACGGAGACCAGCGTCGTCAGTTCCGGCGAGGCCGAACCGGCCGCGACAATGTTGCCGACCGTCACCTCGATCTTGCCGATGCGGCCGGAAACCGGAGCACGCACCTGCGTATAGTCGAGATCGAGCTGAGCGGACTGCAGGGCTGCCTGTGCCGAACGCAGGCTCGCCTGGGCTTCGGCCAACGTGCTCTGGCGCTGGTCGAGATCGCTCTGCGAAATCGTCCGGTTGTCCGAGAGACGGCGGCCGCGGTCGAGTTCGGTCTGCGCCAGGCTGACCTTGGCTTCGGCCGAAGCGACCTGGCCCTGCGCCTGAGAAACAGCCGCCTGATAGGGAGCCGGATCGATGGAGAAGAGCAGGTCGCCCTGCTTCACCAGCGCGCCTTCACGGAAATGCACCGACTGGATGGCGCCGCCGACGCGGGGGCGGATCTGCACGCGGTCGATGGCTTCCAGGCGACCGGAGAAATTCTCCCAGTTCGTCACGTCGCGGCTGGCGACGACGGCAACTGTCACCGGCACGGCCGGAGGCTGCGCAGGTTCGGAGGCAGCCGTGGCAGTTGCGCTCATCGGCAGTTCGAAAAAGATGGCCGCAGCCGAAACGGACGCAGCGAGGCCTAGGCCGGCGCCCACAAGGGCCCAGCGCTTATTTTTGGACGTCATTGGTACTCTCCTTGCGGCCCAAACGGCCGTAAAAATCAGTTCGTCGTCAATGCAATTGTGGCTGAACGCTCACATCCTGAAGGAAGTCCCCGAAATGGCGGCTGACGTTGTCCTGCCAGATCGAAGTTCCCTCAGATTTTCCGCCATAAATGGAAGGCCAGCCTGTCCCGGCGGGAAGAACATGCTGGCGCACGCCAACGCCTGCCTTCTTCAGGCGAGCGGCGTAACCGAGGGTCTCGTCATGCAGCGGATCGTCCTCCGCCGTAAAAATCAGTGCGGGTGCAACACCCGAAATCCGCGAGCAAAGGCAGGGCGCAGCATAGGGATGGCAACCGCCGCCGCTCAGATAGTGGCTCCAGCCCTCCGTCCAGCGCTGGCGCATGCCGATCTTGTCCGCCTTGCGGATCGAGGATGTACCCATGAAAGGATCGAGAAGCGGAGAAAGCAGGATCTGGCCGTCCAGCGCATCCGGCATCTGGTCGCGTGCTTTCAGCGCAACGCCGGCAGCGACATTGCCACCCGCCTCTTCCCCGGCGACGAACAGCAGCGACTTGCGATCGCCAAGGCCGGCCTTCTTGAGGGCAAGGTAGGAAAAGATCGAGAAGGACACTTCAAGCGCCTTCGGAAAGACATTGCCGGAGAGCGTGCTGTAGTCGGCGGAAACCACGATCGCACCAGCCCTCGCAAGGCTCGCCGCAATCGGGCGATCGGCGTTCGGGTCGCTGTCGAGGAAGGCTCCGCCATGCAGGTAGAGAACGATCGGCGGGCCTTTGCCAAAATCGGCCCCCATATAGACACGCGCAGAAACGGGGCCAGCGGCCACCTTTTCCAGCACCATGTCCTTAATTTCGGGCACCATCGTCTCTATCTCTTCGCTGCCTGGCATAGGGACAGACAACGCCTGTCTCTTGCATTTTGCGCCAAAAAGATATTGTTATTCAAATCGGGGAATAAGAAGCGATATCGCGATAACACTATTCCGAATCCTGAACAATGTTGCAACGCAAACTGCGGAAGTGAACCGATGGATCAACTCTCGGCAATGCGTGTCTTCATCCGCGTGGTGGAGACGGGCAATTTCACCCGCGCCGCCGACATGCTCGCCATGCCCAAGGCGACGGTGACAAATCTTATCCAGGGGCTGGAGGCGCATCTGCGCACCAAGCTCCTCAACCGAACCACGCGCCGCGTCATGGTGACGACGGATGGCGCCCTCTATTACGAACGCGCAGCGCAGATCATTTCCGAACTGGAGGAGCTGGACGGCAGCCTTTCGAATTCCCAAAGCCTGCCGACGGGACGGCTGCGCGTCGAGATGGCAGGCGCCTTTGCCGATTCCATTGTCGTGCCGGCGCTTTGTGATTTCTACCAGCGCTATCCGGATATCCGCATCGACCTTGGCGTTGGTGACCGCACAGTCGATTATCTCGCCGAAAATGTCGACTGCGCCTTGCGCGCCGGCACGCCGGCCGACCAGTCGCTGATCGCCAGGCGCGTCTCGGAGATCGAAATGATCACCTGCGCCGCCCCCCTTTACGTGGAGAAATTCGGCCTGCCGCAGCGGCCCGAAGAGCTTGAAACGGAACATTATTCCGTCAACTATTTCCGCGCCCAGAACAATCGCACCGTGCCTTTCGAGTTCCGCAAGGGCAATGAGATCATCGAGGTCAGTCCGCGCTACATCGTCTCCGTCAACGACAGCCGTACCTATATGACGGCAGCGCTTACCGGCCTCGGCCTCGCCCAGATCCCGATCTTCATGGCGCGCGAGCCCTTGGCGAAGGGCGAACTGGTCCAGACTCTGACGGAATGGACGCGCGAATCGCTGCCGCTTTACGTCGTCTACCCGCCGAACAGGCACCTCAGCAACAAGGTTCGGGTCTTCGTCGACTGGCTGGTGAAACTGCTGGCGGACGCCAAGCTCAACGCCCGCTGAAAGCCCAAAGAAAGCGGCCCGCGATGGGAGGGATAACCGTCACGGGCCTTAATCTGATGTCTGAAACTGGAGGCCTGTCGCACCGCAGGAAAGGCGCGGCAGGCCCTGGAGTGGAGGTCGGGAGGCTGGCGGCAACTTGCCGTCCGCCTCCGTCCAATCTGATATAGGTGCGCTTAGCCGGATAGTAAGGGGCAGCACGCCGAGACACCGTTCACAATTTTGCGACAGGCGGTTATTTCCCGACAACGGGCTTCAGCAGGTCCTCGATGCCGATGCGGCGGAAGAGTTCGGCCCGGACGCGGTCGGCAACGCCGTTGACGATTTCCGCACCATCCTGCGACGGATCGATATGGGTGCGGAACGGCCGCTTGCCGAACGGCATGTTCACCACTTCGACAATGGCTGTCGCGACGGAAGCGGCATCCGCATCGGCGGGTTCGAGCGAAGCAAGCCCCTTGAGCGCCTGTTCCGGCAACCCCTTGTAGGGACCCTCGTTATATTCGGCGGCGCGGGCCGTGTCTGCAGGCGAGCCGGAATGGGCGAAGTGGTTCGTGCCCTTGGTGAAGGCGCCTGGAACGATGATCGCGGTTTCGATGCCCCAGCGGGTCAGCTCGCTGGCATAGGAGACGGCAAGCGAATCCATCGCGGCCTTGGCAGCGAAATAGGGGGCGAGATACGGAGGCGTGCCGCCGCGGGTGCTCGAGGACGAAACCCACACGACCAGGCCCCTGCCCTGCTTCCTCAGATGTGGCAGCACCGCGCGATTGACGCGCTGCGTCGAAAGCACGTTGATATCGAAAAGCTCCGCATATTGCTGCGGCGTGAAGGCTTCCGCCGGACCGAAGGACATATGGCCGGCATTGTGGATGATCGTATCGATATGGCCCTCGGCGGCGATCACCTTGGCGATGCCTGTTTCGACGGAGGCATCGGAAGCGACATCCAGTTCGACCGCCTTCAGATCGACGCCGTTTTCCCTGGAGAAGGCGTCGACGGCCTCGACCTGCGGCTTGTTGCGGCCTTCGGTTTCGCGCATCGAGGCGTAGACGATGTGGCCGGCCCTGGCGAGCGCGCGGGCGGTAAGAGCGCCGAAACCGCTGGAAGCGCCGGTGATGACGATGACTTGTTTGCTCATGGTCCTGTTCCTTCTGTTCGTGCAGGTGGCTGTTCGATCGGGGTTGATTGAAAGGATGCGAGAAAAGAGCGTGGCGGCACTCAGGCCGCCACGGCGAAAGCATCAGGCCATGCCGCCATTGGCGCGCAGCACCTGGCCGTTGATCCAGGCGCCATCGGGGCCGGCGAGGAAGGCGACGACACCGGCAATATCCTCGGGCGTGCCGAGACGCTCGAGCGGGTTGGCCTTGGCGAGGCGGTCGATCAGCTCATCGGACTTGCCGTTGAGGAAGAGATCGGTGCCTGTCGGACCGGGGGCGACCGTGTTGACGGTGATCTGGCGGCCGCGCATTTCCTTGGAAAGGATCGCGCCCATCGTCTCCACGGCGGCTTTCGTCGCGGCATAGACGCTGTAGCTTTCCGGCTTCAGACCGACGACCGAGCTTGAGAAGTTGATGACCCGGCCGCCGTCACGCAAGCGTTTGGCGGCCTCGCGCAGCGTGTTGAACGTGCCCTTCAGGTTGACGCCGATCTGGCGGTCGAAGCTCGCATCATCGACGTCGGCAAGGCGCGACAGCAGCATGATGCCGGCATTGTTGACCAGCACGTCGACGCCGCCGAAGGCAGCCTCTGCCGCATCGAACATGCGGCGCACGGCCTCCGCATCGGCAACGTCACCCTGCGCCGTCAGCGCCTTGCCGCCGGCCTTCTCGATCTTCTGGGCCAGTTCTTCGGCGAGCGCCGCGTTGCCGGCATAATTGATGACGACGGTAAAGCCGTCCTTTGCGAGGCGTTCGGCGATCGCAGCACCGATGCCGCGGGAAGCGCCGGTAACGAGAGCGACCTTGTTTTGATTGGCAGACATTTCCTTCTCCTTTGCGTCGGCGCCGCAGCGCCCTTTCGATGAGGAGAAGATGTCCCTTTCCACTTTGCGGATAATCAGCCATTATCCGGCATCACTATCCGGCAAATGCGAACAAACTAAATGGACAGATTCGATGCCATGCGGGTCTTCTCCCGCGTCGTGGAGCGCCGCAGCTTCACGCTTGCCGCCGAAGATACCGGCCTGCCGCGCTCGACGGTGACGGATGCGGTCAAGCAGCTGGAGGCGCGCCTCGGCGTGCGCCTGCTCCAGCGCACGACACGCCATGTCAGCCCGACACTCGACGGCGAGGCCTATTATCAGCGCTGCCTGTCGATCCTCGCCGATATCGAGGATGCCGAAGGCGCCTTCGCCGGCACCAAGCCGAAGGGGCTGCTGCGGGTTGACGTGCACGGCACGCTTGCCCGCCATTTCGTGCTGCCGAGCCTGCCGTCCTTTCTGGAGACCTACCCCGACATCGAATTCTACATGAGCGAGGGCGACCGGCTGGTGGATCTGGTGCGCGAGGGCATCGACTGCGTGCTGCGCGTCGGCACCCCGCAGGACAGCGACATGGTCGCCAGACGGGTCGCCATGCTGGACGAAATCACCCTCGCCTCGCCCTCCTATATTGCCGCTTTCGGCAGCCCTGACCATCCGGACAGGCTCGGCGCGCATCGCATGGTGGGCTTCCGCGCAACCGGCAGTGCCGGCCCGCTGCCGCTGGAATTCATTGTCGACGGCAGTGTCCGCAACGTCACCATTCCCGCAACCGTCACGGTCAACGCCGCCGAAAGTTACATATCGGCCGCCCGCCTGGGTCTCGGCATGATCCAGATCCCGCGTTACCACGCCGAACAGGACCTGGCCGCCGGCACCCTCGTCGAGGTGCTCGCCGATTTCCCGCTGACGCAGACGCCGGTCTCGCTGCTCTACCCGCGCAACCGCCAGCTTTCGCCGCGCGTGCGGGTCTTCATCGACTGGCTGGTGAAGGTCTTTGCTCGACAAACAGCCGAAAACGCGCTTCACTCATATTAGCGATTTCGGAGGAACGGGCATGGCACTCAGCGATATCATCGTCTACCAGGCCGATGAAGGCTTCGTCGTCGAGTTCGGCAGTGAAGGCGAGGACAGGATCGCGGTCACGTTGCGCGAAGCCCCCGACCTCACCCACGACAATGCCATCGCCAAAGCCAAGGCATTGCTCGCTTCCGTATTCGAGCCCGTTCACGGCGACAGCGCCCGCAACAAGGATGCCGCCCTGCTCGAAGAGGAACTGAACGAAGGCCTGGAAGATTCCTTCCCGGCAAGCGATCCGGTCTCCGTCACCGTCTCGTCCATTCCGATGCGCGACCCCAACGCCGGTCACTAGACCTGCGTCAGGACGATATTGTCGACGCGCACCTCGCCGCGCACGACGCCACGTTCGGCTTCCGGGTGGTCGATCGCCCGAGAGGATGCTATCGACAATCTCCATGACGAACGATATGATCAATGGCGCTGTTGGCGCCGACCCGCTTGCCGGGGAAAGCCTGCGCCATTTCTTCGAACGCGATGCGATCGAGGTCGCCCGCGATCTGCTCGGCTGCCACCTTACGGTCAGCGGGTCGGGCGGGCGGATCACCGAGACGGAAGCCTATTATCCCGACGACGAGGCTTCCCACAGTTTCCGCGGCCCGACAAAGCGCAACGGGGCCATGTATGGCCGCCCCGGGAATGTCTATATCTACCGCATCTACGGCATGTACTGGTGCCTGAACTTCGTCTGCACGCCGGGCTCGGCCGTGCTGATCCGTGCGCTGGAGCCGGAAATCGGCCTGCAGGCGATGATGGAACGACGCGGCACCGATGTGCTGACACAGCTCTGCAGCGGCCCCGGCAAGCTCTGCCAGGCGCTCGGCATCAACATTTCCGTCAACGACCGCACTCTCGACCGGCCGCCCTACGCGCTCTCGCCTTCCTCGCCCCTGCCCGTCGTCTCTGGCAAGCGGATTGGCATTACGAAAAATGCCGAAGCGCCATGGCGCTTCGGCATTCAGGGATCGCGCTATCTGAGCAAGCCGTTCCGATAGGCCGGGTATGCGCCATCACTCCATGACGGCGCTGTGGTCCATGGCCGGCGCGGCCTTCGGCTTGCGCAGCAGCAGGACCAGCGGCATCACCGCAAGCGACATCAGCATCAGCAGCTTGAAATCGTCCATATAGGCGATGATCGTCGACTGCAGCGTGATGACGTCGTTGAGCGCCGCCCGGCCAACGGCGGTCAGCGGGCTGAGGCCCTGCGCCGCCGTCGCATCGAAGGCCCGGTTGAACGGCGTCACATAGGCGGCGATCGACTCGTGGTTGCTCTGCGTGTTCTCAACGATCAGCGCCGAAACGATCGAGATGCCGACCGAGGAGCCGATATTGCGCGACAGGTTGTAGAGGCCGGTTCCGTCGCCGCGCATCTGCGCCGGCAATGTCGCAAAGGCAATCGTCGTCAGCGGCACGAAGAGGAAGCCGAGGCCCGCCCCCTGGATGAAGCCGACCGACACGATGGTCCATTGCGACACGTCGGGCGTCCAGCCGGTCATGTCATACATCGCCCAGGCAGTCAGGCCGAGGCCGAGCAGCAGCAGCCAGCGCGTATCCACCTTGCCGATCAGCCGGCCGACGATGAACATGCAGAGCATGGTGCCAAGGCCGCGCGGCCCCATGACGATGCCCGCCGTGATGACCGGATAGCCCATCAGCGTCTGCAGATAGGGCGTCATCAGCGCCAGCGAAGCGAGATAGGTAATGCCGATCACGAAGATGAAGATCATGCTGACGGTGAAATTCTGGTCGAGGAAGAGCCGCGGATTGACGAAGGATTTTTCCGCCGTCAGCGTATGCACCAGAAGCAGGTAGAAGGCGGCCGCACAGATGATCGCTTCGATGACGATTTCACCTGACGAGAACCAGTCGAGCTGCTCGCCGCGGTCGAGGAAAAGCTGCAGCGCGGCGATGAACAGGCTCATCATCCCGAAGCCGAACCAGTCCAGTTTGGCGAGCGCATCCCTCTTCGTCTCCGAAACGAAGATGACGATGCCGGCAAAGGCGAGCGCGCCGATCGGCACGTTGATGTAGAAGACCCAGCGCCAGCTGATATTGTCCGTCAGCCAGCCGCCGATGACAGGCCCCAGAACCGGCCCGACCATGACCGAGACGCCGAATAAGGCCATGGCCGAGCCGCGCTCCTCGACCGTATAGATGTCGAGGAGAATGCCCTGGGAGAGCGGAACCAGCGAAGCGCCGAACAGGCCCTGCAGCAGGCGGAAAGCGACGATCTGCGGCAGCGATTGCGCGAGACCGCAAAGAACGGAGGCGACGACGAAGCCGACGATCGCCGTCAGGAGCACGCGCTTGCGGCCGAACTTGGCGGCAAGGAAGCCCGACGGCGGCGTCATGATGGCAGCCGCGACGATATAGGAGGTCAAGACCCAGTTGATCTGGTCGGCCGACGCCGAAACGCTGCCTTGGATATAGGGCAGCGCCACGTTGGCGATCGTCGTATCCAGCGCCTGCATGATGACGGCCAGGATGACGCAGGCCGTGATCGCGCCGCGATTGGCAACCGGGGTTGCCGGTGATGCGGGAGCATTGCTCATGGCCGTTACTCGTGGCTCTTGCCCTGGCCGAGAAGGTTGTTGACGAAATCGGGCAGGCCGCGCGCATGGCCGGTATCGACCTCGACGACCGTGCTCATGCCGACGCGAAGCGGCGGCTTGCCTTCGGCATCATCGATGCTGACGCGCATCGGTATGCGCTGCACGACCTTCACCCAGTTGCCGGTCGTATTTTGCGCCGGCAGCAGCGAGAAGGAGGAGCCGGAAGCCGGGCTGATGCTCTCGACCTTGCCCTTCCACATCACGCCCGGATAGGTATCGACGTAAATGTCGACCGGTTGGCCGGGCTTGACGTAGGTAAGCTCGGTTTCCTTCGGGCTTGCGGCAATCCAAAGATGCGAGGTCGAAACCAGCGAGAAAGCCTGCTGCGAAGCCTGCAGGTAGGAGCCGACCTGCAAGGCGTTTACGTTGGTGACGATACCATCGAAAGGCGCCTTGACGACGCTGTGGTCGAGCTCGCGCTCAGCGTTGTCGACCTGCGACTTGGCCTGCAGGTAGAGCGGGTTTTCCTCGACCGGCTGGTCGGCGCTGCCGCCGAGCTGGGCGAGCGTCGTTGCGGCTTCCGCCTTGGCGACCGAAACCTTCTGCTGCGCGGCTTCGAGATTGTGCTTGGCTTCGTCATAGGCCGATTGCGTCGCGCTGCCGTTGTTGACGAGGCTCTGCTGTCGGTCGAACTGATCCTGGTAATAGGGCAGATCGGCTTCGGCCTGGGTGATCTCGGCAAGCGACTGCTGGTAGCTGGCCTTGAGGTTCATGATCTGGTTTCGCTGCGCGCCGAGCTGGGCCCTGGCGCCGTCAAGCGCGATCCTGAAGGCGTCGGACTGCAGGCTGAAAAGCACCTGCCCCGCCTTGACCTGCTCGTTCTCATGCACGTTGATCTGCGCGACGATGCCCGAAACATCGGTCGTGATGCCCACCATGTCCGCCTGGATATAGGCGTTGTCGGTCGACATGACCTGGCCGCCATTGACGTAATAATAGCCGCCGACGACGAGCGCCACGGGCAGCAGGGCAAAGAGGACAGGGCGGGTGAAGCTGCGCCGGCGGCGGACCTTGTTGCCGCCAGGCGCAGCCACCGCGGCAGCCGCGGGCGCTGAACTGGATGAAGGCGCCTCAGCCACCGTTTCCGGTTGTTGCGGGATCTCTTTTTCGTCGGCAGGATTCTTGGCATTCGCGTCGGACACGACGCGCAAGGGGGATTTGTCAGCCATGTTTCGTCTCATTCTCGGCGACCGGGGTCCGGCAAGCCTGCACCAGGTTCGTCTTCATTACGGATAGGGTGTGGAAAAGCCGGTCGCGCTCTTCGGGGGTTACGCCTTCCAATGCCTCGCCGCGCGTCACGTCGCCGAGCTCGCGCATTTCGGCGAGGATCGGATGGGCGGCCTCACGCATGTAGAGCAGCCAGATACGCCGGTCGGTGGGGTGCTGGCGGCGCTCGATCAGGCCGCGCTCTGCAAGCTTGTCGAGAATGCGCACCAGCGTGATCGGCTCGATTTCCAGGATTTCGGCAAGTCCGCTCTGATGGATGCCCTCATTATTGGCGAGATAGGCGAGCGTCTGCCACTGAGACCGTGTCAGCCCAAGGTCCTTTGCCCGCTGCTCGAACCGCTTGCGCAGCAGGCGGGCGACGTCGTGCAGAAGAAAACCGAGTGTTGGAGTGTTGGTCATATACCTTCGCCGGCTAGTAATAAGCATCCTTATGATGTTGATAGATATATTGAGCATGTGCAATGCACAAGGATGCAACCGCAAGATTCCGCACCTGCGACCAAAATGCCGCAGTCCGCGGTTAGGCGGAGCTTTCGATCCGGCCTCCTGCGAACGTCCGGGCAGCGACAGAAACCGCTCTCGGCAACGTGATGGAGCGATATCGGCGGAAATGCCGGGGTTTGCGGAACTGCAAATCGGGGCGGTCAATTGGCATTTGCAATTTTCGGATTCTCCCGTTTATAGTCTGCCTTCATAGGGTTACGGAGATCGCGATTTTCTCCCTCCGGTTGATTTCGAGGTGCCGGCTTGCACCTGTCATCTCCCGGCAGCCACGCATGGGTAGAATTCGGACTTAGGACGAAGGCTCATGCTTTCGTTCCAGCAGGCATGGACAGCTTTTCTCAGGCATAGGTTCAGGCGGCTGCATTCGGCCGCCCGCAAGGGGGACCGGAATGGCTTATTCGCTTCGACACGCATTGACACTCGGCTGCTTGGCCGCTTTCCTGCCGCTTATCGCTGAGGCGCAGCAGGCGCCTGCTCCCCCGCCCGTCACTGTCGCCAAACCCGTCGTGCGCGACGTGGTCGACAGCGACGAGTTCATCGGCCGCTTCGAACCCGTCGACGAGGTTTCGGTACGGTCGCGCGTCGGCGGCTATCTGCAGGAAATCGACTTCACTGACGGTGCGCTGGTGAAGAAAGGCGACCGCCTCTTCGTTATCGATCAAAGGCCGTTCGTCACCGCGCTCAATCAGGCCAATGCCGCGCTTGAAGCAGCGAAGTCGGCACTGGTCTTTGCCGATGCGCAGTATAAACGTGCGCAGTCGCTTGCTTCGAGCGGCAGCCAGTCGGCACAGACGCTGGACGACCGCCGCCGCGAATTCGATTCGGCCCAGGCCAATGTCCGCGGCGCACAGGCCGCCGCCGACCGCGCGGCCCTCGACATGGAATATACGGAGATCACCGCCCCCCTCAGCGGCCGCATCGACCGCCGCCTGATCTCCGCCGGCAATCTGGTACAGACCGACCAGACCGTGCTGACCACGATCGTTTCGCTCGACCCGATCGACTTTTATTTCGACGTCGACGAGCGCCGGCTGCTGAACTTCGCCGAGACGGCGCGCAAGCTCGGCAAGGACCTGCAGCAGGGCGGCGGCGGACTGGATGTCGTGGTCACGATCTCCGATCCCAATGCCAAGCCGTTCAAGGGCAAACTCGACTTCGCAGAAAACCGGATCGACAACGAAAGCGGCACCATCCGCCTGCGCGCACGTTTCCCCAACCCCGATCTCGTCCTCCAGCCCGGTCTTTTCGGCCGCATTCAGATCGAGGCCTCCAATACCTACCAGGCCATCCTTGTTCCCGACGAGGCAATCGGCTCGGACCAGAATGAACGCGTCGTTTACGTCGTTGGCGCTGACGGCACGGTATCGACCAAGCCGGTCCGGCCCGGTCCGCGGCTCTACGGCTACCGCGTCATCCGCGAAGGTCTGGACGGCACCGAGACGATCGTCGTCAACGGCCTGATCCGCGCCCGGCCCGGCTCAAAGGTCACGCCGCAGATGAGCGAGCTGCCGCAGCAGCGTACCGATGCCCCGCCCGAAACCGCCGGTGCGGAGAGCAGCCAATGAGATTTGCCCATTTCTTCGTAGACCGGCCGATCTTTGCGGCCGTCATCTCGATCCTTCTCCTCGTCGTCGGCAGCATTGCCTATACGCAATTGCCGGTATCGCAATATCCCGAGATCGCCCCGCCGACCATCGTCGTGCGCACCTCCTATCCCGGCGCCGACCCGCAGACGATCGCCGATACGGTTTCGACCCCGCTCGAACAGCAGATCAACGGCGTCGAAGACATGCTTTACATGTCTTCCTATTCGAGCGCCGACGGCGCCATGTCGCTGACGATCACCTTCAAGCTCGGTACCGATCTCGACAAGGTCCAGGTTCTTGTCCAGAACCGCGTGTCCATCGCCCTTCCCCGCCTTCCCGAAGAGGTCCAGCGCCTTGGCGTGACCACCGACAAGAGTTCGCCCGACCTGATGATGGTCGTGCATCTGCTCTCGCCGTCGCACCGTTACGATCAGCTCTACGTCTCCAACTATGCGCGCAACCGCATCCGCGACGTGCTCGTGCGCCTTGACGGCGTCGGCGACGTCCAGCTTTTCGGCGAACGCCAATATTCGATGCGTATCTGGCTGGATCCGGAAAAGCTTTCCGCCTACGGAATGACGTCCGATGACGTCGTTGCCGCGCTGAGGGACCAGAACGTTCAGGTGTCCGGGGGCAAGATCGGCGCCCCGCCCGTGACCGGACCGAACGCCTTCGAATATACGGTGCGAACGGACGGACGCTTCTCGGACGTGCGCCAGTTCCGCTATGTCATCGTCAAATCGACGGCCAGCGGCCGGCTTGTGTCCCTGCAGGATGTCGCCCGTATCGAGCTTGGCGCTCAGGACTACGTCACCAACAGCTATCTCAACAACGACCCGGCGGTTGCCCTCGGCATCTTCGCCCGACCGGGAACCAACGCACTGGATACCGCCCATCAGGTCCAGGCGATCATGAAGGATCTCTCCCAGAATTTCCCCCAGGGTCTGGAATACCGCATCGTCTACGATACGACCGAATTCATCTCGGATTCGATCAGCGAGGTCTACAGGACGATCGCCGAAGCGGCGATCCTGGTGGCCATCGTCGTGCTCGTCTTCCTGCAATCGTGGCGAACGGCAATCATTCCGATCGTCGCCATTCCGGTATCGCTGATCGGCACCTTTGCGGTCCTGCTGGCCTTCGGCTTCTCGCTCAATATGCTGACCCTCTTCGGCCTCGTCCTTGCGATCGGTATCGTCGTCGACGACGCCATCGTGGTTGTCGAGAATGTCGAGCGAAACCTGGCGCGCGGCATGTCGCCCAAGGAAGCCTCGCATGTCACGATGGACGAAGTCGGAACCGCAGTCGTCGCCATCTCGCTGGTGCTGATTGCGGTATTCGTGCCGACGGCCTTCATTCCCGGCATTTCCGGCCAGTTCTACCGACAGTTTGCGGTGACGATCTCAGTCACCACCGCAATTTCCGCGTTGAATTCGCTGACGCTTTCGCCCGCCCTCGCCGGTATTCTCTTGAAAACGCACGATCACGAGAGCAAGCCCAGGAACATCTTCTCGCAGTTGGGAAGCGGCCTTGCGAACGGCTTCAACCGCGGCTTCGACCGGATGAGCTCTGGCTATTCGTGGATCGTCCGGCATCTGGTCAGCAGCTGGATCGGATTGACCTGCTCGCTGCTCGCTTTTGCCGGCCTGCTCGGCGCGACCTGGTACATGGGCCAGAAAGTCCCCTCCGGCTTCATCCCCACCATGGACCAGGGCTACGCGATCATCGTCATCCAGCTGCCGGACGGTGCCTCGCTTGCGCGCACCGATGCCGTCGTCAAACAGGTCGGCGACATCGCCCGTACCGTACCGGGCGTCGGCAATGCCGTGCAATTTGCCGGCTTCAGCGGCGCGACCTTCACCAATGCTTCGAATGCCGGCGTCGTCTTCGTGCCGTTCAAATCCTTCGCCGAACGTGAAGAGGGCGGCGAGACGGCAAACAAGATCATCGGCGAGCTTTACGGCAAGCTGCAGAGCATCCAGGAAGCCTTCATCATTGCCATCCCGCCGCCGTCCGTTCGCGGCGTCGGCAATTCCGGCGGTTTCAAGATGCAGATTTCCGATCTTGAAAACGCCGATATGACGCGTGTCCTGGGCCTTGCCCGCCAGATGATGGGTGCCGCGGCCACGACGCCGGGCCTCACCGGCGTCTTCACGACATTCTCGGACGCCAGCCCGCAATATTTCCTGGCGATCGATCGCGACAAGGCGCGTTTCCTGAACGTGCCGATCCCCAACATCTTCAACGCGCTCTCCATCAATCTGGGTGTCGCCTATGTGAACGATTTCAACGCGTTCGGCCGCGTCTACCAGGTCCGCGCCCAGGCCGACCGGCAATACCGCATGGACAGGGACGACATCCTTGCCCTGAAGGTAAGATCGGCAACCGGCGCGCTGGTGCCCCTCGGCACGCTGATGGACATCAGGGATGCAAGCGGCCCGGCGCTCGTCCAGCGCTACAACATGTATGTCTCGGTACCGCTTCAGGGCAACCCGACGCCCGGCACCTCGACCGGCGACGCCATCAAGAAGATGGAGGACCTTGCGGCGCAGATCCTGCCGCCGGGAACGACCTTCGAGTGGACGGAACTTGCCTATCAGGAAACCCACACCGGCAATACCGCCATCTATATCTTCGCCCTGTCGGTGATCTTCGTCTTCCTTGCGCTTGCGGCGCAATATGAAAGCTGGGTCCTGCCGCTGGCGATCATCCTCATCGTTCCGCTCGCCGTCCTGGCCGCGCTGATCGGCGTATCGCTGAGGGGAATGGATAACAACGTCCTCACGCAGATCGGCCTGATCGTGCTGATCGGCCTTGCGGCCAAGAACGCCATTCTGATCGTCGAGTTTGCAAGGCAGGCGGAGGAAGAAGGCAAAAGCGTCGTCGATGCCGCCATCGAGGCCAGCCATCTGCGCCTGCGCCCGATCCTGATGACGGCCTTCGCCTTCATTTTCGGCGTCCTGCCGCTGGCCATCGCCACCGGCCCCGGTGCCGAAATGCGCCAGTCGCTCGGCACGGCCGTATTCTCGGGCATGCTGGGCGTGACGATCTTCGGCCTGTTCCTGACGCCGGTCTTCTACGTCGTGTTGCGACGCTGGCGCAAAAAGCCGGCGGAAGTGCCGGCTCAGGTCGATGCGGAGGAGAACGCTGCCTGAGCAGGCATCAGGTGGAGAAAAGGTAGACCTGTCCCTGCCAGAAGCGGGCGACGGAGAGCCTGCCGCTCCTGAAAGCGCGGGTATCGAGATTGAGCCGCATCGGCTGCACGTCCGGCTGGTCGCCGGGCGTATGGCCATGCACGATGAGCTTCGGCAGCGGCAGCGGGCTTTCCAGAAACCGCTGGCGGATGAAGGCCATGTCATCGTCGGCCTGCTCTTCGAGCGGCACACGCGGGTCGATGCCGGCATGCACGAAGACGACATTGGGCGTGTCGAGCATGATCGGCAGGGAGCGGATGAAATCGATATGGGTATGCGGCAGCGACTGGCGGATGAAGGCGTCGAGCTGCGCACCGGAGCGGAAGACGAGCGGCAGGTGATCGGGATCGAGACCATAGGATCGCAGAAGCTCGGCGGCCCCCATGGTCATCCAGTCGTCGTAGGAGGCCCAGCCGTCGATATAGTCGAGCATGACGATCTCATGGTTGCCGGCAAGGCAGATGCGCTCGAAACCTTCGGGCGCCGGGTCCATGAGGTGGCTGAGGACATGGGCCGATTGCGGGCCGCGATCGATGTAATCGCCGAGCATGACGATGAGTTTCTTGCCCGGCAGGTGCTCGGCATCGCGTACGATCGCCTCCTCCGCTTTCTGCAGCAGATCGAGACGCCCATGCACGTCGCCGATGGCGTAAGTCGGGATATCCGCTATATCCATGCTCACGCGCGGGCGCGGCTGACGTCCAGCCTTCGAACCCTCGCGGCTTCGTGCAAGAGAATCGCTCATCATCATTCCTGATCGGTTGGCTGTCCCTTAACCATACGTAGAGCATACGGCAAGGCGATCAAGCTGGTAAGAAAATTCGACAGGCCGGGCTTTTGTGGAAAAACCGGCCTTACGCAAGCCGATGCAATCGCGCACTTTTTTAGCACTGGGAAAGAGTGGCAGATGGGCACGATATCGCAATTGCACGACAATGTGCGCCCTCCGGCGCACCGCATCGAGACCGAGGAGGAAGCCGTTTCCACAGCCCGCGAGCTTGCCGCCGTCTTTCGCCGGCAGGCTAACGAGCGCGACATCAACCGCCTCATGCCGAACGGCGAGCTCGACATCCTCTCCCAATCCGGCCTGACGGCGATAACCGTGCCTCCGGAATATCAGGGCCTCGACATTTCCAATGCCCTGCTTGCCGAGATCGTCGCCATCATTGCCGAAAGCGATGCTTCAATAGGCGATGTTCTGGCAGCACATTTCCGCGTGCTGGAGGGGCTGCGCAACCAGTCTTCGGAAGCGCTGAAGATTGCCCTTTATGAGCGCGCCCTGGATGGCGACCGTTTCGCCCCTGCCCGTTTTGCCGATCAGGCGGTCCTCGTGGCCGAAGGCTCCGGTTTTCGCCTGACGGGCCGTTCGGACCAGGCGCCGGCCGTTCTTTTTTCCGACCGGATCGCTGCGGCAGCGGTCGATCCCGCCGGCCGCAGGGTCGTGATGCACCTTCAGCGTGACAGCGAAGACCTGCAGGCGGTGGACGACTGGGATGCCTTCGGCCTGCGCACCAACGGCACGGCAACGCTGATTGCCGGCAAACTGCACGTGAATGCCGACAGCATCACGCTCGCCTCATCCGGCGACCATGCGACGGAAAAATCGCTCGGCCTGCTGCTGCAGGCGGCCGTCGGCCTCGGTATTGCCCGCGCCGCCTTCGCCGATCTGCTTGCCATGGCAAGAGGACCCTCTGCTCCCGCCGGCAAAATCGGCGAGCGCGCCATCCGCATCGAAACCGCGACCGGCGCGCTGGAGCAGGCGGGCCGCAAACTGGATATCGCCCAGGTAAGCCCCGCCGAGGCAGCCATGGCGGAAGCCTGGTTCTCCGCCTTATCCGCCTGCCTTGCGGCAACCGAGGTGGCGCTGGACACGGCAAACGCTCTCTTCGAACTTGCCCGCGGCGCAACCGGCAGCATCGCGCTCAACCTCGACCGTCACTGGCGCAACGCTCGCATCCACGGCATGGCGATCGAGCGCGAGCCGCTGTTGAGCGCAGCCGGCGCGCATAGTCTGAAAGTCAGGGAAAGCTGACGAGTTCCGGCAAGACGGTGCTGCGATTGCGCGCCCGGAATTGCCCGAAGACAAACAGAATGCGGATCAGCTCGCGGCGGAGACCGGGAGCTTCTCCTCGACCTTCTCGAGGCCGCCGCCGGCAACGAACTGCTCGAGCGTCATATTGTCGAGAATGGCGGCGATCGCGTCCCGGACTTCGGTCATCGAGCGCCGCACCTGACAGGTCTCGGGATCGGCGCAGTCGTCACAGGCCTCGTAGGCCGTACGGCTCGCACATCGGATCGGCGCCAGCGGCCCGTCCAGCGTGCGGATGACGTGACCGATGCGGATCTCCGAGGCGGGCCGCGAGAGCGAATAGCCGCCGCCCGGCCCCTTCTTCGATCGCAGGATGCCGACATTGCGCAGTTCGAGCAGGATCGTATCCAGGAATTTCTTCGGGATATTGTTGCGCGAGGCGATATCGTTGATGAAGGCGGTCTCGCCCGGCGCCAGCCGCGCCAGATCGACAAGCGCCTTCAATCCGTATTTTCCCTTTTTCGTCAACATCTCTGGGTCGCCCTGCACTTCACGGCATTATGCTTCTGTAATAACAGGCAAATAGAGTCAAAACCATGAAGAGACAACAAAATAACCCGTTTTTATAGGTTATTTCGCCTATCTATGTTGCCGTAAAACCGCGCCTTCAAGTCCGGTGAGACCCAGCAAGATTGATGTGCCGGCCTCACCCCGGGCCGACACAGGAGCGACCGGAACGAACGCCTATACCGTTTTCAGCATGCCGCCATCGACGAAATAGGTAGAACCGATGCTGTAGCTCGCCCTGTCGGAGCAGAGGAAGACGAAGAAATTCGCAAGCTCCTCCGGCGTGCCGAACCGCTTGGAGGAGGCATGTTCATCCGCCACGCTCTGCAGGTAGCCCTCCCAGTCGCCGCCGGTTTCGGTCGTCAGCTGCTTGGCGGTCTTGATCCAGTCCGGCGTCAGGATAAGGCCGGGGTTGACGCAGTTGACGCGGATATTGTCCTTGACGAGCTCGGTGGAGAGCGCCTTGGAAAACATCATCAGCGCCGCCTTGGTGACATTGTAGATCGGCTCGTACCAGAGCGGCTGCACGGCGCAGATCGAGGCATTGTGGAGGATCACGCCGCCGCCGCGCTTCTTCATCTGCGGCGCGATCCCGCGGGCAAGGCGCACCGCCGCCATCACATGCAGGTCCCAATAGGCCTGCCATTTTTCGTCCGGCGCTTCCATGACCGTCTCGTTGGAGCCGGTGCCGGCATTGTTGATGAGAATATCCGCTCCGCCGCGTTCGGCCGCCGCCGCAATGATCGCTTCCGTGCCCTGGACGGTCGCAACATCGCTCTCGACGGCAATGGCGCTGACACCATATTTTTGGGCGATGCGTTGAGCCTCAGAATCGAGCCGCTCGCGCCCGTGCGCGGACAAGATAAGGTTGGTGCCCTCCGCCGCCAGCCCTTCCGCGATGGCAAGCCCGATACCGACGGAGCCGCCGGTAATGACGGCGGTCTTTCCCTTCAAACCAAGATCCATGAAATCCTCCCGAATGCGGCCGGCAGCTGCGGCCGATCCGCCAAGTCTTCCGACATTGGTTCTGGCCGTCAAGCCGTGGCGGAAAATCATCGGCATGAGCAGACGATCCCTCTTGCCGCAGGCTGCGATCTGTCGCATGCCTGCAGGCGATCGGAGGAGCTTTCATGCGTCTTTATTCAGCTTGCATCGAATGGTTGTTTGCCGAGGAAGGCGATCTCTTCGCCGACCGCATCCGCCGCGCCCATGCCGCCGGCCTCAAGGCCATCGAGTTCTGGCGCTGGACAGACAAGGACCTCGACGCGATCGAGGCCGCATTGAAGGAAACCGGCCTCAATGTGACGAGCCTCGTCGCCGAGCCGATGATCGCATTGACCGATGCCGCCAACCGCCAGACCTGGCTGAGCGGTCTTGCCGATTCCGTCGCCGTCGCAAAGCGCCTGGGCGCACCTGTGCTGATCGCGCAGGCAGGCAACGATCTCGACGGCTTCACCCGGGACGAACAGCGCAAGGCGCTGACCGAAACGCTGCGCGCCGGCGCCGACATCCTCAAGGGCAGCGGCGTGCGCCTCGGCGTCGAACCGCTCAACATCCGCATCGACCATGTCGGCTATTTCCTCGATTCCACCCGCGAAGGACTGGATATCGTCGATGACGTCGCCCGCCCGGAAATCGGCATCGTCTACGACATCTACCATTCCGCCGTCATGGACGAGCGTACCGAAGACGTTCTGGCCGGGCGCATCGACCGCCTGTTCCACGTCCATGTGGCGGATCATCCCGGCCGTAACGAACCCGGCACCGGCGCCATCGATCTCGCCCGCCGCCTCAACTGGATTTACGCCAATGGCTATGCGGGCGCGGTGGGCCTGGAATACAAGCCGACGACACCGGGCGCCGACGCCGTCAAGGCAGCGATCGCAACGATGGGCTGACGCTCTCCGGTCGAGGCTGCGGCCCGGTCACTCGACAAGCGCGCCGCCGGTTTGCCCCTGCCTGATCGGATCGGCGGCAGCCGGCACCTTGCACGGGCCGGCGGACCGGCGCTCGACGATGCGTGAGGCAATCATCACGCGCCGGGCCGGCATGCCGGGCAGACGCGGATTTTCAATGCGCTCCAGGAGCAGCCGCAGGCCGACAGCCCCACCCTCCTGCCCTTCCATCTTCACCGTCGTCAGCGGCGGTGAAATCTGCGTGGCCGGCGAGAAATCGCCGAAGCCCACCACCGAGACATCGTCGGGAATGCGGTATCCCTGCCCCAGCAGTTCGGAAACCACCGTCAGCGCCAGTCCGTCATGGGCACAGAAGAAGGCCGTCGGGTGAATGCCCCTTGCCTTGAGGTCGCGGAAGGCCTCGCCGAAGCCGATCTGCTCGTCGAAGCGCAGCACATGCAGAGAAACGTCCTCGCAGCGTTCGGCAATCTCCCGCGCCCCGTAGAAGCGCTCGCGCCGGCCTCGGAAACCGGGCGTGCCGTTGACATAGCAGATCGACCGATGGCCGAGTTCGATCAGATATTGCAGCACCGCCTGACCCGCCTCATGGTCGGTTCCCGTCACCTGATCGGCCTGCTCCAGAGGATCGACCCAGCCGAAACGCACGATCGGCACGCCGGTCGCCGTGGCCGCCACGATCGCCTCCCGGTCGTGCGGGCCGACGAGCAGCAGCCCGGCGCAGGAACGCGCCAGTTCCTCGAGCTGGCCGGCACTGTGGGTCCAACGGATGCGCAGCGCCATGCCCAGTTTGTGCGCCTCGCGCTGCACGCCATTCTGGATCTGCATGTAAAGTTCGCTGTTGACGGCATCGAGATCATGGAAAACGACGGCGATGTCGTTCGTCTGCGATTGGCCGGCAGGGCGCGTATAGCCGAGCCGCTCGGCAGCGGCGCGGATCAGCGCGCGCGTCTCCTCGCTGACGCCGCTCTTGCCCGCCAGCGAGCGCGAGACCGCATATTTCGAAAGGCCGACCTCTCGCGCGATCGTCTGTAAGGTTACTCGACCCCTGCTTCCCACATTCCACCTCGTATCCCCTGGCATTCGGAGCGCTTGGCTACACGTTCGCCGCCGGAATTGCAAATTCTTGCACTAACGGAACATAACGCTTTACCTAACAATATCCAAATGTATTCTTCCCGTTATCCCGGCCTGAAAGCAAAAACAACGACAAGGGCCGCGGATTTTTGGAGGAGAACCCTATGATCAAGCTGAAACGTCGTGCGTTTCTGGCCGGGACCTCGGCCGTTCTGCTTTTACCGGCGCTGCCGGCCCTTGCCGTCGATTACAAGGAAGCGGACATTCTGAAAGACAAGGTTGCAAGCGGCGCACTGCCGGCCCTGAAAGACCGGCTGCCGGAAAATCCGCTTGTCATCAAGCCGGTCGAAAGCGTCGGCAAATATGGCGGCGACTGGAACATGGCCCTCGTCGGCGGCGGCTCGCTGTCCATGCTGTTCCGCTACCAGGCCTATGAACCGTTGCTGCGCTATACGCCCGACTGGTCCGGCGTGACGCTGAACGTCGCCGAAGCCTTCGACGGCAATGCCGACTCCACCGAATATACGATCCGCCTGCGCAAGGGCATGAAGTGGTCGGACGGTCAGCCCTACACGACGGCGGACGTCAAATTCTGGTACGACACGATCCTGACCGACAAACGCGTCGCCGTTAACGGACAGGGCCACTGGAAGACGGCAGGCAAGCCGGCGAAGCTTGAAGTCATAGACGAACAGACCTTCAAAGTTATCTTTGCCAAACCTAACGGTATGTTCCCGCTTCAGGTAGCCTGGGCCAATAACGACCACACGACCCGCTGCCCCAAACATTACCTCGAGCAGTTCCATATCGATTATAATCCGAAGGCGGACGAGCTTGCCAAAGAGCGCGGCTTCGAAAGCTGGATTGCCGCCTTCCAGTCTGCCTCCGGTTTCCAGGACGACAACGCCTTCTTCCTGAACTCCTCGAAGAAACCCTGCCTGCATGCCTGGATGTTCACGACCGCACCCGGCGAGAATACGGAACGCGCAATTGCCGAACGCAACCCCTTCTACTGGAAGGTCGATACGGAAGGTAATCAGCTCCCCTATATGGACCGCATCGTCTACCAGATGGTCGCCGATCCGCAGGTGCTGCTCTTGAAGGCCATGCAGGGCGAAGTCGACCTGATGGACCAGTATATCGCCACGCCGAACAACAAGTCGGTGCTCTACGATGCGCGCGAGCAGGGCAAGTATGATTTCTACACGCTGACTTCGACCGAAGCCAATGTGATGAACTTCATCTTCAACCTGAACCACAACGACGAGACCAAACGAAAGCTCTTCCGCAACAAGGATTTCCGTGCGGCACTCTCCATGTCGCTCGATCGTCAGGCTCTGATCGATGCCGTTCTCGTCGGCCAGGGCGCTCCGGCCCAGCCCTCGATCAAGCAGGGCGATCCGCTCTACAACGAGCAACTCGCCACGCAATTCACGAGCTACGACGTCGACAAGGCGAATGCCATGCTCGACACGCTGATCCCGAAGCGCGACGACCAGAATTTCCGTCTGGACGAGAAGGGCCGCCGCCTGACGGTGATCTTCGAAATCGACCAGGCGCGCGCCGTCTTCCTCGATCTCTTCCAGCTGGTCATCCCGATGTTCCAGGCCGTCGGCATCGATGCGCAGATGCGCACCATGGACCGTTCGCTCTGGGAGACCCGCGTCCGCCAGGGCCGCGACTTCGATGCGACGGCCCACCAGTTCGGCGCCAATGGCGGTGTCGCCGCCATGCTTGACCCGCGCTACTACGTGCCGACGGATTCGAACGCCATGTACGCCCCGGCCTGGCAGCTCTGGTATCTCGACCGCAACAATGCCAACGCCGAAGAGCCGCCGGAAGAAACGAAGAAGCAGCTCGAGCTTTACGACAAGCTGAAATCGACTTCCGACGCGGCCGGTCAGCAGGAGATCATGAAACAGATCCTGCAGGGTGCCGCCGACAACTTCTATGTCTTCGGCATTTCCCTGCCGCCGGATGGCTACGGCATCGTCAAGAACAACATGAAGAACATCACGAAGACCATGCCGAACTCCTTCGGCTGGCCGACACCCGCTCCCACCATGCCGGAGCAGTTCTACAAGGTCTGACGGCCTGCGACATCGACGATGATTTCCGGGCGTCGGCTCCACCGGTCGGCGCCACGGCCCTTCTTTTGCCAATGCCCTCTTTTGCCAATGATTGGATGAAGACGATGCTCGACGCCAGAAGACAGAATACCGACACGCTGCGCACGCCGGACTGGTTCAAGACCGCCACGCGCTGGACCCAGCTGACCTTCGTGGAGGACGACCCGGAAAAATACGATCCGGCCTTCTGGATTGACGTTTTCAAGCGCACGAAATCCAATGCCGTCTGCCTCAGCGCCGGCGGCTACATCGCCTATTATCCGAGCGAAGTGCCCTACCACTATGTAAGCAAATATCTGGGCGACAAGGATATTTTCGGCGCGCTCGTCGATGCCGCCCGCAAGCTCGACATGCATGTCATGGCGCGTGTCGATCCGCATGCGATCCACGACGATGCCGCCAAGGCGCATCCCGAATGGGTGATGGTCAATGCCGACGGCACGCCGCGCCGCCACTGGGCCTATCCCGATGTCTGGGTGACCAATGCCTATGGCGATTACAACACCGTCTTCATGCCGGAAGTGGTGAAGGAAATCGTCCGCAAATACGATATCGACGCGATCTTCGCCAATCGCTGGCAGGGTCACGGCGTCGATTACAGCGAAGACAGCGCCCGCCGCTTCAAGGACATGTTCGGCCACGCGCTGCCGACGAAACCGGATGCCGACGATCCGGCCTGGCAGGCCTGGGTGCAGTGGCGCCGCCGCGTGCTCACCGACATGATCGCCCAGTGGGACGATGCCGTCAAAGCGATCCGCCCGCATGCGAGCTTCATCCCGAACATGGGCGGCGCTTCGCTGATGGAATTCGACCTCTCGGTCATCGCCAAACATTGCCCCTTCCTCGTCGTCGACCATCAGGGCCGCAAGGGCCTGGAACTCGGCTGGTCGGCCGGCCGCAACGGCAAGCGCATCCGCGCTACCTTCCCCGACCGCCCGGTCGTGCTCATCACCTCGATCGGCCCGGAGGAGGAATACCGCTGGAAGGATGCCGTCACCTCCGGCGAGGAAATGCAGCTCTGGATCAATGACGGCACGGCCCACGGCCTCTATGCCTGGTTCACCAAGTTCAACGGCGTCGTGCCCGACAAGCGCTGGGTCGAACCGGTCGCCGATTCCTTCGCCCTGCAGGCCGCCGTCGAGCCTGTCCTTGAGAGCATGCATCCGACGGCCGAAATCGCCGTCATCGATCCCTCGACCACGCTCCGCCACTGGGCGCCGGAAGAACGCCACAGCGCCGAGAAGCACGACCTCGGCTTCTATCATGCCCTCATCGAGGCCCGCCTGCCCTTCGAGCTTCTTTCCGATCAGGTTCTGACGAAGGAAAATCTCGACCGCTTCAAGCTGATCATCCTCGCCAACGCTTCCTGCCTTTCGGATGCGCAGAACGAGGCGATCCGCGCCTATGTGAACCGCGGCGGCAGCGTCATTGCCTCCTACGAAACCTCGCTGCGCGACGAATTCGGCAAGAAGCGCAAGGAGTTCGGCCTCTCCGATGTACTCGGCGCCAAATTCGTCTCCGGCCCGCGCGGCATCGTCAAGAACACCTATGTGGCGCTTTCGGGCGATCATCCGATCAATCGGGGCTACGACGGTGCCGAGCGCATCATGGGCGGCACGCGCCTCATCCACGCCGATCCGACCGGCAACGCGACGACGCCCTTCCTCTACGTGCCTGATTTCCCGGACCTGCCGATGGAAGAGGTCTATCCGCGCAAGGCCCCGGAAGGCGCCGCCGTCATCGCCCGCGGAACCGGCAAGGGCGGCCGCACCGTCTACATTCCCTGGAACATCGGCGAAATCTTCTGGGAAGTCTTCGCGGTCGACCATGGCAAGCTGATCGCCAATGCCGTGCGCTGGGCGCTTGGCAAGACGCCGCGCGTCACCGTCGAGGGCCCCGGCGTTATCGATTTGGCGCTGCGCGAAAATGCCGGGGGCATCGCGCTCAGCCTCTTCAACCTCACCAATCCGATGATGATGAAAGGGCCGATACGCGAAAATTACCCTCTGGCGGCCCAGACGGTTTCGGTGGAAATTCCTGAGGGCAAGTCGGTGGCCAAGGCATGGCTCGTCGTTACCGACCGCGCCGCAAACTTCAGCGTCAAGGACGGCCGCGCACAGGTGGAGGTGCCCGATGTCGAACGGCTGGAGGTGTTGCACCTCACCTGGAAATGAGGTGCCCCCAGCGGCGGGGAAGACAAGGAGGAGCGTTTTCGGCCTGGAGGGGCCGAAAGCGGGTGGAGATCCGAAGGAAGCGCCTGGCCGGGCGCTCTCAACGGGAGGAGAAACATTCCGATGCTTGGCTATATTTTCAAGCGCGTGCTCTACATGATCCCGACCTTGATCGGCATGTCGCTGATCTCGTTCCTGATCATCCAGCTGCCGCCGGGTGACTACCTGACCTCTATGATCGCGACGATGAGCGACAGCGGTCAGGCCGTCGATCCCGCACAGATCGAGCGGCTGAAGGAGATCTACGGCTTCGACGACCCCTTCTACATCCAGTATCTCAAATGGATGTGGGGTATCGTCAGCCGCGGCGATTTCGGCTGGTCCTTCGAATGGAACCAGCCCGTTTCCGGCCTGATCTGGGCGCGCATGGGCTCGACGCTGGTCATCTCGCTCCTCAGCCTGCTCTTCGTCTGGATCGTCGCGCTGCCGATCGGCATCTATTCGGCCGTGCGCCGCCACTCCGTCGGCGACCACGTCTTCACCTTCTTCGGCTTCATTGGACTGGCCGTGCCGAACTTCATCCTGGCGCTGACGCTGATGTATATCGCCTACCGCTATCTCGGCCAGAGCGTCGGCGGCCTCAACTCGCCGGAATATGCCGAGGCACCCTGGAGCTTCGCCAAGGTCGGCGATTTCCTCGCCCATCTCTGGATCCCGATCATCATCATCGGCGCCTCGGGCACGGCTGCCCTCATCCGCATCCTGCGCGCCAACCTGACGGATGAACTGCACAAGCCCTATGTCATTACCGCGCGCGCCAAGGGCCTGCCGGAATACAAGGTGATCATGAAATATCCGGTGCGCATCGCGCTGAACCCCTTCGTCTCGGCGATCGGCTGGGTACTGCCGCATCTCGTCTCGGGTGTCACGATCACCGCAATCGTGCTGAACCTGCCGACTGCCGGACCGCTGCTCTTCCGCGCGCTGGTCTCGCAGGACATGTATCTCGCCGGCAGCTTTATCCTGCTTCTCTCGGCACTGACCCTCGTCGGCATGCTCCTGTCCGACCTACTGCTTGCGCTGCTCGATCCGCGCATCCGGTTCAATTGAGGAGGCGCCGATGACGCACGAAACCTTCGCACCCCATACCGGCCCCCTCAACGTCGTCGCAGACGGTCCCTCGATCAGCCCGCTGAAACAGGGCAAGACCGTCTCGATCGCCGCGATCGGCCCATGGCGGCTGATTGCCGGCAAGCTGATCCGCCAGAAGGTGGCGATGGTCGCCGGAGCGATCATCCTCTTCCTCTACCTCGTCGGCCTGTTCGCCGAGTTTCTGGCGCCGTCCCTGCCCGCGACCTCCAAGCCGCAATATACCTACGCGCCGCCGCAGGGTTTCAGCTTCTTCGTGGAAAAGCCTGACGGCAGCTCGGAGTTCAATTTCCATGTGAAGGGCTACAAGGTGGAGATCGACAAGGTGGCGCTGAGGCGCACCTTCGTGGTCGATGACACCAAGGTCGTGCCGATCGGCTTCTTCGTCAAAGGCCCGGCCTATCAGCTCTGGGGCCTGATCCCGATGACCACGCATTTCATCGGCCCGATCAATGCCAACGACCCCATGTACCTGCTCGGCGCCGACCGCCTCGGCCGTGACGTTCTGACCCGGCTGATCTACGGCACGCGTATCTCCATGTCGATCGGCCTCGTCGGCGTCGCCATGTCGCTCGTGCTCGGCGTCGTGCTCGGCTCCATCTCCGGCTTTTACGGCGGCTGGGTGGATACGCTGATCCAGCGCGTCATCGAAGTCGTCAGCGCCATGCCGACCATTCCGCTCTGGCTCGGCCTTGCGGCGGCGATCCCGCTGACATGGTCGCCGGTCAACGTCTATTTCGTCATCACCATCATCGTCTCGCTGCTTGGCTGGACAAGTCTGGCCCGCGAGGTGCGCGGCCGCTTTCTGGCGCTGCGCAGCGAGGATTTCGTCACTGCCGCAAAACTCGACGGCTCAAGCGAAGCACGGCTGATCTTCCGCCATATCCTGCCCTCGCTGACCAGCCATATCCTCGCCGTCGTCACCCTCGCGGTGCCGACGATGATCGTCGCCGAAACCTCGCTCTCCTTCCTCGGCATCGGCCTCAAGCCGCCGGTCGTCAGCTGGGGCGTGCTGCTGCAGGATGCCCAGAATATCCGCACGGTTGCGACCGCGCCCTGGCTGCTGATCTGGCCGTCGCTCGCGGTCGTCACGGCCGTCCTGTCCTTCAACTTCTTCGGCGACGGCTTGCGCGATGCGGCCGATCCCTATGACAACTGAGGAGGCAGCCATGACCGGTCTTCCCGATGACGTCGTCCTCTCGGTTGAAAATCTCTCGATCGACTTCCGCCTGCGCACGCATATCCTGCACGCCGTCGAGGATGTCAGCTTCCAGCTCAAGCGCGGCCAGACGCTTTGCCTCGTCGGCGAAAGCGGCTCCGGCAAGAGTGTCACCGCCCGCTCGCTGCTGCAGATCGTCGACAAGCCCGGCAGCATCGTCGGCGGCCGCATCCTGCTGCGCAACGGTAGCGAAGTCACCGATATTGCCACGCTCCCGCCCGGCAGCCGCGCCATGCGCGAGATCCGCGGCCGGCGCATCGGTCTCGTTTTCCAGGAGCCGATGAGTTCGCTCTCGCCGGTCCACACGATCGGCTCGCAGATCGTGGAAGCCATCCGCCTGCACAGCAATCTCGACAAGAAGGCCGCACGCGCCCGCATGGTCGACCTGCTGCGCCAGGTGGAAATCCCCAATCCCGACAAGATGGCCGACCGCTACACGTTCGAATTTTCCGGCGGCATGCGCCAGCGGGCCATGATCGCCATGGCGCTTGCCGGCAACCCGGATATCCTGATCGCCGACGAACCGACGACGGCACTCGACGTGACGACACAGGCCGAAATCCTCGACCTCATCAAGCGCCTGCAGGTCGAGCGCGGCATGGCGATGCTGCTGATTACCCATGATATGGGCGTGGTGGCCGAGGTGGCCGACGACGTCGCCGTCATGCGTTTCGGCCATATCGTCGAGCGCGGCCCGGTCGATGCGATCTACCATGCGGCCACCCATCCCTATACCCGCCAGCTTCTGGCCTCGACGGTGAAGCTCACCCATCACGTCGAAGGCAGGCCGTCAGCCGTCGCTTTGTCTTCGGATGCGCCGCAGCCGATCCTGTCCGTGCGCAATCTCAGCAAGACTTTCGGCTGGCACGGCAGTGCCAATACGCTGCGCGCCGTCGACGACGCCAATTTCGACCTCTACTCCGGCGAAAATCTCGGCATCGTCGGCGAAAGCGGTTCCGGCAAGACGACGCTCGGCCGCCTGATCCTGCGCACCGTCGAGCCGACGACCGGAACTGTCCTCTATCGCGGCAAGGATGGCGGCGAGACCGACGTCACCCGGCTCGGCAAGAAAGAGCTGCGCAACTTCCATCGTGAAGTCCGCCTCGTCTTCCAGGACCCCTTCGCCTCGCTGAACCCGCGCATGACCGTCAAGGAAGTGATTGGCGATCCGCTCATCGTCAACGGGCTTGCCAAAGGCAAGGCGCTGGAAGATCGCGTCGCCGAACTGATGCGCCTCGTCGGCCTCGATCCGATGGGCATGGAGCGCTATCCGCACGCCTTCTCCGGCGGCCAGCGCCAGCGCATCGGCATTGCCCGCGCCCTTGCGCTTGATCCGCGCATCATCATCGCCGATGAGGCAACCTCGGCGCTCGACGTCTCCATCCGCAGCCAGATCCTCGATCTGCTGCTCGATATCCGCCAGCGGCTGAACCTGAGCTTTATCTTCATTTCCCACGATATTTCCGTGGTACGCTATTTCTGTGATCGCGTGGCGGTCATGCATCGCGGCAAGATCGTCGAACTTGGCGAGGCCGAGCAGATCTGCACCGCGCCGCAGGAAGCCTATACGAAGAGCCTCATTTCAGCCGTTCCAAATCCCGACCCACGCGACAAACGCATGCTGCACCGGCATCGCTTCGTCGCTCCCGCCAATGCCTGAGGATGTTCCAGTGCCGAAATTTTCCGCCAATCTTTCCTTCCTCTATCAGGATCTAGCCTTCCTGGACCGCTTCGCCGCCGCCGCAAGGGACGGTTTCGGCGCGCTCGAATATCTCGGCCCCTATGCCGAGCCGAAAGAAAAGGTCGCCGCGGCGCTCCAGGCAAACGGCCTGAAACAGGCGCTTTTCAACGTGCCCTCGGGTGACTGGGCCGGCGGCGAACGCGGCATTGCCTGCCTGCCGGATCGCATCGAGGAATTCCGCAACGGCATCTCGCTGGCGCTCGATTATGCCAAGGCGCTCGCCTGCCCGCAGGTCAACGTCATCTCCGGCCTCGTGCCAAAGGGTGCCGATCTCGAAACGCTGGAAAAGGTGCTGGTGGAGAACCTGAAATATGCCGCCGCGCGCACGGCCGATGCCGGCGTAAAGCTGCTGATCGAGCCGATCAACCTGCGCGATATACCTGGCTTCTTCCTGTCGAGCACCGATCACGCCGAGCGCATCCTCGAAAAGGTCGGCTCCGACAATCTCTACATCCAGTATGATTTCTACCACATGCAGATCATGCAGGGCGACCTGATCCCGACCTTCACGCGGCTGAAAGACAGGATCGCCCATGTGCAGATCGCCGACAATCCCGGCCGCAACGAACCCGGCACGGGCGAGATCAACTACGGCTTCATCCTCTCCGAACTCGACCGCCTCGGCTATGACGGCTGGGTCGGCTGCGAATACAAGCCGAAGGCCGGCACCAGCGAGGGCCTTGGCTGGATGAAACCCTATCGGAAGTGAGCGTGACATGAATATCGGTTTTATCGGACTGGGCGTCATGGGCCGCCCGATGGCGGAACACCTGATTGATGCCGGCCACACGCTGCATCTGAGCCGCGTGAAGGAAGCCTCGCAGCATCTCGTCACCAAGGGCGGCAAGGCCGCCCACAGCGCCAGGGCCGTCGCGGAAGCCTCCGACATCATCATCCTGATGCTGCCGGATACGCCTGATGTCGAAGCCGTGCTCTTCGGTGAAGACGGCGTCGCTTCCGGCCTCTCTGCCGGCAAGCTCGTTATCGACATGAGTTCGATCTCGCCTGTCGCCACCAAGGGCTTCGCCAGGCGCATCGAAGCGCTTGGCTGCGATTATCTCGATGCGCCGGTCTCCGGCGGCGAGGTCGGCGCCAAGGCTGCATCGCTGACGATCATGATCGGCGGCAAGGAAGAGGCCTTTGAGCGCGCGCGGCCACTCTTCGAAAAGATGGGCAAGAACATCACCCTGGTCGGCGGTGTCGGCGACGGCCAGACGGCCAAGGTCGCCAACCAGATCATCGTCGGCCTCACCATCGAGGCCGTCTCCGAAGCGCTGCTCTTTGCCAAACGCGCCGGCGCCGATCCGGCCAAGGTGCGCGCCGCGCTCATGGGTGGTTTTGCCGCCTCCCGCATTCTCGAAGTGCACGGCGAGCGCATGGTCAAGGAAACCTTCGACCCCGGCTTCCGCATCCGCCTGCACCGCAAGGACATGACGCTCGCCGTCGATGCCGCCCGCGCACTCGATCTGTCGCTGCCGAACACGGCAGCGACCCAGCAGCTCATGAATGCCGCTGTTGCCAATGGCGACGGCGAACGCGACCATTCCGCCCTTATCCGCACGCTCGAACTCCTCGCCGGAGGGCCGCGCTAGAGATCAGGACCGCCTAGAACACCCGGACGACATCTTCGATTGCCTCCTGCCGGAGCCTTGTCTCCGGACGGCGAAGCTGTGTCCGGACATCAATAGAGAAGGACAGGACAATGCTCAGAAACGATATCCAATTCCCTTTCGGCGCCGTCTATTTCCGCAAGTCCAATCCGCCGCGCGACGATTGGGAACGCGACTACGCGACCGCCGGCGAAGATGGCCTCAACATCTTCCGCCACTGGTTCATGTGGGGTGCGATCGAAGTGGCCCCCGGCGCCTACGACTGGGAAGAATATGACCGCCAGCTCGATCTCGCCGCCAGGAACGGCATCAAGACCGTCATCGCCGAGCTCATCCATGCCGTGCCGGACTGGGCGGTGCGCAAATATGCCGATGCGCTCCAGGTCAATGCCGACGGCACCAAGCTCGGCTCCTATATGGGCGTCTCGGCCGCAACCGGCGGCTTTTCCAACAATGGCGGCGGCGCCGGCGCGCTGACGCTGAACTGCCCGGAAGTGAAGGAAGCCGCCGGCAAGTTCCTGACGGCGCTTGCCACCCGCTACAAGGATCATCCGGCGATCTACGGCTACGACGTCTGGAACGAAGTCAACTATTCCGCCGATGTCGATTACAGCAGCTATGCCAAGGCCGCCTTCCGCAAATGGCTGGAGAAGAAATACGGCAGCCTGAAAGTGCTCGCCAAGGCCTGGCATCGCTACAGCTATGCCGAATGGGATGATGTCGAGCCGCCGGTCCATATGGCGCCCTACCCCGAATGCATCGACTGGCTGCAGTTCAAGCGCGACAATTTCTATGACCAGATGCAGTGGCGCATCGATACGATCCGCGCCGTCGATCAGAAGAACGTCATTGCCGCGCATGGCATATCAGGCGCGATCCCCAACATGGCCGCCAATGGCTGCGACGACTGGCTTGCCGCCTCCAAGGTGGAAATCTACGGTTTCACCTGGATCCAGGCCCGCAAGGGCACCGAACCGTGGAAGACCTGGTACGGCGTCGATATCAACCGCGCTGCCGCCCGCGGCAAGCCTTTCTGGCACGCCGAGCGCCAGGGCGGCCCGCTCTGGCTGCAGCCGCAGGTGATCGGCCGCGACAAGGAAGACGGCCGCGTGGCAGAGCCCGAGGATATCCGTATCTGGAGCATGACCTCCTTTGCCGGCGGCGCCCGCGGCGTTCTGAACCTGCGCTGGCGCCCGCTGCTCGACGGCCCGCTCTTCGGCGCCTTCGGCGCCTATGGCATGGACGGCAGCCGCACGCCGCGCTCCGACATGCAGAGCGCAATGGCGAAATGGGCGAACGACCCGGCGCAGAAGACCCTCTGGGACGCAAAGCCGGTGCGTGGCGAAGTCGGCATTCTCGTTGTCCCCGAAACGCAGGAATGGGATTACCTGCTGAACTACGACCGCAAGGAAAAGCCTTATCCGGAAGCCATGTGGGGTGCCTACCGCGCCTTCCTCGGTGAGGGACTGCAGCCGGACTGGGTGCATATCGACGATATCGATGCCTATGATTTCCTCTATTTCCCCTACCCGATCATGTTCACCGCCGCACAGGCGGCGCGCCTGAAAGCCTGGGTGGAAAAGGGCGGCACGCTGATTGCAGAAGCCTGCCCCGGCTATTTCGGCGACCGCGGCCATGTCGGTCAGGTACAGCCGAATATGGGGCTCGACGAGGTCTTCGGCGCGCGTGAGGAGGAAGTGGAATTCATGCCCGATATCGGCGACCGCATCCACTTCAGGTTCGACGATATGGCCGTCGATGGCGGCGGCCTCCTCCAGTCCTACCGCCTGACCGGCGGCACCGGCCGCGGGAACTTCGATGGCGGACGTCTGGCTGTCGTCGAAAATCGCTTCGGCAAGGGCCGCACCCTGCTGATCGGCACCAATCCTTCCGTCGCCTTCTACCGCACCGATGGCAAGGCCAACGCCGCCTTCTTCGCCGAACTGGTCAAATGGAGTGGTCGGACGCGCCATGTGACGCTTTCCAACGATGCGGTCTATGCCCGCGTCCACAAGGGCGAGAAAGGAAGCTTCCTGTGGCTGGTCAATCCGACCCGCAAGACCCAGGCGACGACGGTCAGCCTTGCCGATGGGAAACTGTCTGGCGGCAAACCCGCTTGGCCGGTGGGATACGGCTATGATCTGAATCGTATCGAGGTTCCGGCTCGCGACGTGCTGATCCTGCCGCTGGCGTAGCTAACGCACGGCAAGCTGCTCGACCCAGCCGCCTTGCGAAAGCGCGGCGCGGTCGAGTTCGCTTTCGACGCGACCGGCCTGCATCAGCACCGCCCGGTCGCACATATGCGCGACGACGCCGGGATCGTGGCTGACGAGCACGAAGGTCATGCCATGCGAGGCCTTCAGATCGTTCAGCAGGTTCAGGATTTCGGCCTGCACCGAGACATCGAGCGCCGAAGTCGGCTCATCGAGCAGCAGCAATTTCGGCTTCAGGAGCAGCGCACGGGCAATCGCCACGCGCTGTCGCTGCCCACCGGAAAGCTGGTGCGGATATCGCCCGGCCGCTGCGGCCGGCAGGCCGACCTGATCGAGCGCAGTCCGCACCTCATCCTCGACATTGCACACGCCCCTCAGTGCCAGCGGTTCACCGAGAATGCGCGAGATGCGGTGGCGCGGATGCAGCGAGGAATAGGGGTCCTGAAACACCATCTGGATGTTGGCGCGCAGTGGCCCGGTGATCTTGTGCCCCGGTCGCAGCGCCTCATCGAACACCGTGATCGAGCCCTGCCAATGGGTATTCAGCCCGGCAACGGCACGCAGCGCCGTCGTCTTGCCGCAACCGGACGGGCCGATCAGCCCGAACGTCTCCCCCGGCGCAACCTCGAAGCCGATACCACGCACGGCGGTAAAGCTCTTGCCGTCGCCCTGGAAGGTCACGGAAAGATCGGAAACGGAGAGCGCGCTCATGCCTCGCCTCCGTAAACCGGCAGCCGCGTCCCGTAGGTCGCGGCCGAGGGCCGCGCCGCCCAGAGTGCGCGCGTATAATCCGATCTGGCATTGGCGAGATCGG
Source organism: Rhizobium sp. KDH_Rht_773_N (assembly GCF_052946295.1). Taxonomy (NCBI): domain Bacteria; kingdom Pseudomonadati; phylum Pseudomonadota; class Alphaproteobacteria; order Hyphomicrobiales; family Rhizobiaceae; genus Rhizobium; species Rhizobium sp. KDH_Rht_773_N. The sequence continues at coordinate 2,899,295 of NZ_CM129525.1, read as the reverse complement.
CAGAGGCCATCTGTTCCTCGATCTTCCCGTGCCGCATGACCATGACGCGATCGGCATAACGCGAGACCTGCTGCAGATCATGGCTGATGAGCAACAGTCCCATGCCGAGTTCTTCGGTCAGCGACCGCAGCAAGGTCAGGATCTGGTCCTGCAGGCCGCGATCGAGCGCCGAAGTCGGCTCGTCGGCGATCAGGAGTTTCGGCCGGTTGATCAGCATGGCGGCAATCATGACGCGCTGCCCCATGCCGCCGGAAAGAGCGGCCGGATAATTCGAATAGACACGCTGCGGATCGGGCAGACCGACCTTGTCGAGCATATCGAGCGCCTGCTCGCGCCGCTCGGCAGCAGAAAGCTTCGTGTGCAGAAGCAATGCTTCTTCCACCTGCCGGCCGACCTTATGGGCCGGGTTGAGCGAATATTTCGGATCCTGCAGGATCAATCCGAGACCACTGCCGCGCAGTCTGTTCCAGCCGGATGGGGCCAATGTCGTCAGCTCCTGCCCGTCGAAGGAGAGACGCTTTGCCACGACCTCTGCCCGGCGCGGCAAGAGCCCCATGATCGCCCTGCCGGTCATCGACTTGCCGGAGCCGGATTCACCGACCAGTGCCACGACTTCGCGGCCGACGGCGAAGGAAATGCCATCGACGACACGCACAGGTCCGGCCTCGGATGGGAAGGCGATCGACAGATCCACGACGGAAAGCAGCGGCTCAGTCATGGCGCGGATCCAGAATATCGCGCAGGCCATCGGCCAGCAGGTTGAAGGCAAAGGAGGTAATCAGGATCGCAAAGCCGGGCACGGCCGCCACCCACCATTGATCGAAGATCACCTGCGTGCCCTCCGAAACCATCGAACCCCATTCCGCTGTCGGCGGACGCACACCGAGACCGAGGAAGCCAAGGCCGGCGGCAGCAAGAATGATGCCCGAGAGATCGAGTGCGAGACGGATGATCGCCGAAGGCAGCACCAGCGGCAGGATATGCCCCCAGAGCAGCCGCACACCGCGGATGCCGACCATTTCGGCCGCCGCCAGATAATCGCTGCGCCTCAATGCCGCCGTCTCCACACGCGCCTGACGCGCATAGGCCGGCCAGCTCGTCAACGCCAGCGCCAGTGCGCCATTGATGAGCCCCGGCCCCATGATGGCGACGAAGGCGAAGGCGAGCAGCAGCCGCGGGAAGGACATGACGATATCGGTGATGCGCATCAGCACGCGTTCGGTGATGCCACCGAAGAAACCCGAGAGGATGCCGACGAGAATGCCGAGCGGCGCCATCAGCAGCACGACGACGAGCACCAGCAACAGTGTCGGCCGCGCGCCAAAGATGATGCGTGACAGGATATCCCGGCCGAACCCATCCGTGCCGAACCAGTGTGCCGCATCAGGCGGCATCAGCCGATTGGCCGTCTCCTGCAGGTTCGGATCATAAGGCGCAATCAGCGGCGCCAGCAGCGCAAGCGCCAGGATGAAGAGCACGACCGCACTGCCCGCCGCCGCCGAGGGCGAACGCAGCACACGCCGCAGGAAGGATGGGCCGCCGAGCGGCGCCTGGACGATCGCGCTCATCGCTTCTTCCCCGATTCCAGCCGCGCCACGCCAAGATCGGTCAGCGCGTTGAGAAGCACGAAGGAGGCGCCGACGACCAGCGTCGCACCGAGGATCGCCGGCATGTCGCCGGCAAACATCGCCGTCGTCAGATACCGGCCGATACCCGGCCAGGCAAAGACGGTCTCGGTCAGCACGGCACCTTCCAGCAGGCTGGCATAGGAAAGGGCAATCACCGTCAGCAGCGTCCCGGAGACATTCGGCAGGATGTGGATGAAGACGATACGCCCGAGGCCGGCACCCTTGGTACGCGCTGTCGTCACATATTCCTGCCCGAGTTCGGTGAGGATCGCAGCGCGCGTCAGTCGCGAAATGGCGGCGAGCGCGTGAAAGGCCAGCACGATCGCCGGCAGCGCCAGATGCGCCAGCGCATCGCGAAAGGCGCCTGATTTGCCCGATATCCAGGTATCAATAAGCGCAAAGCCGGTGACGGATTTCACCGCATATTGAAAGACCACATCCGCCCGGCCCGGCCCCGGCGCCCAGTGCAGCCGCGCATAAAAGAGCAGCAGCATCAAGAGGCCGAGCCAGAAGATCGGCACCGAGTATCCGAAGAGCGAGACGAAGCGGGCGAGCCCGTCCACCCACGTCCCCTGCCGCATGGCGGCGGTAATACCGAGCGCAAGGCCGATGACGGCACCAAGAATAATGGCAGCCGTCGCAAGCTCGATCGTCGCCGGGAAGGTGCGGGCAATATCCTTCGCCACCGGCTGCCCGGTCGAGATCGACTGGCCGAAATTGCCTGACAGCGCCGTCTCGACGTAGCGGAAAAACTGCACCGGTAGCGGCTGATCCAGCCCGAGCTCCAGCCGCGCCTGCTCATAGGTGGACTGGCTGGCATGATCGCCGACGAGCTGCAGCGCCGGATCGATCGGCGACAGCCGCGTCATCGCGAAGGTAACCAGCGCCAGTCCGAAAAGCGTCAGCGCGAACGACCACAGCCATTTCGAAAGCGGCCAGACGAACGACAACTCCCGCCAGCTGTTGCGCTGGCGGGAGTTGGTCATGTCAGCATGATTATGCGTTGCCGTTTGCGGCACTTATTTCGCTACCTTGTCGTAATAGACCTGGTCTGCGTTGAGACCCTGGGCATAGTTCTTCACCTTGTCGCTTAGCACGACCTGGTCATTGCCTTGAAGCATGAAAACGAAGGGCGAGCTCGCCTGGATCTTCTTCTGCAGGTCCTGGTAGAGCGCGGCGCGCTTGGCGGCATCCTGCTCCTTGACGGCGGCAAGCGTCTCGTCGGTCAGTTCCGGGATTACCCAGCCGGCCTGCTTGGCAACGGTATTGGCCGAGTTGTCCTTGTTGATCGCAAAGGCGCTGGCGTTGGAGTGGGCGTCGAAATAGTCCGGGATCCAGTAGCGCAGCGTCATCTCGAACTTGCCGGCGCGGCCGCGCGCATAGATGTCGCTGGCAACCCCCGGCTGGATGTCGAGCGTGATGCCGGCCTGGGCGAAGGTCGACTGCAGCGACTGGGCGATCGACAGGAACGGCTGGTCGTTGAAGACGATGAACTCGATCTTGAACGGCGTCTTGATGCCACCGTCGGCAAGGATCTTCTTGGCCTTCTCGACATCGAGCTTGAAGGGCGTGTCGCTGAGCGCGCCGGGGAAGCCGTTCGGCAGGAAGGCCTGATGAACGCTGCTCTGGCCGCGCAGCAGGTTCTTGGTGATGCCGTCATAATCGACGAGGTAACGCGCCGCTTCCCAGAAGGCCGGGTTGCCGAGCGTCGGGTTCGCCTTGCTGTTCAGCAGGATATAGTCCTGGCGGGCGGAGGGAACGGAGAGAACCTTGATGCCGCTCTTGTCCTTCAGCGCTTCGATCTGGTCGGCAGACAGGCCACGGGCGATATCGGCATCGCCCTGTTCGACGAGCAGGCGGCGGGCGCCGACGTCAGGCACGTTGCGGATGATGACGCTTTCGAGCACCGGCTTGTCGGAAGAATTGGCGTTGGCCTGCAGCACCAGCGCCTCATGCGGCGTGTAGGTGGCGATCGTATAGGCGCCGCTGCCGGCCGAATTGGTCTTCAGCCAGCCATTGCCAAAATCATTGTCCTTGGCCTGCGGCGAAACTGTCTGCTCATCGACGATGGAGGCGATCGGCGCCGTCAGGATCGAGAGCGCAAAGCCGGAGCCGACATCGGCCGCCCAAGTGAGCTTGACGTGCTTGTCGTCAACCTTGGTGATGGCGGCATCGACATTGTCGGCCTTCCAGCCGAGTTCGTTGAGGATGAAGGCCGGCGACTTGTTGAGCTTCACGGCGCGCGTCAGCGAGAAGATCACGTCTTCGGGGCGGACCGGATTGCCGGAGGCGAATTTCGCGTCGGCAAGTGCAAAGGTCAGGCTCTTGCCGTCGCTGCCGGCTTCCCAGGAAGCAGCAAGCGCAGCCTCGATCTTCGTACCGTCGTCACGGTTGGACTGCACGAGACGCTGATAGAGATTGTTGAAGGACTGGACGGTCGTCAGCTCGAAGCCTTCGGCCGGGTCGAAGCTGACCGCGTCGTCGATCGACTGGGCAACGACAAGCACATTTGCAGGCGTTTCGGCGTGAACGACCGGCGCGCTGAAAGCCAGCGCCAGGCTGAAGACGGTGCCGAGCAGCTTGGCGCGGCTGTTGATGATGGACATGGAAAACTCCCCTCGGGTGATGAAAAGTTCAGTTGGCGCCTTCGGCAAACGCCTCAAGCTCGGGGTCGAAATCGACCTCGACAACATTGATGTAGACGGCAGTGGCAATCATGATGCCGGCGAAGGCCACGAGATCGACGAGCACCTTGGTGTCGTAGCGCGCCTTCAGTTCGGCCCAGATATCGGCGGGAATGGCCTTGGAATCGGCAACAATGGCCGTGCCAAAACGTTTAAGCAGCGATTCCCTCTCGCTGAGTTCGAGGGCATCCGGGTTGAACCCGTTCCTGATCAGCGCGCGGCGAAAGAAGGTGACGGCGATATCGGACTTCAGCGCCTTGGAGATCGCATGCGAAAAGATCCAGATCTCGCGATCGCTGATGGCAGGGTTGAGCTCGGCCCTCAGCGTGAACCATTCGGCATAGATGCGGTGAGCCTCCGGCGAATGCAGCAGCGTCCGCTTCATGTTGGTCATATTGCCACGAACCCGCACTTCCTCGTCGTGCGCTGCGCGAATCTCCGCGGAAGCGGTGTCGTAGTCGATCGGGGGAAGCTGGCTCATGCGGATTGCTCTTTCTTTGTGCGATAAAGGCTAGCGAGGTGGTGAGATATTGTGCAGTCCATATTCATCCAGCTTTTTCGCCTTTTGACGAAAAATATTCCGCCGAACGTTACCGGCAAAAACGAACTTTTCGCCACAGATATATCAGCATTTCGTATCAGGCGTTCTTGACATCAGGGCGCACAAACGACACGATGAAACCGGTTTCAATCGTACATAGGGAGTGATCGTGCGGTTCGACCTTTCGATCCTCTTGCCCCATCTGGGCTTTCTCGCGCAGGGCGCGCTGCTGACGGCGGAGGCCTGTGCCCTGGCACTGATCGGCAGCGTCATCATGGGCGCGTTCGTCGCCATTGCGCGCACCTCCTCATCCGCCCTTCTGCGCCGGATTTCCTTCGTCTACGTCGATATCTTCCGCAACGTGCCCTTCATCGTGCAGCTGTTCTTCTTCTATTACGGCCTGCCGGAGATCGGCATCTATATCGATGCCTTCACGACGGGGGTCGTGGCACTGTCGATTGCCGGCGGCGCCTATGCCTCCGACGTCATCCGCGCCGGCATCCTGGCGATCGACCAGGGCATTATCGAAGCGGCTGAGGTCTGCGGCCTGTCGCGCCGGATAGTCTTCACCAAGATCGTGCTGCCGATCGCGCTCAGAACCTCCGTTCGCCCGCTCGGCTCGGTGCTGATCAACATGATCCTCACGTCCTCGATCCTCTCGACCATCACGCTGAACGAGCTGACCGGCTCGGCGCAGATCGTCGTCTCGCAGACCTACCGGCCCTTCGAAGTCTATGTCGTGCTGCTCGTCGTCTATGCTGCGCTGACCTATCTCGTCTCGCTCGGCATCGCCCTCCTCCACCGCCGCCTGAACCGCGACATGATGGAGGCCGTTGCCTGATGCGCTTTTCCGATTTCACGCCCTTCGACATCTGGCTGCTGCTGCAGGGTCTCGGCGTCAGCCTCGGCCTGTTCTTCTCGACATCGCTGGTCGGCCTCTTGATCGGCACGCTTTGGGCCGTCTGCCGCTTCTACCGTGTGCCCGCGCTGACCCCGATCATCACCTTCTTTGCCGAACTGCTGAAGAACTCGCCTGTCCTGGTACAGCTCTTCCTGGTCTTTTTCGGCCTGCCCGGCCTTTTCCACATCCGCATCACGCCGACCGCGGCCGCCACCATCACGCTCTCTGCCAACACCGCCGCCTTCGTCTATGTCATCGCGGTCTCGGCGATCGAATCCATCGGCCGCGACCAGATCGAGGCCGCCCGCGTCTTCGGCCTCACGCGCTGGCAGGTGCTGCGCCATGTCGTGGCCCCCCAGGCCATGGCCTTCGCCATCGGCCCGCTGACGGCGCTGCTCGTCAACCAGCTGCAGGTCACGTCGCTGATCTCGGTCATCGGCGTCGTCGATCTCACCAAGATCGGCAATATCCTCAACCTGCGCACGCTAAAACCCTTCATCGTCTGGACCGTGGTCGGCCTGCTCTATTACGTCTGCGCCAAGCTGCTCGCAAAGCTCGGCGCCCGCTTCGAAAACCGCCTCAGGGCGCATGCCGCCTGGAGAGGGCTCTAATATGCTCAAAGTAGAAAACGTCAAAAAGGCCTTCGGTCCCGTCACCGTTCTCGATGGCGTCGATCTCACCATCAATCCCGGCGAGGTCGTTTCCATTCTCGGCTCCTCCGGCTCCGGCAAATCGACTTTGATCCGCTGCATCAACGGCCTGGAGAAGTTGAACGGCGGCCACATCACCGTCGACGATTTCGACGTCAGCAAGCCGAAGGAATTGGCCGAAGCCCGCAAGCGCTCGGCCACCGTCTTCCAGCTCTTCAATCTCTATCCGCATATGACGGTGCTCGGTAACGTCACTCTGGCGCCGATCGAAGTGCTGAAGAAGCCGCGCGCAGAAGCCGAAGCCGCTGCTCGCGCGCTGCTGGCCTCCGTCGGCCTCGGCGACCGCGCCGATGCCTATCCGGCCCAGCTTTCCGGCGGCCAGCGGCAGCGTGTCGGCATCTGCCGGGCGCTTGCCATGCAACCGCGCTACCTGCTGCTCGATGAAGTGACCAGCGCCCTCGACCCGGAAATGACGGCCGAGGTTCTGGCGATCCTCGCCAAGCTCGCGGCCGAGGGCACGACCATGCTCTTCGTCACCCACGAGATCGAGTTCGCCCGGCAGATTTCCAACCGCATCGTCTTCCTCGACAAGGGCAAGCTGCTCGTCGACCTTCCGACTGCGGATTTCTTCGCCGCCGAGGGCGGCATGGCCAATCCGCGTATCGCCCAGTTCCTGTCCAAAATGCGTAAAGATTAGAGGTATTCATGCTGCTCTTGGCCAATAAAGAAGCCTGGCCCGGTTTCCCGACGACGGTGCAGATGCTGCGCGAGGGCGCCGTCAGCCTCGACGCCATGGTCGCCGGCATCAGTAAGGTGGAAAGCGAAGTCAAGGTGCGCAGCGTCGGTTACGGCGGCTGGCCGAACATGCTTGGCAACATGGAACTCGACGCCGCCGTCATGGACGGCAATACCCGCGATGTTGGCACCGTCGGCGCCGTGCCGAACACGTTGCCGGTCGCCCGTCTCGCCCATGAAGTGATGAAGCGCCTGCCGCATGTGATGCTGACCGGCGACGGCGCGCGCCGCTTTGCCAGTGAAATCGGTTTCTCCAAGGACGACGTGCTCTTCGAGGACAGCAAGCGCGTCTGGTGGGAGCGGCTGGAAAAGGAACTCTCGCCGGAAGATCTGGCGAAATTCCCCGATATCCCGCTGGCCCCCCTGAGCCGCGCCATCACCGATCCCGAGCGTGTGCGCGACACCACCGTCTTTCTGTCTGCCGATCCGACGCGCGGCATCCATGCTGCGACATCCACCTCCGGCTGGGCCTGGAAATATCCCGGCCGTCTTGGCGACAGCCCCATTCCCGGCGCCGGCTTCTATGCCGACAGCCGTTACGGTGCGGCCGCCTGCACTCATACCGGCGAGATGACCATGCGCTGCTCGACTGCGCGCACCGTCGTTCTGGCGCTCAAATTCGGCTATTCGCTCTCCGACGCCGTCAAGCTGGCTGTTGAGGAGCTCAAGGAACTGTCCTCCGGTTTCCTGGCCGGCGTGGTCATCCATGCCGTCGACGCAAAGGGAAACCATGAGGTCGTGAATTTCAGATGCGAGGGCGAAATCCGCTACTGGCTCTGGGAGGACTCGATGCCCGAACCGGAACTTCGGGTCGCGAAACAGGCATAATCAAGAAGAGGGAAATGGAACCATGAAACGCATTCTCACAGCCATTGCCGCGCTGGCCATCGTTGCCGGCTCTGCGCTTCCGTCCTTGGCCGGCATGATCGACGATATCCGCTCGCGCGGCGTCGTGCGCATCGGCGTGTCGCTCGGCGGCGAGCCGATCGGCTTCCGCGACGCCCAGAACAACCCGGTCGGTTATGACGTCGATGTCGCCAATCGCCTGGCGGAAAAGCTCGGCGTACCCGTCGAATTCACCGACGTTTCGGGTGATGCCCGCATCTCCATGCTGGTGTCAGGCCAGATCGACGTGGCGATCGCCAATACGTCGGCCACGCTCGAGCGCGCCAAGGTCGTCAATTTCTCGATCCCGTACAACCGCGCCGGCCTGCGCGTCATCGTCCAGAAGGACGCCGGCATCAAGGAACTGAAGGATCTCGCCGGCAAGAAGGTCGTCGTCGGCCGCGGCACGACCGGCGAAACCTTCCTGAAATCCGCCGTTCCGGACGCACAGCTCGTCTATGTCGACCAGTTCGCCCCCGATGGCGTCCTGCAGCTCCAGCAGAAGCGCGTCGACGCCGCGATCGAGGACTCCTCGCTGCTCGACTACCTCGCCACCAAGAACCCGACGCTCGTGACCCTTGCCGGCCTCTATTCCAACGACCCGATCGGCATTGCCGTTGCCAAGGGCGATCCGGAATTCGTTCGCTGGCTCGACATGTTCGTCTCCGATTACATTCAGTCGGGCGCCTACGAAGCCAATTACAAGAAATGGTGGGGTCCCGAAGCCAACCCGCCGGCTCTGAACCCGCAGTGGTGAGATGATCCTGACAGGCCGCCTCCGGGCGGCCTGTTTGCTATCAGGATGTCATTACCATCAGGAAGTCAGGCGCGGAAAATAGGTCGTCGGCACGATGACTGGCGGCTGGCCGGGACGGAAATCGCCGGGATTGGCGATGAAATCCACCATCTGCTCCACATAGACGCCCTTGTCGTAACCGATCGAGGAGATCGGATAGGCATCGAAATCGGTGAGCGAGAGATTGTCGAAACCGTAGAGCCGGAAGCGTGTCGGCCGGTTGCCGGGAAAATCGGCGCGGCAGACATCGAGAATGCCCATGGCCATCGCATCCGACGTGCAGAAGATCGCATCCGGGCAATCGGCGCCGGTCAGTTCCTTGGCTGCCGCATGCCCGCTCTCGTAGGAATAGTCGCCTTGCACCGTGCGCACCAGCTCTATGCCGTTCTCGGCGAAAGCCTGCCTGTAGAAGCCGATGCGCGCCTGCTCCATCGGCGAGGACGAACGCCCGGTCACAAGCCCAGCCTGCCGGACGCCTTTTCTCGCGGCGTCGGCCACGGCCTCGGCAATACCGCTGCCCTCATCGGGAATGACCACCGGCGAGAGATCGTCATGCAGCCCGTTCAGCATGACGACGAGATCGGAGCGGAACATGCGCCTGACCGTCGCCGCATCCGCAAAATCCGAAAAGACCAGCGCCGCATCGACATGATAGGCCACGCCATTGCGCAGGAATTCCTCCACACGGGCGACCGAGCCGATGCGGATCATGATGACCTGTTTGCCGATCGACTGGATCTGGTCCAGCAGCCGGTCGAAAAGATCGAGGTCGGAAAGATCGTGGATGTGGTTGACGACGACCGCAACGAGATTGACCGTCTTGGTCGTCAGGCTCTGCGCCAGAAGGTTCGGCTTGTAGCCGAGCCGGGCGGCGGCCTCGACCACCCGTTCGCGCTTGTCGGCCGAAACCGGCCTCGGCTCGTTGGACAGCGCCCGGCTCGCAACCGCGCGCGACACGCCGGCGAGCTTTGCAACATCGGCAATCGTCGGAGCGGCATCGCGGCCATTGTTCTGTGTCATATTCGAGCGCTTTCCAACCAGTCATGGCGTGATAGCGCAGACAAGCGCATCTTCGCTATCGGAAACTTGCAATCATCCACTTTCACGGCACTGAAACCGGTGCCAACGCCGCTTTTCGCCTCAATGCCAGCTTGAATGGAGGAACCGCATGGCAATCACCCTCTCGCCCCTCGGCCTGCCCGATTTCGGGCCGGTCGCCGCCGATCAGCCACAGATCCCGGCCGGGACCTACGCCGCCCGCGCCGACGCTGCGCTGAAGGCTGCCGGCACGGATTGGCTCGTCGTCTATGGCGACCGTGAGCATTTCGGCAATATCATGTTCCTCTCCGGCTTCGAGCCGCGCTTCGAGGAGGCCCTGCTGCTGCTCGGCCCCAAGGGAAAGCGCATCGTCATCACCGGCAATGAATCCGAAAGCTATACGGTGCTCGCCCGCCTGCCCGGCATCGAAGTGCTGCGGGCACAGACCTTCAGCCTCATGGGCCAGGACCGCACGCAGAACCCGCGTCTTGCCGACCGCCTTGTCGATGCCGGCATCGGCAAGGACGACAGCATCGGCCTCGTCGGCTGGAAATATCTTTCGGCGGAAGAGGACGAGGACCACGCAAACTGCTTCTTCGTCCCCGATTTCATCGTCGCTGTACTCCGCCGTGTTGCCGGCAGCGTTACCGACGCAACGGCCGTCGTGATGCATCCGGAAAACGGCCTGCGATCCGTCGTCGATGTCGACCAGCTTGCCGCCTTCGAATGGGCGTCGGCCCGCTGCTCGCGCGCACTCTGGCGCGTCGTATCCGGCGTCCGCGAAGGCGACACCGAATTCGAAGCGCTCGGCCGGCTGGGCTACGAGGGCGATCCGCTGAACGTCCACACCATGTTCGCCTCCGTCTGCAAGGGCGAAAACATCGTCGGCCTGCGCAGCCCGACGGCCCGTCGCCTGAAGAAGGGCGACGGCGTCACCACCGCGCTCGGTTACTGGGGCGCCCTCTCCTCGCGGGCCGGCCTGCTGACCGATCATGACGAGGCCTTTCTCAAATCCGCCAAGGCCTATTTCGAAGCGCTGATCACCTGGTATGAGACCGCCGATATCGGCACGACCGGCGGCGACCTCTTCACCGCCGTCACCGAGAAGCTGAAATCCGCCGGCCTGAACTCCGCTCTCAACCCCGGCCACCTCGGCAGCCACGAGGAATGGCTGCATTCGCCTGTTCGCCCCGGTTCCATCGAGCGCCTGCGTTCCGGCATGCCCTTCCAGGTCGATGTCATACCCGTGCCGATGCCGGCCGGCTGGGCGCTGAACTGCGAGGATGCAATCGCCTTTGCCGATGCCGACCTGCGCGATGCCATCCGCACCCGCTATCCCGAGATGCATGCCCGCATCGCCGCCCGCCGCGCCTTCATGGCGGACAAGCTCGGCGTTGCCCTGAAGGAATGCATCCTGCCGCTCTCGGATACGCCGCTTTATCTGCCACCCTTCTGGCTGAAGGACAATCACGTACTGATCCGCGAATGACGGATAAAGGACCGGCAGCTCTTGGCCGCCGGTCCCGCCTTGCCTAAATTGCGTTCAAAAGCGGAGGAGCGGCATGAGCGACGATCACGACCACAAGCATATCGACTGGCGCGACCACGGCGTGAAGGTCATTCCCGGCAATGCGCTCGACCCAAACACCGCCCAGACGCCGGGCATGAACCGCGCGACCGCCATCGACAATGCGCGTGCGGGCGCCGAGAAGATCTGGGCCGGCACGGTGACGATCCACGCCAATGCCAAGACCGGCGCCCATCACCACGGCGATCTCGAAAGCATCATCTATGTGGTCAAAGGCAAGGCCCGCATGCGCTGGGGCGAAAAGCTCGAATTCACTGCGGAAGCCGGCCCCGGCGATTTCATTTACGTGCCGCCCTTCGTGCCGCATCAGGAAATCAATGCCAGCCGCGACGAGACGCTGGAATGCGTGCTCGTGCGTTCAGGCCAGGAACCTGTGGTCGTCAACCTCGACATCGAACCGGTCGAAAAGCCGGAGGACGTGCCGTGGATCGACCCGATCCACCGGCACCAGGTATAGCTCAGGCAGCGGCGAGGATCATCGCCGCGCCCTTCTCCGCCACCATCATCGTCGGCGCGTTGATATTGCCGGCCGTGATGTTCGGGAAGATAGAAGCATCGACGATCCTGAGCCCGTTTACGCCATGCACCTTCAGCGACGCATCGACGACGGATGTCGTCTCATCCGGCCCCATCGCAGCCGATCCGCAGAGGTGATAGATCGAGCCGGAATTGCCCCGGAAATAGGTCAGCAGCTCCTCGTCGGTCTGAGCCTCCGCTGAGGGCGGCATCTCCGTTTCGGTGATGGCCCGCAGCGCCGGCGCTTCCATGATCCGTCGCACCAGCCGGCTTCCCTGAATGACCTCCTCCTCGTCATGGGCGGTACCGAGATAGTTCGGCCGGATCTGCGGCGCATGCGCCAGTTCGGGCGAGACGATGCTGACCGAACCGCGGCTCGTCGGCCGGCAAGAATTGAAAGCCAGAAGGAAGCCCGAATAGGGCTCCGGCTTCAGTCCCGCCTTCGGATCGCTCGGGATGCGATAGGAGAGCGGGTTGAAATAGAGCTGAATATTCGGCCGCTCTTCCTCCGGACTGCCGCGCAGAAAGGCGCCCGCCTGGTTGACGCTCAGCGCCAGCGGCCCCCGCCGGGTCAGGATGTAGCGCAGCGCCTGCCGCGCCTGCCCGAAGATGGTGCCGAGTTCGTCGTTCAGCGTCGGCACGGTGGAGCGATAGTAGAAGCTGGCGCAGAGATGGTCCTGCAGGTTCTTGCCGACCGCCGGCAGGTGCCGGACGAGCGGAATGCCGAGCGACTGCAGATGCGCCCCGTCGCCGATGCCGGAAAGCTGCAACAGCTTTGGCGTATCGACCGCGCCGGCCGAAAGAACGACTTCCTGCCGCGCCGCATAGCTGGTGACGCCACCCGGCCCGATCACCTCGACGCCGGTCGCGCGCGCCTCGGCATCGACGATCACCCGGCGCACGCGGCTCTTGCGTAAGATCGCAAGATTGGGCCGTCCGAGCGCCGGCCGCAGATAGGCAAGCGACGAGGAAGAACGCACGCCGTTGCGCGTATTGATGTCGTAGATACCGGCGCCCTCGATGCTCTCGCCGTTGAAATCCCCGTTCAACGGCAGCTGCAGCTCGGCACACGCCTCCAGAAAGCGGTCGGTGATCGCATGCGACTGGCCGCGCATCGGCGTGACGTGGATCGGCCCGCCGCCGCCATGATATTTGCTCTCGCCGCCCGCATGCGTTTCCAGCTTGCGGAAGAAGGGCAGCACGTCTTCATAGCCCCAGCCGAGATTGCCGGCGGCCTTCCAGTCGTCGAAATCGTCGGCCGCGCCGCGCACGAAGATCATCGCATTGATGGAGCCCGAACCGCCCTGCACCTTGCCGCGCGGCGCATAAATGCGCCGGCCGTTCAGTGCCGCTTCCGGCTCGCTCCAGTACATCCAGTTGACCTTCGGATCGTAGTAGGAGCGCGCATAACCGACCGGGATGCGAAACCAGGGCGAGCTATCATTGCCGCCGGCTTCGATCAAAAGCACGTTGTGCCTGCCGCTCTCGCTGAGGCGCGCGGCCAGAATGCAGCCGGCCGAGCCGGCGCCGACGATGATATAATCGTATGTCGTCATCTTCGTTCTCAGCCGCGGGCCGGCGCAAAGGCCTTCACGTCGGCAGGCTTGTCATCCATTTGCAGATGCAACCGCTGTCCTTCGTAAGGCGAGTGTTTGGCGACGACATCGAGATCGAGCTCCACGCCCAGTCCCGGTTCGTCCGACGGGATCAGATAGCCGTCCTCGAAACGCAGCGGTGTCTTCAGGATCTCGGCATAGAAGCCCGAGAAATCGACGATCGCCTCATGGATCAGGAAATTCGGCGAAGACGCGGCAAGCTGGATGCTGGCCGCGGCACCGATCGGGCCGTTGTAGAGATGCGGCGCGATCTGCGCGTAATGCGCCTCCGCCATGCCGGCGATCTTCTTCGATTCCAGAATGCCGCCGGCGCGCGCCACGTTCATCTGCAGGATAGAGGCCGCACCGGTTTCCAGCACGCGCTGGAACTCGTATTTCGTCGTCAGCCGCTCGCCGGTCGAAATCGGGATCGAGGTCTTGCGGGCAACTTCCGCCATCGCCTCTTCCTGGCCCGGAGGCACCGGCTCCTCGAACCAGAGCGGATCATATTTCTCCAGCCGCTGCGCCAGCCGGATCGCCGAGGACGGCACCATCTGCCCATGCGTGCCGAAGAGCAGATCGGCGCTGCTGCCGACAGCCTCCCGAATCCGGGCGCAGAATTCCTCGCAGCGGTTCATGACGCCGAGCGAAAGCTGATGGCCGGAATAGGCCGTATAGGGACCGGCCGGGTCGAACTTGACGGCGGTAAAGCCCATCTCGACCATCTTCACCGCACATTCGGCGGCGAGGTCGGGATCGTTATAGTCATATTCGCCGGCCGCGTTCTTCGGATAGAGATAGGTATAGGCGCGCAGCTTCTTATGCACGCGCCCGCCGATCAGCTTGTGCACCGGCTTGCCGGCCGCCTTGCCGATAATGTCCCAGCAGGCGATTTCCAGGCCGGAGACGATGCCCATCATCGTCGGGTCCGGGCGCTGGGTAAAACCGCTCGAATAGGCGAGCCGCCAGAAACGCTCGATATCATGCGGATCATGGCCGAGCAGATAGCGCTGGAAGACGTCTTCGATCAGCGGCACGAGCGCCTGCGGATGGAAGGCGGTCGAATAGATTTCCCCGACACCCTCGATACCGTCGGCTGTCGTCAGCCGCACGAAGATCCAGTACATGCCGCCGATATGCGGCGGCGGAACGGCGACGACATGGGTGGAAAGCGATGCGATCTGCATGGCCGTGATCCTCAATGCTTGAGTATGACGAGGCGCGTCTGGGTGAATTCGAGCATGCCGTGCTTGCCGTCATCGCCGCCAAGGCCGGAGCGCTTCCAGCCGGCGTGATAGCCCTGGTAGGGATCGGCCGGGAAACGGTTGACGTAGAATTCGCCGGCTTCGATCGCGTCGGAAAAGCGCATGATCGTGCGGTGATCGTTGGTGAAGAGCACCGAACTCAGACCGAACTGATGGTCGTTGGCGAGCGCCAGCGCCTCCTCGGTCGTATCGTAGGCAACAACAGGCAGAACCGGCCCGAAAATTTCCTCGGCAATGATCTTCATGTCCTGGCGGCAATTGGAAAGCAGCGTCGGCGGATAGAAGAAGCCGGGGCCTTCAGGCAGGATGCCGCCGGCTTCGATACGCGCCCCCTGCTCCACCGCCTTCAGGACGGCCTTATGCACATTGGTCTGCGCAGCCTTGGTGGCGAGCGGCCCGACGCGGGACGCATCGACCGAACGGTCGCCGAAGGCGCGTGCGGCAAAGCCGGCCTTCAGCTCGGCAAGCAGCGCATCATGGATGGAACGGTGCACATAGACACGCTCCGGCGCCGTGCAGAGCTGGCCGCAATGATTGGTCTTGGCGGCAACGAGCTGCGCGGCAACGGCATCGAGATCGGCATCCGGCTCGATGATGACGGGCGTCTTGCCGCCGAGTTCCAGCGACGGCTTGGCAATGTTCGCCTTGCAATAGTCGAGCACGACACGGCCGGCCTGCAGACTGCCGGTCAGCGTGATCATGCCGACCTTCGGATGGGTGCAGAGTGTCGCCGCAACCTCATGCGACATGGTGAGGATATTGATAAGCCCGGCCGGCAGTCCCGCCTCGACCACGGCTTCGGCAATTTCGAAGGCCGAGGTCGGCGTCGAATTGCTCGGGCGCACGACGACCGCGTTGCCGGCAATCAGCGCCGGCGCGATCTTGCGCACCAGCGTGTAGATCGGGAAATTGAAGGGGATCAGGCAGGCGACGACGCCGATCGCCTCGCGCTTCAGAAGCAGCGTTTCGTTGGCATTGTCGCTCGGGATGATTTCACCCTCGATGCGGCGTGCCCATTCGGCATGATAGCGCATCAGCTCGGCAGCGTAGATCGCCTCGCCCGTCGCATCGGCAAGGCTCTTGCCGGATTCCAGCGCCAGCGCCGAACCGATCTTTTCCGCCCGCTGCTCGATGACAACAGCAAGCTTGCGCAGCGCATCGCCGCGCGCAATGGCCGGCAGCGCCCGCCACTCTTTCTGCGCTTTCGCCGCCGCCTCGACAGCCTTGACGGCTTCATCGGCCGTCGCCGACGGCACCTTGGCGAATTGGGCTTCCGTTGCCGGATTGAGCACCGGCACCAGAGTGCCGGAAGACCGGAATTCTCCGGCGATGAAATTGCGATATTCCGTCATGACGGCATCCTCGGGACAATAGACAATCACGCGCATGCCGGCCTCTGCCGGCCATGCGTTGAAACGAAACAGGGTGCCGACGCCCGGAAGCGGCGGCTAGAACGTGCTGCGGCCCGGCGCCGCGTCGAGAAGTGTTCTCGTATAGGGGTGTGTCGGCGCCTGCAGCACCTGGGCCGCACTGCCGCGTTCGACGATTTCACCCTTCTGCATCACCACGATCTCGTCGCTGATCTGGGCCGCGACGCGCAGGTCGTGGGTGATGAAGACGATGGCGAGCTGCAGCTTCTCCTGCAATTCGCGAAGCAGTTTCAGAACCTGCGCCTGAACGGAGACGTCGAGCGCCGAAACGCTCTCATCCGCAATCAGCACGTCCGGCCGCATGGCAAGCGCGCGGGCAATGCCGATGCGCTGGCGCTGCCCGCCGGAGAAAGCCGACGGCTTGCGCCAATAGGCGCTCTTCTGCAGGCCGACGAGATCAAGCAGTTCTTCCGCCCTGCGGCGCGCCTCGCCCGCCTCGACACCGGCAAGCATGGCGGAACGCGCGATCATCGGCCCGACGCGGCGGCGCGGATTGAGCGAGCCGAACGGATCCTGGAAAATCATCTGGATCGACCGGCGGCGCGCCCGCAGCGGCGCCGGCGAAAGGCCGAGAAGATCGGCACCCGCGACTTCCACCCGGCCGCTCTTCGGCTCGATCAGCCGGATCATCGCCTTGGCAAGCGTTGACTTGCCGCAACCGGATTCGCCGACGATGGAGACAACGCGGCCCGGCAGCAGGCTGAGCTCCACATGTTTCAGAACCTGAACGCTGCCGTAGGAATGCTGCAGATCATGCACCGCAAGCACCGGCTGCTCGCCGGTCTGCGCCGCCGGTCGGCCATGCGGCGTCAGGCTCGGAACGGCGGCGATCAGCTCCTTCGTGTAGGGATGAACAGGTGCCGTCAGCACCTGTTTCGCCTCGCCGATCTCGACGATCTCGCCATGGCGCATGACGGCCACGCGGTCGGCAATATCGGCCACCACGCCGAAATCGTGAGTAATGAAGACGATGCCGTGGCCGTGCACGTCGCGCAGCTCGCGCACCAGCTTCAGCACCTGCGCCTGCGTGGTCACATCGAGTGCGGTCGTCGGCTCGTCGGCGATCAGCACGCGCGGGTTCATGGCAAGCGCCATGGCGATGACGACGCGCTGGCACTGGCCGCCGGAAAGCTCATGCGGATAGGCCTGCAGGATACGGTCCGGGTTCGGCAGATGCATGGATTCGACCAGCGCCCGGGCGCGTCTCCTGCGCTCGGCGGCATCGAAATCCGAATGCAGTTCGAAGACTTCCTCGATCTGCGCCGAAACCGTCATCGCCGGATTGAGCGAGGCGATCGGCTCCTGGAAGATCATGGCGATATCGCTGCCGCGGATAGCGCGGAACGCCCGCTCGGAAAGGCCGACGAGATCGGTATCGCCGAGCACAACCTTGCCGCCGGCAACCTTCAGCCCTTCCGCGACCGCACCCATCAGCGCGCTCGACAGCACCGACTTGCCCGAACCGGACTCGCCGACGATGCAGAGGATTTCGCGCGCCTTCAGATCGAAGCTTGCAGCTTTCACGGCATAGGGCCGGTCAGCACCCTTCGGCAGGGCGACGCTTAAGTTCTCGACCCGAAGGATCGGCTGGCTTTCGTTGCTGCTCATGCGCGCCTCCCCTGCGCTTCCGAGACTTCCCGCAATCCGTCGGCCAGCAGGCTCAAGCCCAGCATCAGCGACGAGATCGCAAGGCATGGAAAAATCACGAGATGCGGGAAGGCGATCGCCATGGCGCGGCCTTCATTGACCATCGTGCCCCAATCCGGCGTCGGCGGCGGCAGACCGAGACCGAGGAAGCCGAGCGTGCCGATGGTGATCGCCGTGTAGCCAAGGCGCAGGCAGAAATCGACGGCGAGCGGCCCGCTGGCATTGGGCAGAATATCGAAGAGCATGATGCGCCAGGTGCTTTCGCCCTGCGTCACCGCCGCCGCCACGTAATCACGGCTGGCGACGTCGATGGTGATGCCGCGCACGATGCGGAAGATCGCCGGCGCGCTGCCGAAGGTGACGGCCAGCACGATGTTGAAAGGCGAGGAACCGACCACGACGATGATGACGATGTAGAGCACCAGCACCGGGAAGGAGAGCACCACATTGGCGACATAGGACAGAACCGCATCGCCCCAGCCGCGCCAGTAACCGGCGGCAAGCCCGAGCACGACGCCGACCACATAGGCCGTCAACGTCGCCAGCGTCGAGAAGACGACGACGGTGCGTGCGCCATAGATGAGGCGAGAGAGAATATCGCGGCCGAGCTTGTCCGTTCCGAGCCAGAAGACATTGCCCGAGGGATCGGCCATACCCGGCTTTGCGAGCGGCAGCAGCGTGCGGATCGGATCATAGGGCGCAAGCCACGGCGCGAAGATCGCCACCAGCAGCCAGCCGATCGTGAGGAACCCGCCGATCAGAATGACGGGATTGGAGAGGTAGGGTGTTACGGTTTTCCGCATGGCGCCCTCACTTCCGTCCCTTGGCCGCATCGAGCAGCGAGACGCGCGGATTGAGCCAGCCATAGGCGAGGTCGGAGAGGATCTGCGTCGCAACGACCACCACGACGCTCACCATCGCGCAGGCCTCGACGAGGCGGATATCGCTGTTGAGCGCGGCGTCGTAGAGAAGCGTGCCGAAGCCCTTATAGGCATAGAAAACCTCCACGACGATGACGCCCGACAGAAGCCACGGGAGCTGCAGCATGATGACGGTCACAGGCGTGATCAGCGCGTTGCGCAAAGCATGGCGCCAGACGATGCGCGCCGTGCTCGCACCCTTCAGCCGCGCCGTGCGGACATAGTGCGTGCCCATGACCTCGATCATCGAGGCGCGGGTGACACGTGCCAGGTAACCGGTCGAATAGAAGCCGAGCACCAGGACCGGCAGGATGATCTGCTGCAGCGAAAAGCCCGTCAGCATCGTGCTGGCGCCGGGCAACCAGTGCAGCCAGAACACGAAGACGGCGGAGAAGAAAACGGCGGAGGCGAAATCCGGGATCGAGGTCGTGGCGATCGCGATGAAGGAAATGATGCGGTCGAGAACGGAGCCCGGGCGCATGCCGGCGATGATGCCCGCAAACAGGCCGACCGGAACGATGATGAGCAGCGCCCCGCCAGCAAGAATGCCGGAGGCGGCAAGCCGATCCGGGATCAGGTGGGAAACCGGCGCACGATAATAGGTGGACATTCCCCAATCGCCGGTCACGAAGGACCAGAGCCAGCGGCCGTAACGGATGATGAAGGGATCGTCGTAACCGTTGGCTGTCAGCCACTGGGCGCGCTGGGCCGGCGTCGAGAACTGGCCGAGAACCTTGACGGCGACATCGCCGACATTGACCTCCAGCGCCAGGTAAACGAGCAGCGACACGGTGAACATCACCGCGAGAGCGCTTGCCAGTTTACGCAGAATGAAAAGAAAAACAGTCACGAACCACCTCTTTGCCGGGTCGGGGCCGCCGCGATGAGCGGCCCCGCCGAAGATCAAGCCTTGGCGAGCCAGACGCCGTCCATGCGGAAATAATCCGCCGGGTGAAGCTGGAAGCCGCGGACGGTGGTGGCGGCAGCGCTGAAGCGGTTCGGCCAATAGGGCTGAATGATGACGGCGGAATCCTGCAGGATCTGCTCGACATCCTTCATGGCTTCGGGACGCTTGGCCGGATCGACGACGGCAAGCGCCTTGTCGAGCGCAGCGTCGAATTCCTTGCTGGCGAAATGGCTCTCGTTCCAGGCGCCGCCGGAGCGGTAGGCAAGGTCGAGCGTCATGGCGCCGAGCGGACGGTGCGCCCAGTAGGTCAGGCCGAAGGGAACCTTGTCCCAGATCGGCCAGTACTGCGAGGCCGGCAGAACGTTGAGCTTCAGCCGGATGCCGGCTTCGGCAAGGTTCTGCTGCAGCACCTGCGCGGTATCCTGTTCCCAGGTCCCCTGCGTATTGCCGAGCGTCAGTTCCAGATCGAGACCGTCCTTGTGGCCGGCTTCGGCAAGCAGCGCCTTGGCCTTTTCCACATCGCGGGCAACCGCCGGCAGCGCGAAATAGTCTGGCTGGACCGGAGAGACGTGGAAGTTGGCGCCGACTTCGCCCTCGCCGCGATAGGCGACATCGAGCATCTGCTTGTTGTCGGCGGCAAGCTGCACGGCCTTGCGCACGCGGATATCGTCGAACGGCTTCTGGTCGGACTGCATGCGCATGACGAGCGTATGGGCTGCCTTGCCGGTCAGAATCTGGATATTCGGCAGCGACTTCATCAGATCGTATTCGGCGATCGTCGCGCGATAGATGATGTCGATCTGGCCGCTCGAGAGCGCCGCAAGATGCGTGGTGATATCCGTGCCGAGGTCGATATATTGGATACCGTCGAGATGAGCCGGCTTGCCCCAGTAATCGGCGCGCTTGGAGAACACGGCCTGGCGGCCGACTTCATAGCTCTCCAGCTTGAACGGGCCGGTGCCGATCGGGTTGGCCGGCCAGTTGGCGCCGCCCTTGACGAAGTCGCGATGCAACATTGGGCAGGTGTAGGAATAGAGCTGTTCGGGCAACGAGGAAACGGCGCGCGACAGCGTGATGCGGACGGTATGGTCGCCGGTCTTTTCCACCTTCTCGACGGCCGAGAAGGCGGTCTTGTTGGAAGACTGCGAGTCCGGTGCGATCCAGCGCTGGATATTGAAGATCACGTCTTCGGGCGTGAAGGCATCGCCGTTCGACCATTTGGCGCGTTCGTCAAGCTCGAAATCCCAGGTCTTGAGATTGGCAGACGGCGTCCAGCTCTTGGCCAGATAGGGATGAGTGACATTGTCGGCATCGACAAAGGTCAGGAATTCCAGGCTGTTGCGATAGAGGTTCGACGCCTCGATCCAGCTCGTCATCATCGGATCTGTCAGTTCCTGGATCTGGCAGCCGAAACGCAGCGTGCCACCATCCACAGGCGTTTCCTGAGCAAGTGCGGGCTTGCTGTCGCCGAGGAAGGCGCTGGCGGAGGCCGCCGTCACACCGAGCCAGGCGACGGCACGCAGGAAGCCGCGGCGATCGATCTTGCCGGCGCGGACCTGCTCGCACAGTTCCGGCACCGAGGGATGCAGCGGCTTGCCGCTATGGGTCTTCAATTCAGTCATGATCTGCCTCCTCCTTGAATGGCAGTGAATTCGTTTCAGGCACCCTCTGTGCCAGACACGATGCGCAGGGCGGGCTTTTCACCTTCGTTCACCATGCGATTGCTGAAGCGGCTGATAATCCAGGATCGAAACCCTGCAATCAAAGGATCCACCAGCCCCTCCGCATCGGTCTTCAGGTAATAGCCGAAGCCTTCGTAATAGTGTGCGGTGACCGGCGCAACCAAGCGGCCGCTTTCTATTTCCTCCCGAAACAATGCCGGATCTGCCAGCACCAGGCCCTGCCCCGACAATGCGTACTGAACCCCGAGACTGGCGCTGTCGAAGGTCACGCCGCGAGCCACGGAAACCCCGCCAAGACCGTTCTGTACAAGGAAGCGCTGCCAGGTAACGTAGGGCTCCATGTCGACGATCTTGATGTGGATGATCTCGTTTGCGGCAATGAAATCCGCCAGATCCGAAACCCCTCCCCTGACCAGATCGGGATGGCACAGGATCGTCGGCCGCTCCTCCCAGAGCAGGTCGGTGATCCATTCGTCGACGGCCGGCCGCGTATAGACGACCGCCACGTCGAATTCGCTGTCCGGCACCCCGTAGGGTGTCGAAACCTCCAGCAGCACATCCGGGAAGCTGCGCCGGAAATCGGTCAGCAGCGGCACGGTGAGCTTCATGGCAAAGCTCGGCGGCAGGTTGATGCGCAGCTTCCGCTGGCGCTGCTCATCCGGCGCGCAGACTTCGCGCATCGCCTGTTCGATACGGTCGAAACCCTTGCCGATGCCGGCGGCGAGCGAGCGTCCGTCGTCGGTGAGCGTCGTAGCCTTGTGGCCGCGTTCGAAAAGCTTGCGGCCGATGCTCTCTTCCAGACCGATGACATGCCGCGAAAGCGCGCTCTGCGAAATGTTGAGCGCGACGGCTGCCGCCGTGAAGCTGCCGTGATGCGCCACGGCCTCGAAGGCCCGCAGCGCGTTCAGCGGCAACCGGCGGCGATCGACCGCCGGCTCCTTCTTCGTCTGGGGAGAGCGATCCTCCGTCATTATCCCGCAAGCCCGCCGAACAGGACGTATTTGCTCTCAAGATATTCGTCGAGGCCTTCGGCGGCACCTTCGCGGCCGAGGCCGGATTGCTTGACGCCGCCGAAGGGTGCCACTTCCGTCGAGATCACGCCCTCGTTGATGCCGACCATGCCGGCTTCCAGCGCTTCGGCGACGCGCCAGGCGCGGCCGAGATTCTGCGTGAAGAAATAGGCCGAGAGGCCGGTTTCCGTGTCATTGGCAAGCGCGATCGCCTCTTCCTCGCCCTTGAAGCGGAAAAGGCCGGCGACCGGGCCGAAGGTCTCTTCGGTCGCCAGCGCCATATCGGTCGTCATGCCGGTCAGAACCGTCGGTTCGTAGAAAAGGCCGCCGCGCGCGTGCGGCTTGCCGCCGGTCAAAACCTTGGCACCCTTTTCCACAGCATCGCTCACATGCCGTTCGACCTTCGTCAGCGCCGGCGCATTGATGAGCGGTCCCTGGGCCGCGCCGTCCTCGACGCCGGGCGCGACCTTCATGGCCGCGACGGCCTTGGCAAGCGCCTCGGCATAGCGGTCGTAGATGCCGTCCTCGACGAGGATGCGGTTGGCGCAGACGCAGGTCTGCCCGGTATTGCGGAACTTGGAGGCGATCGTGCCGCGCACCGCCTGATCGATATCGGCATCGTCGAAGACGATCAGCGGCGCATTGCCGCCGAGTTCGAGGCTGATGCGCTTCACCGTATCCGCACTCTGGCGCATGAGCAGCTTGCCGGTCGCCGTCGATCCTGTGAAGGAGAACTTGCGCACGACAGGGCTCTTCATCCAGACGCCGACGACATCGGCGGGCGACTTCGTCGTCACGACGCTGACGACACCGGCGGGAACGCCGGCCTGCTCGCCGAGACGGGCAAGTGCCAGCGCCGAAAGCGGCGTATCCTCAGCCGGCTTGATGACAATCGTGCAGCCTGCAGCAAGTGCGGGACCAACCTTGCGGGTAATCATCGCCAGCGGGAAATTCCACGGCGTGACAGCCGCGACGACGCCGACCGGCTCCTTCATCACGACAATGCGCGCATCGGCCTTGTGCGACGGCACGACGCCGCCATGCGAGCGGCGACCTTCCTCGGCAAACCAGGTGAGGAACCCGGCCGCATAAGCAACTTCGCCGCGCGCTTCGGCAAGCGGCTTGCCCTGCTCGGCGGTCAAAAGCCGCGCGAGATCGTCCTGATTGGCAAGCATCAGTTCCGCCCAGCGGCGCAGCACGGCGGAGCGTTCCGAGGCGAGCGTCTTGCGCCAGGTCTTGAAGGCCTTCGCTGCGGCATCGACCGCCTGCTGGGCTTCCGCCGCGCCGCAATCCGGCACGGTCGCAAGCTCGCTGCCATCGGCGGGGTTGAGCACGGCAAACCGCCTGCTGTCGGCCGCACTTCCCCATCCTCCACCGATCAGCGCATTGTCTTCCACTAGCTTCATATCAGGCAACCTTCGGCGTGAAGAACGGATTGCCGACCGTTGCCACGCCTTCGGCAAGCTCGGCACGCGACGGCCAGCCCTTCAGCAGCGCGCGCTTGGCTGCAAGATGCGTTGCAGCCTTGTTGTTATGATACACTTCTTCGGCATCGTTTGCCGACGGATTGACCCAGACGGCGGCAATCGCCACCCAGTCATCCTCAGCCTCGGCCGGCAGCGAACCATCGAGCAGGGCAGCAGTAATGCCGGCGGCAACGCCGGCCTGTGCCGGTCCCCAGGTCATCAGCTCGTGCGAGGATCCCGATTCCATCACCGCCTTGGCGATGAAGAGCGTCACGGGCTTGGCCGGAAGGTTAGGCTTCAGCACGGCCTGGAACGGCAGGTGGCCGGGACCGGGGCTTGCGGCCGCGCCGGCGAGCGCACCGGAAATCGGGCCGTTCTTCGGGCCGAGATAGAGGTTGATATGGGCAGCGTTCGGGCCGGAACCCTCGAAGCCTTCACCGATGTAAAGCATTGAAATCTCCAGTAGCGATGCGAGTCGAACCCATTATGCCCTTGCCCATTACTCCCTTGAAAGTGCGCGCGGGCGACGGACCGGGTTATAGTCGTTGATCATGTCGCGCGGGCGGTAGGGCTCTTCCAGGAAGGCGCGCTCTTCCGCCGTGAGTTCGATCGCCGCAGCTTCGATCGCGGCAACGACATGCTCGGGGCTTTCCGTCCCGACGATCGGAACCGTGCTGTTGCCGGAGCCGATGACCCAGGCCTGGGCGATCTGGCTTGCCGTCTTGCCGCGTCTGGCGGCGATCTCGTTGACACGCTTGGCGATCTCCTGGTCGATCTCGTCGCCGAACCAGTCGAGGTAAAGGTCATGCGCGATACGCGGCGCCGAACCGCCGCCGGCAAGATAACCGCGAGCGAGCGGCGAGAAGGTCGTGACCGCAATGCCCTCGTCCTGGCAATAAGGCATCATTTCGCGCTCTTCCTCGCGATAGAGCAGCGAATACTGGCACTGCATGTTGACGAACCGCGTCCAGCCGTTCCGGTCGGCGACATGGTTCATCTTGGCGAACTGCCAGGAATACATGGTGGAAGCGCCGATGTAGCGCGCCTTGCCCGACTTCACGATGTCGTGCAGCGCGCTCATCGTTTCCTCGATCGGCGTTTCCGGATCGAAGGCATGGATGACATAGAGATCGACATAGTCGGTGCCCATCTGCTTCAGCGACTTGTCGATCGAGGCCATCAGATGCTTGCGCGACAGGCCCTTGTCGTTCGGATCGTCGCTCATCGGATAGAAGGCCTTGGTGGCGAGCACCAGCTTTTCGCGATCCGTCAGCGACAGCAGCGTGCGGCCGACCACCTGTTCGTTGATACCGGTCGAATACCAGTCCGCCATGTCGAAAAAGTTGATGCCGACATCGAGCGCCTTCTTGAGGATCGGTACCGACTTTTCCTCGTCGAGCACCCAACCCTTCCACCTGGATGAGCCGATACCCATGGTACCAAGGCAAAGCGACGAAACCTTCAGGCCGGTCCGGCCAAAGCGCACATATTCCACAGCGATGTCCTAAAAGTG
Source organism: Rhizobium sp. KDH_Rht_773_N (assembly GCF_052946295.1). NCBI lineage: Bacteria > Pseudomonadati > Pseudomonadota > Alphaproteobacteria > Hyphomicrobiales > Rhizobiaceae > Rhizobium > Rhizobium sp. KDH_Rht_773_N. The sequence continues at coordinate 2,873,838 of NZ_CM129525.1, read as the reverse complement.
TTTCTCCCTCCTAAGACTATGCCGTGGCGACACTATTGTGACAAATAGGTTTATTCGATGCGGCTATCTCAAAATGAGATACGGCGCGACCGGCCGCCCGCGGAAATATGCGCGGCAGGCTTTTCCGTTGCGGGCCTATGAACTTGATCGGCTCCGCCCGCCATCTGCCGCAGTTTCGTTGCGATTGCGGAAGTTATGCGGACGCGTATCAAGTTTATTTGCCCGCAAGCCTGACCTGCCGCTTCGTATGGCCGGACCAAAACCTAAGTATAGTTATGTCTAAGGGCCCTTGGGTCTATTCTATATTCGTAGCTCGGAACCGACCTGACCATTCACGGTTCCAGGCTGGTGGCATCGCCCCTTGCCACCTCCAGGGCAGGCGCTCCCCTCCGCCGAAGCCCCGCGGATCCTCCCATCCGCCATAGACCGTCCCGCCGCCCGGGACGGTCTTTTCTTTCAAACACCGGAGCCAATTCGGCCTATGCTTCCAACACTTTGGTATAGTTTTGCGCCGACAAACGCGCCATTAAGGTAAACGCGCACCGAACGGTATGGGCAGAGGACCTCAACCAACAGCGAGGGGGTATGGGATCAGCTTTTGTATCGAAACTCATCAACCGGCGGGGAACGCTCTCGCATGAGATCACGCTCGGCCTGATCGCGCTGGTGCTGGCTGCCACCGTGCTCTATGTCGACGCCTTCACCGAGATCGAAAGCGCCATTGCCGTCCTCTATGTCATCGTGCTGCTGCTATCGGCGGAAATGCTGACGCGGCTTGGCACGACGCTGCTGGCGGTCATCTGCGCCGGCCTTACCCTTTTTGCCTATCTCTATTCGCATGGTCTCGAGGAAAATGTGCCAGCCCAGCTGCGCCTTGCAGTCTCTCTCGCCGCCATCACCATCACCTGCGCGCTCATTCTCAGGAACGAGACCGCACGCGTCGGGCTGATCGAGGCCAACCTGCACCTCCGCGACAGCGAAACCCGCTACCGCTATATTTTCGAGCACAGCCGCATCGCGCTCTGGGAGCGCGACTATTCCGCAGTGCGAGCCTTCCTGATGTCATTGAAGGCGGAAGGCGTGAGCGATCTCAAAGACTACTACCGAACGAACCCCGGCGTCATCGCCACCTGCACGGGCCTCATCCGCACCATCGCCTCCAACGACGCGGCGCTCGAACTGCTCGGCCACGTGGCCGACGGTCTTCCCTCGCGCGCGATGCGCCGCTACATCGCCCCTGACGACGATACCTTCTTGGAACTGATGAACGCCATCTTTCGCGGCGAGCGGCATTTCGAGGGCAAGGGCAATCTGATAGCCGAGAACGGCGAAACCAGGCTCGTCATCATGAGCATGAGTTTTCCCGAAGACCCCGCCGCCTTCAACCGCGTCGTGGTCGGCATGGTCGATATCACGCAGCGGGAGATGATGCAGAAGGCCCTTCGCGAGGCCCAGGACGAGCTGGCTCGTGCCGCCCGCGCGGCAACCGTCGGCACCTTGTCCGCCTCGCTCGCCCACGAACTCAACCAGCCGCTCGGCGCCATCGTCGTCAACGCCCAGACGCTGCTCAGATGGCTGAATCGCGAACCTCCCGATCTTGCCGCGGTGCGCCGCTCGGCCGAACGCATCATCCGCGACAGCCAGCGGGCGAGCGAGATCATCCACAATACCCGCTCCATGCTGACGCAGGCCGACCGCACGCCCGAACAGGTCGATCTCGAAGCGTTGGTAGAGGAAACGCGCGCCCTGATGGAACACGACTTCCAGCGCGACATGGTCGATTTCGACGTGGCCCCGGCCGAAGGGCCGCTCACAGTAAAGGCAATCCGCATCGAACTGCAGCAGGTTCTCATCAACCTTGTCACCAATGCCGTGCAAGCCATGCGCGAGACGGCAATCGACCGGCGCAAGATTCTGGTCTCACTCGCCAGGAAGGATGATATATTCGTCACCCTCTCCGTCAGGGATTTCGGACCCGGCATCAGCGAGGAGGCGATGGCGAAGCTCTTCACCCCCTTCTTCACGACCAAGCCCTCCGGAATGGGCATGGGTCTATCGATCTGCCGCAGCACGCTGGAAGCCGGAGGCGGTCAGCTCATTGCCGGCAACCATCCCGAAGGGGGCGCCATCTTCGAAATGATCATACCGATTGAGGACGAGCATGACCGACACTAGTGCCGCATCGAAGGCAGCCGCTCAATCCGCATTGCCGATCGTCTATGTCGTCGACGATGACGAATCCATCCGCGAGTCGCTTGTCGATCTCTTCCGGTCGATCCAGATGGATGCCGTCTCCTTCGCGACCACGGCCGCCTTCCTCGACGCCGCCGACCTGCGCCGGCCGGGCTGCATTCTCCTCGACGTGCGCCTGCCGGGCCTGAGCGGGCTGGATTTTCAGCTTCATCTTGAACGGATCGGCAGCAGGATGCCTATCGTCTTCATGACCGGCTTCGGCGATATTCCGATGAGCGTGCGGGCGATGAAGGCCGGCGCGGTCGATTTCCTCACAAAACCTTTCCGCGACCAGGATATTCTCGATGCCGTTGGCGTCGCGATCGAAAAGGATATGGCCCGCCGGCGGGAAATGGCCGCAAGCGACGCGGTCGCCTCGCTCGTCGATACGCTGACGCCGCGCGAGCGGGAGGTGATGGCCGCCGTCGTCAAGGGGCTGATGAACAAGCAGATCGCCTATGACCTCGGAATCAGCGAAATCACCGTGAAGCTGCATCGCGGCAATGTCATGCGCAAGATGCAGGTCCGCTCGGTAGCCGATCTGGTGCGCAAGGCGGAGATGCTGGAAGGCAGATAACCGAACCTAGACCCTTGTATGGTACCGCGCCACCATCCAAAACCTCATAATAGACGTCAGATAATGCAAGAATAAGCAAGGCTAACAATCTCGTGTCACATACATCCACAATCGCGGTCGTCGATGACGATCAGGCCATCCGGGAGGCTCTTGACGATCTCATCCAGTCCTGCGGCTATCGGAGCAAGCTTTTTGCCTCCGCGGAAGAGTTTCTGGCCTTTGACGACCGGGCGGCCATCGACTGCATGCTCGTCGACGTCAAGATGCCGGGTCTGAGCGGCATCGAACTGCAGGCAATCCTCAACGGCGAGCCCGAAAAGCCGCCGATGATCTTCATGACCTCCTATCGCGACGAGCGAACCCGCGCGGCAGCCATGGAAGGCGGGGCTTTGGCCTTTCTGGGCAAACCGGTCGAGTTCGATTCCCTCATCAATTATCTGGAAATCGCGCTGAAGCCGTGAGGCTTCACTGCGCTGGAATTGATAGTATTGCCTCTGCAGAACGCAGCGAACCGAAACATACACCTATGTATAATTCAAAATAATATCACGAAAGACTAAAGTAGATCTCGTAAAATCCAGTCCACTGGATAGAAAACGAGGTGAACGCCATGATAAAGCTCAAGCGTCCGATTTTTATCAGCGTCGGGAAGAACATTCTGATGGATGTGATCTTCTCCAACATCGTGACCGGTGCGAATTACAAGCTCCATTGTGCGCTTTTGCGCCTGGAGCCGGAAAATCCGATCTACGAGTATCAGCCGGTGCGCATTGCCGCGCAACGCCGCCCGGATGAAATCGGCCGGACCCGTTTCTGATCCTTGCGCCTCCGGCGCTGACCGGCTTTCCTCCCGGTCGGTCAGCGCATTTGCCGGCAGCCGGATGGGCCATCACGCACTGTCACGACGCACCTGAACCTGCGCATGCCACGGCAAATGCTCGCACGTTTCTTCGCCTTGTCGGCAGAACATGTTAGCTTCCCGGCGGGAAGGACATTTCGCAGGGGTTCTCGTCCGCAGGATATGGCCTCCGCCTGCCCCGCATCCGCCTGTCCCGGCGCGAACGCCCGCAAAAATCCTGCGCGGATCGCGATCCGGTGTCGCGGCCGACTCATCCGTTCCAACCACCGGTCTTCCGGTGCTGGAGAACAGCCATCCATAACACGAGACGTCAGGGAAGATGACATGACAGGCATTACCGACCTCTCAGTTCTTCTCGCCACGATGGAGCCGGAATTGGTGGAGGGCGAATTCGTCTATTGCACCGTGCCGGCCTCGCAGCTGGAAGACCATCTCCACCTTCACCCGCTCGGCCTCTTCCGCGAAACGGAAGGCCTGACGCTCATCCTGCCCCGGGATGCGGCGAACAGGGCCGGGCTGCAGGCAAGCGCGCCTTTGCGGCAGATCACGCTGAAAGTGCATTCCTCGCTTGAGGCCGTGGGCCTGACCGCCGCCTTCTCGCGCGCGCTAACCGAAGCCGGCATCAGCGCCAATGTGGTCGCGGCCTATTACCACGACCACATTTTCGTGCCGGCGACAGATGCCGAACGGGCGATCGAAGCGCTGCGGCAGCTCTCGGCGGCAAGCCGGAGCTAACGCAATGCCAGCGCAAACGTGCAGCGGTCTTGCCTGAAACAGAAAATCAGGTCGGCGGCGCGTCGAGCGCGTGCAGAATGCCGCGTAGCTCGGCAAGGCCGCGAAGACGGCCGATTGCCGGATAGCCGGGCGTGACATTCTTCTGCAGGTCGTCAAGCATCCGGTGGCCGTGGTCGGAGCGGAAGACGATCGATTGATCGGCGCTGCGACGGCGATCCTCGGCAACCAGTTCCTTCAGCACCGCGACCATGTTCACGTCGCCCTCGAGATGCGCGCTTTCGTGGAACGTACGGCCGTCGCCCTCGCGGGTCGTGGCGCGAAGATGCGCGAAATAGATGCGGGAGGCGAAACGCCGCGCGATCGCCGGCAGATCATTGTCGGCGCGCACGCCGAGGCTACCGGTGCAATAGCACATGCCGTTGGCGGCGGCCGGCACGGCATCAAACAGCGCCGCGTAGTCCTCTGCCGTCGAGGCGATGCGCGGCAGGCCGAAGAGCGAGCGCGGCGGGTCGTCGGGATGCAGCATCAGCTTCACGCCGCGCGCTTCCGCAGCCGGCACGACGGCTTCGAGGAATTCGATGAGATGCTGGCGAAGCTTCCTGGCGTCGATGCCCTGATAGGCGACGAGCTTTTCGCGGAAGGCCGGAATGGTAAGCGGCTCGGTGGTCGAGCCCGGAAGAGCCGAGGTGATGATGCGGGTAATCTCGGCAATTTCCGCTTCCGTCATGCTTTCGTAAACGGCTTTGGCCCGCGCCTTGTCCTCATCCGAATATTCTTCGGCAGCGCCCGGTCGTTGCAGAACGAACAGCTCGAAGGCAGCGAAACGCTCATGGTCGAACCGCATGGCGGTGGCGCCGGTCGGCGTCACGTAATCGAGATCGGTACGCGTCCAGTCGACCACAGGCATGAAGTTGTAGCAGACGATCGGGATACCGCAGGCGGCGACAGCCTCGAGGCTGGCGATCCAGGCCTCGATTTCTGCCTTTGCCTGCCCGCCCTTGCGCTTGACGGCGTCAGGGATCGGAATGCTTTCCACGACGCTCCAGGTCAGCTTCGAGCGGCCGGCGGGTGTCGTCTCGATCAGCGACTGGCGTTCGCGCACTTCCGCTTCGGTCCAGGCACGGCCGATCGGCACCTGATGCAGCGATGAGACGATATTCGTCGCCCCCGTCTGGCGCACCTCGTCCAGCGTGACCGGCGCCTCCGGCCCGAACCATCTCCAACCTTGCCGCATTTCATCTGTCTCCTTGGTCTTTCATTTTTTTTAGCAGAAATAGTCCGGGTACTGCGAGCGCAGTTCCGCCACGTCAGGAATGACGGCACTGAGGTGATGGATCATGGCCTCGCGCGCCGCCGCGCCGTCATGCGCCGCGATCGCATCGCGGATCACCATATGCTCGCCCACGACGTTGTCCATGCGCCCGAGGACCGGCAGCGTCAGGCGCCGCGCTCGGTCGATCTGCACTTTCACCGTCTTCAGGATGGCCCAGATGCCGGGATAACCGGCAATTTGCGCGATCGCCTCGTGAAAGGCCTCGTCCTCTTCATGAAAGCTTGAGGCGTTGCCGAGCGCCGCATGCGTCTTCTGCCGCGCGATAATCGCATCGAGGTGGGCGATATCGGCCTCCGTCGCAATGCCGGCGGCCGCCTCCACCGTCGTTCCCTCCAGCGCCTTGCGCACGATGACCGCTTCCGGAATAGCCGAGACCGGAACGCGCGAAACCACCGTGCCCGACTGCGGGTAGATATCGACGAGACCGCCTTCCGACAGCCGCAGCAGCGCCTCGCGAACCGGTGTCCGGCTGACGCCGAAATCCTCGGCAATCCGCTTTTCCTGCAAGACCGTGCCCGGAGGAATTTTCAGCGACACGATATCGGCATGCAGCCGCTCGTGGATCGCCGCCGCCGTCGTCACGCGCCGAATCTTTCCGCCGGCCTCGCGTGGCGCCGGAAAGGCAAGGATTTCAGGGTCGGAAGCCTGCCGCATGCATGGTCTCGGGACGTTGACACTTTCATGCATACTAGTATATCAATTGAATTCTGTTGCCAAGACATGCCGCGGAGGAGAACGGCGGCGTGAATTGCAACCGGAGGAAAGCTTCGAGCAGCAAGCGTTTGATGCCGCCGGGAAACCGGCGCATCGACGCGTGGGACGTGCATTGCGATGCAAACGGGCGGTGCTCGGGGCTGAGGCCGGCACCGCCGCAACGGAGGAGGACAGAATGAAGATCACACGCAGAACGTTCGTCGGCGGAGCTGCCGGCGTCGCGGCCGCCGGAATACTGCCGCTTCGCGCATTCGCGCAGGCAAAGGCACCGGCAAGTCCTGTTACCATCACCATCGTCGATGTCGCCGGCAACCTGGCGCTGACGCAGGGCATGTTCGAAAACTACGCCAAGGCCAAGCCGGAATTCGTTTCCAGCTTCTCCTTCACCAAAGCCCCCGCACCGGAACTGCCGGCCAAGATCCAGGCCCAGCAGGCTGCCGGCAAGGTGGATATCGATCTCGTGCTGACCGGCACGGACGCGCTTTCGGCCGGCGTCGACCAGGGCCTGTGGATCGACATGTCCGGCAAGAAATCCGCCCTTCCCGATCTTGAAAGCATCCTGCTGCCGCAGGCCTTCAAGATGCAGGCGCTCGCCAAGGATCAGGGCGTCGTCATCACCTATTACCCGTCCGGCCCGCTGATCGAATACATGCCGGACAAGGTGGCGACCCCGCCGAAGACGGCGCAGGAACTGCTCGACTGGGCGAAGCAGAACAAGAACAAGTTCCTCTATGCCCGCCCGGCGAATTCCGGTCCCGGCCGCACGCTGCTGATGGGCCTGCCGTACCTGCTCGGCGACAGCAACCCGCGCGACCCGGTCAACGGCTGGGCCAAGACGTGGGAATATCTGGCCGCGCTCGGCGAAAACATCGAATATTACCCGACCGGCACTGCCGTGGTCTTCAAGGAACTCGGCGAAGGCACGCGCGACATCGTCGCCACCACGACCGGCTGGGATATCAACCCGCGCGCACTCGGCATCGTTCCCGAGGAAGCCAAGGTCGGCAAGCTGGAAGGCTTCCACTGGGTCACGGACGCCCATTATGCGGCAATCCCGAAGGGCGTTTCCGACGAGAAGGTCGGCGTCCTGCTCGACGTGCTGAACTTCATCTACCAGCCGCAGCAGCAGGCGATCGCCTATGACGCCGGTTACTTCTATCCCGGCCCGGCCGTGAAGGACGTCACGCTCGAGATGGCGCCGGCAGAAAGCCAGGACGTCATCAAGGAATTCGGACGGCCGGAATATGCCGACTGGATCGCCGGCAGCCCGCTGGAAGTGCCGCTGGAGCCCAAGCAGCTCGTCCAGGCCTTCCGCATCTGGGACGAAAAGATCGGCGCCAAGAAAGGCTGATCCCTGTCCATCACAATAGTCCGGCGCTGGCCTGCCAGCGCCGGACCTCTGGCGGCCATGATTGCCGATAAATGGAGATTGCATTGACTTTGCCGGTTCAAAACGCAGCAGCGGCGTCATCGCGGAAAAATGCGCGCCTTGAGCTTGATGGCATCAAGCGATCCTTCGGCGCCTATAACGCCCTCGACGGCATCGATCTGACCATCGAACCCGGCGAATTTATCGCGCTTCTCGGCCCCTCCGGCTGCGGCAAGTCCACCGCGCTGAACTGCATTGCCGGCCTGCTTGGCCTCTCCGGCGGCGAAATCCGCCTCGGCGGCGATCGCATCGACCAGCTGGAGCCGGAAAAGCGCGGCTTCGGCATGGTCTTCCAGAGCTATGCCCTGTTCCCGCATATGAGCGTGCGAAAGAATGTCGGTTTCGGTCTTGCCATGCAGGGTATCCGCGGCGCGGAAGCCGACAAGCGCGTCATGGATGCGCTGGCGCTCGTGCGCCTCGAAAGCCAGGCGGACAAGCTGCCCGGCCAGCTCTCCGGCGGCCAGCAGCAGCGCGTCGCCATCGCCCGTGCCATCGTCATCCGGCCGCCGATCGTCCTGATGGACGAGCCGCTCTCCAACCTGGACGCCAAGCTGCGCCTGGAAATGCGCGCCGAAATCCGCGGCATCCACGACCAGATCGGCTCCACGACCATCTATGTCACCCACGACCAGGACGAGGCCCTGTCGCTGGCCGACCGCATCGTCGTCATGAGCCAGGGCCACATCCAGCAGATCGGCACGCCGCAGGATCTCTACCAGCGCCCGGTCAATCTCAATGTCGCCGATTTCATGGGCTTCCGCACCCGCATTCCCGGTCGTGTCATCTCCGTTTCCGGCAGCGAAGCGGAAATCGAAGCCGCCGGCGCGCGGCTGACCGGCACCATGCGCGATACCCTCGCCGTCGGCGATGCCGCCGTGCTCTCCGTGCGCCCGGAAGACCTTGTCGCCACCACGGACGGCACCGGCATTCCCGTGACCGTTGCCAGCACCGAATATCGCGGCCGCGCCTTCTTCGGCATGGCCCGCTCGAAGGACGGATCGGAACTCTATTTCCGCGCCGACGATGCGCTGGCGCGCGGCTCCTCCGCCACGCTGCAACCGGTTACCGGCCGCGCACTGGTCTTCAGGGGAGCGCCGGCATGAGCGGCCCGTCGCTGAAAACCCGTCTCGCGGCTCAAGGCCTCGACGGCACGACCCTGCTCGTCCTGCCGGGCCTGCTCTTCATGATCGCCCTCTTCATCTATCCCTTCGTCTACGGCGTCGCGGATTCCCTGATGCCGAAGGATGGCGGCGTCTGGTACGAGAACTACGCGAAATTCTTCTCCGACCAGTTCCAGTACGGCACGATCGCCAACACGATGTGGCTTGCCCTGCCGGTGACGATCGTCAACCTCGCCTTCGCGATCCCGGTCGCCTTCCGCGTCCGCCTGATGCGCCGGCAGCGGCTGCTGACGACGATCCTCGTGCTGCCGATCACGCTCGGCACGGTTTTCGTCGCCGACGGGCTTCTGACCTATCTCGGCCCGCGCGGCTGGTTCAACCAGGCTCTCATCCTTTTCGGCATCCTGGATTCGCCGGTCAAACTGACCAACAACTATTGGGGCGTCTTCGCCTCGCTGCTGATAACAGGCTTTCCTTTCGCCTTCCTGCTGACCTTGTCCTATATCACCGGCATCGATCCCGCGATCGAACAGGCCGCCGCAACGCTTGGCGCCAATGCGCGGCAGCGCTTCACGCGCGTCTTCCTGCCGCTTCTGGTACCCGGCCTTGCCGTGACGTTCTGCCTGTCTTTCGTCCAGGCCTTCGCGGTGTTTCCGTCCGCCGTCCTGCTCGGCGCGCCGGCGGGGCCGACGCGCGTCATTTCGATCGCCGCCTATCAGGCCGCCTTCGAGCAATATGACCATTCCTACGGCACGGCGATCGCCCTTATCATGGGCATGGTCGAGCTTATCGTCGTCGTCGCCGTTCTCGGCGCACGTTCGCTCTTCTACCGCGGCCCGGCCGGCGGCACGAAAGGTTGAGCCATGATCCGTGACCAGGGCCTGACCTCGAAGATCTGGCGCATCGCCGTCTGGGCGCTTGCCACGCTCTTTGTCCTCAATCTGCTGGCGATCATCGCAGTCGTCATTCTCAACTCCTTTGCGACACGCTGGCTCGGCACCTGGCTGCCGCGCGGCTGGACCGACCGCTGGTATTTCAGCGCCTGGAGCGAGTTCCAGCTCTCCAGCGTCTTGATCGTCACCTTCGAGATGGTGTTCGTCGTCGTCATCATCTCGGGCATTCTCGGCGTGCTGACCGCTTACGCGCTGGCGCGACGCGATTTCCCCGGCAAGCGCGCCATCATCCTGCTCTTCCTGCTGCCGCTGTTGATCCCGCCGCTCACCTACGGCATTCCGCTGGCGACCGTGCTTTACCAGCTTGGACTCGGCGGCACCTTCTGGGGCGTGGTGCTGATCAACCTCGTGCCGTCCTTTCCGTTCGTCGTGCTGGTCATGATCCCCTTCATCGAGCAGATCGATCCGCGCATAGAGGCCGCCGCCCGTGTCTTCGGCGCCGGGACCACAAGTCTTTTCATCCGTATTCTGCTGCCGCTTCTGTTGCCCGGCATGCTGGCGGCACTTCTGCTGGTGCTCGTACGCACGCTCGCCATGTTCGAGCTGACCTTCCTGATTGCCGGGCCGCAGACGCAGACGCTCGTCGTCTCGCTCTACTATGCGGTCTTTGCTTCAGGCGTGCGTGCCGGCCAGTCGATCGATGCGATGGCGGTGGTCTATATGGTGACGACGCTCTTCTGGCTCGTCATCGCACTGCAATTCGTCAATCCGACGCAGATCGTCGCCCGCGCCAAGCAGCAATCGGCGCATTGAAGCGTCGCACGCAAAACGGCGACACGGCTTCGCGATAGGCTGCTGCCGGCTTCCGGCAGCAGCCTTTTCGATCAATAGACTTCGGGAACGTACATTTCCGGCGGAACCGGGGCGCGATGATAATCATCATGGCGCACGCGCTCCGGCAACACGATCGCCTCCTTCGGCACATCCTCATAGGGGATCTGCGCCAAGAGATGGGCGATGCAGTTGAGGCGCGCCCGCTTCTTGTCCACGGCCTGGACCACCCACCACGGGGCTTCGGGAATATGCGTGCGGTCGAGCATCTCTTCCTTGGCCTTGGTATATTCCTCCCAATGGACGCAGCTCTGCAGGTCCATCGGTGAAAGCTTCCACTGCTTCAGCGGATCGTGAATACGCATGTTGAAGCGGAATTCCTGTTCCTCGTCCGTGATCGAGAACCAGTACTTGATGAGAATGATGCCGGAACGAACCAGCATGCGCTCGAATTCCGGCACGGAACGGAAGAATTCTTCCAGTTCATCCTTCGTGCAGAAGCCCATGACGCGCTCGACGCCGGCGCGGTTATACCAGCTGCGGTCGAAGAGCACCATTTCGCCGGCTGTCGGCAGATGCGGCGTATAGCGCTGGAAATACCACTGGTTCCGCTCGCGCTCGGTCGGCGCCGGAAGGGCCACGACGCGGCAGACGCGCGGATTGAGGCGCTGCGTCACGCGCTTGATCGCACCGCCCTTGCCGGCGGAATCGCGGCCTTCGAAAAGCACGACGACCTTGAGCTTCTTGTACTGGACCCAGTCCTGAAGACGGACCAATTCGTGCTGCAGGCGGAAAAGTTCACGGAAATAGAGCTTGCGGTCGAGTGTCTGCTCCGCCTCGCCGGGCATGCCCTCGGCAACCAGCTCGTCGAGCCGGTCCTCCTCCATCTGCATTTCCAGCTCCTCGTCGAAGCTATCGGCGATTTCATTCTTGATGCGGTCGAGCTGAGTGTTTTCGATCATGGCACGCTCCCTGTTCTATTCACTCGATAAAGCACGTTCTCGCCATAGCTATATGACAGAGTTGCGACGACGGAAGATTTGCCTTGGCAAAACGCAAGGACCGCAGGCGCAAAATACCGTTCAGCCGGAGCGTCCAACCGTGCTTGCGCCAAGCCCTGTTGGCAGGACCGACCGGCGTCGCAGCTTGTGCCATGTCAAGTTTTATGTATACATTGATGTTGCTGAGCAATTTCCGCGGCATCAGCTTTTTCCTCTGGAGGAGAGAGGGAAAATGCCCAGGTCGCGGGCGTATCTCTGGGAGAGAGATATGATGCGCAACAAAGGGAGGAGTATACATGGTTTCGTTTTCAAGAAGACTATTCATAGCCGGCGCGGCACTTGCCACGCTTGCCGGCACGCCTGCATTTGCACAGGAAACGGTCAAGATCGGCGTGATCCTGCCGATGACGGGCCCTTTTGCCTCGACCGGGCGCCAGGTCGAGGCCGGCGCGCGCGCATACATGGCAATCAACGGCGACACGGTTGCGGGCAAGAAGATCGAACTCGTCCTGCGTGACGATGCCGGGACCGCCGACCAGACCCGCCGCATCGCCCAGGAACTCGTGGTCAATGACGGCGTCAAGATGCTCGTCGGCTTCGGCCTGACGCCGCTTGCCATGGGTGTCGCGCCGGTTCTCAACCAGGCAAAGGTCCCGGCGATCATCACCTCGGCCACCACGTCTGCCATCATGAAGCAGTCGCCCTATTTCGTGCGCACCTCGATGGCAGGCCCGCAGTCTGCCGTTCCGGTCGCCACCTGGGCCGTCCAGAACAACCTGAAGCGTGTCGTCACGCTGGTGACCGATTACGGTCCCGGCATCGACATCGAGAAGGGCTTCACCGACCAGTTCAAGAAGGAAGGCGGCACGGTTGTCGAGGCGCTGCGCGTTCCCCTGCAGAACCCGGATTTCGCACCCTTCCTGCAGCGTGTGCGTGACGCCAAGCCCGACGCCCTCTTCGTTTTCGTGCCCTCGGGTGTCGGCGCCATCTTCATGAAACAGTTCGTCGACCGGGGCCTGGCGGATGCCGGCATCAAACTGATCGCCACCGGCGACGTGACCGATGACGATCTGCTGAACGGCATGGGACCGGCCGCCAAGGGCGTCATTACCGGCCACTTCTATTCGAGCGACCACGACAGCCCGGAAAACCAGGCTTTCGTCGCCGAAGTCCGCAAGGCCAACAACAACATGCGACCGAACTTCATGTCGGTCGGCGGTTATGACGCCATGCATGTCGCCTATGCCGCCCTCGAAAAGACCGGTGGCGATACGGACGGCACCAAGCTCGTCGACGCCATGAAGGGCATGGAGTTCGTCAGCCCGCGCGGCCCGATCACCATCGATCCCGAAACCCGCGACATCGTGCAGGATATCTACATGCGCGAGGTCAAGGAGAAGAACGGCGAGCTCTACAATGTCGAGTTCGCCACGTACCCGAAGATCCACGATCCGAATACGGCTGCCAAGTAAGCCTTTGGAACAGGCGGCGGAAGCAATTCCGCCGTCTGGACGCAGTGAGGTCTCATGCTGACAATCCTGTTCGACGGCATCGCCTATGGCATGCTTCTCTTTGTTCTCGCCTGCGGATTGTCTGTCACGCTGGGCCTGATGAATTTCGTCAATCTGGCGCACGGCGCCTTCGCCATGGCCGGCGGCTACATCACCGTCATCATGATGAACCGCTACGGCATGTCCTTCTACTGGTGCCTGCCGGCCGCCTTCGTCGTCACCGCCCTCGTCGGCGCCCTGTTGGAACGGCTGCTCTATCGCCGCCTCTATTCGGCCTCGCATCTCGACCAGGTGCTGTTTTCGATCGGCCTCGTCTTCATGTCGATTTCGGCAATCGATTATTTCATGGGCGGCCAGCAGCAGCTCATCAACCTGCCGCCCGAGCTCAGCGGCCGCTTCGGCTTTCTGGGCATCGATATCGGCCGCTACCGCCTCTTCATCATCGTTATCTGCGCCGTGCTGACGGTCGCGCTGCAGCTGGCGCTCACCCGTACCCGCTTCGGCAGCCAGTTGCGCGCCGCCGTCGATGACGGCCGCGTCGCCCGCGGCATGGGCATCAACGTCTCCGTCATTTTCGCGCTGACCTTCGCGCTCGGTTCGGGCCTCGCCGGCCTTGGCGGCGCGCTCGGCACCGAACTGCTCGGCCTCGACCCGAACTTTCCGCTGAAATACCTGATCTATTTCATGATCGTCGTCACCGTCGGCGGCACCTCGTCGATAACGGGTCCCTTCATTGCCGCACTGCTGCTTGGGATTGCCGATGTCGCCGGCAAATATTACGTGCCGCAGCTTGGCGCCTTCATCATCTATGCCGTCATGATCCTCGTACTGATCCTGCGGCCCCATGGCCTCTTCTCCCGGGAGGGCAGCCGATGAACGGCGAACGCAACAATGCCTCCGACGAGGCCATGGGGCTCCTGAAGCGTGCCGGCCGGTGGCATGTCTGGGAATTTCTGCTCTGGCTGGTCGCCATCGCCGCGATCTTTGTCCTGCCGTCGCAGATGCTGATCCTGACGGAGATCGCCATCCTGGCGCTCTTTGCCGTCTCGCTCGATCTCATCCTCGGTTATGGCGGCATCGTCTCGCTCGGCCACACGGCCTTCTTCGGCCTCGGAGCCTATGCGGCGGGCCTTTTTGCGGTCCATGTCTCGGGCGAGCCGGTCATCGGCCTGCTGGCGGCCGCTCTCGTCAGCGGCCTCTTCGGCTTCCTGACGAGTTTCCTCGTCTTGCGCGGCTCCGATCTCACGCGCCTGATGACCACCTTCGGCGTCGCCATGCTGCTTGCCGAACTCGTCAATCAGGCAGCCTGGCTGACGGGCGGCGCCGACGGGCTGAGCGGCGTGATGCTGAACCCGATCCTCGGTTATTTCGAATTCGATCTCTGGGGCCGCACCGGCTACGTCTATTGCCTGATCGTGCTGATCGCTCTCACCTACATCGCCCGACGCATCGTCCATTCTCCCTTCGGCCTGTCGCTGAAGGCGATCAAGCGCAATCAGCGCCGCGCCTCCATGCTCGGCATCTCGCCCACACGCCGCATCGTCGCGATCTACACGATCTCCGCCGCCTATGCCGGTATTGCGGGCGCGCTTCTGACGCAGACGACGAGCTTCGTTTCGCCCGATGTGCTTGCCTTCCACCGTTCGGCGGAGGTGCTGCTGGTGCTGGTCATCGGCGGCGTCGGTTATCTTTATGGCGGCGTCTTCGGCGCGGTCGTCTTCTCCATCCTGCGCAACTGGCTTTCGGTCATCACGCCGCAATACTGGATGTTCTGGATCGGCCTCGTGCTCATCATCATCGTTCTGGTCGGCCGCGAACGCCTGCCAAGCTGGCGGAGGCTGTTGCCGGGTTCGGCGCGCAAGCGTGAGACCCGCATGCAGCAAGCCGTGGCTGAGGAAAGCAAATGACGCTCGCGCTGGAAACCCGCCATCTCGTCAAACGCTTCGGCGGTTTCGTCGCCACCAACGACGTCTCTCTGCAGATCCGCCAGGGCGCCCGTCATGCCCTGATCGGCCCGAACGGCGCCGGCAAGACCACCATCATCAACCTGCTGACCGGTGTTCTGACGCCGAACAGCGGCGAGATCCTGCTCGCCGGGGAAGACATCACCGGCGTCTCTTCCTACCGCCGGGTCGGCAAGGGCCTGTCGCGCACCTTCCAGATCAACCAGCTCTTCGGCGATTTCTCACCGCTCGATTCCGTCATGCTGGCAATCAGCGAACGGCGGGGGCATGGCCGTTTCGGCTGGCGGCCGCTCTCTGCGGACCGCGAAGTCGCCGATGAAGCCGCCAGCCTGCTGGAACGCTTCCGCCTCGCCGATGTCATGGGCGTGCCGACAACGCTCCTGCCCTACGGCAAGCAACGTCTGCTCGAAATCGCCCTTGCGATCGCCATGCAGCCGAAAGTGCTGCTGCTTGACGAACCTGCCGCCGGCGTTCCCGAAGAGGAGCGGCACGAGGTTCTCGGCATCGTCCGCGAACTGCCGGCCAACGTGACGGTCGTGCTGATTGAACACGACATGGATCTCATCTTCTCCTTCGCGGACCGTATTTCGGTGCTTGCCGCCGGGGCACTCTTTGCCGAGGGGACTGTGGCCGAGATCTCCAGGGATCCGCAGGTGAAGGCCATCTATCTCGGGGAGGATGCGTAATGGCCGAACTGCTTCGGATCGAACGCCTCGTCGCCGGATATGGCGAAGCCCATGTTCTTGCCAAGGTCGATTTCACGCTGGAGGAAGGCCGTTCGCTCGCCCTGCTCGGCCGCAACGGCGCCGGCAAGACGACCCTTCTGAACACCATCATCGGTGTAACCACCCACCATGCAGGCTCCATCCACCTGCAGCAGCGCGACATCACCCGGCTCGGGGCGGAAAAGCGCGCACCGCTTGGCATCGGCTGGGTGCCGCAGGAGCGCAATATCTTCCGCTCGCTGACGGTGGAAGAAAACCTCACGGCGAGCGCCCGCCCCGGCGCATGGAACGTCAGCCGCGTCTACCAGATGTTCCCACGCCTGCAGGAACGCCGCCGCAACCTTGGCAACCAGCTCTCCGGCGGCGAACAGCAGATGCTCGCCATCGCCCGTGCCCTGATGCTCAACCCGAAAATCCTGCTGCTCGACGAGCCGCTCGAAGGTCTCGCCCCGATCATCGTCGACGAACTTCTGGCCGCACTTCGCCGCATCGTCACCGGCGAAGGCATGTCGGCGATCATCGTCGAGCAGAAGGCCCGCAAGGTGCTGCCGCTGACGGATGAGGTCATCGTGCTCGAACGCGGCGCGGTGAGCTATCGCGACACATCACAAGCACTGCTCGCCTCTCCGGAGACGCTCGACGCCCATCTCAGCGTTTGAGGCTCAAGCCTCGCGCGGCGGAACGCGGGTGATGCGCGCGCCGAGCGCGTTCAACCGCTCCTCGATCCGCTCATAGCCGCGTTCGATCTGCTGGGCATTGTTGATGACGCTCGTACCCTCGGCGCACATGGCGGCAATCAGCATCGCCATGCCGGCACGGATGTCGGGGCTTTCCACCTGTGCGGCGCGCAGCTTCGACGGACCGGCGACGATCGCGCGGTGTGGATCGCAGAGCACGATGCGCGCGCCCATGGCGATCAGCTTGTCGACGAAGAACATCCGGCTTTCGAACATCTTCTCGAACATCAGCACCACGCCGTCACATTGCGAGGCAGTCACGATGGCAATCGACATGGTGTCGGCCGGGAAGGCCGGCCAGGGCTGGTCCTCGATCTTCGGGATATGCCCGCCGAAATCCGGCTGGATCTTCATCTCCTGGCCTGCCGGCACCACGAGATCGTCGCCCTCGATGCGGCAACGGATGCCGAGACGCTCGAAGGTCATCAGCGTCGAGCGCAGATGTTCTACACCCGCTCGCCGGATGACGATCTCGGAACCGGTCACGGCGGCAAGGCCGATCAGCGAGCCGACCTCGTTATGGTCCGGGCCGATGCGATGCGACGCGCCGCCAAGCGGCTGGCCGCCGTGGATGGTCATGGTGTTGGTGCCGATGCCTTCGATCCTCGCGCCCATGGCGATGAGGAAATGCGCGAGATCCTGGACATGCGGCTCGGACGCGCAGTTGCGCAGGATCGTCTTGCCTTCGGCGGCAACGGCCGCGCAGAGCGCGTTTTCCGTCGCCGTGACGGAGGGTTCGTCGAGGAAGACATCAGCGCCGCGCAGCTGTGCGGCGCGGAAACTGTAGGAACCGTTGACGCTGATTTCGGCGCCCAGCTGCTCGAGGGCCAGGAAATGCGTATCGACGCGGCGCCGCCCGATGACATCGCCGCCCGGCGGCGGCAGCGTGATCTCGCCGCACCGCGCCAGCATCGGACCGGCAAGCAGGATGGACGCGCGGATCCGGGCGCAGAGGGCGGGGTCCAGATCGGCCGGCTTCAGGTCGCTTGCTTCGATTTCGAGTTCGTTGCGGCCGAGCCAGCGCGCCCTTGCACCGACGGACTGGATCAACTCGACCAGCGCTTCGACATCGCGGATGCGCGGCACATTGGTCAGATGCACCCGCTTGTCGGTCAAAAGCGACGCGGCAATGATCGGCAGGGCGGCATTCTTGTTGCCGCTTGGATGGATTTCGCCGGCAAGGCGGTGGCCGCCCTCGACGATATATTGAATTCGCTCATGCGGCTGGGCCTGTGCCACTGCTGTCGTCCTTGTTCGAATCGATTTTTCAGGGGGCATATCTGCGTTGTCATTGTGACATCGGATTGATCGCCGATCGGGAAGTGCGGCTGTTTTTTAACGCCGCCGCGCGCGGACGGCTAGAGCCAAGACGGCGGGACGAATCCATAAGAAACGGCGCCCTCCCGGGCGCCGTCGGTAACACCGTGGATGGTGGTGTCGGAACTCAGCCCTTCTTGCTGCGCCAGCTGTCGGCGTAATTCTCGCGGGCTTCACGGGAATAGGGCGTGGGCGAAACGCGCACGCGGATTTCCGCCTGCTTGTGCCGCTCGACCGAGGTCTTGCCGGAACCGCCATCGGGTTCGCCCCAGACGAGGGTCAGAACGTCACCCACCTGCACGTCGGCATCGACGATGCCGAGCGAAAGCATGCAGCGCTCATTATAGCTGTAGCCGTTGAACATCGACATGCCGACCATCTTGCCGTCGCGCATGATCTTGTCGGCGCTGGTCGAGGCATAGTTCGGCTGCGGGAAGTCGATCCACTTGAAATGATCCTCGCCCGGACGGAAGGCCGAGGCGATGACATTGACGACATCTTCGGCATTCCACTCGAAGGTCACTTTCTTGCGGTTCGTCCTGCCTTTCATCTTTTCGAGCGCCGACTTGCCGATGAAGTCGTCCTTCTTCCAGCCGATATAGAAGTCGTAGCCGAGCTCGAACGGATTGACGTAATAGTCCTCGATATTGCTCGAGACGAAACTGCCGCCGATCGCGCCCGTCGCCTCGTAGCTGTCTGCGCCCAGCCAGTCGCGATAGGCGGCCAGCATGCCGTCGCCGGTATAGATGCCGGGCAGCGGCGACGGGATCCAGCCGGATTCCAGCGTGTTGGTCGAATAGGCGCGGCTGCCGCAGCGCACGAGATCGACACCCGCCGCCTTTGCCGATTCCAGGATGACCGAGAGAATATAGGCCTTGTCCTCGTAGGGACCCCAGATCTCCAGACCCGGCGCGCCGGACATGCCGTGGCGCAGCGCGTTCACCGTCTTCGAGCCGACCTTGATCCTGTCGACATGGAAGAACTTGATGTCGGGGATCGGCCCGCCATTCATCTTCTCAAAGATCTTCGGGGCGTCCGGTCCCTGGATCTGGTAGCGGTAGTGGGTGCGCAGCACACGTTCGCCTTCCGGCCGCGAGGGCGAACGCGGATCATATTTCAGCCGCACGTTCCACTTGCCGTAGGCGGCGCAGAACATCAGCCAGTTGGATGTCGGCGAACGGCCGACGAGGATGAACTTGTCCTCGCGCTCGCGGAAGATGATCTGGTCGCCGATCACGTGACCGGCCGGCGTGACCGGCACGAAATGCTTGGCGCGGTTCGTATCGAAATTCGAGAAGGAGTTGATGCCGTGATAGGCAAGGAACTTCTCCGCGTCGGGGCCTTCGACGGTCAGCTCGTCCATGTGATGCGACTGGTCGAAGAGAACGGCGGAGTTGCGCCATGCCGCCTGCTCCGAGCGCCAGTTGGAAAACTCGGCCGCCACGACCGGGTATACATACATGCCGACCTTGGAATTGCGCAGCAGTTCCACCGTATTGCCGGCCGACTTCAAAACTTCGGATAGGTTCGATCTCGCCACCTGATGTCCTCCCATTGGCATGCGATAATGTATACATGAAATGCCCAATGCGATCGGATTGCAAGCCTATTTTCTGCCGGCAGCATCCTACTCCCGGAGACGGAAACGCAAAAGGGCGGCCCGAGCCGCCCCCCTCCAAAACCCGATTTGTCCGATATTATCGGTGAATCAGCGCAAGTCCCCTGATCTGTTCGATGAGCGTCGGGTCTTCTGCAAGAATGTATTCAAGATTGCGCCGCGCCGTGCGCGCATGCTCCCTGGCGATCGCTTCCGCGCGGCTGCCTTCCCGTGCCTCGATCGCGCTGACGAGCGCCCTGTGCTGGTCCTGCGCGGAACGCAGCGAACGGCGAAACGCGGCAATATCGGCCTTGTCCGGCAGGAAGGCCGAAGGGGACGCAAAGGGCAGCGAGCTTGCCCGCTCCACTTCACGCCGGATGATCTCGCTGCCGGCAAGCGCGGCAAGCTGATGGTGGAATTTCTCGTTCAGATCGGAATAGGCATCGAAATCGACATCGTCGAGCTGCTCGCCAAAACAGTCGTCGAGCTTGAGCACCGTCTGCTTGATATCCTCGAGCGCATCAGCCGGAACGCCGCGTTCGGCCGCCAGCCTTGCCGCCATGCCTTCCATCACGCCACGCACTTCGATGGAATCGACCACATCGGCAAAACCGAAACGACGAACCACAAAGCCGCCATTCGGCAGGCGATCGAGCAGCCCCTCCTCCGTGAGCCGCGACATTGCCTCACGCACCGGCGTCCGGGAAATATCGAGCGCCTCGGCCAGCGGCACTTCGAAGAGGCGCGTGCCGCCCTGCAATTCGCCGCTCAAAATCTTTTCCCGCAACTCGATGACGGCGCGACGGCCATGCGTTGCGGCTTCACTCTGCTTCATCGACGCCTCCAATCCCGGCTAAATGTATATAACAGCCAGAACGCATACAAAACCCCACCCCGGGCCGGCATCCTATCATATGATTGTATGCACGACAGCGGGATAATTTCCTCAATGCGACGATTATCGGCACAGAATTCGCCGATCTCTTGACATGATGTATACATTTGTGATGACTGATCTGCGGGAGGAAAATCGATGGCAACGCTCGTGCTCATTCCGGGGCTCGTGTCCGACGGCATTGTCTGGGCATCGCTTGCCGACGCCGTGGCACACCGCATGCCTGTGCACGCGGCCGATGTCTCCCACGCCTCCTCGATATCGGGCATGGCGCAAAGCGTTCTCGCCGCCACCGAGGGCGATCTGATCGTAGCGGGCCATTCCATGGGGGGCCGCGTCGCCATGGAAATGGCACGCATCGCACCGGATCGCGTCAAGGGGCTCGTGCTGGCCAATACCGGCCATCACCCGAAACGCGATGGCGAAGAAATCAGGCGCCAGCAGATGATCGATCTCGGCCACCGCAGCATGGAGGACCTTGCCGACGAATGGCTGCCGCCGATGCTCAGCCCCGCCCGGCTGTCGGACACGGAACTGGTCGCCGGCCTGCGCGCCATGGTGCTGCGGGCCGGCCCCGACGTGCACGAGCGGCAGATCCGCGCGCTGATCGACCGGCCGAACGCGTCAGCCTACATGGCCGAACTCGGCTGCCCCATCCTGCTTGTCGCCGCACGCCACGACGGCTGGAGCCCGCTCGCCCAGCACCAGGAAATCGCCGACGCGGCACCCGATACGGAACTTGTCATTGTCGAAGATGCCGGCCATTTCGCACCCGTGGAACGGCCTGCCGAAGTCACCGCCGCAATCACTGGCTGGCTGACACGTAGATTTGGAGGAGCCGATGCCTGAGAAGACAGCCATTCCCGATACGCCGCTCTTCGACCGGGCCGGCTCGATCCGCGGCTACCGGCTGAACAAGATGGCGATGGCGCTCGGCCAGATGGACAACCGCGAAGCCTTCAAGGCCGATGAGGACGCCTATCTCGCCCGCTTCGCCTTGAGCGAGGAGGAAAGGGCCGCGGTCAAGAGCCGCGACTGGCGCGAGATGGTGCGCCTCGGCGGCAACCTGTTTTTCATCCTCAAGATCGCCGCTGTCGATCCGACCCCGATCACGCAGATTGGCGCGGCCCAGGCCGGCATGTCGCATGAGGATTTTCTCTACGAACGGCTGGGAAAGAAGAGACATGGCTAAGATCATCGGCGGCCTCGGAACGAGCCACGTCCCCTCGATCGGCGCAGCGCTCGACAAGGGCCTGCGTGACACACCGGACTGGAAACCCTTCTTCGACGGTTACGAAGCCGGCAAGCAGTGGATGCGCGAGGCGCGGCCCGATATCGCCGTCGTCGTCTTCAACGATCACGGCAACAGCTTCTTCCTCGATCGCGTGCCGACCTTCGCCGTCGGCGTGGCTGAAAGCTATCGGCCGGTCGATGAAGGCTGGGGTCCGCGGGCCATTCCCGCCTTCGAAGGTGCCGTCGATTTCTCCTGGCACTTCGTCGACAGGCTGGTCGAGCGCCATTTCGATCCGCTGGTCTGCCGTGAGATCGAGGTCGATCACGGCCTGCAGGTACCGATGGAACTCTTCTTCGGCCGGCCGGAGCGCTGGCCCGTCAAGGTTCTGCCGATCTGGGTGAACACGATCCAGTACCCGATCCCCACACCGCAGCGCTGCTGGGAAATGGGCAAGGTGCTGCGCGAGGCGATCGAAAGCTGGCCGGGCGACGAGCGGGTCGTCATCCTCGGCACGGGCGGCCTGTCGCATCAGCTGCAGGGTGCGCGCGCCGGCTTCATCAACCAGGCGGCCGATCGCGCCTGGCTGGATGGCATCGCCGCCAATCCGGAGCCTTACCGCGCGATGAGCCGTGAGGATTATGTGGAGCAGTTCGGCTCCGAAGGCGCCGAACTCATCATGTGGCTGGTCATGCGCGCCGCGATGGACGAACAGGTCAACCTCATCCACAAACACTACCACGCCCCGGCCTCCATGACCGGCGCCGGCATGGTCGTTCTGGAAAACGCCGCCTGATGCCGGCCTTCTTCCTCATGCGCTGCCTGCATCACGAGGGACAGGATGCGGCCCGCGACCGGCATCGCCCGGCTCATCGCGCCTGGGTACAATCGGGCGGCGAAGGCCTTGCCACAGTGCTGATCGGCTCTGCCCTGCAGGATGCCCGCGGGGCCCCGATCGGCAATTTCGGCATATTGGAAGCAGCAGGTCTGGCCGAAGCCAAAGCCTTTGCCGAGGGCGACCCTTTCAACAAGGCGGGCATTGTGGCAAAGATCGAACTCACGCCATTGCCTGCGACATTCCAGGCCGGGCGTATCAGCGATCCGATGACGCCGAGGCCGTAAATTCGGTTCCGCCGCCAGCGGGAGGAGGTGCCCCGGAGAGGGGCAGATGAGGGGGCTGGCACAACAAGGGAGGGAACGACCGGAACACGAGGGAAGGTCGCTTGTTCGCTATAGCCCCCTCATCCAGGCCACGATCGCGATCAGCCCGCCTGTTCGGCCCTGTGCGCCTTCAACCGCAATTCCAGCACGCGCCCGACGGTTTCTTCCAATCCGCTGGCCTGCCCGACGCCGCAGGCGCCCAGGCGTTCCTGCACCTCGGCGATCTCTGCCGCCAGCCCGCCACGAAGGCCAAGCGCCTCGAGCGTTGCCGCGCTCTCGCGCATCTCCGCGGCCCGCCGCCGGCCGTGCCGCGTCGTGCGCTCCATCTGGTATTCGGCAAATTGCGGCCAGTTGAGGCCGGGGAAGGACCCCGAAAGCGAGGAGAGGATTTCGTCGTAACAGCCGGACGCCTTTGCCGCGAGCAGGGCCTCGGCGGTGATCGCCTCCAAGCCCTTCACGAACAGCGAACGCACCATCTTGATCGCCGTCGCGGCACCGGGCGCGGTCCCTGCGATTTCGCCGGAGAACCCGAGACGGAAAAGTTCGGGCAACAGCCTCTCTACCGGCCCGCCGGCAAGCAGAACCGGCGTCTGATGCTTGCGCGGATGAACCGGCGCCATGACAGCCATGTCGAGGTATTCGCCGCCGGCCGCTTCTATAGCGGCAGCCGTCTCCCGCTTCCTGCCGGGAGAGACCGAATTGATATCGATGACCACCTGCCCCTGGCGCAGATGCGGCAGGAGCGGTTCGACGGCAAGCAGGCTCTGATCCGCCGTCACGGCACTGAACACCCAGTCCGCATCCGCAAGTCCGGCAATGGTCTCGCAGATCCCGGCCCCGCGCATCCGCATCGCCTCGCGCATTGCCGCACCGTTGGAAGCGAGCAGGATGTCGTAGGCGACGAAGCTCAGGCCCGGCCGGGCCAACCCCTCATGGAATGCGCGCGCCGCTTCGCCATATCCCAGAAACCCGATCTTCATGCCAACCTCCCATTTCCGAAGGACCACGCGCTCGCCGAAACATTCCGGCGGTCACGCAAAGACATATCCGTCGAAGAGCTTGCGGGCGGTGCGCAACACAGCGGCATCCGTCACGACACCATCCCTGACCGTTGCAATCACGCTCATCTCGCCGGTCGGGTGTTCGACCGAGATCAGTTTCTCGCCGCCATCGGGCACGACCGCCAGCTTCGCCGCCGGCCCTTCCGGCAAGAGGCAGGCCGTCGCCACGCTGACGGCGCCGAGCACGCCGATCGCATCATGGCAACGATGGGGAATGAAAGTGCGCGTCGAAATCGCGCCGCCGGCCCTTGGGCGCGAAACCATCGTCATCTTCGGCACCGACTTCTTCGAGACGTCGCCGAGATTCATCATCGGCCCGGCCTTCAGCCGGATCGCCTCGAGTTTCGTTCGCAGCTCGTTGTCGGCTTCGAGCTCATCAGGTCTTTCCGTGCCCTCTATGCCGAGATCGCTCGCCAGCATGACGACGCACGGCATGCCATTGTCGATCAACGTGCATTCGATCCCCTCGATGACGTCAGCAGCATGGCCCGTCGGCAAAAGCGCCCCGCAGCTCGAACCCGCCGTCTCTGCAAATGTGATCGGCACCGCAGCTGAGGCGCCCGGAACCCCGTCGATGCGGGCCTCTCCCGCATAGGTCACGCGGCGACCCGGCGTGGCGATCTTCGCAGTGGCGATCTGCCCGGTATTCTCCATGAAGATCCGCACTTCCGTCTGCCCGTCGCCAGCCTCGACAAGGCCGCGCTCGATGGCAAAAGGGCCGACGCCGGCAAGGATATTGCCGCAGTTCTGCGCATCGGTGACGATGGGCTCCTCGACGAAGACCTGCAGGAAGAGATAGTCGATATCGGCACCGGGCCGCTCCGACCGCCTGACGACCGCGACCTTCGAGGTCAGCGGATCGGCCCCGCCCATGCCGTCGATCTGCCGTCGATCGGGCGACCCCATGACGCGAAGCAGAAACGCGTCGCGATCTTCCGGCAGGTCCTCCGCCAGGAAATAACCGCCCTTGGACGTGCCGCCGCGCATCCACATGCAGCGCACGCCTTCCTGCGGAACGGGGTCAGACATATTTCAGCCCCTTCTGTGCCAGCCGCTCGCGCATCTTGTAGATGTCGAGCCCGAGTTCGCCGGCAGCAAGCCGCCGGCGTTTGTCTTCTTCCGCCGCAACACGCTGCTCGGCCTTGTCGGCGACCTCGGCCGCCTCTTCCCGCCGCACGACGCAGACCCCGTCGTCATCGGCGACGACAACGTCGCCGGGATTGACGAGCGCCCCGGCGCAGACGACGGGAATGTTGACCGAGCCCAGCGTCTCCTTGACCGTGCCCTGCGCAAAAATCGCCCTGGACCAGACAGGGAACTTCATCTCCCTGAGATCTGCGACATCGCGCACGCCCGCATCGATGACGAGCCCGCGGCAACCGCGCGCCATGGCCGACGTCGCCAGGAGATCGCCGAAATATCCATCCTCGCAGGGACTGGTCGGCGCAAGCAGCAAGAGGTCCCCTTCCCTGATCTGTTCGATCGCCACATGCACCATCCAGTTGTCGCCCGCAGGCGCGGATATGGTCACGGCACTCGCCGCGATCCTCGCGCCCGGATAGATCGGCCGCATATAGCTCGCAAGCAGCCCCTTTCGACCTTGCGCCTCGTGCACGGTCGCCACCCCGCAAGCCGCGAGCCGATCGATGACGGATCGCTCCGCCCGTTCGATGTTCCGGACAACGATCGCCATCAGAGTTCGTCCACCGTTCGCGGGAAGACCGACTGGAAGCCCTCGGCATGCGTCGCCTTGCGGCCGCCCGACTGCCCGCCGGAATTGCGCATGAAGTGGTTGCCACGGTTTTCGGCGACATTCCTGTAGTAGTGCCAGAGGTGTTCCTGTCCCTCCATGCACTGGATCGCCGCCCATTTCTTCTCCCAGACGGGCGAGATATCCAGGAAGACATCGGGCTTCCATTCCATCTGCTCGGTCTGATGCGGCTCGAAGAGATAGAGCTGCGGCGCGCCGAGGATTTTCTCGCCCGGATTATGCCCCCAGGCCTGCGCGATCATCCGTGCCTCAAGCGCGACCTGTGTCGCGTACATATGGTCGGTATTATAGGGGTCCCACCTGGAGTGGCTGAGCATGAATTCCGGCTGCACGGCACGGATCACGTCGACCAGCCGGAACTTTGCCTCCTGATCGACGACCAGCGGATAGTCCCCGAGATCGAAGAACTGGATGTCATGCACACCGAGCGCCCGCGCGGCATTTTCCGCTTCGATGCGCCGCGCCGCCTTCACCTTTTCAAGCGTCATTCCGGCATTCTTCCAGAGCTTGGCGCTCTCGCCGCGCTCGCCATAGGACAGGCAGACGACCGTGACCTCGTAGCCCTTTTCCTGATGCAGCGCGATCGCGCCGCCACAGCGCCAGACGAAATCCGCCGAATGCGCGCTGATGACCAAGGCCGTCTTCGCCATGAACTAGTCCTTCCTCGCCACGGGGGGCGTGCCATGCGTGTGGAATGTCTCGATCGTTTTCAGGCCCCAGGCCTGGCCCTTCTTGCGCTCCGTTTCCGTCCAGGTGACGGTCGGCCAGTCGGGCCTGAGGATCAGCCGCGCACCGGCATTGGCGAGTTCGACGCGGTTGCCGGCAGGCTCCCAGACATAGAGGAAGAAGGTGCCCTGGATTGCGTGCTTGTGCGGCCCGGTTTCGATATGAACGCCGTTTTCCAGGAAGATATCGGCCGCACGCAGAATTTCCTCGCGCTGATCGACAGCATAGGTAACGTGGTGGAACCGGCCCTTCGCGCCGGTATGATCCTCGGAATAGGCGATATCGTAGGTCTTGTTGTTGACCGTGAACCAGCAGCCGCCGAGCCTGCCATTGTCGAGCTGGATCTGCTCCGTCACCCGGCTGCCGAGCGCTTTCGTCATGAAATCGCGGATTGCCCGCACATCGCCTGCCAGCAGGTTGAGGTGATCGAGCCGGCGCGGGCAGCAGCCGCGGCCGTGGTAGCGCTGCGCGATATTCTTCAGCGCCGGCCGCTCTCCCTCGGGCGCCTCATAGACATGCGTATCGTAATAAAGCTCGAAAACGTGGCCGTCCGGATCGGTAAAGCGATAGGCGCGGCCATGACCCGCATCGCCGTCCACCCAGCCGATGCCGCATCCCATGCCTTCGATCACCTTCACCCGCCGCTCCAGCGCTTCCGGAGACGAGGTGCGGTAGCCGACATGGCCGACACCGGTCGTATGGTGGCGCACGAGCTTCAGCGTGTGGAATTCGTAATCGTCGAAGGCGCGCAGGTAGGCGACGCCGTCTTCGATCAGGCTGGGTGTGAGCCCATAGACCCGCGTGAAGAAATCGAGGCTTTCGTCAAAACGGTCGCTGTAAAGTTCCACATGGCCGAGATGGGCGACGTCGAAGCAGGGCTCGCTCATGCGCCGGCACCTCGGCCGACGGACCTGACCGCTTGCAGATATCTCATGATGATCCTCCTCGCCGGCGCGCGCCTCCACGCCCGCCTGCCGCTGAAAATACTAGGAATGCCGGCAGCAGCAGGCAATTTCGTTCTGCTGACGGGTCATAAGCTGAGCGTACAGATCGACCCGGAGCCGACCTGAAAGGACGGCCGCCAAAGCCCCTCTCCGGCGACCGTCCGTCCCCGCCGGCACTCAGGCGAAATGGATGGTTTTCAGCTCGATGTAATTGTCGAGGCCCTCGATCCCGCCTTCGCGGCCCTGCCCCGATTCCTTGACACCCCCGAAGGGCATGGTCGGATCGACGATATTGCCGTTGATCGTCAGACCACCGGAGCGGATACGGCGCGCGACGCGATAGGCGCGCTCCGGATCGGCACTGTAGATCGCGCCGTTAAGGCCATAGGCGCTGTCATTCGCCTTGCGGATCGCGTCCTCCTCGTCGCTGTAGCTGATGACGCAAACAACCGGCCCGAAGATTTCCTCCTGGGCAATCTTCATGGCCGGCGTCACATCGGTGAAGACGGTCGGCTCGACATAGAAGCCTTTTTCCAGCCCGGCCGGACGACCGCCGCCGCAGGCAAGCGTCGCGCCACCCCGAATGCCGGCATCGATATAGGCCTTCACGCGCTCCAGCTGACGGCCCATCGCCAGCGGCCCCATATGCACAGCGGGATCGGAAGGATCGCCGACCTTGATATTGGAGACAGCACCCAGGAAAAGGTCGAGGAATTCCTGCTTGCGCGTCTCCGGCACGAGGATACGCGTCAGCGAAAAGCAGACCTGGCCGGTGATCGGCATGGTGTAGACCATCAGGCTCGGCAGCGCCTGCCTGAAATCGGCATCGTCGAGCAGAAGCGCCGCCGATTTGCCGCCAAGCTCCAGGCTGACACGGGCAAGGCGCTCGGCGCAGGCCGCCGCGATATGTTTGCCCGCCGCCGTCGAGCCGGTGAAGGCAACCTTGTCGATGCCCCTGTGGCGGATCAGATAATCACCCGCCTCGCGCCCCGCCGGGACAAGGTTGAAGACACCCTTCGGCAGGCCGGCCGCCTCGATGCATTCGGCAAGGATATAGGCTTCCAGCGGGGTCTCCGGCGAGGGCTTCGAAACGAAGGTGCAAGCCGCCGCCAGACCCGCCGCGATCTTGTAGCTCAAAAGCACCATCGGCGCATTCCAGGGCGTGACCGCAGCACACACGCCGACCGGTTCTTTGACGACCCGCACCTTGCCGCCATCGGCGCGCGTGCGCTCATCGACGAAACTGTAGGAGTTGCCGTCGATCAGATCGGCGTAATAGTTGAAGAGTGTCGCGTTCTGCGGCACCAGCTTTTTCGTCAGCATGATCGGCGCCCCGACCTGCAGCGTCCAGGCTTCAGCGATCTCGTCCAGCCGTTCGGTGATATTTTCTGCGACCTTGCGCAGATAGCCGGCTCGCTCCCGCGGCGAAAGGCGCGGCCAGGGACCGTTGTCGAAGGCGTCACGGGCGGCAGCCACCGCTGCATCCATATCCTCGGCCGAACCCTCGGGATATCGCATCATCAGCTCCTCGGTGACCGGCGAGACCACATCGAGCATCCGGTCCGAAAGCGGGTTCACCCATTCGCCGCCGATGAAGAATTTCTCGGGCGCATGCAGCACGGACTTCGGCCTGGTCATGAGATTCATTGCTGCTCCTCCTTGAGACATGAAGACGGTTTGCGGGCTCGAACGAGCCGGCAATTTCAAGCACTTCAGCGCCTGCGCCGGGTAAGGCCCGGCCAATGTCATGCCAATGTTCCCGTGCCGGCCTCCTCCACGAAACCTGCACGTCCTCCGGGAAGCAGACTGCCAGATGAGACTTTGGCGCGCAAGCCGCATTTCCGTAGATCAGTCAATTCTCCTCGACAAAATGAATACCTCTCATCTGCGCACTATGCAGATTTTCGCATTTTATACGCAGAATCGACTCTCCTTGATTGAAATGAATTCATGAATGTATACATTTCGAGAGACATGGAGGAGCATCAAAGGGAGCGATGCGATGGCGTTGTTGAATTTCGCCGGCAAGTCCAGGGTAAGCGCGCCGGAGCCGGAATTCGCAGACATGATCGACGGCTGGTCGATCGAGGTCATGCCGCGCACCGCCGCCAAGATCGACGACTTCCGCCCTCTCCTGCCGCCTGGAACCCGCGTCTACATCGCCCACCTCGATGGCACGCCGATAGAGGACATGCTGGCAACGGCAAGGAGGCTGACGGGGCAAGGCTTTGCGGTCATGCCGCATATACCGGCCCGCAGCATTCCCGATATCGGCACATTGGCGAACTGGCTGGAGCGCTATCGCGGCGAAGCCGACGTCCGCCAGGCGCTGTTGCTGGGCGGCGGCCGGGCAGCACCGGCAGGCGATTTCCATAGTTCCATGCAATTGATCGAGACGGGCCTTTTCGATCACCACGGCTTCACCCACCTGCATTTTGCCGGCCATCCGGAAGGCAGCCGTGATGTCGATCCGGACGGATCGACCGCCCTTGCCGATCAGGCGCTGCTCTGGAAGCAGGATTTCGCCTCCCGAACCGATGCCGAACTTGCCATCACCACCCAATTCACCTTCGATCCTCAGCCGGTCATCGACTGGGCGGAGCGCGTCCAGGCGGCCGGTGTCACCATGCCCATCCATGTCGGCATTGCCGGCCCGGCAAGGCTGCAGACCCTGATCAAATATGCAGTCTCCTGCGGCATCGGCCCTTCCATGAGGGTTTTGCAGAAACGCGCCATGGACATGACGAAACTGCTGCTGCCCTATGAGCCGACCGATCTCGTCGCCGCCCTCGCCGATCACAAGGCAAGAAGGCCCGAAAGTCTCGTCAGCCGATTGCATATCTTTCCGCTCGGCGGCATCCGGGTCGCGGCCGACTGGATGAACAAACACCGTTCCGTTGAAACATCTGTCGCGCTACCCTGACACAGCCCGGCAGCGGGCCTTCAGGAAGAACCATGCCGACGCCAACCTATCCGAACCTGCGCCATATCAGGCTGTTTGTCGCCTGCGCCGAGACCGCCTCGCTGACATCGGCCGCAACCGCTCTCGGCATCACTCAGCCGGCGGCCTCCCAGGCCCTGCGGCGGCTGGAAAAGCATCTGGATACAGGCCTTGTCGAACGCGACACCATGACGCTGACGGCGGAAGGCAGGATCGCCCTGCAGCGGTCCCGCCGCCTGCTTGACCTTATCCGTCAGGCCTGCCCGCCGGCCGCAAGAGCCGCGATCGTCACTGTCGAAACCCGACTGGCATGGCCTCACCTGCGCGCCATCGCGACATTTGCCGAACACGGCAGCTTCAGCGCCGCAGCCCGCATGCTGGGACAATCCGAACCCGCTGTGCAGCGCGCCGCCCGCGAGGCGGAAGCCGTCATGGGTGTTCGCCTCTTCGAAAATTCCGGCCGCAACGTCCGCCTGACGGTGGCAGGCCTTTCCGCCGCCCGCTGGTTCAGCCTGGCGCTTGCCGAGTTCGTCAGCCTGCGCGACGAGCTTCTGGAGGCCCGCAACCACTATGCCGGCCGCATTTCGATCGGCACGCTGCCGCTGACCCGAACCTTCCTCGTGCCCGAGGTGATCGCGCATCTTGCCAACCGCTTTCCGCTCGCACGTTTCGAGATCGTCGAGGGAAGCTACGAAGTGCTGGTCGACGATCTCGAACGCGGCCGGATCGATATCCTCGTCGGCGCACTGCGCAGAAACCTTGTCTCCAACACGCTGCATCAGGAACCGCTTTTCGATTTCGAGCTTAGCGTCGTCGGACGTGCCGACCATCCGCTGGCGCAGTCCCGCAAGATCACGCCGGATGACCTCGCCGGCTATCCCTGGGTCGTCGCCCGCCGCGGCACGCCCTCGCGTGAAACTTTCAACGCCATGGCCGCAACCTTTCCGAAGGACAAACCCGCCCGCCGGAGCGTCGAGACCGGCTCGCTCAACGCGATCAGGGGCGTGCTTCTGAAATCCGATCATCTCGCGCTGCTCTCCCGCCACCAGATCCGCTATGAGCTGGCGGCGAACTTCCTTGCCGTGATGGACTATCCCCTGCCGGATTCGCGCCGCCCCGTCGGCGTCACGCTGCGCCGCCACTGGCTGCCGACGATGCTTCAGGCTGAATTCCTGGCTCTGCTCCGGCAGCATTCGGCAGACCTCGACGGGCCAGCACCGCTTTCACGATTGCGCGAGCGGCCACCATCGCCCTCGAATATGCGATAAAGCTTCTCCGGCCCGGGTGGTAAACATCGATATTTCGTGGAGTTTTTCCAATGCCTTTACGCTGCGCCATTCTCGATGACTACCAGCGCGTCGCCCTCACCATGGCCGACTGGAGCAATATCGAAGGAAAGGTCGAGATCAACCGTTTCGACGACCACATCGCCGATACCGATGCGCTGATCACCCGGCTGGCAGACTACGACATCGTCATCGCCATGCGAGAACGGACCGCCTTCGACGCCGAACGCCTCAGCAGGCTGCCGAAGCTGAAACTGCTGGTTACGACCGGCATGGCCAATGCCTCGATCGACATGGCCGCGGCCGCCCGCCTCGGTATTGTGGTTGCCGGCACGCGCGGCTTCGTCGGCTCGGCCGCGGAACTGACCTGGGCACTGCTCATGGCGCTCGTTCGTCATATTCCCTCCGAAATCGCCAACTTCCGTGCAGCCCGGAACCCCTGGCAGCTGTCGGTCGGGCGCGATCTCCGGGGACTGACGCTCGGTATCGCCGGCCTTGGCAAGCTCGGCCAGCAGGTCGCCGCCTACGGTCGCGCCTTCGGCATGAACGTCGCCGCCTGGTCGCGCTCCAACACGCCGCAGAAGAGCGCCGATCTCGGCATAGGCTACGCCGCCTCCCTCGATGAACTGCTGGCCGCCGCCGATATCGTCACGATACATCTGACCCTGAACACGCAAACAACAGGCATCATCGGCAGGCGCGAACTCGGCCTCATGAAGCCGGGCGCCATTCTCCTCAATACGTCCCGCGGTCCACTCGTCGATGAACCGGCATTGATCGCCGCGCTGGAAAGCGGTCATCTCGCAGGCGCCGGCCTTGACGTTTTCGATGAGGAGCCCCTGCCCGCAAACCACGCCTTCCGGCGCCTCGCCAATGTGGTCGCCACCCCGCATCTCGGCTATGTGACAGAGGCGACCTATCGCATATTCTATGGCGATGCCGTCGAGGATATCGCCGCCTGGATCGAGGGAAAGCCGGTCCGTATTCTCAATTCCTCGAATTAGATCGGGAAAGGCCGTGCCGGAAACTCCACGCACCGGCCAGGAAGCCTTTCGGCAATCGGCGCGACGCAATATGCTGCGGCATCTTACTCCTGGGAAAAGTGCATATGACAGATGAAAAATACCGCGTGCTCGTAACGAGTAACGCACTGGCGAAGCCTGCCTGCGAAAGGCTGGAGCGAGCCGGCATGTCTCTCGAATTCACGGTGGCGACGCCCGACGAACAGGCTCTGCTCGACGCTGTCGGCAGCGGACCGGTCCACGCAATCCTGCTGCGCGGCAACCCGCCGATCACGCGGCGGCTCATCGAGACGGCAAGGTCCCTCAAGATCATCGCCAAGCATGGCGCCGGCGTCGACAGCGTCGATCTGCAGGCCGCTCGCGATGCCGGTGTCGCCGTCACCACCGCCGGTGAAGCGGGCGCGGCTGCGGTTGCGGAACTCGCGCTCTCCATGATCATGGCTCTCGGCCGGGATCTGCCACGGTTGACCGATCGCATGCGCAACAGCCACTGGGACCGCGGAGGATACCAGGGTCGCGAACTTGCCGGCCGAACGCTCGGCATCATCGGCCTCGGCCATATCGGCGGACGGCTGGCTGTGACGGCACACGCGCTGGGCATGAGGGTGATCGCCGCAAGGCCGGGTGGCACTCCTCGGACGGGGGAACTTCCCGTCACCGCAGTCACCTTCGAACAGCTGCTGGAAACGGCCGATATCGTCAGCCTTCATTGCCCTGCGACGCCGGAAACCACGGGCCTGATCGACGCAACGGCAATCGGCCGGATGAAAGCCGGCGCGCTGCTCATCAATACGGCCCGCGGCGCATTGGTGGACGAGGCCGCCGTTGCCGAAGCGCTCCGTTCCGGCAAACTTGCCGGCGCTGCCTTCGACACTTTCTCGGAAGAGCCGGTCAATCCGAGCAATCCGCTGCTGAAGGCCCCGAACATTATCCTGACGCCGCATATCGCCTCGCAGACGAGTGCCGCCGTCGAGCGGACCGGGCTTCAGACGGCAGACAACATCATTGCCGCGCTGCGTGGGACGGAAGCCGGACCTGCATCCTGAGCACGAACGGCTCCCCGCCTGAGGCGGGGAGCCAGGTGCTTCAGACTGGTGCGCGCGGATCATGCCGCGCGAGACGGCGCAGAAGATAATCGACCTCGGCCCGTGCCGTCACGCTGAGAGCGCTTCCAGGCTTGCGCTGCGCATCCGATGTGATGACGCCCCGGCGCATGAGAACATGCTTGCGAACGGCAAGGCCGACGCCGAGCTGCTGCTCGTAACGGATCAGCGGCAGATGCGCGTCGAAGAGATCGTGCGCTTCGTCGCGCTTGCCGGCCGCAAAGAGACCGACCAGCTCGACCAGCATGTCGGGGAAGCCATAGCCGGTCATGGCACCGTCCGCACCGCGCTCCGGCTCGAAATCGAGGAACATGCCGCCATTGCCGCAGAGGATCGAGAAGGGACGCAGCTCGCCGGCCTTCTGCAGGGCACGCAGTTTCGAGATCTTCTCCAGCCCCGGCCAATCCTCGTGCTTGAGCATCAGGCATGAGGGATGGTCGGAAATGATCCTGGCGATCACGCTCGCCGACATGACGACCGTCAGTGTCAGCGGATAGTCCTGCAGCACCCAGGGAACGTCCGTGCCGACGGCCTCGACGGCCTGGGCGAAATACTGGACGATCTGCTCGTCGGTGCGCAGCGCCGGCGTCGGCGCGATCATCACGCCGGCAGCCCCCATGTCCATCGCATCGCGGGCGAGCGAGCGCATCGCCGCAAAGCCGGGTGCCGAGACGCCGACGATAACGGGCACTCTGGACCGGCCGACCACCTGGCGAATGATCGCCCGCGATTCCGCCGGTTCCAGCTTCGGCGCCTCACCCATGATGCCGAGGATGGTCATGCCGGTGACGCCGCTATCCTGATAGAAATCGGTCAGCCGGTCGATCGATGGCGTATCGAGCGTGCCATCCGCCAGGAACGGCGTGGTTGCGATGGCATAGACGCCCTTTGCGTCAGGTCCGAAGCTCATTGTGCATCCTTCCACGCCTGATAGCGTGCCTTTGTTTCCGCATTCATGGGATAGAGACCGGGAAGCGGCACGCCCCGGTCGATCTCGGTCATGATCCAGGCTTCCATGCGCTCCTGCTCCGGCGCCTCGGCAAGGACTGCCTCCAGGAGAGCGGCCGGTATGAGCACTGCGCCATCCTTGTCGGCAACGACGATATCGCCTGGAAAGACCGCGACGCCGCCGCAGGCGATCGGCTGCTGCCAGCCGACGAAGGTCAGCCCGGCGACCGAAGGGGGCGCAGACATGCCGTCGCACCAGACGGGCAGCCCGCTCGCAAGCACGCCTTCCAGGTCGCGCACCACACCGTCGGTGACGAGAGCCGCGACCCGACGCTTCATCATCCGCGCGCAGAGAATATCGCCGAAAATGCCGGCATCCTGCACGCCCATGGCATCGACCACGGCAACGCATCCTTCCGGCATGTCTTCGATCGCCGCTCGCGTGGAAATCGGCGAAGCCCAGCTCTCGGGCGTCGCCAGATCCTCGCGCGCCGGCACGAAGCGCAGAGTGAAAGCCGGCCCGACGACCCGCTCCTGGCCGGGCCTCAGCGGCTTGGTGCCGCGCATCCAGACATTTCTCAGCCCCTTTTTCAGAAGCACTGTCGTCAGCGTTGCCGTGGAAACGCCCTTCAGGGTTTCGATGACAGCCGGATCGAGAGACATTGTCGGCACCTCATATGCTCTGGATGAGGCCGCCGTCGATACGGATGACGGAGCCGGTGATATAGGATGCGCGCGGGCTGGCCAGAAAAGCAACCGTGTCCCCATATTCCTCCGGTCGTCCGTAACGCCCGACAGGGATCGAGGCGGTGCTCTCCGCCGTCACCTCTTCCACGGGCCGGTTTTCGCGCTTGGCCTTCTGCTCGTCGAGGAAGGTGATGCGGCCGGTCGCGATGCGCCCCGGCAGCACGATATTGGCGGTAATCCCGTCCCGCCCGATCTCGCGGGCAAGCGTCTTCGACCAGCCGACCAGCGCCAGGCGCAAGCTGTTCGAGATCCCGAGATTGGGGATCGGCGCCACGACGCCTGACGACGTCGACGTGATGATGCGGCCCCAGCCGCGTTCTTTCATGCCGGGCAGCACGGCATCCGTTACCGCAATCACCGAGCGTACCATCATGTCGAAATATTTCGACCAGGTCTCGGCCGCCTGGCCGGATGCGGGCGTCGGTGGCGGACCACCCGTGTTGTTGACAAGGATATCGACAGGTCCGAACGCTTTGGCGATTGCCGCCAGCCTTGCTTCGATGACGGAGAGATCGGCAATGTCCCAGCCGATCGCAAGCGCCTGTCCTGCGGCGGAAACAATGCCTTCCGCCGTCTTTGCGGCCGCCGCCTCGTCGATATCGGCAACGGCGACGCGGACGCCTTCCTGAGCCAGCGAGCGGGCAATCGCCCCGCCCAGTCCACCACCCGCGCCGAATACCAGCGCGGTCTTTCCGTTCAATTGCATATCCAAGGCAGGTACTCCCGTTTCGCCCGCATTATGGCGATCGCAAGAAGAAGAAAAATCTCGCTTTTTCTGCTTTCAGAAGATAGAAAATCTGTTCTTATGGAGACACGTTTTCTCGATACTTTCCTCCTGGTTGCCGAGCTTGGATCACTGGCCGAAGCCTCCCGCCGCCTCGGCATCACACCGGCCGCGGTCGCCCAGCGCATGCAGGCGCTGGAAGACGATGTCGGCGTGCCGCTCCTGACCCGCGTCGGCCGCCGCGTGCGCCCGACCGATACCGGCCACGCCATCATCGAAAAGAGCCGCAGGATCCTCGCCGAGGTCCGCGACCTGCGCAGCCTCGCCAATGCCGATCTGCCCTCCGGCGAGCTTCGGCTCGGCGCTATCACCACCGCGCTGACCGGGCTGCTGCCGGCCGCTCTTCATCAAGTGTTTGCCAGCATGCCGCATGTGGAGGTCTTCCTGTTGCCCGGCCCCTCCACCGATCTCTATCAGCGGCTGATAGACCGCGATATCGACGCGGCGATCCTCGTGAAACCACCTTTTTCAATACCGAAAACATTGGAATGGGAGCTGCTGCGCGCCGAACGCCTGGCTCTCGTCGCCCCTGCCGACTGCCAGGGCGAGAATCCGCACACGCTCCTGAAGACCCGTCCCTTCATCCGCTACGACCGCAACAACTGGGGCGGCCGTCTTGCCGACGAATATCTTCAAAGGCAGGGCCTGAAACCGGCTGAGCGGCTGGAACTCGATTCCCTCGAGGCGATCTCGGTCATGGTCGCCAACGGGCTCGGCGTTTCGCTGGTGCCGGACTGGGCAAGGCCCTGGCCGGAAGGCCTCAACCTCGCCGTCCTCGAACTGCCCGTGCCCTTTCCACCGCGAGAGGTCGGCATGCTCTGGCCACGCAGTTCCCCGTCGCGCCGGCTGACCGGCATCGTGCTCGATGCGCTCAAGCGCTCGCAGACCGCCCTCCGGCCCCAGCCATAGAGCCTTTATTCGCCGGAAACGAGGCTCTTGCGCTGGTAGACATGGATATAGTCGACCAGCAGGTAGGACGGGTTCGGCGTCTCGTCGATCGGCCAGCCTGCCCCGAGCGCAAGATTGACCAGCGGGTAGAAGGGCATCTGGAATTCCGGCGGCGTATCGAAGCTCCACAACGGCTTGCGGTCCAGATAGAAGGTTGATTTCTGCGGGCCGATATCCACGCCGAACGTATGGTAGTCGCTGCTGAGCGAGCCTTCGGGCACATTCGTCAGGTGGCCGTCCGTCGTGTGCTGGTTGCTCGGCCGCCAGACGTGATAGCCCATGCTGAACTCGCCGGGCGCGCGACCGTAATATTCGATCACGTCGATTTCCGAGGTGAATTTGGACCGGTCGAGACCGATCAGCCAGAAGGCCGGCCAGACGCCCTTGCCCGGCGGCAGCTTCATGCGGGCTTCGAAATAGCCGAATTTTTGCGAGAAGCCCTCGCCCTTCGGATTGGTCGAGGCGATGAGACCGGACCGCCACTTGCCGTCCGCATCCTTGCGAGCCTCGATCCGCAAGATGCCGTCATTGACCGTAAAAGGAAAACCGTCCATCGGGTCGGTAAAGCGGGCATCGCCGAAATCGCCGTTCCAGGGGGTGTGGGCGATCCAGCGCGATCGGTTTTCTCCCCAGGCCGAAACATCGAGCGTGTTGAAGTCCTCGGCGAAGGTGAGCTGAAAATCGTCGAGATTGAGCGGTTCTTCCGCTTCGCTCGGCCGAGGGCCGGGCGGGCCGAAAAGGCAGATGAGGATCAGAAGCGCAAATCTACCGCCAAACTTCGCGTGACGCATGGTTCTCCCTCCAGGAGATCTCGACCCCGTTGCGGGGTTTTGCGAGCCGATCATGAAACGACGACTCCGTTTCGCCAGGGCATAAACCTCCTGACAATGATGGCTTCCAGCCCGTCGGGCCGCCCCGCCGCCTGCCACAGGAGCAGGGAAGAGAGCCAGAAGATGGCAAGGGCTGCACCGCTGCAGAGGCCGACGCCAATGACAAGGTCGACGCCGAGCGGCATGGCGATGAGAACGGGCTGAAGCCAGAGCAGGAAGCCGATCATCGGCAGGCAGGCCGCAAGCGGCCGGACGACCGCATGGAACTGCGCGCCGA
This sequence comes from Rhizobium sp. KDH_Rht_773_N, assembly GCF_052946295.1. NCBI lineage: Bacteria > Pseudomonadati > Pseudomonadota > Alphaproteobacteria > Hyphomicrobiales > Rhizobiaceae > Rhizobium > Rhizobium sp. KDH_Rht_773_N. Next base: position 2,835,587 of record NZ_CM129525.1, on the reverse strand, counting down.
TCGAGGCACCGATCAGCCGGCGGGTGATGATGATGCAGACGGCACAGGCAACGACAGCGGCGATGACGCGCGCGGCCAGCGCGCCGTCAAGCCCGAACATCATCACGCCGAGCACCGTAACCGGCGCCCGCACGGCGAATTCAGCAAACATCCTGAGCGCCACATAGCGGGTCTTGTCGAGAACCATGACGAGCGGCGGCATGATCGTCGTCGGCAGGCCGATCAGGCTGACGATGCACAGCCACTGCAGGATCGGTGCCGCAAACGCCCACTTCTCGCCCACGACAATGCGCAGGATCGGTTCGGCCAGCAGGATGATGACGAGCAGGATCGGCGCCGCCACGACCATGATCGCGTTGGTGGCCTTCAGATAGGCGGCGGTCTGCTTGCCCCGATCGCTGACGTTGGAAAAACCGGCCATCAGCGGACGCATGAGCGGACCGACGAATGTCTGATAGGGAATGCCGGCAAGATTGTCCGCGACGCTGAAGGCGCCATAGGTGGAAAGGCTCGTGAAGCGCGGCAGCAGCAGTCGATCCATCTGCCAGTTGAGCGAATTGAGAACCTGCGAAACCGTGTTCCAGCCGATCATGTCCTGGAAATGCTTCCATTCCGAGAGGCTGAGTCTCGGCCGCATCGGCGCGAAGATATAGGAGACGATAGTCGCCGCGGTCGGCCCTGCGACGGCGCCGATCGCCAGCCCCCAGTAGCTGTCCGTCGCGAGTGCGACGCCTACACCGAAAATCAGGGTCGACCCTTTGGTAATGAGATCGAGGGCAAATTCGCGCCGGAAGTCGAAGCGCTGCATGAAAAGCACCATGCGCGGGCTGATTACGCTTCGCATCGCCGGCGCGATCGAAACCACGGCAACGAGCGGAAAAAGCCGCGTGTCGTTATAGACGACAGCCATCGGCCAGGCGATGACGATCATCAGCAGGCTGATCGCGACCCCTCTGATGAGGCTGAGCGTGAAGGCGGTTGCAAACATCCGCTCCGATGGCGAGGGAATGCGTACCAGCGCCTGGGTGAGCGGAAGATCGAGGATCGCCTCGACGATCACGAGAACCGACGTAGCGATGGCGACGATCCCGAAATCGGCCGGGCTCAGAAGTCGCGCAAGCACGAGCAGGCTCACGAAATCGAGCAGTCGTGCAAGGAATTTTCCGCCGATTGTCCAGATACTTGCTGTTGCCGTTTTATGCGATACGCTTGACACGATCTGGTCCCTGGCCATGTGCAACCAACCTTTTCCGGGGCGCCGGCCTACCCGCCGCTCCGGTTTTGCCGGCCTCCTGGCCGATTTTGCGCGTCAGCTTGCCTTCCTTCTGACGGGGCTTGCGGCCTGGCGCCCGTGTTTGGCCAGTTGCTCGTCGATCAGCAAGCCGAGGCGGTCGCGGAAAACCGCAGCGGAGAATCTCAGCGCGTGGTTTCGGATCGCGGCCGGATCGAGCGTATCCTCGACCGCCTCGAACGCCGCCATCGTTTCCATCAGCGCTTCCACGCTCTGCTCTGCAAAACGGAAGCCGACATGCGGCGCGCAGACGGTTTCGCGCGCGCCTCCGGCATCAAGGGCCAGAACCGGCCGGCCGGACGCCATCGCTTCCACGGGAAGAATGCCGAAATCTTCGATCCCGGGGAACAGCAGCGCCCGGCAACGCGACAGGTGATCGCGCAGAACCGGGAACGGCTGGTGGCCGAGGAATTGTACGGTCGGCCCGGCGATTGACCTCAGATAGGCTTCCTGCTCGCCCTCCCCGATCACGACCAGATTGCGGCCCATTTCCGTGCAGGCCTTCACGGCAATATCCGGCCGCTTATAGGCGGTGAGCTGGCCTGCATAGAGATAGAATTCGCCCTTGCCCTGCCCGATGGCGAAATCGTCGGTCGCAACCGGCGGATAGATGACGACGGCGTCGCGGTCATAAAAGCGGCGGATACGGCCCGCGACATAGCTGGAATTCGCCACGAACGTATCGACGCGCGAGGCGGTCGTTACATCCCAGGCACGCAGCATCGGGGCGGTGAGCGACATCATGGCCTTGCCGACCCAGGAAACGCCGCGCCGGTAGACGTGAAACTGATCCCAGATATAGCGCATCGGCGAATGGCAGTAGCAGATGTGAAGCGCATCCGCCCGCGTGATGATGCCCTTGGCAGGACCGGATTCGCTTGAAATGACAAGATCATAGTCCTGAAGGTCGAAGTGCTCGAGCGCAAAGGGCATGAGCGGCAGCATCTTCGTGTAGTGGCGCGTCGCCCGCGGAATCTTCTGCAGGAAGGACGTATATATGTTGCGGCTGTTCAGGAAATCGCTGGTCCGTTCGGGATTATGGACCAGCGTGAAGATATCTGCCTGCGGAAACATGCGGCAGAGTTCCTCCACCACCTTTTCGCCACCGCGCATCGACACCAGCCAGTAGTGGACGATGGCGACGCGAAGCGGTTTCGCCTCGGCCCTGCCGCCGGCCTCGACGGCCCGGCTTCGTGCCACGACGGGGGCATCGCCCCGGAATGCCATTGCTTCTGGGAGAGAGCTTGCTGCTTTGACAGTCACCTGAACGCTCCTTGTACAATTGCCCCGCCCCTCGGCTCGGGCACCACATGTGTCGGAATGAGACTGCGATATTGGGCGAGAAGGGCGTCGCGCCATTCTTCGTGCGTCGTTGCCAGATTGGGCGACAGCCGGAAGGCACGCTCGCTCATCAGGCGGACATCCTCCCTGGGCATCTGGCGGAAGGCCGCCAATGTCGCGGCAAAGGCCTGCTCGTCCATCGTGTTGCAGGAGATCGCCATTCCGGCCCTCTCCATTTCCTCCGCAAGGAAGGCGCCCTTGGTTATGATGACGGGAAGGCCGCTGCGCGCCGCCTCGATCGCCACGAGGCCGAACGGTTCGGGATAGCGGGACGGCATGACGAGCGCGCTTGCGGTGCGGATGATCCGGCCGATCTCCGCATGCGACTGCCAGCCCATGGCCCGCACGTGCTCGCCGGCCGCCGCAACCTTCGGCATCAGCGGTCCGTCACCGATCACGCAGAGCCTTGCGCCGGCGCGGCGCACGGCAGCAAGCGCGTCTTCTATGCCCTTTTCCTCATCCAGCCGGCCGATGAAGACGAATTCGTCATTGTCCTCGGCTGCGACACGCCCGGCCGTCAGCGGCGCGATCGGGTTGCGGATGGTGATCAGCCGTTCCGGCCGGTAGCCCGAACCGACGAGGAATTCGGCCATCTTTTCATGGAGCAGAATGATCCTGCCGAAGGCGGGACGGCTTCTGAGCGCACGGAAGAGATTGGCGCCGCGCGCCGTTCGCCACAGTTTCTGCGCATAGCTGCGCTTGTCGCAGGAAGTGGCGATGCAGCTTGCCCCGAGCGGGCGCCGCCGGCAGATCTCTTGCGCCCGATAATCGAAGAACGCCCCGTTGGGACATCCGTTGAAAAAATCGTGCGCGTGAACGACGCATCGCTCGGCAACCGGCGCAAGCGCGTCGAAGACGGCCGGCGACAGGATCTGATGCCAGCCATGAACATGGTAGGCCGTCTTCGGCGTATCGTTGGCACGTATCCAGGCGGAAATCATCACGGCGGCCGCGGGATTGTGAATGCCTGTTGCGAAGGCCTTCGCGCGATTGGAGCTCAGAAGGTCGCGGCTGTTGAGCTTGACGATCGGGATGCCGAGAGAGGCAAGCTCCTCGTTGGCGCCGTCGTCGCCGCATATATAGGTCACGGCAATGCCGAGCCCGCGCAAGAGTTTCGCCGACAGTACCGCAAGCGCGGTCGCCCCGCCCCTCGCCGTCGAATAGTCATCGATGATGACCACGCGGTCGAGCACCGGTCGCGCAGCGATACCGTCCCTCCATATTTTGGCATAGCGTCCGGAAGCCGGCCACCGCAACGTCGAAACGGCGGACCCATTTTCATCAGGACGCAGTTGGCCGATGTCGTTCATAGAAGCTCTCCGACGACAGACACAATGGATGCTTTTGACGGCTAGGCCCCTACGCCGTCCATGAGAGGTGAAGTGGTCGCGAGCCGGCGGCAGACGCTCGCCGGTTCGGGACGAAGCGCACTATTTTGCCGAGGCTGCACCGTCGGCATAGGCTTCCAGCGCCTTGCGGTTGAGGATACGGATCCTGCCTTGAGCCCCGTCGATCACCTTGCATTCGCGCAGGCGCCGCAAGCACTGGTTGACCTTTTCGCGAGAGGCCGGAAGCGTCGCCGCCAGGTCGTTCTGGGAAATGACCAGCACGTCCCGGTTGGCCGGCGTATCCCTTCCGTAGACAGAAGACAGCCGCAGAAGCATTGCCGCCAGTCGCGACTGCAGGCTCGATCCGGCATTCGAAATGATGCGGCGCTCCAGCTCGGAAACGCGCGCAAGCGTTCTGGAAAAGACCTTTTCCTGAAACTGCGGATCGGTTGCGTACCTTTCCCGCAGCAGCCGGCCTTCAAAGAAGTATAACTCGCAATCCGAACTGGCCCTATACTCCAGGTTCAGCATCTGCTTGCGCAATACTTCAAGTTCGCCGATCAGACCTCCCCTCGGAATGATCTCGACAATGAATTCCCTGCCATCCGGCAGCATCGTACTGGCGCTGACCAGCCCGCGCTGCACGCGAGCAAACGTGTCTACAAAGACTCCGGCGCCTGCGATTAGTTCGCCGCGTCGGAAGTTGCGTACAGTCGCGCGGCAGAACGGGAAGTCGTCGTCGTTTGAGATGCGGTTGTTCAAAGATGAATCCGGAACAACGCTAATGGCCGCCTTGCCCATAGCGACCCTATAGTCTCTCGCTTGTGTAGCTCCGTCCATGCGCATAACTCCCCAAACAAACAGATTGGTCGTAGCTGATGCTGCACTGCATCATTTATATTGTCCTAACTTGAGAGTCAAATAACAATCGAAGATGACAAGAGCATCTCAAATAATAGTGACGATACCTGCAGTTATATAGATTATATTTTTTCTAGCATCCGTCGAATTCGAGGGGTGTATTATGCCGAATTGCCCATTTTTGGGGCGATTTAAATCAACATTGTCCAAAAAACAGCTATAACGCCCGACTTTATCTATTCAAGCCGCGCGTTCTGACGCCATACTAAGTTAAAATCTCGAATAAAATTAGGATTTGGAAATCCCCTGCCGCTGAATTCGTGGCGAACTCCGTAGCATCACAGTATTAGCATAAAGAATTTGCTAATCATTATGACCGCGGTCACAGACAAGCACATTGCGCTGCACCAAACTTCATAAGGTTCTAAACGGAAACTGTTGGAGTCGGTCAATGACTTGGGAAGCACAGAGTATTGAAGTTCGTGAATCCTGGCCGAATGTTGACCAGTCCGGGCCGAACAAGGATCGGCGCTCGGCATCGCGGCCCCACGTCGTCGGCAGGGCATCCAAGCGGGCGGTTGATATCGCGATGGCGGCCACCGCCCTGGTTCTGCTGTCGCCGCTGATGTTGATCGTGGCACTCATCGTAAAGTTGAGCGATCAGGGACCGATCTTCTATTCGCATACGCGCATTGGTTACGGAGGCGCCGCCTTCGGCTGCCTCAAGTTTCGCACGATGAAGACCGATGCCGCCGCCCAGCTCGCCGAACTGCTGCGCACCAATCCGTCAGCGCGAGCCGAGTGGGAAGCGACGCGGAAACTGAAGAACGATCCGCGTATTACGACGGTGGGCGAGATCCTGAGGAAGTCCAGCATTGATGAGCTGCCGCAGCTCATCAATATCCTGCGCGGCGAAATGAGCATCGTAGGCCCGCGACCGGTGACGGCCGACGAGCTCACCCGCTACGGCGAGCATGTGACGAGCTACATGGCCGCAAGACCGGGCCTGACCGGGCAGTGGCAGACCAGCGGGCGTAACGATGTCAGCTACGAATACCGCGTTGCGCTCGATGTCCAATATGTCCGCAACTGGTCGCTCACGCGCGATTTCATCATCATCGCGAAGACCGTTCCGGCGCTGTTTTCGCAGCGCGGCTGCTACTAATCCGCAAACGACATATGGCCCCTCCGGGCCATGCACCTGCTGGACAGCAACGAAGAAGACACTCTCGCCCTTTGGATCAGGACACTATGAACTCAAATCACGTCTTCAGCAGCGTCTCCCCGATATCCCTGCCGGCCGCCGTCAGCGCGAGTTCGCCGCTGACGCTGCGGGACATGTCCTTTTTCGTCAGAATGCGCTGGCCCTGGATCGTGTCGACCATCCTGGCCTTCGTGGCGCTTGCCGGCGCCTATCTTCTGATCGCCAAGCCGACTTATGTGGCCAGTACCCAGCTTATGGTCTTCCCGCAGGTGAACGGCTCGGACGCCCAAAGAGCCTTCGCCGAAGACGCCTTCATCGATGCGCAGCTCGAAATCGCCAAATCCAGCGATGTCCTTGGCGGCGCCGTAAACGCATTGAACCTCGCCGACGATCCGGCTTTTTCCGGTCAGGCCCTTTCCCTGCAGGACAGGGTCAAGGACTGGCTGACGGGCAACCTCGCCAGCACCACCCAGCCCGACACGGCACAGGATGCCGCGAACTCGAACAAGGCCCAGCCTGCGACGGGCCAGCAGACGTCGCGGACCGACCGGGCGATCGCGCGTCTGCGCAATATCGTCGCAATGCGCCGCATCGGCCAGTCGACGATCCTCGAAATATCCGCATCCGCATCCGACCCGCAGAGGGCGGTCGAGATCGCCGATGCCGTTGCCCAGCAATACATTCGCAAGAACGTTCAGATGAAGGCGGCGGCAGCCCAGCAATATAGCGAATGGCTGGAGCAATTCGTCAACGAACAGCAGCGCGGGCTTGCCGATGCCGCAAACGCGCTTGCCACCTTCAAGGCGAATCCGCGCGACCAGTTCAAGCTTGCGGAGTTGCAGAGCGCGACCGCCGCCCGCCGCACGCTCTTCGAAAATACGCTTACCCAATATACCGAGGCCAAGCAGCGCATCTCCTATCCGGTCTCCGACGCGACCATCGTTTCGCAGGCGACCTCACCGCTCTCCAAGGCGCAGCCGAACAATTCGCTGATCCTTGCCTTCGCACTGATCGTCGGCGCCGGTTCCGGCCTCGGCCTCGCCATGATCCGCCATGTCAGCGATCGGCGCATCATGCGCACCCAGCAGCTCTCGCAGGCGGCTGGCCTGGCTTTCGTCACCTCTCTCGGACGCGCAAAGAGGAGCGGGCGCGCGGCCGCACTGCCGACCGCCAGCGACAGCGGCACCGTCGCCTATCCGATGATCCCGGGAATGGCCGAGCTTGGCGCGACCGTCACCGGCTTCCGTCGCCGACGGCGCGTGGTGATCGGCATCGTCGCCGTCAACCCGGGCGACGGAGCATCCACCATCGCCTGCGAACTGGCCGTGCTCTCGGCGATATCGGGCTCACGCACCCTGCTGATCGATGCGGCTGCGACGAAGTCCTCGCTCAGCAAGTCCATCGCACCGAACAGTTCAGCCGGCCTGATCGACGTGCTCGACAATATCGAGGCGATCCGCACCGCCACCCTGTCACTGACGCCGACGCTGAAATTCCTGCCGCTCGGCAAGGTCCGCGCCGTGACGCCCGCCATTCGCCTGAGCTCGCGCCGCACCCAGCTCAACTTCAACGATCTGAAGAAGGAATTCGACGCGATATTCGTCGATATTTCCGCCTTCACCTCGTCGCCGGACGCCAATGCGATCGCTCCGGAACTGGACGGCGTTCTCGTTGTAACCTGTTACGGCCAAACCTCGATCGACGAAACGGTCCGCGTCGTCGACAGCATGCGCAATGTCGGGGCAGAAATCCTCGGCGCGATCGTCAACAACACACCGTCGAGCGTTCAGCCATGACGATCCCGACATCACAGGCACCCAAACTCAAGATAGGCGTCGGCATTGCCTCGGCGGGCCGACCGGCGACGCTTCTGGAGACAGTCGCCTATCTCGACAGCCTCCAGCCCCATCCGGAACGCATCATCGTCTGCGTCCCCAGCCTGGATGACGCTGCCGGGCTCGCCGGCCGCAAGGGCGTGGAACTGATGCTCGGCCCTCGTGGCCTGACCTGCCAGCGCAACCGGATCATCGAGGCGGCAAGCGCGGACATGGACGTGCTGATCTTCCTCGACGACGACTTCATTCCGGCGCCGGGCTTCATTCCGCGCATGGCCGCCGTCTTCGCCGATGATCCGGATGTGGTCATCGCGACCGGCGACGTCCTCGCAGACGGCATCCTCGGCAAAGGGCTGACCCAGTCCGAAGCCATCGATGTCATGAAGACCGCCGGCGAAAGAGGCGAGCAGGTGACGGAAGTCTACAACGCCTACGGATGCAACATGGCGGTCCGGCTGGCGCCAATCGTCGGTCACGGCCTCGCCTTCGACGAGCAGCTGCCGCTCTACGGCTGGCTCGAAGATGTCGATTTCAGCCGCTCCATCGCCCGCTTCGGACGATCGGTGCGTATTTCGGGCGCCTGTGGCGTGCATCTTGGCGTCAAGTCCGGACGTCAGCCCGGCAAGAGGCTCGGCTACTCGCAAGTCGCAAATCCCGTGCACCTGATGCGCAAAGGCACCATGTCCGCGACCCGTGCGCTGGCACAGATCGGCCGTAACATCCTGGCAAACGCCCGCGGCGCGCTGCTCAACGATCGCGCGGTCGACCGCCGCGGCCGGCTGAATGGCAATTTCCTGGCTTTGTCCGACCTTCTGACGGGACGTGCATCCCCGATGCGCATCCTCGAACTCAGCCAGTCCTCAAACCGTGAGATGGCCTCGCCATCCATCGCGGCAAAACGGAGGTAACAGACGCCATGAGACCCATATTTTTCGCTGATCGTCTTGCGCTCGTCGGCCTTGCCGCCGTCTTCAGCTGCGCGATGGGATGGAGCGCTGCCCGCGCCGACAACTACACGCTCGTTCCCGAGGACAAGATAAAGCTGCGGATCGTGGAATGGCGGTCCGCCGATTCCAAATATGCGAGCTGGGAAGCTCTCGACGGAACCTACACTGTCGACGATGCAGGCAACCTGTCGATTCCGATCGCCGGCCAGATCAGGGCCTCCGGTCACACGACCGAGCAGCTGTCGGATGCCATTTCAGATGCGTTGGCCGAAAAGGCCGACCTTCCCGGACGGCCGTTCATCGCCGTCGAAATCGACCAGCATGCGCCGATCTTCGTCAACGGCAGCATCGAGCGGCCGGGACGTTACCCCTTCGAGGCCAACATGACCGTCATCAAGGCCGTCAGCGTTGCCGGCGGCTACATGCGCGCGCGTGACGACAGCAGCTATTACGACCGCGACCGCATTCAGGCTGCCGGCGACTATCGTACAGCCGTCCTCAACCGCCGCGATCTCCTGATGCGTGCCGCGCGCCTGCGCGCCGAGATCGCCGGCCAGTCCGATTTCGACATTCCCGCCGAACTCGCCGGCGTACCCGATATCGACAAGCTCAAGGCGGAGGAACTGAACCTGATGCGCCTGCGGGCGGTCGAATCCAATAGCCAGATCGAGGCGGCAAACGATCTCAGCCGCCTCTACACGCAGGAAATCCAGTCGCTCGAAGCCAAGATCGTCTCCCAGAAACGGCAGATCGACCTTGCGCAGCAGGAGCTGAACAACGTCAACAGCCTCGTCAGCAAGGGCCTCACCAGCAACACCCGCCAATATTCGGTCGATCGCGGCCTGGCGGAAGCGCAGAGCGAATTGCTGGACCTCGAGATCGCGCTGACCAAGTCGCGCCAGGGTTTGAACGAGAGCGAGCGCGAAAAGGCAACCATCATCAACAAGCGGAACGCCGAAAACCAGCAGGAGCTGAACACGATCAGCCTGGCCATCAACAAGGCGGGCATCGATATGCAGGTGGCGCAACTGCTCGGCGATCAGGCCGGCTATAGCGCGGAGCTCGCCCGCATGGGCGCGGAATCGACGCTCCTCGGCAAGACGAAAAAGAACTTCAAGATCGTTCGCCGCAACGAAGACGGCAGCTACAGCAATATCGTGGCCGATGAGAACACGGCCCTGCTGCCGCACGACATTATCGAGATCGGCGTCGAGGCAGCGGCCGATGTCTCCGCCGCCACGCCGGCGCCGCAGCCGCAGCAGGCGGCCGCCGCCCCTGTTCCCGACATAGCCCGGAGCGATGCGCCGCCACCGAACTGGGTATCGCAGACAGGATCGAACTAGGAGACCACGGTAGGATTATGCCTGTTAGCATCGGAATTGAGTTCATGTCCGCATTTGCCGTCCTGTCGGGCCGCACGCATGGCCCGCTTGGCGCAGGAGCAGAGAATCCTCGGCCCCCCTCGGAGGCTGCGGCATGACAATAGAACCGATCGGCTTCCTTGTGCTCCTGCTCGGCCTCGCGCTCGTCTATTACGGATCCCGCTTCGCGATCACGGCGCTGTGCATCTCCACATTGCTCGGCGCGGCGGCAGCCTTCCAGCTTCCGGCACTCGGCGGCAGCAGCATTCAGCCGAGCCACCTCCTGCTCTTCTTCGTCACGATCGGCGTGCTGCTGCGTCCGCGCCAGAAACAGGCGGCGCTTACGAGCCTGGCCTATCCCGGCCCCGGCTTCTGGTTTGCCGCCTATGTCCTGTTTTCCGCGGTATCGGCCTTCTTCCTGCCGCGTATTTTCGCCGGCGCGACGTTGGTCTATTCATCCGCGCGCAGCAGTTCCGGCCTGATGTCGATCATGGCATCGCCGCTGGCGCCGGGTTCCTCCAATCTCACGCAGTCCGTCTACCTGCTCGGCGACCTCGTCTGCTTCGCCGTCGTCTGCGGTCTTGCCCGGCTGGGGCACGGGCGCTTCATTGCCCGCCAGCTCATCGTCACGGCGCTCGTCTGCCTGGGTTTCGCCCTCGTCGATATCGCGACCTTCACGATCGGCCAGCCCGACCTGCTCGATTTCATGCGCAATGCCAATTACACGATGCACACGGCCGAGGTCATCGGCGGCTTCAAGCGCATTGTCGGCTCTTTCCCGGAAGCGAGCGCCTATGGGACGGCTGCCCTTGTCTTCTTCTGCTTCACGCTCATCCTCTGGCTCGAACGCTTCCCCAGCCGCTTTACCGGCTTTGCGACGCTGTCGATCGGCCTGACCCTGATCCTCTGCACGTCGACGACGGCCTATGTCGCCGGCCTCTTCATGATCGGCGTCGCGGTGCTGTTCGCACTCAGGCGTCTCCTGAGCGGCCAGGCGACGCGCCCCTATGCCACCTTCCTTTTGATTACGCTGCTGATGGTGCCTTGCGTGGTCCTGGCGATGGCGCTGATCCCCAGCGTCTGGAACGCTCTTGGCGATCTGGCGAACGTAACCCTCGCCAACAAGCTCGAATCCCAATCCGGCGAGGAACGTACCGCCTGGAACACGTTGGCGCTGATCTCCTTTGTGGAAACGGCCACCTTCGGGGCCGGGCTCGGCACCGTGCGCGCATCGAGCTTCGCCGCAGCCCTTCTGTCGAATGTCGGCCTCACGGGCACGGCTCTCTTCCTGCTCTTCCTCTACAGCCTCCTGATGGCCGCCGCCCGCAGCAAGCTGGTGAACCGCGAAAACCGGGCGATCGGGATGGCCGCCGTTTTCGCCTCCGTCGCGCAGATCGCCTCGGCGACGATTTCCGGCAGCAGCACCGACCTTGGCCTGCTGTTCAGCATCACGGCCGGCCTTGCAAGCGGTTGCCTGGCAACACCCTATGCGCTGCCGAACCGCATGGCCCGACTTCAGAGGACACCGGCATCGCTGATGAGCACGCCGGTATTTTCGTCACGATGATGTGCGGGGCCGAAAAGATGTCGGCGATCTCAGCCTTGCCGCTGCTTGCCCGGCACAGGTGCCGGATCGGCCATGGCACTCTCCTTGGACGGCTTGCGGCTGCGACGCCAGAGCCCGGCTGCGAAGACGCCGGTCACATAGCAGGCCTGCATCAGCACGAGGATACCGAGACCGTAGAGCGCAGCCTCGAGCAGAGACGCGCTTTGGTGGGCCACGACGCCGAAACCGAGCGATACGACGATTGCGAATATGGCAAAGGCCCAGGCGCGAATGGCGGTTCCGGCTGCGAGCGAAATCAGTATCACAATGATCGTGCCGTTCAGCATTGCGATGCCTTATCCCTTCCTGTCGTCCCACATGCGCCCGTGCCGATCTTCACATTACAGGGCCAAATCCACAACACCCGGCATTTGGTAGTGGAGCGATAGCAATGGTTAATTTTCTCACAATCTGCCGCGATCAAAACGCCGACGAGGGACGTTTTGTTGCTGACGGAACAAGAATTGGCCCGCCTTCAGCAGGCAGACGGCGGCATCCCGGCAAAGAGAAATTTTCCACGGATTCAACAAAGACACTTCCAGGCGAAGAACTGCGAGAAGGATTGTACCATGAGTAATCAGTGCGTGGCCTACGTTACGGATGTCGAATATTCCTTTCCGACTATTCTTTCGGCGCTGCAGGCGCGGAAGTTTGCAAATCCCGAGACGGATATCTGTGTTCTCATGTCGGAGCACCTCGACAATTTCGAGGAACTGAAGGGCCTGCTGGCACTGAGCGGCGTCAAGCTGATGGACGCGACGGAAGCGCTGCGCGAATCCCTCGGCAAGCTCGACGGTTCGCATTTCATGGGCCGCATCAGCGTCAGCACCATGGCCAAACTCGTGCTCGCCCAGGTCCTGCCCGAAAACTATACCCAGATCATCTATCTGGACGGCGACACGCAGATCGTCAGCAGCCTTGCCGATCTTGAGAATGCGTTCGCACCACCCGGAAAGTTTTTCGCGGCACGCGATTACACCTCCATCCACGGCCTGCTGCAGAACGGCAAGGACAGCAGTTATTTCAATGCCGGCGTCCTGAAATTCCACCGCGACGGCTGGATCGGGCCGGAGGCACTGCAGCTCTTCGCCACGAACCCGGACGCCTGCGACGGCAAACATGACCAGGGCGCCCTGAACTACGTCTGCGGTTCCTCGCTCATCCTGGTGTCGAACCGCTGGAATTTCCCCAAGCAGTTCCTGCATCTGGTGGACATGTCCTCGCTCGCCATCGTCCACTACATGGCTCACCCCAAACCCTGGCACGGCACGTTCTTCCCGTGGAGCGACACCGAAAGCCAGGTCTATATCGACCTGCGCAAGACGCACCCGGCCTACAACGCGCTTTACCGGGGCATCAGCTTCGACCGCAAGGTCGTCTACAAATACCGTTCGATACGGGAGCGCGTAAGACATGCCCTGCAGAATGAAATGCCCAATCCGCGCGTACAGACCCTGCTCGCCGGCGATTATGTCGTGTGATGAAAGGTCGACCCGATCCCTGCAGGCAGAGCCGGTCTTGAAGGCCGGCGCGAGTGTTCAGGAGCAGAAATGAGCGCTTTGACCACCAGCATCTCGCACTACGCCAAGGCCCGGCTGCGCCGCTCGCTGAAGGCCGGGCAACTCGGCTATGCCGGCCTTCGTGGCGGCCTGAAGCAGGCACGCCACGTATTGATCTGCGTGATCCGCGACGAGGGACACCGGATGGCGTTCTTCCTGCAATATTATCGCGATCTTGGTGTCGAGCACTTCATCTGCATCGACAACGGCTCGAGCGACGGCACGGCTGAATTCCTTTCCGGCATGGAAGACGTTTCGCTTCTGTCAGCCACCGGTTCCTACAAGGCGGCCCGCTTCGGCAATGACTGGATCAACGCAGTCATCAACCGCCATTGCCAGGAGAAATGGGTTCTCTATGTCGATGCGGATGAGTTCCTGGTCTACCCGCACTGCGATACGCGTTCGATCGGCCAGCTGACCGCCTATATGGAATCTGTCGGCGCCCATTCGCTGCGCTCCGTCATGATCGACATGTACAGCCGCAATCCCGTCAGCGAAAACATCTGCGAACCCGGCCGCAATCCTCTCGATATATGCAGCCTTTTCGACCATTCAGGCTATGAATCGCACTTCGACAGGAAGAGCCGCACCATCTGGATCAAGGGCGGTGTGCGCGGCCGTGTCTATTTTCGCGGCCGCGTCTGGGACGGCCCCGCGCTCAACAAGATCCCGCTGATCTATGTGTCCGGCGAACGCCTCTACCTCAAATCCTCGCATCAGGTCTGGCCGCTCTCGCTCAATCTCGGCGAAATGCGCGGCGCCGTCGGCGTCACCAGCGCCCTTCTTCACTTCAAGTTCCTGTCGAGCTTCCTCCACAAGGTGGCCGATCCTGCCAACCGCTCGCAACATACGGCCGAATACACCATGTATTCCTCCCCCGAAGATGCGCGCAACTTCGTCTACACGGGCACCGCCACCTATCGCCACTGGAAGGATCTTTCCGACCGCGGCCTTATCCAGGGAGAAGGCTGGCAATTCTGGCACAGCGCGTCCGATGCGGAAGTGCGGCAGAAGAGCTCGCCCGCACCCGCCAAAGCCCCCGTTCCAGTCCAGACAGGCGCCGTTATCGCAGGCGAAGCGACGCCCTCACGCTAGCGGCCTCGATGACGTCCGTGCCGACCCGCATGGGTCCTTGCTCCTAGTCTGCTTCGACGAGATACCGCGTCAGCTCCGCACTCGACATTTCGCGTGCAAGGCTTGCAGCCTGACCAGCCCACATATTGCTGAAATCCGACCGGCCTTCCTTCTCCGTCACCGCCCTCAGCGGCGCAAGCGCACCGCCGGCGGTCGGGAATGCCGGTGCAGTTGCCGACAGCGGTCCGATCTCCCGCATGATACGATTGACGATGCCGCGTGCGGGACGACCGGTAAAGATGTTGGTCAGGGCAGTATTGTCGTCCCGCGCCGACTTCAACGCGTCGCGATGGAAGGCGGTGATTTTCGCTTCCGGCGTAAGGAGATAGGCCGTACCTACCTGAACTGCGGAGGCACCAAGCACAAAAGCGGCGCGAACGCCGCGCCGGTCGCTGATGCCGCCAGCCGCAATGACCGGTACGGGAACCGCATCGACGATCTGCGGCACAAGCGCCATCGTGCCGACCTGCATGTTCATGTCGTCACCAAGGAAATTTCCCCGGTGGCCGCCGGCTTCCAGCCCCATGGCGATGACGGCATCGACACCGCGCTCCACCAGCCAGCGCGCCTCCGCAACTGTCGTCGCCGAAGCGATGACCCTGGCGCCGGTACGCCGCACGCGTTCCAGAAGATCCGGTCCCGGCAGGCCGAAATGGAAGCTGACGACCTCGGGCCGGTAGGTCTCGACAAGCGCACAATAATCGCCGTCGAAAGGCGCACGCCCGGCCGCCGGAACCGGCGCGGCGGGATCGAGCCCCAGCTCGACATAGTAAGGGGCAAGCGCGGTACGCCATTTCATCTGGGCAACGGCATCGGCCGCCGGATTGGCATGAACAAAGAAATTCACATTGATCGGCTTTGACGTCGCCGATCGTATCTGCTCGAGCGACGCCCTTGTCTGCTCGATCGTTAAAAGCGCTGCAGGAAGCGATCCGAGGCCGCCGGCTTCGCTGGTTGCGATCACCATTTCCGGCGTCGTCGCGCCGGCCATTGGTGCCTGAATGATAGGAAGCTCGATCCCGAAAAGGTCGACGATACGATTGTCCTGCCAGTTGCCCATGAGGTGATATCCCTGCATTTCATTTGGTGCAAAGCGGGTGGCGGCCCCGAAGGCCGCCACGACACTATTTCTGTCTCGCCGCTTTTTCCGCAAGCTGCTTGCGATATTCAGGCACTGGCAGACCGCCCACACCCCAGTTTTCCATCTCGACTTCATCGATAACGACGAAGGTACTGTCATGCGGCTTGCCCATAATATCGAAAAGAAGATCGCTGACGCCCTTGATGAGCGCGGCCTTCTGTTCCGGCGTGGTGCTGCTTGCACCGGGAGCCGTGCCTTCACGCGTCACTTTGATATTCACATAAGGCATTGTCGTTCTCCTTGGCGGCGGGCGCCACATCGCGCTCCGCCCGTTACCTCCCCACTACCAGCGGCCGGCGTGCTGGCCGCCATCGACATTGAGCGTCTCGCCGGTCACGAAGCCGGCACGCTCCAGATAGAGCACGGCATCGACAATCTCGCTCACTTCGCCCAGGCGGCCGACCGGATGCAGCCCCTTGAGGAAATCATGCGTCTCCGGCGCATGCATCGGCGTCCTGATGATGCCGGGCGCCACCGCATTCACGCGGATGCCGCTCCTGGCATATTCGATTGCAAGCCCACGGGTAACGGCGTCGAGACCGCCCTTGGTCAGCGTCGCAAGGCCCGTCGGAACATCGGCGATCGGCTGTTCCACAAGGGCCGTCGTGATCTGAACGATGTGACCATGGCCCTGCTTCAGCATCTGGGCAATGGCAAACTGCGTGACATGGAAGAAGCCGGCAACGTTGACGTTGATGACGTTGTTGAAGTCTTCGACCGTGTAGTCGGTAAACGGCTTGCCGATGAAGATGCCGGCATTGTTGACCAGCGTGTCCACGCGGCCGAAACGCTCGACCGCCGTCCTGACCAGCTGTTCGGCCACGCCGCGCTCGCCGATACTGCCGGGGACAGCGATAATGCCCGCATCGGACGACGGCTCGATGCTGCGGGAATTGGCGACGACGACGTAGCCTTCCCTGCGATAGGCCGCAACGATACCGGCACCGATACCCTGCGAGGCACCGGTGACGATGGCGACTTTCTGTTCGTTACTCATGATATGTCTCCTTGGAAGATTGGCGCCTGGCGCCAGTTTGAGAGGGATCAGGCCGTCAGCTCGATGCTGAGCGGCTTGCCCTTTTCGAAGAGCCTCAGCCGGTCTGCGAGGTTGAAGACCGAAAAGGCGTGCGCGAGCTGGTCCTGATTTTCGCGAAAATGCACCCAGCCCTCGTTATGCGCAGGTACGAGCAGCGCGTTCGGGAAGGCATGCGCCGCTTCCAGAGCGTCCTCGCTGCCCATCGTCATGCGAAAGCGGCCACGGGGCTCGGCAGCACCGGTAAACAGCAGGACCACTTTCGGGGAAAAGAGCCGCGCAACCTCGGCCGTACCCTCGTACCAGACCGTGTCGCCGGTCACGTAGAGAAGGTCGCCCGGCTTTTCGCGGCCAAGTGCAAAGCCGACGACATCGCCGGAAATCGGTTCGATGCCGACGGGGCCGTGCCGGGCGGGCGTCGCCGTGACCAGAAGCTTCTCGCCGCCGGCACCTTCGAGTGTGACGGTTTCGAAAGGATCAAGCCCGAGCGCATTGCCGCCCAACCGCTCCGCACCGGCCCTGGTCGTGTAGGTGGTGCCAACGCCGGGCAGCATGGCCCGGCCGGCACTGTCGAGATTGTCGAGGTGCTGGTCATGGCTGAGAAGGACGGCATCCAGCCGGCCGATCTCTTCGACAGACAGGGCGGGGCCGGAGGTTTTTTCGAAACGGACGGGCGTTTCCCTGTAGAGGCCCGGCGGGTCGAAGGTCGGATCGGTAAGAAGGCGCAACGCGCCATATTCGACGAGCACGGTCGGCCCGCCGATCAGCGTGAGGGTGAGACTGGAAGAGCTCATGTCGGCAACCTTTCTGTTTGAGGTCGCCTCCTATCTAGTCCCGTTCCCTTCTGCGAAAAATTCGCTATTCTTTGCCAATGGCTGATAAAAAACGCACAGAGCCGGACTGGCAGGATATCCGGGTTTTCCTTGCACTCGGACGGCACGGCAGCCTGTCGGCCGCCGCCCGCACGCTGCGTGTCAACCACGCAACGATTGCCCGCCGCCTTCATTCGCTGGAAGAAACGCTCGGCGAGAAACTGGTCGAGCGCCGCCCGGACGGTTATGTGCTGACCCCTGCCGGAACCCGCGCACTGACTGCGGCCAGCGACATGGAGGCCTCCGTCCAGACGCTCGGGCGCGGCTGGAAGGACGACACGCCGAAGGGCCTCGTGCGCATCAACGCGTCACCCGCGCTCTCGCAGGGTTTTCTCGTCTCCCGTCTGGCGATGATTACGATGCAATTTCCCGGCCTCGACATCGACTTGGCGACCGACATGCGCAGCATCAGCCTTGAACGCCACGAGGCCGACATTGCCATCCGCCTCGGAAAACCGCAGGACGGCGATCTCATCGCCAGGCAGCTCGCGACGATCGGATACGGCTTTTACGGAACGGAGGAGGTCTGCCGGCAGGTCGAAGACGGCGCCGAGCCGGTCTTCGTCGGATTTGACGAGGTGAATGCCTTCGTGCCGGAGGCGGCCTGGCTCGCCCGCCATTTCCCGCATGCGCGCGTGTCGTTCCGTGCCAACAACCAGGTGTCCCAGTCAACGGCCGCCAGGGCCGGCGCCGGTCTCGCATTGCTGCCGCACTATATCGGACGCACGGAAAAGAGCCTTCGCCACTGCCCGCTGGAGCCGGTGCCGCCGCCGCGGGAGGTCTGGCTTCTCACGCGACGCCAGCAGCGCAAGGATCTGCCGATCCGAACCGTCGCCGACTATCTGACGAAGATATTCGCGACAGAACGCGCCTTGTTCGAGGAATAAGCCCCTTCAGAAGGACAGGTCGAGCACGCGCCCTTCGAACAGGCGGTCGCGCGAGCCTTCGAGATGCGCGCGCATCAGGTCGCGCGCGTTTTCCGCCCTGCCCTCGGCGATCGCCTTATAGATTTCGTTATGTTCCTGATACACCTGTTCGAGGCCCGGCCGCGGACCAAGCAGCGAAAGTCCGTGCAGATGCATGCCGACGGCGATGTGCGCCTTCAGCGCATCCATGGAGGCCGTGTAATAGTGATTGTTGGCGGCCTCTGTGACGGCGCGATGGAAGACGAAGTCGGCATCCACCCGGTGCAACTGATGGCTTGTCGCTTCCCGCAGATCCGCAAGGGCCGCGGCAATCTTCTGGATTGCCGCATCGTCGCGGCGCTTGGCGGCAAAATAGGCGGCCGCCGGCTCGATCGTCAGGCGGAATTCGTAGCAGCGCTGGATATCGGCGATCGTCTTGACCGGCGAATAGGCAAGCTGCGCCGTCGGCGAGCCATGCGCGCTGACGAACGTGCCGGCACCCTGCCGCGCATAAACGATGCCCTGCTCGCGCAGACGCGCCAGCGCATCACGCACGATAGGACGCGAAACACCCAGCATCGAAGCAAGCTCGTGCTCACCCGGAAGCCGTGAATCGGGCGGATAGTTGCCGGCGCGGATGCGCTCCATCAGCTGATCGAAGACACGATCGACCAGCTTCACGGCCCTGCCGCGCTCCGGCCGTGCAGCCGGAGCCGCTTCCGGATTTACCGATCCGCCATTCGCTTCATCCACTCTCATTCTCCCCGCTGGCATTCCTTACGCCGCCTGATTCCGAACGATCAGTCTTAGCAAACTATCGGAATTGCCGAAGCCCCCCGACTTGACGGCACATCGGAATTGCCGCCCGTTGACATCCCTGACGTCGAACCACGGAACACCGGCCTCGATCTCCCCCTTCGGCAGCAGGACCGAAACGCCCAGTTCACGGAAAACGGCAAGCGCGGTATCGCCGCCGCCAACCATGACCATGTCAGGATTCGTATCATCTATGACCGATTTCACGCCCTGCGCAAAGCGAGCGGCGACACGCGCGCCATCGCTCGTCATCTCGCCCGTGCAGCGCAGCAGCGCCGGCAATGCCAGCCCCTCCCCGCTTTCGACCGCACCCATCGGCGCGTCCACGACGATACGGAGGGCACCCGAAGCTTCGAGACGATCCATCTGGGCGGCCGTAATTGGATCGCGGGAACCGAAGGCAAACAGCGTCTTTCGCGTCGCGAGAAATTCCGGCGTCAGCCGTACATGTCCGCCGAGCCGGCGCGCCAGCGCCGAGCCCAGGCCGCGAGCGCCGACGGCAAGGGTGGAAAGCCAGTCGTTTTCCGCCACGACAATATCGAGATCGGCATCGTCTTCGGCATCGGCGACCGTCACGCCACGAGCAGATCCGGCAAAGAGGTCCGCGATCGGCAACGGATGTTCCACGCCGCGCCCGACCACGCAGCCGCGATAGGTAATGCGCTCCTGATCGGGAATAGCCGGCGCCATCAGGATGGTGTCGAGACCGAGCACGTCGGCCAGTGCGATGCTTTCGGCCGCAACATTGCCCTTCAGCCGGGAATCGATCTTCTTCATGAAGATCGCCGAGCCGGCGGCACGCAGAGTTTCGGCAGCGGCCCGCACGCGCGCCGCCGCTTCCGCCTCCGGCAGGCCGCGCGAGGCTGTATTGACGACAACGACTTCCGCACCGGTTTCCAGCGCCTTGCCGGCCGCTTCGACATCGATCGCGACAGCAACCGACAGCCCGGCCTCCACAAAGGGTGTCCCCGTATCGAGCGAGCCGGTCAGGTCGTCGGCAATGATGGCGACTTTCAGCGTCATGAGGCCTGCCCCGGATTGACGGCATGGCAGGCAACGAGATGGCCGGGCTTGGCTTCCTTCCATTCCGGGACGACCTTGCTGCAGACGTCCATGGCGATCGGGCAGCGCGTATGGAAACGGCAGCCTGCCGGCGGGTTCAGCGGGCTCGGCACATCGCCCTGCAGGATCTGGCGCTTGCGGCTGCGCTCCAGTTCCGGATCGGTTTCCGGCACGGCCGAAAGCAGCGCCTTCGTGTAAGGGTGCAGCGGATTGTCGAAAAGCTCTTCGCGCGTTGCAAGCTCGGCCAGACGACCGAGATACATGACGCCGACGCGCGTGCTGATATGGCGCACGACGGCGAGGTCATGCGCGATGAAGAGGTAGGTCAGGCCGTATTTTTCCTGCAGGTCGAGCAGCAGGTTGATGATCTGCGCCTGGATCGACACGTCAAGCGCCGAGATCGCCTCGTCGCAGACGATGAACTTCGGCTGGCAGGCGAGCGCACGCGCGATGACGACACGCTGGCGCTGGCCGCCGGAAAGCTCGTGCGGGTAACGCTGGGCAAAACGCGTCGGCAGGCCGACATCGGTCAGCAGGGCTGCGACCTTGTCCTTGAGCTCGGCCTTGGTGGCAAGCTTGTGGAAGAGGATCGGCTCGCCGATCGCCTCGCCGACCGTCATGCGCGGGTTCAGCGTCGAATAGGGATCCTGGAAAACGATCTGCAGGTCGCGACGGAAGGGCCGCATCTGCTTCTCATCGAGCGTGGCAATATCCTGGCCCTTGTAGACCACCTTGCCGCTCGTCGCCTTATAGAGGTTGAGAATGGTGAAGCCGGTCGTCGATTTGCCGCAGCCGGATTCGCCGACGAGGCTCAGCGTCTCGCCTTCCATGATGTCGAGATTGACGTTGTCGAGCGCATAGACGGTCGCCGAGCGCTCGCCGAAAGCGCCGAGCTTGACGTGGAAATGCTTGACGAGGTTTTCGACCTTCAAGAGCGGTTGGGCACCCATCACGCAGCCTCCTGCATTCTCTGGACGACGAAACAGGCGGCGCGATGCGCGCTGTTGCCGGATACCGGCTCAAGCCGCGGCACACGTTCGTGGCAGACGGCTTCCGCCAGCGGGCAACGCGGCGCAAAGGGGCAACCCTTCGGCCGGCGGCCGGGCTCCGGCGGCGTGCCGCCGATCGAGGACAGCCGGCTTGCCGGCGCATCCGAGAGCTTCGGGATCGAGGACAGCAGCCCACGCGTATAGGGATGGCTGGGACGAGCATAAAGCTCGTCCACCGGCGCATCTTCCACGACCGTGCCGGCATAGAGAACGGCGACGCGATCGACGAGGCCGGCGATCAACGCGAGGTCGTGGGTGATCCAGACGACGGACATCCCGAGCTTGGCGCGCAGATCCTTCACCAGATCGACGATCTGGGCCTGGATCGTCACGTCGAGCGCGGTCGTCGGCTCGTCGGCGATCAGAAGCTTCGGATTGCAGGCAAGGCCGATCGCGATCATCACGCGCTGGCGCATGCCGCCAGAAAGCTCGTGCGGATAGGCCATCAGCCGCTCTTCGGGGCCGGGAATGCCGACGAGGCGCAGAAGCTCGACGGCGCGTGCGCGCGCATCCGCCTTCGACATCCTGCGATGATAGATCAGCGGCTCGCAGATCTGGTCGCCGATGCGCATGACCGGATTGAGCGAGGTCATCGGATCCTGGAAGACGAAGCCGACATCGCCGCCGCGCACCTTGCGCAGGTCGGAATTGGACATCTTCTGCAGGTCGCGCCCGTCGAAGTTCGCCGAACCCTTCGTCACCTTGATCTTGTTCGGCAGAAGCCGCATCAGGCTGAGCATCGTCAGGCTCTTGCCGCAGCCGGATTCGCCGACGACGCCAAGCGTCTCGCCCTTGTTGACATAGAGGTCGATGCCATCGACGACGACGGCGGGGCCGCGGCGCGTATCGATCTCGATGGTGAGATCCTTCACGTCCAGCAGGCGTTCGTTGCTTGTTGCGTTCATCATTTGCTGCCCCGCGGATTGAGTGCGTCGTTGAGGCCGTCGCCAAGGAAGCTGAAGGCCACCGAAGCAAGGCCGAGCACGGCCGCCGGAGCGGCGAGGAGATGCGGATAGTGCTGCCAGACGCGCAGGCCGTCCGAAATCATGTTGCCCCAGCTGGGGGTCGGCGGATTGACGCCGACGCCGAGGAAGCTGAAGGCGCTTTCCAGCACCATTGCCGTGCCGAGGCCGGCGCTGACGGAAACGATCAGCGGCCCGAGCGCGTTCGGCACGATATAGCGCAGGATGATCAGCCAGTTGGACAGGCCGAGCGCCTGCGCCGCCATGACATAGGGACGATTGCGGATCGACAGGACCTGGGCGCGCACGAGGCGCGCATAGGGCGGCCAGGAGATCAATGCCATCGAGCCGAAGACCAGGATGAAATCGACCCACACGGTCTGGCGGTAGAAGGGATTGAGGGTGGCGAGATATTGCGCCTCCATCCATTTCGTGATCGGCGTCTTCAGGGATGCGTTGATGACGACGACGAGAAGCAGGTTCGGCACCGACATCGTCACATCGGTCAGCCACATGATGGCGCGATCGTAGGGATTGCCGAAAAAGCCGGCGACGGCACCGAGCAGCAGCCCGATCAGGACAGCGATGAAGGTGACGATGACGGCGACGAGGAAGGCCGTGCGCGTACCGAAGACGATACGGCTGAAGACGTCGCGGCCGAGATCGTCGGTGCCGAAGAAATGCGCCAGCGACGGCGGCGCGTTGCGCGAGGCGAGATCCTGGCTGAGATAGTCATAGGGCGTCAGGGACGGGCCGAAGATCGCCGTGAAGGCAAGGATGACGATCACGACGAGGCCGAAGATCGCAAGCTTGTTGCGCTTCAGGCGCTGCCAGGCGTCACGCCACAGGTTGACCGGCGGCTCCTCGGCCGTCTCGACCGTCGCAAGAGGAATGGCGGACATGATCAGCGGCTCCTTCTGGAATCATTGGCGCGCGGATCGAGCATCGGATAGAGCACATCGACCAGCAGGTTCGACACCATGACCAGGAAGGATCCGATCAGGGTGATCGCCAGGATGACGGGATAATCGGAATTGGTGAGCGCCTGCACGGTCAACCGGCCGAGACCCGGCAGGCCGAAGACAAGCTCGACGAAGATGGCGCCGTTGACGATGGTGATCATGATCAGGCCAAGCTGCGTCACCACAGGCGTGAGCACGGGGCGCAGGATATGCTTCAGCGCCACCACGATTTCCGGCACGCCCTTGGCGCGCGCGGTGCGGACGAAATCCTCCGACAGCACTTCGATGACGGCGGCGCGCGTCTGGCGCACGATCAGCGCGATCGGCTGGAAGGACAAGACGATGAGCGGCAGGATGATGCGCACGTCGAAGACGCCGCCCCAGCCATAGGGCACCTTGATCATCGGCAGGAGCACGATCAGCGCCACCATCAAGAGAGGGCCTGCGACATAGGCCGGGATTGCCCACAGGAACAGCGCCGAACCGAGGATCGTATAGTCGATGCGGTTGTTCTGGTTCAGCGCCGCGATCATCCCGAGCGGGATTGCGACGATCGCCGTCAGGATGATGGAACAGAGCGCAAGCTGGAAGGAAACGGGGGCGGCGGCCGAAACCATGGCCCAGACGGAGCGGCCCGAGGTCAGCGAATTGCCGAACTGGCCGTGCAGGAGGTTCCAGATGTAAAGGCCGAACTGCTCGATGAAGGGCTTGTTGAGACCGGCACTTTCGCGGATCGCCTCGATACGCTGCGGATTATAGGCAACGTCGCCGGGCGCACGAAGGAAGATCAGCTTGATCGGATCGCCGGCACCGTAGAAAGCCATCGCGTAGACGGCCATCATCACGACCAGGACGGACGGAATCCAGATGGCAAACCGCGTGAACACGTAGCGTAACAAGGCCACCTCCCATTCTTGCCCGGCGCATTTCCGCGGGAGGCCGCAACCGCCGGTTCTTCTTGAAATATAGCGCGAAGGCCTTTCGGCCCTCGCGCCGCTGCTTTGGCCGCATCATGCGGCCCTGTTATCGGCCTCAGCCGATCGACACATCCCAGGGAGCCACGACCTGCCAGTCGAGGTTCTTTTCCATGGCCTTGACTTCCTTGGTGGCCCAGCGCGACATCGCCTGAGAATACCACGGAAGGAAGGCCCAGTCGTCGCGGAAGGCCTTCTGGGCTTCCTGCGCGAGCTTCACGCGCTCCGGATCGTCGGCGGCCTTCGTTGCAGCTTCTGCAAGCAGGCTGTCCACCTTGTCGTTCTTGTACCCGCCGAGCTTGTTCTGGGCGTTGGACGACGTGGAAGCGATGGAGCCGGCGAGATAGGAAACGGCGTCGGGAACGCGCGTGCCGACGTCGTCGCGGAAAATTTGGACCGCATTCTGGTCCGGACCGGCATAGGCGTCCTGCTGCGGCTTCATGTCGACGGCGGTGATGCCGAGGTTCTGGCGCCACTGCTCGGCGATGAACTGGGCTGCCGCCTGGATCGCCGGACCGGAAATGCCGACGAACATCAGCTTGGGAAGACGCTCCGGACCGCCGTAGCTGGATTCGGCAAGCAGCTTCTTGGCGGCGGCCGGATCATACGGATAGGGCTCGAAGCCGGAATTCTCCGCACCCGGAACCGAGTTGAGGATCTGGTCGGCCTTCTTGTGCGGACCATCCGGATAGGAGGCCTTGAACAGGCCGTCGCGATCGACCGCCATGATCAGCGCCTGGCGCACCTTCGGATCGTCCATCGGCGCGCGAGACGTGTTGAACCAGAAATGCTGGCTGGTCGGGATGAGCGGACCCGCCGAAAATTCCGGGCCGAGATCCTGGATGATCGTCGAGGTGACGAGCTCGGTGTGCGCATTGTATTCGCCAGACTTGATCAGCGACGTCGCGGTCACGTTGTCTTCGATCGAGCTGATTTCGATACGGGCAAGCTTCGGCTTCGGTCCGAAGAATTTTTCGTTCGGCTCGAAGGTCAGCGTGCCGGCGTCGATATCGAGCGCCGTCAGCTTGAACGGGCCGGAATAGACGGCGCTGCTGTCGGGCTTGTACCAGTCAGCCACTTCCTCGCCGTCGCTGCCGCGCGACTGGGCGGCCTTGGTGATCGGCACGATATGGTTGGCAAGGCGCATGAAGAAGATCGGATCGGCTTCCGTCAGCGTGCAGACGACGGTCGATTCATCCGGCGTTGCAACGCCGGTCAGTTCGTTTGCGGAGCCGGCGGAAACTTCCTTGTAGCCGGCAACCTTGCTCAGCACCTGATCGACACGCTGGTTCTTCGTGTTGGGCATGGCGGAAACGTCCCACGAACCCTTGATATCGGCCGAGGTGATCTTGCTGCCGTCGGAGAAGACCGCCTTCGGGTCGATCTTGAAGGTCCAGACCTTCTTGTCCGGCGATTCCCAGCTCGTGAAGACGTAGGGCTGGATATTGCCGTCGGCATCGAAATACATCGGCGACGCCCACCAGAACGAGTTCCAGCGGAAAGTTCTGCCGCCGCCGCGCAGCGGCGACCAGTCCTGGTCGAAGGCGGGATTGATGGCCTTCAACACCTGGCCGTCCTGCGCCATGACGATGCGGGCGCTCGCACCGAAGAGCGAGAAGCCGACACCGGCCGCAAGCCCCAGCTTCAGCGCGTTACGACGGGAAATCTGCGAAAAGTCTTGGTCACTACCAATTGTCATTTGCTCCTCCGTGGCAAATAGCGCGCCTTTCGAAAGACCTCCCCGAAGCTGCGCGATATGACGCTGACATTTGCGCGATAATGTAAATCTGTCAATGGAAAATAACATATAGAACATCAAATCAGGGGATTGAAATTATTTCAGAAGCAAAATCAATATTTTAAAAATCGACGCCCGTAGATTTCAAATTTGTAAGATTGACAACTGAGGGACATTGGGATGAATACGGCAGCATAGGAACGTGCCGGGCAGGCCCGGTCTGACGAGGAGGACACCCTTGAGCAATCACAAGATTACAGGCGTCTATAGCGCCGCGACCACCCCTCTCAATACCGATGGCAGCCCGGATCTCGGCCTCTTCACCGAACATTGCCAGCGATTGATCGAAGAAGGCTGCCACGGCGTGGCGCTGCTCGGAACGACGGGCGAGGCCAATTCCTTCTCCTCCGCCGAGCGCCGCATGATCCTCGAAGCCGCGCTGAAAGCCGGCATTCCCGCCGACAAGCTGCTGCCCGGCACGGGCGTCGTTGCCATTCCCGAGACCGTCGAACTGACAAAACACGCGCTTTCGCTCGGCGTCACCAAGGTCGTCATGCTGCCGCCCTTCTACTACAAGGGCGTGTCCGACGACGGCCTCCTCACCGCCTTTGCCCAGATTCTGGAGAAAATCGGCGATACCAGACTGCAGGTGATCCTCTACCATATTCCGCAGGTTTCGGGCGTTCCGCTCTCCATCCCGCTGATCAGGCGCCTGGTTGAAGCCTTCCCGGACACGGTTGTCGGCATCAAGGAATCTGCAGGCGATTTCAACAACATGCAGGCAATCATCGCCGCCTGCCCCGGCTTCTCCGTGCTCTGCGGCGCCGACCCGCTGCTGCTGCCGCTCCTGAAGGCCGGCGGTGCCGGCTGCATCACCGCCACCTCGAACCTCGTCGCCAATTCGCTGCGCACCGTCTACGACCACGTTCATGACGAGGCGAAAAGCGCCGAAGTCGAGGCCGCACAGGCACGCATCAACGCTTTCCGCACTCTGTCGAACTCCTATGTGCAGATCCCGACGATCAAGGCCATGGTTGGCCTGAAGACCGGCAACGCCGGTTGGCGGCGCACGCGCCCGCCGCTGGTGCCGCTCAACGACGCCGAATATGCGGCACTCGCCGAAGGCTACGCAAAGCTGCCATAAGGGAGGAAAACCATGCAACCGACAGGTTTGAAGCCCGAAGACGTTCCCTCGCTGATGGACGGCACGCTCAGGGCAAATTCCGCCCAGGCCGGCCGCCTTGATGCCTACCTGCCGTCTCCTTGCATCCAGAACCACGCCGCCAATCTCGCTTTCCTGGCCGATGGAACACTGACATGCGTCTGGTTCGGCGGCACGATGGAAGGCATGGGCGACATTTCGATTTACATGTCCCGGCTGGCACCCGGCGCCGACCGCTGGTCAGGACCGGAGAAAATGTCGGACGATCCGGCGAAATCCGAGCAGAATCCGTTGATTTTCAACGCACCTGACGGTCGCGTCTGGCTGCTCTACACATCACAGACATCGGGCGACCAGGACGGCGCGGTTGTCAAATGCCGGATCTCGGAGGATGGCGGCAAGAGTTTTGCTCCTCCCACCGTTCTCTGCGACCTGCCCGGCACCTTCGTGCGCCAGCAGATAGTCGTCAACGGCAGAGGCGACTGGCTGCTTCCCGTCTTCCGCTGCATCAGCCTGCCCGGTCAACGCTGGAGCGGCGACGCCGACACGGCAGGCGTCCTGACCTCCCGCGATGGCGGAAAGAGCTGGAAAATGAAGGAGATAGAAGGCAGCCTGGGCGCCGTGCACATGAACATCGTGCCGCTCGAAGGCGACAGAATGATCGCCTTCTTCCGCGATCGCTACGCAGAGCATATTCGCGCCTCGTTCTCCTCGGATCAGGGCGAGACCTGGAGTGCGCCGGAACCAACCAATCTGCCCAACAATAATTCCTCGATCCAGGCCGTCGGCCTTGGCGATCGACGAATTGCGATGGTTTACAACCACAGCAGCGCTGCCTCCTCCGACGCCCGACGTCAATCGCTCTATGACGAGATCGAAAGCGGCAATGCTCCTGTCGCGGAAATGCCCGATAGTCCAGCCCGAAAGGCTGTCTGGGGTGTTCCGCGCGCGCCGCTGAGCCTTGCGGTTTCGGCAGACCACGGCGGCCATTTCGAACGCAAGTTCGACCTGGATACCGGCGACGGATATTGCCTGAGCAACAACTCGAAAGACATGCTCAACCGCGAGTTCTCCTACCCCTCCATCATCCAGGGGGCGGACGGTACGCTCCATGTCGCCTACACCTATTACAGGCGCGCCATTAAATATGTGCGCCTCCCATTGGAATCAATCGCTTAACGGCCGACTGGCCGACCGGGAAGGCATGGAGAGGTCCGATATGCACAGCATCGGACCTCTCTGCACAGGACTCCCGTTTTTACAAATACACCACAAGTCCGCTTCAAATTGCGCTGGCCCCACCGCAGAACTGCATAGTTCATAATTATCTAATCAATTTCAAATTCTTACGCCAAAACTCACGTGCTACATTCGGCGCACCTTCGACCAAAATGGATATCTAAACAAGAAAAACAACCATTCATTCTTGCCAAAAATCGTGGGACAGGATAACAAATTTACATCATTGACGGCCTAGTCCGTCGCGCATCGGGGAGGACCGCCTATGGTCAGTTTGGATTCACCTATTACCGTTGTCCGGCCGCACCTGATCGAATTCGGCCTTGGGACGGCGGGAAAGCTGGGCGCCTGGGCCGCGAGCAAGGGGTATTCGCGGACACTGGTCATTTCGGATGCATTCAATGCCGCCCGCGTCGAACTGCTGCAGCTGAAGGGTGAGGTTTCGGTCTTCGCCGACGTGACACCCGAACCGGATATTGCCAATCTCGACAAGGTGCTCGCCGCTGCGGAAGCCGCGCAAGCCGACCTCATCGTCGGCTTCGGCGGCGGCAGCGCCATGGATCTTGCCAAGCTCGCCGCCGTGCTCGCCGGCTCGTCGCAGACGCTCCGCGAGGTGGTCGGCCCCAACAAGGTTCAAGGGCCGCGCAAGGCAGCGCTCGCGCAGGTGCCGACGACCTCGGGCACGGGCAGCGAGGCCGGTATCCGCGCACTTGTCACCGATCCTGAAACAAAGGCCAAGCTCGCGGTCGAGAGCCTTCACATGCTTGCCGATATCGCCGTCATCGATCCGTCGCTGACCTTCTCCGTGCCGGCGCGCACGACGGCCGCAACCGGTGTCGATGCCATGGCGCATTGCGTCGAGGCCTTCACCAATCGCAAGGCGCATCCGATGATCGACATGTATGCGATCGAGGGAACGCGGCTCGTCGGCAAATATCTTGCGAGAGCGGTCCGCGACGGATCGGATGCCGAAGCCCGCGCCGGGCTGTCGCTGGCCTCGCTCTATGGCGGCTTCTGCCTCGGCCCGGTCAATACGGCCGGCGGCCATGCGCTCGCCTATCCGCTCGGTACGCGCTGGCATGTCGCCCACGGCGCGGCCAACGCATTGATCTTCCCTCATGTTCTCGCCTTCAACACGCCAGCCGTACCGGAAAAGACGAAAGCGGTCATGGAAGCGCTCGGCTACAGTGTCTCGGACACGGGCAAATCGGTCTTCGATGCCGCCTATGCCTTCTGCGCGGAGCTCGGCATCGAGATGACCCTCTCGGGCCTCGGCGTGCCGCAAGACGATCTCGATGCCATGGCCGACGATGCTTTCGCCATCCGCAGGCTGCTGGATAACAATCCGCGCGACTTGACGCGCGCCGACATACGCTCGATCTACGAAGCAGCCTATTGAGGCAGGGCTTTCAAAAGGAATTTGACCGATGGACAGAAATGCTAAAGTCGCAGTAACCCTCGGCGATCCCGCCGGCGTCGGCCCGGAAGTGATCGTCAAGGCACTGGCGGCGTTGCCGGCTGCCGAACGGCGCGACTTCGTCATCGTCGGCAACAGCGAAGCGCTGGAGCGCGCTGCGCGCGCGACCGAAGTCGGCCTGCGCTTCGGCCCCTCCGCCTCCGAAGACGGAAACACCATCGCCGTCGACGAGGTGCCGCTTGGCGCGCCGCTTCCCGAGATCGGCAAGGTCAGCCCGGTCGCCGGCGATGCATCCGTTCGCTATATCGCCCGCGCCGTCGATCTGGCCATGTCAAAGGAAGCCGACGTCATCGTCACCGCGCCGATCAACAAGGAGGCCATGAACCTCGCCGGCCATCATTTCGACGGCCATACCGGCCTGCTGGCGCATCTGACCGGCTCCAAGAGTTCCTTCATGCTGCTCGCCTCCGAGCGGCTGAACACCATTCACGTTTCCACCCATGTTTCCCTGAAGGGCGCGATCGAACGCGCCAGGACCGAGCGCGTGCTGGCGACGATCGAAGCCGGCCATAATCATTTCATGCGCCTCGGCAGGAAAGCTCGTATCGCGGTCGCCGGTCTCAACCCGCATTGCGGCGAAAACGGCCTCTTCGGTACCGAGGACACGGAGTTCCTGGCACCGGCCGTCGAACTGGCACAGGCCAAGGGTATCGACGTGGTCGGTCCCATTTCCGCCGACACGGTCTTTGCCCGCGCCTATAACGGCGCCTTCGATCTGGTTATTGCCCAGTATCACGACCAGGGCCATATCCCGATCAAGCTCGTCGCCTTCGAGACCGCCGTCAACGTCTCCCTGGGCCTGCCGATCGACCGCGTCTCCGTCGATCATGGCACCGCCTTCGACATCGCAGGAACCGGCCGCGCCAACCACGTCAACATGCTCTCGGCCATCGCTTATGCGCGGCTGATGGCACGGTCGCCGCGCGCCGCCACGGCGCTGGCCTCCTGACACCGGCATCTTTACAGCTCCGGCCAGCAGAGCCCGCTTGAATGCGGGCTTTTGCACCGATGACCAAGCCGTTTCGACAGCCGCCGCTTCCTCTGGCGGGCGGGTTCAGGCTTCTATCGCGACCAGCGTGCTATGATCTGATCGGTATTTGCCAGCACCTTGCGGACTGCGTTGCGCGCCATGTTCGGCCGTTGCAGGCGGATGCTTTTCTCGATATTCTCATGAAGTTTCAGCACATATCGCAAATTGTCCTCCTCTCGCGTCACATGGGTGAAGAGGTGGTTCAGCGCCGATTCGATCAAGACGCCGAGCGGCACCAGCAGATCATTTCCGGAAGCGCGCAGGATGGCGATATGAAATCGCGTATCGGATTCCGTTCGCTGCTGGAGTGATGTCGCCTGCCCCATATCCTGCAGAGCCTGACTGATTGCCTTCATTTGCTCCTCGGTCCGGCGCTCCGCGGCAAGGGCCGTCGCTTCCGGCTCGATCATGTGCCTGAGTTCCTGCACGGTCCTCAGAAAGGCTTCGCGATCGGGAGAGGCGGCATACCAGCCCAATACGTCGCGATCCAGCAGGTTCCAGCGTTCCTTGGGCTCAACCCAGCTGCCGATTTTCGGACGGGAAGAAAGCAGTCCCTTGGCCATCAGCATCTTGATCGCCTCGCGCACCGCCGATCGGCTGACTTCGAAGACTTGCGACCACTTTGCCTCGTTTGGCAGGATCGTGCCCGGCGGATAATCGCCGCGCACGATCCTGAGGCCGATCTCGCCTGCCAAAGACACATGAACACTTGCCCCGGTTATACGCGGAGCATTTGGGCGCCTTGCGGTGGCCGAGCGGTCAACCGTTGCCACCTCGACCGAAGCCGTCGGCTTTCCCGATTTCTTGTCAGGCATTTATTTCTACTGCCTCAGCATTCTTTCGACTGTCTGCGCGTGCTATCAAGACAATCGTAATAACGAGGAAGTCGCCTGCGATTGACTCTGGCAAAATGCGCGGAATTCAAGACGCGTCAAGCCCTGCGGATCTTTCGATCCGTCTCGGGGGCAACTAGTGCCCCCTTGGCGTTTCAGACCGCGAGCCTACTTTTGAATGCAGGTATCGACCGTATCTTTCGTGCACTCATCGAGCCCGGTGAATACCGGATCTTCAACCGCCTTGCCGGCAATCAGATCCATCATCACCGAAGGTGCCTTGTAGCCCATCTCGAACGGCCGCTGGCCGACGAGCGCAGTCACCAGACCTTCCTTGGCAATGGCAACCTCGTCGCCGATCGTGTCGGCGGCGCCGATGACGAAGTCATTGCTGGCAATCTTGTCGGCCATCGGCTTGAACAGGTCGCGATAGGGTTGCGGCGCGCCGAACAACGGCCAGCCACCCATAATGCCGAAGGCGTCCAGATCGGGGTTGGCCGCAAGGATATCGGTCATCGCCTGCACGCCCTTGGCACCGTCGTCATTGGTGAAGACCGGGCATCCGGCGACTTCCGTCCAGCCACCCTCGCCTTTCAGCTCGGTAAGCCCCTTCTGGCCGGTAAGCGTGTCGCGCATGCCTTGGGCGCGGCGCAGGATATTGTCCGCACCCGGATTGCCCTCGATCGTGCAGATCTTCCCGCCGTTCGGCTTGGCTTTCTTGATATAGTCACCGATGCGCGCGCCCATCAGGTAGTTGTCGGTACCGAGATAGGTCTTGCGCAGCGCCGCATCCTCGGCTGCAAGGTCGGCATCGAGCGTCATCACCGGAACCGTCGGATTGGCGGTCTTCAGGGTCTGGGCGATAAGTTTTGCGTTCGACGGCGAAATCGCGATTGCGGCCGTGTCTGCCTTGCCCAACATATCCTGCACGATCTGCGCCTCGCCGGCTTCGTCCGAAGTCGATGCGGGACCGGTATAGAAGCACTCATATTCCGAATCCGGGTTCTCCTTGTTCCACTTCTGGCAACCTTGATTGATTGCTTCGAAGAATGGATTGTCGAGCCCTTTGACGACGATGACGAGTTGCTTCTTGGCCAGGGCCTGGCCCGCGGTCAGCGCCAGAATTGCGACAGTCAGTAACAATGCTTTCTTCATGGTTTCCTCCCTTCAAAACGACGGGCACGGCATACCCGCCATACGAAATCAACCCGGATACCAGACGACGCGAGGCTCCTCCTTCGAACGCTCGTATTGCCACGCCGAGTCGATAAGCATTTCGAGATCGTAATTCGGCCGCCAATCCAGCAGATATTTCGCCTTGCTGTTGTCCATCCAGTTGGAATGGAAGCGGCTCGGTATCTCGACAGAACCGAGGTTTCGCGTGCGCGACAGATAGGCTGCGACTTCGGCATAGTCGACCGGCCGATCCATGCAGATGTTGAAGAGCTGCCGCTCCGCCCGAGGGTTGTCGATCGCCGCCAGGATCGCAGAGACGAGGTCGTCGACATGCACGAAGTTGCGTTTGAGCGGACGCCCGTCGGCATCGAGCAGCAGCGGCACCGTGCCCGCGGCGGCATAGCGCCGTGCGGCCTCTTCCGGAACCATCGTCTTCCAGTCCGGACCGCCGAAGACGTCGTCTCCGAAGGACAGCGAATATTTGAAATCGTCCTTTTCCATGATCCAGGGCGCGCGCAGGCAGCAGCCATTGAGGCCATATTGGATACCGAACTGCTCCAGCATGACTTCTTCCAGAACCTTCGAGAGCGCGTAGCTTCCCGGATAGGCGCAATGGCGGACGCTCTCGGTAATCGGATCGTCATGGCGATGGTAAAAATGCCCAATGCCCGCATCGCCGCCGATCAGGATGAACTGGCGTGCCGTGGCGCTGGTGCGGAATTCCTCGAGCAGCCAGAAGAGCCCCTTGACCGCGACGTCCATGATTTCGCTCGGGGTTTCCTTGCAGGTGGCAAGATGCACGACATGGGTGACGTCATGGAGCGCGGCAGCGACAACATCGCGGTCGGCAATCGAACCGCGGATGACTTCGACGCGGTCGGTCGCTCCGCACACGCGGTTATGGCAAAGCGCGCGAATACGCGCTTTGGAAAAGCTCGGATCGTCAAGCAGCCCAGCAATGAAGCGCCGCCCGACCTTGCCCGTCGCACCGGTAACAAGGATCAGCATGCTCTCTCTCCCAGTGATAGCTAATATTCGAGCGCGGCTTCCGTCAATTGATATTTGTCCGACAAAACGGATTTTTGTTACAATAGGCTCCCCACCGCGGACAATGAGTTGACGCTGTCGCGGGGTTTTGCGTAAATGCTCATATTCGTTTTTCCTGGGAGGATATTGGAAAGACGAATTCGCTGCAGCCGCGCGTCGAAAACAAGCCGGGTTCGGAGCGAACGGATAGCGACAGGTTTTGGGAGGCCAGAAGGCTGGTGGCGGTTCTCGAACTCACCAATATTTCCAAACATTTCGGCGCCATCCAGGCCGTCAGCGACGTATCGTTTTCGCTCGAAGCGGGGCAAGTGGTCGGCCTCATGGGCGATAACGGCGCCGGCAAGTCCACATTGGTCAAGATGATCGCCGGCAACTTTCGGCCGAGCCACGGGACCATGCGTCTCGATGGCGCCGATCTCGTGCTCCATCGGCCGAAGGAGGCACGCCAGCACGGTATCGAGATCGTTCACCAGGACCTGGCGCTCTGCAACAATCTTACGGCGGCGGCGAACGTCTTCCTCGGGCGGGAATTGCGCCGCGGCGTATGGCCCCTTCGCATCCTCGACTACAAGGCGATGTACAAGCGCGCCGGCGAGATATTTCGCGAGCTCAAATCCGAGACCCGCCCGCGCGATCTCGTCAAGCAGATGTCAGGCGGCCAGCGGCAAGCGGTCGCAATCGCCCGCACGATGCTTTCGGAAGCGAAAATCGTGTTGATGGACGAGCCGACCGCCGCCATTTCCGTGCGCCAGGTAGCTGAAGTTCTCAACCTGATCCGCCAATTGCGCGACCGGGGCATTGCCGTTGTCCTGATCAGTCATCGCATGCCCGACGTCTTTTCGGTCGCCGACCGGGTGATCGTGATGCGGCGGGGAAGAAAGGTGGCCGACAAGCCAATTGCGGCAAGTTCGCCCGAGGAAGTGACCGGCCTCATCACCGGCGCCATCGAACAGGTGTGATCGATGCCATCCGTTGCAGGGGCAGGAAGGAAGAAGGCCGACGATGGCGATTACACTTGACCAGACGATTGAGCAGAAGCAACGCAGCTGGCTTGCGGCGATCCTGAGCAGCCAGACATTCTGGGTTCTCGTTGCGGTCGTTCTCGCCTGCATTTTCCTGTCGATGACGACGGACTCCTTTGCCACGGCGAAGAACATCTACAACATCACCCGCAACGTCACCTTCGTTGCGATTATCGCGCTGGGCATGACGCTGGTCATCATCACCGGCGGCATCGATCTGTCCGTTGGCTCCGTGCTTTGCCTGTGCAGCATGGTGCTGGCGGTCGTCATGCACGCGGGATACAGCATCGAAGTCGGCATCGCCGCCTCGATCGGCACTGCCCTTGTGGTCGGAGCGTTCAACGGCCTGTTGATCGCCTATCTCGGCTTTCCGCCTTTCGTCGTCACGCTCGGCATGTTGTCGATCGCGCGCAGCCTTGCGATGGTTGCCTCCAACAACACCGTCGTCTTCCAGTTCGGACCTGACCACGACAAACTTCTGGCGCTCGGTGGCGGCGCCTGGCTTTTCGGCATTGCCAATCCGGTGGTCTACATGGTCGTTCTGGCGCTCATGACCGGTTTCGTGCTGCGCTGGACCAAGTTCGGCCGCTATGTTTTTGCCATCGGCGGCAATGAACAGGCCGCGACGCTGACGGGCGTCCCCGTGCAGAGGATCAAGGTCATCGTCTATATGATTTCCGCCCTGTCGGCGGGGGTTGCCGGCATCATCCAGACCGGCTGGCTCGGCGCTGTCACGACAAATATCGGCGCCGGGATGGAACTGCAGGTCATTGCCGCCGCGGTCATCGGCGGCGCCAATCTGGCCGGCGGCGTCGGCACCGCCTTCGGGGCCTTGATCGGCGCGGCGCTCATCGAGGTCATCCGCAACAGCCTTGGCCTGCTCGGCATCAATGCCTTCTGGCAAGGCAGCTTTATCGGCGGGGCAATCGTGCTTGCCGTTCTCTTCGACCGAATTCGCAATCTGCGGCGCGACGAGTAGGCGAACGTATCGAGCGTTCGGGATCGCCGGAATGCCGCCAACATGCCGTGTTCGGCCGTCCGGCTGGACCGATACCGGCGCGTCGGTCCAACACGAACGGCAGCCGTGTTCGCGGCCATCGTCAATAGACATCCCTCACATACCGCTTTGCCGCCGAGAGCGCCTTTACGTATTTCTCGGCCATGTCGCTGGTCATGTTTCCGTGACATGCGACAATTTCCTTGAGCGCCGCATCGACATCCCTGGCCATACGGCTGGCATCGCCGCAAACGTAGAAATACGCGCCCTCCTCCAGCCAGCGGAATAGTTCGGCGCCGTACTCGCCCATCCGGTGCTGAACGTAAATTTTCGCATCCTGATCGCGGGAGAAGGCAAGGTCCAGGCGGGTGAGATGACCGCTCCTCGTCCAGCGCTCCAACTCGTCGCGGTAGTAGAAATCCGTGGCCTGATGCTGCTCTCCGAAGAACAGCCAGTTCTTTCCCTTGGCACCACGCGCCTCACGCTCCTGGAGGAAGGCACGGAAGGGAGCAATGCCTGTGCCGGGTCCCACCATGATGGCCGGCGCGTCCGGGTCATGCGGCGGACGGAAATGTGCCGAAGGTTGAATGAAAATCGGAGTGACGACATCGCCAGCACGATCGGCAAGGAAGGCCGATGCGGTCCCTGCCCGGTTCACGGCGCCGTTTGCGTATCTGACAACGGAGACCGTCAGGTGAACCTCGTTTCGATGAAGTTTGGAGCTTGAAGAGATCGAGTAAAGGCGCGGCTGCAAGCGTTTCAGGCCACCAATGAATTCCTGTGCTTGGATCCGGCATGGCGCCAGCGCGACGATATCGGCGATCTGCTTGCCCCACAGCCAGCGTGCAAGCTCTTCGCGCTCACCGGACGATATTTCCGACAAAGTATTGCTGCCTGAAACGGATGCCCACCATTTCACGAAGTCGCCGCTCGCCCGCCCGAGCTCGAAATGCTTTTCCAGGGCCTCCGCAAGCGGCATGTCTCCCGATCCCTCAACCGAAACCGGACTATCGGCTTCGAGCTTCAGCGTCGTCAGGATCTCGTCGACAAGCATAGGGCTATTGCTCGGCCACACGCCGAGCGCGTCGCCCGCCTCGTAGCTCAATTCTCCGTCACCAAGGTCGAAAGCGAATTGCCTGACCTCCTTCGCGCCGCCCTCCGCCGTCAGCCGCTTGTTGACCAGCAGCCTCGATGCATAGGGCGCCTTCCGGCTGAACGTCGGTTTCGGCGAAACACCGGCGACCGCTGGAGGTGCAGCGACAACCGCTGCCGTCGCCCGGGAGGACGCGACCGCAAGCTCGGCGACCTTGGCCGGCTGCAGCATCTCGCAAAGACGGTCCCCCCAGGATGCGACCGACGCCTCGTAGTCAGGCTCGCAGTCGATGCGGTCCGCAAGGCGCTGCGCGCCCAGAACCGCAAGGCGCTCGTCGAGCTTGCGGCCGAAGCCGCAAAACTGATCGTAGTTACTGTCACCGAATGCGCAGACCGAATAGTGAAGGCCGGCAAGATGCGGCGCGGTCTCCTTGTTCAGGGCCTTCCAGAAATCGGCGCCGTTGTCCGGCGGGTCGCCGTCGCCGAATGTGCTGACGAAAAACAGGCAGGTTTGAGCCCCGGCAAGATCGCCGGGTGACAAGGCCTCCAGCGCAGAAAGACGAAATTTCCGGCCTTGCGCCTCAAAGCGCTTTGCAAAGTTCGAGGCAGCCGTCTCGGCATTGCCGGTTTGAGATGCCCATGCGACCAGAACGACGGGAGCCGTCACCTCCGCCGGGAGTGCCGGCGCCGGAGCGGAAGGCGGGGATACGATCTCGCCCGGACTTCTACGATCCCGCGAAAAGAGTCCTGCCAGCATCCCGTCGACAAGCAGCCGGCTCTCGGCCGCCAGAGGTGCGCTCTCGGGAAGAACCGGAAGAGCGACCGAGCCGATGGCGATCGCAGCGTTCAACCCTGTCATGAACCCCTGCAGATAAACCTGCTCCGAAGGTGTAAAAGCCGGAACAGCGGCAAGCCCGACTCCTGTCATAGCACTCAGGGCAGTGATTTCGGGCGCGGCGGAAGGCGCTGGGGCGGCTGCGGTTTCGACGCGAGCCTCCACAATGGCATTCATCGGACGTTTCTCCTGTTCGCTGTCCGTCGAGGTCGCTTTCTCGCTCAGGCGGATCGCGACGGCAGTGAACTTGAACTCGGGCTGCAGGGACAGGGGATCGACCGCGTCGCTCGTGACGGCATTGATGGCGAGGTCGTCACCGAAGCTGTCGTTCCAGTGAAACGGCGCAAAACAGGTTCCGGGCAGCACCCGATCGGTGACGACGGCGGGAAGCACCGCCTTGCCCCGTTTCGAACGGATCTCGACCCTGTCCTTTTCCTCTATGCCGAGTTCCGCCGCGTCCTCGGGATGGATTTCGACGAAGGGGCCGGGATTGAGCTTGTTCAGCGTCGGGATTTTTCCGGTCTTCGTCATGGTGTGCCATTGGTGCTGCAGGCGACCGGTATTCAGCACGATGGGAAAATCCGGGCTCGGCATTTCCGCCGGCGCCATATGCGGGCGTGGAAAGAAGACTGCTTTCCCCGTCGGCGTAGCAAAGGCGAGCCGGGGCTCGGTCCCGTCAGCCAGGACCTTTCGCTCCTGGCTGACGCCGTTGTTGACGTAGCGGATCGGATTGCGGTCGGCAGCCTCCGCCGAGGCCACGGGCCACTGCAGAGGCCCGGCGCTCAATCGCTCGTGGCTCGCGCCGCGGATATCGTAGCCGGTCTTCGGGTTCCAGGCCCGTTTGATCTCCTCGAACACTTCGGCCGAAGAGGCATAGTCGAAGGCTTCGGCAAAGCCCATTTCGCACGCGACGCGCGCGATAATGAGCCAGTCTGGCAAGGCCTCCCCCGGCGGCTCGACGGCCTTGCGCGTCAACGTCATGTTGCGCTCGGAATTGATCATCACGCTATCGCCCTCCGCCCAGAGCGCGCCGGGCAAAAGGATATCGGCGTAGATATTGGTTTCGGTGTCGAGAAACGCGTCCTGCGTCACCACCAGTTCGGCCGCCTTCAGCGCCCTTATGACGTTGTCGCGGTTGGATACGGTCGCCACAGGATTCGTGCAGATGATCCAGCAGGCCTTGATCGCACCGGCTGCCATGTCTTCGAACATGGCGATCGTTCCGCCGCCCGCCTCCGCGCGCAAACTGCCGTGGGGGATTTTCCAGAGGTCTTCGGTAAAGGTGCGGTCCGCTTCGACAAGCGCCGAGCGCTGACCAGGAAGCCCTGGCCCCATATATCCCATTTCCCGGCCGCCCATCGCATTCGGCTGGCCGGTCAAAGAAAACGGGCCGCTTCCGGGCCGGCATATCTTGCCCATGGCGAGATGCAGATTGCAGATTGCGTTGGTGTTCCAGGTGCCGTGCGTGCTCTGGTTCAGGCCCATGGTCCAGCAACTCATGACCTCCGGCGAACTGCCGATCAGTTCGGCGGCCTTGATGATGTCGTCAATCGGAATTCCGGTGATCTCGGACACTTTTTCCGGCGGGTAGTCCGCCAGAAAGTCCACCATCTGCTCCCAGCCGTCGGTGAATTCGGCAATGAAAGCGGAATCCGTGTGACCGTTCTTGACCACCAGATGCAGGAGACCGTTCAGAAGCGCGAGATCGGTTCCTGGCTTTATCTGCAGGAAGAGGGTAGCCTTGTCCGCGGTGGCGTTGCGCCGTGGATCGACCACGATCAGCCGCGCGCCCTGTTTGACGCGATCCATCATGCGAAGGAACAGGATCGGGTGGCAATCGGCCATGTTGGCGCCGATAACGAAGAAAAGGTCGGCCTTGTCGAAATCCTGATACGAGCCGGGCGGACCGTCGGAACCGAGCGAAAGCTTGTAGCCGCTTCCCGCGCTCGCCATGCAAAGCCGTGAATTGGATTCAATGTGCTTTGTGCGGATAAAACCCTTCGCAAGCTTGTTGGCGAGATATTGTGCTTCGAGCGACATCTGGCCGGAGACGTAGAAGGAAACGGCATCGGGACCATCGCGTTCGATAATTGCCTTCAGCCGCCGTGCGGTCTCGCTGATCGCCTTGTCCACTGAAACCGGGAGCTGGTCCTGGCTGCGGGCAAGGCGCATGTGGGCCTTGTCCATCCGACCGGACTCGGCGATTGCCTGGCCGCAGGTATTGCCTTTCGTGCAAAGCCTTCCGAAATTCGTCGGATGCGTTTTGTCGCCGGAGACCTTGACCACCCTGTTGCCCTTGACCTCCATCACGATGCCGCAACCGACACCGCAATAGGGACAAGAGCCTTTGACGGTCTTGCTGTCGGAGGTCATAGAGTTCCCTCCAGCTCAGACAGAATCCCGAACTCGAGCATTGCAGGGACGAAGTTTTCATTGTCGTGGCCGGGTCGCGTCAGTTTGAGCAGCGCGAACCGCTGGAGGTCCGTCAGCTTGCACCACTGAGCACCAGTCGGTGGCGTGACACCTCTTGAGGCCGCCTGGCTTGTCACGACCTGCGGCACGCCATCGGAAGCCGCCCATGCCACTGCCTCGCCGGCATCGATCGACTTCGCCAGTTCACCGGTGCGCCGTGCAATGAACTCGGTAAGCGCCATGCGGTATGCGTCCACGTCGGCGGGCACCTTGCAGGGCTGCTCCAGCAGCCATCGCCGTTCCGGCTCTTCAAAGCGGCTCCACTGTCGCAGCGACAGCTTTATGCCACAGAGATCCAGCTTGAACCGCACCGCCATCGGGATGCAGCGGAGGCTGCCTGCGAAGTCGCTCTCGAACCGGAACGTTTCGATAGGCTCTCTCATAATTGGCTCCCGTTCACAGACACGAACGAACAGCCATTGACCGGCTTCAAACGATGGGCAGGCATTCTGCTCAATCTCCTTGGACGACACCCGACGTCCTGAAAAGTCCAAAAACAAAAAAGCTGCTGACCAAAAATGTCGTCCGAAGGAGACGCCAGTTTCAGATCAGCAGCTTTGCTATGAGACGCCCGCCGTTGGACGCTATGCCAGTTGCCCGCAGCAACCGGAATTGCGGCAGCAAGAACCATGCCAAGCCAGGATATTGCTGAAAAGACTGAGATTTCTCGACTGCCGCCCCGCATCCGCAACCCGCTGCCGTGAAAATCGGCAGTCACCAGACCGCGCCCGCCCAGCGTTTAGGCAAAACGTCGGTTGGCAGGAAACCCATTTCGTCGTCAACATCGGCAAACAGCAGAGAGCACGAAGACGCGCAGCGTAAATTTACTGTTGCGTACTTACGCACAGATCGGCGGCGCCTATTGTCCCCGGTCTGGAACCTGGTGGGACCTTGATGAGGACGTTGCCTGCTTTCGCCGTATTGCTGTCGCTTTGCTCCTGCGGACATCCAAGTGGCGTGATGACGCCGGTCGCGCTCACCGCGCCCGGTCCGAAGACATCACAGGTCGAGATGCTGGTGGCGACGACACGTCAGCCTTCCGGCGATCCCGCGACGCTTTTCAATGGCGAACGCAGCCCGAAACCCTATCTGACCGACATTGCCGTATCCATCCCGCCAAAACGCGCTGCCGGCACCGTGCAGTGGCCCAAGCGGCTGCCGCCGAACCCGGCGACCGATTTTGCCGTCACCCATGTCGAACATCTCGAAACGCGGGCGGAGGGCCGCGCCTGGTTCAACCAGCACCTCAAAGATGGCCACGCACTCGTATTCGTGCATGGTTTCAACAACAAATACGAGGATTCCGTTTTCCGTCTTGCCCAGATTGTCCACGACAGCGGCATGGACGCGACACCGGTTCTCTTCACCTGGCCGTCGCGCGCGCGGCTGACGGCCTACGAATACGACAAGGAAAGCACGAACTATTCGCGCACGGCGCTCGAACAGGCATTGCGCATTCTCGCGCAGG
The DNA here is from genome assembly GCF_052946295.1 of Rhizobium sp. KDH_Rht_773_N. NCBI lineage: Bacteria > Pseudomonadati > Pseudomonadota > Alphaproteobacteria > Hyphomicrobiales > Rhizobiaceae > Rhizobium > Rhizobium sp. KDH_Rht_773_N. Next base: position 2,793,756 of record NZ_CM129525.1, on the reverse strand, counting down.
ACCCGGGCGTCAAGGATATCACCATCCTTGCCCATTCCATGGGAACCTGGCTTGCCATGGAATCCCTGCGCCAGATGGGCATCCGCGATGGTCACGTGAACCCGAAGATCCGTGACGTCATTCTTGCTTCGCCCGATATCGACATACAGGTCTTCGCCAAACAGTTCGTGGAGATGGGCACGCCCCACCCGAAATTCACGATCTTCGTTTCGCAGGACGATCGGGCTCTGGCGGTGTCCAGCCTTATCACCGGAAAAGTATCCCGGCTCGGCGCAATCGATCCGTCCAAGGAGCCATATCGCAGCCGGCTGGAGGAAGCAGGCATTACCGCGATCGACCTGACCGAGGTCAAGACCGGGGACAGCCTGAACCACGGCAAGTTCGCCGAAAGCCCCGAAATCGTCCAGCTGATCGGCCAGCGCCTGATGACGGGCCAGACCCTGACGGACTCCAATATCACCTTTGGCGAAGGCGTTGCCGCGGTGGTCGGCGGTACGGCCCAGACAGTCGGCAAGGTCGCGGGAACGGCGGTGGCCGCCCCTCTGACGATCATCGAACAGCCGTCGCGCACCGCGGCAAGACCAGCGAATGTCGAGGATACGCTTCGCGCCGACCCGCAATCCAAACCGCTGACCAATTGACCGACCGGTTTACGGGCAGAGGTTACGGGAACGATCAGGGCTGTCGCCGCTCAATCCGGTCGCCGCTGACGGAAGAAATGTTACCTGCGCCCGAACCGCCCTGCCGCTTCCCTGCCCGGAAAACGGAGCGATCGTGCTGGCGTGCGGCAGCCCGTGCCGTAACGGTGCGCGCATTTACGGTAATTTACTTCCGTCCCTTTCGCTTACGCGCGAAGCTTTCGGCTCACACCCCGGAGGCGATGATGGCACTGGCATTCGACGATGGGCGGTCCCCAGGCACGGCGCCCGAAGGCATGATCTGGATCCCCGGCCGGACCTTCACGATGGGCTCGGACAAGCACTATCCCGAAGAGGCGCCTGCCCATCCGGTAAGGGTGGATGGCTTCTGGATCGACGAGATCCCCGTCACGAACCGCAGGTTCATGGAATTCGTCAAGGCAACGGGTTACGTCACCTTTGCCGAAAAAGCGCCGGAAGCGAAGGATTATCCCGGCGCAAAACCGGAAATGCTGCGCGCCGGATCGCTCGTCTTCTTTCAGCCGAAGACCGTGAACGGACCTGATATTACCCAATGGTGGACCTTCAAGTTCGGTGCGAACTGGCGCCGGCCGCTCGGCGGCCTGAGCGATCTGCGCGGCAAGCTCGACCACCCCGTCGTGCACGTCGCCTGGTGCGATGCCAAAGCCTACGCGGATTGGGCAGGCATGGATCTGCCGACCGAGGCCGAATGGGAGCTTGCAGCCCGCGGCGGTCTCGACGATGCGGAATTCGCCTGGGGCGACGAGTTGATGCCAGGTGGCGTCCCCATGGCCAATACCTGGCAGGGCACCTTTCCCGTGAAATCCACGAAGGCGAAAGGCCACGAGCGGACCTCGCCCGTCCGCAGCTTCCCGCCGAACGGTTACGGCCTCTACGACATGATCGGCAATGTCTGGGAATGGACGATGGACTACTGGTCCGATCGCCATCCGCAACCGGTGGCAAAAGCCTGCTGCATTCCAGACAACCCGCGTGGCGGGGGCATGGAGGCGAGCTACGATGCGCGCCAGCCCGGCATCCGCATTCCGCGTCGTGTGCTCAAGGGCGGCTCGCATCTGTGCGCCCCGAACTATTGCCGCCGCTATCGTCCGGCCGCCCGCCATGCGGAGCCGGAGGATACGTCGACCAGCCATCTCGGCTTCCGCTGCATCAAGCGAGTGTCCGCAGCAAAGGAGGATGTCCATGCGAAGGTCCACGCAAGCCATTGACGTCAGTCTTGCCTCCGTTGCCGTCGCCCTCATCCTGCTGATCGCGGCGGCATGGAACCCCGTCTTCGCGCAGGAGCCGCTGCCTTCCTGGAACGACACGCCGGCCAAGGCCCGTATCTTGGATTTCGTCAAGGCGACCGTCACGGAGGGCGGCAACGGCTACGTTGCCCCCTCGGACCGTATTGCCGTCTTCGACAATGACGGCACGCTCTGGTCCGAGCAGCCCTATTACACCCAGCTCGGCTTTGTGCTCGACCGGGTCAAGGCGCTGGCGCCCCGACATCCCGAATGGAAAACAAAGGAGCCTTTCAAGAGCGTTCTTGCCGGCGACATGAAAGGCATCGCGCGCGGCGGGGAAAAGGGCATCGTCGACCTCGTGATGGCGACACACGCCGGCATGACCACCGAAGAATTCAGCAAAACCGTCTCTGACTGGTTTGCGACCGCAAAACACCCCAGGACGGGAAAGCCCTATACCGAAATGACCTACGTGCCGATGCGCGAATTGCTCGATTATCTCAGGGCCAATGGCTTCAGCACTTACATCGTTTCGGGCGGCGGGGTGGAATTCATGCGGCCGGTGACGGAACGGATCTACGGCATCCCGCCCGAACAGGTGGTCGGCAGCACCATCGCAACGCAATATGATCTGGTCGGCGACGTCCCGGTTCTCAAACGCCTGCCGAAGATCGATTTCATCGACGACGGTCCCGGCAAGCCCGTGGGCATCAACAAGTTCATCGGCGCGCGGCCGATCTTCGTCGCCGGCAATTCCGACGGCGATTACGAGATGATGCGCTGGACGACGGCAGGCGAAGGTCCGAGCTTCGCCATGCTGGTGCACCATACGGACGCCGATCGTGAATATGCCTATGACCGGGAGTCGGCCTTCGGAAAACTGGACAAGGCATTGGACGAGGCCGAACGGCGGAACTGGCTGGTAGTCGACATGAAGCGCGACTGGAAGACGATTTTCGCCTTTCAGTAGCCTCGCTGCCGGTTATCGCTTTAGAAGTGGAAGACCACGCCCAGGATCGGTCCGTGCTCGACGATATCGTTGGTCAGCGTATCGTCGCTGTAGTTCACGCCGAGAGCGCGATAGCCGGCAACAGCGGAAATGGCGTCGTTCCATTTGTAGCCGATACCCCCCATCACGTCCCAGTCGAGATCGGCACCGCCAGCACCGATCAGACCCCACCCGGTCAGATAGACCGAGGGTGTAATCGAGTACATCCCCCTGAGACCCGCCATGGCATCGACCCAGGTGGCATCGTCTTTGCCCGACACGCCATCCAGCGGTCCTCCGGCAAAGGAAATCGTCGTTTCCGTATACCAGATCTTGACGCCGCCGATGACATCGAGACGGCCCTGGGGTTCGTCAATCACGGCGTAGCCCGCGCCGATCATCGCCGCGAAGGTTTCCTGCTTCAGGTCGACCTCGTTGGCCAATAGGCGACGCGGCGTGGCGGAATCGGTCGTCACCCGGACATAGGTGATATCGGTCACGATGCTGAAGCGGTCGTAGCGTGCGTCCCCCGCTGCCATGAAGGCAAAATCGAGATCCGAGAGAATGTCGCCGAAACTCTCGTCGACATGAACCTCCGGAAGGCCGAAAACGCCGGCGTCGCCGGTGATCCCGGCGGCCCAGAAATAGGGCGACAGCGAAAAGGTCCACTTATCGGGATCGGCCGGCTGCGGCTGAGGCGCCAGAACAGGAGCGATATCGGCGGCATGAGACATGACTGGCACGGCCAGAATGGCCGCGGACAACAACAGCACGGTGCTTCGCATCAAAAATCCCTCTGCTGACCCACGAAATTGGCATCCCCCGTCCCAATAGGACACATCTGCCGCGTCGAACGGAAGTAAGTTACCGTAAACGTCAACGTAAACGCTTCCGTAAGCACTGCTTCATTTACGACCGAGGCCCAGCGGCGGCGACCTTGAAATCGGCCCCGGCCTTGACCAGCCCCAACTTGATATCCGTCGCCAGCTGGGGGTCCAGCCGTGCCTGCGCCATCCGCTGCTCGAAGGTTCTGCCGAAGTCAGGGACACCTGTCGCAATTTCGGCAAGACGAGATCCCGCGCCCTCCGATCCGAGCTGTCCCAAAGCCGCGGCACGGATCGCGCCCGTCAGGAAATCGCCGGAACTGACCTGCTCGACAAGCAGGGAAGCCTCGGAATAATCACCGGTCCGATAGGCCTCGAGCGCGAGAACCAGCATCGCATTGCGTGGGACAGTATCGACCGATCGGCCGGCATCCTGGGCCATTGCCACACCGGCCTCCCGATAACCCGCAGAATAGAGGATGATCGCCAGGTTTGCCGCTGTCTCGGGATTGTGGGGGTTGAGCGCAATCGCCCGATTTCCGGTCTGGATTGCCGCTTCCGACCTGCCATCGGCAAATTGCGCATTCATCAAGGCGATCTGCGCCCGATCAGACAGCGGCGCGAGAGAAACCGCCCTCTTTGCGGTTTCCAAAGCTTTCGCCGTGGCGGTCGGATCCGGCATATCCGTGGCCAACAGGCCCTGCGACATGAGTGCGAGCGCATCGGGATCGTCAGGCGCTGCGGCAAGGGTCTTTCCGAGACAATGCTGAAATTTCCTGGCGATATCCGGGTCGGCTTCGTCCAGCGCGTATTCCATCCTGATGACGCAGGCATTGCCGATATCGCTGTCGTTGCCGGCCTGCATCTCGACCATGTTGATGGCACCGCGGCCGGAGGCAAGCCTCCTTGCAAGCCGATCGGTGATTTCTTCCCTGACCGCGGCATGGCTGCTGCCGCTGATATCGAACCGCTCGACACCGGCCCTCAGGAGATTTCCAGAACCTTTGTCGACAAGCTGCCACCAGATGCTGCGATCGTCCCCGTCCCCGTAATATTTGATGTCGAGATCGTAGCTCCGTGACGACGAAGCCGCCTTGTCGGCAAGACCGGGAGTGGCCTTCGCGACCGTCAGCGTCTGAAATTGCGTAAAGGCTGCAAGCAGCATATCGCGCGTGACGCTCGCCTCTCCTCTCATCCCGGCATCCATGCCCTCCATGGAGACGTAGACCGTCGGGCGAACCGTGAGAACGGGCGACGCGGGAAAGACAGCAAGCCCACCGCCTGCAAGCAGGCAAGCGCCGATTGCAACCGCAAGTGCCGGCTTCCACCGGGGCCGGCTGCCGGTCACCACGCGCTCCTCTTTCGGCGGCCCTTCCGCATTGTTGACGTCCGATCCGGCATCGCCGGCCAAGACTTCGTCCTCCCCGGCATCGTCGGGCTCGAGCGGCGGCGGATTCTTCGGGAAAAGCGCTATATACATTCCCTTGGGAATGTGGATCGAAATTTCGCGGTCGGTGCCGAATGCCTCGTAGTAAGCGTGCAGACCGCTGCGCAACCGGCTTATCTCGATGCGGACGATCGGATCGTTTGCAGCGTCGAACCCACTCGGTCTTCCAAGCACGTCGAGTGCAATAGCATAGGCCTTGACGTTGCCGTCGTATCCATCGAAACGGCGTTCCGCCAGATATTTCAGGATGTCGCGCTGCCTTGCAGTCACCCTGAATCTTGGATCGTCAAGAAGTCGTTCCAGTTCCTCCCTCGCCACCGCCGTCGATACTTCGCAGTCCCTCAAGTCGTGTATCTCAGCACCCATGGCCGCCTCGCACGCTTTGATTTAGCTAAAGTAGATTCAACTAAAGTAGCAAGGTAAGCTTATTGCCTAAAAAACGAAAAGTTGCAACACGAGCCGCCGACAAAACCGATACGGGTCGGTGGCCGCACGGCTCGGCCTCAATCCGTCAAAGGCGAAGTCGTGTCGAGAAGGTGACGAATGATATCGCTCTCGATTTCGGCACAAAGCGCAGTGTATTCGTCCGCCAACGTTCTCGATTGCGGATCGCCGCGTTTCATGAAGCGCTCAAGCGCGAAGCTCGCCTCTTCGTAAGCTTCCAGGAGGTCGTTCAGCGCGGAGGACCGGGACGCGGCAATCTGCAGACGCCCGCGCAGCGCCGGAAGTTTCAGCATGAGTCTCCATAGACCGAGCTGCGCGGCATCGGCGCCGCCGCTGTCGGCCCTGCCCCGTTTTCCCATCGACGCCGCGCCTCCCGACAAAAGCAATGGCGAAGACTATGCGGACCACGGCCCCTCAAGGAAGTACGCAACGGTAAACGCTGCGGGATTTACGCTCGGGCGGCCGCCTTTACGGCTGCGTTGCGCGCAACTTACCGCCCCCGGACGACCGATCATGTTCCGCCACAGACGCGCGGACGATCCGATATCGAGCGCCGGTATGCAGCAACCGCCATGCAGTATTTTCATTCTAGTCCGCGGGCGCTTTCTCACCCGGGACGATCAGGCCTGCGGCCTCCAGCCCGACAAAAAACCGCTTCTGGTCCTCGGCGCGCGCCAGCCGCCTGACGACCTCCCGCCTGATATTCGGGACGAGTGCCGGCGATCGGGTTTCGATCCAGTCGATCTGTTCCTTTGCGTCAACCGTCTTTCCAAGAGAGCCAAGAATTGAAAGCAGGACAAGGCGGTGCATCGGATTGTAGTTCAGATCCGACATGCGCGCCCATAGTTCCGCCGCCTCGGCATCGCCGCGCATGAAGGCGCAGAGCGCCATGCCGACTTCGTAATATCCGTGCGGGCCGGCATTCCGGCTGACGGCTCGCGAAATCAGCTCGCAGCCCCTGTCCCAGTTTCCCGACATCGACAGGCGCAAGCCGTATTCGCCCGCGACTTCCGTATCGTTTGGATTGCTTGCATAGGCAGCCTCGCCGGCACGCAACGACTCCGTCGTGTCATTGGCGAAGAAATGGGCGAGCATCAGCGCCTGCAAAGCCCGCGCATTCGTGGGGTCAAGCCGCACCGCGCGTTCGGCAAGCTCCCTGGCAATGTTTAGCGTATCGGCGGTCGGCTTCGAATTCAGCTGATAGGGAAAGCGGAACAGGTCCAGATAGGTCAGCGAAAGGAAAGCCGCGAGATTGGAATCTCCAGGCCTCTTTTCGGCGGCCTGCTGCAGGCAGGATTGCGCCACCGCATGCGCTTGCGCGGTCATTTCGCTGCGGTAGCTGTAATAGGACAATATGCACGAGAAGGGATCCGTGCGTCCGGCAATATTGGCGGTATTGATCTTGAACATGACGCCGAACGGACGCGCGACCGCCGTCGCGATATCTTCGGCGAGGCTTGCCTGCGTTTTCAGGACATCCTGAACCTTCATATCCGCATCGTAATTGTTGGCCCAGATGACCACTCCGTCTGCCCGGCGCACGAGTCTCGCCGTCGAACGCAATGTGTTGCCCTCCAGTCGCACGCTTCCCTGAAGGGCGTAGAGCGGCTCCGAAGAGGCCTGAGCCTCCCTGCTCTGAGGCAGGCGAGCGACCACGACGACGTCCTTGAAGGGGATGAGCCTTTCGATGACACTATCGGTGATGCCCCGAGAGATGTCGGATGCAAGGGCACCCTCGGGAGCGCTGTCGAAAGTTTCGACGACGATGGTCGGGCGATTGGCAGTTGCCAAGGTCTCGTGGCCGGCAGTGAACGGCCCGGCGTAGTAAAATATCGCCACGGCGACGGCAGAGGCAAACACGGCGGTTGCCGCAAGGAGCCATTTTCCAGGCCGTGACAGAGGCCATTTCGTCCTGTCCGTGCCGACCATGTCGCCCGTGAGATCGACCTGCTGGCTTGCCTCCGGCGAAGTGGACGACCGGCCGGACTGTTCCGAAGGCCCCGTCTCCACGGTATCGGCATTTTGCCGGATGTCGAACACGGGCACATAACCGCCTCTGGGAACTGTGATGACGATCCGGTCGCCGCTGCCGGCGGTGAGATAATAGTGTTCCAGTTCCCTCCTCAACCGTCCCGCCTCGATGCGAACGCAGGGATCCTGCTGGGCATCGAAATGCGCATCTCTGCCGAAAACCGCCTGCGCGATCGTGAAGGCCTTAAGATATTCCCGCCGGCCGGCAAGCGTTTCGGTCACGATGAATTCGAGGAATCGTCTCGCCCGCTCGGGGAGACGAAATTCCGGGCTGGACAGAATCTGCTCGAGCTGCCGCTCCACCTCCTGCTGGGATGGGATGGCGCCACCAGCCCTGTCAACGCCTGCGTTTGTCATGGGCTCCCCCAAAAGGTCCCGATTGCAAACAACCTGCAGGGTACCGGGCCGGACGATAGACCCGAGCGGGCGCAACGGCAACGCAATTCAGTCGGAATTGCTAATTAAGGCAACTCGAACGAAAGGAATCCCGTCTGCCGGACAGGTCCTGATATGTTCCCGCCCGCGTAGGATACCGTATCCTACCGAAGCGGACGTGTATTTTACTGCCTTCATGCGATCGCGCGCTCTATCATCTCCAGGCATATTGGAGGAGACGGCGATGACATCACCTGAGACGTCCACACCCCAACCCATGACAAGCGCAGAGGATCTGCGCAAACGAGCTCTGGAACTCCAGCTCCTGGAAATGGAGCGCAACGAAAAGATCAAGGCGCGTGAGGCAAAGAAACATGCCGAATTCGTCGAGGATTTTTTCCGCAAACAGATCGGAGAAACGGAGCGGGCCGTCATCAAGCGGCTGGTCATGAAGGCCGCTGCAGAAGGCAAATACGAGGCACTGATCTACAGTTTTCCCTCGACATTCTGCACGGACAGCGGACGCGCCATCAACAACAACCTGCCCGGATGGCAGAAGACGCTGCAGGGAAAGGCAAAAGAACTTCTCGAACTGTTTGAGGAAGTCGCCAAACCGCAAGGCTACGGTCTCAAGGCCATGATCATCAACTTTCCCGATGGCATGCCGGGGGATGTCGGCTTCTTCCTCACCTGGGAACCGCCGGTCGACTGACCGGCACCCGCAGGCATGAGCGAAGGAGTACCGAATTGAAAGCGACGGAGATCGAGCGAAAGTTCCTCGTCCGCAACGACGGATGGCGCGCAAACGCCGGCCCGCCGAACGTCCTCCGGCAGGCCTATCTTTGCGACCGGGATCAGAACTCCATACGCGTTCGCCTGATTGACGGGCGCTCTGCGCGCCTGACGATCAAAATCCGCAGGCCAGGCCTTGCCCGGGAGGAATTCGAGTATGCGATTCCGGTCGATGAGGCCCGCGACCTGCTGCTGCATGCGGCCGGCCATGTCATTGAAAAGACCCGCTACCGCGTTCTCCATGACGGCAGGAGTTGGGATGTGGATGTCTTTGCCGGCGCCTACGAGGGGCTGACGCTCGCCGAGATCGAAATGGCGAGCGAAGACGAGCAGCCGGACCTGCCGCAATGGCTGGGGCGCGAGGTCACTGGCAAGAGGCGCTATTCGAACCGCGCGATGGCGGCTGCCCTGTGCGCATCGCCGGCGCTGCGGGACGCCGGCGGCTGAAATCCTATTCGCTTACCACGGTCCAGCTGGCATCCGGATTGAAATCCTTAATCGCCGCCGCGCGTGCCTCCGTTTCCGGTCCCAGATCACGCTGGTAGATAACGCTCGTGCCATTGACCATGAACGTCTGAACGCCGGTCACTCGATATTTGACCGGCCAGGCGATCAGCGCAAAGCCGCCGGTCATGTAGCCGTTGACGACATAGCTTTGCTTGCCGCCGAGCACGTTGTCTCCCTGGGATGTCAGAATCCGGTAGCGATAGCCGAAATAGCCCTCGCCACGTTTGGCCGCCCCAAAGGCGGCCGTCTCGACCAGCGCGCTTGCCGGGCTTTCCTCGGGATAGACGTTCGGCTCCCAGTACAGGCCATCGAGCTTGCCCGGACTGCTGATCAGCTTCCTGGCGAACTCGTAGATGCCGTCGCCGTCGCGATCGGCGGACGCATATTGGTACTGCGCCGCCACATACTCATGCATCGTGTCGATGGTGGCGAGTTCGTTTTCGCCGATGCGGCGATTGACGATCTCTTCGAGGCCGCGCTCGGTGTCAAAGGACCATTTGCCGTCCTTGTCCTCGATCAGGGGAAAAGGCAGCGGCCAGAGCCGATCTCCGATCGCCACGATCGTTGCGCCGTCGAAATCCCGCAAAACCGCCTGCCGTTCGGCACCCTCGCGGATCAATCCGTAGGCGGTCATCGCCTCGTTGCTGGCACGCAGCTTGTCCGCCCTGAGGCCGAGCAGGGTGGCGAGATCGTCGATATTGCCGGAACCCAGCACCGATTTCAGTTTGTCGAGCGCAAGCTGCGGACTGTCGAATTTCGGTGAGGACGTTGCCGCCCTGTATTCGGCAAGATCGGTCTGCACTTGCGAAAGCGCCGGCGCAACCGGCATTGCACAAAACACTGCCGCAAACACAAGCGGAATTGCCGTCGGTTGACGTCTCATGATGTAACTCCCTGAACTTGAAAAGGCCTCATCGCCGTCTGCCGCCACCACCGCGGCCCCCTCCTCCGGACGGGCGCGGCCGGTGCTGGACAGGACGAGCCGACTGGCGATGGGCGCCCATGCTCTGCGCTCCCCGTTTCGAGGCGACAGCCTCACGGCGACCGGACTGGACATTGCCGAGCGCGCTTGGCTGGCGTCCGCGATTGTCCGCTCTGGCGGCCATCTGCGGTTTGTTGGACCGCTTCACGGCGGACTTCTGCGCTGGCTTGGACGGGCGGTTCGCTGCCTTCTGAGGACGCGCCTCGGGCCGGGATGCGGCCGGCCGATTGGCCGCCGCCGGCCTGTTTGCCGCTGCCGGCCTGTTTGCCTGCGGCCTGTCCTTCAGGCGTTGCGCCGTGCTCTTGCGGATATCGTCCGCGCGCGCCGAATTGGCGCGATTGCCGGGCCTCTGGCTCGCCTGGATATCCTTGGCCCTGTTGCGCAACTGGTTGCGATTGTCGGCCTGCAGGCCGGATTTGATCGCCGACCGGTCCAGCTTCGAAAGCTGGTCCTTGCCGATGCTCAGTTTGCTGCGGTCGACATTGCTCCAGTCGACGTCGTTCCACTTCAGCTTCCCGTTGAAATCGCGATCGTTCAGGCAATTGTTGCAGTCGATGTCGATATCGCCGTCCCAGCGGCCGCCCCAGACACCCCAGTCATCCCAGTTGACGATGGCGGCCCAGGCAAGCCCGGTCACAGCAGCGGCAAAGAAGGTTGCGCCGGGGTAATAGTAGCTGTCGTAATAATCGGGATAATAGGAGATCGGCTCTGACGCATAACCGGGCTCATAAAGCATTTCCGGCGGATATTGCGGGATATAGATCTTTTCCGGATCGGTCGGCCGGATGATGATGTTGTCGTTCTCGGTGACGACCGTCACCTTGTCATCCGTCTTGATGATATTCTTCTCCACCGCTTCGTCGCGAAGCTGCTGGATGGCGATCAGGACGTCCTTCTGCTGGTTGGTAAGCGCGTCGGCGAGCGATTGGGTCCAGTCGAGGTCCTCGCTCATCATCTTGACGATATCCGGGTAGTTCAGCAGGGAAACGACGCTGCCGTCCCAATCGCTCTTGGGCTTGAGATCGGAGTTCTTCTTCTTCGCCTCCAGGAAGCGCTGTGCCTCAACGACCTGAAGGGGAAAGAGCGATGCCGCTGAAATTGCCGCAACGAGCTCGTCGGGATAGAGCGCGATGCGCGCCACGAGCACTTCAAGCTCGTCATCGGATAGAAGCGTTGCCGCCGGCTCGCCGGCACTCGCCTGTGCGGGTGCCGGTGCCGGAATGGGAACCTGGGCTCGCGCCGGAAGGGCAGGCTGCAATGCAATGATTGCCAGCACCGAGAATCCCCCAAGCAGTTTGCGGGAAATTGCTTTCATCACGCATGGACCTCCCTTGGGTCATTGAATGGCAGCTGCGCTCATGGAGATTTCGGGCCGGTTCGCGGAGACTGCCTGAGCACGACGATTTTCGATTGGGCGATCGCCTCCCCCATCTCTTTCAGCAGTGCGTCGACGAGACCCGCATATTCCAGCTGGCGTGCGTCCCGAATTGGTTCCGGCAACCGCTCGACATGCGCTAGGGCCTCCGCGGCGGCAGCCAGATCCTCACACATGCTGTGAAAGGGCTCACTCACATAAAAAAGCCGCTGCACCAGCCGCTTCTGGTCGGGGAAATAGGTCTCTGCCGTCTCAAGGGCGGACAAGAATGTCGAACCTTGCTCTCCCGACATCATCCCCCCCGTTGTCAAACTGCGCTAAGCAGATGAGGAAATTATATAACAAGCGGATCGGCGGGAGACGTAAAATACGCGATCATACGTTAGCCGGCTTCCAAAACCCACGTGGATTCCGGGTGTAGGGGCTGGAATGGCAGTCCTTTGGCCGGTCCCGCCTCCTTGCCCTGCTGCAGAGGCAATCCCGCGCGACGGATATGCCCGTGATAGCGCGATAGAGACTACGCGATGCTACGGGCATCGGAGCCAAAACAAGCCTACTATTCCGCGCTGATAGCGATCGAACGGCTTGTCCGGACCAGCCGGAAGGGCGCGGCTGTGTTTCTCGACGGTTCTGCTTTGGGCGTGCTGATCTTTGTCGTCGTCATGCTGTTTTACGCTGCTGATCGAGGCCGCAATCTATCGCGATCGCGGCGGCGGCGTCTGCATCGCCGCAAGCGACGGCAAAACACCATGGGGCTCATGGTGAAAGCATAAGGAGGGAGCGGTGATAGGCAGTCTTCCGATGTTGCGAGGCTTGACCGGTTTCTACAGGAGCTGGCTCCGCAGCGACATCCCTGCGGGGCTGTCGATCGCCGCAGTCGGCCTGCCGAGCGCCATCGCTTATCCCGCTATCGCCGGCCTGCCGCCGGAGACCGGTATCTATGCCAGCATCGTCGCACCGATCGCCTATGCGATTTTCGGGCCGTCACGGCTGCTGATTGTCGGGCCGGACGCTGCGACGATGACCGTGCTTGCGGCTGCGATGGGCGCTATCGTCGCAGCCGATCCTGCCGCCGGCAACGACCGCGTCGCCATCGCGGCCGCTCTCGCCCTCGGGGTCGGCATCTGTTATATCGCCGCAAAATTGCTGAAGCTCGGCGTTCTCGCGAACTTCCTGTCCCGCCCAATTCTGGTCGGCTTCTTCGCCGGCGTCTCGCTCTCGATCCTGGTCGGCCAGATCGGCCGTTTCACAGGCGTGAAGATCGAATCCGACGGCCTGGTCCAACCCGTCGTCGAAATCCTTGCCAAAAGCGGCATGATCCACATGCCCTCGCTCATCCTCGGCCTCGCCATGTTCGCGCTGCTCTGGCTCGTCCGGGCCTTCCGCTTCAAGATTCCGGGTCCGGTGCTGGTCGTCGTCGTCTCCGTCGCCCTGTCTGCGATCTTCGACTTTCGGGGCCAGGGCATCGCAGTGGTTGGCGATATCCCGCGCGGGCTTCCCTCGCTCTCCCTGCCCGCTTTCCATCAGATGCCGCTCGACAAGATCGCTGCCGGTTCCGCGGCGATCTTCCTGGTGAGCTTTGGCGCCGGCATCGTGGCGGCACGCAGCTTCGGCTCGCGAACCGGCGAAGAGGTCGATGCCAATCAGGAACTGATCGGGCTCGGCGCCGCCAATATTGCGCCCGGACTCTTCGGTTCGTTTCCGGTCAGCGTATCGGATTCCCGAACGGCCATAAATCTATCGACGGGGGGCGTTTCGCAGGTTGCAGGATTGGTGTCGGCCGCCACCCTGGTCGCCGCCCTGGTTTTTCTTCACGCTGCGCTGCGCATCCTTCCGATCCCCGCACTTGCCGCGATCCTGGCAGCGGCGGCCATCAGCCTCATTGACGTCAACGAACTGAAGAAAATCTGGCACATCAGCCGCATGGAATTTCTCTTCGCGCTGATCGCCATGTGGGGCGCAATCAGCTTCGGCGTCCTCAACGGTGTCATCGTCGCGGTTGCGGCAACCTTCGCCTATCTGCTGCGGCAGACGATGTTTCCGCGTGACGGCCTTCTTGGCCGCATCGAAGGGCGGCACGGCTTCTTCGACCTTCAACGGTTCGCGGAAGCTCGCCCCGTTGCGGGTGCGGCCGTCTTCGCGATCCAGGGCAACATCCTGTTTTACAACGCCGATTACGTGCGCACGCGGCTCATCTCGACAGCAAGGGCGCTTCCCGCCGAAACCAGATGCCTGGTGCTGGATGCAAGCGCCATCACACATGTCGACAGCACCGGCGCAACCGCCCTCGAGGCCGTCGCCGAGATCCTTGCCAAACGGCATGTCATTTTCGCAATCGCCGATCTCAGCGAAGAAAGCCGCGGCGTGCTCGAACGCGCCGGCGTCATCAAGGCAATCGGCGCCCACAATCTTTTCAACGGCAGAGAGGAAGCCTTGCGGACGCTGATTGGCGATATCGACCAGATCGGCAATGCCGCGCCGGCAAACAATGCATCTGAGTGACAGGAGGAGGCAGAGCCATGGACGAGAATTACGAGCTGAAGCAGGCCGAGGGTGAGGCAAGCCGCGGCGGCAAGGACAAAAAGAAAAAGAAGCCGTGGGATTACGACAAGGAAATCGGGCGGCTGCAGGTGGAGCTTGCCCATCTGCAAGCCTGGGTGAAGAAATCCGGCGCAAGGATCGTCATCGTCTTCGAGGGACGTGACGCCGCCGGAAAGGGAGGCATGATCAAGCGGATAACCGAGAGGGTCAGTCCGCGTGTCTTCCGCGTCGTGGCGCTGCCGGCGCCGACCGAGCGCGAGAAATCGCAGATCTACATGCAGCGCTACATTGCCCACCTGCCGGCTGCCGGCGAAGTCGTGATATTCGACCGCAGCTGGTACAACCGCGCCGGCGTGGACCGCGTCATGGGCTTCTGCAGCGAGAAGAAAGCACAGCGTTTTCTTGAGCTTGCCCCCCGCTTTGAGGCAGCCATCGTCGAAAGCGGCGTCATCCTGCTCAAATATTTCCTGACCGTCAGCGAGGAAGAGCAGGAACGTCGCTTCCGGCGCCGGATCGACGACCCGCTGCGGCAGTGGAAGCTGAGCCCGATGGACGTCGAATCCTACCAGCGCTGGTGGGACTATACGCGTGCCTATGACGAGATGCTGCGGATGACCGACACCAATCACGCTCCGTGGTGGATCGTACCCTCGGACGACAAGAAACGCGCGCGGATCAACTGCATCTCGCACATCCTGCAGTCCATCCCCTACGAGCGGCTGAAATTTGACGAGCCCGATCTCGGCAAACGCCAGAAGCGGCCGGCCGACTTCATGGAGGATCGCAGCATCCGCCGTATCGTGCCCGACACAACGCCGTAGGCGGAGCCGCCTGACACATGGCGGATGGCCAGATGGAACAGACGACCGAGACACCGGCACCGAAAACCGAGGCCGGCCAGATTTCGATAGAGGCAAGGGTCAGCGATCTTGTCCGGCTGGGCATTATCGGGCTTTTCGCCTACTGGACCGTGGTACTCATTGCGCCATTCGCGCTGATCGTCATCTGGGCGGCGATCCTCACCGTGGCACTGTTTCCGATGTTCGAGGCGCTCTCGCGGCTGATCGGGAACAGGCCGGTTATTGCGGCCGTCATCGTTGTCGTCGGCTGCCTCGTCCTTATCATCGCGCCGCTGGCCCTCGTGGCCGTCAATTTTGCCGATGCCGCGCAGGCGCTGATCGAAAAGCTGATGACGGAGAATATTGCACTGCCCGCCGCACCGGCCGCCATCAAGGAGTGGCCGATCATCGGAGAGCGTATCGACGACGCATGGAACAAGATAGCAGGCGATCTCGCCTTGACCATCATCAAGTTTCAGGCTCCCATTCGCGAGGTCACGGGCGTCGTCGTCACGAAGCTCGCCTCGATCGGCGGCGGCGTGCTGAGCTTTGTCGTCTCCACCATTCTTTCCGGCCTGTTTCTCACACGAGCCACACATCTGGCGGCGGCGATACAGGTGCTGGCAAGCCGTATTGCCGGCGAAAAAGGTGTTGGCTTTGCACGGCTTGCCGGAGCCACGGTAAGGAATGTCTCGCGCGGCGTCATCGGCGTCGCGTTCCTTCAGACCCTGCTTTGCGGCCTGTGTTTTGCCTTCTTCGACATTCCAGCACGCGGCGCACTGACCTTCGCCGTCTTCATGCTCTGCGTGATGCAGCTGGGACCGGCGCTGGTGCTTCTGCCCATGATCATATGGGCATGGTTCTCCTGGCCGTCTGCCACCGCCCTCCTCTTTACCTGTCTCGCCATACCGATCACGGTCGTCGACAATGTCCTGAAGCCCGTGCTGATGGCACGTGGCCTCTCGACCCCTATGCCCGTCATCCTGATCGGGGTCATCGGCGGCACGCTCTCTCACGGGCTTCTCGGCCTGTTTCTCGGACCCGTGGTCCTCAGCGTCTTTTATGAATTGCTGCGGGCCTGGGCCTGGCCCGGAACGACGGCAAGCGGGAACGATCATCCCGCTGCCGGGTTCGGCGGACAGGTTCAGCGGTCGCTACAGTAGACGACAATTTCCCGCTCTATTTCCAGGCAGAGCTGTTCATATTCGGCGATCAGCCTGTCTTCTCGCGGGTGCTGATTTCGGAACCGATCCAGTGCGTCGACGGCAAGGTCATAGGCCTCAAACATCTCACCCAGCGTCTCGTTCGTCATGCCAACGAGACGATGACGGATATCGGGGAGCCGGAGCATCAATTTCCTTCGTCCACGCTCTCTGCTCATGGCGTAGCTCCGATCATCTGCGCGAACCCGTCAATCATCCAAACTCGACGGAACGCCGTTCGTTCCCGATCCTCGTCTCCAATATCATTCGCAGGGACGGCTCGGTCGGATCACGTCGCACGAGATTCAATTGCTCGATCCAGAGGGCAAGAGCGACGGGCCGGCGCTCTCACTGGCATCCAGGCAGCCGATCCGACGCGGGACGTCAGGGCTCCCAATCGGCGGAATTGAGGGCTTTGACGGTGACGGCAGCGACGATGCCGGTCAGCACAATGCCTGCAAAGCCGATGACCAACGACAATATCCGCGATGAAACATGTTTGGGGGTAAGATCGCCGTAGCCGATGGTCAGGCCCGTGACGAAAGTGAAATAGAGAGCTTCGTCGATCCGCCAGCCTTCGATGCGCCAGATTACAAGCCCGGATAGGATCATCACCGAGACGATCCCGGACAGGATCGGCCAGATCACACGAATCTGCCTTGCGAGCGCGACGAAGAACAGACGCCGCATTTGCCTGTGGGTCAATCTATGGCCAGATTTCATCGGCACGTTTTCGACCTTCCCAGGTTCAGGTCGGCCGGACCCTCTGTGCAATCCGCCTCACAGGGCCCGCTCGGGCAAAACATATAGGGTCGTGGCAAAGATCATATAGACCATCAGCACCAGCATGCCGACGAACCATGCCGAACGCCCGCTATTGGTGACGAACATCGCCGTAATCGTCGCCAGGAAAACCATGACCACGACGCCCGGCGAAAACTGCAGATCCATCGGTGTCGGACCGATCACATAGCTCAACAAGACCAGCACGGGAGCGACGAACAACGCGATCTGCGATGCGCTTCCGAGCGCAATGCCCACGCTCAGGTCGAGGCGGTTCTTGCGCGCACCGGAGAAGGCGGAAGCCATTTCGGCCGCGCCGCCAACCAGCGCGACGACGATGAAGCCGACAAAGGCGGGCGTCATCCCGAAGACTTCGGCCGCCTCCTGCACGGACTCGACGAAGATCTCGCTGACCAGCGCGACAAGTATCGTCACGCCGGCAAGTGTGGATAAAGCCATGCCGATCGGCCACGGCTGTTCGTCCGCCTCAGCGTGCTCGGCTGCGGCAAAGAACTCGCGATGCGTCTTGAGCGTGAACAACAGCCCCAGCCCGTAGCCGACGATGAGCAGGATCGCCAGGCCGAAGCTGAGTTTCTGGATGACTGCGCTCGCCGACGTTGAATCCATCGAGGCGACCGCCGACGGCATCAGCAGGCCGATCGTGGCGAGGAAGAGCAGGCCTGCCTGAAGGCGCGCATTGGCTCGGTTGAATTCCTGACTGTGATATTTGAGGCCGCCGAGTAGAAACGATGCCCCCAGCATGAACAGCGTATTCGTGACGATCGCGCCGGCAACGGACGATTTTACCAAAGTATATTGTCCGGCATGCAGGGCGGTCAGCGCTATCACCAGTTCCGTCAGGTTCCCGAGCGTGGCGTTGAGCAAACCGCCGGCAGCATCGCCCGTTTTTGCCGCAACGGATTCGGTCGCGTGGCTAAGGAGGCCGGCCAAGGGTATCACGGCAAGCACCGACAGAATGAAGAGCACCGTATGCGCCTCGGGGGCAACGCGCGCGGCGACGAAGACCACCGGCACTGCGACAAGCAGCCAGAGCATGGGGTTGTCACGAATCTCTTTCCAAAGGAGGCCCAACCCTCGCTCCCGTCCGGCGCCTGAATCCGCAGCCTGTTGCCTCATCACGCGGCGGGCTTGTTGTGATAGGTCCTGATGTGCCCCGGCAGGTTTTCGGCCCGGTTCATGCGCCTGAATTCGTTGCGGGTCTCCTGGGCGCCGACGGGCGTCACGATCGACGCGGCGGTTGCAACAGCGATTGCAGGGGCAAACGTCGTCATCTTCCGGCTCCCTCGAACAACCTGCCGCCAGCGAATATCAGAGTAGCGCAACAAGGAGCCGGAGGCATTGAGCCGGATCAATGGAAATGCGGCCGACCGGGCGTGCCCGCTTGGCAGGCCTTCGCTGGTCGGCTTGTAGAAAAAGACCAATAGAGTCTACGCGATACTACATCGATGCCCGGTCCAAAGGTGGTAGATTCTCGTCATTGTCGAGAGAAAAGGGCAGTCGAAACACCAACATCTCTCAAGTGGCGGAGAAGGCCATCATGTCCACCAGGATGGAGACGCCGCATATTGCCGAATACAGTTCCGTGATCTCCGGCCTGGGGCGGCGGACCTCGCTCATCGGATCGCCATCGGCACGCCGCAAGCCGGCACACGCGTTGTCCGAAGAGAACTGGCCAGAGACGAGCTGGATGCGGCAACTCTATCGGCACATGCCGGATGCAGTGTTCGTCTTGACCGAAAACAACAGAATTTCGGCCTGCAACAGAGCTGCCGTGGCCTTATTCGGCTATGAAGAAGACGAATTGCTTGACCATAAGATCGACACCGTCTGGTCCTCGACGCCGGATGTTCAGCTCAAGGCACGTTGGGCGGACCAGGGTGCGGTTCGGGCCGGCCTGGCAACGACCAAGAGCGGCGTTCGATTTCCAGCTGCCCTGACAATCATCCACAAACCTGGCGAAAGGGAAGGCTTTACGGCGGCGATCTTCGAGGACTTTCGGACAGAACGCGAAACATTGCGTCAGATTCGGGACCTGCAATGCGAATTGGCACATCTCGCAAGAATAGCGGCGCTCGGGGAGATGACTGCGACACTGGCTCACGAACTGTCCCAGCCGCTATCCTCCATCGTCGCTTACTCCGAAGGTTGCGGCCGCCTTATGACCGACGATCACCATCGGCACGACGAGAAGCTTCGTGAGGGCTTGTCCGAAATTGCGCAGCACGCCTTGTGGGCGGGAGCGCTCGTCCGGAACATCCGGGGATTCGCAAAGCGCGGCGTCGGCGACAGGCAGCTGGAGGCGGTTCACGCGTTGGTCCGCGAAGCGGTGGCGCTTTCCCTCGCCGGATCGTCCCGGAAAAACGCCTGCCCCGATCTGCAGCTCACAGCAGAGCGTGACACCGTGCTCGCAGACCGCGTTCAGATTGTCCAAGTCCTGACGAACCTTTTCCGCAACGCCATGGAGGCAACCGACGGTGTCGAGCAGCCGGCTATCGTGATCCGCACCAGAACCGACGATTTCTCGCATCTGGTTGTCGAAGTGTCGGACAACGGCTGCGGAATTGCTGCCGACATCGAGGAGGCGCTGTTTCGCCCCTTCGTCACCAGCAAGCCACACGGCCTCGGCATGGGTCTGGCACTGTCCAAGCGCATCATCGAAGCGCATGGCGGTCGCATAGCTGCGCATAAGGCAATACAGGGCGGCTCAATCCTCTCCTTTTCACTTCCGCTGGCGGAGGCCACAATCAATGGCGAACGACCTTACGATCCATCTCGTCGATGACGAAGAGTCGCTCCGTCGATCTCTGACGTTTCTGCTCGTATCGGCGGGTTTTGCCGTTCGTGCCCACAGTTGCGCGAGGGCCTTTCTGGAACTCCTGCCACTTTCGGGCCGAACCTGTCTTGTCACGGACTTGTGCATGCCCGATATCGACGGCATCGAATTGCTTCGGCGGCTGAGGCGTCTCAACCCGGCCGTGCCCGCGATTGTCATCACCGGCCAGGGCGATATAGCCGCGGCCGTTCAGGCGATGAAGGCCGGGGCATCTGATTTTCTGGAAAAACCGCTGAAGGAAGCAGCGCTGATCTCGGCCATCAAAGCAGCGATGGAACATGGGCGGATCGACAGGCCCAACACCGATTGCGAGCATGTCGCGGCCCGGCTTCGTCAGCTCACGGAGCGCGAACGCCAGGTTCTGACCGGCGTTCTCGAGGGCCTGCAGAACAAGATGATCGCCTATCATCTCGGCATCAGCGCCCGTACGGTAGAGGTCCACCGCGCCAACGTCATGGCCAAGATGGGTGCGCGAAATCTGGCCGAGCTCATGCGAATGACCATCGCCATCGACGTGACTGCGCAACCGCTTGAGCCTGCGAATACGTCGCCTGCATGGCCCGCTTATATTTGACATACCTAAAGCAAGCCTTGCAACCACCGGCTTGTGGGATATGATGTGTTAGGACTGACTTAAATAATTGCGTGATCTTGTCGTAGGGACGATTATGAGAAGCGCAAATATCAATGTTTTCAATAGTTTTGGACCGACGGCAGATGAAATTTGCCGGCAGGTTGAACGGATTCTCGGCAGCGAGGAGTTCCATGCACCGAAGCGCGGGCGGAACTTCCTGGAGTTTGTCGTCAATGAGACGCTTGCCGGCCGTTCCGATTTCCTGAAGGCATTCACGATCGCAAATATCGTTTTCGGCCGGGAAGCATCGTTCGATCCGCAAAACGATCCGGTCGTGCGGATCGAGGCCGGCCGGATAAGAAAGGCGCTCGAGCGCTACTATCTCGTCGCGGGCCAGGCGGATATGGTCATCATCACCGTCCCCAAGGGTGGCTATGTGCCGCATTTCGAATATGCCCGAGATCTGCCGCCCCCGCTGGCAGCGATTGGCGAGGAAACATCGCGGGCGACGGAACCGGCGCATCGAGACCGCCCGCTTGCTGCGCGAGCATGGCGCCCGGTGCGGCTGAGTCTTCTCGGCCTGGGCATCGGCGTGATAGCCGTTCTTGCATTTGCGCTCTCTGCCGAACGAGATGGACCGACCGGTCCATTGCCGGCAACAGCTTCCCTGCCGAAAGTTATCGTCGAATTTTTTTCCGAGAGCGACCTCGCCGATACCGGCTTGGATATAGCTCGTGGTGTGCGCGACGACGTTATCGGTCAACTTGCCCAGTCCGACGACATTGTCGTGGTCGCCGATCCGCTGCACACCGGGGCCGGGGGCGACCTGGTGTTGCAGGGAAATGTCCAGCTCGACGGCAGCAGACTGCGCACCGCAGCCAGGCTTGTACGCCAGTTGGACGGGGTTATCGTCTGGGCCAACAATTTCGATGCCGATCTCAGCGCCGAGAACAAGCTTGCGATCCAGGGCAATATCGCCAGGCAAATCGCCAATGCGATCACGCAACCCCATGGCGCCATCTTTCAGATCGACACGGATACAGCCGCCGAACCTGCACGGACAGGCGATCAGGGCGCCTATGCCTGCACGGCCGCCTATTACAGCTACCGCCAGAGCATGACCACGCAAAGCCACGGCGCCGTGCGCGAATGCCTGCAGCAGGCGACCCGGCGTTTTCCCGACAACGCCCTGTCCTGGGCCCTGTTGTCCGTGGTTTACCTCGATGAGGTGCGGTTTCGCCATAAGCTTGGCACCGCCCCTTCGGCCCCGTCGCTCGAACAGGCAACGGCGGCGGTACAGCGGGCGGCAGGGCTTGCGCCGGGCAATCCCCGCGTATTGCAGGCCCTGATGATGGTAAGCTTCTACAGAGGGGATATCGACAAGGCTCTGAAGGCCGGAGCTGCAGCCTATGCGGCAAATCCCGATGATGTGGAAGTCGCCGGTGAATATGGCTTCCGGTTGGCAATGTCGGGAAAATGGCAATCCGGCTGCGAACTGCTGTCGATCGCGTTGAACAGGGGTATCGGCCCCGAGGGTTATTACGAGGTCGGCATGGCGCTATGTGCGTTCATGAAGGGAAATGTCGAAGAGGCGGAGCGGTGGTCGCGAAAATCCGATCTCGACTCCAACCCGATGCACCGCCTTGTGCTGATGTCTATCCTCGGATCAGCTGGAAAGACGGACGAAGCCAGGCGGGAAGAGGATTGGCTGAGCCTCCACGCGCCGGCACTGTTGGCCAATGTCCGCAAGGAAGTCGCTCTGCGCCTGCAGCGGCAGGAGGATCAGGAGCGCTTCCTGAACGGGCTGCGCGCCTCTGGCCTGGCCATTGCGGCAAGATAGACCGCTATGGCTCGGAGCCTGTGCCGTTCAGTTTGCGATTATTCGCTATCTCCATCGCGATTTGGGTGGCGATCTCCTCTTCGACATCGAGCATGGTCTGACCGCGCAGGTCGCGATCATATTGGTTTGCCCAGATAACCGTACCATCGGCGCCGTTTATCAGGCGGACATGCAGATGGAGGACCGTACCTTCGGTCAGCGCACTCCCCTGAAGGCTGTATTGCATGCCGGTCGTAGCGGTGTCGAATCGACCCGGTGCAAGCACGACGAAGCGCTCTGCCTTCATGAGCTTCGCGATCAACTGATCGACCAGCCCTTTAGCGAAGTCCGACCCTTCTGCGGCGCCACCAAGAGCCGCGAAGGGTTCCACGATAACCTTGGGTCTGTTCTGAGAAGTCGCGGTGGCCGGGGGTGGCGGGGGCTTTGGCGGCGAGAGATAGGTCTCGAGCGGACGAATGAGAGCAAGGACAGCCATGGTGCCGAACAGCGCAGGCAGGCCGATCGGCAGTAGAAGATTGCGCCAGCTGATCGCTCGTTCGGTATTGCGCCGCTGATTTGCAGAATCCCGCAAATTTGCCGCTTCGTCCCCATTCGGGCTGCCCTCAAAATCTGAAAAATGCGGCGAATATCTCCCTTTGGGAATAGTGATGCGAATAGGATCGCAGCTTCCGCTGACGAGGTAGTAGCGTTCGAGCGCACGACGGATGCGCCCCGCCTCGATACGGACAACCGGATCATTCTGGGCGTCGAACGAGGTGTCGCGCCCGAAAACCGCCTGGGCGATCGTATAGGCCTTGAGCCGCTCGCTGCGACCTTCCAGTGTCTCCTCGACGATATATTGCAGGAAGCGCCGTCCACGTTCAGGAGCAAGGAATTCCGGGCTCGTCAGAATCCGCTCGAGCTGTATGCGCACGTCAACGGGGTTTTGGAGTGCCCGGCTTTCCCCTTCCTCTTCCGATGCCATCGAGACCTCCCCGATATTTTCGTATCGCTCTCAACAAGGGGCATAGGCTTATACACCCGCCCGTGGTTCCGGGCTTCAGTAGCAATACGTAAGGGGTATCTCGAATACCGCGGCAAGCAACGATTGCATATGCTGCGACGCGGATGGGGGCGACGCCGATGCTTCAAGACCACGCGATTGTAAAACACACGACAGCGCCGGGGCACCGCCATCGGGCTGTCGGGCAAACGGTAAGGGATCGATCGATCAGGCTCAAGGCCGACGAAACAATCTACAGCGAAGGCGAACATGCGCTTGCAATCTACCAGGTCGAGGCAGGCGCGGTGCGGATCTACCGCCTGACTACCAGCGGCCAGAGATACATCTTGTCCTTTTGCGGCAAGGGCGAATGGTTCGGCCTGGAAACAGGTAATATTCGCACCGATTTTGCCGAAGCCGTCTGCGAAACGTCCATCAGACCCTTTCGGGCCAACCAAAACGCGACCGTCCCCGTAGACCTTCTCCACATCGCGCTCATGAACCTTGCAAAGGCCCAGCATAAACAGCTCGTCATCACCGAGCAAAGCGCGCTGAAGCGGGTTGCGGCTTTCGTCTGCGAAATGGCAGAGCGTCATCCGGAAGATGCTGAATTCGATATGATGATGTCGCGCAGCGATATTGCCGACTATCTCGGTCTGACTGTCGAAACTGTTGCCCGTTGTTTCACGAAGCTCCGCGAAAAACGTATCCTTCGGCTGAACGGCAGGCTGCAACGCAGCGTTCGCCTCCTTGACCGCAACGGACTGATGGCCCTGACCGTCCAGAGTAGTTCCAGCAAGAATGTGAAACGGTTTTGCGTCCGGAATTACCTGGAAACAAAGGGATAGAGCATTTCGGGCGATTCGATCCCCGCCGGAAATGCTCCAATGCCCCCTCATTTCGAAGGTCAACTTCAGGAAGGAACGGAACGATGGCCCGGATATACCGCCAGAGACCACGCGGATACGCAAAAACATTCCTCGCAGGCCTGGTGTTGCTCGCCGGCTTCCCCTTTCCTGCCGTTCAGGCGCAGGATGATCCATTCAACCAGTTTCCCCTGGTCATCCAGTGCAAATACAACCAAACCTATAACATCTTTTACCTGTCGCGGATCTCGCAGGACGGGGTGGCGACCTATGTGGCTTCAGACCGTATAGGGGGCACAATCACGCTGGACGGCCGAGCGAAAGCAATCGGCGATATGGGCGGCGGCAGTTGTGTCGGCAAGACTTTGGCCGAGCTGCGCGAATCCGGCCAAGCGCGCGATTGGGCGCGTTAGCGTCTTTCGTCTGCTCTGACGGCATTCCGCATTATTGGTCCTTGCATCGGGGATTGCCCGGTTCGCTTACGCATTCTTCAAGGTTCTGGCGAGCTTTGCGGGAAATTTACCCACTGGAAAGCCATCACCTCGTCCCTGGCGGTCTGGGCGACGGAAACGGCACCATGCTCGGAAAGCGTTGGTGCTGGCATGCGCACCAACCTTCTTCCGAGTTCAAACCGAGAATGCGTTTGACCATCACGCACCCCCGTTTGTCGACAGCTTCATTCCCGGTTGCGTGAACTCCCTCGCGCACATCCAATTCCTTTCAGACACGACGGAACTCCATTCCGGTCCTCCCGACAGGAAGTCCCGTCGGCAGGTCCGAACCGAACTCATACAAACTGGAAGTCCGACGACTGCAGGCTCGACACAGTCACGTTCTTCAGTGTGATAGTATTGTCCGCATCTGCGGTAATGATTGTGTCGCTGCCCGACAGGATTGATGAGGCGAGCAGCGATGCCCAGTCGGCAAAAATCGTGTGATCGATCCTGATCGTATCATGTGCCCCGCCAGCTACCTCGAAAGACATGATCGTGTCGTGCCCCCAATTCGGCTCGTAGACGAAAAAGTCCGCGGCTATTCCACCAATAAGGACGTCGTCTCCGGCGCCACCTGTCAGCGTATTCGACCCCGCGAGATTGCCCACAATCCGATTGTCGAGCGCATTGCCTGTTCCGACAAAGGCTTCGAAGCCAGTGGCACCCGAGCTCAAGTTTTCGATGTTGTCTCCCAACGTATAGCTGGCAAGGGACGTCTGCACCTGGTCGATTCCTTCGCCGGCATTTTCGATGACGGCGTCCCCGGCATTGTCGACGACGTAATAGTCGTTGCCCTTGCCGCCGATCAGCGTATCGCTACCGTCTCCACCACTCAGCGTATCGTTGCCGACACCTCCGGTGATCGTATTGGAAAGCGCGTTGCCGATGCCATTAAAGCCACCGCTGCCGGTGTAGACGAGGTTTTCGACATTGGCAGCAAGTGTCAGGCGATCGAGCCCGGTCTTTACCGTGTCGGTGCCTGCACCGGCACTTTCGGTAACGACGTCGCCGGCGACATCCACGATATAGGTATCGTCACCCGCTCCACCGATCAGCGTATCGGCACCGGCTCCGCCGTTCAGCGTGTCGTTGCCGTCGCCACCCGACAGCCGGTCGGCCGCAGCCCCGCCGGTAATCGTGTTGGCAAGGTCGTTGCCCGTTCCGGTGAAGGCCACCGTGCCCGTATAGGTCAGGTTCTCGACATTGTCGGCAAGCGTATAGGTCGCCGACCCAGCCTTCACCGTATCGATCCCGGCATCGGCACCTTCGGTGACGAGGTCACCGGCATTGTCAACGATATAGGTATCGTTGCCCGCCCCACCGATCAGCGTATCGGCGCCCGTGCCGCCATTCAGCGTGTCGTTGCCGGCGCCGCCGGTGATCACGTTCGCCGCAGCGTTGCCGGTGCCCGTAAAGGCAGCCGAACCGGTGTAGGTCAGGTTCTCGATATTGGCGAGCGCCGCGATCGAATAGGTCGCAAGCGCAGTCTTCACCGTATCCGTGCCCGCAGCTGCTACCTCCGTGACCACGTCGCCGGCGGCATCCACAACATAGGTGTCGTTGCCGGCACCGCCGATCAGCGTATCGTTACCCGCTCCGCCGTCCAGCGTGTCGTTGCCGGCACCGCCGATGATCGTGTTGACCAGGGCATTGCCCGTCCCGGCAAAATCGCCGGTGCCGGTGAAGGTCAGGTTCTCGACATTGGCGATGTTGGTCAGCGCATAGGCAGAAAGCGCCGTCTTGATCAGATCCGTGCCTTCGTTGGCAGCTTCGGTCACGACATCGGCAAGATCGTCGACAACATAGGTATCGTTGCCGGCACCGCCGATCAGCGTATCGGCCCCCGCCTTGCCGTCCAGCGTGTCGGCACCCGCCGCACCCCTGATCGTGTTGGCAAGGCTGTTGCCCGTTCCGATGAAGGCCACCGTACCCGTATAGGTCAGGTTCTCGATGTTGTCGGCAAGCGTATAGGTCGTCGACCCAGCCCTCACCGTATCGATTCCTCCGCCGGCACTTTCGGTAACGACGTCGCCGGCGACATCCACGATATAGGTATCGTCACCCGCTCCGCCGATCAGCGTATCGGCGCCGGCGCCGCCATTCAGCGTGTCGTTGCCGGCGCCGCCGGTGATCACGTTCGCCACAGCGTTGCCGGTGCCCGTGAAGGCAGCCGAACCGATGTAGGTCAGGTTCTCGACATTGGCGAGGGCAGCGATCGAATAGGTCGCAAGTGACGTGCGGATCTCGTCCATACCCGCACCCACTGCCTCCGTGACCACGTCGCCGGTTGCATCCACGACATAGGTATCGTTGCCGATGCCGCCGATCAGCGTGTCGGCTCCGGCCCCACCGTCCAGCGTATCGTTGCCGACACCGCCGGTGATCGTGTTGGAAAGAGCATTGCCCGTCCCGGTGAAACCACCCGACCCTGTGAAGGTCAGGTTCTCGACATTGGCGATGTTGGTCAGCGCATAGGCAGAAAGCGCCGTTTTGACGAGATCCGTGCCTCCGTTGGCGGCTTCGGTCACGACATCGGCCAGATCGTCGATAACATAGGTGTCGTTGCCGGCACCGCCGATCAGCGCATCCGCTCCCGCCTTGCCGTCCAGCGTGTCGGCACCCGCCGCACCCCTGATCGTGTTGGCAAGGCCGTTGCCCGTTCCGGTGAAGGCCACCGTGCCCGTATAGGTCAGGTTCTCGACATCGCTGCCGAGCGTGTAGGCCGCAAGCGCGGTCTTGACCGTATCGGTGCCTGCACTTGCAGCTTCAGTGACCACATCGCCCACAATATCCACGATATAGGTGTCGTCACCCGCTCCACCGATCAGCGTGTCGGCACCGGCGCCGCCGTTCAGCGTGTCGTTGCCGTCGCCGCCGGTGATCACGTTCGCCACAGCGTTGCCGGTGCCCGTGAAGGCAGCCGAACCAGTGTAGGTCAGGTTCTCGATATTGGCGAGGGCCGCGATCGAATAGGTCGCAAGCGACGTGCGGATCTCGTCCGTACCCGCACCTGCTGCCTCCGTGACCACGTCGCCGGCGGCATCCACAACATAGGTGTCGTTGCCGGCACCGCCGACCAGCGTATCGTTACCCGCTCCGCCGTCCAGCCTGTCCGCGCCAACTCCGCCGATCAGCGTGTCGTTACCCGCGCCACCGTCCAGCGTGTCGTTGCCGGCACCGCCGGTGATCGTGTTGGAAAGGGCATTGCCGGTCCCGGCAAAATCGCCGCTGCCGGTGAAGGTCAGGTTCTCCACATTGGCGATGTTGGTCAGCGCATAGGCAGAAAGCGCCGTCTTGATCAGATCCGTGCCTTCGTTGGCAGCTTCGGTCACGACATCGGCCAGATCGTCGACAACATAGGTGTCGTTGCCGGCACCGCCAATCAGCGTATCGGCTCCCGCCTTGCCGTCCAGCGTGTCGGCACCCGCCGCACCCCTGATCGTGTTGGCAAGGCCGTTACCCGTCCCGGTGAAGGCCACCGTACCCGTATAGGTCAGGTTCTCGACATCGGCGCCGAGCGTGTAGGCCGCAAGCGCGGTCTTCACCGTATCGGTGCCTGCATCGGCACTTTCGGTAACGACATCGCCGGCGACATCCACGATATAGGTATCGTCACCCGCTCCACCGATCAGCGTATCGGCTCCGGCGCCGCCGTTCAGCGTGTCGTTGCCGTCGCCACCCGACAGCCGGTCGGCCGCAGCACCGCCGGTAATCGTGTTGGCAAGGTCGTTGCCCGTTCCGGTGAAGGCCACCGTGCCCGTATAGGTCAGGTTCTCGACATTGTCGGCAAGCGTATAGGTCGCCGACCCAGCCTTCACCGTATCGATCCCGGCATCGGCACCTTCGGTGACGAGGTCACCGGCATTGTCAACGATATAGGTATCGTTGCCCGCCCCACCGATCAGCGTATCGGCGCCCGTGCCACCATTCAGCGTGTCGTTGCCGGCGCCGCCGGTGATCACGTTCGCCACAGCGTTGCCGGTGCCCGTGAAGGCAGCCGAACCGGTGTAGGTCAGGTTCTCGATATTGGCGAGCGCCGCGATCGAATAGGTCGCAAGCGACGTGCGGATCTCGTCCGTACCCGCACCTGCTACCTCCGTGACCACGTCGCCCGCGGCATCCACGACATAGGTATCGTTGCCGATGCCGCCGGCCAGCGTGTCGGCTCCCGCTCCACCGTCCAGCGTGTCGTTGCCGGCAGCCCCGGTCAGCTTGTCGGCCGCCGCACCGCCCTTGATGATATTGTCCAGTTCATTGCCGGTACCGGCAAAGGCCGCTGACCCGGTGTAGGTCAGGTTCTCCACATTGGCACCCAGTGTATAGGCCGCCAGACCCGTCTTTACGGTATCGGTACCCTCGCCGGCATTCTCGACGACGATATCGCCGGTGCCGATGACATAGGTGTCGTCACCTGCCGCACCCTTCAGCGTGTCGATCCCGGCCCCGCCGGTCAGGATATTGTTCAGCGCATTGCCGATGCCGGTAAAAGCCGTCGTGCCGGAGACGGTCAGGTTCTCGACATTGCTGCCGAGCGTGTAGCTCCCGAAATAGACCGACTGCACGTACACCGTATCGCTGCCTTCGTCGGCAGCCTCGACGACCGTATCCCCGCCATTGTCAACCCAATAGGTGTCATTGCCGATACCGCCGGAAAGCGTGTCGGCACCCGTGCCGCCATCCAGCCAATCGTCGCCAGCCTCCCCGGAGAGCACGTCATTGCCGGCGCCGCCGATCAGCCTATTGTCGAGGCTGTTGCCGGTTCCGGCAAAATCGCCGGTGCCGGTGAAGGTCAGGTTCTCCACGTTGGCGACGTTGGTCAGCGCATAGGCAGAAAGCGCCGTCTTGATCAGATCCGTGCCTTCGTTGGCGGCTTCGGTCACGACATCGGCCAGATCGTCGACAACATAGGTGTCGTTGCCCGCACCGCCGATCAGCGTATCGGCACCCGCCTTGCCGTCCAGCGTGTCGGCGCCCGCCGCACCCCTGATCGTGTTGGCAAGGCCGTTGCCCGTCCCGGTGAAGGCCACCGTGCCCGTATAGGTCAGGTTCTCGACATCGGCCCCGAGCGTGTAGGCCGCAAGCGCGGTCTTCACCGTATCGGTGCCCGCACTTGCAGCTTCAGTGACCACATCGCCCACAATATCCACGATATAGGTATCGTCACCCGCCCCGCCGATCAGCGTATCGGCACCGGCTCCGCCGTTCAGCGTGTCGTTGCCGTCGCCACCCGACAGCCGGTCGGCCGCAGCACCGCCGGTAATCGTGTTGGCAAGGTCGTTGCCCGTTCCGGTGAAGGCCACCGTGCCCGTATAGGTCAGGTTCTCGACATCGCTGCCGAGCGTGTAGGCCGCAAGCGCGGTCTTGACCGTATCGGTGCCTGCACTTGCAGCTTCAGTGACCACATCGCCCACAATATCCACGATATAGGTGTCGTCACCCGCTCCACCGATCAGCGTGTCGGCACCGGCGCCGCCGTTCAGCGTGTCGTTGCCGTCGCCGCCGGTGATCACGTTCGCCACAGCGTTGCCGGTGCCCGTGAAGGCAGCCGAACCAGTGTAGGTCAGGTTCTCGATATTGGCGAGGGCCGCGATCGAATAGGTCGCAAGCGACGTGCGGATCTCGTCCGTACCCGCACCTGCTGCCTCCGTGACCACGTCGCCGGCGGCATCCACAACATAGGTGTCGTTGCCGGCACCGCCGACCAGCGTATCGTTACCCGCTCCGCCGTCCAGCCTGTCCGTGCCAACTCCGCCGATCAGCGTGTCGTTACCCGCGCCACCGTCCAACGTATCGTTGCCGGCACCGCCGGTGATCGTGTTGGAAAGGGCATTGCCGGTCCCGGCAAAATCGCCGCTGCCGGTGAAGGTCAGGTTCTCCACATTGGCGATGTTGGTCAGCGCATAGGCAGAAAGCGCCGTCTTGATCAGATCCGTGCCTTCGTTGGCAGCTTCGGTCACGACATCGGCCAGATCGTCGACAACATAGGTGTCGTTGCCGGCACCGCCAATCAGCGTATCGGCTCCCGCCTTGCCGTCCAGCGTGTCGGCACTCGCCGCACCCCTGATCGTGTTGGCAAGGCCGTTACCCGTGCCGGCAAAAGCCACCGTGCCCGTATAGGTCAGGTTCTCGATGTTGTCGGCAAGCGTATAGGCCGCCGACGCAGCCTTCACCGTATCGGTTCCTCCGCCGGCACTTTCGGTGACGACGTCACCCGCGGTATCCACGACATAGGTATCGTCACCCGCTCCACCAATCAGTGTATCGGCTCCCGCTCCGCCGTTCAGCGTGTCGTTGCCGGCGCCGCCGGTGATCACGTTCGCCACAGCGTTGCCAGTGCCCGTGAAGGCAGCCGAACCGGTGTAGGTCAGGTTCTCGATATTGGCGAGCGCCGCGATCGAATAGGTCGCAAGCGACGTGCGGATCTCGTCCGTACCCGCACCTGCTGCCTCCGTGACCACGTCGCCGGCGGCATCCACGACATAGGTATCGTTGCCGGCACCGCCGACCAGCGTATCGCTACCCGCTCCGCCGTCCAGCCTGTCCGTGCCAACTCCGCCAACCAGCGTGTCGTTACCCGCGTCACCGTCCAACGTGTCGTTGCCGGCACCGCCGGTGATCGTGTTGACCAGGGCATTGCCGGTCCCGGCAAAATCGCCGCTGCCGGTGAAGGTCAGGTTCTCCACGTTGGCGATGTTGGTCAGCGCATAGGCAGAAAGCGCCGTCTTGATCAGATCCGTGCCTTCGTTGGCAGCTTCGGTCACGACATCGGCCAGATCGTCGACAACATAGGTGTCGTTGCCGGCACCGCCGACCAGCGTATCGGCACCCGCCTTGCCGTCCAGCGTGTCGGCGCCCGCCGCACCCCTGATCGTGTTGGCAAGGCTGTTACCCGTTCCGGCAAAGGCCACCGTACCCGTATAGGTCAGGTTCTCGATGTTGTCGGCAAGCGTATAGGCCGCCGACGCAGCCTTCACCGTATCGACTCCTCCGCTGGCACTTTCGGTAACGACGTCGCCGGCGACATCCACGATATAGGTATCGTCACCCGCTCCGCCGATCAGCGTATCGGCTCCGGCTCCGCCGTTCAGCGTGTCATTGCCGTCGCCACCCGACAGCCGGTCGGCCGCAGCCCCTCCGGTGATCGTGTTGGCAAGGTCGTTGCCCGTCCCGGTGAAGGCCACCGCGCCCGTATAGGTCAGGTTCTCGATATCGCTGCCGAGCGTGTAGGCCGCAAGCGCGGTCTTCACCGTATCGGTGCCCGCATCGGCACTTTCGGTAACGACGTCGCCCACAATATCCACGATATAGGTGTCGTCACCCGCCCCGCCGATCAGCGTATCGGCACCGGCGCCGCCGTTCAGCGTGTCGTTGCCGGCACCGCCGGTGATCACGTTCGCCGCAGCGTTGCCGGTGCCCGTGAAGGCAGCCGAACCGGTGTAGGTCAGGTTCTCGATATTGGCGAGGGCAGCGATCGAATAGGTCGCAAGCGACGTGCGGATCTCGTCCGTACCCGCACCTGCTGCCTCCGTGACCACGTCGCCGGCGGCATCCACGACATAGGTGTCGTTGCCGGCACCGCCGACCAGCGTATCGTTACCCGCTCCGCCGTCCAGCCTGTCCGTGCCAACTCCGCCAACCAGCGTGTCGTTACCCGCGCCACCGTCCAGCGTGTCGTTGCCGGCACCGCCGGTGATCGTGTTGGAAAGGGCATTGCCGGTCCCGGCAAAATCGCCGCTGCCGGTGAAGGTCAGGTTCTCCACATTGGCGATGTTGGTCAGCGCATAGGCAGAAAGCGCCGTCTTGATCAGATCCGTGCCTTCGTTGGCGGCCTCGGTCACGACATCGGCCAGATCGTCGACAACATAGGTATCGTTGCCGGCACCGCCGATCAGCGCATCCGCTCCCGCCTTGCCGTCCAGCGTGTCGGCACCCGCCGCACCCCTGATCGTGTTGGCAAGGCTGTTGCCCGTGCCGGTGAAGGCCACCGTACCCGTATAGGTCAGGTTCTCGATATCGGCCCCGAGCGTGTAGGCCGCAAGCGCGGTCTTGACAGTGTCGGTGCCTGCATTTGCAACCTCGGTAACGACGTCGCCGGCGACATCCACGATATAGGTATCGTCACCCGCTCCACCGATCAGCGTATCGGCTCCGGCTCCGCCGTTCAGCGTGTCGTTGCCGTCTCCACCCGACAGCCGGTCGGCCGCAGCCCCGCCGGTGATCGTGTTGGCAAGGTCGTTGCCCGTTCCGGTGAAGGCCACCGTGCCCGTATAGGTCAGGTTCTCGACATTGTCGGCAAGCGTATAGGTCGCCGACCCAGCCTTCACCGTATCGATCCCCGCATCGGCACCTTCGGTGACGAGGTCACCGGCATTGTCAACGATATAGGTATCGTTGCCCGCCCCACCGATCAGCGTGTCGGCGCCGGCGCCGCCGTTCAGCGTGTCGTTGCCGGCGCCGCCGGTGATCACGTTCGCCACAGCATTGCCGGTGCCCGTGAAGGCAGCCGAACCGGTGTAGGTCAGGTTCTCGATATTGGCGAGCGCAGCGATCGAATAGGTCGCAAGTGACGTGCGGATCTCGTCCGTACCCGCACCTGCTGCCTCCGTGACCACGTCGCCGGCAGCATCCACGACATAGGTGTCGTCGCCGATGCCGCCGGCCAGCGTGTCGGCTCCCGCCCCACCGTCCAGCGTGTCGTTGCCGGCAGCCCCGGTCAGCTTGTCGGCCGCCGCACCGCCCTTGATGATATTGTCCAGCTCATTGCCGGTACCGGCAAAGGCCGCTGACCCGGTGTAGGTCAGGTTCTCCACATTGGCACCCAGTGTATAGGCCGCCAGACCCGTCTTTACGGTATCGGTACCCTCGCCGGCATTCTCGACGACGATATCGCCGGTGCCGATGACATAGGTGTCGTCACCTGCCGCACCCTTCAGCGTGTCGATCCCGGCCCCGCCGGTCAGGATATTGTTCAGCGCATTGCCGATGCCGGTAAAAGCCGTCGTGCCGGAGACGGTCAGGTTCTCGACATTGCTGCCGAGCGCGTAGCTCCCGAAATAGACCGACTGCACGTACACCGTATCGCTGCCTTCGTCGGCAGCCTCGACGACCGTATCCCCGCCATTGTCAACCCAATAGGTGTCGTTGCCGATACCGCCGGAAAGCGTGTCGGCACCCGTGCCGCCATCCAGCCAATCGTCGCCAGCCTCCCCGGAGAGCACGTCATTGCCGGCGCCGCCGATCAGCCTGTCGTTACCCGCACCGCCGACCAGTATGTCGTTGCCGGCACCACCGGTAATGGTGTTGGCAAGGGCATCGCCCGTCCCGGCAAAATCGCCTGTGCCGCTGTAGGCCAGGTCCTCGACATTGGCAATATTGGTCAGCGTGTAGGCAGAAAGCGTCGTCTTGATCAGATCCGTGCCTTCATTGGCAGCCTCGGTCACAACGTCGGCCAGATTATCGACAAAATAAGTGTCGTTGCCCGCCCCACCAATCAGGATGTCGGCTCCCGCCTTGCCATCCAGCCAATCGGACCAAGTTCCGCCAGTAATGATATTGACCGCAGCGTTGCCCGTACCGGTGAACGACGTCGTGCCCGTGTAAGTCAGGTTCTCGACGTTGACGCTGAGCGTGTAACTCGAAAGCGTCGTCCTGACCGTGTCCGTTCCCTCGCCTGCGTTCTCAGTCACGACATCGTTCGCAACATCGACAATATAGGTGTCGTCACCCACCCCACCCGACATCCGGTCCGATCCGGTGCCGCCGTTTAAGGTATCGTCGCCGGCATCGCCAGTCAGCGTATCATTTCCGGCATTGCCCCATAGGGCGTTGTCGACCTCGTTGCCAACAATCGTATCGCTACCGGAGCCTGCCTGAACATTCTCGATCAGCGATGCCAGGTTGTCGTGATAGAGAAGCGCATTGAAGATGTTGCCGCGAGCATCGCCACCATTCGAGCCACCGCCCAAGTAAGCCAACTGGACTTGAGAAAAGACCGAGTACCCCCCTGGTCGCAGGTCGATTTGAAGGCTGGTCGTGTAGGCACTGAGATCATAGGTGTCGATACCGCCGCCATCCCAAATTGTCGCGAAGATCCTGTTCGCGTCCGGCGTGATGGCCGCGACCCCGTCCACATAGGTGACGCCTTCGTTTGGCTTCCACTTGTAAACGGTATTGCCACTGTTGGTCGTGTAATCCGCACCGTACATTTCCTGTAGAGCGGCGATATCGAGCATCATGAAGGTCTGCGGCGCACCGTTCTGCTCGTATTTGTAACCAGTCGGACTGTCTCCGACATATGTACGGTAGGTCATGATCGTATATTCGAGGGAATCGTAGGCACCGGGCACGACCAGCGGATTGTCTATGTCCGGCTCATGACCGTGTTTCAGACCGAGAGCATGACCCAGTTCATGTGCCAGCGTATGGCCGGCATAGTTGCCGAACTCCGGGTAGCGATAATCAACTACCGTGCCGGCATATGCCGTCCCGAACCAGACATCGCCGGCCGCACTGTCCGCACTTGGGGTATACGCCCACGCAGTCGGGGGATACCAGGATTGTGCAAAGCGCACCGACGCAGTGTCCGCGTTCCCGGCGACGAAATCGGCATTGGTAAACCCCTCAACGGAGAAGCCGTCATTTGCCGTGTTTCCGTAGGATTGCTCCATAAAGAACAAGGCAAAAGAGCGCTGTTGCGAAGAGATCGCGGAGAAGCCGTAGTCCTTCTCGCCGTCATAGGAATACGAAATCGAGCTGGTGGGAAACGCGTAGGTTATCGTGCTGTCCCAGGCGTAGCCGCTGAGAAGCCCGTCGATTTTCTGATCTCCCGTCAAGCTGACGTTCTTCGTGGGAGTAACAATGCCCGTCATGAAATCACCGCTTGTTTATACCACCCTGCCATGCCCCGGATCGGTTCACCTCCCCGCAGGCACGACGCTCGGCTGAAAATTGAAGTTAAGCCCGTCGGCACAGCGATGCCGACAGCCCTGACAATTGGCTCTTTGAGTTGTGCTGATGGGTAAAGCACTTCAGAACATAGTTTACAGTAAACACGCCTTTCATCCCTAAAACCCAAGATAAGCCTTGTTATTTACTTACAAAACGGGCGAGCGTACCGCAGTCGCAAGACGTACGCAGCCCATAAATCGTGCCGGTCCTCTATCGCTCATGAAGCGCCTCGTCAGCCACCTCAACCAACGGAGAAAACACATACTCTAATATTCTGCGCTGGCCGGTGCGCACCTCCGCGACAGCCGCCATGCCCGGCGACAATTTGACATCCGCGCCGTCAGCTTGAATGTGATCACTCGCAAGGCGCAGCGTAACGGGAAAGACCAAATTCTGCATTCGCTCGGCACCGCCAAAGGTTGCGCCTGACTGCCTCGCGATAGGGTCTCCTTCACGACGGGTCGCGTCTGGCTCGGGAATGGCATCCGCGGCGACCTTCACGACGACGGCTGAAACCGTCCCGTAGCGGGTGAAGGGAAAGGCCTCAAGCTTTACGACGGCTTCCTGGCCCACTCTGATGAAGCCAATGTCCTTGTTCGGCATATAGACTTCAAGCTCAAGCGAACTGTCTTCCGGTACGATCCGCATCAGGTCCTGGCCAACGGTGACCACCTGCCCGATACCGGTGACAGATGAGGATTGCACCGTCCCGTCAATCGGACTGCGCAACGTCATCTGCTCGAGAGAATTCTTTGCTTTCGCCAGACGCTGCTCCAATTCGTCCGCGCGCCGCTCGGCATCGCCAAGCCGGTCAAGCTGATCGCTCAGAAAGGCGCCTTCTGCTTTCCGTTTCTCCTTGGCGAAGACATCGATTGCAGCCTCGGCGTCAGCAAGTTGCGCCTGCTGTATCGCCAGCTGCGTCACCTGTTCCTTCATTGTTTCTGTTGCATCGATGACGCTTGCCATGGTGCCGGCATCTTTCAAGGCAAGCATGCTGCGCATCGCCACACGCTCCCTGAGCGTTTCAACGAGGGATTCCTGCGCGGCCACTGTTGCCTTGAGCCGTTCACTCTCCACTTCCTTCTGATGCTGCTGCGCGTCGAGCGAGGCGATGATTGCGTGATATTTCTCGATATCGCCGCGAAGAATGCCGTTCTCGCGCTGCTGCAGCTCGAGGCCGGTATCGTGGTCCCAGCTGACTTCCGGAACGGATCCCGCCGCCGGTTGCGAACGCACGAACTGGATGGCGGCCCTGCGGCGCTCAACCTCCGCCTTGACTGAGGCAAGGCTCTTTGCGGCGTCCCTTTCGTCTGCGAGAGCATCCGCCGGATCAAGTTCGAGCAGAATGTCGGCCCGGCGCACATGGTCGCCGTTTTGTGGCGGCAGCGTCTTCACCTTGCCTGTCAGCAACGGCTGTACGACCTTGACGCGGCCGGTCGGCTGGATCTTGCCTTGCGCCGCAGCGATAATGTCGATGCGGCCGAAATAGGACCAGACCAGCGCAACCGTGGTGAACAGACAGATGATCAGGATCAGCGCCATGCGTATGGGCGATGGCGGCGTCTCCAGAACCTCGAGGGCCGGCGCCAGAAATTCGTGATCGGCACGCTTTGCCGGCCGTCGCGGAAGACCCAAATAGCGAGAGGCGTTCGCGGTTGCGCTCATGCCGCTCCCCTGTCGTTCTGCAAGGCCCAAAGACGCGAATAGAGGCCATCTGGCCGCCCCAGCAATTCGTCATGGCTGCCGACCTCGACGATCCGGCCGTCTTTCATACCGACGATCCTGTTGCATGGCCGGATCGCGGCAAGCCGGTGGGCGATGATGATCACCGTTCGGCCGCTGGCAATCTGCCCCATGTTCGCCTGAATGACCCTCTCGCTTTCGTAGTCGAGCGCACTGGTTGCCTCATCGAAAATCAAGATCCGCGGATTGGTCGCAAGAGCCCGGGCGATAGCGATCCTCTGGCGCTGGCCGCCGGAGAGGTTTGCCCCGCGCTCTTCAATCATCGTGTCATAGCCCTGCGGCAGCCTTGTGATGAAATCATCGGCGCCGGCGAGCCTGGCAACAGCAATGACTTGAGCCCGTTGCATCGCCGGGTTTGAAAAAGCGATGTTGTCATGAATCGTACGGTTGAACAGAAGGTTCTCCTGGAGAACCACGCCTATATGGCTTCGAAGCCAGGCCGGATCGAGTTGCGAAAGATCCGCCCCGTCGAGAAGAACCTGCCCCTCTTCGGGGAGATACAGGCGTTGCACGAGCTTGGTCAGCGTCGATTTTCCAGAACCGGAAGCACCGACGATGCCGATCACCTCTCCGGGCCGAACCTCGAGCGATACGTTCTTCAGAACGTCCGGGGAGCCGGGCCGATAACGGAAGGTGACATTTCGAAATTCGATATGCCCCCTCGGAGCCGGCAGCGACAAACGAACGGCGGGCTGACGCTCTGTCGGCGTGTTGAGAATGTCGCCAAGCCGATCAACGGAGATTTGCACCTGCTGGAAATCCTGCCAGAGCTGGGAAAGCCTCAAGACCGGCTGGGTGACCTGGCCGGCAATCATGTTGAAAGCGACGAGCGAACCAACCGACAGCTCGCCATCGATAACGGCCTTGGCGCCGAAGAGAAGAAGAGCTGCCGTCGAAAGCTTGCTGACATATTGGATGGCGTTTTGTCCGCCAGCGCCAAGCAGCGTCGTGTCGAAAGCTGTCCGCACGTAGGCTGCAAGCTTCTCCTCCCATTGTGCCTGCATCACCGGTTCCACCGCAGCGGATTTGACCGTGTGGATGCCGACGATCGCTTCGACGAGGAACTGCTGGCTCGCAGCACCACGGTTGAATTTCTCCTTGACGAATTCGCGAAGCGGCGGCCTGACGATCATACCGATCAGGATGTAGATCGGGATCGCGGCAATGACGATCAGCGTCAGGCTCCACGAATAAGCAAAGAGAACCGCGATGAAGACAAAAGTAAAAATGACATCAAGCGCAGAGAAAAGCCCCTGGCCGGTCAGAAATGCACGGATCGTTTCGAGCTCGCGTACCCTTGCAACGGTCTGGCCTGCCGAGCGGGTTTCGAAATAGCCGAGTGGAAGCCGCAAGAGGTGATGAAACAACCGTTGCCCAAGTTCGACATCGATCCGGTTCGTCGTGTGCGCCAGCGCGTAGGTTCTCAGATATTGAAGCACGACATCGAAGAGACCGATGATCGCAATGCCTGCGACCAGCACAAAAAGCGTCGAATAGCCTTTGTGTGTCAGAACCTTGTCGACCACGACCTGAAAGAACAGGGGTGTCACGAGCGCAAATATCTGCACAAACAGCGAGGCAAGCAGAACATGGGCGAGTGGCTTGCGATACCGCCAGATGGACGGCAGGAACCACTTGAAGCCGAACTCCCTGGGATCGGATCCGTCCCCGCCGATCCGCCGGCCGACAAGGATCACGCGCGAACCGATTTCCGCCAATATGTCCGAGGGGGCAATTTCGCGATCAACACGCGTTATCGGATCGACGAGCCTGTACTTTCCGGACGGATTCAAGCCGCCGAGCACTTGAAAGGAGCCACTGCGCACTTTCACGATTGCCGGTACCGGCATTGATCGAAGGCGGTGCTCCGTGACCTTCTCTACCACACGCGCCTTGAGGCCGATGATCCCGGCTGCTCGCTGGATGTCGATGGCTTCGGATGCACGCCCTTTCAGCGCCAGATCGTGCTGAAGCCGGATCGGGTCAGCAGCGATCCGATAGAATGCAGCGATACCGCAAAGCGCACGAAGACCGGAGTCGTGATGCTGCGGACCGATGCCATCCATAAGCGAAGTCATTTTCCCTTAAGTTGCCGACAGGCGCAGCTGTGGCGGCGAACCGTTCACCTTGAGCCTTTACACAGGATGTAGCTTAGTCGGAGCTACAACGCTATGGGGATATTGGGGCGCGCAAGTTTTCGGGATGGTTGTGGCTGAGAAATCACGAAAGACGACTAACAGAAGCTTGACTTGCTTCCGTCTTGTGCATCCGGACTTACTCAAATCCTTGTCCTGCACTTGGTAAAATCCGCACACACGCCGTCGGCGTCGGCGTCAGGCCCGAAGTTCCATAAACTGTTCTTTCTCGCAATCGTCGGGGCTTGATCGCAGCTCGACGATATCGGAGCCGGACCGACCCCAATCCCCGGCGCGCCTCAAGGAGCCCATTTCAGGGCAGGTGCGGGGCCGTGGCTCCCTGACGAGGGCCGCTCTGCCGCGGCCCCTTTCGTGACGCTGGATGCCAGTGCGATCCGGTTGGCACGATACGCGGATCAGTGCGCGACAAGCACCATCTTCTGGTTCACCAGTTCCTTGATACCCGCACCTGCGAGCTCGCGACCGTAGCCGGATCTCTTCACCCCGCCGAACGGAAGTTCCGGCCCGGTGAAAGAGGATGTGTTGATCCACACCGACCCGGTCTCGACCTGCGATGCCAGCGACTTCGCGCGCTCGACGTCCGCGGTGAAGATCGCGCCGGAGAGCCCGAAATTCGAATCGTTCGCGATCCTGATGACGTCGTCATCGTTCGCGATGACATGCACCTGCGCCACAGGACCGAAGAACTCCTCGAAATAGGCGGGGTTGTCTCGCATTACATTCGTG
The DNA here is from genome assembly GCF_052946295.1 of Rhizobium sp. KDH_Rht_773_N. Lineage (NCBI taxonomy): Bacteria > Pseudomonadati > Pseudomonadota > Alphaproteobacteria > Hyphomicrobiales > Rhizobiaceae > Rhizobium > Rhizobium sp. KDH_Rht_773_N. The sequence continues at coordinate 2,753,538 of NZ_CM129525.1, read as the reverse complement.
AGAATGGTCGGCTTGTAGTAGGCGCCAGGCCCCTCGATCACCTCTCCGCCGACCAGGACCTTGGCCCCGGCCTTGACGGCGCGCTCAACTTGCCCCGCAATATCGTCACGTGCCCCTATCGAAGACATCGGTCCCAGCCCGACGGTTTCATCCATGGGATCGCCAATCTTGGTGCTCGTGAATTTTTCGGCGAGCTTCTTGACGAACTCGTCGGCAACCTTCTCGTGGATGAGGAAGCGTTTCGCGCCGTTGCAGACCTGCCCGCACCCGCGAAGCCGTGCCTCAAACCCGGCGGCGACGGCCTTGTCGACATCCGCATCGTCGAGGACGACGAAAACGTCGCTTCCTCCAAGTTCCATCACGGACTTCTTGAGATTCCTGCCCGCGTTGGCCGCCACGATGCTCCCCGCGCCCTCCGAACCGGTAAGGGCCACGCCTTGAACCCGATCGTCGCCGATAAGCTTTGAGATTTGCTCACCCGTCGCAAAGATATTCGTCCAGGCGCCCTCCGGCGCACCTGCTTCGATCAGCAGCTCTTCGAAGGCAACTGCGGCCTGCGGGACCATGCTGGCATGTTTTGCGAGCACGGGATTGCCGATTGCGAGGTTCGGTCCGGCCACGCGAACCAGCTGATAGAAGGGGAAGTTCCAGGGCTCGACGGCGACGACGACGCCGATCGGGTGATATTCCAACCATGCATCGCCCTTCGATGTCACGACCTTCTCGCGGGCGAGAAAGGCTTCGGCGTTGTCGGCATAATACCGGGCGATTTCGGCGGTGATCCGCACCTCGGTGCGCGCCTCGTTGATGCGCTTGCCCATTTCCAGCGTAAGGATGCGTGCCAGGTCGTCCACGCGCTCGCTTGCCAATTCCGCAAGCCGGCGCAAGACCTTGAGCCGGGGCGTCCTGTCGCCTTTGCACCAAGGCGATTTATAGAGGGAGTGCGCCCGGGTGAGCGCCCTTTCAATTTCCTCGTCGCTGTGATTGTTGAATGTCTTGAGGACCTTACCGGTCGCCGGATTTACGCTCTGATAAGCCATGTCATATTCTCCTCTTAATGTGGGATCGGAAACGGCCGATCTTGAGAACATTGGACGCGCCTTCGCGCAGCGCCGCGACCCGGGTCGCGATCGATGAGAGTCGTGGCGGTAACGGATTCGAGCCGCCGATCAGAATTCCTGCGCCGTCGGACGCAGCACGATCTCGTTGATGTCCACGTCAGCAGGTTGCTCGATGGCAAACGTGATCGCCCTTGCAACGGAACTGGCGGGGATCGCCGATTTGTAAAATTCCATCACCGCATCCTGCGACGTGCCGCTCGTCGTGTGCTTGAGGTCGCTCTCGACGGCGCCGGGCTCGATCGAGGTCACCCTGATCTTGCTTCCGACTTCCTGGCGCAGCCCCTCGGAGATGGCGCGGACAGCGAACTTGGTGCCGGAATAGACCGTGCCCCCCGGCGCGAAGACCTTGACGCCAGCGACGGAACTGACGTTGATGATATGGCCCATTTCCTGTTTGATGAACATCGGCAGGACCGCAGCAATGCCGTAAAGGGTGCCCCTGAGGTTGACGTCGATCATCGCGTCCCATTCTTCGGTATTCGCCTCCGCCATCGGGCGGATCGGCATCAACCCGGCATTGTTGATCAGGACATCAAGCTTTCCGAAATCGGAAACGACCGCGTCCACGACCGACTTGAACTGGTTCTTGTTTGCTACGTCCAACTCGTAGGCTTGGGCCTTGCCGCCGGAGGCGGAAATCCTGAAGGCAACCTCGTCAAGTTTGCCCCGCCTGCGCGCGGCTATCGCGACCTTCGCGCCCTTTGAAGCCAGCATCTGGGCGGTCTCGGCGCCCAGGCCGGTTCCGCCACCGGTGATCAGTACGACTTTTCCTTCGATATTGGTCGTCATCTTCTCTGCTCCTTTCCTGAATTGACCGATCGCGTGCCCGCCAACCCAAGATCAATGGCGGATACGGCGGCTTGGGCGACAGCGATGTCCTGCTCCACCGAGCCGGCACTTGCTCCCACCGCGCCGATCAGCCGCCCTTCTCGGACAACGGGGAGCCCGCCACCAAAGATGACGACGTTGCCGTCATTACTCTGATGGATGCCGAAAAGCGGCCTGCCGGGTTGGGCCAGGCTTGCCAGGTAATCCGTTTTCTTGTCGAAGAGCCGTGCCGTAACGGCCTTCTTGATGGCCAGATCGATGCTGCCGATCAGCGCGTCGTCCTGCCGGACGAAGGCAATAAGATGTCCTCCGGCATCGACCACGGCGACATTGTAGGCGATGGCAAACTCCACCGCCTTTGCTTCCGCCGCCGACAGCATCAGTTTAGCGTCATCGAGGGTAAGGGTAGCGATAAGCCTGGTCATGTCGCATCCTCGGAAGATCCGATCGGCGCACATCATTCGAGCGAACAGTTCACAGCCGCGGCGACATGCCGGAGCGTCCGCACGATGCGTCTCCGTCATCTGAATGGGATACAGACTAACATCCGGTCTTGGCGATGCACGCTAAACGCCGTCAATGCGTGCGAAATCTGCCATGTCATCGCTCTTGCTCGAATTAACAAAGCCAAGCACAGGCGATGGAAGGTCTTGCAGTTCTTCGCAATTACCGCGTGCACGCGATCCGCGACGAACCGGCGTGCAGCTCGCTATGAGCGCGGAACACGCCCGAAATTCCGCAGTTCCGTCAGCAGGTTTCCGGCTCTTTGCAAGTCAGGAGTATCGAAGCCGTCCACGAATTGGCGATAGATGGGCTCGAGAACACTTTTCGCGTCATCAAACCGCAAACGATCTTTCAAAACAGCGGCAAGATCCGTTGCGGAGCGAATCCTCCAGCCCCACGCACCGTTGTCTTCGGCCGCTTGTAGCGACTGACGCAAGGTGGCGATCGCATCGTCATCGCGCCCAGCCGACCGTTCTTTGACGGCCCGCAAGCGCAGCAATTCGGGCACCATCGAGCGTTGCGGTCCTACCTCGAACAAATAGTCGAGAATCCGCATGCCTTCATCCGTATGCCCGTTCGCGTAGAGGGCCCTTATCAAAAGCGCGTAGTATACATGACGTCCGATCTGCCTAAGACCGGTGCGGAGCTCATCAAACGCCGACATTACTCCGTCTGGGTCCTTTCGAACGCCGGAGAGTGCATCAAGCGCTTCGATGTGGCAGTTTGCGACCGGAATCCATGCCGGCATGCCGTGACGATAGATCGTGTCCTTCAGTAGCACGGAGTAATATTTGGCTTGCGCCCATTCCTGACATTCGCTCAGAACAAAAAGTATTCCGTGTGCATAAGAATAGATGAGCGTCCATCCATGATGAGCTTCCAACGCCTCACGCGCGATAATTCGGGCGCCGCTGAGGCCCGTTCCGGGCCTGCGGGAGCCAAGCCACATAAGCGCACTTATTGCCGTTTCTGATCTGATCCTGGGATCGAGATCAAAGCGCGAAACGGATCCCTCCGAGGCGTTCCGCAGTTGCTGACGCAACTTTTCCATCCTGGCTATCGCGGGTGGATATTGGCAGTGGATGATGTCCAGTTCCGTACGAAGAAATTCATGTTCCCATTGCGCCGGGCGATTGTGCGAGCGCGCTGCGACGCGTTTCAACTCTTTGAGAATCTTTTGGACTTCGGTCTGGTTGCCGGGCAGGAGCCGATATCTCGCCAGAGCGCCCAAGGCCTGGCACTCAGCATTGGTATCCCCGATTTCACGTGATAGCTGAATTGCGGTCTCAAAGGTCCTGATGGCCTTGTCCGCATCGGCTGATATGTAGCTGCTTACGGCCGCCAGCCCCACAATCAGCTTAAGCTTCAGGCTTCTATCATCGCAGCCGACACGGTCGAACTCGGCAAGCGCGTGCTCGCAGTTGCTGCGGGCCTCTTCGCTTGACGACAACTCATGCCATAGAGGTATGCCGGATGCGACCAGTTGCATGCCAAGCAGCGGATCGCCGCGAAGAAAGAGCGCCCACCCGATAGCCCTGCGCAAATCGTCCGCGTGGCTGGCATAGGCAGCGTGCCACTGCCGCGCCGGAAGTCGTGTCCGATCGACACTCGCACGAGTGAAGATGCCCAGCACAAGGCGAGCATGAGCCTCCGACACGACTGGCAGCTCCCCCGAGGCTTCCAGCAGATTGCCTGCAAATGCTCGAGTGCTGTCAAGAAGGCGGTATCGCATCCCGCCCGACATCTGTTCGACGCTCAGCATCGACTTGGCGCGCAGCCCGGCGACAGCATCAAAAACGGTCGTTGGATCCAGGCCGTAGTGGATTGCGACGCTGACAACCGCATCCATATCGAACGTACCCATGAAGATCGACACGGCACGCAACACGGCTGCCTCGCTCTTCGTCAGGAGTGCATAGCTCCACTCCAATGTCGCAAGCAGGGTCTGTTGGCGAAGTAGTCCATCCTCACCACGTCCGATCAGTGTCGTGAAACGATCGTCAAGCTCCCCCAGTACATCGGGAGCACTTCGGCCCGTCAGCCAGGACGAAACAAGTTCGATGGCAAGAGGCGATCCGTCGAGCCGTCTGCATATCTCGGCGACCGCAGAGGCATCTCTATCCTCAATCGTGTATTTCCCCTTCTCGGACGCTCGTTCGACAAGTAGCTGGGGCGCGGAGTAAAGAAGGACCTGTTCGGCGGTGTAGCTGCGGCCAGGCGGAGGTACTTCCAAAGGGGAAAGCCAGAGAACCTCTTCTCGTTTCGCGCGGAGAGCCTGGCGGCTCGTCGCGAGAATCCTGACGTCCCTGGTATTTGCAAGGACGACATCGCAAAGATGCGCAACGGCATTGAGTACGTGCTCGCACGTGTCGAGCAAAAGCAGTGTCTTCCTTCGAGCGAGGATCGATGAGATCGCCTCAAGGCGATCCTGACTGCTTGAACTGATACCGAACGCCGCGGCAACTGAAGGGATGACGAATTCCTCACCGGCCACCCGGGCGAGATCGATGAAGGTGACAAAACCGCCCTCTTCGTCTTCGAACAGCTGAGCGGTGGCGACCGCAACCGTTGTCTTTCCAATGCCGCCGGGGCCAACGATCGTGGTCAGTCGGTTGGTGGCAATACTGTCTCGCAATTCGGCGATTTCAACATCCCGCCCGATAACCGTGCCCAGTTCGGGAAACCGGGTATTTGCCACAACAGGCAGATCCGCAATGCTCGGGATGTTTTCGGCAACAATCTGATCGCTCAGCCAATAGCCACGACCTACAAACGTCCTGATATAGTCCTCCGCGGGGGAATATTCCCTCAGTGCCCGCCTGAGCGATGCGATTGTCACTTTCAGATTGGCCTCATGGACAAAGATGCCTGGCCACGCAGCGTTATATAGTTCCTCCTTCTGGACTATTTCGCCCTTTTTTCGGGCCAGGGTCACCAGCATCTCCATTGCCCGACCGCCGAGCTGCACCTCTTCGGCACCGCAAAACAAGCGGCGATGCTCCCTGTGAAGGCGAAAGGGACCAAATGCGACCACATCATCCGGTTCCGTCGATACCATGCGCTCCTCTTTGCGGGCTGAATGATCGGGTCCGCGCAAGAATGGTATCGAGGCCATTATCGCGCGCGGGCGGACGCGACAATTTCCGGATCTCGGCCAACCAGCCCTGGAGCACGGCAGAGCCTGTCTGCCATCGGCGGCATTATCGGACCAAATTACCTCACTTGGCTTGCTTTGATATACCACGCCCATAGCCGGCCGATAAATTTTTGGCCGATTGTCGGCGTCAGTTTCATGCCGCGCGGCGCCCGATAATTTACCGCACTTTACCCCCCTTGGTGGCGAACTCCTGTAACATCAGAACTGGATACATACGGATTGCGTTGCCCTAACGAGGACAAAACCATCGAGGGAAACCGAAATGGGATATCACGGCAGCAGCGGCTATTTTAGCTTTGGACCATTTCGCTTGAACCCGACTGCAAGGGTTCTCCTGCGAGGCAACGATCTGCTGGCAATAGGCAGCCGCGCCTTCGACATGCTTGTCGCCCTCGTCCGACACCAGGGACAGGTCCTCTCACACGGGGAACTCATGGCATTTGCATGGCCTGGCCTCAACGTCGAAGCTTCCAACATACGCGTGCAAATGACACATCTGCGGCGCGAAATCGGCTGTGGCGAAAATGGCAATCGCTACATCGTCAGCGTTGCGGGCCGCGGCTACAGCTTCGTCGCTCCGGTCACGTGGGAAGGGGCGTCCGAACCGGATCCGCCCTGCCATGCCGCCCTGAGCGACGATCGGACTTGTCTCGATGGGTCCTATGCCGCAACGATGGTTTCGTTTCCGCCTCGATTGGGCCGCCCTATCGGCCGCGACGAGAATATTTCCATGCTTTCACAGATGGTGGCGGAGCGCCGCTTCATGACCATTGTGGGCGCGGGAGGAATCGGCAAGACGACTCTAGCCATCCTGGTGGCACGTGCGCTCCCCATGTTCGAACTGGCGTATTTCGTCGATCTCGGCTCAGTCGAAGATGAGGCAGCGGTGCTGGGAGCGGTGGCCTCAGCTCTGAAGATCCCCGTTTCAGCAAGTGATGCCATTGGGGCCATTATCGGTCAGCTGTCACCAAGACGCATCCTCGTAGTCCTCGACAACTGTGAGCATGTTATTGACGCAGTGGCCGATATCGTGAATTCGCTGCTTCGACGGACCTCCAATACGCATGTTCTCGCCACGAGCCGGGAAGCGCTCCGTATGCCCGGCGAGTCGGTATTCCTTCTGCGACCGCTTGCTGTTCCTCCAAACACAGGGCGTTTGACCGCCGCCCAGGCGTTACATTGGCCCGCGATCCAGCTATTCGTGGAACGCGCGGTCGATAGCGGTTACCTGGAGCCGCTGGGCGACGAGGAAGCAGCTAGGATAGCGGCCATTTGCAGGAGACTGGACGGCAACCCGCTGGCGATCGAGCTTGTTGCAAGCCGCATGGGACCCTATGGCCTCGATCGGGTCGCGCAACTGCTGGACAACCAACTTGCTTTACGATGGCGGGGCAGTCGATACGCCAACCCTCGACATCAAAATGCGGAAGCAATGATGGATTGGAGCTATGCCCTTCTGTCCGCGATGGATCAACGAGTCTTCAGGCAACTATCGGCCTTCTCGGGCGAGTTCTCCCTCGATGCCGCCCTCACGATGATGGAAGACGATGGCCTCGGGCAAGCAGATACCGTCAAATCCATCGGTAATCTTATCGACAAGTCCCTCCTTTCAGTTCACCCGGGCACGGGACCTGCGCACCTCAAGCTATCAGGCATCGCTAAAACCTATGCAGCGTTCAAGCTGCGCGCATCTGGGGAGCGCATGCTCACAGAACATCCCCAGTCTTTGCGCCATGTTCAAACATCTCAACAACACGATGCGAGCATGATTGTCTCGTCGAATGGCGGACAGGCGATGCAACTCCAGGCATCTTGAGCTTCCAGGGTTTCCTCCCGGGAGCCGCAGACCATGCAGTTTCTCGATGCAAATGGATTGGCGCGCACTACCGAGACGGCAGCCGGCAGGCGGCCATGATGCCTCGTCGGCCAACGCAGCAAAACGGGAGGAGGCGAAGGGTCTGAAGAACCACGGGAGGATGCGGTTGCCTGGCGCACATCTGAACACGCCATAATCGCAGGATTTAACCACAATTAATATGCCTCCGAGGCTCGGTTGGTTGATTATTCCCAATATCGCCATCGGATCACTGACCGGAGAACGTCGCATGTCCCGAAACCTTGGACTTGTCGCCAGCGCCCTAATGGCCTTCGCAAGCATATCTCCTGCCGCGCTCGCAGCGGATCTCAAAGCCAAGACCGTCGTCCTTGTGCACGGCGCTTTTGCCGACGGATCGTCCTGGCAGAAGGTGATCCCGCTTCTGGAAAAGGTCGGATTGAAAGTTATCGCCGTCCAGAATCCTTTGGAATCCCTCGAGAGCGATGTGGCCTTCACCCGGCGCGCAATCCGCGATGCCGAAGGACCTGTCGTGCTCGTGGGTCATTCGTGGGGTGGCGTGGTCATCACCGAGGCGGGCAACAGCCAGAAGGTCCAATCCCTGGTCTATGTAGCTGCTTACGCACCTGATGCCGGCCAATCGCTGGTCGATATCGCCTCCAGATACCCCGCTCAGGAAAGCCGAAAGACCTATGTCAAGGATGAGGACGGGTATCTCAAGATAAGCGATGAAGGAATCTCCAGGTACTTCGCGGCAGGCCTGTCGCCAGACGAGCAGAGGCTCGTAGCGGTCGTGCAGGGACGTTTCCATGTGCGCGCCACCACCACGCCCGTCAGCCATGCCGCCTGGCGTGACAAACCCTCGTTCATGGTTGTAGCGACGAAGGATCAGATCATCGCGCCCGATATGCAAAGAGACCAGGTGAAATCCGCAAAAGCCGAGATGGTTGAAGTGCCGTCGGGCCACGTTGCCATGCTCTCCCATCCCGAAGAGGTCGCAGATCTCATCGTGGAGGCGGCTCGGTAGGCCGACAAAGGCAAGGCAGGACCATGCGATGCCCACAATTGCAACCTTCACTTTCCGAGACCAGGATGCTGAGGGAACGTGAGCCAGGGGCCGCCGGCATGGGCATTGGAATGAGTTTCGCCATCGTAACCGCTCGCTCGCACCGTTTTTAACCGCATCAAGTCAGGAGGTTCCCATGAACAAGGGTAAAGTGCTTGTCATTGGTTCGAATGCTACCCGGATCGAAATTCAAGGCGGTGGAACTGGTCCCACCGGTCAATACCTCAACGAAACCGTCGTACCTGCCATGGCGCTTTTCGAAGCCGGTTACGACGTTGTGCTGGCGACGCCCGACGGCACCAGGCCGCATATCGATCCCGTATCGGATGTTGCCCAGCATTTTGATGGTGATGAGGCCGCCCTGCAGCGCGGGCGCGCCTTTTTCAGTGACAATCCGGGAATGAAGCACGTCCGGACCTTGAGATCGGTGATCGACGAGGGGCTCGAGGGCTATGCGGGTGTCTTCGTGCCTGGCGGACAGGCGCCGGTCGTCGATCTCATGCAGAACGCCGACCTCGGCGAAATCCTGCGCCATTTCCACAAGAGCGGGAAGCCCACTGCCTTCCTGTGTCACGGGCCGATCGCCTCGCTTGCCGCGCTGCCGCAGGCAAAAGAATACCGGGCGGCCTTGATTTCCGGCGACTTGGGCAAGGCGTCCGAACTGGCGAAGGCCTGGCAATATGCCGGCTACAAGATGACGGTATTTTCCGCCAGCGAGGAGAAACCGATCGAAGAACAGATCCTTCACGGCAAACTCTATTTCAACATGCCCGACGCTTTGCGCATCGCTGGCGGCGACGTCACCACAACCCCGGTCGACTTCTCCCCGCATGTCGTGGAGGACCGCGAACTGATCACAGGCCAAAACCCGCAATCGGATCATCCCCTCGCGGAGAAACTCATCGAGGCGCTCGACCGGGCAACCGTTTCGGCATGAGTTGACGCGATGGCGGCATGGAAGGTGCCGGTGTGCCCTTTCATGCCGTTGTCCCCTGCCCGCAATGTCTTGTGCGTCCAGGCGGACCGGCCTGGCGCATCCCATCGGGGAGCCTTTGGTATGATGCAATCGCCGACCAGGATCACAGCCATCCTGACTGCCCACCTCGGCAAAGCCGCCGAGCTGCGAACATTGCTTGTTGGCATGGCACCGCTTTGCAGGGCCGAACCCGGCAATCTGCGCTGGGATGTCTGGCGCGACCGGGCACATGGCGATCGCTATGTTCTCGATGAGCTCTACCTGGACGCTGCCGCCGTCGAGGCGCATCGCATGACGTCCCATTATCAGGCCTATCTGAGCAAGATTCCCGAACTGGCCGAGCGAACGGCGTGGGTGCTCGAGCCTGTGGAAGTTAGGTGACGGCCAGCCACCTCACCCTATTTCCCCATCGATACCGCCCGCTTTTCCATCTGCATGGCGTGTCGCCAGTCCGGCGGCCGCCCAGGAGGCAGGCAGGTCATCGGTATCGTGAGGGGGCCACTTCAGATTCCGGTATAGGAACAGGGGATCATGACATCAAGCAGCCGGATGCGGGGGCCTGATTGCACGGACAACCTGTAAAGTCACAAGCCGCAACTGCTATACAGCCGCTATTACTTACTTGCATCACGAGCGGTCATGCTGCAAACGCGGCGATGCCACGCCAGCCAGGTCGCCAGTTCATCGGAGGCGACACGACCAGATCGTCGCCACGGTCGGCCTCCATCCAGCAAATTCAGAACCGCCAGATCAACGGCACGATGAACACCGACACGACGAAGAACCAGAGCAACAACGGCAATCCGAGCTTCCAGTAGTCGTTGAAGGCATAGCCGCCGGGACCCATGACCATCAGGTTCGTCGGTGTCGCTATCGGGGTCAGGAAGGCGGCTGCCGCGGCAACCGCAGTGCTCATCAGGACCGGGCGTGGCGAAATCCCCATGGCGGTCGCCGCCGCCACCCCGATCGGGATGACGATCAAGGCCGTCGCCGTATTGCTGATCAACTGCCCCATGATCGATGTGAGCACGAAAAGCCCGGCAAGCAGCGCGACGGGACCCGCCTCTCCGACGGCGGCGACGAGATGATCTGCCATCAGCTTGGCCGCGCCTGTTTCCACCATTGCCGTCGAGAGCGGCATCATCGCGCCGACGAGGATAACGGTCGTCCAGCCGACGGCGCGGTAGGCTTGCTCGACGGTCATGATCCCCGAGAGAATGATGGCGCCGGCGGCAAGCAGACCCGCCACCGCCGGCGGCACGAGGCCGGTGGCGAGCAGAAGGACCATCGCGACCAGGATGACAACCGCCTGACGGGCGCCGGGACCCATGGGAACCGCTTGGCGGCGGACCAGTTCGGGCGAGTTCACCACCAGCACATCCGGGTCGTTCAGATGGACGTCGAGCGCTCTCCAGGTTCCCTGCAGCAGCATCGTGTCGCCAGCCTGCAGGACGACGCCACCGGCATCTTTGGCAACGCTGCCCGGCGGAATGCCGGCGCCCCCGCGCTGCGCCGCAAGAATGATCAGATCGCCGCTTTCGGTGACCATGCCTGGGAAAACCGTTTCGCCGATGAGGCCAGACCGCGGCGGGATGACGACCTCTGCAAGACCCGAGCTGCGGTTGAAGAGTGTCTCTTCGCCCTGCCCACTCGGCTTGTCGTCGCGAAAGGCGAGATGCATGGCTGCTGCAAATGCGGCAGCGACCTCGGGTTCTCCGCGCACGATAAAATGGTCACCCTCCGCGAGGATGGGCCTGCGCAGCGGGCCGGCAGTCTCGCCCTCCTGGAGGGCGACTAGCTGCAAGCCCGGGTGGGCAGAAAGATCGACATCGGTCGATGCCTTGCCAACGTAGGGTGAGCTTGCCCGCACCCGCATCTGGTAGATGCCACTTGCAAGCCCGTATTGCTCGACGAGCGTCTTCGCATGATGACTGAAATCGGCCGGCATGGTCGCGCCGTTGCGTTCGGGAAGCAGTTGCTTTCCAAACAGGATGATGATGGCCATGGTGCCGGCGAGAAGCGGAATACCGGCAAGCGCGAACTCGAAAAAGCCGAAACCGCCCACACCCGCGTCGATGCCGGCCTCCGAAACGAGGACGTTCACGGGTGTTCCCGTCAATGCCAGCATCGATCCGGCGTGCGCGGAAAAGACCAGCGGCATGAGCAGCTGCGAAGAGTTCCGCCGGAGGCGCACGGCGATGACGACGACGACGGGCAGGAGTGCTGCGACCGCGCCGTTGACGCTGATCAGCGCAGTGAGAAGCGATACCAGGCCCATGGTCAGAAGGAGCAGGCGTGCACGGCTTTCCTCGCCGGCGCCGCGGATCAAAAGCTGACCCGCCCATGCAGTAACGCCGGTGACTTCCAGCCCGGAACTGACGACGAACAGGGACGCGATGAAGATGACCGCCGGATCGCCAAACCCGCCAAGCGCTTGCCCGAGCGTCAGCACGCCGGTGGCCCATAAGGCCAGGGCAGTCAGCATGGCGACGAAGACGACCGGCAGTTTGTTCCAGACGAACAGAACCACGGCAACGGCGATGATGGTCGCTGTGTATGCTATCGGACTCAATCGCCCGGCTCCCTTTCGCGCTTTCGGGCCATGCGGACCGCGGGTGTTCCCCGCGGGCACACAATTGCCAACACTGCCTCGTGACTTCCGGTGAATTCGGCCATGGCTTGCGCGGACGACAATGACGTGATGCGTGCCGGCCGCCCATCTCCCGCCGCAAAGGTCAGGCCTGCCGCCATCCCGTGCAATGCCCGCCCGTCAATCATCAAGCGTTGCCATCAGCACGCCGAGACGGCAGCCCTTCTCGTATTCCTTGAGGTTTACATATTCCTTGATGGTGTGGATCTCGGCCTGCCCGGCGCCGATGGTGATGGTTGGAACGCCATGCTTGTCGAGCCAATTGGCGTCTAGTCCGCCGTTCGAGAAGACATAGACCGGCTCGATGCCGAGCATCTGCAGGGCCCTTGTCGCGCGCTTGACGATCGGCGTGTCCTTGCCGAGTTCAAACGGTGGATAGGATGGCTTGTGACTGAACTTGACCTCGGCCTTGTGGCCCTGATCGTCCGTCACTTCGCTCTGGGCCCTGGCAAAGGCCTCCTTGTAGCCCGTCGCAATCTTCGTCGCGAAGCTTGCCTCGGGGCTACGCGCCTCACCCTTGATGAAGGCGTAGTCGGTCACGACGTTGGTCGCGTCGCCCGCCGGCTTGTTGTCCTTGCCGCCGAAAATGCCGACATTGCTGGTACCGCGGCCATCGGACTTGACCACCTTGCCGAACCAGCCGTTGTTCCTTGCCTCCGCCAATGCGACGGCACCCACCAGCGTTGCCGAGATGCCCTTTTCGGGCGCAACCCCGGCATGCGAGGCGCGGCCAACGATCTCGACTTCCCAATTTTCCTGGCCGACGGCGCCGACGATCAGGTCGGAAGCCATCTGGCCATCGACATTGACACACATCGCGGCGCCATGGAGGTCGGCGGGATTGAGTTCCCGCGCCCCGTGAAGACCGCTTTCCTCGCGAACCGTAAACAACAGCGTGATCGGCGGGTGTGGGAGGTTGTTCTTGATCAGGGTCTCGGCGACCACCACAAGGACGGCAACGCCGGTGCGGGCATCACCGCCAAGTGCCGTCGTGCCGTCGGAGACAATTCGGTCGCCCTCGCGCCGGGGCTTGGCGCCTGCGCAAAGTGGCACCGTGTCGAGATGCGTCGAGAAGAGAAGCCGAGGCCCCGGCCGCGTTCCGGCGATATCGACGATCAAGTTGCCTGTCTCGGTCGGCAGGGGAATCCGCTTGTTGGCGTCATCGAAGCGAATGGCCTTCTCGGGAACGCCGATCGCCTTCAAGGCATCAACGACGGCAAGCCCGATGTTCTTTTCCTGACCGGTGATGCCCTCCACCGACAGGAAACGCATGAGATGATTTTCCGCGGCGGCGACGTCGAGTGGAATGGAGGTGTTGCTCATTATCTCATCCGATCATTCGAGTGTTCATTCATTCAAGGATGCGGGCACCCAGCCTCACAGCCCCCATGGAAGCCCAAGGGCCTTCCAGACCGCAAAAAGGCCTGTCCAGAGCACGAATATCAGCACGACGTAGGGAAGCATCAGCGAGACGATCGTGCCGACACCGGCCGACTTGTCGTACTTCTGGGCAAAGCCAACGACGAGCGCGAAATAAGCGTTGAGGGGGGTGATTGCGTTCATCGGTGAATCACCGACACGATAGGCAGCCAGGACCGCTTCCGGCTCGACGCCGAGCTTCATCAGAAGCGGAACGAAGACGGGAGCGAAAATTGCCCATTTGGCAATGGCGCCGGTCAGCAGGAGGTCGATGATGGCGACGACGACGATAAAGCCGATCAGCAGTGGCAGGGCGCCGATGTTGGCGGCCTGCAACGCCCCAGAGAGGCTGAGCGCCATGACGGTGCCAATATTGGTGTAAGTGAAATAGGCGACAAACTGGCTGAGCACGAAGAACAGGAAAATGGTCCCGCCCATGTTCTTGATTGATTTCTCGATCGCCGCGATGACTTCGGCAAGTGTCTTGAGGGTGCCGGCGCCAATCCCGTAGGCCCAACCCGTCACCAGGAAGATCAGCATGATGAGCGCGATCAACCCGTTCATGAAAGGTGAATTGCCGATGAGTTCGCCCGAATCGGGATTGCGCAATGGAGCCCCACCTGGAATGGTCAGAAGCAAGAAGACGACGAGAAGGCCGATCAGTCCGTACAGGGCGAAACGCAAGCCACGCGATTCCTGCTCGGAGAGCGTTGCTCCCTGGGGCTGAACATCGCCTTCGGCCAAGGCCGGATTGTACTCGCCGAGCCGCGGCGCGATCATGCGGTCGGTAATGAATGCAATCACCACCGTCAGGAACAGCACCGAGGCAATCGAAAACCACACATTCGACGCCAGGCCGATCGATCGCGCGGGATCGACGAGATGCGCTGCATCGTTGGTGAATTCGACAAGCACCGCATCGAGCGGTTTGATCAGCATGTTGACGGTAAACGCGCCGGCGACGGCGGCAAATCCGAGCGCCAGTCCCGCTAACGGGTGGCGCCCGACTGCCAGATAGGCAACGCCGGCGAGCGGGATCAGCACGAGATATCCGGCATCGGCGGCGATACTGGCAAGGATCCCGACGAAGGCGAGGATATAGGTCAGGGCCCAGCTCGGTGAAACAATCACCAGCTTGCGGATCAGCGCCGTGACCAGGCCCGACTCTTCTGCAACGCCGGCGCCGATCATGGCAGCGATCATCAGGCCGACTGCCGTAAAGCTCATGAAGTTGGGGATGAGCGATGAATATAGAAAGCGGATGCCCTCCACATTCAGCAGGCTGCGGATGGCGGTCGATGCCTGCTCGATCTCATGCGTGTCGGGATTGATGCGCTCATAGTTTACGGCCGCTCCGAATGCGCCAAGTACCGCCGACAGCACAATGACGATGCCGATGAGGATCAGGAAGATGATCACCGGATGGGGAACCATGTTTCCCACCTTCTCAACGCCGTCGAGAAATCTCTGCATTGCTGTCTTTGGTGCGGCATTGGCAGTGGCCATGTCTTGCCTCCAGTTGAACCGAGTTCATCGCACCCAAAGGGTCGTCAATCGGCGCGCTTGATTGAACTCCCACGCACAGCGGCTAAGCTGGAAATGCCGCGATCAGAACAGTCGTGCCGTTCGCATCCTGCCGAGCCTTCGTTCCCATACCGCCTGTATCCGCCTGCCCCCTCGAAATCAGCGTGGGCAGGCTGCAATGTAACGTCGACCGTTGCGATCTTGAAACTCGCACTGTCCCGGACGACCGGCAACGTTGCCAATCACTGCCCCGGTTGCGCCACCGATCGCTGCGCCAACCGCTGCCCCGCGTACGTCGTTCCGCACGGCTCCGCCGACCACCGCCCCTGTTGCGGCACCGATACCGGCGCCTTGCTGTGTGGGAGTGCAACTTGCAAGCGCAATGCCTGCAATCGAACACATCAGCAATTTCTTCATCACTCGCCCTCTGTGAGGTTCGCTTGGCAGAACATTCGCGACTTCAACTTGTACGCCTCGTCCCGACTATAGTGTCGTAGAAGACGGTCTGTGATCGGCATAGAATCCCAAAACCAAGCCCTGAGTTCAAAACTCACGACCGGTGACGTGACTAACCTCGCGTGGCACCTGCATGAATCGGCCTTGGGGAATACTCGCAGGGAAAGGTCAAACCTTGCCGTAGGTGAGCATTGGCGAAAGGGGCGGTGACGACCGGCTGGTCGGCGGCGGCTCGGTTTTGTCTTGCACTTCGTTGCAACCATGCCCGCATGAACGGATTAGAACTGGCTCAACCGCGCGGCGCGTGGCAAAGTCGAGCCTGCAACCGCAAACGTGGCGAGGGCCGCGGCGCCGGAGGGGTGACACATGTCGGTGATGCAGCTCCCAGGACTACTATCCTTCACTATCGCGATTCTTGTCTTCTTTGCGGGCGCCAATCTCAACCGTCTGGTTCCCATCCTTGTCCACTGGAGCATTCCTGAAGCCGTCACGGGAGGACTTCTGGCGGCCCTTGCGACCCTGATTGCCTATGAGTTTTTTGGAGTCGAGATCAGCTTTACCCTGGCCGCACGCGATATGCTGCTTCTCTATTTTTTCACCGGCGTCGGACTGAATGCGCGACTCTCCGATCTGGCAGCAGGAGGAAGACCCTTCCTCATTCTTCTCGGCATCACGCTGGTCTTTCTCGTCATCCAGAACCTTGTGGCCATTGCAACGAGCGACATCCTCGGACTTCCGCCCGGCACCTCGGTGTTGCTGGGATCAACGTCCCTGATCGGCGGGCATGGTACGACGATCGCCTGGGCGCCGATCATAACAAGCCGTTTCGGCCTTACGAATGCACTGGAGATCGGGATCGCCAGCGCAACTCTCGGCCTTGTCATTGCCAGCCTTATCGGAGGGCCGATCGCACGATACCTGATCAAACGCCATGGCTTGAGCGGTGCAGAAGAGGAGCTTACGATCGGCGTATCGCGCGCAGCGACAAGCGGCCATCACGATGACGTCAGCTACGTCAGCCTCTTGCGGACCTTACTCGTCACCAACCTTGCGATCCTCATCGGATACGCCTTGCATGAGATCATTGTCGACGCTGGTATCAATCTTCCGCTATTCGTTGTCTGCCTGCTCGTCGCGATCGTGATGACGAACACCGTCCCGTTCGTCGCGCCGAAGCTGCCATGGCCAACACGTAGCCGCGCCCTCTCGCTGATCTCCGATCTCTCGTTGAACGTGTTTCTGGCCATGTCGTTGATGAGCATGCAATTGTGGGGCCTGAGTGGACTTGGGCCGGCGCTGGCCGTGGTGCTTGCCATCCAGACGATCATCGCCGTTGCCTACATCCTGTTCGTGGTATTTCCAGCAATGGGGCGCAACTACGAAGCGGCCGTAATTTCTGCGGGCTTCTGCGGCATCTCGCTTGGCGCCACACCGACTGCAATCGCCAACATGACTGCTGTCACCAAGACTCATGGTGCAGCGACGGTCGCGTTCATTATCCTCCCGCTTGTCTCAGCGTTCTTCATCGACCTGGCAAACGCGGCGGCGCTTGGCTTTCTTGTTCGTTGAGTTTGGCCCGCGTTCCGTGCTTGCGCGGGAGGTCAACCCTGCAATCTTCGCAAAAGGACACCAAGCCTCTCCTCGGATGGGCACTCCTCGAGGTCGGAGTGAACAGGAATGCCGCCGCCGCCTCGATTCCTGACTTCGCTCGGGCTGTAACCAAATGCTCGCTTGAACGCGCGGCTGAACTCCGCACCATCGGTGAAACCACGCTCTTCGGCGATTTGAAAAATGAGGCGCCGGTCGTTGGGGTCGGTTAGCGCGGCATGGGCACTCAGCAGTCGACGGTGCTGAACGTAGTGCATCACGCCGCCAAAAGGCTCGAACAGGTTGTAAAGCCGCGTTCGCGAAATCCCGAGCTCCCGCCGCAACAACTCGCACCCGAGTTTGGGATCGAGCAACCTGTTCTGGACAAGTTGGCGTGCTCGCTCGAGAAGAACAGTGGCGATCGGCCCTTCGGCGGCTTCGATATGGTCTGCGCACGGCGAAACACATGCAAGGATCATCCCGCGCGTGGCCGCGACGAGTCCGGGCAGTTCGGCCTGGGTAAGCATCGGCAAACGTTTGGCGACGTCAACGAGATAGTCCGAAAACAGCTGCCCCATGCCAGTCGCCAGTGTCGAAAATTCCGCCGAGCCAAGTCTGGCCGACGTCTCGAGGGACAGGTCGCGCGGCACGAACAGAATGAGCATCTCGCTCTTGTCGACGACGCCGTCGAAACAGCGCCCAAGCGAATGGATCTGGACCTCCCCCGGACCCGCGGTAAACGCGCTCCTTGCCGCATCCGTGTGAATTTGTCCCGACAGCAGAACCGTTATGGTCCAGTGATCGAGGGGATCGCGCCGACGATGTCCAGGCAGGCTTGAAAACGCCAGACGATCCGTGCTGATCCGAGCAAGGACAAGACTGCCGAGATCCCACAGCTTTTGTCGGCCGTTGAAATTGGCTGTTCTGGGGTCGATGTCCGAGAGTTCGAGCATCGGCGCGAAACTATCGTGCCATGCCATGAACTGATCTGCCCGAGGCAGCCCTTCGGTCGAAAATTCAAACGAAGGCAAGCGGGCCGCTTTGCCATTTTCCGACATTGCCTCGACTGCGTCGAAATTCCGGCTCGCGAGGCGCCCATGGTCCGGCCCGCCTTCGGGCAGCCCCGCACGGTTCGGGACACCTTCCATCGCCATCGCATTACCTCCTGTCGACTGCAGACAAGGCGAGGCAGGCCATGTGCGGCTGGCTTGGCAGACATACTGCCCATTGTGCTCTGGATACTGACGATGCATCACGTGCCGGAAGCTGGCCGCCACGGATAGGTAGGGAATTGAAGCGCTCGAATTGGCGGCGCCCCCCTCGGACGCGGTAGGTCATGCCGGTATCGCTTTTCAAAGTCGCGGGCGCGACATAAACAAATGTGCAGTTCATTCGTGCTCTCCTCTTCAGCCCGAGAAGCAGGCCCGGATGACGTCTGAATGATGCAAGTGAAGGCTCGTTCTGCATGTTCTTGCCGATGGCTCAACAAGGAATGCCGAAGCTGCAGCCTTCATCCCGTAGCTGCCGGTGGCAGCGAGTGGTCTCCCCTCTTGCAGTTTAGTCCTTTCCGCCCCCCTACTCAACCGTCAGATGCAAAGCTGCACGGAGGCTTAAAGTTGCAACGCGGAACCGAGCCGATTCTCCTCCGTCGTCCTCACCCTGATTGATGATCCTTGTCGGTCCACGAACTGCCCGACAGCAGCGTGGCAATCCAGGTTCCAGACGGCGTTCCTGCGCAATACACAATGAACGCTATCAGGATAGGCACACCGATAAATGCACCCGAAATTCCCCACATGAAGCTCCAGAAAAATACCGCGAAGATCACGGCGAAGGGAGATATCGCCAGCGAAGCTCCGGTCAGCCGCGGCTCCAGGTAGCTGCCGATGATGAACTGGATAAGGTTGAGGCAGGCGAAAATGGCACCCGCCGTGTACCAGGACTCAAATTGGGCAATGGCAAACAGGGTCGGCAGAGCGGTCGCGACAAACGGCCCGAGGAATGGGATGTAATTGAGCGCGAACGCAATCGCACCCCAAGCTGCGGCAAGCTCAAGCCCTGCACCCAGCGCAAAGAGCCAGACCACCAATCCCGTGAGGATGCTGGCGAAGGTGCGAACGACCATGAAACGGCGAAGTTTTTCGCCGATGACTCGGTTGGCCGTCAGGATGCGCATTCCGTAGGGCTGGGCTCCGGGGGCCACGAGACGCGTGTTGAAGTCTTCGACCTCCAGCAGTCCGAGCATGACAAAGACGAAGACCAAGACCGCGAAGCCGGCGAAGCTGTTTAATCGCCCCGCCATCCCCTGGACAAAGCGAACCAGCCAGGCGACGTCGAAGCGGTCGGCCAGCGGGCCGGCGACCGCCAGGCCGTGACTTTCAAGCCAATTTGTCCAGTCAACATAGCTGGCCTGGAAACGGTCGGCGTTCACGAACAGCCATTGCGCCAGCTTGCCGAAGCCCCACGCCACAGACGATCCAATCGCCGCGATCGCAACCATCGTGACGCTGAGCGTGATCAGCAGTGCGAGAAGCTTCGGAAGAAAGCGCTGCAGCCTTGCCTGGCAAGGCCAGACCAGCGCGATGACGAACAGCGAGAATATGAGAGGTGCGAAGATCGATTGCGCGACGTAGAGCAGAGCAAGAACAAGGATACCGGTTGCCGCCGAACCCATCATGCGACTCCCACTTGTTTCCTGCATGCTCGCCCCTGCAATGTTACTTCGCCGTCCGGACCCGCCAGAGTTGCCCAAGATATCGGGTGTGCAAGTTAGGCGGCTGCAGTCGCCTTTTGCAATGCGTCACGCAAAACCTGCTCCTTCGTTTCGTCGAGGGACGTCTTGAGGACGACGCCCCCATGACTCGATATCTCCTTCAATACCTTGTCCGCGGTCATCTCCTGGATCAGCACGAACAAGGCCGCTTTGCCGGGATCAAGGTTGGCGGCCAGGTCCTTCATGAAGGCATCGTTGATACCGACGTCCGATAGTGCGCCGCCGATCGCTCCCGACGCTGCGCCAACCGCCACGCCCAGCAGCGGGTTGAGAAACAGAACGCCGATCAGCAAACCCCAGAAGCTACCCGACGCCGCACCTGCTGCCGTTGTATTGACCAGTTGGTTCAGTTTGATCTTGCCGCCGTCATTCTTCGTCGCGATGACAGCGTCTCCCACCTTGACGAGGTACTCCTTCTGCAATTCGAACAAGCGCTGGCGCACTTCCTCGGCTTTGGCTTCTGTCGGATAAACAATTGCAATCAAAGTAGACATCGTCAGTCCTCCCATTCTGGATCTCTTTGCATCAGGTCATGCCTCCGAAGGTCACTCGACCGAACGTTCACCCCGAAGCCTGGGCAGGTTCCGGCACGGACGTCTCGGCCTTGTCGGTCGCGGCCTCGGCTGGAATGCGAAACCACAGGACATAAAGCACCGGCAGGAAGATCAGGGTCAGCGCCGCGGCAACCACCAGTCCGCCGATCACGGTAAAGGCGAGCGGCGACCAGAAGGGGTCGCGGATGATCGGCAGCATGCCGAGCACAGTCGAGCCGGCCGTCAGAAACACTGGCCGAAGACGCTGCGCGGTGGTGTCAATAACGCTACCCCAGGTGCGGCCCTTTTCCTCGATGGCAAGGTCGATCTGATCGATCAGCACCACGGAGTTGCGGGTGATCATGCCGATGAGCGCAATCATTCCCAAGACCGCGATAAAACCGACCGGCGTGTTGGTGATCAGCATGATCAGGACGACGCCGATCAATCCAAGGGGCACGACGCTGATGACCAGCAACAGCCGCTGCACGCTCTGAAGCTGGAACATCAGCACAATCAGGATAATGACCGCCATGACAGGAAGCATCTCGACGACCGAGGCAAGCCCCTCTTCCGCGCCTTCGACCGCGCCGCCGACGACGATCGGGTACCGCGGGTTTGCCTGGCGCAGCTCTTCGATCTTGTCCGTTGCCGCCGCGACGACGTCAGCTGCCAGTACATCCTCGGCGGTATCGGCCTGGACGGTGATGGACGTCGAGCCGTCACGACGCCAGACAACGGGCTGCGTCGTCTGGTAGTCGATCGTGGCGATACTGGAGAGGGGCACCGTGTGGTTGGGGCCGACAGGGATCTGCAGCGTCCGGATCGTGCTGATATCGACGCGTTCATCGGCAGCGGCCCTGGCGACGACATTGATGAGGTAGATGGAGTCCCTCACCTGTGTGATTGGAATACCGGAAGCCGTCGCAAACAGTGTCTGGGCGATGACGGAGGAATTGAGTCCGACGAGTCGGGCCCTGTCCTGATCGACATTGATGACGATCTTGCGGACCGGCTCGTTCCAATCAAGGTTCGGCTGGACCACACCGGGGACCTTGCTGATGGCGTCGGCCACCTGCCAGGCGACGTTGCGCACGCCCGCAATATCAGGCCCGCTGACACGATACTGGACTGGCCAGCCGACCGGCGGCCCCATTTCGAGGGGTGAGACGCGCACGATCATGTCGGGAAGCTTCTCGTCCAGTGCCTTCTGCAGACGCGCCTGCAAGGCTTCCCTTGCGCCGACGCTCGCGGCGATAACCACCGCCTGGGCGCGCGAGGGGGCGGGGGCCTGGAGATCCATCGACAGATAAAAGCGGACCGGATCGGAGCCGATGTAGAAGCTCCAGTCGGCCACATCCTGGTCGGCGGCAAGGACCTCTTCGACTTTCGACACCTCGACAGCGGTCGCCTCCTGCGAGGCGCTTTGGGGCAGGGTCAACTGCACGATCAGTTCCGGCCTATCGGACGGGGGAAAAAACTGACGCTTCATGGCCTGTGATCCGATCAGCGCGGCCGCAAACAACCCCGCTGTCGCGAGAACGACGACGAGGCGCATCCGCATGCAGGCATGGAGAAAGTTCTTGAAGCCACGCAGCAGCGCGCCGTCCGGCTTTGGTCCGGATGCCGACTTCGATTTCAGCACGGCAAGGCCGATGATCGGAGTCAGGAGCACGGCGACAAGCCAGGACACGATCAGTGCGAAACCGATCACCAGGAAGAGAGATCGCGCATACTCGCCCGAAGAGCTGTTGGCGAAGCCGACCGGAATAAAGCCGGCGATTGTCACAAGCGTGCCCGCAAGCATCGGAAATGCGGTCGATGTATAGGCGTGAGACGCCGCTTGGATACGCTCGTAGCCCTGCTCCAGCTTCGCCATCATCGTCTCGACGGTCACCATCGTATCGTCGATCATGAGTGTCAGGGCGATGATCAATGCACCGAGGGAAACCCGTTGCAATGCGATTCCGGTGATGTCCATGAACAGGAAGGTCAAGGCGAGAACAAGCGGAATGGAAACGGCAACCGCAATGCCTGCTCGTACACCAAGCGCAAGGAAACTTACGCCCAAAACGATGATCACCGCCTGGGCGAGCGACGTCGTGAAGCCGCGAATCGCCGTTTTGACGACGGCCGGCTGGCTGGCGACATGCGTTAGGTTGATGCCGATCGGCAGATCATCCTCGAGCCCTTGCATCGTCGCTTCAATGTTCTGGCCGAGTTGCAGGATGTCGCCGCCCGACGCCATCGAAATGGCGATGCCGATCGCTGGCTTGCCCTTGATTCGGAATCGCGGCTGCGGCGGATCGACCGTCCCGCGCACGACGCTCGCGATGTCCTCGAGGCGCACGAAACCGGAAGCGGTCGGAATGTTCAACTGTCGCAGCGTGGTCTCGTCGGCGAGGCTACCGGACACCTGCAGGATGGTCCGGTCCTGGGCCGAGGTTATCAGGCCCGCCGGCAGCACGGCATTTTGCGCCTGTATGGTATTGATGACCGTCGCAGCGCTAAGGCCGAGACTTGCCAGACGTTCGGTCGAGAATTCGATATAGATCGTTTCGTCCTGCGTGCCGATCAGCTGGACCTTGCCGATGTTGTCGATTTTCAGCAGGCGGGTGCGGGCTTCGTAGGCCCAGTCGCGGACTTCGCGATCACGAAATCCCTCCGAGGTGAAACCATAGATGATGCCGAACGTATCGCCGAAATCGTCATTGAAGAACGGCCCGCGCACACCTGCCGGCAAAGTCGAAACCATATCGCCGACCTTCTTGCGGGCCTGATACCAGGACTCACCCACCTGATCAGGGGGGGTGGAATCGTCAAGCGTGACATAGACGACGGACTGTCCGGCCGTCGTCAGGCTGCGCAGGTTGTCGAGATGGGGAACCTCCTCAAGCGTTCGCTCGAGGCGGTCGGTGATTTGATCCGTGGTCTGTTCGATTGTTCCGCCCGGCCACCCGGCCGAGACGATCATTGTCTTGAAGGTGAACTCCGGATCTTCATCACGACCTAGATTGACATAGGCAAGTACGCCAGCGGCCGCACTCAAGAACACAAGGAAGATGATAAGGCTCTGGCGCTGGATCGCCCAGCCCGACAGGTTGAAGCCCTCGTTCATTCTGTGGTTCCTTCAAGCAACCGCACAGGCATGCCGGGGCGAAGCTGCTGAACACCGGCGACGACAACTTTGTCTCCCGTCGACAGACCCTTGGAGACGAGGAAATCCTCAGTGTCGAAGCGATGCACCTCGACGGGCACGAGCTTCGTTGTCTTGCTGGCCGCATCGACAATCCAGACGGCATTCTCGTTGCCTTGATTGAACAGGGCCGTGATGGGCAGCCGCGCCGCGGGCTCGCCGGCAAGGCGGATCGTACCGCGCACGGCGCTACCGAAACGAAATTCGTCAGGCGCGGTATCCAGTCCGACGCGCACGGTGAAATTGCGGGTGATGGGGTCTGCTGTCGGTGAAATCTCCCTGACCGTACCGGTCGCCTTTATGTTTGAGTTGCTCAGGAGCTGCACGTCGACGCGTGCATCGCCACCCGTGGTCTGGATGGTAGCCTCGGGAACCTGGAACACGGCGTCGCGCGTTCCAAGTTGGGCGATCCGCACAACCATCTGACCGCCGCCCACGACCTGTCCAACCTCGCCGCCGATCGCGGTAACGACGCCGGCGGCATTTGCCTTGAGAACGCGATTGTCGAGGTTCGTCTGGGCAATTCTCAAGCCGGCCTGAGCGGCATCGACACCAGCCTGCGCCATGCTTGCCGCGGCAGTCGCGGCCTCCATGGCCTGACGCGTGGATGTGCGTGGATAGAGCTGCTGCTGGCGTGCGCGCTCGGTCTCGGCATTCTGGAACTGAGCCTGGGCTGCAAAGAGATTTGCCTCGGCCTTGCGCATCGCATCCTGAGCGTCCTCTGCGTCAAGGCGAGCAAGGACGGTTCCCACTTCGACGAGGTCTCCAATTTCGACGTCGCGCTCCCGGATCTCCCCGCCCTGTCTGAAGCTGAAGCTGGTCTCGGTGCGCGGCCGGATCTCGCCGACGAGCGACCCGAAAGTGTCCTCGGGATTAAACGACACGGCAACGGTTCGAACCGGCCGCGGCGGTCTTTCGGCAGACTCGTCCTCATCGCGGCAAGCTGCCAACAGCGAGGTCGCCAATATCGCGACCGATACGCCGAGCAATTTGCCGAACCTGGATTGAGCGACATGCACGTTCATCGGCGGATCCCCCAGTCCTTCCCGAACGCTCCTCGGCGATGGACGCTCAAGGTGCGCAGGCAGCTAGAAAGCGTCATTCTCAATGTGATCGATGCGCCGTCGATCGGAGGCCGCACGCCGCGTTCGATATGTGAGCAAACGTCCTGCTGCTAGAGTCTGCAATTCTGTTGAAACGTCATTTGCGAGGAGGACGCGGAACACCCACGTCATCCATCAAGCGATGCTCCTTCCTAACGTCGATCAGCCCTGCGCAGTCGTAAAACCGCACGGCGGGATGCCCATTATGGACTATAGAGCGGTTCAAGAAGCGAAGTGATCAGCACAGAATCCCGTGACCATGCCTGCAGTCCAGATTTTGTCGGTCTTCCTGTCCCGGATCGCGACCGAATGACTGCCACGCCGTCCTTTGTCGTCTAGGCGACACACGCCTCCGATTTGCGCTGCCGGGTCGGAAATTCATCTACCGCCGGAGCGATTCATAGCTTAAGAGTTTTGTACGCTTCGCCTCATGCGTGCAGCCGGAGCGAGTGATCCGAACCGATTGTCCTTGTGGTTCGCCAAGGTTGGACAGCTTGCCAGGGATAGGCTGGACTATGTCGTCAATGCGATTGTCCGTCATCGTGATCATGTTGTTTGTGCTCGCCGGCTGCGGGGGGCCACGCGCGGTTCTCGGCCTTCCGGTGACGCCGTCGCCTGCAACGCAAACCCTGGCAACGGTGCCGGTCTACGTCGTAACGACACGCGCCCGATCCAACAATCTTTCCCTGCCCTACTCTGCGGAGCGATCGAAAACGCTGAATTTTGCGAAGCTCGACATCGCCATTCCACGAAACCACGTTCCTGGCCGCGTCGAGGCAAGCGGCCGGATTCCAGATCCCAGCCGCCATTTTTCGGCAGCGACCTACCAACCAATCGACGGTCGGCAGGAGTTCATCAAACAGCTGAACACGGCGCTCGCGCGGCGACCGCAAGAAGACCGCGAGATCTTCATCTTTGTCCACGGTTACAACAACAACTTCGCCGACAGCGTCTTCCGCAATGCCCAGATCGTGCACGACTACAATATCAAGGCGGTGTCACTTCACTACGCCTGGCCATCGGGAGCATCGATTCCGCTCTACGTGTTCGATCGTGATAGCGCCCTGGTCGGCCGGCGTGGACTTGCCGAGACGATCGAGATAGCAGCTCAGACCAATGCGAAGAGAGTCGTCGTGGTCGGTCATTCGATGGGCGCGTACGTGGTCACCGAAGCGCTACGGGATCTGGCACTGAGGGGCCGCACCAGCACATTGAAGCGCTTGGGGGGCGTTGTTCTTGCCGCGCCCGATATCGATGTCGACGTGTTCTTGAGCCAGCTTGACGACATTGGCGAGGTCCCGCGACCCTTCACCATCATTGTTTCCAAGCGTGACCGTGCGCTGGGATTTTCAAGGCGCTTGGCGGGCGGGCATCCGCGTGTCGGAAGCGGCCAGGAAGTCGCCACTCTTCAGAAGAGGGAGATTGCAGTCATCGACGTTTCCGATATTGACGGCGGCAGGCACAATGTCTTTGCAAGCTCGCCGACTCTGATGGAGGTCGTCAACAACGATGCCCTGATACGCAGCATCCTCAGGGAGGATCAGGGGCCGGTGGGCCAGACAATACTCGCCGATGGTGCGTCGGTCGTCGAAGGAGCTGCGTCCCTGGTGATCTTCCTGCCCAGCCGTATATTGGGCGGGCTGGCGCAAGCTTCGGCGGGCCAATAGTGACCGAGCGCCGAGGCTGGCAAGGCTGAGGTCAAGCTGGAACGAAGCGCAGCGTGCCGAGGACGTAGAGCGCCATGGCATAGTACAGCACATAAAGCGCGTAGGTCTGCCCGTTGCCGGTATAGACACGGCGCACGACTCCACCTGCGCCGATCGTCAAATTGCAAACGCCGTCCCACACCAGATTTGCGAAGGGTGTCACGAGCGGCGTAAAAGCAGCGCGATAGAAGGCGTAAAAATGCGCGGCGCTGAACGGTATGAAGCGACCGCGCGACGTCTTGTAGACCAGGAGGAAGATCGCAAGCAGCACCCCTGCAATCGCGACGCTTACCATCATGACCGGGATCGGATTCCAGTACCCGTAGATCGTTTCCAGCGACATGCCCTGCCAGACGAGTGTCGAGGCAAAATAGGGGTCGATCGCCGCTGAGACCGGATCCATGACAAGTTTTGGAAAGAAGGAGAGCAGGAAAATCGCGACGACCAGCACGAACTGAGGCACCAGCAGCGCCGGGGGCGCTTCTTTGACGACCCGAACCACGGGCTTCGCCTGGCCCAGGAAGATCGAATAGGCAAAACGAAACATGTAAAGGAAGCCGATGAACGTCGCGGCCACTCCAGTGACCGCAAGGCCGTACCATCCGCGGTCTACCATTGCGCTCAGCAGAAGCCATTTGCCGCCGAAACCGGCGAGCGGGGGAAGACCGGACATCGAGACAAGGGCGACAACAACCGCGGCGAAAGTAAGCGGCATCTGACGCGCGAGGCCGCCGGTCTCATCGAACAATCGGGTGTCGGTGCGCAGAATGACAGCAGCCGCAGCGAGAAACAGTATGCCCTTGACCATCAGGTGATTGGCGACGAGGTAAAACGCGGTGACCCAGCCGAGATGGCTCATCAATGCAATCGCGGTGATGATGTATCCAATCTGGCTCATGCTGGAATAGCCGAGCATTCGTTTCAGGTCGGACTGCTGAAACGCCATCAACGCGCCGGCAATCACCGTCAGAACGCCGATCCACCCCATCACATGTGCCATCTCAAGCCCGACGTCGGAGCGAATGGCGAGATAGGTCACCATGAAAAGTCCGAATACCGCGACCTTGCTGATGACGGCGGACAGCATGGCCGACAGATCGTCATCGGCCTCGGCATAGGCGCCTGGAAGCCAGACATGAACGCCGACGGCCCCGGCCTTTATCAGAAATCCGATTGCGAGGAGCAAGAAGGCACGGGCGGCATCCGGACCAGCGGTGGCAAAGGCTGCCAGGGCCGTGCTGCTATTGGCGCGGGTAGCGATGCCGAAGCCGGCAAGCAGACAGAACGCCGATACCAAGGAGAACAGAAGGAACTGCAGCACGTAGGGATGAGCGCCAGGCCGTTGAGCGATCAAGAAGTAGGACGAAAGGGTGATGATTTCCCAATGGAAGAAGAATTCGAGGCTGGTTTCGGCGCGCAGGAGAGCGGCGATTGACAGAAGCAGAATCGCCATCATCGGGTAGAAGCCCCGGCGGACATCCAGCCGGTAGAGACTGGCGAAAGCGACGACGATGCCCCCCGAAAGAAGCAGGGCGGCAAAGAGCGCACGCAACCCGTCCGTGTCACGAGCGATCCACGATCCGGCGATCGCCGTCGCAACCAGCATCAACACGCACTTGATCCGCCCCGGGAGTCCGTCGAGAAGGAAAAGGACGCCACCAATGCACAAAGGGGCGATGAGCAGCGGCGAAACCGCGCCGGCAAGGGACGCCGCCACAAAGCCGCTGACAAACAGCAGGATGGCAGCCCCCATCATGGGACCAAGCCTCATCGCCGGAAGAGCGGTCAAGGTTGTTCGCTCCGCCGGCAGGATGCGCTCGGCCCGGTCACCGATCGGGCGCGTGGCGAGCTTGAACCAGCGGAACATATAGGCGGCCTCGAGCAGCGACCCGACCAGAATGACGGCGATCCAGATCGATCTCTCGCCGGCCGAAGCCTGCATCACGAGTTCCCATTTCGCCCAAAATCCCGGAAAGGGCGGGAGACCTGCGATAGCGACCACAAACACGGCAAGAACGGAAAGCACGACACGGTTGCCGGCAACATCGGACCATTTTTCGATGTCCGGGCGCCCGATACGCCCCGCCAGCCAGAACAGGCCTGCCTTCGCCAGGAGATGATTGACGAACAGTCCACCCACCACCAGAGGCAGCGATTGCTCTGCCCCAAGCTGATGCAGCAGGGCAAGCGCAAGCATCAGGAGCCCCATCTGGGCGATAGAGGAATATCCGAGCATGCGTTGCACGTTCGTCTGCCGCAGTCCGACGAGATTAGAACAGAGGAAGGTGATCCCTCCCGACACGGCGAGGATGCCGAGGTAGGCTTCGAAAAGCGGCAGCAGCTTGAAAAGCCCGAAGAACACCCCGGCAGAAACCCCGACGGAAACAATTGCGGCGATGCCGCCTTCCGCGGTTTCATACACGTCCAGCCCCCAGCCATTGGCCGGAAACGGCTTCAGCTCCAGCACGAGGCATGCAAGGACGAACAGCAGCGCGCTTACGCCGATCGGGCCAGAGATTGCTGCCCTTTGGGCGATAATGTCGTCGATGTTGAGCGTGCCTGTCACGTGGTAGAGGAGGCCGGCACCAAGCAGAAAGAACGACGAGGCGAGCACTGTCGCCATGATGTATTTGAAACTTGCCGCGAGGGCTGCAGGGGTGCGCTCCAGGCCGAGCAGGCCATAGGTCCCGATCGACATGATTTCCAGGAAAACGAACTGATTGAACAGGTCACGGGTCATGACCATGCCGTTGATGCCCATGACCAGGATCAGATAGAGCAGGACAGCCGCGTAATTCGAGCGCAGCCGGTGCCAGAGGTGCCAGGCGCCAAGTGTGGCGACGAGATTGACGCAAGCGCAGAAGAAACCTTCCCATGGACCAAAGCGCAGATTGATCGAAAACGGTGGCACGCTTCCCGCAGTCAGGATTTCAAGCGTCGGCGCGCCATCGTAAATGCGCCACAGGCCAACACACGAGATGACGGTCATTCCGAGCAGGGCAATGATGAAGCCGACTGCAGGCAACGGTCTGGCGACGCGATAAAGCAGGGGAATGAGAAATCCCCCACCCAGTCCAAGCAGGAAGATGTTCAGGGGGTGGAGAAGGTCGTCTACCATCGAGACTCCGTCAGCGCATCAATCGACAGAGTTTTGCTCACGGCATGGAGTCGGATCGCAAAGGACAGCATGATCGCGGTGACCGAAAACCCGATCACGATGGCCGTGACGACGAGCGCGGCCGGAATGGGGTCAACGGCGCGCGTTGCCGCGTCTGTTGTCGAGAGCGCCACGTCGACGATCGGCGCGGTTCCCCCGGTGACATAGCCGGTGGCAACCAGAACGATGTGCATGCCGGTATCGATCAATGAGAAGCCGATGATGATGCGCAGGATGTTGCGGTGCCACAGCATCCCGAAGAAGCCAATGAGAACGATGAGGAACCCGGTGCTAAAAAGAATGTGCGATATCGGCAATCCCATGGCTCCCTCCCCTTCGGGCTAGCTGCGAAACCGGTCGATGATGACACTCAGTTCCGCCCCGACCTTGATGCCCAGCAGAGCTGATATCAGCGGGATGGCGCCAGCGCTGACGAGCGTCCCGAAATTGCCGCGTGGCAAGATGTGGCTGTCCAGAAAGCCGCTGCCCACGATAATGCCAAGGATGCCGATCAGGACATAGACCACGCCTGCGAGCGATTCCGTTATGCTGAGGAAGCCGTGGTTCAACGGCCCTGTCGGATAAGCCAACATCATGAGCATGACGCCGGAGGCGACGACTGCGCCACCCTGAAATCCGCCGCCAGCCGACAAGTGGCCGTGCAATATGACATAGGCGCCGAAAAGGAAAATCACCGGAAGCACGACCTCTGCGCCGTTGCGCACCAGTTCGCTTGGCCCTTGGCTCGCGCCGTTGCCTGCTTGCGACGAGCGAGGCTCAGCCACCTCCCCGCCGGCGAGGAGCAAACCGACGCTGGCCGCTACCATGAACAGCACTGCGACTTCACCCAGCGTATCAAAACCGCGAAAGGTGATGAGAATTCCGGTCACCACATTGGCGGCTCCGAGATCCTTCGGAACCTGCGTCAGATAGTGTATCGCGAGCGCGGAAAGACTCTGGCGCTCGTCGTAATCGCTGACAAGTCCGGCAAAGACCCCGGCGAACGAAAGCACGGCGATGAGGCTGAAGACGCGCCTCATGAGCGGTCCTCTCTCACCCGGTCATTCTCCTCCCTCAGAGCGTCGACGATGGTTGCCGCTGCCATTGGTGTGCGGATGGCATGGGCAGCCCGCGACAGCGCATGGGACGACAGCGGATTGGTCATCAGCACGAAGCAGGCGATGATCAGGAGCTTCAATGACCAGTCTGGATGGTAGATGCCAAGGCCGGCAAGGACCAGGATATTGCCGAGTGTCGAGGCCTTGGTGCCGGCCTGTATGCGCGTGAAGACGTCCGGCATGCGCAGCAACCCGACGCCTGCAGAAAACAG
The DNA here is from genome assembly GCF_052946295.1 of Rhizobium sp. KDH_Rht_773_N. Lineage (NCBI taxonomy): Bacteria > Pseudomonadati > Pseudomonadota > Alphaproteobacteria > Hyphomicrobiales > Rhizobiaceae > Rhizobium > Rhizobium sp. KDH_Rht_773_N. The sequence continues at coordinate 2,722,618 of NZ_CM129525.1, read as the reverse complement.
GAAAAACGCTCCGACGAGGATGACGATGCTGCCGATCACCTCACTCATCGACGCGGCCTCCGCCATCGGTCTTGCGTATCGTGTAGAGGAAGATCAGCGTTGCGAGGCCCGAGCCGATGGCGGCCTCCGCCATGGCGACATCGGGCGCGGCCAACAGCACATAGGACGCGGCCGCAAAAAGGCTTGCCAGTCCGCCACTGACCATGGCTGCCATCAGGTTTTTCAGGGCGACGGCCAACACTCCGCTCACCAGGATGCTGCCGCACATCAACAGAATCAGCATCTCGAGCATGGTGCCTAGGGTCCTCGTTCCAGGAAGCGGGCGATGGCGAGTACCGCTAGAAAGCTCAACAAGCCGTAGACAAGAGCAACGTCGATATAGACGAAGCGCCCTGAAATATGGGCGTAGAGCGTAACCAGGGAAATCGTCACAACCGTGAGCATATCGATGGCGACAACACGATCGATTGCCGTTCTGCCGATCACAAGCCGCAGCACGGAAAAGGCGATGCTGAAGAAGATCAGGACGACGGCGATCTGCAGAAGGAAATCAGCCAAACACTGCCTCCAGATGTTTTGCAAAGGGATCGACGATGATCCGGCTCGCTTCTTCCGGGTCCGTGGACGCCACGTCGAGCCAGTGGATGAAGAGGGCCTCGCCTTTAAGGTCCATTACCAGCGAGCCGGGCGTCAGTGCGATCGAATTGGCAAGAGCGAGCCGCCCGAGAGGGGACTTCAGCGGCATCCTGACCTTGACGATCCCCGGGCGAATATCGATGCGCAGCGAATAGACGTAGCAAAGCATGTTGATGTTTGCCTTCACCAACTCGCGGAAGAAGACGCCGGTATAGGCGACGAAATGCAGGACCCTGGCGGGCGTGACACTGATGCTCCAGACCTCGCCGCGATGAACGAAAATGGCAGCGAGGACCAGGGAGGTGAGCGCGCCGACGGCCACAATTGGCAGTTCAAGCGATGAATTTATCACCAGCCAGATTGTCAAGAGTAAGCCCGAAAGAAGGACAAGACCTCGCGGTATTGCCGGTTCGCTTGGCTTTGGTGCTTCTTGGTCTTCTGGCATGGCAGGCTTTCGACAAGTTCGGTGAAGTGGCAGCGCGCAGTCCAGGGAAGAGTTCCGACCTCCGCTCCCTGGCAGGCCTCTCTCTATGCGGCATCTCGGCGGCGGACGCGGATTCCAAGCGTCATCGCAGCACCTTAGCATCGGGTGCGACAGGCTGTGATCGGCATTAAGTCCAGAAACTATGCATATGGTCCGATATGTCGCGCCACCGGCAGCCATTTCGACAACGCCCCTTGACCTGCAGCCAAAACCGGCGAATTCACCCACGAGGAACGGGACGGAGGCCAACGCTGCGTTGTCGGCCAACTGCCCCGCACTCGGTGTCACTCAAGCCTCCGGGGCCAGCGCTAACCGCCAGAGGGGAGAGTATCGGCAGCAACGCCATGGCAAGAAAAACGCGGGCAAGGCGGCAGACGCCCCGTCAAACGGAACTTGAGCGCACGATGCAAAGCTCGGATCAGACGGATGCCGGTTTCATGAACCAGAAATCCCCGCCCTCAGGGCAAGGCATTCCCTTCTCATCGGGCCTTGCGGGCTTTGGCCCCCTGAGCGCTGCGGAGGCAAAGGTCGTCGCCCATCTGCAGTTGGGCGACTTCGACCGGCTGGGCGATGGCCTGCGCCCTGATCGGGAGGAGCCAGAGCGGACAGTGCGAGCCGAACTGTTGCGTTACCTCATCCTTGGCACCGATGGCTATCGCCTGCACGAGAAGGGCCTGCGCCTAAGCGGAGCCTGGATCAAGGGTATCCTCGATCTCGAGGGATGCAGGATTCCGCGCGACATCGGGCTCAAGGACTGCCATTTCGAAGCCTCGCTCGTGTTGCGGTCCGCCATCATCGATAATCTGTTCCTGGACGGCTCGGCGTTGCCCGGATTGCAGGCCGACCGGCTCGAAGCGCGCGGCTGTCTGTCCCTTCGCGGTGCTAGTGTCACCGGCGAAATCCGACTTCTCGGCGCACGGATAGGGGCCAGCATTGAAGCTGATGGCATCTCGGTCAATTCACCGGGCGCGATCGCGCTCGACGCTGACGGGGCCGAGGCAAGCGGCGGCATTCTGCTACGCGGGGCGGAAGTTCGAGGCGGCATCAATCTCGCAGCGGTTCGCCTTGGCGGCGACCTCAATGCGACCGGCGCCCGGCTTGAACGCCCGGCCGAAGTCGTCCTCAACTGTGATGCGATTATTGTTGCTGGCGACCTTGCGTTGCGGGGAGCGACCATCATCGGTGAAACGCGTCTGCTGGGCGCCCGCTTCGGCGGCGACATCGACTGCGCGGCGGCGTCGCTTTCGCATCCGGATGGATTTGCGTTGCGGCTCAACCGCGCCACGATCGAAGGCGCGTTCCTGTTACGGCAGGAAGCGCGCATCGAGGGGACGCTCGACCTGACGGCCACCACGATCGGTGCGATCGACGACGAACAGGCGAGTTGGCCAGCTCCGGGCGACCTGCTTCTAAACCGCTGCCAGTATGGCGCCTTTATTGGCGGACCCGCCGATGCGGAAAACCGTCTCGACTGGTTGTCGCGCCAGACGCCGGAACGCTTTGGCGCGGACTTCTGGCCGCAGCCCTATGAGCAGTTGGCGAAGGTCCTCCGGGAGATGGGCCATGACGAGGAGGCCCGAGCCGTGCTGATCACCAAGGAAAGGCTGCAACGGCGCGCACGGCGGGCTCGCGCGAAGAACCCGATGTTGCGGACGATGCTCGCAGTTGTCGACGCCGTCCTTGCCGTCACCCTGCGCTATGGGCGCCAACCGCTTCTGGCGCTGGTCTGGCTTGCGCTCTTCTGGGCCATCGGGACCGCCGTCTTTGCGACTGCGTACCGAACCGGCGCGATGAAGCCAAACAGCCCTGTTGTCCTGCGCTCGCCGGAGTGGACGATGTGCGATCTACGGCGAGGCGAAAGCCGTTTCATGCCGTCGAGTGGGCAGGAGTTGGCGGGGCGTGCCGATACCGGCGAGAACCAACTCACTTGCTTTCGCAATCAGCCGGAGGCAGCCAGCTACCCGGAGTTCAATGCCATGATGTACTCTCTGGACGTGCTCCTGCCGGTCGCCTCGATCGGGCAAAGGGAATACTGGCGGCCGGACTCATTGAAGCCGAATGGCCCATTCACTCTGAAATACTATTTCTTCCAGTCGGTGATCGGCTGGACCCTGAGCCTCCTGGCCGTCGCCGGATTCTCGGGGCTCGTAAAGTCACAATAGGCAAGAGGAAGAGAGGAAGCGCGAGCGCGCCGGGCGGAAGGAGCCACCACCTTAACGGGGGCTGGGTTTGACGCGCCCCGTCAAATTTGGTCGCTGATCTGGCAGAACTGTCGGTTTGTGGGTTCCGGGAAGGCCAAAAGGCGCTGTGGCGGGGTTTTGATTGGGTTAGGGGGGAGATTGGTTGCGGGGGCAGGATTTGAACCTGCGGCCTTCAGGTTATGAGCCTGACGAGCTACCGGGCTGCTCCACCCCGCGTCCAGCGCAAATCCCAAGGGGATTTGTCGCGGCTACGCAAAGCGTGTGCGCTTTGCGGATCTCATCCGAGCAAATTGCGACGCAATTTGTCTCGCGTTCATGAGGCATTATAAAGCAAAAGGCCGCTATGTGAGCGGCCCTTTGATCGGCTTTGGGCCGTAGAGTTTGTGAAGAGAAGATTTTATCATTATTTCCGCATGTAGGGTTGCGAAGCTTGTTCAGCTTCGGGCACATGCGTTGAGTTGCGTTTAGCAGACCTGGCAGCGACCGACTCTCCCGCGTCTTAAGACGAAGTACCATAGGCGCTGGGGCGTTTCACGGCCGTGTTCGGAAAGGGAACGGGTGCAGCCACCCCGCCATAACCACCAGGTCAGCGAAGCGCAACTTGTGTGAGAAGCTGGTGATGTTTTCACATCTTTTTTGAACACGTCTTTACCTTCATGAGGGCGTCGGAGCAGAGCTCCGCAAGGCCAAGCGGCCGTCGCGCCTAGTGGCGCGGCCCGTCCGGAGCGAAGCGGCAGAGCCGCGACAGCGTCAGGACAGAAGGTCTGGCTCATCGAATTTCATTCGATGAGCATAGTCAATGAGAACGATCAAGCCAATCGAGCTATTAGTACCGGTAAGCTTCATGCGTTGCCGCACTTCCACACCCGGCCTATCAACGTGGTCGTCTTCCACGGCTCTGATAGGGAACACTCGTTTCCAGGTGGGTTTCCCGCTTAGATGCCTTCAGCGGTTATCCCGTCCATATATAGCTACCCTGCTATGCCCTTGGCAGGACAACAGGTCCACCAGAGATATGTCCATCCCGGTCCTCTCGTACTAGGGACAGATCCTGTCAATATTCCTACACCCACGGCAGATAGGGACCGAACTGTCTCACGACGTTCTGAACCCAGCTCACGTACCGCTTTAATTGGCGAACAGCCAAACCCTTGGGACCTGCTCCAGCCCCAGGATGCGATGAGCCGACATCGAGGTGCCAAACAACCCCGTCGATATGGACTCTTGGGGGTCATCAGCCTGTTATCCCCGGCGTACCTTTTATCCGTTGAGCGATGGCCCTTCCACGCGGGACCACCGGATCACTATGACCGACTTTCGTCTCTGCTCGACTTGTCAGTCTCGCAGTCAGGCGGGCTTATGCCATTGCACTCGACGAGCGATTTCCGACCGCTCTGAGCCCACCATCGCGCGCCTCCGTTACTCTTTCGGAGGCGACCGCCCCAGTCAAACTACCCACCATACACTGTCCCGGACCCGGATGACGGGCCGCGGTTAGACATCCATGACGATAAGGGTGGTATTTCAAGGATGGCTCCACAGAAACTGGCGTCCCTGCTTCAAAGCCTACCACCTATCCTACACATGCCGACACGAATGCCAGTGTAAAGCTATAGTAAAGGTGCACGGGGTCTTTCCGTCTGACCGCAGGAACCCCGCATCTTCACGGGGAATTCAATTTCACTGAGTCTGCGTTGGAGACAGCGGGGAAGTCGTTACGCCATTCGTGCAGGTCGGAACTTACCCGACAAGGAATTTCGCTACCTTAGGACCGTTATAGTTACGGCCGCCGTTTAC